>NZ_VLLF01000005.1 GCF_007830545.1 Roseibium hamelinense
GGTAGTGTCAAATATTTTTCGCACTTTTGTTTTCAGGCGACGGCTCCGTGGGTTTGGTGTTGCTCCTGGTAGAGCGGTGCCATGTTCATGTATTTTCGGGCGGACCATTTGCCGGCCGCGATATGTCTGAGTCTTGCCGCGGCCAGGTTCAGGCATGATTGACCATCCGGGAACGCCCCGACAACTCGCGTTCGCCGCCGGATCTCTTTCATTATCCGCTCCAGAGGATTGTTCGTCCTGATCTTGCGCCAATGGCTGTCCGGAAAGCCGTAGTAGGTCAGCGTCTCGTCGATGCTCTCTTCAATGAGATCGGCAGCTCGTGTCAGACGTTGTGCCCGCAGGTCTGCGATAACAGCGTCAGCCTTTTCCTGTGCTGCCCTGCGGTTCTCTTGGGCATGAATGGCCTTCAGCATGTGCGTGACCTCGCGCACCTTGGTGGATGGGACGTGGCTGAACACATTGCGATAGAAGTGAACCATACAGCGCTGCCACTGCGCATCGGGCAGATAGTCGGCCACGCTCTCCACGAGCCCCCGACAGGCATCAGAAATGATCAGCTTCACGCCAAGATCGGGGAGATGTCACTGGAGAATGATTTTTTAGCCGGCGCGCTCACCAAAGCGGGACTGTTGGGTAGCGCAAGGAAATGATCGACCGCAGTCATGATCTGTCCATCACCCGTCAGGCCAAGGCTTTGGGGATCAGCCGCGGCATCGTCTATTACCTGCCACAGCCTGCATCCGCGGCTGACCTGAAGTTGATGCGCCGCATCGATGAACTCCATCTTGATTATCCTTTTGCGGGCTCTGATGAAAGATCAGGTCACTGATCTCAAGGACCAGCGTGACGGCTGGCAGAAACAGGCCGAGGCGAACCAAAGGCTATTGCAGGACATGCGGCCGGAACCGCGCCGCTGGTTCAGCTTCGGAAAGGCGAGTTGATGCGTTGGCCGGGTTATGGCGGCATTGCAGCTGCTGGCCAGTAGAGGCAGGTCGGGAGCCCGGATCCGCACCCTGAACGCGGAAATTACCGTCCGCTAAGGCTCCCGGTAAAATCCGCTGGGTGCGGAACCAGGGCTCCCTCCACCGCCATTTGGGCATTGAGCTGAGGGGCCGATACGGGCCTTGAGAACGGTCGCTTTTTTCTACAAACGGGGAGTTGCATCTATCTCTGCTGTCATAGAGCTTAAGGCTCTGAAAAGTATAATAAAAATTATTATAGTCCGTTTAGGGTTTTCAAGCCCTCTCGAATATTTCCCAGTATTTTATTGCGTCCTCGCCTCAGGGGACGTCTCGCGTACGTGCACACACGCGCGCGTGGGACGTCCCCAAAGGGGACTGGGATTACTTAGAGGTGCCGGGACCGACTTCCGGCTCGCCGCTCGCCGCGGCGTCCAGCCTTGCCCTGCCCTGAGATCAACGGCAGGCAACGCAAACCAGCAAGGAGCGCGGTATGCCAATCGTTCAATTTTCTCCAAAGCCAACCAGCAACGCCGACAGACGGGCTATCCTGAAAGGACGCCTGGTCCGGCACCGGGAAAATCACCTGATGAGCCAGTATCCCTCTCACTGCCGCTCTGAGGGCAATCTGAGACGGGCCATGCTGGATGCGGTCCTCGATGCCTGCCCGGAAAACCAAGTGGAGTTTTTGACGTTGATACCGCGGAGGCTTTTATCCGGCACACACCACGATCAACTGATCAATGAAGTCCCGGGAATTGTGAACCTGGTTCGCAGCACTTAAGCGCCAATATCGAAAAACCGAATTTAAAGGCCGTACAGCACTCCTGATCTCGACAGGCTGGCGTTGTATGGTTTTTAGCCAAAACCCTCTCAGCGGCTATTTCTGTGGCTTCTGAGGGGTGTTTAGTAAAGGATTTGACCTGCGTGTTTATCCAATCCACCGGGTCGAGCTTTGTGGTCATGCCGACAGGGCCTGCTGCAAACGTATTGTCGCCGACCTGGATAAGGCCAGCTAACATGACCCTCAGATTAGGAATCTGATAGTCACCCCCCTCAATACAGCTTCCAAGTATCTGTAATAATTAAGGAAACAGGCTTTATCCCCCCCCTTGCCGAATTTTTCCTTTTTATAGAGGGGGAATAAATCGGGTATTTCCTTGAAATATCAAGCCTATAGTGAGCTGACTTGTCCCCGCGCCAAGCAATATTTCCCGTTACTTTATTAGAGGACAGTCGGGGTCTATTTTCGCCTATTTTAGACTCATGCCGCGCCCATCGTCCGCCTCTTTCGACTATTCAAACTCACTTACCGCGGTAACAACGATCATGCTGACGCTGTGGTCCTGAATAGGCAACAAAAAGACGCGGTAACAACGGTAACAATCATCTGATTAATCAATGATATCCGTTAGTTAAATTGTTACCGCTGTTTTTTGCACCGGTAACAAAAGCTTGGTTTGTTACCGGTGTATTTTTGGACCGGTAACATTCGGGTCCTCAAGAATGGCGGAAACCCCCCATTCCCCCCTCATTGTTACCGTTGTTACCGTTGTTACCGGGGGTCAGTCATTTGCGGCAAAAACGTAGTCCTTGTGAGCGTACTGCCCACGCCCGACCTTCTGGATCTGACCGTCACCCACCATCTTGATTAACAGCCGCCGCACACTGCCTGCCTTCATGGAAGTAAGCGCCTGGATATCAGTCGGTGTTAAAGGCTCATCAGCCTGTTCAAGCTCGGCCCTTATCCGTGCTCGCTCATCAGACTGCCGGATCTCTTGCGCATCACCCTGGATCGTCCATATGCCCGCATCGAACCGTAGTGCTGTTTCAATCTCTTCAACATCACGGCCCCTCACATAGAGGGTTATGCCGTTGTTGTCGCGATCAAGAACAAGCGTGGTGTCAGCGCAGGCGGACAACCCATTGGACCCGGAGAGAGCTTCGAGAGGATCATCAGCACCGCCCTTGCGGGTATGGTGAAGCGCCAGAACGCTCACACCTGTGTTGGTGGCCCATTGCTGCAGACCAGAGAACGCAGCATAGTCGTTTTCATAGGCGTTTCGTGACCTGCCGCCCGCAGGCTTGATCCGCTGGAGGACATCCACAACGATTAGCCGTGGGCTGGCAACATATTGGCACCATTTATCCAGCGCCATAGTAAAGCCCTCGTTCAACGGGATTGGTTCGGCCGCCCAAGTCAGCCGTGACAGGTCAGGTTTGTTGAAGGGTAGCAGGGTGTTGATCCGGCTCTGGATCCGGCGCGGGCCATTCTCCATATCGATGTACAGAACATCCCCCGCTTCCACGTCGATCTTGCCCATTGCCATGCCGCCGGTCGCAACAGCGATGGCCCAATCGATTGCCAACCAAGTCTTGCCGAGCTTCTGCCGACCAGCGAGGACATTGAACCCTTCAGTAAGGTAGTCTGGGACAATCCACTTAACGGTTTCAAACTGGGCGGCCAGCAAATCGTTCGAGTTCTGGAAGGTGAAGTGCCTTTGCGGTTTTGGCAGCTGTTGCGGAGGGCTCAAATGATCGTGTCCGTATCCATGGACATGAGACAGATCCCGTGGCTTTCGCATCGCCCCGCGTTCCGCACTCAAGAGTGTCTTTTCGATCTCGCCGATTTCAAGCCCGGCCCTCTCAGCCGCGTGGGTCAGGGCGCGGGTGACTGTCTCATGTGGCAGCTGATCGTTCGCGACGAGTTGGAACAGGCTGAACGCCGACCTGTTGAGGGTATCATTGCGTTGACCTTCGGGCGCTGTATAGACACGGTCGATCTCGGCGTTCAACGCCGCCATTGCGTAGTTTGGAGCGGAATTCAGGCGCAGTAGTTCTTGAACGGCGTCCATCATGCATCTCCTTCGAACAGAAACTCATAACCTGGTTTATTCAATTCCGGTCGTGAAGGCGGGGCGATGACATAGCCTCCATCCCCACGGACATCGACATTGGGTGCTATTTTGCCCGCTGAGTTGCGGGTGGTTTGGTCGGCTTGCTCAAACCAGATATGGGCACCACCAGACGGCGTATTGACGTGACGCCCGGCAAGCAGCCAATGGCCCAGCCCCAGCCTCTCCAGCTCAAGGAAGCCGTTCCCGTTCTTCATATCGACATCAAGAACGATCAGGTCTGAGATCGTGCCGGTTGCAATACCAATAAGCGCCTGAGGAAACTGAGCCCACCAGGCTTTAATCTGGCTTGCCTCTGCTGTTGCCGCTTTGAAGCCATTAACAGTGAATGGCCTCTTGTTCGGGCGGCATGGAAAAACGTGCTTCCCCTGATCGGCGTAATCCAGGGCAGCTGCAAGCAAGCGGCTCTCAAAAGCCGCAACCTCATCCTGCGCGCATTCCGTGACACCGTTGGTTTCAAAACTCAATCCAGCCAAAGATCGTCTGGGGCGATCGGGGACTGATGTCTCCGGCCTGTCCACGTTGATCGTACTGTTCATCGCGCACCGCCTTTCTGCGCGTGCTCGGAAAAAAGCTTTGCGCGAAGGGAATGCGCCTTGTGTTCGAGAAGACGCTGGAAATGAGCAGCCGCGATAGGATCACCGAGCAAAGTAACAAGCTCCTTATCCAGGGCCTTACGGACGACTGCGTATTGCTCAGCATGGGGCGCAAAGACGCGAAGCTTGTCCATCACATCACCTCCACTGCATTTGGAAAATGAAGCGACACATGCGCGTCGCATCGGCTGGCCGACCATCCGGTCTGTGCCTGTATCCGCCGCCCGATCAGGGTGCGGGGATGCCGGGATGGTGTTTGCCGAGCCGCCCATTCAAAGAGCGGCAGGTTTGTATTGCGCGCACGGCGGCGCATTGGTAGAACAGTCATAGCTGCTACCTTTCTTTGTTAGTCAGGTTTTCAGTTAAGTCCCCGGCGCACTCGGTCTGTTTCGCTACACCCGAATGCGAACCGGGGATTTATTTTGCGCTGTCAGTGTCCGGGATTGCGAACAACGCCCAGCGCCTCTTGACTGCCCTACACACGCGGCAGGGCGTCCAGCCAAGCTTTCAAATCTTCATCTAGAATGATGGTTCGCCGCCCGATTTTCGTGGCCACCAATCGCCCGGCTCTGATTTCCTCATAGAGCTTGGTGAACCCGGCATAACCGGCTTCCTTCAAGTCACGAAGCGTATGGGCTTGCCGCATTTCGTCTGCCTTCCTCCGGCTATCATGCCGGTGCTTGCAGGGGCGCTATTGCCCGCTGACAGACGTGTTTTCCCACAGAATGCTCGGGCAGCTTTTTTTAGAAAATAACGATAAGAAGAAATTTTTTAATATAAAACAGATACTTAGCGGGTTTTCAGGACCGAGAATCAATTGACCTAGCCTTACGAATCACTATTCAGAAGCAGGATTTAAGTCATCATCATCTAAGCCTTCCAAGAAAGCCTGCTCGACCAACAGGCTGGCACGCACTTGCCGGTCGGTAATAATAAAACCGCGCTCCTGCTTCCAACGCTCACAAACCTGTTGGAGTGCCGCACGTTCATCGGCTCTATTCGATGTAAGACGGTAGAACCGCGTTCGGTCCAGCTCGCGTGCGGTTTTTCCATAACGCTTACCGCGCATGAACAAGTCACGGAAGGCTTCGTCGAGCTCCCAATCGACATCTTCACCCGCTCTATCTAATTCAAGAAGGTGGAGATAATCCTCGTCTTCTATTTCAACGGCAAATTCATTTAGCAGGTCAGAAGCTTTATCTTCCAAGGCATCTAATTTTTGCTTCTGTTCAAATGTGGGCTCACCATTCGCGATACGGCGCTGTAAATCGCGCCTGCGCTCAGAAATGCTTTTACTTTCAGACAACCAATTTTTTGCTGCATCCAATTTAAGGCGATGCTCTTCTATTTCACGGCGCTTTTCTGGGGTTGGTACCATGCCTTTTTCTGCAAAAGCCTTCGGGAGTTCAGCCGTTAGTCTTTCATGGATGGCTATTCGATAGTACCCGGCTATCCTTAGCTTATCCCATTCATTAAGCTTAATACGCTTCTTCTGCTTCCTATTCATCTAGCCCGCCTTATAATCTTCGGATTAACGCTGATTGAACTTTCCCATGCCTCCATCAATTCCCGCCGCCGCTCCAAGGCATCACCCCGCCGGTAAGCCCGTTCCGTCATGTCGCCAACGGCATGCGCAAGCGCCGCCTCGGCAATCTCTCTCGGATAGCTGGTTTCTTCCGCCGCCCAATCCCGGAAGCTGCTACGGAAGCCATGAACCGTATAGCCGCCTTGCCCCATGCGGCGCATCTGCATTGCCATCGCCATACCGGAAAGCGGACGGCCCGCTTTATTGCCGGGAAACAGAAAACCATCGTCCCGGCGCAACAGCTCAAGCCTATCGAGGATTTCCAGCATGCGCCTTTTGAGGGGAACCCGGTGCTCTTTTCCGGCTTTCATGCGCTGGGCGGGAATGGTCCAGACCTTTGCATCGCGGTCTATTTCGGACCATGAGGCATTGAGCGTTTCGCCGCTTCGCGTGGCCGTCAGGATGCACCATTCCAAGGCAAGGGCGGACAGGCTTTCATTGGCACGGAGCGCCGCCACAAAGCGCGGCAGGTCCTTGTAGGGCATAGCGGCATGGTGGCCGCGTGTGAGCTTCTGCCGCTTCGGCAAGAGCTTGTCCAAATGACCGCGCCACCGGGCCGGGTTTTCGCCCGTCCGCAAGCCCTGAGCCTTCGCTGCATCCAGAACACGTTCAATGCGCCCCCGGAGCCGGACGGCGGTTTCCGGCTTTTCCTGCCAGATAGGTTTCAGGACGGCCAGAACGTCGCGCGTTTCGATATCGTCCAGACGCTTATTGCGGAGCGGAGCGGCATAGGTTTTCAGGGTCATGCGCCACTGTGCCAAATGTTTGGCATTCCGAAAACCGGGCGCTAGGTCGTCAACCAAGGCGTCGGCAAATTGCCCGAAAGTCTGGTTCGAGTTCTTTGCGCGCTCCGCTTCACGAACGGCAATCGGGTCTAGGTCCTGAGCAACCATCGCACGGGCTTGGTTTGCGGCTTGGCGGGCGTCGGCCAAAGAGACGGCGGAAAGCTTGCCCAGCCCCATTTCCTTTCGCTTGCCGTGCCATTGAAAAATGAAGCGCCAGGACTTCGCGCCGGATTTGGAAACCGACAGGTAAAGCCCGTCACCATCTGCATGCAAGCCCGGCTCGGAAACCGTTTGCACCGTTCTTGCCGAAAGCCGTTTTGCCGCCCGCGCCATCGCTCAACCCCGCACCTAACCCTAAAACTGACCCTAAAAGATAATGCGGATTTGGGCGGTATTCAACGGATGACGGCGAACAAGCACCTGAATAAACACCTCTATTTTTTTGGCTTTTTCGGACGCAGGCGAAACATGAAAAACAATGGTTTGGCGGACTCTCTGTCCGCCATTTTTCTTGATGTCAGTATTACGATCCGAAGACGGAATGGTCCCCCAACGCTGTGACTTCCGTTCCCGCTAAGAGCGCATCGTAGTGAGTGAACAGCGTATCCGAGCCAAATTCAGGTGTCTGGGACGCATCGTACCGCTTTTGCTCAGGATCCCAGACCAACATGGATTCTGTCGCATAGTACCGCCCAATCCGCGCAAACTCCGCTTTGTCTGACAACTTCGGGACCACTGTGCCGGCTAACGCCAGACCACCTGCAATACCATCCATCAAGCGGACTGGCACACGCTTGTACCGAGGGC
This sequence comes from Roseibium hamelinense, assembly GCF_007830545.1. GTDB lineage: Bacteria > Pseudomonadota > Alphaproteobacteria > Rhizobiales > Stappiaceae > Roseibium > Roseibium hamelinense. The sequence continues at coordinate 7,648 of NZ_VLLF01000005.1, forward strand.
GCGCTCCCAGCGCCTCGAACAGATATTCCCCTTGCTCCAATGGAGTAACGGCGGGGCCTGGACCGCCAACCGGCAGCAGCTTGTTTAGCGACTCTGGATCCGACAGGCATTTCACCATGAAAGCCGCCAGGTCTGAATCGCTAATCGGTTTGCAGGCTGTCAGTCTGCCGTCTCCAAACAAAAGATACGGCTTGCCGGCCAAGACGCGGGCAACTTGACCGGAAAGCGACTTAAAATAGGCCGTCGGCCGTACAATCGTGTAGGCGAGCCCGGACGCTTTCAGCGCATTTTCAAAAGCCAGTTTGGCAAACTGAAACTGAAGTCTCGGCTTTTGCACGCAGATTGCTGACAAGAGGACAAACTTCGGAACACCGGCGGCCTGGGCCGCAAGCAACACGTTCATATGAGCATCATGGTCAATCAACCATGCATCGTGAGGCATACCGGTACGGGATGCCATACAGGACACAACAGCGTCAAAAGGGCCGAATTGCTCGATAGCCATAGCGACCGAGGCCGGATCGAGCACATCGACAGGGCATTGTGCGGCTCCCATTTCGTTTCTAGCCATGGCACTGCCCGGCGGAATCGGTGCTTTGAATTGCCCCGGGCGCGTGGAAGCAACAACCTCGTGGCCAGTATTTTGAAGAGCTGACTGCACAGCTGTGCCGATTGTGCCGCTTGCACCAAACAACAAGACCCGCTGCGGCTTTTGAGAACCGGACATATGCCCCCTTTTAACCGGTCAGACTCACATCCGCCATGAGATCGCCCGCTGTTTCCTGCAGTGCCTCACTAAGCTGGGCTGGAGATAACCCGTCGGGCAATCGCAAATCAGCCGTCGCTTTAAACATCGCTTCCCCTTGCATTGAGCCAGGACCAACTGAAGTCTCAAGATGCTCGATACTCACATTATGTGCAGCCAGAACCTGGGTGATCTGCCGCAAAAGGCCGGGGTGATCCTGAGACAGCAAATCCAGTTGAGCCTTGGTGCCGGTTTTCGGCTCTGGCTGTTTGAGATCTGATCGTAGGGTGATCGCAATCCCGTCAGCGAGAAGAGGATCAAAATTATCATGCAAACTCTGAATATTCTGTGGGGCAATATCGACGCTGACAATGCCGGCAAACTCTCCGCCAAGCCGAGCCATGGACGATTCGACCCAATTGCCGCCGGCCTGGGAAATGGCGTCGGCAAGACGGTCGACAAGACCCGGGCGGTCTTCCGCGATGACAGTAAATACCAACTGACTTTGCATAGGCATTCCTCATATTCAATTCATGGTAGCAATGACCGATCGCCGCTTCGCTACGTAACGCGAATTATGTATTTCAGGCCAGAGTTAATCTACCCAGCAATTGAGGCGACCGAATCCGAAGGTGCTTTAATTCCTCTGGGGTGCCGTTAGACTTGAACGACACAACCGCTAGGACATCAGGAGATCCGAATGAGCATAGCGTGGCGGAAAATCATGTACAGACCGGGCTTTTTCGCCGCCGCTGTCATCGTTGCGCTCGCGCTCTTGCCTGTGGCCGTCTGGCTGGACCTTAGACAGATCTCGGACGAGTCCTTGAAATCACAAGTCATCGATTTTAACAGCGCGATCACAGATATCCGGAGCTACTACAGCAAAAATGTGGTTGGCCGGGTGCTGGAAAGCGGCGGCATTGCCTTGCCGGTTCATGACTACAAGGACGTCCCCGGCGGCATTCCAATCCCCGCAACACTTTCAATTGAACTCGGCGACGTCATAGGCACAGATGGTGACAGCATCCGCTACCGCTTCGTTTCTGATTTTGAGTTCACCAATCGGGCGCCGCATGAACTCACAAGCTTCGAACAGAATGCCCTCGCAAAATTCCGCGACGGTTCGGCACAAACCGAGACGCTTTTGGGCTATTCCGGTTCGATCTTCGACCGTGCTGTAACCATCGTTTCGCCGGTCCGGATGGGCGAGACCTGTGTTTCGTGTCACAACACCCATCCTCAAAGCCCCAAACTGGACTGGGAAGTCGGCGATGTTCGGGGCATTCAGGCCATAACGATGGCCCAACCGATCGCAGACAATATCTTCGCCTTCCGTTATTTGCTGCTGTATTTCGCCGGTGCTGGAACATTCGGCATTGCCTTTGCCGGTTTGCAATGGCGCCAGGCTGCCCGGTTTAACCGGATGAACCTCAAGTTGGAGCAGGCGAACGATGAAATTCTCGACCTCAACAAACAGCTGACCAATGAGAACCTTCGGCTCGGCGCCGAGATTGAAATTGCCCAGCGCATTCAGAAAATGGTGCTGCCGACCAAGGACGAGCTTGGCGAACTCCGTCACATTGAGATTGCGGCATATATGGAACCAGCCGACGAGGTTGGCGGTGATTATTACGACGTCTTGCAGCTTGGTGAGCGGATTAAGGTCGGCATTGGCGATGTTACCGGGCACGGCCTTGAAAGCGGTGTTTTGATGCTGATGGTGCAATCGGTCGCCGTCGCACTGCAAGAACAAGGCGTGGAAGATCCAAAAGAATTTCTTACAACCCTGAACCGCGCTATTTGCCGCAACATCAACCGGACGAAAACCAACAAGCACCTCACATTATCCTTCCTCGACTACAAGGACGAGAAAGTGACCTTGTCCGGACAGCACGAAGACGTGGTTTTGATCCGCAATGGTGGAAGCCCAGTCCGAATCGACACCATGGACCTTGGCTTCCCAATCGGGCTGGACGAGGATATTTCGCCGTTCGTTTCAGTGCTGGATCTCGATTTCAACCGCGGCGACCTGATCATCCTGCACACAGACGGCATTACCGAGGCCGAAGACGAGGAAGGGCACTTCTTTGGTGTGGACGGCTTGATCAAAAGCGCCGATTCCCATCGCGGAGGCTCGGCGGAAGATGTAGCACGTGGCATCATTGCCGACGTTCACAAACACATCGGGAACCAGGTTATCCATGACGACATAACCTTGGTCGTTATCCGCCACAAATAACCGAAGACACGGCCAATTTTCTGGCCGCGTCTTTTTTTCGAACTAGCCGACAGCCTTTTTCAAAGCTGGAATGCGAGAGACTATCAACAAATCAAGCGCAAGAACTGAAATCAGAGTCAAACCGACCAACGGAAACGCAAGGGACAGTACCAGCATCATGAGCATTGCCCCGCGCCAGTGGGGCAGGTGATCCGGAGTTCGCGGCGCCAGGAGCCGCATGCCCGCAGCTTTTGGACGCCGAATCCACCACATGACGACCCCAGATACACTGACAAAGATGACTGACAGACAAAAAACAGTGTTTAAAATGAGGTTCCATACGCCCAAATCGCCTTCATGGAAGGCAATCCCGACAGCCATGCTTTTCGCTGCGAGAGAGTAATCACTGAAGCGGACATCGGCCAGGATCTTGCCGGTGTGTTGGTCGACATGAACGGTGCGATCGGATGTCGGATCACTGCTATCATTGCTCATTGAATCTCGAGACAGGGTCCAAACCGCGTTTTCATCACCTGGGTAGTGAAGGCGAAACCTGCCGTGAAACCCGATGGCATGTCCGAGCTTTGCAATGCTGTCGGCATTCACCGCGTCCCCGACCGGCACCCCGGCTGCGCCGACATCAGAACCGGATGCCGGCATGGGCGTTTGCTCAAGGCCCCACGGCACATCTTTTGTTGCTCCATGATTCATGTGCGCATGCGTCTCATCGGACAGCGGCACATTCTCCCACTTTTCTGCAGGAAACGTACTCCAAGCTTGTACGAATTTCTCGCCCCAAATACCGGCCCAGGCGAGCCCCGACACAAGGAAGACGACCAGCAATAAAGAGCAATACAGCCCAACTGTTTGATGCAGGTTTTTCCAGAGCCCCCGGCTGCGGAGCGAAAGATCGGGAACAAAAGCTGACAGAAGCGATGCACCTCCGCGGGGCCACCAGAGATAAAGTCCTGTCACAACCAGAACAATCCCGAAGCTGGCAGCAATCTCAATCAGCCGGTCACCCAATGTGCCTATCAAGAGGGTGCCGTGTATGTCTGAGGCAAAGTCGTACCATCCGGCACGCCGATCCCACACATCAATGACCTCGGCAGAGTAAGGATTTACGGCCACCATAAACGCCCCAGAAGGAGACGAAACCCGAAAGACCGAGGCTCCTTGGGCGTTTGCCGGCCCGATCCATTCGACCAGCCTTGCATCTTGAACGGAAGAAAGCGCAGCCGCCCCCTGTTGCTCTAGCGACAGGGTCGTCCCGGCTGTTTCAATACGGATTTTGTCTCCGTCCCGGCCATCAAAAAAAGCGACATACATCATGATCAACCCGGTAACGGCCAGCATGATGAGAAACGGCGCCACATAAAGTCCTGCATAAAAATGCCAGCGCCACGCCGCCAGGTAAAAACGCCGGTTTCTGTCTCCAGACATAGTACTTGGTTGACCCGGTACACCCGGGCCTCCTGCGATATCAGTCATAACAATCTCCTCAGCCGTGTCCGGAAACTTCTGTCCGCACAGCCCAAAAACGTTTCAAATGTTTGAGGTTCAGAGACTGTGGGGTGGCGCTCGGGCCCCGACGGGGGGCAAAGCCGCGTATTTGACCGGCGCACCGAGACAATCCGCTGTTTGTGTGTGTCTACCGGTATCAACAAGGAACGTTGCTTTAATGGATGGGAGGATTGCTGCGGCTGCAACCGCATAAAAACCGCATATAGAATGGGCCGCCGAGTTGCGCGGCTCGCCATTGTTGCTGTCCGGATCGGTGGTCCCGTCCGTGTTCAGGAAGACCGTTTGAAGGCCGTCACCAGTACAAATAACAATACTGAACCGGCCGTCACTACCGACGCCTGGCATGAAACCATTCGGAAGCAACGCCAGAAAAATGTAGGGTATGAAAAGCACGCACAGCAACGCTCTGCGCGCCCCCGCCGGGAACACAAAGCGTGGCGAACTCCGAAATCTACATCCCAAGCCCTTCATCGAAGGTGCTCTAGCTAATATTTCCCACGATAACAACGCGGTTTGTCGGGCCTCCGCCCCGTTTAGGAGCGGATCGCCGCCGGTTCGCCATTGCGGTTCGCTTGCAACGGTTGTAATACCGCCCGCCCAACTGACACGCCCTCCAGAACAATCTGTCACAGCCTGTCAAATGCGCAGGACCTCTGTTGAGTGTTGAAAGGCCCCACATGACCCGATCCCTCGGACTTGATTTCGGCACCTCAAACACGGTTGCTGTATCCGGCGAAAACTCTTCGAACCTTGGGCCGGTCTTTTTCGGCAAAGCCGCGGACCAAATCGCAAGCCTCCCGACGGTTTTGAGTTTTTTGGATCGCGGCATATCCAGACCACATCCGGAAGTTGGCCCTTGGGCAATCCGGCAGTTTCTGGAAAGCACAGAAGATGTCCGGTTCATACAGTCGCTCAAAACCTTTGTGGCCAGCACAGTCTTCAAAGGTACTGGCGTGTTCGGCACCCGGTTCGAATTCGAAGATCTCATGGCAACGTTCTTGGCAGGTGCAGAGGCCCGATGCGCGCACAGGCTTTTTGATCGTGGCACCCGTGTCGTGATCGGCAGGCCGGTCGTGTTTGCCGGCAGCGCGCCAGATGAGTCGGTTGCGATGGCGCGGTATCGCAAGACGCTGAACCGGTTCGGGCTGGACAATGTTCTGTTCGTTTATGAACCGGTTGCGGCCGCTTTTTCTTTTGCCGACCGGCTCGCGCACGACGCGACCGTGTTGGTCGCCGACTTTGGTGGAGGCACGACGGACTATTCGCTCATGCGCTTCCGCAAAGAAGCCGGCGTATTGTCTGCTGACCCACTCGGCCGCGGCGGGATCGGCATTGCAGGCGATACTTTCGATTACCGTATCCTTGACCATGTGGTCTTGCCCGAAATCGGCAAAGGCAGTCATTACCAAAGCATGGGCAAACGCCTTGAAGTCCCTCCAAACCTTTTCAGCAATTTTGCACGCTGGCACCTGTTGTCGATCTTCAAGACGTCACAAGACTACAAAGAACTGAAAAAGCTGCTGCGCTGGTGTGAGGACAAGAGCAAGATCGAACTGTTCATTGATCTCGTCGATGAAGACCAAGGCTACCCGCTGTTTAAGGCAGTGTCCGGGGCAAAAGCCAAGCTGTCGAGCAAGGACAGCGCCGAGCTGCGCTTTGCACCGCTCGGACGTGATTTCAACGCACCGATCACGCGAACGGATTTCGAAGGCTGGATCCAAGACGATTTGGCTAAAATGGGACGTGCACTGGATGCAACGCTCATCAATGCTGGGCTCGCCGATGATGATATTGACCACGTCTTCATGACTGGCGGGACATCGTTTGTACCTGCTGTCAGGCGCCAGTTTCAGGACCGCTTCGGCGTCGAGCGGGTTTCCGGAGGTGACGAACTGACCTCGGTTGCCAAGGGGCTTGCTATGATCGGCACCCTTGAAGATGCAGAAAAATGGGCCGTTCAATAACTCCTCGAAATACGGCGGTCCTTTGTCAATTGAGGTCGCTTCGGCGCTTGATCGTTTCTATGCGCTCTTCTAGTGTGCGCGCACTGGACGGCGTCCAAAATAGGACTGAAAGCGATTCTGGTTGCGGTTGACCCAAATCGGGAACCAAACCCAGAGCTGTCAAAGTGTATACGATCGTTACCGCTGCTGTGGTTTCCGTATATCGCCCGCTTTCTTTTCACTACGGGCGCCCTCCCCATATTTTTAGTTTCAGTGCGGATCGCTGCGGTCTGACACAGGTGAATTGGACGAGGGAGACGTCACCTTGAAGATACGAACAGGCCTAAGCGGCTTTCTGGGCGGGATTCTGGTTCCCACAGCGGCTTTCGCCCACGCCGGACATCTTGGTGAACTGGCTGGGCATTCCCACTGGATTGGGGTCGCAGCTTTGGCCGGTGCTGTCGCCCTTGCTGGTGCACTCGCGCTCAAAGGGCGCAAGAAGACCGCAGCAGAAGACGAGACCACCGCGGACGACACGACGCCTTCTGAGCGGGATGCTGAGGCAGCACAATGAGTGAAAAGCTTGGCTTGATGATTTGCGGCCATGGCAGCCGCAACAAAGGCGCCGTAAAACAATTTGCGCAGCTGGCAGAGGGTTTAAGGTCCCGTTTTCCCGGCTGGCCGGTGGAATATGGCTATCTGGAGTTTGCCAATCCAGTCATTCATGACGGCCTGACCAAGCTGCGCGAACAAGGATGCACAAGGGTATTGGCCGTGCCAGGCATGCTGTTTGCCGCCGGACATGCAAAAAACGACATTCCCTCTGTTCTGAACACCTATCAGGCCATGCATCCGGAGATGCAAATCTCCTATGGACGTGAACTTGCAGTGGATACGCGGATGGTCAGGGCCGCAGCAGGCCGCATCCAGGAGGCCATCGACGCCGCCGAGACCGATGTGCCGCTGCACGAAACGCTGTTGATGGTGGTTGGTCGAGGCGCCTCCGATCCGGATGCGAACTCGAACGTGTGCAAAATCACGCGCCTGTTGTGGGAAGGATTTGGTTTCGGCTGGGCCGAAACATCCTATTCTGGCGTCACCTTCCCGCTGGTCGCACCAGGCCTCGAGCATGCGGCCAAACTCGGCTACAAGCGCGTGATTGTCTTTCCATATTTCCTGTTCACCGGCGTTCTGGTTCAGCGGATTTACAATGCGACCGACGAGGTGGCAGCCAACTACCCGGATATCGAGTTCCTGAAGGCTGGGTATCTGAATGATCATCCGCAGGTCATCGACACCATGGCCGACCGCGTCCAGGAAATCCTTCAGGGTCAGAATCTCATGAACTGCCAGATGTGCAAATATCGGGAGCAGGTGCTCGGGTTTGAAGCAGAGGTCGGCCTTGCTCAGGAAAGTCACCACCATCATGTCGAGGGTTTGGGCGCCGAAGCGGAATGCCAGTTGTGTGACGAGATCTGCACCGGTGCCTGCGAAAAACAGATCCGGGCGGCAAAAGACCACCACCATCATCACCACCACGGACACGGGCATGACCATGATCACGGCGATCACAGTCATGATCACGGGCACCACCATCATCCCTACCCGCATGCGGATCATCCGCTCGGTCCGAAGTCTATGGACGCCAAGAACTGACCATGGCGCCCCCTGCCGCACCTCCATACGACTATGAACGGGATCCTAGCGCGATTTATCGCCAGTCCTTTTCCATCGTGCGCAGCGAAGCTGCTCTTGGGGCACTTCCCGATGCAATGCAGGCGGTGGCCATTCGGCTGATTCATTCTTGCGGGATGGTCGATATCCTTGACGATTTGACCTGGTCAGAAAATGTGGTTGAACGTGCAGGCGCGGCCTTTTCAAACGGTGCAACCGTTTTGGCGGATGTTGAAATGGTGGCCAATGGCATCATCAAACGGCTTCTGCCGCGAAACAACGCCGTTGTCTGCACGCTGAACGAGAATGATGTTCCAGAGCTTGCAAAACGGCTCGGCACGACGCGTTCCGCCGCAGCTGTCGAGCACTGGCTTGAGCATCTCGACGGCGCCATTGTTGCAGTCGGCAATGCCCCAACGGCTCTGTTCCACTTGCTGGAGGAGGTTGCCAAGGGGGCTCCCAAGCCTGCGGTGATTTTAGGGTTTCCAGTCGGTTTTGTAGGAGCCGCAGAAAGCAAGCAGGCCTTGATCGAAAACCCATTTGGCATTCCGTTTCTCACGATCCGCGGCAGGCGCGGCGGATCTGCTATGGCGGCAGCTGCAGTCAACGCCCTGGCGGCCGGGCTGCCTGAGGATACCGCATGACACTGGACCGCAAGGCAAAACCGGCAGCGCGCAGATCAACAGCATCTCTGGGTGCGCTCAAATCCCGGGGCTTTTTATCCTCACCTGCAGGCGCGGCTCCGGTTGCTCCGACGCCGAATGATGGTCCGGCCAAGCACCACAAATCCCGAGGTTCGCGCTCGATCCACATATCGGATCCGACCCGGCCAAACGATCTTGCCGATCCGCTTCTACGGCGGCCTTACAGTGTTGGAGACGAGGAATGACAACGCCTTGGCTGACACTCGTCGGCATTGGTGACGATGGGTCACTGCCCGCAGCAGGCCGCACCGCGCTCGAAGCCGCCGAGGTTGTCTATGGAGGCGCACGGCATCTTGACCTGGCAGGCGACCTGAAAGCGGAGACCCGTGTATGGCCAAGTCCGTTCTCAAAGGTGTACGAGGACCTCAGGATACTCAATGGCCGTAAAACCGTTATTCTGGCCAGCGGTGATCCGCAGTGGTTTGGGATCGGATCGAGCCTTACCCAGCGGTTTTCGCGCGAGGAACTCACGGTGCTTCCAAGTCCTTCCGCATTCCAACTGGCCGCGGCCCGTATGGGGTGGGCAGTTCAAAACACGGATTGCCTGTCCGTTCATGGCCGCCCATTGGAAACACTCCGGGCAGCACTTTACCCCGGGGCCCGGATCCTTGTGCTGACGAGCAATGCATCTGCACCAAAACTGATCTCAGGTCTTCTGGCGGAAGAAGGCTACGGCCCGTCTATTATGACCATTTTAGAACATCTTGGCGGCCCGAACGAACGCCGTGTAGAAAGCACCGCGGAGGCCTTTTCGGCCGACATCGCGGATCTGCACACGCTTGCGATTGAAGCACGCCTAGCCCCTGGAACGACCGTCCGCAGCCGTGTTCCGGGATTGCCGGATGACGCTTTCGTTCACGATGGAAAAATGACCAAGCGCGAGATCCGGGCCGTCACCCTCGCAGCGCTCCAGCCACATCCGGGTGCGGTATTGTGGGACATTGGCGCCGGATGCGGCTCTATCGGAATCGAGTGGCTACGCGCGGCAGACCGGACCTCGGCAATCGGTCTTGAACCGCATAAAGACCGGCGCGCGATGGCGCAGCAAAATGCGCTGGCACTCGGTGTCCCGCATTTCAAGGTTGTGGACGCCTCAGCACCTGATGGTCTGAGCGGGTTGGAGACACCGGATGCCATTTTCATCGGCGGCGGCTTGACTGCTGAGGGTGTCGTTCCGTTGTGCCATGCGGCACTCGAGCCCGGCGGGCGTTTGGTTGCCAATGCCGTCACTCTGGAGAGCGAACAGGTCTTGCTGGCGGCTTGGCAAGAATTCGGCGGCGAGTTGACGCGTCATGCGATCCAGCGCGCAAGCCCCGTTGGCGGGCTCACCGGATGGCGGCCATTGATGCCCGTCACACAATGGAGTTTGATCAAAACATGACCGGCACGCTCTACGGGATTGGTCTGGGCCCCGGCGATCCAGAACTCATGACATTAAAAGCGCACCGGCTGATTTCGAGTGCGCGGGTGATTGCCTACCCGGCTCCGGACTCTGGCAGCAGTTTCGCCCGCTCCATTGCGGCAAGCGTGATCCCGGTTGGGGTCCGCGAAATTCCGATTGTGGTCCCCATGCGGGTCGACAGATTTCCGGCTCAGGAAATCTACGACGCAGCTTCCATCGAAATAGCCGAGACACTAGAAAGCGGAGACAACGTGGTAACGCTGTGTGAAGGAGATCCGTTTTTCTACGGCTCATTCATGTACCTTTACGAACGTTTGTCCGGCCGCTTTCCATGTGAAGTTGTGCCCGGTGTCACCTCCTTAACAGCCTGTGCAGCCCAGCTTCAACGCCCGTTGACTGCGCGCACTGATGTCATGACGGTTGTTCCCGGCCCGCTGGATGACACTGAAATCCAACAAAAAATCGAGGCGGCACAGGCGGTTGCAATTATGAAGGTGGGACGGCATCTGGGCCGCCTTAAAAGACTGCTCGAGGCAATGGGTCTGCTTGACAAAGCTGGTTACGTGGAGCGCGCGAGCCTGCCCGAGCAAAAGGTCATGCGGCTGTCTCAAGTCGCAGGCGAAACCGCCCCCTATTTTTCAATGATCCTCATTTACAAGGGAGAAGAAGCGTGGACGCTTCCCCCATCCTACTCGTCCTGAACGAAGCGGGGCTGGACACTGCCCGGCGCCTTGAAAAGGCGATCCCAAGTGCCGCCCTGCACGGGCTTGCCGGTCGCATCCGGGAAGCCGATACACTGTTCAATGAGACGCTCGAACACATCCGGCTTCTATTTGCGGCAGGACATCCGATCATTGGTATTTGTGCAAGCGGTATCTTGATCCGGGCACTCGCACCTGTTTTGGCCGACAAGCGGGACGAGCCTCCCGTGATCGCGGTGTCGGAAGACGGGGCAAGCATAGTGCCTCTGCTTGGGGGGCATCACGGAGCCAATGATCTGGCGCGCGGCCTTGCCCGGTTTCTTGAAGGTCACGCTGCCATCACCACAGCAGGTGACACCGCCCTCGGAATTGCACTGGACGTTCCGCCAACCGGATGGAGGCTGGCCAATCCGCAAGATGCCAAACCCGTCATGGCAGAACTCTTGTCGGGAGCCCCGGTTAACATCGAGGGCAACGCCAACTGGCTTGTGTCTTCCGGTTTGAAAACGGATAACTCTGCCGCGATTTCAATTCGCATTACGGAAGCTCCGGACGAGGGGGCTCCGACGCGTCTGGTGTATCATCCGCAGACTCATGTAGTCGGGGTCGGCTGCGCTCGCGGCTGCTCTGCAAAAGAACTGATTGATCTGGTCACAACGCAACTTGCACAGACCGGTGTTGCAGAGGGCGCTGTTGCGTGTGTGGCCAGCCTGGATCTAAAGGCTGATGAACCCGCTATGATGGCACTGGCGCAGTATCTTGATGCGCCCTTCCGGGTTTTCTCGGCAGAAGAACTTGAGGCACAAACACCTCGATTGCTCAATCCCTCTGACGTCGTGTTTGAGGAAGTCGGCTGTCACGGAGTAAGTGAAGGAGCGGCACTGGCAGCCACCGGAAGCCGCGGCATCCTTGTCGCGGAGAAGAAAAAAACGGCAAACGCGACGGCTGCCATTGCCAAAGCGCCGGAGCCCGTGACTGCTGAAGCAGTCGGCCGGGCGCGCGGGCATTTGTCTGTTATAGGAATTGGACCGGGCGCGGACGATTGGCGCACTCCGGAGGCCACCCGCCTGCTCGGTCAGGCAGAAGACGTAGTCGGATATTCGCTATATCTTGACATCGTGGCCCCGCACATCAAGGGCAAGATACACCACAACTTTCCGCTTGGAGCCGAGGAAGACCGTGTCCGTTTCGCTCTTGAACAGGCCGGCAAAGGAAAGAACGTTGCCCTGATATCTTCTGGTGACGCCGGGATTTACGCAATGGGTGCACTCGTTTATGAGCTTCTCGACCGCGATACGGAAAACGGCGGCGTTTCAGATGCAGCCAAGCGCGTAAACCTCATCAACGCGCCCGGCATTTCCGCCTTGCAAGCTTGTTCAGCCCGGATAGGCGCGCCGCTTGGCCATGATTTTTGCGCCATATCGCTCTCAGATCTGCTGACCCCTTGGGAAGCGATTGAAAAGCGTCTGCATGCCGCCGCAGAAGGTGATTTTGTAATTGCGTTCTACAATCCGGTTTCCAAAAGGCGTCGCACCCAGTTGGCTGCCGCCCGCGTAATCCTGTTGCAGCACCGCCCGAAAAACACACCGGTCATTCTTGGGGTCAATCTCGGACGTCCTGAAGAAACCGTTCGTGTGACGACGCTTCAAGAACTGACCGTAGACGACGTGGACATGCTGACAACTGTTCTTGTCGGATCGTCGAATTCCAAGGCGGTTGCGGGCGGTGACGGCAAACCGTTTGTCTACACACCGCGCGGATATGCAAAACGGATCGACGCTCCAAAACAGCAAGAACAGGGAGATGCGGCATGACCGTACATTTTATCGGAGCGGGCCCGGGCGATCCTGATTTGATCACCGTTCGCGGATTGAAACTGATCCAGTCATGCCCGGTTTGCCTCTACGCCGGCTCTCTTGTGCCAGAGCAGATCGTTGCTGCAGCGCCCAATGGGTCCGTTGTCATCGACACCGCACCAATGACGCTCGACGAGATTATGGACGAAATCAAAAAGGCTCATGCCCAAGGCTTTGATGTTGCGCGTGTTCACTCTGGAGATCCCGCCATTTATGGCGCAACAGCAGAGCAAATGCGCCGGCTGGACGCGCTCGGCATCGACTACGATGTGACCCCTGGCGTTCCCGCGTTTGCCGCAGCTGCCGCCGCGCTTAAAACGGAACTGACCATTCCAGAAGTCGCGCAGACTGTAATCGTGACGCGCACAGCGATGAAAAGCTCGGCAATGCCAAACAATGAGGATCTCGACACCCTGGGAAAAAGCGGTGCCACACTCGCAATACATTTATCCATCCGGAACCTGCGGGAGATCGAGCGTCAGCTCGAACCGCATTATGGCGCCGACTGCCCGGTGATTGTTGCATACCGGGTTGGCTGGCCGGACCAGGCCTTCATCCATGGCACGTTGTCGACCATCGCAGACAAAGTCCGCGCCGCAAAGATCACACGCACCGCGCTGATCTTTGTCGGTCACGCCCTTAAACCCGACGCCGATTTCCGAGACAGCGCACTATACGACGCCGACCACGTCCATGTTCTGCGGCCGAAAAAGAAAGCTAAGGTGTCCTAGTACCTGCATATCGATTTGCCACGCCAGCAGCACTCGGCCTAGTCTGACGCGACGATGACGAGGGGCAGTGCCATGACCGACCGTAATCACATGCTGGAACGTGCTATCGCTCTTGACGGCGATCCCGATGCAATCCGTGAGTTTTACTCAGACTGGGGCAAGACTTACGACACCGACCTTCTCGAGGCCTTCGGTTATGTTGGACCGGCAGTCGCGGCAGAAGCGCTGACGAAGCGGGTCGGCGACACCGCGCTTGTCCTGGATGCAGGATCAGGAACCGGCCTGGTCGGCATTGAATTGTTCAAGCGAAAGAACGATCTGACCATCGACGGCATCGATCTCACGCCGGAAATGCTAACGCATTCACGCAAAAAAGGGGTCTATCGCAAGCTCAACATCGCCGACATGTGCGGACCACTTCACGAGATCAATGATGACATCTATGACGGGACAGTCAGCGCAGGTGTCTTCACCAATGGCCATGTCGGACCACAGGGGCTGGATGAGCTGATCCGCGTCACCAAATCCGGCGGCCCGGTTGTGATCACAGTCCGCGACAGCGCATGGGAAGCCGACGGCTTCAAAGACTACATCGGCGACCTGGAAGCGGACGAAAAGGTGAAGGTGCTGGAAATCACTCTCAGCCCCTATCACACAAAGGAAGGCGTTACCTGCCAACTGGTGGTTCTGGAAGTGGTTTGAAGCGTCAAAACGCGAACAGCTTGTTGAGCGCAGTCAAGGCATCCGCGCAATGACGTGGGCGAATGACCCCATGACGCTTCCCTGACGCAAGCCCATATCGGGAAGCGGCGTACCCTCGGCATCATGCGCCCTAAACAAGCGTTCTCTGCCCCCCTCACGGACAATAGTAGCGTAGTGGAACTCATGCGCGGAAAGAGCTCCCTTCCACGGAAACCCGCTTTGCGATTTAAGAGTCCGGTAGCCAAGCTGGCGCTTGCGCGCTTCAAAGCTTGTCTCCAGCGGCAGAAGCCCCAGCATATTATGTCGCTTGCCCTGCGCATCTACCAGCACCTCGCCAAGGGTCATGTAGCCACCGCATTCGCCGTAAATCAACGCGCCTTTGTCAACGGAAGAATAGATCCCGGCTCTAAACGCAGTTGCTGCCGCAAGTCGTTCTGCATGAAGTTCCGGGTAGCCGCCCGGTAAAAATACCGCATCGGCGTGGGGATCCGGCGCATTGTCCGACAAGGGCGAAAAAAAACTCAATTCCGCGCCTTTTTGACGCCAATCATCAAGCGTGTGGGGATAGGAAAAAGCAAATGCGTTATCGCTGGCAACCGCGATCCTTTGACCCAGCGGTGCAAGGCCGGTTTCCATCACTGGATCCGGGGCCTTCAAAGGTCGCCCCAGAGACAATAGCGCAGGCAAATCCATGTGCTCCAGGCAGAGCTCAGCGGCACTGTTCAAATACGCTTCAAGATCTGGATGTTCACCAGCCTGCACCAGACCAAGATGACGTTCTGGCAATTGAAGCCCCGGCAAGCGCGGCAACGCTCCTACTACTGGAATACCAAGCGGGGCGAGGGCTGTGCGCAGCATTGCCTCATGGCGCGCGCTCCCTACGCGGTTCAAAACTATACCGGCGACGGAAACGTCGGTGCGAAACGCTCCAAATCCCGAGACCAGCGCGGCGACCGATTGTGCTTGTCTGGAACAGTCAACAACCAAAACCACGGGAACTTGTAGACAAGCTGCAAGATCTGCCGCTGATCCGCGCCCATTCGCAGCCCCATCGAAAAGTCCCATGGCACCTTCGATAAGGAGCAGTTCGCTGGCCGCGGCATGCTGGTTTGCAAGCCTGCGGATGGCCTGAGAGCTCATCGCCCAGGCATCGAGATTGATACACGGAGCCCCCGTCGCGGCCGCATGAAATCTTGGGTCAATGTAGTCAGGGCCGGACTTGGCTGACACTACCGCATGGCCCTTGGCTTTCGATGCCCTGAGCAGAGAAAGAGTGAGCGTGGTCTTGCCCGCACCGGATGAAGGGGCGGCGATCAACAAACCATTCGGCACCTTGGTCATGCGCTGGAGGCTGCTGTTCCGGATATCAACGCGCGGCCAAGTGGGTCGGGCTCAAGAGCGCGGCCCGACATTGCTCCCAACCAATCAAGCCCAGCGCGCAAGCGCACAACTTCGCCGACACAGACGATGGCAGGTGGTTCAATGCCGGCAGCCGCCGCATCGGCGGCACATTGGCCAAGTGTCGTCTCGAGAACCCGTTGCCCGGCTAAAGAGGCGTCACACACAATACCCACAGGTTCATCCACAGACCGTCCACCGGTTATGAGTTTGCCGGCGATTGTCTCCAAATGCTTCATGGCCATGTACATTACAATGACCGGGGATCCCTTCGCTATTCCGTCCCAATTGACCGCATCCGGGGTCAATCCGGTTTGGTCGTGACCTGTCAGAAACGTAACAGCCTGGTTGGTATCGCGGTGGGTTGCTGGAATGCCAGCATAGGCAAGACCGCCGATGCCTGCGGTAATCCCAGGAATTATTCGGAAAGGCACCCCTGCCCCGACCAATCCAAGGGCCTCCTCTCCGCCACGTCCGAACACGAACGGGTCTCCCCCCTTGAGCCGCAGTACCCGCTTTCCAGCTTTTGCGTAGTCAATGAGTTTCAGCGTTATGTCGCGTTGTTTGGGACTCGGTTTTCCACCGCGTTTGCCCGCGTAATCCACAAGTGCGCCGGGCTTGACCCAATCGAGGATGCTCTTGTCGACCAAAGCATCGAACACAACCACATCCGCCTGACGCAATCCATTCAGTGTGTGGAGTGTCAGGAGACCCGGATCCCCCGGGCCCGCGCCTGCAAGCCAGACCGAACCCGGCTCGAATTCGGGCAGGTTTCCAAAGAGTTCGGTTTGGTTGGGTTCGACGATCATTCCCTCTTTTACCCTTCCTGCGCAATCAGGCCAAGCAGGACTGCGGTCTAATTGTGTGCGGGTGCGACATGCGCCTGTTTGCGCAGGTGCGTGCTTCCAAAAACGGGGTATAAGACCCGCCATGACCGGTGATGCGAAAAATGAGCTGCGACGCGGATGGACGACGGGAGCCTGTGCGACTGCCGCGGCAAAGGCTGGCTTATCGGCTCTTTTGACCGGACGGTTTCCAGACCCTGTGGAAATAACTTTGCCCAAAGGGGCGCAGGTGGAGTTCGTTCTTTGCCGCCACGCTTTGTTTGATCAGCATGCGAGTGTCACGATCGTCAAAGATGCCGGAGACGACCCCGATGTAACCCATGGCGCTGAAATCACCTCAACTGTGAGAATTTCAGAAGAAGCAGAGCACGGGGTTCTTTTTAAAGCCGGCAAAGGCGTTGGCACTGTAACACGCTCGGGATTGCCCATCCCGCCCGGCGAGCCTGCGATCAATCCCGTTCCTCGAAAAATGATGGAGGTGGCGGTCGAGGAAGTTCGCAAAAAACACCCTTTTTCGGGTTCTGTGGAAATCGAGGTTGCTATTGAGGGCGGAGAAGAACTGGCACTCAAAACCCTTAATCCCAGACTGGGCATTGTGGGCGGACTCTCGGTGCTTGGAACCACCGGAATTGTCCGGCCGTTTTCCTGCGCAGCGTGGATCGCATCTATCCATCGGGGCATTGATGTTGCCCGCGCCACCGGCTTGGAACATGTCGTTGGTGCAACAGGCTCTACATCGGAAGATGCAGTTCGGGCACGCTATGGCTTTGACGATGCAGCATTTCTTGATATGGGCGACTTTGCCGGAGGCATGCTCAAATACCTGCGAGCGCATCCGGTCCCAAAGCTCACAATGGCCGGAGGCTTCGCGAAATTTACAAAGCTCGCACAGGGTGCCCTAGACTTGCACTCGGCCCGCAGTCAGGTGGAATTCGAGTTTTTAGCGAGTCTCTTATCTGAGTACGGAGCTGATCGTGGTTTGATTGACCGGGCAAGAACCGCCAACACAGCAAAGGAAGTGTTAGATATGGCAACTGAGGCCGACTTCGACATAAGTGGCCCGCTTGCCATCAAATCCAAGCAGGCTGTGCGTAAAATCCTGCGAAGTGCTCCGATTGCACTTGAAGTGCTTATCGTCGACCGGGCGGGCACTGTGACGGGCGAGGCCGGTTTTGACGTCTAGTTCAGGTCATATTTTAATTCTCGCAGGCACATTCGAAGCGAGGCGTGTTGCATCAAGCCTATCGAACGCCATGCCTGATACACGCCTCACCGTGAGCTTTTCGGGCGCTGTGCGAGACCTTCCCGAACTCGCAGTTCCCACGCGTGTTGGCGGTTTTGGCGGTGTTGCAGGGCTCGGCGACTACATCAACCGCGCAGGTATTTCGCTTATCATTGATGCAACGCATCCTTTCGCGTTCCAAATGAGCTGCAATGCGGCGGCCGCTGCTGAGATGACGGGATGCGAAATCATTCGGCTCGAGCGGGCGCCCTGGGAACCGGAGGCCGGAGACCGTTGGCGGAGTGCCGCCAATTTTGAAGATGCAAAAGCAGCCCTGGACACCGAAGCGCGCGCATTTTTTGCCGTCGGCCGCAAGGAAATCGGACGTTTCACAGATCGAACCGATCTGTTCGGTCTTGTCCGAATGATCGAACCGCCGAAACACGCTCTGCCAGATCATTGGAAGCTGGTACTATCACGCCCTTCGCAACAGGTCGAAGAAGAAATGGAGCTTTTTGCGAAGTATCGAATTGACACGCTCGTGTCGAAAAATAGCGGCGGAACAAGAGCCTACGCAAAAATTGCCGCGGCGCGCAACCTGAAGCTACCCGTGATTATGATTGAACGCCCCCGGCTGCCAACAACGAAAACCGCGGAATCGGTGGCGGAGATATTACGAATTGCCGGGCATTTGGCAAATCACTAGTGCGATCTAGCGAGCCCTCTTCAGGCGCAAAATGAGCGTCAAAAAGCGTGGAATACCGATCAAATACCTTCGCGAGAGCCGTTTCGGCTCTTGGAGCAGGCGGAACAACCATTCCAGCCCCCACCTACGCATCCAGAGCGGAGCACGCTCGACCTTGCCCGAAACGAAGTCGAACAACGCTCCAACCCCGATTGTAACTGTAGCATTTATCGAGTGTCGGTTATCGTGAATGAAAACTTCTTGCCGGGGGTTTCCCATGGCAACCAAAAGCAGATCCGGCGCCGCTTCTGAGATCTCTTCGCAAATACGCGGCACCTCTGAAGCGCTGAAAAATCCATTTTGCACGCCAACGATCTGGTGTTTTGGACAATCCTCGGCGATCCGCATAGCTGCGCCGGTTACGCTGGATTGCTCTGCACCCAGCAAGAAAACCCGCAAAGGTGCGTCGATCCGATCCAAGAGGTAGGGCACAAAATCCGTCCCATTGAGATTGTCCGGGAACCAGATCCCTTCAAGGCTTCTGCTGGCCAAATTCACCCCCATACCGTCGTTAAACAGCACCATAGAGTTCAAGACCGATGCATATTTCGGATCATCCAATGCCAGCAAAACCGTGTGAGCATTGCAGATCGCGATATCTGTCTGCGTCCTGTTACAAACTCTGTCATAGACAAAGGCAATGGCTTCTTCGCGCTTGAGACGCTGTATCACAAGCGGCCCTAGAGCTATAGAATTCGGTTCGGATGCATCTGTGAAGCGCGTCATTTGGGGCGGCATCCAGAGTTGTGAATTGAAACGTTCGTCGAGGCATTCAAGACCATGGCGAGCCTGCTTGTCATACCCTGGGACAAATGCCCAGTACAAACGCCCTCGCAAGGCCCTAAGCGTTGACCGAGGGTTAAAATACCCAATATGCAATAGCGTGTTAGCATCCTATTAATCATGTTTCGCCATGTTTTCGTGGGCAAGACGCGCATGCTGGGACCTGCCCGGCTGACATCACGCAGCAGGCGGCGGATCACATCTGGTGTAGGGGCTCTTGGCTGATCTCAATGGATTGGGCTCCCGCAAACCGAGAGCCTGCAAGGCAAGCAAGAATGATTGACGTCGCAGACATTCCCGCCATTTTGCGGCGCCACATACTGCTACTGTTCGTCACACCACTGCTTTTTATGGTGCTGGCGTTCTTATATCTGTCGCTCAAGACGCCGGAATATCGCGCCAGCTCAGAGCTTTTGGTGGAGCCTGCAGGTTTTCAGGTCCTGCCGAGCGAGCAGTCCGGCTCATTCGGTCAGCAGGCTCAGCAAGCCCTCGATATCGACAGCCAGCTTTATGTCCTCACCTCCGCTTCGGTCCTGAACGACGTTGCCAACAAACTGGATCTGGACAACGATTCCGCGTTACACCGACCGGGCCTTTTGGCTCGACTGATGGGACGGACGGGTGCTTCACCCGGATCAGATGCCGAAAGGCGAGCGGAAACCATAACAGCCTTGCGCGAACACCTGGTGGTCATAAGGCTCGACCGGTCATCGGTGTTTCGGATTCAAGCTCGGCACCCCAATCCGATGATGGCGGCAGCCATCGCCAACGAGGTTGCCAACTCCTATCTGACCGAGACACGGGACAGCAGAAACAGCTCGCTGATCCGGGCAAGTGAGTCCCTTGCCAAACAGGCAGCTGAACTCCGCAAGAGGGTCGAGCAGGCCGAAGCCGCTGTGGAAACCTACAAATCCAACGAAGGTTTGATCAGCACAGGCACAGCGGGCCCTGTCGTCGATCAGCAGATCCAGTCGCTGAACACACAACTCACACAGGCCCGGGTCACTCTCGAACAAGCTCGAACAGCCTTTGAACTTGTCGAGCCGCTCCGGCCATCGGATGTCGAAGCAGGTGTTTTGCCACAAAATGAAACGGCTAACTCGGTGCTCAGCTCACTGCGTGTTCAATATGCGCAAATCGCTCAGCAAGAGGCGGAAGCGGCAACGACCCTCGGAACGAGTCATCCGCGCCTAAGAGAATTGCGGTCTCAGCTACAAAACACGCGCCGCCAGATTGCGGACGAACTTCAACGCATCAAGCAGTCGCTCAAGAACCAGTTCGATCAAGCGCGGGGAACGTTGGCAGCTTTAGAGACGCGCTTGACCTTTCTGCAAAACGAAAACTCCTTGCAGGGCAAAGCCCGTATCGAGTTACGGCAGCTGGAAAGCGAAGCAGAGGCAAGCCGTGCCGTTTATGAGACCTTCTTGCGGCGAACACGCGAGCTGGAGGAGCAGCCGGAAATCGAAACAGATGGCTCCCGGGTTCTGTCGGAAGCGCAAATCCCAACAAGGCCTTCTGGACCTCGCAAACTTTTCGTTCTGATCGCTGCCGGAGCGTTCGGTTTTATAGCTGCAGCTGGCAGTGTCGTTGGACTCGCCATCCTCAACGGAAACATCACCTCAGAACGCGATCTGGTGACACGGACGGGCGTTCCAATTCTGACCCACATCCCGTCGCCAAACCGAGGTGCTGCGCTTCCCTTTGCAGCAAGGCTGCCTCGGTTGTCTGGCTCTCATCGGAATGCAGAGCTGGAAACGAACCTTGCAATAACCCGGATTGCATATGCTTTGAGACAGGCATTCGCCGAGAAGCGTCCGACAACGGTTTTGGTACTCTCGCTCTCAGATGGCTTGAATCCAGCGGCAATTTCTAAGCAAGTTGCCATCGAGCTTCATGACATGGGCGAAACGGTTCTTTTCGCACGAGCCGAAGCCCCAGCAACTTGGCCGGAGCGCCACGAGGCGAGTTCCCCCTTAGGCAAACGCAATGCATCTGCCGTTGCGTTGTTGCGGCAAGCCGCACAAACCATGAAGCTGGGAATGGATTCCGAAACTAAAACGCAGGGCAAAGCGAACGGGCTGTCCCGCTACGTGTCTGTTGAACAAATCGGCGCCGGACGGAAATACGGGGCTTATGCATCGCTCTCGGAAGCCGTCGAAGACTTTTTGATTGTGGATGCCGGTTCGGCGGAAAGCAGCCCGATCCTGCCGGTTTTGCTGCGGCACTGCGATGGTATCGTCCTGGTCAGCAGACTGTCAGATACCCGTTGTGAGGACCTTGATAGAACGCTTGCTTATCTGGAGCCTTGGCAAGACCGTGTGATTGGCAATGTTGTCCTCGAAGCCGCTTAACCGATTCCAGACACGGGAAGAGCTGTCTACCGCAATACGCGACCGAGAGTCACGCCGATACCACCTGTGGCGTACCGCGATCTTCGCTATCATTATCGGCAGTTTGACGTTCAATTTTTTTCTGGCTTTCGCCAACACAAATCTGTTCGGCATCACCGACAGTTACGTTATTTTAGTCGAGCTCATTCTGATCGCCAGCACCTTGGCTCTCGCGCTCGACCGCAAGGCCGCGCCCCTAACCATCCTTGCTGTGTTTTTGGGCTATATGGTTTTCATTCTCGCGATGCGGTCGGAGCTGGATCTTAAAGCGGTCCGGGATATCTTGATCCCCTTGGCTTTCTATTTCGCAGGCAAGAAGCTTCGCCGTATTGAAGACGCCGATCAGATCGTCTTCATCAGCGCCTACATCGTTGTTGGGGTGGGGCTGTTTGAGTTCCTGTTCCTCGATACCTTCACAAGATTCGTGAACATCTTCGACTACTACGTTGCGCGCGGCACACTGAACCCTGATGACGCACTCATTGAGGGATCAAATCTGTTCATCAGCGCAACACGCTTCGAGGGAAGAAATTTCTTTCCTTTTTTAGGCAATACGCGCGCCTCTTCCGTGTTTCTCGAACCGGTAACCATGGGCAATTTCGGGGCGTTTTTATGTCTGTGGGCTCTGTTCCGTCACGGCATGAAAAACCGGTTCTTGCTTTTTGTCCTGGCCTTTATGGTGATCCTCCTCGGCGACGCCCGATTTGGTATGTATGTCTGCGTCGCATTCTTTCTTGTCATGCCATTTTATCGGTTGGTGCCGCGGATCATCTGGTGGTTTACACCGTTCACACTCATCCTCGCTTTGGCCATATACGGCACAGCGACGGATCAATTGACATGGGAGGACAATTTCGCAGGGCGATTTTATCTATCTTCGCAACTGCTGCTGGAACTCGACACGGAAATGCTGTTCGGCATATCACCGGAGCAAGTGTTTTTGGAAGACAGCGGATATGCAGCGACCCTTGCTCAAATCGGACTTGTCGGCGTACTCGCTCTTTGGACACTATTTGTTTTTGCGCCTGCCGGGCGTCCGGAGGGACACAAGTTCAAAGTGCTCGCGATTGTTTTCATCTCCTTGATGATGATCGTGTCGAACTCGTTTTATTCCATTAAGCTGGCGGCCCTGTTTTGGTTTTGCGCAGGCGCCGCCGATGGCTGGCGCCACGATCCCGCGCCCCGATTCAGGGCAGGTTGAGAGCCTCTCGATACAGGTGATCATAGTGTTTGACTGTTTCTGCCCAACCGTGCTGCTGCGCTGACGCGATCGCGCGCTCCCTGGATTCGGCCGGGTCTGCTGACAAGTCTCGCCATAGCTCCTCGATCGAGGTCGCGGCTGATGCAGCATTGCTAAAATCAGTGAGCTGGACCGTAGGGTGCTGGGCAGAAAGCGACTGGAAAGCCGTATTCGGATGGACAACCGCTGTGAGACCGGCACTCAACGCCTCAATGAGCGAAAGACCAAATCCCTCATATTCCGAGGCGCTGACGAACATGCTGCATTCGGCAAGCTCTTTTGCAATTTCCGCCTCAGACAAGCCAATTTTTAACGAAACAGAGTCTTCCAATCCGCGATAGGCGATCAATGCCTGAACATCCGCCGCACTCAAATCTGACGGTACACCCGCGATCAGAAGGCGCCAATTGGGATCCATTTCGATCAATGCTTTCACAGTATCCAGAAGCCGGTCCAAACGTTTGTTGGCCGAAAACCGGCCAATGGCCACAAGCCTCTTCTTGGCCTTCTTGCTTGCTGCGCCGCGGAATTTGTCCAGATCGACACCATTTTCAATCAGACGGACTCTATCCGGAGCGATAGCCTTGAACTGCGCAAGGTCACTATTGCTGCAACACGCCAAGCCTCGAAACCCATTCGCGGTGACCCGTGTCATCGTATTGAACCAGATTTTTTTCAAAAAGCTGTTCTTTTGCGTGTGAAAAAAACCACCATGAGTTGTCGCCACCAGT
The DNA here is from genome assembly GCF_007830545.1 of Roseibium hamelinense. Taxonomy (GTDB): domain Bacteria; phylum Pseudomonadota; class Alphaproteobacteria; order Rhizobiales; family Stappiaceae; genus Roseibium; species Roseibium hamelinense. Next base: position 31,202 of record NZ_VLLF01000005.1, read on the forward strand.
GGTTTGCCATGCAGCCATTTCGTTAGCGGCAAAAAGTCGAAGAAAAAATCAACCGCGTGAACGTGAACCAGATCGGCTTGCTTTATAAAACCCAAAACCGAAGGAGCGATTGGATACCGCGGCGAACCGTGGAATGGGATCCTGTAAACTTTAGTACCTTCAAAAACCTGTTCTTGCGCCAAAACGACGTCCAGATCGGTGAACAGGCGGTCCAAGGTCACCACTTCAACAGAATTAAACCGCTCGTTTTGGAGGCGCACCAAGTTTTTGACAACATCTTCAAGTCCGCCAATACGCGGGAGGTACTGCCGGACCACATGAACAATCTTGATTGCCTCAAACCCCGAGGCATCCTCTGAGCCGTTCATTCAGAAAACCCGTCAGGCCGAACCACAGGGTCACCCAATCGGGAGGCTAAGGCCCGAAAAACACCGTTCACGCCGCAGGTGATATGGGCTTGTCCATCAACTGTGTTTTCCGCGTCCTGGCGCGGCAGCAAGAACGGATATCCAGCATGTTCAGGAAAAAGAGCGCCCGGTTCTGTTGTGACAGCCGTTTCGAACCCCAGTTTCTTGCAGATCTCAGCTTCCCGCGTTCCGGCAATCGATGGCGCGCCGTAAGGAAAAGCGAAGTGCGGGACTTCCCGATCCAGCTTGCTTTCCAAATACCGTTTGTTTGCGTCAATATCCTCTTCGGCATCGGCCTCAGAAAGCAAGGCAAGCGCTCGATGGGTGGTTGTATGCGCACCGATTTCAATGAGCGGATGCCGGTCCGCCGCCATCATCTCATCTTCCGTCAGGACGGTTCTTTCCACTTCATCGGCGACTGATACCTTATAAGCTTCAAAAATCCGCGCCAAGTGTTCAACCCGCCGGAAATCTTCCCAAACCCATGCAACCATCCGTCTCAACGCGGCGATTTTTGATGGTAGATCCACACATTCAAAAGCCAAACCCATCGGGTCGAATTCAATTCGATCATTGTCGCGCGCCAGTACCCGCAAACCAAGCCACCAAGCATTGATATCCCGCGTCATCATCTGTGTCGGCACATAAATTGTTGCCGGCGCGTTGTATTTTTCCATGACCGGCAAAGCCAGTTCGATGTTTGAACGGTAGCCATCGTCATAGGTCAAAACAACGAAACGGTTGGGATTGCCCGATGAAATGCGCCTGATGGCTTCGCCGAGCGTCACAAAGTCCCACCCGGATTGGCTCAGATTTCGCAGCGCAGCCTCTAAATCTGAAACACGGCAACCTTGATCAAGGAGGTTATCCGGAGACGTCACAAACTCGTGGAACATCAAAATAATACCATTGCCGCCAAATCTATGGCCGATTGCGGAGGCCAAACCAGATTTGGCGAGGAGTTTAAGCCCTGCGTTTTTGGCTTGACGTCGCAGTACTTCTACACGGCTGATTTTGGGTAAGACTGGGGTCAACACTGAAGTCATTAAGGAACATCGGATTGTAGAATTCGCACGTCAGTCTAACCTAATTTTCTATCTAAATGCTTTCATGGAATTTGCTTGTTTGTATCGGTCAATTCGCTGCTAAAACGGATTTGAAAGCATTTGCCTCAATTATCCCGCTGACACGTCAATGCCGAGCCTGTTTAATGCGTATTCTACTGCCTTGTGCTGCATTTCCACCGTTCGCGGATGGCGGCGGGCCCATTTCTTCCCTTATGATAGCTCAAATCCTTCGGAAAGAAGGTCATGACTTGCGTGTTGTGAATATAAGCGGGGAGGACAGACATGAGGAATATCACGGACTGAATGTTCACCGGCTGCCATCTCAAAACATCTATTGGAACTACAGGGAGCCCCACCCGGCCTGGCAAAAAATAGTCTGGCACGCCCTTGAAAACGGTAATCCGCGTGCATTTACAACAATGCGAAATGAAATTCGCGACTTTCAGCCAGATATAGTCCTATCGTTAAGCATCGAGAACATCAATGTTGCAACTTGGGCAGCTGCAAAGTCTTTGAGCGTTCCCGTGGCGCACACAGTCTTCAGCGCATTCATGATGTGCTGGAATGGGGTAATGCAACGCAATGGACAGACATGCACCCGGCAGTGTGCGGACTGCAAACTGACCTCGATCGGGCGACGCTTTTTCTCACGATACGTAGATGGCTTGATAGGCGAATCCGAAGACACCATCGCCAGACATTTGGGCGAGGGATATTTTCCAAACGCACGTCCGCGCCGAATTCCAGCGGCAATTGACAAAGTGCACGCGCACGTTCCTCGCCCTTATCCCAATGGCCGGCCCCTACGCATCGGTTTTCTGGGCGTCCACACGCACTTTAAGGGGGTTGGAACTCTTGGCGAAGCCGCAAACATGATGGGTAGCGCATTAGACATCGAATTTGTGATAGCTGGAGAAGGAAACGATGCCTTTGCCCGATCGCTGCCTGGTTTGTTTCCAGCACATCGAACAAACTTTGTCGGTTGGGTGAAACCAAACACCTTCCTGTCCGAAATAGATCTGCTGGTCTACCCGAGCCTCGGCAGAGAAGCATTTGGCCGTGCCTCCATAGAAGCATTTTCGCACGCGGTCCCAGTCATATCGACCGACATCGGGGGGGTGGCCGAGAATATCAAGCAGGGCGTCAACGGGTTCCACTTCGAGGCAGGAAACGCATTGTCCCTCAAAGCAGCCATCGAGCAGGCAGTCAGTGACCCAAAAGTCTACGAGCATCTCTCGGAAGGCGCACTTGCGTCGGCTTGGCACTACACTCCAGCAGCTGTCGGCCGCCAATTCAGCGAGTTTTTGTCAGAACTTGCCGCTCCGACACGAACGCCCTCCCTACATCAAGGGACGGGAGCCCAGATGCCATGAAAGCATTCCTCAACGCATATCGCGACCGAATTGCAGGGATCAGTATCTCTTTGGGGAGCCGCCTCGGCAGCACCGTTCTGAGCTTCCTCGTACTATATGTCGCAAGTCATGTGCTCTCTACGGAAGAGTATGGCCTCTACATCTTTCTCTTTTCGGTTGGCAACGCACTCGGCCTGATTCTCGTTTTCGGCCAACATATTTTGTTGGTCAAACACTATCGGCTCGCAGGGCATCAACGCGGTGTCACGAACCAGGCACTCCTGCGGATGAATGCCAAACTGCTTGGAACCGGGTGCCTGCTTTTGTGTACCGCGGCCGCGATAACATTCGTTTTCTCGAACACGCTGCCGATGCCATATGACCATCTACCAATAGCATTTGTTTTTGCAGCGATCTTCCTACTGAGCGAGTATTTTCAGAACTACTTCAGGATCCATGGACAGATTGCGCTGTCGCTGCTGCCCCGGGAAAACATTTGGCGCATCCTGAGTGCACTGACAATTGGAGGGCTCGGGTACTACGGGTTTCTAACCAGCGGCGCTGTTGCCACAGAACTTGTTACCATTTTGCTAGGACTTTTGACCGGATACCAAGCATACCGTTTTTTTGCTGCCGAGGGTGGATCCTTTCTGAAGCCCGGAGGGCAGCTGCAGGATCGGAAGGAACGCAAAGAGTGGTCTCGAGAAACATTCTTTTTCACTCTCAATAACTTTTTCAATGCCGCAGCCGGCTTTCTCGAAACGATCCTGATCGGCATTTTCTTGAGCCTCGAACTGGCTGCTTTTTATTTTGTAGCCTATCGCATATCGATGCTGTTGACCCTTCCAGTTCTTGCAATAGACACCGTCGGCGTTCCGCTGATTGCGGCCCGATTTCAAGAAAAAGACAAGCCGGGGGCCCAGCGCCTGGTGGCTTACTTGTCTGCCGGCAGTTTCGGCTGTGCCTTAATCGGCGGGGCCTTTCTTTACGTTGCTGGAAATTTCATCCTTGCACAATTCGATCCGACGTTTCCAAAGTACTTTGATGTGCTCATGATCCTAGGCGTTGGGGCGATTGCTCACGCGTTTTTCGGGCCCGGTACTTGGCTGACAATGATTGGCGGCGGCGAAAAGTACCTTTTGTATTCGCGGAGTTTGGTTTTCGTATCCTATATTGGATTGCTCGCATTGCTATCCTGGAAGTTTGGTCTCGCAGGCGTTGCGTTTGCAAGTATCTACAAGCTTGTCATGGTGCACATGGTTTCGCGCCACTGGGCGATCAAACACTGGAGCGTAGACAACATGGCGACGTCAATCATACCTGTAGTGCTGAGCAAGAAGTCTGGATGACATAAAAACAGGCGACGGAGAGGAAAGCCAAATGCAGCACTGGGGTAGGCATCGGTTGTTTTTCGCTGAAAGGCTGGTTTTCGCGGCCGCCATCGGCGTGGGTGTTGCAATACCATCCGATTCCACAGCCGCCCAACCTATCGATACGTGTCTGCGCGGAGCAAATACCGCAAGCGGAGAATTCGGCGAGTTGAAGCATACGCCGGGCGAATATGGCATCACCCATATCTACCCTTCGGCAGAGACCTATCGATACCTCGCCTCAAAAGGCATGAACACGGTCCGGTTGCCGTTTAAATGGGAACGCATACAGCCAGAGCTTTTCGGTGATTTCGACCCCAAAGAGTTCGGCCTGTTTCGAGAAAGTCTAGAGGCGGCAACCGCAGCAGGTTTGGCGGTCATCATCGATCCGCATACCCACGCAAAATACTATGGCAACTCGGTCGGTTCCGTCGAAGTGCCTATTGATGCGCTCGCCGACATGTGGCGCCGCTTTGCCGAAATCTATGCAAACCGGCCTGACATCATCTTCGGAATCATGAATGAACCGGTCCATATTACCGCCCGAACATGGCTGGAAGCCTCCAATCTGTCAATCGCCGCCATCCGAAACGCGGGCGCGAACAACTTGATCCTGGTACCTGGAACGATTTGGACAGCCGGACATCATTGGTTTGATGATCAAGTCGGCGGTTCGAATGCAGAGGTCATGCTCGAAACGGCTGATCCGGCGAAAAACTTTGTTTTTGAGATCCATCAATATATGGACGACAATTTCTCAGGCACAAACCCGTCCTGCCCCCGAGTAGAAGACGCGCTAGCCTCTCTTGAAAAATTTACGGAATGGCTCGAACAGCACGGACACAAGGGGTTTTTAGGCGAGTTTGGCGGCACCCAAACGGATGCATGCCTGAAAGGCCTTGGTAAAATGGTGACCTTCATCGACGGCCGACCGGATACCTGGATTGGTTGGACCGTATGGGCGGCAGGTGAATGGTGGGGCGATTACCCCTATTCCATTCAGCCCGACAATGGTTTGGACAAACCTCAAATGGCTGTTCTTGAGACACTGTTGCAGCTCGATCCCGTTGGAGCGAGCGTCTGCACCTATCCAGCCGGATCAGTTATGGCCGAGTGACATGGTGCAAGGACAAAAACCGGTCCCGCTAAACTTTGGCTCGACCTGCGGCCTGTTGCGATTGGCAAGCTCGGACCATGGCATCATTCTTCTGAATGATTACGGTTATGAGGGGATGTGCGCCCGCCGCAGCATAACCCTTTGCGCGGAAACACTGCAAACAGCCGGCTATTCCGTGGTTACTTTCGATTATCCAGGGCTCGACAACGCCCTTGACGATCCGGCCGATATTGACAGCATGCGTCAACACATTGCTTGCGTTGCCAGCGCCAAGAATGCACTTGCAGATGCGGCCGGGGTTCAAAAATTAACGCTCTTCGGGCTAGGCTACGGTGCCCTTCTGGCTTCCGAATACATCAGCCAAAACGCTCAAGAGATTCAAGCCTCTGTGCTCGCGGCACGTCCTGTAAGCGGGCGCATGTTTTTACGTGAATTGCAACTCCGCGCCAGGATGGTGCGCGAGGTCACGGGGGTCGACCCGGATGCCGAGGACGGCGCTTCGTTGAACATCGCAGGTTTCGCGGTATCAGACGCGCTCGCCACAGAAATTAAAAGCTGGAAAGCAGGCTCGCTCAACTATCCCGCAAGCCTGCCGACGCTGATGTGCCCGCGGCCCGGCCGTGATAGGGAAATCGACGATGCGAACAGGATCATGGCGCTGAACCAACAAAGCCGAACTGCGGTGTTCTCCGGCTATGACGCATTGATGCTTGATCCCACTGCGGCAGTTCATCCCGATCGAGATTTCGCTGAAATGATCGACTGGATTAAACGCACGGTTCCCGCTACCCGATCTTCGAACGTTTTGCCGGCATCCATGCCGCGTGCTCACCCACTCTCATCATCCGATTTTGAAGAAAAGACAGTGGTGTTGGGCGAAAGTTCCTACCGGATCGGGACTTGGTGTAATCCCGCTTGCAAGCTGACAGGCGACCCCGTTCTGTTTTTCAACGGCGGAGCTGGGCCGCGCGCTGGATGGGCGCGCACCGTCACCCGGGCTGCGCGGTGGTTGGCGGCGCAAGGGATACCATCGCTACGTCTGGACGGCGCAGGGATCGGCGACAGTCCCAAAGCGCCAGACACCCCCGGCATTCCACACTATCATGAATGCCAACTGGCCGACGCAGCCGCCGGGCTGGCGTTTTTGAAAGAAGAAGGATTTGCACATGCGGTTGCCGCAGGGGGCTGTAGCGGCGCTTATCTGGCCTTGCGGAGCGCGATTGCGTTTCCGGAAATCAAAGCTGTGGTGGCCGTCAACCTTCAGCGCTGGATTTGGGATCCACGCGAAGACGTTGCAAACGCCCTGCGCTTCGATCACACCACAACGAAGGACTATGCGAAAAAACTCTTCGACCGTGGTAAATTGCGAAAGCTCGCAACTGGCAACATAGCCGCGGTGCCGATGGCGAAATTCATTTTGCAGCGCGGTCTTCGTAAAGCCGACTACAGGACAGCGCCTTTTGTCGGGCGGTTGACCACATTCGGACGGCTATACGCTCAAAGCCACCAAGAAGCGCGCGAACTGAATGCGCGGAATGTTCCACTCGACTTTATTTTCAGCGTTGGTGATCCGGGCGCTTATCACATGGAGAACATCTTTAGCACCGGCCTAAAAAAGACCAGCCAGTATGGCAATATCAACGTATTTTGGATTTCGGGCGCAGACCACAACCTCACCAACATCGAACATCGAAAAATCTATCTCGACAAGTTGGTTTCGGCGGCACGAATGTCCTTCAAGAATTCGAAAAGCGCTGCTGCCTAACCGGAACCGTCATGAGTAATAGAGACTGGCGCGGACCCATTCAAAGGTTTCAGTCGAACGCTATGCAAACCTTGCGCACCGCAAAGCGGTGAGAACGTCAGCGTCTTGCGCACACCGGGGGCGAGATGGAACCAATTGTCAGATGCCAAGTGCCCCTCGGCCATAACCTCCACGCTTTGCGCGAACCGGTCTGTCTCCACCTCCAGAACAAACATCCCCTCGCCGGATGAAACAAGACTGCCCAACAGCTGCGGAGCCTCATTGGGACGCAGCCTGTTTGCAGTAAAATGAACCGCGTCGGCAAGGGTCGTTCCTGTCCGAGGATCAACGAGACGGGCAACTGTTACGTCGTGGGATAATGGACCGAACCGGTAGGCGTAGTTCACGTCGAAAAAGGCGCCGATCAAGTCAGTTGCAAAAAAAGACAAGGACCCGCGTGTTGGCACGTCTACGACCCTTTTTCCGCCAGCGACTTGCATCCGCCCCTCGCGCAGACAAGATAGGGACAATTCCAGCTTGAACGCTTCCGCATGGTCATTGACCACATGGATCATCAGCCCGTTTGTGCCTTCGTCGGTCATTGTTAGAGCGAGAGGACGAAAGGCGCGTTTCAAAGCATAATATGCCGGTTTCGGTTCACCTGCTGCATCGACAACGCCCCATCCAGCTCCAGCCCTGACGTCTTGAAAAGTCCAAACAAGCCCCCCCTGGCAGGGCGAACCGGCACGGCGCCATTCTGAGAAAACAGCCTCCATTATGTCGCCGGTCACAACTCGTGACAAATCGAGATACCGATCCGGATCTTCGTATCTGAGTTTTTGTGGCTCTACGCCGTAGAGCATTTTAAGGTAGTGATCGCGAACATCTTCAAAGTCCCACCCGACGCCCCGATCGCGCGGCACCCCGGTTTTCCAACGCGGATCATGGCCGGGTCTCACGGGCAGCTGTTTTTCCAGAAACCCTGCTGACGGCACATTGGAAAAGGCAAGGCACTCCGCCGCAAAGCGGACTTCCGCCCGGCGTACATCTTCGAGCGGGCGCTGGTAAGCACCAACCCCATAATAATGCGCGATACCTTCACCAGGCAGGAACGGCAATGCCCCCTCCATAGGGGAATTGGCGACATAGGCCACATCAGGACAGTATTGGGAAACCACCGCTGGCAGGATTTCTTCGAATAATGGTCCTTTCCAACGGTCCTCGGGGAGCCCCATCATCGCGCCTTGCTGATAGATCTCGCTGCCGCCGCACAAAACAGCAAGAGAAGGACGCCCCTGGAGTTTTGACAGCTGCTGAGTCGTTTCAGTGTTCACGCTCTCGACGAATGCCGCGTCCTTAACCGGATAGTCGTAATTGGCGAATTGAAAATCCTGCCAGACCAAAATACCGAGCTCATCGCAGATCTCGAAAAAGCTGGGTGCTTCGTAAAGCATTGTCCCGCCAATGCGAAGCATGTTCATGCCGGCATCGCGCGCCAATTCCAGCTGCGCCCGATAGGTTTGCCGGTCAGACTTAAGCCCCAAAACATCGGCATTGGTCCACACCGCACCTCTGCAAAACACAGGCACGTTATTCACACGCAGCCCAAAACCGTTACCGTCCTGTCCGGTCTCAACCGCTATGCGCCGGAAACCCGTTTGGCCGAGATCGAACTTATGGTCTCCGAGCGAAACATATACTCTATAGAGAGCCGGTTCCCCATGGGTATGAGGCATCCAGGGCCGAACTTCCGGCAAGCTTAAATACGCCTGCCACATTCCCTCTTGTGTCCGCTCCATCACGGCACTGGCCCCCGCACAAACCAGCACTGGTGTTTCATGTCCGGTATCGGCCGTGAATGCCACGCTGAGTTCGCCGAAACCCTCACGCGTGTAGTCACTTCGGATCCGAACACCTTGCAGCTGCGGGGAAACCTTATCGACGAGGTAGACGGACCGGTAGGGCCCAACGGCATGGATTTCCGGACACCATCCTGGCATATGGCCAAGGAGGGTTGTTCTGACCAATCGCAAACCTTGAGACGTTGCCAATTGTGGGCGCCAGCGTGCACGGGGACCCTTTTTTTGAAGGTGTGGAGCCAACGCGCGGCAACAAATCGCAAGTTGATTTTCGTTCTCCAATTCGACGTCGACAAGATGCTCCAGAAACATGTTATCGCTGGCCAGAACCTTCACACCATTCCAAAACACTTCGGCAATGGTGGCAATGCCTTCAAGCACGAGCGTTCTCGCGCCCTTATCGCTGCTCTTGAAAGTGGTGACGAACCAAATGTCCTTGTCATGAAGTGTTTGTGGAGCATCGGCATCGAAGCGTCCCGCCGCCTTCAAAGCAAGAGCTGCAGTTCCAGGCACCTCAGCCGCTACCCAATCGTGCGCATGACCCAATGGCGCGGGGCCGGTAAACGCATCCGGCGCCGTAATTGTCATGACCCAATTTTCACTGATTTTTTGTTTTTTGGTGCCGGCCGGTAGGATTTGGAGCATTCGATGTCCCGAAAATTCTATTTAGGCCGCCTTTTCCTGCAGTTTGCCAAAGCGGTTGTCCAATTCTTGCATCAACACATCCCAGCTTTCGACAGCTGGAGCAAGCGCCGGTTGAAGCTTGTCGAATTTCTTGCGCATCACCGCCCGCGCCAATTGGAACTGGACTGTCTTGCAGGTCGTTGAGATCTGGGCAGCGGCACTTTCGGCGTTTTCCAAGCCCTCAATTCCATTGGCTTTCAACCAGGTTAGATAAGCGCCGAACAGCTCATAATTTGCCCCGAGCTGGCGCAATGTGTTGAACGCATATAGATGGAAAAACTCAAAAGATCTCTCAGCGACCAAAGCAACTTGCTCTGGGAAGACATCTGCAAATGCTGCGACCGGATTTTTCGCCGGACGCCGTCGAAGGTGACGCTGCATGGTCTGCAGTGACCTTGACAGCAGCTCGGATGGAACCAGCTGTTGCTTCGGGAGTTTTACGAACTCGGTATAGGGTAGAAAGGGAAGTGCATCTGCCGGCATGCTACGTTGGAAAACACCGTCGAAATCATCCCCTGCAAGGCGGTGCAAACCGAGACCGTGGAAGTAGTCCATCCGCCGGTTTTCCAAATCGATCCAGTTCGGGGCGATTGTTGTCTTGCCGTGTGCTTGCCGGTATCCGACACCATGAGTATCCGGCAGGTAAAAACTATCGACTTCAACAAGCGACAAACGTCCCCGTTTGATCTGTTCGCTAACGTGGGTTTCGACGCGGTCGTAAATTGCCAGCTCGGTCACCCTAAGCCCGTAAAGGGTCTCCAGATCTTCAAGTGGCACCTTGAAAAATGTGAACTGATCGCCCTCAAAATCCTGTGTGACCGAATAAGAAAGGCAGGCCTCGGGTGGAACCCCCAAGGCTGGCAGAACCTCGATCCAGACGTCGAGATAACAGTTTGTTTCGGGCCAATCCCGTTCTGCGGAGTGCAAGGGATGACGCGAGTAGGTGAGAGCGTCAAGGTTCGGAAATACGGCTTCAGAGAGTGTGGCCAAGAGCGCTTACCCCCACAAAGCGCTGCGGACACCGCTGGGCCATGCCTCAACGTCGAAGCCGTGGTGGCGGAACAATGCAAGCGCTATGCGCTCAAGTCCAAATCCAACGCAAGCAGTATGCGCGGCTGAACCGTCCGCCTGCCGAATATTCCAAGCTTTCCCAAAATTGTCCATGTGATAGTTGAAGCTCATGCATGCCGTCGGGCGGCTTGTCGAATTCACCGGCACGACAAGCTCGAACTTAAGCTCCTGCTCGCGCTGGCTTGCCCCCATCATCTTTCCGGCACGGCCAAAAAACGGATCATTTGCCACTTCGACTTCATGCGGGAGCTCAAGGATCTGCATCATCTCCTGCCCGCGCTGCTTCCAGGTTTCGCGAAACGCCATGGCTTGGTCAGCGGACCCAACACGCACATATTCGCGCTGGCGGAACATCTGCATGCGTGCGGGGTCTTTGGAAGGTTCATGCCGGAAGCAGTAGGATTGAAGAGCGACATATGCGCCGTCCGCATTGAGTGGACCGCGTTTCGATAGTATCGGATAAAGCGGGTAGCAAGCGGCCGGCGTCAAAGCGACGTCCGTTGCCTTTTGCTTGTCCGTCCAATCCTCTCCGGCCGCAACGCATTGAAGCAGACCCATGTGGTCGTGGTCGTTTCCACAAAACGCATGCACAGTTCCGGCGAGCTGTGGGAAATTCTTCATGTACCCACTGGTTTCGAAATCGCTCAACGGCATACCGGGCGGGAATACCATAGCCTCGGTTATCTCGTCCTTGCCGAACCCAAGCGCGAATTCTTCAAAACGAGAGATAACATCTTCGAACATACCACTTCGCGCATAGAGACCGTCAACGCCGCTGTCGTGCAATATTCCTTGCGAAAACAACTGATCGAGAAACGAAACGGGAGCGTCCATAACTTATCCTAGAAGGCTCGTGTCCTGATTGCGAACCACCAGCATGTTCGAAGTGTTTCCAAGAATCCGGTCGTTCGAAATCATCAATTGCGCAGAATGCGCGTCACGCAGATGCCGACCAAGACTAAAGGGCGTGGCGTTTTTGTAACCGGCAATCCCGCAAACCAGCATACAGTGGTTGATAATGGTCAGAATGGTTTGAGACGTTCCGACCTTGATGTTGTTCATGGCAACGGAAAAGCTCATTGCATTCAAGGCATCCGAGTCGCCCTTGCAGTCTTCGAACTGCTTCAGACCAGCCACAACGTTTGATTTTACCAGCTGCAGCAAACTGGACGCCTCCGCAAGACGCAGAGCGCCCGGCGGTGTTTGCCCAGGGTTCTTTTTTGCTGCCGCCTTTACAAAGCTTTGCCCACGGGCAACTGCGTTTGCAGCAATTCCGTACCAAAGCGCTCCCCATAAAAGGTGCGAAACGGCAAGCATTGATTGTGCGGCAATCTCGGCGAAAGGCCTAGGGAGGATCTGCTCTTTCGGCGCTTCAGCTTTAAATATGTAGCCATCCGAACAGGTTCCGCGCATGCCCAGCGTGTCCCACACGGATGTCCGTTCAAGCGAGTATTGATTTTTCAGAAATACGGTTGCAACTTGGTCCGAGTGCGGCGCTTCCGGAGTGCGTCGGGACGTCACCATAATGGCGTCAGCATGGGCACCATAAGAAATCACGGTTGCGTCTTTCGTGAGCGCCGCAGTGTCTCCGTTTATCTTTATAGCGCAAATCGAATTGCGCAAATTGCCGCCAATACCCGCTTCGCTGGTTGCTGATGCGATCAAGAGCTGTTCGTCGCAGATCCGTTTTTGCAACGCTTCGTGCCAGATACTGCCGACAGCATAGTCCGCCAAACTCGCGATCTGTATTTGGTGCATTGCGTAGGTCATAGCCGTCGACGCACAGGCCTGACCAAGAATCGAGCATATCTCAGCAACTTCGGATAAGGAGGCTCCCTCACCGCCAAACTGCGGCCGGATTAAAATGCCCATAAGACGCTCGGCCTTGACTGCGTCCATACCTTCTGCCGGAAAACGTCCGTCACGATCCACCGCATCTGCAAACTCTGCGGCAACTTTTGCGGCGCGACGGGCACGCTCGGCAAAAGAGAGGGCTGATACCGGACCTGCAACGTTCATGATTTAAGCCACCTGAACATCTTCTGTGATTTCGGAAAGGGCGCCGTGGATAGCCGCAATGGATGCAAATGATTTGCGGTTGAGCAGATGCTCCGGAAACTCGACATCAAACTCTTCTTCCAATGCAAGCATCAATTGCACGGAGGCAAATGAGGAAAGACCCGCCTCGTAAAGATCGGAGTTATCTTCAAGTTCCTCAACCGTAACAGGGAGGCCACCGTGTTTTGATAACATCTCGCGAATAGTGGGAATCATGTAAAGGCGTCCTTTGTTGTTTGAGATACTTACTCAACTGCCAGCAAACGCAGCTCGTCTCCAATCTGTGGTGATTTTAAACAATATGACGAGAAATTTCTTGGTTAATTGTCAATTAAAGATAAAAAGCCGCATTACATGGTGAACAAAGACTTAAATTGACCTTGAGGTAGAATATTTCTCAATATATTTCAGAACTTTACGACTTGTCGACCCAATTCGTCTTGAAGAGACCGCAGGCCTATCACTCAAAAAGTGGCCTATCTTGACCCGGTATATTAACGAACGATTTACGTTGTTCGGGTCCCCCCGCGTCCGCAGCATGTAAATTGTTACGAGAAATGATGCACGGCCTACCCCGCCGGGTAGGCGGCCAAATCGATGTGCCCAACACCGACTGTCAAGACACCGCGGTCGATTTCGGTCCGCCGGCGATCTCGCCAAACGTGTACACGCTCCGGCTCTTGAAGTACTTCTGTTCCGACAGTCGTCCATCCAGCGATTAATTCTTTTAGAAAGGCACTGTCGGCCGCTCCGGCCGCCCAATCGGAGGTTTGTGTTACCACCTCGTATCCCGCGTCGCGGAATAAACGTTCAGCTACCTGCGGAGCATCAGGCCCTAAGGCAACACCAAAACCTTTGTCTGTTTTTTGATGGAGGTTCATCGCCTTTGTAACGACAGCATCCATCGGATCTGGCGGTTCGCACCAAGCACGCCCATCATAGGTGAGACTTGCCAAAAACGGCTTTTTACTCCCAACAACCGCACGCACCAGCTGTTCGAGGAACGCCTCTGTTACCAGATCGAGAAATGCCGATGTCGTGACACCAGAGACAGTGTCAAACGGCAGCTCATTGAGCGAAGTTGCGAGATCAACATGTCGGATTTCGAGTTCATTCGTCTCTGAAAACCGGTTATGAGCAACGCCTAAAAGCGCCGGATCATTGTCGCAAAGGATCCAACCGCTTTCGGATGACACACGATCATTCATGGCAGCTACGGTGGACCCAGCACCACTTGCCAAATCAAGCAACGGTCCGGAACCCGCAAGTTGGCTCAAAAACACGTCTTCCACTTCGCGACTGCGCGCGACAATGTCCACGGGTTCTCGCAAAGCAAGCCACTCTGCAGAAAACCCGCTCATGCGATTTCGTCCAAACAAACTCGGCTGACCACTTCGCCAAATCTTTTTGCAGCATTTTCCCAGGTCGGCAAGGCTGAAGAAGCCGCCCGGGCAAGACTTGCTTGACGTACGCGAAACGTTTCGTTGTTGATCAACTGTTCCAGCGCATCGGATAGAAGGCAAACGTCCTCAACGCCGCAGTAGGTAGCCCCTTCAACACTCAAAGTATCGGGCACTGCGCCACCGCCGCTTCCGACAACTGGAAGTCCGTGTGCCAGTGCCTCGGTGTAAGCCATGCCGTACCCTTCATATCGGCTGGCAAGCACAAACACATCGGCTGAAGAGTAAAACGAGCCCAGCAGGCTCTCATCGACGGACCCGTGAAAGGTCACCCTATCGGACAGGCCAGTTTCTTCAAGCAGCCTTAACAGATCTGCATAATAAGCCTTATCGCGAGTGGTGTCGCCGACCACATCCAAATGCCAAGCTTTGTCAGAATGCTCCGTCAAGGCGGAAAATAGCAGATCGTAACCTTTCCGCGGAACGATCGTCCCGACGCTTAGCAGCCGCACGACCTGGCAAGGTCTCTTGAGAGCAGGATCTGGCCGGTCTGTTCCAGGCTCAACGACTGAGATGCACTCCTTTGCGACTGCAAACAACGCTCCGACTTGTGCAGCAGTTGCCGAGCTTGTGACGATGACATGGGCGGCATGCCGCAAGGCTTCATTTTCTGAGGCCTTGAAGCTCTCGGCCTCTTTGGTGCCGAGACCATTTTCCTGGCAGAGTGGATGGTGAACGAGAGCAACAACCGATCGTCTTCTCGAAAGCGTCTCCACAGCAGCCGGAAGCACACCGTAGGCCAAGCCATCAACAACCAAAGCGGTGTCGAGTGGAACCGTGTTGAGAAGCGTGGCGGCAGCCTCTGCCGTTTCAATGGACGGGAACGGAAAGCCGTCGCCAAGTGGCAAGAGATCTACTTGCCACCCGGCCTGACGCAGCCCGGCAATGACCCGCCGGTCATATCCATACCCGCCGGTCGGAGTGTCGATATCGCCGGGGTAGGCGAATACGAGACGGTTTTGAACCGGATCAGCCAACGGGCGCCTCATACCAGGCGCGGGCCACGTGGGACTCGGAAATCGTGATCCGGATTGCATCCAGCTCTGAACCCGCTCGGCCAAGCCGATCAGCCTTGGCCGCAGCCGCCAGATGATCATAAATGTGCTTTGTCAAAAATTCTGTTGTTGTGTTAATTCCCTTGAACTGGGGAAGTTCGTCCAGATTTTGGTAGTTCAATGGCCGCAACACCTCTTTCAATGCTTCATGCGCACGGCCGATGTCGATCACAACTCCGTTGTTATCAAGCTCGCTTGCAAGAAACGCCGCATCGACGACGAACGTGGCGCCGTGCAGAGCCTGTGCAGGGCCGAACAACTCGCCCTTGAAAGAGTGCGCGATCATGACGTGGTCTCTGACCTCAACAGCAAACATATAAACTTCCTCGTTTTCCAGCTACTCATCAGAAGCGGGATAATCCACGACAGCGGCGATGACATCCGCATTGGCATCAAGAATGTGTGGCAGACGGGATGGCAGCTCAATAAAATCAACGTGATGCGTAACCAGGCAGTCGAGGCGAGCATCGTCAAGCAGTTCCATCGCCTTGGCAAGGCGCCTAGAAAAACTCCACCGGGCCTGCCGGTCTGAGCGAATAGATCCAACCTGGCTTGACTTCAGAATAAGCCGCCGGCTGTGAAAGTCTTGGCCAAGCTGAACATCCACCTTCTCAACGCCATACCAGCTCATTTCAATGATTTTCGCCTCGGTTCCCGCTATCTTGAAAGCAGTTTCGAGCCCGCCCGCATTTGCACTTGTATGGAATACCAAATCCTGCTCCTTGGGAGCTTCCGTTGGCATCGCGAAGCGCAGGCCCAGCTTATGTGCCACCGTTCGTCGTCCGGGATTGACGTCTACAACAGTAACCTCCGTTCCTGGCATTTGCCCGCATAAATAAGCGGTTAGTAGCCCAACCAGACCGCCACCAACCACGCAGATGTGATCGCCTGGTGAAGGCATTGCGTCCCATAAAGCGTTAAGTGCTGTTTCCATGTTTGCTGCAAGGGCAGCGCGGTCGGAGGGAACGTTCTGAGGTATCTTGACCAACTTGTCAGGCTCAGCCACAAAAACGGTCTGGTGTGGAAAGAGGCCGAATACCCGTGCGCCAATAAGACTGATTGGGCCCGCCTCGACCTTTCCAACAGCAGCATATCCGTATTTTACAGGAAATGGGAAAGCGCCTTCCTGATTTGGCGCCCGCATCCGCTCCCATTCACTCTCGGGAACTTTACCATGAAAAATAAGGCGCTCAGTACCGCGGCTGATGGCGCTGTGCAGCGCGCGAACCACAGCCACACGGTCGCCAACATTCGGGACAGGCTCCGATTTAATCTCCAATTTTCCGGGAGATACGTACCACAATGCGTCCAACGCATTCTGCGCAGCGCCAGTTTGCTCAAATTCAGTCACACGCTTGCCCAACCTATAAACTACGTCAGCTTTTCTGACGTAGATGAGGTTGGCAATAGACAAAATTTTCGAAATCGACCATTTGAAAGTCACAAATATGCGTGAGAACTCTGCTCAGCTCCTACCAAAGGTCGGCGCACTTTCAAAGCCGCTTACTCGCATTTCGGACCGCGTTATGTATTTCAGACGTCTTGTTTTTGGTTGCCTCGTGCTGATCAGTTTTGTGGCCCTTGCGGCATTGATGGCTTTCACGCTGTCCCCCGGCGGGTTCGGCATTATGGACATTTTGCTGTGGTCGAGTTTTGTCGTAACTCTGCCGTGGACAATCATCGGGTTTTGGAACGCTGTCATTGGGCTTTCGGTTATGCGGTTTTCGAGAGATCCCGCCCAAAACGTATGCCCAATTGACGCCGGCAACTTTGGCGCGCCATTGCAAACGCGCACGGCCATACTGTCGTGCATCCGGAACGAGGATGTCGAGCAACTGGAAAAAAACCTCTCCGCGATATTGTTTGACCTTTTCAAAAGCGGAGAAGCACCGGCGTTTACCCTCTATGTTCTGAGCGACAGTTCCGACGATGTCATCGCTGCCCACGAGCGCCTCATGTGCGAACGACTGTCCAAAACCTGGGGCAGCCATGTGCCGGTGACGTATCGGCGCCGTAATAGCAATACGGGCTTCAAAGCAGGCAACATCGCAGATTTTTGCGAACGCTGGGGGGATCAGCATGATTTCGCCCTGGTGCTTGATGCGGACAGTTTCATGACCGCGGACGCGATATTGGCATTGGTCCGCCGTATGGAAACCAACCCAAAACTGGGAATTCTGCAAAGCTTAGCGGTCGGCCTGCCAACCGCCAGCGCGTTCGCCCGCGTGTTCCAATTCGGCATGCGTCTTGGTATGCGCTCCTACACAATTGGCAGCGCTTGGTGGCAAGGGGATTGTGGCCCCTACTGGGGGCACAATGCCGTGCTGCGCCTGGCTCCCTTCAAAAAATATTGCAAGCTTCCGGATCTGCCTGGGACTGGCCCCCTGTCGGGGTGCATACTATCGCACGATCAAGTTGAAGCTGTCCTGATGAGGCGTGCCGGCTACGAAGTCCGGGTTTTGCCGCAAGAAGGCGGAAGCTACGAAGAAAATCCGCCGCACATCCTTGAGTTTATCCGCCGCGATTTGCGCTGGTGCCAAGGTAATTTGCAGTACCGTAGACTGTTGACCATGCCTGGCTTAAAACCCATTAGCCGGCTTCAGCTTGGCCTCGCCATGCTAATGTTCATGGGTTCTCCTGCGTGGCTGTGCTTCATGATATGTGCAGCGACGATCGGATACACCGTGAATGGTTATGCGCCATTTAGGGCAGACACCGGCCAGCTTCTGTTTTTCACCATCCTAACTATGGTATTCGCCCCGAAAATCGCAACGGTCATCGACATCCTGTTCAGACCGGCGCTCCGCCGCTCGTTCGGCGGTGGTATGCGGC
Source organism: Roseibium hamelinense (assembly GCF_007830545.1). GTDB lineage: Bacteria > Pseudomonadota > Alphaproteobacteria > Rhizobiales > Stappiaceae > Roseibium > Roseibium hamelinense. The sequence continues at coordinate 49,278 of NZ_VLLF01000005.1, forward strand.
TCGTGCTGAGCACGGCAAGCGAAATCATTTACTCCGCCATTCTCGCTCCGATGATGGCGATTGCGCATTCACTATTCATGGCCGGTTTGGCTCTTGGTAAGACGATCGGCTGGGGAGCACAAGCACGAGGCGTCGCGCGCTTGCCACTCTCATTGGCTGCCCGGAAGCTCTGGCCGCAAACACTCTTCGGTGTAGCGGGCACTTTGTGGATCACGACCCAACCCTTGGCCATCGTTTGGCCGGCGCTCCCAATCGCAATTGGTCCACTTTTAGCAATCCCGCTTGCTGTACTGCTGTCTTCGAAAACCGCCGGCAATATTGCTTTCGGATCGACGCTTTGGCGGATACCGGAGGAGACCGATACGCCTCAGGAGCTATTGATGCTCGACCTGCCCGTTTTCGCGCGACGGAAAACGCCGGAACCGAACACGCAGGCTGACAGCCAAAGCGTTCCGGTGGAGGCAGCATAGAAAACCGGCGCTCAGTGACGCCGGTAAATGACTGGATATCGTCGTGGGAGTTAAGCGGCGTTTGAAGACGCCAGCGGGCTTGTCAGGAACTGGTAGATGTCTTGAGCATCGCCCGCGGCCCGAATACCGGCTGTCACCGATGGATCTCGAAGTTGGCGAGCAATGCGCGCAAGTGCTTTCAAATGATCCGCACCAGCTCCCTCGGGCGCTAGCAACAAAAAAACAAGATCGACCGGCTCGTCATCCAACGCATCAAAGTCGACCGGTTGCTCGAGCCTTGCAAACAGGCCCACCAATCGATCGAGACGCGTAAGTTTGCCATGCGGAATAGCCACCCCATGGCCCACTCCCGTAGAGCCCAAGCGTTCACGCTGAAGCAGCGTGTCGAAGATCTCCCGTTCAGAGAGGCCCGTGATTTCTGAAGCCTTGGCAGCAAGCTCTTGAATTGCCTGCTTTTTGCTCTTTACTCTCAGCCCGGCAAAAACCGCATTGCTTTTGAGAAGATCGCCTAGATCCATTTTGTTGCCTACGACCACCGTGTGGGGGCCAGTCTGCACCCACAGACTGGCCGGTTGTGTTTTTATTGCGCAGCCGTTCCGGCTACCAATGCTGGGTCAATCCAGCCAATATTTCCGTCGGGGCGGCGATAAACAACGTTTACACCACCATTTGCCGCATTCTTGAACATGACGACAGGAGCCTCTGTGAGGTCGAGCTCCATAACTGCCATACCGACCGTCATTGTTTTGACCTTTGACTGGGTTTCGGCGATGACAAGCGGATTGAAATCCGCAGGCACCTCTTCCTCGTCGTCTGGCGAGGCCAAAACATAGGATGCGGCCTCAAAAACCTCCTTGCCGGCGCCGTTGTGGGCATGGTGGTCTTTCAATTTTCTCTTATACCGCCGCAACCTTTTATCGATCTTGTCGGCAGCAAGATCAAAGCTTGCCCGCGGGTCCTGGTCCTGTGCGGACACCTGTAATACGACTCCTGTATCCAGGTGCAGTGTGCATTCCGACTTGAAGCCCGTACCTTCTCGACTGAGCGTGACGTGACCGTTAAAGCCGCCCGCAAAGTATTTGGACAGAGCATCTTCAATTCGGTCAGTCACGTGGATGCGCAGTGCGTCACCGACGTCGACGTTCTTTCCCGAAATTCGCAATGCCATGGGGGACCTCTTCTTCTTGTGTAGACTTAAGTCTGCCGGCTTCCCTTAACCGGCACCCGGACCACCTTGGTGAACCGGAGTCACAGAATGGACCAGTCGGCGCCCAAGCGCCATCCCCCTCGTCCAAATGCCTTCGCGGGCGGTCGTATACGCGTAGGTGACGCGCAAGTCAATCATCAGGCAGTCGAATTAAATTGATTTGAAACCAACCCACATCCCGCTGCGGCAGAAAACGCCTTTTATCTCAACGCCTTTTTTTCACGCCGGCGCTGCACGGAGGAACCGATTTTCATGGATTCCCGGTATTTTGCGACAGTTCTTCGGGCGATATCTATGCCATCGTCCTTTAGCACCTTGACGATTGTGTCATCGGAAAGGATGGCACTGGGATCTTCTGCATCAATCATCTGTTTGATGCGGTATCTGACCGATTCAGCCGAATGCGCATCCGCGCCTTCCGTGGCTGAGATCGCTGAGGAAAAGAAGTACTTGAGCTCGTATATCCCACGCGGCGTCGCCATGTACTTGTTCGACGTTACCCGGCTGATGGTTGATTCGTGCATTTCAACCGCTTCGGCGATTGTTTTTAAATTCATCGGCCGCAGATGCTCGATACCATAGGTCAAGAAGCCGTCTTGTTGACGGACAATTTCCGTCGACACCTTAAGGATTGTGCGGGCCCGCTGATCAAGGCTCTTTACCAGCCAATTTGCGGTCTGCATGCAATCGATCAGGTACTCTTTCTCGGACTCGTTTTTCGCATTTTTCGTGATCGTCGCGAAATAAGTCTGGTTTACGAGCACTTTAGGCAAAGTGTCTGAATTGAGTTCAACGCTCCATGTGCCATCATTCGCCTTGCGCACGAATACATCGGCAACCAAAGGCTGGACCAACGTTCCGCCGAAGACGCTTCCAGGTTTTGGATCCAGCGCCTTAATCTCATCGATCATGTCCGCCAGATCTTCGTCATCAACGCCGCACAGCCGACGCAAAGTGGAAAGGTCCCGCTTGGCCAGAAGCTCTATATTCTCCACCAACGCTTCCATTGCAGGGTCAAAACGATTCTTGTCGACGAGCTGCAGCTTCAGACACTCTTGGAGGCTGCGCGCAAAAACACCCGCAGGCTCAAAAGTCTGTAAGACCATCAGGACCTCTTCCACCCTGTCACGGGTCACCCCAAGCTGGTCTGCAGCCTCTTCAAGACCGGAATAAAGATATCCGTTTTCGTCAAGCGAATTGATCAGGTGGCCGGCGATCAACTTGTCGGCCGGCTCAGCAAACGCAAGGTTCATCTGATCTTCAAGCGAATGGAACAGTGTCTCTTCTTCTGAAACAAATGCCTCGAGATTATAGTCCTCGCCCGCCGCGCTTGAGCCCGTATTCTTGTAGCTGTCACCGGCTTTCAAAAGAGCAGGGTCCGGCGAGGCAGGCACACCAGGCTCGTCCGGAAAAACATTACCGAGATCGGTATCCATCCGCGACGCAATCGCCTCAGAGCCAGTCTCGAGCTGGCTTTGCATCCAATCGCCTGCGTCGGGCTGGTCAGCCCCATCTCTTTCAGCTTGCGGATCGAAATCATCGCTCTTTTCGCCAGCTGCGTCTCCGCCACCATCTGGCTCTACGGTTTCTAAAAGCGGATTGCGTTCCAATTCAGCATCGACATAGGCAAGCAGATCGAGGTTCGACAACTGCAAAAGCTTGATGGCCTGCATAAGCTGGGGTGTCATCACCAGCGATTGGCTTTGCCGCATTTCAAGCTTTGTGGAGATTGCCATCGATACCTAGGGAATCCTGCTTTGACTACTTTTGGTCCGCTTCTTGCTTATACAATAGCGCACCATCCATCTTCAAAGTGTAAATTGTTCACCAAGGTAGAGCCGACGCACATCTGGATTGGTCACGATATCTGACGGAAGACCTTCCGTCAGAACCTCACCGGCCGCTATGATGTAAGCTCTATCGATAAGGCCGAGTGTTTCACGAACATTGTGATCTGTGATCAAGACACCGATACCGCGTTGTGTCAGATGCCTCACAAGCTGCTGAATATCCCCAACAGCAATGGGGTCGATGCCTGCGAAGGGTTCATCCAGCAGCATGAACGATGGCCGGCTTGCAAGTGCGCGCGCGATCTCCACGCGTCGACGCTCGCCACCCGACAGTGCAATAGCTGGCGATTTTCTCAAATGCGTTAAGCCAAATTCGGCAAGAAGTTCGTCAAGTTCCAAAAGACGCTGTTTACGATTAGGCTCGATCACCTCGAGCACAGCGCGGATGTTTTCTTCAACGGTCAACCCCCTGAAGATGGAAGCTTCCTGAGGCAGATAGCCAATACCAAGCCTCGCACGGCGGTACATTGGCAGTTTCGTGATTTCGAAACCATCTAAATAGATCGCACCCTGGTCCGGGCGGATCAAACCGGTGATCATGTAAAATGTGGTTGTTTTGCCTGCACCATTCGGCCCCAGCAGCCCAACCGCTTCGCCCGGACGAACTTCCAGGCTCACATATTTCACGACCTGTCGGCGCCCGTATGTTTTTCCAATCCCCTCAACGACGAGTGAGCCGGGGGGATCAAGCGCCATTGAGGGCTCGTCCAACTCTGAATCAATAGAATTGCTGTGACCAAATGGAGTGAATTTCACGACCTGACCAGTCTCACCTAGGATTGGGACCCGCCTGACGCCGCTCCCCGACCGCAATTTGAACCAAATAAATGTGGCTTGAGATCTTATTGCCCTTGAACACTTCCGGGCTGAATCAACACCTTGACCCGACCGGAAGACGGTGCCTGCAGATCGGCCTTCCCGGTTTTGAGGTTCACCGTCAGCCGGTTCCCAACAACGACATTCGGGCCCTGGCTCAACACAACCTCGTCGCCGGTCATGACCATGACCTGCTGATTCATATCAAAGCTGGCATTGTCCCCGGTGGCCGTCTGATCTTTAGACGATACGCGCACCGAGCCTGACGCCTCAAGCTTCGAGATGCGCTGTTGCACGGCCCCTCCACCAGACCCGTCGTAGTAAACCTTCAGGCGTTGCGTCACAAGACGGGCTTCACCTTGCGATACGACAACGTCCCCGGAGAACGTGGCGCTGTTGGTCTTGTCTTCAACCTGCAGCTCGTTGGCCTGAATCTCTATCGGCTCACGGTCGTTAGAGCCAAAGCCGGCAAATGCGTCCGAAAAGGTCTGTGTCTGCGCACTGGCTGTCAACGCCGCAAACATCACGGAGGCCAAGACGCCCCGAATTTTCGCTGTTGTCACTCTTCGGTTCCTTCAATTGCGGGCTTCAGGCGCAGCAGTACGCCATCATAAAAACGGACTACGCCGTTCTCTTGATCGTATCGCAACTGACCGGCTTCAATGCTTCCGCGGTCAGAACGAATAATTAGCGGATCATCGGTCGTCAACGCGCCGGTCTTAAGATCGATGGCGACTTCCCTTAAGTCAACCGCATAGCCCTCGCTCCACTCTAATTGAATGCCGTCATAGAGACGAAGAGTTTCCGCAGCGTTGTCATAGGTTCCGTTTAAAGCAGTGATCTTTGCGCTCTGATCCGCTCCCAGATCAATTTCAGCACGGATTGTCTCAAGATCAATTACCCTAGGGTCGGACAGCCTTTGAATGGCACGAACGGCGGAGACCTTATAGGATCGGTCGCCGTCATTGCCTGACAATTCCGGTTTGTGCATCACCAGACCGTCGCTTGTCAGGGTTACTCCGGCACCACCAATCCCGGACAAGATGTTAAAGAGAATGACCAGACCAATCATGCCCGCCAGAACAAGCAGTCCCAGACCAGGCAAAGCGATCCGCAAAAACCGCACAAAAAAGCTATGCCGGCGTGCAGATTTCTGCGCACGGCTGTCAGCTCTGCGTTTCCGTGCCGAAACGGTGGAGCTACCTGTTGCATCTACTATGGTCAAGCTATCCCCGTTGCCGCCTATGAGTGGGCGAAGATGTCTGTCTCTTCCCAGCCTTTCAAATCCAACTCTGCACGGGTTGGCAAAAACTTGAAACACGCATCAGCGATATGCTGCCTCTCTTCGCGTTCAAGCATCGCTGACAATTCAGCGCGCAGGTCATGCAAGTGAAGAACGTCAGAAGCTGCGTAGGCCAGCTGCGCATCGCTCAAGATTTCTGCAGCCCAATCTGAACTTTGCTGTTGCTTGGAAAGGTCTACACCAAGGAGCTCACGTGTGATGTCTTTCAAGCCATGCCGATCGGTATAGGTTCTCACAAGCTTGGAGGCAATTTTTGTACACCAAACTGGTGATACGTCGATATTGAGGTAGTGCTTGATCACAGCGACGTCGAAGCGCGCAAAGTGAAAAATCTTTGGCTTCGAACCGTCGGTGAGCAAGGCAGCCAGGTTTGGAGCCGCCTTTTGACCGCGGTCAATCTGCACGACATCGGCGCTGCCATCTCCCGGAGATAGTTGCACAACGCACAATCGGTCCCGATGGGGATTCAGACCCAACGTTTCTGAATCGACCGCTACCGCTTCAGCAGCGTCGTATGCCGACAAGTCCGGCAGGTCGTTTTTGTGATAACGGATGGACATCGGGCAGCACTCCAAAACCGGGAACGAAAGCAGCAAGGGCCGCGTGTCTCCAATGCGTGCCCCGCCCGTCAGGTAATTCATGGACGGGCCGTTGGCAAGCTTGCCCCTGTAACGGCCATCGATCATTGGTGAGGAGGTCTCTCGGGCGGCGGAAAGAGCCCTGGAAGACCTATGGCCGTCTAGTGCTTTTTTGCCGCGCGAAATTGTTCGTGACAGGTTTTGCAAGTATTTGCGATCGACTGGAGCGCAACCCGGGTTGCGTCTTTTTCATTTGCTCCAGTTTCCAGCACGGTAGCGTCGTTGGTCAACTGCTCAGCGAGCTTGGTAAACTCAGCCCATTGTGTCCAGATATCAGGAAGCGCCTCGGTCGGCTTGTCGAGGCTGCCTTCCGGAAACAGCCTGGTCATGTTTTCACCAGCATGGGCCTTGATGGCGCCTGCCGACCAAGCAACGGCCTCTGCGCTATATGGTGTTTTGCCTCTAAGCATGTTGCCGACCGACTTCACGGCGTCTGCCAGCACACCCATACCGTCCATCCGCTCCTTGACGATACCGGTTGCCCCCGAGTGCCCTGATACCGGCCCACTAAGCACAATCGCACCAAGGGAAATGGTTCCAATGAGCTTCCAATTGAGCATAAGCCCCCCTAATCACGCAGCAGAAGTTAAGCCACTAAGTCCCTGCAAGATCATCAATGATCGGGCAGTCGGGCCGGTCGTCGCCATGACAGTTCGCGGCTAGAGCCGAAAGTGTTTTGCGCAAAGACCGAAGTTCGGCGATCTTTCTGTCTATCTCGCCGATTTTGGCCAACGCCAACTCCTTCACGTCGGCGCTTGCGCGGCTGTCATTTTCGTAGAGCGACAGAAGCAGCCGGCACTCGTCTATACTGAATCCAAGCCCGCGCGACCTCTGTAGAAACCGCAGGCGGTGAAGGTCCGCATCTGAATACGCCCGATAGCCGTTCTCGGCCCGGTGCGGGTGAACCAGACCGATCTCTTCATAATAACGGATAGTCTTTGCAGGCAAGCCGGATTTCTGAGCGGCAGTTCCAATGTTCATTATGATATCCTATAGCCGGATGCCGCGTAGCCTAAGAGCGTTTGTGATCACAGAGACTGAAGACAAGCTCATAGCCAGTGCGGCCAGCATCGGCGATAAAAGAACACCGAACACCGGGTAAAGCACACCGGCGGCGACAGGCACTCCAACCGTGTTATAGACGAATGCAAAGAACAGGTTCTGCTTGATGTTTGCGACCGTTGCTTTGGCAAGCTTACGGCCCTTCACAATCCCTTCAAGATCCCCTTTCAAAAGTGTCATTCCGGCACTTTCGACCGCAACGTCTGCACCTGTTCCCATTGCAATACCCACATCGGCTGCGGCAAGTGCTGGCGCATCATTTACACCGTCTCCGGCCATAGCCACGCGTCTGTTTTGCCGATGCAGATCGTTGACCAGAGTTTGTTTGTCGGCCGGCGTTGCGCCAGCAATGACGTCATCAATACCGAGCTTGGCAGCCACTGCTCTGGCCGTTCGCTCAGCATCACCAGTCGCCATGATGATTTTCAAACCCGCAGCATGGAGCGCTTCGACGGCCTTCGCAGCATTGTCCTTGATCGGGTCCTCAACAGCGATCATGCCCAGCAGCTTCGGTCCGTCCGCAACGAATACGGCCGTTGCGCCGTGTTCCTGATGCTGCTCGCTTGCAGCAATGAGCGATCGCAGTTCTATTCCCTCTGTTTCCAAAAACCTGCGGCTGCCTAGGAGCACTGTCTCGCCCGCGACATCTCCGCGGACGCCCTGGCCGACAATCGCTTCGAATCCATCCGCCTCCTTAAACGGCAGCCCTCTGATCTGTGCCGATCTCACGATTGCCTCGGCAAGCGGATGCTCGGATGCTTTTTCGAGACTTGCGGCGATTGAAAGCAGTACGTCTTGCGACACGCCTTCGGCGGGCACCAAAGCTGAAACTGCCGGCTGGCCAATGGTCAGAGTACCGGTCTTGTCGACAACAACCGTATCGACACGGGCCAAACGCTCCAGCGCCTCCGCATCCTTCACCAAAACACCGTTTTGTGCACCACGTCCTGTTGCTGTCATGATCGACATCGGTGTCGCCAATCCAAGGGCGCATGGACACGCAATGATCAGGACCGAAACACCTGCGACGATGCCGTAAACAAAGGCAGGGGCTGGCCCAAATGCCCACCACGCAAAGAACGCTGCGACGGCGACTGCTACAACTGTCGGAACAAAAAAGGTCGCTACCCGGTCAGCAAGTCCTTGAAGAGGCGCTCTCGAGCGCTGTGCGGAAGACACCATGTCGACGATCTTGGACAACATCGTCTCTGAGCCGACATGTGTAGCATTCATCAAGAAGCTAGCTGTCTTGTTGAACGTACCGCCGGTCACGGTATCGCCTTCGGTTTTTTCAACGGGCACGGGTTCACCGCTGATCAGGCTTTCGTCAATAGCAGACGCGCCCTGCACTACGATACCGTCAACAGGCACCTGCTCGCCCGGCCGGACGCGCAAAGCATCTCCTTCTAGAATGTTTTCCAGAGGCGCATCATACTCGTCCCCGTCCGGGGTTACCCTTCGAGCTGTCTTAGGCGACAGATCCATCAAGGCACGAATGGCATCCCCGGTCTTTTCGCGGGCTCTTAGCTCAAGCACCTGCCCAACAAAAATCAAAGCAACGATTACAACCGCCGCCTCGAAGTAGACCGGCATGTGCCCGCTGGCACCTTTGAGGTCTTCGGGGAACAGAAGCGGCAGGAATGTTGCGACCATGGAGTAGGCATAGGCTGCCCCAACACCCAACATGATCAGGGTCCACATGTTGAAGTGACGTGTTTTGAGAGACGTCCAACCACGCGCGAAAAATGGAGCCGCTGCCCACAAGACCACAGGACTGGCCAGCGCGACTTCAAGATAAAGCGCGATTTGTTCGCCAAACACTTCGCGGACCGGTATGCCCGCCATAGGCCCCATCGTGAGGATCAGGAGTGGAATTGCAGCTGCTGCGCTCACCCACAACCGCCTCGTGAAGTCGATCAATTCGTGATTCGGCTCGTCTGACACGCCGGACATGGGTTCAAGTGCCATCCCGCAGATTGGGCAGGTGCCAGGCCCCTCCTGAATGATTTCCGGGTCCATAGGACATGTATAAAGCGCTCCGGAAGCGGCTTTCTCAGCTTCGCGCTGTTTTTTTATTTCGTTGTTGCCGGACACATAGAAATATGGATCGTCATCAAATCGATCATGGCATTTCTGGCTACAGAAGTGATAGCTCGTGCCCTTGTAGGAAAGGGTCGGCCTCCCTTTGCCAAGCGCAACATTCATTCCGCAAACCGGATCCGTTGCGGTGCCGTGACCGTGTTCTTCAGGTTTTTGATGACCTTCGTGTCCGCCACAACACCCCTCATTGGAGGCCGGTGGTGTTTGGGATTGATCTTTCAGCTGCATCATCATGTTCTTCTTGGCTTGTTTGCAATCAGTTTCATGGACGCGAGTTAGTGCTTCCAGTCACTGGAAGGTCAAGGCGATTGTGTGGCCCGACCTGAGAAACCTCGGCGGTTTGCAAAAAATTCATTTTCTCAGGCGTACCAAACTGGCTCAACGCGGACTTGCAACCAATAGATGCGCCTTTAATTTTAGTTTACCGAAGATCGATCCACTATCGCGGCAAGTCCAAATGGTGATTAAAGCAGAGCAGTTTCAGCTCGATCCAAACTCTGAAGGCACCCTGCAACAACAGGTTCAGCAACTGGTATGCGATGGCGTTTTGTCCGGCCGATTTTTGTCTGGTGAACGTATGCCTTCAAGCCGTAAATTGGCAGACTGGCTAGGCGTAAGCCGTATCACAGTTACGCTGGCCTATGCCGAGCTGGTAGCAAACGATTACCTGACCTCAAGGGGACGGTCTGGCTACTTCATATCAACGTCTGCCCCTCCTCCGCATGTCGGACAGATAAGACTGCCGGTTCCAAACACTGTGGATTGGCAAAAAACGCTGGCCAAGCGATATGTAAATCAGTCAAGCCTTGTGCGCCCGCCGGATTGGAAGGACTACCCCTACCCTTTCATATACGGTCAACCTGACGCCGGTCTTTTCGATCATGACAATTGGCGGCGTTGCGCCATCGAAGCTCTTGGACGCAAGAACTTTGATAGCATGACGAAAGATGCCTACGAACAAGATGACCCCAAGCTGGTTGAGTACATTGTTCGAAACATCCTACCAAGACGCGGGATATGGGCCCGATCTGATGAAGTTCTGATCACTATGGGCGCCCAAAACGCCCTTTGGCTTTGTTCTCAGATCCTATTAGGCGAAAACCGCTTTGCCGCGATTGAGAACCCTTGTTATCCAGGAATACGCGACATCTTGCGCGAAGCCGCTTGCAAAGTGGCCCAGGTCGATGTCGATGACAACGGATTGCCTCCTGAGCGCCTCCCTGCTGAGGTAGATGTTGTGTTTACAACAGCAAGCCATCAGTGCCCGACAAATACGACCATGTCGATTGACCGTCGACGCGACTTTCTCAAAAAATCCATTAGGAACGGCTTTGTTGTCGTGGAGGACGACTACGAGTTCGAAATGGCCTTCCAGCGAGCACCCACACCTGCGCTGAAATCACTCGATCGTGCCGGGACAGTTGTCTATATCGGATCGTTTTCAAAATCGCTCTTCCCGGGCCTAAGGCTTGGCTACATCGTCGGCGCACCTGCATTGATAGAAGAAGCACGCGCTTTGCGCTCTCTCGTTTTTCGGCACCCACCCGGCCAACTTCAGCGCACGACCGCCTACTTTCTGTCGATGGGCTACCACGACACGATGATCAACCGAATAGGCCAAGCCTACAGGAGGCGCCGGTCGGTTATGGAAAAGGCCATTCGCGACAACAACCTCAAGATATCCAGCCGGTTGGATCAGGGGGGAAGCAGTTTTTGGATGCGGGCTCCCCCGGGCATCAACACCAGCGCACTGGCCAGGGAACTTCGCAACAGCGGTGTAGTTATTGAACAGGGGCGAGCGTTCTTTGGTCCTGAGCAAGAAAATCACGACTACTACAGGCTCGCCTACTCGTCGATTCCGTCCGCCAAGATTCCGGAAGGAATACGCCGGATCGCCGCAGCAATGCGTTGAGGCTCCAAACTACGAGGCGAACTGGACTCATCATGGCAGAGCAACTGGCCCTAAGCATGCGCCGGTGCCAAAGACTAAAATCGCCCACAGACCGCCACTGCAAATGGTGGCGGCGTTGGGGAGTTTTAGCCAAGATGAGAATGACGACCGAGGAAGCCTTCGTAAAAGTCCTGCAACGGCATGGGATTGAGCATGCGTTTGGGATTATCGGCTCTGCCTTCATGCCGATTTCCGATCTGTTTCCAAAAGCGGGGATTGCGTTTTGGGATTGCGCGCACGAAGGCTCGGGCGGGATGATGGCCGATGGCTATACCCGGGCGACAGGCAAACTCAGCATGATGATTGCCCAGAACGGTCCGGGTATCACAAACTTCGTTACGGCCGTAAAAACCGCCTACTGGAATCACACTCCTTTGCTTCTGGTTACGCCGCAGGCGGCGAATAAGACCTTGGGACAGGGCGGTTTTCAGGAAGTTGAGCAGATGGCTCTTTTCAAGGACATGGTTGCCTATCAAGAAGAGGTCCGTGACGCATCCCGCGTCGCCGAAGTCCTGAACCGGGTTATTCTTCAGGCAAAACGTGCAAGCGCGCCGGCCCAGATCAACATGCCGCGCGATTTCTGGACCCAGGTCATTGACATTGACCTTCCGCCGATCGTGGATTTTGAACGCTCGTCCGGCGGTGATACAGCCATTCAGGAAGCTGCGGACCTGCTCAGCAGTGCCAAACACCCGGTCATCCTCAACGGTGCTGGCGTGGTTCTGGCTGACGCAATCGGCGATACGATCGCACTCGCGGAACGTCTGGATGCGCCTGTGTGTTGCGGTTATCAGCACAATGATGCGTTCCCCGGCTCGCACCGTTTTTGCAGGACCGCTCGGCTACAACGGATCAAAGGCGGGCATGGAACTGATCGCCAAGGCCGATGTTGTTCTGGCGCTTGGCACGCGCCTCAATCCGTTCTCAACGCTGCCCGGATATGGCATCGATTACTGGCCCAATAATGCCAAGATCATACAGGTGGACATCAACCCCGACCGGATCGGTCTGACCAAGCCGGTGAGCGTTGGTATCGTTGGGGATGCAAAGAAAGTCTCCCAGTCAATCCTCTCAGAGCTGGCTCCCAACGCTGGTGACGCCGGGCGGGAAGAGCGTAAGCACGAGATTGCGCAGACAAAGTCCCGCTGGGCGCAGCAGCTTTCGTCCATGGACCACGAGGACGACGATCCGGGTACGAGCTGGAACGAGCGCGCCCGCGCTGCCAAACCGGATTGGCTCAGCCCGCGCAAGGCCTGGCGGGCCATTCAAGCCGCTCTGCCGCGTGAAGCGATCATCAGCTCCGATATCGGCAATAACTGCGCCATCGGGAATGCCTATCCGAGTTTTGAGGTGGGCCGGAAATACCTTGCGCCGGGACTGTTCGGCCCTTGTGGTTACGGCCTTCCGGCAATTGTCGGCGCAAAGATTGGCTGTCCAGATACGCCGGTCGTCGGGTTTGCCGGCGATGGCGCGTTTGGCATCGCTGTAACGGAACTGACGGCCATTGGCCGAAGCGAATGGCCGGCAATTACCATGGTCGTCTTCCGCAACTACCAGTGGGGGGCGGAGAAGAGGAACTCTACGCTTTGGTATGACGACAATTTCGTCGGCACAGAACTTGACGACAATGTCAGCTACGCAGCCATTGCGAAGGCTTGCGGTCATAAGGGAGAGGTTGCCCGCACCATGGACGAGCTGACCGAAAAGCTCGATGCGGCGGTCAAGAACCAGATGGAAAACGGCAAGACCACGGTGGTGGAAGTTCTGATCAATCAGGAACTCGGCGAGCCATTCCGGCGCGATGCCATGAAGAAACCGGTTGTTGTTGCCGGGATCGACCCGGCAGATATGCGGCCGCAGCGGAAAGCCGTTGCGTAGCTATCTCGATAGGCACCCGCATAAACGATCGTCGGCCGTTTTCCGGCGATCGCCCATTTTCGAGTACTCATTCTGACTGAAACGCTCTGGTACTTCGATTGTCTCTTCCGCAAGCCTTAGTGAAAAACGTGTGTCAGAGCACGATCAATGGCATCCGTGATTTGATCAATATCGTCGGTCTTCGCTATCAATGCCGGGGCCAAGCACAATGTGTTGTTGAAACCGGTTAGGGCACGGTTTGTCATGCCTATGATGACACCTTGAGCCAGGCAATGTGAAACAACAGCCTGCACATGCGCCTCGTCTGCCGGTAACTTCGTGTGTCTGTCAGACACAAGTTCTACGCCGGCAAACAAGCCGCGGCCGCGGACATCACCCACAACAGCGTGTTTATCCTGAAGTACTTGAAGATTGGTCATCAGCCGCCGTCCCATCATGAACGTGTTTTCTAAGAGCTTTTCGGCTTCGATGATCCGCATGTTTTCGAGCGCGGCTGCAGGCCCGGCAGTGCATCCTCCGTATGTAGAAATATCACGGAAGTAACCAAGAGGATCCAGCGTTTCATCCTTGAACATGTCGAAGATCGCCTCGGTTGTCACTGTGCAAGAAATTGCGGCGTATCCGGAGGCAACTCCCTTTGCCATCGTGACGAAGTCGGGCTTGATATCGAATTGCTGATAACCGAACCACGTCCCAAGGCGCCCGAGACCGCAAACAACCTCATCAAGATGCAGCAGAACATCATAGCGACTGCAGATATCCTGAACCCGCTCCCAGTACCCAGTTGGCGGCACAATTACGCCGCCGCCCGCTGTCAAGGTTTCCAGACAGAGCGCACCGACCGTGTCGGGCCCTTCTCTTAAAATGACGGCTTCAATTGCATCGGCAGCCCGCTCACCATAGCACTCCGCGCTTTCAAACTGGCTTCGGTATTCAAGGCAATGCGGCACCGGTACGAAACCAGGCGTAAAGGGACCGTAGTGTGCCGATCGCTCATTCTGCCCCCCAGCGGAAAGCGCTGTAATAGTTGTTCCGTGATAGTCCCGTTCGCGATAGAGAATTTTCGACTTTCGTCCGCCATGGTGTTGATGCGATATCTGGCGCACCATTTTGAAGACCTTCTCGTTCGCTTCCGAGCCCGAACTGGAATAAAATACCCTGCTCATGCCCGGCATCTTTGTAATGAGCTTTTGCGCAAACTTTGCGCCCGGCACAGACCCCATCGAATTGGCGAAAAAATTTATTTTGACAAGCTGATCGCGAACAGCATCCGCAATGCTCTCCCTCCCGTAGCCGACATTCACTGTCCACACACCGCCCGAAACTGCATCCAAGTGTTCCTTACCAGCGGCGTTCCAGACCTTCATGCCCTTGCCCTCGACGATGAGCGTCGGGTCTTGAACTTCAAAGGCCTTGTGCTGGGTCATGTGGTGCCAAACGTGGGCGCGGTCCGCAGCAACCGTCCCAAGGATTTCATCTTGAATGATCGCGTCCACGTAAACCGCCTTTTGTCCTAGTCGCAACTCTGCCGGTTAGCGGCAGCCCAGACCTGTTCGGGCCCCAACCGCCCTTTGCGACCGTGCCCATACTTGCGTCAATGTGCATAGGAACTGACCAGGCAATAGGGCCAGTTTCCGGTCAAGGATAAGTCCAGTTGCGGCCTTTATCTTGCACGCAAGACTTGTTGCGAATAGCTTCATGCAATCAAAATGGTATTGTCAGGAATGCTAATATGTTTCGGGGAGCAACCAAGTGAACGGTTCGTACTCAAGAGCAGCGAAAGAACTCACCGGCAGAGGCGTGGACGGAGCGATTTGATGGATTTTAGGATTGGGTTGACGGCAGCACTTGGCTTGATTTCAGCACTTGGAGGAGCGCACACCGCTAAAGCCGATGAACTCACGGTCGCCTATTTTCTGGAGTGGCCCATGCCGTTTCAATATGCCAACGCGACAGGCATGTACGACAAAGCGCTGGGTATGAACGTCAATTGGATCTCCTTCGACACAGGTACGGCCATGTCAGCAGCTATGGCATCCGGTGATGTTCAGATTGCGCTCAGCCAAGGGCTTCCGCCTTTTGTCGTCGCTACATCCGCGGGACAGGACTTACAGATCGTCGATATAGCCGTGAGCTATTCAGAAAACGACAACTGCGTTGTTGCCGAGAGGCTCGAGATCGATAAACACAGCACGGATGAGCTTGCTGGAAAAAAAGTTGGCGTTCCAATTGGCACCGCTGCCCATTTTGGTTTCTTAAGACAAATGAACCATTT
Organism: Roseibium hamelinense; assembly: GCF_007830545.1. Lineage (GTDB taxonomy): Bacteria > Pseudomonadota > Alphaproteobacteria > Rhizobiales > Stappiaceae > Roseibium > Roseibium hamelinense. Next base: position 64,828 of record NZ_VLLF01000005.1, read on the forward strand.
CGGCGTCAATGTTGAGACCATGGATGTTGTGGATATGGCTCCACCAGACGGCGCTGCTGCATTTGCGCAAGGTAGCCTCGACATGGTTTGCGGCTGGGGCGGCGCCCTACGCCGTATGAAAGAACATGGCAATGTTCTTTTGACCGGTGCGGAAAAGGAAGAGCTTGGGATTCTGGTCTTCGATGTTACTTCGGCGCCCGCGGCGTTTGTTGCCGAAGAGAGCGAGACCCTTGCGACATTTCTGAAAGTGACCGCACAAGCAAATGAGATGTGGAATTCAGGTACATACACGGAAAAAATGCTGCCGGTAATCGCAAGGGACGCCGGCATGTCCGAAGATGAAACGAAAAGCACGATGGCAACTTTTTTGTTTCCGAGCTTGTCTGAGCAACTCAGCGCAAAGTGGCTCGGCGGCGGGGCTCAAGAATTTATGAAAGGCGTCGCCATGGTTTTTGTGGAAGCTGGCAGCATTTCGTCGCCAAGAGAGTCCTATCGGAGCGCCGTCGATACATCAGCTCTAGAGGCTGCACGGAATATGTAGCCGCACTCAGGACTAAGCTAGACAGCTCCGGGCGGTTCCGGAAGCACTGGCATGGCAGCATCCGGGGGGACAGGCATGCCACTCACACTCGACAAAATATCCATGCGCTTCGATTTGCCGACTGGCGGATCCGTTCAGGCCCTCAAAGATGTGTCTTTGACACTGCAAGACGGTGAACTGCTGTCTGTTCTCGGGCCATCGGGATGCGGAAAAACCACGCTTTTAAACATCATTGCAGGTTTTCTAGCCCCCACGAATGGTCAGGTGACGCTCAATGGGAAGCCGGTCCTCGGTCCAGCACGGGAACGCGGTATGGTATTTCAAAAGGGCGCTCTTTTTGAATGGATGGATGTGCGTTCGAACGTAGACTTTGGTCCGCGAATGAAAGGCATGCCAAGACGGGAACGCGAAGTGATAACCGACCGCTTGCTCGAACTCGTCGGTCTGCAGGATTTCAAGAAAAAGTCCGTTTACGAACTATCTGGCGGCATGCAGCAGCGGGTTGCACTGGCCAGATGTCTTGCAAACGAGCCCGATATAATCCTGATGGATGAACCACTGGGGGCACTCGACGCCCTGACGCGCGAAAAGATGCAGGGTCTTGTGCTAAAGCTTTGGAAAGAGACCGGCAAGACCGTCATCCTAATCACCCACTCAGTTGAAGAGGCCCTCTTGCTCGGCGAGAGGCTCGTTGTATTGGCTCCAAGGCCAGGGCGTATCCACCGAGAGTACGCGCTTCCATTTGCCGACAGCGCTGTTGGCGCCGATCTACGGGCGATCAAAAGGCAATCTGCGTTCACAGACAGGCGTGAAGAAATCCTTGGAATGATCTGGGAAATGGAGGAGGAAATCATGGGCAGATCGGAGGCTGCCCAATGACAATTCTCGTCTTTTACATCACGTTTTTCGCTGCGGCCTTTGGGATCGTACACTTCACTAATCGGCGGATTGCACGCCGTATCGATTTCACTAGCCTCAAGACCGTGACCTTTGGCGATGAGAGTGCGGTGTCCGCAAACCGTATCGCCTCCGTTCTGTCCATTCTGGCGATTTTTTTCATATGGGCCGCATTTACAGGTTCAAGTCTGACCCCCTTTCACGTTCCCGGTCCCTTTGTCGGTGAAACACGATTTTCATACACGGCCCAAAACGCATTTGGTGAAACCGACAGTGCAACGGTTGTCGTGGTCGTTCATGAACGGGGGCAGGATTTTTCACTTCCAACCATCGGCGTCGGGGACGGCTTTGTGAAAAACGATGTCGATAGCGTCACCGCTTGGCGCAGCGGACTTGTGCGTGTGCACCGCAACGACATTGGATCGGAAAAACCTGGCTTCCGGGTCGTTGCCGTTGACGGTCACCCCATCTCCGCGGGCAAAAGCGTGCGGGTCCGAAACGGTTCGGTTGTTCTGACACCAAAAGGCTCGTTGAACTTTACACCAGATAAGGGCTTTCAGATGGAGCCTATTTGGCTTCCGGCACCCGAAGCTGTTTGGAAACGCTACACCGAAATCTTCGGAGAAGGTTATCAAGGTATCACGTTGCTTGAACACCTTGGCTGGTCGTTGCTGCGGGTTTTTACCGGTTTTTTACTCGGCAGTTTGATTGGGATCCCGCTTGGGTATGCTATGGGACTGTCGGGCTGGTTCCGAGGTTGGTTTGACCCCATCGTCGAGTTTATGCGCCCGGTGCCACCGCTGGCCCTGATCCCGCTCGTAATCATTTGGTTCGGGATAGGCGAATCTGGAAAGATTTTCCTTCTATTTTTGGCTGCTCTTTGGATCATGACCATCGCTGCTCGAGCCGGTGTATCAGGCGTGAACATCTCCAAAGTTCACGCAGCATATTCACTCGGCGCGTCCCGGCCTCAGATCCTGCTACATGTCATAGTACCCAATTCACTACCCGAACTGTTCACCGGAGCACGGGTAGCGATGGGAGTATGCTGGGGCACCGTCGTTGCCGCAGAACTGGTCGCGGCGGAAAAAGGCGCCGGAAAAATGATCGTTGCCGCGAGCAAGTTTCAATTAACCGACGTTGTTATCATGGGGATTGTCCTGATCGGCATCATCGGTTTCGCAATTGATGTTCTAATGCGAAAAGCAGAACAGAAATTCATTCCATGGAAAGGCCGCGGTTGATTGATAGCTGAAGTGGACCTCAGAAATTTGGGGCCCGAAAGGCTTATGTGTTTTTCCCGATGGATAAAAGCCCTATGCGGCGGCACTCCGCCGCCAGACTGGATGGAGCTTGCCTGAAACGCGGGGTGTCCTGTGCACATGGCGCGGCTCACGCCCGACGCCCCGCAAACCCGTCATGCCAACCAGGCGGTCTACCGCCCAACTTGGCAGAGTGTCCCGGCAGTCTTCCCGCCCTCGGAAACCGAACCTTCACCTGGCAAGACATCGGGCGTTTCAGGCACGTGGCCTTTATGACCTTGAACAGCTTCGCCGGCACCAGGGCATCATTCGGCGGCCGCCACTTTGAGTACCGCAGAAGATCCGCCAGACATCGAGGCAGGCGGCAGTTCCGGCGTCCAGGTTCTCAGCCGCAATGCATTGCTGAGGACAAAAACGGAGCTGAGCGCCATGGCCGCAGCAGCGAAGACCGGCGACAAGAGAATGCCGAATGCCGGGTACAAAACCCCAGCAGCGACCGGCACCAGGGCCGCGTTGTAGGCAAAGGCCCAAAAAAGGTTCTGCTTGATGTTGCGGATGGTCGCCTTGGACAGGGCGATCGCGTTCGACACGCCGGCAAGCGAGCCGGAGACCAAAACAACGTCCGCCGCCTCGATCGCCACATCCGTGCCGGTCCCGATCGCAAGGCCGACATCGGCCTCGGCCAGGGCGGGCGCGTCGTTGATGCCATCGCCGACAAAGGCAAGCTGGCCGTGAGCTGCCTTTAAGGTTCTGACCGCGTCCAGTTTTCCTTCCGGCAGAACTTCCGCGATGACGGCATCAATGCCAAGCCGGTTGGCAATTGCGTGTGCCGTGCGGCTGTTGTCCCCGGTGATCATCGCGACCTTGAGGCCAAGGGCATGCAGCGCGGCAATTGCGGCCGGGGTGGCCGGCTTGATCGGGTCGGAGACGGCGATGATGGCGGCAAGCTGACCGTCGAGCGCAGCATAAAGCGGGGATTTTCCCTCCCGGCCAAGACGCTCGGCAATCTCCTCAAAGACGGAAACATCTTGCCCGAGCTCGGCCATGTACCGGTCCGCGCCGATGTGAACCTTTCGTCCGCCCGCGTTTGCGGCAACGCCCATGCCGGTCACGCTTTCGAAGTCACTTACAGTTGGCAGTGCGAGATCTTGTGCCCCGGCAGCCTCTACAATCGCGCGCGCGATGGGATGTTCCGATTTTGATTCGACCGCTGCGATATGCGACAGCACGGTGGGGGCATCAAAGCCGTTCGTGACCTCAAGGTCTGTCAGGCCTGGCGCGCCTTCGGTGAGTGTCCCCGTCTTGTCAAAGGCAACGACGCGTACGTCCTTCAAGATCTGCAAGGCTTCGCCCCGGCGGAACAAGACCCCCATCTCGGCACCCCGTCCCGTCCCGACCATGATCGAGGTTGGTGTCGCCAGCCCCATCGCGCAGGGGCAGGCGATAATCAGGACGGCAACGGCGTTCACGAGACCGAATGTCAGGGCAGGTTCAGGCCCAAAGGCGATCCAGACGCCGAACGTGATCAGCGCCAGCGTGATCACCGCGGGCACGAAATACATGGTGACCTTGTCCACCATGGCCTGAATTGGCAGCTTGCCGCCTTGAGCTTCTTCAACCAGCCGGATGATTTGGGCAAGCATCGTTCCGGTGCCGACCGCCGTGGCGCGGAAGACAATACTTCCAGTCTGGTTCACTGTTCCGCCGATGACGGTTGCGCCGGTTTCTTTTGAAACAGGTACAGGCTCGCCGGTGATCATGCTCTCGTCGACAAAGGTCGACCCTTCGATCACTTCACCATCCACCGGAAGCCGTTCGCCAGGACGCACTTCGATGATCTCGCCGGTTACCACGCTGGAGACCTCAACCTCGGCAGTCGTGCCACCACGCCTGACGCGGGCGGTCTTTGGGGCCAGCTTTACCAGCCGTTGGATGGCGTCTGACGTGCGCCCCTTGGCCCGCATCTCCATCCACCGCCCGGTCAATATGAGCGTCACGATGACGGCGGCCGCCTCATGGTAGACGTTGACGGTCCCCTCCGGCAGAAAACCCGGCGCAAATGTTGCGACCACGGAGAACAGATAAGCGGCGGCCGTTCCAACAGCGACGAGACTGTTCATGTCGGGAGCGCCCTTCATGAGGGCGGGTATGCCTTGGCGGTAAAAGACCCGGCCGGGACCGAACAACACCGCGCTGGTAAGGGCAAACTGCAGCAGCCAGCTCGCCTCAATGCCAATTGTCTGCGCAATCAGGTGGTGCATTCCGGGGATCACATGGCTGCCCATTTCAAGGACAAACACAGGCAGTGTCAGCAGCCCGGCGGTCAGTACGGTATTTTTGAGCTGGCGCGTTTCCTCGTCCCTTTTGGACGCCGTGTCTTGCAAAGACTGGCCGCCTTGGGCAATCGCGTGCGCTGACTTGCCGGTTTTCGAAACGGCTTCAATCAACGCCGCGATATCCGCCTGCCCGGCAACCTCGGCCTGTTCCGTGGCAAGATTTACGCTTGCGCTGGAGACGCCGGGGACAGCAAGCAGCGCCTGTTCCACCCGCCGCACACAGCCGGCACAGGTCATTCCATCAATCGCAAGATGGTGGGTTTGCTTTGGAACCACATGCCCCAATCCCTCAATGGCAGTGATAAGGGCTTGGGGATCTACGGCCTCTTCAAACCGGACATCTGCGCGTCCGGTAGCAAGGTTGACGCTGGCCCCGGCAACGCCTGGAACCTTTTCAAGGGCCTGCTCGACCCGGCCGACGCAGGACGCACAATGCATGCCTTCAACCGGCAGCGAGAGGGACTGTTGAGATCTGGAAGCGGCAGCCATCGAGCGCCATCCTTTTTCATCTGATTTGGCTATTGAGGCCAAGATGGGGCTTCTAGTTGCTGGAAGGTCAAGATACGGGTTTACACCAATCTGACTTACCGCACTCCGCCGCTCCCGGATCTTTGCTTTTTCACAATGGCTTAAAGCACCCGGGCAGACATCAGTCCACGCGCCGTTTCTCCCGGGCAATGGCGGGAGCCGCCGGCCAGATAGCCCAAAAGGGCTTGAATTGTGCCCAATCACAAGTGAAACGCTATCGGGCCATGAACCGCTGACAACTGGCTAAAGCGGCCAACAAATGGCCAAGGCTGCTGACAAATGAGCAGAGCCGACCCCAATGACCGCGGAAGGCTCCGCAGTTGGCTGGATCAAAGGACGCAAGCCTTGTTTGAACCGGGCCAGTATTTTGGCCCTGGAGGCTCTTGGGCGGTTTGGAACACAGCCATAACGGAAAAGCTGTGATCGTTGCCGTACACGGCAGCAGCGGAACGTTCCGGCACTTACCCCAGCGACTGCACGGCTGACTGCGGCGGATTGAGATAGTCGCGCAAGGCGGGTTCGCAGCCGCTTGACCAGATGCGCTTGAGCCAGCGGTCAAAAGCACCGGCAAGAACACGATTGTCCGCCAGGTCTCCGTAGACCTGATGTTGCTCCAGCCAGGCGTGCGGGCGCACACGGGCGTCCCAGGCAGCTCGATTCAGCTGGTCCCAATTGGGGTCATTCGGCTCGATTTCCGTTCCGTCTTCCCGGGTCCCCGCGCACATGCGCGCCCACAGCGCCTCGACCAGCGCGAGCCCTTCGACCGGGGTGCCCGCGGCCAAGGCATCGCGGATCACAGGCAGAACGAAGCCGGTGTGCCGCGACGAGCCGTCAAAGGCGACCCGGCGGGTTGTGTCCAAAATTGCCGGGTTTGCGAACCGGCCGTGGATCAAGTCGGCATAGGCGGCAGGTGTCATGCCCGGAACAGGGGCCACATGCGGCACGATCTCGGCGTTCAGCACCTTGAAAAACAGCCCGGACACAAGCGGGTGCGCCATACAATCGGCAATCGTGCCGAGCGACAGGATCTCACCGGCATTGGCGATGACCTGATGGCCGGCATTGAGCATGCGCAGCTTCATCATCTCGTAAGCGTGGACATCGTTGGTGAAGGTGGCTCCGGCCTGCTCCCAGTCCGGGCGCCCGGCGCAAAAGTCGTCCTCCAGCACCCATTGGCGAAAGGCTTCATGCGAGACCGGCGCGCGGTCCTCAATGCCGAACTCCCGCGCAAGCGCGATTTCCCGCGGGCCCGTGGCCGGAACAATGCAATCCACCATGGAATTGGGGAAGCTGCAGCGGGTCTCGATCCAGTCGGCCAGGGCGGGATCCGACAGGCGCGCAAGGCCAACAACGGTCTGGCGCAGGATGCGGCCATTGCCCAGAAGATTATCGCAGCTCAAAAGCGTGAGCGGACCCGCGTCATTATCCCGGCGGTGCCTGAGTGCGGCAGCAATTGCGCCAAAGGCCGTGCGCGGCGTGTCCGGGCGAGCCGCGTCATGCACAATGTCGAGGTGTCGCGCATCAAACGCATTGCTCACCGGGTCGATGTAGTAGCCGCCCTCGGTCACCGTCAGGGCGACGATCCGGATGGCGGGATCGGCCATTTTCGCAATCAGCGGCGCGTTGTCAGGCTCAATGGGCAAGTAGCCGGTCATGGAGCCGACAATTTCGGCAGACGTTGCCGACGGGTTCAGCTCGATCAGCGCCGTCAGGCAGTCCTGGCTCAGCAGCTTGTCCCGCATGTCCGCATCATAGGGCCTAACGCCCGCACCGATGATTGCCCAGTCGAGCGCCTTGCCCTCTTGCATCAGGCGGTGCAGATACCACGCCTGGTGGGCGCGGTGGAAATTGCCTACCCCGATATGAACGATCCCCGGCGTCAGGGCGCTGCGGTCATAGCGTGGCCGGGCGACCTGTTCGGGCACGCTGCCAAGGGTCGCATTCGAAAGCCGGATCAGCTCATCCATTGTCCGCCGTCCACATTATACGTCTGGGCGAGGATGTAATCGGCCTCGCTGGAGGCGAGGAATATCGCCATGCCGGTCAGGTCGTCCGCGGTGCCCATGCGCCCGAACGGCACGGCATCGCCGACTTCCCGTTTCTTCTGCCCCGGCGCCTTGTTCTCATATTTTGCAAAGAACGCATCGACCCCGTCCCAGTGTTCGCCGTCAACAACACCGGGCGCAATGGCGTTCACACTGATGCCGTGCCCGATCAGGTTGAGGGCGGCCGACTGGGTCAGGCTGATCACGGCCGCCTTGGTCGCGCAATAGACCGCCACGAGCGGTTCGCCCCGGCGTCCCGCCTGACTGGCCATGTTGATGATCTTGCCGCCGCCCCCGCGGGCAATCATATGGCGCGCCACGGCCTGCATGGTGAACAGCGTGCCGGCGACATTGATGTCGAACACCCGCGCGTAGTCGTCCCGGTCGATTTCGACAATCGGGGCCGCGGTGAAGATCGCCGCGTTGTTGATCAGGATGTCGATCCGCCCGAGCGCGGACACCGTTTCGTTGACGGCACGGTCGATGCTGTCCTGTTTGGTGACGTCCATTTCAACCGCAATCGCCGCCGGGCCGAGTTCGTCCACGGCCTGGGCCGCCCGCGCCACATCAATGTCGGCGATGGCCACCGTGGCGCCTTCCGAAATATAGGCTTTGGCAAAGGCAAAGCCGATGCCGCGCGCGGCTCCGGTGATCAGCGCAGTTTTTCCCTCGAGCCGTTTCATGAAATTCTCAAACCGTTTTCGTTGAACTTGTGAATGACGTCTTCGCGCGGGGTCATGTGGATCCGGTCACCGTGACGGAAGCCGACTTCACCGCCAGCACGCACGGTGATCGTGTCGGCAAGACCGGTTTCGTGCACATGGAAGAACGTGTCAGACCCAAGATGTTCAGACACGCCGACAACGCCGGACCAGGGCCCATCGGTTTCCGACACTTCAATGTGTTCGGGCCGGATGCCGATAGCGTGGGCGCCGTGCTTTTGGGCCTCCGCGCCTTCGATGAAGTTCATTTTCGGCGAGCCGATAAACCCGGCCACGAACCTGTTGCGCGGATTTTTGTAAAGCTCCAGCGGCGAGCCGACCTGCTCGATATTGCCCGCCCGCAGAACCACGATCTTGTCGGCCATGGTCATGGCCTCCACCTGGTCGTGGGTCACATAGATCATCGTGGTTTTCAGGCGCTCGTGCAGCTCGGAGATCTCCAGCCGCATGCCGACCCGAAGCGCCGCATCGAGGTTGGACAGCGGTTCGTCGAACAAGAAGGCGGAGGGCTCGCGCACAATCGCCCGGCCGATGGCAACCCGCTGGCGCTGACCGCCGGACAGCTGGCCCGGACGGCGGTCCAGATAGTCGGTCAGGTTGAGGACGGCCGCGGCCTGATCGACCTTGCGGTCTTGTTCGGCCTTGTCTAGCCCGGCCATGCGCAGGGGAAAGGCGATGTTCTTGCGGACCGACATATGCGGGTAAAGCGCATAGGACTGGAACACCATGGCCAGGCCCCGCTTGGCGGGCGGTACGGTGGTGGCGTCCTGCCCGTCGATGGAGATCACGCCGCTGGTGACGTCCTCAAGCCCGGCAATAAGCCGCAAAAGCGTAGACTTTCCGCAGCCGGACGGCCCGACAAAGACGACGAATTCGCCATCGTTGATCTCAAGGTCGAGCGGTGGGATCACCTCGACATCGCCGAAGCGTTTGGTGATCTGGTTGAGAGTGATCTGACCCATTCCGGGCTCCTATTTAACCGCGCCGAAGGTGAGGCCGCGCACAAGCTGTTTCTGGCTGAACCATCCAAGGATCAGGATCGGCGCAATCGCCATGGTCGCGGCGGCGCTGAGCTTTGCGTAGAACAATCCCTCGGGGCTGGAGTAACTGGCGATAAAGGCGGTGAGCGGCGCAGCTTTTGCCGCCGTCAGGTTGAGCGTCCAGAATGCCTCGTTCCAAGCCAGGATGATGTTGAGCAAAAAGGTCGAGGCAATGCCGGGAATGGCCATCGGCGTCAGGATAAAGAGGATCTCCTCTTTCAGGCCCGCGCCGTCCATGCGCGCTGCTTCCAGGATTTCGCCCGGGATTTCCTTGAAGTAGGTGTAGAGCATCCAGACAATGATCGGCAGGTTGATGAGCATCAGGACGATGGTCAGGCCGAGCCGTGTGTCGAGCAGGCCAAGTTCGATGAACAGGATGTAGATCGGATAAAGCACGCCGACAGCAGGAAGCATCTTGGTCGAGAGCATCCAAAGGAGAATGTCTTTCGTGCGCTTGGACGGGACAAAGGCCATCGACCAGGCAGCCGGGACAGCGATGAGGATACCGAGCACCGTGGACCCGCCCGCGATGATGATCGAGTTCCACAAAAAGCGGGTGTAGTCGGACCGTTCCTGAACCACCGCGTAGTTTTCAAGCGTCCAGTCAAAGAACAGGAACAGCGGCGGATCGCTGATCGCCTGAGCTTCGGTCTTGAAGCTGGTCAGGATCGTCCAGAGGATCGGAAAGAAGATCAGAAGGCCGATCGACCAGGCCAGAAGGGTGTTGAATGCCTTGCGGCGGGTGGTGACTGCGCGGGCCATGATGTTTTCTCCTCACGCGTCCAGGTTTTTGCCGACGATGCGCATCAGGAAGATCGCAACGATGTTGGCCAAGATGATTGCGTAGACACCGCCTGCGGAGCCGAGCCCGACATTCTGGCTTTCCAGAACCCTTTGATAAATCAGATAGGTCAGCGTCCGTGTGCCGAACGAACCGCCGGTGGTGACGAAGATCTCCGCGAAGATCGCAAGCAGGAAGATGGTCTGGATCAGCACCACGATAGTGATGGCCCGCGCCAGATGCGGCAGGATGATGTGCGCGAAACGGGACAGGGGTGGTGCCCCGTCCATTTCGGCCGCTTCCAGCTGTTCGCTGTCCAGCGACTGGATCGCGGTCAGCAGGATCAAGGTGGCAAAGGGCAGCCATTGCCAGGAGACGATCAGAATGATCGAGAACAGCGACGCATTGCTGAGCCACTCCACCGGCTGTGCCCCGAACGCTTGCCACAGGTGGGCGAAAAGCCCGTTCACCGGATCCATGAACATGTTCTTCCACACCAGCGCGGACACCGTCGGCATAACGAAGAACGGCGCAATGACAAGGATCCTGACAACGCCCTGCCCCCACATGGGCTGATCCAGCAGGATGGCGAGCAGCACGCCAAGGATCACGGTGATGAGCAAAACACCGCCGACAATGATCAAAGTCGTCTGGACACTCGGCCAGAATGTGCTGGACGACACGAAGCGGACATAGTTGTCGAAGCCGACCCAGCCTAGATCCCCGCCGCGCAGCGGCAGATATTTCTTGAACGAAAAATAAAGGGTCATCGTCAGCGGGACGAGCATCCAGCCGAGCAACAGGATCACGGCGGGCGCCATCATGATGCGGGCAGCGGATCTGGAGTGCTGGGTAGCCATGGAAAAAGACTTCTCTGCCACCGGCTTAAACCGGCGCGCGCAAACGGGGCGGAAAACAGGACAAAAATGGAGGACGGCCTGAACCGCCCTCCAGGGGGGGAGGAATGCGTTAGTAGCCTGCGGCTTCCATTTCCTCGGTCACCAGGGTCTGTGCTTTTTCAAGCGCTTGTTCCGGTGTTTGCTGGCCTGCAACCATGGCCGAGAATTCCTGACCGGCCGAGGTTCCAATGCCCGCCCATTCGGGGATCGCGACATACTGGATGCCGACATAAGGCACCGGCTCGACGGTCGGATTGTTCGGGTCTGCCGCGTTGATGCTGTCGAGCGTCATTTTCGCAAACGGAACCTTGGCGTATTCCGGGTTCTCGTAAAGAGATGTCCGGCTGCCGGGAGGCACGTTCGCCCAGCCTTCCTTTTCCGCCACAAGGGACAGGTAGTCCTTGGACGTTGCCCACTCGATGAATTGCTTGGCGGCGGCTTCCTTTTGCGTGCCGGCCGGGATGGCCAGGGCCCAGGCCCAGAGCCAGTTCGCCCGCTTTGATACGCCATCCTTGTTCGGCGCAAGGGCAAAGCCAACCTTGTCGGCAACCGTGGAATCTTCCGGGTTCGTCACGAAGGACGCTGCAACAGTGGCGTCAATCCACATGCCGCATTTGCCCTGCTGGAACAGCGCCAAGTTTTCATTGAAGCCGTTGGTCGACGCCCCTGGAGGGCCGTAATTGGTCAGAAGGTCATTGTAGAAGTTGACCGCTTCCTTCCACTCATCCGAATCCAGCTGTGGTGTCCAGTTCTCGTCGAACCAGCGGGCGCCGAAAGAATTGGCAACCGTGGTGATGAACGCCATGTTCTCACCCCAGCCGGCCTTGCCGCGCAGGCACACGCCGTAGATCTCGTTGTCCTGGTCGGTCATCTTGGCGGCCGCATCGGCAACGAAATCCCACGTCGGGGCGTCGGGCATCTCCAGACCGGCCTGTTCCATCAGGTCGGTGCGGTACATGATCATCGAGCTTTCGCCGTAGAACGGGGCGGCGTAGAGCGTGCCGTCAACCGACAGGCCGCCGCGCATGGCCGGCAGAATGTCTTGAGTGTCATAGCTTTCCGGCAGATCGTCCAGCGACACAAGCCATCCCTGCTTGCCCCAGATCGGCGTCTCGTACATGCCGATCGTCATGATGTCGAACTGGCCGCCTTTGGTGGCGATGTCTTGGGTCACGCGCTGGCGCAGCACGTTTTCTTCCAACGTGACCCACTCAACGGTGTGGCCGGTCTTGGCCGTGAAATCCTCGGTCAGACCCTGCATGCGGATCATGTCGCCGTTGTTCACGGTTGCAATGGTAAGTGTTTCTGCATGAGCTGCGGCTACCGGCAGCATGACAAGCGCTGTCGTCGCACAAAGTGCGTTCTTTATAAACATCCGATCTCCTCCCTAAGTTGGATGCCTTGAAGTACCCTAGTGCAGAGATTTGTCTGGCGTCAATATAAATTTATCGCGCGTAAAGTTTTTTGCTATGCGGAACTTCGCAGCACAAGGTGGGCTGCAAACAGCGTTTCCTCGCGCTGATCAAAGCGTCCGCCCGCCTCGATCAGGGTGTTGAGCGTCTTGAACGCATGGCTGGAGACGCTGTCATAGTCGTGCGCGGCGGTGGTCAGGGACGGGCAGGTGAACTGCGAAAACGGGTGATCGTCATGCGAGGCGACCCGCAGGGCGCACCCCTCCCCGCGCCCGACCCGGAGGCCGTGGTCATAGCAGGCGGACAGCAACCCGATCGCCAGCCGGTCATTGCTGCACAGCACCGTGCTGGTGGGAAATCCGCCAGCCTTCAGCATCCGCAGCGCACCGTCGCGCCCAATCTGCTCAAAGGCCCAGCCTTCGCCATCGACCTTGACGACATGTGGCTCCAGGCCGAACCGCTCCATGGTTTGCAGATAGGCGGTCCGCCGCTTGTTCGCATTGGGATTGGCTGGCGTGCTCATTTCGAAAAAACAGGGCGACTCACCCGTCCGGGTCAAATAGTCGACGGTCTGCGAGACGAAACTGAAATTATCAGATCCCACAAAGGCTTCGCCGATGCCGTCGATATTGCTGTCAAACAACACCGTTGGCACATCCTCGCAGAATTTTTCGATCACCCGTTTGTCGGAGGCCCGGCCAAGCGGCGCCAGCAAGACGCCGGCCGGCTTCAAGGACCGCAGGCTGTCGAGGATTTCATTTTCAAGATGCTGCTGGCCGTGGGAGCTGTAGAGCGTTGGGCGGAACCCGGCCTCAAGGCAGCAGCGCTCCATTCGCCGGGCGATTTCGGTAAAGAACGGATCGGCCAGATACGGCACCACAATGCCGACATTCTTTGTCAGCTTGCGGTTCTGGTTCATCGCGAAAATGTTCGGCCGGTAGTCGAATTCCTCCAGCGCCTTTTCGATACGCTGCCGGGTCGTCTTGCGCACACTCGCCGGATCGTTGAAATATTTGGAGACAGTCGGCCGGGAGATGCCGCTGGCGGCCGCAAACTCCTCCATGTTCTTCAATTTCCGCTCGGCCATGCACTTGCCCATTTTGCTACTTCTATGCCCGATCAAGCAGGCGTTCTGAACGCACTGGAACGCCATTAAGTTTCCGCGCGTTAATTATTAATATTACAATAGAGTCTGTTGGCTGGAAGCGTCAAGCAACTGGAATAAAACGCGGACTGCCCCCGTTTATTGTGTGAGAGCAGGCGAAGGTGTGGGCACTGGCCGTCTTGTCCGTGGCATCGGAGACTGCCAGATATTGGTTAGGCTGCTGGTTTTGGGGTCGCAGCTTCTGCCGCGGCAGCTGCAGCAACAGCCTCTTTTTGATGGTCGTCAAGTTTTGCCGCTTCCGGGAGTTGCACTCGGACTTCCTTGCGTGCGAACTGGATGCCATTTTCTTCAAAGGCTTGTTGCACTCGTTTGTAGATTTCTTTGCGAACGCCGAATTGCTTGCCGGGCTTGGTGGTGAATTTCCCGCGCACCACGATCCCTACGTCATCCACATCCGCCACGCCTTGCCCCTTGAACGGCGCCAGGATGTCGTCCTTGTATTCATCCATCTCCATGATGTCCTGCCCGATCCGCTTGAACAACTTTCGAACTTTTTCGACATCCGTATCGAAGGGAACGGTGAACTTGAGTTTCATGATCACCCAATCGCGGCTCAAATTGGTGAGCTTCGGGATCTCGCCGTAAGGCACGATGTGCACGGCCCCTTTAGTGCCACGCAGCTGAATTGACCGGATCGAGATTTTTTCAATCGTGCCCTGAACGCCGCCTGTGTCAATAAATTCTCCCATCCGAAAAGCATCGTCGAGCAAAAAGAACACGCCGGAAACAACATCTCGGACGAGAGTCTGAGCACCAAATCCGATCGCCAGGCCAAGGACCCCTGCCCCGGCAAGCAGCGGAGTTATATTGACGCCAATCTGCGCCAACGCCAAAAGGACGGTGAGCAAAATAATGGCGATTTGCGACACCACGCGGATCAGCGGCAAAATGGTTGCCAGTCGCGATTTTCCCGCCCCGCCCATCTCGGCATCATCAGAATCATCAGCAGCTGGCGGCGAGTCTTTGGCAAGCTGATGGCTGACCCACAGGTTGACGACTTCCCAAGCCAAATAGCCTCCCGCAAGGATAAGCAGGAAGCCCACACTATTGCGGCCAAAAGCGGAAGCATCATCAGAGCCGCTGAAGGAAATTAGGTTTAATCCATAGATCCGCGCGATAGCCAGGATAAGAACCGTGATCAAGAAAACCCGGGCAATGCGGATATAACTGTGCCGGGTTTGCATGTGCGCGGCCTCCGCGACGGGCCCATCACCCTGCATCGGCGGCACGATATGTGACACGATCCCGCGGACCATCGTATCCAGAAACGGTGCGAAAATAACGAGGGCGATAACACCCAGCGACCGGCCGGCCGCCAAGGGTTCAAACCCGAATGCTGTCGGCAGCTGGACCAGGAACCAGTTAAAAACAATGAACGCCATGGAAAAATACGGCCAAAAACGGGCCATGCGCTCCAGGCCGGTCGTCGGCTCTTGTTCATCACCCAAGATGATTTCAGTGAGTCCGTGGCGCGCCTGCCAGATAATCGCAATCACCCAAAGATTGATGCCTGTTCCAACAAAAAACCGAAAGGTTTCGGCAACGTCCTGCCCGGCTGCGAGCATGATATTGCGCAAGAAAAACGAAATCCCGACCACCGCGAACAAGGCTGTAAAGCTCATGTACAAACGCCGCGCAGTCGGATCATCTGCGGTGACGAGACGTAATTCTCGGCGATGCGGCGCCAAAGCAAACCGCATCAGCGCTGCAACCAGCCGCGGGAGAAAAACAACCCAGAAAACAAACTGCAGAGCGAAGGATTGGGTGTCTGGGCTCCCGACCGCCAAACGGCTTACAATGAGGGCGACTGCTGCAAAAATTATCAAGCCACCCAAGTCAAGTCCCGCACGTGCCGAGACAAGCTTCACAGTCTCGAACAGACTCTCCGGTTGTGTTTGTTTGATGCGGTCACGCCGCTGGCCGACAATGCGATTGAACAAAAATTCGGCAGCAAACCCAGCTGCAAGCAACAAGAGCACGGCACCGGCGAGGAGATAGAACGGCCCCGCAATACTGCCGGAAAACAGAGCAACAATACTGGCGGTGAGGCCGGAAAACAGAGAGGCAAGACCAATGAAGTGGCCTGCGATCATACTGCCGAAATTTGCCGCGCCTGACTGTAGTTGCGCGATGAAGCCTGGCCCACTTTCCGCGCTTTCCATGTTGGCCTGAGCGCCCGCAGCTCCTTGCTGGAGCAGCTGCATCAGATCGCTCAGTGCTTGAACCTGTTCAGGAGTGAGGTCCCCGACAAGTTTTTGAATGGCTTCTTGCTGCAACGACGGAGGCAGGTCGTTTTGTACCTCTTGCGCCTGCACACCCCAGGGCAAGAACATGAACAGCGCCAAAAGCAATCCTGACAAGACGCTGTTCCAGAGACCGCTTTGAGATTGCTGCATGGGTTACTCCAGGAAACTGGCGAGCCGGGCGGCTTCCGCCATGTGTCTAAAATCATGCCACGGGGCAATTTAAGAAAAACAATCGCCCTAGAATGCTAGGCCGGTCTTACTTATTTGTAAAATATGAAACTATTAACTCTGCGGCAGTTCAAACAGTTTATCTGCCCATGGACGATCAACGCCTCAAAGGCCGAATCCCGCGCTGGGATCCTGTGTATCGCCTAATATGAACAAATTTCTTGGGCTTTTCGGCCGCACATCGTCGACTTCGAATGTAAACTGGCTGCGGCTGAGAGCTGCAAAACGCGCCCGCCATCAAAGCCGGCAGCCCCTTTGACAGCGTCTTGGAAATCTAGGCTGGCAAAGATGATGACCGGTCGCACACCTTCCAAATCAAACAAAAAAAACCGGCATTTGCCGGCTTTTTTGTTATCGACTTTATGCCGATCGGTGATTTGGTGCCCAGGAGAGGACTCGAACCTCCACGCCGTTGCCAGCGCTAGCACCTGAAGCTAGTGCGTCTACCAATTCCGCCACCTGGGCTGTGAGGGCGGCTTTTAAGCGGCTGTCACACTCTTGTCAATCACCGAATGAGAGACATTTCTAAACTTATGATCCCGGCTCTTCACAGGCAGGCGACAACCGGATAAGAGACGGGCAGTTGTCGGCCAAAACGCCGAAATTGTGTGACGCGACAGAGGGCACAGGCATGTCCACAGCACTGAACGGTAAACTTGTTACAGTCTTTGGCGGATCCGGCTTTGTCGGCCGGCACGTTGTCCAAGCATTGGCACGGCGGGGCTACCGGGTCCGGGCAGCAGTCCGCCGCCCCGACCTGGCTGAATATCTACAGCCGCTTGGCGTTCCAGGCCAAATCATGCCTATTCAAGCCAATTTGCGTTACCGCTGGTCCGTCGAACGCGCCATTGACGGTGCTAACGCCGTTGTTAACTGTGTTGGTATCCTGTTCCCAACCGGCAAGCAGAGTTTTGACGCCGTCCAATCATTCGGCCCACGGGCAATCGCTGAAGCTGCACGCGACGCCGGGCTGTCTTTCGCAACACACGTGTCAGCGATCGGAGCCAATGAAAACTCCAAGTCAGCTTACGCGAGGTCTAAAGCAGAGGGCGAAGCGGGCATAACTGAAACCCTACCGGAAAGCGTTATTTTGCGGCCTTCAATCGTGTTCGGCCCAGAAGACGATTTCTTCAACAAGTTTGCCGGTATGGCACGGCTCGCTCCAGCATTACCGCTGATCGGCGGCGGCGAAACAAAATTCCAACCAGTCTATGTATGCGATGTCGCAGAGGCTGTTGCAAAATCTGTCGATGGAGACCTAAAAGCCGGGACGGTCTACGAGCTGGGCGGCCCCGAGGTTAAAAGCTTTAGGGAATGCCTGGAGCTTATGATGGAGATAACACGCCGCAAGCGCTTCCTGGCACCACTACCGTTTCCGGTGGCAAGGGCGATGGGAAAAATCATGCAGCTACTGCCGGCCCCCTTGCTGACCGCTGACCAAGTCGAGCTCTTGAAGACGGACAATGTGGTTTCAAAAGCTGCGCAAGACGAAAAGCGTACGCTTGAGGGAATGGGCGTTGAGGCATCAACATTGGCGGCTATTTTGCCGAGTTACCTGGAACGGTACCGGGAGCACGGGCAGTACGATGCGCACAAAGCGGCCTAACTGGTAAACCGCTCAGTTTTTCAAAAGGCGCCGGAGCGAGGCGCCTTTTTTATTGACTTTTTTCACGCTGCAACTTGCCATAAGCTCTGCACCGAGAGCCAAGTGAGGTTGCCGGAATGACTATGCTTGCCAAAATCACCCTGCTGTTTGTCGTGTTTATCGACATCCTTGGACAAGGGCTTGTCTTCCCTATCATCACATCCCTTGTAATGGAGAGCAATTCTCCCATTTTGGCTCCGGACACTTCCGCGTCCATGCGCCATGTCTATTTCGGTCTGATCATTGGTATCTTCTTCCTGGCATGGTTTTTCGGCGCCCCATATGTGTCGAAACTGTCTGATGTCATCGGACGGAAAAAAGCCATCCTGATTTGTTTGATTGGGGCACTGGTCGGCTATGCGATCACCATTGCAGCTCTCTACATAGGAAGCCTTTTTTTGCTGATACTGGGGCGCGCAATCACTGGCTTCACCGCGGGCAATCAGCCGATTGCGCAGGCTGCGATGATTGACGGCAGCGTCGATGAAGACGACCGAAACCGGAACATGGGGTTTATTATCACCGGCGTGAGTTTTGGACTTGTCGGTGGCCCACTGATTGCCGGTCTGACATCAGATCCGCTGATTCTCGGGAATTATGCAAATATCCAAATGCCGTTCTACGCAGCCTTGGCGCTCTGTGCCGTGGCGGTTTTTATGGTCATATTTTTCTTTGAAGACAAAAAAGATACCGATCAGGCTTTCAAGTTCCGGCCTGCCGAGGTTTTCGACCAATTGCTCAAAGTGCGGAAATATCCTCTAGCGTTTCGGCTCACCATCGGTTTGTTTTTTTTCCACACTGCCAACGTGACGATGTACGTCTTCGTCGACAATTATCTGGCAACCCGTTTCGGCTTTGGCACCCTTGGCAACAGCATGGTGTTCCTGACAATCGGTGCTGCGTTGGCGTTTTCGAGTACCTTTATGGTGCTGCCGGTGCAAAAACGTTTCAACAAACAAACGATCCTGATCGCCACAATGTGCGTTTGGGCTCTGAGTGCCGCAGCCTTTGTCATGTCCCCGATTGCCGCGCTCGCATTTGTTCCGATATTCACATTCTATTTCATATTCGGAATAGCATATCCGACAATTCTTGGCCTGTTCGCTGCAAGCGTCTCTGATGAAGAACAGGGCTGGATCATGGGCGTAACCGTGGCCGTGTTCACATTTATAGCCGGGATAATGTCTTTGCTCGGCGGCGAACTTATGAACATCGACATCAGATTGCCGTTCTACATTGTCATCGCCGCAGCACTGGCAACGATAGTGGTGCTCAAAACAGTCTGGAACACGCCTGAAGTCAAGAAGATCACGGGAGCACCCTAGGATCGATTGACATAGCGGGTTCGCATATAACGAGAACCGGCGCCTAACATAGTTTCTTGAGAATCGAGCTTGGGACATCTTAACCCCAAAACACTCGAATAGGGCACGCTCAATAGACTTCCAAAAAGACTGTCACAGCGTTGAACGAAAGTTTGGCACGACCCACCGTCTCGCGCGATCACCGTAAGGTATTCCGGAAACGAGAATACTACCCGCCCTTAAAACCGAACCACATCCCGCATCTGATTAGGCGATTTTTCGAACCAAAGCTGTGCCGCGCATGGGTTTGGGAGCAGAGCATCGGGTTAAAATAAAAAGAGCTTCGGCGCCAACAAGCGTCGATAACGCCTTAAGCTCCATAATAAATATCTATTTTTGTTCGCATCAGTTGCATTATTTAACGTAATTTCACACCTTAGATAGGTAATTATTATGTAATATTCCAAATATCTAATAATTTATTATTTACACACCTCCTGTCTAAATCGCTATTCAGCGCCCCTGGAAATGCGAAAAACACTCAGAGTTGAAGCACATTCCGCCCCAAAAATAGAATAAAGGCGCTTAAATGTTCACAGCTACTTCCCCAAAGCAGTCTAAACCCACGAACAAGAGTGAAAACTCCCAAGTAAACGGCGTACTGTCAAAAAAACCCGAAAAGCCAATCCAGATCGGCAAATCAGGCGCGAAATCTCCCAGGACTTCGACAAACAATGCGAACAAGCTGACAAAATTTCCGTCGAAAAACTGCGATGCGTTCGCTCAGGAGATCGGAAACCGCTTGAATGATCAGGCGGTTGCCCTGAAAGGGTCAAAACGCATCAAGCTCGAAAACAACTATCCTGCGCTGTCAATCCACGACCATTTGTGGGAGGCGGATTTCCCGGATGCATTGACGGCGCTTATCAAAGATCCCGCGAAACAGATCAAAGGTGAAAACAAGAATAACGGCAGCGATGAAAGCGGCAAAGGCATTGGCGGCAGCAAAAAATCCACGGCCAAGCCCCACCCGGGTCTGGTCGCGAGCACTGCCGCAGGCATGCTCACGCAGGTGTACAACAACTTCGACAAAAAAATTCCCCCCTTGTTTACCGGTCCTACGGACACGAACTCTTGCAGGCTGATCGCATCAAGCCGGGGGCCGAAGAAAAAATTGACCAAACGAACGAAAAGGTGATCGACACCGCAAAAAAGAAAGAAATCATCAATTTTTCTGGAAGTTACTCGCATGACGAGATCCTGAATGACGCAGATGCGGCATTTCCGTTGCTGTACAAGAAAAACGCAACCATCGTGCAGGCACTCGGCAACAGCACCGAGCTGGACGCCAACCACGAGAAATCCAAAGCTTCGGCAAGTAATTCTGCAACTATTTCCTCAAGCCTAAAGTATCCGGGCTGCATTCTGGTTGTTGGTGGTTTGAACAAAAACCAACACGATTCCAAAAATAGCATCCACACCAGTCCGAATGATCCGATTTCATCGCTTTATCTTATAAAGGCCCCCTGCGATTTCATCGCGACAGCCTCCTACAAAGGGGGAGGCGACAAGAAAGCCTACAGTGGGACTTCTTTTGCCGCACCGCTGGTCTCTAGTTTGGTCCACCGGCTAAATGTCGAGTTTCCCGACAATACCCTGGCTGAAAACAACTATCTCATGCTTCTCGGTGTTGGCGAGAACGGCGCTGCCAATCTGGATAGCGCACTGTCAAACGCAAAAGTCTACAAAAACAGTGGCTGGGACGGGGTTGCAAAGAAAGTTCTTGGAGATGACTACACAGAAGCCAAAAAGGTAACGAATGCAAACTTTGCCGACGCGCCAGAACTGGCACTAATGGCGAAAAAACTCGTTTCCGACGGCAAAAAAAATGTCTTGGACGCCGCTTCCAAAAATGACGAATTCATGGCGCTCGACACTAGCCAGAAAACATTTGTTTTGGGGGCGATGAGCTATTGCGGTAACAAGGGTTTGCAGCAGGACTACGTCAAAAAACTGGTTGCAGAAGTGGACGGCAAGAGCCGCGATGAACTCGTGGATTTTTGGAAAAACTTCTCGGCCGCGCCGCTTTATGACTGCCCTCCAGCCGAACAGGTAAAAATTGGCAGTGATTTAAGGACCCTTGCGTTCGACAACGAAAAAACAAGTCAAAAGCTCAAGGGTAAGCCAGAACGCGTCGACGGCGGAATGATTGGCGCGATATCTGACATAAAAAAGATCTCCGACATCAACGCTGCGAAAACAATATCAAAACTGGATGCCAGCCAGTTCAAACCGATAGCTAAGCAACTTGCGGAAAACGAAGCCTTCGCTCCCGACGTGAGATTACGTACTACAATGCGCTTCGAAGCGGCAGGGCTTGACCCCAGCCCGATTTACAGCCAGCTCGGCGTCGCAGCGACAACCGGATATCAGAACGAATTGAGTCAGCTGCTGAGCGCAATTAGCCTGGACGCCGTGCCAGGCAACAACTTCAGGCTACTGTCCGTTTTGAACGGCGTCGGGCTCAAGGACCTCGCCAGGAGCATGCATGAGGACGCCAACAACGAACTCTCACAGCAGATCGTAGCTCGCCTGCAAGATAAGTCATATGCAGATGTGAAAACCCTGCTTGAAACAGCATCCCAGCTGAACTCACAGGCTAACGACGAAACCATAAGTCGGAGCTTTAAGCGCGCACTGGACGGCGAGGTGCCCCAGGTTGAGAACCAGAATGTCGCTGAAGACGATACAACGGAAATTTCCGACGATGCCAACAATACGGCGAATGCTGGCGATCTCGGTTTCGACAGTGACACTGACGGCGACAGTAGCGATGACAACAGCGATTGATCTGGTGCCAAGGCACTGATGAAATCGACTTCAATCCGAAAAGCCTGCCGCTACGCTGATCTTCAGCGTAGCGGGGCGTTCGTTGCGCCACGTCGGACAGAGACCGGGCCCGGGCCCGGGCCCGGGCCCCTAATGGCTATCCGAAGAAATAGAGCCCGGCAAATCCGGCGAGCCCGACACATATCCGCCACCATGCAAAAGGTGCAAACCCGTGCTTGCTTACGAAATCAAGTAATCCTTTCACGACAAAAAAACCGGCGACAAATGATGCCACAAAGCCGATACCGATAATCACGGCGTCATCAGCCGACAAGACATTGCGGTTCTTATAAAGATCATAGGCGAACGCACCAGCCATGGTTGGCATGGCCAGAAAAAACGAAAACTCGGCAGCAGACCGTTTATCCGTTCCCATAAGCAGAGCGCCGGCGATGGTCGCCCCTGAACGCGAGACACCCGGCACCATGGCCAGGCACTGGCAAAAGCCGATTTTCAGGCAAAGACCAAGTGGATAATCCGTCACGTTGGTGTACCGCGGTTTAAGCGGCAGACGGTCAATCCACAACAGGATGATGCCACCGACCAAAAGCGTCGCACAGATGAGAGCCGGGGTTTCGAAAAGCACTTCCTTGATGAAGCTGTGGGCCATGACACCAATGACCGCGGCCGGCAAGAACGCCAGCAAAATACCACCAACAAACCGCTGGCTAGCGGGGTCGCTTGGCAGCGACACCGCAATTGACCAAAGCCTTGAGAAGTAAACCGACAATATCGCCAGTATCGCGCCTAGCTGGATGAGTACCTCGAAGGTTTTTCCGGTGCTCTCAAAACCCAGAAAATGCCCAAGCAACAACAGGTGTCCTGTGGACGAGACAGGTATGAACTCCGTCAATCCTTCCACAATTCCCAAAATCAGCGCATTGATGATTGTCTGATCATCCATGGATTACGTCCATTCGTCGGTTTGCAGCGGCCAGAAATGCGGCCTGTTCGTGAGGGAGGTGCAAAAGCAACCTTTTTCTGTCGTTAAATGTCGAAAATACGGCTAAACCACCCTTGGGACATAATTCGCAGATAGCCGTCCTGAATGTTGAACCCATCCAATGAACCCTTTCAGGGCACACTCCCGCATTCATGTTCACGCTCTACCACCATCCCTTCTCGCCGTCTTCCCGTTTTGTCCGCTTGATCATCGCCGAATACGGCGCTGATTTTCAGGAGGAATTGGTGAACCCCTGGGAGCGGCCGCAAAAACTGTTGTTGCTCAATGCCGCCGGAACCGTCCCTGTGCTGGTGGAGAATGACGGGCCCGCTTTGTGCGGCCCGGGACCCATTCTGGAATACCTCGACGAAACCCGGGGCTATGCGGTGGCCGATCGGCGCCTGATGCCCGATCATCCCGAGGCACGTGCGGAAACTCGGCGCCTTGTTGAATGGGCGTTGGGAAAATTCGATCGGGAAGTTGTTGGCCATATGGTGCGCGAACGCATTTACAAGCAGGCCATGCCGCGGTCCGCCGGGGGCGGCGAGCCTGATTCGAGTGCGCTGCGCGTCGCACGGGCGAACATTCACCACCATATGAAGTATTTCGGTTATCTTGTTGCCTCACGCAGGTGGCTTTCAGGCGACCGTTTGTCGTTTGCCGACTTTGCGCTGGCAGCCGAATTGTCCTGCGCTGATTATTTGGGCGAAGTGCCATGGGCGAGCGAAGACAACGTCAAAAACTGGTATGCACGGATGAAATCGCGGCCGAGCATGCGGCCGATGCTGAGCGAGAAGATTCTCGGCATGCCAGCATCGCAAACCTACGCGGATCTGGACTTCTGACCCCGAAAGCCGCCAAGAAGCTGGTCGATTCGCTCGAGCAAAAAGCGAAAAGCCTTGGATTTGAAGAGCTCAGGATCACTTCCGCAGATTCAATTCCGGAAACACCTGGACGCTTGAAGAGCTTTCTCGAAGCCGGTTACCATGGTTCCATGGCGTGGATGGAAGAGACGGCCGATCGTCGTTCTGCGCCGAAAGACTTGTGGCCAGAGGTCCGCTCCGTTCTCATGCTGGCCATGAATTACGGTCAGGGTCCAGCTCCTGAGGACGCACCCCTTTACAATCTCGATAAGCCCGAAAGGGCTGAGATTTCGGTCTATGCTCGGCACCGCGACTATCACGATGTGATCAAAGGCAGGCTCAAGGAACTTGCAGGTTATTTGATCTCCCGCGCTCCGCATGACCTGCGGCCGGATGTGAAAGTCTTTGTTGACACAGCACCGGTTATGGAAAAGCCTCTTGCACAAGCAGCAGGGCTAGGCTGGCAGGGCAAGCACACGAATTTGGTTTCCCGCGACATCGGATCCTGGTTCTTTCTCGGGGCGATTTTCACAACGCTTGAGCTTCCGCTGTCTCAGACCGAAACAGACCATTGCGGGTCGTGCCGGGCATGTCTCGACAACTGTCCAACGCATGCGTTCCCAGCGCCTTATCAGCTGGATGCGCGGCGGTGCATCTCCTATCTGACCATCGAGCACCCTGGACCGATCCCGCACGAATTTCGAGAGGCTATAGGCAATCGCATTTACGGATGCGACGACTGCCTTGCCGCGTGCCCGTGGAACAAGTTCGCCAGGACGGCCAACGAAGCAAAGCTTCTTGCTCGGGACGACTTGAAATCGCCAGCGCTCGCTGACTTACTGACACTGGACGATGCAGCGTTCCGCAACTTGTTTTCAGGGTCGCCGATCAAGCGGATCGGGCGCAATCGTTTTGTACGGAACGTTCTCATTGCTGCGGGAAACTCCGGATCCGACAGGCTTGCGGATAAAGTGCGCCATTTGCTGTCCGATCCCGACGAAACGGTCAGGTCTAGTGCCGTATGGGCATTTTCTAAGTTGGCAGCAGCCTCTGATTTCCAAAGCGAGCGGAACGAACGGCTTGCGGGGGAAACATCGTCCCAGGTGCGGCAGGAGTGGTTTTTGACAGCCGACTCGCAAAGTTCATAATCTGACCGCATGATGCGGTTGTCGGGTCTCCCTTTCGCCTTAGTGGCCGAACTTGCCGCAATTAATTTCTGGAGTTAAACCTTGTCGAAATCGCCGTCAATTTTTATCAAAGATCGCCGGAAATCTGGTCCCGTATTGAAGCTGCGCGTTCTTGCGGCCAGCGGGTTAAGCGCAGCTGCGCTTCTGTTCAATAGCACAGCATACGCGCAAAGCGCGGCTGAAAAGGCTTATCTGGCGTATGCCGACCAGTTGCAGGCTCTCGGGATCGAGGTTTCACAGGGTCCCATCAGCTATGATGCTGCCACTGACGCGCTAAAGGTGCCGGACGCGACGCTCTCGGTGTCGGGTGAATTCAAATTGCCCGTGGAGCAGAACGGCAATGCAGCGGCGGCAGGTCAGCAAACGGTCTCGCTCACGCTGACCTACACCAGCAGCATGACGACCATTCGCGGCATGACACATGAAAACGGCGCTTATTTTGCCGAATCGTGGACCAACTCCGATGACACCCAGTTTCTTGGTGCTGCCGCAGTCGATGGCGAAGACCTTGGCCGTATGGAGGTGACGCTGACTGGCGTTCTGGCCGAAAACTATGCTTTCACCATTCCGGAGCCGCCAGCCGATGCACCGGATCAATTGGCAAGCCGGTGGCTCCCAATTTTGAAAGCCAGCCTTTTAACCTCCTACGACGTTCTTGAGGTAGCTAGTCTGAGCGGCACAGTGACGGTCAATCCCAAGAACGCTTCGGACGCACCAGAAAGCGTGAGCGGCACATTCGAGACGATCGGGTATCGCATGTCTGATGCCGTTGACGGACAAGTTGCCGCATTTGAAATAGAGAGCTCCAAACAGGAGTTCACCACAACCTTACCGGATGGGCAGATCTTAAAACAAACGACAACCCAAGGTCTGACTTCCTATACCGGCCTTAATGCCGCTCCATTCATTGATCTGCTCGATCCCGACGTTGAAGAGACCGGTGAACCGATTGTCATTTTGGGCTCGCAATCAATCGAAAATTATGTCTCCAGCCAAGACATTGCGCCAGGACAAAAAGTGTCCGTGTCGATCGGCGAAATCGCCGCTGATGATATGACCCTCACGAAACGTGACTTTGCCTACCTCGAATTCTTGGATGAGTTCCTTACGCAACAGGAGCCGGATGTATATGAAGCTCTCACAGCGATGTTTCAGCTTTACAGGTCGTTTGGCCTCGGCGAGGCGCAAGCGTCGGACATGGTGATTTCTTTTCCAAACCCTGACGCTCCATCGGAAGAGCTAATCATTTCAATCGGACAGATGGGCATGCGCGATGTCAGTTCAGATGGGATTGTGGAGGTGTTTGTAGCCGATGTGGACGCTCCCAAGCTGCCTGAGGGCGCGTCATTCTCTTTGGGGCGTGCAAGTTTCGGTGACTTGGATTTCGCCACCTACGAAGAAATGGCGCCAATCATTAAACAGCTGGTCGAAAATGAGGGACAGACACCGGCTGATTTGTCTCCTATTGAGATCGCGCGGGCCTTCACTCCAAGCTCAATCAGCATTGCGCTGGAAGAACTTGAAGTTGGCATCCCCGGCGAAGGGGACGTCAGCATTGCCAATTTCGAACAGCGCTTCGCTTCTTCAGTCCCACCGATCCCAACCGAAATATACTCCGAGACGGAGGGCGCCGTTCTGCCGCTCTCGGCCCTTGAAGACCCGCAGGCCATTGCACTCTTTAAATCCCTCGGACTGGAAAACCTGTCTTGGTCCGACGAAACCAATCTCTACTGGGACGAAAACACCCTTGAGTTGGTGCTGGAGCGACTGATGGTCAACATCGAGGGCGTGGGCCGCGCAGAAGCTCAAATCAAGTTTGCGAACGTGCCGAAAGCCCTTTTCGAGGATCCGGAACACCAAGCACAGATCGCCTTGGTTATGGCCTCGTTCGTAGAAGCCGAGGTGCATTTCGTTGATGCCGGTGTGACCGCAAAAGCAATTGATCAGTTGGCATCGGACGCAGGTTTGCAACCGACCGCATTCATTCAGGGCCTTGTTGCTCAAACCGAGGCGATCCTTGAACCTGTCAACAATCCGGAATTCACGGAGGACGTCACGAACGCGATCGCCGAGTTTCTCTCTGCACCAGGCACAATACGTTTGACGCTGCGACCGCAAAATCCAGTTCCTCTTGCCCAGATCGTTGGCGGTGCAATTACGCCTCAAGTTTTGCCGGGCCTATTGAATGCGCAAGTAACAGCATCACAGTAGGTTCGTGGGCCGCTTTCGCGGCCCTCCCGCTGCTGTGACATAAAAATCAGTAGCCCTGCCCTACCGTTGGCGACGGGTCAGGGTTCGTTAACGGGGTGCTTTGGCAACCGGCAATGGTCAACCCGGCCACCAGGGACACTGCAATCAACAAGCTACGCATTCAGGCCTCCGCTCCAAACCAATGTCATGATGATGGTTTGGGGCAAGAGGCCTGAAGAACAATACTTTGGCGCCAATTTGGCGCGGGCTAAGCCTATTCGGCAGCAGCCAAATGCTCCTGCGCAGAAAAAATCCGGGCCGCGCAGAACTTGAACTCGGGGATCTTGCCGAAGGGATCAAGCTGCGGATTGGTCAGGAAGTTGGCGGGCGCCTCGAAGAAACAGAACGGAATGAACAGCATGCCGCTGGACACATCCCGGTCGGCCCGGAGTGTGAGCGTGATCGCACCGCGCCGTGTTTCCACTGTCACCTGCTGCCCAATGTCAAACCCCTGCATCTTGATATCACGCGGGTTCATCGACACCACCGGTTCGGGCTCGATCGCGTTCAGCACATTGGCCCGGCGGGTCATGGCCCCGGTATGCCAATGCTCCAGCATGCGGCCCGTGGTCAGCACCAGAGGGAACTCCTCGTCCGGCACCTCGTCTGGCGGCACCAGATCGGTCGGTACGATCTTGCCCCGGCCATCGGCGGTCGGGAAGGATTGGCCGAACAGGATTTCATTGCCCGGCTTGTCCGGAGCATCAGCCGGATATGTGACCGTTCCTTCGGTTTCCAGCCGCTGCCACGAGATGTTGGCAAGCGAGTTCATGTGTGAGCGCATTTCCTCATAGATCGCCGGAACACCGTCGTAGGACCAGCCAAGCCCCACGCGGTTGGCAAGCGCCACGATCAACTCCCAATCCGCCCGTGCTTCGCCCGGCATCGGCACGCAAGGCTGGCCGATCTGTACCTGACGGTTGGTGTTGGTGTAGGTGCCGAGTTTTTCCGCATGGGCAGAAGCCGGGAGGATCACATCTGCATGCCAGGCGGTTTCGGTCAGGAATATATCCTGCACCACCAGATGCTTGAGGCTTGCGAGCGCCTTGCGGGCATGGTTCTGGTCCGGGTCCGACATGGCCGGGTTTTCGCCCATGACATACATCGCCTCGATACCGCCTGCGAGAATGTCGTCCATGATTTCGACAACCGTCAGACCACGTGCCGGATCGAGCGTCCGCCCCCAGGCATCCTCGAACTCTGCCCGGATGTCCGGATTTTCCACCGACCGGTAGTCCGGAAACACCATCGGGATCAGACCCGCATCCGACGCGCCCTGCACGTTGTTCTGACCGCGCAAGGGGTGCAGGCCCGTGCCCGGACGGCCGATCTGGCCGGTGGTGAGGGCCATTGCAATCAGGCAGCGGACATTGTCCGTGCCATGCACATGCTGGGAGACGCCCATGCCCCAGAAGATGATTGACTTGGCGGATGTGGCATAAAGTCTTGCCACCTCACGAAGGGTCGCGGCCGGAATGCCGCAGACCGGTTCCATGGCTTCAGGGGTGAACTCCCTGTTCTTTTCCTTCAGCGCTTCGAAGCCGTCTACATGGGCCGCGATGTACTGTTCGTCATATAATTTTTCGCTGATGATGACGTTCAGGATCGCGCTCAGCATCGCGACATCGGTGCCGGGCTTGAACTTGAGCCCGTAGTCCGCATGGCGCATCAGACCCTGCCCGCGGGGATCCATGACGATCAGCTTGGCGCCATTCTTGGCCGCCTGCTTGATATAGGTGGCCGCGACGGGGTGGTTCTGTTCCGGGCGCGCACCGATGACAATCATGCAGTCGGCATCCGTGGCAGCATTGAACGGTGCCGTCACCGCACCGGACCCGATGCCTTCCATGAGAGCTGCAACGGACGAGGCGTGACACAACCGGGTGCAGTGGTCGACATTGTTGGTCTGGAAGCCCTGCCGGATGAGCTTCTGGAACAGATAAGCTTCCTCATTGGAGCCCTTGGCGGACCCGAAGCCGGCAATGCCCGCCCCGCCCTTGGCGTCCAAAGATGTCTTCAGGCCTTGCGCCGCCCGGTCGAGCGCCTCTTCCCATGTCGCCTCGCGGAACACATCAAGATAGTTGTCCCGCGTCAGGGAGATGCTTGCCGATTTCGGGGCATCGTCCCGCCGGATCAGCGGTTTGGTGAGACGCTCCGGGCTCGACACATAGTCGAAGCCGAAGCGGCCCTTGACGCACAGCCGGTTCTCGTTGGCCGGACCATCCCGCCCTTCGACCTTTACGATCCTGCCGTCCTTCACCGAAACGGACGTCAGGCAGCCGACGCCGCAGAACGGGCAAACACTATCGATGGTCTCTTCCGGATAAACTTCGCGCTTGCTCGCAGTGTCATCGAGCAGGCTCT
The DNA here is from genome assembly GCF_007830545.1 of Roseibium hamelinense. Lineage (GTDB taxonomy): Bacteria > Pseudomonadota > Alphaproteobacteria > Rhizobiales > Stappiaceae > Roseibium > Roseibium hamelinense. The sequence continues at coordinate 94,375 of NZ_VLLF01000005.1, forward strand.
TTTCCATCAAGGCACCGGTCGGGCAAGCAGACACGCACTCGCCACAGGCCACGCAGGTCGACAATCCCATCGGGTCAGCCAAATCGAAAATCGGGGCACTGTGCGAACCGCGATCTCCCATCCCGATCACATCATTGACTTGCACTTCGCGGCAGGCGCGCTCGCACAGATTACATGCGATGCAGGCGTCCAGATTGACCGCTATCGCCGGGTGGGAAATGTCCTGCACCGGTTTTGCGCAAGCCGAATACCGGCTCGATGTCACCCCCACCCGCTCGGACCACGTCCAGAAATCACTTTCGGGGTCCGGGTGATGATCCCGGCTCGGCTGGTCCGCAACAAGCAGCTCGAACACCATTTCACGCGCTTTGGCCGCTCGTTCGGTCTCCGTGTGCACCACCATGCCTTCGCTCGGAGTGCGAATACACGAGGCTGTCAGCGTCCGTTCGCCCTCGATATCAACCATACAGGCACGGCAATTTCCGTCGGAACGGTAGCCCGGCGCGTCCTTGTGGCAGAGATGCGGGATCCCCACGCCTTCGCGCTTGGCAACCTGCCAGATGGTTTCGCCATCTTTGGCTACAACATTCTTGCCATTCAAAGTAAATTTTGTTTCGGAGCTCATTTGCCAAACTCCTCCGGAAAGAATTTCAGTACCGACGCTACCGGATTCGCTGCTGCCTGTCCGAGGCCGCAAATGGAAGCAGACCGCATCACCGCATCCAAATCGGCGATCTTGTTCTCGTCCCACGATTTCTCTTCCAAAAGGGTCACCATCTTTTCAGTGCCCGAGCGACATGGGGTGCATTGGCCGCAGCTTTCATGCTCGAAGAAGCGCATCAGGTTCAACGCCACATCGCGCATGTCGTCGTGATCAGAGAACACGACGATGGCGTGACTTCCGATAAAGCAGCCGTGCTTGTCGAGGGTGCCGAAGTCGAGCGGCTCATCAGCCAATGATGCCGGCAAAATACCGCCGGATGCTCCGCCCGGGAGATACCCCTTGAACGCATGGTCATCCTCCATGCCGCCGCAGAACTCGTTCAGCAGTTCGTTCATGGTGATACCGGCCGGGGCAAATTTCACGCCGGGGTTCTTGACCCGTCCCGAGACGGAAAACGACCGGAAGCCCTTGTGTCCGCGCCGCCCGTGGGAGGCAAACCACTCCGGTCCCTTTTCGATTATATCGCGAATCCAGAACAGGGTTTCGACATTGTGGTTCAGGGTCGGCCGGCCAAAAAGGCCGACCTGTGCAATGAAAGGCGGACGATGGCGCGGCAACCCGCGCTTGCCTTCAATCGACTCGATCATCGCGCTTTCTTCACCGCAGATATAGGCCCCCGCGCCACGGCGCAGCTCGATATCAATCGTGGTGATGATGCCGCTTTCGCGAAGTGCCGCGATTTCCCTGCTCAAAATCTCAAGCACGGCCGGATACTCGTCGCGCATGTAAAGATAGATGCGTTCGGCCTTGATGGCATGTGCTGCGATCAAGGCCCCTTCCAGCAACCGGTGCGGGTCGCGCTCCAGATGATAGCGGTCCTTGAAGGTGCCCGGCTCACCCTCGTCACCATTGATGGTCAGGTATTTCGGGCCAGGCAGGTCGTTGACGATCTTCCATTTGGTGCCGGTGGGAAACCCTGCCCCGCCCAGACCACGCAACCCGGCTTCCAGAGCCTTGTCTGCAATCGTCGCAGCATCCAGCGCGCCGGACCTCACTATATCAAGTGTCTGGTAGCCACCATCAGCGCGGTAGGCTTCCAAAGCCGTGTAGCCGGCAATCTCGGGCGCGGTCGTACCTTCAAAAAGTGCCGCCCGGACGGACAATTCGCTGGCCTTGTCGACCGCACGCTTGCCGATCTGAACAGCCGGTGCCGCCGCACATCTTCCGATACAAGGAACTTTCTGAACCCGAACCTTCGCGGGATCGAGGCCTGTCTCCAGCGCCGCCGCAAGCGCATCCGCACCTTTCAGCGAACACGCCACGCTGTCGCAAACTCGGACGGTTAGCGGTGCAGGCGCTTGTTCGCCTTCGCGCACGATGTCGAAGTGATGATAGAAGCTGGCAACTTCATAGACCTCGGCTTGCGAAAGGCGCAGTTCCTCTGCCAACGCCCGCAAGTGTGCGGCTGACAAATGCCCATAAGCGTCTTGGATCCTGTGAAGATGCTCAATCAATAGATCCCGGCGGCGCGGCGCATCGCCCAAAAGAGCACGCACCTCGTCGAGGGCGATCTCATCAAGCTGGCGGCCCTTAGGCTGGGACGGCTTCCGGCGAAGCCCCTTGCCGAATGTCATGGCGTTTCTCTCTGGCTGGCTTGTTTTTTTAGAGAGAACGGCCAGGCTGTAATTTGTGCAAATCGTGATTTTGTATCACCTGATCAGCTCAGATGATCGAACGTTTTCCAGCTCATCTAACGCCGTCAAAAGCGCACGTGTTACCGGAAGGATCGGATCCCGATCCGGTATCACCAGACCGACCCGGGCTTCAACGTTCGGCTCCACCAGATCCCAGACCTCCAGATCTTCGGTCAAGCCAGCCTCCACTTGCAGGAGCGGTAAAATGGTTGCAAAGCCATGGTCCCGAACCAAAGATAAAATGGCGTTGAAACTGTTCGATTCAAACCTGAGGTTCGGTGTTATTCCGACGCGCCGGAAGGCATCATCAATGATACGGCGGTTTTGCATATCTCTTGTTAACAATCCGATTGGCAAGTTTGCGGCTTCAGTCCAAGTCAGTTCTCCAGTAGGGCGCGGCACAACTTCGGCCCGCGCCACAACGCAGTAGGTCTCTGTGAACAAATAGCGGCTGTTTGCCGGTAACTCCGCAGACGGTTCCGCGCCTTCAGTGTCCAGATAAGTTACACCTGCGTCGAGACTGAAATCGCTAAGCCCTGTGCCAATAGCCTTGGAGGATAGAGACAAGAGCTGCGGCATCAAGTTGGGAAATTTAACTGCAATTTGCCCGCTCAAGCGGCCTGCATATGGCGTAGCTGAAGGTACGACCCCGATCCGCAGCGTTCCATGTGGGCCTTGTTCTTCGGCACGAACGTCCTGCACTAGCCCGGCACAATCTGCGAGAATACGGCGGGCCCAGCCAAGCGCCAACTCGCCATCCGGCGTGAATCCCTCAAACCGTTTCGCGCGGTAAATCAGCGGCGTTTGCAATGCGTTTTCAAGCTTCCGAATTCTTGCGGAAAGCGCTGGCTGAGATAGTCCGCAGGCTTGAGCTGCCCGGGCAAAATGCCTGTGCTCGGCAAGCGCGATCAGCAGCCGCAAGTCAACCAGTTCATAGGGGGGCAGGCGTTCCATTGAGACGTTCCGACAAAACGGGCTTTGGCAGCATCATAGCGATGACAGCAGATGGCCGCCATCCACAGGGATAACGGAACCCGTCATATAGCGGCTCGCATCGCTTGCCAGCAAAAGAAACGGTCCATTCAGATCTTCGAAGTTTCCGATGCGGCGCATCGGAATGCGTTCGATCATTTTTTGCCCATGTGCCGTGTCGAAAAAACCGGCGTTTATTTCGGTTTCAAAATATCCGGGCGCAAGGGCATTGACCCGGATGTCGTGGCGCGCGAGGTCGAGCGCAAGCGCTTTCGTCATCTGGACAACCCCGGCCTTGGAGACCGCATACGCGGCGACGCCCGAGCCAACCCGCAGGCCCAGGATCGATGCAATATTGACGATAACACCCGGTCGGCGCTCTTCTCGCCAATGATTTCCGCACGCAACCGCCATAAGCCAAACACCGCGCAGATTGACGCTCATGACAGCATCGAAATCATCGGCTGATTGGTTGAGTGGCGAGCCGTCGCGCGCTGTACCTGCGTTGTTGACCAAAACATCGAGACCGCCCAATCCGCTTACGGCTTCATTGACAGCGTCCTCCACGGATGCCTCGTTGCTGACGTCCAGGGCAATAGGAATCGCATCGCTTGCCCCTAGGTCATTGAGTTCGTGAACCAAGTGTTCCAAGCGGTCGGTGCGCCGTGCTGCTATTGCGACCGCGGCCCCTTCCAAGGCGCAGGTTCTTGCGAAATGCTGCCCAAGACCACTCGATGCTCCGGTGATCAGAACACGTTTTCCCGTTAGACCGATGTCTTGCTTCAACCACCCCTCCCATTCATTGGGACCGATGGCAAATCAAAACGGTCAGGCCGTCAAGCAGTTAGATGGGAAAAAGCCGCAACAACGGACTGATACACAGGGCGCTTGAAAGGTACGATCAACGATGGCAGGTTTTCGGCCTTTTCCCACCGCCATGCACCAAACTCCGCATCATGCCCATCCGGCGGTGAAACGATGTTTATCTCGTTTTCTGAGCCCGCGAACCTGCAGGCAAACCACTTTTGAGCTTGCCCACGGTATTTGCCCTTCCTGCTCTTCCGGACCACGTCTGGTGGATAGTCATATGCCAGCCAACCTGGCGCTTCGGCAAGGACACTGACCGACTTGATCGAGGTCTCTTCATACAGTTCTCGCAAGGCCGCTTTTGCAGGGTCTTCCCCTTTGTCGATGCCCCCTTGCGGCATTTGCCATGCATATTCGTATTCAGAGGCTCCGTTACCATCGTCACGCTTGCCGATCCAGACAAGCCCGTCTTTGTTTAAAAGCATGATGCCAACACACGGGCGATACGGCAGCCCGTCAATTGCCGGCGGAAAGTCCGAACCGAATTCAAAGTCCATCTGACAAACCTATCTGTCGATTGTCGCGCTGACCGGAACGAGCTGAAGGCCGCGTTCTTCGAGATCGCGTGCCCATTCTTCAATCCTGCCGATAGTGACGGGCAACGCTGAACCAGACGCCACCGCGTATCCTCGGGCACGGGCAATTCCCTCCAATTGAAGCAGCTTAGCGTCGATCTCGTTTGCCCTCGGCACTTCATCTAGAACAACATCGACCCCGCTATAAGGCGTCGCTGTTTGTTCAGAGACCTCTTGGGCCAGCGACCTCGAGGACCCGCCATTGTCTACATACATCAACCCCCGCTCCTGCAGTTTTTCAAGAAGGAACTGCATGGATGGACGCGTTGATGTGAAGCGCGCGCCCATGTCATTGATTACGCCGACGTAGTTTGTGACCCGGGTTAAAAGCCAGGCGAGCCGATCCAGCATCTCTACAGGCTGGAGGCTGACGAGAAGCGTGTGAGGACCAGGGTCATTGTCGGGAAAATCGTAAGGCTCAAGCGGTATTTGCAGCAGCAATTCATGCCCCTTGCGGCGGGCCCGTTGCATCCACCTGTCCAAGTCTGTTCCGTAAGGAGCAAAGCCGAAGGTGACATCGACGGGCAGACGATCAATGGCCGCCTGTGTCCCGGTTTGACTGAGTCCGAGTCCGTTGACGACGACCGCGATTTTGGGAATAGAAGAGAAATCGCTTGCAAATGGGCGCGCATAGGCGTCAAGCGGCCGAATGCCTGCCGAACTCACTTTCGGAAGGAAACCGTAGTCCGACCGCTCCGACACACGCGGGTCGGGATTGATCAACAACCCGCCACTCATGTTTTCCCGGGTCACACCGGGCGGGAAGGTGGTTTCCTCATAGCGGGGACCTAACCTGTCGAGGTCGGTTTGCGGGCGCATGTTGGGGCCCAAGTCATTATCCAGACTTGGACGGATCTCCACAACCTCAATGTCACGCTGTGTAACACCTTCAACGGTTGCCTCAAGAGGAATAACTGCGGTTGGTTCTCCGCCAAACGGGTCGTCAACCACCCCCATCCAGATGACACCGGTCATCAAGACAACACTGATGATCCCGGACCCAATCAGCCCGAAGGGCAGGCGCACAAGGCGCCTTTTGCCCATTCCTAAGGGAGCTGAAAGATCATCGCTTGCCATGGCATCCAGTTGTCTTGCGCTCCTTTTACGGAGCGACACTCATAGGTACCAACAAAATACACATGGACCGTTGAAGGAAAACGGCGCTTTTCATGCAAAGCGCCGTTATTCAAGGGTTAATTAATTAGGCACGGACGCTTGGTCTTCACCAAGTGGCGGAAAAGCACTGTTTACCTGCACACCGCGCAGAAGGTCCAAAGCAAGCTTCAGCTGCGTGTCATCTGCCGGATCGGCAGGCACATACGCCTGACTGCCCGAAGCCTCCTCGCCGTCCTCTTCACTTTCAAGGTGGCCGCGCAACCCCGCTTCGCCCTTGGTTTCCGCACGCCCGACGAGCTCTTCCGGCAAATCCTGAAGTGCTTCGATATCAGGAATAATACCCTTCGCCTGGATCGAAGTTCCCGACGGGGTGTAGTAGCGAGCGGTCGTCAGCCGGATTGCTCCATTGGCGCCGAGCGGGATGATAGTCTGAACGGATCCTTTGCCGAAGGAACGCGTTCCCAGCACTGTTGCACGGCGATGGTCCTGCAGCGCACCTGCGACAATCTCAGAGGCCGAGGCCGATCCACCATTGACCATGACGATGACCGGCTTGCCGTCGGTGAGATCGCCTGAGCGCGCATTGTATCTTTGGGTCTCGTCCGAATTCCGGCCACGGGTTGAAACGATTTCACCGCGATCCAAAAATGCATCAGACACTGCAATCGCCTGGTCCAGCAAGCCACCGGGGTTATTCCGCAGATCGACGATGTAACCCTTCAGGTTGTCCTCACCGATTTCAGCTGACATTTCTTCGATTGCCTGCTTCACCCCGTCAAAGGTCTGCTCGTTGAATTGCGTGACACGAATGTAACCGACATCGTCTTCCTCGCGCCAGCGCACAGAGCGAATCCGGATGACATCGCGAGTGATTGTAACGTCGAACGGGTCGGCGACACCATCGCGGCGGATAGTCACCACGATATCAGTATTGACAGGCCCCCGCATCTTCTCGACGGCTTCATTTAGCGAAAGCCCCTGAACCTGTTCGCCATCGATATAGGAGATGAGGTCACCAGCGAGGATGCCGGCCTTGAAGGCGGGAGTGTCATCGATCGGAGAAACGACTTTGACAAGACCATCTTCCATGGTCACTTCAATCCCCAAGCCTCCGAATTCGCCGCGGGTTTGGACCTGCATATCTCGAAAGCTTTTCGGAGACATGTAGCTTGAGTGCGGGTCCAGAGATGTCAGCATCCCGTTTATGGCGCTCTCGATAAGCTGCGCATCGTCGGGGACCTCAACATAGTCAGAGCGCACGCGCTCAAATACGTCGCCGAATAGATTGAGCTGGCGGTAAGTATCCGATGCAGCCGCGTTCGCCGAATCCGAGACACGGAATGGAACCTGTGCAAGTGTTGTCACCGCGGCCGCGCCCATAAGGGCGCCGACGAGCAGCAAGGAAGCTTTTCTTATCATCCGCGAGCCTTTTCTTTCTCCGTGCTCACCCACCATGGGGATGGATCTATAGCACGTCCGTCCTTCCGAAATTCAACATATAGGACAGGTTGGGAAGACCCCAACCCGATCGTCGATGCGCTTGCCCATTTTGTGGCGCCCATTACCCCAACGGGTTCCCCTGCCAGCACAAACTGACCGAGCTCAGCATCAATTCGCTCCATACCTGCGAGGAGCACATGGTAGCCATCGCCCGTGTTCAGGATCAAGAGCTGCCCATATGACCGAAACGGACCCGCATACACAACCCACCCGTCTGCCGGTGAGGTGATCGCCGATCCGGCCCGTGTCGCAATGGACTGGCCCTCCACAATACTACCAAATTCGTCTTGCTCCCCAAAGTCCTTCAGCAACTCGCCCGAGACTGGCATCGGCAATTGTCCGACCGCATCAACAAATTGAACGGCAGGCGCCAAGCGCCCAGGGTCAGAGAATGGATCAAACCGTTTCCGGTTGCCACGCTTAGCATCTTTCGCGGCCTGGCGCGACTTCTCCGCCGCATCGCGTGCGCTTGCGATTTCCGACTCCAGCTTCGATATCAGTTCTTTGAGTGTTCCTGCTTGGGCAGCCAGTTCTTCAGAACGGCTGCGCTCTTGGGCCAGCTGCCGCGCCGTTTTATCCCGCTCCTGGCGCTTCACACTTAAGAGGAGTTCGAGCCTGGACTTTTCTTCAGCCAGCCGCATCGCATCGCCTTTTAAACCCTTTTCCTCTTCAGCGATAACAGACTTCAGCCGTTGCAGCTCGCTTAGATCCGTTGCGAGAGCTTCTGTTTCGACGCGCAATTCAGGCATCACTGCGTTTAAAAGGATCGCACTACGCACCGCTGACAGCGCGTCGCTTGGCCGCACAACCAAAGCCGGCGGCGGCCGACGGCCGATACGCTGGAGGGCAGCGAGCACCTGCGAAAGTACTTCACGACGCGCAAACAGCGACTGGCGGACAGCGTCTTCGTTTTCGCCAAGCCTCCTCAACCGCCGTTCCGCATCGGTTAGGTCACTTTCAAGGCCCTGTATGCGATCCGCCGTCCGCAGGATCTTGCCATTCAAAGTTTCGCGGTCACGGTCGAGCGCTGCAATCTCAGCACTGATTTCGGACTGCCTTTCGGTAGACAGCCTTATGTCTTGGGACAGAGCGTTGAGCTCTTGCTCCCGCTCCAGCTTCCGTTCCAGAGCTTTCGCCACTTCGGGCGCAAGCTGCGCCTCGATCTGTGTTTCCGGCTCTTCAGTGGCAAAGGCATGCGGAACATTAGCGCCCGCCCAAACCAGTGCGAACGCCGCGAAAACCGCCCGGCTTCGTATGACGTAGTAACTTTCTCGCCAAACCGTGCCCAAAGAACCGTGCCTGCCGATGCTGAGAGGTGTAACTGCCATCCGCTCTCGTTACCAATCGGGCGTTAAGGAAGCCTTTACCAACCATTCTTCAGTTGGCTTTGCCTCCGCCCATCGAAATTCTTCCGTAGCGGTACGCTTTGAATAAGGCAACATGCGGGCAGCCTTCTCCATTCAGATTGACGGAGCCGCGTAATTCACCTTCAATCTACTCGCGGTGATACGGATGGCCCGTTAAAATGGTCGTTGCCCGATAAATCTGTTCCGCAAGCAGGACCCGCGCAATTTGATGGGGCCAGGTCATCGGCCCAAGGGCGAGACGTTTGTTGGCGCGCGTCAAGACGGCCTCGCCATGACCGTCGGCGCCACCGATCGCGAATACCACTTCGGGAATTCCGTCATCACGCCAACGCGCCAGCATATTGCAAAATTCCGACGAACTCATACCCCGGCCGGCTTCGTCAAGAACCACGAGTTTCGCTCCGGGTGTGAGCCCGGACAGCATGACTTGTGCTTCGTCTGACTTACGGTCCGGGACCCGTTGCTGCCGGCTTTCTGCATGCTCGGAGACTGTCACCGCTGTGATACCAACGGAGCGGCCAGTCTTGACCGCTCGTTCGATGTAGCGATCGCAAAGCTGTTTCTCTGCACCGGCCTTCATCCGACCGATGCAAGCAATGGTAAAGCGCATGAAATCTTGCCCGAACACTGAGTTCGGCTTCAATCGGCTATGACATTGGCAGACCGGTCAGACGACCGTTTTAGCCAATGTACTGTGGAGCTTCATCCGGCTCGACTGCCCACATTTTTTCCAGATTGTAGAAGCCTCGAACTTCCGGCCTGAAGATGTGCACAATCACATCACCGGTATCGATCAGCACCCAATCACAGGTGCTTTGTCCTTCCACAGTGGCACGTCCCTCGCCTGCGTCTTTGATGTCCCGCAGAAGGTGATCAGCAATCGCTCCGACATGCCGGTGCGACCGGCCAGAAACGATCACCATGTGATCGGCCAGAGCGCTCTTTCCAGAAATGTCTATGGTAACAATGTCCTCGGCTTTGGAGTCGTCAAGACTTGCGAGAACAGTCGAGATCAGGTCGGCCGGAAGTTCAGCGCTTCCGGGGGCCTGCGCAGGAGAGGACGATAAAGCCCGCTCGCTTTCAAAGGTCATGGTCAGGTGTAATGCCTTTCGCCTTAGTTTCTGCCCCATAGGTGGCTGTCTCGGCTGTGCAAAGGCATGTGAATATCATATGTCTGAGCGACCTTAACAGGTTCTGGGGCATTGACCGTACCTAAACCGCGATTGTGTGCGGCACGTTGAAAAATACGCCTCTCGCTTTGCATTTTCAAGACAAGGCCCGGTTTACCGCGGTTCGAGACCGTTTTAGCTGCCGCTGCGGCGTAGATCTGTGGACGATGCGTCATCTAGGGATGTGTGCAAGAATGTCCAAATCGGAGGCGCCATATCCGGAAGCAAAGCAGCATCTTCTTCGGGAAGCCTATGTTTCTCATAGGCTTTTGCCATCGGTGCAGACAACACAGACAAAGATGCGCCCGGACGGTCAACGATCGCAATGGGCACCAAACCGAGAATTGAACGCCAATCCTGCCATTTGTGAAAACCCGCTAGATTGTCAGCACCCATGACCCAAACGAATCGCAGACCAGGACGCATTGCCCTCAGCTTTTTGATTGTGCGGGCGGTGAATGGTGTTTGGAGGACCGTCTCGTAGGCCGTGACCTTCATGCGCGGATGATCGGCAAGCGCGTTGGTCATATGCAGGCGCATTTCGAGGGGGGCGAGGTCAGAATGATCCTTAAGTGGATTTCCCGGCGTAACAAACCACCAGACCTGATCCAGACCCAGACGTTTCAATACTGTTGTTGCAACCAATCTGTGACCGGAATGCGGCGGATTGAAAGACCCGCCGAAAAGCCCGATCCGGTTGCCAGGCTCTGCATGCGGCAATTTCAGCCAGTCGGCCGCGCCCGGACGGATTGCTGATGAGAGGTTCATGGGCGGGTTTGACCCTCACCCCTGACTTGATACTTGAAACTGGTCAACTGCTCGACGCCGACCGGACCGCGGGCATGCATGCGGCCAGTCGCAATACCGATTTCGGCGCCCATGCCGAACTCGCCGCCGTCAGCAAATTGGGTTGAAGCGTTGTGAAGCACAATGGCGGAGTCCACCTCCGTCAAAAACCGTTCTGCTGCATCCGGGTCTTCAGTGATGATGCAGTCCGTATGACTGGAGCCAAATGCTGCAATGTGATCCATCGCGCTTTGGAGGTCTGGAACGGTTTTGACAGCCAGGATCTTGTCGAGATACTCCGTCTTCCAGTCGTCTATGGTTGCTGGAACGACATGCTGCACGAGCCGCCGGGTGGTTTCGTCGCCGCGTATCTCGCACCCCTCCTCCTGGAGCCGCTGCGCCACATCGGGCAAAATCATCTCTGCCACATCTTGATGGACCAGCAGAGTTTCCGCAGCGCCGCAGATCCCTGTGCGGCGCATTTTTGAATTCAACACAATATCGCGCGCCTTGGCCGGATCGGCCGCCTTGTCGATGAAAATATGTACCAGCCCTTCCAGATGTGCGAACACCGGTACACGGGCTTCAGATTGAATACGCCCCACCAAGCTCTTTCCACCGCGCGGGACGATTACGTCAAGATTGCCGTCCAGGCCCGCCAACATCTCACCGACCGCTGCTCGGTCGGAAACTGGAACCATCTGGATCGCATCCGCTGGCAGTCCCGCCTCTTTCACCCCCTGTTGGAGCGCGGTGTGGATCGCCTTATTAGAATGAAGCGTATCAGAGCCGCCGCGCAAGATCACAGCATTTCCAGCTTTCAGGCACAATGCTCCGGCATCTGCAGTCACATTTGGCCGACTCTCATAGATTACACCGATCACTCCAAGAGGCGTCCTGACCCGGCTTATCTTCAACCCGTTGGGCCGGTCCCAAGATGCCATATTGCTGCCGACAGGGTCCGGCAGACTTTTGATATCTTCCAAAGCCGAGGCAATTGCGTTTATGCGCCCCTGATCCAATGTTCCGCGATCCAAAAATGCAGTCGTTTGGCCTTTCGCCCTCATGGCGTCGATATCCCGGCGGTTGCCATCAAGAATAACCGCCTGAGAGGCGCGGATTGCATCAGCCATGGCCTGTAAAGCGGTGTCTTTAACTTCCGGTGAAGCGGTTGCAAGCACACGCGCAGCGCGCCGCGCGCGGCTCCCCAAATCACGCATGACATCGCTTATGGAACTGATTTCGGCTCGTTCAAGCATTTCAAATCTACCTTGAAAGTGGGCCCGGCATTTTGGGCTGGCTAGGTGTCGCCTTTCTCAGGCGGCTTGTCAAAAAACGCATCCTCAAGCACGAGATCATCCCGATGTACCATTTCAGCGCGGCCCGGGTATCCGACAATAGCCTCGATTTCACGGCTGTTCCGGCCGGCGATCATTCTTGCTTCGTCATGATCATAAGCAACGAGCCCGCGGCCTATGATCCGGCCCGATGCGGACAAAATGTTGACAGCGTCACCACGCAAAAAGTTGCCCTTCGTCAGGGTGATCCCCGCTGGCAAGAGGCTCTTGCCCTTGCGCAAAGCTGCGACCGCGCCGTTGTCGAGAACTAAGTCCCCACGCGGTTCGAGATGTCCGCCAATCCACGCTTTGCGGGCTGAAGCCGGCGTTGCAAGCGCCGGAAACCAAGTCGCCCGCGCACCGCCATCCAGCTTCGAGATCGGATGAAGCGGCTTGCCGGTCGTGATCGCCATCGTCGTTCCGGCTATCGTTGCAATCTTTGCAGCATCAATTTTCGTCTTCATGCCGCCACGTGACAGTTCCGAACCCGCACTACCTGCCATTGCTTCAATTTCAGGTGTTATTCGAGGCACTTCCGGCAAAAATACTGCATGCGGATTGTGTGCTGGCGGAGCGGTGTAAAGCCCGTCAATATCGGACAAAAGCACAAGGCAGTCCGCACTTGCCATTGCGGCCACCCGGGCCGCAAGCCGGTCATTGTCGCCATAGCGAATTTCAGACGTGGCCACAGAATCGTTTTCATTGATGATCGGGATTGCACCGAGCTTCAAAAGCATCCCGATGGTGGCCCGGGCGTTGAGGTATCGCCTGCGCTCCTCAGTATCGCCGAGCGTCAAAAGGATTTGGCCGGCGCGTTTGCCGTGCAGGCCTAAAGCGTCCGCATAAGCTTTTGCCAGCTCGATCTGTCCCGCGGCGGCAGCCGCCTGGCTCTCTTCCAGTTTCAAAGGTCCGCCGGGCAAACCCAGGATCCCCCGGCCGAGCGCGATGGATCCAGACGACACCAAAAGCACATCTACATCCCGGCTGGCCAAGTCAGCCACGTCCTTGACCAAGGCATCCAGCCAGTCGCGCTTTAGCGCGCCGTCTTCCACGAGGAGTGCAGAACCGATCTTGATCACGACACGTTTAAACCGCGCAAGCTTCGCCCCGCTTGTCATTAGGGATACCAGCTTTCTTCTTTTTGGGAGGGAACAGAATTTGCCGCGTCTTCCTTATCCTTGTCGATTGCCCTCGCAATCATGCGCAGCGCAGTGTCCACGTTCCGCCCGCTGGCCGAAGACAGGATCAGTGGTTTTTGTCCACTGGCCGCCTCAAGTGACGCCGACTTTTCCTGTATCAGTTCGTCATTCAGAGCATCGCATTTGGACAAAGCCACGATTTCCGGTTTTTCAGGTAACCCGTGACCATAGGCCTCCAGCTCCCCTCGGACCACACGATAGGCGGCACCCGGGTCTTCTTCGCCCGATCCATCGACCAGATGCAGCAGCACACGCGTGCGCTCGACATGGCCTAGAAAACGGTCGCCAAGTCCGGTCCCCTCATGGGCCCCCTCGATGAGACCGGGAATGTCAGCTATTGCGAAACTGTTGCCATCAATCTGGACGATGCCAAGGTTCGGATGAAGTGTCGTAAACGGATAGTCTGCAATCTTCGGCTTTGCTGCCGAGACCGTCGCCAGAAAAGTCGATTTACCCGCATTTGGCAGGCCAACGAGGCCGGCGTCTGCGATCAGCTTCAAGCGTAACCAGATCCATTTTTCTTCGCCCTCGAGCCCGGGATTAGCCCGGCGTGGCGCCTGGTTGACCGAAGACTTGAAGTGAGCGTTGCCAAAGCCCCCATTGCCCCCCTTTAGGAGCACAACGCGCTGTCCGATATTGGTGAGGTCCGCAATGATTGTTTCGTTGTCTTCTTCCAGGATCTGCGTTCCAACTGGAACTTTCAAGACCACATCGCCGCCATGCGCGCCTGTCCGGTTCTTTCCCATGCCGTGAATGCCTGTTTCAGCCTTGAAGTGCTGTTTGTAGCGATAGTCGATCAAGGTGTTCAGCCCGTCCACACACTCAACGATAACATCGCCCCCCTTGCCGCCGTCACCGCCGTCTGGCCCCCCAAATTCAATGTACTTTTCACGCCGGAAAGAGACACACCCGGCGCCTCCATTGCCGGACCGAACATAAATCTTTGCCTGATCGAGGAATTTCATTTTTCTACTCTTTTTGTCCTGCTGCCAGGCTCAGACCCACTCAGTTCAAGAGGGCGCCTGTGAATTCGGTCCGGTGCAAATGTGTATGCGTGGCGGGCATTGTGCATCCCCGCGCTAGACTATGGCATTCCACATGCCCAACTACACGAAATCCCATTTTTTGCATCACCCGCAACGAGGCCGGATTTTCATCCATTGCTTCACTTTTGATCGCATTGTGGCTCGTGTTTTCAAAAAGCCAGGCGATCACCGCATGAACCGCCTCACTCATATATCCCCGACCCCAGAAACGTTGCCCAAGCCAATAGCCGATGCGAGGGGTTTCCCGCAACTTTCGCAGTGAAACTCCACCAATCATGCGGTCGTCCAAATCGATGTGAAACAGCAATTCGTCCGACACATGCCAATCCCTCCACGCACGTTCGGCAGCGCCGAGAAAGTCGCGACCTACCTGCATATCGTAGGGATGGGAGACACGCGTCAGCATTTTGGCAACCTCATAATCGCCTAACATCTCGGCGCAGCTTTCAAGATCTTTGAGCCGCGCCGGGCGTAGTGTGAGCCGGTCTGTAATGATCTTTGTTGCATTCATGCGGCAAAGCTCCGCCGCTCAAAGTCCTGTTTCTCCAATCGCACCACAACATTCGCAACGCGTTGGTCAAGCGCCTTTACAAACCGGTCCGTCATGGAATGTGGCTTAAATCCCATCTTGCGCAGCACAGCCCGCGAGCGCGTGTTGCTCTCAAAAGCACGTGCCGCAATAGTTTGTGTTTCGTAGGTCGCAAAAGCCCAATCAAGGACAGCCTCAACCGCTTCCGACGCATATCCATTCCCCTGAAAGGCCCGTCCAAGCCAATATCCCAAGGTAGGAGTTTCGGGGAGCTCCACGAGATCTCCAGGTGCTTCGATGGCGACAGTGCCGATAAATACCCCACCGAGAGTGACGGCAAAAACCGCCTCTGATTCAAAAGGATCGGTCTGCATCAGCGACGACACAAAGGCCTCCGCTTCGCCTTCAATGTAGGGCCAGGACGTTCCGGTGAGCCATCGCGCAACGTCAAAATCCTTTCCGCCCAGCTCAGCTATAGCTTCTGCGTCATTTTCATTTAGCGGTCGCAACACGAGCCGCCGTGTCTTCAAATACGGCAAAGTCATGTCGCACGCCCCCATTCCTTCAGCGATGCCCAAACGCCGCGTTCGAGTGAGTACCGCTCAGTCGGGACCGTACCGCCAGCCCCTACCGACCGGATCAGACTTTGATCGCGATATTGAAAACCGGATTTTACCAGAACCCGCCTGGATGCCGGATTCGTGACACGGCATGCGGCTGTCAGCTCCGATACATCCTGATACGCAAAGGCATGATCCACCAGCGTATGAACAGCCTCCGTCGCATATCCGTTGCCCCAGAAGGGTTCACCAATCCAATACCCAACATGAACCGGGCCGTTCGGCTCCAATTGCGCATAACGGGCCGTTCCAATGAGACGGCCGGTCGCTTTCAACCGGATCGCGAAAGTTGAGGAGTTTGCAGCCGGATTCTCTGCCTTGGCGATCAACGCCCTGCCGTCGTCCAGCTTAAAAGGATAAGGCATCGTCGAAAGGTTTGATGCCACTTTCTTGTTGTTGGCCAAAAAGACCAAATCTGCCAGATCATCCGCGCGCGGCACATCGAGCTTTACGCGAACAGCTTCCTGCGGCAACGGGGCCGCACCCCGACAGCTTTCATCCAGCAATCCATCGCTTTCGACAACCATTTATTCCTCCAGTCAAAGTTGAAAACAAAAGGGGAGATGGCGCCCCATCTCCCCTTTGAACTTTGACTGGCTGTCTCGATCCGCCGGGGTCTTTGTGGGACGCCGGTGGTGGTTCGTGACACGTCGGCGTTACTCCGCTGCTTCCGCTACCGGGAGCACGTTGATAAAGGTTCGGCCGTTGGCTTTGGCTTGGAATTCGACTTTGCCTTCCACGGTCGCAAAGATTGTATGGTCTTTGCCCATGCCAACGCCGGCACCCGGATGCCACTGCGTGCCACGCTGGCGCGCAATGATGTTGCCCGGGATTACAGCTTCGCCACCGAATTTTTTAACGCCAAGACGGCGGCCGGCTGAGTCGCGGCCGTTGCGGGATGAACCGCCTGCCTTTTTGTGTGCCATTGCTAGAACTCCTCGTTCTTCAATCTAAACGTCAGGTTTAAAGCGGCGGCTTAGTTGCCGGCCAGCTCTCTCGCCTGCACAACCCAGTTACCGCGCTCGAACTTGCCCTTCAGGCCAGTTTCTTCTTCAACGCGTGCGACATCATCGGCGCTCATGGCCGCGATCTGAGCAAAGGTGGTGATGCCAGCTTCGTTCAGTTTTTTAACCGCGGCCGGACCCGCACCGTCCAGCTTCTTGAGGTCATCAGCGCCGGAATCGGCAGCTGATGCTGCACTATCCTTTGCATCCTCGACAGGCGCAGCCTTCGCAGGCGCTGCCTTTTTAGCCGGCTTCGCTCCACCGGTGAGGATGTCCGTCACTTTCAAAAGAGTGAAGGATTGACGGTGACCATTGCGGCGGCGGGAGTTTTGACGGCGGCGCTTTTTGAAAATGATGATCTTGCGATCACGCGCCTGCTCGACAACTTCTGCCACAACGGTTGCGCCATCAACGGTCGGAGCGCCAATTGTTGTTTCGGTGTCATTGCCAACCATCAGAACTTCGTCAAAAGTGACGGAGCTACCTGCATCGGCATCCAATTTCTCGACCTTCAGAAGGTCATCTGCGGCAACTTTATACTGTTTGCCACCAGTCTTGATCACTGCGAACATGTCACGCACGTCCTTCTTTTCGTTTTAGGGCCGCCGCCGGTATTTAAACTTGGCAAGCAGCCGATCTATCTTACCGACCCAGAGGCGCCAGCCTTGCACGTTATATCGTGACAAAGTGGTCTTTGCGGATCCGCCAATCCTTGAATTTAAAGGGACGATCAAGCCTGGGTCAGAGGCTATGGGTGTATATTTCACCCATGCATGAGCCCGCGGAATATACTCACGCAACACCAAGTGTCAACCAGCAATGCATCCTGACCAGGCTTCCCTGAAGCCGCTGTGTGCCTCACGCAAAAAAGATCAGGAAGCTCAAGTCTGATTTGACATTTCCCATACTTGTTTCGATCGAGCTTGTTCGTGCTTTGATATTCTGGGTCTCGACGGCGCAGTTTGCGATATTTGACTCGATTTGAGTTAATCGCGCAGCCGCAGCCTCGGTTTCGGCCGACACGCCCTTGACCTGCATTTCCATGCTAATCAAATCGAGATTACGTTCTGTCGCGCTGATGTTGAACCCTGTTACGCCAAGACTAATCCCGGTAGCGGCCACGCTAAATGATGTCAACGACACCACCAGAAACGGCTTCACGAAACAATCCGCCCCCATTGACATGAAGAAGTTTGCGCCGGCGGAAACCGAACACTGGGCGCCCCAATAGAAACTGGTCGTTGTGCCTTCGGTCCACGAGTGTGTAGCCCCCTTCGTGACCTTATAATCGTTGCCGCCAACATTGCGTGTTGCAGTCTTTACATTTTCAACAAGGTCGGCGGCACCGCCATCCGCATCAAGTATGATCGCCTTTGCGTTTGTTCCCTCGTCCTTTGCTGCACCTGACCCGGTCTTCAGAATAATTTGGCCGTCAGACGCCTGCTTTTTAATTGTCTTCCCCGCTGTCACCGTCACAGTGTCTGAAACATCGAGCTCATGGTCGCCTGACACGCGATGATGATAACTATTGGTTTCGACAAGCATCTCTTGATGCGACCGGATGAGGATCCGCCCATCGCAGGATAGCAGTATACCTTTTGCGCCACCTGCTCCCCCAGCCCGGGCCGGAGCATTTGCGCCTTCGAGATCTACATATTTATTGGGGTAGTAGTTCCTAATTTCCGTATCGTTGGGCAGCGTTTGCTCAACATCAGAATACTGGCCAAGCCTCAGAAATGCGCCTAAGCCGGCGTCATCGTTCGCCGAGTTGCGATCGGGATTGGTCTTGGGAACATAAAAATAAGTGTAAGATGATTGGTAGTGCGTTCCGGTATCGTCCTGAACGAGGATGTCGTCATCCGTCCGATCAGAAAACGATGTACTCAAAGCGTCCAGATCTGTCCTTACGTTCGCCAGCGTGTCCAAAGCCTTGCCTCCTTCAACGCCCCGTTTTCCACCTCTGGTTTCCGCTCCCGCCCGGAACGGGATACTTAACAGATTGTATATGTCATAATTCTGTCATTCAATTCAATTTCTGGTTATAGTGTGATAAATTTTCTTGCGCATCCAGAGTTTTTAATTTTGATCGCAGCTTTTTTTCATCGACAACTGGCCACAATCCCGTCTGGCAACTGTGCAAAGATGAGGTGTCAAAATGGCGCCTGGGATGACCCGAGTAGACAGACCACCTCGGAACAGTGGCGATCACCTCCGCAGTTCAACACGCAAGGCATGGCCAGGGGCCGGCTAGCGAAACCGCACTGTTCCATGCACTTCCACATTGCTTTCTTTGAAAAACCAACCGGCAAAACGACACCCGTTTGCCAACCCAAAAAGTCTAAAATCAGCTCTTGCAGCTCGTGCCACGCTTGTCTATGTTCCGCGCCACTTGAGACCTATGCTTTAAGCGCCGCGGAGAGGTGCCGGAGTGGTCGAACGGGGCGGTCTCGAAAACCGTTGAGCGCGCAAGCGTTCCGAGGGTTCGAATCCCTCTCTCTCCGCCATTTTCTAATCGTTTGTTGAAAACCGTTCTTTGAGGGCCGCGCACGGGTCATCGCGCGGGATCACTTGAGTGAGCCAGATGTAATCCGCCGGATAGTCTACAGAGTACGATTCAGCCACCTGATCCGGCTGCATGTCGGCAGCGACTTCTTGCAACATTACGGAAACCGCTTGCCCGTCCAAATAAAGAGGTACACCCCGATCCTTGCGGACATGGCCGTTGCCCGTGATCAAAAAAGCCGGTCCGGTTTTCGGCGCTTGCCGTAAAACAGCCGCCATATGCGCGTCCCGGAACCGTTGCACGGCGCTCATGTTGGGCACGGCCTCAATGGGCAATAGGTCACAGTGCGCAGCCATGATCTCCGCCCTCAATCCAGAGGCAAGCTTGGGTTCAAGTGGCGACGTTAGGCCCAGTTCAGCGAGTTGCGAACCTGGGAGGGCTTTCAAACCGCCCTGCGAAACCGATTGTGTTGCTTCACGGCCCGGAAGCGCGAATTCGATACGGGCCTTGCGTGACAAAGCAGCTTCGATAAGCGGCCGATAGATCTGAAAATCCGGCCATCCGCTTTGCTGCCAATCAACCCGGTCCGCAAACCCGTCGGCGGTCTGCGGCCCCTGTATTCTAAAGGCCTCAAGAGCGTCAGACTGATCTTCACTCAGCATCTCTAAAAACACAGCCGGACGCTGATTAGGCGCCACCATACCCACCAAAAAGGCCTGGAGGTGATGATGAACGGGATTGTCGTGAATTTCACCCAAGACAATCGATCGCGCCGCCGACAAACGCGTAATGAGTGTTTGCGGAGCAACAAAACGCTGATCAGAGACTGACCAAATCCGCCCCAACGCGCGATCCGGCGCGACGTCTCCCGATACCCATTCCTGCCAAGCTGAGGCTGCTACAGGTTTTAAGCCAAATACGGCAACAAAGGCCGCCAGCACAAAAAATATGGCAAAATGGACAGCGCTTTTGAAGCCGCACGGCATGAATTTGTTATAGGGCAGTCGTTCGTTGCGTTTCATAACAAACAATCTAGGCACCGCTCGCCACCTGGCCAGAGGTTTTAGCGGTAGACATGATCCTCTTCTGGAAAGCTGCGCTCCTTCACCTCTTCCGCATAAGCTTTCACCGCGGCTTCGATTTGCCCCCCCAGATTACCATAAACCTTCACAAATTTCGGCGGTTTCGGATTAAGCCCAAGCATGTCTTCCAACACAAGAATCTGGCCGTCACACTCTGCAGAGGCGCCAATACCAATCGTCGGGATGGAAATCTGCTTGGTAATCCGCGCCGCCAACGGCTCCACCATTCCCTCTAACACCACTGCAAATGCTCCCGCCTGTGCAACGACCCGGGCATCTTCTTCGTGCAGAGGCCAGCTGTCCTCATCGCGTCCCTGGGTTTTGAACCCACCCATAACATTGCTCGATTGTGGCGTCAGGCCAATATGCGCCATGACCGGTATACCGCGTTCCGTAAGATAGCGGATCGTTTCCGCCATGCGCTTTCCGCCCTCGAGTTTTACAGCGCCGCAATGGGTTTCCTTCATAATGCGCGCTGCGTTCCGGAACGCCATCTGCGGACTTTCCTCATAGGTGCCGAACGGCATGTCAACCACAACCAGCGCCCGCTGCGTTCCTCGGACAACTGCCTGACCATGCATGATCATAAGATCAAGCGGCACCCCAACCGTTGAATCCATGCCGTGCATGACCATGCCAAGGCTGTCGCCAACCAAAATAAAGTCGGCATACTTGTCAACGATCGCTGCCGTATGAGCATGGTAAGAGGTCAGCGAGACGATCGGTTCCCCCCCTTTTCGGGCTGCAATCTGCGGCACCGTGATGCGTCGGGTCGGTTTTTGGGTGCTCATAGTGTTTCCTTTTTGCGAAAGAGCCTAGATTTCGCGGGCATACCTTTCGACGTGAATGACTTTCTGATCAATAAGAAGAACCGAGCCAAAGCGGACAGCAAGCAGGATTACGGCATCCCGATCCAGAATATCGGGCATCGGTTCCAGGGTTGTCGCGTCAAGGATGTCGACGCTCTTTATCTCCGCATCCGGTGCCTCCTCGAGGATGGTGCGGATTTCCCGCTCCATTTCTGCAACCCGCAGCTGCGGCTTCGCCATATTCGCAGCAACAGCCAATGACTTGCTCAAAGCGGTCGCTTGCTGCCGGTGCTTGGCGGCCAGGCGAACGTTTCGGGAAGACAAGGCAAGACCATCCGGTTCCCGAACGGTTGGTTGGCCGACAATGCGCAAAGGCACGTCGAGGTCCTTCACCATTTGCCGGATTATGGTCAGTTGCTGGTAGTCTTTCTCACCGAAAACGGCCACGTCCGGTTGAACGATGTTGAACAGTTTGGTCACGACTGTCGTGACACCGCGAAAATGCCCGGGACGCAGGGCGCCTTGCAACCGTGCTGACAGACCCGGGACTTCGACAAAGGTATCGCCGGCCGCGCCATACATTTCCTCTACATCCGGCATGAAAACAGCGTCGACCCCCTCTGCCTCTAGAAGGGCAAGGTCGCGTTTTTCGTCGCGCGGATATGTTTGGAGATCTTCGTTCGGGCCGAATTGCGTGGGATTGACAAAGATGGACGTCACAACCCGGTCCGTTTCGGACCGTGCTCGCCGAACGAGCGCCAAATGGCCCTCGTGCAGGTAACCCATAGTCGGAACCAACCCAAGTGAATTACCGGATTTCCGCCAGTTGCGCACCAAGCCGCGGATTGCCCCTTTTGTGGAGCACACTTCCATCTGTTCACCCTCCCAAAGCCGGCATGAATCCTGCCGGTCTCATTTCGCAGGTGCAACATATTCCAGTTTGACCTGAGGGGTCCAGCCCGGCCGCAACGGCAGCTGTGCTAAAAAGTTTAAGGTTCGCCTGGGCTACGTCCTAAAACTTGCCATCATAAGCACGGTTGGAAATCCGGCAGGCGAGTATTGTGAACCCGTCGCGGGTTAGAGCATCTTTCGCTTCGCGCTTGAGGATATCGGTGCTTTCGACCCAAACTCCATGCCCGCCATAAGCTTTTGCAATTGCAGGAAAATCAGTCTCGCCAAAATCCACGCCAACATTGGGTCTTTGGCTTTTGCGCTGTTTCAATTCGATCAGAGCCAATGACGTGTCAACGAGCACGCAGATAATCACCGGCAGGTTCAGATCCCGGAGCGTGGAAAGCTCGCCGAGACACATTTCAAGGCCAGCATCACCCACAAAGGCCAGAACCGGCCGGGTCTGGTCAACCAACCGATGGCCCATGGCAAGCGGGACGGCACAGCCCATGGTGCACAAGGCTGATGATTGGATCATGCCCCGCGGCTGTTTGGATTCCCATATTTGACTGACGAGAATGCGGTGCGCGCCGCTGTCCGCACTCACAACGACATTGGCTGGCATCACTTGTTTCAAGGCATGGAATGCAGCCGCCGGTCCCCAACCTTCAGCCTCAATGCCAAACGCCGCCTTCAACTGTCTGCGAACCTCAGCCGGCTCAGCATCAGGCCAGCTTTTCATACTGTTTGGCCTGGACGCTGAAAGCTCCGCCAGAACCGGACGGACGTGGCTCCGAAGTCTTACATGCGCGCTGTGCATGCCGTGTGTCCGCAGGACGGGAGAGACATCAATGACAGGGGCGGTTTCAGGCCACGGATTGCGCCAATTGATCCGCATTTCGATCGGGTCATATCCGAGGAGCAAGATGCAATCGCTTTGCCGGATCAACGGCAAAAGCACGTCATCAGCCTTTGGAGACAGGCCGGCTCCACCCAAGGCAAGTTCATGTGTCTCGCTCAAAAGGCCTTTGCCTTTGTAGGAGGTGACCAGGGGGATCTGAAACTCTTCGCAAAAGGCGGTGATCTCCGCGCCTGCCATCTCGTTGACGGCATCAACACCAGCAATCGCGATCGGCCGCTCGCTCGACGCAAACAGCGCCTTTGCTGCTTCCAGATGGGGACCCGACGCCGAGAAGATATCGTCTGGACGTGAATCGAATGCATCAGACCATGCTTCAGTGGTGGCACTCTCTGCAACACTGATCGGCACGTCAATGTGCACCGGACCCGGCTGGCCGTCCAACGCGATCGACAACGCTTTTTCCATCATGACGTCCAGCGCCCCAAGCCGGGCTGAAAAGCTGGCTTTAACGATTGGCCGCAGCATCTGCTGATGATCGAGAACCTGATGCGTGTAACTTTCGGCCTCTGCGGAATCCACGCATCCGGTTAGAAAAATCAGCGGCACGCGATCTTGCCATGCATTGGCAACAACGTTGACTGCATTGGCCGCCCCAGGACCCAATGTTGCCAGCAACACCCCAGGGGCTCCATCGGCGTGCCAGCCGCCTTCAGCCATGAAACCACCGGCATTTTCGTGTTTCACCAGCACAAACTTCAAGCCGGCCCGGTCCAGACTGTCCATCACGGCGAGCACTTCCCCACCCGGTATCCCGAACGCATGGCGGCACCCTGCTGCAAACAGCTTATGTGCTATAATGTCGGCACCGGTCGTCATGAAGTATGTTCCTCTGGTTCTTTTTTTACGCAGCCAATCTCGATCACACGGTTTCTCTCGAGACTGGCGATATCTTCGTATGACAGCCCGAGATGCCTTGTCAGGATATCGGCCGTATCGGCACCAAGTGTCGGAGGTGCCTTTTTGTATTGCACGGGCGTCGCGGTCATTTTGATCGGCGAGCCAATCAGCTCAACGGTTTCGCTGAGTGGATGCGGCATCCGGATTCTAAGGCCGCGTTCCAAGACATGCGGATCGGTAAAAACCGCCCCGAGATCATTTACAGGCCCACAGGGAACCTTTGCGGATTCAAGACGTTCGATCCAATCCGCAGCAGTCCTGTTGATGGTAATTTTCCGCAGTTTCGGAACAAGGGTTTTCCGATTGCGCACCCTGTTAGCATTTGTAGCGAACCGCTGATCATCCGCGAGATGCAAGGCCCCCGCGATTTCGCAAAACCTTCTGAATTGACTGTCATTGCCTACTGCAAGAATGAATGAACGGTCTTCAGCAGGAAAAGTCTCGTAGGGTACGATTGTCGGGTGGCCATTGCCCAAACGGCCCGGCACTTCGCCAGAAACAAGATGAGCTACCCCTTGGTTAATAAGCCAGGACACCTGGCTGTCGAACAGGGACATGTCAATATGTTGACCCTCGCCTGTGGCATGGCGATGGTTCAACGCCGCGAGGATAGAGACGGTCGCATACATTCCGCACATCACGTCAGCAATACCGACACCCGCCTTCGTTTCAGTACCGCCCTCTTCATCCGGGAAACCAGTAAGAGACATGATTCCGCCCATTCCCTGGATCAAAAAGTCATAGCCGGCACGATGTGCATAGGGCCCGGTTTGACCGAACCCAGTAATCGAACAGTAGATCAAGCGGGCATTTCGAGCAGATAACGTTTTGTAATCTAAACCCCGGCGAACTAGATCCCCGACCTTGAAGTTTTCTACGAGGATGTCCGCCTTTGCGGCCAAGTCTGCCACCAGTTGCTGCCCTTTGTCAGAAGAGATATCGACTGCAAGGGAAGACTTGTTTCGATTTGAGGAAAGATAGTAGGCGCTTTCGTTGGTGTCATGCCCATCCGCCGCCTTCAAAAACGGAGGGCCCCACCCCCTAGTGTCGTCCCCCCAGCCAGGCCGCTCAATCTTGACGACTTCTGCTCCAAGGTCTCCAAGGATCTGCGTACAGGTAGGCCCTGCAAGAATGCGGGACAAATCGACGACAAGAAGACCGTCAAGTGATGTTTTTCCAAGCCTATCTATTGTCACTTTTCACCTGCCATTCCGAGGTGAAATTCTACAGTAGGGCACCGCCGGTCAATAGCTAAGTTTCTCCCTAGGCTTCACGGCATCTCACTTTGCCGTCATGAAATTGCACGCCGCTCACACCCCTCATCAATAAGACCAACCCCGCGCCGCCTCCAACTCGCGCCAAGCGCGCTTTAACCAGTCGGCACGCACACTATGACCGTTTTCGTGAAGACAAAGTTCCAGCAGACCATCTTCCGGCGCCCATCGCTCGCACCGCAAACCACCTTCCGCTATGGCCTCGGGCGCGGTCTCTAGCAGGCCTTCCTGCCTGCGCCATACATCGAAGCTTTCAAATACATCGCCCTGATGCCACCGGCCGCCACCAAGTGGGCGCCCCTCCAGCGGAACAACGGTGTCTTTGGTGCCATGTACGTGAAACAGATAAGGCGCGGTCGTCGGGCAGTCGTCCGGCAAAGGTTTCCAAAACGCCCCTGCGATCGGTGCGTATCCGGCAAAACGTTCAGCATTTTCACAAGCGAGATACCAAGTCATGAAGCCGCCGGAAGAAAAACCGCTGAGCATCAACTTTTGCGGATCGACCGGGAACCGCGTTGTGACATCCTCGATCACTTCGTCGAAAAATTGGAACTCATTGCGAAGACTGCGGGGAGCATTCGGGAACGACCATGTGCCCTCCACACCTTGGACAGCCACGAACGCGACACCGAGCTCGTCAGCCATAGCCTTGAAGCTTTTGTTGCGTATTTCGTTA
This sequence comes from Roseibium hamelinense, assembly GCF_007830545.1. Classification (GTDB taxonomy): domain Bacteria; phylum Pseudomonadota; class Alphaproteobacteria; order Rhizobiales; family Stappiaceae; genus Roseibium; species Roseibium hamelinense. The sequence continues at coordinate 119,874 of NZ_VLLF01000005.1, forward strand.
ACGGCCTTGCCGCGGTGTCCGTGAAGAAAAAAGACTGCTCCCGAGCGCCGATCGGTTGCAACACCCTTGGGCCAGTGCATGTAGTAGAGGCCATTTTCCGTCTCGCACGGTGTTTCATTCTGGCAATACAGCGCTTCGGCGCTGACTGACGCACCCACAGGAGCCCAAAATGCAACTATCAAGAGTATCCTTAGTAACAAAGCCATATTCACTCCCCCCCAGATCGTACTCGAGGGACAAGGTACCGCCGAAGCTCTGCTCATCAACAAGCTCACGCAAAGTTGCTGCCGTTGCCCGTCGTAATTATTGTGATTCTTTACATTAACAAATGAATAAACAGTATTTACCAAAGGTAGATGAAATTTAATGACGTAACTCAAAACATACTACAGATTCTCCCTGCGTATTTTCAAATATTTTTTTAATAATATTTGGCGATAATACTTCTACTATGCAGGTGAGGTGGGCATATGGCGTTGGGAATTGACCGATCCAAAGCAAGTGCGGACAATGATGCCAGTGCTGGAGATTTGTTCGAGAGGTTTGCAGAAATAAGCGACCAGGGGATCTTACTCGCCGAGTCCCACGATACAATTTTTATAAATGCCGCATTTGCCCACTTGCTAGGTCTTGACCTCGAACTGTCAAAGCCGTCGAGCCGTTATCCCCTGAACACTGAGAGTCTTTTCGAAGCGATATTTCAGCATGCTAAAACCGCCCGGTTTAAGAGTTTTTCGAAATTACTGATAGCGCTCCAAACCCATGGCAAAGCATTTGAAGAAACCATTGAACTACATAACGGAACGATCATCAGGTTTGTTGGCAAGCGCCTGAGAGATACGCTTTACGTCATTACGTCCAGCGATATCACGGCCCAAAAACTACAAAAAACGGCTCTTGAAAAGGCGGAGGCAGACAATGCTCTCGCACGTTCAGCTCTGGAACAGATCGAAACACCCATCAGTATTAAAGATGCAGATCAAAAATATGTCTTTGCCAACGACGCCTACCGGAAAGCTTTTCGGCTAGACGCCGAGACGTTGATGGGGAAGACCTCCAACGAGCTCAAGCACAAGCATGAGTCCACAGTCAGCAAAGGCGTCGACCATAAGGTTCTGGAAACTGGGAAAGCACGCGACTACACAGAAATTGCTGAGGACAGCGACCGAAACGTGATGTTTTTCAGCACACGAAAATCGCGTATCGCCACCCCGTCCGGCGAAAATCTGCTTTTGTGCGTTCGCCATGATGTAACGAAGCTCAAACAAAAAGAAAGCGATCTTTCAAAAGCGCTGCAAAAAGCAGAGCTCGCAGAGCAGGTGCTCGAACAGTTTAAGACTCCAGTCATCGTTCGGGATGACCAATACAACTGCATTTTCATGAATCGGGCCTACGAGGAATTCTTCGACGTAAACAGAAACACCATTGTCGGCTGTGATACCGGGGCTTTCCTTCCCAAGGAACTCTCGGAGAAAATGCGAGTACTGGACAACAGCGTATTTACCACCGGCACTGCGCGCGAGGATGAAAACGTCTTTCCGCGTCCAGACGGAAGCGTCGTGCGGACCGTGACCGCCAAGGGCCTGGTCATTGTGGCGGGTCATAAACCCTTTGTTGTCACAACGGTGAGTGACGTCACACGATACAAGATGCAGGAAGAACGGCTGAAAGAAGCGCTGGAGAAAGCACAGCTTGCTGAGCGCGTTCTTGATCAGCTCAGCATTCCTTTGCATGTTAAGGATGAAGACCTTCGATCTGTGATGGTCAACAAAGCCTACAGCGAGGCATGCGGCCGGCCAAAAAGCAAAATCATTGGTCAAAAAGGCGAACACCTACTCTCATCAAAAGATGGGGGCATGCCGGGCTACTCGGACCAGGACGTATTGAACCATGGTCTTGCGCAGGAATTCGAAGCCACCGTTTCCCGGGCAGATAGCGAATCAAGTCCTGCAATTATCCGTCGCGGCATCGCCCGGACAGACCAGAACCGCGAGTATGTCGTCAGCACCTTCACTGACATTACACGGCTGAAGCAGAAGGAAACACAACTACGCGACGCTCTTCAAAAAGCGGAACTCGCCCAACAAGTACTCGACCGTCTTGGCAACCCGGTTGTCGTAAAGGACTCAAAGCTGCGCTATGTCATGGTCAACAATGCGTTCTGTACCATGTTCGGCGTTGCCAGGAACGAGGTTGCAGGCCTTAAACCTAGTGACCTGGTTACGGCCAAGGAGGCATCGCAAGCCGAAGGCACCGGTCTGTTTGTGCTGTCCGACGGGCAAACTCGGGAAACGACCTCAGATTTGGTTGCAGCAGACGGGTCACACATTTGGACCCAGAACCGGCACAGTCTGCTGCGCGCCGAGGATGACGACTATCTAATCACCGTGTTCAACGATGTCACGACACTGCGTGAACAGGAGACCGCGCTGAAAGTTGCGCTGGACAAAGCGGAGCTTTCGGAAGCCGTGCTTGATCAGCTATCAAACCCGATCGCTGTGAAAGATGCATCCCTGACCTATGTGATGGCCAACAATGCTTTTTGCGCGCTTGTCGGACGGCCCCGCGAAGCAATCCTGGGTGAGCCAGCAGAATCCATTTTTCCGGCTAAAGTCATTCCGGACCTGAAAAGCCGTGACAGGTTTGTTCTCTCGACCGGGAAGCTCGAAGAGCTCGACGAACCGATACCACTTCCCAACGGGACAGAATTTGCGTCACTTACAAGAAAGTCCTTTGCGACAACTAAATCTGGTGAAGGATATGTGGTCACAGTCTTGAATGATATTGGCGTCCTGAAAGAACGCGAGCAGGAACTGCGGGCCGCCTTGCGGCAGGCCGAACTGTCTCAACTCGTGCTGGATACTCTTCCAACACCGGTTCTAGCCAAGGATGAAGACCTCCGGTATGTGATGATAAACTCGGCTTTCTGTCGTCTTTTTTCATTCGACAAATCCGAGATGCTGGGCAAAACAATCGACGATCTTAGCCCGAACGACCGGATCACGCACATCAACGAGATGGACCGAAAAGTGCTTGCTGACGGGCAAACCCTGCGCAGCGAAGACACGATGAGCGAGACCTCGGGGACCGGCCTCGGAGCCGCAATCATAAGCAAATCCCTGGCCCGTACCGACAACGGCGACAAATATATTGTCGGAGTAATCACAGATATTTCCGATCTCAAAAAGCGCGAAAAAGAACTCGAAGATGCCCACCGCGTTGCGGAGGAGCAGAACCAGATTCTCACCGAAACCAAGTCACAAGCCGAGTATGACAGTCTTCACGACGCCCTTACGGGACTGCCAAACCGCAGATATCTTGACCAAACACTTCACGAATGGCACGAAGGAACCCGTGAGGATGAGTTGGCCCTTTTGCAGATCGATTTGGACCGGTTCAAAGCGATCAACGATACTATGGGGCATGCAGCCGGCGATTTTATTTTACAGCATGTCGCAAACGTTTTGCGCAAGAGTTGCAAAGAAAGCGACTTTATTGCCCGTATTGGCGGCGACGAATTTGTCGTTCTACGAGAGGGAGATATAGCGCGCGAGGAACTGGAGTATCTTGCGGACCAAATCATCACCGAACTTAACAAACCGGTGGCTTACGAGAATGAGCTGTGCCGGTTCGGGGCAAGTATTGGGATCGATATCGGCATCGCCAGTATGACCGAACATACGGGTGAGGTGTCGCATGACCCTTCCCGGCTCATGATGAACGCTGATATCGCATTGTATCGCGCCAAACGCAGCGGCAGGGGTCAATTTACGTTTTTCTCGCGCGAGCTTCAGAAAGAAATCGAGCGGACGAAAAGAATTTCAGACGATCTTTTGGACGCACTCGAAAAAAACGAATTCTTTCCTGTTTATCAGCCGCAGTTTGACGCTAAAAACTTGGAACTTGTGGCTGTAGAAGCGTTAGCCCGCTGGCGGCATCCTGTGCTTGGCGTATTGGACCCTCCTGCCTTCCTCGATGCGGCCAGGCAAATTTCCGCTTCGGACCAGATTGATCAGACAATACTTGAAAAAGCGCTCTTGGACCTGGCCGAATTGGACCTGAGTGGCACGTTTGTTCCACGAATAGCAGTAAACGTCTCCGCTCAAAGACTCAGCAATCCGTTCCTGACAAATCTATTGAAAAAGTTGAAAATTCCGGAAGGCCGATTGTCATTCGAAGTTCATGAATCGACCGTTTTGGATCACGCGAGCGACGAACTGCGCGATAGGATCTCAAAAATATCAGATCTCGGCATCGACATTGAGATCGACAATTTCGGCACCGGGCAGTCATCCTTCCTTGGCATGCTCTCAACGTCTCCAAAGCGCATGAAAATCGCCCGCGACCTCGTCAAACCAATCACAACATCACCGGAGCATCGCAAACTGCTTCAAGCAGTCATCGATATGGGCCGGGCAGTCAGCCTCGAGGTGGGCTGCGAAGGCGTCGAAACTATTGATCACGTTCATATGCTGCGCGACATGGGCTGTGACATCCTGCAAGGCTATGGACTGGCAAAACCGATGACTCGGGAAAGACTGGCTGAGTTTGCGGCGCAGGATTGGAAAATCGCAGCACTTGCCTAGCTGTTAAGCCCACTCGCCGTCCGTTGGTATATTCAGAACGCGGCCGCAATGCTTGCAATGAACGGCGTCTGGGTCGTGACGTGCAAGTCCGCAATCGGGGCACGGAAACTGTACCTTGGCTGGCCTGAAAATCGTCTGCACAAGGCGCAAAAACAGCCCAACCCCGAATATCATGATCGCAACCGTCATTAGCCGGCCTGCGCTGTCTGTCATTGTTATGTCGCCGAAACCCGTGGTGGTGAGGGTCGTGACGGTAAAATACAGCGCGTCCAGGTAGTTGTTTATGTTCTCGTTCCGGTCATGTTCGACAACGAACACAAGAGCAGTCACCACAAATATGAAGACCACCAGATTGACGGCGGATTGAAAGACTTCTTCGTTCCGTCTGAACCATTTCGACGTATCACGAAGCTCTTTCAGCAAATGATAGGACCGCATCAAACGCAACATGCGGACAACGCGCAAGAATCCGAAGTTTTCAAAAAACGCGGGCGCAATTAACGACACAATCACTATGATATCGGCAATCGATGTGAAGCTTCCCATGTAGCGCCACGGCCTGGGCGCTGCAATCAGCCGGGCGATGTAATCGAACGTTAGAATTGCAGCTATTGTATAATCCAATTCGTGGTGGATCCGGTTCGGGTCGATCATCGCAGAGACGATGAAATACCCTATTGTCACGATATCAAAGATGAGAAGGGCGTAACGCCAAAGGCGGGAACCGGCTGATGACCCGAAATATAATTGACGGAGGTTCACACGGAGCTTTTCGAGAGTGTCGTGCATTCGGGCTTTCAATATTCACGTTTTCATACCGGAACGCTTAGCATCAAACGCGCCCAAGGCGAAATACACTCCCAGACCTGTTCCGCAGATCCGTGATCAGCAGGTAGTCACACGGCCTGCAATATGCTCTGTAGAAACATGCGAGGAAATTGCAATTCACTGCAGGAGTTAGAGCATAAATGTCAGACCATTCAGGCAAGGTTGCATTGGTCACCGGGGCAAGTCGCGGCATTGGTGAAGCAGGTGCACGGAGCCTTGCACGAAACGGCGCAGCCGTCGTCCTAGCGGCCCGTAGCACCACCGACATCGAGAGAATCGCGCAGTCGATCGTCGAAAGCGGCGGGCGAGCAGAGGCAATATCCTGTGACGTCGCGCGTTTTGAGGATTTGGAAGCTGCTGCAGCGCTCTGTCTTTCGAGATTTGATGGCCTTGACATCCTCGTCAACAATGCCGGCCTGATCGACCCGATCAGCCGGATTGAGGACAGCTCTCCAGACGATTGGAGCAAGGTGATCGATGTCAATGTGAAAGGAGTGTATTTTGGCCTCCGCGCAGTTGCTTCGCATATGCTGAGCCAACGGTCGGGCAAGATCATCAATATCAGCTCGGGTGCGGCAACCGGCGCCTTGGAAGGTTGGAGCCACTACTGCGCCTCCAAAGCCGCAGCTCTTTCGCTGACAAAATGTGCCGACAAGGAATGGCGCGAACACGGCATCCATGTCGTCGGACTAAGCCCTGGAACGGTAGACACGGAGATGCAGGTCCAAATCAAAGCATCCGGGATTAATCCCGTCAGCCGACTAGACCCGAGTGCGCACATACCGGCACAATGGGTTGGAGAGGCCATTAGCTGGCTTGCGGGCGATGCCAGTTCTCACTTTCTCGGCGCCGATTGTTCTCTAAGAGACGAAACTGTGCGCAAGGCAATCGGCTTGGTTTGAAGTCCGAAAGACTTCATGACGCCGTCCTCAAGGCGTCTCAGCATCTGGTTGCATGGCTGGAGAAGCATCAGAAAATGCTTTGAGAGCCATGCATCTTTCGCAGATTTCAAGACAATGCGGATAGGTACTCATCGGCACTTCAAACCTGGCATTGTTCACGACCTGAGCCGTAAGGCAAATATCGGCGATTCCTGGCGTTTCGCCGGAACAAAATAACCACTCTTACGGGCGCCGGCTCAACTGGACTTCGAGCGCATCGAAGGTTTCCGTAACCCAGTGGGAAAACCAAGCCTTTACTGCATCCCCATCCGCGTTGAAGCGCTGCTTCAAAAATTCAAGTACCTTCAAATTGTTTATCGGATGAATGTCGCAAGCGATCATCAAAGCAAGGGCCCTCGCCCTCGCACGCTGGATCGGATCTTTGGGCAACAGCGGAGGGTTTGGAACAGATTCTTCCAAGAATTCGATGATCGCCAGCGATTGTGTCAGCACTACCCCATCCGGCAGCTGCAAGGTGGGAACGAGACCCTGTGGGTTAAGATCGAGATAGCCGGGAGCACGCTGCTGCCCGTGTTTGAGATGGTAGAAGCGTTGGTGTGCATTCACAACTTTCAGATTAAGGGCCGCACGCGCGCGGAAAGACGTGGAACTTCTAAAATAAGTATGAAGTGTCAGCTGATGCATAGACTTTCTCGGCAGGCCGGCTGATAGTTTCACTTGAAACTAACTGCTATGCAAGTATCGCGCTCCCAAAAACGCGAAGAGGACCGCAAAAGCGGTCCTCCCATGAGATCGTTGTGATCCGTAGTCCGGATAAATCCCGGCGATCTATCTCGCTGCCAGAGGCTGCTCCAACACCGATCCAAACCGCCCAAACAAACGGGCCACAGTCGGATACTCACTAGACATGGGCACACCTCCTTTCTCGCTGTTAAACACACTTCAATAGTTAGACAGGAATGCCGCATCCGCAAGGGGCTCTTTGAAGCAAATCGCAGCTCAGCTTCAATTTTCTGAGCCGACCGCCCTGTCGGCAATCTTCATGAAAACACCATCCAATTCGGATGCCAAAGCCTTCAGTTGCCCACCGCTTTCGCCCATGTAGGGCTCAAACACAAAACTCGGCGTTTTCCAGGAGAGCGTGCCCGTCCCGTCGGTGTTTTCAGTGATGTAAAAGCGAATGGGAGCCTCGATCCCAGATGCGACCGACGCATCTAGCATCCGGCGCGCAAAATCGTTCCGGTACACGCCAATAACCCGATTGCCGGGGATCGTAATGCCTTGCCCTTTGGCCCCGGCGGACGCGCTCGCTTGAGTTACGAGGAGCATCCCCTCGGCCTTTATGGAAGACGACACGCTTTCCACCAGTTCGTCGTAGGATTGCTCGGTCTTCACAACCCGCCAACCCGGACGTGGCTCCACACTCTGTGCAAGCGCTGCGCTGCTGAGGATCAAGGCGCACATCAGGAGGGGATAAATGAAGAAATGTCTTGGCATGGAAACCTCCAAAAAGCTTTGGTTTGCCTCCATAGATGGTGCCTTTTGGACCCAAAATGAGGCCGTTTGTTTCACACCCGTTTCACAATGAGGTGTGGCAGCCGAGAAATCAGCGCATTGCCAAGCGCAGTCTTATACGCGTTCCGACAACGCTCCCGGCAAACCCAAACAGAAGCCATAACCAACCATGCATGGAGCCCGAAACGAGCCCTCCCAAATAAGCGCCGATGTTGCAGCCATAGGCAAGTCGCGCGCCATAGCCCATCAAAATCCCTCCAACAACGGCCGTCATCAGGTCTCGCTTTGAAAGCGTCCAAACCGGCGCAAATTTACCGGCCAAGCCAGCCGCAATCATGGCACCAAGAATAACGCCAAAATCCATCACAGATGTTGTGTCCATAAAAACACTGGTTTCCAATGCACTTACCTGCCAGGTCCAATAAGGCCATGTCTCGACAGGAATACCAACTGCTTGAAAAGCCTTTGCTCCCCACAACGCAAATGCGGATGTGATGCCCCATGGGCGGCCCACAACGATGAAGGTTAAAATACCAGCTATCGCGAGCATGACAGCTCCGAGCGCCATCGACCACGGGCCGTGCAGCACAGAGAGAGTCTGAGTGGGTGGAGCGACCTCGCCATGGGTTCGACGTTCCAGCCAGATTGTCGCAGCACCAATAAGCCCCAGTACAACGGCCGTTGCTGCAAACGCAAGGGTTGGCCCGAACTCGTTCACCAGCGAGTAAGCCGGCAACGCCGGCAAGCGGTTCCATTGATGCAGATTAGCGGTCGCCAAAACCGATCCGAGTATGAAAGCGGCAAGTGTCACAACCATGCGGGTAGAACCGCCGCCAACGGTGAATAAAGTACCTGAGCCGCAGCCACCGCCGAGTTGCATACCGATACCAAAAATGAATGCGCCTATGGCAGCTGCAACGCCGAACGGAAAAACGAAACCACCCACGGGCCATCCGAGGCGCTCGCCATAAGCAATCAAAGGAAAGGACACAGCCGCTGTGAGAAGGATCAGCAAGAATTGCGCACGTAGTCCCGCCCCGCGGTGTTCGGTGACAACCCGGCGCCAAGCCGCGGTGAAGCCGAAACTTGCGTGATAGAGAGCGAGCCCGGCAAAACCGCCGATTAAAACGGCGAGGGCCTGTCGCGCTCCCGCAGCCTCATATGCCAGTGCACAAACTCCGAGCAGCGTTAGCGCTGCCGCAGTAAAGACAACTTTCTGGGTGGTTATTGGGGAGCGCTGCAACATATGGACCGTATAAGACCTGCAAAGTAACAGTAGGATCAAGATGCCCAGATCCGGTGTATGGCATCACCAGTTTTCTTATCACGGCATCGACAAGGATCACACGGTTACCACACCTTTTTGTGTGTTGCAGTTTAACAGAGTCCCTGTGCTCTTTTGCGGTGCGGTACAGATACGGGAAAAGGTTGATTCATGCGCGTTACCGATCAATTTGGCTACGAAATAACCGTAGTGAATTCGGCTGTGGTCGGTCACTGGAATAAAACCGTTCTTGCCTTTCTTGCGCACGGAAAAGCTACGCCCGTGCATCTGGAAGAGGCTTTCGCCGAAGATCCAGATTTTGCGTTCGGGCATGCCGCACGCGGCCTGTTTTGCATGCTGCTTGGCCGCAAGGAGCTCCTAAGCACTGCAGAAGAGTGCTGGCGGTTCGCCACCACAGCAAGCCAACGCGATACCATAACTGAGCGCGAGAACGCGTTTGTCCGTGCCCTTCGGGCATGGCTAGATGGTTGGCCCTCGAAGTCGGCCCAAATCCTGGACCGAGCGCTATCGCATTATCAGCGCGACGCATTTTTGTTGAAAATGGTGCATGCGATCCGGTTCGTTCTGGGCGATTCGACAGGTATGCGGGCATCTTTAGAAAGCGTAATCAGCGCCTATGACGAGACGCATCCGGCGCTTGGTTATGTCCTGGGCTGTCAAGCATTTGCTTTTGAAGAAACGGGCGACTACAGGCTCGCGGAAGCGACCGGACGCCAAGCCCTCGAGTATGCAGCGGACGATGCCTGGGGCTTGCACGCTGTTGCACATGTCCACGATATGACCGGCCGTTCCGAAGACGGCATAGGTTGGCTTGAAAGCCAACCAAACTCCTGGGCGCATTGTAACAATTTTGGCTATCACGTCTGGTGGCATCTTGCGCTTATGTATCTGGATCGCGGTGACACAGATAAGGTCCTTGCGCTTTACGACTCAGAAATCCGACGCGACAAGACGGACGACTACCGGGATATCTCCAATGCCGCATCGCTGCTATCCCGTCTGGAGATTGAAGGCGTGAATGTGGGGTCACGCTGGGAAGAGCTCGCCTTGCTGTCAGATCAACGCGCGGACGACGGCTGCAACGTGTTTGCGGATTTGCACTATTTGCTGGCGCTACTGAATGGCGGGCGCAGAATGGGTGCCGAGCGCCTTCTTACTGGTTTACGAACTCGTGCCCAGTATGAAACCGATCTTGGTGGCATTTCCAAAACAGCGGGCATCCCAGCCGGTGCCGGTTTAGAACAGTACCGTCTTGGCAACTATGCGTCCGCCTTTACTTTGCTGAGTTCGGCCCGCAAAGCGCTCCCAGGCATCGGCGGGTCTCACGCACAACGAGATGTGTTCGAACGTATCACCATCGATTCCGCCATTCGGGCAGGGATGGCGAACGAAGCGGAGAAGCTGGTAAAGGACCGGGCCCGCAAACGGGGCGCACTTGATCGGTTCGCTGAACAACGCATTGTTATTTGCGAAAAAATGCGTAAAGCATCGCTAGTCATGGAAGATGAGCGCTTGCGCGCCGTTTCTGCCTGACCCAAGTCGTGCATGAAGCGCTTCGGCCCTTTGTGCGAGCGCCTTTTTCGAACAGTGAATTGCCGTGAACGCCCAGCCCCAAAAGAAGCGAATTCGTGATCCCCGCCTGGATTTTTTCCGCGGGATCGGAATGTTTATAATCTACATCGCCCACGTCCCGAGCAATTGGTGGACCCTCTGGATTCCCGCCCGTTTCGGGTTTTCCGATGCCACCGAGATCTTTGTATTCTGCTCCGGAATGGCATCCGCTCTTGCGTTCGGAAAGATATTCGACCTACACGGGATGGGACTTGGCACAGCCCGAATTTTGCACCGTATGTGGCAAGTGTATTGGGCATTCATCGGTCAGTTCCTGATTATTGCAGTTGGGCTGGTCGCTATTCAGGAAAGCGGGTTTTTGAACAGGTGTTGCGGGCTCACGCAAGACTACGTCGTATCGCTCAACCTGAGGCACCTTTTCGACAAAACGGAGATCGCCCTTCCGGGCATCATGAGCCTCACATGGGTACCGAACTATTTCGACATCCTGCCCATGTACATCGTTATTCTCGCCCTGATCCCTTTGATCATGCTGGCATCAAAAATGTCGGTAAAAGCTGCATTCGCAGTTTCTATCGGGCTTTGGCTTTTTGCGCAGTTTGGCTTTTTGGATCTTCCGGCCGAGCCGTGGTCAGACCGCAAGTGGTTTTTTAATCCGTTTGCATGGCAACTGTTATTTTTCACAGGCTTTGCGTTCATGCGGGGTTGGATACCGGCGCCTCCAGTCGACAGACGTCTTGTGGTCGTCAGCATCATCGTCTTGGTCGCATCGGTGCCATTTGCGTATTTCCGGATTTTTGGCGAACCCTACCTAGATTGGGTGTGGGCCTTTGAAGTCCGTCAGGCGATAAAACCACTCTGGATCAAGACTGAATTCGGCTTTTTCCGGTATCTGCATTTTCTGGCCTTGGCCTATTTGGCGTGGGTGGCAGCAGGCGAGCACGGCCGCAGACTTCTTGGCTACGGAAAACTTTGGGACGGCTTTGTACGCGTGGTTCAAAAAGTAGGCCAGCAGTCTCTTGCGGTCTTCATGGCAAGCCTTGTCGTTGCCCAGGGTGCTGCGCTGTTGCGGGACATGGCTTGGGGACGCGGAGAATGGTTGCCCCAAATCTTGACCAACCTGGGCGGCATGCTTGTTCTGGTCGTGGTTGCCTATACCGTAAGCTGGTTTAAATCCGAACCTTGGCGCAAGCCTCCGGCCATGCCCGGCGGAGGCGAGACTCCAGACCCAAAACACACAATCCGGCCAAAACCGGGCTCAAGCGCACCGGCGGGAAAAGACCGCGCCATCTCAACCCCGGCGCAAAAAAAAAGCACCGGCACGAAGGCCGGTGCTTTTGCTGAAACCAGATGCTTTGTCCGTTAATGGACGCTTGCCATCTTCAGCTCTTGTTCAAATGCGTTTGCCAACGCTGCCTCGCGGCTGTCCGCCACCAAAATGGGCGTACCATCGGCGTTCAACAATGCCCATAGGGTAACATTGTCCTCAATAGGCGGAATTTCCGGGAACAGCGCCGACAATTCAGACGCTTTTACGGCGCGGATATATCCAACTGTACCTGTTCCCAATTCACTCAGGTCGTCCTTGCTGATGGTCACATGGACTGGAGCCTGCCCAGCCGCTTCGGGTTTATTTGTATCGTGCATCAGTTTCTCCGTTGTTGTCCGGCAGTGATTTATTCGCCGCTGGAGATTTCTATTTTTCGGATGACCCGCTCGGGCTCCGGGCGTGCAAGATCAATAGAAAGAAGACCGTCCTTCAGGTCAGCTCCGAGGATCTCTATACCCTCTGCCAAAACAAATGCGCGCTGGAATTGCCGGGCAGCTATGCCGCGGTGCAAATAGTCGCGGCTCTTGTCATCTTCCTGGCGGCCCCGGATAACCAGCTGGCTTTCTTCGACCGACACATCAAGTTGATTGCGTGTAAAGCCGGCGACTGCCAGCGTAATCCGTATAACGTCGCCGTTGCTTTCCGTTTTCGGCAACCGCTCAATGTTGTAGGGCGGATAACCGTCATTGGCAGCCTTTGAGACGCGATCAAGCACGCGCTCAATATCGTCAAACCCGAGCATAAACGGGCTGGAGAACGCAGACATGCGTGTCATTTTCAAAGTCCTTTTCAAGCGACCTTGTGCCCGGACCCTTCAAAAGGCATCCGGATTGGGAGTATCCCTTCGCTGATGAATATGGCGACATTGAAGGAGCGTTTCAAGCTATCCACTCTCGCGCGAAGCCACAGCGCCCAAAACCGCGGTCATCAGCGCCAAATCAGCTGCGGATCGCCTTTAAGCAGTTTAGCGATCGCGTTCGCCGCCTGGCGGATTTCCGTGGCATGACGGCCTTCGTTATGAACAACCAACCATCTTTCTGTTTTTAGTTCCGGTATTGGTTCGGACAAGCGCCTGATTGTCTCCAAGCTGTCGCCAACAAAACATGGAAAAACAGTTCGTGCATTTGTTCCTTTTAGAAGAGCGAGAGCATCCTCGGACCTGTTGACGTTTATGATGACGTTTTCTGCGTGATGGCTATTGATCCATCGAGCGGTCGGAAAACGCAGTTGCTCCTCTGTGAAGCCTATCCATCGGTCCGGGATTGGGTCCGTTCGGTCGGCAGATCCATAGACAGCGAACTCGACATGACCGACTTTTCGGCCGGCAAGTCGGGGGTCGGTGGGACGCTTGTTGCGGATACCGATATCGATTTGTTGGTGCGAAAAGTTCAAATCATGGAGGTCGGCCAAGAACTCAGGCTGCCATCCACTTAGGGAGGACCAATAGCTGCCGACATGATCAGCCAGCAACCTGAGCGTCCAGTTTCCGGCTGATATCCGAATTCTCCGCTTACTCCCGCTATCAGCCGCCCATTCGCTGACATTTTGTGCAAACCGTGACATGCCGCCCACAAGTTCAAGCAATTCCAGACCGGCTTCGGTCAACCGGTAACCGCGCGGCTCTCTTTCGAATAGGCGTTTATCTAGCGCAACCTCAAGCGCAGAAACGCGCCGACCCAACGTTGCAGGACTCAGTCCGGTCTCTTGGGACGCACCAGTGAGCCCATTGTGTTTAGCAACACTTAAAAACAGCGCAGCATCCTGCCAATCGAAGTCTTTTTCATAATTGAAATTAGTTTTCCGGCATCAAAAAAAGAAATCTCAACGATCTAACATACGATCCTACTATATTTTTTTAAATATGAAAGCTTACTCATGTCGCCGTATATTTTCTTTCAGGCACTGAAGCGTCCGGGACAAAGGGAAAAATTTAAAAAGAATGACCTACGACGGGAACTATATGTGCACGCCGATGTTCTTTGGAACCTGCCGGAAGCTCCCATCGTCAAACAGTCTCTTTTCAGTCGCATTAAAAACAGGGTTTTTGTGGTTGCCCGGCGGCGCCTATAGGCGCAATCTTGTGTCCACAAATCTCATTGATATCATTTTTGGGCATTATTCCTTTGACCCCTGAAGAGTTTGACCGTTTTTGCGGCCAGTTACCGGCCACCACAAATGTCATCCAATGGGGCGATGCTTCGGTATGGAAGGTCGGCGGGAAGATCTTTGCCATTTGTTCGCGATGGGGCAAAGGCGATTATCCACGTTATGGATTTAAATGCTCAGATATTGGATATGCTCTTCTGCTCGAGCAGTCCGGCATGATTCCGGCACCCTATCTCGCCCGTGCCAAGTGGGTACAAATGGGAGATCCGGGAGCGTTAAGCGACGAGGACCTCAAGGCCTACATAACTGCAGCACACGGTATTGTCACGGCGAAACTAACCCGGAAACTGCGCAAGGACCTGGGCCTTGACGGCTGACATTCAAAACCGGCCTTTCTTGCAACGAAAAAGCACTTCTCTAGGCATCTTGATGTTGGCTGAAATTGCCGGCATGAGCTTGTGGTTCATGTCAGCGGCCATTTTGCCCGACATGCTTGCAGAGACCCCGATTTCGGAATTTCGCCAGGCAGCATTGTCTAGTGCGGTGCAAGCCGGGTTCGTCGTTGGCGCTCTTCTATCCGCTGTATTCGGGCTCGCCGATCGAATTGATCCAAGACGCTTTTTCGCTGCCTGCGCGCTTTCCGCCGCCTTGGTCAATGCAAGCTTGCTGGTTCTGGAACCCGGAAGCAGTTTATCGATTTTTGCCAGGTTCATAACCGGAATGCTGTTGGCCGGGGTTTACCCCGTTGGCTTGAAAATTGCCGTGGGATGGGGTCAGAAAGATCGTGGATTTTTGGTGGGCACACTTGTCGGGGCGCTGACTTTTGGTTCAGCAGCTCCGCACCTTTTGGCGTTTCTCGGCGGCGCAGATTGGCGGTGGGCCGTTTCTACCGCCTCTATTGCGGCGGGTGTCGGCGGTTTGTTGTGCCTTTTTTCAGGTCTTGGGCCCTTTCATGGCAAAGCCTCCCGATTTGATATCCGGACGATTTCCGAAGCCTGGACCAATCGCAAAGTCCGGCTTGCCTATGCAGGCTATCTCGGGCACATGTGGGAGCTCTATGCGATGTGGGCTTGGATCGGAGTCGCGGCGACAGCATCGTTCACGCATTCGCTGCCCGAGCAACAGGCGATTGACATGGGTCGGCTGACGGCCTTTGGGACGATTGCAGCCGGGGGCATTGCCTGCATTCTCGCTGGTTTCATTGCGGACCGGCTCGGCAAGGCGAACATCGCGATCTGGGCCATGATGATCAGTGGATCAGCGGCATTGGCGTCTGCAGCCGCCTTCGGCGGCCCGGCCTGGCTGACTATTGTTCTGGCGCTGATCTGGGGCGCCGCTATCCTTCCAGACTCGGCACAGTTCTCGGCTCTTGTAGCTGACTACTCGGCTCCCGAAAAGGCCGGAAGCCTTATGACTTTTCAAACAGCTCTCGGCTTCGCGCTGACCTTCCTAACAGTGCAGGCAACGCCCCTTTTAGCGCTAAGCCTTGGATGGCCGGTGCTTTTTGCAATCATGGCAATCGGCCCCGCTCTCGGCGTTGTCGCCATGCAGAGATTGAAGTCGATCACCTGACGTGTCCTCACATCCGGACTTGCAAAACGTCTTCTCCAATAGAGCCATTTGGAGGACCAACATGTCAGAAACCGGTCAGCGTGGAATCGACGTATCGCATTATCAGGGAACCGTGAATTGGCAGGGTGTGGCCGCATCGGGGATCGATTTTGCCTATCTCAAGGCGACGGAAGGCACAGGATATACAGATCCGACATTCAAGCAGAACTGGAGCGGCTGCCAAGAATACGCCTTAAAATGCGGCGGATACCACTATTTCCTGCCGCGGGACAGCTTTCTCCAACAGGCAGAGGCTATCGTACAAGCCATGCGGTCAGTTGGTTACAGCAGGACAACCGATCTTCCGCCTGCTATAGACTGCGAAGAAATGGACGGCTGTAGCGCGGCAGAATATGTGCATGCACTCGCCGGGTTGGTGTCACTGGTCGAGCGCTTTTTGTGCGTCCGGCCGATGATTTACACCAATCCTTCCTTTTGGGATGGACTGGGAAACCCGGATTTCTCGGAATATCCGTTGTGGCTTGCACAATACACCGACGCGCAGAGCCCAACAGTCCCGGCACCCTGGTCTTCCTACACGATCTGGCAATATTCGGACCAAGGAACGGTTTCAGGAATTGGGGGATTTTGCGACTGCGATCTCGCCAACTCATCCCTGAACGTCTCGCCTCCCGGCACCAGCATTTTAAAATGGTACTAGCGGTCTACGCGGTCTCAGAATTCATGCGCAATTCAAACTCCGAAAAACCAAAATCCTGGCCGTTGATCCGCAGCCCAACGGCCTGGACGCCAGGATAATACTTGCGTGTCGTTATTGGCTTGATTGCATGTTTGCGGCGTAAACGCACGGTTTCGCCGGGCTGTAATGCCAAGGTCGCCCACTTAAACACCTTTGCAGCCAGGCTGCCGTTGGCTTTTTTGAAAAACAGAAGATAGTCAAGGATCAGGGATTGCCCGCTACCGCCTTTGGATGTGAGTTCAACTTCAAAATCGATTTCGCCGCCGTATGAGACCACTTCTGAATCGAGGTGCGGGCCACGTACCTCAAGCTGCGGAGCGTGAAGACCAAATGCGCGCATTGCGCCTTCATGGCCGCGCTTTATCAACGTTCGGCAAGCATGCCAGACGAGCCGTTGCCTATTTAAATCGGCATCTCGCAACCACATTGCTGCCAGATCAGCGACAAGATCCGGATGATCTTTAGCAATGTCGTTCAAATGATTTGCGACTGATCGCCTGACGTAGTCAGCCGGATCGTCGCGGAGGGCTTCCAGCAGAGGAAGTGTAGGACTTGGATCCTCAATAAGCTTTTTGAGCTGCATACCCCACGGCAGGCGTGGGCGCGTTCCTTCGGAAACGAGACGGCGGACATGCATGTTTGGGTCGGCCACCCAAAGCGACAGAATATCCAATGCAGTATCCTGATCGGCATCGAGAAATGGGCGAACATCAAATTCGGCGGTGGCGCGCTTAGTAAGCTCCCTCAGGAGCGCAAAGGAAGCATCGAAGTCACTCAAACCCGACCGGCTCACAACCATTCCAAGCGGCATGATGCCCCATCCCCGGATGCCATTCTGGTCGCTGCAACGCTCTATGCCTGCTCCCTGATCGTCGGGGTGCAAAAGGTTTTCAATGACCTGAAATCGCGCATGCAAGTCTGTGGGAAGGAATTTATCCAACGCCGCTGCGATGCACGCAGCACGTTGTTTCAGCTCTAATGCAGGCAACTCCGGCAATATCTCTCTAAGAAAGGCTGACTTTTCAAATTCTGGAAGGTGCTGTTCAAGCTGTTCAGCAAAAAGCAGGGCGAGATCTTTGGAAATCTTGTTTTTAAAAGGTTCCATGACATGCAGTCTTCAATTTCAACTCACTGTAGTTTCACTCTCGGACGTTCAAATGCAATCATTGGCCGTGACAGCTCCTGACACCTTTTGTCAGGAACAAAAATTGGCCGCCCCGTAACCGGAACGGCCACCTTAGATCGGCAGCCCCCTCGTTTGGCCGCCTCACTTTGGATTTAGATTTCTAAATCCGTTTTCCATTCCCGCCGTCAAAGAAGTGGACATCCTGCGCATCCGCGATCAGCTGTAATTTCTCACCTGGTTGATAGCGGGCATGGTTTGAAACACGGATCACCATCTCTGGCCCGCCTTTCGCAAAACTTGCATAAACAAAACTCTCAGCCCCAACCGGCTCAAGCACATTGACGACCAGATCCAGGCTTAGCCCGGCATCTGGATGAGAAGAACCCGCGTCGACAACACGCAGGTGCTCGGGCCGGATGCCGACTGTATATTTATCCCGGCCATATGTGTTCGGCCCGCTGAGGCCCTCACCACCTTCAAGCTGAAGTCCCGATCCATTCGCGGAGACTGGCAAAAGGTTCATGGCGGGCGACCCGATAAAGCTTGCAACGAACGTGGAGGCCGGCCTGTCATAGACCTCTATCGGCGCTCCGATCTGTTCGATGTTCCCTTTGTTAAGCACCACCAAACGATCCGCGAGCGTCATAGCCTCCAGCTGGTCATGGGTCACGTAAACGCTAGTAGTGCCTAATGATTTTTGCAGTCGCTTGATCTCGACCCGCATTTGAACCCGGAGCTTGGCATCAAGGTTCGATAAGGGTTCATCAAACAGAAAGGCTGCAGGCTCACGCACAATAGCGCGGCCCATTGCGACCCGCTGGCGCTGTCCGCCGGATAGCGCACGCGGCTTCCTGTCCAGGTATTCGCCGATTTCGAGAATTCGGGCAGCTTCTTTGACTCGCCGGTCGATTTCACCTTTCGCCATGCCCCGGTTTTTAAGTCCGTAGGCGAGATTGTTGTAGACAGACATATGCGGATATAGCGCATAGTTCTGAAACACCATTGCGATATCCCGATCGGCCGGATCAACATTATTGACCACCCGCTCGCCAATTTTCACCTCGCCTGTCGTGATGTCTTCAAGGCCGGCAACCATGCGCAGCAAGGTCGATTTTCCGCAGCCGGACGGCCCGACCAGGACAATGAACTCGCCATCTTGAATGTCGATCGATACACCTTTCACGGCTTCGACATTGCCTGCATAGACTTTTCGGACTGAATCGAGAGTTATTGTTGCCATTGTTACCTCACTTGTCGCTCTCGACGAGCCCTTTGATAAACCAGCTCTGGAAAATCACGACGATTACCACCGGCGGCAGCATCGCCAAAATTGCGAGCGCCATAGCTTCATTGAAGTCGGGGATTTGTGCGCCGATCCAAACCTGCATGATTTGCTTGATGCCGCGTACAAGGGTGAAGAGCGACTCTTCCGTGGTGATCAATGTCGGCCACAAATACTGGTTCCAGCCATAGACGAACATAATGATGAAGATCGCCGCGATCATGGTTTTTGAAAGCGGGACCAAAATATCGATGAAGAACTTCCAGGGGCCCGCCCCGTCGATCCGCGCCGCCTCCAACAGCTCGTCCGGGACGGACAAAAAGAACTGCCTGAAGAAAAATGTTCCGGTTGCAGATGCGATCAACGGTACGATCAGGCCGGAATAGGTATTCACCATGCCGAGCCCCTGAACGATTTCGTAGGAGGGCAGGATTCGGACCTCAAGCGGCAGCAGCAACGTGCAGAAGATCACCCAAAAGCAAAGGCTGGCGAACGGAAACCGAAAGTAGACAATGGCATACGCTGCCAGCATCGAAATGATAATCTTTCCGATTGCAAAACCCAGCCCCAAGATAAGTGAGTTTTTCAACATCACCAGCCCGTCGACTTCTTTGGTGAAGCCGCCTGCGCGGGTCAGAACCGTTTCGTAGTTTTGCAGAAACTGATCCCCGAAAGTGAACTGCATGCCGGATTTGTAGATCGTCACGGCATCGTGGGTTGACGTTAGAAAAGCGAGGGCAACCGGCGCGACCATGAAGAAAACGCCGGCGAGCAAGATGACGTGGTCCGAGAATTTAATGCGTTTCATATCCAGGCCCTCATGTGTAGTGCACGCGCCGTTCGATCAGCCGGAACTGAATCACGGTCAAAACGAAAACAAGGATCATGAGGATCACGGACTGTGCTGAGGATCCGCCCAAATCATTGCCACGGAACCCATCGAGGAACACCTTGTAAACCAGCGTCACTGGGTTGTTTCCAGGCTCACCTTTCAGCACGACATCAATAATGCCGAACGTATCAAACATGGCGTAGGTGATGTTGATGATCAGAAGGAAGAACCCCGTCGGTGCAAGCAATGGGAAGGTTACAGTCCAAAACCTCCGGAAACCTGATCGGCAATCGATGCTGGCCGCCTCCTGGACCGACTTGGAAATACCTTGCAGTCCTGAGAGGAAGAAGATGAAGTTCACCGGGATCTGTTTCCAGATTGCAGTCGCGGTCATTGCAAACCCGGTGTCGAAGTAGTTTACCCCGATCTGCATCTCCCAACCGAACAATGCAAAGAAGTCGACCATTGGGCCTACATGCTGGTCGAACATCATCACACCAATTAATCCAGCCACCGGTGGAGCAACTGCATAGACCCACATCAACAAAGTCTTGTAGCTCGATGCGCCCCTGAGAACCTTGTCGGCTTTGACCGCCAATAACAGCGCAATACCCAATGATAAAAAGGTCACCAGCAACGTGAAGACGGTCGTGAACCGCGCGACGCGCGCGTAGTCTGAGGAGGTAACTGTGTCAATGAAGTTGTCGAAACCGACGAAGGTCGCACCGAAGCCGAAAGGATCCTCGAGATAAAACGAGGATCGGACAGCTTCAGCCGCCGGCCAGAGGAAGAAGATGGCCACGATGGAAAGCTGCGGCAAAAGCAGCAAATACGGCACGGACCGGGTATTGAATTGAACTTTTTTCATTGCCCCACCGAAACGGACAAGGCGGGCATGAACCAATGGTCAGCCTGCCCGCCTTTGAACTTTTTTGGTACAGGGACGCACGATGGCGTCCCTGACATTACCAGATCAGAATTTGCTCAGTTCTCAGTGGTTTTTGCGAAACGCTCGAGCAACTTGTTGCCTTCCGCCTCGATCGTGGCAAAGCCCTCTTCGACGGATGTTTCACCGGTGAGCATCTTCCCATACTCGCGGTTCATGACGTCACGGATCTGGACGTAAAAGCCCATACGGTAGCCTTTCGTCCAGTCACCACCCGGCAAAGAAAGCTGCTTGATCCCAATTTCCGCAGCAGGCGTGCTTTCGTAATAGCCGTCTTCCTTGGCAAGTTCGTATGCGGCATTGGTGATCGGCACATAACCGGTTTCCTTGTGCCACATGTACTGGACTTCCGGAGAGGTCAAATACTCAAAAAACGAGGCAACGCACTTGTTCTCTTCGTCAGGCTTTCCGGACATTGCAAAAAGCGCAGCGCCACCGATGAACGTCCCTGTCCCAGCACCTTCAACTGAACCCCAGTAAGGCAGGTATGTCGCGGAGAATGGGAATTCTACAGTCTGCTGAATGCCGCCGAAGGACCCTGAAGAACCGAGCCACATGGCAACCTTGCCTTCGTTGAACGGCGTCTGGTTATCGGACCAGCCGGTGCCGTACCAGCCGAACAGGCCATCGTCGAGCCACTGCTTGACAGCTGTGAAGTGTGCTTTGATTGGCTCACCGAAAACAAGCTCGGTGCCGGCTACACCATCATAGCCGTTGTTGTTGGTCGCAAACTGAAGGTTATGGCGCGACTTGAAGTTCTCCGTGAAGATCCATGGCAGATGTGACTGGGCCAGAGGCACATAACCGGCTTCTTTCAACTTCGGCGCGACTTCCTGGAACTGTTCCCAAGTCTCTGGGGCCTCAACACCAGCCTTTTCAAGCGCTTCCTCATTGATGTAAAGGATCGGCGTGGAGGAGTTGAACGGCATGCCGATCATCTTGCCGTCGCTGTCGGCATAGAAGTTCCGGACGCCTTCGATGTAGTCGTTGATATCGAACTCAACACCAGCATCTTGAAGAATGTCTTGAGCCGGAATGACAGCACCTTTGGCCGAAATGATTGTGGCGGCTCCAGCATCAAAAACCTGAATAACGTTCGGCTGCTCGCCGGCACGGAATGCGGCGATGCCCGCAGTCAGCGTTTCTTCGTAGGTGCCTTTGTAGACCGGTGTGATCGAGCATGCAGTCTGGGATTCGTTGTAGCCGTTTGCAATGTCGACGACGACTTCGCCGAGCCGGCCGCCCATAGCATGCCACCAAGAGATCTCGGTCGCAGCGAATGCGACGGTGGATGTACCAAGCATGGCCGCAGCAGCGACGACGCTGGCGACAGTTTTGTGATAAGCCATTCCTGTGCTCCCGTAATGAAGGGCTAGCCCTTGCCATCGGTTGTTGGCAGCTGCTGTCAGTGTGTTTGCAGCGCACTGTATTAATTACGAGGCGCTTGGTATTATTTTCATATGAACGTTATATGTCGCTCATATGAACAATAGTTGACAGCCTATGAACACGCGGTCACCCAAGGGCATTTGACTGACATGGGCTAGCTCTTGTGAAAACCGCCTCAAATACCGCTTATGTCATCAAGAATCTCGGCCTAGACCCGCATATTTCATGCGTTTAGGCGAAAAATCCTTCGCGTCGTAGGAATTTCATACGACACAAAAGTGCCTTCCATTTTCCTGCACGACAGCTAGCATTGCTCACATGAAAAACCTGTGTCGCTCATGTGAAAATTTTACGACATCCTGCTCAAACGCGATGCGCGGAGCTTTTGGGTGCGGCGGCATGGAGGTCAGCCACCGCCCCAAGAGTGTGCAGCCAACGCCACAACCAAATACCTGCCTGTCTTTGCCAAACCAACCAGCACAAGAAAACGCCAGAATGGTTCTTTGAAAACACCGGCAACTAATGTGATCGGGTCGCCAATTATCGGCATCCAGCTAAGCAACAGGCTCCAATGGCCGTACCGGTTATAAAATTGCTGACCGCGTGCAAGCGATGAAGGTCTGGCGGGAAACCACCACCGACCTTCAAGACGGCGCGCCCCAGATCCGATCACCCAGTTCAAGCACGCCCCGAGGGTATTTCCCAAGCTTGCGACCAAGACCAGCGCTGGGATCTGATCCGGATAAGAGCCAACAAGAAATGCAAGCCCCAGCTCCGATTGCGCGGGAAACAAGGTGGCAGCCAAAAAGGATGATGAAAAAAGCGCGATTAGAACAGAAAGTGACAACTCATCCTCGATACGGAAGCTCCGTTATTTTGCCGCATTTTTGGCGTTTGGCGGATTTCTCAGGAACTTTTTTTGAAAGACTTGGCGCAGATCTCCAAGCCAAGCATCTGAAGCAAATAAGGCTTTTCACGGTCTGACTGACAATCCCCAGACAAGAGCAAATTTGCTATATTTTGACCGCGTAGATGGTCGATAGTCCTCTACCGCTTGATGATCTGCGTAGGGCGCAGGCCGAGTTTACCTGAAATTCGATAGGGATATCAGTTCAATGTCAGCACCGAGCGTATACGAAACCTATTTGCTCGAACTAATCAATCGGGCGCGCTCCGACCCCAACGGCGAAGCCAGCCGGTATGGCATTGGTTTGAACGACGATTTGGCGGACGGCACGATCGACTCATCCACAAAACAACCCTTAGCTTTTTCAACGTTCTTGAACATGTCTGCAGCGTCGCATAGCCAGTCGATGCTTAGCGGGAACTATTTCAGCCACACGGGCAGCGACGGCTCCAGTGCAAGCGAAAGAATATTTGCAGCCGGTTGGACATCAGCCTCAGGTGGATGGTCAACTGGAGAGAATATCTCTCTACGGGCAAGCACAACGTCGAGTGTTGGCTTCAATACGGCAACGATCGAAAATCACCACGAGGGTCTTTTCAAATCCTCGGGGCATCGCACGAATATTCTCGAAGGCCGATTTTCGGAAATCGGGCTTGGGCAAGAGGTCGGCTCCTACACAGCCAGCAACGGTGTCACATACACCAACACGTCAATGCTGACCGAAAACTTTGCGGATGGCGGGCGGACGTTTTTGACCGGAGTTGTGATTTCGGACAGTGACAATGATGGATTTTATGATCCTGGCGAAGGCCTCGGCAGCATCTCCATAGTAGCAACTGGCGCATCGGGTACTTTTTCTGGAACCTCTTGGGCCTCCGGAGCGTACGCTTTGGAGCTAACCGACGGGACCTACACTGTCACATTTTCAGGCGGCAGCCTTGGTGGAACGGTCGCGAAAGAAGTGTCCGTGTCCGGTGAAAATGTAAAGCTTGACGCCCTTTCCGCAGAAGCTGGACAAGCCGCCACCAATGGAAATGACACCTTTGCCGCGACAAGTGGCAACGACACCTGGGATGGCTTATCCGGAACTGATACCGTCATTTTATCGGCAACGCGGTCCGACGTTATGGTCACAACCACGGGTTCAACAGTCACGATATCCGGCAGCGCCATTGGAACCGACGCCTTTACCAACGTCGAACGGCTTCAATTCAACGATGGCACTTTGGCGCTGGACCTGGATGGAACTGCAGGTCAAACGTACAGACTCTACAAGGCCGCGTTTGACCGCACACCGGACAATGACGGCTTGTCACACAATATCAATCTCATGGATAGCGGCATGACGATCGCCCAGATGGCCAATGCGTTCATTCTGTCCGCCGAGTTCCAGAACACCTATGGCGCTGCCGTGAACGACAGTGCGTTTGTAACGCTGCTCTACAACAACGTACTTGACCGCGAACCGGAAGCTGCGGGATTGGCGGGATGGCTTAAACGATTGAATGACGATGGTGAGACACGAGAAGAGGTTTTGCGAGGCTTTTCCGAAAGTTTGGAAAACAAGGCCGCTGTCCTTGGGCAAATCGAAGACGGAATCTGGCTGGTATAAACCCTGCACCCAAATACGACCGAGTGACTCCACGCTTTCACTTAGGCTGGGAAACCATATGGAACGGCTCTGATATGCGTTTTGTCGGTGGTGTGAAAACCCGGCTTTGGCCATCCAATGCCTGATGGTTTTTGCTTACGGCAAACTGTTCCAACATTGCCCAACCGGCACCTTTGGGTGTGAACTGGTCATTCAGGACGCACGCGCCATATTTACCGCATGACAGCAGAACATCGAACATGGATCAGGTGGGTGGGCATCCTGTCCGTTTTCCTGATTGCAGTTGGGATCGGCGCAATGGTGTTGTTTCAACGCGCGGCAACGGGCCTCGAACAGCCAGCCTACACGGTTGAGCAGTCGAGCGGCCAGATCGAAATCCGCCGCTATCAAGCCACTCCCGCGGCGGAGGTGACGGTTGAGGGCAGCCGGAGTGCCGCAACGCGCAAAGCTTTCGGCATCTTGTTCGACTACATCTCTGGGGCCAACCAGGGTAACGGAAAAATCGCGATGACTGCACCGGTGCGCCAGGCCCCGGACCCGCAGAAGATATCTATGACGGCCCCGGTCACACAGGCTCCGGCCGGCGCTGACGCGTGGCAGGTCGCATTCTTCTTGCCCTCTCAATATACTGTGGCGAGTGCCCCGAAACCTGACAACGAGCAGGTCCGAATTGTGTCGGTGCCGGGCGGCCGCGTTGCCGCAATCACCTTCTCGGGCCGTTGGACCGACCGCAACTTCGAAAAACATGCGGCGCAGCTTTCCACTTTTATTGGCATGAACGGTCTCACCGCAACCGGCGCTCCGGTCTATGCCTATTTCAACGATCCTTTCACACTTCCCCCGTTCCGCCGGAACGAGGTGCAGATCCCGATTGCCCCATAGTTCGCTGAAACGCGTTGCAGCCTCCAATCCGCTGCGTGACCTCGTGCGCCGCCAAGAGAAGTCAAAAATTCGCGCCCTTGCGTTCTGACCTGACGCTCGCAAGCTCGACCTGGCCCCTAACAGCTGCGCCATTTTTTGGAGGTATCGCGCATGCCTGCAGCTGCGCATGCGGATGAAACCGAGCGGTCTGGAACGTTACGTCAGCACACCGGCCAGCGGCATCGGACCCGGCGGATACCCGCGCGCGACAAAACCGCTACCCGTACAAAACTGATCGCACCGTTCAATACAATAAAGGCTGAAATATGCAGGGGTGACTTCAAGGCCTCGTGTGCACTATTAGTGTGTGCCACTCGGAACGCTTTGTATGTTTGCTTCTAACCGGCTCCAGTAAGGTCAAAGCCTTACGAGAAAAATGGTGGAGCCTAGGGGAATCGAACCCCTGACCTCTTCGCTGCCAGCGAAGCGCTCTCCCAGCTGAGCTAAGGCCCCTACCGTCATCAGCACGCTTATCTCGTGCACTGATGGAGGCGGAACATATCTATGCCGCCTCCATTGTTCAAGAGGAAAATTTCTGTTTCACGAGCTGGCGGTGTGGAAAACATGCGTGACTCGGAAACCCATTGAAAATCGGTAGCTTACCGATCTGTATCATCCTCATCTATCTCTACACGGATGCCCGGCACCGCCTCGTCGTCTTCATCTTCATCTTCGATGAAAACGTCATCTCCGCTGTCGGAGTCATCCTCAAGCTCCACGCCATCATCGTCGATATCCGGCACATCGTCGCCGGTACCTTCCGCTTCTGCGTCAGCTTCTTCCAGAGTGACAATTTCCGGAGCTGAGACATCATCTTCTTCTTCGTCGTCTTCCGCAGCAGCGGCTGCTGCCTTGGCAGCCTTCGCTGCACGCGATGTCATGACGATTTCAAACACCGTTCCGCATTTGGGACAGGTGATGGGATCCCGGTTCAAATCGTAATATTTGGCGCCGCAGCTCGGGCACAGCCGCTTTGTGCCAAGTTCAGGTTTTGCCACTGTGCTAACCCTTCGTCTTCATGGAGTGGGGCCCCATAGCCTTAACTAAGCCCCGGTGTCAAAGCCAAATCCGCAAAAATGTACGTCAGTCACGTTTTCTGCATGGTATGAAAAAAAATTCAAGCTCTATAGCAGATGACGCCTGTGCACCTGCGTGGTAGGGAAACGCCTCTTTTCTGTCTCAGCATGACGTAACATTGGACACCTTCATGTCGCATTCCGTTTCACCCTCTCCTCTGCGCTCAACCGCGTCAGGTCCGTTGAAAGGAGCCATTCGGGTTCCTGGCGATAAATCGATTTCCCATCGAGCCCTGATGTTTGGCGCACTTGCAGTCGGGCGGACCACAGCGACAGGCCTGTTGGAGTCGGAGGACGTTCTGGCGACAGCCGATGCTATGCGCGCAGTGGGCGCGATCATTGAAAAACAACAAGACGGCTCTTACGCGATCGACGGCGTCGGACTCGGGAACCTCCTAGAACCCGAGAGCGTAATTGATTTTGGCAATGCCGGAACAGGCGTTCGCCTGACGATGGGCATATTCGGAACCCATGACATAGCGGCGACCTTCGTGGGAGACGCTTCACTTTCAAAACGTCCTATGGGGCGGGTTCTCAACCCACTTCGCGAGATGGGCACCAGCGTGATCGCACGCTCGGGAGACCGATTGCCGGCAAGCATTCGCGGTGCAAAGCAGGCCCTTCCAATGACATACAGGGTGCCAATGGCTTCGGCGCAAGTGAAGTCTGCTGTTTTACTTGCCGGGCTCAATGCACCTGGCGAAACGACCGTCATCGAGCCGATCCCAACCCGCGATCACACGGAAAAGATGCTCGCAGGCTTTGGAGCAGACATTTCTGTGACCATCAATGAGGCTGGAGAGCGCGTCATCAAATTGCAAGGGCAACCTGAGCTTAAGCCTCAAGACATCGAAGTCCCAGGCGACCCCTCTTCGGCAGGCTTTCCGATCGTCGCCGCACTGATTGTTCCCGGATCTGACATCACGGTGGAAAACGTTCTCCTAAACGAACACCGCACCGGCCTGATCACAACCTTGGTTGAGATGGGCGGTGACATTCAGATTGTGAACAAACGGGTGTCCGGCGGGGAAGAGATCGGCGACATACTTGTCAAGGCCAGCCGGTTGCACGGGATTACGGTGCCGGCTGACCGCGCGCCCTCCATGATTGATGAATATCCCGTACTGGCTGTAGCGGCCGCATTTGCACAGGGCGACACCTTTATGCCCGGCCTTGAGGAACTGCGCGTGAAGGAATCCGACCGCTTGGCGGCGGTTGCGCGCGGCCTCGAGGCAAACAACGTGCCCTGTGTTGAAACCGAAGACACACTTACAGTAACAGGTGGGACGAACAACATCGGCGGTGGAACAGTGACCACGCACTTGGATCACCGCATCGCCATGTCCTTTTTGATCCTCGGCCTTGCAGCGCACAATCCGGTCACCGTCGACGACGGCGCCGTTATTGCGACAAGTTTCCCCAACTTCATCAACCTTTTTGAGGAAATGGGAGGAACAATTACCAAAACCGGAAGCGAGGCGGCATGATCATAGCGATTGACGGCCCGGCCGCCTCGGGCAAGGGAACCCTTGCGCGGCGCCTTGCAGAACATTTTGAAATCCGCCATCTCGACACCGGCCTGACATACCGGGCGGTTGCAGCAGCCCTTCTCGCAAAAGGGTTGCCGCTGGGGGATGAGGCCGTTGCCATTGAAATTGCGCAGAACCTGGATCTGGCCCACATGGATAAAGGCGTCCTTTCTGCCCACGAAATTGGCGAGGCAGCATCCCGAATTGCAGTCCTGGGCGGTCTGCGAAAGGAACTTGTATCGCTGCAAAAACGATTTGCGGAGACACCGCCAGGCGCTGTGTTGGACGGACGGGACATTGGCACCGTAGTGTGTCCCAATGCTGATGTGAAATTGTTCATCACCGCCTCTCCGGAAGCCCGGGCACGGCGAAGAACGGATGAAATGCTCTCGAATGGCAAGGAGGCAACCTACGCCTCGGTTCTGGATGATTTGAAGCGGCGGGACGAACGCGACAGCAACCGCGAGGTTGCGCCAATGACAAAAGCCTCAGATGCCCACTTGCTTGACACAACGGAAATGGATATAGAAACGGCGTTCCAGGCGGCTGTGGATATTGTGGCTAAAGCCTGCAAAAGCTAGATCTGAAAAGCTGATGCTGTGGGGTGCGGGAGACGTACCCCTTTCATGTTTGCGAAACAGACCAAAGCATCTTGCGCACATGGTGCACTCACCTGGAGCATGAACAGGGAACAGCGCTGCTTACCTGTGAATGGAATATGACTATCGATCATGGTGCTTTTGCCCCGCCGGCTTGCCTGATGCTGTTTTTTCAGCATGGGCAATCGGACCCAAATCTTCTGGGTCCCAAGAGCATTTACGATCGCAACGCAACACCAACCCGCCGGCGGCCTGCCAGGAATGGCACCAGGAGCTTGAATGTCTGAACTGAACCCCTCCACCGAGGATTTTGCAGCTCTTCTCGAAGAGTCTTTTGTCCAACACGATCTGTATGAAGGTGCAGTCGTTAAGGGCACTGTTGTCGCTATTGAAAAAGATCTTGCCGTCATCGATGTTGGCCTCAAGGTTGAAGGCCGCGTGCCGCTGAAGGAATTCGGCGCAAAAGGGCGCGATGGCGACATGAATGTCGGCGACGAAGTCGAAGTCTATCTTGAGCGCGTTGAAAACGCTCTCGGCGAAGCTGTTCTATCGCGCGAAAAAGCACGCCGCGAAGAAAGCTGGGTCCGTCTCGAAGTTGCTTTCGAAGCAAACGAAAAAGTCACTGGCCAGATCTTCAATCAGGTCAAAGGCGGCTTCACAGTCGATCTGGACGGTGCTGTTGCGTTCTTGCCGCGGTCACAGGTCGATATCCGGCCGGTTCGCGACGTCACACCGCTGATGCACACCCCGCAGCCTTTCCAGATCCTTAAAATGGATAAGCGCCGCGGCAACATCGTTGTGTCGCGCCGCGTGGTTCTCGAAGAAACACGTGCAGAACAGCGTTCGGAACTGGTCCAGAGCCTCGAAGAAGGCCAGACCGTTGAAGGCGTGGTCAAGAACATCACCGACTACGGTGCATTCGTCGATCTTGGCGGCATTGATGGCTTGCTGCACGTCACCGACATCGCGTGGCGCCGCATCAACCATCCGTCCGAAGTTCTCACCATTGGCCAGACCGTCAAGGTGCAGATCATCCGCGTCAACCAGGATACGCACCGCATCAGCCTGGGTATGAAGCAGCTCGAAACTGATCCCTGGGATGGTATCGAAGCGAAGTACCCGCTCGAAGCAAAGTTCAATGGCCGCGTGACAAACATCACCGACTATGGTGCATTCGTCGAACTGGAACCTGGCATCGAAGGCCTGATCCACGTTTCCGAAATGTCCTGGACCAAGAAGAACGTCCATCCGGGCAAGATCGTTTCTACTTCCCAGGAAGTCGAAGTGATGATCCTAGAAGTCGATCCGGTCAAACGCCGCATCTCTCTCGGCCTCAAGCAGACCCTGCAGAACCCGTGGGATGCATTTGCTGAGCAATACCCGGTCGGCACCGAAGTTGAGGGCGAAGTCAAGAACAAGACCGAATTCGGCTTGTTTATTGGCCTCGACGGTGACGTTGACGGCATGGTTCACCTTTCCGATCTGGATTGGAACCGTCCCGGCGAACAGGTTATCGACGAGTTCAAGAAGGGCGACATGGTCAAGGCTGTTGTCCTTGACGTCGACGTTGAAAAAGAACGCATCTCGCTCGGCATCAAGCAGCTTGGTGGTGACCCGATGGAATCCGGTGCAGCTGGTGAGTTGCGCAAAGGTGCCATCGTCACCTGCGAAGTCATCGAGATCAAGGATGGCGGTTTGGACGTCAAGATTGCAGACAGCGATCTGACGGCATTCATCCGCCGTGCCGATCTCTCACGCGACCGGGAAGATCAGCGTCCGGAGAAATTCTCCGTTGGCGACAAGTTCGATGCACGCATCACGCAGTTCGACAAGAAGACCCGCAAGGTCTCTGTGTCCATCAAGGCACTTGAGATTGCAGAAGAGAAAGAAGCCGTTGCTCAATACGGTTCCTCAGACAGCGGCGCGTCTCTTGGCGACATTCTTGGTGCAGCTTTGAAAAAAGCGGGCGAAGACGACTAAGTCGTATTATTCGCATACAACAATTGAAAGCCCGGCAACGCGCCGGGCTTTTTCTGTTTCAAATGCGCTGATCGGCTAAAGCCTTTACAATTCGGCATGACCCGTTAGGCTGCGCCGAGTCTAGAAAACCTACTAAAAGTCAGGGTTTCTTCAATTCAAATCCCCAAGACAGAATTGCGAGCAAAAATATGACCGAAGTCAAATCGGGGGACACGGTGCGTATCCATTACAAGGGCTCACTGACAGATGGCACGGTCTTCGATAGTTCGGAAGGCAGGGAGCCGCTGGAGTTCACTGTTGGATCCGGACAGATCATCCCGGGACTCGAGCAAGCTATGACCGGTATGAAGGTTGGCGAGTCTAAAACCGTTCAAATTGCTCCCGAGGACGCGTATGGACCTTTGCGTGAAGAAGCACTTCAGGAGGTGCCGCGCGCGCAGATGCCCGAAAATATTCCCCTTGAGGTCGGCACGCAGCTCCAAGTCCAGAACCCGGACGGTCAGGTCATGCCCGTGCGCATCTCGGCTGTTTCCGACGAAGCTGTGCTCTTGGATGCAAACCATCCCCTCGCTGGCCGAGAATTGGTATTTGACGTGTCGCTGGTCGAAATCGCTTAACGCAAGCCCAATACGCAGATTATGTGGTGCGCTGCGAGTGGTAGCGTACCGCATCACTGTGTACCCAAGGGACCATTGCGACGAGCGACCATATTTAAATACCTGAAATAATTAAAATACTGACCACAGCATTTGCAATTTCGCCACATGTATATCTATTAAAGAGCCCTGAGAATAATATGCGTGAGGAGTTCCACTCTGATGAGCCTTGATGCAGATGCCCTGGTGGATCGGCGCCGGATGCGCCGAAAACTTACGTTTTGGCGTGTTGCAGCCTTCGCTATTTTGGCTATCGCCTTGATTGCAGGCATCGCATACGCCGCTGGCATCGCCGGATTGTCGAAACGCTCTCCGCATGTGGCCCGCATTGCCGTAGAAGGCGTCATTGTCGACAACCGGGATCTGCTCGACATGATCGAAAAGATATCCGAGGCGAACGCCGTTGAAGGCGTGATCCTGTCTATCAATTCACCTGGCGGCAGCACCACCGGTGGCGAGGGCCTCTATGACGCGCTCAGGAAATTGTCGGATAAAAAACCACTCGTGGCCGAAATCCGGACCGTTGGTGCGTCTGCCGGCTACATGATAGCGCTGGCCTCCGACCATATTGTCGCGCGCTACAATTCGATAACAGGATCGATCGGCGTCCTGTTTCAATACGGCAACATCGAAAAACTGCTCGATACAGTTGGTGTCAGCATGGACGCCGTCAAAAGCGCTTCCCTCAAGGCGGAACCAGACTTTTATTCGGAAACCACGCCTGAAGCCCGCGCAGTGCTCGAACGGCTTGTAAACGACTCTTTCGACTGGTTCGTCGCCCTTGTCGCAGAGCGGAGACCATTCGACGACGCCAAGGCCCGTGAATTGGCCGACGGAAGCATCTATTCCGGCCATGCGGCAATGGAAAACGGATTGATTGATGCCATTGGCGGGGAAGACACGGCAATTGCCTGGCTAGAGAATGAGCGCAATGTGCCCAGGGATCTTCCAATCGTAACCTGGAGCCCCAGCGACGAAACGTCTGACCTGCCATTTGCCGCTTCCTTATCGCGCGCATTCGGCGAAGGAATCGCAAAAGGTATGTTTCCGGACCTGGAAAATGCTAAGGGGCTGATTTCGCGAGGTTTTGCGCTTGACGGTCTGGTGTCTGTTTGGCAGGCTCCGGTAACGGCAGATAATATCTCGAAAAATCCCGGGGGCGGCAATGATTAAGTCTGAACTGGTGCAGCATATTGCAGAGCAAAATCCGCACCTATACCAGCGAGACGTAGAAAACATTGTCAATGCCATCCTTGACGAGATTACCGAAGCTCTAATGCGGGGCGACCGGGTTGAACTGCGCGGCTTTGGCGCATTTTCGGTCAAAAACCGGCCCGCACGCGTGGGCCGCAACCCGCGCACCGGCCAAAAGGTCGACGTCGATGAGAAATTCGTGCCGTTTTTCAAAACCGGCAAGGAAATGCGTGAACGGCTCAACGGCGGTGTAGACCACGGCGAGGACTGAGTCGTAAGCTATCTGTGCTCGGGCGAGTCTAATGCCTGAAGGCGATGCTACCGCCCAGCACCCCTCATGCCCAGGTAGGCTGATCGCACATTCCGCGTGGAGGACATATTTGTGACCCGCTTTGTCAAAAACCTTATCCTGTTCGCAATCGCTGTGATCATCGTCCCGCTGGCTGTCGCAAACCGCCACACGGTGTCTTTGTCGCTAAACCCCTTCGATCCGCAGGATCCGAGGCTCACCGTGACGGATGTGCCTCTTTTCTGGATCATGTTTGGCTGCGTCTTGGTTGGCATTGTCTTTGGAGGCATCGGCGCCTGGGCAAAACAAGGACGCTGGCGAAAAGAAGCCCGTGTGAAGCGCCGTGAAGCCGATCAATGGCACAAGGAGGCCGATCAGCTGCGTGAACAGGCACAAGCATTGTCGCCATCTTCCTCGACAAATCGGGCGGGCCTCCCCGGACCGAATGATCGCAGAGCGGCCTAAGCATTCATGCGCGTCATTTCCGCAAAGGATATGGACGCTGTTCTGGAATGGCGCGGCCTAATTGAAACGCTTCGGCAGGCATATAGATCGCAAACCGTTTATCCGCCGCCGTCCCGCTTTGACATAGACCGTTCGCCGACAGGGCGGGGCTGTTTACAGATAAATCCGGCCTGGACGAACTTTACTGCGCAAGGACACACCGATCGCGGATATATCGGTCTGGGAGTTGACTTGGATCTACTGCAACAGGATGCCGCGTCTGTTGCTTCCGGCGTATACATGCTGTTTTCCGGCCGCACCGGAGCTCCTATTGCGTTGCTGGATGGTTCGTACATGAACCTGTGGCGTCAAGCCGGTATCCACGCCCTGGCCGCCAGCTATCTTGCACGCGAAGACATCAGCCGTCTGCTGATAATTGGCACCCACCCCTTGCTTGCCTATCTCCTGAGTGCATACGCCGAAATTCGGGACATCCGGTCCGTCCTGATTTACGGTGCCGATGACGCCTTGTGCCGCAGGTTGGCATCTCAACCAGCCCTGTCGCGCATGACTATCGGCACAGCCAATGACTTGAGCGAAACTGTGTCGGGCGCTGACATGATCACCGTCCTTCAAGGACCTGTCCCGGATATATCGCTGGAAAGCGTCGGCCCGGGACTCCACATCGACGTCATTGTCCCAGAGCTCGCCATACCGCAAGCTCTTAAGGAAGACGCGCGGATATTCATCAGTGACAACGTTTCGTCCGATGACACCGGGACTTTAGAAATTGCAGCCACTCTTCATGAATTGGCACAAGGCGACAAGGCCGGCAGA
Source organism: Roseibium hamelinense (assembly GCF_007830545.1). GTDB lineage: Bacteria > Pseudomonadota > Alphaproteobacteria > Rhizobiales > Stappiaceae > Roseibium > Roseibium hamelinense. Next base: position 153,928 of record NZ_VLLF01000005.1, read on the forward strand.
CGGTTTTACAGCCAGCTCACCCTTTTTCAGTCCAGCAAGGCGTCCGGCCTTGCTGATCTTGCAACTGGTGGGCATATTTTTCTACGGACCTGAGCGGGTCCCGCAACGTATTGGCTAGTCCTGACGGTGGATTTGGCGGATCGGCTTGTGCCCCGGAAGGCGCCAGCCCCGCTGGATGGCGCCGCCCCGCAGGCTTAGTGCCAGCGCCCCCCCAACCAGGGCAGAAATCCAGCCACCTGCACCAACCGAAAATAGTGCTACATAGGTGCCTGCCCCGACAAACGCTGCGCTAACATAAATCTCCGGCTTGATGATTGCGGAGGATTCACGGGCTATCACATCACGTAGGACCCCGCCGAATGTCGCCGTTGCAACGCCCATCAATACAGCGACGAACACTGCATCTCCAACGCTCAAAGCCTTTGCTGCCCCCATAACCGAATAGGCAGATAACCCAACCGCGTCCGCCCATCTTAGTGGCTTTCCAAGCCGCTCGACGAAACCGCCAAAAAACCAGACAAATACGCTGACGCAAAAACACACAATAAGGTAACCGTCTCCACCAACCCAGAACACAGGCACTCCAAGGATCAGATCCCGTAAGGTCCCGCCCCCGATCCCGGTCAAGGTTGCAAAAAACAGAAATGCTATGAAGTCGAGACGTTTTCGGGAAGCGACAACCGCGCCTGAAAAGGCAAAGACAGCAACGCCGAGATAATCAAGAACCTGAAACAGCATCGCCGCCCCCCACAAAAAAAGCGCTTCCGCCACTCAGGCAGAAGCGCTTGTGATAAATTCAGCCTACTGTGTCTCAGGCGCTCTTATCAACTGTTTGCCCGGGGGCACTTTGTCCGGCAGGGCCATCACCCGTTGGAGTTTCTTTAGGGCCGCCTTTCGAAACGCCAACCATAGCCGGCCGCAAGACCCGCTCTCCGATGACGTACCCAGACTGGACCACTTGCACGACCGTATTGTTCGGGACCTCAGTGTTCGGCACCTCGAACATAGCCTGATGGAAGTTCGGATCGAATTTTTGTCCTTCAGGATCCAGCCTCTTGACGCCATTTTTTTCTAGCTGATTCAAGAGCTCGCGCTCAGTCATTTCGACGCCTTCGATGAGCGAGGCGATGCCAGCATCCGCATTTTTCCGATCCTCATCGGGCAGAAAATCAAGCGCCCGGCGCAAGTTGTCTGAAACCGTCAGCATGTCGCGGGCAAACCCTGCGACAGCATATTGCCGTGTGTCTTTCAGCTCTTTTTCCGTCCTGCGCCGGAGATTCTCCATCTCCGCGATAGCCCGAAGGGCGCGATCCTTGAGTTCGGCGTTTTCGGCCTGAAGGGCTTCTATCGGGTCGACTGCCGCATCTTCGCTGCCAGCTTCATCAGCTTCTGCTGCGTGAGCCGGATCTACGTCAGTCTGGTTGTCCTGGGTCGGTTTGGTTTCGTCACTCATATGCGATCCGTAACAATGTCAATCAGTGATTGCCGAGCAAAAAGCAGGAAGCTCGGACCGGTTGCGCAGTGCATACCCGATCCGAGCCACCGATGTAAACGTCAGGGTATACGCAGCTCAAAGTGCGCTTTTGATCCAATCGGCCAGCTTGCCCTTTGGTGCCGCACCAACCTGTGTTGCCATTGGTTCGCCGTCCTTGAAGAGAATCAACATTGGGATGGACCTGACGCCGTATTTCATTGCCATATCCTGGTTCTCATCGATGTTCAGCTTGGCAATTTTGACTTGACCATCAAGCTCTTCGGAAATCTCCTCGAGCGCAGGCGCGATCATCTTACAAGGGCCGCACCATTCAGCCCAGAAGTCGACAACAACCGGCTCTGATGACTTCAGCACGTCTGCTTCAAAGGACGCATCGGAGGTGTTTGTAGTAGCCATAGCAAGCTCACTTTCAATCTGACGCGGCACAGCCGCAATGGTTGGCTCGAACGTAGGTAGCCGGAAATGATCCGTCAAGCGCTGGTCCCGTCCGGCTGCAGAGTTCTGAACGTGTCATCAAGAATATCGGCAGGGATCGTCATAAGTCTCGGTATTGTGGTCCACAACAACGCGGCCTCTATTGCCTTGCCAGGATAAATCCGTTTGAGGAGTTCGCGGTAGACCGACAATTGTGCAAGGTATTCGAGACTGACTGCGGCCGCCGTTTCCGGAACAACTGCGTTTGTTTTGTAGTCGAAGACCGTCACCTTTTCCGCTTCGACCACCAGGCGGTCTATTTGCCCAGAAACCTGAATTTCCTTGCCCCCGGCTGAGGCAATCGTTCCGACAATCGGCACCTCAGGCCGTCCCCCGTCTTGGAACAACTTGGACAAAGCGTCGTTGCGCAAGATTTGCAGGACCTCATGCACCAAGTCATCCGCCTTGCTGGCAAAGACCTCAGGCAAGGCACTTGCAACAATTCTCTGGGCAGCACTCTCATGATCTTGGGCAGGCAGATCCGGTAGTATTTCCAGGAGCCGGTGGACGATCCGGCCGCGCTCCAGAGCCCAAGATGGTGACGAGCTGGTCATGCCAAGGCGCAGGGCGGGAGAAACCGGCTCAATCCCCTCTTTTTGCTCCATCGCCTCGAACGCTTTTGAGGGCTGCAGCCTTGTTCTGCGCTTCACGGGTGCGACTGGCGTGTTCAGCCAAACCGGCAACTCCGACGGACAGCCAGACCCCGACGTCTGTTCGACTGGCTTGGTTTCCGGATGCGGCACCTCACACTTTGTACGTTGCCAGCGCCAGCCGGTCACCGCACCCGTTTGGTCCACCAATTCTTCAGCCTCGGGAGCAAGTGCGGTGCGAACCATCGTGTGCCAGCACTGTTCATGCGCCCCGCGTTTAGGCTCCCACCCACATACCACAAGGCGATCCTCGGCCCGGGTTAGAGCGACATAGAGAAGACGCCGGTATTCCTCCTCGGTTCCCTGGCGGAGGTCTTGAAGCATATCGTCATGCCATCCTGTGCGCTCAGCCTTCGAAGGCAACCAGATCAGAGCAGGCGGACGGGCATCATCGTTGCCCCGCTTCATTGGGAGGAATGCAGGATCGTGCTGCGCAGAGAACGGGGCAGAGCCGGGGTCTACAAGGATAACGATTTTAGATTCCAGTCCTTTGGAACCGTGCACGGTCATGATGCGAACCATGCCCTTCGCGTTCGTCAACTCGCGCTTTATTTCCGCGGGCGCAGAGGCCATCCAAGCCAAAAACCCTTCAAGACCCGGTGTTCCCGCCTGCTCATAGCTGATGGTCAGAGTGAGGAACTCGTCCAGAACATCATCGACTTCATCGCCAAGCCGGGTCCGGAAGGCTCGGCGTCCGCCATCAGCGGACAACAACCTGGCATAAAATTCGAATGGCGGCATAAAATCAGCACCGGCGCGCCACTTCTCTATGGTCTCCCGGACGCTTTTCCAGAGCGGCGCCTGGCTGGACCTCTTTACAATTGATTGCCATAGCGTTCCGGCCCTGACGAGGTCGGGCCGGTCACGGGCCACGTCGAACAAATGCTCATCAGTCAAATCAAACAAGGGACTCTTGAGCACGCAGGCCAACGACAAGTCATCTTCGGGCAGGAGCAGAAACCGGCCCAACGCTACCAGGTCTTGCACCGCGATGTGATCAGTCAGAGTAAGACGATCGCTCCCGGCAGCTGGGATATTCTGCTGCTTCAACTCGCGGTTCAAGACGTCCACAAATGGACCTCGTTTGCGCAAGAGGATCATCACGTCCCCTGGCGCTGCAATGCCGTCTCGCATCCACCCTTTGATGGTCGCCGCGATGCGCCGGGCGACGCGGGTCATCGGGTTGCCTTTGCCTACATGGTCAACCGGCGTTCTCCAGTCTTCGGGCTCCTGAGTCTCTTCAACAACCTCCAAAGGCCAGATGTCGACAATGCCGGGATCTTTGCGGATCGCCTCATGGACCGGCGGCCGCGTTTCCTGTGACAAGCCGCGATGGACCTCTTCCGATAGAAAAACCTTGTCGACAGCTCCCAAGACATCCGGGGTTGAGCGAAACGACAGCTGAAGCTCTACAGAATGAAACTCCATATCGGCAGATTTGGCGCGGGTTTCAAAACTTCTACGCATTAAATCGAAGTAAGCAGGGACCGCGCCCTGAAAGGAGTAGATCGACTGCTTTTCGTCGCCCACAGCAAACAAAGTCCGGGTGCGCGCGTTCGCTCCCTCGCCTGTAAAGAACTCTTGGGCGAGGGAGGTTACCACTTCCCATTGACGCGGACTTGTATCCTGGGCCTCGTCCACAAGGATGTGATCAAGCCCCTGATCCATTTTGTACTGGACCCACTGCGACGCGTCTGACCGCGATAGCAAATGCGCGGTTTTGACCACAAGGTCCTCGAAATCGAGAAAACCGCGCGCAGCTTTCAACCGCTCATAGGAGCCAATCACCGCATGAGCGAGCCTTAGAACAGCCGAGCTCCCCTCGAACGTTACCAAGGCGCGCCGCTTTTCCAAAAGATCCATCAAACGCGCTTGTTCCGACACAAGCTGTTCGACGACATGGGGAAAAGCCTCTGCAACTTTCTTAGTTGCAAGGTTTTTTCGCGGTTCGTGTTTCGCCGTCAAAAAGATTGGCAGCCAGTGTGCCCGAAACACCTGATGATCCACCGCGCTGTTGGCTGCGGTGAGGGCATCAGCGCGCTCTATATCGGTTTTTGTTCCGGTCCGCAGCGCTTCGGCACAGGCGAGGCAGTTATGACCGATCAGATCGCTGCCTGTCCTGAAATGTTCATCGAAGGTCTTCAAAGACCTTGTAATGTCAATGTCGAGCTGTTGCGCAAGCACTGAAAGGGCCGTGTCCAGTCCACCGGCATCTATCAACCATCGTTGCAAAGCATCCCTGTTTTGAATGAGTTCTTCGAGCGCCTTCTGTGCACCGCCATCACTCATGAGATCGATGACCGTTCGGAGCGCCTCGCCCAGCACGCTTTCTGGGTCCGTTTCCGCGGCTTGCAACACTGCTGCGCGCGCGCCCTCCATCAGCTCGCCGGCGACACGGTCATCAAGAACAGTGAAGTGTCCGGCAACATTGGCTTCAAGCGGGAACTGGTGAAGCAACGCCTCGCAGAACCCATGGATAGTCTGAATCTTGAGGCCACCGGGCGTTTCCAAAGCGCGCGCAAACAGCTTGCGCGCCATGGCAAGACGGGCGCGGCCGGGCGCGGCGCCTTCGATATCCGTAAGTTCTGCTGCCAGCGTTGCGTCGTCCATCGCGACCCAACTTCCCAGTATCTTAAACACCCGGGTCGCCATCTCGGCGGCTGCAGCCTTGGTGAACGTCAACGCCAGAATGCGCGAAGGATCGGTCCCGTCGAGCAACAACCGTACGACACGGCGGGACAACACGAAGGTTTTGCCGGAACCGGCATTGGCACTCACCCAGGCCGAGGCTTTGGGGCGTGAGGCGACATCCTGACGCTCACGGGTCAGTTGAGGAACCTGCATTCGGCTTATTCCTCCTCTCCGCCACCGGCCGTCCACTCCTGAACACGCGCCAGATGATCATAAGTGCCGCCAACCTGCCGCTCTTGGAAGACCCGCGCTCTGGAGAGATAACCGGTTGTTTCATCGCCATAATACGCGATTAGCGATTCGAGACGGGCCCAAGCCTCTCCAATAAAATCGCCCAGATCTTTCTCTCTCGGGTTCCTCGGCAACTCCAGCAGCGGTTCGGCTCCGCCCTTCAGTTGCACATAAAGGAGTTCGGAAACGGTTTGCCCTGCGGGCAACCCGGAAAAACCGCCGCGCGACACCAAAGCTGCTTCCAGAGGCATTTGGGGCGCCAACAGACTTTCGACCTGCTTCAATGACGGCGCCTGACCCGTTTTGTAGTCGATGACAGCAACCGTCCCGTCGTCTTTTACATCGATCCGGTCGGCCCGGCCGCGCAACCGGAAAGAAAAGCCAGGCAGCGCAAGTTCCAGTCCGCCTCCCACTTCGAGGTGCCGAGTGCTGATACGAGGTGCACGCTTGGCCTCAAAGTCCACAAAAGCTTTTGCCACCCGTTCAAAGCGCGGCCACCAAAGGGCTCTGATCGCGGGAAAGGCGTCCAGCGGCCGGAACAACCGGTCGCCGATCTCAAGAAGCGCATCTACGGCCGTTTGATCGAATGGTCCGGGCCACTCCTTTAAAAACTTGGCAAGCGCGGCGTGAATCAGGATGCCCTTGTCGGCAGCGCCTGGAACGCCGCCTATCGGCTCAACCTCTTGAAGATCCAGCACATGGCGGGCGTAGATCGCATAAGGGTCCCGGATAAGGCGTTCAATTTCAGTCACCGACAAGCTGACCGGGCGGGCTTCTAAAGGTGGCACTGGAGACGGCCGTTCGGCCGGCCGGATCGGCGTGGCCGGCCGGTCAATTGCAGCGGCGTAGGCGCAATAGACTTGGCCCCGCTTTTCAAGCTGGGCTGTTACGTCCGGCCCCACCAAAGTTGTCAGTCTTTGGAGCAAGCGTGAAGCGACAGTCGGTGCGCCGTCAGCGCGAAGTGCCCGCGAAATCAAGACGCGTTTGCCGCCCATACACTGGACAAAATCGTGCGCTGCAGCGCCAATGCGCCGTTCGGGCGGATCCAGCCCTAGATCCTGTTTCATCAGCCGATTCAGCCAAGGATCGTTTCGTGTCCGCTGCGGCCAGGTGCCTTCGTTCAACCCAGCCAGGATAACGCAATCTGCCGTTTGCAGCCGTGCCTCCATCGGCCCGAGGATTTGAACACGCGGGTCACCAGGCAACCGCCGCCTGACAGAGCTGCCGGCCATAAGCGCCGGCAATACTGTCGGCCAATCCTCGACGGTCAAATCGAGACCGGCGTTTCCAGCTTCAAGCAGCCCGACAAAAAAGGCCGCGAGTGCATCCCCGGTTTCGCCGGCAAACAATTCGTCATGCGAGCTGTGCTCGTCTTCTGCAATCCGCTTTAGTGCGTCCAGGTTGGCCTCCGCCAACGCTGTCGCTGGCCGCTTGCCCTTGTCTGCGACCAGCCCTTCAAGCGGTGCCAGCGCCCTCTGCAACCGCACGATCAGGTCCTTCAGCACATCCCAGTCTGCCTCGTGGATCTTCTTCCAGCGCGGGACATGTGTTGCTGCCTCCGCTTCAAGCTTGGCTGCATCGACCGCCCGTAAAAGCCCGTTTGTGCCGGGATGCGGCATTGGCCCGCGCAGTACACCGCGTTCCAGTGCACGAGCGGCCGACCGGATGTCCTTGGCCGAAAGCCCTAATCTGCACAGCGGGTGCTTGAGTAAAGACAGGAGGTCAATCGGATTGCAGCCGTTCACTGCCAGCTTGGCAACCAGAAGTGTTAGGATACCCGGCGGGGTTTGATCCAATGGGCGGCCAGCACTGTCGTCAACCTGGATTTTCCAGCGCGCCAGTTCGGCGGCCACACGCCGCGTGAGCATCCGGTCCGGTGACACGAGCATGGCGGTTTCGCCGCGTTCAACCGCGTGCCGAAGTGCGATCGAGACCGCCAATGCCTCTTCGGTTTCATTTCGTGCCAGGATAACTCCAACATGCTCGAAAGCGGCCGGCACATTCGCGGCTGGGCTCGACTTGAAGGCATTCCAGCGATCAGATGTGTCGGCCGGGCGCATCGCTTCCGACACAATCCGGTCCCGGTCGCTCAGCGCCTTATCGGGCGGCTCGCCAAGACTGGCAACATCCGATCGGGATATATTTATCCGGCGAACCACTTGATTGAGGGAGTATTGCGGATGGGATGCTTGGGAGCTTGGTCGCTGAACCTGCCGGTCTTGTTCGCGATTGCCGGCACCATGTTCCGCAAGGAGGTTCCAAGACACTTCGTCCAGATGGAGGTCAAGGCCTGGGAAAACCAAAACACCCTGGGGCAATTTGGAAATGGATTTCAACAACTCTGCCGTTGCAGGGATAGACCCTGTTACACCCGCGACAATAACCGGCCCCCTGGGCGGTTGGGACACAAGCCTTTTCGCTGAACGCCGAATGAGGTCTGACCGGCGCTTTTTGGGATCCATCCTGCCGCGCTCGGCCAAAAACCCGGGCCATGCTTTATGCACGATCTCGAGAAACTCTAGCGTAACCTGCCAGTATCTTGCGTGATCCTCCGGTACCAATCCGGCCAAACCGGACCAATTGGCCTCTTCTGTTTCAATTTCGTCCATCAAGGCCAGAAGATCGCCAGCCAACCATGCAGCATCAGCCGGAGATGCCGGAACACCCAAAGGTTCGTCCGACCCGATTTGAAGCACTTCGCGCCGCAACGCGCTTTTCCAAGCCATGACAAGGCGTGTCATGGCCAGATGCCGCTCAATCGGTGCAATCGCGGGCGGCAACGGCTCGCCGTCACCCTCTAGAAAAAAAGCATCAAGGTCTTCGTCCGCATCGCCCACTGGCAAGATGCGAGGCAATAGCACAGGCTTGCCTTTGAATACCTCTTGAAACAGATCGGGGAGCTGGCGCGCCGCCCTTCGCGTCGGAAGATAGAGCGTTACGTCTGCCAGCAACAGGGGATCATCCAGCGGGCGAAAACCGTCGACCAGCGTTCCATCGACAAGGGTTTCAACCAGGCGCGGAAGGAATGGGACCGACGGCGGTATCGTGTAAATTGCTCTTCGCGCCTTGGGTTGACACATGCCTAGGCGGCGCTCTCACGAACCGCATATTCAGCCGCCAGGATCGCATCCGGCGTTCCAATATGCAGCCAAACACCTTCCATCTGCACGCCAAACAGGCGCTCCTGCTCGATAGCCCGGTCAAATAGCATATTCATGGAAAATGCGCCCTCTGGCGCGCGCTCGAAAAGCCTTGGATGCAGGATCGCGGCGCCCGCGTAGGCGAAGGGGGTGACACCGCGCTCCGGACGCCGGATCAGGCTTCCGTCGCGCGCCATCTGAAAATCGCCGCGGCCGCCATACCCGACCGCCCGAACCGTTTCTGCAACAAGCAGCAGCGCGTCCATCCGGCTTTCATCCCAGGTATCGATCATGTGTTCAAGATTTGGCTTTACGCCTTCAATCCAGTAGGCAGTGTCCGCGTTCAACTGGAAAAATGGCTCGTCTCCAAGCATGGGAAGCGCCTTCTTGATCCCTCCGCCAGTATCAAGAAGCATGTGGCGTTCGTCTGAAATCATGATGTCCATGTCGGCCCTGCGGCGAACATGCACTTCCACCAAGTCAGCAAGATAGTGAACATTGACCACGCAACGCTTCACCCCTGCGTGCACGAGACGGTCGAGGCCATGGTCGATCAACGACTTGCCATTGACTTCAATCAACGGTTTGGGCGTCGTTGCCGTGATCGGGCGCATGCGCTTGCCCCGGCCAGCCGCCAGGATCATGGCGCTTTGAGGACGAAACTGTTTTGACATCACCACCTTGGCCAATTCTACTTGCGATGGGCTAACGTTTCAGAGCCCGGAACCATTCGTTAAACTCCCGAAGCGCGGGTTCTTTCAACACCCGGTCCAGGTACGCTGTCATCCGCGGAACATGCGCAAGGTAAGCCGGTTTATTATCCCGTCTGGCCAAGCGGTAAAATATCCCAAGGATCTTTAAAATCCTTTGTACCGACATGACAGCAAGTGCAATTTCGAATGCTACCACATCGAACGTTTTGTCGTGTGCCTTTCTGGTTGCGACATAGGCGTTTCGAAGCCTGTTTTCCAGAGCTTCGTCAACTGTGACGCGGGCGTCGTAAAGCAGCGAACCGACGTCATAGGCCAGCAAACCGATAACAGCATCCTGATAGTCGATCAGTCCAAGCCTTTCATCTCCGCGGCGCTCCTGACGCCATAAAATATTAGGTGAATGAAAATCGCGTAGCACCAATCCCGTCTCACCGATGGCGGCCTGCTCCAGTGCGCGCGTCAGAATTCCGTCAAAACGGGAACGGTCTTCGCGCTGCACAGTTTTTGCAGACACCTCTGGAAGGAACCAATCAAAGAAAAGGCCGGCCTCTGTCAGCAAGGCCGAACGAGAATACTCAGGGACTTGATATGTTCGCCCATCGCCCAACGGAAGCGCAGCCTTGGTGCACGATTTTGCATGAAACTGAGCCAACAGGTTGATTGCCGCCACAAAACGATCCGGAACAGGTTCGCCGGCATCTGCGATACGCTCGTCTCCAAAATCCTCTTGCACAACGAGACCAGCAGTAACGTCGCAGGCCAAAATTCTTGGCACCGGCATGCTACACCGGAGAAGCTCATTCGTTACTGCAATAACCGACTGGGCATCCTTGGCCCGGTGAACCTTGGCATTATAGCTGAGCGCTTCTTTGGTTCCGGCAGCGCCATCCGGCTTATTCCAATCCATCAAGACGGACGTTACGTCATCCCCGACAAGCCGTTCGTACCGCCGCGTAGATGCATCGCCCGCCAAATAGTGACGCTCAACCCCGGCAAATCCACTATCCGTCAAAAACCACCTGATGGACAACGTTCGCTGCAAGCGGCGCGACCAGTCCTCTTCGGAGCTTTGCATAGTCACGCACCTGACACCATCTATCTCGGCGAATTGCAACCATAGTGCATTCGCAGGCAGAAGATCACCGCCGAGTTCGGGCCACTCGATAAGAACTGCCCCCTCCTCCAACAATTCTTCGAGACCCAGTTCGGTCAATTCGTCAGGCTCTTCCAGCCTGTAAAGGTCAAAATGGGAGACCGAAAGCCTGGGAAGATCGTAGCTTTGAACCAGCGTAAAGGTAGGGCTTGGCACCTCAAGGTTAGGGTCTTCGGCCAAATGCCTAATCAGCGCCCGGGAAAATGTCGATTTGCCGGCACCAAGATCGCCAGACAACGCAATCAGGTCATCCTTGCTCAAAAATAGTGAAATCGCTTCGGCAAGTTCCGCCGTGGCTGCTTCATCAGGCAGCTTCAGGGTTATGAAGGGACTATCAAGCGTCCGAAGAACGGTGTCTGGCAACATGGGTTCCGGTCATTCTGCAGCGACGCGCCCCGCAGTTTGTGGCTCTGACGGAAACGTGCAGGTTACCGTAGTGCCTTTGCCTTCCGCGGAGACAATGTCAACCGTCCCGCCATGCAGCTCAACAAAGCTTTTTACGATGGATAGGCCCAAGCCAGCGCCCTGGCGGCGTGACCCCGCATCGTGGCCGACAAATCTATTGAACACCTGTGTCAAAACCTCGGCCGGGATCCCGCAGCCATGGTCCTTGACCACAAAGACAACCTCTTCGTTATCGCGCGTACAGCTGACATCAATCGCCCCATCCGGCTCGGAATACCTGACAGCATTCGAAATCAGGTTGAACAGCACTTGGCGAAGGCGTTTCTCATCGGCAATCATCACGCCAATGTCGTCTGGAACGTGTGTGCGCAGGTTGATGCGGGCTTCGGCAAGGCGGTCTTTCAGTCCTTCAACGGCAGCTTCAACTGTTGCTGCCACATCCACTTCACTGAGATCGAGCTCCATGATGCCTGCATCTAGAGTGGCCAAATCAAGAATGTCGTTGATGATCGCAAGAAGCGCTGAAGAGGACGACAGGATATACTCGGCATATTCGTCCTGCTTTTCTGATAGGTCGCCGAACTTGGGGTCGGACAGAAGCTGAGCAAATCCGATGATATTCGTGAGCGGAGAGCGCAGCTCGTAGGACACATGCTGGATGAAAGCGTTTTTAAGCTGGTCAGCCTGTTCCAAAGCGTCGTTTTTGTCGATCAAAGCCCGTTCAATGTTCACGCTATCAGTCACGTCCACAAAGGTGACAAGCGTCCCTCCGTCGGGCAACGGCACGATGGCGTAGTCGAGAACCGTGCCATCATGCCGCTCCATGCGGTCCCCGGCCTGCATGCGATTGTCGACCAGCCCGGTCACGCTGGCAGCAAGCTGGTCCCAGGCCTGTTTCTCGTCTTCCCGCAAGACACATGCATCGACCACCTGATTGACATGTGGCATCGTGGACAGCTGATCTTCGCCGAGCCCCCATATCCTACCAAAAGCCGGATTCCAAAGGTTCAAGCGGCCGTCGCTGCCGAACACAGCTACCGCCTCAGAGAGATTGTCGAGCGTCTCACCCTGAACCCGCGTCAGTGCGTTGTAGCGGCTTTCAAGATCGAGCTGCTCCGTCACATTTTCGTAGATGTAAGTGACGCCACCCTGCGGATGCGGGTTGGAGATTACTCTCAGCGTCCGGCCGTCGGGCAAGTGCCACCACGTTTCGGTCGCATCAACCGACTGGTAGCTTTCCAGCATCTTGTTGCGCCAGCCACGATAGTCCGCTTGTTCGGGAAGCTTGCGTGCCGCGCGCAGAGCATCGAGCACCGAACCATCATCCGGGCTCCCCTCAAGGAAGGCGGGGTCCAGATCCCACAACTGCCGGAAGGCCGCATTGTAGAACTCGAGGCGCCGGTCTGCTCCGTAGATCGCGACTGCGGTTGCCAGCTGGTCGAGCGTGCGGCCATGGAAGTCCTCTGCGCGATCAAGCTCCTTGCGCACTTGATCAAGCTCACTGATGTCGACCGCAATTCCGCACGCGCCGACATTTGCCGAGACATCCGTCACCTCAAACACACGCCGCTCTCCACCAGCCACCAAAGGCATGCGGGCGGAAAACACTCCGTCGTCTGTGCGCTGCCGACGCATCGCATCTGCGGCCTCAGCATCAAGGAACGCCATGCCGTCACGAACGGCAGTTGCCGCATCCGACGCGTCAACTGCGGCCGCATAAGCCGCATTGGCCCAAATCAGGTTGCCCTCTGCATCGCGCTGCCAAGCAGGCGCGGGCATTGCGTTCAGGAGCGCATGAAGCATATGCAATTCGCCGGATATCCGAGCGTTACGGGCGGCGAGCTCGGCCTGCATTTGCCGTTCACCGGTCAAGTCCCGTAGGCGAAGAACGACAGCCCCCCCAGTGGTTCTGCCGAACGCTTCAACAAAAGTGCCAGTGCGCGTTTTAAGAGTCAGTGAGAATGCCTCTCCGCTGCGAAAAAGCGCATCAAGATGGCGCTCCAGATCAGCAGCGCATTTTGTAGTCAGCCAGTTGCCGAATGCGAGCAACTGATCCGGGATCCGCGGCACACCGGATTGCTCGGATAGGATCCCCCATACTTGTGGATGGGCGCCATTGCCGGTCCACACGATAACACGTTGCTCATCAGTGTTGAGCATGGATTCCAAACGATCGACCTGGAACTTTAGGTCACGCGTTTCTCGTTCCATCCGGCGGGTCAGACTGATCGCATTGCGGCGGTACTTGATGAGGGCGACTGCAGCGGTCACGGCAAAAAGGCACAGGCCGCCCGCCATCCCCAGAAGCATCATCTCGTCCGGACTGATCTCCTTAGCGGCAGTATCCATAAAGCCTGCAGCGGCAGCGGACACCGAAGAACCCGCAAAGACGCAAGCCCCTGCACCAATCGACTTGGCTGAAGTTAGAATCCTACCGCGCCACGACGCACGCATTTGCGCGTCGCCCAAGTTGCCTGCCGGCATTTTTTGTTCCCCTTACGCCGCCTTTCCCGGAGAACCCGGGTGCCCTGAGGGCCGAAGACAAATCAGGGACGTGTGTGCCTCCTGGCCCCTGATTCGTTTAAACCATAACCTTTTTGGGAATCGCGCTGAAGAGTCTCTTATCGAAAAGTTAACAGCACTCTTAAAATTAAAATAAAGCATTAACCAATAGAAAAGGGCCGCCAAACTGGCGACCCTATATGTGGTGGCTGACTGAGGATTCGATCAGTACTTGTAGTGCTCCGCCTTGAAAGGCCCGGTTTTGTTAATCCCCAAATATTGGGATTGCTCATCGGACAACTCGGTCAAGGTCACACCCAGCTTCTCAAGGTGCAGTCGGGCAACCTTTTCATCCAGGTGCTTGGGCAGAACATAAACTTCGTTCTTGTACTCATCACCGCGCGTCCAAAGCTCGATCTGAGCCAGGACCTGGTTGGTGAAGCTTGCGGACATAACGAAGCTCGGGTGCCCAGTCGCATTGCCAAGATTTACCAAACGACCTTGCGACAACAGGATCATACGCTTGCCGTCTGGAAACTCATACATGTCCACCTGGTCTTTGACCGGGCGGCATTTGGTGTTCTTCAACGCCGCGACTTGGATCTCGTTATCGAAATGGCCGATGTTGCAGACAATAGCCATATCCTTCATGCCGCGCATGTGATCGAGAGTAATGATATCCTTGTTGCCGGTCGCGGTAACATAGATGTCCCCTTCCGGAAGCGCCTGCTCGATGGTTTTGACTTCAAAGCCATCCATGGAGGCCTGCAGAGCACAGATCGGGTCAATTTCGGTTACGATGACGCGTGCACCGGCACCTGCGAGGGACTGTGCAGACCCTTTGCCGACATCGCCATAGCCGCAAACCACGGCGACCTTGCCAGACATCATGACGTCTGTGCCACGGCGAATGCCGTCAACCAGGGACTCACGGCAGCCATAGCGGTTGTCGAATTTCGACTTGGTGACACTGTCGTTGACGTTGATGGCCGGGAACGGCAGCGAGCCTTTTTTCTGCATCTCATAGAGGCGCAAAACACCGGTGGTGGTCTCTTCGGAGACGCCCTGGATCAGATCTTTCTGCTTGGTGAACCAGCCCGGGTTGGCAGCCATGCGCTTTTTGATTTGCGCAAACAGGCATTCTTCTTCTTCGGATTTCGGGCTTTCAATCAGATCGGTTTCACCGGCTTCGACCCGAGCGCCCAACAGGATGTACAGCGTCGCATCACCGCCATCGTCCAGAATCATGTTGGCGCCTTCGGGGAAGTCGAAGATCTTGTCCGCATAATCCCAGTATTCTTCCAGCGTTTCACCTTTCACAGCAAAGACAGGGACACCGGCGGCGGCAATAGCGGCAGCTGCCTGATCCTGTGTCGAATAAATGTTGCAGGATGCCCACCGGACATCCGCACCAAGCGCGACCAGGGTTTCGATCAAAACAGCTGTTTGAATGGTCATGTGCAAGGAACCGGCTATGCGAGCCCCCTTCAGCGGCTTGGATGCGCCAAACTCCTCGCGACAGGCCATCAATCCCGGCATTTCGTGCTCGGCGATTTCGATTTCGGTCCGGCCCCAGTCCGCGAGGCTGATGTCCTTGACGATGTAGTCGGTCATGAAAATGTCCTGAGTTTGCTGGCTTATTATCGCCTGGTGAGAAGATTCAGAAGCCAACGCTTCTTCAGTCTGCAAGAGATCCGTCTATGGTTTCGCCGGGGTTATACCCTGACCCCTGCTTAATCGCAATAAAGATATAAAGAATTCTTTATATCCCTTCCAGAAGGTTACTAACGTCCCGAAGCATAGCGCGCAATGAGACCATTTCGGCGCAACAGGGTACGGCACCCTGCACATCGTTCTGGCGCTGAAGCGTGGCATACGACGAACATTCGCTCTGGTTTGGCTGATCATAAAAAGCCGTAAGCAAGGCTTCACCTGATGGTCAATCGGACTCGCCAAAGCCGTCGCCAACGAGATCGGCAATTGCGTCCATAGCTTCGTTTGCTTGCGGCCCAACGGCAGACACATAAATGCAGCACCCGGTGCTCGCTGCCAGCATCATGAGACCCATGATCGAAGTACCGCCAACCGTCTGCCCGTCTTTGGAGACTGTTATCTCCGCATCGAAGGTCTCAACCAATTTTACGAGTTTTGCAGACGCACGCGCGTGGAGACCGCGCCGGTTGACAATTGTGAGTTCACGCTGGATCGGAGGCACATCCATTCGGGCTTAACTTTGTCCTGAAAGCACCTGGCTTGCCACGGATATGTACTTTTGTCCGGCTTGCCTAGCCTCGTCGACGGCCTCTGCAATGTCCCGGTCGGATCGAACGCTTGCCAGCTTGATAAGCATCGGAAGGTTGACGCCGGCAACCACCTCAATCTGCTTTCCATCCATAACTGAAATGGCGAGATTCGAAGGCGTTCCCCCGAACATGTCGGTTAGCAGCACAACACCTTTGCCAGTGTTCACCGCCTCCACAGCCGCCAGAATGTCCTGCCGCCGCTGTTCCATATCGTCGTCGGGCCCAATCGAAATAGTCTCGACCTGATCCTGTGGCCCGACGACATGCTCGAGCGCCGATTTGAACTCTTCGGCGAGACGTCCGTGGGTGACGAGTACAAGTCCAATCATACGATAAGCAGCCCGTTCATGGGTTGTAGTGTCCAATTTCCGCCAACCCGGCGGCCCGGTGCAATTTCGACAACACAAAGACGACTTGCAAGCAAAATCGGGCAGTGTGTGTCAAATGTAGTCCGGCACATTGGGGAAAAGCAATGCGCTTGCCTCCCGCAAACGGACAGTGGCGCCGCCCAGGTCATTCTCACAAACCTTCAGAACCGGCAAGGCAATGTCCAGAAGCCGCTCTTCAAGCAGAGGACGGGCCGGAATGCGATCAATCTCGGCGACGGGAACCAGTCGAAGGCCCAAATCAATCCTTGCAACCGGTACAGCCTTCATTTCGACGATGCCGAATCCGCGTACTTCTCTCAACCCGCTCAGTGTTGTCGGGGCACGCGCCAGAAGTCTGTTTTCGTTTTTTTCAAGTTCAACACGGTCATCAGCGACCCAAGCGGCGAAATGGCCTTTTGCTTTCGCAGCGCAAACCAGCACATCGCATAACGCAGACTTGCCGCTGCCTGAAGCGCCGAACACAAGAATGCCCAGCGTTCCAATAACGATACAGTTTGCATGACGGGTTTGCGGCTTCATTTCTGCACATGGGCGGGTAGCACTATCGTAAAGCGTGCGCCAGCAATCCGCTGCTCGGACTCATCTTCAGTCTCTTCAATTCGGTTTGTAACCGAAATCTCGCCGCGGTGAGCCTCTATAATCTGGCGAGAAATGGAGAGCCCCAGGCCCGAATTGTTTCCGAACCCCTCACCTTCTGGCCGGTCCGTGTAAAAACGCTCGAAGATCCGGTCGGTGTTCTCCGCACGAATGCCCGGTCCGTCATCGTCGACGGTGATTTGAACGTCTTTGCCGTTGCGGCTCAAACCAATTCGAACAGAGCCATCAGCTGGCGAGAAGGAGCGCGCGTTGTCGATGAGATTGCTCACCACCTGCCCCAGCCGAATATCATGTCCAAACACGACGTAAGGCTTCGCACCTGACGCGTTGGCAACCGTTAGGAAAACCTCTCCGCCCTCCTCGCCTCCGCCGCGCTGATTGCCGGCATCGACAATCGCACGCAAAAGCACCGACAGGTCGATTGGCTCTGCCTGGGCACGCGCGAGTTCCGCATCCAAGCGCGATGCGTCCGAAATATCGGTGATAAGCCTGTCCAGCCGCCGAACGTCGTGCTGGATGACATCGAGGAGCCGTTCCCGGGACTCATCGGTCTTTGCGAGCGGCAGTGTTTCAACCGCACTGCGCAACGAGGTCAGCGGGTTTTTTAGTTCATGAGCCACGTCAGCCGCGAACTGTTCGATCGCGTCAATCTTGTTGTAGAGCGCATTGGTCATATCGCGGAAGGCCCGCGCCAAGTGACCGATCTCATCCTGACGGTCGGAAAATTCCGGAATTTCCTCCCGTGAGTCTGATCCCTTCCGAACGCGCTCAGCCGCGGCAGCCAAGCGGCGAACAGGCCCCGCGATCGTGCCGGCCAAGAGGATCGAAAGCAAAATAGTAACCGTCGCAGCAACTAGAAATACGCGCATAATCGCGATGCGTTCGGCCCGGACGATCGCATCGATATCGCCCCCTTGTGTCGAGAGCAGCAAGCCCCCCAACACAGCACGGAACCGCTGGATCGGAACCGCGACAGACACGATCAGCTCACCGCGTGGCGACACCCGGGTGAAAGTTGCTGGCGAGCCTGCAAGGGCCGCCTCAACTTCAGGGTAAACACGGCCATCGCCACCGCCCGCTTCCTGATAGATCGGCATGTCCCCGCGGCGGAACCACAGTTTCATGGTTTGCCAAATTGTATCAAAGACGCCCGGTTCATCTGCCGTCTGCGGCGGCAAATCAAATCTCAGAATCTGAGCACCGGAATAAAGGTGCCGAGAATCGAGGATCAAAATCCCTTCAGGATCATAGATGCGAGCCCGGGTCTTTGTTGGTGAGATCAGTCTGCGCAGGACCGGCCCTACCCTCTCGGGATTGACCGGGAAATCAAGACTGTCGAGATCATCCCCGCCCGGCGTTATGCTCTCGCCGGCTTGCAGCTGCAAAAGCCGTTCCGGATCGACAGTGATCGCCCCGGTGTCGACAGTTGCAGAAGCGGCAATGGCCCCTGCGATGATTTCACCTTGCGTCAGGAGGCTTTGGACGCGGGCGTCAATAAGTCCAGCACGGAACTGATTGAGGTACAAAATGCCTATGACAAGCGCGATCAGGCCGACAAGATTGATGGCAAGGATCCGTCGCGTCAAAGACGACAAGACGTATGTTCCAAAGATCTGGCCAAGCTGGCCAAGGAACCTTCGCCGCACGCGTCTGTTGCCGAGCCGCCGCAGCTGAGACCGGTCGCCGGAGGAGCGCCCCTCCCGTAGTTCGAAACTGTCGGACTTGTCCGTTTCTGCGGTCATGAATGCCCGGTATTAGACCTCTTTGAAGCGATAGCCTACACCATAGAGCGTTTCAATCATGTCGAAGTCGTCATCGACGATTTTAAACTTCTTGCGAAGACGCTTGATATGGCTGTCGATCGTCCGGTCGTCGACATAAACCTGATCATCGTAGGCCGCATCCATAAGCGCATTGCGGCTTTTGACCACGCCCGGGCGCTGCGCCAGTGCGGACAAAATCAGGAACTCGGTTACGGTCAACGTGACCGGTTTGTTGTTCCAGGTACACGTATGCCGCTCCTGATCCATGACGAGTTGCCCGCGTTCGAGTAACTTGTCGGCATCATCCCGCGGTGCACTTGCATCGCGCGGAGCAACCCGCCGCAGTACGGCGCGCACACGTTCCACAAGCAGACGCTGAGAGAACGGTTTGCGTATAAAATCGTCAGCGCCCATTTTTAGCCCGAACAGTTCATCGATCTCGTCATCTTTCGACGTTAGAAAGATCACCGGGAGATCTGTTGACTGTCGCAAACGCCGCAGCAGTTCCATTCCATCCATGCGCGGCATTTTGATATCGAATATCGCGAGCTGGGGCGGATCGCTTTGAAGCCCGTCCAGCGCCGAGGTGCCATCCGTATAGGTCTGGACCCTGTAGCCTTCCGACTCCAAGGCAATGGAGACCGAGGTTAAGATGTTGCGATCATCGTCTACCAGCGCAATTGTCGGCATGCTTTTTCATTTCCATATTTCATGTCGAACGGGTCAGCGCTCGTAAAACTCTACGATACGCCATTACGGCCTTTGGCGCTTTAAATGCGCATAAATTAAGGCAATCTCCTCGTATATAGCATCGCTGAGCCGAATTAATATGCCCAGCGCAGGAATTCGGTCTTTCAGCCAGGAGGTATTTTACGCGTTCCAACTCTGGCCATCCCGGATACCGGCAACCATTTCCCGTATTGTACGCCGGTCGGCAAATCGGACTAATAGCCGCTCAGCAATTCGAGCCTGCTCGCCCCATGCGCGTTTAATTTCGAAATCTTCGTTTTCATAGTCAAATCGAAGATAATTGAAAATCAAGTAACGATTGACTTCGCCGGAATTAAACAAAGACTAGGTGAATAGGCTTTTTAATCGATTAAACGGCTAACCCAAGCCTTTTGTAGCCTTGTTGCGGCCATGCACTTCCAATAGTTTCCCAATCCTTCCCGCCAGCAAGCCAAATATCTTCCCAAGGCGGGCAACAAACGCAATTCACGAGGAAACGCGGGATCATGCTAGAAGTCGGTGTCAGGAATCCCTCAAACGGCGTCGAAACCTTTGGATTGAGCGGTTTGAAGGCCGTTTACTGGAACCAGAGCGAGCCCGCGCTTTATGAGTATTCGATCTCCCGCGGAGAAAGCCGGATTGCGGCCGGCGGCGCCCTGGTTGCAGACACCGGGATCCACACTGGACGTTCGCCAAACGACAAATTTGTTGTTCGCGATGACCTCACCAGTGAAACAGTTTGGTGGGACAACAATAAAGAAATGTCTCAAGCCCAATTTGACGTGCTATTGGAGGACTTTAAAGCACACGCTGCGGGAAGAGAGCTGTTTGCGCAGGATCTTTTCGGCGGCGCTGACCCGCAATACCGGCTTCCGGTGCGCGTCTACACCGAGTTCGCTTGGCATTCTCTTTTCATCCGGAACATGCTGTTGCGTCCGGAGCCGGAATCCCTGGGAACATTTGCGCCAGATATGACCGTCATCGACTTGCCCAGTTTCAAGGCCGACCCTGACCGCCACGGCTGCCGAAGCGAAACCGTAATTGCCTGCGATTTCTCCAGAAAAATTGTTCTCATTGGCGGCACGTCCTATGCCGGCGAGATGAAGAAGTCCGTCTTCACGTTTCTAAACTTTCTTCTGCCCGCTCAAGGCGTCATGCCAATGCACTGCTCTGCCAATGTCGGACAGAGCGGAGATACAGCGATCTTTTTCGGTCTTTCAGGGACTGGCAAAACCACCCTGTCAGCGGATCCCCAGCGCACACTCATCGGCGATGACGAACATGGTTGGGGCACAACGGGCGTTTTCAACTTCGAAGGCGGGTGTTACGCCAAGACAATAAAACTGTCGGCCGAAGCCGAGCCGGAGATCTTTTCTACAACGCAGCGCTTCGGGACCGTGCTCGAAAACGTGGTTTTGGACGATCAGCGCATTCCGGACTTCAACGATGGCTCGAAGACCGAAAATACCCGCGCAGCTTACCCAATCCACTTTATTTCCAATGCCAGCGACACTGGCGTTGCACCGATGCCGAAGACAATCATCATGTTGACGGCGGACGCTTTTGGTGTACTGCCACCAATCGCGAAGCTTACGCCTGCACAGGCCATGTATCATTTCCTGTCCGGCTACACTGCGAAGGTGGCTGGCACGGAAAAAGGTGTTACCGAACCGCAAGCGACGTTCTCGACATGCTTCGGGGCTCCATTCATCCCGCGGCATCCCTCCGAGTACGGCAATTTGCTGCGCGATCTTATTGCAGAACACGATGTAGATTGCTGGCTAGTGAACACCGGATGGACAGGCGGTGCATTTGGAACCGGCTCCCGAATGCCGATCAAAGACACCCGGGCACTGCTGCATGCAGCCTTGGACGGCACCTTGAAGGACACCGAGTTCCGGACCGACGCGCACTTCGGTTTTGCCGTGCCGACCAGCGTTCCCGGGGTTGACAGTGCGGTCTTAACGCCACGCGAAACATGGGCAGACAAAAAGGCCTATGACGCCCAAGCGGCCAAGCTGGTTCAGATGTTCATCGATAACTTCGAAACATTCGAAAAACATGTCGATGGCGCGGTTCGTGAGGCGGCTCCCGAGATCAGGACTGCTGCGGAATAACCAAATAGCCACGCGTTTAAGGGCGCCGCCTGCGGCGCCTTTTCTGTTTCGCCCATGCATTGCCGCTTTAACTCGTCCCGGCTCCAATTATATACTGAGGCCGATAACGGGGAGCGCCACATGCAGACCGATCAAGCCCGACCAGACTCCGATCCTCTTAAAACCGCCGAATTGTGGACAAGGGACGGCAGAACAGTTGCCATTGCCACAGTAATAGAAACATGGGGATCAGCCCCCCGGCCCGTCGGGTCCCACTTGGTTATTGACCAGGACGGAAATTTCGAAGGATCTGTGTCCGGGGGGTGTGTAGAAGGCGCAGTAGTGTCTGAAGCGATCGATGTCATTGAAACCCAGACACCGACCACACTCGAATTCGGCGTCGCAGACGAAACCGCCTGGCGGGTCGGCCTGTCTTGCGGCGGCAAGATCCGGGTTTATGTCGAACCGGTCTCGAACGGACGATAGCCGGCCATGCCAAGCCTAGAGTTAATTCTGGCATTTGCGACCGCAACTGCGCTATTCGCATTTATGCCGGGTCCAGCGTTGCTTTTTACAGCAGCGCAAACGCTGGCCCGCGGGCGCGCCGCCGGTTTTTTCGCTGTTTTCGGAATCCATGTTGGGTGCTATGCGCACGTGATCGCAGCTACCTTTGGATTGTCTGCGCTCTTCGTTGCGGTTCCGACCCTGTACCTCCTTCTTAAAATTACTGGAGGTGCCTATCTCGTGTTTCTTGGCATTCAAATGATCCGCAGCCGGCCGTCGACAGGCGTGTCGGCTGCCTTCCCAGAAAAGTCAAAGCAGCGCGCATTTGTGGACAGCGTTCTGGTCGAGGTACTCAATCCAAAGGTTGCCGTTTTTTTCATAGCCTTTTTGCCACAGTTTGTATCACCGGAAGCGGCTCTGCCGCTTTGGGTGCAGTTTCTCATTTTGGGGACACTTGTGAATATGGCATTCAGCACTGCCGACATTTTCACGGTGTTCTTTGCATCAGAGGTCCAAAAACGGCTCACGCAGCACAGTCGTTGGCAGGCTGTTATCCGGTGGGCCAGTGGCAGCATACTTGTTTGCCTGGGCATAAAACTTGCTAGCGATAAGGGATGATCCGTGGATCTATCATTGCTTTCCCAATTGAATGCAGAGCGAAGTGCGAGACGCGCAGCGATACTTTTGACGCATCTTGAGACCGGAAACCAAAGGATCATTCGGCAGGGCGAGGTTGAAGATACCGATCCCTTGGCTTCTGAACTTGAAAGCCGGTTCCTGTCCGGCAAATCCGGACAGGTAGAAACCGGAAGCGGAACATATTTTCTGACCGTTGATGTGCCGCCAACTCGGATCGTTGTTATTGGCGCCGTTCATATTACCCAAGCGCTGGTACCTATGGCAAAGCAGGCCGGTTTTGATATCACGGTCATTGATCCGCGGACGGCGTTTGCAACGGAGGACAGGTTTCCTGACGGATCATTGCTGGCAAAATGGCCTGAAGATGCCTTGCTGGATGTCCCGCTTGATGCGTTCACAGCATTGGTTGCAGTCACTCATGACCCCAAAATAGACGATTTGCCACTTCAACGTGCCCTTGAGGCTGATTGTTTTTATGTCGGCGCGCTTGGCAGCCGGAAAACACACGGCAAACGCTGTGAACGTCTGATGGAGGCTGGCGCATCAGAGGGAAATCTTGCTCGCATCGATGCGCCCATCGGTCTTGATATCGGCGCGGCAAGCCCGCCGGAAATTGCTGTGGCAATCTTGGGCGCTATCATAAAGGCGCTGCGCAAAGGCACTGAGTAACGCTTATGAAATTCGGCCCTCAACCGGTTGAGGATGCGCAAGGTTGTATCCTTGCTCATGCTACCAAGCTGAACGGCACTATTTACAAGAAGGGCCGACTGCTCTCGAGTGAGGACATCGGTCACTTAAAGTCCGCGGGTATTTCGGAAATTGTCGTGGCCCGTCTCGAGCCAACAGACATAACCGAGGACCTTGCTTCATGCCGGCTTGCAATAGCCGCCGCCGACAGCGGTGTCCATCTGGATGAAGCGTTTACCGGAAGGGTAAACCTGTTTGCCGACCACACAGGTCTTTTGGTCATCGACGAACAGGCAATCAATGCGGCGAACCGGGTTGATCCGTCCGTTACAATTGCGACCCTTCCGAACTATAGCAAGGTTGAACAAGGGCGCATGATCGCGACCGCGAAAATCATTCCGTTTGCGGTTCCTGACGCGGTTTTGGAAAAATGCGAGGTTGCCGTTAAAGGCGCATTGAAAGTTCTCCCTTTTAGTTCGCTTAAATTTGGCCTTGTTGCGACGACACTCGATCACCTCAAGCCTGCAACCATGGACAAGACAAGACGTGTTTTTGAACAGCGTCTTTCTGCAAGCGGCAGCAGTGTCGTGTCGGAGATCCGCACAGATCACGAAGTCGGCGATGTAAGCCGGGCGATTACCAAGCAAATCGAACTCGGCGCAGAGGCTTTGGTGTTGTTTGGCGCATCCGCTGTCGTCGACAGAGACGACGTCCTTCCCAAAGCCATCATAGCAGCGGGCGGAAGCGTCGACTATTTCGGCATGCCGGTCGATCCAGGCAATCTGCTTCTGCTTGGATCAGTATCGGACCTTCCGGTCATAGGCGCACCGGGGTGTGCGCGCAGCCCGAAAGAAAACGGATTTGATTGGGTTTTGGACCGCCTCCTGGCGGGTGTTCAGGTGAGCGCGCATGGCATTTCCGGTATGGGGGTTGGAGGTCTTTTGATGGAAATTACATCAAGACCACAACCACGTTTGCCCCGACGTTCTAATTCCAAACCGAAAATCGCTGGCGTTTTGCTAGCTGCGGGCAAATCCCGAAGAATGGGCGCTCACAACAAGCTGCTTGCGACGCTGGAAGGAGAGACCCTCGTAAAACGGACGGCTCGGCACCTCACGCAGTCCGGAATCGACCATATTGTTGCGGTGACTGGTTACATGGCAGAGGAAATCGAAGAACAAGTTGCCGGGATCGCTCACCAGACTATTTACAATCCGGACTTTGAAGACGGTATGGCCAGCTCAATCCGGACTGGCATCACAGCCCTTCCGCGGGATACCGACGCTGTCATGATTGTTCTCGGCGATATGCCATTCGTGACACCAAAGGATTTTAAAGCGCTTGTGAATGCCTATCGCAGTTCGGGTACAGGACAAATCGTTCTTTCTATGTCGAACGGGCAGCGCGGCAACCCGGTTCTTTGGGACTCAAACTTCTTTCCGGACCTACAGAATTTGTCGGGAGATACCGGTGCTCGCCATCTTATTGGAGAGCATACCGATCTGGTTGTGGAAGTTGAAATCGGGAGCGCCGCCCACCAGGACCTTGATACTCCGGCAGATTTGGAGGCCGTCGGCGGAGAGCTTCCTTCGCCTGAAGCAAAGGCATCCGATCAAGCTTAAAGATCTGGTTAACGCCGCAGACTGGTATGCACCCAGTGCATTCCTTCTATGATAGCTACTCTATTGCATTTTTGTGACACAGCGCCTATTTGTTTGCGGTGTCCGGCGACAAACGCAGAGACGCTGTTTCGACCCAAGGACGCATGTAAATCCGTTTTTGACAAGAGCTGTTCGGATCCTCCCTCCCGAGGATGGTCGAGCGCTTTTGGCGTTCTGCAGAGTTTGAGAGGAATACGTCATGTCTGATTTTAGCCTTCCACGTCCGGGCCGCTGCAAGTGGGCAGAGGGGGACGCTGGTAACTACACGTTCCCATGCTCCAATCGTGTTGAAGCGGGTGTTTCATACTGCGCCGACCATAGCGCGATCGTTTACATTCCGCCGGAAGAGCGCCGCCGCAACCGTTCTGGCGGCGGCATGAGCCTGTCCTTCAAACGGGCTGCATAAGTTTCAAGCTGCTTGAGAATAAAAGCAGACAGCGTGCGGAACAAAAACAACAAGCCGCACATACCTTAAAACCCGGCCTCCGTGCCGGGTTTTTTATTTTTAAGACCATGTTTCCCGGCTCATTCCAAGCTGTAGCAACGTTCCTGAACTCAAGGGAGCCGGTTCAGAGGTTTGGCATTGCAACTTAAAATTTATAAGTGTATCTGGATAGTATGCATGTGATAATTGTTTTTTCGAGTGGCGGAATTTGGTGCGAACTGGGTCTGAAGAGCATGCAACGGGAAGACGCGACAATGGCTCAACGTTCCATGCCGGGGGGAAAACATCGGCTAGCAGCAACAGCCGTGGCTTTTGCCTTGTGCTTGAGCTTTGAACAGGCGTGGGCGAGGATGCCCGTTAATCCCGACAGACCTTACTTAGCTCATACATGTCGCGACGCGATCGAACGCCTCAAAGAAGCGGTCAAGGGGAACCCCCTCCAAAGCGAAGCCGAAAAGGCCGCTACGATCCAAAGGGCTATTCGGCAAATCGAAATCACGTGTCTAACCCAGGCTCCCTCCAAACCAGACCAGGTGGGGCCTTCCAAAGAGCGCCAATCTAGCGAATAGCGCTGCACACGTTGGAGGACACACGTGCCGAATATCTTTGAAACATCAGACGCAGCTTCAGGAACATCAACTTCTTATGTTTTGCGAGAAACTGGAAAAATCGCGCAAGGTACTCAAAATGCGGTTTTCACTACCGTGCAGGCACACCTTGCTCCGGGTGATGACAGTGATTGGTTTGCGATCGATTTGAAGGCCGGGCAAACCTACACATTCGCGGCTGTCGGTACATTTGACGGCCGAGGCAGGCTTGAAGACCCCTACTTGAAACTTTTGGACCAGAGCGGCTCGCTTATTGGTGAAGACGATGACGCGGGTCCCGGGGCCTATTCGGCAATAACGTTTACGGCCCAGACCTCCGGCCGCTATTTCCTTTCCGTGTCGGCTGGAGAAGCAGGATTAACCGGACAATATGGGCTGTCAGCAGTTGAGGGTACAAAGGCTGTCTATGATGGCGACATGGCGGCTGGCGCATTGCTGCGGCCGGGCGTGTCCTGGGGCACGCCCGGCCAGCCCGCAACGGTCACATACGGATTCCGGGATACACTGAACAACCTCGACCCCGAATACGCCGCAGAAGTGCCCGAAACCTTTGAACAAGTAACCGCTGCCCAAATGGTTGCTGTTGAAGCGATCCTTGCAACCTATTCCGAAATAGCCAACATCCAGTTCGAAAGGGTCAACCCGGATGGCTATACCGACGACGCGTCCATGTTGTTCTCAAACTATTTCTCAACAACGGATGGGGCGGGCGCTTATGCCTATTTCCCAGGCTCCGATGCCTCAGACCGATGGGAAGGGGATGTTTGGCTGAACACCAACAGTGTTTCGAAAGAAGAGCTGCCAAACGGCTCCTATAGTCATTTTGCGGTGATGCACGAGATCGGCCATGCCGTCGGCTTGCACCATCCGGGGGACTACAATGCATCTCCGGATATCGACATCACCTACGAAGCGTTTGCGCAGTACCGTGAAGACACCCAGCAATATTCCGTGATGAGTTACTTTGATGAAAGCAACGCTGACGGGTCTCTGGGGTTCGGTGCGTTTCCGGATACGTTGATGCTGCATGACATACTGGCTTTGCAACAGCTCTACGGTGCGAATACATCAACCCGCTCCGGCGATACGACCTATGGGTTCAACTCCACCGAGGGTGGTGTCTATGATTTTTCTCAAGCGATGCCGCACGCCCTTACGCTTTGGGACGCAGGTGGCGTTGACACCATTGATCTATCGGGAGCTGGAAAAGTCGATCAGTTTGTAAGTCTAATTGATGGCACCTATTCAAACGTAGGCGGTGGCCTCGGCAATATGGCGATTGCCTACAGCGCGGTGATAGAAAACGCAATTGGCGGGCGCGGTGACGATGTGGTTCTCGGCAACGCAGCGAGCAACACTCTTCACGGGAAAGCTGGAGATGACACGCTAGTAGGAGGCGCCGGCCATGATAAGTTATTCGGCGGCAGCGGGAATGACAGACTCGACGGAGGGTCATCTGATGACGTTCTCAACGGTGGTGCCGGAGACGATAGCTTAATCGGTGGTTCGGGGAATGACCGCCTAGTCGGTGGCAGCGGCAACGATACCTACACCGGGGGTTCGGGCAGCGACATGTTCTGTATCTATAATCGCGGTGACGCAGAAACGATTACGGATTTCCAGAGCGGGTTCGATACCATAGCGATTCGAAGCGAATTCGCAGCCTTTGACAATCTGACGATACTGGCTTCAGGCGCCGATTCTGTGATTAAATTTGGAGATAATTCAATATCTCTACTTGGCGTAGACGCGGGGATCATCTCCCAAAACGACCTCGCTTTTGTTTGACGCACTGGCTTATCGGCATCTCCAAAGGGCGCTTCGGCGCCCTTTCATTTTGGAGGATTCTGAACGCCAGCAAATCAACTATAGACACAAAAAAACGCGGCTCCGTGAGAAACCGCGTTTCGAAAAAGCTTGTCGAGTTGATCAGGCCGCTTTCAGAGCGTCCGCAACATCTTTCAATTGAGACAGATGCATTTCTGCTTTCTGTTTCGTATCGTCGTCCTTGGCGTCGGCGACGTCTTCTTCCGCATTTCTGATCTGCTGATTCAGCATTTCAGAGTTAATCTCGGATACCGGGACCGCCTGCTCTGCCAATACCGTCAGACCGGACCCGGCCACGTCGGCAAAGCCTCCGCGAACAAAATATTCATCTACAGCGCCGCTGTCTTTGCGGACCTTCAAGATGCCCGGTTTGATTGTCGACATGAATGGGCTGTGGTTCTTAAGAACGCCGAATTCCCCGTCAGTGCCGGGAACGGTCACTTCAACCACCTGCTCGGAGAGCAGCTGGCGCTCGGGTGAGACCAACTCAAACTGGAAAAGTTCAGCCATCCGGCATGTTCCTTGTCAGTCTAGATATTCAGATGGTCAAGCCATCAAACAACAGGACGGACGCCCAAGTGGGGCGTCCGGCTTCATGATCATGTTAAGCGGCTTCGGCGGCCAGCTTCTGAGCTTTTTCGATCGCTTCGTCGATTGAACCGACCATGTAGAATGCCGCTTCTGGAAGATGATCGTATTCGCCCTCAACGAGCCCCTTGAAGCCCTTGATGGTGTCTTCGAGGGCAACCAGCTTGCCCGGAGAACCTGTAAAGACTTCAGCGACAAAGAACGGTTGGGACAGGAAACGCTCGATCTTACGGGCACGCGCAACGGTGAGTTTGTCTTCTTCAGAAAGTTCGTCCATTCCGAGAATAGCAATGATGTCCTGAAGGGCCTTGTAACGCTGCAACGTTACCTGAACCGCCCGGGCGGTTTCGTAGTGTTCCTCGCCGATGATGTTCGCGCTAAGCATCCGTGATGTGGAATCCAGCGGATCCACAGCCGGGTAGATACCCTTTTCCGCGATTGAACGATTGAGAACCGTCGTTGCGTCCAAGTGTGCGAATGTCGATGCCGGTGCAGGGTCGGTCAAGTCGTCGGCAGGCACGTAAACGGCTTGCACAGACGTGATCGAACCTTTGTGCGTCGTCGTGATCCGCTCCTGCATGTCGCCCATGTCGGTGGCAAGCGTCGGCTGGTAGCCCACTGCAGAAGGAATACGGCCGAGAAGCGCCGAGACCTCTGAACCAGCCTGAGTAAAGCGGAAAATGTTGTCGACGAAGAATAGAACGTCCTGGCCCTTGTCACGGAAGTCTTCCGCGATGGTCAGGCCGGTCAGGGCAACACGGGCACGAGCTCCCGGAGGTTCGTTCATCTGACCGTAGACGAGTGCTGCTTTCGAGCCCTCTCCGCCGCCTTCCTTGTTCACGCCGGATTCGATCATTTCCCAGTAAAGGTCGTTGCCTTCACGGGTCCGTTCGCCAACACCGGCAAACACTGAGTAGCCGCCGTGTGCTTTCGCGATATTGTTGATCAGCTCCATGATGAGAACTGTTTTACCAACGCCCGCGCCACCGAACAGGCCGATCTTACCGCCCTTGGCGTAGGGCGCGAGAAGATCCACGACCTTAATGCCCGTCACAAGAATTTCAGCTTCCGTCGACTGGTCGATGAATGCCGGGGCTTCTTGGTGGATCGCACGGCGTGTTTCGTGCGGAATCTCGCCGCCCTCATCCACCGGCTCGCCGATCACGTTCATGATCCGGCCGAGCGTGCCGTCACCGACCGGAACCTCAATCGCAGATCCCGTATCCACAACTTCCTGACCGCGGACCAGACCCTCGGTGGAGTCCATCGCGATGGTGCGAACCGTGTTTTCACCCAGGTGCTGGGCAACTTCGAGCACCAGGCGGGTGCCCTGGTTGTCCAGCTCAAGAGCGTTCAGGGTCAACGGCAGGTGGTCATCGAACTTGACGTCGACAACGGCGCCGATGACCTGGGTGACCCGTCCGACTTTTTTGTCAGCCATATCCCTAATCCTCGTATCGATCCCGTTACAGCGCTTCCGCGCCAGAGATAATTTCAATCAGTTCCGTCGTAATCTGTGCCTGACGCTGACGGTTGTAGTTGATCGTAAGCTTGTCGATCATTTCACCAGCGTTGCGGGTAGCGTTGTCCATTGCAGACATGCGCGCACCCTGCTCGGACGCCGCATTTTCCAGCAGCCCCCGGAAGATTTGAACGGAGATGTTACGCGGCAACAGATCTGCAAGGATCTCCGCTTCATCAGGTTCATATTCGTAAACCGATGTCGCACCCGACTCTGCATCAGAATCTGCTGTCGGCAGATCGGCCGGAATAAGCTGCTGGGCAGTCGGTTCCTGCGCGATTACAGATTTGAAGTTTGAATAGAACAACGTGCAAACGTCGAACTCACCCGCTTCGAACATCGAGAGTATCTTGCGGCCGATTTCATCTGCATTTGCAAAGCCAACGTGCTTCACACTGCGAAGTTCTATCGTCTCGACGACGTACTGCCCGAGATCGCGCTTGATCGCATCGAAACCCTTTTTGCCAACGCAGAGGATTTTAACAGTTTTGCCCTGCGCGATCAGACTGCGGGCGCGTTCGCGCCCGAGCTTTGCAATATTTGTGTTGAAACCGCCACACAGACCACGCTCGGCCGTGGCGATAACCAAAAGATGTGTCTGGTCATTGCCCGTACCTGCCATCAGTTTCGGCGCATCATCGCGACCCTCAAAGGCCACAGCTAGGTTGGCCAGCACCTCACCCATGCGTTCAGCATAGGGCCGGGCAGCCTCCGCAGCTTCTTGAGCACGACGCAGTTTCGCCGCGGCCACCATTTGCATGGCCTTGGTGATTTTCTGCGTCGCTTTCACTGAAGCGATACGGTTTCGTAAGTCCTTCAGGCTCGGCATGGCCGCCCCTGCTCCTTATCCCGGCGTGAAGTTTAGGCGAAGTTCTTGGCGAACGCGTCGATCGCGGTCTTTAGCTTGCCCGTCAGCTCGTCATCCAGTGCTTTCTTTTCCCAGATCGCATCCAGAAGATCCGCATGTTCACCGCGGATGAACAGAAGCAAACCGTCTTCAAACGCCCGGACCTTGTCGACCGGCAGCTTGTCGAGGTAGCCGTTCACACCAGCAAAGATCACTGCAACCTGTTCCTGGGTTTTCAGCGGCGAGAACTGCGGCTGCTTCAGGAGTTCGGTCAGACGTGCACCCCGGTTCAGCAGACGCTGGGTGGTCGCATCCAGATCCGAACCGAATTGAGCAAACGCTGCCATTTCACGATACTGTGCAAGCTCACCCTTAATCGGACCTGCAACCTGCTTCATCGCCTTGATTTGTGCTGAGGACCCCACGCGGGATACCGACAGACCGACGTTCACAGCAGGACGGATGCCCTGGTAGAACAGATCGGTTTCAAGGAAGATCTGACCGTCGGTGATCGAAATCACGTTGGTCGGAATAAACGCGGACACGTCGTTGCCCTGGGTCTCAATGACTGGCAGCGCCGTCAAAGAACCCTTGCCATTTTCTTCATTGAGCTTTGCAGCGCGCTCAAGCAGGCGGGAGTGAAGATAGAAAACATCACCCGGAAACGCTTCACGTCCTGGCGGACGGCGCAGAAGCAAGGACATCTGGCGATAGGCAACGGCCTGCTTGGTCAAGTCATCGTAGCCGATAACTGCGTGCATGGAGTTGTCGCGGAAGAACTCGCCCATTGCGCAACCGGCAAACGGTGCCAAAAACTGGAGCGGCGCCGCGTCGGATGCGGTAGCGGCAACGACGATTGAGTACTCGAGTGCGCCGTTATCTTCCAGTGTCTTGACGAACTGTGCAACGGTTGACCGCTTCTGACCGACCGCAACATAGATGCAGTAGAGCTTGTCATCCTCATTGTCAGAAGAGTGAAGCGGCTTCTGGTTCAAAAAGGTGTCGAGAATGATCGCGGTCTTGCCGGTCTGGCGGTCGCCGATCACGAGCTCGCGCTGGCCACGGCCAACAGGGATCAGAGCGTCGATTGCCTTGAGGCCGGTCGACATTGGCTCGTGCACGGACTTGCGCGGCAGGATGCCTGGCGCCTTGACGTCCACACGGCGCTTTTCAGTTGCCTCAATCGGTCCTTTACCATCGATCGGATTGCCGAGCGGGTCGACAACGCGGCCCAGAAGACCTTTACCAACCGGCACTTCCACGATGGCGCCGGTCCGCTTGACTGTGTCGCCTTCCTGAATGTCACGGTCGGATCCAAAGATAACCACACCGACGTTGTCGGCTTCCAGGTTAAGGGCCATGCCCTTGATGCCACCAGGGAACTCGACCATCTCACCGGCCTGGACCTTGTCCAGCCCGTAGACACGAGCAATACCGTCACCGACGGACAGCACCTGACCAACTTCAGAAACCTCGGCTTCCTGGCCGAAGTTCTTGATCTGGTCCTTGAGGATGGCGGAAATTTCCGCGGCCCGAATATCCATCAGCCGACCTCTTTCATCGCGAACTTAAGTGAGTTGAGTTTGGTACGCAGCGACGTATCAACCATGCGGGAGCCCAGTTTGACAACCAGACCACCAATTAGAGCAGGGTCGACTTTCGCTGTGATGTTAACATTTTTGCCTGAACTCGCCGATAAGGCGTCTTTCAAAGCAGAGGCATGAGCGTCCGACATCGGCGCTGCAGACGTCACCTCAGCTGTGACCTCGCCGCGCTTTTCGGCCAGTAGCATTTTGTATGCCGCGATCATGCCCGGAAGAACGAAGAGGCGCCTGTTTTGAGCAGCCAGCTTCACAAAATTTGCAGCAAGACTTTTTATGCCTGCCTTGTCGAGAAGTGCGGATAGAGCAGCAACTTGCTCTTCGGCACTAAAAGCGGGGCTTTTCACAAGACGGTCGAGATCTGAACTTTCGTCGAGGAACCCCTCGATTGTGTTGAGATCCCGCTCCACGTCAGCCGTCACGCCTTGCTCCTCGGAAAGATCGAGAAGAGCGGAGGCATATCGCTTCGCCACACCAGATACGAGAGATACGTTGTCAGTCACCAGGTCCGAGCTCTCTGACGCATTTCAAGCCCCGCTAAACCAGGACGGCCGCAAGGCATTGAAAAAATGAGTGAATTCAGGGTCAGAAGGTATGACGGTTAAACCGCTCCCCCAAAGCCGCGCCTCAATTAGCACAGGGTTTTCAACTGTGCAACTTCACCCGGCGGGTGTTTACGTCGATTCGAAGGCGTTTTTTGTCTTCCATGCTCAAAAACACTTTCCAATCAACGGATCACGGGTGTCATAAACCTTTAGACGATTGCCATCCACATAACGA
Source organism: Roseibium hamelinense (assembly GCF_007830545.1). Taxonomy (GTDB): domain Bacteria; phylum Pseudomonadota; class Alphaproteobacteria; order Rhizobiales; family Stappiaceae; genus Roseibium; species Roseibium hamelinense. Next base: position 186,968 of record NZ_VLLF01000005.1, read on the forward strand.
CAAACCCTGCGGAATCGATTTGGCGAGGCAGATATCTCGCAGGAACGCAGAATCCACACGCGAGGTCTCAAGCAGCGGTTCAAACCCGCCGAAGATCATACGCTTCATGCTGAAAACCTGATCAGCATCAGGCATGACAGTTTCCCATCGCGAGTCTTCCGGCATGCGTGCCATTGCTGCATCTGCAGTTTGTTTGTCGGGCCACACGATCCAGGAAAAGACGACCGTTTCACCTGGCTCCAACTTTACCGCCATCGGGAACGTCGGCGCCCCACGCCTCGACACTGTTTAAGGTGCCATACTCCTAGAAAAGTGCCCAGGAGTTCTCTGCAATCGTCTTGTACTCGGCTTTTTTGTCCGTCTTCACCGGCGCCAAAAATCCCTGGATGTATGTCACGGAACGTCCTCCAAATCAGAACAAACCTCACTGTGTCATGATTACCGGGAAACACAATGCACTTGGCCCGCCCGTGCCGCGGCGAGATTGTCGGCCCCTAGAGGAAGTGTTGCGGATCGATATCAATCTGAACCCTCAAACCTTTTGTCGGTTTTGGGCCGCAGTCCAGCCAGTGCTGCATATATCCTTGCAGATCGAACTGACGTGGGGCTATGGCAAGTAGCCGGAACCGGTATCGTCCGCGAACCATAGCGAGAGCAGCCTCGGCTGGACCGAGAATAGTAACGGCCTGGACCCGAGGCGCTGCGCGCGACAGGGACCGTACATACCCATCGGCAAACACCTTATCTGGCCCCGAAACGATGACTGCGGCCAAGCGGCCGAATGGCGGCAATCCCGCGGCCCTGCGGGCTGCGATTTCGGCCGTGTAAAAATCGTCCATATTTGATGACAGAAGGGCCGATATCACCGGATGGTCAGGTGAGTAGGTTTGCAAAAAACCCAAGCCGCCACCGGTGACACGTCCGGCGCGCCCGGTCACCTGCCCAAGAAGCTGGAACGTTTTTTCCGCTGCGCGCGGGTCTCCATTTGCAAGGCCGAGGTCAGCATCAATAACACCGACGACCCGCATCTTCGGGAAATTGTGCCCCTTGGCGACCAGCTGTGTCCCTATGACGATATCAGCGCCGCCTTCCTCGACGATTTTCATCTCACGGCGCAGACGGTCAGGGCCGCCCGGCAGATCCGAAGACAGAACAAGCACACGCGCTTCAGGAAACTTACTGCAAACTTCCTCGGCAATGCGTTCAACACCTGGCCCGCAGGCCACAAGCGAATCAACTGTGCCGCAGGACGGGCAGCTTTCGGGCACTTTTTCAAAATGGCCGCAATGATGACACACGAGGCGTTTTTGAAACCGGTGCTCGACCAACCACGCGCTGCAATGGCCGCATTGAAAGCGATGGCCGCAGGTCCGGCAAAGCGTCAATGGCGCGTAACCACGCCGATTTAGGAAAAGCAGCGTCTGCGCACCATCCCCGTACGCTCCCTTAATCGCTTCCAGCAGTCTTGGTGCGATCCAGTGCCCGCGCTCCGGCCCCTCGTGCCGCATGTCAATCGCATGCAATTCCGGCATAGCCGCCCCTGTCGCCCGTTCAGGCAAGACAAGATGGCGGTAGCGTCCAAGATCCGCATTCACACGGCTTTCGACGGATGGCGTGGCCGAGGCCAGTATTACCGGGAATTTGGAAATATGCCCGCGTACAACGGCCATATCCCGCGCGCTGTAGGGGACACGATCGTCCTGTTTGAAGGCCGCATCATGCTCTTCATCGACGATGATCAAGCCAAGATCGACAAACGGAAGGAACAAGGCAGATCGCGCTCCAATCACGACCCGAACATCGCCGCTTGCCGCCCCGCGCCAGACCCTTCCCCGTTTTTTCGGCGTGATTTCAGAATGCCATTCCGCTGGATAGACCCCAAATCGCTTTTCAAAGCGCCGCAGAAACTGTTCAGTCAGGGCTATTTCAGGCAGCAGGATAAGCGCTTGCTTTCCGCGGCGCATGGCTTCGGCAATCGCCTCAAAATAGACTTCTGTTTTCCCCGAACCCGTGACCCCATCTACAAGCGATATCGAACCGCCTTCATCAAAGGCCGCAATCAGTTGATCCGCTGCGCGTCGCTGGGCTGGGTTGAGATTCGTTCTTGCGAAATCGATATCGGGCGGCGGTGTCGGCAATGCTGCTGGCAACGACACCACCTCAAGAACACCTTGATGAAGCAAGCCGTCAATGACCGAGCCACTTACTCCGGCGGCATGCGAGAGCCCGCTTTTTGTCCAGGCTAGCCCGTCCTCCATCGTAGCTAGCACGCGCTGACGAGCGCTTGTCATGCGGTCCGGTTCTGCCCCTTCAATACGGCGCACACCGGGAACAGGTGCCTCCGGCAAAAGCGCTTCTTCGGATCGAAGCACCATCCGCAAAACCATACCGGGTGCGCCCAATGTCCAATTTGCGACCCAATCGACAAACCGCCTCAGATTTGCATCAAGAGGCCGCGCGTCCTTATAAATGTGTGTGATGGTTTTCAGCTTTTTGGGATTGATGGCCACATCAGGCTCGATGTCCCACACTGCGCCGACAACCTCCCGTGTGCCGAGTGGCACCCGCACGATTGTTCCCGGCTGAACCTGTTCGCCTGGTGGAACGAGATAAGTATATGCGCCGGGCACAGCGACCGGAACCAAAACGCTGGCAATATTGTCCGGTTCCGCGTCCGGTTTATCAAACAACACGCTTCAGGCCTTCCCGTGTCCTGTTTCACCGCCAAAACCTATGGCCGCATCCCGCAGCGCCTGGCGACAAGAAGAATTTTCGCTCCGAATCGGGCTTCTTATCCGCTCCATCCTAAGGTAAACAGGCGCCGATAAGAGATCAAAGGCAGGTCGATGCACCTGCAGGGTGCGAGGCTGACGCCGGGCCTAAGGGAGCAATGAATGAAGTTCTTCGTAGACACCGCTGACACCGCAGAAATCCAGGAACTGGAAGCCACCGGACTGCTGGACGGGGTGACCACAAACCCGTCGCTCATCGCAAAATCCGGCCGTCAGTTCAAGGATGTCATTAAAGAGATCTGCGGAATCACAAAGGGCGACGTTTCGGCCGAAGTCGCAGCAACGGACTTCGAAACCATGATCAAGGAAGCGCACGAGCTGCGCAATATTGCCGACAATGTGGTGATCAAGCTTCCTCTGACATTCGACGGCTTGAAAGCCTGTAAACAGCTGACGGAGGACGGCACTAAGACAAATGTCACTCTCTGTTTTTCGGCCAATCAGGCCCTTTTGGCCGCAAAAGCGGGTGCGACCTACATCTCGCCGTTCATTGGACGGCTTGATGACATCCATATGGACGGTCTTGAGCTGATCCGTGAAATTCGCGTGATCTATGACAATTTCGGATTTGAGACCGAGATTCTGGCGGCCTCCATCCGTACGCCGAATCACGTTCGCGAATGCGCTATCATTGGGGCCGATGTCGCAACCGTTCCGCCGGCAACGCTTAAAGCGCTCGTGAAGCACCCGCTGACCGACAAGGGTCTGGATGCATTTCTGACAGATTGGGCAAAGACCGGCCAAAGCATTCTCTGACTTTCGGAACCGGTCAAAAAGAACCAAAACCCGGCCGCTGCGGCCGGGTTTTTTGTGTCCGGAATTATTGTCATTAACAATTCTCTTGCCTGTTTCAGGCATGAAAGTGGTATGAGTAATTCCTCCAATCCGGGCGCGGTTCTTATTTTTGCCCAAAAAGACGTTCTGGCGCGCATTGAAGCGTGGCAAGACCACTTGTCCGATGAGCGTCGCCTCGCAGACAAAACGCTCACTGCGTATGAACGGGACCTGGAACAATTTCTGCGTTTTTTGACAAACCACCTGGGTGGTTCGCCGTCAATTTCGGATCTTGAAACACTCAGGCCAGCCGATTTCAGGAGTTTTCTGGCAACGCGCAGGAAGGCAGGTGTCCAGAGCCGTTCACTCGCGCGCGGACTTGCCGGGATCCGATCGTTCCTGAAATTCTTGGAAAAGCAAGGCGAAATCAATGCTGCGGCATCCGACGCGATCCGCCCGCCCAACTCCGGGAAATCCCTGCCCAAGCCGGTCTCCCCGAAGGACGCCAAAACCATCGTCGGCGGCGACTTGGTAATGGAGCAGGCCGCATGGATCCAGGCGCGGAACACGGCGGTTTTGACCTTGCTCTACGGATGCGGTTTACGGTTGGCTGAAGCTCTTTCTTTGACGGGGAAAACCGCGCCGACGCCTGAAACAAGGACGATCCGTATCCTCGGAAAGGGCGGTAAGGAGCGCATTGTGCCGACATTGCCGGTGGTTGGGCAGGCGATCGCCGAGTACCAAAAACTCTGCCCTTACAGCATCTCTCCCGATGGGCCGCTCTTTGTTGGCGCCCGCGGGGGCCCGCTGAACCCGCGCATCATCCAGCTGGCAATGGAGAAGCTACGTGGTGCACTTGGTTTGCCAAACACAGCTACCCCTCACGCTTTACGTCATTCCTTTGCGACGCATCTTCTTTCCGGAGGCGGTGACCTAAGGACAATTCAGGAATTGTTGGGGCATGCGAGCCTGTCCAGCACGCAAATTTACACCGAGATTGACAGCCAGCGCTTGCTGGAGGCCTATGACAAGGCGCATCCACGCCAATAATTCGCAGAATCTTCCGGTAAATTCGCCTTTTTTCGTCGGAAAGGGGGTGCATTTTTCAAAAAAGCTGCTAGTGTCCCGGCCTTCCACAGCGTTTTTGATCACGCTTAACCACGGCGGCTGCCCGGTCTACCGGCGCTCGTCGGCAGAATTCAGGAGAGAACTTGCAAGTACTTGTTCGCGACAACAATGTCGACCAAGCCCTTCGCGTGCTGAAGAAAAAGCTGCAGCGCGAAGGCGTATTCCGTGAAATGAAAACCCGGAAGGCTTTTGAGAAGCCGTCTGAGAAACGCGCCCGTGAAAAGGCTGAAGCTGTTCGCCGCGCCCGCAAGGCTGCGCGCAAGCTCGCCCAGCGCGAAGGTTTGGTCGGCGCACACAAGCGCTGAGCCCACCTAGATTGACTTTGTAACCAGGCCCGGATTGCACGTTTCAAAACGTCAACCGGGCCTTGTTCTGTTTGGCAAGCTGCAACGAACTTGCAGCAGTCTTAATAACACCTTAACGAGCTTTCTGGTATACTTGCACACTGTCGTCACAGCAACGGAGTGTGTGTTGCGCGGTTATGTTTTTGCCCTTTTTGCAGTCGTCGTTTGGTCTGCCATGCCGGCGGAGGCGCGTGTGTATTGCCCGCTCCCGGAAGATGGCGTGTGGGTCAACCCCGACGCCGAGGCCAAGGAAATTACTCGCATCGAGGTTGAAACGACCTGTATTGATGACACAGTACAGGCGCGCATACGTGCTTTCACATCTTGCATCCCGCGCGACTGCAAATGGGGTTGGACCAAGGCCGAAATGCGGGAGGGCGGGGGGTTCCGTGTCGAGCTGATCGGATTTTTAGGGGCAAAAGTCATTTCAGTGCGCAGTTTTGGCGACATACTCGACACTCATGTGATTGATATTGCACATGATCCTGAGATCCCAATGCGGGAAACCACTTTTAACCTGCGCCGCAAGTGACAAAATAGACGTTCAGTTTGCGCAATTTTTAGTCATTCTCTTGGCTTGCCTCTTTCCATAAATAACTTACCTTACGGAATACTGCACTATGGTGTGCAGCACTCATGGATGGAGAAGCCAATGCGTATCCTTTCCCTGACACTCGCTGTTATAGCAACCTCTGCCTTTGCCATCGCTCCGGCAAGTGCTTGCTCTTGGATGAAGTCTGCCGAAAGCGAAAAAATAACGGTCGCAACAGCTCCGACTGCGGACGATAGCAACGTTTCAATTGCGACAAACGACTTGAGCGTCGAAACCATCAAAGAAATGGCGATCATGCCGGAAGCCGCCGAGGCGCCCGCCGAGTGATCTCTCCATTACTTTCATAAGGCGCTGGCAAGCGGCCCATGCCAGCGCCTTAGAGTTTTTTTGACATTACTAAGATGCCCCATGCGCAATGGAACCCTTCCGGTACTCTCGCACTCCCTGCACCAGAATCTGTGATGCAGAGTTCAAAAAAAGCGCGGCCATGAGACCTGCGACAATGAGGTCCGGCCAACCTGTCGATGTTCCCCATACGCCGAGTGCGGCAACCATGACCGCAACATTTCCGATCGCATCATTTCGGGAACACAGCCATACAGACCGAACATTTGCGTCGCCGTCCCTATAACGCACCAAAATCAACACGCTTGCGAGATTCGTCAGCAGCGCGAGAAAGCCTATACTACCCATGATACCGGCTTGTGGAACGCCGAGGACAAGAACTTGGTAGGCTGTTGAGCCGAAGACCCAGAGCCCCATGGCCAACAAGCTGACGCCCTTGGTCAGAGCTGCGGTTGCACGGATCTTGAGCGAAGCTCCGATCACAGCAAGCGACAAGCCGTAAGTCAGCGCGTCACCGAAAAAGTCCAAAGCATCAGCCTGAAGCGCTTTTGAACCTGCCGCCTGACCAGCCGCCATTTCCACTGCAAACATGGCAGCATTCAAAAAGATCACGATCCAGAGGCGCTGCTTATAATCCCGCGATACCCCTTCAAATGTTGCCTCATGGCTTTGTCCGCAGCCGGCACCCATTTTGTTCTCCCGTTTTTACTGGCCATTTCCTGTCTGCATGCATAGGTAGAGGCTCTAGTGACTAGAGGTTCAAGAGGCGCCTATGGATTTTTCGATCGGAGACTTGGCCAGGAAAACCGGCGTGAAAGTGCCGACAATTCGCTACTATGAGAAAGAAGGCCTGATCGATACCCCCGTGCGGACGCAGGGCAACCAGCGGCGTTACTTTCAGAAGGACCTGGAGCGCCTCGCATTTATCCGGCATGCGCGCAATATGGGATTGCCAATGACCGCGATCCGGGCGTTGCTTGCCTTGTCAGAGCGGCCGGACCAACCCTGCGCAGATGCCGACAGAATCGCGAAAGAACAGCTGCGTGAGGTCCGCAGTCGTATCCGGCAATTGCAAAAACTTGAGGTGGAACTGGAGCGGATCTCTTCGAGTTGCGAAGGTGGAACCAGAGCTGCCGATTGCCAAGTGCTCAAAGCGTTTGCCGACCACACGCTTTGTTCAGGCGAACACTAGCTGGCCACGTCCTGGCCTATAGCCGTTTCCTGTGCAGCACTTTCACCGTTTGAGATGATTACCCCGCGTGCGGGTCTTTGGTCTTACAGGCAAGCCGGCCCTTGTCATTTTCCAAAACGACGGACCCCGCGATTCGCTCACACGTCGACATGTCGAGCCGAGTGGGCGTCCAGCTTCCCATGTCATCTTTTACAGTTTCATTAGGCATGCACTTGGCCGTAATCCACTCACCTTTGACTGACACTTCCGTACAGGTTTGAAAGAAGGGCCCTTCGGGAAGAGGCGCTGCATAGACCCCCGTATGTCCAGTTCCCGTGAACAGAAGGACGAACCAAAGTCCAGACGTAACAAAATAGCTTTGAGCCGGCATTTAGGTCCTCCTTGCAAAATCAAGAGCGCTTCGACGCTAACACGAATCGAGCGCTGGTTAGGAACTCAACCGAAAAAGCCGGGTGTTGAACCCGGCTTTCTTATACAATCCCGTGCCGCGGTTAAGAATGGATCGGCTTGGCGAAAACGCCCATGGCCGCTTCCTTGACTGCTTCGGACATGGTCGGGTGTGCGTGGCAGGTGCGGCCGAGATCTTCGGACGATCCGCCAAACTCCATCAGGACGGCGACCTCGTGGATCATGTCGCCAGCGCCGAACCCGACTATGTGGGCGCCCAGAACCCGGTCGGTCTCGGCATCCGCCAGAACCTTCACAAACCCGTCCGTGGCGTTCATCGCCCGCGCGCGGCCATTGGCGGAAAACGCGAACTTGCCGGTCTTGTAATTGATGCCCGCGGCTTTGAGTTCCTCTTCGGTCTTGCCGACAGAGGCGACTTCCGGCTGGGTGTAGACCACGTTCGGAATGACATCATAGTTCACATGTCCGGCCTGACCGGCAAGGATCTCGGCAACCGCGACGCCTTCATCCTCGGCCTTGTGCGCCAGCATCGGGCCCACGACGACATCGCCAATGGCATAGATGCCGTCGACATTGGTCTTGTAATGGGCGTCGATCTTCACCCGGCCCCGGTCGTCCGTGGCAACACCGGCCGCATCAAGCCCCAGTCCTTCGGTGTAAGGCTTCCGCCCGATGGACACCAGGACGATGTCGGCCTGCAGCACCTCGGCGTCGCCGCCCGCGGCCGGCTCGACCGTGACGTTCAGGCTCTTGCCCTTCTTCTCAACGCCGGTGACCTTGGAGGACAGTTTGAACTCAAGGCCCTGCTTCTTCAGGATCCGCTGGAACTGCTTAGACACATCGCCGTCCATCGGACCAAGGATCTTGTCCATGAACTCGACAACGGTCACCTCGGCGCCCAACCGGCTCCACACGGAGCCAAGCTCAAGGCCGATCACACCGCCGCCAACGACCACCATCTTGCCCGGAACCTTTTCCAGCTCCAGCGCGCCGGTCGAAGACACAATCTGTTTCTCGTCAACCTCAACGCCCGGCAGCGGCATAACATCGGAGCCGGTCGCAATCACGATGTTCTTGGTCTCCAGCGTGCTGGACTTGCCGTCCTCCGATGTGACCTCGACCTTGCCCTGACCCAGAACCTTGCCGGTGCCGTGGTGAACATCGATCTTGTTCTTCTTCATCAGGAAGGAGATACCGTTGACGTTGGCATCGACGACCTCCTGCTTGTTCGCCATCATCGCCGACAAGTCGAGTTTCGGCTTGGCAACCTTGATGCCCATTTTCTCGAAACTGTGGCCCGATTCATGGAACATTTCCGATGAATGCAGCATCGCCTTTGACGGAATACAGCCGATGTTGAGGCAGGTGCCGCCGAGCGTTGCCCGCTTTTCCACGACAGCCGTCTTCAGGCCGAGTTGCGCTGCCTTGATGGCGCAGACATATCCGCCAGGTCCTGTTCCGATGACAATGAGATCATATTGAGCCATTTCGCTCGCCTTTTGTTTCATAGCTTGTGAGTTCGCCCTGATACGGGCCTGGATCGAAGCGGGAGGTCAAGCCCTCGCCCCGCTTTTATGGTTTTGGCGCCTAACCTCTTCAGACACCCGCCTATCGGCGCGGAGACAGCGTTTCGGAGCCCTGACCGCCGGCCCACACGCCTGTGAGAGTGCCATTCGGATTGACCTTGTACACCACGGGTTCGGCCGCCCCTCAGTCAATGGTCAGGATCCCCTGCACCAGTGCCCCGGTCCCGCTAAACTGTTCACCGGCGATGTTCCAGCGCATCTCAACCGCCGGGCCGTTCAGCGAAATCGTTGCCGTTCCCTGATACCGCGTGCCATTCGGATTTTGCCCCTCAACCGAATAGGTCCCAACGATACGCTGGAGGTCAGCGGTTCGCGCGGCCGCTTGCCCGGACGGATGGAAACCCAGACCGGCGCCAATGAGCGGCGCGGCCATAACCGCCAGGATGGCGAGACGGCAGACCATCTGCACAAGCTTAAGTCCAGACCTGTTCAAGATGCCGTCCCCCCTTATTTCACCCTAGCGTTCCGCAAAGGCCAGGCGCGCGCCGAAAGCTGCAAAGGTTGCGGCAATGGAGCGGCGCATCCAGGTGAGAACCCGGTCGCTGCGCAGAACCCGCTCACCCACAAGCGCCGCGAATTGGCCGTAAACGATGAAAACCGCGAATGTCATGGCCATGAAAACACCGCTCATGGCAAGCATCTGCGCTGTTGCGTTGCCCGCTGCCGGATCGACGAACTGTGGCAGAAACGCCAGGAAGAACATCGTGAGTTTCGGATTGAGGACATTGATCAAGGTGCCGCTTGTGGCAATGCCGAGGAGACTTTTGCCACCCGCCCGGTCGGCCTTCAGGTCCATTGGTCCGCTGTCACGCAGGGTTTGCCAGGCCAGATACAGCAGATAGGCCACGCCCGCGTATTTCACGATCTGGAACGCGAGCGCACTTGTGTGCAAGAGGGCCGAAACGCCAATCAGGGACGCGACAATGGCCGGCACGATGCCAAGCGTGCAGCCGAAAGCCGCCGCAAGGCTGGCCCGCCGGCCTTTTCCAAGGCCAACGGCCACTGTATAGACTACGCCGGTGCCTGGAACGAAAACCACGATGAAAGCGGCGATCAGAAATTCCAGGGTCATCGGCGCGGTCCTTTTTTACGTGCCTGAAATCAGAGGTCCAGAACCAGGCGCTGCGGATCTTCCAGGCTTTCCTTGACCCGGACCAGGAAGGTCACGGCTTCCTTGCCGTCGACGATCCGGTGGTCATAGGACAGCGCCAGATACATCATCGGGCGGATCACCACCTGACCGTTCACGGCCATCGGGCGTTCCTGGATCTTGTGCATGCCGAGGATGCCGGACTGCGGCGCATTCAGGATCGGCGAGGACATGAGCGAGCCATAGACACCGCCATTGGAAATGGTGAAGGTGCCGCCGGTCATGTCGGCCATGCCGAGCTTGCCGTCCCGCGCCTTGCGGCCCAGGTTGCCGATTTCCTTTTCAACCTCGGCAATGCTCATCTGGTCCGCGTCCCGCACGACCGGAACAACAAGACCCTTGTCGGTGCCAACGGCAACGCCGACGTGGCAGAAGTTCTTGTAGATGATGTCCGTGCCGTCAATCTCGGCGTTCACGGCCGGGACTTCTTTCAGCGCATGGGTCACCGCCTTGGTAAAGAACCCCATAAAGCCAAGCTTCACGCCGTGCTTCTTCTCGAACAGGTCCTTGTACTGCTTGCGCAGCTCCATCACCGGTCCCATGTCCACTTCGTTGTAAGTGGTCAGCATGGCGGCTGTGTTTTGAGCGTCTTTCAAGCGGCGCGCAATGGTCTGGCGCAGCTTGGTCATGCGCACACGTTCTTCACGCGGCTCGTCTTCTGCTGCCACCGGACCACGCGACGCAGCGGAAGGTGCAGACGCTGACGATGGAGCAGTCGCACCGGAAGCAATCGCGTTGATCACATCCCCCTTCAGCACTTGGCCGCGTTTTCCCGAGCCCGAGACCTGGTCTGCAGAAAGATTGTTTTCCGCCATCATCTTGGAGGCAGAAGGCGCGGGAGGCATATCCGTTCCCGGCGAGGCAGCGGGTGCCGTTTCTGCTGCTTGAGGCGCCTCTGATTTTGCTGGCGCTGAGGCACCGCCTACGATTGACGTGTCAATCTGGCATAGCAGCGCCCCGGGTTCGACCGTTGCACCCGTTTCGGCGGCGATCTTGACGACTTTTCCAGCGACCGGCGCCGGTACTTCCTGGGCTGCCTTGTCGGTTTCCAGCTCAACCAGCGTATCGTCCGCCTTTACGACATCGCCGACGTTAACGCTCCAAGAGCCGACTTCCGCTTCGGTTACCGATTCACCTGCGCTCGGCGTCAGCACATCCACAATCTGGTCAGCGGCGGGTGCCTGTTGTTCCGGCGACCCGGCCTTGGTATCGCCTTTCGCTGCCGTAGATGCTGACGCGCCAGCCGCTCCACCTTCTGCGATTTGACCGAGGAGCGCGCCGACTTCGACCGTGTCGCCCTCTTTTACTACAATGCTCTCGAGCGTGCCAGACGCCGGTGCCGGCACCTCGACGGTCACCTTGTCGGTCTCAAGCTCCACAAGCGGCTCGTCCACCGAGATGGCATCACCTGGTTTTTTGAACCACTGCGCGATGGTAGCTTCAGATACGGATTCGCCCAAAGTGGGCACGCGGATTTCGGTTGCCATGGTTGCCTTCTCTTAAAGTTCCTGGCCAATTCCGTGAAAATCCGGGCCGGTTGGCCCGGAGGAGGATCAGGTGTCGAATGCGTCGTCAAGCAACGCTCTCAATTGTGCAAGGTGGGTGGACATAAGGCCGGTTGCAGTCGACGCCATTGCTGGACGTCCTGCATAGACCGGACGTTTTTTCTGAGCATCAATCTGTTCGAGCACCCATTCAATGTAAGGCTCAACAAAGAACCAGCCGCCCATATTCTTCGGCTCTTCCTGGCACCAAACCATGTCGGCCTGCGGGAAGCGCGCCAGTTCCATCATCAACGCCTTTTTCGGGAACGGATAGAGCTGCTCAACGCGCAGAAGATAAACGTCGTCGATACCGCGTTTTTCGCGCTCTTCCAAAAGATCAAAATAGACCTTGCCCGAACACATCACCACGCGCCGGATCTTGTCATCGGCAACCAGCTTGGTTTCCGATGTACCCATTTCCGCATCATCCCAAAGCAGACGGTGGAAGGTCGAATCTTCGCCCATCTCTTCGAGACTGGACACCGCTCTCTTGTGCCGGAGCAGCGATTTCGGCGTCATCAGGATCAGCGGCTTGCGGATATCCCGCTTCAGCTGCCGGCGCAGAATGTGGAAGTAGTTTGCCGGAGTCGTGCAGTTTGCCACCTGCATGTTGTCTTCAGCACACATTTGCAGGAAACGCTCCAGGCGCGCTGAAGAGTGCTCAGGACCCTGCCCTTCGTAGCCATGCGGCAGAAGGCACACGAGACCGGACATACGCAGCCACTTTCGTTCGCCGGACGAGATAAACTGGTCGAAGAGAACTTGCGCTCCATTGGCAAAATCGCCGAACTGGGCTTCCCACATGGTCAAAGCGCGCGGTTCCGCGAGCGAATAGCCATATTCAAAACCGAGCACCGCCTCTTCAGAGAGCATCGAGTTGATGACCTCGTAGCGCTGCTGATGCTCTCCGACATGGTTGAGCGGAATGTAACGGCTCTCATTCTCCTGGTCGTAGAGCACCGAATGGCGTTGGGAGAATGTTCCCCGTTCACAGTCCTGCCCCGAAAGCCGCACCGGATGCCCTTCTCTCAGGAGAGCACCGAAGGCCAGAGCTTCGGCCGTTGCCCAGTCGATCCCCTGCCCGGTCTCGATCATGCGCTCCCGGTTTTTCATGAACCGGGCAATAGTGCGATGGATGTTGAAATCCTCCGGCACATGCGTCAAAGCCCGGCCAAGCTCCTTGAGCTCGCTGAGCGGCAGTCCGGTTTGCCCACGCCGTGGGTCGTCCTCGCCTTCCGCACGCTTCAAACCGGCCCACTTGCCATCCAGCCAATCGGCCTTGTTTGGCTTATACGCTTGGCCCGAATCGAATTCGGTATCAAGGTGATTGCGCCATTCGGCCTTCATCGCCTCGACTTCTTCCGCGCTGACCACACCCTCTTTAACCAACCGCTCCGAATATAGTTGAAGCGTCGTGGCGTGTTTGCGGATCTTTCGGTACATGAGCGGCTGCGTGAACGCTGGCTCATCGCCTTCATTGTGACCAAAGCGGCGGTAACAGATCATGTCGATCACGACCGGACGCCCGAACGTCTGGCGGAATTCGATCGCAATTTTCGCTGCGAATGTCACAGCTTCAGGATCGTCAGCATTCACGTGCAGGATCGGTGCTTCAATCACCTTGGCCATATCTGACGGATATGGCGATGACCGTGAATACCGCGGGTTCGTGGTGAAGCCAATCTGGTTGTTGATGATCACATGGATCGACCCACCAGTCCGGTGACCGCGCAATGCAGACAGGCCAAAACACTCCGCAACGACGCCTTGACCCGCGAAGGCCGCATCGCCATGCAGCAACAACGGCAGCACAGTTGATCGGTCAACTTCCGTCGTTTCAATGAAGGTACCGTCTTCTTGCGCGGCGAGTTGATCCTGCTTAGCGCGCACTTTGCCCAAAACAACAGGATTTACGATTTCCAGATGAGACGGGTTCGCGGTCAAGGAGAGGTGAACGTCATTGTCGTCGAACGACCGGTCGGAAGAGGCCCCGAGGTGATACTTCACATCACCCGAGCCTTCGACGTCGTCCGGTGCGAAGGAGCCACCTTTGAACTCGTGGAACACCGCGCGATGTGGCTTGCCCATCACTTGAGTGAGTACGTTGAGGCGCCCGCGGTGAGCCATGCCAAGGACGATATCCTTCAGGCCCATCTGGCCGCCACGCTTGATGATCTGCTCCAATGCCGGGATCAACGCTTCCCCGCCATCAAGGCCAAAGCGCTTCGTACCGGTGTACTTCACATCCAGAAATTTCTCGAAGCCCTCGGCCTCGACAAGTTTGTTCAAGATCGCGCGCTTGCCCTGACGGGTGAAGGCGACTTGCTTGTCCGGCCCTTCAATGCGCTCCTGGATCCAAGATTTTGCAGCCGGGTCAGAGATATGCATGAACTCGACGCCGAGCGTCGAGCAATAGGTCCGCTTCAAGATGTCGAGCATCTCACGGATGGTCGCGTATTCAAGGCCCAGAACGTGGTCGATGAAGATCTTTCGGTCCCAGTCCTCCTCAGTAAAACCGTACGATGAGGGATGCAGTTCTTCATGATCGCCCTTACCCGCAAGGCCCAGCGGATCAAGATCGGCGTGCAGGTGACCGCGCATGCGGTAAGCACGGATCATCATCAGGGCGCGGACCGAATCACGCGTTGCCTGATGTACCTCCGCCTCAGAGACGGCCGTCCCCGCCGCTTCGGCTTTTTTCTTCAGCTTGTCGCCGAGTTGTTTTTCAATCGGCGCCCAATTGCCGTCAAATGCGTTGACGAGGTCGCCGTTGGCTTCAATCGGCCAGTCCTTGCGCTTCCAGGTCGCGCCACGCGCTTCCTTGAGAACCGCTTCTTTCTCGTCCTGAAACGCAGCAAAGAAGTCACGCCATTCGGCATCCACCGAATTCGGGTCGGTCTTGTACTGTGCGTAGAGGTCTTCGATGTAGGCTGCGTTGGCGCCGTAAAGCAACGACGTCAGTGCGAATACGTTGTTCGCTTCCTGCCGTGCCATGTCCACCCAGCGGAGGGTTGCCCCCGCCCTTTATGTTCGCCGGACCCCAAGGCCTGAAGGCCTAAAAGCCCGCTCCGGGTTCGTTTTCAGACCCGCGCCGCATGCCCGGGCCCCTCAAATATGATCAAGACGCCGAGCGTCTTGATCAATCCTGACTATATGCAGAGCAAAACGTAAAGACTTTCCGCTCTGCAAAAAGCGATTTCGTGCCTTTTAGCCCTTCAAGACTTCGAGAAGAGTCTCGCCGAGCTTCGCCGGGGACGGAGACACCTTGATACCGGCCTCTTCCATCGCAGCGATCTTGTCTTCCGCACCACCTTTGCCTCCGGAGATCACAGCACCTGCGTGACCCATGGTGCGGCCAGGAGGCGCCGTGCGGCCCGCGATGAAACCGGCCATCGGCTTTTTCCGGCCCTTCTTGGCTTCGTCCTTCAGGAACTGAGCGGCTTCTTCTTCCGCCGAGCCACCGATTTCACCGATCATGATGATCGACTGAGTTTCATCATCGGCCAGGAACATTTCAAGGACGTCGATGAATTCAGTGCCCTTGACCGGGTCGCCGCCAATACCCACAGCCGTGGTTTGGCCAAGACCGGCGTTGGAGGTCTGGAAGACCGCCTCGTAGGTAAGTGTGCCGGAGCGCGATACAACACCCACGGAGCCCTTCTTGAAGATCGAGCCCGGCATTATGCCGATCTTGCACTCTTCCGGAGTCAGGATGCCCGGGCAGTTCGGTCCAAGAAGGCGCGACTTGGATTTCTCCAGCTTCGCTTTGACCTTGACCATGTCGGCGACTGGAATGCCTTCGGTGATACAGACGATGAACGGGATTTCCGCGTCAATCGCCTCGATGATCGCAGCGGCTGCACCCGCAGGCGGCACGTAGACGACCGATGCGTCCGCACCGGTTGCTTCCTTGGCTTCGCCAACGGACGCAAAGATCGGCAACTCGGCCGCGCTTTCCAGACCGGAAGACCAGCTTTCGCCGCCCTTTTTCGGGTGCACACCGGCAACCATCTTGGTGCCGTAATACTCAAGCGCCTGTTCCGTGTGGAACGTGCCGGTCTTGCCGGTCAGGCCTTGAACGATAATTTTCGTATCTTTATTAACGAGGATGGACATTTACGCGCCCCCCTTAACGGCTTTCACAATTTTCTGGGCGGCGTCGTCGAGATCATCGGCGGCGATCACGTTCAGACCGCTTTCATTGATGATCTTCTTGCCGAGCTCGACATTGGTGCCTTCAAGGCGGACAACGAGCGGAACCTGCAGACCGACTTCCTGAACAGCTGCAATCACGCCTTCCGCGATCACGTCACAACGCATGATGCCGCCGAAGATGTTGACCAGGATGCCTTTGACGTTCGGATCAGAGGTGATGATCTTGAATGCGGCCGTCACCTTCTCTTTGGACGCACCGCCGCCAACATCGAGGAAGTTGGCCGGCTCAGCACCGTAGAGCTTGATGATGTCCATGGTCGCCATGGCAAGACCGGCGCCGTTGACCATGCAGCCAATGTCACCGTCGAGAGCAACGTAGGCGAGATCGTATTTGGACGCTTCGATTTCCTTGGCGTCTTCTTCGGTCTCATCGCGCAGAGCCATGATGTCGTCATGGCGGAACAGAGCGTTGCCGTCAAAGGAGACTTTGGCGTCGAGAACACGCAAGTGGCCGTCCTTCATGACGATCAGCGGGTTCACTTCCAGAAGCGCCATGTCCTTTTCGACAAAGGCCTTGTGCAGGATCGGGAACAGCTTCATGCCGTCTTCAGCCGCAACACCAGTCAATTCGAGGGCATCGCACAGCTTCTTGGAATCGGCCTCGGTCACGCCGGTCTCGGGATCGATCGGCAAAGTGATGATCTTTTCCGGTGTATCGTGGGCGACCGCCTCGATGTCCATGCCGCCTTCAGTAGAAACCACGAAAGCCGGACGGCCCACAGTGCGGTCTACAAGGATGGAAAGGTAAAGTTCACGTTCAATGTCGGCACCGTCTTCGATATACAAACGATTGACGACCTTGCCGCCCTCTCCCGTTTGCGCGGTCACCAAGGTGTTGCCGAGCATTTCCTTGGCATGCGCTGTCACTTCTTCAAGCGAAAACGCCAAACGGACGCCGCCCTTGGCATCAGGGCCCAGTTCCTTAAACTTTCCCTTGCCGCGGCCACCTGCGTGGATCTGGGATTTCACAACCCAAAGCGGGCCAGGAAGTGATTTGGCCGCCGCTTCCGCTTCATCAGCAGAAAAAATCGCGACGCCTTCTGCGACGGGCGCACCGAATTCCTTTAGAACTGCTTTGCCCTGGTATTCATGGATGTTCATAGGTTTCCCCCGTTGTCGGAGGACCGCCCCGTCTCAGGGGCGGCCACTGAGACTTTTCAGCGGCTCAGGCGAGCGCCGGCTGGATTTTCTTACAGGCTTCGACAAGCCCATCGACAGATGCGACGGATTTTTCGAACATGGTCTTTTCGTCGGCGTTCATCTCGATTTCAATGACACGCTCAACACCGTCTGCGCCGATCACAACCGGGACACCGACATAGGTGTCTTTAAGACCGTACTGGCCGTCGAGCGCAGCCGCGCAGGGAAGTACCCGTTTTTTGTCCTTAAGGTAGCTCTCGGCCATCGCAATGGCGGAGGAGGCTGGGGCATAGAACGCAGAACCGGTTTTCAACAGACCGACGATTTCCGCGCCACCGTCACGTGTACGCTGAACGATTTGCTCCAGGCGCTCTGCGGTGCACCATCTCATCTTGACCAGATCCGGCAGCGGAATACCAGCGACCGTCGAATATCTGGTCAGTGGCACCATGGTGTCGCCGTGGCCACCCAGGACGAACGCTGTAACGTCCTCGACCGATACATCGAACTCGTCGGCGAGGAAGTAGCGGAACCGGGCACTGTCCAGCACCCCTGCCATGCCCACAACCTTGTTTTTAGGCAGGCCTGAGAATTTTTGCAGCGCCCAAACCATGGCGTCCAGCGGGTTGGTAATGCAGATGACAAACGCATTTGGTGCGTACTTGGCGATACCAGCACCGACCTGCTCCATAACTTTCAGGTTGATTTCCAAAAGGTCGTCGCGGCTCATGCCTGGCTTACGCGGAACGCCCGCCGTTACGATGACGACATCGGAGCCTGCAATGGCCTCGTAGTCGTTTGCGCCTGATAGCTTGGCATCGAAGCCGTCTACCGGGGAGCTTTCGGCCAGGTCCAGAGCCTTGCCCTGGGGCACTCCTTCCGCGATATCAAAGAGGACAATGTCTCCGAGTTCCTTCAATCCAGCAAGATGAGCGAGCGTGCCGCCGATCTGACCAGAGCCGATCAAAGCAATCTTGTTCCGCGCCATAACCGAAAGTTTCCCTTTACGTAAGATGGAACCTTGTGCCATCCGCCAATGACTGGCGTTGGCACTACTCCCTTTGCAAACCGCGTGCAACCTCGCCATAGGGATATTGCGCGCAAGCCGAGCAAATTTTTGCAAACTTCCCGTAACTTAACATGACGTATTGGGAAGATTGCCTTATGCGTGTACATCTTCTTTTTCGCCCGCCAGATAAGCTTCAGATCGCATCTCGATCAACCGGGAAACTGTCCGGTCAAATTCAAACGCTTCAGTACCATCTTTAGCCACATAAAGACCCTGGGGCTCTGCTTCGGCGGAAATCACCACCTTGATCCCGTTATCGTAAAGCGTATCGATCAGAGTGATGAACCGCTTTGCCTCATTGCGCCGAGCCTTGTCCATAACCGGAACATTCTCGATGAACAGCGTACCGAAGGCATGTGCAAGGCGCAGATAATCACTGGCCCCCAGCGGCTTCGCGCATAAGTCCGAGAAGTCAAATCGAGCAGCGCCCGCCGCAGCAACCGGCACCGGGATCATCCGGCCTCTGTTTTCCAGTTCCTCACTGCGGGGCTGAACACCGTGTGTCAGCTTGCGCCATAGTTCGTCAGTCTTGTCTTTGGCCGATAAATCCAGAGGCGAGATATAGACCGGGGCGCCCGCGAGCTTTTCAAGCCGGTAATCCGTCGGGGAATCGAGGTGCAGCACTCTTACCTTGGACGTCAGCAAATGAATGAACGGCAAGAAAAGCTGCCGGTTCAAACCATCTTTGTACAGCTGGTTGGGATCGACATTTGATGTCGCGACGACGATCACACCTTTTTCGAACAGTTGGGTGAACAACCGGCCAAGAATCATTGCATCGGCAATATCGGTGACCGCAAATTCGTCGAAACATAAAAGACGGGTTTCGCGCGCCAGCTGCTCCGCAACCGGTGGAATCGGATCATCCCCCTTGACCTCGCCGCGTTTGTGGGCCTGACGATGGGCATGAATACGCTCATGCACATCAAGCATGAATTCATGGAAATGAGCGCGGCGTTTCCGGCGGATCACCGTGACCTCAAAAAAGAGATCCATAAGCATCGTCTTGCCCCGGCCGACACCACCCCACATGTACAGCCCTTGAACGGCAGCCCAAAGTTCCGCTTTTTTCTTGGCAAACAGCCACCCAAGGGAACTTTTCTTGGACGCCAGCCTCGTTTCAGCAAGCTTTGTATTCAATAGATCAAGGCAACGGACAGCTTCTACCTGCACCGGGTCTTTGGAGATTTCACCCGAGGCAACAAGCTCGTCATAGCGGGAAGCAACCGCGCGCGAGACCGGCAGATCCATTTTCAAGAGTGGCGCTCCCACTTACCAGCGCCGATTTGCGCACCTTGCCTTCCAAGGGCGTCAACACGCCGCCACCAAGGCGGCATAAAAGTAAAATGCTGCCGTTTCAAGTGCATGCGGCTTGCATAACAATGCACACAGCAACAAAATCGATTTAATCAAACGAAAGACGGCCGAAGGTTCACACCTGCGACCGCCTCACGAAAAGCAACATCTTCGTTTGATTTCAGCTTAGTTTTACAGCGAAATCAACCTTGCCCTTCGTTCAGCCTGGAGCTCTTGAACATATAGCAATTGCGCGACCAGCGCCCGCTCCTGCTCATTGTCCAGATCTGCCTTCCGGCCACGGCCATCGGTCAGAAGCCAAGCGTTTCCAGGGCGAACCACATCGCATTCGACTGGAGCACCTTTGTCCAAACCGAGCTTTTCCAGCAGCGCATCCGCCTGCTCGCCGTCATGGGCACCATCTAACCCCTTGAAGGCCATACGAAGACGGCGGTACGTCGCTTGGACAGCATCGGTCGGGATTACCAAGGTAGAAGGTTTGCCTTGATTCAGGGTCACTGCCCTGATGACTCCCGCGCCTTGGGGCAGAACCGACGCCGAACACGGCACTTTTTGAACATCTCCCAGGACACTCCATTCCGCACGGAGCGTCACCGTAACCGGTTGGCGCAACGAGGAGGCGATCGCCGACAGGCGTTTCTCATCGTCAGACCTTCGGTCGTTTCTCGGTACCGATCCGTTCGCGCTTCCGGCCAGCGCGGTGCCGCCGATCCGCAACCGCCGGAACACAACCACATCACGTGTCAGGTCTGTGCGTTCCACGCGCCATCCGGCATCCAACCAAGCGTTTTGATGAACCAGGCTACCGCCAGAGTTTGCCCACCAGGTTCTGTGCTCGCGCGCACTTTTTGGGAGACCCGAGCCTAGGATCTCCTCTACGTCACCGAGCTTTGCAGCCCAGACAACATCATCCAAACGTGCAAGATGCTCACGTAAGGGATCATATTTGGACATACTTAGTCACCTTTCCTTTCATAAAGGTAAGGTAACACATCTCATGGGGGTGCCGTCCAGATAAAAATACCTAAAGTTGTTATCTAAACAGTGAAACGGCACTGCCTGCTGAAGTTTGACCATTAAACTGCTGCGCAGACGTAGCGTAAAGTTGAGCAACGGGCGCGCCATTACCATCTTTCAACACGACCTGTTTGCCTGTGAGATCCCAGGCGGAGATGCTGGACAGAGCAGGTGTCGCACAACCGCGTGTGTTTGCGCGATAACCGCCAGACCAGGTGGTCAAAGTCATGAATGCCATGCAATTGTCCCCTCCCGAAGCCAGCTTCCACCCTCCAAGCATATCGCTGCGTCCGATTTCTAAAGCCCCTGTGGGTTCAGCAACAGGAGCCGCAACCACCTCCTGGTCGGCGAGGGGGGCGCTGGGATCCACCGCCCCTTCATTTAAACCGGCTGTTTGATCCAAGGGCTGCAAGCTGCCCTGACCTACGGGAGTGGTCGGTGTTGCCGGCAGCGGCGTTGCATAATTGCTTCCACCACTGAACCGCTGACAGCCGGCTGTCAAAACTACGAGTCCGACCGCACAGGCCGTCATCAAACCACGCTTCATATCGAATCAATCCTTGTTCCGCCGCGAACAAACTGGTGCATCACTTAGCCCAGAATTTGTCGAAAAGCCAAAACCCCTGCTTTAGTTGAACGTCCAGTGTCTTGATGCCGCCGCAATATCCATCCTACTCTTCTAATCAAAAGCTGGTCTGGGAGGAAAGCCAGTTGTTGTTTGTGCACACAGGAGTGAGACATGTCTCACACTTCCCTCCCGCGCCCCGATGCGCCAGCCAACTCAGCATGGTCCGCCCCATACGGAAGCTTTATCCGGCTTAAACTCAGTGATGCTGACCTTTTTAAGGCGCACCTTCTCCGGCTTGACCCCGAGACCAGACGCGACCGGTTCGCCATGCAGGCGAGTGATCGCTTTCTGATGCAGTACGTTTCGACCGCCCTGAATGTCGGTACGATTGTTTTTGCCTACATGGAAGACGGTCATGTGCGCGCTAGTGGTGAAGTCCGCCCGATCGGCGGAGACCAGGCAGTAGAGGCCGCCCTCTGCGTCGAGCCCAATTGGCGGCGGCGCGGCATAGGAACCGAACTGATGCGTCTCATCCTCGACAGCGCTGAACAAGATGCCGCCAATCAAGTCTATCTTTGCTGCCTTTCAACAAACTCCGGAATGCGAGCACTCGTCTCAAAGTTTACCCCCAACGTCGCCATTGAAGGCCTTGACGCTATCGGCTGCGTCGACGTGACAACCAGCCTATATGACCAAACGAATGAAGGGTTTTTGTCCAAGTTCGCGTCCTGGCTATACAAGAAATTTGTCACAAGGTTGCTTATGGACGTCAGGCGGTAAGACCCAACTCATAGAACGGGTGTTCAGGCCGCGCAGCTCCGTGCGCCTTCGGGTCGATTATTTGATCAACGCAGGCTCGGATTTTCTGAAAACAATCGGCTGCAACGGCAGAAGTTGCGTCCCTATACGGCGAAGACACAATATCCCACACTTGGGTCTTTGCATCATTCACCCAATCCAATTGACGTCCGAACGATTTCAAATCCTCAAGATGAACAACGATATCGGGCATTGGAGCATGGGGCTGCAAAAAAACGTCGACACTTTTCGGCCCCAGCCCTTTTGCCGACGCCCCATGTGCCGACAAAAGCTTCGGAACAGACGAGTTGAGACTTCCGGCAGGAACCAGGCCAGCAGAAAATGCGCGCACCATCCCACTGGAAACACGATTCAAATATGCCTCCGCCAGAGGGCCAAGCAGTGCATTGTCACGGCACACAAATAAGATCGTTGTTTTTACCACCCTCATCTCCTGCGGGCATGTTCATGTATCAACCACTCGCTGCTCGCCTATAGGAAGCGCAACAATTGATTATGACAAAAACAAAGCAGTGGAGATTTTTGCTGTCTTTTATCCCTCGTTTTTTACGCTTATACGGACAATTTAAGCCAAACTAAAGTTTAGACTGCCTAGAATTCGACCGCAACGTAGACGGCACTGAATAATGGCTCGCTGATGTGTAAATTTTGCTCGATATTTGCATTGTTATTTTTCACACTGCTTGGCCAGGCAGTTTCCCAACCACTCCAAATCGTCTCGGAGGACCTCCCCCCCTACAATTATTCTAAGTCTGGAATCGCTTCCGGTGTGTCCACCGAAGTGGTCACCGCCGTCATGGAAGCCGCAGGGCTTTCCGCGCCCATCCGATTTCAGCCTTGGGCCCGCAGTTATCATCTGGCACTCAGCCGTCCTAATACGCTGATTTTTTCAATCGCGCGTACGCCGGAACGGGAGAACCAGTTTATTTGGATCGGACAGATCGCTCCCTACGGTTCATCCCTGTTCAAACGTTCGTCAGATCGTTCGGTTCAAGTGGATACGCTGGATGACGCGCGCGCCTATCAAATCGGCGTGTACCTGTCCGATGTGAAACATCAATACCTGCTCAGCGAGGGCTTCACGCGGCTTGAGCCCGTTGACCACGATTTGCTTAACATTCGAAAACTTGCCAAGGGCCGGATTGATCTAGTGGCGAGCGACGACGCCTTCTTCAGCTACATTATCCGACAGGAGGGGTTTGAGCCGGCAGACTTTGAACGTGTTCTCAAACTTCCCGGCCTGGGCGGGCAACTTTATATGGCGATGAGTCTTGGATCCGATCCGGACGTCGTGCAGGCTCTCACTCAAGGCTTGGATGCGCTCAAAGCAAGCGGCCGACACCGCGAGATCCTGATGAGTCATGGCCTGAACGCAGAGGACGAATGAGCCCCCTGTTCGCGGTGGATGTCGTTGCTTTACTCTGAAACCGGGTCCCGGTTGAAAAGCTTACTGTCATTACGGGCCGGTAGTCACCCTTCAACCATCAAAAGGCGGGGGCACGCAAAGGCGTCGCCTGCCAGATCGCTGGAGCGCTTCAAGGGAAGCAGGTATTCAAACAGAGATCGGCATCGTTCCTGGTCTCGTGCTTTTGGAGTGCAGGCGTAAGGGAGCTCCATCAGACTTAACTTGCACAACTCAAACTCTATCACCCTCGCGAGGCACCCTGCAGCAATCAATAACTGGTTCGATGCTGACGTGTTGATTTTGGGATTCGAACGTGCTTGCTGGCAGTGTCAGCGCGCAGAACAATGGGGGTAGAGGTGGCAATTTCGATTTGGTGCCTGCTAGTTGCGGCGATTTTACCTATACTCGCTGCGTTTCCAGCAAAACTGAATAAAGACTTCGACAACTCTCGCCCCCGTGACCCCGACTATTGGAAATCCGGATTCAGAGCGCGCGCCCAGGCAGCACAGGCAAATGGTTTCGAGGCGTTTCCGTTCTTCGCAGTGTCCGTCATCGTGGGAATCGGTCAAGGCGGCAATGCTTTCTGGATAGATCGGCTGGCTGTTTTGTTCATCCTTTTGCGCATCATCTACATATTTTGTTATTGGACGGACCGTGCTACGCACCGCTCTATGGCGTGGACAGCCGCATTTCTCAGCTGTATCGGCATATTTACCAGTCCACTATGGAGCTAGATGAAGTCCGACCGAATAATATCTCTCGTTTCATCAAAATTGCATCTGGGCCGCGCATAGCTTAACGATACGGCTAAGCAATCCATCATGGCCCCTCTGGCAAGGACATTTCGGTGCGGACAACAGACCAAACGACAACGACGTTCCCCAGCCAGTCGTCTCACAACTCCTTTGTAAACCGGACCGACGTGCACATTGTTGACGCATTGATTGCCGAACGCGGAAAACAGGTGATGGCCACACCATGGTGGCCTCTCTTGCGGCCCTTTGCCTTCAAGATTCTTCGGTATTCCTCAGCGGTGGATATGGCCGACAAAATCGGACATATGGAAGCGCTCGACGTCTTTGCGTATCTCAGTTCGTTGCTCACGCTCAATGTCACCACTTTGGGGCTTGAACGGGTCCCGGCATCCGGTCCCGTGGTCTTGGTCTCCAATCATCCAACTGGCATTGCGGACGGCATCGCGCTTTTTGACGCCATCAAAAAACAGCGGTCCGATCTGGCAATCTTCGCGAACCGGGATGCCATCCGGATCAACCCACGTTTGGCGGATATGATCATACCTGTCGAATGGCGGTCCGATTTCAAGAGCCGCGAAAAGACCAAAGAAACCTTGAAGTTGGCGGCATCCGCCTTCAACAAGGAACGCGTTGTGGTTTTGTTCCCGTCAGGACGTCTGGCCTACTGGCATCAGGGCCAACTCACGGAACGCCCCTGGATGACCTCCGCCCTTGCCTTGGCCAAGAAAAACTCGGCTCCAATTATCCCAGTGCACATGGGCGGGCGGAATTCCGGCCTGTTTTATTTCTTGGCTAGGGTTTCGACCGAATTACGCGACATGACCGTTTTCAATGAGCTCCTGAATAAAAAAGACGCCGAGTTCCGGGTCCATTTCGGCAAGCCGATCGACCCGGACCTACTGGAAGGCGACTTGAGCGAGCAGGCAGAACGTCTGCGGGTACATTGTTCACAAACGCTCGGCAACAATCCGGACGCTGAGTTTCACAGGTAGCAGCGCGCCGCCGAAAAAATCATCCACAGGTGAAGATTGCTCAAAGGGCGCGAATAAGGGATTGTTGCGGCGAATCTTGAGATTGAGCCGCATATGCCCCTGACCAGCCCGCTTTTGGCCGACACGCACCTCCGCCATGGCGTTGAGCGTTCCCCCGATGATGTTCTGCAGACCGTCTTCGGATATGACGGTTTTCGCGGCAGGCAGCGGGAGGTGATCGAGACACTGATCTCGGGACGCGATGCGTTGGTGCTTTTCCCCACCGGTGCGGGAAAGTCCTTGTGCTACCAGATCCCGTCCTTGTGCCGCCGTGGTGTCGGGGTAGTGGTTTCTCCACTGATTGCACTCATGAAGGATCAGGTCAACGCGCTGACCGCCGTGGGTGTGAGGGCAGCAGCACTGAATTCGGCCCTTGGTTCGGAGCAACAAGAAGAAGTCCGAAACGCACTGCGCCGGGGTGAACTCGATCTGATCTATGTGACCCCGGAACGGCTGGGGACCGAGAGTTTCCGGCGTTTCCTGGACACATTGGATATTTCTCTCTTCGCCATCGATGAAGCGCATTGCATCAGCCAGTGGGGGCACGATTTCCGGCCCGAATATCTATCACTATCTTTGCTGAAAGAACGATATCCGACAGTCCCCCGCGTTGCACTGACCGCAACCGCAGACCCGCACACCCGCGAAGACATTGCGAGGCGGCTGAGACTCGAGACAGCCGAAGTGTTTTCAACCAGTTTCGACCGGCCAAATATCCGCTATGAAATTGCCGAACGCACCAACCAGCGTCAGCAATTGCTGGACTTTCTCAAGCGGCACTCTGGCGAAAGCGGCATTGTATATTGTCTGTCACGGGCAAAGGTTGAGGACATAGCTCAGTGGCTGAGCGCAAAGGGTATTCGCGCTTTACCCTATCATGCAGGTTTGCCGCAGGAGACCCGGGCCCGGAACCAGGACGCGTTTCTGCTCGAAGAGGATTTGTGCCTGGTCGCAACGGTTGCCTTTGGCATGGGGATCGACAAACCCAATGTGCGTTATGTGGCCCATTTGGATTTGCCGTCATCTGTTGAAGCCTATTACCAAGAGACGGGCCGCGCAGGCCGAGACGGCGCACCGTCAAACGCATTCATGGCTTATGGCATGGCCGATATGGTTCAGCGTCGGCGGATGATTTCTGAAGGTGATGCGCCGGACGAAGTCAAACGCGCAGAAATGGCCAAACTCAACGCTCTTCTTGGGATTTGCGAGACAACCGGATGCCGTCGGCAGGCGTTGCTTGCCCATTTCGGAGAGGTCAAGGACACCCCCTGCGGCAATTGCGACACATGCTCGGCTCCGGTCGATACATGGGACGGGACAGAAGCTGCGCAAAAGCTCCTGTCGACGCTCTACCGAACCGGCCAGAGGTTCGGTCTCAGCCATGTTATTGATGTCCTGCTTGGCAAGGAAACTGAAAAAATCACCAAGTTCGGTCACGATGCGCTGTCAGTGTATGGGATCGGTAAGGAACATCCCGCCAAGGTGTGGCAATCGGTTGCCCGCCAGCTGATCGCCGCCAGCATTATGGACGTCGATCACGGACAATTCGGGGCGCTGGTGTTGACCGAAAAAGCCCGGTCGGTGTTTCGAGGAGAACAGCAGGTGCTGCTGCGCAAAGACCGGATAGCCGCCAAACAACGCAGCAAACTGGCTGGCCGTGCGGCGTCTGTAGCCGACGACCTTGAATCTGATGATCGCACTCTGTTTGACCGCCTGCGCCGCCTGCGCACCCAAATCGCCCGCGATAACGGAGTTCCTCCGTACTTGGTTTTCCCTGATGCCACCCTGGCGGGAATCGCCAAGGCCCGCCCTGAAACTACAGCGGACCTTTTGGCGGTTTCGGGGGTCGGCCAATCAAAACTGGAAAAGTACGGATCAGATTTTTTGGATCTGGTCCGGGCTTTTGGTGTCGGGCTGTAGACGCTAACCTTTTATTTTTTTGGTTGTTTGGCTTCTATCGAAAATCAGGTGCCAGACACAAACAGATCCAATTTGGGTGGAAAACCTGTGGCCGGAACGTCACAGGCTCGCCTTTTCGCGGTCATGTGTTTTTGGTGTCTTGATCGCTACCACGGAAAGGCGATATCTGCATTTTTATCAATGTAATTACCCCAATAACGTGAATATTAAAAAACACATGCCTAAAAAAACAGTCTCGTTTTTGCGTTGGCGATGCTCGCCTCCCCATCTGTTCTGGCTGCAGATCTCCCGCAACCGCAACCGGCTTTCGATGCCGGCAAGAATTGGCAAGGCTTTTATTCTGGCGGCCAGTTTGGCTACGGATGGTTGAAAGGGGAAGACAACCTGGGGACTCCAAGCTCCACACTTGACTCTGTAATCGGCGGCGTACACGCGGGTTACAATCACCAATTTGGCAACCTCGTGTTGGGGCTGGAAGGCGAAGCGAATTTGACCAATCTCAGTTCGACAACATCAGTCGGCTTCGAGACCAATTCCGACTGGATGCTGGCTGGTCTTGTTCGTGCGGGTTTTGCCTTTGATCGGTTTTTTGCATACGGCTCAACGGGCGTTAGCTTGGCGGAAATATCGTTTAAGAGCAGCGCACGTGGCACGAAGGATTCAAACACGCATACCGGCGTGTTGCTTGGCGCCGGAATTGAGGCGTTAGTAACCGATAGTGTTTCAGTCGGTCT
Source organism: Roseibium hamelinense (assembly GCF_007830545.1). GTDB lineage: Bacteria > Pseudomonadota > Alphaproteobacteria > Rhizobiales > Stappiaceae > Roseibium > Roseibium hamelinense. The sequence goes on from NZ_VLLF01000005.1 coordinate 214,774, forward strand.
AGATTATCAGCATCATTGGTTCGCTTCAAAAACATATAATCTAGGAGGCAACGACTTTAAGGTCGACGGTGATCTGGATCTTGTTCGCGCACGCGTTTCTTATCACTTTTAGTCAGAGTGCATTTGAACCTGGAAAGGCTGCCGGGTAGGCAGCCTATTTTCTGTTTGCTATAGGCGAGCGCTATGACCGGACGTATTTTTGACTGACATCCTATGACCCGATGCCCGGTACACCTTGAAAGGCCTGGTCACCCCATACCCGTTTGACAGTCTGGTCCCGCCCGCAGGCTTTCCGGTAGCCTTTGTAAGCGTCGGCCCGTGTGACATAACCAAACCGGGTGAGGGTTCGAACATCGCTCTTGTAGTATGCCTGATGATAGTCTTCTGCTGGCCAGAAGACCGCGGGAGGCTCAACCGGGGTCACAACCTTTCGGCCAAGAGATTTTTCAGCCTTTGCAACTGAAGCCTTAGCTGCCTTGGCCTGGGTTTCATCAAGCGGATGGATGGCAGAAGAGTAGCCGAAGCCGCGGTCGCAGAACTGACCACCAGCGTCTGTCACATCTATGGTGCGCAAAAAGATGTCTACAAGCTCACCATAGCTGAGCGTGCTTTCATCGAAGTCGACCTTGACAACCTCACGGTGCCCGCCGCGCTCATAGTTTTTGTAGGTTGGGTTGGTGGTTTCCCCTCCAGCATAGCCTGACACCACATCCCGAACGCCTGGGACTTTTTCAAGATCGGCTTCCACACACCAGAAACATCCGCCGGCAAACACTGCCGTTTCAGCCTGCGCTGGCGCCGCCGCTGCGATTGCCGACGCTGTTGCTGCTCCCATGAGCAATGTTTTGAGGCTCATTCTAATCTCCATCAATTTTATCTGCTGACAGAAGTAGGATGAATTGTGGCATGCATCAGGCCCTCAGCCTTTCGCTCTCGCGGGTGTGATGCAAGGTGATCGAACGATACCTATGTCCGGACAATTTTCCTAGATCCACTGGACCGCGTTGACCTCAAAATCAGGCCGCTGCGGAGACATAAAGCAAAACCGGTGACCTCTTGGTGCTTCCATGACCACCCAGCCTTTGCAAGCTCCAACTTCTCGGGCGCCGAGTTGTTTGAGACGTTCCGCTTCGGCAGGAATATTGTCTGTTTCCATGTCCAGACAGACTCTCGGCGGATGATCGACCGCCTGCAGCAAGACTCGCATTTCTTCTTTGGGTTCTTTCAGATCGCGATACTTTGGGTCAACCGGCTCCCCCTCCGGCGTGCACCCAAGCGCATTTGCCCAAAAGGACGTGAACTGGTCCAGATTATCAGTTTCGCAATCGATCGCGACGACCGCCAATCGGCTTTTGTGCATGGAAATGCCTCCTCACATACGGGTAGCCCAACAATTCATCGGCTAAGATCGAAATCCCAGATCCGATGTCATCAAGAACAAATAAAGAACAAACCCGTGATGGGTTCAATGATTCACTGCATGTCCCATTGGCCGAAACGCAACAAAAGGCAATCGGGCGCAGATGAGTGTTACCGAACCATCGGCCAAGTGTCCGTCAGGCGATACCCGCCTGGCCAGGGGTCTTCCGGGTCCAGCATGTGCTGGTGGATTCCGGTAACCCAAGCGCGGCCGCTGATTTCCGGCCGAATTGCCGATTTGTTGCCGACCCGGGCCTCACCAAGAATCGTGCCATCGAACCGCGATCCGATGATCGAAATCCCGGAGAGCGTTTGCCCGGTCGTCATCAGTCCCTTTGCATGCAATAGGGCCATTCGGGCACTGACCGCAGTTCCTGTCGGGCTGCGATCAATCTTTGCAGGCTGGATGGCAACAACGGATTTGGCTTCATAGCCAGTTGATGTTTCCTGAAGCGGGCCTGCGAACAGACAAAACGAAAAATGCTGCCAATCCGGCTGCTCTGGGTGATGGAATTCCAGCTGGCTATTGGCAGCATTTGTGATTTTAACACCCAACTCGGCCAACGGGCGCGCGTTTCGCTCTTCCAGCGCCAAACCGATATCCTGCGCTTCAACGACCACGAAGCTGTCACCGCCATAGGCCGTATCGACCCTTAGTGTGCCAAGGCCCGGCACATTCAGCATCTGATCCAAATCACCGGCGAAGGCAGGCACATTTTCGACATGGATCCTCTTGGCCTTGCCATGGGCGCAGTCAGCACGCACGCGCACCAATCCGCCCGGCGCTTCCAACACCATATGTGTCACCGGCTCCTGCATCTCGATCAGGCCCGTATCCAGCAATACAGTCGATACACAGATTGAGTTGGAACCGGACATGGGAGGCGTGTCTTCCGGCTCCATAATGATCCAGCCCATCTGAGCCTCTGGATGTTTGGCCGGAACGAGCAGATTGACATGGCGGAAGACGCCCCCGCGCGGCTCGTTGAGCACGAAGTCTCGCAAAGTGTTGTCTTTCGCGATCCAGCTGCGCTGCTCCCAGAGCGTGTCCCCGGGTGGTGGCACCACCCCACCGACGATGACATCGCCGACTTCCCCTTCCGCGTGGCAGGAGACAACATGAATTACCTTGGATGCGCGCATGAGACCTCCAGATAGTTTGACCTTTATTGCGCTCGTTTCATCAGCGCAGCGGGAAACCTTTTGACCAACCGGTTCCCTCCGCTCGTATGAATTGCTTAGCAGACACTAGTCAAAAAGGAACTGGAACCAGTCATTTCTGACCAACCCGTCAGCGCGCTCGAACGATCACACAGGAGAGGTCGCGACTGCCAGGCGAACAAAACCAGGCATTGTACCAGCGCCTTTCCGCAAACTTATTGGGAATACCATCGCTTGGTTTGTCTATCGCCCAAACGAATAGAATGCGTGGGCTATTGTCCCTGAGCGACAGAAACTTCTCTTGCCGGGCTGGCCAAAGATTCGATCAAACGCGGCAGCGGCCAAAACTGCTAAGGGATTGGGTTTCCCGGTCTGAGGGTTGAGCCATAGCCGGTGGCGGGTTGCCCTGCTAGATTTCCATGAGGGGATGCTACGACTAGCCGGATTTGAGCGATTTTTGCAGCAACCCTCGAGGCAAGGTTTGGCCCGTCTTCTATCAGATGATCCGCTTCCGACCGCGCAGCCGCGTGATCTCCTACGCAGACCGCCTCCTTGGCGATCCGCAGGAGCGGCACATCATTGCTGTCGTTGCCGAACGCGGCATCCACTGGAAAGGAATAGCCCAGAGCCAAGAGGCCGCCTGCTTTTGTGATACCACGGGCCATGATATCAAAGGTTCCATCCTGATGGGCGAATAGGCTGTGTCCCCCCACATCCTGACAAAAGCTGAGCGCTTTTCCATCGGGATCCGTCGGCAAAACCAGGATCTTGATCACGCTGTCATAGTCGGACGCATCCCCCACCCGCAACAGCGGACCAATGTTCACCTCGACACGGGCATGGAGCGAATGGAACGCCGGGCTGAATACGACAAAATCCGTTCCATAGGCGAGATAGGCGCAGTTCAGGCGATCCAGTTCCGCCAGGATACGCAATACCCCCCGCCCCTCAAGCGCCGCGCCATAAACGAGTTTGCCCTTTTGATATCCCACTGCGCCATTGGCGCCAATGATATCAAAGCGCTCAAACAGGCCGGACGGCAGCACCTCCATGATGTTCACCGGGTGACGGGCAGACGCAATGACTACGCGATCTGGCGCTATCAATGTCCAGAGTTGCTGCAGGATCGGATCGGCAATCTCGTTGCCGGAAAAACAGATGGTCCCGTCCAGGTCAAAAACGAATACAGCCATCCCGGTGACCTAAGTCCAGGAGGGACATTGGAAGGGAGATACGGCAGGTCTGATTTTGCGGCCAAGCAAGTGCACAAACCGGTCGTATTTTTGTCTGACGGTATCTTCCGAGGATCCTGCACGGAAGGTGTCTTTGCTGGTGTCCGTGCCGGCTTCGCCAAAAAAGTCCTCTTGATCAGCCACGTAGACCGCGCGCATGCAGTCCGGAGATACTTCCCCGAAAATGGCCCGACCGGTGTGGTCGATCTTGAAGCAGATATCATCCAACCGGATGCCGCAGGCGCTCAAATGGCCATAAAGCGCGGCAAACGCTGCAAGCGCCGTGTGTTCGGCGGCCGCAGCATCCATGAACTGTGCAGCGAGCTGGGTCGGAATACACTCGTCCCTGAGCCGCGTTCCGTCATCAGATTTCAGCGGATTGGTGTAGTCGAACCGGACATAGGGCTGATGGGGGCGATCCGGCAAAAACCGGCTGTTGGTTAAGGTCCTGTGTTCGGAAATCTTGTAGAGCGCATGTTTGGGCGTGCCGACATGCCGGGCTTTGACGACAACTTCGATCGGCGGGACATAGTCTGCACCGTCATGCTTCAGCCGCCGGGTTACATAGTAGTCCTCGCCAAAGGCCACAGCAGCAACACTGACACCCGCTCGCCGGAGCACTGTCGTCAAAGCCTCAAAAGACCTCAAGCGCGCGGTATCGGTACCCTCAATCATCGCGGAACGGTTTTGGGTGTAAGAATAGAGGCTTGGTATCATACGGACCATGACATGGTGGTCGTCGACAATGCGGATGTCTTTGGATTCTCCGCGGCAGAGAGGCCGGAGCTGATCCCAGTTGCTGCGGGCAGCTTTAAAATCAGGGCTCTCGATTTTTGTTTGAACATTCATATTAGCTCCCCTTCCAGCAAATTCTTGTTTTTAGATCATTCAGCACGCACCAGATCTCCGTTGCCAGAAGACGCACGGCGTAAAAAAACACGAGCGATTACAAAACCAATCAACGCCGCAGAACTGCTCAAGACGGCAAATCCCTGTGCCCCTGATAGCTCAGACACGAATGTCGATAGGACTGGCCCGGCCATGCTTCCCAGCGCGCCCAATTGGGCAATCACACCAAATGCTAGGGCTTCTTGGTCCGCTGAGCGGGTAAGGTTGGGAACCAGCACGAAAATTGAGCCTTGCACCAGACCGGAGGCCAGCATCAACGCCAGAGCGGCAATAACATAGGCTCCATGCGCGGCAGCATCTGCACCAATGACGGGCAAGAGGCCCGCGAGCGCTGCAATTACCAAAAACCCAGAAACAATGGTTTTGCCCGCCGGAAAACGCTTTGCGGCAGGTCCGGCCATCAACGTACCGATGATGCTGATCAACGGCATGCCAACCAGCAGAAACGCCCGGCTTCCGTCTGTAGGAGCAAACAGAGGCAGGCAGATAAGTAACCCGAGATAGAGGCTTGCATGAAAAAAGAACAGGACGCCGGGCAACATGGTTGCAGCGCTGCCATAAGCTTTGGCGGTCGTTGCAGCTTGTTCCTGCAAAAACATGCTGACCTTCGTTGCAGAAACAGACCGTTGACCGGTGTTCTCCAGCCTGGTCAGCGCCAGCGAAAGCCCGACGAGAAGCAGCAGTCCGCCCTGAGCGGCCAAGAAGGCCGAAACACCAGACCTAAAAATAAAATCGGGACCCCAATACCCAGTGACGGCAAATGCAACCCCGTAAAACGATCCCCACAGGGCCATGGCAAATGGCAGCGTGTTTTTAGGCGCATATAGACTGATGAGCGTCGGGGCCGCCACTACAATGACCAGGTTGGTTATCCCCTCTAGCAACCGGAGGCCGTAAAACACCGGGTAGGCAGGCATAAGGGCTTGCAAAAATGCGATCACAGCTGCAACTGCCAGAGCGGCAAACAGTGAATTCCGGTAGCCCATAAACCTGCAAACGGACGCGCCACTAACACCGAAAATGAGGCCGAACAGGCCTGCAGCGGCCATTAACGCACTGACAGCCGTCTCGGAAACGGACAACGAGACCGCAAGGGGCTGAAGGGCAATCGCAATCTTGGCAAACTGAATACCTGAACAGATCCCTGCACCCCATAAGAGCACCACGATCAGCCAGCTGCCATTTTTGTGTGTAGCGGCGCTCATCAAAGTCAGACCACGACTGAACGAGACTGCAGCGGAGCAAAATCCATCAATTCGCCAAGCTGATCCACGACAGGGGTACCAAGCTCTTCGAGCCGGTCCCGGTGCTGATGGCCACTCGCAACAGCAACAAAGTCCCACCCCCGGTCAAGCGCAACATCATAGTCATGATCGGTGTCGCCGATCATCAAAACGCTGCTGGCTCCGGATTGGCCGATCAACCGATCCAGATCGCGGGCGCGATCGAGCTTGCCCATCGCCGCCTCATCATCAAGACCATACAAATGTGTGACCAGGGGAGCGAGCTGCTTGCGCTGCGCAATCCGCTCAAGCGTCTTTTGATGGGATGCCGACAGGACCGAAATTGGGACATTGTGCTGCCGGAGGGCATCGGCAAGATCATGAAACCCGGCGCAAATCTCGCAATCCGCAACTTGATTGTCGAAGTGGTAAAGATAGGCCGTCACAAGCTCCACAAAGGAGCGTTTGCGGAAGTCAAATCCGATTGAGGCATAAAATTCTGCAATCGGGAACCTGAAATGCCGCCGGTAAGTATCGGCGTCAACCGCGCCCAGGTTCACGTCTTCACGGACTCTGTTGAGAGACTGAACGGCAAGTCCAAGGTCATCAACGACGGTTCCGTTCCAGTCAAAGACAATATGATCATACTCGAGTAGGCGGAGCTTCATCGGTCTGACCTTTTGTAGCTGTTCAGCGCCTCAATCATCTGGTCGCGCTCCTTGACACCGATATCGGGATGAACCGGAAGCGTCGCTATGGATGACAGGAGCCGCGCTGCGTTGGGGCAAGATGCGGATCGCCCCTTGAGAACCGGAAACTCGTAGAGCGGCCGACAGCGATAGATCTGGATGTCTGACGGGATTTTGCGGCTGGCGAGGTGGGCGTTTAAAGCAGCCCCATTGCCGGAGCGTTCTTTTATGAGCATCTTGACGCCGCAGGCTTCGCCTCCAGGAATTTCAGGAAACGACGCAAGCTGCACATTTTTCAAGCCACATGCGAGCTCGCCCATACAGGCTCTGCGCTTGCGGATATGGTCCGACAAAAGCGGCAAACGCGCCCGTCCGAGCGCGGCCTGCAAGCCACCGAGTTTATAGTTGAGCCCGTTGCCGTCCTTGTAATGGCGCGCTTTGCGTGCCGCTTGGGCAAGATCGAAGCGCGAGGTCAGCACAAAGCCGCCTTCGCCGGTAACAAGCATTTTGGTTGCGTGGGTTGAAAATGCGGCCACATCGGCATAGCGCCAGATCAGATCGCCATTCAGGCTGATACCGTGCCCGAGTGCCAGGTCGATCACAAAGCTGAGCCCGTGCATTTTGGAAAAGTCGGCGGTTTGCGCCGCCTCGACCGGGTACCCCCACATCGGCACTTCCAGGATCGCGCGCGTTTTGGAGCTCAAATTTTTCCGCGCCGCCTCCAAATCGATCGAAAAACTGTTTTCGCGGGTGTCGCAAAACACCGGAGTGGCTCCGAGGGTTGTGAGCGCGAACACTGTGCATAACGGACATGTTGGTGCCAGTAGCACTTCATCGCCTTGCCGGACCCCGGCCGCCGCAAGGGCTACCAACACCGCCGCGTATCCCGATGACACGCTGATTGCATAATTGGCGTGAAACCAGTCAGCCAATGCTATTTCATAGGAAAGCACCGCCTCACCGTCGCCGGAGTAGTTGTGTGCCAGCGCACGGACCAGCTGTTGCGCATCCTCTGATGAACGCGGATCAAAAAAATCCGGAATACCGGCGGCCCGCGGCTGCTCGGAACCGTTTTTTTGCAACCCGAGCGGCGCATTGGGAAAAAGCCGCCGGATCTGAACCCGCGCTACCTCCGCCTGGATTTGACTGAGTTTGTGGTTAACCCCCAGATGAACACCATCAAGATTGCCAAAATGACAGTACCTGCGGAGTGCTTGTGCCGTCCCTGGGTCGCGAACAACCAGTGCGCCACCTTCCCCTGTGTTGATCGGCTGGTCTTTTCCGGTGTCGATGAGCGCGATATCGGCAAAATGAGCAGCAGACGACGCGTCCTGGATCTGGCAGCCCGAAAGATCAACCAGCAATGGAATACCGGCTGCGCGCGCTGCCTGCTCTAGGCGGCGCAGCTTGTCCAAGTTGCCCTCATAGACGCAAAAGACTGCAGAGTACGCACCCAGAGTATGCGCAAGAGTCTGTGAATCGTGTTTTTCCAGCAGCTTGGTTGCCACTCCGGCTACACGGAACCCTGCTCTAGCCCAGCCCGGAACATGGGAGGCCGCGGCAACCGGAAGTTTGGCCTGCAGCCCCAAGGCGCCGCAGATTACGGTGATCATGGCCGTATCGCTGGATACGGCGACGGCCTCTGCCAGGCCAAAGACCGCCGCGAGCTCGCTCTCATACAGTTTGACTGCCGATGTCCCGCCATCGCCAAAACTGGCTGCAGCCCGACAAGCCGCATCGACCAGCTCCCGATCGGCGGTGCCTGTACAGCCGGCAGGATAAATCGCGCCGTCATACATGTCCCGGGCAGCCAGATCGCTCATGACGCCTGCTCCAGGGCCGTGCCGGCATGGAACAATCCGTGCACGGTTTCCGCGATATATCGAATATCCCCCTCGCTGAGCCCCTCATGGCAAGGAATGGTCAAAATGGACGAAATCATTTTTTCCGCGTTGGGACAGCGACGCTCGAAGGCGCGGAACGCGGGTTCTTCATAAAGCGGTTTGTAGGCGTATCTCACCGTGTCGGAAATGATGCCTGCTTCCTGCATCTTGCCGCCAAGGTCGGCGGCACAAAGGTCCGGATGCACCCAATACACCATCGCATATCCGTTGATTTCCAGCCCCTGGAACCTTTGGAATTCGAGCAGGCCCGGGCAGGACTGCAAGCGGCTTCGAACTGCCACCACTCTCTCACGTCGCGCAGCTATCTTGCGATCGAGCTTTTCGAATTGCGAAATGCCAAGCGCCGCGCAGAGCGGCGGGAGCTTACAGTTGCTGCCAAGCTGCGTTCCAAGCGCATAACCTCCTGCTGCGTCCCAAGTCGCGCCATGGTGAAGCCAGCTCTTCATTCGCTCATGGACAGCTGCCCGCCTGATCAGACAAAAGCCCCCCTCGCCGGTGCTGACAAGTTTGCGTTCATGGGTGCTGAATGTCGCCACATCTCCGAAAGTCCCAAACAGCCCGTTACCCGCATGGGCTCCAAAAGCGTGCGCGCAATCTTCGATCAAGAAAAGGTTCTTTGCAGTACAAAAGGCTTGAACCGGCGCCATATCAAAGGGATACCCCCACATCGGTACCGTGATCACTGCGGCCAGCCCGTCTCGAGCCAGACGCTCCAGGTCATCGAGATCCGGCCCGAAGGTATCCTCCGCAACATCATAAAACACCGGCTCACACCGGAGATTGAACAAGGGCAAAATGGTCATGACCGGCGCCGTAGGCGGCAGGGCAACCCGGTCGCCCTCCCCAAGACCCAAAGCCCGCAGCGCCAATTCGATTGCTACAGTGCCATTGCTGCAAGCTAGTGCGTGCGGCACGCCAAAATAGCCGCTGATCACCTCTTCATAGTCCTGAATGATTGGCGATTTTCCCGAAAAACTCCGGGAATTGAAAGCGCGTACCACCGCATCGATATCATCCGCATCGAAGGCGATATGCAGGTTTTGCAGCGGCTGTTTGGAGGGCTGTTGTCTCATGGCTAAACAGCCTCCCGCGTCAGAGAATGCATGGCTGGCTTTGGAATGTACCGCCGACCGGCAACCTGGCTTTCGATCTGGTCCAAGCACCGGTACGTTTCAGCCACCGACGCAAAGGAAATTCGGGACTCCCGTCCCTCCTCCACCGCGGCCAGAAACTCCGCCATCTGCCCGGCATATCCCGAACGCTGATAGCCCGAATCCAAAGGAGACGGCGCCCAGTGTTCCGACCAGCGCTTCTCCTCTTCGTTGGCATACACCTTGCCAACTTCCGTAACGCCCATGTGCCACAACGCGGAGCTTGAGATGTGACGGCCATCACTGCACACCGCATCAAAATCAAATACGAAATGGGGACTGGTATTTGCTGTGATCAAGGACGCATGCTGGCCGTTGGCAAACGTCACCATTACTGTCATGTCGATGACGCTGGCCTCATCGCCTCCGAACACGGCAAGCTCGTCAACCGGCCCGCACAAATCGATCAGAAAGTCTAAGCTGTGGATTGTCTGCGCATGCAAAAAGGACCGCAGTGTCGAAGCGTAATTCCAAAAAGGGTCGGTTGGCTTGTTGCAGTAATGCCGCAGACTAATGGAACTCAGCTGACCGCTGGCCAGCGCTTTCAGCCGGGTTGAGACGGCAGCAAACCGAAAGTTCATTCCAACGCCCGTTGTCGTACGCTTGCGGCGCGCCAGAGTGATCAATTCCTCCAAATGTCTGGAGGATGGCGCCGGTGGCTTTTCGACGAAGACCGGAATGCTCCGGTCTAGGCAGAAACGCGCGATTTCGTAGTGATCGTCGGGATAACAGGCCGCGATTACCGCATCGGGGTGCAAGTCATCGATCATTTGCCGGTAGTCAGAGTAGCCGCAGTCAAGGCGGAAACGCTCCTGTGCCTGCCGCCTGCGGTGGGCGTCTTTTTCGCAGATACCTGCGATTTCGACCCCTGAAATCAACTGACAGCAGGGAATGATATTCTCTTTGGCCTGTGGCCCAAATCCAATGAAACCAAGTTTCATGACGCCACCAGTTTTTGATTGAGGATCAGAACGGATAATTTGTCCGTAAACCGCGCAAGACAGCGGCGGGGAACCCACCGCAATTCCTTGCTTTCCGAGGTAGGGCGCAACACCTCACCGCGGTCGGCGGTCATCAGAAACCGGACATCAAAATGTTTGTGTTTCGGCATTTCGGAGTTCGCTGGGATATCATGAACATCGACATCGAATATGCCGGACGAAAGCAGGCGTACGCTGGACAAGCCGGATTCTTCGCGGGCTTCCTTTAACGCGACGAACTGTGCATCGCGCACTCCGTCGCAATGGCCGCCAAGCTGCAGCCAGCATCCCAGTTTCGCATGGTGCGTCAGGAGAACATGCTCACCTGTCTCGTCCAGGATGAAAGAGGACGCCGTGATGTGTCCAGCCCGTTTTGACCGGCTAAATGCATCGTCATTTTGCTGAATAAACTTTCGTGTATTTAATGCAAATTTAAAATCCCGATCATTTTCCGGTCTAAAAATTCCGCAATACGGAATTTCTATTTCGCGGAACATATCCTTTTGTTTTTGAAGGCGTGCCAAATTTAGCAATTTGTCCATCCCTATATTCAGAAATGAAAATTTCTGCGTATTTTTTTCATTTTTTTCTATTCGAACCTGACGGAAATCTACAGAAAAAAATTTTAATACTTAGCATAAGAAACAGTAATATAAATGCATTTTATGCGTGTTAAATTTCCGTAATTTCTCTCCTAGTTGTGGATTCGCAATGTCCCGACCTCTTAGTCTCGACGTGAATTTGCTGCGGACTTTCGTCGCCGTTGCCAACGCCGGGCAAATCACCGGAGCAGCCACAAGTTTGAACATGACCCAATCGGCCGCGAGCCAGCAGATGACTCGGCTGGAACAGTTGCTTGGGCTCAAACTGCTGGATCGCTCCCCCAATAAAGTGAGGCTGTCGCAAGACGGCGATCGGCTGTATGACGCAGCCGTTCGCTTGATCGGTTTGAACGACCAGATCGTTGCCGACATCACGCGCCGCACTTCGAATCCCGACATCCGGTTTGGAGTAGCGTATGACTTGCTAGAACGTGTCGTCCCCCCGCTGCTGACGTCTTTCAGACAACACCATCAGGATCACGGAATTCACCTTGTCGGACTTCCATCGGAGGCCTTGTGCAAATTGCTGTCAGAAGGCGGCCTCGACATTGCAGTGACGACGGATTTGGCGGGCGCCTCAGCAGGCGAGGCATTGTGCGCCGACCGCCTGGTCTGGGCCGGCCTACCGAACGGAAGCGCTGCGACGCACCAGCCAATCAAAGTCGCGCTTGCCGGCGGATACGACCGGTTCACCGGGCCAGCCAGCACTGCCATGGAACGGTCGGGGCTGGCGTGGCGCCAGATCACGCAGGCCGGGGACCTTGGATCTGTGCTGGCCGTGCTTGCGGCGGATCTCGCAATAGCCCCGTTTTTATCGCGGGCGGTTCCAAAGCCGCTTGCCGCATTAGAAGCGGAGCATCTTCCCGCCCTGCCCCTGTTTCAAATCAGTCTGCAGCTAAATGACACCCTCCCTGCTCACGCCCGCCAATTCGCCGACCATATCCGGCAAGAGCTTCCAAATATCTGGGCGGAGGAGCAGTGAAGAGATGAAAATTGCCCGCACCGCTCATGTGATCAGAGCTTGTAGAGGCCTAATGGCCGGTCGGTCGGTCATTCATAAATTGTTTTTTATGAGAGATGACCTATTTTACAAGGTCAAAACAGTGCGACGAACCAATCAATAGGTCCGACCATAACAAGCCAGACAGTCTTGGAATCTAACTTCGATCTATTGGAGCGCCTGAAATGAAAAGCCGCCCAAAATGGGCGGCATTTCCAATTCGGATTGGGTAGAGATCACACCCGCCGTTCGACCATCATCTTCTTGATCTCGGCAATCGCCTTGGCCGGATTGAGGCCTTTGGGGCATGCTTGCGAACAATTCATGATTGTGTGGCAGCGGTAGAGCCGGAACGGATCTTCAAGATTGTCCAAACGCTCGCCGGTTGCCTCATCCCGGCTGTCTATCAGCCACCGGTAGGCCTGGAGCAAGATGGCCGGACCCAAATACCGGTCGCCATTCCACCAGTAACTCGGACAAGACGTCGAGCAGCAGGCACACAGGATGCATTCATAAAGCCCATCCAATTTGACGCGATCTTCATGGCTTTGCAGCCATTCCTTTTCCGGCGCAGGGGTCGTTGTCTTGAGCCATGGCTCAATTGACCGGTGCTGGGCGTAAAAGCGTGTTAGGTCCGGTACAAGATCCTTCACCACCGGCATATGCGGCAGGGGGTAGATCTTGACCACATTTCCGGCCACTTCGTCCATGCCCTTGGTGCAGGCCAGTGTGTTTGTGCCGTCAATGTTCATAGCGCAAGAACCGCAGATGCCTTCGCGGCAAGACCGGCGGAACGTCAGTGTCGGGTCGATTTTGTTTTTGATGTAAATTAGACCGTCGAGCACCATCGGACCGCAATCATCCCGGTCAACATAATAGGTGTCGACATGCGGATTGCGTCCCTCATCCGGATTCCACCGGTAGATCCGGTACTCTGTCAGATTGGTTGCCCCGTCCGGTTTGTCCCAAACCTTGCCCTCAGTGACCTGAGAGTTCCGGGGAAGCGTCAGCTGAACCATCTTTCAATGCTCCGCGTTTTGGCCCTCTAAGTCGCGTCCGGGCCGTTCTTGTTCAAAGGTGCCCGTTTTTGAGCTGGAACACCATGTTGTCTTTTGTCTCACCGGTTATGTGATAGCCCGCACTTTTCAATGCCGGCAGGCAGTCCTTGATCCAGTGTGGGCGGCAATTCGTCTCCAAAAGCAGCGTAGCTGGCCAGATTGAGCGCGGCGCTTGTTCGAGAAATGGCAGCAAAGCCCTGTCTTCGAAGCCCTCAACGTCAAGTTTCATGATGTCGATGCGCTCAAGGCCTTCCTGATCAATGACTTCCAAAAGCGGGCGCACGCCGACCGGACGCGCGGTCCAGTCGCCAGCCCATTCTCCGGTTGTCAGATCCTCGACCAGCGTGGCAAACCCGCAATTGCTCGGCTCGTGCCACAAAGACAGCGTCCCGGATTTTTCGCCGACCGCAGTGCGCACCAGCTCTATGTTGGCCAATCCATTGGCTTCGGCGTTGAAAGCAAGTTTGTCTGCCGTCTCCGGGTTTGCCTCGATCGCCAGCACATTCGCGCCGCGATTGGCCGCGAACAACGAATAAGTCCCAACATTGGCTCCCACATCTACAAATACACAACCTTCCCTGATAAGCGTATCAAGAAGCTGGTGTTCCGCATTTTCCGGTAGCCGGCCCTTGGCCAGGATCTTTCGGTCATCATAGTTCTGCGCCGGGTAGATCCGGAACCGCAAACCATCCACCTCGGTGTCATAGGGACCTTTGAAGAACCGGCTGACAAGGCTTCGGATGCGTTTGCGCAGCGCTTTGGACAGATCATGGCGGTCAGCCAGTCTCCATGCCGCACGTACAGTCCCTTCGGCAGGATAGGTGCCGAAGGGACTTGTTGTGTCCGGAAAGGCTACGCTTGCGCTCACTGGCCAGGCCCTAGTAAACGCGCGCTTTCGGCGCGATCTTCGCCGGGTCAATTCCGCCCTGCTGGTAAGGCGTCAGCGGCTCGGTGATCACACCGCGATAGTCAAGCCTAACTTTGCCGTCCTCGTCGACCCAAGCGAGTGTGTGCTTGCGCCAATCTTCGTCATTCCGGCCGGAAAACGCCCCGTCCTTATAGTCCTCACGGGCGTGTGCCCCACGGCTCTCCTTGCGCGCTTCGGCGCTGTAAACCGTGGTGATCGCATTCGCCATGAGGTTTTCAAGCTCAAGCGTTTCGACCAGATCGGAGTTCCAGATCATGGACCGATCAGACACCTTCAGATCCTTCATGCCTGACCAGATGTCGTCAAGCCTCTGACAGCCCTGTGCCAGTGTTTCCTGGGTCCGGAATACCGCTGCGTCCTCCTGCATAGCATGCTGCATCCTGTCACGCAGATCCGCAGTCGGAGTCGACCCTGATGCATGACGCAGTTTGTCGAACCGGGCCATAATCTTTTCGCAAGCCGCCTCGTTCGGCGTCGGTACGGCTTCCTTCGGATCAACAACCTCACCGGCCTTTATTGCGGCCGCGCGACCGAACACCACAAGGTCGATCAATGAGTTGGACCCCAAGCGGTTCGCTCCGTGAACCGATGCACAGCCGGCTTCACCAACAGCCATCAAACCCGGTTGGATGCGGTTTGGATGGTCGCCAGACGCATCCAGAACCTCGCCCCAGTAGTTGGTCGGAATACCGCCCATGTTGTAGTGAACCGTCGGCAGGACCGGGATCGGGTCCTTGGTCACGTCTACGCCTGCAAAGATGCGGGCGGATTCGGAAATGCCTGGTAGACGCTCTGCCAGCAGCGCGGGATCGAGGTGGTCCAGGTGCAGGAAGATGTGATCCTTGTTCCTGCCGACGCCGCGACCTTCCCGGATCTCCATTGTCATGCAGCGGGAGACGACGTCACGAGATGCAAGGTCCTTAGCGGATGGTGCATAACGCTCCATGAAGCGCTCGCCTTCGGAATTAACAAGATAGCCGCCCTCGCCGCGCGCGCCCTCCGTGATCAGGCAGCCGGAGCCGTAAATCCCGGTCGGGTGAAACTGCACGAACTCCATATCCTGCAGAGGCAGTCCTGCGCGGGCGATCATGCCACCGCCGTCCCCGGTGCAAGTATGCGCCGATGTTGCGGAGAAATAGGCCCGGCCATACCCACCGGTTGCCAGCACAACCATCTTCGCCGAGAACCTGTGAATGGTTCCGTCATCAAGGTTCCACGCAATCACACCCTGACACACGCCATCGTCGGACATGATCAGGTCGAGCGCGAAGTACTCAATGTAGAATTCGGCGTTGTGGCGCAACGATTGGCCGTAGAGCGTGTGCAGAATCGCGTGACCAGTCCGGTCGGCAGCCGCGCATGTGCGCTGCACAGGAGGACCTTCGCCGAAGTTCTGCATGTGGCCACCAAACGGACGCTGGTAGATCTTGCCGTCTTCAGTCCGCGAGAACGGAACGCCGTAATGCTCCAGTTCGTAAACCGCCTTCGGTGCTTCACGTGCGAGATATTCCATTGCATCGGAATCGCCCAGCCAGTCCGACCCCTTGACGGTGTCGTACATGTGCCATTCCCAGCTGTCCGGAGTCATATTCTGCAGCGATGCTGCAATTCCCCCCTGAGCTGCAACAGTGTGCGAGCGCGTCGGAAACACTTTTGTGATGCAAGCCGTGCGCAAACCCTGCTCGGCCATACCCAGTGTCGCGCGCAGGCCGGCACCGCCAGCTCCAACGACCACCACATCATATTTGTGATCAACAAAGTCATAGCTCTTGGCCATTCGGGTCAACCTCCAAAGCCAATTTTCAGCACGGCAAACAAGGAGCCGAAACCGATAAGGGCGCTGAAAAACGTGTTGCCGAGAAGAGCAAGCACCTTCATGCCCTCAGAATGAATGTAGTCCTCGATGATGACCTGCATGCCAAGCTTCATATGATAGACGCCCGACAGGATCACGAGGAGCATAAGGATCGCGACCAATGGATTCCCAAGGGTCGCAGTCACGCTTTCATAAGTGCCACCTTGCATCGAAATGACAAGGATCACAAAAAACGAAATTAGGAAGACATTTGCGACAGCGGTGACACGCTGACGCCAAAAATGGTCGGTGCCGTCCTTGGCCGACCCAAGCCCGCGAACCTTGCCGAGTGGTGTACGCATATCAGTCATTTGCTTGTCCCTCAGCTAACCGCAAAACCGATGATCCAGAGAACGATCGTCAGACAGACGGATCCGATGATCGTCGCTTTTGCGAGCAGTTCTCGCGCTTCACGCCCGAAACCGGCACCCATGTCCCAGATAAAGTGGCGCAAGCCGCCCAGCATGTGATGGACCAGTGCCCAGGTGAATCCGAAAAGGATCAGCCGACCGATGATCGAGCCGTAAATGTCGTTGACAAAGTTGAAGTAGGACGGTCCGGCAGCGGCTGCGATCAGCCACCAGGCCAGCAAAATTGTGCCGAAATAAAGCGCCGCTCCGGTGATGCGGTGCAAGATCGACATGACCATCGTCAGAATGGGTTTATAAATCTGAAGATGGGGCGACAGCGGGCGCTTGCCCTGCAGGTCGGCATTCGACATGGAAAATCTCTCCCGTACGACGCCAGCTTACGATTACGTAAACGTAAGCAACTCAATGCGTTGTCCGAGAGGGTTCTAACGCCAACACCGCGTCGCGTCAAAGCATCACAAGGGCGTATGCTGAACGAAAGTGGGCAAAGATCATTGATCACAAGCGAAAAGTGCTCGCGCCGGACCGTCACCTAAGCGAAAGGCCTATCCAAAGACCGACCAGCCAGTTTGTTTGGCAAAAAACTCCATTGCTTCGGTGCCAAGCTTGGAATTGCCATAGCGGTTCAGCCCGGGCGACCATACTGCAATCGCGGCCCGGCCAGGCGCGATCACCAAAATCCCGCCTCCGACCCCGCTTTTTCCTGGTAATCCGACCCGGAATGCAAAGTCCCCCGAACCGTCATAGTGGCCACAAGTCATCATAAGAGATGCGATCCGCCGGCGGCGGTCAGGCGACACAAGCCTTGGCATGTCGGGTGCGTCGATCAAGAACCGACCGGCAAGTGCGAGCTGGCGGCATGTCATCTCAATTCCGCATTGATGACAGTAGGTGCCAAGCACCTTGTTCACTTCATTGTGCAAATTGCCACAGGAGGCCAGATAGTGCGCGAGGGCAAAGTTTCTGTGCCCAGTGGAGATTTCAGACGCAGCAACCTTCTCATTGATATGAATGCCTTCATCGTCACAGGCAGTCCTCACAAACCGCAGCAGCGACGCAAGTGCTTCACGTGGGGAGGATGCCGTCAAATACGTGTCCGTTGTAACCAGCGCTCCGGCGTTGATGAAAGGGTTGCGCGGAACGCCATCTTCGCGCTCAAGCAAGAGAATGGAGTCAAATGACAGCCCGGAAGGTTCCCGGCCAACGCGATGCCAGATTGCATCCCCGACACGTCCTAGAGCCAGCGCCAGGGCGAACACCTTAGAGACTGACTGAATGGAAAACGGAATGTCAGCGTCCCCAGCCGAAAAGCACTCTCCGTCTACGGTGGCAATGCACATGCCGAAGTGATCCGGATCGATTTTCGCCAGCTCGGGAATATAGTCCGCAACGCGCCCCTTTTGGCGTGTCATGCGGGCCCTTTCGGCGATCTCATCCAAAATGCTTTGCATCCGTCCTGGCTCTTTATTGGAACGTCATTTGCGTCAGGCGGATACCTTCAGATTGGCTGCGCTGTTGCAAGGCGCTTGTAGAGGTGCATCATGAAAATCGTTGCAAAAATCGGCGTGACCAGATTCAGGATAGGAACAGCCAGCACCGCCGCAATGATCAAACCGGCCATGAACACAGTCCCGCCCCGTGCCCTGCGGAGCTTCTTGGCATCCTCAGGCGGCATAAACCGCATTGCCGCAAATTCAAAAAACTCTCGCCCCAGCAGGTAGCCGTTCACAAGAAAGAACGCGACGAGATTGACCCCTGGGACCAGCAGAAGAACCAGCGCAAACAGGTTGCCTAGAATGACAACGCCGGTGAACTTCAGTGTCAGGAAAATTGATTGGGCAAATGGTAGCGCGTGGCCCGGCCGGTCTTGCGGATAATCGCCCTGCTCGACGATGTCGGCGATGTCATCTTGAAACAGTCCGGCAAACAAGGCGGACACCGGAGCGATCAAAAAACTCAGGCCGACGATTGCACCGACTCCCGTCAGAACGGATATAACCGTGTCAAGCCAAGGATATGGCAGATTGACAAAGC
Source organism: Roseibium hamelinense (assembly GCF_007830545.1). Classification (GTDB taxonomy): domain Bacteria; phylum Pseudomonadota; class Alphaproteobacteria; order Rhizobiales; family Stappiaceae; genus Roseibium; species Roseibium hamelinense. Next base: position 233,290 of record NZ_VLLF01000005.1, read on the forward strand.
CTACCACAAGCGTCTGCAGGCCAATCCAGACCATAATCAGAACCGCCAAAGTAAACCCAATCATTTTGAAAAATATGGCCCGGAAAGCGGGCTGAAAAACCTGTGACATCGCGCGCGAGGCGGAAGCAAACATGCGTGATCATCCAATCATCTTGACTGACCACGAGATAAGCTGTGCCGGCGCGTGCCGCAAGAGAGCAAGGCAGCAACATCTAAATCACGTTGGGTTCACGGTTCTATCCGCTTAATGTCCTGCCGGTTGGAGATCAAAAGCCTCCGGTCCACGAGAACAATCGGGAGGATCGAGATGGCTGAAGCGCTTAGGCAATTCGATAGTACGTTCGACAACAGGCTCGATGCTCTGGAAATTTTCCGAAACGATTGGCAGATCTACAAGCGCCTGGTTGAGCTGAACTATTTTCACCATACGGAGGTGGCTGCGCACCTCGAGGCGTGTCTTGAAAAAGACATTCCGGCTGGGTTCTCGTTTCTCGACCTCGCCTGCGGTGACGCAGCCATGCCCAGCACCATCCTGAGCCAAGTTCCAGTCGCCAGCTACACCGGAATTGACCTGTCTGGACCAGCCCTTGCCCTGGCGGCACGAAATCTCGACGCTGCGACATATCAGACCAAACTGGAATGCCGTGACATGTTGCAAGCCCTTTCCATGTCGCAAAGCCAATTTGATTTTATTTGGTGCGGCTTATCTGTTCACCACCTAAGCCTTGAAAACAAAGCTCGGTTCATGCAGTTGGCGCACCATGCCTTGAAGCCGGGCGGCGTCTTGATGATTTACGAGCCGGTCCTCAGCAACGGAGAAACGGCCACCTCCTTCAACAGACGGATGCACCATGTGCTGAAAGCCCGCTGGAACCAGCTGACAGAGCGCGAATTTTCCCGGATTTGGGAGCATATTGAAGAGTGCGACAAGCCGGAGACTGCAGATACTTGGCTGACCCTGGGCCTCTATGCGGGTTTTGTTCGGAACCGCACGGTTTTCAGCCAGCCGGATGGTGGTTATTGCCGGTTATTCAAGTACCGCAAAAGCGCCAACGAAAACTGACAGTCATGCGGTCAAAAACGCGTGCGTCCTTTCAGCGCTTGCGTGAGCGTGCCCTCGTCCAGGTAGTCCAGTTCTCCGCCGACAGGAACGCCATGGGCCAGTTTGGTAACATTGACGTTGAGTGGTGCTAGCTGATCCATAACAAAGTGCGCAGTGGTTTGGCCTTCGACAGTTGCGTTGATCGCCAAGATCACTTCCTGAATTTCACCGCCCTCACAGCGTTCGATCAGCTTGGCGATGTTAAGGTCTTCCGGACCTACGCCGTCGAGTGGGGACAACGTACCACCGAGGACATGATAGATCGCGTTTGTCGCCGAGGCCCGTTCAAGCGCCCACAGATCGGCAACATCCTCCACCACCACCAATACAGATGAATCGCGCTTTGGATCAGAACAAATCGCGCAGGGATCGGTCGTATCAACTGTCCCGCAGCTTGAGCAAATGCCGATTTTTTCAACCGCAACCCCCATCGCTTCGGACAGCGGTGCGAGCAACTGATCTTTTTTCTTAATGAGATGCAGCGCCGCGCGCCGGGCCGACCGCGGTCCCAGGCCCGGAAGTTTTGCAAGCAACTGGATCAGGCGCTCAATTTCAGGCCCTGCGACCTTGTTTTGTGCCATGTCGCCGGGTGCCGATCAGAACGGCAGCTTCATACCGGCAGGCAAGCCGAGACCACCCATGAGCTCTTGGGTTTTTTCCTGAATGGCTGCATCCACCTTCACCCGGCCGTCAGTGTGCGCTGCAATGATCAGGTCTTCGAGGATTTCGCCCTCATCTTCCTTGAGCAAGGACGGATCGATCTTCAGGCTTTTCATTTCGCCCTTGCCATTGAGCACAAGTTTCACCAAGCCCGCCCCGGATGTTCCCTCAGCCTCGATTTCGACAATCTGCTCTTGGAGCGACCCCATTTGGGACTGCATTTCCTTGGCTTGTTTCATCATTTTCAGGAAGTCCATCGACTCGCCCTCCGGTGGTTTCAACGGGTCTTGCCCGCCATTCAAATCAGGCATGAGATTTAGGCCAGCTTCATGCGTCAAGCAATATAAAACGGCCTATACATCGTCACTGTCATCTTCGCCCAGCGCTTCGCTGAGAAGAGGGTCGGCAAGAGCAGGATCTTCGTCTTCACTGGTCTTAACCTGCACGTCGATTACTTTTGCACCGGGGAAATGCGCCAGCAGAGCAGCGACCGTCGGATGCGATTTTGCATCCGACAACAGCTGCGCCTGATTGGCTTCGCGCTCTTCATGGATGGTTGGACGGCCGGGCGTTTGGCTGATCGAAACCATCCAGCGCGTGCCAGTCCAGTCGGTCAGCTTCCGGCCGAATTCACCGGCGATATCAGCGGGCGCGTCCGGTGTTGGCTGGATCTCGATCCGGCCCTGCTCGATCTTTACGAGCCGCATTTGACGCTCTATCGCGACCTTCATCGGAATGTCGCGTTTTTCCGACGCAAGAGCCGCACAATCTTGTAAGGACCGCAAAATCAATGCTGGCGGCTCTGGTTCCGCTTGGGCGACCGCCCGCAAAGGCTCGTGCTCGGGCACTCCCTGCGCCGCCGGCTGCACTCTGGAAGCACCTCCTGCGATAGCCTTGAGTTTTGGGCCCGCGTCCGTTTGCGCAGATGGCCCGCCTTGCGGTGGAGGTCCGCCGGGAGGTGCTGATTGCGCCCCCGCGCCTTGAACCGGGCCGCCCTGCTGAAGCTTCAACAAGGCTTCTCCCGGATCTGGCAAGTCGGCTGCATACGCAAGGCGGACAAGCACCATGTCGGCCGCCGACAATGGCTTTGGTGCAGCTTGCACTTCTTGCAAGCCTTTCAAAAGGATCTGCCAAGCACGCGACAGCAGACGGATTGACAGCGTCTCGGCAAAGGCTTGCCCGCGTACGCGCTCAACTTCTGTCACAGACCCCTCGTCAGCCGCGCGCGGAGCAATTTTCATTCGCGTGACCAGATGTGTGAAGTCGGCAAGATCCGTCAGAACGACTGCGGGGTCAGCCCCCACTTCATACTGCCCGGACAATTCATCTAGCGCTTCTGCAACGCGCCCGTGCATGATGTGTTCAAAAAGATCAATCACCCGCGCCCGATCAGCAAGACCGAGCATCTGGCGCAGATCATCCGCTTCAATTGCGCCGGCGCCATGGGCCATGGCCTGATCAAGAAGCGACAATGAATCGCGTGCCGAGCCCTCGCCTGCCCGGGCGATCATCAATAGGGCCTCATCTGAAATCTGGATGCTTTCCGCATCTGAGATCCGGCGCAGCAATCCGGTCAGTTTAGCCTGATCAATTCGCCGCAGATCAAAACGCTGACATCTGGACAGAACCGTGATCGGTACCTTTCGGATCTCGGTGGTCGCGAAAATGAACTTCACATGCTCCGGTGGCTCTTCAAGCGTTTTCAGCAGCCCGTTAAAGGCCGCATTGGACAGCATGTGAACCTCATCGATGATGTAAACCTTGTAGCGGGCGCTGGCTGGCCGGTAGCGTGAAGCATCGATGATCTCACGGATATCGCCGATCCCGGTATGCGAGGCAGCGTCCATCTCGATCACATCGACATGTCGGCCTTCCATAATTGCACGGCAGTGAACACCTTCATGTTCGAGTTTCACTGTCGGCTTGTCTGTCTGTCCGGGGACCTCATAGTTTAAGCCGCGCGCCAAGATTCGCGCTGTCGTTGTTTTTCCAACGCCACGAACCCCGGTCAGCATCCAGGCTTGCGCGATCCGGCCTGTCTCAAACGCATTTTCAAGCGTTTGAACCATCGGCTCCTGACCGACCAGATCCTCGAAAGTCTTTGGCCGGTATTTGCGCGCCAGAACGCGGTATGCGCCGCCATCTTGCGGGGTCTCAGAGGTGCCGTCTTGCGGAAATGCTATGTCGTCCATGGGCGCACCATAACGAGTTTTGCGTGATGTGCGTGAGCGGATTCTGAGAAATTTTTGTGCAAATAAAGCGGCGCGATCCGGCAAAAACACTCAGGGCTTCCCGACAGAAACCCTAGCGTCCGAAACCGAATGTATCTGAAAGGGTGGGAGGCTGGCACGGCGACCCGTGCCGAGGCTCGTTAGGGCTGCTTCCTTCCGGACCTGACCCGGTTGGCGAGTGGCTCGTCCACCACCAACCTCCCGACACCCTTATATCAGAACGGCACCGGGGTTTGACAAGCGGTTTCTTGAAGCTTTTTTGTTTGCCGCAAAAACAGCGCTGATTCCACACCCTATAAATTTCGAAGATGCATTTTTGCCCTTTCGGCAAGCTGAATGTTGTTGTTGCAGGACAAAGGAAGCCCACCATTTAAATTGCAGACCGATCAACCCTTTGGTCTAAGTCAAGGATGACACAACACAACTTTGCTGCTTCGCTGCGGCGATCCGGCACGTAAATGAGCACAAGCCATGACCACTTTTGACCTGCACCCACGCCTGGAAGGTGACAGTTTTCCGATTTGTGATCTCGCGCTTTGCACGGTGCGCCTAATCAAAGACGCAAATTACCCGTGGCTGCTATTGGTCCCGCGAAAGAACAACCTGATCGAAATCATCGACCTCGATGAGTCGGACCAGCTCCAGCTGATGCGGGAAATAGCGCTCGCCAGTGAAACGCTCCGTGAGATCACCAAGGCCGAGAAACTGAATGTCGCGGCGCTCGGCAACCAGGTTTCTCAACTTCATGTCCATGTGATTGGCAGATTCCGGCACGACGCAGCATGGCCCGGGCCTGTGTGGGGTGCTGTTCCTTTCAAGGAGTATGAAAAGCCCGCAGCCAGCGACCTGATCGAACGGATAAGAGACCATTTGCCCGGGTAGACACGCGCTTCGGGCCGCCTTACGACTAGGAAATCAAATCAGAGCAACCCATTGACGTCTGAAGGAAGCGTAGCATGGCATTGGCCTCCGAGGAGTTGACGCCATCGGATATGAGCTTCGTTAAAAACACGCTCGACCGCCAGTCGCTGCGACGCAAAGACCTGACCTTCCTGAATGACCGCATCGGTCAGCCGGATTGTGAGGTCATTTTGTCTACGGCGCACCGGTTGGTGTTCGACAGCAGCCGTGCCGGCGCGCTGGGGCATCCGCCGAAAAAAGCCTTCGCTCTTGGAGCCCAGCGGCATGAGCTGGTCTTTCTTGGCCAGAACCATGACGGCAGCCGGCCTTTGTTTGCCGGACTGCTGCCCATGAGTGACGAAGAAGTCGATGCGGATGACAGCTTATGGGCAAACGACCTTCGAAACATCGCTTTGCAATCTATTTTTTCCGAACAGGACTTGAGTGCCCTTTCCCAAGCGAGGGCGCTTTTACATTGGCACCGCACACACGGATTTTGCTCGCGGTGCGGGAAACCGAGCGAAATAGCAGACGCCGGTTACCGCCGGGACTGCAAGTTCTGTGGCGGCCAGCATTTCCCGCGGACTGACCCCTGCGTGATCATGCTGATCACCGATGGCGACCGCGCTTTATTTGGACGGCCACCCCGGCTCCCGGATGGGATTTACACGACCCTGGCCGGTTTCATGGAGCCGGGCGAAACGGTCGAACAAGCCGTTCGCCGGGAAACGCTTGAAGAGGCGGGCATTGATGTTGGAGAGGTCAGAATCATCTCCAATCAACCCTGGCCGTTTCCAGCCAACCTGATGATTGGCTGCATTGGCAAGGCCGAAAGCACTGAAATCCATATCGAAGATGACGAACTCGAAGCGTGCCGTTGGTGCGACCGGGCAGAGGTTAGAAAGATGCTGGAGGGCACGCATTCGGACGGCGACCGGATACCGCCCTCGATCTCCATTGCTTACAAACTAATTGCCGGCTGGCTGGAAGGGGATTTTTAGAACATGTCGTTTTGCATTTACTTGACCCATCCGGAAGTCAATATCGACGAGGCCGTACCCGTACCTGAGTGGGGCCTGTCGGAAGTAGGCCGCGAACGCGCAGCAAAGTTTCTGGATCTCCCGTTCGCTCGGGACATCAAGCGGGTTATCTCAAGCGCTGAAAAGAAGGCTGTGGACACAGCACACGCCATTGCCGACCCTCTCAAGATCCCGGTCCTGACCCTGCAGCCGCTTCACGAAAACGACCGCTCAGCGACCGGCTATCTACCGCCCGAGGAGTTCGACAAGGTCGCAGACGAATTTTTTAGCGATCCCTACACTTCGGTGCGCGGCTGGGAACGGGCCTTTGATGCGCAGATGCGAATTGTTTCCGGCGTTCAAGCCGCCCTCGTCCGGATCCCACCGGACACACCCATCCTGTTCGCTGGCCATGGCGGCGTAGGAACCTTGCTCATGTGCCACCTCATGAACACGCCGATTTCGCGCGAACATGATCAAAAACGCGCCGGCTCCTGGTTCCAATTTGACCGTAAGGACTTGACTGAAAAGGCTGCCAGCAAGTTGTCTTGGACAGAGCTTTAGCTGGCGTTTTAACACCTGCAAAACCTGATAGACTGCCAGCACCCGTTCACTGAACCGTGGAGCTGCGCGTGATCCGCTTTACTGCAAGTCTGGTTGCCTGCTGCGTTCTGGCACTCTCGCATGCAGTTGCTGGAACTCATGACGCCGCATTTAAATCTTTCCTGTCCAACGATGTTGGCCCTGCTGCACGATCGGCAGGCGTGTCGCAAGCTACACTTGACCGGGAATTGGCGGGCCTTTTACCCGATACATCACTCCCCGGCCTTGTCGGTCCAGGTGGCAACGGAAGTCCGCCAAAAGTGAATTTTCAAGCTGAGTTCCGCGCGCCGGCCGGCTATTTCCGGGACAGCCAGTTCAATGCCCTCGTTCCGGGGGGGCGGCGGTTGATGCAAAAACATGCCGCAAGTCTTGGAAAAATCGAAGCACGGTATGGGGTGCCGAGACGCATCATACTGGCCATTTGGGCAAGGGAGTCTGGTTATGGTGGCGCGAAAATTCCGCATGACGCATTGCGTGTTTTGGCCACACGCGCCTTCATGGGCCAGCGGGCGGAATTCTTCAAATCCGAACTGATCGCAGCCCTCAAGATTTTGGAAAGTGGCGATGTCTCACGCAGATCCATGAGAAGTTCATGGGGTGGCGCCATGGGATATCCGCAGTTCCTTCCCTCTTCCTACCTAAAATACGCAGTCGATTTTGACGGTGATGGACGCCGGGATATCTGGAGCTCGGAAGTCGATACAATGGCGTCGATCGCAAACTACCTGGATAAGCATGGCTGGGTGAAGGGCCGCGACTGGGGGTACGAAGTTGTCGTCCCGGACACAATATCGTGCAGCCGGGAAGGTCCGGACAATCGCCAGTTGATTTCCCAATTTGTCCGCGAAGGTGTGACGCGGGTGAGCGGACGCCCGTTTCCCGAGCACGAACTTCGTCAGCCCGGCAATATTCTCATGCCGGCCGGAAGATACGGCCCCGCGTTCATTGCAACTGAAAACTTCTATGTTCTGAAAGAATATAACGAATCCGATGTCTATGCGCTTTTTGTCGGTCATCTTGCTGACCGGTACGGCAACAACCGGGGCTTCGTCGCGGATTGGAAACCGACGAAGCAAACAACCCGGGGCGCAGTGCGCACACTCCAACAAAAGCTCGAAGCAGATGGTCATGATGTCGGTGGTGCCGACGGATTGATAGGCTTTAAAACCCGCAGATCAATCGGAAAAGCTCAAGAGAAAGCTGGCTTTTTCGCAACCTGCTGGGTGGGATAGATACTTCATGGCACCGTTGCAGTAACTCCGTTACTTTTTTCAACCTGATACCGAATATCGACCCGCTGCCTCCCGGTGCCCTGGTTCCCTCGATCACACCCGGCCGCCCTCTCCTCTCTAGCGGAGAATGCAGCAATGTCTCATGCAAACGCAGTAAACCTGATCAGACTGACGGCTGCATGCTTGACGGGTGTTGCGCTTGTCCTCGCGCTCAGCGTTATGGCGGGTGTTTCGAACGCGGCCGCAACAGCCCCGCAGCCGCAAAGGTTACCGGTTCACCGGCCATCTCCTTTTTGGTTCTTTCTTTTGCCCTCTCGACCGGTCCTGCATTTTCGATGCCGCGGCAGATACCCCGGCTCATCTTCCTTCTTGGGCTTTTTCCGCTTCTCGTTGCCTCCGGCGCGTGTCCGTGCTTCCGGGGCTGGCATGGATCCACGATCCATGTTCGGGAGCGTTTGTTGCCTGTCTGACACTGTTCGTCCTTCCGGTGGTTCACGGGTTGCACTCAACCTCTTCCACAGGCAGGCCGAAAACAAGTTTCGGCGCGGTGCAGCTTGCATTTATACGGCTCTATGTCGGCCTTGATCTCGTCCCTCACTTTTTTGAAAAGCTGTTTGCAGATCCCGCAGCCCGGCTGACGATATCCAGGCCTTCCAAGCGCTGGATGACCCTGGTGCGCTGTCGTTTGTGCTGCTGGCAGGCAAATTGCAGCTTGCAGCCGCGATCGGCGTGGGGCCCGGCCTCTTCACCGGGCTCGCCTCCATTGTGACGGTAGTCTACTTGATGGTCGCCAGCATCATGGGCCACCCTTTTCTGCTGGGCTTTAAATGGGCCTCGAGCGGCGGATTGCTTTGTTGATGGGCGGCACAGCCGCGCATTGTCAGACGAAACTGTAATATCGCCGGCTTCAGAGATGTCGCAGCGGTGGCTTGGCCTGGATAACATCCGGCACCACACTTGCCGCTCCAAACCAAAGTTACATTCAAATCTACTTACTTATAACTTGAGTACCTGAACTGCAATATTCAATTTATTCATATCATATCAATTTTTATACACGGTGTTTCATGTCGTTTACAAGCAGAATGGGATTTGGCGCGAGATTTTCGGCGATGCGGAGGACTGAAAGAAGTTTGATGCGTTCATGTCCAATCAAGCACCCCAACATCGCCAAACAGCAAAAGCTCCTCGGCATCCCGCAGCCGGGTTTGACCCGCTTGAACCGGGATATGAAGACCTCCCCGCCTTCCGGGTTCAACCCCCAGAAGCTGCCGCTTCGGGAATACAAGGACGTACTCGACGTTGAAATCAAGCAGCTCCAGAAAAGCAAAAGAAAACAGGTTGAGACGTTGGCCGCGGCCAAGAAGTCGCTGGCACTCAGTCAATACAAGAAAGACTATCACCAGCGCGCTGCCGACCATGATCGTGCCACCATTCTCCGCTTCGAGAAGGCAAATGTACACCCGGACACCGTGGATCTTGAGCGGGAGTCTTTGAAGAAAAACCTGAGCGAGGTCGACAAAGCCACCAATGGAATCGCTAAGGCACTGGAAAACATCAAGGAGACGGAAACAGGTCTTAGCCGGACTGATGATCAGATCGTCGGCGCCAAACGACAACGGCTTCACACCCTGTACAGGGATGAATTCATCGCGGAGCGGAAAAGCACTCTGAAGCGCAGAAACGAAACCCCGATCAGATATGAAAAGGCATCAGAAACGCATGGCAAAGCGGATTTTGGCGCAAATATAAACCTAGTCAAGAAGCAACAAATTGCGCAACTGGACCTATTGGTCAAGTCCCACATGGCAATTATCGGCGCTTCGCGCGAAATGACGTCTTTGGCAAGTGAGTACGGCCGCACATCCGAAAGGAAAGACGCGGGCCAATGGTTCTACGACAAGGTTGTTTTTCTGGTCGAAAAAGCCGGCAAAGAACACAAGGATCCGGACGCAATCAAAAACGCGGCCCTCAAGTATTGCGACTTTTTTAAAAATGACCCCGAGTTTTGCCGGTTAGCAAAACAGGCGATCCCCATCTTTATTAGACAAAACGGTCTTGAGGCCAAAGGTGACCCGATCTTCAGGAAAGGGACCCGGCTGCGGGAGGACCTTTTCAAACTCGCCGGCAACGCTGCCGACAGCGAATACAAACTTGAAAAGACCAGGCTGAACGCGGAGAGTTGGCAAAAGAGTTCCAAGATCTATGACGGCACGCTTGAAACCGATTTCGAGCCCCGCCCGCTGCCAGACAAGAACGCAGCGGAAGCAAAAACCGCGGATGAGCCTCCAAAAACCAGCAGGAAAAACAAAACTGGCAAGACTTCCAACCTCGATCAAAACAATCAGCTTGAGCGGCAAAACAACAGAAAAAAGCTGATTGTTAAAAGTGATTGGCAGGACAGGAAGATCATGACCGCCAAGCAGGAGTTCAAGGCACTTCTCGACACAAGTGCAGATATTGATCACGAACTCAACGACCAGCTGCGCACGCTGGTGGAGGCCGAGTATCAAAAATGTCAAAACATCGAGAACACGCTGCCAACACACGATATTGGGCGGCGCATCAAGGCGCAGGGCAGGCTTCTCAAGCGCATGAACACGATTCTGGACAGGATCTATAGCAACTCAACACGCACCAAACGCAACGAACTACACGTCCAGGGACGGGAGCTGCTCAACGAGGACCGCCAAAAGGTACGGAAGGCCTTCCGGACAGGCGTATCCCAAATCCCCCATGCTACCCATACCAGCCACGGGAAAAACACCATCACGATCGGGCAAAATCAGGGTAACACTTACGATGTACCTGCCTACCTGAAAGACGAGATTACCGACACCTATTCAGGCTTGGCAAATCCGCGGCCCATCAAGCAGAACCAGCAGATTTTTGATGCTTCCGGCAATATCCCGGGATTGGATGAGTATCCGGATTTCAGCCACGGAACGCGGTTCAACCTTCGGAACATGAACAACGACGCGCCGATCCAGAACCTTGCACATCCACGCCTTGTAACCGACACCCATGAGAGCCACACCGTTTCCTCCCTTCTGGACGATGGGAGCGAAGTTGCTGCGACATCCATCACCCTTCATGTTCAGGACGACAACAATAACGGTCAAAACCGCATGTGTGGAACAGTGCACCTGCGCTACAACAGCACTCCCAGCGGGCGCACTGTTAACAGAAACATGCAAAGGCTTGGTTACGACTCGCTCAATGACTTCAACAAGAGACCGGACTGCCGGATGAACAAGAATCAGCTGGCGGAGCGGAAAATGGAGCGTAAGCTTGATGCTCTCGACAAAATGAAGGGTCGCCTCGACAACAACCCTGCCTTTTATGCAAGAGCGCTTAAAGACACATTGCTCGATGCTGTGCCAAATCTGAATTGGGACAAGCCGGCTGATGTTCTAAACGACAATAATCCGCTTGCCGTCCGATGCCTGAAAGGCATTCCGGACAAATACCTGAAACACCTCGGGCTGAATCCAAAAGAGATCAAGTTGTCCAAAGTCGAACATGCTTTCGACCAAATCGTGGACAAGACAAACGCGGTCTCTAAAGGGCTGGAAGACTAGATTTCGGCTCCTCAGGATATCAGCCCGCATTCGAGCTGCCATTTGTTAACGCCAAAAGCTCCGGTCAGGCTCATGCTCCCCGAAATCCTGTGTGTTTCGAAATGCAGGTCGAGGAATTGCGAATGATGCAGACCGCGCCGGCTCCCGGCAACACGGTCATCGGTTCGGGCTCCCGTATCGAATTCAAAACGGCCCTCGTGTACGCCGGGACCATTGGTGTACACGACAAGAACACTGCCGCGGTCTTCGATTTCAAAAACCTTGTGTTGATTGACGGCTGCGAAATCTTTCTCTTGAGGATCGCTGGTTCGAAATTCCTTTACGGCACAGGTGTAGGTCTTGAGTATCACCGGCCGTGCCTCCGCAAACACAGCCCCCCACACACACGCCTGTATCGCAACACCGGCAAGCCAGATCTTCCGACCGCACAATCGGAACGAGTAGTTCGGGAGCAGCGCCTTCTTTGCCAACCTCCAGCTCATTCGCTGATCACACCGGAAACAGAAGCTGTCTCAAGGCGGAAAGCGGCAGCCATAAGCGCTTTTGTGTAGTCAGATTGCGGGGCGTCAAAAATCTGGTCAGATGACCCGGCTTCGACAACTTTGCCCTGGCGCATCACCACCACTTCATTCGCAAGCGCTCGCACCACTTTCAAATCGTGCGAGATGAACAGGTAGGCAAGCCCGTGAGCCTTTTGCAAATCTCGCAACAGGTCTACCACCTGCGCCTGGACGCTCATGTCCAGCGCGGATGTCGGTTCATCCAACATGACGAACTTCGGCTCCAGAACCATAGCGCGGGCAATCGATATGCGCTGACGCTGGCCGCCGGAAAACTCATGCGGATACCTGAACCGTGTCGAAGCGTCGAGGCCAACCTCTTCCAAGGCCTTCGCAACTCTCCGATCCCGTTCTTCCGCCGAAATATTGGGAAAATGAACAAGCAGACCTTCGCCAACGATATCGGACACCGACATTCGCGGGCTCAATGCGCCAAACGGATCCTGGAAGACGATCTGCATATCCCGCCTTAGCGGACGCATCTCCTTCCAGGAGTTTTGCTGAATGTCCTGCCCGTTGAAGCTGATGCGGCCGTTTGACGAAATCATGCGCAATAGCGCAAGACCGAGCGTTGTTTTTCCCGATCCGCTTTCACCTACAATTCCGAGCGTCTGCCCCTGACGCACTTTGATGTCTATGCCGTCTACCGCCTTTACGTAATCCACAGTCCGGCGCAAAAAGCCGCGTTTAATCGGGAACCAGACTTTCAAATCATCAGCTTCAACAACGATTGGTTTGTCCAGATCGGTTTGCGGTGGATCGCCCTTGGGCTCCGCCGCCAGAAGATGCTTGGTGTAGGCATGCTGTGGCTTGGAAAAAATCTCTTCAACAGATCCCTGTTCGACAATCTTACCTTCGGTCATCACGCAGACGCGATCCGCGAATTTCCGCACAATGCCCAAATCATGGGTGATGAACAGCATGGCCATGCCGCGCTCCGCTTGCAGGTCCTTCAATAACTGCAAAATCTGCGCTTGCACCGTGACATCCAGTGCTGTCGTGGGTTCATCCGCAATCAGGAGATCGGGCTCATTTGCGAGCGCCATCGCGATCATCACGCGCTGCCGCTGACCGCCGGAGAGCTGATGCGGATAAGAACTGAGCCGGGTTTCGGGTTCACGAATGCCGACCTGTGTCAGCAATTCCAAAACACGCTCGCGGGCTGCTGTATCGCTCATACCACGGTGGATCTTCAAAATTTCCGCCACCTGCTTTTCGACAGTATGCAGGGGATTCAAGGAGGTCATCGGCTCCTGGAATATCATTGAAATCCGATTGCCGCGGACCTTGCGCATGTCGGTATCGCTGGCGCTCAGGAGGTTGTTGCCGTCAAAGACGATTTCCCCGGAAGGGTGTGATGCTGCCGGATAGGGCAGAAGCTTCAGGACCGACAGGGCAGAAACCGACTTGCCCGATCCGCTTTCGCCCACAAGAGCAACTGTCTCACCATTGTCGATCTCGAAAGAAACCCCATCAACGGCAGTCGTTTGTTTCCCACCTTGTGTAAATGCGACAGCCAGGTCCTGAACGCTTAGTAGAGGCTTGTTGGTCATCTGAAGCTCCTCACGCCAGACTCTTGCGCGGATCGAATGCATCTCGCACGGCTTCACCGATAAAGATCAAGAGACTGAGCATAAGAGAAATCACAATAAACCCGGTAATACCTAGCCAGGGCGCTTGAAGGTTGTTCTTGCCTTGCGCCAAAAGCTCTCCGAGCGATGCCGAGCCAGGCGGCAAGCCAAAGCCCAGAAAGTCAAGCGCTGTTAGCGTTGAGATTGATCCATTCAAAATGAAGGGCATGAAGGTCAACGTGGCGACCATTGCATTGGGCAAGAGGTGCCGCCACATGATGACACCGTTGGAAACGCCCAGCGCGCGTGCGGCCGAAATATATTCAAAATTGCGGCCGCGGAGAAACTCCGCGCGGACGACGCCGACAAGCGCCACCCAGGAAAAAGCAAGCAGTATCGTGAAAAGCGTCCAAAAACCGGGTATCAAAACCGACGAAACGATCAGGATCAGATACAATGTCGGGATCGCCGTCCAGACCTCGATGAAGCGCTGAAACAGCAAGTCAACCCAACCGCCATAATACCCCTGCACCGCACCGGCCGCGACGCCTATCACTGATGAGGCAACCGTCAGCGCCAGTCCGAATAGAACCGAAATCCGAAACCCATAAACAAGGCGAGCAAGAACGTCGCGGCCCTGATCGTCGGTACCAAGCCAATTCCAATTGCCGATCACGCAGTTGGGATCGTCTGCGCCCAAAGGATAGCGTTGGCAGCGCTCCTGCTTGTCCATCATCCAGGACGGCGGCGCCGGCGCGGGTACCGGGATTTCATTGTTCACGGTCCTATACGAATACCGGACCGGCGGCCAGAGCATCCATCCATTGGCATTGATTTCGTCCTGGATGAACGGATCCCGATAGTCGGTCACGGCCAGAAAGCCGCCGAACTTTTCTTCCGGATAATCGACAAAAACCGGTGCAAGAACTTCGCCCTTGTAGACCGCAAGGATTGGCCTGTCATTGGTTAGAAACTCGGCGAACATGGCCAGCGTGAACAAAACAAGAAAGATCCAGAGTGACCAGTAGCCGCGTTTGTTGGCCTTGAAATTCTGAAGTCTCCGCTGATTGATCGGCGAAAGACGCATTTTACGCGGTGGCGGGGCCATCTCTTCCGCCAGCGGGTAGAGGACGTCATACCCCTCGTTTTCGAGGTCCTTGTTCAAACGCGAATCCATCCGATCAAACCTCCCGGGTCTCGAAATCAATCCGAGGATCGATCCAGGTGTAAGTGAGGTCGGAGATAAGATTCACGATCAGTCCAAGCAGGGAAAAAATGTAGAGCGTCGCAAAAACGACTGCATAGTCGCGGTTGATAACCGATTCAAAACCGAGCAAGCCGAGACCATCAAGCGAGAAGATCGTTTCGATCAGCAAGGATCCGGCGAAAAACGAGGAAATGAACGCTCCCGGAAACCCGGCGACGACAATCAGCATTGCGTTACGGAAGACATGGCCATACAGAACCTGCCGTTCGTTTAGCCCCTTTGCACGTGCGGTTTGAACATATTGTTTGCGGATTTCATCCAAAAATGAGTTCTTCGTTAAAAGCGTTGTGGTCGCAAAGGCCGACAAGACCATAGCGGTCAGCGGCAGGGCCAGGTGCCAGAAATAGTCGAGGATACGTTCTGGCCAGGACAAAGTATCCCAATTCTCAGAAACAAGGCCGCGCAGAGGGAAGATATCAAGAAACGACCCGCCGGCAAAAAGAACGATCAAAAGGACCGCAAACAAAAAGCCTGGAATCGCATAGGCAACGACGATCACACCAGACGTCCAGACATCGAACCTGGAACCGTCGGAAACTGCTTTGCGTATCCCGAGTGGGATCGAAACTGCATAGGAAATCAGCGTCATCCAAAGGCCGAGCGATATGGAGACCGGTAGTTTCTCTGCAATCAAATCAATGATTTTGATGTCTCGGAAATAACTTTCGCCAAAGTCGAACCGGGCATAATCCCAGAGCATTCCGAGAAACCGTTCAAGCGGCGGCTTATCAAAGCCGAATTGAGCTTCGAGTTCCTTGATGAACTCAGGATCAAGCCCCTGCGCACCTCGGTATTTTGAGGTGACACTATCCGCCGCAGTAACGCTTCCTGACGCTTCGCCGCCCGCACCACCGAAATCACTGCCACCGCCACTGATTCGGGATGTTGCCGACACATCCGTGCCGGATAATTGCGCAATCACCCGTTCAACCGGCCCGCCTGGAGCGAACTGGATGATGACGAAGTTCAATGCCATGATCCCGACCAGCGTCGGAATCATTAGGAGCAGTCGCCTGAGGATATATGCGCCCATGGGATGCCGCTCGTGCCTCGTGTTTCTTGTTGTTGTTAGCCGGCTTGACCGATCTTTTTGGCTTTTTCCTGATCAAGCCACCACGTGGTCTCGACCGGGAATGCATAATGCGGTGGTTTATCTGGATAACCGAACATGTCCCACATTGCGATGGTGTGCGTGCCCTTGCTCCATTGCGGTACCCAGTATTTTCCAGACCGCAGCACCCGGTCCAGGCTCCGAGCGGCGATCACCATGTCGTCACGAGTCTCAGCAGCAAGTGCCTTTTCAATCAGAGCATCAACCGCCGAATCTGAGATACCGGACAAGTTGTAACTTCCAGGCGTTGAAGCGGCACGCGATCCCCAGAACTGACGTATTGAGTCACCAAGCGTTGCGGAAAGCGCGTAGCGCCTGCCCGCCACATCAAAATCGAATTCGTTTAGGCGCGCTTGGTACTGCGCCGGATCAACCAGCCGGAAGGTTGCGGCAATCCCGAGGCGTTCAAGATTTGTAATGAAGGGCATGACAATGCGCTCAAACGCGGCCGAGTTGTTCAAAAACTCGATCGTCAGTTGCTGTCCGTCAGGACCGATCAGTGCCGCGCCATCACGTTTATAGCCGGCCTCCTTCAACATTTGCGCCGCCTTGCGTAGGAGGCTTCTGTCAAAGCCGCTGCCATCAGAGACAGGTGGCACCCAAGGCTCGCCAAATACGCTGTCTGGCACCTGTCCACGAAATGGCTCAAGCAGCGCGAGTTCCGCCTCCGAGGGAAGCCCCTCCGCCTTCATGTCCGAGTTTTCGAAGAACGATGCCGTTCGCTCATAAAGGCCGTAGAACAACGATTGATTCGACCATTCGAAGTCAAACGCATAGCCGATCGCCTCCCGTACCCGCGGATCAGCAAACTTGTCCCGTCGGGTATTAAAAAACCAGCCTTGCGCGCCGGAAGGCCGGTTGTCCGGGAAAATTTCCTGGACGACCCGACCGCCTTCAACCGCTGGAAAATTGTATTCGGTTGCCCAGATCTTGGAACTGAACTCTTCCTGGAACGTAATATTGCCTTTCTTGAAGGCTTCGAAAGACACTTGGTAGTCTCGAAAAAACTCAATACGCAGCACATCGAAATGATAGTGCCCGATCACGACCGGCAGGTCTTGTGCCCAATAGTCCTTTACCCGGTCATATTCCACAAAACGGCCGACCGCATGATCGCCAACCTTAAAAGGCCCGGACGACAAAGGGGGAGTCAGAGTGCTCTGATCAAAGCTGAACGCGGTGTAGTACCGTTTGGAAAAGATCGGTAATCCGGCAACGAAAAGTGGCAATTGGCGGGTTTGGTTTCCGGAAAACCGGACCTCGAGCCTATGTGTATCAATAGCGTCAGCCCCGGCAAGCTCGCGGATTGTCTGGCTGATTTGCGGATGCCCCTCCTCTTTAAGCAGCATCAGGGAAAAGGCGACGTCTTCGGCTGTGAGCTTTGAGCCGTCGTGAAACCGGGCTTCCGGCCGCAGGTTGAAGGTATAGGTGTTTCCGTCCTCTGATACCTCAACCGTTTCTGCAACAAGTCCGTACATGGCATCCGGCTCGTCGAGAGCCCGCACCATAAGGCTGTCGAAACAAAGCTCCATACGGGGAGGCGCATCGCCTTTCAAAATAAAGGTATTGAAGGTGTTGTACGTCTGGATGTTCTGGTTAAAGCCCCAGCTTGGCGCGCGGAAAGAAAACCGCCCGCCCTTTGGCGCATCCGGGACCACATAGTCGAAGTGCTTGAAGTCGGGTCCATATTTCAGGTCTCCGAACACAGAAAGACCATGCGAAATGCCCGCTTGACGGGCCATGGCGGGCAGTCCGGCAGGAAAAGCCGAAAAAAGTGCAGCTGCTCCACTGAGTTTTAGGACTTCGCGCCGGCTCGGGCTATTTGAAACCATTATCGTGCAAGTCCTTCCCGTTGGGCGAGTTCCGCATCGTACCACCAGATCGTAGGGAACCCGATTGAGTAAACTGGCATGTTTTCCGGGTGGCCGAACCGGTTCCAGCGCGCGGTCCAGTCAACGTCGCTGTAGAATTGCGGAACCACATAGTGATTCCAAAGCAGGACACGGTCGAGAGCCTTTGTAGCGGCGACAAGGGTTTCCCTGTCTTCGGCAAAAACGAGCCTGTCGATTAGTTTGTCGACGGCCGGGTTCTTGATGCCAATTGAGTTGCGCGACTGGTTCCTGTCAGCGGCCTCAGAGCCCCAGAAGTCCCGCTGTTCGTTCCCCGGGGACAGCGACTGCGGCCAGGCACCGATTGTCATGTCGAAATCACGGTTCTGCACCCGATTGATGAATTGCGGCTGATCGACAAGGCGCAATGTTGTCGCAACACCGATATTTTCCAAGTTGCGCGTGAACGGCAGGAGGCTGCGTTCAAAACTCTTGTCGTAGTAGATGAATTCGACCGTCAGCTGCTCGCCGGTTTCTTTGTTGATCAGGCGCCGGCCGTCGAGTTCATATCCCGCTTCTTTTAGAAGGCTTAGCGCGGTCCGCAGGTTCTGGCGCATGTTTTGCGGCGATCCACCAACGGGATTCTTATATTCCTCTGTGAACACTTCCGGCGGAACAAGGTCGCGGACTTCCTCGAGGATTTCGAGCTCCCTGCCTTCGGGTAGTCCGGTGGCTGCCAAATCCGTTCCGGCAAAGTAGGAGCCGATCCGTTTCAGAAGTCCCGCAGAAACCACTTCATTCGTCGTTTCGAAGTCATAAGCATAGTTAAAAGCCTGCCGGACCCGCGGATCCTGGAACTTGTCGCGGCGCAGGTTGAAGATGTAGCCCTGCATCCGCCCGCTTCCCTTGTCCGCAAACACCTCTTTGACCACACGGCCATCGCGCGTTGCCGGGAAGTCGTAGGCCTTCGCCCACTGGCTGGCGCTGCGCTCCTGCCGGAAATCATATTGATCGCCCTTGAAAGCCTCGAACTCGACCGCGTTGTCCAAAAACGAAATGATGCGGACCTCATCGAAGTTGTTGGTTCCAACCCGGATCGGCAAATCTGCGCCCCAATAATCCTTAACGCGCTCGTAGGTTACCTGCCGGTTGGCGTCGAACTCCTTGATACGGTAGGGGCCCGAGCCAAGAGGTGTTTCTAGGCTTGTGGTCGATGAAATATCGCGCGGCGTCCCATCGGGGGCCGTGCCTTCCCACCAGTGCTTCGGCAAGACATAAAGCTGCCCCATGATCTTTGGCAGTTCCCGATTGCCCGCGGCATCAAACGTGAATTTGACTGTGCGCTCGCCTGCGGGCTCGGCAATTACGACGTTCTGGTAGTAAAATCGTTGCCTGGGATCGAACTCCGTCACCGTCTCAAACGACCAGATCACATCTTCCACCGTAACGGGCTCACCATCGTGCCACCGTGCCTCAGGGTTCAATCTATACTCAACCCAGGCGTAGTCTTCGGGATAGCGCATGGCCTCGGCCAGAACGCCATATTGAGCGCTGATGTCGGCCTCATCGAGGCTGGCTTCCATCAGTGTGTCGTAGATTAACCCAATGCCGGGCGCCAGATTGCCGCGCGGCACCATGATGTTGAACGAATCGAAGCCCCCTGTTGTGGCTAGACGTACAGATCCGCCTTTCGGAGCGAGTGGATTAACGTAGTCGAAATGGTCCGTATCAGGTCCGTATTTGGGCTCACCAGTGAAGGAAACAGCATACCGCCAGGCTGGCTCTTGCGCTTTTACCGGTACTGAAGAAACGGCGGAGGCTGCGAATACTGCCGAAATCAACACAAGAGAGAAGTTCAAAAAACGCCGAGCGCGTTGCTGTGGCATGAAGGTCTCCAAACAGGGGCCGTGCATCAAGTTGATGCAGCTCATGGCATAAAGTTTAGGGACCTGAAGCCGCGACGTCACCCACCTAAGCGAAAGATGACGGAAATTTAACCAGCAACGGACGCAGGAGGTACTTCTAGAGGTGTGATGCTCGCACCGTGATGGACCTTGTTCGAATACATCCGGGCATCAGCGACGCGGAGAAGATCTTCGATCGTGCTGGCATCATCAGGAAAAGCTGCGTGCCCTATGCTCGCATCGATTTCAATGGCAGCGCCTGCAAACACGAAGGTTCGACTCAAGCGCTCTTCTAGCCGCTCCACGAATGCGTCCCTTTCATCCCGGGACATGGTGCCGGTCGTCAAGACGATAAATTCATCGCCACCGACACGCGAAACGGTATCTGACAGCCGAACCTGGCGGGTAAGCCGTTGGCCAACTTCGACAAGCAATTGGTCTCCTACGGCATGACCATAGTTGTCGTTGACCGGTTTGAAGCCGTTCAAGTCAACAAAAAAGATCTCGAACCCCTCGCCGCTGCGGTCACACATGGCCGCGAGCTGCTTCATTCGCTCTTCCAAAAGGCGGCGATTTGCCAAGCCCGTGAGATCATCGTGCAGCGCCATTCGCCGCACCTTGTAAACTTCCAGTATCAACAGGAATGCCATACCGGCAAAAATCAATGTCGCCGTTGCACCCGACAGCCATGTAAGCCAGAGATTTCCGCCGGTGGTTTGCCATCCATTCTCAGGATACGCCAACACCTCCCATTCCGTCGTCCCGGGAAAGTGCACCGGCAGGGACACGACATCCTGCTCTGAGAGCTCTATACCGCCGTAAATCGCCTGCGTTCCGTTTTCAGAATAGGATAATATCTCCACTTGATAATCGCCCAGGCTTTCCTTCATACCGGATGCAACAATCAACTCCGATTGATCGATTGCTACAGTTGCCACGCCCCAATAGCGGCGTTCAGCCAACGGCTGGGCTGCAAAAGCCGGCGGGTATATCGGAATGCGGACCAAAAGTGCCTGACCGCCTTGCACGAGATTCACGGGTCCAACGATGACCTCGGACCTGCGGATCATCGCTTCCCGGATCGACGGCCATTGCTCGGCGTTTAACCGGTAATTCAAGCCAATTGCGCCCTCGTTTCCGACAAGCGGATAAATAAGGCTAAGGATGTTGTCCGGCGCAACCGCAATCAGTTTGATCACTGAATTTCCGTCCAGAAGCTCGGCACCCACCCTATTGAACAAGTCTTGATCAAGCGGCAAGCCGTCACGGTCGACAATGAGGGATCTGAGACCATTTCCTAGCGCGATTGCCTTGCCAATCTCACCTTCAAGCCGCGCCCGGGCCTCTGATAAGTGCGCAACAGCCTGTTGCTTGTGACGGGATTCGAGATTGTTTTCGACTACGCCGCCGACATGTACGGTCATGGCTGCTCCGGCGACCAAACACAGGCAGGCAACAAAAAGCGCCACCCAGCGTCCGTTGGATGTTTGCAATACCAGTGAGCGAAGACTTGGTTTCGTCATATTAACAGAATGCAGCCCATCGAATTAGACGAAACTTACGCTAGGAAAGTTAACACAAATTCCGACTAAAACAAAAAAGACCACCCAAAGGGTGGCCTTTAATTTTTTGCTTTATTGTAATAACTACTTACTGTCCCGGAAGCGGCATCGGATTCTCAGAAAGTTCCCGCAGATACGCAATCATGTCTGCGCGCTCCTCAGGCCGACGCAAACCAGCAAAGCCCATCGATGTTCCTGAGATATACTGCTTGGGAGCTGCCAGGAAGTTGTCCATTCCTTCGTAAGTCCATTCCGGCTTTTCCTCTCCATAGGCAGTCATGGCGGAGGAGTACCCGAAACCGTCAAGCCCACCGGGCTTGCGGCCCATCACATTCCAAAGTGCCGGTCCAACTTTATTGCCGCCACCCTGGTCGAACGAATGGCAAGCCGCGCATTTCTTCGCGACATTTTCGCCCGCGGATGCAGAGGCAGCCATGAGCCGCTCGCCAATCGGAACAACATCCGGCTCCGGCTCAACTTCCGAAGTGGAGTCCTCAGGGGTGGCCAGAACGATTTCATACCCTGGCTCGCCGGGAATAGTTGGCTCGAAAATGATGTCTGAGACAATCCCAACCCCCATGGTCAGGATCAGTACCATCAAAACCGCACCCGCGGCTTTGTTTAGCGTGAAGGAATCCATTCTTTCCGGCTCCGAGCTTATACGCGTCCGGGTCCGCGGCTTTGCCACGAACCCAACTACACCTCTTAAATTCGCGCGGACCCTACAAATTTTTTGACCTTGCTGTCCATAGGTTTAAAAGACCTCGAACTACGACATTCGGACGCGGAACCGGTTTTTCTACAGTTTCAAGACCTTCCACGCACTTTGGAGACCCTCGTGAGCCAAGCGCTAGTAATCATTCCGGCCAGAATGGCGGCCACCCGGCTACCCAACAAGCCGTTGGCCGACATTTGCGGCAAGCCCATGATCGTTCGCGTGTATGAACAGGCCCGGAATGCCGGTATTGGACGGATTGTAGTCGCTTGCGACCACCCGGACATCAAGTCAGCAGTCGAAGCTCAGGGTGGGGAGGCGGTCATGACCCGCCCCGACCACGAAAGCGGGTCAGATCGCGTATTCGAAGCCGCCGAACTCATCGACCCGGGAAAATCGATCGACACAATCCTAAACCTGCAAGGTGATGTACCACTGATCGCGCCATCCGCCGTCCGAGCGGCATTTACGCCTTTGCAGGATGAACAGGTTGATATCGGAACGATCATGACCGAAATCCGCGACCCGAAACAACAGTCAGACCCAAGCTATGTGAAGGCCGTGACATCACGAACCGCTTCAGGCCGCCATAGGGCGCTGTATTTTACGCGCGCCACCGCCCCAACAGGAGACGGGCCCCTGTACCAGCATATCGGTGTTTATGCCTACCGGCGGACAGCGCTAGATAGGTTCGTCAGCCTGCCACCTTCTCCCCTTGAGCTCCGCGAGAGACTGGAACAGCTTCGGGCTCTTGAAGCAGGCATGCGAATTGACGTTTCGATCATTGAAAGTGCCCCCATGGATGTCAACACTCCTGATGACCTCGATCGGGCCCGAAACGCATTGGCGTCCAATCCTTAATTCGAAGCGACTATAGAAAGATCCTTAATGAGCGACGTCAGAAAAATTGTGTTCCAAGGTGAACTGGGCGCAAACTCCCATATGGCTTGCCGCAATGTCTATCCGGATTTCGAAGCCGTGCCCTGCGCAACCTTCGAAGACTGTTTCGCCGCAATGGATGACGGTAGCGCCGAACTCGCCATGATCCCGATCGAAAACTCAGTCGCAGGCCGGGTCGCTGACATTCATCACCTGCTGCCCAGATCGAATCTCCACATCATTGGGGAGTATTTCCTTCCGATCCGGTTTCAGTTGATGGCACCCAAAGGCGCGAGCCTGGAAGGCTTAACGTCTGTTCAAAGCCACATCCATGCCTTGGGACAATGCCGCAAGATTATTCGCGAACTCGGGCTCAATGCCGTTGTCGGAGCTGACACGGCAGGTTCAGCTCGGCAGATCGCTGAGAAGAACGATTTCAGCACAGCGGCCCTTGCTCCAGAAATGGCAGCGGACATTTACGGGCTCGACATCCTCCGCCGCGATGTCGAGGATGAGGCCCACAACACAACGCGATTCGTGATACTGTCACGCGAAAAGCGGGAAGCCGCAAACAACGGTGACGCGACAATCACGAGCTTTATCTTCCGTGTCCGCAACGTCCCCGCCGCGCTCTACAAAGCACTCGGCGGGTTCGCGACCAATGGCGTAAACATGACGAAGCTCGAATCCTACCAACTGGAAGGCCAATTCTTTGCCTCAATGTTTTATGCTGACATTGAGGGGCATCCCGACGACCCCAGCGTCGCTCTTGCGATCGAAGAGCTCGCCTTTTTCTGTGCGGAATTGAATGTTGTCGGGGTCTACCGGGCCAGTCCATTTCGCGACAAAATCCGGGAACCAGAGGCAAACCGCGCTCTTCGTCCCAACCCGCAATCCTAACTGCTGATCAGGAATCTCCATGACCACTGCCCCCCGATTTGATGCCTTGTGCATCGGAAATGCCATTTGCGATGTGTTTTCCCATGTTGAGGAGGATTTCCTCGTCTCCGAAGACTTGACCAAGGGCATGATGCGCCTCATCGACACGGACGAAGCTGTGAGACTGTTTGGCAAGATGGGCCAAACGGTCAGGATCTCGGGCGGCAGCGCCGGCAACACCGCCGCCGGGATAGCGTCTTTGGGAGGTGCACCGGCGTTTTTCGGCAAGGTCGCAGAAGATGAATTGGGCGACAGCTATGTGCACGACATGCGCGGAACCGGCGTACACTATGATACACCACGCCTTGAAAACGACTTGCCGACCGCAAGGTCAATGATTTTGATCACCCCAGACGGCGAGCGCACCATGAACACGTATCTCGGTGCTTGTACGAAGTTTGGCCCTGAAGACGTCGATGCGGAAATCGTCGCACAGTCAGCCGTGACCTATATGGAAGGCTATCTCTGGGATCCGGAGGAGGCGAAAAAAGCATTCTTGAAATCAGCCGAAATCGCGCACCAGAACAAACGCCGGGTTGCCATTGCATTGTCGGACTCGTTTTGCGTCGATCGCTACCGTTCCGAATTCATCGGTTTGTTGAAGGATGGCG
Source organism: Roseibium hamelinense (assembly GCF_007830545.1). Classification (GTDB taxonomy): domain Bacteria; phylum Pseudomonadota; class Alphaproteobacteria; order Rhizobiales; family Stappiaceae; genus Roseibium; species Roseibium hamelinense. The sequence goes on from NZ_VLLF01000005.1 coordinate 257,566, forward strand.
TCGTCGATCTCATGTTCGCCAATGATCATGAGCTCAAGGCGCTGTACGAAACATCCGATCTGGATGCAGCGATCATTGCAGCAAGAGAAAGCGGCGCCCTTACTGCCCTGACGCTCGGAGAAGACGGCGCAATGGCAATCAGCCGGGAGGAAACTGTCAAGGTCGGTGCACAAGACGTCCCGAATGTTGTGGACTTGACCGGAGCAGGTGACTTATTCGCGTCCGGTTTCCTTTTCGGGCTTGCCCGAGACTATGACCTAAAATCGGCTGCGGAATTGGGCTGCTTGTGTGCAGCCAATGTCATCGGGCACGTTGGCGCCCGGCCGGAACGCCCGCTTAGACAAGTCGCCGGGCAAAACGGCTTTGAACTCTAAATATTACAATCGGCACAAGCCCGCATTCAATCGGGCTTGTGCCATGTAAATCCTTCTACGCGGCGAGATCCTGAACGCTGACGATCTTGCCGTCTTCATCCAGGCGGTAGATCACCGGAGCCCCCGTTCCCAGTTCGCGCTTGAGAATTTCATCCGGAGTCAATCCTTCCAGTTCCATAATGAGCGCGCGCAGAGAATTGCCGTGTGCTGCTACGATGGTCTTCTTTCCGGACAAAACCAGCGGCAATATCTCCTTTTTAAAGTAGGGAAGAACCCTTTCTGCCGTCATTTTCAAGCTTTCTCCACCTGGCGGCGGCACATCAAAAGACCGACGCCAAATGTGAACTTGCTCTTCGCCGAATTTATCGCGCGCCTCATCTTTGTTCATACCGGTTAAATCACCATAGTCGCGCTCATTGAGCGCCTGGTTTTGAATGGTTTCCAGCCCAGTCTGATCCAACTCTTCAAGAATAAGCCCGAGTGTTCGCTGCGCACGGCTGAGATCGGATGTGAAGGCAATGTCGAAAGCAAATTTCAGGTCACGCAGTTCCTGCCCTGCGCGTTTTGCCTCGGCAACCCCCTGTTCGGTCAGGTCTGGATCTTTCCAGCCGGTAAACAGGTTTTTCAAATTCCACTCGCTTTGACCGTGACGGACCAGCACCAAAAGGCGTTCCATGGCCATTCTCCTTCGATTTCCCAAAACTGATGGTTAGTCCTTTAAACCGAGCACATCCGCCATGGAATAATATCCCGGTTTCATTTTGTATCCCCACAGTGCTGCCCTGACTGCGCCGCGTGCAAAAAGCTGCCGATCCTCCGCCCTGTGGGTCAATTCGATGCGCTCGCCGTTGCCGGCAAAAATGACCAAATGTTCGCCGATCACAGACCCACCGCGAAGCGTCGCAAAGCCTATATCGCCTGAATTGCGTTCTCCGGTAATTCCGTCGCGGCTGCGAACCGACCGCTGAGCAAGATCTATCTCACGGCCTTCGGCGGCCGCCTCACCGAGCAGCAGTGCAGTTCCAGAAGGTGCATCCACCTTGTGCCGGTGATGCATTTCGACGATCTCAATATCGAAGTCGTCGCCAAGAGCCCGCGCAGTCTGCCTCGCGAGATAAGCAAGTAAATTGACGCCAAGACTCATGTTGCCGGACTTGATGATTCTCGCATGCCGGGCGGCCACATGGAGCGGACCTTCCTGGTTGGCCGTCCAGCCGGTCGTACCGATCACATGCACGATACGCGCCTGAGCAGCAAGCTCGGCAAACCAAAGTGAAGCTTGGGGGGCCGTGAAGTCCAAAACCCCGTCCGCCCTGGCAAAGGCTGAAAGCGGATCATCGGTAATGGGAACATTGAGATCTCCGAGCCCGGCCAGACGACCTGCATCAAGCCCCACTTCAGGTGCTTCCGGACGCTCGATTGCAGCGCATAATTCGGCGCCATCTTGCTCGTGCACAGCGCGCACGAGCGCTTTTCCCATGCGGCCCGCGGCCCCAACTACGACAAGACGCATTGCGCTATCCCTAACCAGATTTCTTGCGATGTGCAGGGGGATATATCAGGTTGTCAGCGGCAGGCAAACCGACTCCATACGGGCGTTTACGGTATATGTGCCGATTTGCGACGTGTTTCCTAAAGTCACTTGCAAAAACTATTTCGACACCCGCGGTGCGATGCAAAACACCGCAGGTTTAATTGTCTGCCAACCCCTTCGGCAAACAAATCAAAGTGAATTCATAAAGAATAAACTCGTGGCAGTGCATGGTTGCATCCTGCAAAACCCAGTAACGGTTCAGCCGGACAACCCCGAATTTCCCGAAACGCTGACAGGTAGAAACTTGCGCAATAACGTATCGATACAACGATAGGCTGGCAGGGCGTCTCAATGACGAAACATAAAGGTGTTCGGTACAGCTGGTTCGCAATTGGCCTTTACAGCCTTGGCCTGATCATCACGACGCTTGTTCTTTTTGCCATCACATATGCCGGCAGCATCTCAATTGCGCGCCAGGAATCGATGCATACCGCCGACAAAGAAAACGCGTTGATACGCCTCGTTTTCGAACAGCATTTTCAGCAACTGGAGTATCGTCTGCGCCGGACTGCAGCCGACAAGGATCTTGCATCGGCTTTGTTGGATGGCAACTTGCCAGATGCCCTATATTTGCTGGAGCGCCTGAACACGGAAAGCGCAAGCTCGTTGATTGACGTGATCATAGTCGAAGCTGAAGATCAGCGCGCTTGGCTGGATGCGAGCTTACTGCCAGGCGCAACCAAGGCTTTCGATCTGAAAAGGCGCGAAACTCTCGCTCCGGACGTTTGGCAAACCATCCAGGTTTCTGATGAACAAGGCGGCGACGTTTATCGGGCGCTTTCCTTGAGGATTACCCATCCGCAGACACACCGGCCGATCGGCAGATTGTTCGCTGCCGTCAAATTGAATGATTCCTATTTTCTAATGGGCGCCATCGCCAGAGTTTTGAACACAGAGAACCTGCAGCTGTTCTATCGATCCGAGCCGATCGCGTCTCTGGGCGAACAGGATAAGCTGAACAGGCTGTCCGGCCTTGCCACCGAGCTCAGGCAGAGCGGGCATGTGCTCGACGATGGGCTTTTGGCGCTTGGCACCACCCTCGATGAGTATGAAAAAGAGCAACCGCTTCTGTTTACTGCAATTCATCCAAGCGAAGCGTTGTCGAACGTGCAAGAGACCTACCGGAATCTCTTCGGTCCATTCCTGCTGTACGCGGTCCTCGCTGCCGTTGTTGCCTCGCTTTTGTTGAAGAGGGTGACATCTCCGGCCCTTCAGAAACTGATGGCGTACGCGCGCTTCATGAGCCGCAGCAAGCATATTACCGGCTATCAGCCCGGGCAGATCCTGGAATTCAATGTACTCGCAGACATGTTCAAAGAGGCATTCGAAAGTGTTCGTGACACTGACGCTCAATTCCGGGAGTTGATTGACGGGTCTTTGCAAGGTGTTCTGGTACACGCTGATCAACGGATTCTTTATGCCAATGATGCCCTTTTGAAAATTTTGGGACACGATCCCGCCGAAAAGGAAGATCTCATCGGCGGTGCGACCATGAGCATCTACGCACCTTCCGAACGCGAACGTATGCTGTCCTACTACAATCCGCGTACGAATGGCGGTCTCGCACCGCGTGTTTATGAAGTCAAAGGTGCCCGGAGCGATGGGAGCGAGGTCTGGCTTGAGCAGCACGTGCGCATGACCAGCTGGGATGGAAAAGAGGCTTTTTACGCGACAATTACCGACATTACAGAGCGAAAACGTCAGGAAGCCCTCATTGTGCAGCATGCGCACTACGATGCGTTGACCGGCTTGCCGAACCGGACCCTGTTTATGGATCGGCTGGCGCAAGAAACGAAACGTGCGATGGATCGCGGCGATTTGTGTGCGGTGCTGTACATAGATCTCGACAGATTCAAAACCATCAACGAGAGCCATGGCCACACGTATGGGGATCGGCTTATACAAATTGCAGCAGAACGCATCAAAAGCGCATTGCCTCAGGGCCAGACAATGGCAAGGCTGAGCGGCGACGAATTTGCCGTTATCCTCACTGAAATACAGGATGAATGGTCGGTCGAAAGCGTCGCCAGCGCAATTTTGAAAAACCTTGCGAATGTTGTGACAATGGATAATGCCGACGATTTTTATGTGACTGGTAGTATCGGCATTGCGGTCAGTCCAAGTGATGGCAACTCGATAGAGGCGCTCTTGCGTCATGTCGACATGGCTATGTATCAAGCCAAATCTGAGGGCGGCAACACATTCAGTTTCTTCTCGAAGCGCCTCGACCGCAAGACCAACCGGGCGATCAAGCTCGAGACGGCGCTCAGACGTGCCATTGCCGAAGAGACCATTGAGCTCCACTTCCAACCAATCCACGACTTTCAAACCGGGTCCATTGCATCCTGTGAGGTACTGGCACGGTGGTCGCATCCGGAGCTGGGCCGCGTACCTCCAGATGAATTCATCCCAATTGCCGAAGAGAGCGGTCTTATCGTTCCGCTTGGTATCTGGATTCTCAGGCGGTCCTGTCAGACATTTCAGTCTTTACAGCGTTCAGGTTTCACCCTGCCGAAAATCAGTGTGAACATTTCACCTCGCCAGTGCCGGGAAGCCGGATTTGCCGATACGGTTGCCTACATTCTCGACGAAACGGGCATGACACCGGACTGCCTCCAACTCGAAATCACTGAAAGCGTGATGTTTGACAACCGGCGTATTGATCCGGCTGAAGTCCTCACAGACCTAAAAAATCTAGGGATCCATCTGTCTCTGGATGATTTTGGAACCGGCTTCTCGTCGCTCAGTTATTTGAAGCAGCTTCCCATCGACACATTGAAGATCGATCGTTCTTTTATCAAAGATATCGAAAATGATGCCGACGATCGCGCCCTGGTCTCAGCCATCATTTCAATGGCATCGAGCCTCGATATCCAGGTTGTGTCAGAAGGGGCCGAAAATGCGGCCCAATGTGAAATCCTGACAAAGATGGGCTGCCGCCTTATTCAAGGCTATCATATCAGCCGCCCAATGGCAGAAGCGGATTTCCGATCATACTTGCGGGCTGACGTTGCGTCAGAACACGCACAGGCCGTGGTGCAGGCCGGATAAAAACGAAACGCCGGCAAATCAGATTTGCCGGCGCACGGTTTTAGCTGGGTACCAATTAGGCTTCAGCTTCTTCTTTTTCGACTTCCTTGCCGGTCTCCTGGTCAACCACCTTCATGGAGAGGCGGACTTTACCGCGCTCGTCAAAGCCCATGAGCTTGACCCAGACCTTGTCGCCTTCCTTGACCACATCCGTGACCTTGGCAACTTTCTTCGGAGCCAGCTGGGAGATGTGGACCAGACCGTCCTTTGCTCCGAAGAAGTTGACGAAAGCGCCGAAGTCTACGCATTTCACGACGGTGCCTTCGTAGATGACGCCGACTTCCGGCTCAGCCGCAATGGAGTTGATCCAGTTGACGGCGGCCTTGATGGCCTTGCCATCGGAAGAGGCGATCTTGACTGTGCCATCATCCTCGATGTTGACCTTTGCACCGGTCTTTTCGACGATCTCGCGAATGACTTTACCGCCAGAACCGATGACTTCACGGATCTTGTCGACAGGGATTTTCATCATTTCGATGCGCGGAGCATGTTCACCGAGCTCAGACCGGGCTTCGGTCAGTGCGCTGGCCATTTCGCCAAGGATATGGATCCGGCCATCCTTTGCCTGCCCCAGCGCAACTTTCATGATCTCTTCGGTGATACCGTCGATCTTGATGTCCATCTGCAGCGAGGTGATACCGTTTTCGGAACCGGCAACCTTGAAGTCCATGTCCCCGAGGTGATCTTCATCGCCCAGGATGTCGGACAGAACAGCAAAGCGATCACCTTCCTTGATCAGGCCCATCGCAATGCCGGCAACCGGGCTTTTCAACGGAACACCGGCGTCCATGAGTGCGAGCGATGTCCCGCAAACGGTCGCCATGGAAGAAGAACCGTTTGATTCGGTGATCTCGGACACGATCCGTACGGTGTACGGGAAATCATGGTGAGCCGGCATCATCGGGTTGATTGCACGCCAGGCAAGTTTGCCGTGACCAATTTCGCGGCGCCCCGGGGAACCCATGCGGCCGGTTTCACCAACAGAGTATGGCGGGAAATTATAGTGCAGCATGAAGTGAGACTTAACGGTGCCTTCCAGCAGATCGATGAACTGCTCGTCTTCGCCGGTGCCGAGGGTCGCAACGACGAGGCCCTGTGTTTCACCACGGGTGAACAGGGAAGACCCGTGAGCGCGCGGCAGGATGCCGACTTCAGAGGAAATCTGGCGGACGGTAGACAGATCGCGGCCGTCGATGCGGGTGCCTGTATCGAGAATGCCGCCGCGGACGATTTCCGCTTCAAGCTTCTTAAATTGTTCGCCGAGAACCGTGGCCTCGACTGCTTCGCCTTCGGCCGCATTGGTGATAAGGGCCTCGACAACTTTTGCCTTGGCCGCGTCAACCGCGTTTTTGCGCTCGGTCTTGGATGTGATCTTGTAGGCCGCGGCCAGATCGCCGCCAGCGATTTCCTTGACCTTTGCAAAAAGGTCGGAGTAATCGGCGACGGAAAACTCACGCGGTTCTTTCGCTGCCGCTTCCGCCAGCTTGATGATCGCATCGATGACGGTCTGGAAGCCCTTGTGGCCGAACATGACGGCCCCGAGCATGGTGTCTTCATCCAACTCCTTGGCTTCGGACTCAACCATCAAAACGGCATCGTTCGTGCCGGCAACCACGAGATCCAGCGAGGACTCGGGCATGTCATCAACGAGCGGGTTGAGCACATATTCGCCGTTGATGTAACCGACGCGTGCGCCGCCGATCGGCCCCATAAACGGAACACCGGACAGCGTAAGAGCCGCTGAGGAAGCAACCATCGCCAGAATATCGGGCGCGTTTTCCAAATCGTGCGACAGAACGGTAATCACGACCTGTGTGTCGTTCTTGTAGCCATCGGCGAACAACGGACGGATCGGCCGGTCGATGAGCCGCGATGTCAGCGTTTCGTGTTCGCTCGGACGGCCTTCACGCTTGAAGTAACCACCCGGGATCTTACCGGCAGCAAACGCCTTTTCCTGGTAGTTGACGGTCAGCGGAAAGAAGTCCTGCCCCGGCTTCGGCTCTTTTGCGGACACAACAGTCGCCAGAACCTTGGTTTCCCCATAGGTCGCCATGACGGCGCCGTCTGCCTGGCGCGCAACCTTGCCTGTTTCCAAGACCAGAGGGCGCCCGCCCCAATCCACTTCGACGCGATGAATATCGAACATCATCATTCCTTAACATCTCTTGCCTGCTCCGCTGCCAATGATGCGCAGCCGTTCAAAGAGCAAACACGTTCCCGGTCGGCCCCGGATGGGCCGGTTACCGGCGGACAGGCCACGGGCAAGACAACAAGCTGCTTTCGCGGTTTTCGCGGAAAGAAGCTGGCAATCCTGCCCCATGACATGTCACGGGGTCTCTATAGAACTTTTGATGCCAAAAGGGAAACACTCAAAGAGACCGCGTTTTAAAGAAAAACGCGGCGGGTTTGGAACCCACCGCGCTTCTTTAATTCTTGGACAAACCTTAGCGGCGAATGCCAAGGCGTGAAATCAAAGACTTGTAGCGCTCTTCACTTTTGCCACGCGTGTAGTCCAAAAGGGACCGGCGCTGCGCAACCATCTTCAAAAGACCGCGGCGGGAGTGGTTGTCCTTGCCATGACCCTTGAAGTGTTCGGTGAGGTTGTTGATCCGCTCGGTCAGGATCGCGACCTGGACTTCCGGAGAACCGGTGTCGCCTTCTTTGGTGGCGTATTCCTTGATGAGCTCAGCTTTGCGCTCTGCAGTGATCGACATCGCTCTTCCTTTCAAGAGATAGGCCCGTTGACCGGGCACGTTGACATACCGGAAATCCGGCCTAATCCCTCCTGCGCCAGAGCCAAGATGTCGGTCAGCAAAGGTTTTGAAGGGACCAATTGGGCTTCAATGCCCAGTGGCGCCGGAATATGACGGAAAACCGCCGCAAACGCGAGTCCTTTTTGTGAAAACACCCCTAGCCCTGTCACACACCCGTGTACGCGGGACAGGACGGCAGGGCAAAGGATCCTCCGGTGGCCGTTTCCAACTGATTTTATGACTAGTTGTTCCCGAGAGTGAATGCCTGCTTCGCGAACACGGACTGCGCCTGCGGCAGGTTTTTCGGTAACTTGATCGCCCGAGACAGCAGCGCATACCGTTCCATGGCGGGATCATTCTGCAGCCCGACAAATGAGACGCTGCTTCCCGCATCGGAAACCGCCGCGCGCTGGAGGGACGCTAAAGAAGCCGGCGCCCCGTTCGGGTAACACAGCAGGCTGGAGATGGACTGTGACTGCGTATCCGGGATTGCATAGGGCGTGATCGAGACACTCTTTGGCTTTTGTAGTTGCTGTTGCTGTTGCTGTTGCTGTTGGCTTGTAAAGGTTGCCGTGAGTTCCCGGTATTCGATATTGGCATCCACATCGAGGTATTCGATATTGGAGAAGAACATCGTCTGTTGTGGTAATCCCTTGAACGACATCGGGATCCCATAGTCATCATTTTCGCCGATTTTTTGGACATAACCACCCATATCCGTCAACACTTCGGCCGCGCACATGTAACAGGGCAGCAACGAGCTGAACATGTAAAGCGTTGCGTTTTCTTGTTCCAGCAACCTTTGGTACAAGTGCTTGAAGACAAGGGGCGAATTTTTCGCCTGAACACAGGCTTGCAGATAGTCCATGACATAGGCGATCCGCGTTTCCGCATGGGCAGCCTTGTTGGTGCCCTTGATGTTCAGACTCTGCAGCAGCGGTTTGAAAACAGGTTGCCCTTGCGGACCATCCATTTTCAGCGCGGCAAACGCACCGATATTATAATTCTTGATTTCCTCGGGGTTTGTCTTTTTTCTCGCTTCAAACCAGCGATGTTGAATGTTGTTTAACACCCCGGAGATCGCATCTCTCTTTTCGAATTCAGCTATAGCCTGCAAGTCTTGCTGGCTTTCGACCCCCGTTTTTTCAGCACCAAATTGAAAATCACCGATATTTTTAGAAAATTCCTCTGAGTATACGCGAGATAGCTTAAAAACTCTCGCAATATTAGCACTTTGAATTTCTTTCTGTTCTTCTGAAGGATTCAATTTTTTAACGTAAAATGATCCGTCTTCACTCATTCCAATTTCGCCATCTTGCATTAGGTTTATTGTTTTTTGTCCACTGTAAATTTGCGCAACACTTTCGGCATTCAAATCACTATTAAATATCTTGATTTGTTTCTTTCCGATACCATCCTCGCAAATATAGAACAACGGCAGGACTGAATAACAAAGGTGTTCTTTCAACTTTTCAACACCACCATTTACGATCACTCCGACAAGATTCACAGCTTCGATATTGCCTTTAAACGCATCTATAGTCACTTTATCAGTGCAGAATTTACCCCCACCATTAGATGTGACGGGCCCCAATTTGTTCTTGATCCAGATAAGAACCGCGCACATCGGGCTGGGAAAAATCCCGTGTTTGAAATTGGTTTCAGGACCGCCTAACTCTACCAGTTTGTTTTGATCGGAATCACAATAGACAATGTAATTGCCGTTATTTAGAGTATTTTCGTCCGAAAATCTAATATCGACAAGAAACCCGATGTAATTCACCATCCCATATCTCCCGCGTTGTCTCCGTGGGCCGGCACCGGACTGCCATTGACCGGCAAAAGCGCTTCGGCCTTCCAATTGAGGACGGTTGCGGGTGGATAGTGTGAACAACAAGGTCGCCGCGTGGGCACAACGCACTGTGGGCGTGCCCCAACGCGCGGAAAGCGGTCGAGGGTTCCGGAACCACATGCCCAAAACGCTGTTTTGCCTGCCTGCCACGATGGGACGTCTGTGTTCCGGCCACAGCCCGCCGGAACAATGCCAAAGGCCTGGCCTACTCCGCCAGCTCGTCCTCGATCAGGTTAGCCGCTGCCAGTCCGGTCAGGTAGGCGCCGTGGGTCGTGCCGTGAAAATCGAAGGTCGTGTGCTCACCGGCAAACAGGACCGTGTTCGCCACCGGCTCTGCAAACCTGTCAAAATCGGCTGGCGTGTTGCCGGCAGCTGAATAGGAATACGCGCCAAACGTATGCGGGTCTTCCGACCAGCGGGTTGCCAAACGATCGTTGGGCTCGGGAATGCCGTCGCCGAACATGACGCGCAGCGCGCTCATGCAATCGGCAACCATTTCGGGATCGCTCATTTTCTCCGCAACAAACGGATAATCCCCGACACTCACCCCCAGCAGAATGTTTTCCGGGCTGAAGGTCCGGTAATTGAGAAAATAGTTCCAGCGCCCCTTCGGTTCGCTCATATAGCCAAAATACTGAACATCTTCCGGCCAAAAGGCCTGATCGAATTTCAATGCCAGTTTGGTAACGCTGCCGAAGCCGATCGTCTCGATGCTTTTTTGATGGGCTCCGGGCAGCGGCGGATCAAAGACGATAGCCCCTTTTTTTAAGACCCCAAGCGGAACCGTGCAGATAACAAAGTAGGATTCAAACGGACCATCTGACGTGTAAACGGCCGCACCATCGCCTTCCTCGTATTCGATGCGCTCGACCGCGGCACCGAAGCGAATATCAAGACCCTCCGCAAGACTTTTGACGATTTGATCATAGCCGTCCGTCAGAATGACATCCGCTCCGTCATACTCATCGTCCTCGTCAAAGTAATAGGCGGATAGCTTTTCTGTGGGACCGCCGGTCGAGAACTCCGTGTAGGCACTCATCATCCAGCGGAGAACGGGATCCTCCAAGCTGCCCTTGGAAACACGGCGGATCGCTTCAACCAAAGGCTGGTCGTTGTCAAACGTGTTGTCGATTCGGGTATATAGGCGCTCAAGGTCCAGATATTTTGCCTCAATGACGGAGGCCGGGACCGCTTCTCCATCCTTTGCAAAAACCTGATAGCTCTCGTCGGGCGTCACCAGGGTCGGTGCGCCGATATCTGCGGCAAGACCGGAGACCGGGTTGCCATCCGGTCCGTGGATCCAACCGGCGCCAACTTCAAACGGCGCGCCTAAAGACCAGTCCGTGCGAATCCGCCCCCCCACGTCAGAGGCCGCCTCCAGCACCACAACCGAGTATCCGAGTTCTTTGAGGCGCCGCGCCGCCGCAAGTCCCGAAATGCCAGCGCCAATGACGATGACATCAAAATCGTCATTTTGGGCAAGAGCCCGCCTACCTTCTATGAACGGAAGTGTCAAAGCCGTGGCAGCGCCGGCTTTCAGAAGCTTGCGCCTCGTCAGACGGCTTTGCAGGCTTGCGCGCCTTGTGTCCTTCATCATTCATCCGCCCTCCCAGCATCGGAGCGCAAGCAAAACGCTCCCCCCGCAGCATGCCATCAAGGTCTTCGAAGACTAAGTGAAAACTGCGCATGACCCAGAACAACAAGGTTCTTGAGCCTCAACCTAGGAGCTAAAGGTGAAACACCCGGCTTGGCTGGAAACGGCCTTTTTCGATCGAACCGACTGCCACCGGTACCCCGGCCTCACTGGCGAAGGCGACTTCGCAATTGAGCGGCGCGTCACGTCCGCGCAGAAGAACCGCCATACCCTGACGGATTCGCTGGGCATCGTCTTGTGTTATCGGGACTTCCACGAGATCTTCCATTGCCTCGCGGACCGGAAGAACAAACTCTTCAACAAGCGGCTCTATGCCGGCACCACCTTCAAGCTCTTCTGCGGCTTCGATCAAATCATCAAACGGCACCATGTCGTCTTCGCCGAACGGGCCAACCAGCAAGCGCCTGAGCTCCGTAACATGACCACAGCTACCAAGGCGGCGCCCGAGATCGCGAGCCATTGCACGGACATAGGTACCCTTCCCGCATTCAGCCTCAAAAACGGCCCGGTTTTCATCAGGGCAATCAACCAGTTCAAGGCGATGTACCTCGATCGGCCGCGCTTGCAGTGCAACCTCTTCGCCATCACGCGCAAGATCATAGGCCCGTTCGCCGGCGATCTTGATTGCTGAAAACTTCGGCGGGACCTGCATGATGGTGCCGATGAACTCCGGCAGGACGGACACAATGTCCTCCCGTCCGGGCCGGACATCCGAGGTCGCAACAATCTCGCCTTCGGTATCGTCCGTGTTGGTTTCCGCCCCCCAAGTTACTTCAAACCGGTAAACTTTCCGGCCATCCATTACAAAAGGCACGGTCTTGGTTGCTTCACCAAAGGCGACCGGCAGCAAGCCGGATGCCCTTGGGTCCAAGGTTCCTGCGTGCCCGACCTTCAAGGGCGAGAAAATGCGCTTGATCTTGCCCAGCGCCTCATTTGACGTGATCCCATAGGGCTTGTCGAGCACAAGCCAGCCGCTGATTGCATTCTTTTTCTTGCGGTTCTGCTGCCGCGCCATCGCCCTACCTGCTGGTCTTTTTCTTAGTCGTTGTTGTTGCCGCTGTTGTCGAGATCCCGGGCAACATCGGGAGAATGCAAGAGACTGCCTATACGGTCATCGTCATCGAACCGCGTGTCGGCGACAAAACGCAAGTCGGGCATATACTTCATCGTCAACCGGCGCGAGACGAGGCCACGCAGGTATTTCGCGCTTCTGTTCAAAGCTTTTTCGACCTTTTGCACATCACCGCCCCCAAGTGGCATGAAAAGGCACGTCGCCAGTTTCAGATCCGGGGTCATTCTGATCTCCGGAATAGTGATGATGACACCTTCAAGATCAGGGTCGCTTGCTTCCCCGCGGGTGAGAATGTCGGACAGTTCCTTGCGAACCGTTTCGCCAACGCGCAATTGGCGTTGCGACGGACCACGCTCGCCGCGTGCTGACTGTTTTGACATGTTCAGTTCCTGTGTTGGATGCACTGTAACGCCGGCGCCCAAAATGAGCGGCGCCGGCACAGCCGAATAACGACCGCACCGGCGCAATCAATCTTAAATCGCGACACCCTTAGAGGGTACGGGCAATTTCCTCAACGCGGAAGCACTCGATGATATCGCCTGGACGCATGTCCTGATAGTTGACGAAATTCATGCCGCATTCCTGACCCGACTCGACGGTCTTAACCTCATCCTTGAAGCGCTTGAGCGTGCCAAGCTTGCCTTCGTGGATAACGACATCGTCGCGGATGAGACGTACATTGGCACCGCGCTCGACGATCCCTTCGGTAACAAGACACCCGGCCACTTTGCCGACCTTGGAAATATGGAAGATTTCCTTGATCTCCGCGTTGCCAAGGAACGTTTCGCGGCGCTCTGGCGACAACAAACCGGACATCGCCGCCTTCACATCATCCACGAGATCGTAAATCACGTTGTAATAGCGGATTTCGATTCCATCGCGCTGCGCAGCTTCGCGTGCCTGCTTGTTGGCGCGAACGTTAAAGCCAACGATCGGCGCCTTTGACGCTGCGGCGAGAGTAACATCACTTTCGGTGATGCCGCCAACACCGGACAACAGGATGCGTGCGCTGACTTCGTCTGTGCCCAATTCGTTGAGGGCATGGACAATTGCTTCCGTCGAGCCTTGCACGTCGCCTTTCAAAACCAGCGGGAATTCCTTCTTACCGGTTTCCTGTAGACGGTTCATCATCTGCTCGAGAGAACCGCGGCTGCCAGAGGCAACAACAGAGGCCTTTTCGCGGATCTGACGCTGACGATATTCAACGATTTCGCGCGCACGGGCTTCGTTTTCGACGACAGCGACCATGTCACCTGCTTCCGGTGTGCCTTGGAAGCCAAGGACTTCGACCGGCTTGGACGGCGGTGCTTCTTTGACCTGTTTTCCGTCCTCGTCCAGCATGGCACGAACACGGCCCCACTCCGCGCCGGCAACGAGAATGTCGCCCGGCTTCAAAGTGCCTTTTTGAACCAACACTGTAGCAACCGGGCCGCGTCCACGATCCAGCTGCGCCTCGATCACAATACCCTCGGCAGTCCGGTCCGGATTGGCCTGAAGCTCGAGAACTTCCGACTGCAGGATGATCATCTCAAGCAACTTGTCGAGGTTCTGTCCAGATTTCGCCGAAACCTCAACGTCAATGACATCCCCGCCCATGGATTCAGTGACGAGTTCCTCAGAAAGCAGCTCGGTCCGAACCCGGTTCGGGTCAGAACCTTCCTTGTCTATCTTGTTGATCGCGATAATGATCGGGACGTCTGCTGCCTTCGCGTGCGCGATCGCTTCTTTTGTCTGCGGCATGACGCCATCATCAGCTGCGACAACCAGGATCACGATATCGGTCGATTTGGCACCGCGGGCTCGCATTTGCGAAAAGGCTGCGTGGCCTGGTGTATCGATGAATGTGATCTTTTGGCCGTCCTGCTCGATTTGATAAGCGCCAATATGCTGGGTGATCCCCCCGGCTTCGCCCGTCACCACCTTCGAATTCCGAATTGCATCAAGCAAAGAAGTTTTGCCGTGATCGACGTGACCCATAATGGTCACGACCGGCGGGCGCGGCTTCAGGTGTTCTGTGGTGTCTTCGATCGAGAACAGTCCCTCTTCGACGTCCGCCTCAGACACGCGTTTAACGGTATGCCCCATCTCCTCAGCAATCAACTCCGCTGTATCAGCGTCGATCACGTCGTTGATCTTCAGCATTTGACCCTGCTTCATCAGCAACTTGATCACATCGACAGCGCGTTCCGCCATCCGGTTGGCAAGTTCCTGAATTGTAATTGCTTCTGGCAGAATCACTTCACGAGAGATCTTCTCGCGAACAACCTGCTGCTGGCCCCGCTTTGCCTTTTCTTGACGCCGGCGCATAGATGCGAGCGAGCGCGAACGCTGCTCTTCTCCGCCGGTTGCCGCCGAAATCGTAAGCTTTGAACGTCGGCGGTCGTCGCCACCACGAGGGCGTGCAGGTGCAGGGGCCGGCTTTTGCCGAGTGACCGGCCGCAAGGCTTTGCTGCGGTTGTCATCTTCCTCTTCACCAGCACGGCCTTTCGGCGCTGCGGCAGCAGGCCGCTCGGCGCGGTTAGGCGCAGAACGCTCAGCCGACTTTGGAGCCGTTTTAGCCGGCTCAGGTGCCTGTTCAGCCTGGGGCTGCGGATTTTTGGCTTCTTCGGCCGCACGCTCAGCAGCAAGCTTGGCTTCTTCAGCCTCGCGCGCTTTGCGCTCTTCTTCCTCGGCCTTCAGACGCGCCTCTTCTTCGATCTTCCGCTGCGCTTCTTCAGCAGCACGGCGCGTGGCTTCCTCTTCGGCCCGCTTCTGCTCTTCAACTTCGCGTTCTTTGGCCAGCTTGAGTGCTGCGCTACGAGCGGCCGCCTCGTCCTTGGTCAGGGTGCGCAGAACATTGCCGCCACCCTTTTGGGAGCGCTGGCCAGAGGCAGAGCGGCGTGCTTGCTGAGCTTGCTGCGTGTCGGCAGGCTGTGGCTTGCGCGGTGGCGCTTCGCTTGGCTTTTCCAACCGCTGTGTGGTCAGGTTGGCTTGCTCAGGCTTTGGCTCTTGCCCGGGCACCACGACGCGACGCTTCTTCTTTTCCACGACGACAGCCTTTGAGCGGCCATGCGAAAAGGACTGACGTACAGTTCCCTGGTCGCCGCCGCCTCGCTTAAGGCCAAGCGTTTTGCCGCGCTCAACGCTGATTGTTTTGTCGCCTGGGTTTTTCGTATCGCTCATATTGCCTTCAGTCCTGCGCAACTGCACCGTTTGCGTTGCCGTGTTCATTTATGGCGGAATTCGACCGGAAAGCTTCCAATTCGCGCGCTCGCTTAAGGAAGTTTTCGCTCGCCCGACCCGCAAGCAGTGCAGCATGTATCACATTTGACCGACCCAATGCCAAATCCAATTGAGTCGAATCGAACAAACGGACAACGCTGTATCCGTTTGCCAGTTCATTTCCCTGAGCGGCAACAGCTCCAAGCTTTCGGATACCGTCATCCGAAGCATCGGTTGCGTGGACCAGTCCAATGACATCGCCCTGCCGCAGCGCCGCTTCGACCTTGGAAAACCCTGTTACCAACTCGCCGGCCTTCCGGCTCATGGACAGGGCCTGCAAGGCCGCATTCGTCATGAGCGCATCCACGCGCTCGCTCAGGCCCGGATCTACGCGCGCTTCTGTCTTGAAGCCGCGCGAAAACACCCGCTTTCCCTGTTTTTCAGCCGCCGCCACGGTGTCCGTGGTGGCAGTTACCCACACCCCCCTGCCGGGAAGCGTACGTTTCAGATCGGGAACCACCTGGTTCTCCGGATCAAGCACAAACCGGATTAACTGGGTAACCGGCAGAACCTCCCGGGTCACAGCACATTGCCGTTCCGTTGGCTCGTTTTTTCGCGGCACCCCGCCCTCCGTATGCCAAATTTTCCGTTCGCGCGACCTTTAATTCGCTCAACCGTTGAGAATCGCTCCGCCGACCTGCTCTTCAGGTTGTGCCGCATCCTCTTCGTCAGCCCCGTCGGCTTCTTCCCCAATATCTGCGTTCTGGGCAGCCAATTCCTCTTCGGTAATCCAGCCTGCCGCAAGACGCGCACTCATTACGATATTTTCCGCTTCCGCCCGTGACAGTGAAAAGCTGCTCAAGGTACCCTCGAACTTCTTAACTTCGCCGTCCTTGCGTTCAGTCCAGCCAACCAAGTCGTCTGCTGCGCAGCCGGCCAAGTCTTCCATCGACTTGATGTCGTCCTTACCAAGAGCAACCAGCATTGCCAAGGTGAGGCCGTCGATGGACCGCAGATCATCTGAAACTCCGAGCTCCTGACGCTCCTGGTCCAACTTTGATTCCAGTTCATCAAGATAGTCTCTTGCACGCGCCTGAATTTCTTCGGCGGTTTCGTCGTCGAAGCCTTCGATCTCGGAGATTTCTTCGATTTCGACATAGGCAACCTCTTCGACGGACGTGAAGCCCTCGGTTGCCAAAAGCTGGCCGACCATTTCGTCCACGTTCAGCGCATTCATGAACAGATCGGACCGCTCAACAAACTCTTTCTGACGGCGCTCTGATTCTTCGTTTTCCGTCATGATATCGATCGCCCAGCCTGTGAGCTGAGACGCAAGCCTCACGTTTTGGCCGCGGCGCCCGATGGCGAGGGACAATTGCTCATCCGGAACGACGACTTCGATGCGCTCGGCATCTTCATCGAGAACAACCTTCGCCACTTCCGCAGGCTGAAGTGCATTGACGATAAAGGTCGCGGGCTCTTCATTCCACGGAATGATGTCGATTTTTTCGCCCTGCAGCTCGCCGACAACAGCCTGAACGCGGCTACCGCGCATCCCTACACAGGCTCCAACCGGATCAATCGATGAGTCCTTGGAAATCACAGCAATCTTTGCGCGCGATCCAGGATCACGAGCAACAGACTTGATTTCGATCACACCGTCATAGATTTCCGGCACTTCTTGCGCGAACAGCTTCGCCATGAATTGCGGGTGCGTACGCGACAGGAATATTTGCGGACCACGCTGTTCCCGCCGAACATCATAGATGAAGGCGCGTATACGATCGCCTGTTCGGAAAATTTCGCGTGGGATCAACTCGTCACGGCGGACAATTCCCTCACCACGACCCAGATCAACAATCACGTTGCCGTACTCGGCTCGTTTGACCACTCCGTTTATGACTTCGCCGACACGATCCTTAAACTCGTCATATTGACGGTCGCGTTCGGCTTCGCGAACTTTTTGAACAATAACCTGTTTGGCGGACTGTGCCGCGATACGCCCAAAATCGAGAGGAGGAAGCGGTTCGGCGATAAAGTCACCGAGTGTTGCTTCCGGGTTCCGCGAACGTGCGTCTTCCAGAGCAATCTCCGTCGACATGTTTTCAACGTGTTCAACGACCTGAAGCAAACGTTGCAATCGGATGTCGCCGGTTTTGGCATTGATCTCTGCGCGGACTTCAGTCTCGGTGCCATAGCGCGACCGGGCAGCTTTCTGGATCGCATCTTCCATCGCAGCGATCACAATATTCCGGTCGATCGACTTTTCACGCGCAACCGCATCCGCGATTTGCAGCAGTTCAAGCCTGTTAGCGCTGATTGCCATCCGTTCTACTCCTTATGCGCCGGTCCTGATCTTTCGAACAGCGCGTTCTGCCATCCCTTTTGCGGGCACTGGCATCAGTTTGGCTTATTATCCTGTTCAAACGATTTGTTTTCCTGAGCAGCCAACGCGGCTTTTTCAGCCTGCAGTGCCGCCGTAATCAGATCGTCGGTCAATACCAGTTTCGCTTCGCCGATATCGTCAAGACGGATATCCACGGTATCCTCTTGATCGGCTTTAACGTCCGGCAGACGAACTTGCGCCGCGTCCCCATTTACGCCGAGCAATGTGCCGCGATAACGCTTTCGGCCATCCTGTGGAACCGCCAATTCCACTTTCATTTCATGGCCAGCCCAGCGCTCAAAATCGCTGGCACGCACCAATGGACGGTCAATTCCCGGCGAAGAGACCTCAAGATGATAGGCGCGATTGATCGGGTCTTCCACATCGAGTGCGGGCGAAACCGCCCTGCTGACAGATTCACAGTCCTCGACGGTCATAGTGCCATCGGGACGTTCTGCCATGATCTGCAGTGTACATCCGTTGGCCGCACTGATCTTAACCCGAACCAGACGATATCCAAGATCTTCGACCACGGGCTCGACAATGGCGGCCACACGAGCATCAAGTCCTGTCTCAACAACAATCCGAGGTTCTGGTGCGCTCACAATGCACTCCCGATTGCGCCGGGAAGACCCCGACGAAACTGCCAGCCCAGCAAACATACGATGGGCATCGATGCGACCTTCAACTGACTATGCAAAAAAGAGCGGGTCCTTTCCGGGCCCACTCTCAAACTGCTCATATAAGCCGGTCGAGGTGATTTCTCGGCTGTATACCTGCAAACACCCCCTAAAGGCAAGGCTAATCCGGATCTTTCGCCATTTGGCTCCAGAAGATCCCGCCTTACACGCGCCGAAACGTTAGGTACCGCGGTACCCGGCCTTCTCTAAGCGCCTTAGCTTCATACCTTGTGCCTGGCCAATTGGACCACGGCACCCTCCAGTCGGATGCGGTCTCAGCAGCCCACTCAAAGGCAGGATGGTCCCTGCAATGCTGGAGGGTCCAGTCGACATAGGTGTCGATATCGCTTGCGAATCGGAACTCACTGCCGTGCTTAAGCACTCTGGCATATCGATTAAGGTTTTCCGTATTGACGAAGCGCCGCTTCCAATGCCGTTTTTTCGGCCAAGGGTCTGGGTAGAGCTGGTATGCAAGGTCGACCGAGTCAGGCGGGAGCCAATCGAGGATGTGAGCAGCGTCATCATCATAGAGACGGACATTACGAATATTCTCATCCGAGATTGCAGCAACGACTTTTGCCATGCTGCCTATAAAGGGCTCGATGCCGATAATCCCGACGCCGGGGTTTTCTCTTGCCCGATGAAGAAGGTGCTCACCACCTCCGAAACCAACTTCAATCCAAACCGCATCTACCTTACTCGAAAACAAGGTTCTTATATCAGACGGCGCAGATGCGTGCAGGTCGAGCCTCATTTTCGGAAGAACATCTTCCATCAACGCGGTTCGCCGCGGGCTGAGCGGCTTGCCTTTCCGCCGACCGTAAAATGAGCCTTCGTAGCGATCAGTCATAATTAACAAGGGCCGCCGGTTTTCACCGGCGGCCGCCATCCCCTAAATAACGCGGTTCGATGTGTTATCCGGCAAGCGTCCGCAAGGCGTCAACCAAATCGGTCTTTTCCCACGAGAACCCGCCATCAGCAGCCGGTTCGCGACCGAAGTGACCGTAGGCCGCTGTCCGCTCATAGATCGGGCTGTTTAGATGCAGATGCTCCCGAATACCCCGAGGGCTCAAGCGCATCACGTCACGCAGGCCAGCTTCGAGTTTGGCTTCGTCACAACGGCCAGTGTCATGAAGGTTCATATACACTGAAAGCGGCTCGGACACCCCGATCGCATAAGACAGCTGAATGGTGCAGCGATCGGCAAGGTCCGCAGCTACAACGTTTTTGGCAAGATAACGGGCTGCATAGGCGGCAGAGCGGTCAACTTTTGTCGGGTCTTTGCCGGAGAAAGCACCACCGCCATGCGGGGCCGCTCCGCCGTATGTGTCCACTATGATCTTGCGGCCGGTCAAACCACAGTCGCCGTCCGGCCCACCGATAACGAAGGCGCCAGTCGGGTTTACGTGCCAAACGGTCTCATCGGAAATCCAACCGGACGGCAAGCAATCGCGGATATAAGGCTCCACGATCTGGCGTACATCCATGGATGTCAGGGTTTCATCCAAGTGCTGCGTCGACAACACAATGGATGTCACGCCAACCGGCAAGCCGTTTTCATAGCGGACAGTTACTTGGCTCTTGGCGTCCGGACCGAGCACTGCCTCCTGCCCAGATTTCCGGACCTCGGCCAGTTTCTTCAGTATCTTGTGTGAAAACAAGATTGGCGCCGGCATCAGTTCTTCAGTTTCACGGCACGCGTAACCAAACATAATGCCCTGATCACCAGCCCCTTCGTCCTTGTTGCCAGACGCATCAACCCCTTGCGCAATGTGCGCGGACTGTGCGTGCAAATGAACCGCGATGTCGCAGGTTTCCCAATGAAACCCCTCTTGAGCATACCCAATGTCTTTCACAGCCATCCGCGCCAAATGCGCAATATAGTCCTTCGTCAGGGACTCCGGACCTCGCGTTTCGCCAGCGATCACAATGCGATTGGTTGTGGCAAGGGTTTCGCACGCAACACGAGCATCAGGCATTTCTGAAAGATAGGCGTCGACCACTGCATCGGAGATGCGGTCGCAGACTTTGTCCGGGTGACCTTCGGACACAGACTCAGAGGTAAAAAGGTATTCTTGACGGGCCATTGGCAATCTCGTCCTTCTGGGAAACAATAAGACAGAAGCGGCGATGGGTATCGCCGCTTCAGCAGTCATCAATCTTTAAAGTTTGGGCTGACGTCAAGCACCCATTTGCGAAACTACTCGTCCCCTGCCAAGGCTCGCACAAGGTCAACCACCCGGCGGCGGACCTTTGGATCCTCGATTCGGACAAACGCCTTATTGAGCGAGAGCCCCTCAGAAGAGGACAGAAAATCGACAACGTAAGACGTCGGCTGGGACTCTCCAAACCCTTCGGCCTCGTCTGGTGTGCCTGGTGCATCCTCGAAGAAAAATGCAACAGGTACCTTCAAGATCGTCGCGATGTGTTGCAACCGGCTAGCCCCGATCCGGTTGGTCCCTTTTTCATATTTTTGGATCTGTTGGAACGTAATCCCAAGGCTCTCGCCCAGCTTTTCCTGACTCATTCCAAGCATCATGCGGCGAAGCCTCACGCGGCTACCAACATGAATATCAATCGGATTTGGGGACTTTTTACTCGACATCTGGAAGTCTTTCTTGTTTTTGGCGTTCATCCCGCCACTGGCCACCACAGTGAAAACGGCGACGCAGCGACTCCCAACCCCGCCACATCCGGGCATACCCCCTGCCCAAGACCGCTTTCGTAAACGACGCTTAATTAATAAGCGATATCACGGTTGTATCACGAATGATTCACAAACACCAAGCACAAAAATCAATCTTGACGCGAACTTTGGTTGTATCGTTGCCAGATCAGTAAAATTAGACTTAACAGCACCAAATACGTGAAGGGTATATCTCCAAACCTACCGTAAAGTGTATCATTAATTTTCAACGGAAGTGGCGTATCAATTACTCCAACCTCAAACAGCTCCATCTGCGAGACAACCCGACCCTTTGCGTCAACCACGGCGGATAGGCCGGTGTTGGCAGCCCGGACAAGCGGAATCCCCTGCTCAATTGCGCGAAATCGTGATTGGGCGAAGTGCTGATAAGGTCCCGGTGTCCGACCGAACCACGCGTCATTTGTGACATTTAAAAGCCACTCAGGACCCTCAGCTGCTGACGCTGCGTGGGAATAACCAGACAAATATGGGAAAATTGCCTCGTAGCAAATCAACGGCAGAACAGTCCCGCCTTCCGGGAGCGTGAGCGCTTTTTGTCGAGTACCGGCCTTAAATGCAGAAGGTGTATCTACTATAGCCGTGATGCCAAGACGAGATAAAATACTCTCAAGAGGTAGGTATTCTCCGAAGGGTACCAGCCTGACTTTGTCATAAAGATCCTGCACGGTACCGCTGCTATCGACAACATATACGCTGTTGAAGAAGCGCCGATCCGGTCCCGATCCTTCCAAACGCACAGCACCGGTGATTAGCGTGGTCTTGTCGGGAAGGGCCCTTCCAATTTCAAACAAGGCTTTGGGTTCGCGGGTCAGCAAAAAGGGAACTGCGGATTCCGGCCAAACAATGATCCTTTCCCTTCCAATGCGGCCCGCCCCTACCAAGGGTTTTTGAGACAGTTCCAAATAGGTTTGAAAAATGGTGTTCCTGTTTTCCGGTCGCCATTTTTCCGATTGATCGATGGAAGGCTGGACTATTCGAATGTCCACCTGATCAGATATCTGAGTTCCCTCACTCAGACGAGCGGCCCCAAATCCAAAGAGCCCGGCTAGGACCAACCCGGCAGTGGCCAGCGGCGCCGCCCGCCGGAGCACCCCCGATCGGGGATCTAGGAGCGTTGCCGGTGTCGCTGAGATGCATACGACCAAAAGGCTAAGGCCATAAATACCGATCGTGCTTGCTGTTTGTGAGAGCGACAGTGACCCGGACACCCCATATCCGAAGGCATTCCATGGGAAGCCGGTTAGCACATGCCCCCGCAGCCATTCAGTGCAGGACAGCCCAACACCAAGCGCCAAAACACGTTGCCAGGAGGTAGACCAAAGAAGTCCAGCGAGGCCCGCTCCAAGCCCGACAAACAGCGCCAGACCGACTGGCATAGCCAAAACCGCAAACGGGATCATCCAAGCAAAACGGTCAGCCTCAACCAGAAACGCTGCGCCGATCCACCACAATCCCGATAAAAAATATCCGAAACCAAACCACCATCCGACCGCAAAACCAGTCCTAAAGCGGTTCAAAGACGATGACTTCGGCCGAATCGCCCCATCAAGGAGCCAAACGAACATAGAAAACGCCAGCAGGAGAACGGAAAGCAATTCATAAGGCGGTAACGCGAAGGCTGCGATTCCGCCGGCTGCAAGCGCTAAACCCCGCCGCCGCCACCCCCAAGACAGCAAGCAAGCATGGGGTAGAGCCAACAAGGTCTGGCTGAGTGAATTCATTCGAAATTATCCCGGCAGGAAAACGGCAGCCGGAGACGTTTGCGTCAAGCGGGCATTGGGGTCAAGCGCAGGGTTTTATCAAGAACCGGCAGAAGGGGGTGTTTTATTGTCTTCATGTCCGGAATTCGCGTCAGGCTCGTTGTGCTCCTCCGTAGATGCACCACTGCCATCTTCAGCCTTTTTGCCGCGCCGTCTGAGTTCGGGCACGCGCACCTCATGGCGCCGACGCCGGATACGGATGCGCTTGATGCGCCGCGGATCCGCATCCAGGATTTCAAACTCAAATCCGGGCAACTCCGATGCAACCACCAACTCGCCGCGTACCGGCACGCGGCCAACGGTGACGTATAAGAGGCCGCCAAGCGTATCGACATCCTCAATGATCTCGCCGGATGAAACGTCGGTACCGAGCGCTTCATCCAATTCTTCAAGGGGCATGCGCGGATCAGCAACCCAAATACCTTCAGACACCAGACTGAGCATATCGTCTTCGTCTTCGTCATGCTCATCTTCGATATCGCCGATCACTTCTTCGACAAGATCCTCTAGCGAAACAAGCCCATCTGTTCCTCCATATTCGTCAATGACCAGCGCCATCTGAATACGATCTGCCTGCATCTTCGCCATAAGATCAGTTGCTGGCATTGATGGCGGGACGAACAGCAAAGGCCGAATAAGCCCAGCCTCCTGAATCGAAACGGTGAGGTCTACACATCCCAGATCAAGAAGCTGGGAATTATGACCTTTGCCATTTCCGTTTTGGTTGATTTGAGAGGATATGCCAGGCACGTCTGCAGACTGCGCGGGTGCATTTTCTTCTTTTTTCGGTGCACCGCAAGCTGCCATGTGCGCCATCAGATCCTTAATGTGGACCATGCCCCGCGGATCATCCAGCGTGTCTTCATAAACGGGCATGCGTGAATGGCCACTTTCTTCAAAAAGTGCCATGACGCGGCCAATCGTCGTTGTGTTTTCAACCGCCTCTATGTCTGCGCGCGGGATCATGACATCGTCGACGCGAAGCTCCCTTAGGCGCAGTATATTGCCGAGCAGCATACGCTCTTCGGGTGAAAAAGTGGCATCGTGACCGGTTTCACGTGCCAGCTCATCCTCGAGATTTTCACGCAGATTCGCAGAGCCACGCCCATTAAAGCCTAGGACCCTCTTCACCGCTTCCCAAAGCGCCGCAGATGTCTGCGGCCCGGTCTGTTGCGGGTCCTCGGCGTTTTGCTCGCCGCTCTTGGTTTCGTTTTGCGGCTGCGTACTAGGCGCCGGATTGTCAGAAGCAGTCATCATCATGTTTCAAATCGCTAGCGCAGGTACACCAAAACGCCAGTCAAGCATCCTTCACCAAAGGTCGGTCCGCATAAGGGTTTTCAATACCGAGGCATGAAAGTATCTCGATTTCCATACGCTCCATCAACTCCGCCTCATCGTCCTCTTGATGATCATAGTCGAATAAATGAAGAATTCCGTGAACGATGAGATGGGTTACATGCGTTTCGAATTCAATTCCCAAATCATCCGCTTCTCGGGAAATTGTTTCAAATCCAAGCACAATATCCCCAAGCAGCGGACCGTAGACGTCTTCAACCGGCTCGCTCGCTGGAAATGACAAGACATTTGTTGGCTTATTTTTGCCTCGCCAATCCTTGTTGAGTTTCTGAACGGCTGCATCGTTCGTACAAACTACAGAAACTTCGGAGCCTGCCTGGAAGTTGAAAGAAGCAACCTTGTGCGCAGCTGCCCACGCTCGTTTGCACACAGCGGCAAGTCTCTCTTCCGTCGGCCAGTCTCCCGCAACAATCGAGAGGTCAATGACCAGGTCACCTGCCCCGGCCGCTTCTTCGGTCATTCGACTGCAACCTCACGCTGGCCTTCGGTGTGACCGCGCTCCACGCGACGCGCTTCCTGGCGCTTTTCACGGTCTTCAGAAGCCTTGCGAGACGCATTGTCGTAAGCGGTCACAATGCGCGCGACAAGCTCGTGCCGAACCACGTCAGCCTCGGTAAAGCGAACGTGCGCAACACCTTCCACATCCGTTAGAAGCGCAAGTGCTTCGCGCAGACCAGACATTTGCCCGGGCGGTAGATCGATTTGACTCGGATCGCCAGTAACGATCATCTTGGAGCCCTCTCCCAGACGCGTCAGGAACATCTTCATCTGCATCGATGTGGTGTTCTGTGCCTCATCCAGCAGAACCACTGCATCCGACAAGGTCCGTCCGCGCATGAAGGCGAGCGGAGCCACTTCGATCATGCCGGACTGCAGGCCACGATCTACCTTTTCCGGCGGCATCATGTCGTAAAGCGCATCATAAAGCGGGCGCAGGTATGGATCGACCTTTTCTTTCATATCGCCGGGCAGAAAACCCAGACGCTCGCCAGCTTCTACAGCCGGCCGAGATAGGATAAGACGGCTGGCATCCCCGCGTTCAATCAACGCCGCGGCATAGGCGACAGCAAGATAGGTTTTGCCGGTCCCAGCCGGGCCAGTCCCGAATACAAGGTCCGCTCTGTCCATGGAGCGGATATATGCATCCTGCGTCGGTGTACGGGCGACGATGGTTTTACGTCTGGTCGAAATCTGAGCGAAGGCCAATCTCGACTTAGGCTCCAGCGTCGGCAAGGGCAATTGCGCCTGATCTGCGGCAGCCATGCGAAGCGCCCCATCCACGTCGGCAGGATGAATTTCATGCCCCTGCTGGAGGCGTTGATATAGAGCCTCCAACGCGCCGCGTGCCTGTGCACAACCTGCCTGCGACCCTTTGAGAGTTACTTGGTTTCCACGAGCGACTGCGTCGATGCCCAGACGCTGTTCTATGAGGGCGAGGTTTTGGTCGAATTGACCGAAAAGGTCCCCAATCAGTCTGTTGTCTTCGAATGCGAGGACAATGTGCGTTAAGTCAGATGCCGGTTTGTCTTGCGGTGCCGGGATCTTGCGTGCCGACGATTGGCTATCACGCGTCAAATGCCGCCTCCTTGAGGACTTTTGGTCCAGCTTTATGCCGTGCCTGAACACTTTCATCTTGCCCGCCAATCAAACGCCCGAACAGCGAATTGGCACCGATCTCGACGATTTCCACCGCTTGTATGCTTCCGATCAAGGTTTCGGGAGCGTCAAGCTGGACAGCTTGCAACCAGGGCGACTTGCCGACCAGCTGACCCGGCTGACGGCCTGTCTTTTCAAGCAGCACATTAAAGGTCATGCCGAGTCGCGAAGCGTTGAACGCCCGCTGCTGATCCGACAAGAGCGCCTGAAGTTCCGCCAAGCGCGTGCTTTTGATGTCTTCTGGCACCTGTGCTTCCATTGACGCGCCGGGCGTGCCTGGCCTTGGGCTGTACTTGAACGAAAACGCCGATCCGTATTCCACCCGCCGGATCAGATCCATCGTGTCTTCAAAGTCTTGATCCGTTTCACCGGGAAAACCGACAATGAAGTCTCCGGACAATGCTATATTCGGCACCACGTCACGGATCCTGTCGATCAGGCGGAAATACTCATCGCGGGTATGTTTCCGGTTCATCGCCTTCAAAATGTTGTCCGAACCGGACTGCACCGGAAGATGAAGGTACGGCATGAGACTCTCGAGGTCACGATGCGCGGCGATCAGATCATCGTCCATGTCCCGCGGATGGCTTGTAGTATAGCGCAGCCGGTCCAGTCCATCGACCTCTGCCAAACGGCGCAGCAGGCGTCCAAGCCCCCAAACGGAGCCGTCTTCAGCTTCTCCGTGGTAGGCATTCACGTTCTGGCCCAGCAGCGTGACCTCGCGCACACCGGCCGCAGCCATTTGTTCGGCCTCAGTCACAATCTGACTGACAGACCGGGAAACCTCTGCGCCTCGAGTGTAGGGAACAACACAGAAGGTGCAGAATTTGTCGCACCCCTCCTGCACGGTCAAAAAAGCCGCCGGCGGACGCTTTCGGACCGGTGCAGCAGCCTGTTCGGACAAATGATCAAATTTTGCGTCAATGTCGAATTCGGTCTCGACCACCTTTGTTCCCGATGCTGCCTGACCAAGCAGCTTCGGTAGACGGTGATAGCTCTGTGGCCCAACGACCAAATCGACAATCGGCGCCCGGCGCGCAATTTCTTCGCCTTCGGCTTGCGCGACACATCCGGCCACCCCAATCATCATGGGCTTGCCGTTTTTTGCCCGCTCTTCTTTGACCTTCCGGATACGGCCGAGTTCGGAGTAGACTTTTTCTGCGGCTTTTTCACGGATGTGACAGGTGTTGAGCAGGACAAGGTCGGCGTCTTCAAGAGAAGTTGCCGCAGTGTACCCTTCAGATGCCAGAACGTCGGTCATACGGTCACTGTCATAGACATTCATTTGACAGCCATATGTCCGTACGAACACCTTTCGAGTGTTGTCGCGGGCTTCAGCTTTCTCTTCGGTATTCACTTCTGATTGACTGTCCGTACGGCTTGTCATTCGCTTCTTGCGGCCTTCAGGCTTGATAGAAATCGTTGAATTGCGGAGCGCAGTTTCCTTTTAAAAAGGATGGATTGTGTCGGCCTGTCGAGACAAGCATCAAGCAGCGCTCTTTTCGGCGCCAGCTTTAGACGTTTTTTCCGCATTTGAGAATAGGTTACCGCCGCTGTTTTCCAGGTCACATGCCGATTTTACCGCCGCCCCTGTCAAAGCAGCCACCGTCATGGACCTGACCTGGTTTTCCATTTGCACCGTTAGTGCTTTGCGGTCGGTCTCATGATGGACAAGCGTAGGTTCGCCCCACGTGACAATTACATCTAGCGCACCGTTAACAAAAACACCCCACAAATGCCCCGCCAGTTCCATATCTCCGTACCAAGCAACTCCCGGCCGAAACTGACGGCCCATCGGCAAACCGTGAATTCCCTGATAGGCGATCGACAGTGGCTGAACCCAAACGTCCCCGCCGTCGGCATCTAGCGCACGGGTGGCAGACCCAAGAAGCGCAGACCGGAATGGCAAGACAACGTTCCCATCATTGGAGGTGCCTTCGGCAAACAGGACCATAGCATCTCCGCTTTTTAAACGTCCGGCGATCGTATCAGCCACTTTTCCAGTGTCGCTACGTTTAGTTCGATTCACGAATACTGACCGTTGGAGCTTTGCAAAAAGGCCGAAAACCGGCCACCCCGCAACCTCCGACTTTGCGATGAAAGACAACGGCATCAAAGATCCGATGACGGTAATATCAACCCAGGACGCATGATTTGAGGCAATAAGCAGTGGACGCCGCTCACATGGCTTCCCGATCTGCCGGACACGTATTCCAACCAGTCCGAGTGCGAGCCGGTGCCAAACTAGGGGGAGGCGCCTTTGAATCGACAGACCGAATTTCACGGCGCACCATTGCAACGGAATTAAGACGACTGAGACGATTGCCAGCAGCACAATCGTCAAAATGGCCTTAATCTGAACCATCGCCGTCGGGGTCTCCAGAGACTGACTTGTCTTTGCCGTCGAGAGGCACACCATAAAGCTCTAATCGATGATCGACCAGCTTGAACCCGAGCTTTTTGGCAATGAACTCCTGCAGCGCTTCAATTTCTTCGCTGCGGAATTCAATGACCTTTCCGGACCGCAAATCAATCAGATGATCATGGTGCTCATCCGGAACGGTCTCATACCGCGAGCGGCCATCACGAAAGTCGTGCCGCTCAATCATGCCTGCGTCTTCAAACAGTTTCACAGTCCTGTAGACCGTTGAAATGGAAATCCTGGTATCGATAGCAACCGCACGCCGATAAAGCTCTTCAACATCGGGATGGCTTTCGGAAGCCTCTTCAATGACGGAGGCGATCACCCGGCGTTGCTCGGTCATGCGCATGCCTTTTGCTGCACATTGTTCAGCCAAAGCTGATGGCCGTTCCTCTGTCATGTGGTTTGCCTGCATCCATTCATCTTGCGGCCAGCGCTTAGCGAAGATCAACGCGCATGACAAGCGCGGTTCCATCGCCCGCACTCCCCCGATAGTAACCCTTGCGCTCGCCAACCTGCCGGAATCCGAGGCTCCGATAGAGCAGCAAGGCAGGTTCATTGCTAGAATCGACCTCCAAAAACAAGCTTGCACAGCGCTCGCCGTAAAGCCGGAACATGCCATCTTGCATCAGTTTCTTTGCTATACCCCGACCACGATGACGCGGGTCTATTGCAATTGTTATAACCTCCGCCTCATCGCCTGCCACGCGAGTGATAAGGAAGCCGAGACAGGATTGGGTTCCGTAGGGACTGGATCGACGGGCTACAAGAATCGATGTCCCTTCCTGGTTCATCATGCGCGCAAGTTCGTCAGGTTCCCAACCGTGTGGGAACGACTTCCTGTGAATTTCCGCAATGTCTGTTAGATCTTCGTCCCGGGCTTTTTCAACGACTGGCGCCGCAGCCCAGAACCACCAGAAGGTCATATTCAGCTCGCTTTTTCGGGCAGCCTCTCGATTAGGCCCTTGGTTTGTGGTGTCGCATCGGGCGGGCGCAGATAGAGCGGAGCGGCTGCAGCCTCGTTTGGCTCCGCAAGAATACCGAGTCTTGCGACCTCTGCAATATCCGGATACGCGCGCTCCAAGATGATTGCTTGCGGCCCCAAACCACACGCTAAGCCAACGTCCGCAGCTGCAGCACCGGCTAGCCTGACGTTGGATGGCAAGCTGTCAAGGAGGTTGTCCAGGCGCCAGACAGCCGGTTCGCCGCTAGGGGCAGCGTCTGCATCAAAAAGTTGCCCATATACTTCAGCCCCCTTTCCGGGAAGCGCGACAAAAATCGAGGCTAAATTTGCTGGATTGGCTACAGCAGCTGAGCGCGCAATGGCCGCAAGGGTCGTTATCCCAACAACTGGCTTTCCAAGAACCAAACCAAACCCGCGCGCAACGGACAACCCCACTCTCAAACCAGTGAAACTGCCCGGTCCGGTGGTCACTACGATACGATCCAAATCGGTGAATGCAGTGGAGGCCTCGGCCATGACGTCACCAATCATGACCATGAGATGCTCTGCATGGCCTCTGCCGATTTCCTCTTGTCTAATAACCAGACAAGCCGCTTCCGTTCCGTCGTCTAGGACAGCGGCTGCGCAATTCGCCAAAGAGGTGTCAAGGGCCAGCACACGCATAATGATACCGTGTTAGATTTGGATAAGACAAATGTCGAGCCGCGCTTTGGGATTACCCCAAAGGTCGGGGTTGCGGGATTTAGCAGGTGTTCAGTGCCAATAAAACAAAAAACCCGACCAAGAGGCCGGGCTTTCTCCGATATTCATCGCGCCTTAGATCGGGCGCACTTCCTGAACCTCAGGAACGAAATGCTTTAACAGGTTCTGTATCCCGTGCTGAAGGGTTGCCGTCGAGGACGGGCATCCTGCACACGCCCCACGCATTGACAGGTAAACAACCCCCTCTTTAAATCCCTTGAACGTGATGTCGCCACCATCTTGCGCCACCGCAGGCCGAACACGGGTTTCAAGCAAGTCTTTGATCACGCCAACTGTTTCCTCATCGCCGGCCTCAAAAAATTCGCCTTCTTCAATATCCTCGGATTGCCCTGCCGACATAACAGGCTGGCCGGACATGAATTGCTCCATGATCGCACCGAGAATGGCCGGCTTCATGTGCTGCCAATCCGTATCGTCCTTGGTCACCGTAATAAAGTCATGTCCGAAAAACACGGCCGCAACACCTGGAATGTGAAATAGCTTTTCAGCCAGCGGTGAAACCCCGGCATCTGAGGCAGACCGAAAATCATACGTGCCTTCCGGCAAGACCACGCGGCCGGGAAGAAACTTCAAGGTCGCCGGGTTCGGAGTAGCTTCAGTTTGGATAAACATGTCTTTGTTCCTTGAACGCTTGTGTGGAGCCGGGCGTGCGCGTCCAACAGTCGGCATCCGTGAATTATCGTCTTTTACCGATACGTATTTCTAGCGCAAGTGGATCCAGTTTGGAACCATTAAAAACTAGATAAGTCCTCTAGATCCCGGATCAAGATAGCGTCAGGCAAGCGCCGCGATGGAATCATCGTCCAGATTCCCCGGAACAATCGTTACAGGTATTGGAAAGCTGCCGGCGAGTTTTCCTGCAATCGATGATACGAGTGGACCAGGACCGTCGCTGTCCATGCCAGCTGCAAGCACCAGAATGGCAATATCATCATCGGACTCGATGAGCTCAACGATCGCTTCCGATTTGTTTCCCTCACGAATCGCCGTTTCAGGCTCGGTTCGCGCAACAGACCGCACGCGGTCCGAAGCTTTTGCAAGAACAGTTTCAGCCTGTTCGTTCGCCTCAGCGCGCATAATGTCTTCCACGCCAAGCCAATGCTGGAAATCATCCGCGGCAATCACTGCAAGAAGGATAACGACGCCCCCGGTTCGCGCGGCGCGCTTCGCTGCATAGACGATGGCCCGGTCGCACTCAGGTGTGTCATCGACCACCACCAGAAATTTCCGGCGGTGCCCTTCTTCATTGCTTTTTCTAATCGCTACCATGGGCGCATGCTGCCACTAGCAAACTCCTGCCGCAAGCGGCGGAAGCCATCACCAGACAGCATGACACGCACGTCAGAGAATAAACTTTGACAAATCAACATTCTTCGCAAGTTCGCCAATGTTCTCACGCACGTAATCGGCCGTAATCTCAATCGTCTCCCCTGGCCGGTCGGGAGCTGAATAGGACACATCGTCAAGGATCCGCTCCATGACTGTCTGGAGGCGCCGCGCGCCGATGTTCTCAACCGATGCATTCAGATCAACCGCAACAGAGGCGATCTCGTCGATTGCGTCCTCGGTGAAGACCAGTTCAATTTCTTCCGTCTTCATCAACGCAACATACTGCTTGATAAGGCTTGCTTCGGGCTCCGTCAGGATCGCGCGGAAGTCTTCTTTGCTCAGCGCGCGCAATTCGACCCGGATAGGCAGCCGCCCTTGCAGCTCAGGCAAAAGATCGGACGGCTTCGCAACGTGAAAAGCACCGGAAGCGATAAACAGTATATGGTCAGTCTTGACCGGACCATGCTTTGTGGAAACCACAGTGCCTTCGATCAGAGGCAGCAGATCGCGCTGCACACCTTCACGCGACACGTCGGCACCGGAGCGACCTTCGCGGGCACAGATCTTGTCAATCTCGTCCAGAAAAACAATCCCTGCATTCTCAACCAAGGAAATTGCTTCTTCGATGATTTTGTCCTCATCAAGCAGCTTGTCGGATTCCTCATTGATAAGCAGTTCGTAGGAATCGCGGACAGTTGTTCGCTTGGTTTTCGTCTGGCCGCCAAATGCTTTGCCCAGAAGATCAGACATATTCATGACGCCTACACTCGCACCAGGCATGCCTGGCAAGTCAAAGCTTGGCATTTGCGGCTGGGCCCGCACCTCAACCTCGATCTCTTTCGTATCCAGATCGCCTTCGCGCAACTTCTTTCGGAAGCTATCCCGGGTCGCCGGGCTAGAATTTGCACCAACAAGCGCATCCAGAACGCGGTCTTCCGCCAGAATATGTGCCTTGGCTTTAACGGCCTCGCGCTTGGCCGACCGGATCAGACTGATGCCTGCTTCGACCAAGTCCCGCACAATCTGTTCGACGTCACGACCGACATAGCCCACTTCAGTGAATTTTGTCGCTTCCACTTTCACGAAAGGGGCATTTGCGAGCTTTGCAAGCCGCCGCGAAATCTCCGTCTTCCCAACACCGGTCGGCCCAATCATAAGGATGTTCTTCGGCAGAACTTCTTCGCGCATCTGACCTTCAAGCTGCTGGCGACGCCAGCGGTTGCGCAAGGCAATGGCCACCGCACGCTTGGCATCTTTTTGACCGACGATGTAACGGTCGAGTTCGGAAACGATTTCACGCGGTGAAAAATCGGTCATTGGTGCTGTACACCTTCTTTTGTTTCATTCCGTGGCATTCAGAGCGATCGACAAAAAACCCGGGAAGCGGTTTGTTCAAAATGGCCCACTCTTGCCAACGATAAAAATGCGTTTCTCATTCGTCGAGGCATGCGATGAATGGCTTCAGCCTTCGGTAACCAACGCCTCAACAGTGACGCTTTCGTTTGTATAGACACAGATTTCCGCAGCAACGGCCATGGCTTTGCGGGCTATTGCCTCAGCATCCATATCCGTATCGGCGAGCGCTCTTGCCGCTGCTAATGCATAGTTTCCGCCTGACCCGATGCCCATGACACCACCTTCAGGCTCCAGAACATCGCCAGTTCCGGTCAATACAAGCGATACATTTTTATCGGCCACCAGCATCATAGCCTCAAGACGCCGCAAATAGCGGTCTGTGCGCCAATCCTTCGCCAATTCGACACAGGCGCGCATGAGTTGCCCTGGATATTGTTCCAGTTTCGATTCCAACCGTTCGAAAAGCGTAAAGGCATCTGCCGTCGCACCAGCAAACCCGGCAATAACATCGCCCTTTGCCAACGGGCGTACTTTTTTGGCGCTGTGCTTGATGACGGTTTGACCGAGCGAAACCTGCCCGTCGCCTGCAATCACCACCTTGCCGCCCTTGCGCACCATCATAATGGTCGTGCCATGCCAGGTCGCGGGATCGCGCGTTTCAGTCATAAACTCATCCTTATCGGGAATTTTATCGTGCCCGGTATGTAGGCTGACTTATCCGATTTTCCAAGCCAGCCCGAACTGAGACGCCTCAAACCAATGAATTGATACAATAATTTCAGATGGAAAGCTGAATGCGCGTATGGCGCAATAGCGCTTGGGCCAGCATTTGAAGTTGTTTGGCCGCACGCTCATCCGCCAAGTCACCTTTGGCGTCAAATGCGGTAGAAGCGCGCGTCACGCTTACCATTTCAGGGATTACAAGCGCGCCGAGGCCCACCTCCAAAATAGTCCGAACACTTATGAGCCCCCTCATTCCGCCGAAAGCGCCGGGCGATGCCGCTCCGACGGCAAATACTTTACCCTTGAACGGTCCATCCACTCTCGTATTGCCATCTTTGGCCCGGCTGATCCAATCAAGAGTGTTTTTCAACAAGGGGGTTATCCCAGAATTATATTCCGGGCAGGCTATAAAAACACCGTCTTGCTCTTCAAATAGTTTCTTGAGCTTTTGAGCATGAGCCGGAACACCGGTTGTCGCTTCCAGATCACCGTCATAAAGCGGCATAGGATAGTCATTCAGCGAAATGTGGGTCACCTCAGCATCGCTCAATACCAGATGTTTTTTCACAAGCGCTGCAAGCTTACCGTTTAGGGAGCCGCTACGCGACGACCCTGAAAAAACGAGTATTTTTGGATTACGCACGTCGCCGCCCCTTGCTTATCCACAGGTCGTTCACAGCCTCATCTGTCTTTTCGGTACACCCAAACGCGCGCAGGGGGAAGGTTCTTCCAGATCCAGTCCGAACTTTCCACTTTGACGCCGCTGTCAGGCGCGGCCACAGGCCTATTCAGTCCATAAGAAAATTGAACAAAAGGCGCCCCCGGCTTCAGGAGTGCCATGATCTCCTTCATGAATACAAGGCGCTTTGTCTCCGGAATGTTGAGGAGTGGCAATGAGGACACAATGCCGTCAAACTCCTGAGCCCGCGCATCGTTATGCGGCGCAATATCTGCCTCAACAAGTGTTTTGGTGAGGGCATACGCATCGCCATTGATGAGATGAACACCTGGAAATCTCTTAGCAAGGCACGCACAAAAAGCCGCACTATATTCGACAGCGATAAGACTCTGGACCGGAACACCACGCGCCAGCAAAGCTGTCGTCACGGCGCCAGTCCCCGGGCCAAGCTCTAGAAGCCGCATGCCTGGACGCGGCGCTATGAATGATGCCATTTTTTCGGCTAAGCGCGGACCGGATGGGCTGATCGCGCCCGTATCAAGCGGGCTTTTGAGCCAGCTTTTTAAGAACCGCGCTTCGTCGAGTGCCTTTGCGTGCACAGCTTTCGCGCGCTGAACCTTTTCTTTGAGAACTTTCCGCTGTCCCCGTACAGATCCGATCATACACAGACCCCTGATTGATTTGAGGATTTAGTGCTGCGACAGGGGCATTTTCAAGGCATGGTCACGGATAAAGAACGTTAGGCACCCAAATTATCGATGAAGTCTCGAACTTTAGAGAAAAATCCAGCGGATTCGGGGTGGTTTTCGCCCGAAGCTTCTTTTTCAAATTCCGCCAGCAATTCGCGCTGCCGCTTTGTCAGGTTTGTAGGCGTTTCAACCGTGACTTGTATGTACATGTCGCCATACTGACTGGAACGCATGATCGGCATGCCTTTACCACGCAATCTGAATTGCTTGCCGGTTTGCGTTCCCTCCGGAACCTTGACCCGGCTTGTGGCGCCATCAACAGTCGGCACATCAAATTGCCCGCCCAGAGTCGCCGTCGACATCGAGATTGGAACACGGCAGAACAGATCAGCACCATCCCGCTGGAACAGATCATGCGGCTTCATCGACAGGAAAATATAGAGATCGCCGGCAGGACCACCACGTAAACCTGCTTCGCCTTCTCCGGCGAGGCGGATCCGGGTGCCATCCTCAATGCCTGCTGGAATGTTGACCGATAGAGTGCGCTCTTGTGTTGTCCGTCCAGACCCGGAGCAATTGGTGCATGGGTCGGAGATCACTTGCCCGCGGCCTTGACAAGTTGGACAGGTGCGCTCCAGCGTAAAAAATCCTTGCGCTGCCCGCACACGACCAGCGCCGCCGCAGGTCCGGCACACGGTTGGGCTAGTGCCAGGCTTTGCCCCTGAACCGGAACACACATCACACGTTACGCTCGTCGGGACTTCGATCTCGACGGTTTTGCCGGCATACGCGTCTTCCAGAGTGATGTCCAGATTGTACCGCAGATCTGCGCCGCGCTCACGCCCTCCTGACCGACGGCCACCACCGCCCCCCATCCCGAAGAATTCTTCGAATATGTCCGACATGGTTGACGAAAAATCCGGGCCGTGCGGCCCGCCACCACCCCCAAAACCACCATTTTCAAAAGCCGCATGACCGAACCGGTCATAAGCTGCGCGTTTCTGGCTGTCTTTTAGGGTATCGTAGGCCTCGTTCACTTCCTTAAAGCTTGCTTCTGCAGCCGCATCGCCCGGATTGCGGTCCGGATGGTATTTCATTGCCATTTTGCGATATGCGCTTTTTAGGGCTTTTTCATCCGCGTCGCGAGAAACACCCAGTACTTCGTAGAAATCACGTTTCGCCATCAAGATCGCTCAGTCTTGTCTTTCCGGAATTCCGGAGCAGTCCGTGTGTGCAAATGTTTAAGCAGCAAAGGCCCAGCTAAAAGGCCGGACCTGTCCACGGAGCGCGTGCACCCCAAAGCAGTTGGCCTGCGGTTTAGCTAAACCGCAGGCCAATGAGAGTTAAGCAGATTTCTTATCGTCGTCTTTGACTTCCTCGAAGTCCGCATCGACAACGTCATCGTCTTTTGCTTCTGCCTGATCTTCGCCAGCCTCGGCAGCTTCGGCATCTGCCTGCGCAGCCTGATACATGGCCTCACCAAGCTTCATGGACGCTTCCGCGAGAGCCTGGGTCTTGGTCTTGATCCCCTCCAAGTCTTCGCCTTCCAAAGCGGCCTTCAGGTCTTCAAGAGCAGTCTCGATTGCGCCCTTTTCGTCTGCACCGACCTTGTCACCATAGTCTTTCAGCGACTTTTCAGTCGAGTGAACCAAGGATTCACCCTGGTTTTTGGCTTCGACAAGTTCCTTACGCTTTTTGTCTTCGTCAGCGTGCGACTCCGCATCCTTGATCATTTGATCAATATCAGCGTCGGACAAACCGCCAGAAGCCTGAATACGGATCTGTTGCTCCTTGCCAGTGCCTTTGTCTTTTGCCGACACATTCACGATGCCGTTGGCATCGATATCGAAGGTGACTTCAACCTGCGGAACACCGCGCGGTGCCGGAGGGATGCCCACCAAATCGAACTGACCCAGCACCTTGTTGTCGGCAGCCATTTCACGCTCACCTTGGAAGACCCGGATCGTAACAGCCGTTTGATTGTCTTCAGCTGTCGAGAAAACCTGGCTCTTCTTGGTCGGAATAGTCGTATTGCGGTCGATCAAGCGCGTGAACACGCCGCCAAGCGTTTCAATACCGAGCGACAGTGGTGTCACGTCAAGCAGGAGTACGTCTTTCACGTCACCTTGCAGAACGCCAGCCTGAATGGCCGCACCCATGGCAACAACTTCATCCGGGTTAACACCCTTATGTGGCTCTTTGCCAAAGAAGTTTTTCACAGTCTCCTGGATTTTCGGCATGCGGGTCATGCCGCCGACCAGAACAACCTCATCGATTTGCCCTGCTGCAAGACCGGCGTCTTTCAGCGCAGCTTTACATGGGTCGATTGTTCGCTTGACGAGGTCCTCAACAAGTGACTCGAACTTCGCGCGTGTCAGCTTCAAGGTCAGGTGTTTCGGTCCAGAGGCATCAGCTGTTATGAACGGAAGGTTGACCTCGGTCTGCGAAGAGGACGAGAGTTCAATCTTCGCTTTTTCAGCAGCTTCTTTCAGGCGCTGGAGAGCCAATTTGTCGTTCTTGAGGTCAATACCCTGTTCTTTTTTGAACTCGGCAGCAAGGTAATCGACGAGAACCATGTCGAAGTCTTCACCGCCGAGGAAAGTATCGCCGTTTGTCGACTTCACCTCAAATACCCCGTCGCCAATCTCAAGGATTGAGACGTCAAAAGTACCGCCACCAAGGTCGTAAACAGCGATGGTTTTACCATCGTTTTTGTCGAGGCCATATGCCAACGCAGCAGCTGTTGGCTCGTTAATGATCCGAAGAACTTCGAGCCCAGCGATCTTGCCGGCGTCTTTGGTTGCCTGGCGTTGCGCGTCATTGAAGTAGGCCGGGACGGTGATCACCGCCTGCGTGACTGTTTCGCCGAGGTAGCTCTCGGCGGTTTCTTTCATTTTCTGCAAAATGAAGGCCGACACCTGAGACGGTGAGTACTTTTCACCGTCGGCTTCTACCCATGCATCGCCATTGCCGCCTTTGACAATTTCGAAGGGCACAAGTTTCTTGTCTTTCTCAACGGTCGGATCGTCATACCGGCGTCCGATAAGCCGCTTGACCGCGAAAAGCGTGTTTGTAGGGTTGGTTACGGCTTGGCGTTTCGCAGGCTGACCAACCAACCGCTCGCCATCGTCGGAAAATGCGACCATGGACGGCGTGGTGCGCGCACCTTCCGCATTTTCAATAACTTTAGCATCTTTGCCGTCCATAACGGCCACGCACGAGTTCGTCGTGCCGAGGTCGATACCAATGACCTTTGCCATATCTGCCTCTCTTTCTAGCAAACCGAGAAGACCCGTTCAGGCATCTTATCGGCTCCTCTTAAAAATTCCGGGATTGCGCCGGACAACACACCAAGTGGAATTAGATTTTGGCGTGAAGCTTAGCCGCTATATAGGTGGATGAAACTTTGCCTGCAAGAGACCAAGTCGCGGACTCTTTGCAAGTTTCAACACCCCTGTAGTGCGGAAGTTGGGCCGACCGGCCGAGGTTTTAGGCTTTTCCGGCGCGCAACCTGCTTCCGGCGTTTACAATACGGTTTCCATTTAATTGCTATTGTTGGTCAGCAAATGGCAATCACACAGGCATTGTTGTGCGATGAAAAACCCTGAGCTTTGGAAGCGTATTTCAGATGCTTCACCCGACCTCGAAAATGTTGCATTCCCGTTTGCCCGGCGGCTTGCACGCGACAACGGGTGGACGGAAAATTTTGCGCAACGCGTCATTTTAGAATACCTGCGTTTTGCCTATCTCAGCAGAATCAGCCATGGAGTTGTTACTCCGAGCGATGAAGTCGATCAAGCGTGGCACCTACACCTAACCTACACAAAACACTATTGGGGACCTTTCGCGCAGGCACTTGGAAGTAGACTTCACCACACACCGACTGTCGGCGGACCGCAACAACGCGCTCATTTTGAAGCCGCTTACAACGCGACACTGGCTCTTTACCGTGACGAGTTTGGGGATCCCCCAGAAGATATTTGGCCTTCGCCTGAAGTCCGTTTCAAAACAGCCCCATTCCATCGGCGCGTTAATACCGATGAATTCTGGGTCATACCGAAGCCGCAGCTCCGAAAACTCCTGGCGGCAATTGCAGGCAGGGTCATTGCCGCGCCTTACGGTTCCAAAACACTGGCTGTACTAGCGGCAACCGCTGCCCTTGGGACAGGAGCAGCGCTTGCACATGGATCTCCAGCTGGCGACACCTGGATCGAGAAATTGACGAACATGGTTTCTCACTGGGTAACCGAACACACCGTCGTGTTTCTCATATGCCTCGCTGCGGCGGCACTGGTTGTTTGGGCCCTTTTCCAGAAGAAGACCAAGGACGGTTCAAGCGGCTGTGGGGGCGGTGGATGCTCGTCCGGGGGCGGCGATTCCGGCTGCAGCGGATGCGGCGATTGAGACAGACCTGATGAGTGCCAGCTCTCCGTTTGACCTTGTCGGCTTTCAATTTCTCCCCGGATATTTTGATCGCCAGGCGCAATCTGCCCTTATCGATGAGATCAGACAGATCGTCGCGACCGCCCCTCTATTTCGGCCCGTCATGCCCAGAACGGGCAAACCTTTTTCGGTCAAGATGAGCAATTGCGGCCCGCTTGGCTGGGTAGCTGATCGAAGTGGCTATCGATATCAACCGCACCACCCGGACACAGGAGCTCCTTGGCCTGAAATGCCCGGTATGCTTTTAGACCTTTGGAACCAACTCGCGCCAAACTCTGCGTCGCCAGAGGCTTGTTTGATCAATTTCTATCAGTCAAATGCGAAGATGGGTTTACATCAAGACCGCGACGAACAGGATTTTACCGCGCCCGTCGTATCCGTATCGCTGGGTGATACAGCCCTTTTCCGGCTAGGCGGTCATGAACGAAAATCACCAACCCGGTCATTGAAACTTCAGTCTGGTGACGTGATTGTTCTGGGCGGCGACGCGCGACTGTCTTTTCATGGCATCGACCGACTTTATCCAAATACGTCCTCCCTCCTGACCAACGGCGGACGCATTAACTTGACGCTCCGCCGTGTAACTTCACCGGCCTTTGACTAAGACACCTCTAGACCGATTTTTCCAACGTATTTTTTGGACAAGAACGCTTCCTGAGCTGCGCGCAAGTCTTGAAGCTTAAAAGTTGCCCCCAGAAACGGACGAATTTCACCGCGCTCGATATAGCCGGCTAGATCCGTGAAGACATTTGCCTCCTGCTTGGTGCAGCCGAAAAATGTCAAATCTTTCAGATAAAGCGTTCGCAGATCTAGTTCGACGATCGGGCCCGCAATCGCTCCGGCAACCGCATACCGGCCGCCCTGCTTGAGACCGTCCAGAAGCTCCGGAAACCTGGAGCCGCCTACAAGGTCGATAATAACGTCAAAGGTGGCAGGCGGTATCGCGTCATTGCGATCCAATGTGTCATCGGCACCCATGCATTTTAAGACCTCGGCCTTGTCTGCAGAAGTCATGGCCGTGACATGTGCGCCCCGGCGCTTGGCAAGCTGAATTGCTGCAGACCCGACACCACCAGACCCGCCTGTGATCAGAACGCGCTCACCGCCAAGACCGCAGCGCTGGATCATGCCCTCCGCTGTTGAATAGGCACAGGGAAAAGAGGCAAGTTCAACGCTGCTCAGATCAGATTCAACGGCGATCGCATCTTCGGAATAGGTTGCAGCGTATTGCGCAAATGCACCATCATATTCCGAACCGAAGGTAACCAGTGGCAAGTGCGTGAACCCTGACTTGGGTGCTTGCATCGGACGCACAATTACGCGCTCTCCGATCCTGTTGTCTAAAACACCACTTCCAACTGCCACAATACGACCACAGCAATCCGCTCCCTGGACCCTCGGAAACTTCAGCGCATCACCCGACCAGCCGCCACTGTCTTCCGCATCTTTAGCGTAGGCCCCACCGGCTCCAGCAGCTGTGTCACCGCGGACAGCTTTTGAGTACCAGCCAATGCGGGTGTTTATGTCGGTGTTGTTGACCGCTGCCGCTTCAACTTTGATGAGGACCTGCTGGGACCCAGGCACCGGGACCGGAAGGTCATCCCGCCACTGGAGACACTCCAGATCTCCGTGTCCCGCAAGCACCATGCCGCTCATTCGCGCTGGAATCTGCATTTCGCCCTTCCTCTTGGTAGAACATTCTTTCTACCTCCTCTGGTAGATTGGACATACTCAGCGGTCAAGGACGAAAAAATGATGGCCGCACCATCGCATTGAAAGCGCCTGAGATCATGCAAAGGCAGGCCGAATCTAAGCGCACCACTCCATTACTGGATGCGGCTTCATTCACGCGCTAGAACACTCCGTTCATTGCCATGGCGGCCAATGAGATCGCGATTATCCAGAGCGCGACCCGCCCGTAGCGGGTATGACGGGCTTCAGCCTTTCCAATCGCTTCGGCAGTTTCACTGTCGAACCTCAATCCCTTATGCGCCATTGATTCAAGCTCTTCCGACAGCCGGCCGATACGGTCGGCAAAAATGGGAAGATCCGATGCGACACGGTTCAGCGCGGATAATCCAATACCGAGATCGCGCAGTTTCCCGGCCGGCCCTAGATGTTGCTCGATCCATTCACGAACAACCGGTTCTGCTGTCGACCACATATCAAGATGCGGATTGAGAGAACGTGCTACCCCTTCGACAACGACCATGGTTTTTTGCAGCATGATCAATTGCGGCTGGGTGCGCATATCGAATAGTTCCGTCACTTCGAATAGCTGTGTGAGCAGGCGGGCCATAGAGATTTCGCTGGCATCCTGCCCGTGTATCGGCTCACCGATGGCTCGGATCGCTTGAGCAAAAACGTCAACATCCTGGTTTGACGGAACATAACCCGCCTCAAAATGCACTTCTGCAACCCGGCGGTAGTTCCTTGTGATAAAGCCGTAGAGAATTTCAGCCAGAAAGCGGCGCTCCTGCGGACTTAGCCGGCCGGTAATTCCGAAATCGACAGCCACCAGAGTACCATCAGGCTCCGCGAACAAATTGCCTTGGTGCATATCCGCATGAAAAAAACCATCTCTTAGGGTATGCCTTAAAAAGCTCTGGATCACGGAAGCGCCCAAAGCGGGCAAATCTTGGCCATCTTGGATCAGACCTAGAACGTCTGAGAGCTTGCGGCCCTCAATCCACTCCATGACCAATACCCCTTTTCCCGTGCGCAGCCAATTCACGGCAGGGACACGGAAACCAGGGTCGCTGGCTGTATTTTCCGCCATTTCGGAAAGAGCCGCCGCCTCAAGACGAAAATCCATCTCAAGTGCAACAGAACGCGCAAGCGTATCTACGATCGCAAGCGGGCGCAGGCGTCGTGAGGCGGGCAGGAACCGTTCCGCCAAACGGGCGACAAGGTAATAGCTTTCCAGATCCTTTTGAAACCGTCTAGAAACGCCCGGGCGCAGAATTTTCACAGCCACCTTGCGCCGGGTTCCGTCACGTTCTTCGATCACAGCAGGATGGACTTGAGCGATCGAGGCGGCGGCAACGGCTCCGCCAAACTCAACAAAGAGCTCATCAATCGGCGCGCCGAGCTGTTCCGCGATTGCGGCTATGGCCTCGTCTTGCGGAAACGCTGGCAAACGGTCTTGCAATGCGGCCAGTTCCTCGGCCGCGTCCTTCCCGACAACATCGGCGCGGGTTGCAAGGAACTGACCCAATTTCACGTAGGATGGCCCAAGCCGGTTAAAAGCATCAGACAGCCTCAAGTCCGCGCTTTTGTCCCTAACAGACCTCCGCTCCAACAATCTGGCAAGCCGAATAGCCAACCGCGGCCCCGGCGGCAAATCAGGCAAATGAGCGAGACCGAACACGCCTTCCCGCGCCATGACGAAGCCTGCTTTGAACAGGCGCAATAAGGGGCGAATTACCAGCGCCATGAAT
Source organism: Roseibium hamelinense (assembly GCF_007830545.1). Taxonomy (GTDB): domain Bacteria; phylum Pseudomonadota; class Alphaproteobacteria; order Rhizobiales; family Stappiaceae; genus Roseibium; species Roseibium hamelinense. Next base: position 300,508 of record NZ_VLLF01000005.1, read on the forward strand.
TAGTATTTCCACCCGGAGTGCAAAGCAGCGATCCCGCCTGAATAATTGCGATAAGAAACGCGCTCAAAACCGGCATCACGGATCATTTCAGCGAAGCGGTCCTGATGCGGAAAGTTGCGGATGGATTCGACCAGATAGCGGTATGGATCGCCGTCTCCAGTCACGAGCCGCCCCATCGGCGGGATCACATTGAAGGAAAAGGCATCATAAACCTTGTCGAGACCCGGTACATCAACATCCGAAAACTCCAGGCACAAGAACTTTCCGCCACGCTTCAAGACCCGGCGCGCTTCTGACAGCGCCTTGGGGATGTCGGGTACATTCCGTATCCCGAAAGCTATCGTGTACGCATCAAAGCTTTTGTCCGGAAAAGGCAGATCTTCTGCATTTCCCTGCGTGAACTCGATCTGATCAGTAAGTCCAGCTTTCGCGGCCCGTTCGCGGCCAACGCCGAGCATCGATTCGTTGATGTCGCACACTACCACTTCGATCTGCTCACCGGATTTGCGCACCGCACGCGTGGCGATGTCCCCCGTTCCACCCGCGACGTCCAGCAAGCGCCACGGCCGTGCTTTAGATTTCGGTGGCGCAAGAACAGAAACCATCGCATCTTTCCACAGCCGATGCAGCCCACCCGACATCAGGTCGTTCATGACGTCATACCGATCGGCCACCTTGTGGAAGACATCGTCGACAAGCGCCTGTTTCTGGCCTTCACCCACACTTTGAAAGCCAAAACTGGTCGGCATGTTTTCAGGCGCGCGGTCGGAATTGCGCGATTGAGCCTGCCTGTCCTGCGCCATTAAAAACTCCTCAAAGTCGAAGGCCGGCGCCAATCTGAGGCGCCGCATCCGGATCATCCGGCTATGAATGCGGCGGAACATAGTACAAGCTTAGGCGAAGCGCTATGTTCTCCTGAACAGTTGCGGCAAATGTCGCAGACCGTTGAATCATAACAAGGAGTATCGGTCTTTATGCCAGAGTTGCCGGAAGTGGAAACGGTTCGAAGAGGCCTTATGGCAGTGTTCGAAGGAGCCACGCTGATAAAGGCGGAACAGAATCGCGCAGACCTCCGCTTCCCGTTCCCCAAAGATTTCGTAGCGCGGTTGGAAGGTCATAAAGTGCACTCTTTGGGCCGGCGCAGCAAATACCTTCTTGCTGATATCGAGGCAGATAAAGTTCTCATCATGCATCTGGGCATGTCCGGCTCCTTTCGGATAGAGACCGAGCAAACCAAAAAAATGCCGGGACTTTTTGCTCATACGCGATCAAAGAACGAAAAACACGACCATGTCGCATTTCATCTCGCTCCCCCGAACGCGCCGAATGTGAAGGTGATTTACAACGACCCCCGCCGGTTTGGGTTCATGACCTTGGCAAAGCGCTCTACCCTTGAAACTCACCCGCTCTTTGAAAAACTCGGGATTGAACCCCTTGGGAACGCGCTGAATGGCGCCTTCCTGTCCAAAAGGTTCGCAAACAAAAAAACGCCTCTGAAGGCCGCGCTCCTTGACCAGCGTATCGTCGCGGGCCTTGGCAATATATATGTTTGTGAGGCGTTGTGGCGATCGGGTCTTGATCCACGGCGCTCGGCGAACACGATCTCCGGGCGTAGTGGCAACGGCACCAAAGCAACCGAACGGTTGGCGCACGATATCCGGGCCACCTTGCATGACGCGATTGAAGCTGGCGGCTCATCCCTGAGGGATCACGTTCGCGCTGACGGAAGCCTCGGTTACTTTCAACATACGTTCGCCGCTTATGACCGGGAAGGCGAGCCCTGCAAAAGGCTGGGGTGCGACGGCACGATACAACGGATCGTTCAATCTAATCGCTCGACTTTTTATTGCCCGTCATGCCAGCGGTGACCAATGACTGCTTGCCATATCCAGCGTCTCCTAAACAAGTTGGGAGTTGCCAGCCCCGCCGTCTGTCGGTTAGGCATTTCCGACACTGCCGAAAACGAAACCGCATGGTGGAGCGAATCCGATGGGATATGACAACATCCGCGTAGAAAAACGCGGAAAGGTCGGCTTGATTACTCTTGATCGGCCCAAGGCATTAAATGCTTTGAACTCAGCGCTCATTGGAGAACTGGGTACAGCGCTCGATGCCTTTGAAAAAGATGAGCGTATCGGATGCATTGTTTTGACCGGATCCGAGAAAGCGTTCGCGGCAGGCGCTGACATCAAGGAAATGCAACCCCACGATTTTGCAAAAGCCTATATCGACGATCTTATTACGCCGCTCGACCGGGTCTCGCGCAACAGGAAACCGATCATCGCGGCAGTTGCAGGCTATGCATTGGGCGGAGGCTGCGAACTCGCAATGATGTGTGATTTCATACTCGCGGCAGATACTGCCAAATTCGGTCAGCCAGAAATCACGCTCGGGGTCATTCCCGGCGCTGGCGGGACACAGAGGCTCACCCGTTTTGTCGGAAAATCCAAGGCAATGGAGATGTGCCTGACGGGTCGGATGATGGATGCCGAAGAGGCCGAGCGAAGCGGCTTGGTGAGCCGCGTTATCCCTGCGAACGACCTGCTGGAGGAAGCCTTAAAAGTAGCCGATAAGATTGCAGACTTCTCTTTGCCGGTTGTGATGATGACCAAGGAGAGCGTTGACCGCTCATATGAGACAACGCTGGCTGAAGGCATCCGCTTCGAACGCCGGGTTTTTCATGCCATGTTTGCCTTGGAAGACCAGAATGAGGGAATGACGGCGTTTACCGACAAGAGAAAGCCGCAGTTCACAAATAAATAAATGCTCAGCGGCATTGACGCGATAGAATGTCACGACTATAAGCAGCCACCAATCGGTGGCAGGAGACTGCCGCCGTTCTTGTTTGACCGGGTCTTGATTGCGTCATGCGTAACCGCTCCTGGTCGCAATCGGACTTAAGTTCCATCTACGGATCAGGATTGAGCCCATGGCCAACACACCCTCGGCCAAGAAGGCGGCCCGCAAAATTGCCCGCCGTACGGCCACGAATAAAAACCGGCGCAGCCGGGTGCGGACTTTCCTGCGCAAAGTCGAAGAAGCGATCGCTTCCGGCGATCAAGGCGCGGCAAATGAAGCACTAAAAGCTGCCCAACCGGAAATTATGCGTGCAGCATCTAAAGGCGTCATGCATGCAAACAATGCATCGCGGAAAGTCTCGCGCTTGAACGCCAGAGTTAAGGCGCTTAGCGCATAAAATATTTGCGCACAAACATGATCAAAAAACCCGGCTGAAAGCCGGGTTTTTTTTTAGCCGCGCAATATTGCCGATGGGTAACCCGGCTAACATCTATTGCTCCCTAAGCGCTTTTTGCAATAACCCAGACTGTCAGAATATTTGTCTGTTTTTCAAAGGCTTAAAGACATGACCCCGAGAGGGGTTAACAGGATTCCGGATTCGACATGAGTCAAGAATTTTTTGTTGGTCTTTTTTTCGTACCCGCAAACCAGTCGATACGGTCGACGCAAAGATGAAAAAATCATTGAGACAAAAAGCATTTGGCCCGAGCGCCGAACCCACCGGACCAAATGTGACCCTACGGACGCTTGGGCGAGGAGGCGCTTTTATCGATTTGACCCTGTTGCTCCCGCGAAAGGCGCTGTATATGTTTAACCAGTCGGACGCAGGGACGACAAAAAGCGTAAAACACAAATAAAGATCTGCTTGGACACGAAATGACAAAGTCAACACACCATCGATCTAAGCAAGTGCACTTCCGTAACCGGAACCAATACACTGCTGTATACATATTTTAGTGACACGAGATCTTTCTGATCTCTAATTTCACCCAAAAACCTAGATAAACACAACACAGTGGCATCGCTACTGCAGGGGGACTGTTGTGCAGAATCTACAGAACTACGCAGGTGACATAAGCGTCACCGAGAGCTTTGAAAAGTTGAGTGCAGATGAGGCATCTGTGCTCGTGGATGTTCGTACCCAGGCGGAATGGACTTTTGTGGGAGTGCCGGATTTGCGGGGCATCCGCAAAGAGCCGCTGTTCGTCGAATGGCAGAGTTTTCCACCCATGCCGCCGGTTACCAATTTTGTAGAAAAACTTTCCGCGTTGTTGAACGAAAAAGACCTTGACCAAAGGGCCGCAATCCATTTTCTGTGCCGCTCCGGCGCGCGCAGTCAGGCAGCAGCAATTGCAATGACGCAAGCTGGCTACACCCATTGTTTCAACGTGGCAGGCGGCTTTGAAGGCGGCCTCGACCAGTTGGGACATCGAGGCTCTCAATCCGGCTGGAAGGCCGCCGGCTTGCCTTGGATCCAAAGTTAGTTTTCTGCCTGTGAAGGCAGGTTTAGGCGGAAGCGTCGGCTTCCGCCAACCCCATAACCGTCCCAAAAGGGACATACAAAAGCTGCCAAAAGGCGGCGTAGTGTCGAAGGTGCAGCTGTGGCGGACTGTATCTTCGAGTGACAGGAGGCATAACATGCAGGTTTCGGAGGGTAGCGGCTCTGAACATTGGAACAGGGTCAAGAAACGTCTGCGGGCGGAGCTTGGCGACGATGTTTTTTCCAGCTGGTTCGCGCGAGTTGACCTTGAAGAACACAATGAAGGGACAGTCCGTCTGTCTGTCCCAACCCGTTTTTTGAAGCAATGGATCCAATCAAATTACAATGACCGGCTCATGGGTCTGTGGCAGCGCGAATGCGAAAACGTCCACCGCATCGAATTGACCGTGCGCGGCGCAATTCGCCCTCGGCAAAAGCCAGTCGGCGCAGCTGTCGCTCTCCCGGCGGCGAAGCGGCCTAAGCCTACCGCGAGCGACAACCGCGTTGATGGATTTGCAGATACCAACCCAGTTGCAGCAGCCCAAGCAGCAACAGCTGCCGTTGGACGCGGAGAAACAGCTGAAACCAACCGCGATGTCCTGCAAGGCGCTTCGCTCGATCCAAAATACACCTTTGAAACATTCGTCGAGGGCGATTCCAACGGCCTTGCTCTGGCAGCTGCAAGGCAGGTCGCATCCGGTGGAACGGTCACGTTCAATCCGCTGTTCTTGCATGCAAGCGTCGGGCTGGGAAAAACCCACTTAATGCAAGCCGTCGCATCCAAAGCGCGGGCCTCCGGGCGAAAGGTTTTGTACTTAACGGCCGAACACTTCATGTATCGCTTCGTATCGGCCTTGAAAGCGCAGTCAGCACTCGCATTTAAGGATACATTACGCACAATCGATCTGCTCTTGATCGACGATATGCAGTTTCTCCATGGGAAACAGGTGCAACAAGAATTCTGTCACACGCTCAACGCGCTCATCGATGGCGCGCGGCAAGTGATTGTAGCTGCCGACCGTGCACCTTCGGAGCTAGACACGTTGGACGACCGCGTCCGGTCTCGCCTGTCCGGTGGTCTTGTGGTCGGAATTCACGAGCCGGACTTCACACTGCGCCGAAACATCTTGACTGCGCGGGTAGCTCAATCGCAGCGGACCTACCCAAATTTTGAAGTTCCGGACACCGTTTTGGACTATGTCGCGCGGCATGTTGCATCTTCCGGCCGCGACCTGGAAGGCGCATTGAATCGCCTGGTCGCACACAACCAGCTGACCAATCAGCCGATCACCCAGGAAATGGCAGAGATGACCCTCCGCGATCTGGTCCGGTCCAGCGAACCGCGACGGGTAAAGATCGAAGACATCCAGCGCATCGTGTCGAAGCACTATAATGTCACCAAGGCGGATCTTCTATCAGCGCGCAGGACAAGAACAATTGTGCGCCCCCGTCAGATCGCCATGTACTTGGCAAAAGTCATGACACCTCGCTCATTGCCGGAAATTGGCCGCCGCTTCGGCAATCGGGATCACACAACGGTTCTGCACGCGGTACGAAAAATCGAAGAATTGGCACGGGCTGATCATGCGCTGTCGCAAGAGCTGGAATTGCTGAAACGCATGCTGGACGCCTGAGCAAAAAACTCTATGAAAAGAGGGGCGTCCATTCGGGCGCCCCTCTTGCATTTCCGGTCTGATCCGGGCAGTGTCTTCGCCCCGCTGCGGCAACGTGCAGCTCTGTAGTTTCATTCAGCCGGGTCTTCTTCCGGCACCTCACGAGTATGGATCTAGCGTATGAAAGCGACCCTCGAGCGGACCGATCTCCTAAAGTCCCTGACCCACGTTCACCGGGTGGTCGAACGCCGGAACACTATTCCCATCCTGTCAAACGTTTTGCTGCGCGCCGAAGATGGCGCCTTGCGGCTAAAGGCTACCGATCTCGATCTCGAAGTTCTTGAAACCATCCCTGCGATGGTGGAAATGCCCGGAGCTACAACAATTCCGGCACATATGATTTATGACATTGTGCGCAAGCTTCCCGATGGGTCCCAGGTCGTGCTGGAAACCACTGGCGACAACGCAACTTTAGAGCTGCGTGCCGGCCGGTCGCGGTTTACCCTACAAATGCTGCCGGAAACCGATTTCCCTGATTTGACGACAGGTGATTTCACCCATGGCTTCACTCTGACCGCGGCCGACGTCCGCAAGCTTATTGACACAACGCAGTTTGCTATTTCAACCGAGGAAACTCGCTACTATCTGAACGGCATCTATCTTCATGCCGTTGAAACCGGCGAGGGGCAGCGCTTCCGGGCAGTTGCGACCGATGGACACCGCCTGGCTCAGGCAGAAGTTCCGGCTCCAAGCGGCTCCTCGGGCATGCCCGGCATCATTGTGCCGCGCAAAACCGTCGGGGAAATTCAAAAACTTCTGGAAAGCCCGGAAGCTGACGTTCAAATCGAACTTTCCGAGACGAAAATCAGGGCAACCACCGGCCCTATTGTTTTGACCTCCAAATTGATCGACGGCACATTCCCAGATTACGGCCGCGTTATTCCACAAGGCAATGACAAGGAAATGCGGGTTGACCGGGACGAGTTCAAAGAAGCTGTCGACCGCGTCTCAACAATTTCGTCAGAACGCGGACGCGCTGTAAAACTCGCCCTGAGTGACGGTCGAATGGTACTCACGGTCAACAACCCAGACTCGGGCAGCGCAACCGAGGAATTGGCAGTCGAGTACAGTGCCGAACCTCTCGAGATCGGCTTCAACTCACGATATCTTCTTGATATCGCCAATCAATTGTCGAGCGACACTGCATTATTTCGCCTGGCGGATTCAGGTTCACCGACACTGATCCAGGACAACTCGGTCGATGATTGCTTGTTTGTTCTAATGCCAATGCGCGTGTGACCGTTCAAAGGCACTTGAGATGACAGGTACGGCAGCGGCGCTCATTACCCGGCTGACGCTGTCCGATTTTCGCAACTATCGGCATCTGGATATTCAGTTCAGCGCCAGGCTCTCAGCATTTGTCGGCGACAACGGCGCTGGCAAAACGAATGTACTGGAAGCAATTTCCTTTTTGACTGCCGGCCGCGGTATCCGGCGCGCCGGACTTTCCGACATTGCCCGCCATGCTGGAAGCGGTGGCTGGAGTGTTGCCGCCAGACTGGCAGGCGAATTTCTTGAGACCCGGATCGGCACTGGCTTCACCCCTGGCGAGGCTGGCCGGAAAGTTCGGATCGATGGCGCGGATGCAAGATCCACAGAAGCCCTTCTGGACCACGTCCGAGCGCTCTGGCTTGTCCCCAGTATGGACGGACTCTTTTTGGGGCCCGGTTCTGATCGGCGCAGGTTCTTGGACCGGCTTACGCTCTCGTTAGACCCGGCTCACGGCCGCCGGGTCGGCGATTTTGAAAAAGCACTTCGAAACCGTAACAAGGTGTTGGAGCAAGGGGCGCCAGACGCTTATGCAAACGCAGTTGAAACCCAGGTCGCCGAGCTTGGCACGGCGGTTTCCCTTGCGCGAAGGGAAACCACAGCTCTGCTGACCTCTGCCCTTTCTGCTCAATCCAAAATCGCGAACGCATTTCCGAGCGCGGATGTTGTGCTGGCCGGTGAATTCGAAACTGAATTCGAAGGCGCAGCAGCCTCTGACATCGAAGACGCATATAGAACCGCGCTACAGACAACCCGCCGCCGCGATCAAGCGGCCGGACGCACGCTGTTTGGGCCTCATCTGAGCGACCTAAAGGTTCACCACCGCGAAAAACAGATGCCTGCGAGCAAATGCTCAACCGGGGAGCAAAAAGCGCTATTGATTGGTTTAATCCTGGGCCATGCAGGCCTCACCAAATCCATGACCGGCTCGCCTCCGGTCCTGCTTCTCGACGAAGTGGCTGCCCACCTTGATCCAAACCGGCGCGAAGCATTGTTCGAAAAGCTCCATGCAATGGGAGGACAAGTTTTCATGACGGGCACCGACGCCGGCCTTTTCGAGGCTCTGCCCGCATCTGGTGAAATTTTCAGCATCGACAATTCTCGTGCCCGATTGCTGAAATCGTCAAACCACCCTTAAAACCGCCGAAGTTTCATGGTTTTTCCACGACTATGATACCCGTTTTCACGGCGCTGCAGCGCCGTGGTTGAACGAGCTGAACAACCCCGTATAACGGGGTGTTAAATTACAGACCGATTGGTGATTGATTCGCATGAGCGATACTTCCGTGCCTGATTCCGTTCCCACCCCAGATGGCGAAGAAGCTGTCTATGGCGCCGACTCGATCAAAGTTCTGAAAGGACTGGACGCGGTCCGGAAACGCCCGGGCATGTATATTGGCGACACCGACGATGGATCTGGGCTCCACCACATGGTCTATGAGGTCGTGGACAACGCCATCGATGAAGCACTTGCGGGCCATGCCGATCATGTGACGGTCACCCTCAACGCCGACGGTTCCGTAACTGTTTCTGATAATGGGCGAGGTATCCCGACCGACCTTCATGCTGAAGAGGGTGTATCGGCAGCCGAAGTGATTATGACCCAGCTGCACGCCGGGGGAAAATTCGACCAGAATTCCTACAAAGTTTCGGGCGGCCTTCACGGTGTCGGCGTGTCTGTGGTCAATGCACTTTCGACGAAGCTTGATCTCAGGATTTGGCGGGATGACAAAGAGCACGTCATCAGTTTTGCTCATGGAGATGCAATCGGCCCGCTGGAGGTCGTTGGTCCGGCGAATGGCAAGAAGGGCACGGAAGTCACTTTCCTGCCCTCTCCAGAGACTTTCACAAAAATCGACTTCAACTTTGCAACTCTTGAACACCGGCTCCGTGAACTGGCTTTCCTGAATTCAGGCGTCCGGATCATCCTGACCGACAAACGCGGTGTTGAAGATGTCGTGGAAGAGCTGTTCTATGAAGGTGGGCTTGAGGCTTTCGTCCGATATCTCGATCGCGCCAAGCATCCGCTCATCGAAACCCCCATCACAGTATCGTCGGAACGCGACGGCATTACGGTTGAAGCCTCAATGTGGTGGAATGACAGCTACCACGAACAGGTACTGTGCTTCACCAACAACATCCCACAACGCGACGGCGGGACGCATCTAGCAGGCTTTCGCGGAGCCTTGACCCGTCAGGTAACAGGCTACGCTGACAGCACGGGCTTGCTAAAAAAGGAAAAGGTGACGGTTACCGGAGACGACTGCCGCGAAGGCCTGTCATGCGTCCTTTCAGTGAAAGTTCCAGACCCCAAATTCTCGTCTCAAACAAAAGACAAGCTTGTATCTTCAGAGGTGCGACCAGTTGTTGAAAACCTGATTTCATCTGCCTTGGCTGACTGGTTTGAGGAAAACCCCGCTCCTGCGCGCGCGATCGTATCCAAAGTAGTCGAGGCAGCGTCCGCGCGTGAGGCCGCACGCAAGGCGCGCGAGCTAACACGGCGCAAAGGCGCTTTGGATGTAGCGTCCTTGCCTGGAAAACTTGCGGACTGCCAGGAACGGGATGCTTCCAAAGCCGAATTGTTCCTAGTGGAGGGTGACTCTGCTGGCGGCTCGGCAAAACAGGGCCGTCACCGGGAAAATCAGGCAGTATTGCCACTGCGAGGAAAGATCTTGAATGTGGAGCGTGCGCGTTTCGACAAGATGTTGTCTTCGAACGAGATCGGCACGCTGATCACCGCCTTGGGTACTGGTATCGGCAAAGAAGAGTTCAACATTGAGAAGCTGCGCTACCACAAAATTATCATCATGACGGATGCTGACGTTGACGGCGCACATATTCGCACACTGCTTCTGACATTCTTTTTCCGGCAAATGCCAGATCTGATTGAGAACGGCTATGTTTATATCGCCCAGCCTCCACTTTATAAGGTTAAACGCGGTCAAAGCGAGCAATACCTCAAGGACCAGGAAGCTCTTGAGCGCTATCTTGTTTCCAGTGGTTTGGAAGACAGCTCGCTGACACTTGCGAACGGAGAAGTGCGCACCGGCGAAGACCTGAGGTTGGTTCTTGAAACAGCTAGAACCATTTCTGGCATCTTTGATGGTCTTCATTCACGCTATAATCGGGACGTCGTGGAGCAGGCCGCGATTGCCGGAGCACTAAGTCCGGAAACACTCGACGATCCGGCAAAAAGCGACGAAGCTGCAAGCTACATCGCCCGCCGCCTCGATATTCTAGCCGAAGAATTCGAAAGAGGCTGGACAGGTGAAGTTCAGGACGATGGCACGCTTCTGTTTAAGCGTACTGTGCGCGGTGTTGAAGAAGCTGCGATTATCGATCCGGCTCTTTTGTCTTCTTCCGATGCACGGCGGCTCAATGGATACGCCGAACATCTTCAAGAAGTTTATGGGAAAGCGGCAACCCTTCGTAGAAAAGACATGTTAACCGAAGTACGCGGACCCCGAGCGCTGCTCGATCAGATTTTTGCGTATGGGCAAAAGGGCATTTCGCTTCAACGCTACAAGGGACTTGGCGAGATGAACCCAGATCAGCTCTGGGAAACCACGCTCGACCCGAACGCGCGGTCGCTCCTGCAGGTAAAAATCCGCGAGGCGGACGATGCAGACGACATATTCACTAAACTGATGGGTGACGAAGTCGAACCACGGCGCGATTTCATCCAGGACAACGCCTTGAGCGTTGCAAACTTGGATATCTAGTCAAAAAACCCGGCCGACAAATCGGTCGGGTGTTATTATGTGATGCTTTTCGGGACGTTTCGATTTCCCGCGCCGGGCCATGGGATGGCGCGGCCAAAATAGTGCCCTTGGCCGGCATCAATCCCGATTTCTGACAGCTGATCCGCCTGTTCCTGTGTTTCAACGTGCTTTGCAATAAGGCGGATGTTTAAATCGTGTGTGGTCTGAACCAGACTGGCCAAGATTTTTGCTTTTGCCTCATTTGACAGGGCTGGTCCGGTCAAAGACGGATCAAGCTTTATCCAGTCCACCTTCAATTCAGTAAGTCGCGATAATACGGGCCAATGCCCCCCAAAATCGTCGATGGCTGTTTGGCAACCGAGTTCAGTCGCTAACTTGAAAAAAGCTTCGATGGACGCGGGTTCCCGCAAAAAGTCACGTTCAGAAATTTCCAAGCAAATACGTGCCGCAAGAAGGGGATTGGTTTCTAGCCGCATCTTGAGAACGTCGCAAAAATGCTCATCCCTGGCGGACTCTGCGGATACGTTTACAGTCAGCCAACTTCGTCCCCTCTCTTCGTCAGCAGCATCCAGAACTTTGTCTAATATCCAACTATCGACCTTAGAAATATATCGATTGCGAGCTGCTGCAGACAACAACGCGCGCGGAGAGATTGAGGCTGATGCTGTAACTTTCACCCTCAGCAAAATTTCCTGAGCGAAAGGCCTTCGTGTCCCCAGCCAGATAACTGGCATGGCATAGAGCGAAAGATCTTGAGCACGAAGCCGGTCTGGTTCCGGAGCGTCTGCGTGTGGGCTCTTTTGATTGTTGCCGCTATCTTCAAATATCCGGATTGAAATCGACCTCCCACCTGATCTCTTGCCGCAAAGACATGCTTCATCAGCAAATTTCAGCACTCCGGATGCAGTGGTTTTTGAGGAGACGTCCAGCTCGCGCACAAGCGCAACACCGATAGAGCCCCCGATAGTAAAAACGCGGTCATCGACATTGAGCCGAATGTTTAACAATGCGTCCAGAAACTCCTGTGCCTTTGCAAGTGCACATTCTTCACTATCGACAAGGCTCAAAAAGCATGCAAATTCGTCACCGCCAATCCGGCCCGCAGCCCCGTGCTCCGGCAGAATACTATCCAAGGCTGAACCGACCAGGCGCAGCATGGTGTCACCCGCATCATGGCCGCCGAAATCATTTACTTTTTTGAACTCGTCCAAATCTATATAAAATACACCCAAGCCATTGCCCGCATCGGCCCGCATAGCTTCCAGCTGACGATCAAGCGCTCCCAAGAAAGCACGTCGATTTAAAAGATCGGTGAGAGGATCAAGGTTCGCAAGCCGCTTGTATTCTTCCACCTCATCGGGCGCGTCGACATTTTGGCGCAGAACCGCCATAATATGGGATGAAGCCTCGGTTTCAGATGCCATATGAACTAAGCGAACTTCAGTCGTCTGGCCTGATGCACCACCGGTCAATTTTTGAGGGAATTCACTTCGCACATGAAGCGTTGCTGGTCCCTTCTGCCGGCAGTTCTGAATGGCGTTTTCCAACTCGGAGCCATCAATCGGGGTGCCGATCACGAACTCGAGCTTGTTTTGAATTGCACCAAGCTCTTCGTCTGCTTCAAAAACGAGCACTTCATCCGGGAAATGCGACAATAGTCGTTCAGGGGGTAAGTAAGGAGCACGCTTCACCGTTTCGTGGCGCGGCCAATCAACCTGCAGAAGAACAACTCGTTCTGTTCCGACCTTGAACTCCAAAGGTTCACAAAACAGCTCGGACGCCATCAAAGAGCCATTTGTAAAATATACTCCGCCCTCGACATGCGTATGAGCGCCACCAAGCGCCGCAACGAGTGCGGATTGCAGCTTGCGTGCGCTCTCTGCAGTCAAACTGCTGAAAAGACTCATAGCTTTGACATCTGCAACACCTTTTGGGATACGCCGGCTAAATGCTTGATTGCAAGCAAAGATCTCTGAAGACGCAGCCACGAACGCCGCAGCACGGGGCAGTACTTCTAGCAGTGAGGCATATAGCTCGGGAACTGCATCATGCCGTGCCGGTGCACGATCCCCTGAATGAGGCAACAGCATTCCATGTCTGTTTTGCAACAGAACACCCCCATGAACATTTTAGATTTTATGAGTCGCTTTGTTGAATAGCGCCCACTACTAATAATTACAGATATAGCACAGCTGTTTTCCAAGTTATCGTCTCCGCACAACTACCCACAGGCTAATGATTCCGTAAGGTTAATTTTAAATTAACCCATTCTTCGAAAGTCGTGCGCTTTCTTGCGCAAGTTCATCGGACCGGCGAATTCGAGGAAGCCACACTGGTGACACGGAAGTGGCGTAAACAACCGAATGTTGGGACCTTGCGTAGGACGAATGATGCGATCGCGGATTGTGAACTTGATTGGCGCAGCAACACTTACCGTCGGACTTGGATCAATGCCTGCGGTTGGGGCAAACACCCCTGTGCCCAAGCCTACCGGTCAATCTGCGCAATGCGGCAATGCATCCTGGTATGCACTAAACGGTATAACCGCGAACGGAGAAAAAACAGATCCAACCGCGTTAACCGCAGCCCACCGCAATTTGCCCTTCGGTACGATGGTCAAAGTGAAAAATCTTGCAAACGGTCGCGAGGTTCTTGTTCGGATCAATGACCGGGGGCCTTTTGTGGATGGGCGGGTTATTGACGTCACGAAAGCGGCTGCCGCTCGATTAGGTTTTATCCGAAAAGGCGTGACCAGGGTCCGGATTACCTTTCCCGCTGGGATAAAAACCTTCAGAGCGCGGTATGCCTGCAAGTGACTGACGAAGAAGTTGCGCCGCTAAGAGCCATCATCGGATCAGACGGCCTTCTCAAACCATGTGGGTGACCTTAGCTTCGGATTTATTTAAGTATCTTTGGTGATCCATTATCGAACCCAAAATCAATAAATAAGATCGTTCGCGGTGATGACAAACAACAGCCACCTCGCTATCATCCTAGCCGTGGTCGATGGGGCCACGTGCACAGTAACTTTTTCGCGTGGCCCGTTTTGCGGGTTACGCGTTTTTTTTACTTCCAATAACCAACTACCAGCCATGAAATACTTTTTTGTGACGTGAATACCTCTAAGGGCTAACAAACGTGTGATGGCTGAAGGCCCTGCCAAAAAGCGTCTGTTCTTATTCTGACGGGTATACGCTCGCCAAAAATTTCTCAGACGCATTTAAGTACGCGGTCTGTTTTTGCGCACTCATACGGGACCAGGTCGCGTACATTTGCGCCAACCGCGGATTGCCTTTCAGTTTCGTTTCATTGCGGGCCAGGAACGTCCAATAAAGCGCGTTAAAGGGACAAGCATCAGGCTCGGTCTTTTTCGACACTTTGTAGGCGCAGTCGCCGCAATAGTCAGACATCTTGTTGATGTAGTTCCCACCAGATGCATATGGCTTTGATCCAAGCAAACCACCGTCCGCGAATTGGCTCATACCAATCGTGTTGGGCATTTCAACCCACTCAAATGCATCCGCATAAACGGTAAGATACCATTCGTGCACCTGCTTCGGATCAACGCCGATCAACATTGCAAAATTCCCGGTCACCATCAGGCGTTGGATGTGGTGAGCGTATGCTTCTTCCCGGGTTTGCTTTATCGCTGCTTTCAGGCACGCCATGTCAGTGTCGCCTGTCCAATAAAACTCGGGAAGGTCCCGTGTTGCGTTCAGAAAGTTTCCGGAGGCATAATCGGGCATTTTCAGCCAATAGATGCCGCGAACATATTCGCGCCAGCCAATAATCTGGCGAATGAACCCTTCCGCTGCGTTCAAAGGCACGTCACCGGCTTTGTACGCCTCTTCCACTGCGGAGCACATTTCAAGCGGGTCCAGCAAACCAATGTTGAGATAAAGCGAGGTTACTGCGTGATAGAGGAACTTTTCGCCCTTCAGCATAGCGTCTTGATAGTCTCCAAAGTGCGGGAGCGCCGTTTGCAGAAAGTGTTCGAAAGCCTCATGAGCCTGTTGGGTTGTGACTCCAAACCAGAACGGCTCGAGATCGCCAAAGTGATGGCCAAACCGATTATTGACTAAATCGAGCACCTCTTGCGTGACCTGATCTGGCTCGAAGCGTTTTGGCTCCGGCATAAAAAGGTCGGCCTTGGCCGGCTTGCGGTTTTCAGTGTCAAAATTCCATTTCCCGCCAATTGGCTCGCCAGGTTTGCCATCGTCGTTCATGAGCAAACCGGTCTGGCGGCGCATATCACGGTAGAAATACTCCATACGCAGCTGTTTGCGGCCTTTTGCCCATGATGTGAACTTCGGCAACGGGCACAAAAAACGAGTATCAGTAAAGATATCGACCGGGATTCCAAGATCTGACTGCCACGTTTTGACATCCTCAAGTACACGCCACTCGCTAGGCTCAGTCACACCCAAACGTTCTGGCTTGAGGATCTTGCACTGCCGTAGAACTTCCCCGGAAAAAGACCCCGCATTGTCTGAATCTTCAAGCTTTATATAGTGAACAGCCCACCCCTTCTCGCTAAGTTCTCGCGCAAAGTGCCGCATAGCGGAAAAAATGAAGGCAATCTTCTTTTTATGGTGCCGGACATGTGTGGCCTCCTCTACAACCTCCATCATCAAAATAGCGTCCTTGGCCGGATCTCCATCCCGTATTGAGGACAACCCGTGGGACAATTGATCACCGAAAATAACTATAAGTTTTCGCACCTGGCAGCTTCCATTTGTGTTTTACGCACGTCTTATACGCTTCCCCTGCGCTGCCATATCACTCCGCCGCCACAACAAATCATCAGCAACAATGAAGCGGCCTTTACCCTGTCAACAAATTCAGAAAGACATTGCCCGAACCACGATCATCCTGTATCAGGGCGGTCTCTATATCGCTTTGCGTGCCAGCACCCGTAGCTCAGCTGGATAGAGCGCTGCCCTCCGAAGGCAGAGGTCACAGGTTCGAATCCTGTCGGGTGCGCCAAAAATATCCGATACGTGAGATATCGCGTTTAATACGCCGGTTGGGCATCGCATTCGCTACGACCTTGAGACGGGTTCAAACGCCGCGCAGTTTTTCCGATATCCATCGAATATCTCGGTAGCGACACGAGTATAAATACCGGTGCGCGTACACTTTGGTTCAAGTGACGGATCCATCGCTTCAATACATGACTTTCGTAAGTTGAATTACGACATCTTTTGCATGAGATAATCGGACACTGCCCCTAGCCAACAACCAGCCGTCAGTCCGCTCCAAATGAGCGATGATTTGCACTGGCCGCGCGGCTGCGAATGACACGGGCAACGAGAACTCTTCAAAATCCGTATTCCCATCTGTGATCAACAATTTTTCGCGCAGTCCCTGACCTCCGGTTTCAGAACTGGGTACGGCTTGGTCCGGAACGAATATCCGGATGCGTCCTTCGGGGATTGCCTTAAGGCTTGGATAAGTAACCCTTACGAAGACTTTTTCTTCCTGAGCGCGCGCTCGGGTGCAGGGAACGGTCAGAGTTGCCAATATGGAGGTGCAAAGGAAGGCGCGTCTATTCAACATTCAGCTCGCTTCACGATCCATAGCTGCTGGCTGCGTTTTTCTGGGCCAAAAACTGGTTTGCAAAAGGGCGCCAATTGGCGCCCTTTTTTTTCTAGTACCTAAACAATTACGAAGTCATCGGCGGTCATCTCAAGACGTTTCCCGATCGCCGCAAATTGAACTGCCGCGAGTTGTCCTGACCCATCCTCATCGTACCAGAGGACACCATCGTTGGTGTCATAGATGATACGGTCATTTGCATCCTCACTCACCCCAAGCGAACTCATGTGAAATGCCGTTTCATCAAACGCGCCAGCTTCTCCAAGCTTTGAGAAGATCAGTCTGTCAAGCAGGATTTTGTCATCCGCCACGTTGAAGTCGCGAATTTCGTCGACATTATCTGCACCCAGTTCGGTTGAAAAACGGAAGGCATCGCCGCCCGCACCACCGACCAAAACATCGGCTCCAAGCCCACCGTCCAGAAAATCATCGCCATTGCCGCCGAAAAGTCTGTCTGCGGCTGCAATCCCCGGCTGGACTGGTTCAGGCGGAAACTCAACCGAAACATTGAGTTTATAGGTGGAGCCTACAGGTACAACTTCGGTCCATCCATCTGGGCTTGTGCTGGTCCAGCTTCCCTCCAAAATGTAGTAGGTGCCGGTCTCTTCGACAACGAAGACAGTGCTTGAGTCCCGGTTGCTGGTCGATCCGGGATCACCGCCCCCATCGTCGTTCTCAGTAACCACATTTCCGTCACTATCCAACAGACGAACCCAACTGTCATGAACATTTGGATCGGCAATTCCATCGATATCTATCGTCAAAATGGTTCCAGCTGCCAAGTCGATGCTGTAGTAGCCCCCCTTTCCGTTCCCGGTTGCACTGACTGTCGTATGAAGAACCGTCGTAGAATCAAAGATATCCGGATCTTCGGTTAGTGAGAAATTATTCGAAATATCGAAGGCAGTCTCGATCGAGTTGTTTGTCGCGTCAGGCCCAAGGGTTGCATATCCGGACCCTAGCCCCGGCCTCGGGATCGCTTCGGCTTGGTCGCCGAAGTCACCAAAGAGAATATCGTCGCCATCGCCAGCTCGTAGTGTGTCGCTACCGCCCTGACCTGTTAAGATGTTGTCGCCATCATCCCCTTTGATCCTGTCGTCAAATCCAGAGCCAGCAAGGTTCTCTATTGAAATGTAACGGTCCCCCTCAGACTTGCTCCGCGAGAGATTGAGTGAAACGCCAGTATCCGCGTCTGAATAATCTGCTGTATCGCTTCCTTCGCCACCGTTTAGGACATCTGCCCCACTACCGCCTGTGAGCACATCGTTGCCGCCAGCGCCAAAGAGCTCATTGACGCCGCCGTCCCCGATAAGGCGGTCATCAAATGAAGAACCTACTGCATTTTCAACACCAACAATGATGTCATGCCGGATTGCAGTCCCTCTGCCGACAATTTGAACCGGCCCGTCAGCATCTCCTCCGCTCGCAGTGCCATTTGCAAGATCGATTGTCACGCCAGCAGAACTTCCCTCGTAAACAACAGTATCTATTCCACTGCCACCATCGAGGTAGTCCTGACCTGAGCCGCCGATTAGCGTATCATTTCCTCCCTCCCCATAGAGGATGTCACCATCATTGCCGCCATCAAGAACATCATCTCCATCCCGGCCGTTGAAAACATCGCCGCCACCACGGCCCCAGAAATGGTTGGCAGCATCCGTTCCCACGAACCGATCAATCCGATCGTCCGAGCCAATCAGGTTTTCGATACTGTCGAAGGTATCCCCCGATGCGGTTCCACCACTCGCGACGTTGGTTTCCAAATTCACGAGAAGCTGGAATGGACTCTCCGTGCTGTAGTCAACCGTATCCGACCCGGCGCCGCCCCTGAAGATGTCCGCCCCGTCCTGACCACGCAGGATATCGTTGCCTTCGCCACCGTCGAGTAAATCGTTGCCGGCACCTCCAACAAGCGTGTCGTTTCCGCGACCACCATAGAGCGAATCCGCGCCATCGTCGGTTTCCGTTTGGTCCTCAAGATCGGCGATAGCGATTGTGTTGTTGATGTCACGGCTTGCCAGCGTATCGCGACCGCCGATGAGAAGGTCATCACCATCTAGACCAAAAATGACGTCGCTTCCAGCACCTCCGTTGATAGTATTGTTGCCGCCGTCGCCAAAGACGGGACGGGCAGTTTGAGCGTCGGCTCCGACCTCTGCAACACTTTCGTTATCGTCGGTGTCAGGCTCCGCAAAGCCGCCATCGGCATAAATGATATTTTCGACATGTGCGAACGAACCGATGTCCAAACCGCTTGCCAACACGATTACCGTATCGTTGCCGCCATCAGCTTCCTCGCGAACAATATCATAAGCAGAATCAACATAGTAGATATCGTCGCCATCGTTACCGGCCATACGATCCGCGCCGCCGCGCCCGTCAAGGATATTGGCTCCGTCATTGCCGATCAGGATATCGTCATGACTGCTGCCGATGCCGTTCTCAATGAAATATTGAGTTTGATCCGCATTGTGGCCGTCAAAGATCGAAACATTGTTCCTATGACCATTCACGCTCGAGAACTGTCCAGCGCGCAAATCAAGAATGGTCCCGGCAGTAGACCCAGAAAAGTCGATCGTATCGTTTCCGCCAGTATCATGGATCACGAAACCGATATCCCGCTGCATTCCAGTCGAAGTCAGCTCATAACCGTATTCTGTGCTCTTGAACCCGTAGACATTGTCTCCGGTATTGAGTTCAATGTTTTGGTATGTGCGTATGCCGTCTTCATCAACAGTTGAAAAGAAACGACGAATAACCGCTTCAATGTCGCCCATCAGTGGTGTTGAGGCGGACCAACGACTGTCTTCGCCAACGTCAATTCCGTCAAAATATGACATTACGCTGTATTGTTGGCGATCAAAGGTCCAGGTTGCGTTATTGAGATAGTTTATCTGAACGCCGCCAGGGCCACTATAGTTGTATAATCCTGGATGGTTCAATCCGAATTCATGGCCAAATTCGTGAATGAACGTGTCGAAAACATAACCGCCAATGTCTGTTAGATTGGGTTCGGTATCATGGAACCTTTGTCCGACACTCACGTAACGGTCGCTTGAAAACGCGCTTCCATCACTTTGTTCGCCAACCTCGGGACTTACAACTTCCATCCACTGAGTGTCGGGATCGAACGGCACATCATCCACTACCTCGAATTGCATCGGAGTGACCGAAGACCACATGTTCAGAGCGCCTATGGCGGCCGCCTTGTAATCAGGATGATTGTTAAGCTCGCCAACGTTTATGACCAACGGCTGCGCCGTGGTTTCCGGCGTCAAGCTGCGTGGCAGCGCTCCGAGATAGTCCAGATACGCTTCATAATCCTCGCTTTTTCCAAAGGGATTTTCTGGACTTTGATCGTTGACCCACCAGATTTCAGAGTTTTGAGCTGCAGAGGCGCCCTCTTCAGAAAATCCAGCCGAACCGACCTCCCCCATGACCCCTAGCACAAAACTATGCGTGTTGAGACCGGCGCCGCCATCTTCAACTTTTGCAGGTACCGGTTTTGCGTCGTAAGAAACCGAAAGCTGGTTGCTCAAACAGGAATTACACATTCAAACCTCAATTTTTTGATTGCATATATATGCTGTAATAACTTTTAGTTGTATTCAAGTGTCTTATTTTGGCGGGTTGTGTATGCCCCCCAATCCTATTTTCTATCTATTGGTGTATTTTGCGTTTTTGCCAGAATTTTGTCGCCATCAAATACCAAAATCCCACAGCCGATTTTCGACACGTCGCACTGTCGGGACACTGAAGGTCCTGAGGCATCGGTTGCTTACTGCTGTAAATCGTCCAGATTTCTGACGAAAACCAGATGAGCTGGCCGACATCACGCTAGAGTGCAGTACCACACAAACTCTGTTAAGAGCGGTGTGCGGTGGCGTCTAAAATGCCCAAAACAGTTTTCTGAAGGTCCGGCGCAGCAAATGAGTCTTACAGTTCCACCACCGATTATCGGTATATTTTATGGATTTTTGATTTGGCTGGGCGCTCGCTGGTTCCCTGAGCTATCGGTCACATTTCCCGGTCAGAGTGCTTTTGCGGGTATCCTTGGCCTCATCGGCGCCACGATGGACGCGACAAGCGTGCTGGCTTTCATAAAGGCCCGGACCACGATCTCACCATTGTCCCCATCGAACACAAAGAAGTTTGTCAGAACTGGATTTTACCGGATTTCTCGCAATCCGATGTATCTGGGAATGGCTTTGCTTCTCTCAGCTTACGGTGTTTGGCTTGGCAGCTTCATTTTGGTCCCGGTACTTTGTTTGTTCGTGTGGTATCTGACCACCTTCCAAATCAAACCCGAAGAGATCGAACTTCGGCGGAAATTTGGCGAAGGATACGACCAATACTGTAGCGCAGTCCGCCGCTGGATATAGCCGCAGCACAATTTGCGCACACCCGGCGGCTTGGATAAAAGTTCGTAACTCGGCAGTTGGAACCCAGGCATTATGAAACTCGGCATTGTGCTGCCACGGGGCATGCATTTTTCCAAAACAGGCGCAACCTCCATTGATCTCGTGGCGCGGGACCTAGTTCTGCGTAGCCGCTTTCAAGCAGATACTTGTGTTGTTGGCGGCCTGGTTGAGAACCCGTTTCCGGACGTGAACTTCATTCCTGTGCCACCAAAAGCAATTGCAAAAAACGCAGCGATCATCTTGCAGCGCGAATGCCCTGATCTTGTGGTTGTGCATCAACATGCCGAGAGCGCATCGTTTATCGCGCGGAGGCTTCCTCACCTCCCGGTCGTCCTGCACCGGCACGGCCTGATGCGCCACAAGCGAGGGCTTCTCTCGCGATGGCGAAAGGGCCGTGCCCTGAAGCACTTAAGCGCCGCGATCTTTGTGAGCGACTACATCAGATCCAGTTTCTTAGCGGCATACCCGCAGAACAACCTGCCAACCTTTGTTGTGCCAAACGGTGTTGACGGTGTCTCTTGGGAGCCATCTGAGACGAAAGAAAAAACGATCGTGTATGTCGGCAGAGCCCGGGAAGACAAAGGTGTCATCCATCTATTGGATGCTTTTTTGCGTGCAAAGCCAGATACTTGGCGTTTGCATCTTGTGCTTGCCGTGCAGACTCAAGACGAACGAAGAATATTCGAGAAAATCACTGGGAAGGCCTGTTCCCATACAGGTGTCGTTATTGAAAAGAACCTCGATTTCACGCAGGTTCAAAGAGCGCTTGGTAGAGCATCGATCGCGGCACTCCCATCCATCGTTGCCGAGGGATTTCCGCGAGCCGTGGTGGAAGCCATGGCCTGCAAATGCGCGATCATTACAACCCCAACCGGCGGCACTCCCGAAGCCGCGGGCGACACCGTGCACTACCTACCGATGCCGGGTGCTCCAGATTTTTTACAGCAGATCGCCGCCGCTCTCCAGCTCGTCATGGAAGATATCGATTACCGTAAAAAGCTTGCAAGTGCGGCACGAGAAAGGTTTGAAGCACAAATCGAAATCGGGCGGGTCGCAAAACGCTACGATGATGTGCTGGAAACCATTTTAAAAACAAGAACAGCCGATACTCGCCAGCCGGAGAATACAAGATGAGTATAGCGGAAAGTAATACCGGCCGGATTGGCGTTTTGGTGTGTACTGCAGACCGACCAAAAATGCTGCTTCGATGCCTTAAGTCACTTGCCGCTCAAGAGATTCCGGAGTCTTGGACTCTGGAGATCGTGGTCGTGGAAAATGACCAAGAGCCAAAGTCCAGACAAGCGGTGCTCGAGTTTGCAGCATCACAGAAGGTCCCGATACACTACGCACAGGAAAAAACACGCGGTATTCCCTTTGCCCGGAACAAGTCGCTTGAACAGGCATTGAGACAAGGTTTCGATATTGTCGCCTTGATCGATGATGACGAAAAAGCCGAAGATGGCTGGTTAAACGCGCATTTCCAAACCCTCATGAAAGACAACATATCGGTCAGCTATGGGCCGGTGACCAAAACATTCGAGGTGGAGCCTCCGAGCTGGTTCCCACCAGAAGTGCCATCCAAAAACACACCAGGAATGGAGCTCAAACGCGCCTCGACCAACAACGTCGCGTTCCTATCAGATCTCATCAATCCTCCGCACAACCTGAGATTCAATCCCGTCTTCCTGCATGGTTATGAAGATCTGGACTTTTTCGAAACCGCCCACGCACGCGGTTTTAAAATAGTCTGGACACCGGACGCGGTCGTTAATGAATATGTCCCGGAAAACCGGTTGACCGCTGCGCGGATGTTGGGCTTTGTTCGCGCCAGTGCAACGGCACATGTTCAAGTCGGAATATTGCGGAATGGCTATCCCAAAACTTTTGTCAAATTTGGCTTGAAGGGCCTGCGACGTCTGATTTCGAGCACCGTGCTTCTTGTCATTCTTGCACCGCTCTACCGTGGCGGATGGCAAAGCCTTGAGAAGCGTTACTACAAAAATCGCATGCGCTTTGCCCGGGCGATTGGCAACCTACGCGGTATTTTTCTGCAGTCGGCAAGCTACTACGATAAGATTGACGGGCATTGAGGCAATGATCGAAAAACGCGTTTTCGCGTTCTGGACTGGCTCAAACGAGATGTCACCAGAACGCCAAAAGTGCCTTCAAAGTCTTGGCAATACTGATCTTGACGTTGTTTTGGTAACACCCAGCACGCTTGACAACTGGGTCCTCCCAGAGCACCCCCTGCATTCAGCCTATGAGTACCTGTCTGCGGTGCACAAGTCCGATTATCTCCGTCCGTATTTCATGCATTACCATGGTGGTGGATACGCAGACATTAAGTTGACCACGGCATCCTGGCGGCCGGCGTTTGACCAACTTGCAAAAACCCCGGACGCGTATGCCATCGGCTACCGGGAAAAGTCCGGTAAAGGCGTTGCTCACATCCACCGCCACCGCTTGCTCGGCAAGAGTTATATTCTCAACAATCAAACGAACACATTTGCCAACACAATGCGATACCGTTGGCTTCGGAGCCAGTGGCGCTCACTGATCGGCATGTGCGGGTATATTTGCAAACCCGCATCGCCATTCACCAGCGACTGGCTCAGCCAAGTTGAGGACCGGCTGGACCTTCTGCTGCCGGCATTGAGAAGCAATCCGGCGACCAACCCAAGGGCCGCGTCGGATCAACCACCTGCGTCAGGAGAAACAGCCTACCCGCTGCCATGGTCGGCGATTTGCGCAGATGTGATCCACCCGTTGGTTTACCGGCACAGGCGTCATATCCTGCAAGGACTTCCGGCCCCGAGTTTTAAAAACTACCTTTAATCGTATCAAAGCTGTAAGAGAACATGCTGCAGCTCTGACAGATCCACTTCCGTGCTTGCCGTAAAATCTCTACCTTGCGGATTTCGGGTCATAAGGCTGCGGTATCGGAAGTTCTTTTCTCGCGCGATCATGAAATAGTGTGGCGAGCCCATAGTTGGTGAAAACAATTCTATCAACGTTGTTGGTTTAGCCCGCCGAAAAACAAGATTGGTCAAACCCGCTCCATGTTGACCAAGTACAACTTCCGCCTCACTAAATAGCTTAGCTTGTTTTTTGAGTGTAAGCTCGCCCGGGTCAACGACCTCAAAACCGTGTTTTTTAGCCAAGTCAATCACAGCGCCTCTATTCCTCAGCGCCCGGCCATTGGCTGCATTTTCTCCACGCAGCACAAGCAGGCGACGTTTATTGGCCGGTTCAAGATCAAGTTCCAGCTTTTCACACAACCAATCAAAAAACGGCCTCCGGCAAAAGGGACTCTGCACCAAATAAAGCTCTTCAATCCGCAAGACCTCTTTTCGTTTTTGCCGGACGACTTGGCGCCCCCCAAAAAGCCCAAGAGCTTCGGCCTCTTTAAAGAAGCTGGTTGCACCCGTCTTCTCTGAGACAATGACCGGTGCCGACGGGCAAATGCCGAGGTGTTCTGCCGAATGCAATTTCGACAAGACATAGAGAAAAAAATGGAAGTAGTTGTCGCCATGAAAGTGATGCAACGAAATAGCTTTTGGCAAACACAAAGCCGGCTTTTGAAGATGCTTTAAAAATGAAGGGTTTTTTTCCGTTTGTGACCGGTCGCTGCTTCCCCACACAACACGCCCCTGCTTGAATATTATTCCCATCTTAGGGTCCAGGGTGCACGGGCCTGTAACTCTGTAGACCGCCTCCCGGTCCGATAATTTGCTCCAGGAGTGCAAAAACTCAACGGCCTGCGCCGGAAGTGGTTTGGGCCATTCCACATCGTAGGGAGAATATTCGTTCTCGGTAACGGGTGTGGTAGCCGTTTCAAATGCCACCGTCGGCCACAGTTGCCCCACTTTGGATGTCAATGATTTGCGAAGCCGGTGATAGGCATCACGGAACGGATAACTCATCTCTTAGTTCGTCCATCAGATCGGTGGCGCGATCAGGTTTGTTATGGCCGACGGAACCCGATTTTTTTCGGCAATACCGAGACCTCGAGCCTTGTATCGTGGATCGGTTCACCATCAAGATTAAACTGCAGCGGCTTATCAGTTTCGATAATGACTGCTTTGACCCTACGCATGATCAGGCTGTCGCGCAGACCATCGGGCCCATATTCGATCAAACGGCCAAGTAGGTCTGCGACATCATCTCCCCGAGGGTAGGGTACGATGGTGAGATCCAGGAACCCGTCGTCAAGAAGCGCATCCGGGCATAATTCGACACCGCCACCTGCCTGTTTTCCGTTTCCAACGGCAATTGCGAGAAAATCCCCCCTCCATGAGAAGTCTTCAGCCGATATCGCCCCATGGCTAGATGCGAGCTCCGAAAACCTGTGCAACCCGGTGAAAAGGTAGGCTGCGCCGCCAAGCACACGTTTCAGGTTCGGATCCGTTTCTGACGTCACACTGGCCCCAAAACCTCCGGTCGCCATGTTTATGAAAGCCCGGCCATTGACGGAGCCAACGTCGGTCGGCTTGGGTTGGCACCGCGCTGCGAACCTGAGACACCCCAAAATATCACTCGGATCAAGGCCAACGCCACGAGCGAAATCATTGGCCGTGCCCAGCGGCAGCACAGCCAACTCAAATGGCAGTGTTTTATCTCCCTGCAGACCATCAAGAAGCGCGGCAACAATCTCGTTGACGGTTCCATCTCCTCCCGCGGCTACCAATGTGGAAATCTGGTCCTCAGCTGCTTCATCCAATGCTTCCAATGCAAGGCGTTGCGTGTCTCCGGCCTCCCAAGTCACACGGACACTGACCGTATGGCCCATTTTTCTGACCGCATCGACTGCGCGCCGGACATCGTCACGAAGCGCAGCTTTCCCGTTTAAGATCACTCTTAGATGT
The DNA here is from genome assembly GCF_007830545.1 of Roseibium hamelinense. Lineage (GTDB taxonomy): Bacteria > Pseudomonadota > Alphaproteobacteria > Rhizobiales > Stappiaceae > Roseibium > Roseibium hamelinense. The sequence goes on from NZ_VLLF01000005.1 coordinate 326,335, forward strand.
TGCTTCGACACGTTCTGCGAAGCTCCTTATCAATCATCCAGGCAGCATGGCTTCGCGATCGGCACGCGCCATACGCGCCTCTTCAATCAGCCAGCTTCTAAAGGCTTTCACAACCGGGCGCAGCGTCCGATTTTCAGGATAAACGAAGTAGTAGGCAGTTTGTTGCCGCAAAGAAAGATCGAACAACCTGACCAAGCGCCCGGATGCCAGTTCATCCTCGATAAAAAATCGAGGGATAAGGGCCGCCCCGGCACTGTGTACCGCTGCCTCCGCAATCATTACAAATTGCTCGAACCTCGCGCCCTGAAAAGCCGCTGTAGTACTCACACCGGCCAGGTCGAACCACTGCCTCCAAGCCATAGGGCGTGTCGACAATTGCAGACGGGGAACACGACTAAGTTCTGCAGGAGAATTGATGTTGTGCCGGTCTCGAAAAGCACGTGAGGCAACGGGGATTACCTCTTCTGCAAAAAGCGGCTCTGCTATCGCACCTGCCCAAACCGGATTGCCGTGATGTATGGCTCCATCAAAGGGCTCTACAGAAAAATCAAAAGGTTGAAGCCGGACGCTGAGATTGAGGCCAGCGGCGGGATAGCGCTTTGAGAAACCGGCAATACGAGGCGCAAGCCAACGGGTGCCAAAAGTCGGCAAAACAGCGAGATTCAAGACGTCTTCGCTGCCCGCATAGGACATTACTTGCCGCGTTGCATCCGTCAACTCCTCCAAGGCGCCTTTGATATCATGAAGGTATATCCGGCCGGCATCCGTCAAGACGATCCTCTGCCTGACCCTCCGAAACAGCTCGACTCCAAGCCGGTCTTCCAGGTGCCTAATCTGCTTAGAAATCGCACCTTGTGTCAGATTCAGCTCCTCCGCAGCACGAGTGAAACTGGCGTGACGCGCGGCACACTCAAAGGCAATCAATGCGTCGGCCGGCGGTACAAATGCACGTTTCATCTATTTCCCGCACATACACTTATTATTCCAATTTGGCATGAACAATTGAGCAGAAATAGCTTTTATGTCAATCTAGTCGGCGGCAAACTATTCCTGATAGTGATAATAATGGCCAAATATGCAGTCGATCCGCTGTTTCGAGTTGGCCGCATGCCGCCAACAGCGGAGGAGACAACGCCATGAATGTTCAAGCATCTGTAAAATCTTCGCCAACCGGCGGCGGTATTTTTGACTGGCAAGACGCTTTCATGCTCCACGACCAGCTCAATGAAGACGAAGTGCTCATAATGGAAAGCGCTCGTGCCTATGCGACCGACAAGCTGCTGCCGCGGATCATTGAAGCTTACCGGGAGGAAAAGACAGACCGCTCCATCTTCAATGAAATGGGTGAGCTTGGCCTGCTTGGCTTAACGCTTCCGGAAGAGTATGGCTGCGCTGGCGCGTCCTACGTATCGTATGGCCTTGTCGCCCGTGAAATCGAGCGCATTGATTCAGGTTACCGGTCCATGATGAGCGTTCAGTCTTCGCTGGTCATGTATCCGATTTATGCGTATGGCTCAGAGGAACAGCGCAAAAAATACCTTCCAAAGCTCGCGAGCGGTGAGTTTGTTGGGTGCTTTGGGCTCACTGAACCGGATGCAGGCTCCGATCCAGCTGGAATGCGCACACGCGCGGAAAAAATAGAAAATGGGTATCGGTTGACCGGTTCCAAGATGTGGATCTCCAACGCGCCGATTGCCGATGTTTTTGTGGTCTGGGCAAAATCCGAAGCCCATGATGGCGCAATCCGGGGGTTTGTGCTCGACAAGGGAACAAAGGGCTTGTCGGCACCGAAAGTTGGCGGAAAACTCTCCCTGCGTGCATCTATCACCGGCGAAATCGTCATGGATAATGTTGAGGTAGGTGAAGATGCGCTTCTGCCTCACGTATCTGGTTTGAAAGGTCCATTCGGGTGTTTGAACCGGGCGCGCTATGGCATCTCTTGGGGCTCTCTCGGCGCTGCAGAAGACTGCTGGCATCGGGCGCGCCAATACGGACTAGACCGAGAGCAATTCGGACGCCCGCTCGCGCAGACACAGTTATTCCAGAAAAAGCTTGCCGACATGCAAACTGAGATTTCGCTCGGCCTTCAGGCATCGCTGCGTGTTGGGCGCTTGTTTGACGCTGGCAAGGCAGCGCCGGAAATGATTTCTATCGTCAAGCGGAACAATTGCGGCAAGGCGCTAGATATTGCCCGTGTCGCACGGGACATGCACGGCGGCAACGGCATTCAAGAAGAGTATCACGTCATGCGCCATGCGCAGAACTTGGAAACCGTGAACACCTATGAAGGCACGCATGATGTGCATGCACTGATTTTGGGGCGCGCGCAAACAGGCTTGCAGGCATTTTTCTAGGCTTCAAAACCCCTTTCGATGGGCTGAAAGCAATAGACTTTCAGCTCCTTTTTCCAGGGCACGCCCATGTCCAATTCATTTGCAGATGTTGTCATCATCGGCGGCGCCGTGATGGGCTCATCGATCGCATGTCAGTTAGCACAGCGCCCTGATTTTTCAGGTCGTATAATTGTTGTCGAAGCCGACCCTTCCTACCAGGTTTGCGCCTCGGCGCGATCAGCCGCCTCCATACGCCAGCAATTTTCTAGTAAGATCAACATCGAGATCTCTTTGTTCGGCATTTCCTATCTTCGCGGCATTGGCGAACACCTGAGTGTTGATGGCGAAGCGCCGACGATCGATCTCCATGAAGGCGGGTACCTTTTTCTTGCAACTAAAGACAAACACTCAATCCTGAAGGAAAATCATGAGCTGCAGCAGCAGCTTGGAGCGAATATTGCATATTTTGACCTGGCCGCAATCAGCGAACGGTTTCCTTGGCTGAACACTGACGGCTTGGAAGCTGGATGTCATGGTTTGACGGGAGAGGGCTGGTTCGATGGCTACGGGCTTATGCAGGCGTTCCGCCGAAAAGCCCGGTCGCTAGGGGTGCGCTATGTCAATGCAAAAGCTACCAAGTTTTCTCGTGACGGATCATCATGGGCGATCACGCTCGCAAACGGTGACATATTGTCAGCCGGAATACTCGTGAATGCTGCGGGTGCATCAGGTGGGACTGAGATCTGCCGGAAAGTCGGCATGGATGTTCCAGTTCGTAGCAAAAAGCGATGTGTTTTCACATTTGAATGCCGGCAATCGCTAGACCGCTTTCCCCTGCTCATTGATCCGAACGGAACCTATGTCCGGCCGGAAGGCGCTGGTTACATCTGTGGCTCAGCCCCGCCTGTCGATGATCCTGACTGCGATGACTTCGAGGTTGAATACGGGCTGTTTGAAGAGCACATCTGGCCAACCCTTGCCAACAGAGTGCCTGCGTTCGAATCCATCAAACCAGGAGCGGCCTGGGCTGGATGCTACGACATGAATCTTTTTGACCACAATGCTTTTGTCGGCCCCGTATCGGGAATTGATAACTTCTACATTGCGCTCGGATTTTCGGGGCATGGACTTCAACAAGCTCCGGCCGTCGGGTGCGGTTTAGCGGAACACATCGCGACAGGCAGCTATCAAACGCTTGATTTGTCTGCACTCGGAATGGAACGGCTTACAACAAATAGACCATTGATCGAAAGAAATGTGGTCTAGTTTTTGTTATGAAGCCTATTCGGCCACGTCTGCCTCGAGAAAGTTATCCGGTATAATTGGACGAACCAGTTTCCGCTCTGCAGCAGTAACGGCAGTTGCATGCTGTTGCGTGGTTTGCAGCTGCACTGGTTTGCCGGCCGGCGTGCTTGCCTGACCGCCATCTCCAACAGAGTCTGTGGAATTCTGCCGCTCAACTGTCATGAGCTCGCCGGTTGCTCTGGCGGACTGTACCAAGTTTCTCAGCTGCGGCGTTCCAGACCAGCCCGCCCAATCGAGCGTGCGGGTGAACCCTTCGAGCAAGACCGCCCGCAATCGTGCCATGCGCGCTTTATCAGGCTCAAACGGCGGGGTCTCATGGCGAAGATAGCTGCGCTGCGCGATCACGAGCGTCAGTGTATGGATCTGCGACTCCGGGATGCCATAGGTCTGGCTGATGTACCGGCCTTTCACGCCGTCGTCGGTCGAAACGTTAAAGCCGGTAAGGCCGGTAAACGACCCAGCAAAAGTATTTCGCAGATCGGGATGGCAAGAAGTATTGTCATGCGTGCCTATATTGATGATCGGCAGCATGACGCCTGGCACCGGACCGGGTTTTGATCGCCGGGACTGGCAATCGAACAACAACACGGTTTTGTTGAGTCGGCGTATCCGGTCGATCTGTTGCCGCACCGCTGCATGATACGGATCGTGGAAAAGCAGCACGCGCTGATCGATTTCTGTTGGGCCCGGCTCCTCCCCAGCTTTGTAAAGGCGTTTGCCATCAAGCGTGGTCAACGGGCACAACGCCCGGGCGTAGTCCTCTTCCTCTGGCTTGCGCATCCGGGGGTCATGATCAACATCGACAACATATCGTGAGATCGTTGTTGCGATAATCGTCGCATCCAGCAAATCAGCGATATCGAGCACCTGATCGAGGTGCCAGGAGATATCCATCTGCAAACGGCCAGTGGCACTCAATCTTCCGCCGATCGCCGGCGGTACTTCCGTACCGCTGTGCGGAAGGCAGAGTATCAGTGGACTATTGCCTCTTTTCAGAACAATCATGGTGCAAAACCTAGTGCCCGAACGCGTCGCGCGATCAGTTTGATTTTTTTACCTTACGGAAACAAGACAAATCCGCGGCAAATCAAAAAAATGAAAGCTCATCGGATGACGCGGAAGCCAATGCGCCAGATGCCGAAACCGACACCGCCACTTTATACGGTTTCGCATGCTTAAAACGCAGGCGACATTGAATACGCACAGATATTCGTTGTGCGGCTGATGGGTCAGTTTCCGTACATTCAGAATTCCGAGATCCATAGCCCTTTGACCGACATGGTTTTTGGCGCAAGATAGGGCCAATAGTCTTTTGTGTTTGCGCTGCCCAGCGCTGACACACCTTCTGAACACATTTCAAAGGACGCGAGAATGACGCTGTCAAACGGCAAGGAATTCCTCATGATTCCAGGGCCGACAAATATTCCGGACACCGTATTGCAGGCCATGCATCGACCCGCAATCGACATCTATGAAGGCCCGCTCGTAGAAACGACAGATGCCTGTATGGCAGGATTGAAGCGCCTCTTCCGTACGGAAGCGCCGGTCTACATTTATGCAGCGAATGGGCATGGCGCATGGGACGCAGCGCTCACCAACACGCTCAACCGTGGAGACACTGTTCTCGTTTTGGAATCTGGCCTTTTTGCGCATGCATGGGGCGAAGCTGCTAGAGTTCTCGGCCTGAATGTTGATCGCGTTGAAGGCACTTGGAGATCCGCCGTGGATCCAAATGTTGTCGAACAGCAGCTAAGGCAGGACGCAGACCACAAAATCAAAGCCGTTTTGATGGTTCAGGTGGACACCGCTTCAGGTGTTTGGAATGACGTAAAGGCTGTCCGTGCAGCAATTGATGCGGCCGGCCACCCTGCACTTTTCATGGTGGACACCATCGCCTCCCTTGGCTGCATGCCATTTGAGATGGACGCCTGGGGCGTAGACATTGCACTTACCGGTTCACAAAAGGGGCTCATGAGCCCGCCAGGACTGTCTTTTGTGGCAGCGGGCCCCAAAGCAGTCGAAGCACATGCGTCCGCAAACTTGAAAAACAACTACATGGACTGGACGTTCCGAAACGGCGAGATACACTACCAGAAGTATTGCGGGACGCCTCCTGAACATCTTCTTTTTGCTTTTAGAGCTGCCCTCGATCTTCTATTTCAAGAAGGGCTTGAGCAAGTTTGGCACCGCCATGCGCTGCTGGCCGAAGCAACACGGCACGCACTCGGTGTTTGGTCCGAGGCCGGATCAATCGACTTCAATATCATCAACCCGCATGCGCGCTCCAACAGTGTGACCGTTGCCACTTTTGATGAAATTGATCCAGAACCGCTGCGCAATTTCACGAAGGATGTCTGTGGCGTCACAATCGGCGGCATGATCGGTCCGATAGTCGGTAAAGGGATAAGGATTGGCCATATGGGCCATGTAAACGCGGTGATGGTTCTTGGGACACTCAGTGCGGTAGAGCTCGGCCTTAAAAAACTCGGCATCCCACACAACTCAGGCGGGCTTCAAGCGGCGATAGACTACCTTGACAAGGCTCTCTAGATTAGAGCTGTTTTGAGATTTTAATTCAAGCATGAGCTTCGATCTCTGAGGCATTGCCTATGATTGCCGTACTCAATCTTGCTGGTGCACTCGGGCTGTTTCTTTATGGCATGAAGGTCATGAGCGACGGCCTTTCCGCGCTTGCGGGTTCCGGCTTGCGAGCGACACTCGCGAAATTGACTTCCAACAGATTCAAAGGCGTTTTCACCGGCGTTTTCATCACAGCGGCCATTCAATCATCCTCCGCGACGACACTGATGGTTGTCAGCTTCGTAAACGCCGGTCTGCTGTCGCTCAAGTCAGCCATTCCGGTCATTATGGGTGCAAATATCGGCACCACATTCACAGCCTGGCTGATCGCGCTTCTCGGTTTCGGCGTCTCGATGAGTGCGATCGCGATTCCGGCCATGGCCGTTGGCTTTCTTCTTGTGTCGTCAAAAAACACCCAAGCCATCAAATGGGGGCAGTTCCTGATCGGTTTCTGCCTTTTGTTTATTGGACTGGACTTCATGAAGGGGTCTTTTCCGGATCTCAAAAACAATCCCGAGATTTATCGATTGATATCCGACCTTTCCGGCTTCGGTTTATTCTCCATTTTTATCTTTCTGGGATTCGGCACGTTTCTCACGATCATCTTGCAGTCTTCAAGCGCCACTATGGCAATTACAATCGTTGCGGCCAGTCAGGGTTGGCTACCTTTTGAGGCCGCGGTTGCTATCATACTGGGCGAGAATGTCGGCACAACAATCACTGCGAACTTGGCTGCACTTGTTGCTGATGCAAACGCGCGGCGTGCGGCATTTGCTCACCTGTTTGTCAATTTATTCGGCGTGTGCTGGGCGCTATTGTTTTTGGGCTCCCTTATCGATCTTGTTTCGAGCTTTACAATCTTGCTTGAAGGCACTTCACCAATGGTATCGGCCACCGCAATTCCATTGGGCCTTGCCTCGTTTCACAGTGTTTTCAACATCCTGAATACTTCTCTCTTGATTTGGTTCGTAGCACCAATTTCAACGTTGGTGAGTGCGATTGTCCCTGACCGTGCCGCACCGGAAGTAGAACTGACCCAGTCGAAATTTTTGACGAAATCGGCCATGAAATATCCAGAGACCGCCCTGGAGGCTTTTGAAAACGAGTCCCGACGGCTGTTTTCGAATGCGATCTACGAGAGCGTCGCCCATGGCCTGTCGCTGTCCCGGCGGGACATTGAGTCTCGAATGAGCGATGAAGAGGTGGTGCGCGCAGGCACAGACCTGATGGTGCTTGATATCGACAGCTTCTTCACCAAAAGGATAGAACCCCTATTCGAAGAACTCTTGGCCTACTCAAGCAAGATCCTGGCAAAACACGAGTTGAAGCCGGAACAGGCAAAAAGACTGCTGGCGCTCCGGCTCGCCAACCGGCGCCTACCCGACATCTTGAAAAACGTGGCGGTTCTTTATGCTATTTTGAGCCGCAGCGCTACAGTCAGTAAGCCGGCTTTCCAAAGCGAAGTTGATTCGATCCGCATCGTTATCGTGAGACTGCTACGCGCATTTTTTGCTCTGCGGGACCTGCCAGTATCCCAGCGAAAGCCGGATACATTCAATACACTGCGCAAGGAAGCGAATAAGCTCGATAATCAGATTTTTTCAGAAGTGGATGCCTTGATCCGAACCAAGACCCTCAGCGCTGCTGAAGGCACCGCACTGATCAACGCAAGTGCGATAACCCGCCACCTCACCAAGGATCTTGTCAAAACCGCACGCGCTCTCTACAGCACCGACAGTGCTCGAGCCGCCTAAAGTTCTTCCTCAAGGCGTTTGCAAATCGTTTTTAGCACCTCAACGCGCGCGTGCCTTTTGTTTTCAGAGGACACAAGTGTCCAAGGTGCATAATGTGTCGAAGTTCTATCGACCATGTCACCGGCCGCAATCGCGTACTGGTCCCACTTTAAACGGTTTCGCCAGTCTTCGTCGGTAATCTTGTGCTGCTTGTAAATCGTGTCTTCTCGCGCCTTGAAGCGCTTTAACTGTTCTTCCTCGCTTATGGCGAGCCAAAATTTGCAGATGATGTACCCGAAATCGGCAAGCTCGTTTTCAAAATCATTGATCTCATTATAAGCGCGTAGCCAATCCTCATGGCTTGCAAAACCCTCGACACGTTCAACAAGCACACGCTCATACCAAGACCGGTCAAAAATCGCGATGTGCCCCCTGCGCGGCACCCGCCGCCAGAAACGCCAGAGATACGGATGCGCATTTTCTTCGTCCGTGGGTGCGGAAATCGGATGAACCTTATAGATCCTCGGGTCGAGCGGGCGGATAACCCGCCGTATGGATCCCCCTTTTCCCGCAGCATCATTCCCTTGGAAAACAAGGATCATACCCCGTTTTGAAAAAGCCTTCGTATCTGAGATATCAGAGAGGGTGTTCTGATATTTTTCGCGTTTTTTTTCATAGTCGTCTCTGTCGAGCTTTGCTGACAAATCAATCGCGTCGATTGCAGTCTTTCTCTTAACCCCTCCAATGACTGGCGGAGCTGAAACCGTCCTCGGTTCGCCGTCTGCAAGCTTGAGTTTCATGGAGCGGGCAAGTGTCTGCGCCAGGGCAGAATCTCTGTACTCGGCATCTTGAGAGGGAATCACGAACCACGGCGCGTTGCCGGTGCTTGTTTCAAGGATTATTTTTTCGCCGACTTCGCTCGCGCTGCTATGATTCTTCAGGGCAGCCCAGTCGGACAAGACATGCCGTGCGGCATTCTTCTTCTTGATCTTTTCGAGCCGTCGCTCCTGATCTTCTTTGGGCAGAAGGAACCAGAACTTCAAAACCAAAACATCTTCATTGGCCAACATATCTTCGAAATTTCGGATTCGCTCGAGCTCCTTGGAGAACTCTTCATCAGAAAGCTTGTTATAGACCCGGTCACGCAAGGGTTTTTGGTACCAGCTTCCGAAGACAATCGCTGTCTCGCCCCTGGCCGGCAGATCGCGCCAATACCGCCAAAGCGGCGGCCGAAGCCGTGCTTCTTCCATCGGCTCGCCATAGGCGTTACAACTCAGATGCCGGGCGTCCATCCAGCCATAAAGACGGGCCACCGCTTCGCCTTTGCCGGCACCATCGAGCCCATCAACCAAAATGACGGTAGAAAATTTCTTGTTTTCAACAATCTCAAGCTGAGGCGCTAACAGGGACTCGCGAATTTCGGGCTCAAGTTTTTTGAAGGTTTTCTTGTCCATCTTCTGGGGCAAACGCGCAGATTCGAACATGATACCTCCATTTGCCGCAAAAACTCGCGAGCGCAAATCGCCGTAATTATCATAAACAGTATCCGTCAATGAGGTCTTTGGTCCAGCATCTTTGCTGAAGAGCACATGTGAGGGATTGATGCTGGAAATAGAGGCACCAAAAAATTCGCTGTTGGGGACCGGCTTGGTTGCCTATATGAAAGCTGCTCGCATTTTATTCGAAACTGGAATTCGACACCGCATGCCGTCAGCCTTTTCGGCAATTTCCAGTCCCACAGGAACACCTGCGTGACCGACTATCTTACCCAGCTCGTCAATTTCATCGGCGATAACCCCGAGATTGCCGGGCTGGTTTGCTTTGCTGCCGCCATGGGCGAAGCCCTGTTTATAGTCGGTTTGTTTGTTCCTAGCACTGTTGTGCTGGTCGGCGCCGGCACTCTTGTCGGTCTGGGAAAACTGGACCCTGTTTCGATTTTTGTCTGGACAACGCTCGGTGCGATTGCTGGGGATGCCATTTCGTATTGGGTCGGCTACGTTTACAAAGACAAATTGCGTCAGATTTGGCCCCTTTCCAAGTATTCCAGCCTAATGGACCGTGGCGAAGATTTCTTCAGGCGCCATGGAGGCAAGAGCGTTTTCATTGGCAGATTTGTTCCCGGTGTGAAGTCTGTTGTGCCTGGAATTGCGGGCATGGTGGGTATGAACGCAACGCGCTTCACCGTGATCAACATCACTTCTGCCATTGCCTGGAGCGTGGTGCATCTTGGTCCGGGATATCTTGCTGGTACCGCCCTGAACGCGATTGGCCAGATCAGCGGACGCCTTGCTCTGGTGCTCGGCGCACTGCTGGTGATCCTGTTCCTGGCTATAATGCTAGGCCGCTGGTTGATCATCATCATCATCCCTCTTTTTCCGGGTGCTCATGCGGCTACCGTTTCCTGGTTTGCCAAAAGGCCTGATCGCGTTTCGCAATGGATTGCGCGAAACTTCGACCCTGAGCATCCCCGTTCAGCCGGAATGCTGGCATCTGCGGTCTTACTTTTGATCACTATGCCGCTGTTCTTCTGGATCATGGGTGAAGTTGCGCCGGGCGAACCCATGGTCCGCGCGGATATCGCGATCCTCAATCTTTTCGAAAGCCTGAGGACCCCTATCGGCGACAAACTCATGATTGCCGCGACGATGTTGGGAGATGGGATTGTCGTTGGTGTTGTGGCCGCGGCAGTAGCGATCTACCTGTTTGCGCGCCGCGCATGGCGCCGAGCAATCGGTTTTTTGATAGCTATTGGGGTTACTGCCGTTTTCGTGCCGACCCTTAAGCTGCTGCTGCACCGCTCACGCCCTATGGATCTTTATACCGGTGCGGATGCATTCAGTTTCCCAAGCGGACATGCCACACTTAATGCTGTGCTTTACGGAATCTGCGCTGTTTTAATTGCTCATGACCGCAGCCGCTGGGCCAAAGCTGGTATTTTCACCGTCACCGCCATTCTCGTTATAACCATTGGGTTTTCACGCGTTTATCTCGGTGCACACTGGATGTCAGATGTCCTTGCAGGGTTGTTGTTTGGCACTGCAATGGTGTCTGCTTTCGCTTTCGTATTTGGCTCGATCCATAACGAAAAAGTGGGACGCCCTACCCTTGCCGCGATTATCACTTCGGTCTTGGTTGTTTTCGGCGCCTACCACGTCCAGACAAATTTCAGCGATGCAATCCTGGCCTATCAGCCGCAATCCAATATCAAGGTGTTGTCGGCCGCCGAATGGGAGGCCACGGGCTGGAAACAGCTGCCGCAAAACCGGATTGAGCTCAGCGGAGAGATTGAAGAACCGTTGGTCATTCAATATGCCGGCGATCCGGCGCAGTTCGCTCACGCGCTCGAGCCGTATGGATGGCACCTTCCTCCAAACTGGACCATCACAAGTATCACGGGCTTTGTCACCGGGGAAACGCCAGCCCAGGATTTGCCGGTCTTACCTAGAACGCAAAATGGCCGCCAACCCATTCTCGTTTTGATCCGGGATGACGGCGGAGCCACGGCCGGCGGGCGCTGGATCCTCAGGCTATGGCCCAGCCGCTTTCGGATTTCCGGACCTGACCGGGAAGTGCCTGTTTTTATCGGCAGCGTAATGCATGAGGAAATCCTGCGGCCTATGGGAGAGTTTTCGGGGCCGAAAACCGATCGCGAATGGCCTTCACTTGATGAAAACCCAGCACACCTTTTGCCGGGCGCTGTTATTCGACATCGCTCCGACAAGACAGAGGTCATCCTTGTAAATGACCGGGGCGCCTCTGGAGCCGCTGCACCTGCCCCCCCCTCTAATAGGCTTGATACACCAGTGGCCAATTGACCGGGTCCGTTTCGAGACCATCGCATTCTGGTTTGTCGCGGTATTCAAGAAGCTCGAAATCGAGCACTTCTCCAGGTCCGTCGGTCAGGCGGTAGATTGCGTGACTGCCACAGTCGCGCAGACCCCGGCCAAATTGCGTCGCTCGAACAAGGCCGTTCGCGTGGTCCACTTCTGCATTCATAGCCCCGTAGACTTGCTCACCCTCCAGCCCCGGCGGATTTGGAAAAGTCAACACCTCCGCCCAGTTTTGAGGCGGGTTTTGGGTTACAACAAAAGCACTCGACGCTTGATAGGGGCCCAGAAAGCACGGCTGCTCCCATAAAATGTAATTGCTGTTGACGATATGGCGTGCGCCAGCCCAAGGTGGTTCCACGTCTAAACTGCAGTCGTAAGACGCAAACTCATGCATCTGCAGCCTTACAGACGCCGGAACCTCTGCAAGCGAGCTTAGGAGTTCTGGTGCACCAAAGGGAATACCTACCGGGAGCGACGTTTTTTCCGAAAGTCTTTGGCCAGTAGCGGACTCTTCGCCCGCTTCCGGGCACCCAAAAACACCTCTGCCCCGCGCTCTGAACGGCACCTTGCCATCCTGAACGACATAGACTTTTGCATGACCGATTTCCGTTGTGGTTCCAGCGTCCCGTGCTTCAATGAGTTCGATATGCACGCGGGTATAGCGATCGTTAGACATATAGAGAAAATGCGGCGGGACTCCGGCGATGCTTTCGACCCCGCTCTGCGCAACCTCTTCAAGGCTAAGCACCGATTGCCCCACCTTAATGATAGCTTCAGCTGGCGCGCCATCTTCATTGAACGGCAGATGAAACAAATACGAGTAAGTGTCGGTCTCGGGGTCTCGATTGTGCTGCCATATGCTGAAAAAGCACTTTGTCGCTCCAGTTCTTACAGTGTCTGGATCCATGAGTTTTAGATCGATCTCGGGACCTAAATCATCAGCAGACAGCGCTGACGATATGACACTCAACAGCAAAACAAACCCAAGCCGTAGTAACACCACCGCAACCCCCAAACACTTTAATTTACGAAACGTTAGAATGCGCTTGGTTTGCCCGGAAAACCAGTGCTTATTGTCCCGGCTCTAATATTTTCATTTTTTTGAAACTAATGTTGCCACCGGCCCCATGGTGCATTATATTCAATTTATCGAATATGTATTACAGGGCAATTAAATGACCGATTTCACTCCCTTTCTGTCATTTCTTGGCGGAACGCTCATCGGCTTGGCTGTTGTCAGCCTCATGCTTGTCCATGGCCGTATCGCCGGTATCAGCGGAATTCTAGGCGGCCTTTTATCAAAGCCCAATTCCGATGAGTGGGCGTGGAGAGCGGCCTTTGTTGCAGGAATGATTGTCAGTCCAATCGTCTTGCACGCTGCGACCGGCAGTCTTACGAAAATCACTATTCCGGTTTCTTACCCGGCACTCTTGGTTGGCGGCTTCCTGGTTGGAATAGGTGTCTCGTTTGGCTCCGGCTGTACAAGTGGTCACGGCGTTTGCGGATTATCCCGTTTTTCGGCGAGGTCCATGGTTGCCACCGGCACGTTCATGATAACCGCGATGGCCACTGTTTTTGCAACCCGGCACATCTTTGGAGGGTAAGAATGACCAAGATTATATCAGCTTTCGCAATAGGCGTAGTCTTCGGTACCGGCATCCTCATAGCTGGAATGGCGGATCCTGCCAAAGTCTTGAATTTCTTTGATATTGCCGGAACGTGGGATCCGAGCCTGGCCTTCGTGATGGGTGGAGCGTTGTTGGTCACCGCAATCGGCTACCGGTTGGTCTGGGTTCAAAAGGCGCCTTTGCTGGGAACCGCGTTTCAACTGCCGACAGCATCTGATTTGGATACCCGGCTGATCGGCGGATCGGCTGTTTTCGGTATTGGCTGGGGCTTAAGCGGCTTTTGCCCCGGCGGTCTTGTTCCAGCTCTTGGCTTAGGTATGGTCGAACCCCTTGTAACAGCATCTGCGATCCTTGCCGGCATGGTTGTTGCCAAGTCGGCAAAGTCGGCGCTTGATCGCGGTCGCGCGCCCGCAGCAACCTGAACAATCCCCAAAAATGCAGCGGCCTGTCCGCTTGGGAGACTAAAAATGGCAAACTCAAACTATCCCGTTGATATGAGCGTCGAACCGGAGGTCAATGCCTTCTTTGATCCTGTCACAAACACCATTAGCTACGTGGTGAAGGATCCCCATTCCAACGCTTGCGCCGTCATCGATAGCGTTATGGACATCGACTACGCGGCAGGCCGGATTTCGTATGACAGCGCCGATGCGATTATTTCCTATATCAAGACAAATGACCTTGAGCTTGAATGGTTGATCGAGACCCACGTGCACGCCGACCACCTGTCTGGCGCACCATATATTCAGGAAAAACTCGGCGGAAAACTTGGGATCGGTGAGAAGATCACCGTCGTTCAGGAAACATTCGGTAAGGTCTTTAACGAAGGCACAGAATTTCAACGCGACGGCAGTCAATTCGATCGTCTTTTCGAAGATGGAGATACCTATCAGATTGGCAAACTTACGGCCTTTGCGATGTATACGCCGGGGCACACGCCAGCATGTATGGTGCACGTCATGGGCAACGCTGCCTTTGTCGGCGACACGTTGTTCATGCCTGATGGTGGGTCAGCACGTGCAGATTTCCCCGGCGGCGACGCGGGAGTGCTTTACGATTCCATTCAAAAAGTTCTCGCATTACCGAACGACATGCGGTTGTTCATGTGTCACGATTACGGGCCCAACGGCCGGGATATCCAGTGGGAAACCAACGTTGGCGCTGAAAAAGAACACAACATTCACGTCGGAGGTGGAAAAACGAAAAAAGACTTCGTTAAGTTCCGGACCGAGCGCGATGCCCAACTTGACATGCCGAAGCTGATCATTCCCTCCCTTCAGGTGAATATGCGCGCCGGAAGGCTGCCACCAGCGGATGACAGTGGAAAAACGTTCCTAAAGGTGCCGGTCAACGGCCTCTGAGCTCTAACCCAGTCGTCGTAGCCTTCCACAGTTCCGTGAACGGTGAGCCGACTGGACAAAAACCAGGGAAAATCGCCAAGACTATCCAAAATACTCCGAGCCGAGATGCCGGCTCGGTTTTGTTTCGCCGATTGTCCTTAGGAAACCCAGGACCATGAACGCAGTTCTGAAGTATTTCCCGATTCTTGACTGGGGTAAGAGCTATAACAAGGAGACCGCGATAAGCGATCTCGTTGCAGCGGTCATTGTGACGATCATGCTGATCCCGCAATCGCTTGCCTATGCGCTGTTGGCCGGCCTACCTCCAGAAATCGGGCTGTACGCGTCGATCTTGCCTCTGGTCGCCTACGCAGTCTTCGGTACCAGCCGTGCGCTAGCTGTTGGTCCGGTCGCAGTCGTCTCATTGATGACTGCATCCGCTGTTGGTGAACTGGCCAGCCAAGGCACTCCAGAATATCTGGGTGCCGCAATAGCGCTTGCGTTCCTATCCGGTCTCATGCTCGTCGCGATGGGACTGCTGAGGCTCGGTTTTCTGGCCAACCTTTTAAGCCACCCGGTTATTTCGGGCTTCATCACGGCGTCGGGTCTTTTGATCGCATCCAGCCAGCTCAAGCACATCCTCGGGATTCCGGCAAGCGGCCACACGCTTTTGGAAATTCTACAATCCATCTTCCTGCATCTCAGTTCCATCAGCTGGATCACGTTCGCAATCGGGGCAGCGGCGACTGTATTTTTATTTTGGGTCCGAAAAGGCCTAAAACCTGCCCTGATCAGTGCCGGTTTCAAACCATTTGCAGCAGACATCTTGACGAAAGCTGGACCTGTTGCTGCAGTTGCCGCAACCACGGCCCTGGCAGCTGCCCTAGACCTCGGTTCACAAGGCGTCCGATTGGTTGGAGACATCCCGTCTGGACTGCCGGTTCCACAGTTGCCGCGCTTCGAAAGCGAGCTCTGGCTGGCCTTGGCTGGCCCTGCGCTGCTCATCTCTGTCATCGGTTTCGTCGAATCTGTTTCGGTTGCCCAAACTCTGGCCGCAAAAAAACGTCAGCGGATCGCACCTGATCAGGAACTGATTGGTCTTGGAACATCAAACATCGCTTCTGCGATTTCCGGCGGATATCCGGTGACAGGAGGCTTTGCAAGGTCTGTGGTCAATTTTGACGCCGGTGCTGCAACACCGGCGGCAGGCGCATTCACAGCTATTGGGATCGCCCTCGCAACACTTTTCCTGACGCCGCTCTTGACCAACCTTCCTCAGGCAACGTTGGCCGCGACCATTATCGTGGCCGTCTTGTCGCTTGTTGATTTTGCAGCAATCAAGCGCACATTCGATTACTCAAAAAGCGATTTTGTCTCTATGGCCGCGACCATACTCATTACGTTGTTTTTTGGGGTGGAAAAGGGGATTGTTACAGGGGTCGGATTGTCGATCGCGCTTTATCTTTACCGCAATAGCCGGCCCCACATGGCAGTGGTTGGGATCGTACCCGGCACAGAGCATTTCCGGAACATCGACAGACACAAGGTTGCAACCGGTGAGCGCGTGCTGTCGGTGCGGGTCGACGAGAGCCTTTTCTTTGCCAACAGCCGGTATTTGGAAGACAAGATATATGCGCTTGTCGCGGCCAAACCCGACATCGAGCACGTCGTCCTGATGTGTCCGGCCATCAATGAAATCGATGCAAGTGCGTTGGAAAGTCTTGAAGAAATCAACCACCGCCTCTCTGACTCAAGAGTCCAGTTCCACTTGTCGGAAGTTAAGGGTCCAGTCATGGACCGTCTCCAAAAAACACCGTTCCTGGAGCATCTGACCGGTCAGGTGTTTTTGAGCCAATATGATGCTCTGTGCACGCTTGATCCCTTGACTGCGCACATCTCAGAAGCGCGAACGCCAAAGAAGACTGCTCAATCCGACGTGTGGTCCGGGCCAGAGATCTAGATGCATGGAACTCTGAATTTCTTTATCTGCGCACTTCAGCGATGTTTCGACGATGCAGACTGGTAAACACGAATATGACCAAGGCCGGCTCAAATCTCACCTTGTCAATCGAGGTGGTGAGATACTTGTTGTCGTGTTCTCACAGGTCAGAGTGCCCGACGGCAAATTCGGACTTAACCGGCTTTTCGCACGCACCCGGCATTCGTGCCTTTTGTTAAATGACCTAGTTAACGGCTGGTACATTGATCTGGACCGACACATCGACCACGCGGTTCAGACGGCCACGATCGAAGCAGAGCCTAATCGCGTTGTATACTACGGATCCTCAATGGGGGGCTATGGAGCCTTGACCACGGGACTGCGAAGGCGTGACGGAACCATCTACGCTTTTGGCCCGGAGCTTGAGCTTGGCCGGCCTGGAAGCCAAAGCGCTGAGCACATTGCCGCGGCAAGCACATTGGCCGTAGGCCTGGAAGCATTGCCAATGCCCCACCCGGTTCACTGCTTTTTTGGGGTCTGCGATCCAGTTGATGCTCTGAATGCGGCAGTTGCGTTTGACCGGTTGCCGCATGCAAAACATCATCTTGTCTGGTCCTCCCATGCAAACCACGACCACCTATACAGTCTCAACATTATTCGGCGGCTGATTATGACATTCAATCGGCCTCCCGAAATCGAGCTCGCGTCGAAAAATCTGCTCGCAGATGTTCCGGTAAAGTCACTGGAACAATTTGGCCTTACAGCAGAACAGCTGATGTCTGGAAACCAAGTTTCTGTTTCAGGTCTGCGAGCTCTGCCGTGCTTTGAGCAAAATCCAGGTATGATTTGGTTAGCCGCTAAGATTTCGGAGGTTCAAGGCGACCTTCAAACGGCGCTATCATGGATAGAAAAGGCGGAAGACCTCATCGCACATTCTAACGTTTTATCCACCTTACCAAAGCGGTGGAGGAAGCAATTGCCACTACACCGGATACGACTGCTTTGTCAGTTGGGCCGCACATATGATGCTTGTGACCTCATGATTCAGACAAGTAAGGTTTTTCCGGTCGATCGCGCCATGAAGGATCTTGGGGAAACCCTGGGTCTCAATCTTGAGCTGTCGACTGACCAGCCGGCTCCATAAGTGGCGGGATGGGACGGCAAAAGGAGAAAGCCATGGGAACACCTTCGCCATCCTGAACCAGCAAAATCGCGTCGCCGCGTTTTTGAACAGTAACGAGGCCGAGCGCAGAGCCTCCGCTGTCCAACCTGCAGTTCATTGCAGCGCGTTGGACGCGAGAAGGCCTGTGCTCAGCACCATAGACATTGCAGATTTGGCCAGGCGCTTCGAAGAGCCCTCTAAAAATGGCGAGAGCCTCACCTGGTTGAGCACGATCAATTCTCGTTAGACTGTCACAGACCGCGTGATCCTTCGCCCAGATTCCTTGTGCAAATTCAGCAAAACGAAGATCAAGAACCTTACCTTCAAGCAACGGCGAAGATCGCGGTAAAGAGACCTGACGGTCGCCTTTGGCTGCGTTCACCGGCGACGTAATAAAGACCGAAGCTACGGCGAGGCAAAACAGGGCTAATTGGCGAATTGCCAATGTCATACTCCACTCTTACGCAAGTGGATATACACTAGAAACGAAACCCATCCTGCTGCAATGCCTAAGGATGCCCACATCAAATTTCCTTTGCCAAGCCGTGTCATTTTGGACACGGATAGACCGTTCTGCAGACGGACAACAAACGGTTTAAGGGTTAACAAATACCGGCGAATTTTTCAAAGAACATTAAATCCTCTTCGCGATCACACTTGCCAAATCAGAACAAATATAGAACATATGTAGAATGGATAATGCGATCACAAACCAACCAGCATGCATTTCGATGGATGATCCGTTAAAGGACGGCCGCCAATCTACGGCAGCTTTGAGCATATGGCGTGGTTCAGCGAGAGCGCTTCGTGGTTTGGGTTTTGCCTGCCTCTCAGAAGTCACGCTTTCATCGGGCCGGAGAGCAGACTTGTTGGCGTTGGGGCCAAAACACGAACTCTGGATTATTGAAGTGAAGTCTTCGACCGCCGATTTCCGGGCCGACACCAAGTGGCCAGATTATCGGCAGCACTGCGACAAACTCTTTTTTGCCACTCATCCTGACGTTCCAGCAAATATCTTTCCGGAAAATGCAGGTCTCATTGTTTCAGACGGATATGCTGCGGCAATCGTTCGGGATGCGCCAGAACACAGACTAAGCGGAGCAACCCGGAAAGCGGTAACAATGCGGTTTGCCCGAGCGGCAGCGATGAGATTGCACGATCTTCACGATCCCGAGATCAAAGCACTCTTTGAAACGGGCTAGCGATCCAGTTGGCTTTCTTAACGTAAAGTACACATAATCCGTGAGAACGATGCCCGAAACATCCAAGATCCAAGTTGTCTGGTACAAGCGCGATTTGCGCGTCGTAGACCATGCCCCTTTGGCGCTGGCTGCTCGGCGAGGGCCAGTCATACCACTTTATGTCTTTGAACCCGATCTTTGGGCTGAGCCTGACGCGTCGGGGCGGCATTTCAACTTTCTGAAAGAGTGCCTAACAAGCTTACTTGAGGATTTGGGCTCTTTGGGCCAGCCTCTGATCATCAGGACTGGTGAAATCCGACAGGTTCTCAAAGAGTTTCATGACGAGTTTGGTATAGAAGCTCTGTGGTCTCATGAGGAGACCGGTAACAATTGGACCTATCAACGGGACTTGCGTGTAAATGCATGGTGCCGAGAACGTGGTGTCGCGTGGCATGAAATTCCGCAGTTTGGTGTGGTGCGGCGTTTGACAAGCAGGGATGGCTGGGCAAAGAGATGGGACAGTTTCATGGCCCAACCCGCTCATCAGGCGCCGCAGCTGGAGCCCGTTGCGGGCATTGACCTCGGGTGTGCCCCCAATGCAACTAGCATAGCCGTTTCACACGACCATTGTCCGCATCGTCAGCGGGGCGGCCGCGCTGAAGCCGAAGTGACCTTGCACAGTTTTTTCTACGAACGTGGCAAACCTTATCAAGCAGGCATGGCCACGCCAGTGTTTGCATTTGACGCATGTTCGAGGATTTCGCCCTATCTGTCGTTTGGCAGCCTCTCTATGCGCGAAGTGGCTCAAGCGACATGGGCCCGGCAACGCGAACTCAAACAAACATCAAACGCCGGGAAGACGAAGTGGCGGGCAGCCATGCGTTCTTTTTCTGGGCGTCTGCACTGGCACTGTCATTTCATGCAGAAGCTGGAAGACGAGCCGCGGCTTGAATATGAGAATTTGCACCACGCGTATGATGACCTACGCCCGAGCGAGCCTGACCAAACCCGCTTGAATGCATGGAAACAGGGAGAGACTGGCCTTCCGTTTGTTGACGCGTGCATGCGCGCACTGTCCGCAACGGGATGGATGAATTTTCGCATGCGCGCAATGCTTGTCGCAGTTTCCAGCTATCATCTCTGGCTGGATTGGCGCCAACCAGGACTCCACCTAGCGCGTTTATTCACGGATTATGAACCAGGTATTCATTGGTCCCAAATTCAGATGCAATCTGGCACGACAGGCATAAACACAGTGCGCATCTACAATCCAGTCAAGCAGGGTAAGGATCAGGACCCTGAGGGCGAATTTGTGCGCAAATGGGTTCCAGAACTCTCGGACATCGAAATGCGTTACCTTCATGAGCCCTGGAAAGCCGACAATGCCGGCCGAATTCTCGGAAAGTCCTATCCTTTTCCCATCGTGGACCACTTGACCGCTGCAAAGGAGGCTCGCGAGAAGGTGTGGGGCGTGCGCAAGGGAAGGACCTTTCGGGAAGGCGCAAATTCCATCCAGAAAAAGCACGGCAGCCGGAAAAGCGGCATTCCGATGCGCGGACAAGAGCGCGGTAGCAGTCGCGCGAAGTCATCGGATACAGCACAAACAGATCTTTTCGGATCAAACTCATGAAGATGAAGCGGAAGGGAGATTTGCCCCAAAAGATCTGCGCCTCATGCGGCAAGCCTTTTTCATGGCGAAAAAAATGGGCTCGCGACTGGGACAATGTCCGATACTGCTCGGAGCGATGCCGCAAATCGAAGAGTGTCAGCCTGTCTAGCGGTGCACAGCCATAACATCCTTCATGATTGCATTGGACCAAGCAATTGCATCGTCGCGGCACAAGCGCTCGAACATGGACTGCCACCGATCCCGCCGTTCGTCGAGCGGCATGGTAATCGCACTTTGGATCCCGGCTGCGACTTCTTCCGCAGAATGCGGATTCACGATAACGGCTTCCTTCATGCCTTCAGCAGCACCAGCAAAACGCGACAGCACGAGGACCCCGGGATCTTCGGCGCGTTGCGCAGCAATGTACTCTTTCGCAACCAAATTCATACCGTCACGCAGCGGCGTGACCAGCCCGATCCGGCTCACGCGGTATATTCCAGCAAGCGCCCGTCGCGGAAATGATTTGGTGAGGAAGCGGATTGGCGTCCAATCAAGATCAGCAAAGCGACCATTTACGTGGCCTGTCATCTCGTCCAGTTCGCGCCGAATTTCGATATAGGCGTTAAGTTCGGCTCGTGACGGCGGTGCGATCTGCATAAGAGACAAGCGCCCACGGTTTTCTGGGTAATCTTCTAAAAGGCGTTCATACGCCCTAAATCGCTCCGGAAGCCCTTTGGAATAGTCGATCCGGTCAACACCGATAATCTGCTGGCGCCCACCCATCAGTTTATCGAGCCGGGTCATATGACGCCGGGCGTCAGGGGACATGGCAAATTTTGCGAAAGCTTCCGCGTCGATTCCAATTGGGTAGGCACGAGCAATGGTTTCGTGATTGCCAAATCGAACCTTGCCGTCTCCAATATCGGTCGCACCAATTTCCTCAATTGCAAACCGACGAAAGTTATCAGCGTCACGCTCTGACTGAAACCCAAGCAGATCGTAGGCCATCATGGCTCGAACAATTGAAGCAGCGTTGGGCAGCGCTGCCAGGATTTCTGGTGCAGGAAATGGGATGTGGAGAAAAAATGCCAATGGGTTTCTGACATCCATACTACGAAGGCTCGCCGCCATTGTCAGGAAGTGATAGTCGTGCACCCAAATGACATCGTCAGGCTCCACGAGCGGTCGCAAGCGGGTCGCGAACCGTTCGTTCACGTATCTGTACCCTTGCTCAAATCGACGGTCGAAATCTGCAAGATCAAGCCTGTAGTGCAGGACAGGCCAAAGTGTGCGATTGGCATATCCTGCATAAAAGGCGTCGTAGTCGGCCTTGGTCATGTCGATCTGGACCATTTGAACCGACTTGGTCTTCTGGCGCTGTAATTGGCCAAAACTGCCTTCTTCGGAGACGTTTCCGCTCCATCCGAACCAAATACCACCGGTTTTGGTCAGTGCGTCTACCAACGCGACTGCCAAGCCACCAGCCCGCCCCGTATCTTTAAGTGGTCCAACACGATTAGATACGACGACGAGCCGCCCCATTTATTTCTCCTTAGATTTCAAAACCGACAGGTTAGGTGACTGTGTCCCATCCCGCACTTAATCGAACAGCACCGTTTATAATTCCGACCATTGAATAGGTCTGCGGGAAGTTGCCCCACAGTTCTCCGGTCGCAGGGGTCGTATCTTCTGACAAGAGCCCGACATGGTTCCGGCAAGACAGCATTGTTTCGTAAATATCGCGCGCTTCTTCTTTCCTCCCGATCCGGGCTAGTGCGTCAATGTACCAGAAAGTACAGATATTGAAGGCGTTTTCGGGCGCGCCAAAATCGTCGGCAGCGTGGTAGCGGAACAGATGGTTTCCACGACGAAGGCTCGCACCAATCTTGTCAACCGTCGCAATAAACCGCGGATCGTTTGCAGGCAGAAATCCGACCTCCGCCATCAACAAAAGGCTGGCATCAAGGTCGGCTCCCTCGAAACTTTCAACAAATGCGCCTACGTCTTCGTTCCAGCCCCGCTTGCAGATCACCGAGTGAATTTCGCTTGCCCGTTCTTGCCAATAGTCTGCCCGGTCCTGCAGGCCAAACTGCTTGGCGATTTTGGCAAGCCTGTCGCACGCAGCCCAGCACATCAACGACGACGAAGTGTGAACGCGGGCGCGGGTTCGAAGTTCCCACATCCCTGCATCCGGTTGATCGTGCATGGCATAAGCCCGCTCGCCAACCTGCTCAAGCCGCTTGAAGTCCTCAAGACCCGGTTGATGCAGCAGGCGCCTGTCGAAATAGGCCTGCGCAGCGCCTAAAACAATATTGCCATACACATCGTGCTGAAAGTGTTCATAGGCCTGGTTCCCAACCCGGACAGGACCATTGCCGCGATAACCTGGTAAATCAACGATCTCTTCGACGAGCTTTTCTTCCATACCAATGCCGAACAGCGGCTGTACATGCCCACCGTCCGTGATCGCCGCTATGTTGTTCAGGTAGCGGAGATAATTCTCCATAGTCTCCATCTCAGAGAGGGAATTTAGAGCGCGGATAACAAAAAACGCATCACGCAGCCAGCAATAGCGGTAGTCCCAGTTGCGCTCGGTCTTGTCGGCCTCCGGTACAGATGTCGTCGCCGCAGCTATAATCGCGCCGGTTTCTTCATAGGTGCACAGTTTAAGAGTGATCGCCGCCCGGATCACAGCCTCCTGATATTCTAGGGGCAGTGACAACCGACGGGTCCAGTGCCGCCAATAGGTTTCCGTATTTTCTTCGAAGTCACGGCAAACACGTTCTGGATGGTCTGTCAGTGATTCATCCGGACCTATGTAAAAAGACAACGAGCCATCGAGGAGAAATGGTGTTTCGTTGCGCACAAAGGTGACCGATGCATTGGTGGTCATGCGCAGTGCCATACCATTGCCCACCCAACGGACATGGTTAGATCCAAACGTCATGTCCGGAACCCGCTGGCCCCAAGCGAACCGCGGCCGACACCGAACCCTGATCCGGGGGTGCCCGGACAAAGGCCGGACCCGGCGCACAATGCCATTCGGGCGGAACATGCGTCCCTTTGTCGTGAACCGCGGAGCGAAGTCCGTGATCTCGATCGCATTGCCCTGGCCATCGAACACCCGTGTTTTCACAATCGCCGTGTTTTGAACGTATTCCTGTTCAGACCGGACAGCGCCGTTTAGCTCAATCGCAAAAGCGCCATCGCCTTCCTCACCGTTTGTGCCGAGCAAGGCATGGAACACAGGATCACCGTCAAACCGTGGCAGGCAACACCATTGGATTGCCCCCATTTTGTCGATTAAGCCTGCGATCGAACAATTGCCGATCATTGCAAGGTCCAGCGACTGCTGCTGAGAAATTGGCGATGTCCAACCCATATGAAACATTTTCTCCGAAGGGTGAGTGATTACTTTTTTGCCAGCCATTCGTATACGGCGGCAACATCTTGTAGGCGATACCGGGCGCACGTCGGGCCAGCACCAACCTTGATGCCATAGCCCCCTGCTTGCTCAGCAGCGGCCATGCCATCTTCATCTGTGACGTCGTCGCCAACAAATATCGGTGTTTTTCCCCTGAACGGCAGGATTTTCATGAAATCCTGCACCGCTTTTCCTTTGTCTCGCGCCTTTGGCTTGGCCTCGACAACCATTTTACCTTCAACAAGATGGAGGGCCGGGAATTTCTTAACGAGCTGCCCCATCAGAGCCCTAACGTCCGGCTCCCGAACCGGGGCGGCGCGATAGTGCACCGCAAAAGCAGCATCCTTGTCTTCCAGCAAAATGTCTTCCCCGATCAAGCCGGAGCTCAGCACTAGCTCCTTCAGCTTAAGAAGACCGATATCGGGTGTATCACGTTCAACAATTCCCTCTTGCTCCCACCGGTGCTGCAAACCGTGGAGTCCGGCGGCCGGAAACTTGCAGGGCGCGAGAAACGCATCGATTTCATCGATCGGACGGCCGGAAACAATAGCGACGGCGCCTTCCAACTGGTCCAGCCAGTTTCGCAAAACGACAGGTGTTCCCGCAGGCACCGCAACATCTTCTGGCCTAGGAGCAAGCTCCACGAGCGTTCCATCAAAATCCAGAAACAACGCGATATTGGTAGAAAGCGGCGGAACACCCATGTTTTCGATCTTCTTGACAGCACGCCACGAAATTTTCTGAGTCCAAACTTATTGAGAACCCGATATCAAGAAAAAATTTAGCCCTCAAAAAAAATAGTTCGGGAAACTGAAAAGCAGAAATCAATCAGGTATTTTCCCGGAGGCGTCCGCATTGGCACCGATAAGATTTAACAGTTTGTCAGAAACCCGTTTCCTTTAAAGCGGGATATAAACGACGCCACCGCCCGTAAGCATCTTGGTAGTGCGCACTGAGCGCGCGATCAGGCTCAATTGTTCGCGATGTATTAGGGGGAGAAAATACCTCGGCCAAACTGGCGCCAGAAGCCGCCATTGCAAGACGTGCAGCTCCAAGTGCAGCACCAAGATTTACACCAGAAAGAACGTGAATTGGAATACCCATTGCATTCGCGATAATTCTGACCCAGCCGATTGATCTGGAGCCCCCGCCGACGGCAACAAGCTGGTCTACCTGCGTTCCAGCCCGTTTGAGAGCTTCAAGGCAATCCTTGAGAGCAAAAGCAACACCGTCCATAACCGCGTGAACAAGCTCCGTTTCTGTGCTGTCATGCGATAGGCCCAAAAAACCCGCGCGAATATCGACATCATTGTGAGGTGTTCGTTCACCTGCAAGATACGGAAGGAACATGCTTCTAGCCGGATTGGATATCAAACCGACTTCATCTGCCAGATCACTTGCGCTGCGCCTCAATACTCCGGCGAGCCAATTCAGGCTGTCCGCTGCAGACAGCACGACGCCCATTTGATGCCAGGTTTCAGGCAGTGCGTGACAGAACGCGTGTACACCGCCGCTGACATTTGGAGAAAAACGGTCATTGGCAACAAAAACAACGCCCGAAGTCCCCAAAGACACAAACCCCTGCCCGTCCTGTGCAGCACCTATACCGCAAGCCGCAGCTGCGTTGTCACTGGCCCCTCCGGCCACTATCGGCGCGGACCGAAAGCCCCATTCTTGGCAGAGATCCGGCCTCAAGCGTCCTGTCTCGTCAGTTCCTTCCGCCAACTCGGGCATGTGTTCCGCAGTCAATCCTGTGGCTTCCAGCAAGCTGTTGCACCAGG
Source organism: Roseibium hamelinense (assembly GCF_007830545.1). Lineage (GTDB taxonomy): Bacteria > Pseudomonadota > Alphaproteobacteria > Rhizobiales > Stappiaceae > Roseibium > Roseibium hamelinense. Next base: position 352,180 of record NZ_VLLF01000005.1, read on the forward strand.
CCCGCTTTTTGATGTCCAGCCAAAGCGTTCCCGAGCTGTCAGACATATCACTGGCATATTCCCCAGTCAGTTTAAACCGAACGTAGTCTTTTGGCAGAAGGACCTTTTTGATCTTTTCGAAAACAAGGGGCTCATTCTCGCGAACCCATTGCAACTTTGGCGCAGTGAACCCCGGCATAAGACGATTTCCGCCTATTGAATTAAAGCCAGGTTCTGCGAGTTCGAGCGCTTTCGCTTGAGAAGCGGAACGTCCGTCATTCCAAAGGATGCATGGCCGAAGCGACTTGCCATCTGCGCCGATCAGGGTGGCGCCGTGCATTTGCCCAGACAATCCAATCGCCTTGACTGCGGCCAGTTCCTTTGGATGGTTTTTTTTCAGGGCATCAAACGCGGTGCAGACTGCGTGCCACCAGTCCTCAGGGTCTTGTTCGGACCAACCCGGTGCGGGTCTATCAATTGAAAGGGAAATACTGTGCGCGGCCACGGGTACTTGCTCGTGATTGATCAGAAGGACTTTGATCGAACTGGTCCCCATGTCTATTCCAACAAACATATTCCACTCCAAGAATCGGCCCCCGCCGGTCAAACGCGGCTCAGGAACCGTACCGGTTGCCCGTCCCTTTCAACAGTGCGAGCATAGAAGACACAAAAATCGGGTGAACAGCCATCAAAGAAGCTTTGCCATTGCCCAACGCCCGAACAAATTAGGGGGAGGACGCTGACGTGGCGTATGACGGTATATGAGGGGGCGCGGAAGTCAGGACCGGGTTCGTGAACAAAACCGCGCCGGTATTTTACGAGCGCTTCGGCGCAACACCTCAGCGGCACGTGTAGACATTTGCCGTCAGACTGGACTAAGCCCAGCAACTGTCACTGCCATCACCTCCGAACTTCTCCATCAAGGTCTTATTATCGGCAGTGATGAAGATCTCCCGGGCGAGCAAAACACACGCGGGCGTCCGCGGGCGTTGCTGTCCATAAACCCAGATTTTGGCTCTTTCCTACTTGCACGCATTTTACCCGACAGCTTTGGCTTGGCTCTGGTCGATTTTGCCGGCAATACCAAAGCGAGTAAGGTCGAGAAATTCTTGCTGCATGATGTCAAACGGCTTGGATTCCTAAATTACTTTACCGCCAAGATTTCAAGTTTTCTTGCCCATTCGGACCATCCAGCAGACCTCATTCGGGAAATCAATGTTGCCTTCCCAGGGGTAGTCCAAACCGACGAGGGGGTTGTATCCTGGAGCCCGTTTTCACCCGATCAAGCTCTGCCCGTGTCAAAAACCCTACAAGAACGTTTCGGTTGTCCAAGTTTTGTTTCCAACGACACCAACATGGTTGCTGCAGCTCTGCACTGGAAGGAGCCTGAAAAGTACCGTCAGAATTTTGCAGTGGTTTTATTGGACAAAGGACTCGGCATGGCCTTGTTCTTGGACGGTAAACTCTACAGCGGCGCCAATGGCATGGCCGGTGAGCTAGGGCATTGCTGCCATATTCCGGAGGGAGCACTTTGCCGCTGCGGGCGCCAAGGATGTCTGGAAGCCTATCTAGGAAGTTATGCGCTTTTCCGTCAGGCGTCAAACCTGCCTCAAAACACGCTGCCCCAAGATATTGTAGAACCGGATGGCTTTGTTGAGAGTCTGATCAGGCAAGCGGAAACCGGTCATCCGGAGACATTGTCTCTGTTTGAGCGCGCGGGCGTGAATCTCGGAATTGGCATCGGCAGGCTAAAAGCCATTCTTGATCCTGATGCCTTCGTCGTAACCGGCACTTCTGCTCAAGCGATGCCTTTCATGAAAGGTGGCATTGAAAAGGCCCTCGCCCAAACTTTACCGCCAGGCCTGAACCAATCGCTCGTTGTGGATGTTCTACCCTGGGATACAGACTACGTGTTTAAGGGGCTTCTTGCTTCTACGATAGAGAGGCTAGACTATAGCAAGATGTCCTTCTCATTGGCACGCTCGACCATTCGCAATCAGGGTCTTAAGGAAAATGCGAGCTAAAGGGATTCGCGCATGTACGGCAGGAAGCGCATGAGGGATTCGGGCTGATGACATGGTTATTTTCACACACGCATGCTGACGAGCCAGCCGTCAAAATTCCGGAGATTGGCCTTGAGATGCGGGTCCGCCTGGATCCTGCATGGAATGACGGTCAAATGACAATCATCGAAACCAACAATGCGCCGGGGTTTGGTCCACCGCTGCATCGTCATCGTGAAACCGAGATATTTCACGTCCTGAATGGCGCCTATCTCTACGAGGTTGATGGCCGGCGATTTACCGCACGTACGGGAGACGTTGTGACCATTCCAGGAGGCTGTGCGCATGCGTTTCGTAATGAAACCGATGCGATCGCGAGCCAGCTGGTGATCATTTGTCCCGGCCTCGACGCGACCGGCTTTTTCACGGGGCTGGCCGATGTCATGAAAGGTGGCCACTTGGATAAAAAGACGCTGAATTCATTCAGCAAGAAATGGCAAATCGAGTTTCTTGGTCCACCGATTTAAACAAATGTGCTCATTTATGACAGCTGCCTACATTTTAATCTGGCGCGTCCATGGCCCTAACGTATTGGCGATAAATATCAATATAATATGAGTTTTTTTATCCGATTTTCTCGGGCTGGAAAAATATTTGACTAATTGTTCAAATTTTTTTCCAATGAGACCCGGCAGCTTCTTCACCAAAGGAAAGAAGTACCAACAAAAAAGATCGCCAGTCCTTCCGGAGGTCACCAATGACCGAGACAAACACTATGCCCGACATCAAAGCGGGCCGACTTGATGAGTCCGAGTACGAAAAACATTTCAGCGACCTGCATCCCCTGCTCGATCAGCATGAAGCAACCGTCGAAGCGGACCGCTGCTACTTCTGCTACGACGCGCCCTGCGTTCAGGCCTGCCCGACGAGCATCGATATCCCGCAGTTCATCCGTCAGATCTCGACCGGCAACCCGACCGGGTCAGCCAAGACGATCTTCGATCAGAACATCTTAGGTGGCATGTGCGCCCGGGTCTGCCCGACAGAAACCTTGTGCGAACAAGTCTGTGTGCGCGAAGTTGCCGAAGGCAAGCCGGTGAAGATCGGACAGCTTCAGCGCTACGCGACCGATCATTACATGTCGGGAAACGACACCACGCCCTACACCCGCAAGGCCGCAACCGGCAAGAAGATCGCGGTGATTGGCGCGGGTCCCGCCGGTCTTGCCTGCGCCCATGCGCTGGCGGTCGAGGGGCACGACATCGACATCTTTGAGGCCCGTGAAAAGGCCGGTGGCCTCAACGAATATGGCATCGCCACCTACAAGACCGTGGACGACTACGCGGCGAAAGAAGTCGATTTCATCCTGTCCATCGGCGGCATCACGCTGAAAACCGGCGAAAAACTGGGCGAGACCATTCACCTTGCCGATTTGCGCACGGCCTATGACGCGGTGTTCCTCGGCATGGGGCTTGCCGGTGTGAACGGCCTCGGGCTGGAAAACGAGGCCAAGGACGGCGTGCTGGACGCGGTCGATTACATCGCCGACCTGCGCCAGGTGAAAAACTATGCGGACTTGCCCGTCGGCCGCCGCGTGGTGGTCATTGGCGGCGGCATGACAGCCGTGGACATCGCTGTCCAGACCAAGCGGCTCGGGGCGGAAGACGTCACCATTGCATACCGCCGCGGCCAGGAGCGGATGAACGCCAGCGAGTATGAGCAGCAGCTCGCTCAGACAAACGGCGTCAAGATCATGACCTGGGCACAACCGAAGGCGCTGGTCGCCGAAAACGGGCATATTTCAGCCATCGATCTGGAGCGCACAAAGGACGATAACGGTTCTCTGGTGGGCACCGGGGAAGTTGTCCGGCTTTCCGCCGACATGGTGTTCAAGGCCGTCGGCCAGACGCTTGTTCCGGCAGACCTCAACGGCTCCGGTCCCAACATCCAGATCGAGAAGGGCCGGATCGTGGTCGACGCGGACCGCAAGACCAGTCTGGAAGACGTCTGGGCGGGCGGGGACTGCATCCTGGGCGGCGAGGACCTGACGGTTGCCGCTGTCGAGGACGGCAAGATCGCCGCGGCCTCGATCCACCGCGCCCTCAGCGCCTGACCGGTTGAAACGAAGGAGATCCCGTCATGGTTGATCTGCGCACAGACTTTATCGGAATCAAATCCCCCAACCCGTTCTGGCTCGCCTCCGCGCCGCCAACGGACAAGGAGTACAATGTTGTCCGCGCCTTTCAGGCCGGCTGGGGCGGCGTTGTCTGGAAAACGCTCGGCGAAGACCCGGCGGTCGTCAATGTGAACGGCCCGCGTTACGGCGCCATTCACGGCAAGGACCGGCAGCTGATCGGGTTCAACAACATCGAGCTCATCACCGACCGGCCGCTGGAGGTCAATCTCCAGGAAATCAAGAAGGTAAAGCGTGACTGGCCGGACCGGGCCATGGTCGTCTCACTGATGGTTCCCTGCGAGGAACAGAACTGGATCGACGTTCTCAAGAAGGTCGAGGATACGGAAGCCGACGGCATCGAGCTGAACTTCGGCTGCCCGCATGGCATGAGCGAACGCGGCATGGGCTCGGCCGTTGGCCAGGTGCCCGAATATATCGAGATGGTCACCCGCTGGTGCAAGAAGCACACGCGCATGCCCGTCATCGTGAAGCTGACGCCGAACATCACGGACATCCGCAAGCCGGCCCAGGCGGCCAAGAATGGCGGCGCCGACGCGGTCTCCCTGATCAACACGATCAACTCGATCGTCGGCGTTGATCTGGATGCCATGGCGCCGACCCCGACCGTCGACGGCAAGGGCGCCCATGGCGGCTATTGCGGCCCGGCCGTCAAGCCAATCGCGCTTAATATGGTTGCCGAAATCACCCGCGATCCGGCCACCCATGGCTTGCCGGTCTCCGGGATCGGCGGCGTGACGACCTGGCGCGATGCAGCCGAGTTCATGGCGCTTGGCGCGGGCAACGTGCAGGTCTGCACCGCGGCCATGACCTATGGCTTCAAGGTGGTCCAGGAAATGATCGAGGGCCTCAAGGACTGGATGGAGGGTGCGGGCTACACCTCAACCGACCAGTTCATCGGCAAGGCCGTGCCGAACTGCTCGGACTGGCAGCACCTGAACCTCAACTACATCGCGAAGGCCAAGATCAATCAGGACCTGTGCATCAGCTGCGGCCGCTGTCACATTGCCTGTGAGGACACGTCCCACCAGGCGATCACAAACATGGTCGACGGCGTGCGCAAGTTCGAGGTGATCGACGCGGAGTGCGTGGGCTGTAACCTGTGTGTGAGTGTCTGCCCGGTCGAGGACTGCATAACGATGGAGCCGATGGCGGCCGGCGAGATCGATCCGCGCACCGGAAAGCGCGTCGATCCAACCTACGCCAACTGGACAACCCATCCGAACAACCCGATGGCGGTCACCGAAGCCGCTGAGTAGGTAACAGCTTCCAGGAGAACGTACGCTACGCGCAGCCGGTTCGCCGGCTGCGCATTTTTTTTTGGCTGGCCCGGCCCCTTGCTTTTTCAAGGGCTGCCATTAGCGTGCTCACAGACAGAAGGATTACCGGGGCCGCCATGCAGACAGACCGCACACTTCTCGCCGCTTCCGTCGGGCTTTGTGCCGTTATCGGCATTTGGGGCGTCATCGATCCGGCGAGCCTCCTGACCACAGCCAAGGAGATCGTCGACCAGTATTTCATCAGCCGCGGCTGGTTCGTGATGCTGTCCGTGACGACCATGCTGCTGTTCTGCGGCTGGCTGGCCTTCTCCAGGTTCGGCGACATCCGGCTGGGGGACGACACCGACCGGCCCGAATATTCCACGCCCACCTGGATCGCGATGCTGTTTGCGGCCGGGATGGGCGTCGGACTCCTTTTTTGGGCCGTGGCCGAACCGCTGACCCATTTCTACGTCATCAGCGAAGCCGTTCCGGACGCCATCGCGGCCGAGCAGGCTCTGCTTGCAACCAATTTCAATTGGGGCATCCACGCCTGGGCCATCTACGGGACAACGGCGCTGGCGATTGCCTATTTCAGCTACCGGCGCGGCACACCGATGCTGGTCAGCGCGCCGTTGAAAAACCTGTTTCCCGGCGAACGCTGGGCTACCGCAATCGGCTGGATTTCTGATTTCATGGCGATCGCCGCGATCGCCATCGGCGTTGGCGGGTCGGTGGCCATGGGCGTCTATCAGGTGGCGGACGGATTGACGGTTCTGGGCGGCGGACAGACCACCCAGACATGGCTGCTATGGGCCGTGTTCGCGGTGATGGTGCTCGCCTATATCCCGCCCCTTCTGGTCGATCTCGGCAGTGGCATGGCGAAACTTTCCAACATCGCCATGCTGACGGCCATCGCCCTGGTCGCCTACACAATAGTCCTCGGACCGACCGAGTACCTGATGAACTCGGTTGTCAGCGGAATTGGCGTTTATGTTGCCGATGTCCTGCCGCGCGGCTTGCAGACCTTCACCTTCTTCGGTACCGAGGCCAACCAGTGGTTCAGGGACTGGACCTTGACCTACATGGTCTGGTGGATCGCATGGGGCCCGTTTGTCGGCGTGTTCATCGCCCGGATTTCCAGGGGACGCACCATCCGCGAATTCGTCCTCGGCGTGCTCCTGGGGCCGACGCTGTTTTCGACGATCTGGTTCGGTGCGTTCGGCGGGGTGGGATTGTATGAAACGCTCAACGGCACCGGGGAGCTGCTCGCCATGACCCAAACCAATGTGGAGCGGATGACCTTTGCCCTGCTCGACCGGTTGCCCTTTGCCTTCCTCACGACGCTGGCCACGGTCATTGCCGCATTCCTCTTCATCGTGACAAGCGTTGTCAGCGCCGCCTTCGTCCTCGGCATGTTTTCAAGCGGCGGTGACCAAAATCCGAGCACAAAGGTCCGTCTCATCTGGGGCGGCCTGATCGGGATGCTTGGCGCGGCCATGATCCTATCGGGATCGGCACAAGCCATGAAGACCCTGATCGCTCTTGGCGCCCTGCCTTTCGTCTTTATCACGGTCATGCTTCTGGCCTGCCTGATCCGGGCGCTGATGCTGGATGCACGCAAGGAGGCTGGCCATGCTGCTGGGTGATCCTGTCGATACGCTGATGAATCTCGGAACCTTTGCCTTTATCGGGTTTGTGTTCTGGATCCTGGTCCGGCCCGGGCCATCTGGCGCAGCGCCGCCGGATGATCCCGCCGGCGAATGAAAAAAGCCGCCCCGGAGGGCGGCTTGGCCGGCCGGAATGACCCTGCTTCACGCAAGGGCGTTACATCTTGTCGGTCACGACCGTTGTGGTGGCTCCTTCCGGCGCCTTGGTGATCACCGGGTCGGACCCGCCTGCCAGCAATGTGTCGACCGTGCGCTGATAGGCGTCCATGTCCAGAACTCCGGAGGATCCGTCGACCAGCTTGTTGATCTCCCCGACCATGCGAACCTGGTGCTTTTCGGTCTGCGCCCCGGTCGCATCGTTCTCAAGAACAATGTCCGCTGCTTCTTCCGGATTTTCGGCCGCATAGGCCCAGCCCTTCATCGAAGCGCGCACAAAACGGGCAAACTTGTCGACCATCGCCGGGTCTTCAAGGCTGGATTCAAGAACATACAAACCATCCTCCAGCGTCGCGACACCCTGATCCTCATATTTGAAAACAATGAGTTCCTCGGCCGGAATCCCCGCGTCAATGACCTGCCAGTATTCATTGTAGGTCATCGTCGAGATGCAGTCGGCCTGTTTTTGCAAAAGCGGATCGACGTTGAAGCCCTGCTTGAGCACGGTCACGCCGCCGTCACTTCCATCGGTCGGGATCCCAAGCTGGCTCATCCACGAGAGGAACGGATATTCATTGCCAAAGAACCAGACACCAAGGGTCTTGCCCTTGAAATCTTCCGGCGAGGTGATGCCGGTTTCCTTCCGGCAGGTCAGCATCATGCCGGACTTTTGAAATGGCTGCGCGATGTTGACAAGCGGCACGCCCTTTTCACGCGAGGCCAAAGCGGACGGCATCCAGTCGATGATGACATCGGCACCGCCGCCGGCGATCACCTGAGGCGGTGCGATATCCGGCCCACCCGGCTTGATCGTGACATCAAGGCCCTCTTCTTCATAGAAGCCTTTGTCGGCAGCGACGTAATATCCCGCAAATTGCCCCTGGGTGACCCATTTCAATTGCAAGGTCAGTTCATCAACTGCTAGTGCCGCACCACTGAAAATGTTCAGTGCAAACGCAGCTGCTAGCCCCGCTTTCAAAATTCTACTCACTGCTGTTCCCCTCATTTTAGTCCGAACTCAACGCTCGGACGAATTGCCAAGGTCACCGGACCGCACAATGGCGACCACGGTGATAGACGAACGGTACAAGCAGGCGTTTGTTCTTCGGATGATCTGCCTGACCATTTGGTCAATAAATCGTAGAAAAATGCCGTTGGATTGGTCAAGCTGATTTTTTAATCATTCGAATTCCTCGGAATTCGGTTTGAATTTGACGTACAGCCTCGGAACATATGAAAGATCCACAGCTTCCTGTTTCATAGCTACTAGAAGCATCTTCCGTTCTCTTATTATTTCTGAGTTTTTGATGGCGTTTATAGGCGCGTCTGGTTTCTGGTTCCCGCGAGGAGGCAAGCAGGAGGGTTCGGTATGTGTAGTGCTTTTAGGGTTTTATGGTTTTCCGCTTTGTTTTTGTGCCTCGGCGTTTGATTGTCGGTCTGCGTTTGGGCGGTGGTGGGTTTGGAGTTTATAGGCGTTGGCCAACAAAAAAACCCGGCATGAAGCCGGGCTGTTTTTAGGTTTCGGGATCCTGATTTGTCTTTTTTGGCGTTCTGCGTCGGGCGCAGCGCTCCTTGATGGGGCGCGCTGAGGGTCTGACCAATATCCCCGGCCCGAATACACAAAAGGCCGCCCTTTTTGGCGGCCATTTTTGTATTTGGTTGCGGGAGCAGGATTTGAACCTGCGACCTTCAGGTTATGAGCCTGACGAGCTACCGGGCTGCTCCATCCCGCGTTAAGGTGGAGGCTATCGTTGAAGAGGTGTGCTGATGGGTTTGCACACTTTGATTGAAGAGATGCACTCAAGTAGGCGTTAGCCGATCGTGCACTGAAGTGTCCAAATTGCGCTTTGCAGGCCT
>NZ_VLLF01000006.1 GCF_007830545.1 Roseibium hamelinense
GAAACCGAAAGCACGGCCTCTGTCACGGTGACGGCAACGTCGGATGATGGTTCGACCTCGACGGAAACGTTCGAGATCGCGATCACGGATGCAAACGAGTTCCCGATTGGTCCGGTTTCTGACAGCGATACGACGGGCAATGTGGTCGACGAAAACGGCACGGGCGGTGAGTACACCGGCGTAACGGCTTTCGCAGACGATCCGGATGTGACCGACGTGGTGTCCTATGAGATCACGGGCGGCGATGATCGGTTCGATATCGACCCGGATACGGGTGAAATCACCGTAAAAGACGGCGTCAGCTTCGACTATGAGACTGAAACCGAAGCTGATGTGGAGGTCACCGCGACTTCATCCGATGGCACCACGTCAACGGGCACGTTCACGGTGAACATTGCGGATGTGAACGAAGCCCCGGACCTCGTCGTCGAGTACGGAGATGTTGGTACCAATCTCATCAAGAACGGCTCGTTTGAATCCTTCGACGTGGACAGCGGAACCTGGAACCAGTTTGCCGAAGACAATTCCGGTGCGTGGACCACAAACGGCAACATGGAAATCTGGGACAACTTCAACGGTGTCTCTGCCACCGAAGGCGACCAGCATCTCGAGTTGGATTCGGAGAAAAACGTCAACTCGATTTCCCAAACTGTCGAAACGTCCTTGGGTCAGGTTTATGACCTGTCCTTCGATGTTCAGGCGCGCAGGGATGACGATTCCAATACCGTCGAGGTTTATTGGAATGGCGAACTGGTCACCAGTGTCGATCCGGAAAAGGGCAGCTGGGAAACCGTCGAGTTGCAGGTTGTCGGAACAGGCGGCAGCGACGTCCTTGAATTCCGCGAAACCAGCGAAGACAACGACACTTACGGTGCATTTATCGACAATGTTGAACTGACCGGGACGGACAGGATCGCAATCGTCGAAGAAACACCGGGCGTCGAAGTTGTTCCGCTTTCGGTCATTGATCCGGATGCAGGTGATACGCATACCTTCTCCGTGTCTGACGACCGGTTCGAGGTCGTAGCGAAGGACGGCAAATACGTTCTCAAGCTCAAGGACGACCAAGAGCTCGATTACGAGACCGAGACACAGGTTACGCTTCAGGTAACAGCAACCGATCAGGGTGGGTTGTCCGATACCGAAACCATCGTCATCGATGTCATCGATATCGTTGAAAACACTGAGCCTATTGGCCCTGTTTCGGACGTCGACAATGCGAGCAACTCCGTGATGGAGAATGCAGCTGCGGCGACTGTCGTTGGCATCACGGCGTTTGCAACCGATGCGGATGCCGGCGACAGCGTAACCTATTCGATCACCGATGACCGGTTCGACATCGATCCGGAAACAGGCGTGGTCACGGTTGCCGATGGTGCGGAGATCGACCGCGAGACAACTCCGACCATTGACATCGAAGTCACTGCGACGTCGACCGATGGCTCGACCTCGTCGAAGACTTTCACCATTGAGGTGGGCGACGACACTACCGAGTTCTCCATTGGTCCTGTGTCGGATGTCGACGATGCAGCCAACCAGATTTCCGAGACCGCGGACGGCGGCGAGGACACGGGTCTTACTGCATTTGCCGAAGACAAGGATGCAACGGATACGGTCACCTATGAATTGAGTGGTGATGACCGGTTCGAGATCGACGAAAACACCGGTGTCGTGACCGTTAAGGACGGCGCCGAATTCGATGCGGAAACCGAGCCGACGGTCACAGTCACAGTGACTGCGACCTCAACCGATGGCTCGTCGAAATCGAAAGACTTTGACATCGACGTGCAGGATGGAAACGAGGCACCGGACCTGATTGTGCATCTTGAAGATGGTTCGAAAGAGTTCATCGTGAACGGCAGCTTCGAACTCTTTTCCGGCACAATGTCCGGTACGGATGGGACCGGTTGGTATGACACCCCGGACACCATCGATGGCTGGACTTACCAAGATGTCGATATCCATCAGGCCGACCGGCATGGTGAAGGCGCCACCGATGGCGATCACCGTCTCGACCTGACCGCCGACGACAACGGTACGATTTCCCAGGAATTCGATGGCATGCTTGACGGGCAGGTCTACAACCTGAGCTTTGATCTCAACTCGCGCGGCAACACACCGGGCGAGGGCGTTGCCGAAGTGTACTGGAACGGCGAGCTGATCGATACGCTTGACCCGACCGACCTGGGCGCGGATTGGCAGAGCTACAGCTTCGATATCGTTGGCGGGTCCGGGGACGGAACGAACACCTTGACCTTTGTCGACAAGGGCTCGGACAACAGCCATGGCGTTTACATCGACAGCGTCTCGATCAAGTCCGACAACCGGACTGCAATTCTCGAGGAATTCGAGGGTGCAGAGGTTGCCCCGCTTTCGGTCATTGACCCGGATGCAGGCGACACGCACACGTTCAAGGTCTCCGATGATCGGTTTGAGGTTGTCGAGGCTGACGGTAAGTATCTGCTGAAGCTAAAGGATGATCAGGCGCTCGACTATGAAACCGAGCAGCAGGTAACCGTTGAGGTGACCGCGACGGACAGCGGGGGCCTTTCCGACACCGAAACCATCGTGATTGATGTCATCGACATTGACGAGAATACGGCGCCGGTCGGTCCTGTAAGTGACGTTGATGACGCGAAAAATTCTGTCATGGAAAACGCAGCTGCGGCCACTGTTGTCGGCATCACGGCGTTTGCGACGGATGCTGATGCGGGCGATACTGTCACTTACTCCGTCACCGACGACCGCTTTGAGATTGATCCGGATACGGGCGTGATCACGGTTGCCGATGGGGCGGATCTTGACCGCGAGACGACGCCAACGATTGATGTTGAAGTCACGGCGACGTCGACCGATGGTTCGACCTCTTCGAAGACGTTTACGATTGAAGTGGGCGATGACAACACCGAGTTCTCGATTGGCCCGGTAACAGACAAAGACGATGCGTCCAACCAGATCTCCGAAACCGCCGACGGAGGTGAAAATACCGGCATCACGGCGTTCGCCGAGGATCAGGATGCAACAGACACGGTTACATACGAACTCAGCGGCGATGACCGGTTTGAGATCGATGAGAACTCAGGTGTCATCACCGTCAAGGATGGTGCAAGCTTCGACGCTGAGACCGAACCGACGGTAACCGTCGCTGTTACCGCGACATCAACCGACGGGTCGTCGTCGACGAAAGACTTCACGCTTGATGTCACCGATGGCAACGAAGCACCAGATCTGTCTTTCGATCCGGAGTTGGGGCCTGGTGTGTCCGTAACGTTGACATTCATGGAAGAGACCGCCGGGTATAAGAACACCATTGGGGTTTTCCAGGTTGATGAAAACGGCGATCCGGTGTCTGGCGAGATCGTTTGGGTCGATCACAATACTCTCAACAAGGGTGATAGCGCTACTGTTTATCTGGAGGGAGCCAAGGAAGCCGATATTGGTTTCTTCCTCATTCCGGACGGTGCCTCGAAAAACTCTGGCCTGCAGAGTGGCGACCAAGTGACCTTTGAAAAAGACAGCGATGGCAACTGGCAAGCTGTGCTGGAGGATGGCACCAAACTTGAGGGCCGCAATGCCAATGTCTTCTTCTCTGGCGACGGGTCGCTTAACCCGGACGGCTTCGACCAAACCTTCGAGAATGGCATTGAGATTGGCTTCGAAGATATTGCGGGCGGTGGCGACAAAGACTTCGATGATCCAGTCTTCACTGGGGAAACATTCGGAACTGCAGCAACCGCAGCAGTTTATGAAGAGGAACTTGGTGCGGATGTCGGCGGACTAACCGTTGTTGATCCGGATGTAGGTGATACCCATACATTCACCATTTCTGATGATCGGTTTGAAGTTGTAGAGCAGAACGGCGAATATACGCTGAAGCTCAAAGACAACGAAGCGCTGGATTACGAAACAGAGACGCAGGTCACCGTCCAGGTTACGGCGACCGATACAGGTGGGCTGTCTGACACTGAAACGATCGTCATTGATGTCATCGACATAGATGATGCGCCGGGTTCGGATATCGGCCCCCTCCGCGACAGCGATGCTGCGTCAAACACGATAACCGACAAAGCTGTTGGTGGAGAAACGGTCGGTATCACTGCTCTTGCCGATGATCCGGATCTCGAAGATGACGTCACCTATGAATTGGCCGGAGACGATCGGTTCGAAATCGACGAGAACACAGGGGTCATCACTGTCAAGGATGGTGCGAGCTTTGATGGTGATAAAGAGACTGGCGTTGATCTCACGGTAACGGCGAACTCAACCGATGGCACTAGCTCTACTGAAACCTTTACTGTCGAAATAACCGATGGAAACGAAGCACCCGATCTTGTCGTTGAGTACGGTGACGTTGGGAACAATCTGATCAAAAACGGTTCTTTCGAAACGTTTGACGTCGCTGACGCGAGCTTCAGGCAGTTTGAAGAAGACAGTTCCGGTGCTTGGACCTCCAGCGGGAAAATGGAGATCTGGGACAACTACCAAGGAGTGAACGCCACCGAAGGCGACCAGCATCTCGAACTGGATTCCGAAAACAATGTCAATTCGATCTCGCAGATGGTCGAGACCTCATTGGGACAGGTTTATGACTTGTCATTGGATGTTCAGGCACGAACTGACGACGCCTCCAACACTGTCGAAATTTATTGGAATGGCGAGTTGGTTTCGAGCGTTGATCCAGTAACAGGCAGCTGGCAGACAATTGAGCTGCAGGTTGTTGGAACTGGTGGCAATGATGTTCTCGAGTTCCGTGAAACCAGCGAAGACAACAACACATTCGGGGCATTCATCGACAATGTTGAGTTGACAGGTACTGACCGCCTTGGCGTTGTTGAAGAAACTCCTGGTGCGAAAGTTGTTCCGCTTTCGGTCGTAGACCCGGACATTGGTGACACGCACACATTTACGGTCTCTGACGATCGTTTCGAGGTTGTCGAAGCAAATGGTGAGTATCTTCTGAAGCTGAAGGACGACAAGGCGCTTGATTACGAAACCGAAACTCAGGTCACTCTGCAAGTCACTGCGACCGATGAAGGCGGATTGTCCGATACAGAAACCATAGTTATAGACGTTATTGACATTGAAGAGGTTCCAGGAGCCGACGTTGGTCCTGTAAGTGACATCGATGGCACGAAAAACTCTGTCATGGAAAACGCAGCTGCGGCCACTGTTGTCGGGATCACGGCGTTTGCGACGGACGCTGATGCGGGCGATACTGTCACTTACTCCATCACCGACGACCGCTTTGAGATTGATCCGGATACGGGCGTGATCACGGTTGCCGATGGGGCGGATCTTGACCGCGAGACGACGCCAACGATTGATGTTGAAGTCACGGCGACGTCGACCGATGGTTCGACCTCTTCGAAGACGTTTACGATTGAAGTGGGCGATGACAACACCGAGTTCTCGATTGGCCCGGTAGCAGACAAAGACGATGCGTCCAACCAGATCTCTGAAACCGCCGACGGAGGTGAAAATACCGGCATCACGGCGTTCGCCGAGGATCAGGATGCAACCGATACGGTTACATACGAACTCAGCGGCGATGACCGGTTTGAGATCGATGAGAACTCAGGTGTCATTACAGTTAAGGACGGTGCAAGCTTCGACGCCGAGACCGAGCAGACTGTCAGTGTCACCGTCACCGCAACCTCCACTGACGGATCAACCGCCACCAAAGATTTCGATATAGAAATTACCGATGGCAACGAGCCGCCGGATCTTGTTGTTCACCTTGAGGACGGGTCAAAACAGTTTGTAGTCAACGGCAGCTTCGAAGTCTTTGATGGCCCGCTTGGCGGTTCCGACGGCACTGGTTTTTATCAAAATCCGGACAGCATCGAAGGTTGGATCTACGAGAACGTGGATGTCCATCAGGCAGGGCACCTCGGTTTTGGTGCTACCGATGGCGATCATCACCTTGATCTCGCAGCTCTTACCAATGGCGAGGCATCTCAGGCGATTGATGGCATGATGAGCGGCCAGGTCTATGAGCTGACCTTCGACATGAAGTCCCGCGGTGATATCGGCCAAAGCGTTGCCGAGGTTTATTGGAACGGAGAGCTGATCGAGACCATCGATCCAGCAAAAACAGGCTCGGATTGGCAAACCTACACATTCGATCTAATTGGCGGCGCTGGCGACGGTACCGATACGCTGACCTTTGTCGAAATCGGGTCCGACAACAACGGCGGCGCACTGATCGATAGCGTCTCAATCACCTCTGATAGCCGGATTGCTGTATTGGAGGAATTCGAAGGTGCGGAAATCGCTCCCCTGTCTGTCATCGACCCGGATGCTGGAGACACGCACACAGTCACTGTGTCAGATGACCGGTTTGAAGTCGTCGAAGCGAATGGGAAATACCTTCTGAAGCTGAAGGATGACCAGTCTTTGGACTACGAAACCGAACAGCAAGTGACCGTCCAAGTCACTGCGGCCGATAGCGGTGGTCTATCGGACACGGAAACAGTCGTGATCGATGTTATCGATATTCCGGAGGACGTCCTCAACACTGATATAGGACCGGTCAAGGATATTGATCAGTCCGCCAACATGGTGTTGGCTGGCGCCGCGGCTGGTGTGGTTGTTGGTATTACCGCGTTTGCGGATGACGTGGATGCGGGCGATACCGTGACCTACTCGATCACTGATGAGCGTTTCGAGATCGATGAGGAAACAGGCGTTGTGACTGTTGCCAAATGGGCGGAATTGACCCCTGGCGATGACATCAGCCTTGAAGTGACGGCGACGTCTTCGGATGGATCAACCTCGTCTAAAACATTCGAGATCGAGGTCGGTCCGGATAACAAGCCGGTCGTTGCAAATGATGATGCCGCGACCGTGGGCCTGACCACGACATCATTCTACTACAGCGACGATGACGGTGAGCTGCATGTGATCAGCTCTGACGGAAGCGATACGGTCATCGGGTCGACGGGTGTTGGTGCCCTGACCGATGTCGCAATCGACAGCTCCGGGAAACTGTTTGGCATCACGTTCAGCAGGCTCTACAGCGTCGACCCTCAAACCGGTGAAGCAACCAAAATATCGTCATCTAAGTTCGGCACGTCTATGAATGCGCTTGAGTTTGCGCCTGATGGCACGCTCTATGCCGCCAGCACCAACGGCAAGCTGTATACGGTGGATGTCGATACCGGGAAATCAACCTTGGTTGGTGAGATGGAATTCGAGTCCGCAGGCGATTTGGCCTTTGCCGGGAACAAGCTTTATCTCTCAGCCTCTGACGGGTCGATTGTTGAGATCGATCCTGCATCTGGTGCAACAGTGGCCGTTGTGGCGACGCTTCCTGTCAGCAATGCCTTTGGGCTTGTTGGGGATCCGGCCGGCCAGCTCTATGCCTTCACAAGTGGCGGCAAGGTGTTCCAGGTCGATCCTGAAACCGGCTCGGTTTCGACACCTGACAACTATGTCATGAATGACAGCGGTTGGGGAGCGACCGAAACAGCGGACTCCGATGGTCAAACAGGGTTCGTGGAAGGCGACGTCCTTGCGAACGATGTCGATCCTGAAGGATCTATGACGGTAACCGGTATATTGTTCGGAGGTCAGGAATTCGCGACAGGGACAAAGATCGACAGCGACTACGGCTCTCTTACGATCAGTGCTGATGGATCCTATACCTACGTTCTGGATCCCGACAGTGCGGCGGCCCAGGCCCTGGGCGTTGGAACATCCGACGAAGAGGTGTTCACGTATACCGTTACGGATGATGGAGGCAATACAGACAGCGCCACGTTAACAATCACCGTTAATGGCTATGCTGATGGCGCGGAAGTATCTGCAGTCGACGATGAGCCAGTGCGCTTGCGTGCTGAAGGTTCTGACAAAGATGATGACGACATTTTAGCCAAAGGAACCGGCGACGACGAAGGTGACGTGGAATCTGCCGCGGTCGCGACCAATGACGATGATGGCCAGGAAGGGCTTGAGCAAACCGGCACCAATGAGGCTGATACGCTTGAAGGTGGTGCTGGGGCCGACGCTCTATATGGCCTCGATGGCAATGACATCCTGATCGGCAACGAAGGTGCGGATCGTCTCGACGGTGGTGCCGGGAACGACCTGTTCAAAGGCGGCAAAGGCGACGACGAAATGGTCGGCGATGATGGCAACGATATGTTTGCCTATGCGATGGGCGACGGAAACGACAGCATCTCTGGCGGTACGGGAAGCTGGATTGACGTCATCGATCTGGCAGACGGAGCCGATGGCACGCCGCTCGGCGAATATGGTGCCGATTGGACGATCACCGTTACCGAAGGTTCGATTGAGACACTTGCGGATGGTTCAATCACGCTGGCGGAAAATTCCGACGGGTACATCGAGCTGGCCGACGGTGCAAAGGTCGACTTCTCCGATGTCGAGAGCGTTTCCTACTAAGACGTTGGTACAAAAAAGGCGGCCAACCGGCCACCTTTTTTGTCAAAGCTGTCCCTATCGAATGGGTTCAAGTGTTTGTGCTTGGATAACGGTATCTGGCGGCAGAGGTTCAGCTATTGCGAACTGTGCTTCGGCCAATTCCGTTTCCGAGGGTTCCAGCCGCAAGGTCCAATTGTTGAACTCAGGTACCAACCGTGGAACCGCCGGTGGCAATTCTTCAATAATGGAAAAGTTTGAAGGCGCAAGGCGTCCAATGGAGGCGAGCAAGAAGAACTCTGCGATCATTGCGTCATATCGTGCGCGCTCATAGTCAACTTGACTGGTCAGCAATTCGCGCTCTCCGTCAAGCACGTCCAAGAGCGAACGTTGTCCGCTTTCGAATTCGACCTGTAGACCCTTCACAGCTCTACGATTTGCGCCGATGGCCCGTTTCGATGCTGCAGCGCGGAGGCGGGATGCGGCTTCTTGTTTGTAGGCGCGAGTGACATTCTCACGAATAATCTGCTGGATATCGTCCAGCTCAAATTCTTGCTGCGCAGCGGTGAATTTTGCAGTCCGGACTGCGGCGATGTTTCGTCCGCCGGTAAAAAACGGTGCTGTGACCCGTACCCCAAGCCGAAAGTCTTCTTCGTCGCGGTTTCCAAGATTTCCACGATACCCGTTTGACCATGAGCTTTCCAAGTCCACGCGCGGTAACATGTCCCCGACGGAGGCCCTCGCAGCATAGCGTGCTGCGCGCGCATCGGCGGTTGCAGCCCGGATTTGTGGATTGTTTTGGTATGCAATGTTGATCCCGTCTTCAAGTCCATTCGGCTTGAGAGACCCTGGTACAGCTGGCCACCCGATTTTGCCGGGCTCCTGGCCGGTCAGGCGCTCATAAAGCGCAACCGACGCTTCAAGGTCGCCAACCGCCTGATCGCGGTTGCCCTGCGCTTCGGCCAGGCGCGCAAGTGCCTGTTCAATGTCTGTCCGTGTTCCGTCGCCGGACTCGTATCTTGCGCGTGCACCTCGGACCTCCCGCTGAACGACGCCGACATATTTTTTCAAATGGGCAAGGACACAGCGATCACGGACGACGCGGAGATAAGCGTCCGCGGTGTTGAACAACAGCGTTTGTTCTGTCCCGATCAGCTGGTTGCGGCCCGAGACTGCTTCTTCGTGGGCTTGGTTCAGGCGGTTAACTGCCGAGAAGCCTTGAAAAAGGGGCTGTGAGAGTGTGACGCCAAGCTCGTGGAAGAACGCGCGGTCGCTGTCATTGTCGCGATCACTTCTAAAGGCACTGTGTTCTCCGACGTAGTTACCGGTGATTGTTGGAAGGAAATTGGAACGCGCCGTCCAGATACCCTGGTTGATCGCCTCGTAGCGAGACCGCTCGGCCTTGAGGCCAGGGTTTACTGCGTAAGCCGACGACATCGCTTGTTCCAGGCTTTCAGCCCAGACTGGTGCAGGTAGCGCAAGCGCTGCATAGATTGCCGTACATGCCAGCAATAGTGTTGCGCATCTTGGTCTGGAAATAGTCGGCAATTCGTGTGTCATCACCACGTGCACCCGTCCTGTTCTGTCCAGAAATACGGTAAATATCTTTGGTTAACCAAAGGTAATTTCATTGGGAATTCGAGTGCAGCAATTATGGTGTAAGTATATTTGTTATTGATAAAAATATCGGTTAATTAACAATTTCTGACTGGAGCGTGTTTTCTTGTGTTTCGGCTTTCTTCATGAGTACCTTATAGAATTTGTTTTTTGTTGGGTGTGTTTTGCAATATCGGGGAAAGAATGCGGTTAATAAAAATTTATGGGATTAATTAACGGTCGCTAACCATTTTTCATTCAGAAATTAAACAAACCCGCGAATTGTGGGGCACCAACATCGGTGCCCTTATTCCCGACGCACCCTTAAAAACACTGTTTCCATTGTTTATAGATGCTCACGAGATCAAAAACGACCCGAGTTGGTGACGCTTATCATCGTTTAAAAGCTGATATTCTTGCGAACACTTTGCCCGCCGGATATCAGGCACCCGAACCCGAAATTGCAGAGCGTCTTGGCATGAGCCGAACGCCTGTGCGGGAGGCTTTGATCAGGCTTGAGGCTGAAGGGCTTCTGGAATTAATGCCTCGAAGGGGCGCGCGGATTATCGGTGTCAAACAGAGTGATCTGAAGGACGTCTATGAAATCCTCGAGGTTTTACTGCCCGTAGCAGTCGCAGGTGCCGCCCGGTCCGGTGTTGACGGCGAGCAAAGTGCTTTCCTCGAAGGGTTAATCCGGCAACTCGAACGGGCGGCAGACGACAAATCTGCCGAAAGATGGCTAGAAGCGGATGATCAGTTCCATCTCGCGCTTACGTCGCTCCACGGCAATATGCGGCTTTACAAGCAAATGCGCGATCTATTGGATCAGATCTTCCGGCCTAGGACGGTACTCGCAAAATTGCGCGAACAAATGCCGGTTGAACCTGCCTATCACTGGGCGCTTCTGAACGCCGTCGACGATTTGAGGCCCGAGGATGCTGCAGATAGAGTTTTGCAGAATTTGCGGGCAAACCGAGACGGTTTTGACGATATGTTTGAGCGCTGCGGACTTAAGGTAATTTGACGATGCTTTTGACCTAGGGAGCAGGGCCCGTTGACTGGCCAAGGATCAGTTCGGCTTCCAGATGTTCGTATGCGTGTTCATCACCCTCCTCATTGACCTTCTGAATGATCATTTCCGCAGCCCTGATACCAGCGTAGCGCACAGATGAGCGGGTGCATGTGAAAATCGGCACTTCGCCGCTGTTGGGCAAAAACGAAAGAGCGTCGTCGTGGGTTATCACGGAGACGTCTTTCCCGATTCGAAGCCCGCACAGACTTATGCCGCGGGCGACGCCGATTGCGCTGATCATGCTTGAGACCAAAAAAGCGGTCGGCGGCTCCTGCGATTTGAGCAGGCGGATTGCGGTCTCGGCGCCGTAAGGTTCGGTCATGTCGGCGCTCGACATCAGCTTCTGATCAGGCTCCAGGCCATGCGCCTGCAGCGCGGTCTCATACCCTGTGCGGCGGCGGACAGCGAAATCCATTGTTTCGAGGCCGTTTATTAGTGCAATGCGTTTGTGGCCAAGGTCGATCAAGAGGTTTGTTGCGCGTTCAAACGCCCGCCGGTTATTAACGTCAATCCAGCTGGTGCGTTCTTCTGCTCCCGTAATGCGGCCATGAACCACAAAGGGCAGGCCGAGCTGATCAAGCAGATCATGACGGCGGTCGTTGATGCGTGGCCCTTGTAGAATAACTCCGTCCGCTTTTTTCCGGGAGGCGATTTCCCGGAATGCATCTTCTTCGTTGTTGTCCTCCACGACAGAGATGATCATGTCATAACCATGTGTCGCGTAGGTTTGGCCGGCGCCAGCGATAAACTCCAGAAAGATCGGGTTCATCATGTCATGCACCGATCGCGGGATGACGTGACCGATCGCCATTGAGCGGCCTGTGGCCAGTCTGCGTGCTTGCAAGTTAGGTTCGTAACCGAGCTGCCGCGCCATTTCGACAACCCGATCACGCGTTTTTGCGCTGACCTCCGGATATCCGTTCAGTGCGCGGCTTACTGTCGTCTGCGAAAGCTCCAAGGCTTTCGAGAGTTCTTTCAAATTGACCATTCTGCCCCAATTTCCAAAAGGCTTTGGCTGCGTGCCCTTCCGCACTGCAAAACAGGGACTCTACACTAATTGGGGTCGACATTCCTTGACAAGCCCACGGTCGGCAGACATGGTGAGGTCAGAATTCAAAGCGGTTTGAAAAATAAAAACCACGCTGTCGAAAAGACGGGTATGAGCTGGAACTGCTACTATAGGTCGTTTTCAGCCGGTGTTCGGGAGGACAAAAATCATGAAATCGAAACTATTGGCCTGCACGGCCTGTTTGGTCTTGGCACTCGGGTTTGCTGCCGGAGGTGTCCAGGCACAGAGCGGGGTAGCGACCGAAGCAGATCTCATTTTCAAGCCGGGCGAAGGGGCGTTGAACTGGGGCAGCTACACATCTTGGAAAGAGTCGGCGCCGGATCTGAGCGGCCAAACGGTCACGATCGCCGGCCCGTGGCTGCAGCCAGAAGATGGCTTTTTCCGCAATGTTTTAGCGTACTTCTCCGAAGCGACCGGTGCAGAGGTTGTCTACACCGGATCGGATTCCTTTGAACAGCAAATTGTAATCGACGCCGAAGCCGGGGCAGCTCCTAACATTGCAGTATTTCCGCAACCCGGCCTTGCTGCAGAGATGGCATCACGCGGCTTATTGACGCCGCTGCCTGCCGCTATGCGAGACTGGGTGTCAGAGAACTACGGAGCCGGCGACAGTTGGGTAGATCTTGGAACCTATGCCGATACGGCTGGAAATGACCAATTCTACGGCTTTTTCTATAACGTAAATGTCAAAAGCCTTGTCTGGTATGTGCCGGAAAATTTCGAGGACGGTGGCTATGAAGTGCCGAAATCGATGGAAGAGCTGAAGGTTCTTACGGAACAAATTGTCGCTGATGGTGAAACCCCTTGGTGCATTGGTCTTGGATCAGGGGCCGCAACCGGCTGGCCGGCGACCGACTGGGTAGAAGACATGTTGCTTCGCACGCAGCCTCCCGAGGTATATGATCAATGGGTGGCGAACGAGATTTCTTTCGACGATCCGCGCATAATAGCGGCGATCAAAGAGTTCGGCTGGTTTGTGCGTGATGATGCAAAGGTGGCTGGAGGCGCCGGTGCTGTTGCTTCAACGGACTTTCGTGACAGTCCGAAGGGTTTGTTCTCTGTTCCGCCACAATGCTACATGCACCGCCAAGCCTCCTTTGTGCCGGCATTTTTTCCTGAAGGCGTTGAATTTGGTGCCGACGTCGATTTCTTCTATCTGCCTGCTTACGCAGAGAAAGACTTGGGGAGCCCGGTGCTTGGCGGTGGCACACTGATGGCTATTACGAATCCATCGGACGCAACCTCCGCGCTTATGGAGTTTTTCCAGCAGCCCATCGCCCATGAGGTCATGATGGCGCAGACGGGCTTCTTGACCCCGCACAAAGGTGCAAACCCGGACGTGTATCTCAATGATACGTTACGCGGGCAGGGCGAAATTCTCGTCAACGCTACGACTTTTCGTTTCGACGGTTCGGACCTTATGCCTGGTGCTATAGGAGCAGGGGCGTTCTGGACCGGAATGGTCGACTACGCTGGTGGAAAAGATGCTCCTACGGTCGCTCAGGAAATCCAGAAAAGCTGGGACGCTCTGAAGTAATCGGTTTTCTGGGTGGGTTTTGTGTGTGAAACCTGCCCAGTTTTTTCGAGCTATTCCTGACATTGAGCGGTGGCGAAAGGCCTGCACCCGCTTGGCGGACGAGAAGGGGAGCGGCTGTGCTTTCAGAAAATCCGGCACTGCTTGGACTAGCGACAATCATTTTGGGCGTCGGCGCCTGCCTAGGTTATTTTTTTCTATCCAATTTGGTTCTCGACAAGGTCGTTTTTCCTGCCCGCGGAAAGCACGCAGGACGCAATATCAACCGGGCGAATATGGTTCGGCCCTGGCTGTTTCTGTTTCCGGCACTGTTTGCCCTGGGGCTATATCTGGCATACCCGGTCTTCGAAACGCTGCGTCTTTCTTTGACGGATCGAAGCCTTGGAGGGGCATTTGTAGGTTTCGATAACTACCGACAAATGATGAACGAAGCGAAGTTCTGGGAAGCGCTCAGAAACAACATGTTGTGGCTGATCGTCGTCCCGGCGATTTCCACCTCATTCGGGCTTCTAGCAGCCCAGCTCACTGACCGACTCCGTTGGGGCAATTTGGCAAAGTCACTCATCTTCATGCCAATGGCCATTTCATTTGTCGGGGCATCGGTCATCTTCAAACTGATCTATGACACCCGTCCGGCAGATCAGAACCAGATCGGAGTTCTTAATGCAATCTGGCTCAAGTTTGATGGCGGCGCCGGATCCATTTTTGTGCTCCAAATCCTCCCGACAGTCTTCTTTCTTGCAGTGGCGGGGCTTGCTGTGTTTTCGGGCTGGGGCATGTTCCGGGATGGGAGCGCGAGCCTTCGGGGGCGATCACTTTGGCAGATGAGCCTCCGTGTGTGCGCCGCTGTGCTCGGTCTCTGGCTGGTTTGGGCAAGTATTTCTGCCGCTGTTGGGATTTGGTTTGTAGAATTGCCCTATGGTGAACCCCAGACTTGGCTAACCATTCCTTTTTGGAACAATTTTTTCCTAATGGCCGTCTTGATCTGGATTCAAACGGGTTTTGCCATGGTCATTCTGTCGGCAGCATTACGCGGGATTCCGGAAGAGACCGTGGAAGCTGCCATAGTCGATGGGGCAAACCCGTTTCAGATATTTTTCAAGATTAAGGTGCCACAGATCATGGGTACCATTGTCGTGGTCTGGACAACGATTACGCTAACCGTACTGAAGGTCTTCGATATTGTTTTCGCCATGACAAACGGTCAGTGGGAAACACAGGTTCTTGCCAACTACATGTATGACAAACTCTTCCGCTCAAACGACTGGGGAGTAGGATCGGCCAGCGCTATTGTCATTATGCTGTTGGTTACCCCGATCCTGGTCTGGAACGTCCATAATGCACGTAAGGAGATGCGCTGATGGCGGGTGTAGCGGGCAAGAAATCAAGCCTTACCTGGGCTGTTCAGATCTCTGTTGCCTTGCTTGTGCTTCTCTGGCTTTTTCCCACAGTCGGTCTGTTCGTATCGTCGTTTCGAACGGCAGATCAGATTTCGGCGTCGGGCTGGTGGGCCGCATTGTTTTCCTCAGAGCAAAGCGAAGTGTTCCGGACGCTTGATCCAGATGAGCATCGTGTCTTGGATGGGAACGGTTTTCGCGTTGACGGGACTATTTTCGCGGACACACCGCTCAACATACAGGCTTGGGGCGTCTCATCCCGTGACATTGCTGCTTACCAACCCGGGGAAACTGCCGAAATGAAAGGCGGTGAAACCCTCACTCTGCGACGGGATGGCAGCTACACTTGGCGCGGAAGTGACGAACAACTTGCGGGGCGTGGTCAGAGGGTTTTTGTAACTGCGCAAGTACCGCCAGAATTCACGCTCGATAACTACGCAACGATCCTGTTCTCAGGCAGCGGACAGGACAATATGGCGAAAGCGTTTTTCAACACACTGACTGTCACGATCCCGGCAACGATTATTCCAATTGTTATTGCGGCCTTTGCTGCCTACGCCCTTGCCTGGATGGAGTTTCCTGGTCGGGCCTTATTGATTGCGGCCATCGTCGGGCTTTTGGTTGTACCTCTTCAGCTCGCGTTGATCCCTTTGCTAAGGCTCCACCTGGGGATTGGCATTGGAAAGGGCTATATCGGAGCCTGGCTCGCCCACACCGCCTTTGGCATGCCTCTCGCAGTATATTTGTTGCGGAACTATATGGCCGGATTGCCGCGCGACATTATTGAAAATGCAAAGGTGGACGGGGCTACCGATTTTCAGATTTTTACCCGCATCATTATACCTTTGAGTTTTCCCGCACTCGCATCATTTGCCATTTTTCAGTTTCTGTGGACCTGGAACGATCTGCTCGTGGCCAAGGTGTTTCTCATCGACGCGACAGGCTCGACCACCGTCATGACCAACCAGATCGTTGAACTATTGGGCACGCGCGGCGGGAACTGGGAGATCCTTGCAACGGCTGCATTTGTTTCGATCGCCGTGCCCTTGGGCGTGTTTTTCGTGATGCAAAGATATCTGGTGCGCGGGCTTTTGGCAGGGTCAGTCAAATAAATGAAAAACAAGAAGAACGGGGAGCAGCCGATATGACGTCCTTGTCACTCAAAGGTGTCTCGAAAGCTTATGGATCGATGGAAGTTCTCAGGGATATCGATCTGGATATTGAACAGGGTGAATTGGTCGTCTTTGTGGGGCCGTCGGGCTGTGGCAAATCGACTTTGTTGAGGATGATTGCGGGATTGGAGAAGATAACGGGCGGAACACTCGATATCGACAATGTCGTGGTAAACGATCTGCCGCCCGCACAGCGCGGCATAGCCATGGTGTTTCAGTCCTATGCGCTGTATCCGCACATGACCGTCTATGACAACATGGCATTTTCGCTAAAGCTTGCGGGCAAGTCGCGGCAGGAAATCGATACGGCCGTCCGCTCAGCTGCCGACATGCTGCAGCTGTCTCAATACCTGGACCGGCTTCCGAAAGCGTTGTCGGGTGGCCAGCGCCAGCGTGTTGCGATCGGGCGCGCAATCGTTCGTGATCCAAAGGTTTTCCTGTTTGATGAGCCGCTCTCCAATCTCGATGCAGCGTTGCGCGTTGCAACGCGGATCGAGATTGCGCAGCTAAAAGAGAGCATGCCCGACAGCACTATGATCTACGTGACCCATGACCAGGTTGAGGCAATGACGCTTGCGACACGCATCGTGGTTCTACATGGGGGTGGTATCGAACAGGTCGGTGCGCCTCTTGAGCTCTACGAAAGACCAGCCAATACGTTTGTCGCACAGTTCATCGGCTCTCCGGCCATGAACTTGATTGAGGCGAAAGTTACGGAAACTGGGCCTCGAACTTCGGTGATAATGGCCGATGGCGGCCACGCAACATTGCCGATCCCCACTCGGGCCGAGGATCAGGGTAATGCGGTCAAGCTCGGGGTCCGGCCCGAGGATTTGAGTTTGGTCGAAGGTGACGATTTTCTGGTTTCAGCGGATGTGGAGATCATTGAAGCGCTTGGTGAAACAACGGTCTTGTATTTCAAACCAAAGAGCGATGCACCGGCACTGATTGCCAAGTTGCCAGGAATTCATCAGATCCAGCGTGGCACCCATCTAAAGCTGATCGCAGCACCGGAAAAGTTGCATTTGTTCGATGAAAACGGCGTATCGTTTTTATATCGGAGCTGACACGGTATTTGTCAGTTGCTGAGCGCGGTTTCCAGAACGCATTCCGTCTCCAGCTAATTGAGTACGGGAAAACTATGAGCTGATACGCGACTAGTCTGGAGCGTACCTAGCAGCCCGTGCCTTCGGTCTGGTCCGGCAACTATATGAAAGAATTCATACTTTTTAATGCTAGTGATCGTTTGATCGGCTGAGATTTGCCAGATTAAAGCGCCGTCACGCCTTTTGCCGCTGTTCTAAAAGCAGTCCCCATGTAAGATCATTCTTTGTCATAACATGTTCATATGAGCGTTAATATACGTTCATATGAACATACTATCACGATGTTATCCGACGCTTTGTTGCGCCGACATCGGATCCGGCAGGGTGCCTGCTCGGACCCGGATTGGTGTTCAAGGGGGAGGGGCGCAGGGAGCAAAAATGCTGGGACACGTAGATATTTCAAAACGTCAGGCGGAAATCGCGGAACTGGTTCAAAAAGCCGGGTTTGCTTCGGTCGAGCATCTGGCCGAACTCTTTGAAGTGACTACGCAGACCATCCGCCGGGACGTAAACGGGCTATGTGAACTGGGTATTTTGCGCCGCACCCATGGAGGGGTGGAGCCTCCAGCGCCATCCTCAAACATTCACTACAGCACGCGTCAGATACTTAATATCTCAGAGAAAAAACTGATTGCATCTATGGTCGCCAAGCATGTGTCGAATGGCCAATCCTTGGCGTTCTCAATTGGGACTACGCCCGAAATCGTCATGCAGTCATTAACGGGTCATGACAGCTTGGCCGTATTCACCAACAATCTGAATGTTGCGTTTAGTGCATCTTCAAACCCGTCATTCCAGGTGACGATCGCCGGTGGACGGCTGCGCCACGGCGACCGGGATGTTCTGGGGACATCCACACAGGAGTTCTTCAATCGATATAAAGTGGATGTGGGTATCTTCGGTGTGGCGGGTGTTGATGAGGACGGCACGCTCCTCGATTTTCATGAGGACGAGGTAGCCGCCCGTCAATCGATCCTTGACAATTGCCGGCAGTCTTTTCTGGTTCTCGATCACACAAAGTTTGGCCGTACGGCTCATGTGCGCGGCGGACGGATGTCGGATGTGTCTGCGGTCTTCACCGATCGGCCTATTTCAGATGAAATTTCAAACCTTCTTGCTCAGTCGGGGACGGAGCTTCACGTAGCTGACGAGGATGCCGCGTCATGACTACCGCTTCTCAAGAGACAAGATGCGGCAAGGCGATCCACCTTGAGGGTATTTCAAAAACCTGGGGCGGGGCAGTCGCGGTCGATGGTTTGACGATCGATGTTCCTGCTGGAAGTTTTACAGCTCTTTTGGGGCCGTCCGGCTGTGGAAAATCCACAACCCTGAGAATGATTGCCGGGCTTGAAACGACTGACAGCGGTGCGATCCGTATTGGTGATGAGAATGTGACCCGCAAAGGGTGCTCTGAGCGGGACCTTTCCATGGTGTTTCAGTCCTATGCACTGTTTCCGCATTTGAGCGTTGCTGAAAATATTGTGTTTGGCTTGAAAGTGCGTCGGGTCGCGCGCGAACGGCGGGATGAGAAGTTGAAGCGGGTGGCTGCTCTGCTGGGACTGTCTGCCCTGCTGGACCGAAAACCGGCTCAACTTTCCGGTGGGCAACAGCAGCGCGTTGCGTTGGGACGCGCCATCATCGCGGAAAAACCCGTTTGTTTGATGGACGAGCCATTGTCCAATCTTGATGCCAAGTTGCGTCACGAAATGCGCCTTGAGATCCGGGCTCTGCAGCAGCAACTCGGTTTCACCATGGTATATGTGACGCACGATCAGGTTGAAGCGATCACTATGGCCGACCAGGTTGTGCTTTTGAATAAGGGCAAGGTAGAGCAGGCTGCAGCTCCGCGTCATTTGTATGAGCGGCCATCTACTCCATTTGCCGCACGTTTCATTGGAACACCGCCGATGAACCTGTTTCCGGCTGAGATCTTCGGTGTGCTTTCTGATGCGTCCGACCTGACGCTTGGCGTGCGTCCCGAGGCGCTCAAATTTTCGTCCGAAGGACCAATTGCTGGAACCGTTCGGGCCGTTGAATTCCTCGGTGCCGATGTTTTGGCTGACTGTATGGTTGCTGGAACTGGCTTTCAGGCGAGGCTTCCCGCTGCGAACATGCTGGCACCTGGTCAATCAGCGCAGTTTTCTTTCAGCCCTGAAGACCTTCACGTTTTTGACACCGCTAGCGGGCGCCGGCGGGATGACCTTCAAACCGAAATTGGTGCGCGGCTGCGTGCCTAACCTTCTGTGCCGGAGAGTGGCGCAGCGACCGCGTTGTTCGCGGAGGCTCAAACAAAGGAAGTCTGCAAATGTTGAAGTCCTCTTTTCTTAAAGCCGTTGCCGCCACGGCGCTAACGGTCAGCACATGGGCCTCGGCCCACGCTGTCGATCTCCAATTCTATTTTCCAGTGGCTGTGGGCGGTAGCGCTGCAGAAACCATTCAAGAACTTACTGCCGAGTATGTCGCGCAGAACCCTGATGTGAACATTGATGCTGTCTACGCTGGGTCCTACCAGGACACTGTCGCCAAGGCGATTACAGCCTCGCGCGGCGGCAACCCGCCTCAGCTTTCAGTTATCCTGTCGGTCGACATGTTCACACTCATTGACGAAGACCTGATTGTCTCCTTCGATGACTATCTGACGAGCGAAGAAGACAAAGAGTGGCTGAACGGGTTCTACCAGGCATTCATGGAAAACAGCCAAACCGACGGCAAGACCTACGGTATCCCATTCCAGCGTTCCACACCGGTGCTTTACTGGAACAAAGAGGCCTTCAAAGAAGCAGGTCTTGATCCTGATGTTGCGCCTGCAACTTGGGACGAAATGGTTGAGTTTGGCAAAAAGCTCACCAAGAAGGACGATAGCGGCAATGTTACCCAATGGGGTGTACGCATTCCCTCTTCCGGCTTTCCTTACTGGTTGTTCCAAGGTCTCGCGATTGAAAACGGCGTTATCCTAGCGAACTCTGAGGGCAATCAGACGAATTTCGATGACCCGAAAGCAGTTGAAGCCCTGCAGTACTTGGTTGATCTGAGCACAAAATACGAAGTTATGGCACCGGGCATTATCGAGTGGGGGGCAACTCCGAAAGCCTTTTTTGAAGGTCAGACAGCGATGATGTGGACGTCTACAGGCAACCTTACCAACGTTCGCGATAACGCCCCGTTTGAGTTCGGTGTTGCCATGCTTCCCGAAAAGGTACAGCGCGGCGCGCCGACAGGCGGTGGTAACTTCTATCTCTTTAAGGGCGGAAGCGACGAGCAAAACCAGGCAGCAGTCGACTTCGTCAAGTGGATCACTGCTCCTGAGCAATCTGCAAAGTGGACCATGGCGACTGGATATGTCGCACCACGCCCGGAAACCTGGGAAACAGAAACCATGAAGCAATATGTTGAAGGTTTCCCGGCGGTTCTTGTCGCCCGTGATCAACTGCAATACGCCAAGGCAGAGCTGTCAACCTATCAGAACCAACGGGTTACCGGCATTTTCAATGATGCGCTTGCTGCCGCTATTACAGGAACAAAGACGCCTGAAGAGGCTCTTAAGGAAGCTCAGCAACAAGCTGACGCGATCCTAACTGAATATCGCTGACACAGCTTCGGGGCGGTGCAAATTGTGCCGCCCCTCGTCTTTTTGTTCTGAACCGGGTTTGCGGGCACATGATCAAGCGTGAATGGATCTATGGGTGGTTGCTGCTTTTGCCTGCAATGGTATTCCTGTTCGCATTCACCCACATCCCGGCAATCACGACTCTGATTAACAGCTTCTATTCAACGCCAAGGGGCCGGCGTCCGGCGAAGTTCCTCGGGGTTGATAATTATGAGCGAATGCTAGCGGATCCTGTGTTTTGGAAGGTGCTGTGGAACAACCTTTGGTTCGCCATCGGCACGATCCCGGTGTCCGTTGGCCTTGCAATCTTGATGGCGCTCTGGGTCAATGACCGGCTTGCTGGGCGCGGTTTCGTGCGGATGGCTTATTTCACACCGACCGTTCTTCCCTTGATTGCCGTCGCCAATATCTGGTTGTTCTTCTACACTCCAGGGTTTGGCCTGTTCGACCAGATTACAGGTTTTCTGTTTGGCTGGTCGGCTTCGAACTACTTGGGTAACCCGGAGACGGCCCTCAATGCAGTGATTGTTGTTACCGTCTGGAAGGAAGCCGGGTTTTTTATGATCTTCTATCTCGCTGCATTGCAAGCGATACCTGTCTCGTTGAAAGAAGCTGCGCAAATCGAAGGGGCAGGGCGTTGGATCATTTTCTGGCGTATTACCTTCCCTTTGCTCATGCCAACCACATTATTCGTATCGGTCAACGCAGTGATCAATTCGTTTCGTCTGGTCGATCACATTTTTATCCTGACCGATGGTGGGCCAGACAACGCGTCGTCTTTACTGCTCTTTTATATATACGAGACTGCTTTCCGGTTTTGGGAAACCGGTTATGCGGCGACGCTCACTGTCGCGCTGCTGGTTCTTTTGTCGCTGCTCGCAATCGGCCAGTTTTTCTTCTTCGACCGGAAGGTGCACTACAAATGAACAGCATGGGCCAGACATTTGATCGCTTTTTAAATACGCTCGCGGCCTGGGCACTCGCTCTGATTTGGATCTTGCCACTCGCCTACGCGGTTTGGACCGCCATTCATCCGGCAGCCTATGAGGCGCGCTTCGAGCTGTTTGCACCGCTGACATATGACAACTTCGTCAAGGCATGGGAAGCTGCTCCATTTGCCCGATATTTTTTAAACACTTTCATCCTTGTGACCATGATTCTCGCATGCCAGTTTTTTTTGTGTACTCTGGCAGCCTATGCGTTTGCGCGTTTCGAGTTTCCCGGACGCAACGTCCTTTTTGCGCTGGTTCTGCTGCAGCTGCTCGTGATGCCGGACATCCTCATCGTCGAAAACTATAAAACGATGCGTCTGTTGGATCTTGTCGACACAATTCCGGCTATTGCGCTGCCCTACGTTGCATCGGGCTTTGGGATTTTCTTGTTGCGCCAGACATTCAAAACCATTCCCAAAGAGCTCGATGAAGCAGCCCGTATTGAAGGCTCTTCATTTCTGGGAGTACTTTGGCGGGTGTACATCCCGCTGGCCAAGCCGACCTACCTTGCCTATGGGCTCGTCTCTGTGAGTCATCATTGGAACAATTTCCTTTGGCCATTGATTGTGACCAACTCCGTGGAAACCCGGCCGGTAACAGTCGGTCTGAGCGTGTTTTCTGCAATTGATAGCGGAATTGAATGGTCCGTAATCAATGCGGCAACACTCATTACGTCCGGGCCGTTATTGATCGCGTTTCTGCTGTTTCAGCGCCAATTTGTACAAAGCTTTATGCGCGCCGGCATCAAATAAATATGGCAAGGTGTGCGGATTGCTGTCATCTGCGCTTGGATCTTTGGGTGTTGGATAATGCACCTTCAAGGCATTGAGGCCGCGGCCAGCAAGCGCCACCTTACGATCTAGAACTCATTTTGAATTGGCCCGAGCTCTTTACAGCTCCGGTGATCCTGTAGAAAGTCCGGGGGCATTGACTGCTCGAAACCGCGCGGGTTTCGTTATCGGCGCATGTATATCCTGATGTTACCGTTGCAGCTGCACAAAATTTAACAGGATTGTGACGGTATTTTCCTTGCATCAATTTCCAGCCAAATGCGTGTGGTTCATTGATGGAAAAGGACTTTTTCTTTTTTTGATCAGAAAGTAGGCGGATGTGTGTAGACCAATCTGAAAACCGCCGGGCCAATTTTCCATTGACCTTCATTTTGTTTCGCCTGATATTCGTTTTGCCTGCAAATGCGGGAATACTAGGGAGGACCTAATGAAACAAAGATTCTTGTCCGCAGTCGCTGCTGCGGCTGTTCTGGCTTATTCCGGCGCCGCTTACGCTGGAATGGAAGAAGCCGAAATGTGGATCGACAACGAGTTCCAGCCGTCGGTCTTGAGCAAAGACGAGCAGATGTCCGAAATGGAATGGTTCGTCCAAGCATCTGAACCGTTCCGCGGCATGGAAATCAATGTCTTGTCCGAAGGTATCCCGACTCATGAATATGAGTCGCGCGTTCTGACGAAGGCATTTGAAGAAATTACCGGCATCAAGGTCAACCACCAGATCCTCGGCGAGGGTGAAGTGGTCCAGGCGGTTCAAACCCAAATGCAGACGAACCGCAATCTCTATGATGCGTACGTCAACGATTCAGATTTGATCGGTACACACTCCCGTCTTCAAGCTGCAGTAAACCTGACAGACTGGATGGCTGGCGCCGGTAAAGATGTGACCTCGCCGACTTTGGATCTCGAAGACTTCATGGGTCTCAGCTTTACGACAGGCCCGGACGGCGACCTCTATCAGCTTCCTGACCAGCAGTTCGCGAACCTTTACTGGTTCCGGAAGGACTGGTTTGACAATCCAGACTATCAGGCCCGCTTCAAAGAGAAGTACGGCTATGACCTCGGTGTTCCGGTCAACTGGTCAGCCTACGAAGACATCGCCGACTTCTTTACGAACGACGTTAAGGAAATCGACGACGTTCAGGTGTTCGGCCACATGGACTACGGCAAGCGCGCACCCGATCTCGGATGGCGCATGACCGACGCATGGCTTTCCATGGCTGGCGCGGGCTCAGTCGGCCTCCCGAACGGCAAACCGATCGACGAGTGGGGCATCCGCATGGAGGAAGGCTCCTGTAATCCGGCAGGTGCATCCGTCTCCCGTGGCGGCGGCACAAACGGTCCAGCTGCTGTCTATGCGATCCGCAAGTGGGATGAGTGGCTGCGCGCCTACGCTCCGCCAGCAGCAGCCGACTACGACTTCTACCAGTCGCTTCCAGCGCTGTCCCAGGGCAACGTTGCCCAGCAGATTTTCTGGTACACCGCGTTTCTCGCTGACATGGTCAAGCCGCGCTCGGAAGGCAACAACACCGTCGACGAAGAAGGCATGCCACTGTGGCGTGCAGCACCGTCTCCGCATGGTCCTTATTGGGAAAAAGGCCAGAAGGTCGGCTATCAGGATGTGGGTTCCTGGACGATCTTGAAGTCCACTCCAGAAGACCGCGCCAAAGCGGCATGGCTTTATGCACAGTTTGTGACTTCCAAGACCGTAGACACCAAAAAGAGCCACGTTGGTCTCACATTCGCGCGTGACAGCACTGTTCGCCACGGATCTTTTACCGAGCGCGCTGCGGCCCTCGGTGGCGTGGTCGAATTCTATCGCTCGCCTGATCGCGAAATGTGGACGCCGACCGGTGTCAACGTGCCTGACTACCCGAAGCTCGCACAGCTTTGGTGGCAGCAAATTGGTGACGTTAACTCCGGCGCCTTTACGCCGCAGGAAGCCATGGACCGTCTCGCCGAAGAGATGGATACCATTATGGCTCGTATGCAGCGTGCTGATGAGGCGAATGACACTTATGGCGGCTGTGGCCCGCGTTTGAACGAGCCAAAAGACGCATCCGAATGGCTCGGCAAAGGTGGCGCTAAAGCGAAGCTCGAAAACGAAAAGCCGCAGGGTGTAACGGTCAAGTACGAAGACCTAATTGCTGGCTGGTCCGAAAACTAAGCGTCCTCCCGACGCACTCAGCACTCCCGGGACGCATCGGCGCCCCGGGAGCCCTCTTCTGACGCCTGCGGAATAATGTTACCCGGCGCGATTTAATGCGAATGGCTCATGTCTCTTGAATTGATCAACGTCTCCAAGCGGGTCGGTGTCGAACAACACATT
Source organism: Roseibium hamelinense (assembly GCF_007830545.1). Classification (GTDB taxonomy): domain Bacteria; phylum Pseudomonadota; class Alphaproteobacteria; order Rhizobiales; family Stappiaceae; genus Roseibium; species Roseibium hamelinense. The sequence continues at coordinate 25,045 of NZ_VLLF01000006.1, forward strand.
TATCCGACAGACCTCAAGCTGGAACCAGGCGGTCTTAACATCTTGTTGGGCACCACACTTTCCGGCAAGACCACCTTGATGCAGATGATGGCGGGGCTCGATAAACTGACGACCGGCGAACTGCGCTTCAATGGTCGGGATGTCACCAAGACGCCGGTGCAAAAGCGCAACGTATCGATGGTCTATCAGCAGTTCATCAACTACCCGAATTTTAGCGTCTTTGAGAACATCGCCTCCCCGCTTCGGGTGGCAGGCGTTGCTGAAGGCGAAATAAAGCGCCGGGTCGGCGAAATGTCCGAACTCATGAAGCTATCAGGTATGCTTGACCGGCGGCCATCCGAATTATCCGGCGGACAGCAGCAGCGCACAGCTATGGCGCGGGCGCTTGTTAAAGACGCCGACCTTGTGCTTTTGGACGAGCCGCTTGCCAACCTGGACTTCAAGTTGCGCGAAGAACTTCGCGACGAACTCCCTCGGCTGTTTGCCGACCGGAACTGTGTCGTGGTTTATGCAACGACAGAACCGGTCGAGGCACTTCTATTTGGCGGCAATACTGCGACCTTGCATGAAGGCAGGGTCACACAGTTTGGTCCAACCAGCGAAATTTATCGCAATCCGAAAGACTTGATTAGCGCCGAGGTCTTCTCCGAGCCGCCGATCAACCATGGAGACGTTGTGAAATCCGGCTCAACGATTACACTTTCCGGAGGTGGCAGCTGGCCCGCAACCGGTGCGGCAGCATCGCTTGCAGACGGAAAGTATACTCTAGGTCTGCGTCCGCATCACGTGACACCGCAAGATGACGGTGGCCAATCGATTGAGGTAAGTGGGGAAGTGCTGGTTACGGAAATCAGCGGCTCAGAGAGCGTTATCCACTTCACTATCGGGGGGCGCACATGGGTGTCTCAGTCCCACGGGGTTCACCCGGTCGAGGTGGGCGAAGTCGAACAACTGTTCGCTGACGTGTCCCAAGCATTCTATTTCGATGCCTCCGGCGCCCTGGTGGCCGGATAATGCACGGCGCAAATTTGTAGGAGCCAGCATGGCGAAAATAACTCTCAAGGGCTTGCGCCACAGCTACATGCCCAATCCGTCAAAGCCTACGGATTATGCTCTTCAGCAATTGGATGTAGATTGGGAAGATGGAGGTGCATACGCGCTTCTTGGGCCATCGGGCTGCGGAAAGACAACTCTCTTGAACATCATCTCCGGTTTGCTAACCCCGAGCCACGGCGAAATCCTGTTTGACGGGCAAGATGTAACGCGCATGCAGCCCGATGAGCGGCATATCGCGCAGGTGTTCCAGTTCCCTGTCGTCTACGACACGATGACCGTCTATGACAACTTGGCCTTCCCCCTGCGCAACCGAGGTGTTGCGGAAGCCGAAGTCGACAAACGGGTTCGCGAAATTGCAGAGATGATCGATCTGACATCGACGCTCGACAAGCGTGCGTCCGGTCTCACGGCCGACGGAAAGCAGAAGATATCTCTCGGTCGCGGCCTCGTGCGGACCGATGTGAATGTCATCATGTTCGACGAGCCGCTCACAGTTATTGACCCGCACCTGAAGTGGCAACTGCGTTCGAAGTTGAAAGAATTGCACCAGCGCGTTCGTACGACGATGATCTACGTGACCCACGACCAAACCGAAGCTCTTACGTTTGCCGACAAAGTTGTTGTCATGAAGGACGGCCAGGTAGTGCAGATTGGCACACCGGTCGACCTTTTCGAGCGCCCGCAGCACACATTTGTCGGCCACTTTATCGGTTCTCCCGGCATGAACGTGCTGCCATGCCAAGTAAAGGGCGGTAAGGCGTTTTACGAAGGCATCGAATTAGGTAGCTGGAATGCGTCTGCATGCAAGTACGAAGAAGGCCTAGAACTTGGTGTCCGGCCGGAGTTCGTAAAATTGTCGGATGCAGGGGTCCCGGTTGAAATTGCAAAAGTCTCCGATGCCGGACGGTTTCAAATCGTTCATACGCGGAAGGGTGATCACAGCATCAAGCTACTGGTTCCAGAAGGCGTCGAGATCCCTGAAAAACATGCGCATCTGGCATTCAGGAGCGACCACACGCAGGTCTATCGCGATGGTTGGCTGGTGAGCGGGGACAATAGCCATGAATAAGATTGAAAACCAGAAGGCCTGGTTCTTCGTTCTGCCGGTTTTGGCATTGGTCGCCTTTAACGCGATCATTCCGCTCATGACGGTGGTGAACTACTCGGTTCAGGAAACGTTTGGTGACAACACGTTTTTTTGGGCCGGCGTGATGTGGTTCGAGCAGGTCCTGACGTCGGAGCGCTTTCATGCGTCGCTCGGGCGGCAGATGATCTTCACTTTCTCAATTCTTGCGATCGAGATTCCGCTCGGTGTTCTAATAGCACTGACCATGCCACGAAAAGGTCCTTGGGTGCCGGTCTGCCTCGTGCTGATGGCTTTGCCGTTGCTGATCCCGTGGAATGTGGTTGGCGCCATGTGGAACATCTTTGCGCTGCCCGATATCGGTTTGCTCGGGCGCACGCTCAACGCGATAGGCTTCGATTATAACTTCACCCGTCAGCCTGGTGATGCCTGGTTTACGATGATCCTGATGGATGTCTGGCATTGGACATCCTTGGTCGTACTGCTCGCCTATGCGGGCTTGGTGTCGATCCCGGACGCATATTATCAAGCCGCGAAAATTGACGGTGCGAAACCGCTCGCAATCTTCCGCTATATCCAGCTGCCGAAGATGAAACGGGTCCTGACAATAGCAATTCTGTTGCGGTTCATGGACAGCTTTATGATCTATACCGAACCGTTCGTGCTGACGGGTGGCGGCCCGGGCAACTCCACAACCCTCTTGTCGATTGATCTTGTAAAGATCGCGCTCGGCCAGTTCGACCTCGGTCCAGCTGCTGCCATGTCGCTAATCTACTTCCTGATCATTCTAGCGATGAGCTGGGTCTTCTACACTGTCATGATGCGTAACGAGGCAAACTAATGAGAAACCTAAGCCGCTTCGTGCCCGCTCTTTATATTCTCTTCCTGTTGCTGCCGATCTACTGGCTGGTCAACATGTCGTTCAAGACAACCAACGAGATCCTGGGTGACTTCACTCTCTGGCCACGCGAGTTCACCCTCGAAAACTACATCACGATCTTCACGGATCCGACCTGGTACATGGGCTACGTGAACTCGCTCGCCTACGTGTCTATCAATACGGTCCTCTCTGTTGCGGTCGCTCTTCCAGCTGCCTATGCGTTCTCACGCTATCGGTTCTTGGGCGACAAGCACTTGTTTTTCTGGTTGCTGACTAATCGCATGGCGCCGGCTGCCGTGTTTGCCTTGCCGTTTTTCCAGCTCTATTCGGCGGTCGGGCTGTTCGATACTTACTGGGCGGTCGCGCTCGCGCATACGCTGTTCAACATCCCGCTCGCGGTCTGGATCCTGGAAGGGTTCATGTCAGGGGTGCCGAAGGAACTCGATGAGACGGCTTACGTAGACGGCTATTCGTTCCCAAGGTTCTTCATCAAAATCTTCATCCCGACCATTGCTGCCGGGATCGGTGTGGCCGCTTTTTTCTGCTTTATGTTCTCTTGGGTGGAATTGCTGCTCGCCAAGACGTTGACGGCCGTAGACGCCAAGCCAATCGCGGCGACCATGACCCGAACTGCGTCAACCTCCGGGTATGATCTTGGGCTTTTGGCAGCGGCGGGAACGTTGACCATTATACCCGGAGCTATCGTGATTTACTTCGTCCGCAACTACATCGCCCGGGGCTTTGCCCTCGGCCGGGTCTGACAAGGAGACGTACTATGGGTCTTTCCTGGATGGCCTGGACATGGCCGACAGCAGCCTTCTTCATTTTTGTGGCGCTTTGTATTCTGACCATGGGTGTATGGGAGTATCTTTCCCCAGGTGGCGGACCACGCCATGGAATTCTTGGTTTGGAAACAACGCGGGGTGATCGCCTGTTCATCTCGCTCCTTGGAAGCGCGTTCATCTTCCTGGCTTGGCTGGGTTTGATGGGGACGCCGCTCTGGGCCCCACTCGCGATTGCAATCGTTTATGGGATTGTCGTTTTTCGCTTTGTTTAGTTGGCGCTGTAATACCTTTGCAAAAGGCCGCGTTTTCGCGGCCTTTTGCACTTGGATCAGCTTAACGGCGATGATGACCGGGTTGCGGCCCGCCGCAACGCGTGCTCTTGCCTGTACACCGCCGATGTATTCAGCGCGTGCCATAGGTGCCAGAAAAGCTTGCGCTCGATCCAATTGCACGCCATGACTTAAATCGTTTCGTATTGATTATTGTTGATGGCTAACTGGAGCCAAGTGTTGTGACACCAACGTTTTTATCAGTTGGCGAATGCATGGTGGAGATGGCACCGTTCGACAACGATTTATTCAAGATGAACTTCGCGGGCGACACTTTGAACACGGCATGGTATGCGCGGCAGCTTCTACCGGTAGATTGGCGAGTTTCGTATTGCACATGTATTGGAGAAGATCAGCTTTCTGCACAAATGCACGCGTTTATGGAAGCCTCTTCAATTGACACTTCGCACATATCCACCGTTCCCAACCGGACCGTTGGGCTTTATGTCACTCAGCTGGATGGCGGAGAGCGCAGCTTCACATATTGGCGCGAAAACTCTGCAGCACGCCGGCTAGCGGCCCGTTCTGACCATATTGAGGCAGCTTTTGTTGCTGCGGGCATTATCTTTTTCAGCGGAATCACGCTCGCCATTCTTCCCGAAGCAGATCGGGCCGTTTTCCTGGATCAATTGGAAAAGGCGCGGCGAAACGGTGTGCAGGTTGCATTTGATCCCAATCTGAGGCCGCAATTGTGGGAAAACGAAGACGTGATGTGCCGTCAGATCATGGCTGCAGCTCGGATTTGTGATATCGTCATGCCGTCATTCGAAGATGAAGCCCGTTATTTTAGTGACGAAAATCCGCAAAAAACCGTCAATCGTTACAAAAAAGCGGGCGCGAATCTACTTGTCGTAAAAAATGGCCCGAACGACATTTTGCTGTCGACATTTGAAGGCCAAACCACCGTTCAAGCTCAGCGTGCGGCGAAGGTTGTCGACACTACAGCGGCAGGCGACAGTTTCAACGCTGGCTTTCTCGCGAAGTTGCTGGCTGACGAAACGCCTGTAGATGCTGTTCAGTACGGATCTAAAATTGCAGCCCAAGTCATCGGCCAACGCGGCGCGCTCGTCGATCTCGACCCGGATCTACTCAAGTAAGTCTATCCCGAAGTTCTGAGGGCCGAGCTGAGTGTCGATTCTATCTTGTCCTTAAGGTTGTTTCGTTCTTGAGACCCCTCGGCCGCATAATTCAGATTTTTGAACAACGAGGTTAATTCGGTAAAGAACGAGCGAACGGCGTCTTTGCTATCGAATCCGAAGTCGTGTTTCGCGACGCGGTATACAATGTCAAATGTCTCTTGCTGGCGGGCAAGCGGCGCTGATATGTCGACACCGTCAAAAGCATCCTGCTGCAGATAAACCATATCGAGGAACAACGCTTTTTGCTGGAGGACAAAGTCCTCGGTTGAAATGCCTTCTTCGCCGGTGACCTGCATCATGCGCGATATTTCGTCACCGCGCTGCAACAACTCAATCATCTCTTCAACACGGCTGGCCCAGTCAGCGCCGATATTGTCGCGAAACCAGTTTTCGAGCTGTATGGGATAACGCGACCACGATAGAAGTGGATCGACTGCAGGGTAAAAGCGTTTGTACGCCCGGTCGGCGGACAGGCCCAGAAAGGTTTTCACCGTTCCAAGGGTGGATTGCGTGACAGGCTCTTCGAAATTACCCCCCGCAGGCGACACGGTGCCAATCATGGTCAAACTGCCGGTGTCGCCGTCGGCGGTTCTGATGACGCCGGCGCGCTCATAGACCCCCTTAATCGAGCTATCAAGATAGGCGGGAAATGCTTCTTCTCCAGGGATTTCTTCCAGTCGTCCCGACGTCTCGCGCATTGCCTGGGCCCATCTGGATGTGGAATCGGCGATGAGAAGAACATCATAGCCCATCTGCCGGTAGTATTCGCCCAAGGTCAAGCCGGTGTATATCGATGCCTCTCGAGCGGCGACGGGCATGGATGAGGTGTTGCAGACGATCACAGTGCGATCCATCAGTGTTCCGTCACCCGACGGATCCGGCTGATGTGGAAATTCGGTTATCGTTTCGACGACCTCGCCGGCACGCTCGCCACAAGCCACGACGATTACGATATTTACCGCGGAAAACCGCGAGATCAGCGACTGCAACACGGTTTTACCGGCCCCGAACGGCCCTGGAATGCAGCCCATTCCCCCGCGTGCGATTGGAAAGAAGGTGTCAATCAATCGAATGGTGGTGATCAGGGGCTCGCTCGGATAGAGCCGCTCGGACTTGCCAAGTGATACGAGGCGGTCGGGTATTGCGCGGCGAACAGGCCAGTGCTGCACAAGGGTTAGGTCGCGCGTTTGCCCATTCTTATTGGTAAGGGTTGCAACAATCTCCTGTGTCGTAAACGAACCCTCGCGGATGCGTTCAACCGTCCAGGCGCCAGTCAATGTGAACGGTGCCATGATCTTGTGCTCGAAACGCCCTTCCGGAACGGTTCCGAGAATGTCACCTGCTGTTATTGCATCACCTGACTTCACTTTTGGTGTGAAGGCCCATTTACGGGTTGCATCGAGAGCATTTGTCAGCACTCCACGCGGTAGGAAGAAGCCGTGTTCGGACGCGATTTCAGCCAGAGGATTTTGCAAGCCGTCAAAAACCGTGCTGAGCAGGCCGGGCCCGAGGGCCACACTGAGCATTTCGCCGCTTTGCACTACCTGGTCGCCGACACGTACACCCGTCGTACTTTCAAACACCTGTGCTTCAGCCGATTTACCGCGCACGCGCAAAACCTCGGCCTTTAAATACTCAGCCGGCTTCCCTTCCCGTTCGGGTCCGTGAGGGATAATGTAGACGACTTCATTTTTGATCAGCGGATGATCGCCAAGCGGGGCAATTGTCACCAGATCGTCTTGGACTGCAATAACTTCGGCTGTCGGTTCCGGCAGCTGCACATGGGTTGTCATGCTGGGGCCTCCTCCTGTTGGGTGGCGCCGAGGGGCGGTCCGGGAAGGTCTGGGGCGGTCTTAAGGGCCTGATCAATCAGTTTGCGCAGGCGCGTCGCAGCTGCCTCGCCATTGTATGTCGACCAACGCTGTACGATCGTCCACCGCAGGACATAAATAACAACAGCTTCAAAATCGAACGCATGTGTCGCCGCTTGTCGGTCGAGTTGGCGGAACACTTCTGTAAGGCTAAGACGCTCCATCGCGATATGGTCTCCCTTACGCATTAGACCATTTGCCTCCGCAATCCATGGCATGAAATGGCCCATGCCGAAGGACGGGTCGCTCCAATTGTCGGAAATTCGGGTCCGCCAGCGACCGTAGCCCCACGTGTGAATATCGCCTGCACTTTGGTCGCCATGCTGCCTGCGGCGCAGCGCCGCAATTATGGTTCTCGTTTCCATGCGAACGCGCACCAGGTCCTGCAGTGCTGGATATTCGTGCACGGCATCGATCACTGTTTCCGCAAGTCTGACGACATCTGCATCTGTATCCAGCTTTGCGACACCGGCCCAAGCGGTGACCGAGATGACTTTCTCAAGCAGATCTTTATGCCCGTCATCGAGCATCTTAAGCCGCTCTCTCAGCCTGAACTCCGAAACCGGAACAGACTTTTGTGAGAACAGTTTGCCAAGATAAGGCAGGCTCGAGATCAGTGTGATGTAACGAAATTTATCGGACATGGCTCGCGGCGCGGCCGAGGTATCGTCCTCAGCGCAGAACACCCTCCATGATAGCACGCAGGCGCGGTTGCAGATGCGTTTTCAAAAGCTCAGCAACAGCCTCTTCCGTGATGTCGATCGAAACATCCTTATCTGTCAGTTTGATCCTTATTCCCGTAAGCCCCGGTGCAGTAGAGAAGGTTACCCCGTCGCGCAGAACGTCTCCGGCAAGGGCGACTACAAAATGCGTAAGCGTGCCTGCTTCCGCCTTTTCCGGTGCCTGTTTCAATTCATCAAACGTAACAGCGCGTTCCGGAAGTACGATGTCCAACTTGTCGGCATTGGTAATGCCGGCGTCTTCTTTGGCTTTGGCCGCAATCGACAGAATGAGTTTTTGCAGGAAATCGTCTTCGGACAGGGTAACCCCGATCAACCGGGAAGCCTCGGTTTGAATGCTGCGGTCAAGCTCGTTGCGCAGCGACAGCACCATGTCACGCGCAGCTATCTTGAGCCCATCAAGTGTGGCAGATCGCTCTTCGGCCGCTTCTTTATGGGCTTTTTCGAGGATTGCCTGAGCCTTTGCTTCGGCATTTTGAACAAGCCTTTCAGCGTCAGCCTGAGCCTTTTTAAGAATTGCTTCCGCTTCGCTTTGCCCCGCCTCGACACCTTCGCTTTTCAAACGCTCTATAAGCGCCTGAACGCCAGCACCGGCCGCGGAGCTCGCCTTTTCGTCATGGCTGGCCATGTCCGGCTCTCCTACTACTGCTGTTAGGTTGGGATGCTGCCGGCCAAGACCAGCGCAAAGACAAGGGCAAAGACCGAAAAGCCCTCGAGCACTGCTGCCGGAGCGAGGGAGACGCCGAATATCTCTGGCTTGGCCTTGGACGCGTGAATTGCCGAGGCCAAAACTTCACCCTGCCGGATCCCGGTATACATCAGCGCAAAGCCTGCGAGCACGCCGATGCCGAACATTGCCGCTCCTGCTTCCGCGCTCATGGTCTCCCTTTGAAGGGTGAACATGATTACAATGCCATAGATGACTTGGGAGGAGGGCATCAGTGAGGCGCCAATGAACCTGCCATATCCACCGTCTGAATCCAGCATTGCGCCGATTGCGGCGCTGCCGCCGAGGGCACAGCCCCACGCACTTCCTATGGCTCCGAGCGCTACAGGTGCATAAAGGCCAAACCATCCAAGGGCCAGTACGAACTCGTTCACAGGCCTGTCTCCTCTTTCTTGAATGGACGGAAGGGTTTGCCCTCGTCCGTCAATGCCCAATTGAAAAATTCTATGACATTTAGGCGCAGCCCGTGCACACAGCCTGCGATTATTCCAAGTCCAATGTTTATAGCGTGCCCGATGACCAGCACGAACAGCGCCACTAGCAGACCGATGCCGGGAACTGCATGCATCAGCTGCCCGGACAGACTATTGATTGTTTCGGCGAGTGAGGCCGCCGCAAGTCCCAGCGCGAACAATCGCATGTAGCTCAGGATATCGCTGAACATATTGACGATGCGCGCCAGTGCGGCGAACCCGTCGAACACACGCATGCCAGCAGAAGAGAGTGAATTGACAGGACGGTTGCTCGCGAAGAAGCCAATTGCGAGAAGTCCAAGGACAATCGCAATGGGTCCGGCATGTGCCACTGGAGTGCCGTTGCCTAAATAAGTTGCGAGACCGCCGAGTGCGACTATTGACCAGCCAATCGGTTGAATGCGCTCATGCCACGAGGTCATGTGCAGACAACGGGCCGTATTCGCGAGCACAATATGTGATACGCCAATCGTGATATTTAGTTTCATCATGGTCTCAATTTCTTTGAGATTCATGATTTTCAGATAACCTAAAAGGCTGTCTGGCGGCGGAGAAATGCCAAAATAGCTGCCGGTTATGACACCGAAAAAAGCCGTAGAGGCCATGAGCCACATGGCCATTTTGAGCAGTCGCTGGCTTGTTGCGCTGCGTTGGAACCGCTTGCGGTAGAGGAACAAAACTCCAAGCAAAATCAGCCCGTAGCCTGCATCAGTCATGATCATGCCGAAAAACAGCACAAAAGAGATGTAGACGATGATAGAGGGGTCCCAGTCCCGATAGCCGGGGGTTTGGTAAAACTCAACCAGATCTTCCCCGGCTGCAAGCCGAGCCGGGTTCTCGAGGAGGGTTGGCGGAGCGTCGCTTTCGCTCGGGTCTTCCGAATAAACGGCGATACCTAAGTCTTCCGCGAGCGCTTCGACTTCATAGAGTTGGTCCGCCCGTGCCCATCCTTGCAATACAAACACGCGCTCATCGTCCGCTGTTTCGAGCGCGGCACGCTGGCGTGCCGAGTTGTCACGGGCTGCCGCAAGGTTCTCGGCGAGCAACACCCGCCATGCGGTCAGCAGCCGGCGATCAAGCTCCAGGCCTTCCAGTACGACTTCAGTGTCTTCAAGTTCTCTTTGAAGCTCGGAAAGAGACTTTTCGCCAATATGGCTTCGCGGCACCGGCATCGCGTCTGAAGGCGGCTCGTCTGGCGAGAGTACAACCACGTGCGCCCGATAGCGGTCTTCATGGACCGTCTCAAAGGTCACCTTGCCCGGATCAATCAGGCCCAACTTCGTTTTCGGAACGATGTAGAACCACAAGCGATAGTCACCGACATCTTGCAGTGCGGCAAACGAAAACTCACCCCACGGCTTCACGCTCGCAATACGTTTTTGGAGCCACGCAATTCGGTCTTCCGTTTCGCGGATCATGATCCGGTTCCGGAGAGTCTTTTCCACGAATGCTTCGGTGTTGAAGTCTTCGGACCTGGTGACAGGACGCCTTTGTTCCGGGCAGTCCATCAGCCAGCGCAGCGCATTTACCGCATCCTGACCTGTGGGGCTTGGGACCGCCTCCAGCTCTTTCTGCGCAGAACTGAGCGGTATCAAATGGAGATTGCCGAACGCCTGTACTGTTTCCAGGACTGCGTGCTTGTCGTCCAAGACACCAAGCAGGCTCACCTTTTTGAGCGGGACGATGGTCATAGCTCAGCCATCCTCTGCCCAGCGGCACGGGCGGCCGTTTTGCGTTTGGAGATTTTAGCTCGCACCACTGCATCACGCTCCGCGTCTGCCAGTGCCATACGGATTTTCTTGATGTTTTTTTCAGCTTGCGGGATGAGCACCTTCTCAAAAAGGTTCACACGGCGCGAAATAACGGCTTCAGCCTCAATCAATTTTGAGACCCGGTCATGTGCGACACGGCGTTCCATGTCGAGTTTGATCAGCTCCTGCAAACCGGTGACAACGGGATCGACCCAGTGCGGGCGGCCCATTTGCGAATAGTCGTCAATGTCGATCTCAACGTCAGAAACGAATGGTAACCGGGTGCCGGACAGGTTTTGCTCGCCAATTTCAACATGTGTTATCTTTACTAAGCCCTCGACCGGAACCTGAGTATTGGCAAGCATTGGGACGCCGTGTGCAATTTCGGCAAAGCGTCTTTCAAATGCGGCATCAAGTTCGGCCACAAGTGTTTTGGCTTTTGCCCGTTCGGCGACTATTTGAAGGCGCTTTAATTCCAGGGACGGCAGAAAACGTCGGTATTCGGCCAAATGGCTTGTTTCTCGTGCAAGGGATGACTTATTGAGCGCCAGTTTTGCCATTAGGCGGCTTCCCCGCTTTCATCATGGGAAGCAGACACTTTTGACGGAAAATATTTGTCGATAAGCGCCTGCTTCATCAAAAGCTGGTTTGGCTCAAAGCATTCCGCCAGGGTGGACCAGCAAAGATCGAGCGCCTCTTCAAGCGGCAGTGAAACCTCAATATCCATGAAACGTTTTCGAAAAAGTCCACCGAACTTTAGGAGCTGGTGGTCGTAGTTTGACAGCTCAAACGCCATGGACTGTTTTTGCTCCGCGTCCCGCGCGCCGGAATAGAACCTGATCATTGTATTCATGATCTGGCTGTGGTCATCCCGGGTGACTTTGCCAATAACGTGCTGCTTTAACCGGGACAGAGAGCCGAACGGGTCTATCACACCTGAATGCAGGTAAAACTGGCCCTCCGTGATATATCCCGTGTTGTCGGGCACCGGGTGAGTGACATCGTTGCCGGGCATGGTGGTAACGGTCAAGATCGTCACGGATCCGGAGCCTTTGAAGTCGCAAGCCTTTTCGTAGCGCCGCGCCAATTGAGAGTATAAATCACCCGGATAGCCGCGGTTTGCGGGGACGCGCTCCATTGCGATGGAGACCTCCTTCATCGCATCAGCGAAGGCGGTCATGTCGGTCAACAAGACAAGCACACGCTTGCCGTCTTCCACGGCAAATTTTTCTGCCACGGCCAGAGCCATATCTGGAACCTGTAGCCGTTCAACAACGGGGTCCGAGGCCTGATTCACAAACATGACTGTACGGGGAAATACCCCTGCATCTTCAAATCTTTTGCGGAAATAGGCGTAGTCATCGAAAATGAGGCCGAGCCCTCCGAATACCACGACGTCGGCATCCGCCTGAATGCCGATGCGCGCAAGAAACGGATTGTATGGTTCGCCGGATACCGAAAAAATCGGAATTTTCTGGCTTTCAACCAGGCAGTTGAATACATCGATCATCGGAACATCCGTCCGGATCATACGCGAGGCGAGCACCCGTTTCATCGGATTCACGGAAGGGCCGCCAATCGGAACCGTCGGATCGCTGCCAAGGTCCGGGCCGCGATCGATAGGCTGTCCTGCTCCGTCAAAAACCCGGCCAAGGATATTTTCCGAATAGGTGACCTTTGCTGCTTCACCAAGGAATTTAACAGCGGAATTGTTGGCAAGTCCCTTGGTGCCGGAGTTGACCTGTAAAGACACCATGTCCTGATCTATATTGATGACTTGAGCGAGCGAAGATACGCCGTCTTGTGCTTCAACAAGGGCCAGATCACCAAGGCACGGCCGCCCCTCATTTACAGAGCGATCCGAAGACACCTTAATCCTTATGATATCCCCAACGATATCGACAATGCGCGTATGGGATACCAGCATCAACCAATCCTCTTTGATGTTTCCAACAACACTTTTTACGTGCTGGCTTGGCAGGTCAAGTCGGTCACACCGATTTGCAAAAGACTATTGCTGCACCGCGGCAAACGGAATTCGTAGCTTCCCTTATGAGCTACACCCGCTGTTTCATTTTAATGACTGCAAGATGAAAAATGGCACTCTGGTTCTGAATTGCTGAGCAACTAATCCTGCGTTCCGCGGACCGTAGGACCTATATGTATAGTGCGCCGGTATGTGTCCCTTGCATTCGGAAGGCATCCGCCTGGCTTATCAGCACCTCAACTTGCCGGCTTGACCCTTGCCTTGCCCGCTGCGGAGACAGCACTGCACCTGTCTGAAGGTCTTGTTCGCACACGAATGACGGCCGGGAGCCGATGTATTCTGTGCGAATACGTCTCGATCGATTGCCGGGCGGCCGATACCGGCTGTAGGCTTTGTTTTTCGGATGTTATGCAATTATTCCGGCTCGCATAGGCCAACGAATTGTTCAGTGGGAGACCGTTTTGGCGAAGGTTCTGGTGCTCTATGCTCACCCGCGACCTGACCGGTCGGAAGTGAATGCGCCGATGTTCGAAGCCGCGCAATCACTGGACGGTGTTACCGCCGTCGATCTTTATGCGGACTATCCGGACCTCGGGATCGATGTCGATACAGAGCAGGCACGGCTGGTTGCTCATGATGTGATTGTTTTTCAGCATCCGCTGTATTGGTATTCGGCTCCGGCTATCGTAAAAGAATGGCAGGATCTGGTGTTGGAGCATGGTTTTGCGTATGGCCATGATGGCGACCACCTGGCGGGGAAATGGATCCTGAATGCAACCACGACCGGGGCAAAGCCAGAAGCCTATTCCAAAGGCGGGGTAAACCATGCGGACCTGCGCAGCCTGCTTATCCCTTTCGAAAAAACCGCTGATCTTTGTGGCATGACTTACGTTGCTCCGTTCGTGCTGCACGGTGCGGGGCGCGCTCGGGAGGAAAACCGGGTCCAGATGCATGTCGAAGCATACCGGACACTTTTAACGGCCCTTGTTTCGGACCGGGTCGATCTGGCTAAGGCTTCGCGAGCGATCGCGCTTGAAGGCGATTTAACCCCATTCCTCCTTCAGTCGGAGATCGCTTGATGGCGCTTCTAAGCGATGCGTTTGTTTATCTGAGTGCCGCTGTCATAGCAGTGCCAATAGCGAACCGGCTTGGGCTCGGATCAGTCCTTGGCTATTTGATCGCTGGCGTCGTTATTGGTCCGGTCCTGGGGATTGTTGGTTCTGAAACGGCCGAAGTGCAGCACTTTGCCGAGTTTGGCGTTGTCATGATGTTGTTCCTGGTTGGGCTAGAGCTTCAGCCGTCTGTGCTGTGGAGGATGCGGCGGCAGTTGATCGGCCTCGGTGGATTGCAGGTTGTTGGGACAACGGCAGTATTCACCGCTATCTCGATGGCCTTTGGGCTCTCCTGGCAAAGCAGTATGGCACTTGGCATGATCCTGGCGCTGTCCTCTACAGCCATCGTCCTACAAACCCTCAACGAGAAGGGGTGGTTCAAGACGAGCGGTGGCCAAGGCTCATTCGCTGTGCTCTTGACCCAAGACATTGCTGTCATTCCCATGCTTGCAGTGTTGCCGTTCTTAGTCATCGGGCCGGCAGGCATAGCGGGGAGCCGGCCTGACGGCGAACTCGCAGATCATGGTGGCTCGGCTCTGGCAACCCTGCCGGCATGGGCGCAGGCACTGGTCATCCTTGCCGTGATTGCCGCGATTGTTGTTGCCGGGCGCCACTTGCTACGCCCAGTGTTCCGTTTCATAGCAGAAGCAAAATTGCGGGAGATTTTTACCGCAACGGCACTTCTCTTGATTATAGGAATAGCTCTTCTGATGGATCTTGTTGGCCTGTCTCCTGCGCTCGGGACTTTTCTTGCCGGTGTTGTTCTTTCTGACAGTGATTACCGCCATGAATTGGAAAGCGACATCGAACCCTTCAAGGGTCTGTTACTAGGACTGTTTTTCCTGACGGTGGGGGCGGGTATTGATTTTGATCTGTTCTTTGGGGACCCCTTTTTCATTTTGGCGCTGGCTATTGGGCTTATCGCCGTAAAGTTTTGCGTACTTTACGTTCTTGGGTCGGTTTTCGGGCTGAAAGGCGCAGACCGTTGGCTTCTGGCGCTCGGTCTGGCCCAGGCTGGCGAGTTTGCGTTTGTACTTTTCGGGTTTGCCGGAGGGGCGGGGGTTTTGGAACCAAGTCTGCTGCAAACGATGACATTGGTTGTTGCAATCTCCATGCTTTTGACGCCGGCGCTATTTATTTTGTACGAGAAAGTCATCGCCCCGCGTGTGGTCTCGAAGTCAGACCGGGAACCGGATCTTATCGACACAAAAGGCCGCGTTGTTGTCGCGGGCATGGGCCGGTACGGTCAAATTGTATCGCGGCTCTTAATGACCGACGGATTTGAAGTTATCATTCTTGATCATGATCCGCAGACCATTGAGAACCTTGGCCGGATCGGCATCCGGACCTACTATGGTGACGCCACGCGACCGGATTTGCTACATAGCGCCGGCCTTTCGCATGCGGATGTGTTCATCTCAGCAATCGATGATCGTGAAAAGCAAACTAGCATCGTTGAGCATGTCGCGAAGACTTATCCAGATGTCAAAATTTTGGCACGAGCGCGGGATAGGCACCACGTTTACGAGCTTGAAATGGCCGGTGCCCATATCGCGCTTCGTGAAGTTTTTGAAGGGGCCCTAGCCTTAGGCAAGCATGCACTGATAGAGCTCGGCGTCCACACTTTCAGAGCTGAGAACAAAGCACGACGTTTCAAAAAGCACGATCTAGAGATGCTTGCCGACCTGCGCGACAACTACAATGACGGAGGTGTTGATGCCTCGTACATCGACGCCATGCGCGCGCATTCTGCAACTATGTTCGAGATTATGAAGGCTGAGCGCGATGAACGTCACGAAAGAACGGAGCGAGGTTGGACTCCGCCGCCAAAGGGTGACGCCAATTTATAGCTGCTATAGTCAGGAGACGGCAAATTGAGTGAAACAACAGACCAGGACTTCGACGATCTTCTGCAAATCGACATTGTGTCTGATGTCGTTTGCCCATGGTGTATTGTCGGCTTCAAGCAGCTCGAACAAGCGCTCCAGGTGACGGGAACGTCTGCCGCTGTCAAATGGCATCCATTCGAACTCAATCCGCAGATGGCGGAGGAAGGTGAGAACCTGCGCGAGCACCTAGCGGCGAAATACGGAACCACTCCCGAACAGTCTGTGAAAGCACGTGAAAACCTGTCTACCTTAGGGATACATTTGGGTTTTCAATTCAACTTCTCGGACGATATGCGGATGGCCAACACCTTCCGGGCCCATCAGATGATCCACTGGGCAGGACCGCAGGGCAAGGAACACCAACTTAAAATGGCATTGTTTGAGGCACATTTTCAGCGCCGCGAAAACGTTAATGATCTCCACATTCTTGCAGATATTGCGACACGCGTTGGGCTTGACCGTGATCAAGCGCTGAAGGTCTTGGAGGACGAGCGATTTGCACAAAATGTGCGTGATGAACAGTCCTTCTGGACATCACAAGGGATCAAGGGTGTTCCTGCAGTGATCTTCGACCGTCGGCATTTGATTACAGGTGCACAAGGCGTCGACAATTACGCTGCTATTCTGCGTCAGCTCTCAGGAAATGCAGCCGCCTGACGGATTGCCATTTTGGAACGTCTAAAAGCGTTATGTTTGGTCTTTGCACAAACTGAACAGGGTTGGCACACAAACACGAGTTCGCTGACTTTATGAGTTCTGAGAGCAACCAACTAGTAGCAGTCTGCGAAAAGTCTTTCTGCGCAGCTTGCGTTCATCGCATAGGGTGCGCATGCGGCATATGCCGCTCTTGAATCGGATCTTGCGCGGATCATATTCCTCGTGAGGCAAATGACGGGGGTAATATGGCAGCCGGTTTCGTTTTTGGAATACTTGTCTTTTTGACCGCCATGTCGGGTGCGGTCTTCAAGCCAGGCGACTGGTACCTTAGTTTGAAAAAGCCATCTTGGACACCGCCAGGATGGGCCTTCCCGCTCGTATGGACCGTGCTTTATGTTATGATCGGTTATTCTGGCTGGCTCATTTGGTCTGAGCAAGGTTTTGGTCTAGCGCTTGTCTTCTGGGTGTTGCAACTCGCACTGAACGGTGCTTGGTCTTGGCTGTTTTTCGGCATGAAGCGCATGGATTACGCATTAATCGATGTGTGTGCCATGTGGCTCTCAATCGTTGCCTATATCGGCGCCGCTTGGCCGGTTTCCACCACAGCGGCGCTGTTGTTCCTGCCCTACCTAGCTTGGGTATCGGTGGCGGCTGCATTAAACTTGTCGGTTTGGCGGTTGAATCCGGATGAGGTGCCGGCATAGGTCATTGTTCGACGCTTTGGCGTGGCAAGGCGAGCGAGCATGTCCAGAATGTGCGCGCAACCGGCACTTGCCATCCAAGCGGCAACCACCCAGCTGGGGCTTCCCGTCTGGAATGCGTAAAGTGCTGCCAGCAAACCAAAACCGGCTGCCACGGTTGCAAGGAGTTTCATCGGCGCGTCAAGATGGTGCCGGAGCAAGATAATCGCAAATGCCTCAAGGATTAGAATGGCACAGCCGGTCAATGCCAGTGTCCCAGAGCCAGCAAAGATAAAAATGTCTGACATTTGGCTCACCTTCCGGCTAGGCCAAGAAGCTGTCCCATGTCCTTGATGGCGACGCGGATATGGGCCATTGGATCTTTGCGCACGAGTTTCTTGTTAAGATAAGATTCCCAGGTCAGACGCTGTATGTCGGGGTCCTTGCACATGTTGACAAATTGCTCACGGCGTTTGTCGGAGCCGTACCAAAAATACTGCAGAAGTCCGAGTACAAAGAAAACCCGACCGTGGCCTTTCATAAAGCGCTTGCGGATAGCGCCAAGATGACGTGCGCTTCCAGTTTCCAAGAAGGCTTTTGCCTCTTGCGCTGCCAAGTCACCCGTGTGCATGGCGTAGTAAATTCCTTCGCCGGAAGAGGGGGCGACGACACCTGCTGCATCACCGATGAGGACCACGTTTTTTCGGTTGTCCCAACGCCGCATGGGCTTCAAGGGGAGAGGAGCGCCTTCGCAGCGCACTGTCTTGACATCCGATAGTTTAAACCGGTCACGCAGAAGCTTTGTGGCATCTTTCAGATCGTGACCTTTGACGGCAGACCCGACGCCGATGCTGGTTTGACCGCCATGGGGAAACACCCAGCCGTAAAAGTCCGGAGAGACTTTCCTATCATAGATCACCTCGCACCGGGCAGGTTCGAAACTAGCCGGGTCACTATCTTGCGGGGATTCTACGATTTCATGGTAAGCGAACACATAGGGGGGTTTTTTCTTTGGTCCGAATACGGTCTTGCGAACCTGCGAGTTCGCGCCGTCTGCGCCAATTACCAATTTGGTGGTCAGGGTCTCGCTGTCATGGTCGCCCGCGAGATTAATGGTCACTGTGCCATCCTGATTGTATGTAAGGCTTTTGAACGTGGCTTTTAGACGATCCGCACCTGCTAGCGCTGCACGCTCTCGCAAGTAGGGGTCAAATTCTTCGCGATCGACCATACCGACGTAGCCGATGTCGCCGATTTCCATACCAACCTGGTTTCCGGAGGGGCCGGTCATGCGGGCCCGTTTGACACGCGCTTTGATCTGCGACGCTGCAATGTCAAAGTCGCGCATGGCAATGGACGGAATAGCACCGCCGCATGGTTTAATCCGGCCTTCCTTGTCAACAAGAAGGACTTTCGTTCCCGAGCAGGCAAGCCGTTCGGCAGCTGTAGCACCAGCTGGACCGCCACCTATGACAATGACATCGAAATCGGTTTTGGTCATGGCATTACTCCGCGGCTTCAAGGACAGGATCTGTACTGAAAGAAGGATGGTTCATGTGTGCCGAGGGCGATGCACGAAGGCCGGTTGCAACCAGCGCGGACATGACGAAAAGCACTGCTTCAAAGCCGAAAACAGACATGAACGAGTGGGCATCGCTTTTGGTTAATGCACGCGCTGCATCAAGAAGGACGGTGCCCATCAATCCGCCAAGGCCAAAGGAAAGTGCTTGGGCTGCCCCCCAGACACCCATGCGGATCCCTGCCTGTTCCCCGCCATTTTGACTGGCAAGCATCATCATTGTGCCGATGGCAGCCACCGCAAAAACCCCATTTGCGAGGCCGAGTAGAAAAATGTTTGCAGCTAGCGGCCAGTCCGGCGCCGCGAAAGCTGCAATAGCGAGCGCCCCGAGAGCAATTGCAGAACAGACGCAGCCCCATATGGTGAAGTGTCTAAGGATGCGCGCTTTTTTGCGCGCTAGCAGGGTGCCGAGAATGCCCACAAGTGCCATACCGAGCAAAATTCCACCATGTTGCGCGCCGGACAGTTTTGTTGTTTCTCCTGGTGTCAGGCCAAACAGCAGTCCCCCGAAAGGTTCAAGGATGAGATCCTGGGTGCTGTAAGCCAGCATCGACATGAATACGAAGACCGTGAAAAGGCGGGCTTCGCTATCATTCCAAGTTTCCTTGAGATCGGCAATGAAGGGGCGTTTCTTTCGCGGTCGGGGCGCTTTGGTGTCCGCCATGCGCTCTACCCCAGCAACTGCGAGACAGGTTACCGCAATTGCGATCAGTCCCGTTGCTCCCGTTATGCCTATGAGCCGTTCAAAGCTGAACGGGTCCAGCAAGCTTCCCGAGACGATGGCAGTGATCACAATACCGGCGATCATCATCATCCAAACGATGGTCGCAGCGGCAGCGCGGCGTTCTGGGGCTGCTTTGCTGGCCAGAAGAGCCAGAAGTGAGGTCCCGCATGCTCCGACGCCAAAGCCAATAAACGCAAATGCCAATATTGCGGAGGCTAGACCAAGCCCGAACTTTGTCTCCATCAGAAGTGCGGAAGCAGACGCCGCCGTGCCCGATGCCGCCAGTACGCACATTCCTCCAATGATCCAGACCGTCCGGTTGCCGCCATTGTCAGACTTGTGCCCCCAGACCGGACGTGAAATCTGGACTGCGTAGTGAAGACCGACCAATAATCCGGGTATTACAGCTGCAAGAGAGAGTTCGACAATAAGAACACGGTTCAAGGTCGATGTGGTCAGCACAATAACCGACCCAAGGGCAGCTTGAACAAGTCCAAGGCGCATGATCGCAAGCCAGGAAAGGCTTATTGCTGGTTTGGCAATTCGAAGTGTATGCATTATGCCCTCCCAGTGTGTGAATGTCGTTCTTATCAAAGGCCGCTCAGCGAGACCGCCGTGGCCATCATTCCGGTGACATAAAGCCCCACTCCCAGACCCGAGTACCAGACGGCTTTTCCGATCGGATCTGCAAGGAATCTCGGCAATGCCGCTAATTGCAGGAGGCAAAGGGCGCTGACAATCAAAGGCGTCCAGACAAAACCCCACCCCAACAGCAGTGCAATGACGCCCACCTGAGCGCCAATCATCACAGCTCCGCTCACCCGCGCGGCACCCCTCGTCCCAAGCTGGACTGGAAGGGAGGCCACGCCCATCTGCCGATCGCCCTCAATGGCTTTGAAATCATTCAAGGTCATGATGCCGTGCGCGCCCGCACCATAAAAGAGCGCAACAAGGATAACTTCATAAGGGGCAAGCGTGCCAAGGCTTGCGCATGCGGCAGTTATCCAGGGCAGCGTTTCGTAGGAAAATCCGACGGCCGCATTGCCAATCCATCCGTTTTGCTTGAACCGGAATGGGGGCATGCTGTAGCCCCAGGCTAGGACCAATCCCAAGCCCGCTGCCAAGAGGATCCAGATCCCGAGGATTGAGGCAACACACAGGGACACAACCGAACCGATGAGTGAAATCCAAAGGCCCCATCGGCCGGGCATGCGACCGGACGGGATGACACGGTCTGGCTCATTTATGGCGTCGACGTGCCGGTCAAACCAATCATTGATGGCCTGGCTGGTGCCGCAGAGGAGCGGCCCGGCAAGGACAACACCGAGGATCACCTCAGGCCAGCGCCCGGACGCTATGCCCACAGAAACAGCACCGCACGCATACGCCCACATTGGCGGAAACCAAGTGATTGGTTTTAACAACGCAATCACAGCGCCGAGACTGGGCAAGGTGCGATCTGAAGGTATCACAGAATGATCGACCATAGGCCGCAGTCTAGGCCTATGCGCACGATTGTGTCAATTAATATGGACAGTGTAAATTAAGATTGACGCTACGAGGTTCCGTCAAAACCCTCTAGGCCGTGGCGCTTCAGTTTGATGTACAGGCTCTGCCGGCTGAGGCCGAGCAGATCTGCCGCAGACGCACGGTTGTTTTCCGTTTGCCGAAGCGCGGCTTCGATACAGAGTTTCTCAATCACGTCAACAGATTCGCGGATCAGTTCCTTGAGTGGCACCCGGCCAATAAGTTCGGCGAAATCTGATGTGGCGGCTGCTGTATTGGCCGTGTGAACGCGCACCTGTGTTTCCCTGGCTGCGTGTTCACTCAACAAGAGAACGACTCTCATGTCTTCAAGGTTGCGGTCAAGAATTGCATTGACTCGGACCGGGCGTGTGTCGCCGAGCGCATCCCGTAAGACCGACATGAAATTGTTGACTTCGCCCTCCTCTTGGAGGCGTGCGAGCAATACCTGCATGTCGACATTTGACGCGCCGAGCCAGCTGTTGATGTTACGGCCAACAAGTTGAGTCTTGTTCAGGATATGAACGACATCCAGAAAACGATCGTTGATTGCAATAACGCTGCCGTTTACATCCGTGACGGCAACGGCTTCGGGGATTGTTTCAATCCAGTCCGCATTACCGCCCGCTGTGCCGAAGCCGTCCGCGCTATCTGCCGTCCGCGACAGTGAGACCAAGTAATTTATCTTCCCGCTTTCGCGAAACGGATCGAGCTGCAGTGTGAACGGATTGGGCAGGGCATTCATATGCGCGCTAATGGTACGCGATGTGCCTTTTTCACGGGCTGCCGAGAGCGCATCAAGTACCTTGTCACGATCGGGCCTGCTCACCAGTGAAGTAAGCGGTTCTCCGGATAATTTGGCGGGTTTGGTCTGCAGGGCAGATGCTGCGGCCGTGTTCGCATCAATGACCTTACGCTGCTCTCCGTCGAGCACCAGAACAGGCCACTCCATCTTGTGGAAGATTACACGGTATCGTGCCTCGGTCTCACGAATGCGCCGATACTCACGTTCCAATTCGAATTGCGCGCGCATCAGCTGCTGCTGGATCTCCGCGAACCGCCTTAAGTCTTTGCCGAATGCGACCAGGGCCGGAAATTTTTCGATTCTGACGAGTGTGTATTCGATCGGCAGATCCGGACCGTCGGCTTTGGCATGATTGACCTGATGCGGCCGGCTGGTCCCATGTTTGATACATTCATCAAGCAGCGCATCGACCTTGTCGACGCATTCCATGGTCACCACATCTTTAAAGAGGCGCCCGGACCAAGATTGCGGCGCATATGCGTCCAAGCTTGCGTCGGAGTAGGACGCGTCAAGAACATCCCCTTCGCGGGATATCAAAAGTGTAATGTCTGCACCATGTGCTGCAAGAGCCATGGCCACGTCGGCCGGCAAATCGCCAAATATCTCTTCCGTCTGGCGGAACAAGCGATGCGTCGGTTTTGACGGCTGTTTTTCCATCTTTCCATCAGGCATCATCCAGCCACTCCTTCCCGTAGGACGCTAGATTTATTGCCCGCCAATTCGTTTTGTTATTTTTGCGATATGCATCTCGGCACATTCAAGAGCCAAGTATGTGTCCGAAAATACATTGTCAACGCCACGTTTAAAAAGCCAGTCTATTTTTTCCAAAGTTGCGGGCCCACCCGCAATCAGCAAGGTGTCCTTATGCCGGTGTTCGCTCAAAATTTCCAGCAACTCGTTCACCGATGGCTTCAGACGAGTATCCGACCAGGACAGGCAAACGAGATTGGGTCTCTCTGTCACCAAAACCTGTTTTAAATCATGGTGATGGTTTGAAAAATGCAGCTCGGTTCGCCATCCCCGGATGCGGAAATGTTCTTCAACTAGTGCGGTCGCAAAACGATGTGTTTCGCCGACCGGAAGCACGAAATGAACGCTTGGGCAATGGTGGCTGACGGACTGCGCAGGAAAGGCACTGGAGCTTTTGTGCAAAGCGGACTGTAGCCTCGATACGGCAGCCGTCAGTGATGCAAAATCGGTCGAATCAGTGCACCACGCCTCGCCGAGACTGCGTGCAACGGTCTGGAGAGCTGCGAGTTGACAGAGCGGGTCGTCAGAAAACCTTATCAATGCTGACGCGATGTCAATCTCAGGCCCTTCTGTCAGGCTGTTCAAGATATGGGTGCACAGGAGTGTGAACGCCGCCTCACCATGGGCTGGAGCGGCGTGGTCAGTGGCCAGTTCGCAGTCAAGAAGCCTCTTACGGAAATCGGTCCGTGCAAGCGTGCTGACTAATGTTCCATGAAGCAACGTGCGTAAATCATCTGCGGGGGGGGGCGGCGGCTTGACGACAGCATTGGTTGGACTGGCGGCATAGTCAGAACAATCGTTCTGAAAGTCATTCATGCGCCTCCCTCCCTCAACAAGACAGATGACGCACGTTCAAAGTCGGCGCATAGGCCGAAGCCGTCAATATCCTGCCGGCGTGTGTCGCTGTAATTAAGCAGGAATTCTAGTCTGGTAAGTGTCCGATTGTCACCATGCCTGACAGTCAGAGCTTTGTAAATGATTTTAGACGTCAATCAAAGTTGACACTTTCGGGCCGCTGTGCCTATCCTCCTGGACAGTCAACCTAGGGAGGCGGCGTGCACGGCGTAAACGACATGCAAAAAAACGTGCAAAGCTTCAGACTTTATACGCCAGAGCAACGGCGTCGGCGGGACACTTCCCCTTGGACATTGGTGCAGGGACTCTTGGCGCCTTTCCAGTTTTTGGTTTTCCTCATCAGTCTCGGCCTCATTCTCAACTATATTGCGACTGGAGAAGGCCTGTTTGCTGCTCAAGTATCTGTCATCATTAAAACAATTGTACTTTATATGATCATGGTGACTGGATCGATCTGGGAAAAAGAAGTCTTTGGCATCTATCTTTTTGCCAAACCGTTTTTTTGGGAAGACGTCTTCTCGATCGTCGTTCTGGCCCTCCACACTTGGTATTTGGCGGCCTACTTTTACGCAAGCACCGCAAGCGTGACACTCTGGATCGCGCTCGCCGCGTACGCTGCGTATGTCATCAATGCCGGACAGTTTCTTTGGAAGCTGCGTCAAGCGCGCAAGGAAACGGATAGGCTTGCAGGTCCGAGTGAATTGGGGGCGGCAGGATGACAACCGTGATTGATCGCCTTAATCGACCGTTAAAAAAGAAGCCATCGGGTGGTACTGCCGAGACTCCGCGGCCCGTTTTGCGCGAGCGCGGCCAGCACGAGGTGTTCTGCGGTTTGACATCCATTATTTGGCTCCATCGCAAGATGCAGGACGCTTTCTTCTTGATTGTCGGATCCCGTACCTGCGCGCATCTGATGCAATCGGCTGCTGGCGTCATGATCTTCGCGGAGCCGCGCTTTGCAACAGCAATTATCGGCGAGCGCGATCTTGCTGGTATGGCCGATGTCAATGACGAGCTCGACAAAATTGTAGCGCGGCTTCTGGAGCGCCGTCCCGACATCAAAATGCTGGTACTGGTCGGGTCCTGTCCGTCCGAAGTGATCAAATTAGACCTGAGCCGCGCTGCGCAACGACTGAATGCCGAACACCACAATAACTGCCGGGTCATGGCGTATTCAGGCAGCGGTATTGAAACGACATTCACCCAAGGCGAAGACACGTTTCTGACCGCCCTGATACATGACCTGCCAGCCGCCGCGGCCGCTTCACCGCAGTCCTTGTTGGTTGTTGGAACACTTGGTGATGTCATCGAGGATCAGTTTGCAAGAATATTCCAGGGTTTCGGCATCGAACACTTCAGCTTCTTGCCATCCCGATTGAGCAGCTCGTTGCCCGCAGTGGGGTCAAACACGTCTTTCATTCTGGCGCAACCATATGCAAATGACGCTGCAAAGGCTTTGATTGGAAGGGGTGCCAAACAAATCGCGGCGCCGTTCCCTTTGGGCGAGCAGGGAACGACATCCTGGCTGTCTGCAATCGCAGAGCGCTTCAACGTCGGCACTGCGCGTTTTGCCGCAACTACCGATCCCGGCAGAGCGCGCGCACGTCAAGCGGTAGCGCATAGTCGGAAGGATCTGCAGGGCCGGAAAGTGTTTCTGTTTCCGGACAGCCAGATGGAACCGTCGCTTGCCCGATTTTTGGCCAATGAGGCAGGAGCTGACATCCTCGAAGTAGGAACGCCATATCTTCACAAAAATCATGTGTCCGGAGAACTGGCCTGTCTGCCCGAGACCATCTTGGTCTCCGAAGGTCAGCATGTCGACAACCAGATCGACCGTGCCCGTGCAGCAAAACCCGACCTGATCGTTTGCGGCATGGGGTTGGCCAATCCGTTCGAAGTCGAGGGTTTCACTACAAAATGGTCGATCGAGTTCGTGTTTACACCAATCCAGGGCTACGAGCAGGCCGGTGACTTGGCCGAACTGTTCGCGCGCCCCCTCCGCCGCCGCGCGCTTTTGAAAGTGGAGGCCTGATCTATGGAACTTGCGACTTGGACATATGAAGGCCCTCCGCATATAGGAGCGATCCGAGTTGCTGCTTCCATGGAAGGCGTGCATCTGGTTTTGCATGCGCCCCAGGGCGATACCTATGCAGATCTGTTGTTCACAATGATTGAGCGCCGTAAAACGCGGCCGCCGGTGACCTATACGACGTTTCAGGCAAGGGATCTGTCTGGCGACACGGCTGAAATTTTCAAAGATGCATGCCGCGACGTGGCCGAGCGCTTCGACCCGCAATTGATGCTGGTCGGTGCGTCTTGCACCGCGGAGTTGTTGCAGGATGATCCGGGAGGTCTTGCCAAAACGCTTGATCTGTCAGTGCCTGTGGTCCCGCTGGAGTTACCCAGTTACCAGAAGAAGGAAAATTGGGGGGCAAGTGAGACCTTTTACCGGCTCGTCCGCGCCTGTTCCTCAGGGTGGCAGGGCGATTCCGGCCCGGACGCTGAACGGCAAAAGACGTGCAACATACTCGGTCCGACTTCCCTAGGGTTCCGGAACCGGGATGACGTTGAGGAGGTCAAGCGGCTGCTTGCAGACCTCGGGGTTCGGGTGAATGTTATTGCGCCGCTTGGAGCAACGCCCGCCGATCTGGCGCGTTTGCCGGGAGCCGGTTTCAACGTTGTCCTCTATCCCGAAATTGCCGCACCGGCTGCGCGCTGGCTGAAAAAGACTTTTGGTCAGGAGAGCGTCACAGTCCAGCCGATTGGCGTGGGCGCGTGCCGTGATTTCATTGCAGCTGTCTGCGCCTGTGCGGGCCTGCCGGATCGCGCAAAATGTATGCAAGAGCGGCTATCCTGGTACTCTCGGTCGATTGACTCCAACTATCTGACGGGAAAGCGGGTCTTTGTTTATGGCGATGCCACGCATGCAATCGCCGCGGCCCGCATTTGCGAAGAAGAGCTCGGGTTCAAACTGTGCGGACTGGGGACCTACAGCAGGGAATTCGCGCGTGATATTCGAGCCGTAGCCGAGCACTACGATGTTGCTCCGCTTATCACGGACAATCATCTTGATGTCGAAGATGCGATTATTGCTGCACAACCCGAGCTCGTGCTCGGCACGCAAATGGAACGTCATGTCGCCAAACGGCTACGCCTGCCTTGCGCAGTGATTTCCAGTCCGGTCCATGTGCAGGACTTTCCAGCCCGCTATTCGCCGCAAATGGGTGCAGAAGGCGCCAACGTTATTTTCGACACATGGGTGCATCCGCTCATGATGGGTCTCGAAGAACACCTTCTTCAAATGTTCCGAGGTGACTTTGAGTTCCATGACGATGTCAGCGCGTCGCATTTGGCAGCCGTAGCTCCGCAGGATCATAGCGCGTCCCGGCCGGTAGAACTTGCGTCGGTGGAGCCGGAAGCAGATGAGCCGGACGTTCTGACTTGGACGGACAGCGCCGAGCGTGAACTCAAAAAAATACCATTCTTCGTGCGCGGGAAGGCGCGCCGCAACACAGAAAATTTTGCAGCTGAGCGTGGACTCAACCCAATCACAATAGAGACACTCTACGATGCCAAAGCCCATTTCGGGCGGTAACTCCGCCGCACCGCCGGCTGCAACGCCGGTCAAGGTCGTCATCCTAACGCTCGACAACCACATGGCGAGCGCGATGGATCGCGTTTCCGCTCAGTTGAAAAGCGAAATGCCGGGTCTGACCATAAAACTGCATGCACTTGCCGGCTGGACCGGTGAGGCTGATGCGGCCGTCGAATGCCGCGAAGACATTGAAACCGGCGATGTGATCATCGCCAACATGCTGTTCCTTGAAGACCATATCCGCAAGGTTTTACCTTGGCTTAAAGCGCGGCGCGACACATGCGATTGTATGGTTGGTTGCCTGGCGGCGACTGAGGTCGTCAAGCTTACAAAACTTGGCGATTTCGCCATGTCGGAACCCGCAGGTGGCGCGATTGGCTTTTTGAAGCGCCTGCGCGGCAAAGGCTCCGGCAAGCCGGGCGCGGCAGGCAAGGGGCAAATGAAAATGCTCCGCCAAGTGCCAAAATTCCTCAAATACATCCCCGGCAAGGCGCAGGATGTTCGGGCGTATTTCCTTGTGTTGCAATACATTCTGGCTGGATCTGACGAGAACTTGGCAAATCTGGTTCGGTATCTGATTGGGCGATACGCAAGTGGACCGCGAAAGAGCCT
This sequence comes from Roseibium hamelinense, assembly GCF_007830545.1. Lineage (GTDB taxonomy): Bacteria > Pseudomonadota > Alphaproteobacteria > Rhizobiales > Stappiaceae > Roseibium > Roseibium hamelinense. The sequence goes on from NZ_VLLF01000006.1 coordinate 52,649, forward strand.
GCGGAAACAAATCCGGGCCAAAGATCCGGTGCATTATCCTGACATCGGTCTCTACCATCCGCGGCTGTCGCAAAAGGTGACCGATAGTCTTGCTCAATTTCACCGGGACATACCGGTCAAGGCGGACGCTGGCACAGTCGGGTTGTTGATCATGCGATCCTATGTTCTGGCAGAAAATGCGGCGCATTATGACGGTGTCATCTCGGAACTGGAAAGCCGCGGTCTAAACGTGGTGCCAGCTTTTGCGAGCGGGCTCGATGCCCGCCCTGCCATCGAAGCGTTTTTCATGAAAAATGGCCGGGCAACAGTGGATTGTGTTATCTCATTGACCGGTTTTTCTCTGGTCGGCGGTCCCGCCTATAACGATTCAGCGGCCGCAGATGAGATACTGCGTACTTTGGATGTTCCATACCTTTCGGCTTTTGCCACAGAGTTTCAAACGCTTGAGCAGTGGGAGAGCGGAGAACAGGGATTAACCCCCGTCGAGACCACAATCATGATGGCGCTGCCAGAAATCGACGGCGGTACCAACCCAATTTTGTTTGGAGGCCGCAAATCCGGCGGACAACGCAATGCCGGCAAAGATATGGCGGTCCATGAAGAGCGGGTAGCTATGCTTGCTGATCGGGCCGAGAAACTTGTTCGTCTGCGCCAAACAGCCAAGGCAGACCGGAAAATTGCAACCGTACTCTACAATTTTCCGCCGAATGGTGGGGCCACAGGCACCGCTGCTCATCTCGACGTTTTTGCTTCGCTCTTTAACACGCTGACTGCATTGAAGGACGATGGTTACACGGTTGATGTGCCGAGCAACGTTGAAGCCTTGAGGTCCGCGGTTTTGGAGGGCAATGCTGCCGAGTACGGAATGCCGGCGCATGTGGCTGTAAAAATCCCCGCGGACGATCATGTTCGCGGCGAGCGCTGGCTGAATGACATTGAAGCCCAGTGGGGCCCTGCGCCAGGACGGGTTCAAACAGACGGTCGCAACATCCTTATCCTAGGCCGCCATTTCGGCAATGTGTTCGTCGGGATCCAGCCGGCTTTTGGCTATGAAGGCGATCCGATGCGGCTATTGTTCGAACGGGGCTTTGCGCCAACACACGCGTTTTCCGCATTCTACACCTATCTGAAGTCGGGCTTCGAAGCCGACGCGGTGCTGCATTTCGGGACCCACGGTGCACTTGAGTTTATGCCAGGGAAACAAACCGGATTGTCACAAAATTGTTGGCCGGATCGCTTGATCGGAGCTTTGCCTAATATTTATTTGTATGCCGCGAACAATCCGTCAGAGGGCACCATCGCGCGGCGCCGGTCGGCAGCTACATTGGTTAGCTACCTGACGCCACCAGTTGGTCACGCCGGGCTCTACAAAGGTCTTCTGGATCTGAAATCCGCGCTGGACCGGTGGCGGAGCTTGCCTCCTGGTTCTGAAGAAGAGCGTTCAAGGGTCTCCGAAGCGATCAAGGTTCAGGCGGTACAGCTTGATCTTGTGGCCGAAGACGAGGATTGGTCTTCGGGGGCGGCCGGTCGGATTGAAACACTGATCGGTGATGTCCATGAGTTTGAAAATGCCTTGATCCCTCACGGGCTACATGTTGTGGGCCAGCCGCCTGCGGATTCAGAGCGGGAAGACCTGCTGCTTGCAGTCAATCAAACGCTCGGCGAAGATGCTTTGACTGAAGATGTTGTTCGCGCTCTGGCGGCGGACACGGCATTGGATGTTGCAGCTGGAGGCGCGCCAGATTCAGCGGCGCGAGAACTAAGCCGGTTGAACTCAGCGTTACAGACGGAACATGAGCTTCCGGCCCTGGTCAGAGCACTTGACGGCCGGTTCATTCCACCGGTTAACGGCGGGGATATTCTGCGATCCCCGGACATAGTGCCGACCGGACGCAACATTCACGGCTTCGATCCTTTCAGATTGCCGAGCGCATTCGCCATTGAAGATGGCCGCCGCCAGGCGGACCTCTTGATCGAGCGGCACGTCAAGGATCATGGAATACCGCCACGGCGCATGGCCATGGTTTTGTGGGGAACCGACAATCTAAAATCTGAAGGCGGTCCGATCGCTCAGGTGCTCGCACTGATCGGTGCAAAACCACGGTTCGACAGTTTCGGCAGACTTGCTGGTGCGGATCTCATGTCTCTTGAGGAGCTTGAGCGACCGCGGATTGATCTCGTCATCACCCTGTCGGGCATTTTCCGTGATCTCCTGCCCATGCAGACAAGGATGCTTGCAGAGGCCTTTTTCAAGGCTGCCAGTGCCGACGAACCCTTGGACATGAACCCGATTCGCGAACATGCGCTTTCCTACAGCGAACAGCATCGTTGCTCGCTTCAAGAGGCGTCCTTACGCGTCTTTTCGAATGCATCCGGGGCTTATGGGTCCAACGTGAACATGCTGATTGAAAGCGGGGCCTGGGCCGAAGACGATGAGCTGGCCGACACCTATTCCAAGCGCAAGAGTTTCGCCTACGGCCTGGATGGAAAACCCGTCCAACGCGAGCAGCTTCTGGAAGCAGTATTGAAAGACACGGAGATGGCTTACCAAAATCTGGACTCGGTCGAGTTGGGTGTCACTTCGATCGATCACTATTTCGACATGCTTGGCGGAATTTCCAGCGCGATACGCAAAGCCGGCGGAAAACGCGTGGCGGTTTATGTTGGGGATCAGACGTGCGGGACCGCAAAGGTACGCAGCCTGTCCGAACAAGTTGCCCTTGAGACCAGAACACGCATGCTCAATCCCAAATGGTATGAGGCAATGTTGTCCCATGGCTATGAGGGTGTCAGGCAAATTGAAAGCCATGTCACAAACACTCTCGGCTGGTCAGCCACGACGGGCCAGGTGGACCCATGGGTTTATCGGACACTGACAGAGACGTTCCTGCTTGATGAGGACATGCGCAACCGGCTTGCGGAGCTCAATCCGAAAGCGAGCGCGAAACTGGTCAACCGGCTGATTGAAGCGGGTGACCGGAACTACTGGACACCAGACGAAGACACTTGGGACGCCCTACGGGCCGCTGGCGATGAGCTGGAGGACAGGGTCGAGGGTATTGGCGTGGAGGCCGCAGCATGAATTTATATACGCATCCGCGAACCGCCGCTGAAAATGCCCGGGCTGCCAAGCTACGCTCGGCATCAGGCGCTGATGATGGGGAAGGTAGCGTCCAGGTTCAAATCGACGCCGCCATGGAGAACACGACGGCCAAAGTATTTGCAATCTACGGTAAGGGCGGCATCGGCAAATCAACAACCTCATCCAACCTGTCGGTCGCCTTTTCAAAGCTGGGCAAGCGTGTCCTGCAGATCGGCTGCGACCCGAAACACGATTCCACATTTACGCTGACTAAGTCCCTGATACCGACTGTTATCGATGTGCTGGAGCAGGTTGATTTTCACCCCGAAGAGCTTCAGCCGGAAGACTTCGTTGTTGAAGGCTACAATGGTGTGCAATGCGTCGAGGCCGGTGGTCCGCCGGCAGGAACAGGTTGCGGCGGATATGTGGTTGGCCAGACGGTCAAATTGCTCAAAGAGCATCACTTGCTCGAGGACACCGATGTCGTGATCTTCGACGTTCTTGGTGATGTTGTTTGTGGAGGATTTGCTTCACCGCTTCAGCACGCAGAGCGGGCGCTGGTAGTTGCGGCCAATGATTTTGATTCAATTTTTGCGATGAATCGTATTGTGGCGGCAATCCGGGCAAAGTCGAAAAACTACGATGTCCGCCTCGGCGGCGTGATTGCCAACCGGTCTCGCGAAACAGATCAAATCGACCGGTTCAATGAGGCGACCGGCCTCAAGCGGCTTGCCCATATTCCGGATGCCGATGCGGTTCGGCTGAGCCGGCTGAAAAAAAGCACCTTATTCGAGATGGGCGATACGCCCGAGCTGCAGGCCATCCAAAACGAGTATTTGCGTTTGGCCGAACAGCTTTGGAATGGCACGGAGGAGTTGCAGGCCAATCCGATGAAGGATCGGGAAATTTTCGATTTCCTCGGTTTCGAGTGAGGCTGCTATGGAGAACGCCCGCTATCTGAAACGCCGGAACGAGATCGAGACCTATTTTGATCGCACAGCGCTCGACGCCTGGAAACGCTTGACCAGTACCGAAAAGGTCAGCGGCATTCGCGCCACCGTACGCGCTGGGCGGGCCGAGATGCGGGCTGCAATTCTTTCGCGTTTTCCAGCGGACCTGAACGGCTGGCGGATCCTTGATGCCGGATGCGGCGGCGGCGGTCTCTCGCTTGAACTGGCCAATCGCGGGGCGAATGTTCTCGGGGTGGATCTCTCGGCGCAGATGATTGAACACGCCTTAAGAGGCTTGCCGGATGTCAGTGGAAGCGGACAGTTGTCGCTTTGTGCGGGTGATATGCTCTCGCTGGATCATGGCTCTTTTGATGCCGTGGTCGCAATGGACTCTCTCATCCACTATCCGAAGGCTGAGGTTGCTGGGGCAATAGCCGGTCTGGCCGCGCGCGTTCGCCGGAAAATGGTGTTCACATTAGCACCCCGGACTCAGCTGTTGGCGGTAATGCACTTGGTGGGACAGCTGTTCCCGAAGTCGGATCGGTCTCCTTCTATTGAGCCGGTCAGAACGGACAAGCTGCTTCGAGCCCTGCTGGAACGTCCCGATATGGGTGGGTGGCATGCCGGTTCGGCCTGCCGGGTTTCTCGCGGGTTTTACATCTCCGAGCTCCAGGAGATCGCCAGATGACAAATCCTGTCAGGACTCTTAACGGCAAGATGATCGCTTTCTGGCAAACGCTTGGCCCCCGGGCCCTTCCGTTCGCCGATGCGGCCACACCTGACCTGCCTCTTAGCCGATTGATCCGGTTGTCGATGTTCCAATGGTCGATCGGTCTGGCAGCTGTTTTGCTCACCGGGACGCTTAACCGGGTGATGATCGTCGAGCTTGGTGTTCCTACAAGTCTTGTTGCGGTCGTTGTTGCAATTCCCTTACTGGTTGCTCCGTTCCGTGCGCTCATTGGCCACAAGTCTGACACCTACCGGTCTGTGCTGGGCTGGCGGCGGGTTCCCTACATCTGGATGGGGACTTTGTTACAATTTGGCGGTCTCGCGATCATGCCATTCGCACTGCTTCTTTTGCAGTCTCAAACCACGGGGCCTGAATGGGCCGGACCTGTTGGGGCATGCTTGGCGTTTTTGCTAACCGGTCTCGGGATGCACATGGCTCAGACCGCGGGCCTTGCCTTGGCGACAGATCTGGCAGCCGAGGAGACCCGTCCGCGAGTCGTGGCCCTGATGTATGTCATGCTGTTGGTCGGCATGCTCGCAGCTTCGCTGGTGCTGGGTTGGCTGCTTGCGGACTTCTCGGCAAAGACATTGATACAAGTTGTTCAGGGGGCGGCGGTCGTAACAGTAGCCATCAACATTGTTTGCCTGTGGAAGCAAGAGCCGCGGAACCCTCAGTTTACCCGGACCTACCGTGAAACACTCTCATTTTTCGAAGCATTCCGTGCTTACCGCCAAGACAAAGGCACTTTACGCTTAATGGTGGCTGTTGCACTCGGGTCGGCTGGTTTTGCTATGCAAGATGTCTTGCTTGAGCCCTACGGCGGTGAGGTTTTGAAGCTGTCAGTCAGCCAGACAACGCTGCTCACCGCAATTTGGGCATTTGGAACTCTGGCCGGATTTGGCTACGCAGCGAAGGCGCTGGCGAATGGGCGGAACATCTACAGGCTGGCTGGTCTTGGCATCATCATCGGCGTCTGCGGGTTTTCAGCTATCGTGTTTTCTGAACCGCTGCAGGCCGCCAATCTGTTCCGGTCCGGAACGTTCTTGATTGGCGCGGGCGGGGGGCTTTTTGCCGTAAGTACCTTGCTTGCCGCGATGTCCCTTGCCGATAAGTCCGACAACGGGTTTGCAATCGGCGCATGGGGTGCAGTTCAGGCAACTGCAATCGGTGTCGGTCTGGCATCAGGTGGGATAGTGCGCGATGCGGTCAATGCGCTGGTGCCTGCCGGCGGTGTGGAGGCAGCCCTGCATGCACCGGCGGCCGGCTACGGTGTTGTCTATCATATTGAAATTGCCTTGTTATTTGGAAGTTTAGTGGCGATCGGACCTTTGGTCAGCCGTCACCGCACCGGAACCCAATCCACCCCAGCCCGCTTTGGCTTGGCGGAGATGCCGGGTTGAAGCCGGGAGACATGGAGGAGAAGTGTCATGGAAATCGGAGCCATAACTCAATATATCGATGTCGCGCAGGTGACACTTTACGTATTTTGGGTGTTTTTCGCGATCCTGATTTTTTACATCAGGCTCGAAGACAGGCGCGAAGGATATCCGCTTGAAGCCGATGGCAGCGGAGCATTCAACAAGGACGCCTGGCTTTTTGTTCCGCCAGCGAAAACCTTCTTGCTGCCTCACGGCCATGGCGAAGTCAGCGTGCCGGATGACAAGCGCGATAATCGGGACCGACCCGTTCCGGGTGAAAAAATCGCGAATTTCGAAGGCGCACCTTATGTGCCTACAGCAGAGAACCCGATGCTAAGTTCTATCGGACCGGGGTCATGGGCGGAAAGATCCGACACCGTGGACCTGACTCACGAAGGCGCAGCGAAAATTGTTCCGATGCGAATCGATAAGGACTGGGCAATTGCTGAGGGTGATACGGATCCCAAAGGCATGCGCGTTGTCGGCTGCGACCTCGTGGTGGGCGGCACTGTCGTTGATGCGTGGATCGACCGCTCCGAACAGATGATGCGGTATCTTGAAATCGAAACCGAGGTCGGGGCCGCACCACGTCGCGTGCTTGTGCCGATGAACTTTACAGTCATGCGCAACACCCGCGAACGTGAAAAGATCTTTTACGTGCATGCGATCACTGGAGAACAATTCGCTGATGTTCCGGCGATTGCATCGGACAGCCAGATAACTTTGCTCGAAGAAGATAAAGTCACCGCTTACTATGGTGCCGGACTGCTTTATGCGACGCCGGCGAGGCAGGAGCCCCTGGCATGACCATGCATCCGAATTCGCCAGAACATGATCTGGAACCGGTCCCAGGCCTTCCGGCCCAGCTGCCGGTGGGTGAGAAAATTCTCTGGCAAGGTGCCCCCGACGGTTCACTGGTGGCCCGCCGGGTACTGAAGTCTCACTGGATTGCAGGATATTTCGGCGTTTTGCTGATCTGGACGCTGGTCAGTGGGTTTTTAGACGGGCGTCCATTGGGCGCAATTGCCTTTTCCGGTGGCGCGGTTTTCGTCATGTGCGCCATTGTGATGGGGTTGATTGAACTGTTTGCTTGGGGCGTGCAGAAGACCACGCTTTATACGATCACCAACAAGCGGATTGTCATGCGCATCGGTGTGGCTCTTTCGGCAACGTTCAACTTGCCTTTCAGCCAAGTTGTCTCGGCGGATATGCGCAAGGACGCGAAAGGCCACGGTGATATCAGCCTTGTCATGAAACCCGGGCATCGTCTCTCGTTTCTCGTTTTCTGGCCGCATGTCCGTGGATGGCATGCGGGCAACATGGTGCCGCAACTGGTCTGTCTCAAAAGGGTTGAAGATGTTGCCGCAATCCTCGGCCGGCAGCTGAGCCTGTCATCGGCCCGCGTGCCCTTGCAAGCTGTAGATCAACGGCCAGAAAACGCTTTCGTCAATGGTGCCTCTACGGTAGCTGCGGAGTAAGGAAAAATGGCAAAAAAGCTGTCATACGGAAGTCTGGACCGCAAACCCAAACGCCGCATCGTTCGATTTCCGGTTCTCCCGCTCTATGCAGCCTTTACGCTCATTGGTTTGGCGGTAACTGCAACGGTGTTTGGAACGGTGACTGGCATCGGGACGGTCAAGGACACGTTTGGCCAGCCAACCGCTATTCGGGACATAATCATCACCGGCAGCGTTTCGGAGCCGGTTTATGTATACGACGCCCGCACCGGAGACCTCATCCAGAGCTTTGAAGTACAAGACGGCGGATTTGTACGCGGATCGTTGCGGGCATTGGCTCGTTTGAGATTGGTCAAGGACGCCGACCAGGAAGCGCCCTACCGTTTGATCAGATGGGAAAACGGCGTTGTGTCGCTATCAGACACCGTTAGTGGAGAGCGCATTTACCTTAACGCGTTCGGCCCAGACAATGCAGCGGCGTTTGCAGCGCTGCTCGACAGAACGGGAGGAAGCCGCACATGAGCCTGATTTCAGCTCTTTTTCGACGAAAGGAAACCGTGCCTTGTACCGTTGAGATCAACAATACATTCGAGGCGCTCGGCGCTCATGTAAGGTTCGACGGTGGTGTGACGGTGGGCCCTGGGGACGAAGTGATGGTCGAAGGCGCGCCAGTGGATGTGCCGTATGGAGAAGAACAGACCTTCCGCCGAACTGCGGTTATCACTAGAGCTTCTGGTTTAGAACGGGTCTGGACGCGGGCGACCGGCGATCTCGAATTCATGGAACTTTGCGAATTTTCATTTTCAGAAAGGGCAATAGCATGAACAAGGCACTGGATACTGATATTGTCCAAAAAGACGCCAAGCCCGTTAACGAGACGACGCAAGCGGCGCTTGAATCGACAATGCTCAACCCCCGTTTTTACACCACGGATTTCGATGAGATGGATCGCATCGACGTTTCCGGCGTACGTGCTGAATGGGATGCGTTGATCGAAGAATTGCGATCCGACCCCAACAAAGGGCACTTTAAGCGTACCGCAGATTGGGATGATTTAGACATTGAAGGGCTGCCTGACGATCTCCGCCGAGAGCTGGTCGATTTTCTTGTGTCTTCGCTGACAGCTGAATTTTCAGGCTGCGTGCTTTACAAGGAAATGAAGCGGCGCGGCAAAAACAAAGAGATCTGCGAGCTTTTCGGGTTCATGAGCCGCGACGAATCCCGCCATGCGGGTTTCATCAATGATGCGCTTAAGGACTTTGGAATTGGGGTCAACATGGGCTTTTTGGCCAAGACCAAAAAATACACCTACTTCAGGCCCAAGTTTATCTACTACGCTACCTACTTGTCGGAAAAAATCGGCTACGCGCGTTATATTACAATCTACCGACACCTCGAACGTCATCCCGAAAACCGGATCCATCCGATTTTCAAATGGTTTGAAGAATGGTGCAATGACGAATTCCGGCACGGTGAAGCGTTTTCATTGATCATGCGCTCCGATCCCAAACTCATCAGCGGCCGGAACAAATACTGGATCAAGTTCTTTCTGCTGGCCGTTTTTGCAACCATGTATGTGCGTGATCATGCCCGTCCCGCGTTCCACAAAGCGCTTGGCATTGACATCAACGACTACGACATGAAGGTCTTCCGGTTGACCAGTGAGATTTCCAGACAGGTCTTTCCGTTGGAACTTGATCTCGACAATCCGAAACTGCTGGCTGGTTTCAAGAAGCTTGAACGGATCAATCAAGCGATCTGTGCTGCAGACGAGCGCGGCGGTGCGGGTGGCTGGATCGCTAAAAAATTCCACATGTTCCGGGCGGGATTGTCGTTTGCCGGGCTGTACCTGTTGCCGACAAAGGCGAATGAAATTCCGGCCACAAGCAGACTTCACCCAGTCTGGTGATCGGCTGGTAGAGAGGAAACACGATAGTGTCTGGCGTTGTTGCGGTTGGAATTGCGATCTTCACCTGGTGGTTTGCCACCGGCGTGGTCATGATTCTCGCGCGTCAGGGGGAGCGCCATGCAGGAATGGTCATGGCTCTTGTCACGATTGCAGCGCTTGGCGGACTTGCCGCACTTGCGTTGACGCGCGATAGCCTCACCGCAGTGTCAGCCTATATCGGTTTTTTCGGGGCCCTTATGCTCTGGGCATGGCACGAAACGGCATTCCTGTTGGGGCTGGTTACAGGTCCGCGCCGGGTCGGCCTTGAACAGTCACCGATCGAAAAAAGCCGATTTCGCGCGGCCTTCCGGACCGTGCGCGATCACGAGCTTGCGCTGGCTGCAACAATACTGTTTCTGGGGCTGTTGTTGGGCGGGGCGGCCAATCAGGCAGGACTATGGACATTTATTCTGCTATGGGGCATGCGGCTGAGCACCAAGGTCAATATTTTTCTGGGCGCACCCCATGCTGTGAATGAACTTTTGCCGCATCGACTTTCCTATCTGGAAACTTACTTTCGAACTGATCGTCTCAGCAGGGTGTTCTGGATTTCTTTGACCGGATGCACTGTTGTACTACTGAGCTTGATCGGGGCGGCAGCTTGGGCAAATTCGGAGTACGGACAGATAGTGGCGAGCCTGCTTGCCGCCTTCACCGGCCTGGCTTTGCTTGAACATCTGTTTTTGGTGTTGCCCGTCAAAGACAGCGCATTGTGGCATTGGGCGGCGCGGCTGTGTCCCGCGAAGCTTGAAAAAACTAACAAAACGGCAAATATGCCGGACAAACCAGAAGACTCCTGTCCGAAAACGGCCGGGGCGTAGGCGAAAGGAACGTCTTATGGATCTGAACGGATATCTTGAGGAGCGTCTCAACGCCCTTCATGAGAATGGCAATTACCGTGTATTTGCCGATCTTGAGCGCAAGGCCGGACAGTTTCCGCGAGCGCATCGCCATCGTTCCGACGGGCAAGTCGAAGATGTTACGGTGTGGTGCTCCAACGATTATTTGGGCATGGGCCAGCATGAGAAAGTCACTTCGGTCATGACCGAAGTGATTGCGAAATGTGGTGCCGGCGCGGGCGGTACCCGCAATATCTCAGGGACCAATCACTATCATGTCTTGCTGGAGCATGAGCTGGCCGACCTGCATGCGAAAGAAGCTGCGCTTATCTTTACCTCCGGGTACGTCTCCAATTGGGCGGCATTGGGCACACTGGCTTCTCAGGTCCCAGGAATGATTGTCTACTCCGACGCCCTTAATCATGCCTCCATGATCGAAGGGATCCGTCACGCGCGCTGCGAAAAACGGATCTTCAAGCACAATGATCCGGCAGATCTCGCCAGGCTTATGGCTGCGGACGATCCGCGCGCACCAAAGATGGTCGCATTTGAGAGTGTCTATTCCATGGATGGCGATATCGCTCCGATTGCAGATATCTGCGATGTGGCAGACCGCTTCAACGCAATCACGTATTTGGATGAAGTCCATGCTGTTGGGATGTATGGTCCGCGCGGTGGTGGCGTTGCCGAACGCGAAGGCCTCATGGACCGCGTAACGATCATCGAGGGAACGCTCGGAAAGGCGTTTGGGGTGATGGGCGGTTATATCACGGGTTCAAAAACTATTGTTGATTTCGTGCGCTCTTTCGCGAGCGGCTTTATATTCACAACCGCTCTACCACCGGCGCTCGCCGCTGGTGCTGCAACGTCAATCCGTCATCTTAAGGAAAGCACTTCAGAACGCGAAGCACACAAGGCAGCCGTTGCAAAAGTGCGGGCGGCACTTGACCGGCGGGGTATCCCGCACATGCCAAATCCAAGTCACATAGTGCCGGTAATGGTGGGCGATGCCAAAAAGTGCAAATGGATTTCCGATATCCTTCTCGACAACTATGGGATCTATGTCCAGCCGATCAACTATCCGACCGTGCCGGTTGGGACCGAGCGCTTGCGGATAACTCCTACACCGTTCCATACGGATTCGGACATCGATCACCTCGCTTGTGCGTTGTGTGACTTGTGGTATCAATGCGCCCTCGCTCGGGCTGTGGCCTGACCTCATGTCTGGGGTCGTTTCTTTCACGCTTTTTGCGTTTGAAACGGTTCCTTCCAAGTGCTGGGCATTAGGGCAAATGGCAGTCGCCAAGCGCCATCTTCGAGCTATTCCGCAACTCGAGTTCTTTAGACTAATGGGTACCGGAGCGGGTGCGGGGTTTTCCATACGGCCGAACTTTGGTGTTTTTTCGTTTTTTGGTGTATGGCCAAATATCGATGTCGCTAAGGACCAGCTGTGTGAAGCGCCTGTGTTCAGACGGTACTTTAGCCACGCAAAACGAAGCTGCACGTTTCTCCTGGAGCCGGTATCGAGTCGGGGAGCTTGGGATGGCTTCGAGCTTCCCATTGATGACCCCGCACCGTTCCAGAACTGGCCTGTCGTGGCCTTGACACGGGCGACGATCAATCCGTTCAAGGCGCGTGCTTTCTGGCGCCACGTTCCGGCGATTTCTGACCGGGCGGAGCAGGACAAGGCGCAGTGTTTTATGATTGGCACAGGTGAATTGCCCTGGTTCAGACAGGTGACGTTTAGCGTCTGGCGTGATGAGAAAGCGCTAAGACGGTTCGCGAGACAAACGCAGAGCCATGGCGTTGCTGCAAAGCGAGCATTTTCTGAATCCTGGTTTCTTGAATCTTGTTTTTCTCGGTTTAACCTCTTGGGTATCTCCGGAGATTGGCCAGGACTTCAGAATGTTTCCGAGCTTCTCGAACCGCGGAAAAGGCCGGACCCGCAACGGCTTCCTACACGAAGTGACGAGGTTTTGGTTTGACCCATCAACCAATCATCATCCCGGCAATCGCATCAGATGGCAGCCTGTACCCGGTCGAAAAACTGCAGGCGCACCGGGAGGCTCTATTCCATATGGCCGTGTCGGTGTTCGTGTTTGACGGGCCGCTTTTGCTGATTCAACGCCGGGCGATCGGCAAGTACCATTGTGGTAGCCAGTGGGCCAACACATGTTGCAGCCATCCACATTGGAACGAAGACCACAAAATATGCGCCGAGCGACGTCTAAAAGAAGAACTTGGATTCACCGTTCCACTAACTGAACAGCGGGTGTTCGAGTATTCGGCCGATGTAGGAAGCGATCTTCACGAACATGAACAGGTCACTATGTTCACGGCTGATGTAAACCGGGCAAGCCTTGACATAGTCCCAAATCCCGAGGAAGTCAGTGAAATCCGTTGGGTTGGGGCGAATGACCTTCGCGATGAAATCGCGCGTTCGCCAGCCCATTTTACACCTTGGTTTCGGATTTACATGGACGAATTCCCGGATTTTTCCTTTTAGTTGAACACGATACGCGACCTTCACGAGGGCATATTCGTTTCGTCCGAGGACCAGTCCCTCCGAACTGCCGTTTGCTGCATGCATGGCAAAAAAAACCAGGCTGCGGAACAGCCTGGCCAGTTGCGGGCAAAGGTACGTGCGGGCCCTACTCAGCCAACACAAGTCTGGTTTGTTCGTCGTCTTTGGTCTTGAGCGAAGACGTGTCTCCAGGTGTCTCGGCTGGAGCGAGTGTTTCCGTAACGCCCGGTTGATATGTCGTGTAGTCCGGAACCCCGGTACTTGTCTTTTCGCTCAAAGCATCCATGTAGTCTTGGAGCATAGAGACACCGTAGAGCGGTTTTTGAACGCCGTTGTGGCAAGTTGAACAGCCGACCTTAAATACATCTCCTTCGGGTCCAAGGCGGTTCTCTGGAAATACCGGTGTCAGCCCGACCATATAGTCGTTGTTCAAAGCGCGGCTCATGCGGATGCCATGCCATGCGGTAACACGTTGTGGCGGGCTTTGGTCCCATTCGTTAAACGCACGGCTGTTGTGGCAGGTCGTGCAGTTGGCACCCAGGCTTTCTGACATGTGCATCATCAACGCCCAAGTTGCCTCGGTCTCCTTGGTCGTAGCCGGATTGTCACCTGTTGGAAGGGCGGTATCCGAATGAACGCGGATTTCCTGGTCGCCAAGGAGATAAAGTGCCAAGGCGTTCTGTGGCATCGATGTGCGGCCGACAAACTCACCAACAACGTTTTGACCTGCGCGATAGCCCAGGTCGCCGCCGGCTGGCTTGGGTTCATTGTCGAACCACCAAACGTTCTTTGGTACCGGCTGGCCCCGATGGCAGGTGTAGCAGGTCACCCCGACGTTGGCGACGTGGGCCTTCCAGTCTTCATTGATGGCCTGGTTCATCTGGATCATCCGTCTCGACACTACTTTTGTGTAGACATCGTCGAGTGCGAAGTTCTCCTCATTGTGGCAGTAAGCGCAGCCTTGTTCAGGTGAAACCCATTCGGTGATGGAGGCCATAAACTGGTTGAACTGATCATCCGAGAGATCCCCCAGAACCTGAACGTTTTCGTATATTTCGCCGGCTTTGGGGCCGGAAGGATCCGGATCCCACGGAGCTTCCGGAACCTCGTTTGCGATACGAAGCTCGTTTTCTTTTTCTCGGTCCTTGGTCAGGTACATGCCGGTGCCGCGATAGCCGATTTGCTCGGAATCCACAGGTGGTAAGTCCCAGTCGGTTCTGAAGATCATGGCGGCGCTGAACAGCACGACACCGCCGACCGCGAAGGGTACCCAGAGTTTCATTGTCCCGATCCTCCCAATGCTGGGTCAACGACGGTGCCCCAAGCTTCCGGGATTGGCGTCGGTGCGACGATCCCGTGTTTGATGCCCCAAAGGTACCAATTGTCGACAACCGTGCCGGTCAGCAGGATGCCGATTCCGCCGGTGATCGGTGTCAGTACTGCAAACCACCAGGCCCAGCGGTGTACGGATTCCATTGTAGCGTTGAACCCCATGGTCCAGCGCCAGAACAAAGCGGCGCGTTCAGACGCGGTGCCCCGGTCCGTGATCTGTTCGAGTTCGCGCTCGCCGCCATAGCGGGTTACTGCCAGGATGGTTGCGCCATGCATGGCAAACAACAGAACTGAGCCGTATAGGAACACGATCGAAAGACAATGGAATGGATTGTAATATAGGTTGCCGTAGCGGATTGAGAGAGCTGCGGTCCAATCGAGATGTGGGAAAATCCCGTAGGGCACGGCTTCGGCCCAGCTGCCCATCAAGATGGGCCGGAACAAGCCTAGCACCAAGAACAACCAAATGGCTGCGGCAAATGCCCAGGCGACATGCGTCCCCAATTCAAGCTGCCGGGCCCGAGTGTAGACACGCACCCACCACAACAGCACCGAAGCAAGCAGGAACAAACTGGCGATGAGATACCAGCCCCCCTCGCTGAGCGGGACAAATGGGGAGAGGCCATACTTGGCGGGCGGCGGCTCGAGGGCAACCCAGAATAATTGCCTGATGAATTGGATAGGATCCCATCCGACGGAGGCGAGCATATTGAAGCCCGTGATCACGAACCAGACCGTCCCACACAACAGGGAAGCAGTTCCGAGGAATCCCAGATAAATCGGCCCGATCTGCGCGTTGCCGAACCATCCGGCCAGCCAGTTGAAAAACGGTTTTCCGGTGCGTTCGTCATTGCCACGGGGCAATGGGATTCCAGCTTCAAGCGGGCCGCGGACCTGGATCTGTGTGAAGATGTTTTGATATTCCATGTTCCTATCCTCCTCAGCTCCAGATCGGCAGGTCGAGCCACCAGCTCCACCATTGTGGCCAGCCTTGGTTCCAGAATGGGCCGCTCAAGACGATACAGACCGCGCTCCAGAAGCCCGCATTGAGGGCCAGAACCAGACCGAGCCGGTGGATGCCTAAGGTGCCGATCGAATAGCCAATCGTGTCCCTGAAAAACGTGTCTTCGTATTCTGGGACTTTCACCTCGGCTTTTTTCGGCGGGAACTCTTCAGTGTTACCTGGATTGGCGGCTGACAGGATCAGGCCACCGTGCAACGACAGCGCTAGGGTCGTTGTGAAGAAGAACGTCACAGCGAGCATATGCGCCGGATTGTAGTGGAAGTGCAGATACTGATAGCCAACGTTGGATACCCAGTCGAGATGACTGAAAATCCCGTAAGGGAAGCCGTGTCCCCATGCGCCCAACAGAAACGGCCGGATGACCACCAATGTTACGTAGGCGAAGATCGCGACGCCGAATGCGAAGGGAACATGGTAGCCGATGCCAAGTTTCCGGCAGATTTCAACTTCGCGCAGGGCCCAGGAGCAGAAGGCTCCAATGGCGCACACGGTAATGATCTGCCAGAGCCCACCATCGGCGAGTGGTGCAAGGCCTAGACCATAGCTCAAGTCAGGCGGGTCAATTGAAATACGCCAGATATTCCATGTTGGGCCGAGGGCCGCACCATACAAAATCAGCGCTGTGCCAAGCGTGGCAAAGAAGATCGTCGTCATCCCGAAAAAGCCGAGATAGAACGGCCCGATCCAGAAATCGAACAGATCGCCGCCAATCAGAGTGCCGCCGCGGACACGGTATTTTCGTTCGAAGCTCAAGAGTGCCATCGTACATTCCCCCGATTGCGGTGAACCGGCATGTTGGCCGTTTGGACCAGGTAAGTTTGAGTTCGGAATTGGCTGCGGGCGAACACGGGTGCGCCGTCCGCAGCCAGATATTGGTTTGTCTTCCAACCGTTACCGAAGACCGAGTTGGACCTCGGACCCGACTGGCTGTTGGAGCTGGTTATTGAACCGGTGCACCAACCAGCCAGTTGAAGCGCTCCGTACTCAGCAGGACGAGGTGAATCATCACTGCCAGGCCGAAGAGGAAAACGCCCTGGACGACCAGCGTTTTGCGCGGGTCGAATAGCATCCAGATTCTCCACATTGTGCTTCTCCCTTAGGCTAGTGTTGGAAGGAGCGCCGTGACCGTTTGGCCGACGCCTTCAAGAGACGCATAGCCTTCCGGTCCCGGAATCCACGGGCGCCAAAACCAGACCAGCAAGTGTGCGACGACAGCAACCGCCACAAACAGGAACATGCCCTGGAGATAGTACTTGTGGAACTCCTGCGCCTCGCCTTCGGACATGCCGGTCAGCGAGACGGAATTTGGACTGGACATAAAATTACCTCCTAGTCACAAGCGCTGCGGCACCCCGCAGCCGGGTTGCTTTCGGGTGTCATAAGACGGCCCGTCAGCGGTCACGCCCACCATGACAGAGGGCGATCCTTCATTGCGGCTACACGATGAACGCATAACCTGCGGTTGCGTGGGCAGCTGCCCAGGCTTCCGAAATAAAATTCTGGTCCGTCCGGCGGGGCTGGCCTTTCAGTGCATAGCCGGCACGGCGGAAAATCACCATTGCAAGGCAAAGGATGAAGGACACGGCGACGAGCAGCCGGTATTCCGCGCGGTCTTGCCAATTGTCGATGCGCCCCTTGTGCTTCATTCTGTCCGACCGCATGCGATCCTCCACGTTATGCCGGGCGATGCGCCCGTTGGGTTCAAACTGCATTTCCCAATGCCTTGCGGCGGAACGTCGTTTCGACATCGTCCACCATGACAACGTCCCGGCCTTTGTTGCGGGCCGAAGCTTCCGCTGCATCCCGTAGCCGTTTCGCCGCTGAAATCCGGATCAGGACGGGTTCTTTTGAGATCAAATTTTCCAAATGCTGGGCAGCTGCGTCCTGCCAGCTCACCTCGGCTGCTGCACGGGCAGGCGTTGCTTCGACCTGGTCCATTTCCGTCGACAGGGGAAGAATGTGGAACAGAGCGTCGAACAGGGCATTGCAATATTCCTGCGTAAGCCAGACAGCCCCGGAAAAACCCATAACCGGTGTCCCCGTGTGGCGGCGGATAATGGCGCCGGGAAAGGATACGGGTATGTAAGCCGCGCGGGTTCCTGTTTCGGCGAGATAGAGCCGTTCATTGTAGGATCCGAAGACAATCATCGGCTTGGTTTCAAAGATCTGCCGCCGGATCTTTTCATTGTCGGGTTTTACGCCGGCGGACCTGCGCTGCGAAAAGGCGCAAGGCATGCCAAGATCGTCTTCCAGGAAATTGCGAATGCCGCGTTCATAGGTTTCGCTCGCCACCACGGCAAAGCTTGCCGTGCCGAAAAAGTCTTGCGTTACGGAGCGCCACAGATCCCAAAGCGGCTTCAGTGTTGTGTGCCGCTCCCGCTCAATAAATGGTTCCGGATCGAGGTCGAGCAGTTCTCCCAATTTGCGCAGGAAGGCAGTGGTCGAATGCAGTCCAATCGGAGCCTGCAGATAGGGCCGGTCGAGGCTTTCGCATAATTGGCGCCCGAACTCCCGATAAAGGCATACATTGACTTCCGCATCTGCAAGTCTTGCGACTTCGTTCAAATGGGATCCTAACGGGAACGTCATGTTGACTTCAGCGCCGATGCCCTCGATTAGCCGGCGGATCTCCGCTAGATCAGACGGCATATTGAAGGTGCCGTAGATCGCACCGACGATATTGACTTTTGGTTTTTCACCTTCTTTACGCGGCTTAAGCGCCTTTACTTTTCCTTTGTGCGGCCCGTACTCTGTCCAAAGCCATTTCAGGGCGCGGTCGGCCGATTGCCATTGGTCTTCGTCAATAGTTCTTGGAAGGAACCGCAGGATGTTTGTACCTTCCGGCGTGACACCACCGCCGATCATTTCAGCTATGGAACCGGTAACGACAACTGCCGGCAGTTCCGGATCCAGCACTTTGCGGGCCCGTTTCATAGCCTGTTCGGTGCCATGTTGCCCAAGTTCATCCTCGGACAATCCGGTTACGACAATCGGAAGTTCGTGCGGGGGCAGGGCATCTGTGTAATGCAACACAGAGGTAACAGGCAGATTTTCGCAGCCCACCGGGCCATCAATAATCACCTGAAGGCCCTTGATTGCGGTAAAGGCATAGACCGATCCCCAATAGCCGCCGGCTCGGTCGTGATCGATGATCAACATCCCACGGCCTCCCCGTTGTCGACAGCGTTCTTTGCGACCCTGCTGGTCTTGGCGTGGCGCTTACGCACCGCTTCAAGATCGCTTGGGGTCGTTTCCCATACCCCAGCCTTGTCGCCTTGACCGACACCTTCGAAGAAGGATTTCATGTCATCAAAACGCGCCTTGTTGGCCATCGCGGCATTAATGACACCTGCCAGAGATCCCGCTCCGGCCGGCCCCATCAGCGGCCTGGCCGAAATCAGATTTGTAAAATAAAGAGCTGGCGTTGCTCTCTCTTTGGCGTGCTGCACGACCGGTGTCGTTCCAATGGCAAGATCCGGCAAAAACTCTTCAACCGCTGCAATATCCTGCTCAAGAGATGCGCGAAATTGAACATGAACGCCTTTGGCGCGCAGCCAGTCTGCGTCATCGCGCGACATATCCGTTGAAGGACATGCGCTGCCGACATATCGGACATCGGCCCCGCTCTCGATCAAAAGGCGAGCGACCAGCAGCTCCGAGCCTTCGTAACCAGACAGCGTTATCCGGCCCGAAATTGGGTTCGCCTTCAAAGCTGCTGAAATCGCATGCCGTATCCCGTTGCGCACCTTGTCGACCTGTGCCTGTGGAACATTACAAGTCTGGCCGATCGCCTGAAGCCATGCATCGGTTCCCTCAGCTCCCACCGGTGCTGAGCCGACCACCGGACGGCCGGCCGTCCGGAATTCCCTTATTGATGCGGTGTAGAACGGGTGAATTGCAGCGACCGCAGCGCAATCAAGCGCAGAGTAAAGTTCACGCCATTCTCTGACTGGCGTTACCGGACCGCAGGCAAGCCCCATTGGCTCAAGCAGTTTCCCAATGATGACCGGGTCTGCCGGAAACATCTCACCCAAAAGCGTAACAGTCGGCTTGTCATTGACGCCGTCGCGCGGCGGCATAACCGGGCCCGTTTCGGCTTCCCTACGGGCATAGGCAAGCATAGCGGCAGACAACACATCCTTTGCCTCGGCATGGGTCGGCACACCAAAGCCGGGAACATCAATCCCTACGATCCGAACACCGTCAATTTCCTTTGGCAACATTTGCAAAGGGATGCCAGAGGCGGTTGGAACACACAGATTGGTGACGATGATTGCATCGTATTTTTCCCGATCTGCCATGAGGTGTACCGCATCGCGGATGTCCTCGTAGAGTTTGCCGGTTACAAGACTTTCTGAATTAAAAGGCACATATCCGACCGACCGGCGCGCGCCATAAAAGTGAGACGTGAAGGTCAATCCGTACACGCAACATGCAGAGCCGGACAGAATTGTCCCTACACGACGCATGCGCAGTCCAACCCGGAGCGAGCCAAAGGCCGGGCACATGGATTGCGGCTGGTCATGAGGGCCAACAGGATAGTCCTTGCTGAAGCCTTCGAGCAGCTCTTGCTTGCCTGACGCCATGGCTGCCGCCCGCATTTTCTCCGCCCCTGCATGGCAGGCGGTGTCAACGGTATCTGCCGCCGTTGGGCTTTCCACCTGAGGGCTGGCCATGTTGGTCGAGCGGTCCATGATCCTTACACCGTGTCGTAGATGATTTCGAGGGAAGGTTTGGACAGCGAACTGGCAGCACACATGTCCTCTTCGGTTGCCGGATCCAGAACAATGCCTGAGGTCTTGTCGGATGCTTCGAAAAGCCCGATCAGATCGTCCTGGGACAGTGGTTCAGGCAGGATCGGCGGTGCTTCGCCAAGTGCTGTAGCCAGCTGCCCGAACAACGGCCCCCACTGGTTCTCCGGATGTCCGATGATCTGATAATTCGCGCTTTTGCGCCGGATATCTTCGTGCTGCGGGATGGCGGCGAGCACCGGTATGCCGACCGATTCAGCAAATGCCTGCGCCTCTCCTGTTCCATCGTCTTTGTTGATCACAAGGCCAGCAACGCCAACATTGCCGCCGAGCTTGCGGAAATACTGGACTGCTGAACAGACGTTGTTGGCGACATAAAGCGATTGCAGGTCGTTGGAGCCTACGACCACGACTTTCTGGCACATGTCCCGGGCGATCGGCAGGCCAAAACCGCCACAAACGACATCGCCCAGAAAGTCGAGCAGAACATAGTCGAAGTCCCAGTCGTGAAAGCCTAGTTTTTCAAGCGTTTCGAACCCGTGGATGATGCCGCGCCCGCCGCAGCCACGGCCGACCTCTGGTCCGCCGAGTTCCATCGCGAAAACACCATCCCGCTTGAAGCACACATCGCCGATTTTAAGATCTGCACCCGCCTCTTTCATTTTCGAAGAAGTTTGGATGATTGTCGGGCACGCCTTGCCGCCAAAAAGCAGGGAGGTGGTGTCGCTTTTCGGATCGCATCCGATCAGCAGGACTTTTTTTCCCAATTGCGCGAGCATGTAGGACAGGTTGGCAAGGGTGAAGCTCTTGCCGATGCCGCCCTTGCCGTAGATCGCGATAATCTGCGTTTCCTTGGTGGCTGGTCCGGTTATTGGTTCCGGTAGAGGCGCTGCAGCCTCCTTGCGCAGGGTGTCGTAAACCTTCGAGACACCGTCGGTGATTACGCCGTCGCTCATTGCGGTGTCCTCCAATCAAGTATCATTTTGACGCAGGCCGGATCCCAAAAAGCGGTTTGGTAGGCCGATGGCGCGTCGGAAAAACGGGCTGTGTGTGTGATCAAGCCTTTCAGGGACAGGCGTTCCTGGGCGATCAGTTTTGAAACAGCGGACAAGTCTTCCGGCTTGAACTCGGTCGCGATCTGAATACGTGCTTCACGCATGAAGGCTGGTGCGAATGCAAAAGAAAGCCGCTCGTCATAGAAGCCAGCGAGCGTGATCGTACCGCCGGGCTCCAAATGTGATACACACAAGTCGATAACATCCTGAGTGCCGCTGGCGTCCAGGATTGTATGAAACCGCATGTCCTTCTGGTTTTCTGCGCAACTGACGTTGTAAGGAAATTTGCCGCTTCGGCGCACGGCGTTCTTTTCCCAGACAGCGGCTTGCGGCATATCAAGGGCTTCCATTACGCGAATGACAAGCCGCCCCAAAAGCCCATGACCGATCACAAGATCTGGTGCTTCGGTTCCTGGACGCATCAAAGCGTGATGTGCAGTTGCTGCCAGAGACAGCAATGTGGCATCTGCCTCGAGGGATTCATTTACCGCAATAACACGGGAGGCCGGTGCAATGAGATGTGAAGCTGTAGCGCCAAACAGGCCGGCTGCGTCTTGGTAGCAATTGGCACCTGGAACAAGCACGATGTCGCCGGTCCTATGCTTTCCGGCTGCATCGCCTTTCAAGACGCGTCCAACGGTTTCGTAGCCGGGAACAAGCGGGTAGGTCAGGCCCGGGAAGACGGGCATCGTGCCCTCGAACAGACGTTTCTCAGTGCCTGAACTGATGCCGCTCCAAAGTGATTCCACCAAAACGTCTGCGCCAGACTGCTCCTTCAGCTGAAGGGGTCTTACATCGACCGATTGCGGTGCTTCAAAAAGGACGGCGTTTGTTTCCATGGTTCTTGGCAAGCCTGTATTGTCAGGTTGCGCTCCTCCTAATGTCAGAATAAATGTACATCTCAAAGTGTCAATCAAATTTTACATAGATAGGTGTAAGTGCGGTGTTACGCCTGGACCTCTAAAACCGTTAGAAGCATCGGATTTGACGTCTTTATCAGGCGGAGGCGCTTGAAACCTGCCAGTTTGGTCAAGTCATTGATTTCACATGGTGTGCGGCATCGGCCGCCGCCCATCGCAAAGAGATAAACTGAAAAATAGGCCGCCGAGATCTGTTCGGCCTTCGAGGTGCCGGCCATCGGCTCCGCTATCATAAGCTTGGCGCCAGGTTGCATAGCCTTGCGCACATTACTGAGCAGTCTAATGACAGAATCGTCTTGATGGTCGAACAAGACCCGGATAAGGCAGTAAAGGTCGTGGTCCCGAGGAACCTCATCGTCAAAAAAGCTGCCGCTATGGAAAATGCACCGGTTGGAAAATCCGTGTTTCTCCATGGCCTCTTGCGCCTCGGCGATGACGGCCGGTAGATCGAACAGATGCAAGGAAAGGTGTGGGTGCCGCGTGCCAATTGCTCTTAGAAAACGCCCGGTTCCTCCGCCGATATCGACGATTGTTTTGAAGTCACTGAACCTGCAAGAGGCAGCAATCTCGTCTGCCAGCATTTGCTGGCTAGAACTCATAACCTGCGAATAGGCTTTTGCCTCTGCGCTATCTACGCCGTGTTTTCCAGTATAGCTCCAGAACGTGTGCAATTCTGTGTCACGGTGTCCCGTGTGCAGCAGCTGTTGGGCTTGGAGTAAATCCCGGTAGAGCACATCATGATGGCGGATCATGTCCTGCAAGCCAGCATCCGAAGCAACCACTGCGCCATGGTCGCCAAGTGCGAACATACCATTGTCCAATTTTTGCAAGATGCCGAGCGCTGTTGCTGATTGTAGCCAGGGTTCAAGATTCCGAACAGGGAGATCAAGCCGGGCGGCGATCGCGGGAGCTGGCAAAGGTTGCTGCTTCAGTAAATCCAAAATGCCCGATTTCAAACAGACGGACAGAACCTGCGACTGGACAAATCCACTTATGATCGTCATCAGGTCCGCAGCCCGTGCGTTTGCAAACCGGCGGCCGAACGGCATCCGTCTCAGCCAGTGATGAAAGGCTGGTGTGCTGACCGCGCGTTGACGCAAAAGACGGATCCGGTCCCGCAGTCCGAGGCGGGTTTTGCCATCCTGTGCGGGTGAACCTATCGCAGCGTTTTCAGACATGGCCTTGTTACGCTGCCGATTGAGCCAGTTTCTTTGGCACTAGCCGCTTGGCTTCGCCGAGGATCAATTGCCGGAGCATGTCCGCGCCGGCACATTCCGGGATCGCATCTGCTGCTTTGCGGACGGTTTCCTGCAACAGAGTGACAGCGCCTGCAAGCCCCAGTTCCTCGACAGCATTGGGCCGGGCATGAGCCACGTCCTGGCCCACCGGTTTGCCGAGTTCTTCGATCGTTGCAGCTGTATCGCGTAAATCGTCAGCGACCTGGTATGCTGCCCCGAGCGCTTCTCCTAGTTCAAGCCACTTGAGTGGATCGGCGTTGGACGCAATGGCGCCCGCTGCTGTTGCCCCGGTAAATAATGAGGCGGTTTTGGCGCGGTGATAGTCGCGCAGATCAATTTCCGGCTCGCTTTCCCATGCTTGTCCGGCAACAAGGCCGTGTGGCGTGCCGACTGCGCGGCCAATAGTGGTTACCAGCGGACCAAGTGTCTCAGGCGCCTGAGCACATCCGCGTGCCAATGTTTCAAATGCAGACACAATCAGCCCATCGCCCGCAAGAACAGCGAGCGGTTCGCCGAACTCCGCGTGGACAGAGGAGCGACCGCGGCGCAGATCCGAGTCATCAAAACATGGTAAGTCGTCATGAACGAGCGAGGCGCAGTGAAGCAACTCTATCGCCGTTGCGGCAGCTGTAGCTGCATCCGGGTTGCGATCTCCGGAGGCTAGCGCAACGGCGAGGCATAAGCGGGGCCTGATCCTGGCTCCACCCGGAAAGACTGCGTGTCTCACCGCGGCGCAGACTTTCGGAGGTTTCCCCCCTGCAGTTGCAAATGTGATTGCCTGCTCCAACCCGCGCTCAATGCGATTTTGCAAGTTCATCACACGCCCCTTGTGTCATAATTTCTATACGGTAGACAATGTCAAATAAGATTGACACAATGAAATGGAATGTCAACCAATGTTGACGGAAGTTCTTGGATGATGCTTGAGAAACCGGTCGTAGTTGTTGGGGCAGGCTTTGGTGGCTTGGCGGCCGCAATTCACCTTGCGTCGGCCGGCGAGCGGGTTCTGCTGCTCGAACGGCAAGCCTATCCAGGTGGCAAGGCACGCCAAGTGCCGGTCGGTGGCGCAAGGATCAATGGGGGTCCAACCGTTCTCACCATGCGGTGGGTGTTTGATGATCTTCTGCAGAAGGCGGGCGACACACTTGAGCGCGCAGCTCAGGTGCAGGCTGCGGACCTTTTGGCGCGTCACGTCTGGAACGCCGGCGGTTACCTTGATCTATTCGAGGAGCCTTCAAAAAGTGCCGCCGCAATTGAATCGTTTAGCGATGTGGAAAATGCCGAGGGCTATCTTCGGTTTTGCGCCGACAGTGCAGATGTTTTTGAGAGATTGAAAACGACCTTTATCGACGCGCAACGGCCGGGACCATTCGAGCTGACCCGCCGGATGGGCTTTGGGGACCTTTCGGGCAACTTGAAATTGCGACCTTTTTCTACGCTCTGGAAGGCGCTTGGTGACTATTTCCCTGACAAGCGGCTCAGGCAATTGTTCGGCCGCTATGCTACCTATTGTGGATCATCGCCGTTTGAAGCGCCTGCCACCTTGATGCTGGTCGCGCATGTCGAGCAATGCGGCGGCTGGCGGCTGCCGGGTGGAATGAGTTCCCTGGCTGTTGCGCTTGTTCGGGCAGCTCAAAAGCTCGGTGTCACTTTCCAGTTTGAGACGGAAATCGACAGGATCGATATAGCCGGCGGGCGTGTCCAGGCGGTCAGACTGGCGGGCGGAGATCAGATCGATGCGTCTTCGATCGTCTTCAACGGAGATGTCTCGGCATTGCCGGCACTTTTGCGCCCGGATAATTCAGCCCGCTCTTTCAGCCCGTTAACACAGCAGGAACGATCGCTGTCTGCGGTCACTTTTGCCATGAATGGCAAGCCGACAGACTTCCCGCTGGCCTATCACACCGTGTTTTTTGCATCCGATTACCAAGATGAATTCGATGCTGTATTCCGGCGCGGCACAATGTCTCCTGGAGGCACCGTCTATGTCTGTGCGCAGGACCGTCTGGATGACCAGGCACCTGCGGGTGCCGGCAAAGAGAGGCTTTTGTGTCTCGTTAATGCCCCAGCTGCCGGCGATAGAAACCTGCCGGATCAACAAGAGGTCGCATCATGTCTGAAGACGTCAATCGAACTGATGGAACGATGCGGATTAAACCTCGATCCAGACCCTGCGGACCTGGTCACGACTGGTCCTACGGACTTTCACCGGTTGTTTCCGGCCTCTGGGGGAGCGCTTTACGGTCCGAAGACCCACGGCTGGATGGGGGCGTTCAACCGTGCAGCGAACCGGACCGAAATCCCGGGATTGTATCTGGCGGGGGGCAGCGTTCATCCGGGACCGGGCGTGCCGATGGCAGCGCTTTCCGGGAAACTTGCGGCGGAATGCTTGGTGTTGGACCGCGGTTCGATGCGCCGGTTCCGCCGGGGGGGTATCTTTGGTGGTATGTCGACGGCTTGAGTGAATGCGGGCGTTTCGGGTTGAGCGTCATCGCTTTTGTTGGGTCTGTCTTTTCACCCTATTACGCTTGGTCAGGCCGCAAATCGCCGGAAAACCACGTGTGCATCAATGTTGCGCTTTATGCGCCTTCGGGAAACCGTTGGGCCATGACCGAGCGCGGTCGCGAGGCACTTTCGCGTAATGCTGAGTCATTCAGGGTCGGGCCAAGTTCGCTGACCTGGCAGGATGGTGCTTTGGTGCTCAATCTGGATGAGCGCGCTGTGCCGCGGCCGCCCAAAGAGTGGTATCCGGAGCGCCTGCGCTGCCGAATTCAATTAATACCCAAAGCAGTTACGAGGCGTCAGTTCTGTATTGACGCGCAAGGTGATCACAACTGGTGGCCGATTGCGCCTCTGGCTGACATCTCGGTTGAGTTCGAAGGTGCCCGCGAGAGTTGGACCGGTCACGGTTATCTGGACAGCAATTGGGGTTTGGAGCCTCTGGAGTATGGTTTTGAGTATTGGGACTGGGCCAGAGGCGTCTTGCCGGATGGCCGTGCCGTTTTGATCTATGACGTCAATCGCAAAGACAAGACCCGCCATTGCCTTTCATTAACAGCGTCTGAGGATGGCGCCATTTCAGAGCATGATAAGCCGGCTAAATCCAGTCTGCCACATGGTTTTTGGAGAATGAAACGTAGTGGCCATCATGACGAGGGAGCTGCAGCCGAGGTCCTGTCGACGCTCGAGGATAGCCCGTTTTACATGAGGTCCAAACTGAAAACCCAATTGTTGGGGCAACCTGTTGAGTTAATTCATGAAAGCCTGTCCGGCGACCGGTATGCCTCGCCTCTTGTGAAGCTGATGCTGCCGTGGCGCATGCCACGCAGGTCAGGCTGGTAAGCGGGTCAGGAGTCGGGCGGCGGGTTTTCGCGCTCTTTCCGCTCGCGCTCTTCACGTGCTTTGATATCGCGCTTCAGCGACTTTTGCTGCCAAATGATGAAGGCGATGAACCCTCCGAAAACCAACACAATCTCAAGAAGCGCAGCCTCAGGCATTCAATCCGCTCCGTTCATGGTTTTCCCTGCGGCGCATTTCGGACAAAGCTATCAATTCCAGCATCCGTGCAGCCTTGGCGTCGAGACCATGAACACGCTGAGGCATTGATTTAATGCATGGCTCGGTCAGAAACCGGGTCGCAGGATCGGGCGGCGCGGTATCGCATCTGCGCGTCAGACTCGTTTTCAAGCACGCCAAGCCAACGAGAAATAGTTTTTTCGTGGTGCTGGTATGGGCGCGTCTTGTGATGCTGTCGAATCTGTTCCTTGCAACTTCGTCTCCGATTGCGCGATATATCAGCCCCGCGCTTGTGATCGCGATCCGGCATCCAAAAGGTAGCTCGGCAATACCCGTAAGTGCCCTCTTGTAGAGGATATCGGCCTCGGTGAGCAGCCGCTGCGTCGCACGCCGGATATTTTCAGTTTCGCCGCCGCGTTCAAGATACAGCGGTAAATCATGTTCATCACCGGACAGCCATTTCAGTGGCAGATAAACGCGGGCGTTCAAAGCATCTTCGCCGACATCCCGCGCAATGTTTGTAAGCTGCATTGCTAGACCGAGGTCGGCAGCGCGAGCAAGAGTTGCTGCATCCCGTTGTCCCATCACCAAAGTCATCATGACACCGACGGTTGACGCGACGCGGGCTGCATAGCCCTTCAAGTCCTCCAATGTCTCATAGCGCTTTCCAGCCGCGTCCCAGGCGAAACCCTCAATCAAGGCGTCGGGAAGGTGCCGAGGAATGTCAAAGTGTTTGACCAGGATTGCGAAAGCCTGATCACAAGCCTCTACCGGTTTTTGAGTTGAATAAATCACACTCAGCCGGTTGCGCAGAAGCTCCAAGCTTTCTTGCGGATCAAAGGCATCGTCGATCAAATCATCCGCATTGCGGCAAAATGCATAAAGTGCACGGGCGGCGCATCTCGTGTCGGGTGGTAGAAGCAGTGAGGCGGTCATAAATGACTTCGACCCGTCATTGATTGCAAGGTCACAGGTGCGTTGTAGCTCGGGAGGCAAAGCAAACGGTTTAGGCGTTTTGGCGAGCATGCGGCACCACGGAGTCAAGAATTTTGGCTGAGGAGATAACCCCCGGAAGGCCGGCACCGGGATGCGTTCCAGCGCCAACGATATAGAGGTTTTCCAGCTCTTCGCTTTTGTTGTGCGGCCGGAACCAGGCCAGCTGGGTTAGAAGCGGTTCCATTCCGAAGGCCGCCCCCTTGATCGATAAAAGTTCGTTCTTGAAGTCGACCGGTGTCATCAGTTTTGACGTCACCACGTGATGCCCAAGGTCCGGCAACATTTCTTTTGCCAAATACGCTTCAATTCGTTGGCGGTAGCGCTCCACAAGATCCGAAGTCCATGTGAATTCGGCTTCCAGGTTGGGCACCGGCGACAGCACGTAAAAACTGTCACACCCATCCGGCGCCATTGACGGGTCGGTCGCTGTTGGCCTGTAGAGATACAGACTGAAGTCTTCGGCGAGCACTCTCCTGTCAAAAATATCGGTCAGAAGACCCTTGAAGCGTGGGCCCATGACCACTGTATGATGATCAATATTGGGATATGTCCTGTTTGTTCCGAAATACCACACGAAGAGACTCATGGAGTGCTTTGCCCGATCGATCTTTGCGGCTGTCCATCGTTTAGCCCGTTGAGTCTTCAAAAGGTTCTTGTATGTCCAGCCGGTGTCCGCGTTTGAGACGACAATCGACGCAGGGATTGTGGTGTCGTCGCTGAGCGTAACTCCCGATGCTCGACCTTTGTCTTCGTCGATCCTTGCAACTTCGGCGTTGCAAATCACTTGTCCGCCTTGCCCGTCGATCAGATTGCACAACCCCTCCACAAGGGCGTGTGTGCCTCCCATGGCATAATGAACGCCATATTGTTTTTCCAAATAGGAAATGAGACTCATCATGGCGCTGGTTCGCAGCGGGTTGCCTCCAATAAACAGCGGATGAAAGCTCAAGGCTACGCGCAACCGCGGATCTTTGATGTGGCGTCCCACAAGGTTGAACACCGAGCGATCGGCGCGCCTTCTGATCAAATCCGGCAACACGGCTGCCATAGCGGCCAAGCTCCCGATTGGTCGATCCACCATGCCTGTAAAGCCTGCTTCGAAACAGCGGGCACTTTCTTCAAGGTAGCGCTCATAGCCTGCAACATCCCCGGGGCTGAGGCGGCTGACCTCAGCCCTAATGCGGGTTTCATCTGCAGATGGCCGGAATTCGGATCCATCATCGAAACGGACGGCGTAGAACGGGTCAAGGGCGACCAGTTGAACATCATCGGCCAGGGTCTTGCCGCATAATTTCCAGAGCTCTTCCAGAACGAATGGGGCCGTAATGATCGTCGGCCCCGCATCGAAGGTGAAACCATCCTGGCGGAACCGGCGTGCCCGCCCACCCGGCTGATCAAGCCGTTCCAGGACAGTGACGCGATACCCACGGGCTCCAAGGCGGACTGCAGCTGCCAGCCCGCCGAAACCCGAGCCGATGACCACTGCATGTGACCTGCCATCTTCGGCATTGCGTTGTAGAGCAATATGGCGCTGATACGTCATGGGTGTTCCAATCGGCTAGTTGCGGTGAAGAGCGGCTAAGCTGCTGCTTTCGACGTCTCCCGGATCAAATTTGCGACGATTTGCGGTTCTTCTTCATGGACAAGGTGCCCGCCGTTTTGAACGCACAAGAATCGTCCATTTGGCAAACTGTGCGCCGCTGCCTTGGAAACACGTGCCGGAACCATGCGGTCATCCCGGGCGGCGATCAGCAGCGTTTCGCTTTCGATTGTTCCAAGGTCTTTGATAAGCGGCGCCAGGTCCCAGCCTGCCATCATCCCGAGCGCTCCGCGGACATGTTTGGGCGTGTTAAACAGATGGCGGTAACAAGTCATGCTGTTTGCTGGCACATGCGATCCGGTGGCGCGGATCAGGCGGTCAGACAGGCCCCCAAACCGCGCTTGAAATGCGAAAACCCGAGGGGTTAGGGGATTGGCAAACAAGAGTTTTGCCAGGGGCGACAGGATGCTGGCGCCTGCAATCTGTTCCAATGCGCTGTTGACCCCGAAAATATTAGTGTTTGCTAAGGTGCCGGTTTTAGAAAGCTGAAGCAGGACCGCTGCCCCTGCAGAGTGACCGACTGCGTTAGCTGGCCGAATGTCCAGTGCGTCGAGCAGTGCCGTAAGCGCGGCTGACATGCCTGGAAGGCTCAGCTGTTGAGAAGTCGCATTGCGTGTGAAGCCGTGGCCAGGCAGATCCGGAACAACGACATGCCAATCCTCAGAGAAAAGACGGGCAAGCGGACCCATGGAGTGGCCTGATGCTCCGGTGCCGTGCAGCATAAGGCATACCGGCTGCGCGGTGTTCCCGAAGAACTGAACGTGCCAATCGATGTTGGCAGCGCGCACAAGACGGCTTTTGTTGCGATCAGGCCATTGTGCTGTTTCCAGTTGCCGCGTCAACCAATCCGGACGGGATGGGGCGCTGCGACCATGTGCTGCATTGGCGTTGGTTTGTGGCGGCGGGGAACGTGTCATGTCTTTTCTGCCAGATGGCGGCTGACAATCTGCGATACGGCGGATGCAGTGACATGCGGCAAGGCGCAGTACTCAGCCTCCATCGCCTTGGCTAGATCCAGAGCCAACGGCTTCGGCCGGGCCGCGATGTCGATAAAAATGGACCTGATACCCAATGCAGCGCCTTGCCGGGCCAGCTGAACAGCTTCCTCGGATGCCGATTTGCGGTCCACGTTTCCAGCAAGGCTGATATTGCCGCGCCCGTCCGTAAGGTAGACGATTAGGGGCGTCTGTCCCCTCTGTTTTGCGTGTTCGGCCAGTTCAAGAGAACGCATGATACCGCTTGCCAAAGGCGTTGCTCCACCGCCTGGCAGCGCTGCAAGGCTTCGCTTCGCTCGCACCAATGACCGGGTTGGCTCAAGCAGCGTGTCAGCGGATGTTCCGCGAAACGCGACAAGTGCGACACTGTCCCGGCGGACATAACAATCGGCAAGGAGCAGCTCTACGGCGCCCTTTGCTTCCGCGAGCCGGGACAGTGCTGTCGACCCCGAGGCGTCGACAGCGAAGATGGCAGTGGTTTCCGATCGATGCTTGAAACGTACAAACCGGAAATCTGTGGGTGAGATGCGCAGGCCAAGATCCGCCGTCCAACCCATTTGAAGTGCAACTGGGTTCCGCAACCTCTGCCAGGGTATCGCAGCCCGCAATGTGGCCGAAATGTTGGGGCGGACGCCTGAAAAAGGTGCTTTTGCTGTCAGCCCAACCGGGCGGCCCCGGCTGCTTTTTAAGGTTCGGTTTCCTGATTTTCCGGTCTTCGCATTGCGCAAGGCTCTCGACTTTTTGTCGCTATTCAGAGCACCGGTAATACTCGCGTTTGCCGCTTGAACATTCACCAGAAGGTCTTCCAGGTCGGAAAGCGTTTCTGGAAACTTGTCTGTGTTCTGGTCGGCTTCTTGTTGGGATGATTGGCTGTCTGATTGCTGGTCCGGTGTGGCTGCGTCCTCCGTGGGCGCTTCAGCGACTTCAGGAATGGCTATATCTTTGAAGACAAGCCGCGCAGCATGCGCGAGATGACTGTCGGTCGCGTCGTTGCGGCCATCGAGTGCGGCAACCATGCGAGCGATTTTTGAAAGCCCGATTTGAACGCGGAGTGACCCTGAGCCAAGAAGAACAGCCAAATCGGAAATCTGCTGTTGTTGCTTGTCTGACAGCGTAACCTGCTGCCAATCAACAGGCTGATTGGTGCGATTGCCTCGGCCAGTGTCCATTGTCTCAATGGTTTTCAAGTCGAGGCCGTCGACACAAACATCCAAGACTAAGCGCTCGGAAAGAACAGCGGGAAGCTGCGGCTGCTCGTCTCCTGCCTCGTCAAAGGCGACGATCACGCTTCGGATGGCGCCGCCTCCCTTTTGGGTGTCTTGCTGCAGAGTGCCCTCGGCAGCCTGGGCCAGAAGCGAGGCCGATGCCGCCTCCAGGCGCTCGGCCATAGAAACCAGAATGTAGCCTCTGTTGGCGCGCTCCAAACTGCCGACCCTGCGGGTGATCCGTCCGGCGACAAGGGATGCGACAACGTCTATATCGCTACGTAGATTTTCCGGCGTGCAATTGGACGGAATTCGAACCAACGGCCGCTCATTTGGGATGCTTGATTTTAGATAGACCAGCCACTTTTCACGTGCCGGAGAGGGACTACCCCGTACCCTCGCAGACACACCTGCGTCTGGAAAGTGTGTCAGAAGGCGCGCGGCGAGCAATGCGTCTTGCCATTTTTGCTGTCCGGCAGCGATATTGCCGACGGTATCAGGCATTTCCCACCGTCATTTGACTGACCTCTCCAAGGGCCCGGCTTACCCGCGCCGTCGATCCGGCTTCGTCCAGTGGATCACGGCGCAGCCTGTGGCACAGAGCCATTGGCGCAACTGAAACCGCGTCTTTCAGCGTCACAGTGCTACGTTTTTCGAAGGCGGCGTGTGCGCGCGCCGCACGGATCAGAGTCAACTCGCCTCGAAGACCATCGATCCCGAGCCGCAAACAAAGCTCTGCACAAAATGCGAAGACACTGTCCGGAGTTTCCATGTCCGGGATCAGTTTGCGCGCAGCAAGTACTCTCCGCTGGAGTTTTTGATCCATCGCCGCCCAATCAGCGCAAAAACTACCTGTGCTGGCTTCGTAGGCCTCCCGCCGCTTAACGACCTCTACGCGCGTTTTGACATCCTTCGGCGAGGAGACGTCAACTGACAGTCCAAAGCGGTCGAGGAGCTGTGGCCGGAGTTCGCCTTCTTCGGGATTTCCGCTGCCAACCATAATGAACTTTGCCGGATGCCGGACGCTCAAGCCTTCGCGTTCGACAACATTCGTCCCGGAAGCCGCGACGTCCAACAGCAAATCGACCAGATGGTCTTCCAGCAGATTGACTTCATCAATGTATAAAAAACCTCGATGGGCTTTGGCGAGGAGGCCGGGGGCAAAACTCCGTTCTCCTTTGAGAAGAGCTTTTTCAAGATCGAGAGCGCCGCAGACGCTGTCTTCGGTCGCGCCCAGTGGCAAGTCGACGATCGGGGCGGTCACTTTCACTTTTGCAGGTTTTGGGGAGCTGTTGCAGATCGTGCATTCCGATGACGGGTGGGCTGGTACACAATTGTAGGAACAGCCTTTGCGTGTCTCAATTTTCGGCAATAAATTTGCAAGTGCACGCACAGCAGTTGATTTGCCTGTTCCCCGGTCTCCGAAAACCAGTACACCACCGAGCGCAGGCTCGATCGCGGCCAGCAGCAAGGCGTGTTTCATTTCGTCTTGACCGACAATCGCGGAAAAAGGAAAGGGGCTTTGCATGATGTTGGGCCCTTCGCGTTCTGTAGTCACCAACCGGACCAGTCCGGCATAGCATGAAGTGTCAACTAGATTATACAATATTGCCGGGTCTGCAATGCGTGGAATTGCAGGGTGCCTGTTGAGTTGCGCATCAATTTGACGAGTGGCAACATGTTTTAATGAGTATTATTTTCATAAAATCAATAATTTATATGCTTTTTAAGGCGCTTTCTACGGGCGGGGTTAGTTTTGTTTCTGGCAAAAAAGTGTACAAAAAAGTTTACATAATTGTCTTTTGGGTTGACTATCTCTGGTGACAGACTGCGTTCGGAAGGCTTTGAGAGTGCTTTAAAGGGGCAGTTGCCCAGAGAGGATGCCATGCAAATGACGAAGCCGGTGCAAAGCTCCACTCCATTGCTAGACCAGGTGGATGACCCAAAACAGCTCCGGCGCATGTCGGACGCGCAGCTCTGTCAATTGTCGAAGGAGCTTCGCGCTGATACCATTTCGTCGGTCTCACGCACTGGCGGTCACTTGGGGTCAACGCTCGGCGTGATCGAGCTCACAGTTGCGATCCACGCTGTTTTCGATACACCCCGTGATAAGTTGATTTGGGATGTCGGGCATCAGGCGTATGCGCATAAGATTCTGACTGGCCGCAGGGCGCGCATGGCGACGCTTCGCAAGGAGGATGGCCTTTCCGGCTTCACAAAGCGCTCTGAAAGCGAATACGACCCGTTCGGTGCGGCGCATTCATCAACATCGATCTCGGCAGGCCTTGGTTTTGCAGTGGCGCGCGACATGGGAGCTGACATTGGAGACGTGGTGTGCGTTATCGGTGATGGTGCCATGTCGGCGGGGATGGCCTACGAGGCAATCAACAATGCCGGCGCTTTGGGCAAGCGTTTGTTCGTTGTCTTAAACGACAATGAGATGTCGATTTCACCGTCTGTCGGCGCTGCCTCCTCTCACTTCGCGAACTTATGCCGGACATTGCCGGTTGTCGAGATTGACCGGTTTTTGAAAAGGGGCGCAAAGTTGCTGCCTGATCCGCTTCGCATAGGCATGGAGCGGACCCAGCGCGCCATGAAGGAGCTGGCGGGGTCTGGCAATATCTTTGATCACTTGGGCTTCCAATATTACGGACCGGTCGATGGTCACGATGTGCCGGATCTGGTCGCGCTGCTGCGCGCTCTGAAAACGCATGGTGAGGGGCCAATACTGATCCATGCTGTGACCAGAAAAGGAGCAGGGTATGACCCTGCCGAGCAGTCGAACGACAAGTTTCACGGGGTTGGAACATTCAATCTTGTCACTGGCGCGCCGGACAAGCCCTCGGCCAAAGCATCACCGCCTTCCTACACCAAAGTGTTCGGCGACAGTCTCATCAAGGAAGCGGCACAGGATCCGTCGGTGGTGGGCATCACAGCAGCAATGGCTTCCGGCACGGGAATCGCGGCCTTTGCAAAAGCATTTCCGGACCGGGCCTACGATGTGGGCATCGCCGAGCAACATGCCGTGACTTTTGCCGCCGGGCTGGCTGCGGGCGGTATGCGACCTTTCTGTGCGATTTATTCCACTTTCTTACAGCGGGCGTACGATCAAATTGTGCATGATGTTGCTCTTCAGGACCTGCCAGTGAGATTCGCAATTGACCGGGCTGGCCTGGTTGGTGCGGACGGGCCGACGCATGCTGGTGCCTATGACCTTGCGTATCTATCAAATCTGCCAAGGTTTACGGTCATGGCGCCGGCTGATGAAGCCGAACTTGTTCACATGGTGGCAACAGCCAGGGCATATGACCACGGTCCGATCGCGTTCCGGTATCCACGAGGTGCGGGAACGGGTGTTGAGCTGCCGGAAAAGACAGTCGAATTGGACATTGGCAAAGGTCGTATTGTGCGCGATGGTCGGACAGTTGCGCTCTTGACCCTCGGTCCGCGACTTTCGGAGGCACTGGCTGCCGCAGATATGCTCAATGCCCGGGGTATATTCCCGACAATTGCTGATGCACGGTTTGCAAAGCCGCTGGATACCGAGCTTGTAGAGCGTCTTGCGCGCAGTCACGACCTTCTCATTTGTGTGGAAGAGGGGGCTGTTGGCGGGTTCGGATCCCATGTGCTGCACCATTTGGCGGATGCTGATTTGATCAATTCTGGGTTGCAAATCCGGAGCCTGACTTTGCCGGATGAAAATATCGCGCAGGCTTCGCCGGAAGCCATGTACGCAAAAGCACGATTAGACGCTAACAGCATTGCAAAAGTGGTTTTGAGATGTTTATCTATTGATCAAGGCGAGGGAGTTGAAAAGTCACTTAAAGTGACATTCTAAAAAATTTGGTACATTCCTTCGTTTTTAACGAGGTCTTTGCGGATGACTTAATATGACTGCTGATCAGCATAATAAAAAGCGTCAGTGGCATTGGTTTAAACCCGAAAGATCAGTGTTTTTTGCGACGGGAGGCAGCCATGGTCACAGACGGTTGGGTAACCAGCATACAACGTCTAGGCGAGGTTGCAGATTTTGAGTTTGGGAGCGCCACCGCTGCCGACAAGGGCTTCACAATAACTGATGAGACCATGCAATTCGGTGGCGATGGCGGCTTCAGCAGCTTTGCCGGGTTTTCGAATGAAGCCGGTCTCGGTTCAAATCCATGCCAAAACACCTTTACTGCGCGGGACAGGACATCGTTGTCCAACGCAATTTGCGCACATGTCTTTGAGCGGGTTGCTCATGAACATGATCATGTACCCGGGTTTCCATCCAAGGCCCCGTCTGGGAGCCTTCCGCGCGCATGCGATCGTCTGATCGCTGATGGGCCGCTATTGGATCCGGATTTTTTCGATGCGCTCAGCCGGGCGCTTGTCGAACCGGACGAAAAAGATTTTCAGGAATGCGCCTACAGACTGGAGCGTTCTGGCCACTCTATCATCGGAATCTGCGAATTATTCGTTTTGCCACTTGCCAGAAATTTGGGGCAGGCTTGGGCGAATGATGTGCAAGACTTTGTGTCTGTTGCGGTTGCCAGCACTCGCCTGCAATGCTTCGTAAATCACTTGGCCGCCGTTTATGCCGCACCTGTTCCCGATGAGGGTGAGCGCACAATTCTGCTGGCACGGATGCCGTTAAATTTTCACGTGCTTGGGATGACCGTTCTTAATGCTTGTTTCGCCGAAGCGGGATGGAACGTGCTCGGCGGCTCCGATATGGAGGCGGGAGCGCCGGTGCTGACTCTCTTGAAGGCAGAACACGTCGATGTGCTGGGGCTTTCGATGGGCACCCAAACGACGGACACGGATTTTGAGCTGTTCTGTGGACGTGCAGCTGCATGTTCAAAAAATCCCAATCTACGCATCGCGGCGGGTGGCATCAAAGTGATAAAGGATCCGGCTCATTTCATGTCATTAGGAGCCGATTTTGTTGCAAACAGCCCCGGAGATGCACTTCGCAAATCCGCGGCTGCCTAAAATTGCGGCGCATCCTCACGAAGACGTGTGTGGTCAAGGCAATGTGGGCATCGGGTAAGCTTTCGCAGACACATTCAATATTGGGAGGGTGTTTTGCGGAACCTATGCTGTTGTTTTGTCGTGGCGTCGATGCTGGTTTCGCTCTGGGCTGCATCTTCATCTGCATCCGCAGAAGAGCTTGATCTTGAACTTGTGCTCCTTGCCGATGCAACAGGCTCGATCGATGAGGCAGAAATCAAGTTTCAGCGTCAGGGTTATGCCACTGCGGTAACGGATCCGGCTGTTTTGTCAGCAATTGCCAGCAATGCGTATGGTAAAATTGCAATAACATATGTTGAATGGGGCAGCGCCAATTCGCAAGATGTGGTGGTTGGCTGGACCGTAATTGATGGGCTCCCGGCGGCACAGGAGTTCGCTGCTGAATTAATGGCCGCCCCGCGCCGCGCTTTTGGGCGGAACGCTATTGGCGCGGCCTTGCTAAAAGGTAAAGACCTGATTGACAGCAATGATATTATGGGATTGCGCAAGGTGATCGACTTGTCGGCCGACAGCGCCAACAACTGGAATGGTCCGACGATCCATGAGGCACGTGAGACCGTCGTCAATTCCGGTATTGTAATCAACGGACTGGCGGTTTTGTGTCGGCATTGTTCTGGCCGTCCGATTTCCTATGATCTCGAATCACGCTTTGCTTCAGAGATCATCGGCGGCCCTGGGTCTTTTGTCGTTACGGCGGATAATCCGGAAACCTTTGCCAGCGCAGTTCGCAAAAAGCTCATTCTCGAGATCGCCAGCAATGTTGATGTTGGTCGCAAGCTCGCTCAAATCGCGATTCAGAAATGACGCTGACCCGGGCGGGTGTCGCCAAGATCCATCATCTGTCACGTGTTCTCGTAGGAAATCTGAAACCGGCACGCCGGATGCCCCATCGCGCAGCACTCGGTTTCGATGACTTTAGCGTTCGCATCAACAAGGGCGTTGAATAACCGCTGAAACACCATGGCGTGCCAGATGCATTGTGGGGAAGCCGCATTTTCGCCGCGGATCAGTGGATTATCCTTCAATGTAAAGGTCAGCGGGTTTTGAGATGTCACCCGAAACTCACCGGAACCTGCAAATGTCCAGGCATGTTTTGCAACCGCTTGCGCCAAAAGCCGGCTTGCCAGGAAGTCAGGAAGGGCCTTGAGAAGCCATTTTGCAGGCGCGGGAATGCGATTGGCCAGAATATAGTCGCCCGTTTGATAGCCGGCGCGTTTGAGAATGCCGATCGACGTTTTTGCATAACAATGCCGGACAGTGTTATGCGCGGTTGCTGCAACCGTTTCGGGGATCATGCTCGTCAGGTCCGGTAAAGGAACCAGACCCGCTTTCCGTTCGAAATCGCTTCTCAGCTCAGCCCCACCCTCTTTTGTGAGAACATCGAGTAGCTGCGAAACAGCATTCGGACCTATGAGGCTCTCTGTGCTGGCCGAAGCAATGGAGGGGGTCATGCATTTTCAGTCATTTGCTGCGTGCCGCCGCCGCAGGCTGTTACTTGCGCGGCGGTATTGGCGCGCATCCTTGCCCGCTCCTTACCCTGAAGCTTAATGGACTCACGCCGTTCTGCGGCCCGTGCCGCCCGGTCAGCGGCCGACTCCCAGTCTTCCAGCTGGGCCTCGGCGAGCGTGCGGGTTTCATCGAAATCGAAATGAACCTTGTTTTTTGTCTGGGGGCCCCAGTACCCCGCCTTTCCCAGGTCATAGAAGGTGCGTGCGAATCCGGCCTTCAAGAACGCCTTCAGACAGCCAAGCAGGTATCGGCGCCGGAAGCCTGTTCCCCGCCAAGGATAATGAAACAGTGCTTTTTGCATGTAAAAGCGCCGGTAGTTTTTCATTACTCCGTTAAGCAGCTCACCCCGGCTCATCGCAGCTGGCTTCATGATCGGCGTGACAAAGTTGTATTTTGAGAAATCGAAGATCTCGACCTGGTCCTTTATTTCTTGGAACAGAGGCGTAAACGGCCACGGTGTGTACATGGCCCAATTGGCAAGATCCGGCTGCCAGTCCCAGGCCATCTGGTAAGTTTCTTCCAGTGTCTGCTCGGTTTCATTATCGAGCCCGACAATAAATTGTGCTTCAACGAAAATGTCAGCTTCGCGCAGAAGCCGGATCGCTTCCTTGTTGTCAGCAACCTTGGTTTCCTTGTTGAATTGGTCAAGTTTCAACTGGGCTGCGGCTTCAGTGCCCAGGCTGACGTGAACAAGGCCCGCCTTGCGGTAAAGCGGCAAAAGGTCCTTGTCACGCATGATATCTGTCACGCGCGTATTGATGCCCCATTTGACCTTCTCGGGGAGGCTGCGGGCGATCAGCTCCTCGCAGAATTCAACAAATTTTTTGCGGTTGATGGTCGGCTCCTCGTCCGCGAGAATGAAAAAGCCGACATCGTGGTCCCGCACCAACCCCTCAATCTCATCAACAACCTTCTGTGGATCGCGAACCCGGTAGTCCCGCCAAAACTTCCACTGTGAACAGAAGGAGCAGGTAAACGGGCAACCCCGGGCCAGATTCGGGATTGCGACGCGTGTTCCCAGGGGGATGTAGGTGTATTTATCCCACTCCAGAATGCTCCAATCCGGATCGATTGCGTCGAGATCCTTAACGGTTGATGCTGCGGCGGTGGCAATGATCTTGTTGTCATCTTTGAACGCGATGCCTTTGATTTTCGATCGGTCTTCTGGCCATCGGTTTTCGGCAACGGCTTTCATCAGGTCGATGACAATTTCCTCACCTTCGCCGCGAACGATGACATCGACCCAAGGCGCTTCGCTGAGGACCTGCTTGTACATGAAGGTCGCATGCACTCCGCCGAGCATACGTAGTGCATTTGGGGCGACTTCTTGGGCGAGTTCAAGAATGTGTTCGGCGGCATAAATAGAAGGAGTGATGGATGTAACGCCGATAACATCCGGTGCAACCGCGGAAATGCCATCGCGAATGCCTTCGTCATCGAGATGGTTAGTCATTGCATCCAAAAAATGGATGTCGTCAAAGCCTGCGTTTTTTAAGCTACCCGACAGATAGGCCACCCACGCTGGTGGCCAGTTTCCGGCGATTTCGGCTCCGCCGGAGTGATAGTTCGGGTGAATAAAAAGAATGCGCATGGCCAATCCTCCGATGTGTAAATAAAGATTGACACATCCGGCGTCCTTTTTGATTGACATGCATCAATGTCAAGTCATGGCAACAGTCAG
Organism: Roseibium hamelinense; assembly: GCF_007830545.1. GTDB lineage: Bacteria > Pseudomonadota > Alphaproteobacteria > Rhizobiales > Stappiaceae > Roseibium > Roseibium hamelinense. Next base: position 92,432 of record NZ_VLLF01000006.1, read on the forward strand.
TGTGCGGGCAATCCTTCTCTGCTGAGCAATCATCACGCGGTGTTGAAGACTATGCAAAAACCGGACTAGCGGGCTACGCAAGATACAGATACCGTTACGTTCGTCTGGAATGATTTAAATCACAGTTTGAAGGGTTTAACGGTCCGGCCTTGTCAGCCACCCTACACAAGCCCGTCATGTCGATATGATTTGAGAATTCTGAACTGACCTGAGCAAATGCGGTCCATTGGAGAGGGGGCACTGCGTAATGGCAACGGGTCTACTGATGCTGGCGACCTTCACGGTCTGCTACACATTGCTGGCGAAAACGCTTGCAACCACGGTTTTTACCGCACCAATCCTGTTTCTGGGCTTGGGGTATGTGCTTGCCATGACCGGTATGATGCCGGTTGGAGAGGCAGAGCATTTGCTCCATATCGTTGCTGAACTCGCCCTCATCATTCTTCTGTTTCTCGATGCAGCGCAAATCAACTTGAAGGCGCTTCGCCGCAAATTCACCTGGCCGCTGCGGATGCTTGTGATCGGCTTGCCGCTTTCAATCCTGTTTGGGACCATCGCGGCGATACCATTTCTTGCAGGCCTTCCCTTGGTTGCCGCAATGCTTGTTGCGGCTATTCTTGCGCCGACGGATGCGGCACTGGGTCAGGCGGTAGTCACCAATCCGCTGGTTCCCGAGCGTGTCCGGCGCGCGTTGACGGTTGAAAGCGGATTGAATGACGGCTTGGCGCTTCCGGCAATCTTGCTATTTGCGAGCCTAACCGCCGAGATGATGGATGCTGACGCCACAAACTGGGCACTGTTCGGAGCCAAGCAACTGATTTTCGGACCGATTGTCGGCGTCTTTCTCGGGTACGTCGGCGGCCAGCTGTTCCTGTTGGCCAAAGCACGGAACATGACTTCTGTCACTATAGAAGGCATTGGCGCAATTGCCATGGCGGGTGGAGCCTACCTCGCGGCCGGAGAAGTCGGCGGAAACGGCTTCATCGCCTCGTTTGTTGCCGGACTCTTCTTTGGAAATGTCGTTAAAGGCCAATGTCCGTTCATTTACGAGTTTACCGAGAGCGAGGGGCAAATGCTGACTTGGGGCGCTTTTTTCCTGATTGGTCTTGCATTGGTCCCTGCGGCGATCCTGCACCTCAATTGGCAGATGCTGGCAATCATTTTGGTAAGCCTTTTCGTGGTGCGTCCGCTTGCGATCTGGATCTCTCTTATCGGTTCGGATGCTGCACCGGCTACGAGACTGTTTTTTGGCTGGTTTGGGCCGCGCGGACTAGCAACAGCACTGTTCGCATTGGTTGTCGTTGATCAGATCGATCACGAGTTGGGCGAGACCATTTTGATGCTGGCCATAAACGCTGTTTGGATCAGCTCCGTCCTGCACGGTGCGACAGCGGTGCCGGCCGCGAAATGGTTTGGCGCCTATATGGCTCGCCGCGAAGAAGCGCCAGAAGCGCAGCCGGTTCCGGACATGCGGAAAGAGAGCTTTTTGTGAGACCACTTGGGTCTTGGCAGCTGCCGAGACATCTCTAGTTGAGGGGGAAACATGAACGCGAAAGAAGTGGCCAAACGCAGTACGTTGCCGGATCGTGAGCCGCAATATGCGTTGGTTGGCGATGTCGATCTGGTCGTTGTGCGTTTCGGCGAGGAGGTGTCTGTGTTCTACGGGCGCTGCCTGCACCGTGGTGCGTTGATGTCCGATGGATATGTGGACGGTGACAATCTGATTTGCGGTGTCCACTATTGGGACTACCGGATCGACAGTGGTATATCGGAGTACAACAATTCTGAAGCCTTGCCGAAATTCAACAGCTGGCTCGAAGGCGACAGCATTTTGGTCGACGCGGACGAAATTGCTTCTTGGGCAGAGCAGAACCCGCAGCCATTTGATCGCGAAGCTTATCTCGGGCTTTATGCGGACACCAGCCATGGCACCGAAGAAGAGCCTTATAACAAGCTGATCCAGCAATATGCCAAAGACGGGCTCAGCAAGACTGGCCATCATGGTGTTGTGGACGCCATGGGCGTCCCGCGCGTTGAGTTGCCCGATTGGGACGACATTCAGCTGCTGACCGCTCAAATCGCCGCCTTTCCTCTACTCGATGATGAAGCTGTCGGGACGGATGTCGTCATCGGGCCAAACGCACAAAAACCGTTGCGGCTCAAGATTCCGCTTCTTGTGTCCGACATGAGCTTTGGAGCCCTGTCCGAACCTGCAAAAATCGCGCTGGCCCGCGGGGCGGAGTTGGCTGGCACCGGCATCTGTTCGGGCGAGGGGGGAATGCTACCAGAAGAGCAGGAAGCCAACTCGCGTTACTTCTATGAACTTGCCTCGGCACGTTTTGGCTTTGATTGGGAAAAACTTGGCAAGGTGCAGGCGTTTCATTTCAAAGGTGGGCAAGGTGCCAAAACCGGCACCGGCGGACATTTGCCCGGCTCCAAGGTGCAGGGTAAGATCGCTGAGGTGCGTGGGCTCAAAGAGGGCGAAGATGCGATTTCCCCGCCGCGTTTTCCCGATTGGAATGATTGCAGCCAAGTCAGAGACTTTGCAGATGAGGTTCGAAGCCGCACGGGCGGTATCCCGATTGGCTACAAGCTGTCTGCTCAGCATATCGAGAAGGATATCGATGCAGCCCTAGAGGTTGGTGTTGATTACATCATCCTTGACGGCCGGGGCGGTGGCACCGGTGCTGCGCCGATCATTTTCCGGGACAACATTTCTGTGCCGACCATTCCGGCTCTTGCCCGTGCGCGCCGGCATCTCGACAAGTTGGGCCGGTCTGATGTTTCGTTGGTCATCACCGGGGGGCTGCGAAAACCGGCTGATTTCGTGAAAGCAATGGCGCTGGGGGCCGATGCTATCGCGGTCTCCAATGCTGCAATGCAGGCAATTGGGTGTATCGCAATGCGTGCATGCCACACCAATAATTGCCCGGTCGGGATTGCGACCCAAAAGCCGCACCTTGTGAACAGATTGGTGATCGAGAAATCAGCCCGCCAACTGACCAATTTTTTTGAGGCCTCTGTTGAACTGATGCAGGTAATGGCGCGTGCTTGCGGGCACCGGCACTTGTCGGAGTTCTCGATCAACGATCTGACAACATGGAAACGCGAGATGTCGGATTTGTCCGGGGTCGCCTATGGCGGCGTTGCATAAGCCGATTGATACGAGGGAGACAGTTTATGGATGCACAAAACCTCGATTGGATTTCGGTGGGCAAAATCAGTGATCTCCCGGAAGGCCGGGTTAAAACTGTAACGGCTCGAACCACTTCCATCTGCCTGTCGCATTTTGACGGCCAGTGGGCCGCCATGGACAATCATTGTCCTCATCAGGGCGGGCCCTTGGGCGAGGGCTCAATCGAAAGGGGAAGCGATGGAAAGTGCTGGATCAGATGTCCCTGGCATGGTTGGGATTTCGATCCGATATCCGGCACGCCTCCAGGAGGTCATGAGGACACCGGACAAAAGCTTTATCCGCTTAAAATCGAGGCAGAGGAAATCTTTATTGGGCTCGAGCCCGAGCCTGAGCGAGAGCGGACAGTCTCCGATGTTATGGCCGAGACCATGGTCAATTGGGGTGTCAAACGTGTGTTCGGTATGGTCGGGCACTCGAACCTGGGGCTCGCCGAAGCTTTGCGCAATCAAGTCAACAAGGGCGCTCTGGGGTACGTCGGCATCCGGCATGAGGGAGCTGCCGCCTTTGCTGCCTCCGCCTATGGCAAACTAACTGGCAAGCCAGCTGCCTGCCTGACCATTGCAGGGCCTGGCGCGACAAACCTGCTGACCGGCCTCTGGGACGCGAAAGTCGACCGCGCGCCAGTTCTTGCGCTGACAGGTCAGGTGCAAACTCAGGTGTTCGGTCCGGGCGCCTTTCAGGATATCGATCTGAAGTCGGCCTTTGAGGCGGTCTCCCGGTTTTCTCAACCGGTTCTTCCTTCGTCCAACCATGCAGAGCTCATGTCGCTTGCGCTCAAGAACGCTCTTGTCGAGCGGGATGTGTCCAACCTTATTTTCCCTGATGATGTTCAAACAATACCGAGCGACGCACCAGCTCGCGGCCCCGAAGGCCGTCTCGGCCGGACAGATGTTTCGCCGGCAGCAGCAGACTTAGAAGACGCTGCGCGAATGATCAACGAGGCGAAACGGCCTGTTATCGTACTGGGCTATGGCGCCATTGAAGTCCGCGAGCAGATCATCGCATTTGCGGAAAAGATCGGCGCTCCGGTCATGACGACTTTCAAGGGCAAAGGGTTGATACCGGACACGCATCAGAATGCTGCAGGTGTACTTGGCCGGTCCGGAACGCCGATTGCCAGCTGGTTCATGAACGAAGCCGATCTGATCATTGCTCTGGGTTCGTCCTTTTCCAATCATACCGGTATTGCGCCTTACAAACCTATCATTCAGGTCGATTTCGAGCGCATGCAGCTTGGAAAATTCCATGCCGTAACACTGCCGGTCTGGAGTGAACTCAGCGCATTTTGCGGCAGTCTTATGCCGAAGGTTGGCAAGGCACCGGGTGCTGATGACCAGATTGCCGAAAACGTAGAGCGGTGGCAGATCTGGCGCGATGAGAAGGAAATGCGTTTGGCAGAACATCGCGGCCAGGGCATCCATTCCGCAGCGCTCTTCAAGGCCTTGACGGATGTGTGTCCTCAAGATGCAGTCATCCCTGTAGACGTTGGCAACAACACCTATTCCTTCGGCCGCTATTTTGAACCGCGCGGGCAGCGCATCCTGATGTCCGGCTATCTCGGGTCAATCGGCTTCGCCCTTCCTGCCGCGCTGGGGGCTTGGTGCGCGACTCAAGACTCTGATGAGTTTAAGGGCCGCAAGGTGATTTCCATTTCCGGCGATGGCGGGTTTGGCCAATACGCCATGGAATTCACAACCGCCGTGAAATACGGGATGAACATCACGCACATCCTGCTGAACAACGGCGAACTCGGTAAAATCTCGAAAGAGCAAAAGGCAGGGGAGTGGCCGGTGTGGGAGACAAGCCTCACAAATCCATCATTTTCCGCTTTTGCACGACTGTGCGGCGGCCATGGAGTGCGCGTCACAGAGGCCGACCAGCTGCATGATGCGCTCTCAGAGGCGTTTGCACACAAGGGGCCATCCCTCGTCGAGGTGATGACAGACGCGGATTTGGTGTGAAATACTATCGGGAAGCAAGGTCTAAACGGCTTTGTTTCCCGCAACGAGATTGCGAGCACTGAGGAGGCTGCACGTGGAAACGAGTGCGTTTCTGATCGATATCGGGCGTTACTATTTGATTGTCGGCGTTGTTGTTGCCGCCTTTTTTTTAGGTATTGGAATTGACCGGATAGACCCCTCTTCCCGCGGGTCTTACGCGTTCCGTCCACTTCTCATTCCCGGCATATGTCTTCTGTGGCCATTGGTCTTGTACCGATGGTTGGCCCTAGAAAAAAAGTCAGGTGATGGAGAAGGCTCATGAAGCGCGCGCATCGTGTTGCTCATGCAAGGATCTGGACGATCCTGGCATTTGCGCTGCCCTTGGCTTTGTTCGCAGTCTTGGCTTTGCGGCAAACGGTTCCGCTTGACCGGCCACCGGTTCTCATCAGCGCCCCAGAAGGGGAGGCGGTCCAATGAGCGTTAAATATGCGCCAGTGTTGTGGAACCGGAACAAGTATCTTTACGACGCAGTGCTTTTGGCGGGAGTAATTGGGTACATCTACCTTTATACCAGCGTCGGTCCCTTCTATCAGGATGTGACACGGCCCATAGATGGTGCTGTACTGCGAATGCGCGCGTTCGGGAGTTGCGCGTTTTTGATGCTGACGATCATTTTGTGCATCGGTCCGCTCGCTCGGCTGGACCGTCGGTTTTTGCCGCTACTGTATAACAGGCGTCATTTCGGTGTGCTGACTGCAGCCGTCGCTGCGGTTCATGCAAACTACGTTTTAGGTTGGTACTTCAACTTCAGTCCGACTGACCGGTATGTCGCTCTGCTGTCGTCAAACACAAGTTACGGTCAGGTCTTGGGTTTTCCTTTTGAAACCTTGGGGATCGCTGCACTGTTGATCCTGTTCATACTGGCGGCCACCAGTCATGACTTTTGGCTCAGCTTTCTGGGAGCGCCGCTTTGGAAGGCGCTGCACATGCTGATTTACCCGGCCTATGCGTTTGTCGTGCTCCACGTTGCGCTGGGTGCTCTTCAGGGTCCCGATGATCCGGTCTTCACAAGTGTTGTTGCTGCAAGCGTATTACTGGTGGGCGGGTTGCACTTTGCAGCTGGCCGGGCGGAGATGGCGGCCGACAATTATCAGGCGGATGCAAGCTCAGAAGTCGAGGCTCTGGAACAAGGCGGCTGGATTGTTGTCTGTGATGTTGGCGAGATTGAAAGCAACCGCGCCAAGGTCGTTTCGGTGCCTGGCCACGACCGGGTAGCTGTCTGGAAATACAAGGGCAAATTATCTGCACTCAGCAATGCGTGCGCTCATCAAAATGGACCGCTTGGTGAAGGCCGGATAATTGACGGGGCCATAACTTGTCCCTGGCACGGCTATCAATATCAGCCTGAAGATGGCCGATCTCCCGCGCCATTTACGGAAAAAATCTCAACCTACAGATTAATGCTGGTCGGAACAACGATCCTGCTGGATCCGAACCCTCAAGCGCCGGGCACTTATGTCGAGCCGGTCGTCATTGGAGAAGCGTCATGAGCTCCCAAAGAGACAAGCCGTTTTTCGTCGGCTATCTGCCGATCCCGAAGCAATTGGTTGCGTTTCTTGGCGTGTTTGCCGTTTGTTTCGTTGCCGGTCTAGGACTCGCCGCACTGGCATTGTCCTCGACACAGGACGATCCTGGCGACGGAGCTTTTCAATGGGGCGCCCCGTTTGAAGAAACTGGGTTCCTCGAACTCCGGCCTTACCCCGTATTTCGCACAACGGGTGCCGAAGGTGGCGCTCCGAAAACCTATATGCTGACCGGTCAGGGCAAGCGCGGCGTATTCGATCAGGCGCGGGAGAACCAAGGTGTGGCGGTGACCGTACGCGGCGTTCCGGTAAAGCGCGGCGACTTGACCATGGTTCAAGTCGGCGGGGTGACGCAGGTTGAAGATGCTGAGGGGGCATTTGACATGTCGGAACCTGTCCCGCTTGGAAGATGGCGGCTGAGTGGTGAAATTTGTGATGGCAAGTGTTATGCCGGGGCCATGCGTCCGGGACGCGGTCTTGCGCACAAGGCGTGTGCAGACCTGTGTATCACCGGGGGAATACCGCCCGTGTTTGTCTCTACCGGGCCGGTTGCGGGTCGGAACTTCTTCTTGATGACTGATGCAAACGGCAACGTCATGGGAGATGAGATCAAGGATCTGCTGGCGCTCTATGTCGAAATCGAAGGCGATGTCGAGCGACTGGACGATCTTCTTGTTTTCAAGGCAGATATGGATACGGCAAGGGTGCTGAGATGAGTGCAGATAAACCCTCGAACTGGAAAAGCATCTCAATTACTGCTGCGGTGACGTTGTTGTTTGTTGTCGCGAGTTACTTCGTTTGGTCGGAAGGAAATCAGCTCGCTCGCAAATTCGCTGGTGGTACGGTGTTGGCTGATTTGCGGTTTCTTTTCGGTTTTCTGGCGGTCTTTCTGTTTCTCAGTCTTGCGCAAGCGCTTATGTCAAGGTTTCTGAAGTAATCTCCGTCTCGTTGGTTCATGTCTATTCTGAAGTTCAATATTGGTAGCCTTTACGGTGATATTTAACTAGGTCTTTTTTACGTGTGGGTAACCTAACTGCGATTTCGTTATCGATATTTCGTAAAAACAGGATCTCTAACGAGTTTAGTCAGTATTTGGAAATATTTTTGAGGGACCGTCCTCCCAGTTCAAACTTGGGAGCAGTCATGAACTTCTTCAAATCTCTTGCGGCTGGTGCCTTCGCAATTGGTGCTATGGTTTCTTTTTCCGCTCATGCAGATACCGTCAAACTCGCTGTTGGTGAGTGGGCGCCCTATGTGGGGTCGGAACTCGAAGGCAACGGTTTGCATTCGCAAAAGGTGGCCGAAGTCTTCACGTCAGGAGGACATGAGGTCGCATATGATTATTCGACCTGGAACCGTGCATTGGAGTTGACAAAGCGCGGCGACATGGTTGCGACATTTCCTTGGTCACACACGGAAGAGCGCGAAGCCGACTTCATCTACCCGAAAACCCCAATCGAAGAACAGAAGGACGTTGTCTTTTACCGGAAGGACAAGTTCCCGGATGGTTTGACCATCACATCGCTCGATGATATAGCCGCGCAAGGTTTGAAGGTCGTTGGTATCACTGGTTACTGGTACAACACTCCACTGGCCGATGCGGGTGTTGATATCCACGAAGTCGCCAGTGATGATCTCGCCTGGAAGTTTCTCGAAGGCGGACGTGCCGATGTTTTCATTGAAAATGAGGTTGTCGGCAACCTAATGAAAGACAAGCTTTTTGGTGACGGTGCTTCCGAGCTCGCGGCAACGGATGCTCTGCGGACCGTGCCCATGTATATCATGTTCAGCAAAGCACATCCGGACGGCGCAAAGCTGGCTGAAATGTGGGACGCGAACGCAAAGTAAGTGTTCCATTTCAAGAATAAGCGAAACCCCGGCTCCTGCCGGGGTTTTTGTTTTCTGCCAAAGGCATTCTTCCGCCGATCATGTTCCTCCTTGACTTCCATAGCCAGTCTCGGCACACTATTTGGAACGATCCAAAAACTTGAAACGCCTGCATTCGCTGGCGCTGGGAGGTTTTATGAAGTGGGGCTTGATCGGTGCGAGCACGATCGCATCAGAATGGATGATCGGCGCCTTCCGTGCTGCCGGCGGAGATGTTGTCAGTGTTCTCAGTTCGGATCCAAGCCGGGCCGCTGAATACAGCAAAGCCCACAGTATTGCACGGGGAACCGCCAGTCTGGACGAGCTGCTATCCGATCCTGAAATTGAGGCTGTTTACATCTCCACGACAAATGAAAAACACTTTCCGCAGGCTATAGCGGCGATAAAAGCCGGCAAACATGTCCTTTGCGAAAAGCCGCTGGCCATGACGTCAAAAGATGCCGCCGAGATGGTCCGCGCGGCCAAGAATGCAGGTTTGGTTTTTGCGACCAACCACCATCTCAGAAATGCCGGATCCCATTTGGCAATCAAAGACGCGGTAACATCCGGCCGGATCGGCAAGGTTCTGAGCATTCGTGTATTTCACGCCGTTTATCTTCCGCCGCACCTGCAGGGGTGGCGGATTGACAACCCAGCCGCGGGCGGAGGGGTTATCCCCGACATCGTGGTTCATGATGCGGACACTGTTCGATTTCACTTAAACGAAGACCCAACTGATGTAGTTGCAATGTCGGCGGAATCCGGGCTCGGGACTGGCGTTGAAGACAGCTGCATGTCCATTTGGCAGATGCCCTCCGGCGTCATGGTCCAAACCCATGAGAGTTTCACCCACAAATACACTGAGTCGGGCTTAGAAATTCACGGGACAGAGGGTTCGGTTGTCGCCCGTAATGTGATGACTCAAAGACCGGTTGGGGAGATTGTGCTGGTCACCGAAAGCGGTCGAGAGAGTGTCGGTTTCGCTGACCACAATCTTTATGAGCGGGCAGTCGCCCTGTTCTCCGAGGCCGTCGCCGGGCAAGGCCGTCCGTCTGCGGATGGTGCCGATGGGGTCAAATCACTTGCGGTTGCCGAAGCCGTAGCGAGGTCCGCCCGGACCGGGCAGCGCACCAAGGTCGTTTACGAGGAAATCTGAATTATGACCGGCAAGATCGTTTCCGCCGCGCAGGCAGTTGCGCGGATCACAGACGGTGCAGTTGTTACGGTTTCGTCCTCGTCCGGCCTTGGATGCCCTGATGCTGTTTTGGAAGCTCTAAGCAAGCGGTTTGATGTCGAAGGACATCCGCGGAACCTTACGACTTTGCACCCGATCGCCGCAGGAGACATGTATGGCGTGAAGGGTGTCGATCACATCGCAAAAGAGGACCTGCTATCTACGATCATTGCGGGGTCTTATCCATCTGGACCGTCATCGCTTCCGATGCCGAACATTTGGAAGATGGTCGTCGAAAATCGTGTCGCTGCGTATAACGTGCCGTCCGGGATCATGTTCGACATGCACCGTGATGTTGCGGCCCGCCGCCCGGGTGTTTTGACGAAGGTTGGCTTGGAGACCTTTGTAGACCCGGTCCGAGAAGGCTGCGCGATGAATGACGTTGCAGCGGACAAACCAATCGTTTTTCGTCAAAACTTCGCAGGGGACACCTGGCTGCATTTCCCGAACATCGTTCCGAATGTCGCAATCATCCGTGCCACCACAGCAGATGAACACGGCAACCTGACCTATGAACACGAGGGGGCGACCCTTGGATCGCTCGATCAGGCAATTGCGACCCGCAATCACCGTGGGCTTGTCATTGCCCAGGTAAAGCGTGTCACTGCAACTGGATCATTGCGCCCTCATGACGTTCATGTCCCCGGGCATCTTGTCGACCTTATCGTCGTTGCCCCGGATCAGAAACAGACGACCGAGACCGATTACGATCCCGCAATCTCGGGCGAGATTATGCGGCCGTGGGACAGTTTTTCACTGGCAGACCACGGTGTCGAAAAAATCATTGCCCGGCGCGCTGCGATGGAGCTCCAGGCGGGCCAAACAGCGAACCTCGGATTCGGGATTTCTGCCCTTGTGCCGCGGATTTTGCTGGAGGAGGGGCATGCCAGGTCCGTGACCTGGGCAATTGAGCAAGGGGCTGTCGGCGGCATGCCCCTGACCGGTTTTGCTTTCGGATGTGCGTCTAATGCGGATGCCTTTGTGCCCTCGCCGAACCAATTCGCTTATTTTCAAGGCGGTGGTTTCGATGTGTCCTTCCTGTCGTTTCTTGAAGTGGACACCAAGGGAAATGTGAATGTCTCGAAACTGGGTAAAAAACCATATCTCACAGCCGGGTGCGGCGGCTTTGTGGATATTACTGCGCACGCGCGGAAAATCGTGTTTTCCGGCTTCTTTGAAGCCGGCGCTCAGCTGGATATCAGGCCCGATGGTTTGAAGGTTGCCTCAAAAGGTAAATTTACAAAAATGGTAGAAGCGGTCGAGCATGTCACCTTCGCGGGACAGCGGGGGCTGCAGACTGGACAGGACGTGCTTTATGTGACCGAGCGCTGCGTGATGCGGCTGACGGAAGATGGGCTGGTCGCGACTGAAATCATGCCCGGTATCAATCCTCTAGCTGACATTGTCGGTGCGTCGCAAGGCCGAGTACAGCTGTCTGAACAGGCAATCACCATGCCGACATCCTTGCTGTCGGCGGAGCCTATGGGGCTTGAGCTGTGAGTAGGGTTGACCTGGATATTGCCGGGCATATTGCCACGTTGACGCTGAACAATCCTGACAAGCTTAACGCCTTTACACCGCAAATGTTGTCTGACCTGGAGCGTCATTGTGCCAACTTGGAAGGCCAAGTGGATGTAGTCGGTGTCCTTATTAAGGCTGCGCCAGCGAAAGCCTTTTGTGCCGGTGCAGATATCATCGCTTGGAAAGATATCCCGCCGCTAGAGTTCGCGCGTTGTTGGGTGCGCGATGGCCACCGGATATTCGACCGTCTGGCCCGCCTTTCGAAGCCGACGATCGCGGCCATCGGAGCACATGCCTTCGGTGGTGGCTTGGAACTCGCCGCAGCCTGCGATCTGCGTGTCGTTGCACCGCGGGCGAGCCTGGCCCTGCCAGAACCGCATATTGGAATTGTTCCGGGGTGGTCAGGCACTCAACGCCTTGCACGGCTGATACCGGAGCCCGTGCTTAAAGAAATGGTGTTATTCGGTCGCCGGATATCCGCTGAACGGGCCCAAGCTATCGGTTTTGTCGCAGACGTGAATGAAAACCCGGAAGCGCTGGCACGGCAGATTCTCGAAAAACTGGTTGAAACGTCAGCTCGGGCGACAGAGGTCGCAAAATATATGGTCCATGCAGCGGTTGGAGAAGACCGTTCGGCGATGGTCGAGGCGCTCGGAAGCGGCATGATCGGCGCAAGTCAGGACAAAATCGAAGGCGTGGCCGCCTTCGCGGAAAAACGCAAACCCGAATTTCCCGGAACCTAATTCATGTCAGATATCACTGTTGTTGAAGCCGGCAAGCTCAATCTGCCGGAAACTACATTTACCGGCCGGCACCTGATTGGTGGCTCATGGCTGGACAGTTCAGACAGCGCAACCTTCGAGAGATTGTCGCCCTCCCACGGACATGTCGTAAGCGTTAGTGCGAACGGCGGGGCAACAGAAGTCGAGGCCGCGATAATGTCTGCGCGCAAAGCGTTCGACGAGGGTGTATGGAAAAAAATGTCCGGCAAGGACCGATCAACGCTTCTGCTAACGGTTGCTGATCTTATTTCCCAGAATCGCAACCGTATTGCGTTGTTTGAAACCCTCGAAAGCGGCAAGCCGATTACTCAGGCGAAGGCTGAAATCGAAGGTGCGGTCGATATTTGGCGCTACGCGGCAGCGCTTGCAAGAACGCTTCACGGCGATAGTCACAACTCGCTTGGCGGCGATATGCTGGGGATGATCTTGAAAGAGCCAGTTGGTGTTGTCTCAATGATAACACCTTGGAATTTTCCGTTCCTGATTGTTAGTCAAAAGCTCCCCTTTGCGTTAGCTGCTGGTTGCACGGCCGTTGTCAAGCCGTCTGAGCTGACCCCGTCGACAACGGTCATCCTGGGCGAGTTGATCCAGGCAGCAGGCTTTCCCGCCGGTGTCGTGAACATCGTTTTGGGTTACGGCGATCCGGTTGGATCTTCCATGTCAACGCATGAAGCCGTCGATATGGTTACGTTCACCGGCTCGACTGCTGTTGGAAAGAAAATTGTCGAAGCAACGTCCGCGTCTTTGAAAAAGGTGTCGCTGGAGCTTGGAGGCAAAAATCCGCAAGTGATTTTCCCTGATGCGGATCTCGATCAGGCCGCAGACGCAATCGTCTTCGGAGTCTATTTCAACGCTGGCGAATGCTGCAATTCCGGCAGCCGGATTATCGCGCACGAAGATGTGGCTGAACTGCTGACGGAAAAGGTGGTCGAACTTTCGCGCAAGGTGCCGTTTGGCGATCCGCAGGATCCGCGAACGCAGGTCGGTGCGATCATCTCTGAAGCGCACAACGATAAGATCGCCGGATATGTGAAAGCGGCCAGCGACGCGGGCGCTGACATTCGGCTCGGCGGTCAAGCACTGGAAGTGCCGGGCTTAACCGGCAGGTTCTTCATGCCAACGGTCGTTTCGTCACTCAGCGCCGATATGCCGATTGCCAGGGAAGAGGTTTTTGGGCCTGTTCTGTCAGTTCTGACCTTTACGGAATTCGATGAGGCCGTGTCTTTAGCGAATTCCACCAGTTACGGTCTCTCGGCCGGTGTTTGGAGCGAAAATGTTCACACATGCCTTTCGTTTGCGCGAGAAGCCCAAGCGGGAACGGTTTGGACCAATACTTGGATGGACGGTTATTCTGAAATCCCGTTCGGTGGGGTGAAGGAAAGCGGGCTAGGCCGGGAGCTTGGGAGGTATGGAATAGAAGAATTTCTCGAGACCAAATCGGTTCTTATGCGGATTGGAAAAACGAGAGCTGCCTGGGTTCAAAAATGATTGAGATCTTTGCACGCCGAGAACCCGCCTTCTGGCGAGAGCAGGACTTGGGTGTCGCTTGTCGGGGCTCCTGCAATCCGGCGCAGCAAAACCTCTGCCATGGCTCGGCCGGTCGCTTTCAGATCTTCGTTGATAGTTTCAATTTTTGGGCGGAAGTAGTTGGAAATCGGCGACGCACGTTTGGCGACTACATCGACCTCCCGCCCCTGGGTCAAACCAGCGTCTTGAAGGGCAGCCATGGTGATCAGGGCCATCACTTCACCGACACAGACGTAACCATCTGGCGCATGGTGTCCCGTGTGCAGGCCGCGCAGGGTCTCCGCAATAAGGTCGGGGGCGCTGTCGAGGTCAATCCGATCCGGTATGGTCAGTTTGATCCCGTGGTTGCTGGCTGCCTGCCGGGCTCCAAACCGGAGATGCTGGCTGAAGGTGAAGCGCTCCTGCGGCATGACCATGCAAATATGTTTGCGGCCCTTTGCGACCAGCCGGTCGACAGCCATCCGCGCGAACACTTCATTGTCGAAGTCGACAAAGGGGTGCGGCGTCGTGAAGTCGGTTCGGCCATGCGTCGCAAAGGGAAAGTTGTGCTCCAGCAAATAGCGGACGCGTTCATCAAAACACTCTGTCCGTGTGAACACGATGGCGTCGGCAAGAGAGTTGCGGCGGATATTCCGGATCACTTCGAGCCGATCCTCCGCCAGCCTGTCCGGAGTAATGGTAACGGCATAGCCGGTGCCGGCCAGACCGTCGGTCATGCCACTCAGGAACTCGGAGGTAAAACTCAGAAACTCGTGCGTGGTGTTAAGCAGAAGGCTAATCACCTTTGTGCGGCCGGTTCTCAGTCTCTGCGCCGCCCGATTCGGCACATAACCGAGCCGATGGGCGATATCAGCCACCTTCTGCCGTGTATCCTTTGCAATACGCGGGTCGTCGGCGAGGGCACGAGAGACCGTCGTTACGGCAAAACCGCTCTCTTCGGCCACCGTTTTCAAAGTTGGACGCACGGTTTGATCCGCTGGTTTTTCGTCGATATCGCCCACCATTTCGCGCGGTGTACCCGTTCTCGTGATTGCCAAGGAGGAGAATTTCAAGTCACTTAGTGTAAGCAGGTAATTTGTAACGTTGCAACAAGGAACGATTGTGCACTGCAATGCCGCAGTGCAGCATAATAACTAATTGAATTAAAGAGAAAAAATTACTGTTCAATGCAAACTGAAAAAGGCATTGACATTCGATGGTTTTGCAACGTTACAATATAGACTATCCGACAGTGGGCCGGCGTGCCTACCCGTCGAAGAGCCTAAAAGGCTGAGTTAGGGAGGAAATTCCGCATGTTGAAATCACTTAAGTTGGGCGTGGCCGCTCTGGCATTGACCGCCGGTGTAGCGCACGCAGAAGACGTCGAGGTTCTGCATTGGTGGACGTCGGGCGGCGAAGCTGCCGCTTTGAACGTTTTGAAAGATGACCTGAGCGGTCAGGGCATTGGATGGCAGGACATGCCGGTTGCCGGAGGCGGTGGCACACAGGCCATGACTGTGCTTCGTGCCCGCGTCACGTCCGGCAACCCGCCAACAGCAGTGCAGATGCTCGGTTTTGATATTCAAGACTGGGCCCAGGAGGGTGCTCTTGCTGACCTGAACATTCAAGCAGGACTAGAAGGCTGGGATTCTGTGGTTCCGGAGGCTCTGCAGAGGTTCGCCAAGCATGACGGCAAATGGGTGTCTGCGCCGGTCAACGTGCATTCCACGAATTGGGTTTGGGCAAACAAGGCCGTTCTGGACGAGCTCGGTATCGATGTGCCTCAGACATGGGATGAGTTTGTTGCGGCACTTGAGAAAGTAAAAGCAGCCGGCAAGACACCGATCGCTCACGGCGGTCAAGCTTGGCAGGACGCAACGGTGTTTGACGCCGTAGCCATGTCAACCGGCGGTCCTGAATTCTACCAAAAAGCCTTCATCGATCTGGACCCGGACGCTCTGGGGTCAGGCACAATGAAGGAAGCGTTTGACCGTATGGCGGTTATCCGCGAGCACGTGGATGACAACTTCTCGGGTCGTGACTGGAATCTGGCAACTGCAATGGTCATCAATGGCGACGCCGCGTTCCAGATGATGGGTGACTGGGCCAAGGGCGAATTCCTGAACGCCGGGAAGACCCCCAATGAGGACTTCCTTTGCTTCCGCTTCCCAGGCACTCAAGAGCAAGTCACTTTCAATGCTGACCAGTTCGCGATGTTCGCGCAGGGACCGGAAGTCGGCAAAGAGCAAGCTGCTCTTGCGACCGCGATTCTGTCTCCGTCCTTCCAGTCAGCCTTTAATGTCGTAAAAGGTTCTGTGCCTGCGCGGACCGACGTTTCCGACGAAGCATTCGATGCTTGCGGCAAGAAAGGCATGGCGGATCTGAAGGCTGCCGCAGCCAGTGGCAACCTATATGGCTCCATGGCGCATGGTCACGCCAATCCGGCGGCTGTCAAAAACGCAATGTATGACGTGATCACTGCCCACTTTAACGGCGAGTACGATTCGGAAACAGCCGTCGAAGAAATGGTGAGCGCAGTCGAAATCGCGCAGTAAGCGCGGCCAAAAATCATAAGAAAGGGGCGGGCCATCGGAGCCCGTCCCGTTTTTGGGGAGACATCTTTGCATGACGCAGTCGGTTTCCGCGCGAAAGGGGTCAGGCGACTGGCTTCGTGAGGCGCTGCCGAAGATCGTGCTCAGCCCCAGTCTCGCGCTGGTGTTGATCTTCGTCTACGGGTTCATCTTTTTCACGTTCTACCTGTCCTTTACCGACAGCCGGTTGCTGCCGAGTTTCGGTTGGGTCGGCGCGGAAAACTATGACAAGCTGTTTAGCCTCCGAGCTTGGGACATTGCCGTCAACAATCTTTTGGTATTTGGCGGGCTGTATATCCTGATCTGCTGCGCGCTGGGGCTCGGACTGGCGATCCTTCTCGATCAAAAGATCCGTTCGGAAGGCTTCATACGGACCATTTATCTTTATCCGATGGCGCTGAGTTTCATCGTTACCGGAACGGCATGGAAGTGGTTTCTTGATCCCGGCATCGGCCTTGAAGCGGTGGTCCAAAGCTGGGGGTTCACCAGCTTCGAGTTCGACTGGATCAAGAACCGAGATATGGCGATCTACACCATTGTCATTGCAGCCGTTTGGCAGACCTCCGGTTTTGTCATGGCCATGTTTCTTGCTGGTTTGCGCGGGATCGACAATGAAGTCCTAAAGGCGGCACAGATTGATGGCGCATCGAACTGGGCGCTTTATCGCCGGATTGTAATCCCACAGCTTCGGCCTGCCTTTATGTCGGCCTTCGTGGTGCTGGCTCATATGGCGATCAAGTCCTATGATCTTGTCATTGCACTGACCAACGGCGGTCCTGGCCGAGCGACAGAATTGCCTGCCACCTTCATGTATTCTTACACCTTTACGCGAAATCAGATGGGTATTGGTGCCGCATCTGCGACCATCATGCTGATGACGATCGCCGCGATAATTGTGCCCTATCTGTGGTCCGAACTTCGGGAGAAGAAATAATGGCTGGCGGCGCTTCCGATACGGTTGTGCGAACTGGACGTGTTTCCCGGTTCGTCATCTACACTGTGCTGATCGTTTTTTGCATTTATTACCTTCTGCCGCTCTACGTCATGGTGGTGAACTCGCTTAAGCCGCTCGACGAAATCCGCGGCGGCGGCATGCTGTCCCTGCCACAGACCTGGACACTGGCTCCCTGGGGCAGCGCCTGGTCGACGGCGCAAATCGGCATTGAAGCGACCGGTCTCAGACCTTACTTCATGAATTCCATCTTGATGGTGGTTCCGGCGGTTGCGATCTCCACGATTTTGGGTGCTCTGAACGGGTATGTTTTGACCAAGTGGCGCTTCCGTGGGGATACCATCATTTTCGGCCTCATGTTGTTCGGGTGTTTTATACCCTTCCAGATGGTGCTGATTCCGATGGCGCGCATGCTGGGCCTCATGGGACTGGCCGGAACTGTGCCTGGACTGATCTTCGTTCACCTCGTCTACGGCATTGGTTTTTCGACGCTGTATTTCCGCAACTATTATGCCCAGTTCCCGACAGAACTTGTCCGGGCCGCAATGATCGACGGTGCCGGCTTCTTCAAGATCTTCCAGCGCATCATGCTGCCGTCGTCTGGTCCAATTGCCGTCGTTTGTATCATCTGGCAGTTTACAAACATCTGGAACGACTTCCTGTTCGGCGCCAGCTTTGCTGACTTTGACAGCCAACCGATGACGGTTGCGCTCAACAATCTCGTCTCCTCCTCCACCGGGGTGAAGGAATACAACGTCCATTTTGCCGGCGCGATCATGGCCGCGCTTCCGACCCTTCTAGTCTACATCGTCGCAGGGCGCTTCTTCGTCCGCGGTTTGATGGCCGGGTCCGTGAAAGGGTAATCCAATGGGTTTTCTTGATATCAAAAATGCCACCAAGTCCTACGGTTCCCTGCAGGTCCTGCATGAAACTAACATTGCCGTGGAAGAAGGCGAGTTCCTTGTGTTGGTTGGGCCTTCGGGCTGCGGAAAGTCGACTTTGTTGAACATGATTGCAGGGCTGGAAGAAGTTACCAGCGGCGAAATTGCTATCCGAGGCAACCGGATGAACGAAGTGCGTCCGGCGGAGCGGAACATCGCTATGGTGTTTCAGTCCTACGCCCTCTACCCGAATATGAATGTTGCGCAAAACATTGCATTCGGTCTTGAGATGCATGGTGTGCCGAAGCCTAAACGCGAAGAAGCCGTCCGCGATGTTGCCGAGTTGTTGCAGATCACTAAACTGCTTGACCGGAAACCTGGCCAATTGTCTGGCGGTCAACGCCAGCGCGTGGCCATGGGCCGCGCGCTCGTACGGGACCCGGACGTCTTCTTGTTTGATGAGCCGCTGTCGAACCTTGATGCGAAGCTGCGTGTCGATATGCGCACTGAGATCAAGAAGTTGCACCAAAAGCTTGGCACGACGATTGTTTACGTGACCCATGACCAGATCGAGGCTTTGACCCTCTCGACGCGGATCGCAGTGATGTTCGGCGGGTATGTTCAACAGCTTGGCACCCCGAAAGAGATCTATGACGACCCGGCAAACATGTTCGTTGCAGGGTTCATGGGCTCGCCGTCAATGAACTTGTTCCCGGCAAAAATTGCGGTCGCGAACGGCGTGCCGCAGGCGGAATTCACTCTCGTCGATGGAAAAACCGGTGCTCTGCCGCTTCCCAATCCTGCCATGGCCGAGCACGATGGCCGGTCGGTCATTCTCGGGATCCGACCGGAAGCAATTACCGACCTTGACGGTGCCGACCGGAACAGCAAGGCCATCCACCAGGTTGAAGCCCGTGTTGAAGTTACCGAACCTGCAGGTTCGGATACGTTTGTGGTAAGTGAATTTGGCAGTAAGGAGATTACTGGCCGTTTTCGTGCCGATGTTGTGGTTAAGCCGGGTGACATATTCCCTTTCGCCATCAACATGGACAAGGCTGTGCTTTTTGATCCCGAGACGGAAAACCGCATCCGCTGAATAATTCTGAAAAGCGCAGATTGCACTGCGCTTTTCTTTGTGTTCAAATTTGGAACGTTCTAAAAATAGAAGTCGGGACATTTTGGTGAGGAAATGAACCCAGATATCATCATCATCGGCTCCGGAATGGGGGGGGCGAGCCTGGCGGCCGGTTTGGCACAGACAGATGCGTCGATTCTTATGCTGGAGCGGGGCCACCAAATTTCCGACACGCTGGAGGCAAAATCGCCGCGCGCTGTCTTTGCAAGCGATCATTTCCTGCCCAACGAGACCTGGTTGGATGAGGCGGGACGTCAGTTCCGTCCGGGCAATCACTACAATGTCGGTGGAAACTCAAAATTTTACGGTGCGGTGCTCATTCGATATCGTGAGCAGGACTTCGGCGAGGTCGAACATGAAGACGGTGTGTCTCCTGCGTGGCCGATAACCTACCAGGATTTAGCACCTTGGTATGACCAAGCAGAAGCTCTTTATCAGGTGCGCGGTACGACCGGCCAGGATGTATGCGAACCGGGGCGGACGTTTCCCTATCCGCATGCCCCGGTGCCGGACGAGCCATCGATCGCCGAAGCTCGTGAGCGTCTAAGGGCGACGGGCCTGAGCCCGTTCTCGCTGCCGCTTGGGGTCGATATTGCGGCCTGGACCGCAAAACGCAGAACGACGTTTGACGGTTTCCCCGATACACGCTCGGGAAAAATGGATGCGGAGACGTGCGGTCTGGCCACAGCACGAAGTAACCCGAACTTTGAGCTCAGAACCAATGCGCGCGTGGTAAGACTGGAGGCCTGCAGCAACGGACGCATCGAGCGGGTTGTTGCCTTAGTCAATGGCGAAGAACAGAAGTTTTCGCCAAAAATTGTTGTTCTGGCCGCTGGTGCCATACAGTCTGCGGCGCTTCTTTTGGCATCTGACGTGGCGAACAAATCCGACCAGGTCGGGCGCAATTATATGAACCATAATGCGAGTGCGATCCTCGCAATTGATCCAAGGTTCAACAATACCAGCCAATACCAAAAAACGTTCGGCGTGAATGACTATTATTTCGATGATGGTGCAGGTGGCTATCCCTTGGGAAACATACAGCTGCTCGGGCGGGTAACCGGCGATATTCTGCGCGGCCAGATAAAGGGAGTGCCCGGCTTCCTGCTCGATTGGGTGTCGCGCCATGCCGTAGACTTTTACGCAATTACGGAGGATTTGCCGGATCCAGAAAGCCGGGTGACCCTTGAGGGGAATCAAATCAGATTGAGTTGGAAACGCAGCAACCTTGGACCGCACAAACGTCTTGTACGAAGGTTTGCAAGGGATCTTAAGCGCGCCGGCTTCCCGATAGTTCTGAACCGCCTTTTTGATGCTTCCGTTCCGTCCCACCAATGTGGGACGGTCCGAATTGGCCGTGATCCGGCACTGGCACCGCTGAGACCTGATTGCCGTGCCTTCGACCATCCGAACCTTTATGTGGTTGACGCCGGTTGCCTGCCGACGTCCGCAGCCGTGAATCCAGCCCTGAGTGTTGCAGCTATGGCCTTGCGCGCCGCCGATACCATCAAGCATCAGGAGTTGGGCGTATGAAGCGCATCGCACTTGTGACAGGTGGTCAACAAGGCATTGGCCTTGGAATATCCGATGCTCTTGTAAAGGCCGGGTTTGAGGTGGTTTGGGCCGCCGAACTTCCCGAAGACGCTCAGAGCGTATGCGTGGGCAAGGAGTTTCTGGGGTCCAATGTGACGTATTTCCAGCACGATCTGAGGTGCATCGGCAGCACTGGCGATCTTCTTGATCGCATCGAACGGGAAAAGGGCCCGGTAGCCGCGTTTGTATCAAACGCAGGCGTTCCGCCAAAAGTGCGGGGGGATATGCTCGAGATGGCCCCTGAAAACTTTGATTATGTCATGGATGTAAACTTGAAAGGGGCTTTTTTTCTTGCGCAGCAAGTGGCGCAACGGATGCTCCGCCAACCCGCCGAGACCTACCGTTCAATAACATTCGTGACGTCGGTCAGCGCCGAATTGGTCTCGGTTGAGCGTGCCGAGTACTGTCTTTCAAAAGCCGCGGCGTCTATGATGACGAAGCTCTTTGCCGCGCGCTTGGCGGAGGCCGGGATCGGCGTTTTTGAATTGAGGCCCGGCATCATAGAAACTCCCATGACGTCAGGTGTGAAAGACACCTATACAACGCGGATTGAACAGGGGCTTGTGCCTGCGCGCCGGTGGGGGCAGCCCGCGGATATCGGTTCTGTTGTCGTTCCATTGGCCCACGGGCAATTCGCCTTTGCAACAGGCTCGGTCATTGCCGTTGATGGCGGCCTTTCCATTCATCGGCTTTAAGGGCGGACCTCATGACTGAGACATTCGATTTCATAATTGTTGGTGGCGGGTCGGCCGGCTGTGTGCTTGCTGCACGACTTTCTGAAAACCCTGATGTGCGCGTCTTGCTGCTGGAGGCAGGAGGGCGCGACCAACATCCCTATTATCATGTGCCGGCCGGTTTTGCGAAAATGACCAAGGGCATTGGGAGTTGGGGTTGGCACACCGTGCCGCAAAAGCACATGCAGGGTAAAGTCTTCCGGTACACCCAGGCGAAAGTGATCGGCGGCGGGTCAGCGATCAACGCGCAGATCTACACGCGCGGCAGCCGACTCGATTATGACGAATGGCGGCAGCTGGGCTGCGAAGGCTGGAGCTACGACGATGTTCTGCCCTATTTTAAAAGAGCAGAAGACAATGACACATTCGAAAACGACTACCATCGCAAGGGTGGCCCGCTCGGTGTCTCTCAACCGGTCGCGCCTTTGCCGATTTGCGAGGCCTATTTTGAGGCCGCCGCTGCACTTGGTATTCCGCGCAACCAGGATATGACCGGCGAGAAGCCCGATGGGGTCGGATACTATCAGCTGACACAGCGCAATGCCCGTCGTTCTTCCGCTGCTATGGCTTATCTCGCGCCTAACCGGGGCCGGAAAAATCTGGTTGTTCGAACTGGCGTTCAGGTCCGCAGGATTGCTGTCGAAAACAGCCAGGTTTCGGGCGTTGAGCTCGTCGACGGGACGCGCATCCTTGCAGCGAAGGAAGTCATTTTATCGTCAGGTGCGATTGGGTCGCCGCGCCTTTTGCAGTTGTCCGGCATCGGACCTGCAAACGAATTGGACCGTATCGGGATACGCCCGATCCTCGACCAGCCTGGTGTCGGATCGAATTTACAGGACCACTTGGACCTTTACACAATTTGCGAGGTCAGCGGTCCGCACACTTATGACAAGTATGCAAAGCTGCATTGGTCGGCGGTGGCCGGGCTGCAGTACCTTTTCACAAAGACAGGACCAGTGGCCTCCAGCCTATTTGAAACGGGTGGCTTTTGGTATGCGGATCCCGAGGCACGGTCACCGGATATACAGCTGCATCTGGGTCTGGGAACCGGAATAGAGTCCGGGGTTGCCTCCATGCCGAATGGCGGGGTTACCTTGAACGCCTGCTATCTTCGCCCGCGCTCGCGCGGAACGGTACGCCTCAAGAGTGCAGATCCGGCGGATGCGCCGCTGATTGACCCAAACTACCTTGAAGACCCGCGTGACAAGGAATTGTCCATTGAGGGCTTGAAACTGGCGCAGAGAATTCTGGCTCAAGAACCGCTCAAACCATTCATCAAGGCAGAACGTTTGCCGGGACCAAACGTTAAAACAGACGCCGAGTATTTCGACTTCATCTGCGAACACTCCAAGACCTCCCATCACGCAGCTGGCACCTGCCGAATGGGGTCGGATCCGGATGCGGTTGTCGATGTGCGGTTGAAGTTCAAAGGTTTAACTGGCTTGAGGGTGGCCGACGCCTCGATCATGCCGACGGTCAACTCATCGAATACAAACGCTCCTGCAATCATGATCGGCGAGAAGGCTGCTGACATGATCCGAGCAGACAATGGGATTTCCTGACATGCTGTTGCCGACCCCTGAAGGAACGCTTGCTGACTACATGTTGACAGGTGTGGCATTGCAGCCGCGTTCACCGAAATGCGCCTTCTCACGAACCGTATTCGCTGCGGCCCACGTCGTTTCCGACCCCCTGCGGGAACGCGACCCTTGGGTCGGCCGTCCGGCAGTCGACTGGGAAAACACACTGCGGTTCCGGTATTGGTTGTGGGATCAGGGGCTCGGGTTGGCGGAGGCGATGGACACCGCACAACGGGGTATGGGTGTCGACTGGTTGACTGCAAAAGAGTTGATCGAGCGCACTATGTCTGAGGCAAAGGCGCATCCTTTGAAACCGCGTGTCGCATGCGGAGCTGGCACAGATCACAAGACCCTTGGAGAGCTTGGCGACGCACATGCTGTCATCACTGCGTATGAGACGCAGATGTCTGCAATCGAAGCGGCCGGTGGCCAAGTCATTATAATGGCAACTCGGGCCTTGCCGGCCATTGGTGCCCAGCCTGAAACCTATAAGTCCGTCTATGACCGGCTGTTGTCTCAGGCGCGCGAACCCGTCATCTTGCATTGGCTCGGGGATATGTTTGATCCCGCCCTCAAAGGCTATTGGGGAAGCGAGGCATTCGAAGACGCCACTGAAACTGTACTCGAAATTATCAAGGCGCATGAGGCGAAAGTTGACGGGATCAAGATCTCGTTGTTGGAGCAGAGTAAAGAAGAGCGGTTTCGAGCGCGTTTGCCAGATGGTGTCCGGCTCTACACGGGGGATGATTTTAACTACGCGCCTTTGATTGAGGGGGACGGAACCCATCATTCCCATGCTCTACTAGGGATATTTGCGGCGATCGCACCTGCTGCGGCCCAAGCGCTTGAGGCGTTGGCTCAAGGCGACAGGCAGACCTACCATCGTTTGCTTGCTCCGACAGTTCCGCTTAGCCGCGAAATATTTCGGGCCCCGACCCAGTTTTACAAGGCTGGGATCGCTTTTCTTGCCTGGCTAAATGGTGCGCAGTCGCATTTCATCATGCCAGGCGGATTTCAATCTTCCCGTGACATCACTCATTATGCTTCACTGTACCGGCTTGCGGATCAGGCGGGCTTGTTGTCTAAAACCGATCTGGCAGAAACACGGATGCGGCAGCTGCTGGCGCTCCATGGTATATGAAGGACTGGATGCGGTGTGAAAAAGCGGCCAACCATCATAGATGTTGCGCAGGCGGCAGGGGTCTCCAAATCAACCGTTTCGCTCGTGTTACAGGAAAGCCCGCTCGTTAAGGCAGAGACCGTTGAACTGGTGCGCAAAACCATGGCCCAGCTCGGCTACGTCTACAATCGGGCGGCCGCCAATCTGCGCTCTGCAAATGCGGGGCTCATAGGACTCGTCATCAACGATCTGCGCAACCCGTTTTTCACCGAATTTGCCACCACCGCCCAGATGGCTTTTTCCGCAAAAGGTTACGCGACCGTGCTTGCGAATACGGATGAGGATACAAGCCTTCAGCTTCAGGTTGTTGGGTCGATGATCGAGCACGGCGTGTCCGGAATCCTGATTTCGCCGAGTTATGGAGATGAAAGACTCTGCTTCGATCTGCTTGCCCGCGCACAGGTTCCGACAATGCAGGTTTTGCGGCACGTTGACCGGCGATGCGACCTTTTCCCTCTTTTTGCGCCGGACAATCACCGCGGTGCCATTCTGGCGACCGAACACCTGCTTGATGCAGGGGCAAAAAAGATTGCGTTTGTCGGCGGGCTTGAAGGCCGCTCTATTACAGATGAACGGCTGTCCGGCTATCTTGAAGCCATTCAAGAGGCAGGTCTTGAACCAATCCGGATGCTAGGCCGGTCTTCAAGAACGTTCGGCCGGGAAACGGCTATCGATTTGTCCGAAAACCATCCCGACATCGATGGTGCTGTTTGCTTTAACGATCTTGTCGCGCTCGGCATGCTCTCGGGCTTCAATCAGATCGGCCGACAAGCCGGCCGGGACTTCAAGCTGATCGGTTTTGATGACATTGAAGAGTGCAGTGAAGTGTGGCCGAAGCTTTCTTCGGTTAGTTGCGACATCAAGGACTTTGCCGCTGAAGCGGCCGTCACCATGCTCGGCTGGCTTGAAACTGCGAAAAAGCCGGAGCCTGTACGGCGCGGTGGTGTGGAATTGGTTGCCCGAATGTCGAGTTTGGGAAATGTTTCCATATGAGCTTGTCCCCACGCGAAACTCTGTTGCGCCTGTTCGACAAAGCGGTAGAGGTTGCAGACCCGACTAGGAGTCTTGCTGATTATCTGCCTGAAAAGCCTCGTGGCAGGTGTGTTGTCATTGGTGCGGGAAAGGCATCTGCACGCATGGCGGAAGCGGTGGAAGCCGTTTGGGGGCCATGCGAGGGGGTTGTCATTACCCGCTACGGCTATGCCCGCCCTTGCCAGTATATCGAAATTGCGGAAGCAGCGCATCCCGTGCCGGATGCAGCCGGGCTGGAGCACACCCAACGGCTGCTCGCGCGGCTGGAAGGCCTGACTGAAGACGACTTCGTTCTCGCCCTGATCTCTGGTGGCGCTTCGGCGCTGTTAACAGCGCCGGCTGGCCAGATCACGTTGGCTGAAAAACAGGCTGTGAACGAAGCGCTTCTGGCCTCGGGCGCGCCGATCGGACAAATGAACATCGTCCGCAAGCATCTGAGCTGCGTTAAAGGTGGTCAGCTTGCGGCTGCGGCGTGGCCGGCGAAACTGCTGTGTTTGATGATCTCCGACGTTCCGGGCGACGATCCGGCGCTTATCGGATCCGGGCCAACCGTTGGCGATAACAGCACTGGCGAGGATGCGCTATCGATCATTCGGCAGTGGTCAATTGATGTGCCAAGATCTGTTGCTCGCGTTCTGTCAAAAAAGACTGGCGTGCTGGGGACAGACGATCCGAGGCTTTCAAACGTGACAAATACGGTTTTTGCTGCACCGTCCCAGTCCCTCGCTTCTGCTGCGGATCTCGGGATTGAACTCGGATTGCAGCCTGAAGTGCTTGGCGATGCCATTGAAGGAGAGGCGCGGGAGATCGCGGAGCAACATGCTCATCTGGCGATCTTGAGACAGAAAAACTTGAAAGCCAATAACTCTCCTCTTCTCTTGCTGTCCGGCGGTGAGCTGACCGTGACGCGGCTCGGCAATGGTGTTGGCGGTCCGAACGCGGAATACGCGCTGGCTCTTGCCCTTGCGCTCAACGGGCAAGTGGGCATTCATGCGATCGCTTGCGATACGGACGGGGTCGATGGTGCAGCAGACGTCGCCGGCGCGGTCATTGACCCCTCGACACTGGCGCGTGCGCACCAAATTGGTTTGGATGCCACCGCATACCTTGCGCGGAACGATGCGCACAGCTTTTTCGAAAAACTCGGCGACCAGGTTGTTCCTGGTCCGACTCTGACGAACGTGAACGATTTCCGAGCCTTACTAATTTATCCGGAGACCTGACGTGATCAAACACTGTGTATTCCTATCCCTGGCGGATCCGGCAGACTTATCGGTCTTGGATGAGCCCATGCAGCTTCTTGAAAGCCTGGGTCAGTCGGTTCCCGGCATGATCGGGTTCGTCCACGGCCCAAACAAAGACTTTGAGAATAAGACGCCCAACCATCAATACGGGTTTGTTTGCACATTCAATGATCGAGAGGCGCATCTGGCCTACGAGAAACACCCTGTTCACCAGAAAGCCGGCGGAATGCTGATTGCCGCGTGCGCTGGTGGATATGAAGGTATTTTGGTGGCTGATATTGAAGCCGAGTAATACCGATTTGTGCTTCGATGCGTTGATTTTTGATTGCGACGGCACACTCGTCCAGACAGGTGATATGCATTTCACAGCCCTCTCATCCGCCCTCTCACGCCAGGGCATCACGCTCGCGCGCGCCTGGTATGCGGCACGAGGCGGCTTGTCGCGCATGCAGCTGCTTGATGAGTTGGAGACTCAACACAACCGCAAACTGGACCGTGAGAAACTAATCTCCGAGAGCGTTGGGCATACAGTGAAACTTGCGGCCGGTTCTAAACCGAATGAACCGGTCGCTGAAATTGCCCGCGTTCTCCACAGCCGAGTGCCGATGGCCGTTGCGTCGAACGCCGAAGGCGAAATTGTAAATGCCGTCTTGGCGGTGCATGGCTTGGGAAAATATTTCGACACCGTTGTGACAATTTCCGACGTCACGCATCCCAAACCTCATCCTGAAATTTTTACAGCCACCGTCACCCGGTTAAAAGCCGCCCATACGCGGACCCTCGTCCTGGAGGACAGTCAACAGGGCCTGGAAGCCGCCAATGCGGCGGGTGTGTCTGTCCTTGATGTGCGCGACAGCAGCGCTTTAGGTGCCTTCAGAAGCTCTCTGGGGTTGTAAAAACCAAGACCCTACATGCCAATGACGAGGCGAGTCTTGTCAGGCCAAAAGGCGTAGCACTCGCCGAGTTCCGTGGCCATAGGGAGCGGCGTGTCATACACCCAGCCAACCTCTTCACCATGCGCCGCAACATAACGCGCATCGCCCTTGATTGGGCAGTGGGTCGATTTCTCAACTGGAGTGAAATCAAAGACAATGTCTTTGACCGGAATATAAATCACCGGATCGTACACTCCGTGGCCCACCTCGAGGACACGCTTCGCGGAATGACTGTCCGCCAAGAGACAGTCGCCGTGAAAAACGCGGACCCGCTGCTTCACGGGTTTGATCACCATGAGATGGTTGGGGTCATGCGGATTGCGCGCGGCGCTTTCAAAAGCTGGCGCGGATATGAGGTTTGCTTTGAGTGCCATGATGTCCCTGCTGGTCTGATCACATGAACACTTGGGCACACGACAAAAGAGGTCAAACCCCGAAACGGTCCCGCAGGCGGTAAACAAGAACTGAAGGTGCGAGAAACCATGGGTTTCCTGAGTACAAAGGTCTCGTCGGGAAGGATATGCGCTCCAACGGGGACAGTGCTTTGTCAAACCCAGCTGCCTTGCGTCCCATACGCATGCCGAGATAGCTCGCCATACCGACGCCTGACCCGCAATAACCCATGGCATGAAACAGCCCGTTGTCTTCGGCGCAGTGAGCCAGCGTATCGAATGTGTAGCCGACGAAGCCCATCCACGAGTGGCTGACCCGGGTTTTCGCCAGTTCAGGAAACAGGTCGACCAGATCATGATGCAGCTTCACCGCACTCTTGCGCGGATCGGTCTCGCTCAAGGAGACCCTACCACCGAACAAGACGCGCTTCCGGTCGGGTGACAGGCGGTAATAGTATACCAGTCTGCGTGTGTCCGACCAAATCCGATTGGTGGGGAACGCCTTGGCGACTAAATCCTGATCGAGTTCCTCTGTTGCAATCACATAGGACCCGATTGGGATGATACGCCGCTGGTGGTGGCGAGAGAGAGGCCCGGAATAGCCATTGGTCGCCAAAATGACTTTGCCGGCCTTTACTTGCCCCGACCGGGTCGATAACCGGAAGCCGGTGCTGAGCCGTTCGATCGATACAACCGGGCAATGGCTTTTGATAAGTGCGCCCGCACTCAACACGCATCGCAGCAGCGCCGGATGATACTTGCCGACATCTATGCTGCAGTGATGTGGAAACACCATGCCGCCATGGTACGCATCGGTGCCAAGCTCATTGGCCATGTCTGCCCGTGGCACCATGAACGCATCGGTTTTCCAAACCTTATGGCCAGCCTCGCAGTCGCGGGCCAGCTTATCGTAAAGATGCGGCTTATGCGCACCGTGGAACCGGCCGACCTCTTCAAAGCCGCAATCAAGGCCTTCTGTCCGCATCAATTCATGCATGTAGTCGAGCGATGCCTGGCCTTCCTGCAGGATGGCAATCGCAGTCTGGGGCCCGTATCGCCTTTCAAGTTCGGAATAGGTTGGCTTTACGCTGGTTGAGACTTGGCCGCCATTCCGAGTACTACAGCCCCATCCCAGAGCTTCTGCGTCTAAAACAAGGGTCGACAATCCCGCTCGGCTGGTCTGCAAGGCAGAGTTCAGACCGGTATAACCCGAGCCGATGACAACGACATCTGCTTCTGCTGGAAGGTCCGTCTGTTTGGCTTCCAAAGGGCTGTGCGCATCCCACCAATAAGGCGTAGCTTTGAAGTCTTCGGTGAACAAGCTTGCGTTCATCCTCGCCCCCTTACGCAGCCTTATGGTCCTCAAGAATAAGGTCAGCGCCTTTTTCACCTACCATGATTGCCGGCGCATTTGTGTTGCCCGAAGTCACTGTCGGGAAAATTGATGCATCAACAACGCGAAGTCCGCGGACGCCATACACCCGTAACCGCGCATCGACCACATCCACGGTGTTGTCTGGTCCCATCCGGCATGTACTGACCGGGTGGAAAACAGTCGAACACCGGTTGCGGACATCCTCCAGCATGTCCTCATCGGACTGAACCTTTGGACCTGGCGAGATTTCTGCGTCAATAACCGATCTTAGTGCCGGTGTGTCTGCCAGTTTGCGCATCAATTTGCACCCCTCGACCATCTCAACGAGATCGTGGTTCGTGCTCAAAGAGTTGGGATGGATTTCGGGTGTGTCCGTGGGATGGGCTGTGCGGAGCGCTATGTGTCCCCGGCTGGAGGGCCGTGTTGGCTGGAAACCGAGCAGGAAGCCGGGAAACGGGTCAGGGTTCATCAACGGGCGCTGCCCTTTCGGCGCTTTTGTATAGCTGACCGGCGAGAAATAGAGCTGCATGTTTGGTCGTTCGCGGTCAGGATTGGATCTCACAAAACCGCCGGCCTGATTGAGGCTCAGGGCCAGAGGGCCGCCGCGCGTCATGACATAGCGTATGCCCTGAAGCAGCTTGCCCCACCAGGGATAGAGCTGGTTGTTCAGGGTAGGCACCTTTGAACGATAGAGGTAATCGAGGCCGAGGTGATCTTGCAGGTTTTGGCCGACACCTGGTCTATCAATCGCAACTTCGAGACCTTTTCCCTTCAGTTCTTCGGCTCGACCTATACCTGACAACATTAGGATTTGAGGGCTGTTTACAGCTCCCGCGCTTAAAATCACTTCCCGTCGTGCAGCAATGGTGTGGTCTACATTGTGTCGGCGATAGACAACCCCCGTCGCACGCTTACCGTCCAAGAGCACTTTCAACGTGTGAGCATACGTCTCTACTGTTACATTCGGCCGTCTCTTGGCTGATGACAGATACGCCCGTGCGGTGGACATGCGAAGCCCTGATTTCGCCGAGATTTGATAGCAACCGACCCCCTCTTGGTCCGCGCCGTTGAAATCATCATTGAGCCGGAAGCCCGCCTCCTTGCCAGCTTGAAGGAATGTATCGCACAGAGGGTGCGCATTGCCGCCGATTGACGAGACATGAAGGGGCCCGCCGCTGCCGCGATAGTCGCATGTACCGCGGTCGTTATGTTCGCTTCGTTTGAAATAGGGAAGTACATCGGACCAGCCCCATCCCGGGTTTCCGAGTGCTTTCCAATCGTCAAAGTCGGCATGCTGCCCGCGGATATAAACCATGGCGTTGATGGAGCTGGAGCCGCCGAGCACTTTGCCGCGCGGCCAATAGCCCTTCCGGTTGTTGAGGCCGGGGTCAGCTTCCGTCTGGTACATCCAGTTTATGCCGCGGTTGTAGAAGGCCTTACCGTAGCCGATGGGCATCCAGATCCAGAAGTTTAGATCCGACCCGCCGGCCTCAAGAAGGCAAACGGTGTACTTCCCGTTTTCCGAAAGCCGGTCTGCAAGCACACAACCAGCGGACCCGGCGCCAACAATCACAAAGTCAAATTCACGCATTTTGGACTACTGCTTTGTCTTGTCGCGCTGAACGAGGATGGACACC
Organism: Roseibium hamelinense; assembly: GCF_007830545.1. GTDB lineage: Bacteria > Pseudomonadota > Alphaproteobacteria > Rhizobiales > Stappiaceae > Roseibium > Roseibium hamelinense. Next base: position 123,321 of record NZ_VLLF01000006.1, read on the forward strand.
AAGGCCAACAGACCGGAGCCGACCATCAAGAAGAATGAAACCGCGTTGAGCACCGGTGTGGAGCCGACTTTTGCCATCCGGTCATACATAGTGATCGTCAAAGGCGCTTCGGAACCAACGAGGAATAACGTCGTGTTGAAGTTCTCAAAGGAAACAAGAAATGCCACGATCCCGGCCGCGATCATGGCGGGGCGCAGGAACGGCAGAGTAATGGTTCTGAGCACGCGGGCCCGGCTTGCCCCCAGATTGAGGGCCGCTTCTTCCATTGTCTCATCGAATTTTTTCAGGCGCGCGGTGATTACAAGCGACGTGATTGTGGTGATGAACGAAAACTGCCCCATGACAACAAGGAAGATGCCCGGGCGCAGAAACTCGAGGTCAAGTCCCCAGACATCTTCAGCGTAATTTGCCGTGTCGCTGGCCATGACCAGGATGGAGATGCCGAGAATAACGCCCGGGATCACAAGCGGAACGACCATCATGATGTAGAAGAAATTCTTGGCCGGGAAGTTGCCGCGCACAAACAGGAATGCGTTGGTCGTTCCGACTAGGATCGACAGTGCGGCAACGATAACGGCGATCACAAATGAATAATATAGTCCGCGCAGCAGCCGGTCATCGTGAAACATGCCCAGCTTTGGCTCGGTGTCGTTGAAGAACCAGTCCAGCGTAAATCCTTGCCATGGGAGGGCGGGAAAAAGGCTATCGTTGAAGGCGAATGCACCCGCAGCCACGAGCGGCGCGGCTAGAAAGATGAAAAACGCAGCAACATAGAGCCGGTAGCCGAGAATAAAGGCCGTGGTTTTGTTTTGAGATAGCATGACCCAGTCTCCTCAGCTCTTCGCAACGGTGTTGGCGAGGGTTTGTCCGCTGAGCTTGAGCCCGAGCCAGATAACGACCGAAGTGAACAGGAGGAGCAGAATGCCGAAGGCAGCCCCTGCTTCCCAGTTAAACCGGGTGATGAACTGATTGTAGATTTGCTCGGTGAACCAGCTTGAATTCTTGCCGCCAAGCAGGATCGGCGTCAAATAAGATCCCGCAGTCAGCATGAACGTGACGATGCAGCCTGAGACGATGCCCGGCATTGCATACGGAACGATGATCTTGCGCAGGACCGTGAAGCCATTGCCTCCAAGATTGTACCCCGCCTCTATCATCGAGTTGTCCATGCCGTCCAGGGTCGAAACCAGCGGGACAATCATGAACAACATGACCGTGTAGACCAAACCGACGATGACCGCAGCGTCATTGTAAAGGAATTCGATCGGTTGCCCGGCGATTCCGCTCCACACCAGAAAACTTGAGATAATTCCGGTTTCACGAAGAAGAAGGATCCAGCCGAAGGCTCGGATAAGATCGCTCACCCATAGCGGGATGAGGCAGAGCAAAAACAGTGCACCACGCGTGCGGTTGCTGGCTAGCTTGGCGATGTAATAAGCGATCGGAAAACCGATGATCAACGCAAGAGCGGTCACCAGAAGTGACATGGAACCGGTGCGCAGCAGCGTATTCCAGTAGATTGGCTCGTTGATGAAGTCGAGGTAGTTGGCGAACCCGAATTCATAAACCCGCGGCGCGACTTTCTCGCGCAAGGAAAGGGCCACCATCCCGATATGCGGCAGGATTATCAAGAGGATGATCCACAACGCGAATGGAGCAAACAGGAGGTAAAGTGTCAGACGTTTAAAGTCTTTCTGGAGCATCAGGACGCTCCTTGCGCCGCAAAGCACATTGCCTGTTTCGATGACCAGACAAGGCTTACCTCTTCGCCTGGTTTTACGTCATCATTGCCGGTAAGTGTTACGTCCGCTTCGATCAGTTCACCTTTAGCACTTCGTACGAGGACCCGGCTGTTTGCACCGTTGAACAATAGGCTGTCGACCACACCGTCCATGCTGTTGTCTGCGGCTTCGCCGGTGCCAACAGAACCGGTTTTCCGGACTGTATGGATGAACTCTGGCCGGACGAAAATGTCGACCTCAGTACCTTCACGAATGGTTTCCCCGTGCGCGGCTGTGAAAGCCATCTCCAGCCCTTGCTCGGTTGCAACCTTGCCGCCGCTGCCATCGCTCGTTTTGACTTTTCCGGACCAGCGATTGCTGTCGCCGACAAAGCCGGCAACAAATGCGGTGCTTGGCCGATGGTAGAGCTCTTGTGGGGTGCCAATCTGCTCAAAGCGGCCTTGGTTCATGATTGCCACATTGTCCGACATCACAAGTGCCTCGGACTGATCATGCGTGATGTAAACGAAGGTTGTGTTGAACTGATGCTGGAGCAGTTTCAGCTCGATCTTCATTTGTTCGCGCAGTTTCAAGTCAAGAGCGCCGAGGGGTTCGTCGAGCAGCAGTACATCTGGATCCAGTACCATGCAGCGGGCAATCGCGATGCGCTGCTTCTGCCCGCCCGACAACTGGTGGATTTCGCGCTCTGCGACATCTGGCAGAGCGATCCGCTCCAGAACGTCATGGACTTTTTTCTTGATCTCCGAGTTGCTGACGCCATTGCACCGCAGGCCGTATGCAATGTTTTCGAAAACATTCATCATCGGGAACAGCGCCAGATGCTGGAAGACCATCTTCACATTGCGCTTGTTCGGCGGTGTTCCTAGGACTGACTTGCCTTTGATCTGAATGTCGCCGCCGGTTGGCTCCTCAAAGCCTGCAATCATGCGCATCAAGGTTGTTTTACCGCAGCCGGAGGGCCCAAGAATGGAGAAGAACGAACCGCTTGGAATATTGAACGAGACATCTTTGACCGCGCGAAACGCGCCAAAGGATTTGGCTATGTTGATGCATTCGAGATCGAACATCGGGGAAGTCGTCATGGGATGGGGCCAATTACAGGGAAAAGATAATTCAGGGGGACACCACCATCCGGTCGTATCCCCCATTCAGTCGGGCCGGGTGGCCAAACCGGGAAAGGTTTAAGAGTGGCGAAGGCCCTTTCCGGTTTTCTCGCCGATGACTGGCTTGTTAGCCGCCAGTTGCCGCCTTGATCTTCTCAAGTGCGCGACCTTCCATGTCTTCAACCCCGGGAGGAATGTTTGCGAAGAACTTGAGGTTGTCGATATCCGCGTCCGTAAAGGCTGCATTGACCGCGGCCTTCTTGTCTTCAGGCAAAAGATCCTTCGCGCCTTTGACAGAGGCAATGGCACCTGTGCTTGCGGACATGATGGTTACGTTTTCCGGACGTAGAACGAAGTTAATCCACTTGTAGGCGGCGTCATCTGCCTTGCCTTTGCGCGGAATAGCAAACGTATCGATCCAAGCCAGAGCGCCGGTCGAAGGTGGTACAAACGTGATATCCGGGTTCTGATCATAGATCTTGTAAGCCGTCGAATCCCACGTTTCGGAACCGACAATTTCGCCCGACAACATCATCGCCGTCAGGTCATCGCCGCTATTCCAATAGGCTTTAATGTTGGCTTTGCACTCGATGAGTTTTTCTGAGACCTTGTCCAGAATGCCTTGGTATTTTTCCAGATCCGAATATGCCGCAAATGGGTCCTCTCCCATTTCGTAGGCCATGCCGAGGATAATGGTGCGCTTTAGGCGCATAGACGTGCGGCCCTTGTATTGCGGATCGCACAGATCGCCCCAGGATTTAAGGTCAGGGGCTTTTGTTTTGTCAGCCATCAGGCCGGACGTGCCCCACTGGTGCGGGACCGCGTAAACTTCACCATCGATGGTCGTGTTTTCCTTGACGCCCTCCAGAAGCTTGGCCTGCATGGCGTCTGTGTTTATCTTGGAAAGATCAAGCGGTTTGTAGATGTCATACTCAAACTGTGCAGCGTAAATGCGGTCGTGGCTGGGTTGGGCCAAATCGTATCCGGCGCCACCGGTTGCTCGCAGTTTCGCAATCATCTCTTCGTTGTTGGAGAAGGTGACCTCGACATCAATGTCAGGATACTCTTCCTCGAACTTTTCGATGAGCGCTTCCGGCGCATATGAGCCCCAAGTCAATAGCCGAAGTGTTTCGGCCTGTGCACTGCCCATGCCTCCCAGCATGGTCGCCGCAAGCAGCCCGGCAACTGTAGTTTTGATCCGCATTGTATCCTCCCTAGAAATGCAGTCGTATCCTCAGAAAACTGGTAAAAAGACTAGGTCTCGATTGGACTGTGAAATATATCCATTCCAGATATTTTTACAGACCAATTCTAGCTTCCGGAGCGTCAGATCATTACAGAATCTTGTGGAGGACATTGATACCTTTACGGATTTCGTCGGGCGGTGTGCTGCCAAAGCCGAGAACCAAGCCATTCAGGTTCTTTGATTGCAATTCGTATTTGCTAAGACCAGAGATTGCAATTCCCGCGTGGGCAGCTTTTTCAACCAAGACTTGTTCATCGAGGCGCCGGTTTAACAGACCGACAGCGTGGAAGCCGCTCTGTGTTTGCTGAACGTCCAGCAGCCCAGCCAGCTTTTCAGCTTCGGCGATCAGGACATCGTGGCGTTCCCGATAAAGCTGCCGCATGGCCCGGACGTGCGTGGCAAACATGCCTTCATCCATGAAATCTGCAACGATGGCTTGGGTCACGGTTGGAACGCCGCTCAGCCAAGCCTTGCAGATCCGTTCAAAGCCCTCGACGAGACCTTCAGGGGCCAAAATGAATCCCAGCCGCAAAGACGGAAACAGCGACTTGGAAAATGTGCCGACATAAATGACCCGTCCTTGGGTATCGATGCTTTTAAGGGTCGGCGGCGGCTGGTCGCCATAGTAAAATTCACCGTCGTAGTCGTCTTCAACGATCATGGCATCGGCATCGTTCGCTGCCTTGAGAAGTGCGAGGCGCCGGGAAAGACTCATCACATGGCCAAGCGGTTGCTGGTGAGACGGCGTGACGAATGCTAAACGAAAATGCGGCGCTTTTTTCAAGCCGTCGTCCACGCACAAGCCTTCATCATCGACCGCAACTGGAACCGGCATAGCTCCGATTGCGACAAACGCGTTGCGGGCCCCAATTGCGCCTGGGTTCTCGAACCAGATCGGCTCACCCGGATTCACCAGCATGCCACCGACTAGGGAAAAGGCGCGTTGTGCGCCGTTGGTAATGAAAATCTGGTGCGGGTCGCACTTTATGCCGCGTGAGGCGTTGAGTTGGCGGGCAATCGCAGATCGCAGCGGCGCATATCCGAATGGCTCACCATAGCCGGTGACATGATCGCGTTCCTTGCGCCAATGCCGGGCTGAGAGTTTTGCCCACTGTGCCATTGGAAAATCATCAAGCGCTGGCAGAGCAGTAATAAATGCCTTTGATTGATGTGGAAGGCGGGATCTGGGCCCGAAATCCGGCACCGCATGAATTGCAGCGTGCGAAAGACGCGGCTCGGCCATGCGGGCTGGGTTTCCGACCGGCGTCATGCTGAGTGGCTTTTGCGCAGCAAGGGCAGGGCTGACATAGGTCCCGGCTCCAACACGCGATACAAGCAGGCCTTCTGAGATAAGTCTTTCAACCGCGTCAATCACCGTGGTCCGCGAGACGCCGAGTTCGCTTGCTAGCGTTCGGGTTGCGGGCAGCCGTTCTCCAGGCGTGACCCCGCCTGACAACAAGAGCTCCCGGAGCCCCATATACAGCTGAACAGAAATACGGCGGTCTGACGACTTGTCGATGCGGATGGAGGAAAGCAGTGCTCCTGCGTGTCGTTTCAAGCGGCCTCACAGATTGGTATGGCAGTTTCAGCAAAACGGATATGTGAAATAGGCCAATTTCAGTTAGCCTTGGCAACATAAAAATTTCCAGCACAAGAATGCCTGAAGAAAACACTGAGCCAATCCATGAAAATCAAATCGATCGAAACATTCACGAATGAGTTCGTGTGCTTTGTGCGAGTCACGACGGATATCGGAGCGCAGGGGTGGGGGCAGGTTGCGCCCTATTATGCTGATATTACTGCCGAGGTCGTGCATCGCCAGGTCGCTCCATACGCTCTTGGCGAAGATGCGGCCGACATTGCTTACATGATGGATATGATTCCCGAGCGCGAACACAAGTTTCCAGGCTCCTATCTTCGGCGTGCAATGGGGGGCTTGGACACTGCATTGTTCGATCTTCGCGGAAAACTGGAAGGCAAGCCCGTATGTGAACTTTTGGGCGGGTCACCTGGCAAAGTGCGCGCTTATGGCTCCTCCATGAAACGCGATATCACGCCTCAGGACGAAGCGGCGCGGCTGAAAAAACAACAGGATGATTTCGGCTTCACTGCGTTTAAATTCCGCATCGGAGCCGAGTGTGGACGTGACCAGGATGAATGGCCGGGGCGCACCGAAGAAATCGTGCCAACTATGCGAAAGGCCTTTGGCGACGAAACACAGCTGCTTGTTGACGCCAATTCCTGCTACTCGCCCGCCAAGGCGATCGAGGTTGGCCGATTTCTTCAGGAACACGGCATTTCCCACTACGAAGAGCCATGCCCATACTGGCATTACGACCAAACGAAGCAAGTGACCGATGCGCTGGAGATTGACGTTACCGGTGGCGAGCAAGATTGCTCACTGGTCGACTGGAAGCGCATGATCGATCAACGCGTTGTCGACATTGTCCAGCCGGATGTGTGTTATTTGGGCGGAATGCTGCGCACGATGCGTGTCGCCGAAATGGCTCACGATGCGGGAATTCCGTGCACGCCCCATGCCGCCAATTTGTCTTTGGTGACCCTGTTTACCATGCATTTGCTGAGGGCAATCCCAAATGCGGGTAAATATCTGGAGTTTTCGATTGAGCAGGAAGACTACTATCCTTGGCAGTATGACCTGTTCGTCTCTTCACCATTTGACATCATTGATGGGCACGCCACGGTAACGAACGCGCCCGGTTGGGGGGTCGAGATCAATCCGGACTGGCTTGCGCGTTCGACTTACAAAATCAGCAGCCTGGAGGTTTGAAATGACAAGTGCTGAAACACTTGCGGCCAAAGTTCTTGAAACCGGTTGCCTTGAAGGCTTGCCTGCTGGTCATTTCATTGACGGCAGCTTCACATCAGCGACAAACAACAAGACGCTGGAGAGTTTCGATCCCGGCCGAGCAAAAGCCTTCGCGGTGTTTGCGGCCGGTAGCATCGAGGATGTCGATCAGGCTGTTGAAAGTTCTAAAAGGGCATTTGAAAACACCTGGCGTGATACCGCACCGGTGGAACGTGCCCGTATCCTTCTAAAAACATCAGCACTCATTCTGGAAAACCTGGATCGGCTTGCGGTCGCCGAAACGCTCGACAGCGGCAAACCTTTGCAGGAAGCGCTGGGCGACGTTCGCGGAGCCGCCCGGACCTTCGAATATTATGCCGGAGCTTGTGACAAACTGCAGGGAGACAGCTTCCCGCTGGCCGGCGACTACATTGGGTATTCAATCCACGAACCGGTGGGTGTCACGGCGCATATCATCCCGTGGAATTTCCCGATTTCGACCGCAGCGCGCGGGTTTGCTCCGGCACTTGCAGCGGGATGTACTGTTGTTGCAAAGCCTGCGGAGCAGACGCCATTCACTGCGCTTATGCTTGCTAAAATCCTTTTTGATGCCGGCTTGCCTAGCGGCGTTTGCAACGTGATCACCGGATTGGGTGCCGAAGTTGGCGCGCCTCTTAGCCGGCATTCGAGCGTTGATCACATCACCTTCACCGGTTCTGTCCAAACCGGGCGCGCGGTCATGACTGCAGCGGCTGAAGAGATCACCCGTGTTGTATTGGAACTCGGAGGAAAGTCGCCTGTTGTCGTGCTGAATGATGCGAATCGTGCACAGGCGATCAACGGTGTTATTGGCGCCATCTACGAAAACGCGGGTCAGATTTGTTCTGCGGGCTCCCGGCTCGTGATTGAGCGCGGTATTCATGCAGGGTTCGTAGAAGAACTTGTCGACCGGGTGAAAGCTCTAAGGATAGGACATGGTTTGACGCAGCCAGATTTGGGGCCCGTCAATTCAGCTGCGCACTTGGAGAAGATCTCCGGATTTGTCGAGCGCGCACGACTGGGGGGCGCGACCATTGCAACGGGCGGTTCGGTCACAGAAGATCCGTCGACAGGCGGAGGCTGGTTCTACGAGGCCACCATCATTGACCAGGCGCAGCCGGAGGACGAGGTGGTGCGCGAAGAGATTTTCGGCCCGGTTCTCACCGTTCAGGTCGCCGAGGATGCGGAGCATGCGCTGACCCTTGCAAATGATTGCCAATACGGCCTTGTTGCTGGGATCTATACCGAGAATTTTGGCCAAGCGCATCAATTGGCCAAGCGGATTGATGCAGGTCAGATTTATATAAATGAATATTTTGCTGGCGGTATTGAAGTGCCTTTCGGCGGAAACAAAAAGTCAGGCTTTGGCCGCGAAAAAGGACTTGAGGGAGTAAGATCCTACTGCAAAACCAAAAGCATCGCGGCGAAAATAGCGTGATGTTTCGCGGGCGGCGTATCGGCCGCCCGTATTCCATGAGCTGGTGCGTCAGGACACTTATTGGACCTGGCTGGCCATCTGTTGCCGCGAATAATAGACAGCAAGACCCTCAATATCGGCATCGGTCAGGTTATGAGCCTCAGACATCATCGGGTTCCAGCTTCCGTCATTGCCACGGCCGCCGTTTTTGAACTGTGTTAACTGCCGGGCCAGGTAGGGCTGATTTTGCCCATGGATGATCGGTGCAGCTTCGCTTGGACGCTGTCCAAGGTGACAGGATTGGCAGGCCGGTGTCCTCGTCGCTTCTATTCCGTTCTCACCGATATCCTTGCCACGGTCATAAGCAGTTTGGGTCGCCGCATCCATCGAGCTTGGTGTATCAGCAAGATATGTGACTGGTTGACTGGCGAAGTATTGCGCCAGGACCGTTATTTGGTCGGGTGACAGCTGACTGGCTGCCTGCTGCATGAAACCGCTTTTCCGCTCTCCGCTCGCAAAGGCCTTGAGCGCTGCTTCAAGATACCTTGCTTCCTGCAGGCTTAGATTCGGTGCTTCGCCGAGTGTCGGTTCGCCAGATCCGTCATATCCATGGCATCTCGCGCATACGGCAACCGGATCGCTGGAAATACGTTCATCGTACAGCCCAGTTGCTGGCGCTGCATAGTTGTAGTCTGCAGCCGGAAAGGTGTTGCGTGCCGTGTTCGAAGGTTCAAGGGGTATGGTGCCGGGTTGATAGGAAGGCTTCGGCCAAGTCGCACCGGCCGGAGCAGACACCGAAATTAACTGTGCGTAGGCTTCGCCGGTCATATCCGGAAGGCCGCGGACAAACGACACCATCGTCCAAACGTCGTCATCACGGTCCTGGGTCGGCCATGACGGCATGGCGCTGAACTTCACGCCGTATTTCAGAATGACGAACAGCTCTTCGTCAGAGAATTCATCGACCACTTCGGGTAGGAACTGCGGGCGAGGTCGAATAGAAAGTGACGTTGCCGACTGCCCGATATTCGGCCCGCCGTGGCAGTTTGAACAAACCATTGCAAAATGCTGGGCGCCGAGTGCAACGCGCCCTTGCGAACCAAGGTCGGCAGGCGGTGTTAGCTCAAGCGCATGCGTGGACACATATCTCTTGAACACAAAATGCAGGAGATTGTACGCACCGATCCCGTGAGGTTCGCTGGCTTTCAGACTTATGAGGCCGCTGAGGGCTAAGCCTCCACCGATCACGCCACCGGCGACGGTAAGTACGCCAATGCCCAATAGGGCGTTCTTGATCAGTCCCATGCGCGTCCTCCTGCTTAGCCGTCTGGTCGAGCAACCCGTTTACCTAGCCAGTCCTGAAGTGTGCGAGAGCTGCCCGGGGCAAAACCATAATCCGATGGTCTCACAGAAGCCGGTAAGTGTGAAGCAAGGTTGACAGTATAGTGTGTAATTAATTGAAGCGATGACTGTTGGTGTGCTGATCAAAGCGGGAAACGAATAAAAGCGTCCCAGAATGTACAATGTGACGGAAATCCGACTGGGTGCAACTAGATCAGGGTTCCCTCGATATGCTCCAACCGCTTTTGGCATGCTTTTCCGTGAAGCTTCCCGTTGCTCAGCGCGGCCAGCTTTTCGCGCGCTTTTTCGCCAAGTTGTCGCGTCCCAGCGGGATCACCGGCAAGATTTTCGAGCTCTTCAACAAGTGGCGCGATTTTTACTTCAGACCAAATGTAGTTTGGCCTGATATCGCCAATTGCTGCGTTTCCCACATGGGTTTTGAAAAAGGGTAGCGGGCGAGCATGGCCGCCGGCTATGAACTCTCTGGGTCCAGAATAGTCTGTTGCAGCAACCGGAATGCCGCGCATCATGGCTTCAATGATCCCGCGGCCAAGCCCCTCGCATCTATGGGGGGAGACGAATACATCGAACGACCTGATGAGTTGGTCCATTTCCTCAGCCCCCAGAGCCTCGTTGATCATTGTGATTCTTGGGTCTTTTGATGCAAGTTCTAGGAATTCATCGACCTCATCCTGCCTGACATAGTGCGCTGGTTCGTACTTGTACTTGAGTGTTAAATTCACATGTGCGTTCGGTTTGTTTGCAAACGCTTCCAAAAAGGCGAGGATGAGGGCCTTCGGATCCTTTCGTTGAATGAGTGAATTGCAATCGAAAAAATAACCAAAGGTGAAAGGCTTTTCAGCGGATCTGCTGTTTCCTGAATGTGCGCCCGGCTCAATGTGCAGCGGCATTTGGATGACTGGCTTGTCTGTGTGGTTGCGAAATATGTTATTAAGAAAGCTGTTCGAGACCCAGACTTCGTCAAGAATGTCAAGTCCAATTTGCTGTGTTTCCGGAAGGTCTTCAAACTCCCAATAAGGAGCTCCTATGTTGTATTTGCCTTCCAGGAGTTCTGGAAATTGGTCCTTTATTAGCCGTGTGGCCGGAAGGTTCTGGCAAATCAAGTTTATTGGGTATTTGGGCTCTGACTGAATGAGCTTGTCAATCACAGGATCGGATATTGTTGACTTCAACGAGCTATAATTCTTTGAAATAATGCAGACTTCTACGCCAACCGAGGTAAGTGCTTTGACTTTGTCGCGCAATTCCTGACCAAGTCCGTGAAGCCCGCAAGGCATTCCAATGACATTCACACCTGTCATGGAAATTGCTGCCTAATTTCCTGAATTCGATTGAGCATTCTCTTGCCAGTCGCAAAATTTGAAAACTCTGCCACAATTGTTTGCTTGCCGGCACGAGCTACCCGCTCACGAAATACACCATCGTCCTTTAGTTTTCGCATAAAGTGGGCTGCATGTTCGATGTTCGGTTCAGCCCAGCGTTGTTTTTGGTGATGATATTCATTTCCGGTCATTTCCAGCAGCTCATAGTCTACAAGACAAGCATTCTGGGGGGACATGAAGTCTAGGTTGCCAGAGTAGCCGGTCCCAATCGTTGGCTTTCCATATCCCATCGCCTCTGCCATGGTCAGTCCGAACCCCTCCGCGCGATGTAGAGAAACAAAAGCATCGCAGGCGAGATAGAGGTTCGCTAAATCATCTTTGTTGTAAATGCCGTCGAGCAGAACAACCCTCGAATCCGCCGCAATCTCGGCGAGAAACTCATCGTACTCGCGTTGGAAGATGTGCTGGCCGGGGCGCTTCATGCATTTGAAGATCAGTGAAACGGATTTGTCGTTGTCTTCAAATGCTTTTCGGAAAGACGAATAGACAGCATGCGGATTTTTTCGCGTTAACGTTGAATCCACGCTGAAGGTGAACAAAAAACTGAAGGTTCGATCCGGTATGCCAAAATACTCGCGTGGGACGAGTTTTGACGGGTAATGAATGGAGACGGGAATCGGCATTGCCTTCACCGGGATGTTCATTTTTTTCCGGGCTGCGTCTGCGATGAACTGTGAAAGGCCCCAATACTCTTGGATATCGCGGGTGTCGGCCAAGTATTCCGGTAAATTCTCTAACTCCCAAGCGCCGTAGCATATGTTGTACCGATCCTTCAGAAATCCCGTGCCACCTGTCTCAATTAAGCGCGAAATTCGCCGAACGTCGCCGCAGAAGATACTCACGTCTGAAGTTTTTGATGCACCGGGAGACGGGTATTTGGCGTTTTCCAGGTGTTCTGAGTTGTTTAAATTGAGAAGGCTTGGGGGGGCATAATCTTCCACCTTGCTGCTTGCGGCATGGGCTTTACCGAGTGCTGAGCAGACGTTCCGGGTCATGACCGCGAGGCCTGTCTCAATCCGATGTGGCCCGAGCACATTGGCGATCGCCGGTGTCTTCTCCGGATAGTTGCTGTCCAAAACAGATCGGAAGCTAATTGCTCGTGCGTGAAATGTAGCGCCTTCTGGCTCAATTGTTACCGAGATTACTGTTTGATTTTGAAGCCAGCCGCGTTTGAGCGGGATATTCAGCTTACTTGCCGATTGACCAGAGCAAATAACACGTTGGGTCGCTAGTTCTGCTTCGCTGGTTGCAATTCTGACCAACGCGGACTGGGAAGCTGAGATTGCTGCCTTGGTATCTAGTTCGATAACCAGGGTTTGGTCGGTATCAGGCGTTTTCTGATAGTAAAAAGCCAGAGACGCCTGCTCAGTGAAAGTGAGAGTGCCTCCGTCAAAGTTCCATCCATTGACTAGCAATGGTGAGGCGGGAGACAAGTATTTTGCTTCAATAGTTTTGTTTTGATGAACCGGTTCGCCGCATTTAGCAGGGAGCAAGCGGATGGTTTGCACCATCAGGGCCAGACGCCGCCGATCGTGATTGTTTGGATCGATCGAGTTCGGACTGTTTCCGCCGCTTATATCGAGTTCCATGACGAGGTCGCCAAGCGCAGGAATCTGATGTGCTAGCACCGGAATGCGGATTGAACGCGTTTCGAGGTTCTCGAATTTTTCGCGCCTCATAATAGATGGGGCGACTTCATCATGTATCACAAAATCACAGATCACCGGGCTTTCCGGTGTTGCCATCGCCATAACAGTCAGCTCGATTTCGCAGTCTGCACTCACACCTGAGGGAAACTTTAAGTGTAAACGGCAGTCGCCGGCATCGGTCCAGCAGTGATCAGCGAGTCCCGGATACCATGCGTCTCCCAATCGCATCTGCCTTGCCTGTTTGCTATTGCCGAAAACGACCTCTGTATTGAACGAAAGTTCGGGCGCCAGGGGGTTTACACCTTCAAGCAGGCCACGATCCGACCAGGAAATTCCAAGCAGCTTTTTGATCGAAAACTCGTTGCGCAGTGCCTTGGGTAAAGGAGTTGTGTTCGAAGTCGAAGTGTCGCGACTCGGATGCAGGAGTTGCTCCCAAAATGCGCGCGATAGCGAGCCAATGTCGTATGCCGGTTCGGCACTCTGGTCCTGCCAATGTGCCCCAAACGGGATCGGTTTTTTTCTGAAATAGGGCGCTTCGCTCAGAATACTGGATGTTTGCGCCGCAACAGCGTTGATGTTTGGGGATGACATCAACTTGTACGCATCAACATTGATCGCGACGATGTTTCCGAATTTAGCAAGAAACTCGATCTGCTGCCTTGCATCTTGAGCATAGGGGTGCGGTTTGAAGTAAACCGTCTGATGCGAACGGCAGAGTTGGTCTATTTCCTGCTCAAAATCTTGTAGCCTGATTTGCCCGTTGGCCCCGATCAGCGCTGCATCGTTGGAGACCTGTCCAAAAAGGGCCGCGGAATTTTGATTGAAAGGTAAGAGGGGATCTTTTTGTGTCCGCGCAGTTCTTAGTTGTGCGCCGAATTCCAGGTTCTCCCTCGGCACTGCAAACTCGGAGATATCTTCAGCTTTGATCGCATTAGACTGCAGAGAGAAAAGATAGTCTGGCATGAACCGCAGAGGGTGAATGGCAAACGACACATATGGTACAGCCAGCTTGTTAAGCGCATCAACGAGAATTGGCGGAATTTCGAATCCCACGATTAAACGATCAGAGGTGATCGGCGCCAAAACCTCGAGGAGTTCTTGGCAAGCTTCTTCCTTGTAAAGCTTGACCCAGCCTGAGAAAGAAACTGTGCACCCGTACATTTCATAAATTTGCCGAACCGGCATCGATATCGAGCGTTCACCTAGATCCGTTGCATCTTCGCTCCATAACCCCGTTTGCATCGGTCCAGAAAAGACCTCTTCCAATACAGGCCGGAACCAAGTGCCAACAACTTCCGCAATATTGTTTTGAAAACTTTTATATGGGTTATATTCAATATGGTTTACTCTCAGAAAGTCTGAGATGAATAATGGCTTGAGATTGCGATGTATTTGAATGTTCAGGCTCATATATAACTGTTTTCTTGAATGTGGTTATACATTCTCTGTTGAGGACCCGATCCCCAAAAATGCGCAGTTTGGAATTTGACATTGGTATGTTGAAATTGAATGTTATTCAAATACTTCGGGTTCCGTGAGCCTGTCTATTGCTTCAATTCCCCACCTTTTTCGCTTTTTGTCTTGAAACGCCGTTGAGACATCAACGCGGCGGCAATCTATTGAAAGGCTGCGCTGGGGTCTGTAAGACCGGGATCAATACTCATTAAAATCCCACAAATGATGTACCAATCCTTTGGAGCTATCGGTCGAGCATGAACCCTGAAGATCTATTCCGTAAATACGCGGCTGAAAAAGGCCAGCTGTCAGCCAAAGACGGTTACTTCACTAATTTTCTTGGCGTTTTCACGCGTGCCGATATTTTTCCTCCGCATCGACCATTGTCTGGACAGGTCTTTGCCGACCTCCCTATCCGTGGTGACGGTGTGTTTGGTGGTTACGGTGATTATTTCTCACTTTTTTCAGCACTAGACAAACGGGCTGGTCAAGAGACGCTCACGGTCTGCGAGCTTGGCGCAGGTTGGGGGCCCTGGACGTCTGCATCAGGCGTGATCGGGCAACGCATGGGCTTCAAGCGAATTAATCTCGTTGCGGTAGAAGCGGACCACGAAAAATTCCAATATTTGCAAGAGCATCTGGCGTTTAATGGACTTACTGGAAAAAGTAATATCAATATCAGGCTGTTAGAAGGTGCAGCCTGGCACCAGAACACGACTTTGCATTTCCCGCGGGCGCTGCGGACGGAAGACTATGGAGGGCGTGTAACCGATGGTGCTCATTCGGTTGACTATCGCGGTATGCAATATGAATCTGTAGAAATCCCAGCCCACTCCTTGGAAGCCATTTTCGAAGGTCTCGACACTATCGATTTCCTTCACGTTGATATCCAAGGGGCAGAGTATGAAGTGCTCAGCAGAAACAAGGATTTGCTGGAACAAAAAGTACGCTCCATTTTCATCGGTACCCACTCGCGCAAGATTGATGCGCAAATGCTCGAGCTATTCTTCGAATGGGGGTGGGATGTTCCCCGTCTGGTGCCCTGTGTTGTCACATATGATCGCACAAAGCCCACACTGGAGGGCATGACAGCGGCGGATGGTGAAATGTTTGTCACCAATCCGAAACTGTATTGACCGCCTTAGGTCTGGATTGAAGGAATGTCGCGACTAGTTGATTTCAGTATACGGTCTGAAGCCTGAGATCGCTGCTGAGGTGGACTATGTCCGCTCTTGCGCCTTCGGAAAATCTTCCGATTTGTCCTGACAATCCAATCAGTTTGGCTGGCCATGACGTGGCCATGGCCAGCGCCTGTTCAACTGGCACAGCGCAGAGCTGCACCAGGTTCCGGATCGCGGTTGCCAGATCAAGATGCGCGCCGGCCAGTGTGCCGTCTTCCAGAGTGAGCCGGTGACCGCTGCGGATGATTTTCCGGTGATTGAGCAAAAAGTGATCGATATCCGATCCGGCGGTGGCCATGGCGTCGCTGACCAGGAAGATCTGCCCAGGTCCCTGTTTGGCACGCAAGGCCAGCCGCATGCTGGCTGAGTGCACGTGGATCGTGTCGGCGATCAGGCCCGCGGAAAGGTTCCCCAGATCCAGAGCAGCGCCGACAACGCCGGGCTCGCGATTGCCGAGCTGGCTTTGGGCGTTGAACAGATGTGTCACGCAGCGTGCACCCGCCTCTGCGGCTGTCCGGCATATGTCATAACCGGCATCGGTGTGGCCGAGCGAGACAATCACACCTTTTTGGCAAAGGGCCCGGATCTGCTCGCAGGACACGCTTTCGGGCGCGACCGTAATCTTGAGGACCGGCAGCCTGTCCGCAGCTTCAAGCAGGATCAAGAGGTCTTCAGCGCTCATCTGGCGGATCAAGTCCGCGGAATGAGCGCCCTTGCGCGCCAAGGATAAATGTGGACCTTCAAGATGCAGACCGGTAATTCCCGGAACGCGGGCTTCAATCGCCTGTTCGGCGGCGCGGATTGCAGCATGTACATGCGCCGTGTCATCGGTGATCAGGGTCGGCAAGATCGAGGTTGCGCCCAGTGTCCGGTGCGCCTCGGCGATTGTCTTGAGTGTGCCGAGGGTCGGCGCATCATTGAACATGACACCGCCGCCGCCATTGACCTGCAGATCTACGAAGCCGGGTGCGAGAATGCCGCCGTTCAGTTCGACCCGTTCATAGGTGGGTGGAATTGTCTCTGCTCTGACGAGACATTCAACCGTTCCGCCATGTGTGAGAAGGGCGCAGTCCTTGTGGATACGTTCGCCATCAAAAATGCTGGCACCAACAAACGCTTTCAGGCGGGCGCTCATACTGTCTCCGTAACCTTGTTCAGGTGCCGCGGTGTGTCCGGATCAATGCCACGGGATGTCGCGAAGGCTTCAACCATGGCGTAGAACGAGACAATCAGGGGCAACGGGTCGAGCAACGGATGACCGGTGCGGACATGGGGTAGCATGGCGGCTTTGCTCAACGCGGATGTTGTTGCGAAAACCCGGGCGCCTTTCCGGCTCAGCGCGTCCGCCGTTTCGGCGATGGCCGCTTCGGCGGCGTCCCCAGCGGCAAAGCCAAGCACTGGGAAAGCGTCTTCAACAATCGAAACCGGACCATGCATGACTTCGGCCGATGAATAGCTTTCGGCGTGCAACTGGCATGTTTCCTTGAATTTCAACGCCGCCTCGTTCGACATGGCAAGCGTTGTGCCGCGCCCGAGCGTGAAGAGCGATCGGGTCGAGCCGATTGCCTCCCGAGCCTCCGGCCAGTCAAGTTTGGCGGCTTGTGCCAACTTTTCCGGCAACGCTCTGATCGCGGCCAGCAATTTGTCGTCCTTTTTCCAAAGCGCGAGCATCAAAATGCCGGCAAGGGCGGAATTCAAGAATGTCTTTGTGGCCGCCACGCTCAACTCCGGCCCAGCGTGGATATCTAGAGTGTGGGCTGAAGCGCTTGCCAACGGAGAGGCTGGGTTGTTGGTCAGGGCGAAGGTCAGCGCACCATCACGTTCGCAGGCTTTTGCCATCTCGACGATGTCCGGGCTTTTACCCGATTGAGACACCGAGATGCACATGACGTTTCGCAGCTTGAGCTGAGCCTTGTAGATGGAGGCAACGGATGGCCCAATCGAGGCGACAGGCAGCCCGGCCAGCAACTCGCTGGCATATTTCAAATACGTACAGGCATGGTCGGAAGACCCGCGCGCCACGGTCACGATGAAGGCTGGATCCGCCGCACGCGCTGCATGTGCAGCCGCTTCGATGGCGCTCCACCCCTCAGTCAGCAGGCGTTCGACAGCGACCGGAATTTCCGAGATTTCCGTGCGCATTTTCGTTTTGGTCAAGGACATGGCAAGCCTGGGTCAGGATAGGCGGAGCTCTGCCACGAAATCGTAGGCATCGCCGCGGTAAATGGAGCGGGTGAACTCAACGACCCGCCGGTTGGCTAGATAAGACGTGCGCTCAATGCGCAGGCCCGCAACACCGGGCTCAACGCCAAGCAGATCTGCGTCGGCACGGTCGAGATTGATGGCTGATATCTTCTGGATTGCCCGTTCCGGACGGTTGCCGGCGCGCTCCAACACCTCGTAGAGCGAGGTGGTCACGATGTCCGGATCCGGCAAAATATCGGAGGGCAGGGAGGCGCGTTCGATCGCCATCGGCTTGTCGTTCGCCATGCGCAGGCGGGCAAGGCGCGCAACCTGCTCGCCGGACGACAAGGCAAGTGCAATGGCCTCATCCGGTGTCGGGGCAAAAAGCCCGCGGCCAAGCCACTCGATCCTGGAGGATAGTCCACGGCGGGTCATGTCTTCGGTGAAGGACGTCAAGCGGGACAGGGACTGCTCGACCTTGGGCGTGCCGTCTGAGACGAAGCTGCCCGACCCCTGTTTTTGGACGATAATCCCCTTGTCGACGAGGTCCTGCATAGCGCGGCGGACCGTGACCCGTGACAGTCCGGTGAGTGCGGCGATTTCGCGCTCCGCCGGCAAAGGTTCATTCGCGGCCATAAGGCCGCTTTCAATGCTTTCTTCAAGCCGCCGGCGCAGCTGCACATAGCGTGGGCCAGACCCGCTGCCCATCCAGCTCTCAGGGTTCAGGAACTCTTCAATGGTCATGACAAAGCTCCGGCGTTTTCGGCGACACGCTCTGCAAGTAGCAAAGCACCATCAAGGGCTGTTCCTTTGGCCGGGGTCAGGCTCGCGGTGACGTTCGCCGGCAAATGCGGCTGGTAATGCGGCGCAAGTCCGCCGAGAAGGCAAAGGGGTTCACCCGGGGTCCAGCTGAGCGCGTCAAGGCAGCGCAAAATATAATCTGCGCCCTCGGACATAAGGACCCTGCCATTCAGGTCGTTGGCGCTTGCTGCTTCCACAACCAGCGGAGCCAATTCGGCAAACTGAGACGGTTTGGCCTGTTTTGCAAAGGTCAGCAGGGTCTCCAGATCTGCGTCGAAACGCTGCCAGGCTGCGTCAATGAGATCACTGTAGGGAGCTAATCCGTCCAGCCAATGAAGCGTTCGGCCCAGAAGCATCTTTCCCAACCAGCAGCCCGAGGCCTCATCGCCGAGATCGGCGCCGTAGCCGCCCAGGATCTTCAACCCGCTTTGCGATTGGCGAGCGACAAAAGAACCGGTTCCGATTCCCGCGACGGCGCCGTGATCGGTGCCAAGCGCGCCAACAACGGCACCGCGCCGGTCGTCTTCGATCAGAAGGGCTTTTATGGGAAGCGCCTGTTCAAGCTCTTTAGCCTGCTGCCGGTTTACAATGCCGGCAAGGCCCGCGTAGCAACGAGCCTCGTTGATGTCCTGTTGTGAAAGCTGTGCCTTTTCCCGCAATGCGCTCAAGCCCTCTTTAAGAGTGGTGAGCGCTGTGGCGCGGTCGGTATGAGTGTTTGCTCCTGCCAGCACGATCTCATGGTGCTCGCGATTGGTCTTAATGGCGAACCGGCATCGTGTGCCGCCGCCATCAATTCCAATCAGAATATGTGAAGCTGGCTTGCTCATAAAATACCTATACAATACCAATATGCCGAATGAAAGCGAAAAATCCTGAAAATTCCGCACAATAGCGGCTGAAATGCTTTCTCAAAAATAAATGGTAGACAAAAGGTATCTTAAAGGTATTATTTGTGGATCAGCGGGAGCTTTTGGCAGTGCAGGAATTGCGTCAAACAGAACAGTTACACGGCAATGCGATTGGGCTTGATACCTTGCCGCCCGGTGAAATTGCGGCCGCGATTGTTGGCGGTCAGGCGCAGGCTGTTGCTGCTGTCGACGCCGCCTTGACCGAACTGACCCGCGCAGCTGACCTGATGGTTGAGGCGATGCGTGGGCAGGGGCGGCTGATCTATGCCGCCGCGGGTTCGTCAGGACTGATGGCTCTTGCAGATGCGGCAGAATTGTCCGGCACCTATGGCATCGCGCCGGACCGCATCCTGTTTTTCATGGCGGGCGGGGTCCCGGTGAGCGGTCACATGCCAGGTCATACAGAAGATGACCGCGAGGCGGCAGGCCGCGACGCTGAAATTGCGCGTCAAGGAGACGTCGTTATCGCTTTAACAGCGAGTGGCACGACGCCTTATCCTGTCGAATTTGCATCAAGGGCACGTTCACGCGGTGCGAAGACGATTTGCCTTGCGAACAATCACGACGCGCAAATATTTGCTGAAGCCGATGTTGCGGTATGCCTGCCAACGCCAGCTGAAATCGTGGCCGGCTCGACCCGTCTTGGAGCTGCAACCGCCCAAAAGGCGGCGTTGAACACCATGTCGACCCTGATGGGAGTCCGCTTGGGGCACGTCCATGATGGCATGATGGTCAATCTCGTTGCGGACAATGAAAAACTGCGCGAGCGGGCAGCAAACATCGTCAGCCGCATTGCTGGGGTCGATCTGCAAACCGCTTTCAAGAGCCTGGAAACGGCGAAAGGCGAGGTCAAACCCGCCGTTCTTATCGCGCGGGGAGCCCCATCGCTCGACCGCGCCCAACAACTGCTCGCGGACACTGAGGGGTATCTGCGGACAGCTATCGCTCGACTGTGAACCGGCGCCGCCGGTCCTTAAAACCTATTGGGAGGTTTCTAATGAAGCGCAAAAGTCTCTGTATTGCCCTGCTGGCAACAACCCTCTTGTCCGGCCCTGCTTTCGCAGAGGACGTCACGCTGACCATCGAGAGCTGGCGCAACGACGACCTGACATTGTGGCAGGACAAGATCATTCCGGCTTTCGAGGCAAGCCATCCGGGCATCAAGGTCAAGTTTACCCCGTCCGCCCCGGCTGAATATAACGCGGTGCTTAATTCGAAGCTGGATGCGGGCAGTGCCGGAGACCTGATCACTTGCCGCCCGTTTGATGCTTCGCTCGCTCTTTATGACGCTGGCCATCTGGTCGATGTGTCGGGGCTTGAGAACATGTCGAACTTCTCCGATGTCGCGAAGTCCGCATGGCAGACGGATGACGCATCGGCCACCTTCTGCGTGCCGATGGCCTCGGTGATCCATGGTTTTATCTTCAACAAGGAAGCCTTCGAGGAAGTTGGCGTCGAGGTTCCAGAAACCGAAGCCGAATTCTTTGCCGCGCTTGATAAGTTTAAGGAAGATGGCTCCTACATCCCGCTTGCCATGGGCACGAACGACCAGTGGGAAGCGGCGACCATGGGCTACAACAACATCGGCCCGAACTACTGGAAAGGCGAGGAAGGCCGTCTTGCGCTGATCAAGGGCGAGCAAAAATTGACCGACGATCAGTGGGTTGCGCCCTTTGCCACGCTCGCCAAATGGGGCGCGTACATGGGCGATGGCTACGAGGCGCAAACCTATCCGGACAGCCAGAACATCTTCACGCTGGGCCGTGCTGCGATTTATCCGGCTGGCAGCTGGGAAATCACCGGTTTCAACGCTCAGGCCGATTTCGAAATGGGGGCTTTCAAGCCGCCGGTGCAAAATGCCGGTGACACCTGCTACATCTCGGATCACACGGACATCGCAATCGGCTTGAACGCAGACAGCCCGAACGCGGATGCTGCCAAGACCTTCCTGAACTGGGTGGGGTCCGAAGAGTTCGCGACGCTTTATGCAAACGCACTGCCGGGCTTCTTCTCCCTGTCGAACCATAACGTGTCCATGGAAGATCCGTTGGCGCAGGAATTCGTGTCCTGGCGCGGTGAGTGCGAATCCACCATCCGCTCGACCTATCAGATCCTGTCCCGGGGTACGCCAAACCTTGAGAACGAGACCTGGGGCGCCTCGGTGGCCGCGATCAAGGGAACGGAAACGCCTGAACAGCTTGGTCAACAGCTGCAGGAAGGCCTCGCAAGCTGGTACGAGCCGCAGCAGTAATCTGTCGACCTGATTCCGGCTCCGGGCTTTGTGTCCGGGGCCGCTTTTGCAAGCGGCCGGGAGGAAACCGTGAAGTCTTCGCGCATAAAATGGCATGTGGTCGTGTTCTTGGCGCCAGCGGTTCTGGTCTACACCGCGATCATGATCTTCCCGCTGTTCAACACATTGCGGCTGGCGCTCTACACGGAGACCGATCAGGTCCGGGTGTTTGTCGGGTTGGCGAATTTCATGACGCTGTTTGGCGATCCGCGCTGGTCTGAGAGCTTCTGGAATGCCCTGGGCAACAATTTCTGGTTCTTCCTCGTCCACATGCTGGTTCAGAACCCGATCGGGATTGCTCTGGCGGCAATCCTCAGCCACCCAAGATTGCGTTTTGCAAGCTTTTATCGGTCGGCGATTTTCGTGCCGACGATCCTGTCCTTCGTCATCGTCGGCTTTGCCTGGAAATTGATCCTCTCGCCTATTTGGGGGATCGCGCCGGATATGCTTTCGGCTGTCGGGCTAAAAAGCCTGTTTGCGCCCTGGCTCGGAAAGGAAGAATACGCCTTGACGACGCTGGCGCTGATCTCGGTCTGGCAGTTTGTCGGCATCCCCATGATGCTGATCTATGCCGCACTGCTCTCCATCCCGGAAGAAATCTTGGAGGCCGGTGAGGTCGACGGCATCACGGGTCTGTCCGCGTTCTGGAAGATCAAGCTGCCGCTGATCCTGCCGTCGATCGGGATCATCTCGATCCTGACCTTTGTCGGAAATTTCAATGCCTTCGACCTGATTTATGCCGCTCAAGGAGCGCTCGCCGGGCCCGATTTCTCGACCGATATCCTCGGCACCTTCATGTACCGGACGTTCTTCGGCTTCCAGCTTCAGCTGGGGGATCCCCATATGGGGTCGGCGATAGCGACCGCAATGTTCGCGATCATTCTGGTCGGTGTGTGCGTTTATCTGTTCGGCATTCAAACGCGCCTCAAGCGCTACCAGTTCTGAGGAGCGTTTCAAGATGAACAAGGCCCGCCAAAACCCGGTCAACGTCATCGCCGCCCATGGTGCGTTGATCCTCTACACCCTGATCGCGCTGTTTCCCGTCTTCGTGATTGTGATCAACAGCTTCAAGAGCCGCAGAGACATCTTCCGTGAACCGCTGGCCTTGCCGGACGCGGACAGCTTTTCGATGATCGGGTATCAAACCGTACTCAAGCAGGGCGACTTCTTTCTGTATTTCCAGAACTCGCTGATTGTCACCGTCTGCTCGTTGTTCTTTATCTTGCTGTTTGGGGCGATGGCCGCGTTCGCCTTGTCCGAATACCGGTTCAAGGGCAACACCTTGATGGGGTTGTATCTGGCGCTCGGCATCATGATCCCGATCCGGATCGGCACGGTCGCGATCCTTGACCTGATGGTTCAAACGGGACTGGTCAACACACTGTTTGCGCTCATCCTTGTCTATACGGCACAAGGCCTTCCTCTGGCGGTGTTCATCCTGTCCGAGTTCATGCGCCAGGTGTCGGAGGATCTCAAAAACGCCGGCCGCATTGATGGGTTGAGCGAGTACACGATTTTCTTCCGGCTGGTATTGCCGCTTGTACGGCCTGCCATGGCGACCGTGGCGGTCTTCAACATGATCCCGATCTGGAACGATCTGTGGTTCCCGTTGATCCTCGCGCCAGCAGAGGAAACCAAGACGCTGACGCTTGGCAGCCAGGTCTTCATCGGCCAGTTCGTGACGGACTGGAATGCGGTCTTGTCCGCATTGTCGCTGGCCATCCTGCCTGTCATGGCGCTTTACGTGATCTTCTCGCGCCAGCTGATCCGCGGCATCACATCGGGAGCCGTCAAATGATCCGCGTTCTTGTCATAGGTCTTGGCAGCATGGGGCTTAGTCATGCGCTGGCGCATACGCGCGGGCGGTCCGAACTGGTTGGGCTGATGGCGCGCGGACCCCGGCCGGATCTGCCGGAAGCGCTGGATGGCGTGCCCTATTTCACCGATCTCGACGAGGCGTTGGCGGAAACACGGCCCGACCTTGTTGTGGTGGCAACCTACACCGAGAGCCACAAGCCGTTTGCCATGAAGGCGATGCTGGCGGGAGCCCATGTCTTTTGCGAAAAACCTCTGGCCGCAACGGTTGAAGACGCCAACGTGATGGTGGCAATGGCCAAACAGACGGGCCGCAAACTGATGATCGGCTACATCCTGCGCCACCATCCAAGTTGGCAGCAGTTTGTTGCCGAGGCGCGCGCGCTGGGCGGGCCGTATGTCTTCCGGATGAATCTCAACCAGCAAAGCAGCGGGGCGACCTGGGAAACCCACAAGCACCTGATGTCATCGGTCAGCCCGATCGTTGATTGCGGTGTCCACTATGTCGATGTCATGTGCCAGATCACGGACGCCATGCCGGTTCGGGTCCATGGGATCGGTCTGCGTCTGTCCCATGAAATCGCCGAGGACATGTACAATTACGGCCAGTTTCAGGTGGCGTTCTCCGATGGGTCTGTCGGCTGGTATGAGGCCGGCTGGGGGCCGATGATGTCGGAGACAGCCCATTTCGTGAAAGATGTGGTCAGTCCGAAAGGCTCGGTATCGATCGCAGACGTCAAGGAGACCGGCTCCGACGATGTCGACAGCCACACCGCAGTTGGAAAACTGCTCGTTCACACGCTGTCCGGCGACCGCCTGGTCGACTTTCCCGGTGAGCCGGGCCATCAGGAGCTGTGCGATGCAGAACAGCTTGCCATGATCGAGGCGATTGAAAATGACCTCGATCTGACCCGTCACATGAATGACGCCGTGCAATCTCTGCGGATTTGCCTTGCCGCGGACGAGAGCATCCGCACCGGCACCCCGATAGACCTTTCCGGAGCCTGACCCGATGACTGCGCTTACACTTTCAAACGTCAACAAGTCTTTTGGCGCCGTGCATGTCCTGAAAGACATCAATCTCTCGGTTGAGGAGGGCGAATTCGTTGTCTTCGTCGGCCCGTCGGGCTGTGGCAAGTCCACGCTTTTGCGTGTGATCGCAGGGCTGGAGGACGCGACATCTGGAATCATAGACATTGGCGGGACGGTGGTGAATACGGTGCCGCCGGCAAAGCGTGGCATTGCCATGGTGTTTCAGTCCTATGCGCTTTATCCGCACCTGAATGTGCGCGACAACATGGCGCTCGCGCTCAAGCAAGAAAAACGCCCCAAAGCGGAAATTGAAAAGCGGGTTGCCGAGGCCAGCCGTATGCTGTCGCTTGAAGCTTATCTTAACCGCCGCCCGGCCGAACTGTCCGGCGGGCAGCGGCAGCGCGTTGCCATTGGCCGCGCCGTGGTGCGCGAGCCAAAGCTGTTCCTGTTTGATGAACCCTTGTCGAACCTGGATGCCGCCTTGCGCATGAACACGCGGCTGGAGATTGCCAAGCTGCACCGTCAGCTGGCAGCGAGCATGATCTATGTGACGCACGACCAGACCGAGGCGATGACACTGGCGGACAAGATCGTCGTTTTGCGCGACGGCCGGGTGGAACAGGTCGGCAGCCCGATGGAGCTCTACAACAATCCGGCCAACCGTTTCGTTGCGGAGTTTTTGGGCTCCCCGTCGATGAATTTTGTCCCTGCAGAGCGGCTCGGCGGCCCGGCCGACCAGGAGATCGGCATCCGCCCGGAACATGTTCAAATCGCAGAGTCAGGGGTTTTGTCGGGGCCGGTCGTGCATGTCGAGCAGCTGGGCGGCGACACCAACATCTTGGTCGATATCGGCTATGAGATGCCGTTTACCGTGCGCATGTTTGGCCAGTATCCGGTTGGGACTGGAACGACCGTCAATCTCGCTTTTTCTACCGAAAACACCTACCGCTTTACACGGGACGGCGTCCGACAGGTTTAGGGCTGTTTTGATCTCATTGCGATCGTCGGTATTTTCATTTGTCTGCTTTACTTGAAATGGCCTCAGAAGCCACCGCAGCATGTCTGCGGTGTTGCTGTGTCGATTTATTTTTCTACTTTTGCGCGAGATTGCATAAAGATTAGCGATTTGTAATGTGTGAAAAATGAGCAGAGTATGAGTTGCACACCATGCATTTTTTCTCTTTATTCGGATGCTTTTTTCAAGTTAATTTGAAGAAATATGCCAAAAAATTATTGAGTCTCTGTCACTTTTTAAGAAAATAAAACAATTGGTCAAAAAATATATTGCACTGCAAAAAATATAGGCAACTTCCCGTGTCGCAAATTTGAAACAATGAATTTGCCCAAAGGGGTGGCCGAACCGGTGTGGTTCGTGTTTTGTTACCAGCATGTCGCAGAACAACATCTCGCACTCTTACGAATGCCGGGATGCTACGTACGGGAATTGCTGCCCGCGCGGCAATGAATAGAACCGGAAGGGGAGACATATGACAAAGTCCAAAGACACTGAGTTACTAAATCGACTTGAGCAAGCCGCCCGCACCGGCGGCATCACGAAACGTGAATTCATCCGATATTCCGTACTCGCAGGTGTGACGGCTTCAACAGCGACCGGCCTTTGGTCCACAAAAGCCAAGGCGCAGCCGAAGTCCGGCGGGACATTTCGCTGGGGTATTCACGACGGCAACACTTCTGATTCACATGACCCAGGCACCTATCTCACCCGGGTGATGATCTTCCTGGCCCACACACACCGCAGCTTCTTGACCATGATCATGGGTGACGGCTCCTTGGGGCCTGACCTTGCAGATTCTTGGGAAGCCAGCGCTGACGCGTCAACGTGGACGTTCAAGATCAATGAAAACGCTTCTTTCCACAGCGGTAAGAAAGTGACCGCCGACGACGTGATCGCGTCTTTGAATCACCACCGCGGTGACGACACCACGTCAGCAGCCAAGGCGCTCCTGTCTGATGTTGTCGACATCAAAAAAGACGGCGACTACACGGTGATTGTTGAGCTGACAGGCGGCAATGCCGACTTCCCGTGGTTGATGACCGACTATCACCTGGCCATTTGCCCAGCGAATGAAGACGGTACGCTGAACTGGCAGTCGGGCGATGGCTGCGGACCGTACAAGATCGAGAATGGTGAATTCGGTGTGCAGTTTAGCCTCAGCAAGCATGATGGCTGGCATGGTGAAGGCGCCTACTTCGACAATGTTGAGCTGATCACACTGAATGATCCGAACGCACGTCAAACGGCGCTCGTGACAGGCGATGTGGACGCGGTTTCATTGATTGAGCTCAAGACAATGGGCTTGCTGCAGCGCAATCCGAACATCACCATCCACAATATCCCGTCGGCTGGTGCCATTACGCTTCCAATGCATTGCGACACAGCTCCGTTCGACAATGTCGATGTTCGCAAGGCGCTAAAGCTTGCAATGAACCGCGACGACATCATCGAAAAGATCACCTTTGGTGCATCCACCAAGGGCAATGACTTCCACCATTCGCCGGCACAGCCGTACTGGCCGGATGGCATTCCGCAGCATGACTACGATCCGGACCAGGCGAAGTCCTTGCTGAAGAAGGCAGGTGCAGAAGGCCTCACAGTTTCGCTAAGCACAGCAGACAGTGTCTATGCCGGTGCAGTTGATATGGCCGTACTCTATGCAGAGCATGCCAAGGCTGCAGGTATGAATATCAACGTCGTGCGTGAGCCAAACGATGGCTACTACTCAGATGTTTGGTTGAAGAAGCCGTTCTGCCTTGTTTCTTGGGGCGCGCGTCCAACGCCGGACGTGATGTACACCCTGGCCTACAAGGATGATGCTGCGTGGAATGAATCCCGCTGGAAAAATCCTGAGTTCAACGAGTTGTTGATCAAGGCGAAGGCTGAGCTGGATGACAACCTCCGGGCAGAAATGTACCGGGATATGGCGATCCTTGCGAAGGATGATGGCGGAACGATTATTCCGTTCTTCAACAACTTTGTGTACGCCAACAGCTCCAAGGTCGGCACGCCCGATCAGCTTGCGGCCAGCTGGGAAAATGACGGCGCTCGCGCCGCAAGCCGCTGGTGGTTTGAATCCTGATCCAGACGGGATTTCAGGCCGACAATTGATCGCCTGAACACGAATACAGAGGACCGGCCCGCATTCTGGGCCGGTCCCCACTCCAAAGCACTGGCTCCGCTGAAAGCCAACGTCAAGAAAACAGGACGCGGAGCCAAAATGTGCCGGCCTATTGCGGGGCGGGCGTCCACATTCTGGAGGGACATATGGGGGACATCCTACAGCTGGTCCTGAAGAGACTTGGCTTAGGTGTGATCACGCTTCTCGTGGTTTCTATCCTGATCTTTTTTGCAGTTGAACTTCTTCCCGGCGACATCGCGCAAGCGGTTCTCGGCCAAGGGGCCACCGACGAGACCGTGGCGGCCTTGCGGCAGAAACTCGGCCTCGACCAGCCTGCTATCCTGCGCTACTTCCAATGGCTCGGCGGGGCCTTGACCGGAGATTTTGGCGTATCGCTGGTGTCGGGCGAACGCGTGAGCGCGGCGATTACCGATCGGTTTGTCAACACGCTATTCCTTGCGTCTTACGCTGCCGTGATTGCGGTTCCGATCTCGATCATTCTGGGTGTTATCGTTGCGCTGTTGCGCAATACGTTATTCGACCGTGTGGCAAACGTCGCCACACTGACGTCGATCTCGTCTCCCGAGTTCTTTCTCGGCTACATACTGATCCTGTATTTCGCCGTCAAGACAAGCTACTTCCCTGCGATCGCGAGCCTCAGCGCCGATATGACTTTTGGCGAGCTTCTTCACCGGACGTTTCTTCCTGCGTTGACGCTGGTACTGGTCGTGACTGCCCACATGATGCGCATGACGCGCGCTGCCATCATCAATCTGCTGGCTTCGCCGTATATCGAGATGGCGCGTCTCAAGGGGGTCCCGCCCTGGAAGATCATCGTAAAGCACGCATTGCCGAACGCATGGGCACCAATCATCAATGTTGTTGCCCTGAATTTGGCCTATCTCATCACGGGGGTTGTCCTCGTTGAGGTTGTTTTCGTGTATCCGGGGATTGGCCAGCTGCTGGTAGATGCGGTTGCCAAACGCGACTTCCCGATTGTTCAGGCATGCTGCCTTATTTTCGCAGCAACCTTCATCCTGCTCAACCTTGCAGCAGATGTTGGGGCCATCTTGACCAATCCGCGTTTGCGGCATCCAAAGTGAGGGCAGCGATATGAGCACATTCGTTATCGGCTACTACGCGCTGCTGATTGGGGCATCTTGCCTTGCGGCGTTTTATCAGAAACGGCAAATCTTTATTCTGGTCTTTTCCCTGACTTTGGTTTCCTTCGTCATGGGAATCATTGGCGGCGTTTCGGCCCTGCGTTTCATTACGATCGCCGCCGGGCTTCTGGCTCTTGCCGCCGGAACGTCATTCGCATTCCGAGAGTTCCTCATTATCATCACCCCCGGAAGGCGTGGCGAAGGAATTGCGGACAGCTCCGTTGACGGCGGCCTTTGGCATGTTCGTTATTTTCACATATGCAATCGCCGGAATATTCGCGCCTGTGATCGCACCATTTGGCGAGGCTGAAGTCATTTCATCGGCTTTTGCACCGCCTGATGCAAACATGCTTCTGGGTGCCGATCAGCTTGGCCGCGACATGTTTAGTCGCATCATTTATGG
This sequence comes from Roseibium hamelinense, assembly GCF_007830545.1. GTDB lineage: Bacteria > Pseudomonadota > Alphaproteobacteria > Rhizobiales > Stappiaceae > Roseibium > Roseibium hamelinense. The sequence continues at coordinate 152,439 of NZ_VLLF01000006.1, forward strand.
GGCACGAAATACCGTCGGACTTGCGCTCCTTGCGACCATGCTTGCATTTTTGATGGGGGCTTTGGGCGGGTTGCTGGCTGCAACCAAGGGCGGCTGGTTTGACCAGTTCATGGGCCGGCTCGCCGACGTTATCATGTCGGTTCCATCTTTGATCTTTGCGCTCTTGATGCTGAGTATCTTCGGAACCAACCTGACAGTTATCGTCGTTGTCGTTGCCGTGATCTACTCACCGCGCGTCTTCCGCTTGACCCGTGCTGTTGCCGGCAACGTTGTCGTGATGGACTATATCGAGGCTGCCAAGCTGCGCGGTGAGGGAACTTGGTACCTAATCCGCAAGGAAATCCTTCCGAACTCAACAGCGCCTTTGATCGCCGAGTTCGGCCTGGAATTCTGCTTTGTCTTTCTCTTGATCGCCGGTCTGTCTTTCCTCGGTCTTGGCATTCAGCCGCCGACCGCGGACTGGGGGTCCATGGTGCGGGAAAACGCGACGCTGATTTCCTTTGGTGAAATCACGCCGTTGATCCCAGCCGCAGCAATTGCGCTTCTGACCGTTGCTGTGAACTTTGTTGTTGACTGGATGCTGTTCCGGTCTTCTGGCCTGAAGGAGGTTTGAGCATGGTTCCGAAAAAAGATGTCCTGCTCGAAATCAAGGATCTTCGGATTGAGGGCTATTCGGATGAGAAGTGGATCGAGATTGTCCATGGCATCGACCTTACCCTTCATAAGGGTGAGGTGCTGGGTCTGATCGGCGAGTCTGGCGCTGGCAAATCAACGATCGGCCTGGCATCGATGGGCTTTGCCCGCGACGGGTGCCGGATTTCCGGTGGCTCGATTGAATTCGACGGCATGGAGCTGACCACCACCCCTGAAAACGATCTGCGTGCTCTTCGCGGTTCCCGGATTGCTTACGTTGCTCAATCTGCGGCCGCATCCTTCAATCCGGCACATCGTATCATTGATCAGCATACCGAAGCCCCGATTCAGTATCGGATCCAGAAACGGGTTGAGGCGCAAGAGGATGCGATGGAGCTGTACCATCGGTTGCGGCTACCGAATCCGGACGAGATCGGGTTTCGTTATCCGCACCAGGTGTCAGGCGGGCAGCTGCAGCGGGCAATGACCGCGATGGCCATGGCGTGCCGGCCGGATCTGATCATTTTCGATGAACCGACCACGGCGCTGGATGTGACAACGCAGATCGAGGTGCTTGCAGCGATCCGTGACATTGTCGATCAGTTCAATACGGCTGCGATCTATATTACTCACGACCTCGCTGTTGTTGCGCAGATGGCTGACACCATCAAGGTGCTCTTGAAAGGCGAAGAGGTCGAAGAGGCGCCGACCGCGCAGATGCTCGACAAGCCTAAAGAGGAGTATACCAAAAGCTTGTGGGCTGTTCGCAGCTTCAAGCGTCCGCAAAAACAGCGTCCAACAGGTGCAGACGCCGTGCCGATTGTTTCGGTGCAAGGCATTGACGCTGCTTATGGCAAGACCAAGGTCCTGGATGACGTGTCCTTCGACATCTACCCGGGCATGACTGTTGCTGTTGTTGGCGAATCTGGTTCTGGCAAATCGACGACGGCCCGGTGCATCACCGGGTTGCTCCCGCCAACAAAGGGCAAGATCCTTTTCAAGGGAGAAGAGTTGCCTGCGCGCTATCAAGACCGTTCGAAAGATCAGTTGCGACAAGCGCAGATGATCTACCAGATGGCCGATACTGCGCTTAATCCTAAAATTAGGATTTGCGATATCATCGGCCGCCCGGCGCAGTTCTATAGCGGGCTTCATGGCGGAGCTTTGAAAACACGCGTAGATGAGCTTTTGGACTTGATCGAACTTGATCCGGCCAAATTCTACAGCCGCTATCCGCCAGAATTGTCGGGAGGCCAGAAACAACGTGTCGGCATAGCGCGGGCCTTGGCTGCTGATCCCGCTTTCATAATCTGCGATGAGGTTACAAGCGCACTGGACCAACTGGTGGCTGAAGGAATTTTGAAGCTGCTCGATCGGCTTCAACAGGAGTTTAATCTCGCCTACATGTTCATCACACACGATCTTGCGACTGTGCGCTCAATCGCGGACGAGGTTGTTGTGATGCAGCGCGGCAAGGTCGTCGAGCAGGGGCCAAAAGACGAGATGTTCACACCGCCCCACCATCCTTATACAGACCTGCTTTTGTCGTCGGTGCCGGAAATGGACCCGAACTGGCTCACAACACTTCTCGAAGAACGCGGTGTTGACGACATTGGCGAAGCGGCCGACGTATAACGCAACAAGAACCCCCGTGCACCGCATGGGGGTTCGCTTTGGGTCAATCTAAAGTGTTCGGGCGTTCTCAGCCGACCATCATGTAGCCAGACAAAACCATAGCGCCAACCAGAACGGCATAAACGCCGACAACTGCTTGCCAAGAACCACTGTGCTGTCTGTACTCACGGATCCAATCATCACGGGTCATTCCGACCTCCTAAACTGCCCAAAACCGACGTTGGGATGATGCGTTTGCTGTTAGTGCGACAGGTAGACGAGGGGGGTTAAGATTTCAATGCACAGATTTTAAAAACTGTCTGCTTTTTCCGCATAGCTGATTTGTTTGTTATTCAGATGGTGCATGACCCGTTAAACTGGGGCGCCAAATCGGCTGAAACGCGACGAAAATACGATCTAGACCCGCCAAAATCATGCCTAGCCATACTGTTTTTGACCGCTCCAAAAAACTCTGTTGGAGTGCCCTTGGCAAAATGGCTTGCTGTTGGCTCACCATGAGTGGCGAGCGGGACGGATAAGGAAACGGCTTGCCATTTCCAGTTTCTGACGCACTACTGGTGAGATGACAAACGGGTAGAGATCTTCCAAGCCCATAGAGCGGTTCACATGATTGAGGGCAATGCCCAAGTCCAGCGCCTCCGACAGCCAGTCCATTTCCCGGGGTGCGGGCGGAGACTGCCGCTGAACTGCCATACCCACGGCCCGCGCACTGTCGATCACATCCCATAGGTGAAGCACATGCGATGCTGTCTCTGCCCAGTCTTCGTGCGGATGGCTGGAGGCATAGGCGGTTATGTAGTTGTCACGCCAATTGGATGCAGGCCCTTGCGCATAGTAATTATCGAGTGCTGAACCGTAGTCCGTTGCCTCGTCACCGAAAAGAGCGTGAAATTCTGGAAGAAATGCGGTCTCGTCTGACAGCCGGATAAACAAGAAATGCGCAATTTCATGCCGGAAATGGCCGAGCATCGTTCGGTAGGGCTCGCTCAAGTTCTCTCTGCGCCGCACGATTTCTGTTGGATCTGCCTCGGCGACATCGATCACAATATGCCCGTCCGCATGACCCATGACCGGCTGGCTTCGGCCGAAGGTGCCGCGTTCAGCGAGTAGGTCAAAACTAGGGCGTGGTCCGGGATCGCCTGCACTGAACCAACCGATACTGATTAAATTCGCGAGCACCCACCGTTTTGCCGCTTCGGAAATTTTCCAGAGTTCTTGGTTTTCTTCCAAGCCGATATCCGGGGTCGTTATGGTCATTTGGCAAGATGCGCAAAGAAAACGTCCACCGCAGGTCGCCCAGTTGCACGAAATTTGATCGCGGTTTTCGCAAGCGGGTGCACTATCTCGCATCTCGTCCGCATCAGGATCATAGAAAAGCTCCGTTCCGCAGGTGCATGCAAGATTTTCGAAATAAACAGTCCCACGGCACTGAGGGCATTTATAGAGACGCATTTCATTGCCCTTTTTCGGTTTTTGCGTTGTCAGCGCCAATGCTGTCGCCCGACTAATTCACGGGTTTTCGCGCATGCCTTGATCAGTTCAGCGCGGAACGACATCGACGCTTTGTTTTGTTGTCTGGCTACCGGATGTTCGCAGGACACCCTTAACGGGTGCGATATCGCTGTAGTCGCGACCACGCGCGACCACGATATGATCTGATCCGACCCTAAGCGCGTTCGTCGGATCGTATTCGACCCAGCCGATCTCAACGCCGCACCATGCGCGGACCCAGGCGTGCATGGCGTCTGCGCCTTCCAGACGGTCCATACCTTCAGGTGGCAAAGTTCTCAGAAAACCGCTGACATAGCCAGCCGGAATGCCGATGCTTCGCAAACACGAGATCATGATGTGGGTGAAGTCCTGACATACGCCGTGGCGGTTTTCAAAGGCTTCAAGCGCGGCCGTCTCGACCGTTGTTGCCTCGGCATCGAATGCCATATCGTCGTAAAGCGCTTTGCCGATCGCTTCAACCGCGCTGAGCACGGTCATGTCGCTGTGCGTGTGTTGCAATGCGTAATCGTGAAACAAAAGGTCCGAGACTATCCTGGGAGATGCGCCTAAAAAATGGACCGGTTGGTCCGGCGACATCGATCGCACTTGGCTGATTTCCGTGGGCAAAATCCGCAAGGGCGGCGATATATCCAGGCCGACTGGTGCTGCCATGCGATCAATGCGGGCTTGAACATTAAAGGCGATCTTGGACAACGGCGCCCGGTAAGCGACTTCGGTGACATTATTGCCGAAAAAGTCGGTTCTATCCCTACGTTCATCCGGGTGTGGTTCCGGGTGCAAGGCGCCGAGAATAAGTCGTTGTTCGCCTTGTATGATTGCAGGAAGCAAGCGTAGTGTATGACGTCCCGCATCTGCCCGGCTGCCATATTCATACGAGATCGAAAGAGAGATGTCGTAAATCACGCAGGCCTCTCCATTGCATATAGGTTTCGGAAATATCTTCAGACAATTCTGCGATCGCTTCGCCAATCTCCCTGAGCCGATCCGGTGTTAGGGTATCCGGTTTCGAGATGGCCAATGATGTATGCACTTCGAGAACGGCACGTGATAGGTCCGACAGCTGGCCGTGCTTGTCAGCGCCTGGCAACTCGGTCAAATGTTCTTTAAGTTCGTTTAGCTGATAAAGGATTGCCCGTGGATTGCGGGTGTCAAGCGCCAGAAGGTCGAGGACTGGAGGGCTGCTCATGGTGACCGTGTAGCGGCGGGTCATTGACATTGAGCTGTCGGCGACTTCAAGGACCAGCTCCAGCGAGCCTTCGGGTGCGTTCGGTTCTGTGAAATCGGCAAGCAGTTGCGCCGTAGCATACGCCCGCTCCAGTGAACGTCCGATCCCAAGAAAACGCCAGCCCGTGAGCCGGTACATGTTTTCATGCACTAGTCCCGAAAATCCAGTGATCTTGCGCAAAAGCAGTCCCATGTCCTGAACGGCGTCTTCGCGGGTGCGTATGGACGATTGCATGATTTCAGCGGTTTGGGCCAGATCTGTTAAGGCCAGCCATCCATCTTGTGAAAACCGCTCTCGCACTTTGCTCGCGCTCAAGACGGCCGAGTTAAGTGTGGTCTTCAGCCCGTCCGGAACATTCTTGGTTGGATAAATGTCCAGGACCTTCAGGAAGGTTCGGGCCCGGGAGACAAGTGGAGCCTCCGGGTCGTCAGCTTCAGACAGGCGCGTGTGATAGGCGCGTAACATACGTATGACCGCCTCGGCACGCTCTACATAGCGTCCGAGCCAAAACAGGTTGTCAGCAGCTCTTGAGGGAAGTACGCCCGGCTGGGTGCGAACGTATTGGGTCTGCTGCCGCTTGAACAGCGTGTCTCCGTCCACGGACGGTTTTCCGCTGATCCAGACATCCGCGGCAGATCCTCCGGCCTGCATCGCGATTGCGCTCGGATCGTTTGTTTGGCCGATACGGGCAAAACCGCCCGACATCACCTCCCACCCGGTTTGAGTTCGCGCAAGAAACACACGCAAGCTCATGGGGCGCGGCGTGAGGGCCCCATCGGAATAAGCCGGTGTGGTGGACAGGGTCACAGCTTCCTGGGCAACAAGCTGGTGCCCATTGGTGTCAAGCCAGCTGTTGATTGTTTGGTCGCTCACCGCTGTTTGCTGATCCTTGATGGCCTTGCTATCAGACACCTCGAACGGAAGCGCGGTTGAAAGAGCATTGCTGAACAACATCCGTTCGGCGTTGCCGGCGACGTAGTGTCGGGCCGCCTCACTGCCGCACCACCATGTCGCAACATTTGGAAGTTTCAGGGGCTCGCCGCGCCACGCCTCGCAAATGCGCGGCAAAAACGCAAGCAGTGCACGGGTTTCGACAACGCCTGCGCCGAGGGCATTGACCATAGTCACGCGCCCCGAACGCACTGCTTCGATAAGGCCTGGTGTTCCAATTCGGGAGTTTTCGTTAAGCTCCAGCGGATCCGCCCAGGCGGCATCCAGGCGACGCCACAACACGCTGATCGGGTGCGATCCTGTTACCGTGCGCACCATGAGCTTGCCGTTTTCGACCGTTAGGTCCTCACCCTCCAGCAGCATGAAACCAAGGTATCGGGCAATGTAGGCGTGTTCGAAGTAGGTATCGTTGTGAAGACCAGGGGTGAGGACGGCTGCCCGGCTGTTCGGTTCGGCCCGCAAGTCCAGCAACTGGTCCCGAAAGCGGCGGAAAAAACCCGCCAGACGCTGAACGTTGGCGCGCGCGAAGAACTCGTTAAAAATGCGCCGCGTCGCTACCCTGTTTTCCAAAGCAAATCCGGCCCCGGAAGGGGCCTGTGCCCTATCGCCCAGGACCCACCACATGCCATCTGGTCCGCGCCCGATTTCGAATGCGAGGAAATGCAGAAAATGGCCCGATCCCGGCGTAACGCCGACCAGTGGACGGAGCCATTCGGGGCTCTGTCCGAGCAAACTTGCCGGCAAATATCCGTCGGCAACGAGCTGGTTTGGTCCATAAAGGTCTGCAACAATGTCTTCAAGCAACTCTGCGCGTTGTATCAAGCCAGTGGCAATCGTATTCCACTCATTGGCGTCGATAATGACTGGGATGTGGCTGAGCGGCCATTCCCGTTCGGCTGCGACTTGATCGCCGTATTGACGATAGAAAACACCGGCATCTTTCAGGTATTGGTTCCCGCGTGCAAACCGCTGAGCGATGCTGTCCGCCGACAAGTTGGACAAGTGTTTGAGGAAGGGTCTCCAGACCGGGCGGACCTGTCCTTCGGCATCCAGCAATTCGTCTGAAACACCGTTCAGCGGAACGTAGGATGCGATCAGGTGGTTGATTTCCCCTGTGTCTTGAGAGGCCCTTGAGGTTGTCATTGAGCTAGGTTCCAGCAGGTCGTCTCAAGTCGAGCGTTAACGGAAACTCCGGATGTGGCAAGTCCTGCGACGGTTCAAAGGAACCAGGACTGTGTCCGTGCGCTTCGAAACGGGCCAGACGCCGCGCCTGGGCCTCGTTCCCGTTGACCGGGAATGTCTCATAGTTCCGGCCGCCCGGATGAGCAACATGATAAACGCAGCCGCCGATGGCTCTATTGCTCCAGCAGTCGTAAATGTCAAAGGTTAATGGGGCATCGACAGGATGTACGGGATGAAGGGCCATCGCCGGTTGCCATGCTTTGAACCGAACGCCGCCGACGGAGACGCCATTGGTTTCGGTCTTGCGCAAGGGTACCGGACGCCGGTTGCAGGTTACCCGGTACCGGTCGGGATCCGTTGCGGTCAATTTGACCTGCAGCCGCTCTGTCGAGCTGTCGGTGAAGCGGACCGTACCGCCGATTGCACCGGTCTCGCCCAGCACGTGCCATGGCTCCAGCGCCTGTCGGATTTCCAAACCGACGCCCTCAACCTCAATTTCCCCACAGAAAGGAAATCTGAATTCGCTCTGCGCCAGAAACCATTCAGGACGCATAGAAAAACCATGTGACGTCAAATCCTGGAGCACTTCCAGAAAGTCGGTCCATACGAAATGCGGTAGCATGAACCGGTCGTGGAGAGACGTTCCCCAACGTGTGAAGTTACCGCCGATTGGGTTTTCCCAAAACATCGCAATCAGTGCTCTGATAAGGACTTGTTGGGCCAGGCTCATGCGCGGGTCGGGGGGCATTTCGAAACCGCGAAACTCGATTAGTCCCAAGCGGCCTGTTGGGCCGTCGGGTGAATAGAGTTTATCGATGCAGATTTCGGCCCTGTGGGTGTTGCCTGTGACGTCCACCAGCATGTTCCGCAAAAGTCTATCGACGAGCCACGGAAATGCTGTTGGACCTTCATCTGGCCGCTTGATTTGAGCAAGGGCCACCTCTAGCTCATACAAGCCGTCATGCCGGGCTTCGTCAACTCTTGGGGACTGGCTAGTCGGCCCGATGAAGAGACCGGAGAACAAATAGGACAGGCTTGGGTGACGCTGCCAGTACAAAATCAAGCTACGAAGCAGGTAGGGGCGCCTCAAAAAAGGGCTGTCTAGCGGTGTTGCGCCACCGACGACGACATGATTTCCACCACCGGTTCCGGTGTGCTTGCCGTCGATCATATATTTGTCGGCGCCGAGCCGGCATTGCCGGGCCTCTTCATAAACAGCCTCCGTCGTCGAAACGCAGTCTTTCCAGTTTGAGGCCGGGTGAATGTTCACCTCGATCACGCCAGGATCTGGGGCCACACGAATTACATTCATGCGGGGGTCTGCCGGTGGCGCGTACCCCTCGATATGGACTTTCAGCCCTAGTTTTTCTGCCGAGCTTTCGGCACAGGCGACGAGTTCGAGATAGTCCTCGATGCGTTCAACCGGCGGCATGAAGATGCAAAGGCGGCCATCACGAGGCTCAATGCTCATGGCCGTCCGCACAGCACTGGCGCCGATATCGGCTCCCAGTGTTTGCTCGTGACGCTGCTGTTTTTCATCTGACGCCGAAAAATGGGCGACATCTTGCGCGCGTTCATCCGGCTGCGGGCCTACAGGGAACTCCGGGAGCGGCCCTTTCGGCTCTGTCGGATCTGCCATATTGATGTAGGGATATTGTGCCGGCGGCACATAAGGTAGTGCTTCCAAGGGCAAGCGGAACCCGACCGGACTGTCGCCGGGTATGAGAAAAAGCGCGTCGCGGCGCAGTCTCCATCGCTCGGAACGCCAACGTTTACCGCCCGCTTTCGACTGCCAACGCTGGATCGGCAATACATAGCCGCTGGGCGTTGTTAGGCCCCGGTCAAAGACCTTCGCAATCCTGTGACGGGCCTCAGGATCCTCCAGTTTGGAATTTTGCGGCGATACGTTTTCCGGAAGCTGAGCTTCCTTAACGAGCCACTCTGCCGGATCCTCAAAAGCAGGAACGACGAAGTCGGCCTCAAGGTCGAGGGTCCTGGCCATGGTTTGCAGCAGGGCTTCGGCCTCTCGCGGAGATGCCGCGGTGGGATCGGCCTCTTCGGCAATGAGGTCTGGATTGTTCCAGATGGGCTTGTGGTCGCGGCGCCAGTAAAGCGAAAAAGTCCATCGTGGCAGGGTTTCGCCCGGGTACCATTTGCCTTGCCCGTAGTGAAGGAACCCGCCAGGCGCAAACCTTTTACGCAATCGGCGGATCAGCTTGTCGGCAAGACCTCTTTTTGTGGGGCCAACGGCATCGGTGTTCCATTCGGCCGCTTCAAAGTCATCGATCGAGACAAAGGTCGGTTCGCCGCCCATGGTGAGCCGGACATCACCGGCTTGCAGCTTTGCGTCAACCTGTTCTCCCAATTTGTTAAGTGCATGCCAGGCGTCTTCGGAAAACGGCATCGTAATTCGCGGGTGTTCGGCGACCCGTGCCACTTTCATGTCGAACGAAAAATCAACCTCAGCAGCACTCGCCAATCCGACGATCGGCGCGGCGTTCCGGTAGTGAGGCGTTGCAGCGACCGGGATGTGGCTCTCGCCCGCCAGAAGACCTGAAGTCGGATCTAGCCCGATCCAGCCGGCACCGGGCAGATAGACTTCAACCCAGGCATGGAGATCGGTGAAATCATGGTCGGTTCCGGACGGGCCATCCAGCGCTTCGAGATCCGGCTTCAGCTGAATGAGATATCCGGAAACAAAACGGGCGGCAAAACCGAGGTTTCTGAGTGCTTGAACCAAAAGCCAGCTGGAATCTCGGCAAGAGCCGGTGCCTTTCTCAAAGGTTTCTTCCGGGGTTTGAACGCCCGGCTCCATTCGAATGATGTAGCCGACTTCACTTGCGATACGCGCGTTGAGATTGACAATAAAGTCGACGCTGCGGATCCTGTCTCTTGGTGTTGCTTCAAGAAATGCCTGTAAATGCGGCCCGACCGGTTCCGTCCGCCGGTATATTTCGAGATCATCTCGCTGATCTTCCGGATAGTCGAACGGCCAATGCTCGGCGGTTTCTTCGACAAAGAAATCAAATGGATTGTAGACCGACATGTCTGCGATCAGGTCGACTTCGATCTTGAATTCGCGCACTGGCTCAGGAAACACGAACCGGGCAAGCCAGTTGCCATAAGGGTCCTGCTGGTGATTGACGAAATGATCGCTTGGGCTGACTTTTAGCGAATGCGATATGACTCGTGTTCTGCTGTGGGGCGCAGGCCTAAGCCTAATGATCTGGGGGCTTAACACGACCGGCCGGTCGTATCGGTAGTGGGTCAAATGGTAAATGCTGGCGCGTATCGACATCGTCCACCCAAGATCATTCAAAGAATGACCGCAGCGTTTCACAAAAGACCGCAGCGTACCATGCCTTTTTCAAGTTTGATTGAGTGCATGCATCCTTGTCGAGCCATCGGAATGTTGATCCGTACCCGCGAGAAGTCGCTTTGCCTTTCCTGGCGTTATTCGCGCTCGCCGACCCGACGGCCCGCTCCGCTTGGCGGCGTGAGCCGCGAATGAGCGTCTGCATATTCGGCCAATCGGGCCTGAACCTGCGGTCCGGGCAGAGCTGTTTTGCGGGTTGTCAGGTCGACATGCAAAAGCAGTGTCTCAACGGTTGCGGCGGCCGTTCCCTTGCTGCCGTAAAGCGTGTGGAACAAATGCAAAGTCTTGCCCGAGCCTTTCAGCACCTGCGTGGTGATGGTCAGACGTTCGCCTGCCAATAGCTCTTTGAGATAGCAGATGTGGTTTTCGACGGTGAAATAGCTCCGGCCTCCAGCGATGTATTCGGCATCCGCGCCGATCATTTCCATGAACCGGTCCGTTGCCGCTGCTGCGGCTTCAAGATAATGGGTTTCGTTCATGTGTCCGTTGTAGTCGGTCCAGCTCTGTGGGATTACCCGGTCGCCTGTGACGGGCAGGGCAGTCGGCCCGGCAGTGGGAAGCTGCTGCTCATGCTGGACCAGAATGCCGCCTGCTCCGGTGCCGGTTTTTTTCAATGCGCGCATCATGCCGACGAGATTGTCATCGCGCAGGCGTTCCAGCTCGCGGATTGACAGGTGGCCGGACTGAGAGTCCGATTGACCGGCGATCAGATCGACAAGTTCATCTGTAAACTCTGGAACATCCATCAGCTTTGTCCACGGCCATGCGAGCGCAGGGCCGAACTGGGCCATGAAATGCTTCATACCGGCTTCACCGCCAGCAATGCGGTAGGTTTCGAACAGCCCCATCTGAGCCCACCTGATACCAAAACCCATTCGAATTGCTTCATCGATTTCTTCCGTTGTTGCAACACCGTCCTTCACCAGCCAGAGGCTTTCGCGCCAGACGGCCTCAAGCAGCCGGTCGGCGATATGGGCATCGATTTCCTTGCGCACTGTGAGCGGAAACATGCCGATGGATTTCAAGAGGTTTGAAGCGTGGGCCGTTTGGTCCGCGTCGCCGACAAGTTCGACCAGCGGCAGCAGGTAGACCGGGTTGAATGGGTGGGCGACGATGGCCCGCGCACCGTTTGCGTTCAGTTCAGACGGTTTGAAGCCGGAGGTCGACGACCCGATTACCGCAGCCGTGGCAGCGTTCTCCGAAAGGGGGCCCAGGACTTTGTGTTTCAGCTCCAGCCGTTCCGGCACGCTTTCCTGAATCCAGTCCGCGTTTTTGGCGGCGCGGGCAAGGTCGTCCTCAAAAGTCAGTGTTCCTTCCGGCGGTAGGGCTCGGTCATACAAGCCTGGCAAGCTGCGGCGCGCATTCCCGATAGCCTCGCCAAGCTTGCGCTCGGCCTCCGGGTCAGGATCATGAACGGCGACATCCCAGCCGTTGAGAAGAAACCGGGCGGCCCAACCGCCGCCGATGACCCCGCCGCCGATAATCAGAGCTTTCATTGCGGCGCCCTCTTGGTCAGACCGAGTTTGTGGCGCACGTCCTGCGGCCCGATTATTTTTGCGCCCATGCCCTCGATAACGCCAACCGCCTTTTCGACCAGTTGCGCGTTGGTGGCGAGCACACCTTTTTCGAGGAACAGATTGTCTTCCAGTCCGACCCGGGCGTTGCCACCAGCCAACACAGCCGCTGCGGCGTAAGGCATCTGATCCCGCCCTAGACTGAAGGCTGACCACATCCAGTATTCTGGGATTGCGTTGACCATGGCCAAAAACGTGTTGAGGTCGTTCGGGGCGCCCCAGGGCACGCCCATGCACAGCTGAACAAGGGCTGGGGAGGTGAGGGTGCCTTCGCTGACAAGCTGTTTGGCAAACCAAAGATGCCCGGTGTCGAACGCCTCGATTTCCGCTTTGACGCCCAAATCGGTCATCATGCCGCCCATGGTGCGCAGCATTCCGGGTGTGTTGGTCATGACATAATCGGCTTCGGCAAAGTTCAACGTGCCGCAATCCAGCGTGCAGATTTCCGGCAGGCATTCCTTGATGTGGGCCATGCGGGCGGTAGCGCCGATCATGTCGGTCGCTTCTTCGTTCAATGGGAAGGGGGCTTCGGGCGACCCGAACACGATGTCGCCGCCCATCCCGGCCGTCAGGTTGAGCACCACATCCACGTCAGCGGCGCGGATCAGATCGGTCACTTCCCGGTAAAGATCCAAGCGCCGCGACGGCGTGCCGGTTTCTGGGTCGCGCACATGGCAGTGAACGATGGCTGCACCGGCCTTTGCCGCGTCGATCGCGCTGTCGGCAATCTGTTTGGGGCTGCGCGGCACATGCTGGGACTTGTCCTGCGTGCCGCCCGATCCGGTGACGGCGGCGGTGATGAAAACCTCCCGGTTCATGGCTAACGGCATTGTTGTCTCCCTTACTGGCCTTTCCAGACCGGATCGCGTTTCTCGGCAAAGGCGCGGGCGCCTTCCTTTTCGTCTTCGGACCTGTAGAGCGTCTCCACTGTTGCAAATTGGCTTTTGGTGATCCGGTTCATGGCGTCCTGAAACTTCATGTCTTCGGCTTCGCGGACGATTTCCTTGATGGCGGCATAAACAAGCGGCGGGCCGGAGGCGAGCAGTTCGGCCAGCTTCCACGCTTCGCTCATAAGGTCATTTGCCGGGTAAGTATGATTGATCAGGCCCCACCGGGCGGCCTCTTCCGCCTCCAGCCAGCGGCCGGTGAACAGCATTTCCATGGCGATGTGATAGGGGATGCGTTTGGGCAGCTTGAGGCTTGCCGCATCGGCGACTGTCCCGGACCGGATTTCCGGCAAAGCGAATGTGGCATGGTCTGCCGCCAAGATCATGTCCGCGGACAGTGCCAATTCCAGGCCGCCGCCGCAGCAAATGCCGTTGACCGCGGCAACCACCGGCTTGTTGAGCCCCCGCAGCTCCTGCAATCCGCCAAATCCGCCTTTTCCATAGTCGCCATCGACCGCGTCCCCGCAGGCGGCCGCCTTCAGGTCCCAGCCCGGGCAGAAGAATTTTTCGCCGGCGCCGGTGACGATGGCCACACGCAAGTCGGGATCATCGCGGAATTCGGTGAATACCTCGCCCATGATCCGGCTGGTGGCCAGGTCAATGGCATTGGCTTTCGGCCGGTCCAGCGTGACCGCTAGAATATGGCCCTTTCGTTCAGTTTTGATCGGGTTAAGGCTCATGAAATTCTCCGCAGGTGATCAGAGCATCGGCCGCGATCGCGAAATCTGCGCCGCATAAGAGCGGGTTGATTTCGATCTCGGCAACCGGCTCCGACAGCGCATAGGCTTGCACTGCCATGACAGCGTCGATGATGGCCTCTAGGTCGCAAGCGGATGCGCCCCGGTAGCCGTCCAGAACCCTTGCATATGATAGTGTTTCGAGCGCGGCTTCGACGTCGGTGCGCTCAACCGGCAGCAGCAGAGACGCTCGGTCATTCAAGATCTCGGTCAGGACACCGCCCGCCGCTAGGGTTAGCACAAGGCCATGGGCAGGATCGTTGATCACGCCGACCAGAAGTTCGGCCAGAACGTCCGTCACCATCTCTTCAATCAAAAAGCTGCCGGCCGGCATGGCACACGCCGCGGTCATGACCGCGTTTTTGTCCTGAAGATTGAGCGCTACCGCGCCAGCTTCGCTCTTGTGGGCAATGCCGAGACCCTTCAGAACCACGGGAAATAGCAGTTCCTGCGCTGCCAATGCCGCCGATGCAGGGCAGTCGGCACGCCGGTTTTGCGGCACACGCAGGTGAAAGGCGCTCAAAGCGCGTTTTGCGGCCTCTTCGTTCAAGGTTTTCAGGCTGTCCGGCACATGCGGGCGGTGGATCGGATGGGGATTAGGGGCTGCCGCAGCGGCGTAGGCCGCCTCGAGCGCGCCCATCGCATCGCGCAATCCGCTCAGTGGCACGATTCCGTTGCCGATGAGCTCGGCGGCCAGTGCCTCGGGCATACCCTCGCTCAGGGAAGTGAGCACGGCAAACGGCTTCCCCGACGCAGCTTTCGCGCGTTTGACCGCTTCCACGGTCTTCAGCCAGGCCGCCGGGTCACAGCGGTCCAGGCGCGGGATGTCCAAAATGACGATGCCGAGCGCGGGCGGACCATCCATCATGGCCGAAAATGCTCGGCTCATCGCGTTGGCATCGCCCCATATGTAGGTGTGATAGTCGAGCGGATTTGCTAGGGCGACCTTCGGCCCGAGCGCCTCCCGCAGGCCGGCTTTCTGGCGGTTCGATAAAGCAGGAAAGCTGAGGGTCGTGTCTATGGCAAGGTCTGCGATCAGTCCTGCTTCGCCGCCCGAACAGGAGAGAGAGGCAAGATCGGGGGAGGCCAGGGCTCCGGCCACATGTACGACTTTCAGGGCTTCGAGCAGCACGGGCAGATCCCGTACCTCCGCGATGCCGAGCCGTTCAAAAAGCGCGGACGCGCCGGCTGAACTTCCGGCCAGAGAGGCGGTATGCGAAACTGTTGCGGCGCGCGCCTGCTCCGATCGGCCCACCTTAAGCGCAACAACCGGTTTGCCGAGCGCGTGCGCTTTGCGCGCGAAGGCCTCGAATGCGGTAAGATCATCGATGCCTTCAATGTGAAGACCAATCGCGGTCACCCGGTCATCATCCAGGAGCGCGGACCCGATTTCGGAAATTCCAATCTGGGCCTGGTTTCCTGCTGTGACAAGATAGGCCACTGGAAGCCCTCGCGTCTGCATCGTGAGGTTCAGTGCAATGTTGGATGATTGGGCGACAATGGCCACGCCCTTCTTGACGCGCGCCAAGCCGTGTTGGTCCGGCCACAGGGCGGCCCCGTCGAGGGCGTTGATGTAACCATAGCAATTCGGGCCGAGGATCGGCATGGCCCCTGCAGCTGCAATCAGATCGGCCTGAAGGCCGGTCCCGTCGCTTAGTTCTTCTGCTGCTTCTTGGAAGCCGGAGGCAAAGCATATGGCTCCGCCAGCTCCCATTGAGCGCAGTTCCTGCACTATTTTGACAGTCTTATGGCGGTTGATGCCCACAAAAGCCGCGTCAGGCGGCCTTGGGAGGTTGCTGAGGCTCGGTACGGCTCTACAGCCTGCGATTTCCGTCCGTTGCGGGTGAACCGCCTCCAGCGTGCCTTGAAAGTCGTTTGCGTGGCACGCCCGGATGACGTTCTCACACCAGGTGCCGCCGCCGATGACGGCGATGTATTGTGGTCGCAGCAACCTATCGAGCCCACGGAAGGTCATCGGGTCAGGCTCCAAGCGGGCGGAACAGGTCGCGGCTGATGATATGCCGCTGGATTTCGCTGGTGCCGTCCCAAATGCGCTCCACCCGGGCATCGCGCCAGAACCTTTCGATCGGGAAATCGGTCATCAGTCCCATGCCGCCGAAGATCTGCAGCGTTGTGTCGGTAACGCGGGCGAGCATTTCTGTGGCGTAGAGCTTGGCACTTGCGATTTCCCGGTTCGCCGGCAGCCCCTGGTCAAGGCGCCAGGCACCGGCAAGTGTCAGCCAGTCGGCGGCATCGATCTCGGTAATCATGTCCGCAACCTGAAACCCGACGCCCTGAAACTTCGCGATCGGCTGACCGAACTGCCGGCGCTCCGCCGCATAGGATAGGGCATGATCGAAACACCGGCGGGCGCGGCCAACGCTCATGGCGGCAACCGTGAGCCGCGTCGCATAAAGCCACTCATTCATCACCTCAAACCCGCCATCGACCGCGCCGAGCACCTGAGCGTCCGCTACTCGGCACTGGTCGAAATACAGGATGTAGTTCTTGTAGCCGCGATGGCTGACGGAGGCGTAGCCCTCGCGCACCTCAAACCCGGGTGTGCCGCGGTCGACAAGAAAGCAGGTGATCCGCTTTTTCGGGCCTTTGGGCGTGTCGTCGACGCCGGTTGCGACAAATACTATGAAAAAGTCGGCGTGTTCTGCGCCTGAGATAAAGTGTTTTGAGCCAGTGATCACCCAATCACCACTGTCGCGTACGGCCTGGCACTTCATGCTGCGTACATCCGATCCGGCATCCGGTTCGGTCATGGCAAGCGCGTCCATCTTTTCGCCGCGCACAGCGGGAAGAAGGTATTTTTCCCTTTGCGCGCCCCGACAGGCCATCAAGATGTTTTGCGGACGACCGAAAAAATGGGTCAGTGCCATCGATCCGCGGCCAAGTTCACGCTCGACCAGCGTGAAATCCAGATGGCTCAAGCCCGCGCCGCCTACCTCCGCAGGGAAATTGCAGGCATAGAACCCCAGATCGATACATTTCTGTTTCAGCGCTTCGCCAAGTGCGTGCGGAACCTCTCCGGTCTTTTCGACAAAGTCTTCATGCGGGTAGATCTCGTTTTCAACGAAAGACCGGACCGTTGAAACGATCATTTCCTGCTCTTCGTTCAATCCGAATTGCATCTGCGCGTTTCCCTTGTGTTACTGGTCGCAGAATGAGACAAGTCAGCTTGGCATTATGTGCGGCTTTGGGTGTCTTTCATGCAGAATTGGCAAGTTTCGCCGGGGACGGACCGCATCGTGGTGCTCCTGTTCGATAACTTTTCGAACCACTGTCTCGCCAACACGGTTGAGCCGTTCCGGGCCGCGAACACCATTGCGCGGGCTCCGCTCTACACCTGGCGGTTCCTGAGCCTGTCCGGAGGGGCCGTCACCTCGTCCAGCGGCCTGCCCGTCGAGACCGCCTGCTGGTCGGAGGCGCCGCCGGAAGGGGATTATCTCTTCCTGATGCCGAGCTATGGATTTGAGGGGCTCGCAACTGGGACCCTCGCAGGTGCGTTGAAAGCCGCACGGGGCCGTTTCAGGACGTTGGTCGGCTGCGATACTGGTGCTTGGCTGCTGGCGCGGGCTGGTCTCCTAGAGGGCAGGACAGCAACCATTCATTGGGACGAGTTGACGCGCTTTGCCGAGGCATTTCCCCAAACGGACACGGTTGAGGACCGGTTTGTGTTTGATAGCGATCTGGCGACCTGTGGCGGTGCATCGACGGCGATGGAGCTTGTTCTGGAGATCATCAAGACCCGCCACTCGCCGATGTTCGCGCTGGAGGTTGCTGCCCTATTCATGCATGGCGACAAGCTAGACCTGCACAATCCGTTTCAGCGGCTCACAGCCGGCAGGCTAGTCAGCAGCGCCGCAGCCATCATGCGCCGGCGGATCGAAAGCCCGCTGGCGATCGATGCGCTGGCCGCCAGTCTCCATGTCGGCCAGCGTGAGCTGGAGGAGGCCTTTGCCGGCGAAATGCAGCGTACGCCGCGCGCGGTTTACAAATCGATCCGCTTGCGGGAGGCACGCCGGCTGGTTGAGCTCACCACGCTTTCCGTTGCGGAAATCGCCACCCGCTGCGGCTACCAGAATGCCAGTGCCATGACCCGCGCCTACCGTTCCGAATTCGGCGTAACGCCAAGAGAGCACCGGTCATAGCAAAAGAATTCGGTATTTCGTTGCGCCGGAAATTGTCTCTGCCATCTGACAAAAAGCCCAGTGTTTTTGGTGTGTTCTAAAAAGCCTCATCTGCACCCTCAGACAGTATTCTTTTAGAACAATACTCCTTTCTGTCTGTCTGATATTCAGTTTTGCGCAAGTTTTTAACGATACAACCTCAACGTAAATTTTGTTGATTTGGGGGTTGCAATGACTGATTTGAAAGTAACACTCACCGACGCGCTTCAAAAAACGCTGGGACAGAAAGGTGTAAATGCCTACGCGGTTTATTTTGATACTGCAGGTAATTCACCTAGCTGGACGACGCTTGTCAATAACGGGTCAGTCCAGTCCGAGGGGGTCCAAACTATTGACCTGCCCTTTCCTTATAACGGCGGAAAAATCTATTTTTTAATTCAAAGCGAAGACCCATCAGGACCGCAAACAGACCTGCAAACTGTCATTGCGAAAGAAAGTGAAATCACCTGGCAACATGGCGAAACCTATCAATATCGTGTTGATAGTTTTGAAGTTTCGCTTCTGGGAAAAAGCGGGGATGCAGGCAATTTAACCTCTGTTCAGGGCTTCGGTTTGTCGATGGAGCTGTCTGTCAGCTACGATAATGGAAACGCAACCCAGACGCGAAGTTATGCGATCAGTGGGGATGATGTTTTCGGCAAAATCAAAGAGATCAACTCATCTGCCATCCACACATTCACCGGCGGACCACTCAAGGGAGACAATCGGGCGGCTATCTCACCTTCTGAAGCCGTCGGCCTAGCTCCACCGGACCCGACATTTAGCACCAGTGACTGGAACGCGTATGTCGAAAGCCTTCAAGTTGCCAACACCGGTATAGAAGTGGCAGGCTTCTTTAACGGCGCTAAAGATGGCAATGACATCTACCATAATGCCGGCTTTTTCGGATACGCGCTTGAGTGGTCCGAAACCGATAAAGCTTTTTGGTTGAATCCAACCGACTCGAGCCACGTCAAGGGATCGATTAAAATAACCGCTGAAGCGCTCGAGAACAGCATTTATTCGACACTTGGCAATGTTGAAATATACACCAATTCGACCGATGGCATTCCCTATGACATCCAAGGGTCCAAGTTAGCAAACCAGAGTGAGATGAACTCGGGTGCCAATACCCAATGGGGCGAGGTCCTCACTCAATTCCTGACAGGATTTACAGGTGGCTACTACGGCACGGAAGGAGCTTCACTCAATTCGGAGGTCGCGGACACGATAGATCTCAATAAGAACTGGAACTGGGACCCAGTTTACGCTTTCGGAAACAATCTATCTGGAGATGGTCCCAAGTTTTCCGATCCTTACTCTGAAATCTTTTTTTTCAATTCAAATTCCTACGGGTCCGGATATTCTGACAATCTCATGGACGCCTACGCAAAAGGCGGTCCGCTAATACCAGTCGCAGAAACACTGGAAAGCGGTACCGTTCAAAACGTTTCGCAAATTGATCTGACAATTTATGACGATAGTGAAACGCCTTCAGGCTACACTACGCCCGTTATCTATAACTATATTGCGCCCCCAGGTCACACGGACTTTCTGACCAAACAGGCCGATCCAACATCCTACACGCCTGCAACATTTGGCGCGAATACCGCTGCCAACATTACCCTTAACTTCTTCAATCAAAACGTGGTGTTGAAGGACGATACGTCTATAACGCTTGAGATTTTTGATGGCCTTGTAAAAGGAAAAGAGATCTTTCGAACCATCGAGTTCAATGTTCCGGCAGGTGAAAACCTATGGCAAAATTGGCAGATTGTTAAAAACCAACACGGTGTTTGGGGGGCGAATATAGTTCCTGACACCGCGCAGACCACTGGCGCCATGGTGATTTCAAGTCTTCCAACAGCCGAAAATGGAACCGGGTGGTATCGTATTACAGTCGGTGATGGGGATGCAGCTAAAACGTTCAATCTTTACACGAAGACACAGAACGGCGCTTTTCTGAATCCTAGTTACACAGGACAAGAAGATAGCCTGGCAATTGATGGCTTGGCGTTGTTGGCACCATCAAATGTCGCAGGTACCCCAGAAACACTCGACACTTTTGCAGTAAATTTTCTTTACAGTGGAAGCACGACCCTCGATCCGTCGTTGTTTGACTGGAACACGTCTTCGTCCCACGTGAGTGAAATTGCAACTCTGCCGGCTGCAGCTGTCGCAGGAACACTTAACGCAGACCAGTTCACGGCGCTTTCCAATCAGACGCAGTTGAGCACGAACAGTGTAAGCTCCAATCAGGCTCAGCTTGCATTTGGATGGACCGGTACGAACTCGGACCCTAGTGTTGGCAGCTGGATATCCGGCTACACCAACAAGATCAGCGCGCTGAACTTGGTACAGGTGTCGTTTTTTCAAAGCGGTCAGGCGGTGCTGACACCAGTCTATGCGGAGGCCGACATCGATGGCCGCTGGGAAACCGTGCTTTCAAAGACGCTGGGTAACGGAACTTTTGTTGTTAAGACAACAGAGCATATCAAAGACGGCGTAAATGTTGGCGGTCAAATCGGCGCACAGTCCGATGCCTTGAACGTGACCGTCATTCTGACTGACTATGCATTGCGGACTTCCGGATCAGGTCAGGGGATTACTTTGGACATCCCAGAGAGTGATGACGGTATGGTTTTAGGGAACTGGATAGAATTCGCAGTTTCATCGGAAAACACGGACACTTCTCTAGCCGTGCAGCTATATGTTGTTGACGCTAGTGGCAATTATGTCGGTCGCGATGGGCAGACTGGTGCCGGCGTTACGTTGTCCGACGCGATCCATGGCACACTTGGCGTGGTGACTGACGACAGTGGTGCAACGGTTGCACAGGGGGCCCAGTCTATTTTTCTTGAAGAGGGACAAACGGTCAGATTCGCGCAGCTTACGGGCGCGGATACGATCGACAGCACCAAAACCGTTTCCATAAATCCGGCACAAGATGGATCTTATGAAATCGTATATAACAACGTTTCAATAACGGCGTCTGTTCAGAATACACTCGATGGTGCCGCAATGCTCGCGGATGCGCAGCGCCAGTTAGACATGCCTCTGGTCTATGTTGAACAGGGTGCCACGGTTAACATCAACGCTGACGTGAATACCGTTCAAACAAACAGTATTGGTTTCGTTCGTGTTGATGTGGCGCTGGACGGCAGCGTCACTCTGAACGGTGAAGCGTTTGCCAACACGGACGCTTTCAGAAGCAAAGTCGTCAAGGCGCTGGACGGCGGCTATAGATATGAGTTTGGCGATGCCGGTATCACGCCACCAGCTTGGACCGTGGCTGGGCATAGCGGCTTCTACGCTCCTGTTATTATGACTGAAACTGGGAATGTCTTTGTTATAGGAGATACCAATAATGGTGGTGCCGAGCACATTAGGATGTTCGGCGAAAATATGTTTGGATTCGAGGACTTGACCGCGTCGGAAAACAGCGATTTCGATTACAATGATGTCGTCGTTGAGCTGTTGCTGTCCGGTGTCACAGGTGCAGAAAGCTTGTTTGTTTAAGAGTCTAAGATATCTGACTGTCATCCGCGCAGGACTGTAGCATATCGAGACTATCTTCTTGACTTGCATTCCCGAAGTCTATGCTAATCAATCCGGGTAAGGTGCATTAACGAAAGCGTTTAAAATGCATAGCAAGGCTAAGATGCAGGTCAGGGTCACGTCCGGTGCCGTGCTTGCGGGCTTTGTCTGTCTGGCTGTTTTGGTGGCATTTGTCACGGCCCCCCTTCTTGAACGCTATTTTCAAAATCAAGCCGGAATACGGGCAAAAGCTACGCTTCAATTGACCGTCGCAGGCTTGAACGGTGCACTTCAGCGCTACGAACCATTGCCGTCTCTGATTGCTGAGCGTCCGGTCCTCGTTGACCTTTTAAAAGCGCCTGAAGACCAAACTATGCTCATGCAAGTGAATGAAGATTTAAGACTGGCGGCCTACCGGCTCAAGGCTTCAGATGTCTACGTCATGGATGTAACCGGCCTTACCCTGGCGGCGAGCAGTTATCAAAAAAAACTGTCTTTC
Organism: Roseibium hamelinense; assembly: GCF_007830545.1. Taxonomy (GTDB): domain Bacteria; phylum Pseudomonadota; class Alphaproteobacteria; order Rhizobiales; family Stappiaceae; genus Roseibium; species Roseibium hamelinense. The sequence continues at coordinate 174,425 of NZ_VLLF01000006.1, forward strand.
GTCGGCCGGAGTTTTGGCTACAGGCCATATTTCACCCAGGCTCTGGAAGGTGGCACCGGTCGTTTTTTTGCTCTGGGGACCACCTCTGGTGAGCGTGGTTACTTCTTTGCTGCCCCAATCGAAGACAATGAGCGGGTTCTGGGGGTTGTTGCGGTCAAGTTTACTGTTGACGGTTTCGAGGAAGCGTGGCGCAACGGCGACCACCAAGTTGCCGTATCTGATCTGAAGGGCGTTGTGTTCATGGCGAGCCGTCCAGATTGGCATTTCCGAACACTGCAGCCCCTTACAAAAACAGAGCGCGCCGAAATAGAAGCCAATCGCCAATATCCGCTAGACAAGCTCACGCCGCTCGTAAACGTCGTCGAGCCCTTGGGCGACGGTTTGAGTTTGATCTCGATTGATGAAAACGGCGACTCCGAGCGGTACGTAACCAGCTCTCAGTATATTGCTGACGCGGGATGGACCGTAAAAATACTGGTTCCAACGACCCGAGCGAGCACACAAACACTGGCGGCGCTGCTGATTTTGGTGCTGGGGATCATGCTGGTTGGGCTGGCCGTTGGGTTCTATGTCCAGCGCAGAGCCAGATTGCTTGAACGGCTGGAAACGCAACAGGCCGCTCAAGCAATGCTTGAGACCCGTGTCGAAGAGCGGACGGCTGATCTCTACCGGACCAACGCAAAACTTGTGGAAGAAGTCGGTGAGCGTCGAGCCGCCGAGCAGCGGCTGAGGCGAACACAGGCTGAGTTGGTTCAGGCCGGAAAACTTGCGGCTTTGGGCCAAATGTCGGCTGCGCTCAGTCACGAATTCAATCAGCCATTGGCTGCGGTCAAATCTTATGCGGACAATGCCTTGAAGCTTCTCGATCGAGAGCGCACAGAGGAAACGCGAGAAAACATAAGCCGAATCTCTGAAATGGCAGATCGGATGGCGTCGATCTCTGAACACTTGCGCAATTTCGCACGTCGGCCGATGGAATAGGTGCGGCCGGTGCCGCTTGTGCAAATAACAAATGACGCTATCGCTTTGATGCAGCCGAGAATTAGATCTTCGAAAGCGCACTTGGCTTTCACATCGCCCGATGGAGATATTTGGGTCATGGGGGGGCACATCCGGTTGCAGCAAGTTATTGTCAACCTGCTCACGAATGCTCTTGATGCCATGAAGGGTTGCCCAGACCCGACAATCGAGGTGACACTTGAGCGTATGGGCGGGAACGCAGTTGTGAGGGTCCGGGACTTCGGACCCGGTGTGCCGGAGGAGGGGCTTGAAAAGGTCTTTGACCCGTTCTTCACAACCAAACAACCGGGCGAAGGAATGGGCTTGGGTCTTTCAATTTCCTACAACATTGTAAAGGACTTTGACGGCCACCTCCGTGTTAAAAACCACGCCGAGGGCGGTGCGGTATTTGATGTTGTCTTGAATATGGCCGATGCGGGACCAACACCAGCGCTGGACCAAGGCTGGCCAAACGACGTGGCCGCTGAATGAATCTCCAAAAAATCCTGTTCGTCGACGATGAAGAACATCTTCGTTTCGCAGCCAAACAAAGTCTGGAGCTTGAGGGGCTGGCCATCGAGTGCTTTGCAGAGGCACAGCCGGTCGCTTTGAAGTTGTCCAAGGACTTTGAAGGGGTTGTCGTGACGGACATCCGTTTGCCGGGCATGGACGGGACAGCGCTCATGCGCCAAGCGGTCGAAATCGATCCTGACATCCCGGTCATCCTGGTAACTGGCCATGGCGATGTGGAACTGGCTGTGAACTCCATGCGCGATGGAGCCTACGATTTTATCGAAAAGCCCTTTCCCCCTAGTCGGCTCGTGGACACGGTCAAGCGCGCTTTGGACCGCCGGCGGCTTGTTTTGGAAAACCGCATTCTCAGGCAGCAGGTCGGTGTGAAAGAAGGCATAGGGTCGGTCCTGCATGGCAGCAGCCATGGAATCCAAATACTTAAGGATCAAATCGCTGCTGTTGCTGCAGTGGATATCGATGTTCTAGTGGCTGGCGAAACGGGAAGCGGAAAGGAAGTGGTAAGCCGGGCGCTTCATGAGGCAAGCAGCCGCGCGCACATGCCTTTCGTCCATATCAATTGTGCCGCTTTGCCGGCACATCTCGTTGAAAGCGAACTGTTCGGTCATGAGGCGGGTGCTTTTCAGGGGGCGTTGCGCACGAGAGTGGGGCGATTTGAGGCTGCACGAGGCGGAACAGTCTTCCTTGATGAAATCGATAGTCTGCCGCTCGCTCTGCAAACAAAGTTGCTCCATGCCGTTCAAAATCGTGTGGTCACCAGGCTCGGGTCTAATGATCCGATTGAATTGGATGTGAGATTCATTGCGGCCACGAAGAAGGACCTTGAGCAGGAAGTGGCCAACGACAGGTTTCGTGCAGACTTGTTCTACCTACTCAACGTGGTCAGTCTGAATGTGCCGCCGCTTAAGACTCGCCGAGAGGATGTGCCGCTGCTTTTCGCACAATTGGTTAGTGAGGCCGCGGCCCGGTATGAGCGGGCAATGCCCGACATTCCCGTAGCGGTGATGACTGCCGTCGCTGCACGGGATTGGCCCGGAAATGTCCGGGAGCTGCGCAATGCAGCGGACCGCTTTGTCTTAGGGTTTGGTGCTCCCCCTACTCATGATCGGCAGTTAGATACTGAGAATAATGGGTTAGCGGAGCGCATGGCGCAGCACGAAAAATCACTCATAGCAGCAAGTCTCGCCGCCAATGGCGGTAATCTGAAAGAGACCTATGAGGCGTTGAACATTTCCAGAAAGGCGCTTTACGAAAAGATGCAAAAATACGGCCTGTCGAAAAAGGCCTTTTCAGCTGCAGACCTTTCCTGAGCGCAGTGGGGCGACTTGTGTCGGTTTCGGCACACTCGGCGCGTGATTTGTCACCTTTGAGACCCATCCGGCCAATTGATGTGGTCCATTTGTGTTCTGGCATAAAATGGGCGCTTGCCTTTTCGTCGCAGTGCTCTTTTTTACCCTAACGGCATGCTTTGGGAGGAGCGTTGTTAAATCGAGGCATCTGGTGCCTCGAGTCCCGGAAAAACAGGCATGCTGGTTCCGATGGGAACGAAAACCTTGGAGGAAAATATGAAATATGCAGCAATGACCGGTACATTCGTTGCCGTTGCAATGATCGCGACCGCTGCCTTCGCGCAGGACGAGGATCGCACCGGTTGGCCTGAGAGCTTCACGGTCGGAACAGCGTCGCAGGGTGGCACCTACTTCGCCTACGGTTCAGGTTGGGCAAACCTGGTCGGTGACGAACTCGGCATTTCGGGCGGCGGCGAAGTTACCGGCGGCCCTATGCAGAACATGGCCCTCGTTCACACAGGCGATGCGCAATTCGGCATGACGACCATGGGACCTGCTGCTGAATCGCTTGCCGGCACGAACCCCATTGCGCCGGGCCTGCAAATGGACAAGGCCTGTGCCATGTTCCCGATGTACCAAACACCGTTTTCCGTAACGGCGTTGACGTCGTCCGGCATCACCTCTATTGCCGACATCCCGGCTGGCGCCAAGATCGGCTTCGGTCCGGCAGGGTCCACGTCGGATACCTACTTCCCGCGCATGATGGAAACCCTCGGCGTCGACTTCGAGCGGCGTAACGGCGGATGGACCGATCTTGGCGGCCAATTGCAGGACGGGCTTTTGGACGTGATTGCATTTGCTGCTGGTGTTCCCGTCCCGGCCGTGAGCCAGCTTGAAGTCCAGACCGACATCAACATCATCGAGTTCACCGAGGAAGAGCGGGCAAAGATCCTGGAAGCCTTCCCCGTTTCCGAGTTTGAGATCGCAGCCAACACCTACAGCACTTTGGAAGATCCGGCCCGCTCCGTTTCCATGTGGAACTTTGCCATCGCCAACTGCGATCTGCCGGCTTCTTTCGTGAAGGCTGCGGTTGAAGTCGTGATGTCCGACAATGATCGGATGGTCGGCATCCACAAGGCCGCCCGCTCAACCCTTCCGGAGAACTGGGACAAGAACGCGGTTCTGAAGTGGCACCCGGGTGCTGCCGAGTGGTTCCAGGAGAACGCCGGCGCGGACATTCCCGCTGACATGATCTACAGCAACTAAATCACTCCGAAACTGACAATGAAAACCCTGGGGACCGCCTAACTGCGCGGTCCCCAGTCATAACATGCTACAGTCCTCCGGCAGACAGCCTGCCCGGGGAGGGGGGACCATGACGTCAACAACAACATCCGAACAAGAATACGAGCACCTGATTGCTCAGGGCGTAGACGAAGAGCCGGTCGAGCAGAACCGCCGCCTCTTCACTGGAACATCGCTTGCGGTGATGAGCGCGGTTGCGGCCTTTTATGCAGCCTTTCACATGGCAGCCTTGAACGGCCTGTCCATATACGAATTGACCGGCATTCGTGTCCCATTCCTGCCAGCCTTCCCCATGGAAACCTGGAACTTCCGGATTGTTCACGTGGCTGGGGCTCTCGTGCTGGGCTTCTTGATGTTCGGCCCGAGGCTCAGTTTTCCGGAAAAAGGCCAGGAAACCCCGGTACTGGGCTATGCCGCCTACGTATTGATGTTGCCAGCGCTTTTTGCATTGGGAATGGCGTTCTCCTTTGCTGTTGAGATCAACAATGGTCTCATGTGGAACGGGATCGACGAGCGCATCCGGTTCAACGAAGTCTATCTGTTCGGTTTGCCGCTGATTGTTGCAACGGCGGGCGGGATCGTTCTGTCATGGTTTCATCAGCGGGAAAGGTCGGGTTTTTCAGCGCCGGACGTCGTTCTGTGCGTGTGTGCCGTCGCAGTCGCCGCTTATCTGATCACGATCTACGGCACGCTGATGCGGAACTCGACCGGCACGCCGTTCGCGCCGATCGGGATCTCGATTGCGGCTGTTGCCGGAACGGCCCTGATCATGGAACTGACCCGCCGCGTCGCAGGCATGGCGCTGGTGGTGATCGCCGGTTTCTTCCTGGTCTATGTTTTTGTGGGTGACCAGCTTCCCGGGTTTTTGAACTCGCCGGACATCAGCTGGGAACGGTTTTTCAGCCAGGTCTATACCGACGCCGGTATTCTGGGGCCGACGACAGCCGTGTCCTCGACCTACATCATCCTCTTCATCATCTTTGCCGCGTTCCTCCAGGCCTCCAAGGTGGGCGACTATTTCGTCAATTTCGCCTTTGCCGCTGCCGGGCGTGCACGCGGCGGCCCGGCGAAGGTGGCCATTTTCGCATCCGGCCTCATGGGCATGATCAACGGCACGTCAGCCGGTAACGTCGTGTCGACCGGGTCGCTCACCATTCCGCTGATGAAAAAGGTCGGCTACCACCGCAAGACAGCTGGTGCGGTCGAGGCGGCAGCGTCGACCGGCGGACAGATCATGCCGCCGATCATGGGCGCCGGTGCCTTCATCATGGCCGAGATCACCGGTATCCCGTACACCGAGATCACGGTCGCGGCGATTATTCCGGCGGTGCTGTACTTTGTATCGGTCTACTTCATGGTCGATTTCGAGGCTGCGAAACTCGGCATGCGCGGCATGCGCAACGACGAGCTGCCGAAGCTCGGGCGCATGGCGAAACAGGCCTATCTGTTTGTGCCGATCTTCATCCTGATTGCTGCGCTGTTCATGGGCTACTCGGTTATCCGGGCCGGCGCATTGGCGACCGTCTCTGCCGTGGTGGTGAGTTGGGCTCTGCCGGAATACTTCGCCCTGCGTGGTGGCGTGCGTTGGACACTCCAACGGCTTCTTGTGCTTGCCGTCAGTGCTGTCCTTGTCAGCTTGCTGGTGCTGTACCTGGTCTCGCCTGCGCCAGAACCGGGCGCGGACCCTTCGGCGGCCCTGTCCGCGTTGTCGCTGATCGCAACGGTGCTCGTGATCCTGACCTTCGCCTACATCTCTTTTCGGGAACTGACCGGGGGGGCGGAAGCCGGTGTTGGCCTCAAGGGCACGTTCAAGGCGTTTGAACTTGCCGGGCACATGTCCGTCCAGATCATCGCGGTGTGTGCCTGTGCCGGCATCATCGTGGGCGTGATCTCGCTGACGGGTGTGGGCGCCAGGTTCTCTTCCCTATTGCTCAACCTCGCCGACACGAGCCAGCTTCTTGCGCTGTTCTTTGCCATGTGCATCTCGATCCTTCTGGGCATGGGCATGCCGACCACCGCCGCCTATGCCGTGGCCGCATCTGTTGTTGCCCCTGGCTTGGTACAGCTGGGAATTCCGCTGCTGACCGCGCACTTCTTCGTGTTCTACTTTGCCGTTCTATCAGCAATTACACCGCCGGTTGCCCTGGCAAGTTATGCCGCGGCGGGCATTTCCGGGGCGAACCCGATGGAAACGTCGGTCACGTCCTTCAAGATCGGCATCGCGGCCTTCATCGTGCCTTTCATGTTCTTCTACAATTCGGCCATCCTAATGGACGGAACAGTCATTGAGATCGTGCGAGCCGCGGCGACGGCAATTGTTGGGGTGTTCCTGTTGAGTTCGGGTGTCCAAGGGTGGTTCCTTGGAAAGTCGGCCGTCTGGTTCTTGCGGCTGGGACTTATTGCATCTGCGCTCTTCATGATCGAAGGCGGATTGCTTTCTGATGCGATCGGGCTCGGCCTCGCAGCCGCTGTATTCGCGGTCCAGCGATTTCTCCATCCCAAACCCGGAGCGACCGTCCCGGTAAGGGGAGCGGATTAGAGGGTGCTTGAAAAAACTGTATTCACGGGCGGCGCAGAAATGGGCTGCCCGGTTTTGTTTCCGCTGCCGGTAAACACACAAGACGGGTCTTTATCTGGATCGGAAAAAATTCAGCATCGTTTGGGCGTCGGAGTGTTTGAGCGGCACACCCGGTGGATTGTCTGTCAAACCGCTCTCTGAAAAGATTTTCGAAATAGAGCCATCTTCCACGAACATGGAATATCGCCAGCTGCGCATTCCCATGCCGTTGCTTTCCCGGCTCACCAACATGCCCATTTTTCGGGTAAACTCCGCGTTTCCGTCTGGCAGCATCATCACTTTTTCGATTGATTGTGAACGCGCGCATTGGTTCATAACGAAGGCATCATTCACCGACAGGCAGGCAACTTTATCTGCGCCAGCGGCGATCAAGTCGTCATGAAGGCTTTCATAACCGGGCAAATGTTTTTCGGAACAGGCCGGCGTGAACGCGCCCGGCACCGCAAAAAGAATGACCTTCGCCCCAGAAAAACCTCCTGTGATGTTACGTTTTTCCATATGAAAGAGCCTTGGCCGTCCGGGGCGCTCTCCCGGACCCGGATGTGAAAAACACTATCTGGCACACTCTGCGGAACCATGCGGAACTTCTCCCATTGTCATGCCGCGGAAAATCGGCCGATCCGGTAAAAGCCGACAATTGACGGGATACTTGCTCTCCTGTCAAAGTCCAGTCCGGTCCAGTCCAGTCCAGTCCAGTCCAGTCCAGTCCGGATCCGTCGACGGAGGCACGTGATGCGCATGTCCTTATTCCACCAGCCAGTCAAAACCGCGTTTTGGTTTATGCTTTTCGCTCTGGTGTTCGCGCCTTTGCAAACAGTCGCCTCAGAACGGCACGCGCTCGTCATTGGAAATGCCGACTACAACAGCAACACTCTGACAGCTCTTAAGAATCCGGCAAATGATGCAGCTCTCGTTGCCGATAGTCTGAAGACGGCGGGCTTTAAGGTTCAGCTCGTATTGAATGCTGATTTACGGGCGATGAAACGGGCGGTTCGTGATTTCACGGAGACCCTGAAGCAAGCACCACAAGGATCGCTCTCTGCATTTTATTATTCTGGGCATGGATTTGAAGCTGGCGGGCGAAATTACCTTGCTCCTCTTGAAGCCGATCTGCGTGATGAAGTAGACGCGGAATTCGAGGCGCTTTCGGTCGATTGGGTTCTGACTGCGGTCGAGAAATCTCACGACGGCGCGAACATTGTCATTCTTGATGCCTGCCGCAATACAGCGCTGACCCGTTCGGCGGGTGGAACCGCCGGAGGATTCTCCCTGTTGACCAGCACGCCGCGCGGCACCTTCATCTCTTTTGCAACCGCGCCAGGCAGCACAGCAACCGATGGGGCTGGCCTCAACAGCCCCTACACCGCTGCCATTGCGCGTGAAATGCTTGTGCCGGGTGCGACAATCGAGGCAGTTTTCAAGCGTGTGCGCCAGCAAGTGGTTGATGCGACCGGCGGCGAACAAGTGCCATGGGATCATTCATCGCTGACCGATGATATCGTCCTGCTCCAGGGAACGATGGGCGGACCCGCAGATGTTGCAAGCGCACCGGCCGGTGCCAGTGCAATGCAGCTTGAGCTCCAATTTTGGAACGACGTTAAGGACACGGACGATCGCAGCGAAATCCAGGCCTATTTGGACCGGTTTCCAAGTGGTGCGTTCTCCGAGTTGGCAAAGACGCGGCTGGAGCAAATTGGAACAGGGCCGTCCGGCGATATTGAGCAATTGTTTGCCCGCATTCAAAGCCGGTCGCTTCTTGTCGAAAATCCACAACGGCCGCATGAGTTTTATGCCAATGCCCGGCTGCGTGAGATCAAGGGCGATTATCCCAAGGCGCGCCTGGACTATTTGAAGTATTTTGCCTTCGGGGAACCACAGGTGGATCCGCATGTCCGGTTTCAGGCTGTTTTGAAAATTCAGGAAGGCCGTGCTGGAGCGCGGGAGGTCTACAATGCGTTTACACAAGGCCGGCGTGATGCAACCACACTGTTTGCCGGTATCCTCCTGGAAGACCGGGAAGAACGGGTCCGGCGCCTTACGTCCTTCTTGCAAGCCTATCCGGATTTCACGCCGGCCTACTACGCCTTGAGCCAGGATTTTTCGGCCGCACGTGTCGGCCAGCAGTCCCTTGCCGACAAGACAAAAGAGCTGGAGTTGCTGAACGAGTTTATGGCAGGTGTCGACGATGGCCGATATCTGCGCTACTTCCTGGATCAGCAAATGGCGGCCGATTGGCTCGAAGACGCTAAAACCCGGCTTGCCGCGCTGTCTGTTTTGAATTCTGCGGCTTTAGTCAATCCGATCAAGATCAACGCCATGCGCAGCAACCAAGGCTGGATGCTGAACCTGGCGATTGCCGACCGGACCCAGGAAATCTTCGTCAAACTCCCAAATAGCGATTTTAAATCAACAGGCTTCATGGCGAATTCAATGGACCCGACAACAGGCAAGCCGATTGCCTACCCGATGGTCGAATTGCCGGGAAACGCTGAAGCTATGGATATCATGGTGAAATACACCGACATCCGGGGGGAGGAGCAAGGTCCGTTCGAAATTCGTTTCAATCCCAATTTGGCGCTGATTGCGGGTCAAAAGGACATTCTTGAGCGCATGCCCAACGGATGGGTAAGTTACAGAGACTTTGATGGCAAACGCCTGGTGTATTTCACGCATCTGATTAGTTATCGCTGTGCGATTGATGAGGTCCAATACGGTCTCGATACGGACACACCTAACCAGAGTTTTGAAATCGGCGAATGCGATCCGGACAATCCGCATGCCATCCCGAGCAAGGGGCCTGGCTCGGTTGTTTACACGGACATTCCAAAGCCCACCAAGTATCTGTCCGTTAAGCTAACCTACGCCGATGGTACGCAATCCGAGGTGCAGCGTTTCGATGCGCCAAACTAAGAAAACCACCATGATGACGTCTCAATATGGCCTGCGCAGCTTGCCATGAACCGGGAACGGAAAAGCGTAAGGCCGGCCACCAGCAGTTCCTTTAAATGGGGCGCTGGCGCGCTTGCAGTTTTCATTTCCGTCCTGATTGCGCTGCCAATTGCCGGCCGCCTGGATCCGGTCCTTGGTGATCTTGTGGTCCTGAATTTGATGCCGAAGGCTTATGATGCAGAAGATCAAATCGTCGTCGTTACGATAACCGAGGAAACACTCGCAAAGTTTCCCTACCGCTCGCCGATTGACAGAGGGTTCCTAGCGGACCTGATCACCGTTATCGACGCTGCACAACCTGCAAGTATCGGGTTGGACATTCTACTGGACAGCACCAGTGAGCCTGAAAAAGACCGTCGGCTTTTCGCTGCGTTGAGCGGCGCCCAAAAGCGGATCGTGCTTGCAAGTGTATCGGACGACTTTTTAACAGAGGGGCAAGCGGAACAGCTTAAATTGTCGCTGTCGTTCGGGAGGCCGGGCTCAGTTAAGCTGCAAAGGGACGACGCCGACGGCGTTCTGCGTCACTTGCCGCAACTTCACGATGAGGGCATGCTGCTCTTGACCGAGGCGATGGCCGGGCGGCGGTTTTCTGAAACGCCATTTGCGAGCCGCATTCTCTACCAGGTGTCGCGGGACGGTACGCCCGTTCTGTTCCCGAAATATCCGGCACACACCGTTGAACTGTTGCCGCAAGAGTGGTTTCGAAACAAACACGTGCTGATTGGCACAGACCTTCCAGGCGTTGATCGCCATCCGACGCCACTTGTATCTGTCGGGGGTACGGCAGCGGGCAGCATGGCCGGCATAGAAGTCCATGCCCATTTGCTTGGCCAGCTGCTCTCTTCAAGAAATCTACCCGTTCCAACCTTCACGCAAGCGATCGGGATCTTGATGGCAGCTGCCTTAGCTGCCGCATTCGGTTTTTTAACGGTACGACAACCAAGTGTCTTTTTCTCAGGCTTGATCTTGGCGGCGTTGCTCTACTTGGGACTGGCGACGGCGCTCATCGCGGGGGAGCTGTTTATGCTCCCGATTCTTAGTCCCATTGCTGCAGCTGGCACCAGTGTCTTGCTCTTGTCACTGGTCCATTGGCGGCAGGAACGTCTTGAGCGGGCATTTGTGCTGAGCGCTTTCGAAAAATACGTCAGTCCGGAAGTTGTCCGCCGGTTGGCCTCGGGCGAAGTCGAATTGGCCCTCGGCGGTCAGAAGCGGATTGTGACCTATCTCTTCACTGATCTTGCCGGATTTACCAGTCTGTCGGAAAACCTGCCCCCAGACCAGGTGGCGGACATTTTGAATGGATATCTAGATGACGTCTGCGACGTTGTTTTCCGGCATGGAGCAACCTTGGACAAGCTCATTGGAGATGCTGTGGTTTGTTTCTTCGGTGCGCCGGAGGATGATCCGAAACAGGCTTCCAAAGCGGTTGCACTGGCGCTTGAGCTTGACGCGACAGCTCAGCGCTATCGGCAACGTCTTGCGGATCAAGGCATAGCGCTGGGCGTGACCCGGATCGGGATACATCTCGGCGAGGCCGTAATCGGAAATTTCGGCGGAAACCGCTTTTTTGACTATACCGGGATCGGTGACACGGTGAACACGGCCGCGCGTTTGGAAGGCGTGAATAAATACCTGGGGTCGCGTATTTGCGTGAGTGAAACGGTTGTTGAGAACTGCCGGGAGCAAACAGCATTCGCATTCCGGCCCTTAGGCGCGCTTGTACTGAAAGGTCGCCAGCAAGGCCTCGCTTGCTATGAGCCAATGTCGGCTAATCAGGCCGGACAAGAATGGTTCGGCGCCTATTGTGCGGCGTACGAGGCTATGCGCCGGAAAGAATCGAATGTCCAAACGCTTTTTGAACGAGTTTTGGCTAAGAAGGGGAATGACGGACCAACGAACTTTCACCTGGCCCGCCTGAATAGCGGGCAAACCGGTGAACAGGTCGTTTTTTCCGACAAGTAACCCTTTGGTATCGGGGGGGCGGAATGCAGAAGCGAATTCTAGCCGGGCTCTGTGTGTTGATGCTGCTCAATGTGTCTGCGCATTCGCAGACAATTGTGGTCGCTGCGACCGGAGCGGAGGATTACATGCCCGGCACTCAACTCGATCCGGAACAAGCAATCGACCTTCCTAAGGGGGCTCGCCTGACACTCTTGTCGCAAAGCGGGGCCATGCAGGTGATTGACGGTCCATTTTCCGGGATACCTGTCTCGCCATACGCCCCTGACGCAGCCAAGGATGGATCAGCTGGCTGGTCTGCTGTGCTTGCCCTGGTTGGTGATCCCGACGCCCGGTCGGAAGTGATGGGGGCTTCGCGGAAGACCGATGGTCCTTTTAGAGTCCCTCCCGACATTTGGCATGTCGCCGTCGACAGCTCCGGACCCAGATGTATCGAACCGGGTAAGGTTGTCCTTTGGAGGCGTGACACGGACACCGATGTTACGATTTCAGCCCGCAGCGCCGCCGGGCGGCTAACAGATGTGCAGTGGCCTGCGGAGCGGAATGCGTTCTCTTTACCAGAAGAATTCGCCGAAGACGGACGGCTCATCCTTTCCATGGACGGCACTTTGCGAGAACTCAATCTCTCTGTTACGCCCGAAACGCTTCAAGCCGCTGCGCCCGGGGCGGTTCTGACCTGGCTGGTTGAGCAAAAGTGCCAGCGCCAGGCGCTGGCACTGATTGAGCAAGTCCACGCCGGAGTGGGGCTTCAGAACTAAAACGGTCGCGCTAAAAGGGTATGCCTATGGATCGGGAAAAGCTGCTTCGAGGCGTTTTGGCCAGCATGATCCAGGGTGTTGCCGCGTTTGATCAAAATCTTGCGCTTGTCGCCTGGAACCAGCGGTTTCGCGAGCTGCGCAGCTATCCAGATTCGTTGATATTCGAAGGCCAAAAACTTGAGGCGTTGGTCCGCTACGATGCGGAGCAGGGCGAATTCGGCCCGGGGGATATCGACACATTGGTCCGGCCCGTGATGGAATTGGCACGCCGATTTGAACATCATTCCTTTGAACGCCAGCGCCGGGATGGCAGCTATATTGAGGTCAAGGGCGGTCCGCTCCCCGGAGGAGGTTTTGTCAGCACCTATTCCGATGTCACCGAGCGAGTTGAGGCGCGCCAGCAGCTGTACAAACAAATGGAGGAGCTCAAGGAAGCGCGGCAGACAACCTTGGAAATGATGCAACGCGCCGAAGAAAACCGTCAGAGGGCCGAAGAACTTCGAGAAAGGGCGGAAAGCGCGACCAAAGCCAAGGATTTGTTCCTTGCGACCATGAGCCATGAAATCCGAACACCGATGAACGGTGTTGTCGGCATGATCGATCTGTTGACCCATACAGATCTTGATCCAGAACAGCGGCAGATGGCTTCGACCATTCGTGAGTCCGCATTTTCTTTGCTAACCATCATCAATGACATCCTCGATTTTTCGAAAATCGAAGCGGGCAAGATGACCCTCGAGGCGGTGCCGATGTCGATTGCGGAGGTTATGGATGGTGTCGCGGAAACCATGTCGCCGAACGCGATTGCAAATGGAATAGAATTTGCGAGCTTCTGTGATCCCTATATTCCGCCTGCCGTGCTGGGGGATCCCGTGCGTCTCAGGCAAATCCTATTCAACCTCGTGGGCAATGCGGTCAAGTTCACAGAAGCTGGCCAGGTGACCATCCGGGCTGATCTGGTTGGGCGCGATAGTGTAAGCGCTTCAGTGCGGTTTTCTGTCGCGGACGAAGGTATTGGCATGACTGAGGCTCAAATTGAGCAACTGTTCCAACCATTTCAGCAAGCAGATGTGTCGACCACCCGTCGGTTCGGTGGAACGGGTCTAGGACTCACTATCGTTAGCCGGTTGCTTGACATGATAGGGGGCGAAATCAATGTCACCAGCACGCCCGGCGTAGGAAGCACATTTTCCGCCACCATCCCGTACCGTGTGGCTGAGCAAACCGAGGTAAAATCGGAAAATATTCTGGCCGACATTGAAGTGCTGGCTATCATGTCCAAAAATTCGTTCTGCCGCGAAGTCCTGCAGCGTTATCTGGAATTTGCCGGCGCCTCAGTGGAGTTTCTTGCGGAGCCAAACTGCGCACCGGCGAAGCTATTGGAAAGGACCACCAAGAAAACAGGCCGAATTGTGCTCTTTTTGGGAAGTGGAATTTCAGAGGCAAGCAAGGCTGAACTGGTCGCAAAATTGCGCGGTGACCCTGAACTTGTTGAGCTACAGGTGGTTAATGAGCGGGCACAAGCAGGTCTTAAAGATGTTGACCGCATGGCAGGCGTAACGACGGTCTCCGGTAGGCCTCTTACGCAGGGCAAGCTGATTACCGCAATACGGTCTGCGCTTGGTCAAACACTCCCGAGCAAACAACTCAAAGCAGCCGCATGGCAACGGCCAAAAGCGCCGACCGTCGGCTGTGCAATCGACAACAACGAACTGATCCTCATTGTCGAAGACAACAGGACGAACCAAGATGTGATTCAGCGTCAGGTTCGGTTGCTCGGCTATCAGTGTGAGATCGCCGGAGACGGGGAGGCTGGACTAAAGGCGCTCAGAACGGGGCGATATGCGCTTGCTCTGTCTGATGTTCACATGCCGAAACTTGATGGTCTTGAGATGGTACGCGCCTTGCGCGGCTCCGCTGAGCCTGAGATGGCTGAAATTCCAGTAATCGCCATCACGGCCAATGCGCTTCAGGGAGAGCGTGAGCGCTGTATGACAGCGGGAATGAACGGTTTCCTGACCAAGCCGCTGGAAATGCCTAAACTTGATGAGGTCCTTCAAATCTGGTTGCCGCATGCGGCGTGCTTGAATACCGCCGGTGCTGAAACCTCGCTCCAGAAGGCTTCAGCACATTCAAGTGCCAACGAAAGTACTTTGCCAGGGGGGGCAGCGGTTGCACCGTTGGATCTAAGCGCTCTCCAAGAGGTTTTTGGTGATGATGGTGAAACCATTCGAGACGTGCTAGCAGACTTCCTCGATCCGGCCTGGGACATCATCGCCGAGATTGAGAGTGGTTACGAAATGCGCAATGCTTCAGAAATAGGTGCCGCAGGACACAAGCTGAAGTCTTCGGCAAAGGCCGTGGGGGCTCATGCCCTTTCGGATCTATGTCTTTCATTGGAAAAAGCCGCCAAAGGCGAAGATTGGCCAGTGATTCATGATCGCTACCCAGAGCTGCGACCGTCGATGCAAGCAGTTGCTGAGTATATTTCCCGTGTTTAAGCATATTGGATTTGCCGCATGCCGCAGGACAAGATTTTGATTGTTGATGATGAAAAATTCATCACGAACTTGACCACCAAGATCTTGAATAAACTCGGATGGGAGCGTGTGCTTACCGCCGGGAACGGCCATGAGGGTTTGGCAGTTTACGAGGCTGAGTCTCCCAACGTGATCCTGTGTGATTTGAACATGCCCGGAATGGATGGCTTGGAGTTTCTCCGTCACCTCGCGGAAAAAGAGGCCTCATGCGGGATCATTTTGGTAAGTGGTGAAGACAAGCGCATTTTGCAGACAGCTGCGCAACTTGGGCAGGCTCACCGCCTGAACATTCTGGGGTCGCTGCAAAAGCCGATAAAGCCCGTTCCGCTTAAAGCTGTTCTCGGCACCTATACACAAAGGCAAACTTTTGCGCCGAGAGCGCCGCTTGAGTTGCTGAGTTTGGAAGATGTGAAGGCAGGTCTGTCGGAAGGTCGAATTAATGTGTTTTTCCAGCCCAAAGTCTCTGTTGCCGACCGGTCGCTAATTGGGGTTGAGGCACTTGTCCGTTGGCGGAAGCTGGATGGGAATCTCATTCCACCCGCGGCATTTTTGCCAGTTGTCGAGGAAAACGGCTTGATCGATGAGATGACCGATCAGGTGTTTCAAAAGGCTGTCTCGGCCATGGCCGCTTGGAGCCTGGCTGGACTTTCGATCAAGGTGGCGGTGAACTTTTCGGTCGAGTCTCTGACGCGCTACGAGGTGCTGGATCTGGTTCACTCAGCCATTGAGCGGGAAGGTGTAGACCCACAAAACCTCATCATTGAGGTGACGGAAAGCCGAATTATGGAAGATGTCACCGCGCCGCTCGAGATCCTCACGCGATTGCGCATGAAGGGTATCGGCCTCTCGATCGATGATTTTGGCACCGGCGCATCCTCCATGCAGCAGTTGAAGCGGATCCCTTTTACCGAACTGAAGATCGACCGTGCATTCGTGGCCGGCGCGCCAACTGATGACGAAGCCAGGGCCATGCTCGAATCAAGTGTTGCGCTGGCCAAACGCCTCGGTCTAACGACTGTTGCCGAAGGCGTTGAAACCAAGGAAGAATGGCACCTGATAGCTGAACTCGGCGTGGATGTGGTGCAAGGATATTTCGTCGCGAGACCAATGCCATCTGAAGATTTGCTTGCTTGGGCCCAACGAAATGGCGATGTCTCTGCCTAGATAGCTTTTTGCCGTCGCGCTGGCCCTTCTGAAGGCGGGGTGGGCCTGGCTGTTGAATTGCAACACCGCTCAGCCGCAGAGGGCCGGTCCAATACAGGCCTGACCCTAAGCTGGATGATCACATGGTGGGTATACCGTGTCGTGTTTTGGGTGCGCCCGCGATCAAGCGGTACAAAGGTGGCAGGCGACACGGGCTTTTTCGGGGCCGAATACCCTAACTTCCGGCCGTTCCCGCCGGCACTGGTCTGCAGTCAGTTCGCACCTTGGATGGAAACTGCAGCCGCTGGGCTTATTGATCGGATCCGGGATCTCGCCTGACACAATCTCCGCTGTGCGCCCAAAAGCATCAATATGCGGAGCCGCATCCATCAGCATGCGGGTATAGGGGTGACGTGGATTGTCAAAGAGCGTGTCCCGGTCCGCGACCTCAACCAGTCGGCCGAGATAGAGCACACCGATCTGGTCCGCCATATACCTGATTACCGACAGGTCGTGGCTGATGAACAGGTAAGTCAGGCCCAATTCGCGTTGAAGTGCCTTCATCAGGTTCAAAACCTGGCTCTGGACAGAAACATCAAGCGCGGATGTCGGCTCGTCGCACACAATGAACTCAGGATTCGATGCAAGTGCACGCGCAATAGCGATACGTTGACGCTGACCACCGGAGAATTCATGTGGAAATTTTTCGCCGTCGGATTTCGCAAGCCCGACCTGATCCAGAAGCTCTTCGACCCGCTTGTCGATCTCGCCGGAGGGCAGCAGATTGAAAGCTCTGACCGGTTCGCCGATAATGTGCTTGACCCGCCAGCGTGGGTTCAAAGACGCATAAGGGCTCTGAAATATCATCTGGATACGCCGGCGCATCGCCAGCTTCTGTTTTTCGTTGGTGATCGAAAACAGATTTTGGCCGTCGATGAGGACCTGGCCCGTCGTGGGCTTTTGCAGACCAACGATCATGCGACCGATGGTCGATTTGCCGGAGCCGCTTTCGCCCACGAGGGCAAAGGTCTTGCCCTTCGGAATGTCAAAATCCACTGTGTCGACTGCCGTCAGGAACCGCTTTTGCTCCATGGCCAGCATCCGGTTCAACCAAGGCTTGGACACATCGAATACCGCGCTAAGGTCGCGCGCTTGGATCAGGGGCGTGTCACCGCTCATTCGGATGCTCCGGACGTCTCTTTTGTGTTTTGATAGGCAGGGTCATAGAGCCAACAGGCAACTTCGCTGCCTTCGACCGGCTCCAGAACCGGGATGTCCTGGAAACATGGCGAAAACGCCTTGCCGCACCGTGCATTAAAGGCGCAGCCCTTCGGTATGGCACGCAGGTTTGGCATGGACCCCGGGATCTGGCTGAGCGTATGAAGCGAGCCGGTCGTGGATGGCGTCGATGCCATCAGCCCGACGGTATAAGGATGTGACGGGGTGCTCAGCACATTGCGCGTTGGTCCGATTTCGGCAATCCGTCCCGCATAAAGAACAGCCACACGATCGGTTGTCTCTGCGATTACGCCCATATCGTGGGTGATCAATATTACCGCAGTGCCGCGTTCCCTGCACAGGCGCTTCAGCAGTGCCATGATCTGAGCCTGCACCGAAACGTCAAGCGCCGTTGTCGGCTCGTCGGCAATGATGAGCTCAGGTTCCGCCGCCAGTGCCAAGGCGATCACCACACGCTGGCGCATGCCGCCGGAAAACTGATGGGGGTAGGCGTCAATACGTGCTGCCGCCGCCGGAATGCCAACCTCTTCCAAGAGACCGATTGCGCGAGCTCTTGCATCGTTCGCAGACAACGGCAAATGAGTCCGGATAGTCTGGATCAGCTGCTGTCCGACAGTCATGAGTGGATTGAGGCTGGTCAGTGGATCCTGAAATACCATTGCGATCCGCTTGCCGCGGATATGGCGCAGGCGTTCCTCAGGCAGATTGTCGATCCGCTCTCCGTTCAAGCGGATTTCGCCACCACTGATGCGGCCCGGTCGATCGATCAGGCCGATAATTGCCGACCCGCACATGGACTTGCCGGCGCCGCTTTCGCCGACAAGGCCAACGATTTCGCCTGCGCGGACATCAAAGCCAACCCGGTCAACAGGGCGCAAGACCCCGCTGCGTGTCGGAAACTCGACGATAAGGTCGGAGACTTGGAGTAGGGGAGAGTTTGACACGGGCCTATCGCAATTTGGGGTTCAATACATCACGCAACCAGTCACCGAAAAGGTTTACTGATAAGGCAAGTGCGAGCAGTGTGAGAGACGGGAACAGCAGGATCCACCACTCCCCGGACAGGATGTATTGACGACCTACATTGATCAGCGTTCCGAGAGAAGGCTGTGTTTTTGGGGCACCAACGCCGAGGAAGCTCAAAGTCGCTTCGGCGATGATAGCGAGCGCAAGACTGATAGTCGCAATCACCAGAATTGGGCCCGTAACGTTCGGAAGAATGTGGCGCAGCATGATGCTCCAGCGCGTCAACCCGATCAGATGGCCAGCTTGAACATATTCTTTTTGACGCTCAACCAGCGTTGCCCCGCGCACGGTCCGGGCAAACTGAACCCATTCGGACAGTCCAATGGAGATAATCAGCACCCAAATCGCCATTTCATCACGCAGATCCGGTGGAATGAGGCCTTTGCCAATGCCGTACAGCAGCATCGCGACCATGATCGACGGAAAGGTCATCTGAATGTCGGCTATGCGCATGATGACGCCGTCGATCCAGCCCCCGACATAACCCGACAGAAGGCCGAGGACGACGCCCAACGTCATGGCAAAAAGAACTGCGACAACGCCGACGAACAAGGAAATGCGCAAGCCGAAGAGGATTGTCGATAAGACGTCACGACCTTGGTCATCCGTTCCAAGCAGGAAGTAGTCGCCTGTAAATTCATTGGCTGTCATCGGCTTGGTGAAGCCGTTCATCAAATTGAGGCTCGAAGGATCGAATGGTGTGTAAGGAGACAGCAGCGGCGAAAAGATCGCCCCGAGCACCAGTACTGCGAAGGTGAGTGACGAAACAATGATGACCGGCGATGATTTGTAGGAATGCCAAATGTCCGACTGCGCCCAGCGTTGCCAGGTTGTTTTCGCAACGGTTTCCTTGAATTCCGGGCGGGCCGATGCGCCCTTGGGGATTTGTGTGTCCATGGTGCCTCTCGACCTCAGTTGTTGCTGACACTGAGACGCGGGTCGATGGTGAAGTAGAGAAGGTCGACTATGAGGTTGATGGTCACGAAAATGACCGCAACCAGCAGCAGATAGGCCGACATGACCGGGATATCGACGAAGTTAACGGCGTTGATGAACAATAGGCCGACGCCGGGCCACTGAAACACGCTTTCCGTAATGATGGCGAACGCAACGATTGAACCGAATTGAAGACCGGTGACGGTGATGACCGGCACGAGCGTGTTTTTCATTGCGTGGCCGAAATTGATGGTTTTCTGGCTGAGCCCCCGGGCGCGCGCGAAGCGAATGTAGTCTGTCCGAAGCACCTCCAGCATTTCGGAGCGCACCAGCCGCATGATCAAGGTCATTTGATAAAGGCCAAGCGTGATTGCCGGCAAAATCATTGATTTGAGGCCGTCGACGGTCAGGATCGCAAGATCCACGCCGAAAAAGCTTCTTGTGTCGCCCCTGCCGAAGGAGGGAAGCCAGCCGAGATTGACCGCGAACAGCCAGATCAAAAACACACCGATCAAAAATGTCGGCAGCGAAACTCCGATCAGCGAAGTGGTCATTATGAAATTGGCTATATAGCCGTCGCGCTTGATAGCCGTGTAAACCCCAAGCGTAAATCCGAGTGATATGGCGATGACCCCAGACAAGAAGGCGAGTTCCAAGGTTGCGGGCAAACGCTCCATGATCACTTCGCCAACCGGCAGGCCAACACGATAGGAAACACCGAAATCTCCGGACAGCGCTCGGCCAAAGAACCGGACATATTGAACGATGATGGGATCGTTCAGTCCAAGACGCTCTTCCAATGCGGCCCGGTCGGCAACGGTCGCCTCCTGACCCAGCATGTTTTCCACCGGATCGCCCATGAATTTGAACATGGCAAAGGATACGAACCCGACCGCCATCAAAACGAGAAGGGCCTGAGCCAGCCGGCGGATTATGAATGCGAGCATGGTTTTTCGCCAATCAAACGGACCGCCGATTCCCGGTGGCCACTATAAGTCTTCTGATGGGTTGGGGCTTATACGTATACTGCCGGCATAAGCCAAGTTTTTTCGAGAGTATTTTAAATCAAAAATACACCTGCGCAAAAACAAGCTGACGGCCGATCAGAAAAACAAAAGTGCGCCAACGTACTTACCGGATTTCCAGTCCGCACGTTGGCGCGCTTCTCAGTGTTACTTCTTATAAGTCAGGAACTTGAAGTGCGGCTGATCTTCAGGCTGTACTGCAAACTCGATAGTGTCAGACATTCCCCAGTTCAGAACCTGGTGGTGCACAGGGAGGTACAGTGTGTCTTCCTTGAGCGTTTCCCAGATTTCAGCGATCGTACCATTCCGAACTTCCTGGTCGGTTTCAGAAGCAAGAGACGCAATTTTAGCGTCCAATTCCGGGTTCGAATATCCGGTTGCGTTCCAAGAACCGAGCTTGTCGGTTGTTGTGTGTGCGAGGAAATTAAAGATGTATTCCGAATCGAATGTCGGGACACCCCAGCCGAGCATGTAGAAGTCGGTTGTTTTGTTCTGGATCAGCGGGAAGTGCTGAGCTTTTGGTTTGGCGTCAAGATTCACGTTGATGCCGATCTGGCCGAGCATGCCGACAGCCGCCTGACAAATTGCTTCGTCATTGACGTAACGGTCGTTCGGGCAGTTCAGCGTCAGGCCAAAACCATCGGCGTAGCCGGCTTCTTCCATTAACGCCTTGGCGGCCGCGACATCATAGTCGGGATATGCGTCAAGTTCTTCCGTCCAGCCGTTGACGAATGGTGGCATAATGACCCCGGTTGGCTGCGATTGTTCGCGCATGACGACTTTCTTGATGGCATCCCGGTTGATCGCCATGTTCATCGCCTTGCGGACGCGGACATCGGCAAGTGGGTTTTTGCCTTCCACGGTGTCGTTTTCCAGGTCATCGGCGCCGAGATTCATGCCGAAGAAGATCGTACGGTTTTGCGGAGCAGTGCTCAGGGTCAAGCCATCTGTTTCACCCACGCGGGCCAGATCCTGAACCGGCACATCCTGAATGAGATCAACTTCACCGGATAGAAGTGCGGAAACACGAGTCGCGCTTTCTTGGATCGGAGTGTAGATGATTTCAGTGACTTCCAGCGGGAACTTGCCCTTGCCCCAATAGTCCGGGTTCTGTTTCAACACTGTTTCAGAATCTTGCTTCCGGCTTTCAAGCACGTATGCGCCGGTACCGTTGGTGCTGCGCACACAAGGATTGTCTCCGCCCGCTGCGACGTCCTGTGGCTCTTCACAACCATTGGAAACTGCCCAGTCGGAGTCCATTATGAACAGGTTTGTCAGGTTGTTCGGCAAGAGTGGGTTCGGGCCATTGGTTTCGATATGAACAGTGCTGTCGTCCACCTTGCGGACTTCCTTGATCGAGGACAACAGCTCTTTCATGGCCGATGTGGGCTGCATTGCGCGATTTAGCGAAAAAACGACATCATCGGCGGTAAAGTCTTCGCCGCCATGGAACTTCACGCCATCTCGCAGCTTGAATTCCCAAACATTGGGGTTGTCGGTCGGTGCCCAGCTGGTCGCCAGCGCGGGAATGATTTTCGCTTCCATGTCGCGCTGAAGCAGCGGCTCGTAAATCTGGTGCGCGAGAGTGTGGGTCGGCCCCTCGTTCTGCGCATGCGGGTCAAGTGTTATCGAATCGCCTGCACGCGCCCAGCGCAGGGTCTCAGCATTCGCCGCGCCAATACCTGCGCAAAGTGCAAGGCTGGCAGCAGTGAGTTTAAGAAGTGACTTATTCATTGTGTTCCCCTTGTGTAAAGCCGGGCCCGATTGTTCGGTTGTGTCTTATCATGACGCCCGGCTATGCCTCTAAGGACATGTCCGATAACGGAAACTCTGAGTGAATTTGATCACAAAGCATGCCGTTGCCGGATATCCTGGCAAGTAACAGAGCCTTCCGGCTTTGCGGAGTCAAGAGGTATGTAAAAATACGAATTCTTTCATCGCAGAAACATTTTTCCCTGTGTGGCCAAATAGGAGGGAAGAAGTCTCGCGGACGCTGCGTCCGTCGGGTTTGACGGCTCACTTACTGGTGGCCATCAGCCACCAGTAAGTGAAAATCTCTGATCAGGCGATCACAGCGTCTTCAGCCGTTTCCAATGTCAGTCCCACAACAACCGGGTCGTGGTCGGAGGAGGCGAACACATCAGCGCTATAAAACCCAGGGTCCGTGAAACTCTGATCATAGTTCAGCAGATCAGGTTCGTCGGCGTTAATATGCCATTCGGTAAGTCCGGTGACCTGGTTGGCTAGACTGTCGCTGGCAAGCGCCTGATCAAGCGTGCCGCGCTGACCGTCAAACACGAAGCTATAGGCGTTTTGCTGGCCAACAAACACATCAATCAGATCGATATAACCGGCATCATCACGTACAGCCTGTACCGCATCTTCTTCAGCATAGGCATTGAAGTCACCCATAAGCAGGTAATCCGCATCGTCAACGCCAATGGCAGCAAGCGCATCAGCGTAAGAGCCCTCCAGCCAGGTGATCAGTTCCCGCGATGCGTCGAGCCTGGCTTGGTTCCAGTAGGCTTGGCCGTTGGCTTGGTCAAAGTTTGGATCAACCAGAAGCGCTGTGAGAGCTGCATTCACTGCCGCCTCCTGATCGGCTGGAATTTTGCCCTCGTCCAGCGCGGTTCGAATGCTTTCGGCCAAGTCTTGGAGGTTGCTATCTCCTTTTGATTTGAAATGGATTGATGCGAGTGTGAATGTCTCGCCGCTGTCGATTTCTTCGAAGGTAGCAACGGTCGCCGGCCGGTTGCGTTGGAAGTCACCTAGCTGATCGCTGGTCTCTACAAACGGATTTAGGGCGTCTGCGATTTGGAAAGTGGCTGCTGCCGAAGCTTCATTAAAGACAAGCATGTCGGCGTGGACCAGTCTCATTTTTGTGGTGTCATAAATGATGCCGGTCATAATGGCGTCAGTGCCCACGTAGCCAGGCTCTCCGGTTTCAAGGGGATTGACGAAAGCGTAATCCGCGCCGGTTCCCTCTGCTTGAGCCTTTGCATTGAGTGCCGCAACGAGCGTCGCAATCGCAGAACCACTTCCAAAGCCATTGTTCTCGATCTCCTGCAAGGCGATTACATCGCCGCCTGTCTCAGTGATCGCATCAACCAGTTTTGCTGTTTGCCGATCGAGCTCGGCTTGGGTGTCTGCGCCGCGCGGGCTGAGGGTGCCTCCCGGTCCGGTGCCACCCGAAAAAGTCGTGAAATAATTTAGAACGTTGAAACTTGCGACCTGTATCGAACCGCCTACAGGTTCTGGAGTTTCGAGCCGCGCTCCTGAATTCGTTTTTTCATCAATAGACAAGGTTCCTTCGATCAGCGCTTTGTATTCACCGAATTCAAAGGACAAGATACCTTCGACAGGCGCATCGAGCTTTGAACCCAGCCTTAAGGTCGGACCGGTTTCCGAAAAGACATCGCCGTTGCCGAGAATGCCGTCGCCGTCGTCCCCATCGGATGTGTTCACGATATACCTGTAGGTGTCCGTGTTTTGGCTCGACACGCCATCTGTGATCGAAAGTCGGTTGTTTTGGTTTGCCTCGGCGAGCGCAGCAACGTCTGTGGCCTCGTTTTGAGCGTCAAACAATTGGGTCGGCTGGATTTGGTTGCCAGCGCTGATTGCGATGTCGCCGAACCGGTCGAAGTTGAAGTTCTCGACGATCGTCAACCGTTCACCTTCGATGCCGCTCGTAACGCTTATCCGCATGCCTTCGTATTGTTCGAAATCCGTTGCCATATGCGATAATTGAATATCTGCTTGCGTGGGCAGGGCAGTGGTGCCGAGCCTCGTGATGCCGAGTGTGCCCCCCAGCCGTGTGAACCCGAAATATTCTTCGACCGTTCCCGCGACATTGACTAAATCGCCAGCCTCGACATCAGGCGTTCCGCCGGTGAAGACAAAAATGCCCTCCGATGTCCGGGCATCGTCATCCGCATCAGCGTCTTCTTCTTGCAAGAAAAATCCGTTCTCGGTCGTGTAGGTGACAACGGCCGATACCTGCACGTACTCTCCGGTCAACAGAGACGCGTCTCCGCTGCCTTGAACTTCGGAGATGAGATGCGGGGTCGGCTCGCTGGTGCCGCCGTCATCCTTATTTGCGGCACCTTTTGTATTGCCGGTTGGGCCGTTCCAGGTGCCATCCTCATTGCGCTGAAGTGACTGGCCGGCTGCAGTTGAGCTCGTTTCGCTCACCCCAATGTCAGCCGAAGCCCGTTCTGTGCCATCGAGTTCCGCCGACGTAAACGTTCCCGCATAAGACAAAAACTCAAGAACTGTTCCGTTGTCCAGCAACGCAATGCCGTCCGGCGCACCGTTCTGTATGCCGTTAGCCGGTAGCTCCCAGACATAATAGTTTAAAGCCTCGTCGGTGCTGCCGGACAGGTTGCTCACGAATTCTGTGTTGTAGACCGAGCCGTTGTTGCCATTGACCAGCAGCACTTCCAAGCCGGACGTATCGGTGCCAGCAGCCACACGGATCTCGACAAATTCTCCGGTATCGGTGCCCGAGTTGTCGTAGTGGACCTCATTGATCCGCGCCTGTACCCAAGGTGTTTCCACGATGTCTGTGACCGTGACTTCAACTGATTTCTCGTTTGAGGCACCGTTCAGGTCGGTAGCCACCAAGGTTACATCATAGGTGTTGTCGCGGTTAGCGTCGGAGGGTGTTTCGAAATCCGGAGCGACTTTGAAACGCACTTCTCCAGTGACCGCGTCAACCGTGAGCAATTCAGAGTCCTTGCCGACCAGTGAAAATGTGATGGGATCGTCTTCAGCATCCGTCGCTGTCGCTGTGAATACAGGGTCTTCGTTGTTTTCAGTGAAGTCGTAGTGCTCTGCGATGCTAAGTTCTGGGGCATCATTTGCGCCGGTAATGCTAACGGTTACGGTTGCTGATGAAAGTCCCCCATGCTCATCGTCAATTGTATAGGCAAACGTATCGGTTGCCGTTTCCCCGGTCTTTAGCGCATCGAACAGAGTGGCTGGAGAATACGTTATGACCCCCGACTGAAGGTCAATGACCGCGCCTTTCTTACTCATCTTGTCGATGCTAGACAGTGCGATGATGTCGCCATCAAAATCTGCGTCGTTGGCTAGTAGGTCGGCTACAGCCAGGGTCAGTTGGGCGTCTTCCTCCCCTACAACAGCATCATCTCGCGCCAGAGCGGCGTTGTTTCTTCCATCGAGGTAGACGGTATAACTGTCCGCTTCGAAGCGGAGCGCTTCTATATTTATTAAAGTATCAGTTTCGATCAGTTCCCCCGGCACACCAACCGATGTGACGAAGGCCGTTGATAAGAACAAGCCATTTTGTATGTTGATTTCGAAATTGAGGATCGACCCTTGAAAGCTCACGGTGTCGAAGCCTAAGCCCCCATCAATGTAGTCCGCGCCCAATCCGCCCGTAATCCGGTCGTTGCCAAGGCCGGCAAAGATCCGGTCATTTCCAGCTCCTCCATCGACCAAGTCATTTCCTAGACCGGAAAATATGGTATCGGACCCAGCGTTCGCTCTAACACTGTCGTCTCCGGCAAAACCGAAAACCAATTCTGATTGGTCTGTTCCGATAAGTTCGTCTGCGTGCGTGCTGCCCGTTAAGAACCGAAATGGCATGATGGCTCCATATTAAACTTAAAGTAGTTAAATATGCGTCATCTATCTTGTCGTGTATGTCAAGCATGCGACAAACCTGCATTTGGTTTGCTGAGCCGCTTGAAAAAGGCTCTTTTAAACGCAGTTATTTCGGTCGGTTCCGAAGAAGGCGATCGGGCGGACATTCACGGGACGTAAAAAACGCAGAAAAAAGGCTGTATAAACAGGCCAACAGATCAAGCAGCTGATATCAAGCTGGGTCTGATGCCTTTCACTAAAGATCTTTTGGGGGGTGCAATGCGTTCAAAGATTGTGCCCAGATTGATGACCCGGACAGTTCAGTTCAGAGAACTCCCCTGGTCTGGAAGCTTAGTTCTCTGTCCTGAGGTTGCAGGCGTTTTGCTGTGATTCTAGCCGCCAGCAACACATCCCGGAAGGACGTGTTGCCGAATAAACGCAAGCACCGTCTATATCAGCGCGCTTTTTGGCGCTCGATCACATCCAAGACTGCAACCATCACAATGCCGTAGAGCACATGCCCAACCAGGGCGACCCAGACAATCCCAGTGAAATTCAAGAAGAACGGCAGACCTGCGACCGAGGTTATGCCGCCGATGGCAAAAAGCCAAAGCCCGAAGCCGTAAATCGCGGAAGGCACGAACCAGTGCGTGTTGCCGATTACCCGCTGCCAAATCGGCGCGAAGATATACATCCAACCAATCGGATAGCCGATAAGTCCAACAAGGTAAAAGTGAACGAAGTAGCCGGCAAAGGCATTGTTGGGCAGTCCGAGACTACCAAGCAGGCTTTGCGCCAATCCGTGGGGGGAGAGGTTTGCAAAGCCCAAGCCGGGGCTGACAACTTGCCCCCAAAAATCAAAGGCAATAGTGGCGAAAAAGCCTGAGATAAACATGAGTCCCAGAGTGTCAAAGTTTATCTTCGGCAAGGCCGCCGTGAGCGGGCGGTTAGTGGATAAGGCAAGCATAATCAGTCTCCAATAGATTGAGCGGGAGGATGGTCATGGGGCTTTGAATTAAAATTTGGCTTGTTATGCGGTTTGCGGGGCCACGGCGTTTTTGTGCTGATGCGGTTTGCCGAAGTCGCTCCAGTCGATTGACCGACACAAACGAACGAACAAATCCACCACCGGGGTGTGGCGCCTACCCCGCTTGGTGATCACAGAAACCGTAGGTTCGATGTCCGGCTCGACAAGCAGCCGATTTTGCAATTGCGGATGGGATGCCAGGCTTTGCGGCATGACGGCACAGCCAAGCCCGGCAATCACCATCGCCTGGATCCAGGACTCGTGCTCGCTTTTGAAACGCGAATCTATTGACCCATCGTCCTTGAAGCCGGCGGCCTCAAGAAAGGTCAGGTATTCGCAGTTGATCCGCTCAAGGTAACGCTCACCATCCAGCGCTTGAAGCGGGACCTGATCCATATGTGCGAAGCGGTGGCCCTGCGGAAAAGCGATCACGTATTTTTCAGTGAAGAGCGGGGTCGCGGACAAGTCGTCCGAATACGCTGGCAAGGCAGCAAGAGCGATGTCGATCTCGCCGTCCTGGAGCATGTCGACAACCCTTTGGCCGGACCCCTCTCGCAAACACAACTTGAGCTCAGGTGCCTCGCGCTGAAAGAAGTCGATGAGGCTCATCAGGCTTTCAGGTGCAATGGTGCACATGCAACCGAGTGTCAACGTCGAGTTTCGAAGGTTCTGAAAATCGAGCGCATCCTTGTGCGCAAACTCAGTGAGCGCAAGGGCTTGTTCCAGGCGTGGCAGGATGGCGCGGCCAAGCTCGGTCAGATGCGTTCTGCGGCCTTCGCGCCGGAACAAGGGGCCACCAAACTCGTCTTCCAGTTTCTTGATCGCTTTTGTGAGCGAGGGCTGAGAAACACCACATTGTTCGGCAGCGCGTGTGAAATTAAGCGTTTCTGCAACCGCGACAAAATATCTGAGCTGATGCAACTCCATCGGACTTTTCCGTACCTTGCTTCCACGACACTCGATCAAGACAACTTGAATACATGAGAACCATGCGTGTGTCTCATAGCCTGGATGCATCGTTCCGATAGACCCTAGGGTTCTACTATCTCACTCACGCAAGGGCAATATTCCGGTCAACGGCACTGATACGCCGGCCTAAGTCATCTGACTGTTGGAGATTTGCAATGAAAAGCCCTGCGCTGTTTCTTGGAATGAGCCTCGGCCTCACCGCCGTATTTGCAGCCACTGGCGCCCAAGCCGGGAAGTGCCCGCCTGAGCATGTTCTCACCGAGCCGCGCGAAGTCGAGCGGGTTGGAACCAAATGGCTGACACGCGAGATCACTGCCAATGTAAAGCTCGCGGGCTGGCGCGACATGGGCGATTTCATGCTGCGTCAACGCCGTTTGAAGCTCGCTCCCGGCGGCACCGTTCCGACCCATAGCCATGCCGACCGCCCGGCAATCGTGTTCCTCGCAAAAGGAACTGTGACCGAGCACAACAGCTTCTGCGCCGTTCCGATCGCCCACCACGCTGGCGCGCCCTCCGAGGAATTCGGCGTTGGCTTCACGCATTGGTGGGAAAATACCGGCAGTGAAACCGCGACCTTCATCTCGACCGATGTCGTGCCATTTCCCGCTGACGGTACACCCTACTACGGGTGGGAGCGCGGCGTGAGCCCTGAAGCGCAATACGGTCAATAAGCCCGCGTTCGCCGTGGTTTAGACAACAGCTCAATCTCTAGCTCCGAGCGACCCAAATTTTGCTTTGGCCGCACCCTGAAAGGCTGAGTAAGCGCCATGAAACAGATTTACAAGGACACCCTGTTTGCTGCTGGTTTGTCGCTGTTGATCGCGATCGGCATTGTCGCCGCCTATGTCCAGCCGGTGGCTGCCGGGTCGGATCAGCATCAGCTCGAAACCGAGATCCGTGCGGTCTATGGGGAGTTTATGGACGCCCAAAACGCCCGGGATCTTGACCGTGTTGGGTCTTTTTTCATCGACGGCCCGGATTTCCTTTGGGTGTCGGACGGAAGGTCCGTTTGGGGCCGGAAGGCGACACTGGAGCGGATGGGCAGCTTCCAAAAAGCCGCGGTCTGGAAGGTGCACCCCGAATTGGAGCTTGCCCGCATCGTCAGGCTCGGGTCGGAATCCGCGATGATGCATTTTCCGCTTGTTCTCGAAATTGGGCAGGAAGCCAACCCGAACAGACTGGGGTTGCTGGTGAGCGCTCTGTTTGTCCGACGCGGAGAGGATTGGCGCATCGCATCGCTTTTGACCACCGGCCGGAAGTAGCTTCAGTTTCAAAGGATTTCATAAAATGACACTATCTGGAAAGACGGCCATCGTTACCGGATCATCCAGCGGCATTGGCCTCGGAATTGCCGAGGGGCTCGTAAAGGCCGGCCTCAACGTCATGATGAATGGCATTGAGCCTGCGGATGCGGTGGAGGCAGACCGAGCCCGCCTGGAAGCGCTCGGTTCAAAGGTGCTCTACACCTCTGCCAATCTTATGGACCCGGCCGGCGTCCGTGGTCTTGTGGAGGCCACTGTGGATGCATTTGGCAGCGTCGATGTCCTTGTGAACAATGCCGGCATCCAGCATGTCGCTCCGATTGAAGACTTTCCTGAAGCCAAATGGGACGCAATCATTGCGTTGAACCTGTCGAGCGCGTTTCATGCGACCAAAGCTGTTGTGCCGGGCATGAAGGCTAAAGGCTGGGGCCGGGTGGTCAACATCGCCTCGGCGCACGGGCTTGTCGCTTCACCGTTCAAGTCCGCTTATGTCACAGCAAAACACGGCATCCTTGGGCTCACCAAGACAGTAGCGCTGGAAACTGCCGAGGCGGGAATCACGGTCAACGCCATTTGCCCCGGTTACGTACTAACCCCGCTTGTCGAGAAGCAAATCCCCGATACGGCGAATGCCCGCGGTATTTCCGAGGAAGAGGTCAAACGCGACGTCTTGCTCGCAGCGCAGCCCACAAAACAATTCGTCACAGTGGAGCAACTGGCGGGGACTACGGTCTTCCTGTGCTCCGACGACGCCGCGTCGATCACCGGGTCTGCAATCCCGGTTGAAGGCGGCTGGGTTGCACATTGAATTTGCCCCGAAAGGAACAGGACATGGCGCGACGCCCAACAATTGAAAAGACCGTCAATCTGGCCCTTCAAGGGGGAGGTGCGCATGGCGCCTTCACCTGGGGCGTGCTGGATAAACTTTTTGAAGATGACCGGATCTGGATCCAGTCGATCTCCGGGACGTCGGCCGGCGCAATGAACGCCGTTGTTTCTGCTCAGGGCATGTATGACGATGGTGCAGTTGGAGCGCGCAAGGCGCTCCGCGCCTTCTGGAAGGATGTCAGTGATGCGGGCCGCATGAGCCCTATGAAGCGGACACCAATCGACCTGATCCTCGGTCAATGGAGCCTCGATTATTCGCCGGGCTACCTGATGATGGACATGTTGAACCGGGTAGCATCACCTTACGACACCAATCTGTTCAACTATAACCCCTTGCGCAGCCTGGTCGAAAAGCACGTAGACTTTAATCAGATTGGCGTTGAAGACGACACGTTCACACTATTCATTTCGGCAACGGATGTGGAGACCGGGCGCGTGCGGATTTTCCGGCGTTCCGAATTGTCTGTGGACGTCATCTTGGCATCTGCCTGCCTACCTTTCATGTTTCAGGCGGTCGAAATCGATGGGCGTCACTACTGGGACGGCGGCTTCATGGGCAACCCCGTCCTGTCGCCCTTCGCTGATCACAGCCCGGTTGATGACATTGTCATTGTCCAGATCAATCCGGTTGTGCGCGAAGGTGTGCCCAAAAGCGCACGCGAGATCCTGAACCGCGTCAACGAGATCAGTTTCAACGCCTCGCTTTTGCGCGATCTGCGCGCCATTCACGAGAAAAACACTCTCATTGACAGCGGCGAACTGGATGCGACGCGCCACAGGAGGATGCGGGTTCACATGATTGAGGCCCGCAAACGGATGCGCCCGCTCGGAGCTTCCTCAAAACTCAACACAGAATGGGCCTTCCTGGAACATTTGTTCGACATAGGGCGCGATGCCGCGGGCACCTGGTTGTCCAACAACTATGACGCCCTGGAAAAGCGGGAAACGCTGAATCTCGACGAGATGTTTGCCAATATTGGCGGCAAACCGGTCGGTGTTTGCCCGGAACTCTAGGAAACTCTGATGGCAAAAAATCTTGGCGCGGCCATGCTCATGGGGCCGACACCGGCTCTTGACGATGCACCTTCTGAGAAACGTCATGAAGTCATGATGCGGGCGTTGATTATTGCCCTCATCGCGTTTCTCACCTTGATCGACCTTTTCGGGTCACAGGCCTTGCTGCCGACGCTGGTGGCCTACTACCAGGTGTCTCCGGCCACGATGGGCTTTGCCGTCAACGCCAGCACCTTTGGCATGGCAATCGCGGGGCTGTGCGTCGCATTGTTTGCCAACCGGATCGATCGCAAGCTGGGGATTTGGCTTAGTCTTGCCTTGCTGGCGATACCGACGTTTTTGCTCGGTTTAACCGAAGACCTGACAACATTCGCGCTTTTGCGCGTGGTTCAGGGTTTTTTCATGGCAGCGGCCTTCACTCTGACCCTGACCTATCTTTCAGAGATCTGCACGGTCACAGCCGCAAGCGGCGCGATGGCCGCCTATATCACCGGCAACGTTGCTTCAAATCTGTTCGGACGGCTTCTGGCGGCCGGTGTCGCCGATAATGTCGGCCTTGCTGAAAGTTTCTATACCTTTTCGGCGCTGAACCTGGCTGGGGCCGTCTTGGCAATTTGGTATTTCGGTTTGCGCGACGGTTCGCGGCCTGAGCAACAAGCTAAGGGCATGTCGGTTTGGCAGGCATGGGCCGACCATTTTGCCAATCCGAAACTGCGTGCCAGTTTCGCCATCGGGTTCATCATCCTGTTCGCGTTTGTCGGCACGTTTACATATGTGAACTTTGTGCTCGCCGAGCCGCCCTTTGGGCTTCCTCAGGCCTATCTCGGTCTGATCTACTTCGTCTTTCTGCCGTCCATGCTCACCACCCCGGTCGCGGGCGGAATCGCTCAGAAATACGGGGCTCGGGCAGTATTCTGGGCCTCCATCCTGCTGAGCATGGCCGGGCTTTTGATGCTCTTGGCACCCTCGCTTGCCGTGGTTCTACTTGGACTTGCGCTGATTGGCGTCGGTTTGTTTTTCGGGCAAGCCGCGGCCACGGGCTATGTCGGACGCACAGCAACCCATAGCCATGCTGCCGCCAATGGTCTCTATCTGACCAGCTACTATGTGGGCGGCCTGGCTGGAGCATTCCTGCTGGGCCAGGTGTTTGTGTTTGCTGGCTGGTTGGCGGTTGTCCTGTTCTTGCTGGTGCTCCTCGCTGGAGCCTTGGTGCTCGGCCGTGATCTGAAGGAAACTGCATGACTGCAGTTCGCGTTTTCCCTTTGCTTGTCATCCTATCGCTTGCGCCCGCGCTTACTGGCTTTGAGGCAAACGCCCAATTCATCGGAACTGCTCCACCTGAGCTAGGACAATCCGTTGAATTGCCGGAGACTTTGACTCCGGCAGATGTCGACAGCCTGTTGGCACGATTGACCGACGCCCAGATCCGGGACCTGTTGCGCAGCGAATTGGCCCGCCGTGCGTAGGAAGATATTCTTGTCTGCCCTGAGGGGCCTGGAACCTTTGAAGCTGCTGCCGCCCGGTTGAACGCGATGTATGTTGAAATTTAAGAGCGTCTTCCGCGCTGGAGCGTCGCGATTGCAAATCTCGATGACCGGCTGCCTCAAGTAAATGAGCGTTTGGCATTGGCCCAATTCGGGGTTGCAGCCATGTTGGGCGCAGCCTTTGCTTTAGTAGTCGGTGGGGTAGGTGCGGCCCTTTTCGTGGGCCGTGTGCTCGCACCTGCATGGACCTATCTCAGCACGCCGTCAGGCCTGATTGGATATTGGAGCCGGTTGGGTCGAACGGTTGGGCTTGGAATGCTGGAACTCCTGCCTGTCTTTGCCTTCGTTGTCGCAACCCGTACGATTGCAGGTGCTTTAGGGGGCGCACATGGCCCGCTTGAGGGGGTTGTCTGGATTTACCACGCCGGTGTTTCTACAGGGTGGGGCTTTTTAATTCTGGTTCGCCGTGTGTTTGCGCCGGATGTTCCAGCAATACGCATAGCACGGCTTCACGACGAGGATGCAAAAGCCCTTTATGAGCTCCTGAAAACCGCGACCATTGTCGCCGTTGCCGGGTGGGTCGTCGCCGGGTGTTTTCCGAACCTTGGTTTTGGATTTCCGCCAGCGCTTGTCACTGTGGCGTTGACTGGCACCGTGGTTGCCGGCCTGTTGGGCAAAGCTCTTTGGTCAAACGCGACATATATCGCGCGAAGGGCGCAGGAAGTGTTGTCCGGGCAAGCAGGACTGGACGGCGCGCCGGGTGCTGTTGCCTATTCAGTCCCTGCCGCTGCGGGGCTTTATCTGTTCCTTAGCTGGGTCTACTGGCTCGCGAACTGGCTGGAACGTGGTCAACATGAGTTGGCCGGCCCGATTGGTGGAGTTTTCGCCTTACTCGTCCTGCCGGTTGCCGATCGTGCCGGCATCGAGATGATCGGTGGAGCGGTGCGCAGCGACAGTGAAACCGCAGACCGCCTGCGCCATGTGATGCTTGGTGCCTGGCGATCACTGATCGGCGTTGTGGCAATTTATGTGATTGTGCGTCTGTGGGGGCTGGACCTGTTAGTGTTTGCAAAGGGACCAGGTGCCCCGGTTTGGGCGTCCACACTCTTCGATATTATATTGACATTGCTTCTGGGTTATCTGGCCTGGCGGCTGATCCGCGCGGCCCTTTACCGGGATGAGCAGGCCGGCGATGGCGGAGAAGATGGTGACCCAATGGCACCGGCCGCTTCGCGACTGAGCACACTGGCGCCGCTCTTCCGCAGCATCCTTCTCGTGATCTTGAGTGTTGTTGTGACGATGATCATCCTGTCCTCCATCGGTGTTGATATCGGTCCGCTGCTGGCGTCAGCCGGGATCGTCGGTATCGCGATCGGATTTGGCGCACAAACCCTCGTGCGGGATGTGTTCTCCGGCATTGTCTTCCTGATCGATGACGCGTTCCGGATCGGGGAATACATCGAGCTCGACCAGGGCGTCAGAGGGTCCGTGGAGTGGATTTCGTTTCGCTCGCTGATCCTGCGCCACCACCGGGGGCCGGTGATCACAATCCCCTTTGGCGAGATGAAACTTGTCACCAATCACACGCGCGACTGGGTGATCTACAAGATGTCTTTCCGCCTGGAGCCGGACACCGACCCCAAGGTGGTGAAAAAGACTGTCAAAACTGTTGGTCAGGAATTCCTGGAGCACCCGGAACATGGTCCGAAATTCATCGAGCCTCTAAAGAGCCAGGGGGTTTTGAGCATTGATGACGACAGTGCTCTCATCATCCGGGTGAAGTTCAAATGCTACCCTAAAACACAGTTTATCCTGCGCCGTGAAATCTATCACCGGCTGCGAGAAGTGTTTGCTGAAAACGGGATCAAATTTGCCCGCAAGAAGGTTGAGGTTATCGGATCTTCCCCACTCGAAGCCTCCGCCGCTGAAGCCGTTCTTGCCGATGAAGTCGCCGCCACTTCGAAACCAGGCGATATCAGGTGAGTAGAAAAGCAAAGGCAATGAATGTTTACTGCTAAGGCAAGATCGATATTCGCCGGCGGTGGCCGAGCCCGAGCGCTGGAGACGGGCCTCCTGCGATTGAGCATCAATGATTGTTTGGCTCCGGTTTGGCGATGATTTACCGAAATCGGAACGGTCGTGCCGCCTGCTGCGCGCCGTTATTTGTCACACCATACGCTTAGGGCTGCTTTGGAAATACGACGTGACAGGTTCGTGACAGGGTTTGCCGTTAGGCTCCACGCAAGTCCGCCGGGAGGAACCGCTGCTGCGGTCCGGTGGCTCAAATCGGTTTTTCGAAAAACCGGACTATGTGGAGGAAAACATGACATTCATGAAAATGACCCGCCGGGTCGTTCTGGCTGCTGCTGCAGTTTCGATGACGTTCGCGACGCCTTCATTCGCTGCGGATGAGGCTGTCGAATCAATTCACTTCCTAATCCCGGGCGGGGCCGGCGGCGGTTGGGATGGCACCGCTCGCGGTACGGGAGAAGCGCTCACCAAGGCGGGCCTGGTCGGCACTGCTTCTTATGAAAACATGTCGGGCGGCGGTGGCGGCAAGGCGATCGGCTACCTGATCGAAAACGCCGCGTCCAACCACGGAACGCTGATGGTCAATTCGACCCCGATCGTGATCCGGTCTTTGACCGGGGTCTTCCCGCAAAACTTCCGTGACCTGACATTGGTTGCCGGAACGATTGGCGACTACGCCGCTGTGGTTGTTGGAAAAGATAGCCCGATCAACTCCATGACCGACCTCATCGCAGCCTACAAGGCTGATCCGTCCGGTACCGCCATCGGTGGTGGTTCCGTTCCAGGCGGCATGGACCACCTGGTCGCGGCCATGGCGATGGAAGCTGCTGGCGAAGATCCGACAGCGTTCAAATACATCCCCTATGATGCGGGCGGGAAAGCGATGGCAGCGCTTCTGTCGGGTGAAATTGCGGCTCTGTCTACCGGCTTTTCCGAAGCGGTTGACCTTGCCAACGCTGGTGAAGTCAAGATTATCGGTGTGACAGCCGACGAGCGGGTCGCCGCCTACGAAGATGCTCCCACCATGAAGGAACAGGGCATCGACACGACCTTTGTGAATTGGCGCGGTTTCTTTGCAGCGCCGGGTCTGCCGGAAGAGCAGCTGATCGCCTACCAAACCGCTCTGACAAAGATGTACGACACTCCGGAGTGGGAAGAAGTCCGCGCACGTAACGGCTGGGTCAACATTCACAACAATGGCGATGATTTCCGGGCCTTCCTCGAAAACCAGGAACAGGTCATCGGCGATCTAATGAAGAAGCTTGGTTTCCTCTGATCCGACCACTACACCGGCGCAGGCCATCCGGTCTGCGCCGTCTTTGTATATGTGAATAACGTCAACCGCCGAAAGTGCGGTCGTTCCAAGAAACCAAAAACGGGGGGAGGGAGCCATGGCGCTCGATCGCTGGATCGCCATGATCATTTTGTTGATCTGTCTTGCCTATGGCTACGCGGCCTATTTCACGATGGATGATAGCCTGGCGCCGTTCATGCGGCGCAATCCAATCTGGCCATCGACCTTTCCTAAAATTCTATCGGTCATGGCGATTATTTGCTCTCTTCTGATCCTGTTGGGATTTGAAAAAAGCAGCGGAGAACCGAAGCCGACCGAAATCAACTATCGCCGATTAACGGACTATAAGCTCGGTCAGGCAATCGCTCTTCTCGGTTTGATGATAGCCTATGCGCTCTTGTTGCGGCCGGCCGGATTTCTGCTGTCCACTGTCAGCTTCTTGTTCATCGGGTCCTTCATTCTCGGCGAGCGCAAGTACCTGGTGATGATTCTGGCCTCCGCGATTGCGGCGGGGGTCGTCTGGTATCTGGTGGATCGGGTGCTCGGGATTTTCCTGAGCCCGCTGCCCATGTTCCTCGCGAACGGAGGCTGATATGCTCGAAGGAATTCTTATCGGGCTGAGCACAGCCTTTTCCATTACGAATATCTTGATGGTTGTTGGCGGGTGTCTGATCGGCACCTTCATCGGCATGCTGCCGGGTCTTGGCCCAATGTCGATCATTGCCATCATGATCCCGGTCGCCATTTCCATCGGGGATCCGTCGGCGGCCCTGATCCTGCTCGCAGGTGTTTACTACGGCGCGATCTTCGGCGGCTCGACGTCCTCGATCCTGATCAACGCACCGGGCGTCGCCTCGACGGTGGCCACCAGCTTTGACGGCTATCCACTTGCCCGTCAGGGCAAGGCGGGCAAGGCTTTGACCGTTGCGGCCATCTCGTCGTTTGCCGGCGGGTCGATCGGGGCGGTTCTTCTGATGATCTTCGCCCCGGCTCTGGCATCGGTCGCGCTCCTGTTCCACTCTGCCGAGTACTTTGCCTTGATGGTGGTCGGCCTGTCGGCGATTGCAGCCTTTGCCGGGACCGGTCAGGTGATCAAGGCGCTGCTTATGACCATTCTCGGGGTCATCATGGCGACCGTTGGCGAGGGTGCACTTTTCAACATGCCGCGCTTCACCATGGGATTGATGGACCTCCAGTCCGGATTCGGCTTTATCACGCTCGCCATGGCGATGTTCGCCTTGCCCGAAGCGCTGTATCTCGTTCTGGATCCCAGCCGGTCGAAGACGGAAGGCGGTACCAACGAGATCAAGGATCTGCGGATCACGAAGGCAGAAGCCAAGGCGATCACACCCGTGATCGGGCGTCAGTCCATCCAAGGCTTTCTGATCGGTGTGCTGCCCGGTGCGGGGGCGACGATTGCCTCGTTCCTGGGGTACGCGGTGGAACGGAACATTGCGCCCAAGGAAGAACAGGAGCAATTCGGAAAAGGCTCGGTCAAGGGCCTGGCCGCGCCGGAAAGCGCCAACAACGCTGCCTGCACGGGATCGTTTGTTCCGCTCCTGACCCTCGGGATCCCGGGGTCCGGCACGACCGCCATCCTGCTAGGCGCTTTGATTGCGCTGAACGTTTCCCCTGGACCGCGTCTGATGATCGATCAGCCGGAAATCTTTTGGGCGGTGATCATCTCGATGTATCTGGGCAACGTGATCCTTTTGATACTCAACTTGCCGCTGATCCCCTACATTGCAAAAATCCTTGCCGTTCCGCGAAACTTCCTGATTCCGTTCATTTTGTTCTTCACCTTGATGGGCGCTTACATCGGGCAGAACAACTCGACCGAGTTGCTGATCCTGGTTGGTTTCGGGATTTGCGCGACGGTCCTCCGCTTCGCCGACTATCCGCTTGCGCCGCTTCTGATCGGTTTCATCCTCGGACGGATGCTGGAGGACAACTTCTCCCGCTCCATGCAGCTTTACGACGGCATCAGCTTCATCTATGAGCGCCCGATGACCTTGGGCCTCTTGGTGCTGGCGGTTATTCTTGTCGTTCTGCCGAGCTACCGTGCCCGCCGGGCACGCGCGCGGGCCGAAGGCGTTGCCGACGGCGATTGAGACCAAAGGAGACAGGGACCCCGGATATGACAAAGCCACTTGAGGGAATCCGGGTTCTCGACCTCACCAACGTGCTGGCAGGCCCTTTCGCCTGTCACCAACTTGCTCATCTTGGGGCGGAGGTCATCAAGGTCGAAGCCGTCGGGCGGGGTGATCTTGCCCGCAATCTCGGTGCCGACCCGGACCTGTCGGCCAAGGGCATGGGCATAAGCTTTCTGGCTCAAAACGCCGGTAAAAAGTCCCTGACGCTTAACCTCAAGGATCCGCGTGGCAAGGAGGTTCTGAAGTGCCTCGTTGCTGGCGCGGATGTACTTGTCGAGAACTTCCGGCCCGGTGTTATGGACCGGTTGGGGCTTGGATACGACGTTTTGAAAAGCGAAGCACCGCATCTGATTTACTGCGCCATTTCGGGCTTCGGTCAGGACGGACCCTGGGCCCACCGCCCCGCCTATGACCAGATCGTGCAAGGCGCATCCGGCGTCATGTCGATTACGGGTGATGCGCAGAGCGCGCCCTTACGTGTCGGATATCCGCTGGCTGATACGGTCGGTGGTTTGACCGCTGCCATGGCGATCTGCGGAGCGCTGAATGCGGAACCGCGTGGGGCGTTCATTGATGTCTCGATGCTCGAGTCGGTTCTGGCCACGATGGGGTGGGTTGTCTCCAATCATCTGATCGGGGGTGTCGAACCGCAGGCCAACGGCAATGAGAACCCGACATCCGCGCCCTCCGGCGCTTTTCAGTGTGCCGATGGTTTGATCAACATTGCCGCGAACAAGGACGAGCAGTGGGACCTACTCGCAAAACACCTAGGCCGTGACGATCTCATCGCTCACACAGACTTTGCGACCCGTGAGGACAGGAAGCGCAATCGTTTGCGCCTGAAGGCCGAATTGGAGACCGTCCTGACAAAACGTCCGGCGCGCGACTGGGCTCGGGAACTGAACAAGCTCGGGGTTCCTGCGGGGGCGGTTCTGACCGTGCCAGAAGTGCTTCAACATCCGCAGATCCGTGATCGCGATTTTCTGGCACGCTTCGATGAAATTCCAGATGTTGGCAAGGCCATTGATCTCATGCGGATCGGGGCGATGATCGACGGAAAACGGCCATCTGTTGATGCGCCGCCACCAGTGCTGGGGGCAGACACCAAAGACATTCTGACTGCTCTTGGCTACGGTGCTGAAGTCATAGAGGCGATGCGCAAGGAGGGGGTCGTTTGAGCGACAACACGGATGTTGCCGACTGGTGGCGCACGTCGATCATCGACATGGAGCCGGGAAGGATCGCATTGCGCGGCCATCCGGTTGAGGACCTGATCGGGAACAGGGGCTTTGCCCAGATGATCTGGTTGATGGTCACGGGCAAGGAGATATCCGGTCAACGCGCCCGGCTTTTCGAAGCCGCACTCGTTGCTGCGGTTGACCATGGCCCGCAAGCGCCCTCGATTGCTGCAGCCCGCATGGCAACGACTTGCGGCATTGGCTTGCAATCGGCCATGGCAACCGGTCTCAATATGCTCGGCGATGTTCATGGCGGCGCGGGCGAACAGGCCGTAGACCTTTTCCGCGCCATTGAGGCCGCTGGTCTTGAGGAGCTCAAGGCCACACTCGACCGCTGGCGCACCCAGAACGGGCGTTTTATCCCAGGCTTTGGCCACCGGTTCCACAAGCCGGTCGATCCGAGGGCCCCCCGGCTTCTGGGACTGGTAGACGAGGCTGCGGCCTCCGGTGAGGTTATCGGAAGCTTTGCAAAAATCGGCCGGGCCATCGAAGCGCATCTAGCAGATGAACGCGGCAAACCGGTGCCAATGAACATCGATGGGGCAACCGCTGTCATCTATGCGGAACTTGGCTGTCCGGCCCCGCTCGCACGTGGTTTTTTCGGATTGTCCCGCTCGGTCGGAATTCTGGCACACGCCTGGGAACAGAGGGAACAGGGCGGGCGCAACAAGGGGCCAACGCCGCCGCAGTATCGATGGACTTTTGACGGCGCCTAGCCTGCAAGATGATCCCGCCGCAGATGGTGAATACTGAAATCTACACCAAACACGCTTGCGTCGACCGCGGAGCCGGGTCATGACTTTTTAAGGAGGAACTTGTAGGTGCGCTTGTTATTGGTCGAAGACACCTTTGACATGGCTGAAGCAATCATGATCCAGCTCGACCGCTCCGGGGTGGCCTGCGATCTTGCCAAAACCCTTGCAGAAGCGCGCGCTTGCGTCGACGTGCAGCGTTACGACGTGATCGTTCTGGACATCAACCTTCCTGACGGACGCGGGACAGACCTTCTAAAAGACTTGAGGTCCGTAGGCGACCGGACGCCTGTGCTAATGCTGACAGCAGAGTTCTCGGTTGATGACCGGGTGTCGTCGTTGAATTCCGGCGCAGACGACTATCTCGTCAAACCCTTCGACCATCGGGAACTAGAAGCCCGGATCCGCGCGCTTTACCGGCGGGAGCAAGGCGACAAGGCCGAAGAGGTGACAGTCGGCGCGCTCATCTTCAATGCGACAGCGCGGGTTGCGCGCAATGCCGACGGCCCGTTGAACCTCACGCGGCGGGAATTCAGCCTGCTGGAATTGCTGGTTCGCAACCGCGGCCAGACCATGAGCAAGGAAAGGCTGTTCGAGGGGCTGTTCAGCTTCGACGATACGGATGTCAGCATGAATGCACTGGAGCTTTATGTCGCGCGGCTCCGCAAAAAATTGTCAGGATGCGCCGTCCGCATCGAAACCCAGCGCGGGCTCGGTTACAAGCTGGAAGCCGATGCCTGATTTCCAGCAACGTTTCGACCTGTCATCCCTGACGTTAAGGGTCGCATTCGGCGTAACGCTTCTTCTCGTCATTGGAGGACTATTGGTTTCAATTGCCGCATTTGCCTATGGGCGGGAAGCGGCCCGAAGCGCCTATGACCGGCTGCTTCTGGGAGCTGCCAATGACATTGCCTCATCGATTGCGGTCCAGGACGGGCGAGCCGTCTTGGAGTTGCGGGTATCGGCGTTTGAGCTGCTGGCGCTGGCGCCTGATGATCGCATTGGCTACCGCATTATCGGGCCGGACGGAACCACGCTGACCGGGTATGATGAAATCGTGGTGCCGGCTGAGCGGCGCAATTCACGGGATGGCTTTTTCGATAGCAGCTTCTTTGGAGAGGAAGCCCGCTTCGCAATTGTCACGAAACGTTTTGCAGAGCGCACCTTGAACGGCACCATGCAGGTGATTGTTGGCCAGACACTAAAAGCGCGTGAAGCGATGGCCTATGAGATCACACGTCAGGCAGTCTATGTCCTGATAATATCCGGGTTTGCGATGGCGTTGCTTGCAACGGTTGTTGTTCGATCGGTGCTCCGGCCCCTGAAGACGATTGCGGGGGGATTGCGGGCTCGAGATCCGCATGATCTGACGCCCCTCAATACGGCGGTTCCAAAGGAAACGGCAGTCATGATTCAGGCCTTGAATGCCTTCATGGCGCGGCTTGACCGCCAGATGAATTCCATGAGACACCTGATTTCAGATACTGCGCATCAGCTGCGCACGCCGGTCGCCGCCTTGCGGGCACAAGCGGACCTTTTGGCGGACGAGGCGGATCCGGAGCGGCGGGAAAGGATCGCGGAGCGGATCCAGTCGCGCTCGGAAGGGCTCGGCCGCCTGTTGGATCAGCTCCTGAGCCAGGCGCTTGTGGTTCACCGGGGCGACAGTGCGCGCCGTGAGGATGTGGATCTCAGGGACATTGCGTTGGAAGTGTTTGAGGAGGGCGACCATCGTCTGCTTTTCCCTCAAAAGGATGTGTCGCTCGATGTAGGAGATGTCCCGCTTCCAGTGTTTGCAGATGCGCCGTCACTCGCCGAAGCGTTGAAAAATCTTTTGAGCAATGCCTTGAAATACGGAAAGGCGCCGATCGTGGTTGGGGCGAGCAAAAAAAGCGGCACGGTCTTCATCTATGCACAAGATGCCGGTGAAGGCCCCGATCCGGAAACGTTGAGCCTGCTCGGCGAGCGGTTCTCCAACGACACACCGACACGCCAGAGCGGCAGCGGCCTGGGGTTGGCAATCGCGCATTCCGTTGCTTGTGCCTTTGGCGGAACTCTGGAGCTTGCCAGACAGGATGGCGGTGGTTTTCGGGCCGC
Source organism: Roseibium hamelinense (assembly GCF_007830545.1). Taxonomy (GTDB): domain Bacteria; phylum Pseudomonadota; class Alphaproteobacteria; order Rhizobiales; family Stappiaceae; genus Roseibium; species Roseibium hamelinense. Next base: position 216,515 of record NZ_VLLF01000006.1, read on the forward strand.
GCTTGTTTTTAAGCCCGATGATCCCGGTGCAGTCTGATGAGATGGCTGTTTCTTCGGTTTTGGTTGTTATTCAGTGCCGTTCCGATTGCTGGCCTTTCAAGTGCAACTCACGGCCAGGAGCTTGTCAAATCCTACGGCCCTGACGGCGCCTCCGAAACGCTGCTTCTCAGGTCGACGACAGACATTGAGGTGTTCGGCCCGGTTGTTGACGCGTTCCTTGCAACGCGTCCCGGCCTCAAAATTGTATACGAACAATGGGGTTCAAACGATCTTTATGAGCTTAGCCGCAAAGAATGTCGGGACGGAGCTTCAGTTGCCGATCTCGTGATCAGCTCCGGCGTACATCAGATGGTCAAACTCGTGAACGAGGCTTGCGCTGCAGCCTACAGCTCCCGGCAGACCGCGGGTCTACCGGAGGCGCTGCGTTGGCGCGACGAGCTTTGGGGCATCACCCGTGAACCGGCGGTGATCATTTACAATCGCGATCTTGTTCCGGAAGAGGATGTCCCCCGAACACGGTTCGATCTCTTGGATCTGCTCCGGCCCGCTGGGTCGCCCTATGCGGGGCATGTCGCCACCTATGATATCGAACGGTCGGGCCTCGGCTATCTTTTTGCCTTTTCCGATGCGCGTGAAGCCAGCACATTCGGGGCTTTGCAGGAGTCCTTTGGTCGAACCCAAGCTGTCTCGACATGCTGCTCGGCTGATATTATCCGGAACGTGGCCGAGGGTCGCTATCTACTCGCCTACAATGTATTGGGATCGTATGCGCAGGGCTATCAGGCGAAGGATGGCCGGATCGGGATTGTCTTGCCATCCGATTATACGATTGTTCTGTCGCGCGCCCTGATGATCCCGAAAACGAGTTCGCAATTCGAACGCGCAGCGGAGTTTCTTGATTTCCTGCTGTCAGATACCGGCATGTTTGCGCTTCGCAAGGCCCTTTTGATTAGCCCGATGCTGGATGCCGAAGACGGCAGTGAGGCAGAAACACTGAGTTCGACCGCACTCCGCCCAATCGGCCTGTCGCCGGCGCTCCTGGTGGCTCTCGACAAACTCACCCGGGAAACGTTTCTGCGCCGGTGGCGGAGCACGTTTCCAGCGCCGTAAGAATACTCCTGACTTGCCAGAAAGCTCGGCTTGCATGTTCCAGACACGCCGTGTGCCGCGAAACCAAGCAAGCTCCGCACTGTGGCTACCCAGGATTTTTGGAAATTTGGTAGCGGGAGAGGGACTCGAACCCCCGACACGCGGATTATGATTCCGCTGCTCTAACCACCTGAGCTACCCCGCCAAAGCGCCTTGCGCGAATGTGGGGTGCTTATAGTCAGGCGAAGCTGGGCCGTCAAGCGGCCAATTCAGCTTTGTTTGTGAAAAACAAGACCGCATTCCCGAGCATGGAAATTGAGCTCCAGAATAGCGTTTTTTGAGCCTTCAGCCAAGGTTTTCGAATGTGACTTGTCGATCTGTTCATACCCGCAAGACCATAGCTTCTTCAGGCGGGCAGAGCTGCCGCAGTATCGACGCTCCAAGTGCCTTGCCGGTCTGTCCGGTCGATCCAGCCACCGCCGAGTACGCGGGCTTCGGCCTCGTCGCTGTCGAAGAAGACGCAAGCCTGACCCGGTGCAACGCCGGTTTCACCGGCCAGCAGCTCGACAGAAATCGCATCGCCTGTGCGGGTAAGCCGTGCCGGTGCTGGGGCGCGGGTCGAGCGAACCTTTGCATGGACGTCGATCACGGCTCCGTCATCGAGCGGCAGGTCTCCGATCCAGTTGACCTCGCGCAGCTTGATCAGCTTGGTTGCAAGCGCTTCGCGCGAACCGACGACAACCCGACGCTCGTCCGCATCTAGTCGCACAACATAAAGTGGTTCACCGGCAGCCACCCCCAAACCGCGGCGCTGGCCCACTGTATAGTGAATAATGCCCTCGTGCTGGCCAAGAATACGCCCGTCCATGTGAACGATGTCACCTGGTTCTGCGGCATTGGGCCGTAATTTGCGAATGACCTCTGCATAGTCGCCGTTCGGGACAAAGCAGATATCCTGGCTGTCCGGTTTGTTGGCGACGGACAAACCATATTTTTCGGCCAGTGCACGCACTTCGGGTTTGGGCATGCCGCCTAGCGGGAACCTCACAAAATCGAGCTGTTCCTGAGTTGTTGCGAACAGGAAGTAGCTCTGATCCCGATCCAGGTCTGCAGGCCGGTAGAGAGCCCGTTTGTTGCCGTTCTGATGGGAGCGGACATAGTGCCCGGTGGCCAGTGCGTCGGCGCCCAAGTCCTTTGCAGTCTTCAACAGGTCGGTGAACTTGACGGTCTGATTGCAGGACACACAAGGTATAGGCGTCTCTCCGGCAATATAACTGTCGGCAAACCGATCCATCACCGCTTCCTTGAAGCGGCTTTCATAGTCGAGCACATAGTGCCGAATGCCGATGGTCTCCGCTGCCCGCCGGGCGTCATGAATATCGACGCCGGCGCAGCAGGACTTTGCTTTGCTCACCGCAGCGCCGTGATCATAAAGCTGGAGCGTCACGCCCACCACATCATATCCTTGGTCTGCCAACAGAGCAGCCACCACCGAGCTGTCAACGCCGCCCGACATTGCAACAACAACGCGTGTGTCTTCAGGCCGGCCGGGGAGGTCCAGTGAATTCAACATCTTCAAAGTCACCTAGATCGCACGTCGTCGCAGGTACTCTTTCGCCAATCGGCCAGTGCCCGCAAGCGGTATGTCTATTTTCGGGCGGTGAACCGCCGCAGGTCTAAAAGCTGAGCGCAATATACATATAAGACCCCATCTTGCCAATTCCAGCCGATTTCCACGCGGCACCGCTTGCCGGTCAGGGGAAATTATTGCCGGTCTCCTCCACGGGTGTCGTGCAGATAGCTGCTTATGGCTCTGAAATTTCAAGCATAATTGTTGGACTGCAAATGGCCCGTGTCTTGCTTTCACTTGGGTGGTTCAACCTGCCTAGATTGATTGGGGGCGATTGTGCAGCCATTCGGATTGCTCTTAAATGTTTCTCCAGCCGCGCTTGCAAGCGGTGCACTTGGCGTTGAGGCCACCGGGTTTGGTGCCGGCGGTGTCAGCGTTGTCGGGGCGCCTCCTGCCGCTGGGGCGGGCTTTTCGGGTGTTTTGTTGGCCGAGCAAAAGGCTGCGGCGACCAGCCTGATGGATCGGTTGGAGGTTCGGGAGAGCGGGGAAGTTGCCGAGAGCCTGCCTGAAGCGGCTGCAACGGAAGCGGTTTTTTCAACGTCAGCCGGCCAGCCGTTTTCCATTGGATTACCGTTTCAACAGTCAGCGGCCGCGGCGATGCCCGGGGTGCTAGCGCTTTTTCCAGATGAAGGGCTGACAGACGCTGGTGGTGTCCAGGGAGGTTTTGAGGCGCTGGGCGACACAGTCGGCGCTGGCCAGGGTGATCCGCTTGGAGCGTCGTTGTCTAGAGGCGTGTTTGATGGTGCCTTGGGCCGAGCATCTGCAGGGGCGGGCGCGGCGCAGCCTGCGGGTGTCGGCAATGTCCCGATCTTGACGGGCAGTCCGATTGCGGCGGCTTTTGCTGACGGCCCGCATGCATTGGGTTCGGCTACGGCAAACCCTGTTCCAGCGTCTCTTACCGAGACGATTTCGACCGTGCAATCTGCCTCATCTGCCAAGGAATCCGGTGCCGCTGTCCCGGCAAAATCCGAAATTGTGCCGGAAGGGGCTCGTATGACAGCTGTGCCGGGAGCAGAAAAAGCGCAAGACGCGATTGTGTTGACTTCGCAAAAGCGATGGCAAGCTGGTTTGCCGGCAGAGCTTAAAGCATCAGGCGTTAATGCAAATGGGTCTGTCGAGGCTGCCTGGAGCCGTGAAGATCAAAAAGCCTTGTTGCCGGGAGCCGACCAGAAACCGGATCTTCCAACGCAGACCGCAAAGTCTGCCGTCTTACCGGAAAAATTGACAAGCACAACAAATCCGGAATTGCCTACTGTTGCGAAAGAGCGTGCCGGTGCGGGAATTTCGCCGCAGCAGGCCGGCGGGGCAACCATGCCGTTACGATCTTTGTCCCAACAAGCCCCGGAAATGCCACTCGCAAGTTTGGCGACAACATCCAGCGCAATTTCGACCAACGGTTCCGAAGCCAATTCGATGCTACAGGCAAGTAGTGCCGAGAGTGGCGCCGGATATCAGAATCCGGCCGCGGCTGGCGCTGATGCACTTCAAAAACAAGCTGTTGCTGCGTCGGCTGCTGGTCTCGGGCTACGAGAGAATGTCGCAAACCGTCCAACTCAGGCAAATGGATTATCCGCCGCCAAAACCGGGAATTCGGTATCAGCCGCACAATCCGGCTCCACGCCAACTGCTGAGGCCCAAGCTGCCGATGATTTGTTTTTTGAAGAAAGCGCCGAAGCAGCTGAGTTGATTGCCAACAAGCCGCAGTCCGGCGTTTCGGGGGCTGCAAAACCGGCGGGCGGCGGAGCTTTACCCGCGGGTTCTGGAAACGATAGTCTGCAAGGGGCGCTTCAAGGCACTCCTGCAAGCGTGGGTAAAACACCTGAGAACCTCGACGCCGCCCGCCTGACTAGCGCGGTACCAACGAATGACGGCGTTGAGGTGCCGTTGAGTTTTGACGAGCTGAACTTTGTTCGGGTCGCGGATGCCGGCGCTGTGATCAGAAATGAGGCGCAGTCTCTACCCAATCAGGCCACGTCGGGCAATGTGACGGTTCAGGTTGCCGCTGAGATTGCGCGGAATCTTCAAAATGGACAGACGCGCTTCCAAATGCGTTTTGATCCGCCGGAATTAGGGCGAGTTGATGTTAACTTGAAAGTCTCAGCCGACGGGAGTGTTCAGGCGCATCTGATTGTTGAGCGTCCGGAGACGCTTGACATGTTCTTGCGTGACCAGCGCGGGCTGGAGCGTGCGCTTGAGGCTGCGGGCCTCAGCTCAGATGCTGAAACTCTCAAGTTTTCACTTCGAGATAACGGCGGCCAGAACCCGCAATTCGGTCAAGGTGGGGATGGCCAGTCTACCGGCCACCAGCGCTCTGCAGAACATGGAAACAACGACGCAGAACCGGAAATCACCTCGTCCGAGACACTTTCCATGAACGTTTCTGAAGGCCGGTCAGGCCTCGATATCAAAATCTAGTGCGTGCCCAGGATGGAAACACCACGCAAACCTGAGGAATGGGTATCATGACAACTGTCAGCGCAACAGGAAGCACCACTGGAGCTCAAACATCCGCTGCTTCAAGCGGCCTTTCGAGCAACTACGAGCTTTTTCTAACGCTCTTGACGACGCAGGTTCAAAACCAGGATCCGCTGGACCCGATGGACTCGGCCGAGTACACAAACCAGCTTGTTCAGTATTCGGCCGTTGAACAATCCCTACAAACCAACAGTCTGCTTGAGCAAATGCTTGCTTCTCAAAATTCAGCACAAGCGGCGAGTTATGTGAGCTACATCGGTCAGGACATCACTGCTGACGGAACCACCAAACCATTTGAGAATGGTGCGGCCAGCTGGTCCTACGAGATTGCTCAACAGGGCACGGGTACGGTCGAAATCAAAAATTCTCGAGGATCGACCGTCTATCGAACCGAGGTCACCCTCCCACAGGGAACCGGGACGTTCACATGGGATGGCCGAACCATCGACGGCACAACGGCGCCGAATGGTGATTATTCAATCGTTTTCGATGTGAAAGATGATTTCGGCGCCCCTGAAAAGGTGACCACCGACGTATCGGGACGGGTTGACGGCGTGGATCTGTCATCTGGCAGCGCGGTTTTGGATGTTGGCGGGCTCAAGATTCCGGTTTCATCCGTAAAATCGGTTTTTGCGCCTGCATAATATGTTGTCTGGAAAGTTTGATGACTGACGCGGACTGGCAAGCCCGGTCAGAAAACAATGCAATCTGCAACTCAAGTTGCTTAAGGTTAACAATATCTACGTTTTTCATTAAAATTTGAATTGAAATACTGTTTGATCTCTTAATTTTTCAGGGTTTTTTGAGGTTTTATAGTTAACAAGTTCTATAAGACCGTTTAGTTGTTTGTTAAACAGAGATCTGTATTCTCTCCCTACCTTGGTCATGGTTAGTGTGAGAGTACAATGACCGAACAAATTCGTTCGCGAGTAAAATACGTCATCGGGCCCGATGGGAGTCCCCTAACAATTGCGGATCTTCCGCCGACCTCTACCAAAAGGTGGGTGATCCGGCGAAAGGCGGAAGTTGTTGCCGCCGTTCGTGGTGGTCTGCTTTCTCTTGAGGAAGCGTGTCAGCGGTATACGCTGACTGTCGAGGAGTTTCTTTCTTGGCAGAGCTCTATCGAAAAACATGGACTTGCCGGTTTAAGAGCGACCCGGATTCAGCAATACCGAAGCTAATATTGGTTTTATGCATAAGTTTATGAACGGGGTTGATTCCCGACGATTGAGGCCGGTTTATCCGGCCTTTTTTGTTCGCTGATCCGATTTAAATTAAAGAGTTAACGTGATCGGCAATTTTTCCCCACCTGTGTTTGCAATTTGCATGTAGTGTTTTATTGAAAAACCGCCAATCATCTGGTTCTTCCCGTTAGGCATTAACCACTTGTTAACCTTCTGGGCGGCAAAAATTGCCTATTGGTTAATGCTATGGGGTTCTCAGACCAAGTCTCTGGGAATCTTTACCAAAACGGGCGGGCATTCGTGAACGGGCTAATCGAATTTATAAAAACTCTTGGACCGGCGCGTGTTGCGGCTATGGGGGCCGTGGCCGCATCTCTGGTCGGGGTTTTTGCGTTCATCATTTTTCGCGTTACGGCGCCGCAAATGACGACGCTGTACAATGATCTGGCGCTGGAGGATTCCAGCGCAATCGTTTCGCAGCTTGAATCTGCGAATGTTCCTTTCGAACTTGCGCGCGAAGGCAGCACCATTTTGGTGCCGAAGGACCAGGTTGCCCGCCTGCGTATGCGTTTGGCAGAAGAAGGCCTGCCGACCGGGGGGTCGATTGGCTATGAGATCTTTGACCGCACGGACACGCTCGGTGCGACCAGCTTCGTCCAAAATATCAATCATTTGCGGGCAATGGAAGGCGAATTGGCGCGCACGATTGGGTCCATTGACCGGATCAATGCGGCGCGCGTCCACCTCGTTATCCCTGAACGGCAGCTCTTTCAAAGAGATCGCCGACCGCCGTCGGCATCGATTGTTTTGAATGTCCGCGGTTCGCTCGGAGATCCGGAGGTGCGCGCGATCCAGCATCTGGTGGCCACTGCTGTGGAAGGACTGGATCCAGAGAGGGTTTCGGTGGTCGATGAGTCCGGTCGACTTCTCGCTTCCGGCGCCGCCGGCGATGAAAACGGCATCATGGCAACCGGCTTGCAGGACCGTGTGGTTGCGATCGAGAGCCGGCTGCGGAACCAGATTGAGGAAATCCTGAGCTCTGTCGTCGGCCCAGGGCGCGCGCGGGTTCGCGTCGCTGCCGAAGTTGACTTCAACCGGACCACAGAGACCATCGAGACCTTTGACCCAGAGGGTCAGGTCGTGCGGTCGACCCAAACCAAGGAGGAGGCATCTTCCAGCATCGATTCCCCGGATGAAGTTACTGTTGGCAACCAGTTGCCAAACGCCGGACAAAATGACGGGGAAGGAAGCGACAGGGACCAGAGCAGCCTCACCGAGGAAGTGGTCAATTATGAAATTTCCAAATCGGTCCGGACCGAAGTTGTCGAGGCTGGCCAGATCAAACGCTTGTCTGTGGCCGTTCTTGTGGATGGGACCTATGTTCCGAACGCAGATGGCGATGTCGTTTATGCGCCGCGCTCCCAAGAGGCACTCGACCGGATCGCGGTTCTGGTCCGCTCCGCGATCGGCTTTGACCCGGAACGTGGCGACTCGGTTGAAGTGGTCAATCTTCAGTTTGCATTGCCTCCGCAAACCGATCTCCTGGCCGATGCGGGCGGTTTGTTCGACTTCACCCGCGATGACATCCTCCGTTTCGCGGAATTGGGCGTCCTGTTGCTGATTTCCCTTCTCTTGCTGCTCTTTGTGGTCCGGCCGCTGCTTCGCCGGATTGTCACCCCCGAAGAGCGGGAACCTCAAGAGCTGGTCATCGGACCTGACGGCACCTTGATCTCCGACTCCGAGCTGCCGAAGGAAGATAAGGAGGAAGAAGACGAGTTCGTCATTGAGTGGCTTGAAGAGGCGAAACAAGAAGGCGCTATGCAGGCGAGTTCGATTGCGAAGGTTGGTGAGATGATCGCTGATCATCCGACAGAAGCGGTTACAATCGTGCGCGGTTGGCTGGATGAGGCAGCATAATGGCGAAGCCCGGAGATAGTCTGCAGCAACAGCTCACCGTAAGCGCCGACGAAAAAGAGCGTGAGCTCAAAGGTGCTGAACGCGCTGCTGTGCTTCTTTTGGCGCTTGGTGAAGACCATGGCGCGCCGATCTGGCAGAAGCTCGATGAAATCGAGGTTCGGCAGGTTTCAGCGGCTATGGCCAACCTTGGTCCGGTCACCCCGACCATGCTGGAAAACCTGTTCATCGATTTTGTGCGCAAGCTGAGCTCGAAGGGCGCGCTGACCGGTAATGTGGATGCAACCGAACGCCTTTTGGCCAGTTTTCTTCCTGGTGACCGCGTCAACATCATCATGGAGGAAATCCGCGGACCTGCCGGCCGCAACATGTGGGAAAAGCTTTCCAACGTTCAGGAGAACGTTCTGGCGAACTACCTCAAAAACGAGTATCCGCAGACCGTTGCTGTTGTTTTGTCAAAAATCAACTCTGACCATGCAGCCCGTGTACTTGGAATATTGCCAGAAGAACTGGCTCTTGAAGTGGTGAGCCGGATGCTGCGTATGGACGCAGTTCAAAAGGAAGTCCTCGAAAAAGTCGAGCAGACCTTGCGGGTTGAGTTCATGTCAAATCTCACCAACACATCGCGCCGGGACAGCCACGAGATGATGGCTGACATCTTCAACAACTTCGACCGCCAGACCGAAGCGAGGTTTTTGGCAGCGCTTGAAGAGGAAAATCGAGAATCGGCCGATCGAATTAAGACCCTGATGTTCACCTTTGATGATCTGCTCAAACTGGATGCGGCGAGCTGTCAGACGCTGTTGCGCCATGTGGAGAAAGATCAGCTGGCGATTGCGCTCAAGGGATCGACCGACAGCGCTCGCGATTTCTTCTTTGGCAACATGTCGTCGCGCGCGGCGAAATTGCTCAAGGACGATATGGACGCGCTCGGACCGGTCAGATTGAGAGATGTTGATGAGGCACAAACGAGCATGGTCAACAAGGCGAAAGATCTCGCCGCAAAAGGGGACATCATGATCTCGAAATCCAAGAGCGACGATGAGATCATCTACTGATGTATAGTGGTGGTGTTCGGAAACTTTCAGCGGGAAGTATGACCAACAAATCGAAATTTCTATTCGATATCGACTTCTCCGAACCGGAGGAGCCGGAGGTCGTTGCGCCGCCTGAACCTGAAATTCCGATGATGCCTGTGCAGGAGCACCAGAAGGCGCTCAAAGCAGCAAAAGCACAAGCTTTTGAAGAAGGCCGTGCCAAGGCCCTGAAAGACCTTCAGTCTGGGCAGGAAAAGCTTTTGACAGACGAGGTTCACCGCCTCGTGGATGCCGTTTCGAGGGTGCTCGACGACCTGGGTGAGCAACAAGCGGCCCAGGAAAAAGATGCGATTGGTCTTTGTTTTCTCATAGCGCGCCGGCTGTGTGCGCATTTGATCGCACGTCAGCCTCTGGCCGAGACAGTTGCCCTTGTCTCAGAGTGCCTGGGTCCGTTGCGGCGTGCGCCACATCTGGTGATCCGGGTGCCTGAAAAGGATGTTGAGGCTCTGCGGTCCAAGGTCGATCCGATTGTTCATGAAAAGGGCTTCGAGGGGCGGCTTGTCATATTGGGTGAACCGGAGCTGGCGCGCGGGGATTGTCACATCGAATGGGCAGACGGGGGAATACGGCGGGACCGAAAAGCGATCGAGCGGGACATCGATGCGAGTGTGAAGTCCTATTTTCAAGCGCAGGCGGCAGCGGCAAAGGCCCGGCGTCCGCAACACACCGGCGAGAGTACGGCCGGACAGCAGGGTGAAGAAAAATGAGTGATGAACAAGATACGGGCATCCCTCTTGATGAACTGGATGCACCAGAAGGCTTCACAGAAGGATCCGACGAACCGCATGGAGCTCAGTCGGCCGCAGACCTAGAAGCTGTCTTTGATGTTCCGGTTCGCATCTCGGCAGTCTTGGGGCATTCAAAGATGCACGTCTCGGATCTTTTGAAGCTTGCCTCGGGCACAGTGCTTGAACTTGACCGCAAAGTCGGGGAGGCGATCGACATTTATGTAAATGATCGGCTGGTCGCGCGCGGGGAGGTGGTGCTTGTTGAGGACAAGCTGGGTGTCACCATGACGGAAATCATCAAGACAGACCGCTAGAGGGCGGCCAGGAGACTAAGATGCGGCTGCTAATTGTTGGCACGCTTGGTGGACAGCTCACAACAGCTTCCAAGATCGCAATGCAGCGCGGTGCTCAAGTCACGCAGGCTGACGACGTTGAAAGCGCGTTGAAGGTTCTGCGTTCAGGGCGCGGCGCTGATCTTTTGATGGTTGATGTTAACCTCGATATCGCCAGCCTGATTCAAAAGCTCCAAAATGAGCGGGTGCACGTTCCAGTCGTCGCTTGCGGCGTTGAAACCGATGCGCAGGCGGCCGTATCCGCGATCCGGGCGGGCGCCAAGGAGTACATCCCGCTGCCACCGGATCCAGAGCTGATCGCGGCTGTTCTTTCTGCTGTGGCTCAGGAACGTGGCGAGTTCATTTATCGCGACGAAGCAATGGCCTCGGTCGTAAAACTTGCAGAGCAAGTGGCGCCGTCCGACGCGTCTGTTCTGATTACCGGTGAATCTGGAACCGGTAAGGAAGTGATCGCACGGCACGTTCACCGTTGCTCCAACCGGTCGGACAAGCCGTTTATCTCGATCAATTGTGCTGCGATCCCCGAACACCTTCTTGAGTCCGAGTTGTTCGGCCATGAGAAGGGAGCGTTCACCGGCGCTGTCGCAAGGCGGATTGGCAAATTCGAAGAAGCGGATGGCGGCACCCTGCTTTTGGACGAAATTTCAGAAATGGATGTCCGCTTGCAGGCAAAATTGCTGCGCGCGATTCAAGAGCGGGTCATTGACCGGGTTGGAGGCACCCGGCCGGTGCCAATCAATATCCGCATCTTGGCCACCTCAAATCGGGACCTTGCGGAAAGTGTGCGAGAGGGAAGCTTCCGCGAAGATCTTTTATTCCGGCTCAATGTAGTCAATTTGAAAATACCGCCGTTGCGCCAGCGTCCTGCGGATATACTAGAACTTTCCAACTTCTTTATTGAGCACTACGCCAAGGCGAACGGTGTTGCTGTCCGTCAATTGTCAGCCGAAGCACGGCAGGCATTGGCCTCCAATCCCTGGCCGGGAAATGTCCGCGAGCTGGAAAATACCATGCACCGGGCCGTTCTACTCGCTCAAGGCGAAGAAATAGGCGCCGATGCGATCCGAATGCCGGATGGGACGCCCCTTGCCGCAAACCGGGGCCCAGTTGAACGCGCGGCAGAGGCCGCCGAAGCAGCAGCTCGATCTTTCGTCGGACGTACCGTTGCGGATGTCGAACGGGATCTGATCCTCGATACGCTTGACCATTGTCTTGGAAACCGGACCCATGCAGCAAAAATTTTGGGTATTTCGATCCGCACACTTCGGAACAAGCTGAATCAGTATACGGATGAAGGGGTGCGGGTACCGTCGCCCGGAGATGTCCGGTCAGCCTAGCCCGATCTCAAGAAACCCCAGCATCACCATGCCATATCTCATGAGGACTTAAATGGCAGACACCACGGCTCAGGACAGCGGACAGACCAGCGGCAGCGCCGGCAATGTTCCTGCGCCTGTTGCACAGGCTGAAAAACCGGCCTTTGCCTTCCCCGGACTCAATGAAATCTGGGATATGTTGCGCAAAGGAGATACCGGGCTCGCAGTCGGTGTTCTGGTCATTCTGACGCTTTTGATCCTGCCCATGCCGCCGGTCATGCTGGACATGTTTCTTGCGGTCTCGATTATCTTTTCAGTTCTGGTTTTAATGACCGGACTGTTCATTCAAAAGCCGCTTGAGTTTTCGTCCTTTCCGACGGTCTTGCTGATTGCGACAATGTTGCGGCTTGGCCTGAACATCGCCTCCACCCGGCTGATCCTGTCAAACGGCCATGAGGGAACTGCTGCTGCAGGCAATGTGATCCAGTCGTTCGGCAACCTGGTGATGGGCGGGAACTTCGTTATCGGGATCATCGTATTTGCGATCCTTGTAATTGTGAATTTTGTCGTAATTACAAAAGGCTCGGGGCGTATCGCCGAAGTGGCAGCAAGGTTCACGCTGGATGCCATGCCCGGCAAGCAGATGGCGATCGACGCGGACCTATCTGCGGGACTGATTGATGAGGCTGAAGCACGGACCCGTCGGAAAAACCTTGAGGATGAAAGCTCCTTTTTCGGGGCCATGGATGGTGCCTCGAAGTTTGTTCGCGGGGATGCCATCGCCGGACTGCTGATCACCTTTATCAATATTCTGGGTGGTATCTTTATCGGCGTCGCGCAGATGGAGCTTTCCTTCAGCGAAGCGGCAAACAACTACACGCTCTTGACAATTGGCGACGGCCTTGTCTCCCAGATACCTGCCCTAATCGTTTCAACAGCTGCGGGCCTGCTTGTGTCAAAAGCCGGTGTAACCGGTGCGGCTGACAAGGCACTGGCGGAGCAGTTTACCGGCTATCCCAAAGCGCTGGGCATGTCGGCCGCGGTTATGATTGTGCTTGCGCTGCTGCCGGGCATGCCCATGATTCCGTTTCTCGGACTTGCCGGTGTTGCCGGGTACTTAGCATATCAGGTGAGCGCAAAGAAAAAGCAGGTTGCCGCTCAGGCTGCGCAGAAAAAAGCAATCGAAGCGGTGCCCAAGCCTGCTCCCGAGCCGCCGATTACCGATGCCCTGAAGATGGACGAGCTTCGCATCGAGATGGGATATGCGCTGCTGGCCCTCATTAACGGCAAGGACACCACTGGCGGGGATCAGTTGACGGAACAAATCAAAGCGCTCCGTCGCCAGATCGCCTCGGACATGGGGGTTATCATGCCTCCGGTTCGTATTCTCGACAATATTCAGCTTGGTGCAAATGACTACGTGATCAAGGTCAAGGAAGTTGAGGCGGGACGCGGCGTTCTCTACCCGAACCACTACATGGTCATGGATCCGGCTGGTGGACAGGTTAAGTTGCCCGGGACGCACACAACCGAACCTACGTTTGGATTGCCTGCGACATGGGTCGATGCGCAGTACCGCGAGGACGCGTCGTTGCGCGGATACACGGTGGTTGATCCAGCGACCGTGCTATCGACCCATTTGACCGAAACCATTAAGGCAAACATCAGCGAATTGCTGACCTATGGTGATGTTCAGAAACTGCTGAAAGAACTCCAAGGCGAGCAGGCGAAGCTGGTTGATGATCTTATTCCGTCGCAGATCACAGTCTCCGGTATCCAGCGGATCCTGCAAACGCTTCTTTCCGAGCGTATTTCTATCCGCGATCTTGGAACCATTCTGGAGGGCGTTTCCGAGGCAACCGGGATGACACGCAATACCAACAGCATCGCAGAGCATGTGCGCATGAGGCTTGGCCGCCAGATTTGTGCGGCGAACCTCTCGCCCGGTGGTTACTTGCCGCTGATTGCCATGTCTCCGCAGTGGGAGCAGGCGTTCCTGGAAGCGATTGTTGGAGATGGCGACGACAAGCAGTTGGCAATGCAACCAAGCAAACTTCAGGAATTTGTCGGTCTCGTGCGGGACGCCTTTGAGCAGGCCGCACAACAAGGTGAGGTCCCTGTCTTGCTGACATCCCCGCAAACCAGGCCGTTCATTCGTTCAATAGTCGAGCGTTTTCGGGCACAAACAACCGTTATGAGCCAGAACGAGGTTCATCCACGTGCAAAACTCAAGACGATCGGGACGATTTAGACGCGAGAGGTACTAGGGGAAGTTACGCCAGAATATTGACCCGGTTCATGACCGCTGTCGTGCTGGCATATTGCTGCGTTCCGCCCGCGTTTTGCAGAAGATACATGGTTTTTGCCTGGCCAGCTTGAGCGCTGGACATGATGAACGAAAAAGCTGTTGTCCGGAGCTGCTCGCTTTTCTGAGCAGCTTTTGCGCGGCGCTTGTTCCAACTGTCATTGTAGTCGGACCATGTGTTTTTCTTTCGCGATTTGAAAGTGTTGTGATAATCGCGCTGAACGTAGTTCCCGACCTTGGGCATCGTGCATCTCTCCTGGATACACGATGAAGGTCGCAGAACATGGTTAATCGACCGTTAACCCTATTGCCGGGTGCTCTACACCAGGGTGTTTATCCGGTTTCCGATTACCGATGAGTTGTTGTAAGCAGCGTACGGATTTGCCATCCGTGAACGGACGGTGTAGATCGCCTGCAATTCACTGAATTCGATGTTGCTTCGAAGTACCGAATTCACCAGACGGTTTCCGATGCCCTGACTTTTCTTAACCCCTGAGCCCGATGTTGGCTCCAGGCTTTGTTTCTGTCGGCCCAATTAATTTTATTGCGAAATTTGAAACGGTTGCCCGTTCTGAAACTGCTGATCTCAGGCATTTGTGCATCTCACACAGATACGATAAGCGTGTGTACTCCCGGCCGCTTTCAAGCGCCTTTCAATGTTCATTAAAACTTGAACGACCTGCCGATTTTCCGGCGGTTTGCGGGGGAGGAAAAGCGTCTCTTCGAGCGGCTGAAATGGAGACTGGATGCCAAGCTTAGAACTGGATCTCAACGGCTACACGGATATTCCAAACAATAAGATTGCCGTAGTCGTCACGCATCTCGAAATGATCAAAAAGCCAAGTTCACGGCTTGCCGGGGATCGAAATGATGTTGTTTTGAAACGATGGCAACGGCCAGATGCGTCGGCCTACAAGTCGTTGTTCCGGGAGATAGGCGAAGACTGGATCTGGTTTGGCCGCCTCGTTGAGCCGGATGCTGCCTTGGAGGCGCTTCTCTGTGAGCCGACCCGAGAGAACTATCTGCCAATGCGTGGCCAGAAGCCAATCGGTACGCTTGAGCTCAATTTTCAAGATCCGGCCAATGTCGAGCTCTCATATTTTGGGCTTGTTCCAAGCGCTATTGGCGGTGGGGTAGGCCGCTGGTTGATGGCGCAGGCGGTTGAAATTGCCTGGTCCCGGCCAGAAACTAAACGCTTGTGGTTACATACCTGCACCGCCGACAGTCCCCAGGCAATGCGCTTCTACCAGTCCTGTGGATTCAGGCCGTTCAAGCGCTCCATTGAAGTTGCTGATGACCCGAGAACGCTTGGTATATATACCGCCGACACCGCACCGCACGTGCCTTGCCTGGGTTTTGAGCGAGCCTAGGCGCTCATCTTCATCCGCTCCGGGAAGGCTTTGACTATAGCCTTACGGTTCGCTTCCAGGACACCGCGCTCGGTGATCAGTCCGGTAACAAGCCGCGCCGGTGTGACGTCGAAAGCGGGATTCGCAGTATCGGATCCCGGAGCGACGATCTCTACTGTTTCAGTACGCCCGTCTTCGGTCAGTCCAGTGATATGGCTGACTTCAGTGCCTGACCGTTCTTCGATCGGGATCTGGCTCAGGCCATCTGACAAGGAAAAGTCTATGGTCGATGAGGGGAGAGCGACATAGAACGGGACACCGTTGTCGCGGGCAGCCAGTGCCTTGAGGTACGTCCCGATTTTATTGCAAACATCCCCGTCCGCGGTGGTCCTATCGGTTCCCGTTATCACAAGATCGACCTTGCCGTGTTGCATGAGATGTCCGCCCGCATTGTCGACGACAACAGTGTGCGGAACACCGTGGTGGCCCAGTTCCCAAGCCGTCAGGAATGCCCCTTGGTTTCTGGGTCTTGTTTCATCCACCCACACATGTACGGGAATACCGCTGTCATGGGACATGTAAATCGGAGCTGTTGCCGTTCCCCAATCGACTGTGGCAAGCCAGCCCGCATTGCAATGTGTCAGCACATTCACCGGTTCGCCGGGCCGTTTTTTCTTGGCGATCTCAGTGATCAGTTCCATGCCGTGCATGCCAATCGCCATATTGGTCGCGATGTCATCGTCGCAGATCTGTGAAGCAAGCTCGAATGCGGCGTGAGCACGCCTTTCCGGGGCGATCTGGATGAGTCTCTTGCGGGCAATGTCTAAGGCCCATTTGAGGTTGACGGCGGTTGGCCGGGTGGCAAGAAGCGTATCGCAAGCAGCGTGCAGAGATTCATCCGACGGGTCAGCCTTCATACCAAGGGCAACCCCAAAGGCGGCCGTTGCGCCAATCAACGGTGCACCCCGGACCTGCATGACCCGGATTGCATGCGCGGCATCCTCAAGGTCGAGAAGAGAAGTCGTTTCAAATGTGTGCGGAAACTTTGTCTGGTCAATGATCACGACCCCGCTGCCATCTTCAGCAGGCCAGATTGTTCGATACTTTTCTCCGTTGACTTTCATGACAAGGCTCCAGGTTGGCTGACGCGGCACAAAACACTGCATAACGCAGCATCTTTTCTTGCGGAAATGCAACCGCGATCTGAAATGTGTTAATGAAATAGCTTAATGGGCGTTAACCATGTCCTCTGCAAACCCAGTGGATGACTCATTCGGCGGCGCACGCAGAGGTTTTGCGCCGGTAACACTTGATTAAGATTACCGGCACCAACAGCGACCGAATCAGAATGGAGCCGGACAAGCAATGTCTGAAATGCAGGATAACGTGGTGCCACACGCGCGTGTTCGCTCTTTGCGCGATGCCATTCGCAAGGTCCAGCTCGGCGAGGTTGAGCGCTCCGACGTGGTGGTTGAACTTCAGGAGACTGAAAAAGCACGGCTCGAATTGCTCGCCGATGAGATGAAAGACGTTTTCAAGGAGATCCCTGAAGACGACGATCAGTTTTCCTTGCAAATCCTGTCGGGTTCGACACCGCGCCTTTGGATCGATGTAACCAGTCATGTGATGGTCGGCGGTGACCGGAAAACCTACCGCTTTGTGAAAGACACCCGTCTTGGCAGAGTTGTGGTTCTGGAGACGGCCGAGATCGATGACATGGCCGATTGCTTGACGGAATATATAGCCGAGCGCATTCTCGAGCGTGAAAAAGCGCTGGAGGGAGACTGGCTAAACAATCGGTTGCGGAAGGTCGCAATCGAGACCAGCTCGGCTCCGAAAGAGGCGAAGGGAAGTGTTTGGCTTCCGGTGCTCAGCGCGTTTTCTTTCGGTGCCTTGGCCGGAATCGGCGGTCTGATCGCATTTGCGTGGTTCGCAAATCCGCTCTGATAGCGACCCCGCAATCAGGTAAAATTCACACAGTCAATCATGCCGGAATGGAGCGGGGAATCTCAAGCCGTCGTTCGGAAAGTTTGACAACGTTTTCTCCATTTGGCTCAAACCCGTGCTCACTCATCACGCATGAGAAGCTATCACCGTGCTTGGTTAACTCAAAAACATTGTAGCGGGCAGCCGGGTTTTTCCCACCCGGTGCGGACGTTGCGGATGGCACCCCGATTACCGGCACCGGGCCGTCGGGCCCTTCAATTGTCGCACGGCTGTCGATATGAGTGTGTCCATGCAATATCAATTCGGCGCCGGCCCGTTTGACCGCTGCGCGTAAACGCGAGGCGTCGGAAAGCCGCTTGTGCCAGCGCGTGGCCTTTCGAAATGGCGGGTGGTGGATCAAAACAACGCGCAAAAGTCCGCGCTGGCCGAGCTCTTCAAGGGTTGTGGCAAGCCGTCTCGACTGCGCGCTTCCCAACCGCCCGGTAGCAAACCAGGGTGCGGAGGCGCGGGCCGTCGAGACCCCAACTATTGCAACATGTTCCCGGATGCGGACATACGGAAAGGTGGCTTCGTCTGAAGCGCCTTCCGGGCTTTCTTCGTCGCCCCTCATGTAAGGTAGCCAGGAACGGATTGCTTTTTTGATGGCACCTGGGACGTAGGCATCATGGTTTCCAGGCACTACGGAGACGTGCTCCGGGATGCCGACTTCTTCTAGCCACTGACGCGCTCCGGAAATCTCCAGCGGCAGTGCGATGTTCACCAAGTCGCCGGTGATGGCAATATGATCAGGGTTTTGGGATTTGAGATCGGAGACCAGCCGGTCCAGATAACTGCCACTCATGGCTTTGGCGCGGTTTCGTCGCCAGTTCAAATAGCCAATGACCCGCTTTGAAAAAAGCTGAATGAGTTTGGGATCGGGCAGGGGACCAAGGTGGGGGTCGGAAAGATGCGCAAGCTTTAACATTGTGCGGCATCATCTGCGCAAACGGCGCCGCGTCAAGAAAAAACGGGGCGCCGTTTGAGTTGCGCAATCCTGAAGAGCAGGTGCGTCTGAGATCAGTTGCTTGGAAATGTTGTCAGAGCAGCAACGATGCGCGGGTTGCGCATGTCGACCGCAGGCTTCCATGCATAGGCGCGTGTGCGGCGCTTGGAGAAGAATTTCATCATCGGCTTGGCCCCATAACTGAGCATTTTTTGCTCATCATTTAATCGATATGATGACGTTTTACTCTTTTTCGCAGGTGCGAGAAGAGTGTGTTTTCGAGACGCTGCCCTGCATTCCCTGCATAGGTTAACCGTTTGCTACATGGCTCGCGGAATGCAATTTGCGTTACCCCTTTTTAGACAAGGCTTACCGGTTAGGCAGCCGCCTTCAGGCGTGTCCGGTCATGGTGGCGACCGAAATCCAAAGCCGGTCCGACCGGAACAATACGCGTAGGGTTGATGGTTTCGTGAGAACCGTAATAGTGCTGCTTGATAGTGGGCATGTCTACGGTCCGCGATATTCCGGGCATTTGGAACAGCTCTCTCAGATAATTTGAAAGGTTTGGATAGTCTTCAATTCGGCGGATGTTGCATTTGAAGTGGCCAACATACACTGCGTCAAACCGGATCAGCGTTGTAAAGAGGCGCCAGTCGGCGTCGGTGAGCGTATCGCCCACCAGATACCGCTGTGTTGCCAGTCGTTCCTCAATCATATCGAGCGTTTTGAAGACTCCGACAACAGCCTCCTCGTAGGCTTCCTTGGTGGTCGCAAACCCCGACTTGTAAACGCCGTTATTGACCGTGTCGTACACCCGAGCGTTGATCTCGTCGATGTCCTGACGCAGGGCGGCTGGATAAAAGTCGCGCGTGTTCCCTGTTACATCGTTGAATGCCTCATTGAACATACGGATGATCTCAGAAGACTCGTTACTTACGATGGTGTTTTGATGCTTGTCCCACAAGATCGGAACGGTCGCCCTTCCGGAATAAGTCGGGTCGGCTTTCGTGTAGACTTGCCACGCATAATTAGCGCCAGTCAGCGGTTCGATTTGAGCGAAGGTCCAGCCGTTCTCCAGCATGAGCGGTTCGACAGCGGTGACCGGAACAATGTCTGTCAGATCCTTGAGTTCGCGAAATACCAGCGCCCGGTGGGCCCAGGGGCAAGCATATGAGACGAAGAGGTGGTACCGGTCTTTTTCCGCCTTGAATCCGGCATCGCCAGTGGCGCCTGCGCTTCCGTCTGCGGTGATCCAGTTCCGAAAGGCTGCGTCTTTGCGAACGAACCTGCCACCGGTCGACTTCGTATCGTACCACTGATCTTTCCATTCGCCGTTTACAAGCACGCCCATAGCTGCCTCCGATAATGTGTTCAAGCACAACAACTGGTATAGCTGGAGGCACAATCAAGCAATTCGACGCACTGTTTCGCCCCCGTGAACAACCGGCGAAGGTCGTGCTTCGTGTTTCGTGGAAATTTTAATGGACGGTCTTAAGGGGCTGTGCTACGCGAAAAACACAAAAAGCAAATGGGACTGACTGTAAATGGCCGGCGGCTTTGAAATGCGACGACGAACCTTGCGACGAGAAAGCCCTCGTTCGTACCGTTGCGCCTTGCCGGCTGTTTAAGTCTTCATTTGGAAAGTGAATTTCCGGCAGGCCGAAAATACCCTGATGCCGGAAATTCAAATAATGATCCCAACAAAATGGTTCGTTCGCCCTGAAGAGGCGACAGACGCTGCCCAAATCGAAAGCCTTCAGGCGGAGGCATTCGGGCCGGGCCGGTTTGTGCGAACAGCATTCCAAATGCGTGAAGGCGTGCCGCATTGCCCGAAACTGAGCTTTGTAGGCTTGTCTGGGCGAGAGCTGGCGGGCTCGGTTCGCATGACACCGATTTATATCGGGGCGGCTCCTGCCTATTTGCTTGGACCGTTGACGGTGGCGCCGGCTTACAAAAACCAAGGTCTCGGCAGATTGCTGCTGAAGACTGCGGTGGAGGAGGCTGGGAAAGCCAGTGAAACCGCGATCCTGCTGGTTGGAGATGCCGCCTACTATGGGCCTTATGGGTTTCAGCCGGTTTCTTACGGCTCCATCACCATGCCCGGCCCGGTTGATCCTGCCCGGCTTCTGATTGCGTGTTTGAAAGGCGCGAACCAGCCGGCTGGCAAGGCGTTTGCTCGCCGATTTTGGCCATAGCCTAGCGCCCTTCGCGGAACCACATGGCCGAAATTGCGCCGAGGAGAATGGCCAATCCCAGTAGACCGAAGAAAAGCGGATATCGATCAACGCCATTGAGCACGCTTACATCGGTAGATTTCAGTCCGATCCAGCCCGCTCCAGCGTAACTCGCCGCATTTTTCAAGGGTACGATGCGTGGGACGTCTACATCTCCGGCTGCGTCTGTCAGTCGACGAGCGCTGCCGCCGGTGGCGTCGCTGATCGGCCCCAGAACCTGTTCAGTGGATAAAACGTCGGTGTATTCCTTCGGGTTTTGCGGGCCCGCGTGCACAAGGGAGGACCGTTCGCCTTCGGTAACTGTGTATAGGCCCGTTTCGGTGACAGGAGAGGTGCCGCGCCAGAGCCCGGGTTCAGCCTCGGTCATGGCAATTGTTTTGTCGTCGCCCGAGGGGGCCGTTACGGTCACCTCCCCTATGGCATCACCCAGGGTCTGCCGTTCGACAACCAGTTCCGGGCCGCGCATGGAAACGCGCAAGGCCTCTTCTTCAAGGTCGGGCTCCTGCATGAGCCAATGGCCCAAACGCCGGAGCAGCGGAACGTGCGGTCCGCCGCCTTCATATCCGCGTGCCCAGAGCCAGACATGATCGGACAAAAGCATGGCTACACGGCCTTCGCCTTCGCGATTGAGCACAAGCAACGGAACATCGCTCGGGCCACTCATGAGCGTTTGTCCCCCATCCAGCTCTGTTTCTACCGCTCGGAACCATCGGCTCCAGTCCGGCGGATCTTGGGAGGCGCCAGGCAGGCCACGCGTCACGGGGTGCCGTTCGCCAAGACTGGCGACCGTTGCATGAAATGGTTCTTCCAAGATGGCGCCAGTCGGTCGGGCGGGCAGAATTGGGGCCAAAGGTGTCCGGTATAGGCTTCCGGCTTCGGCGTAGTCTGGTCCACCGGCCAGCAGGACTGCGCCTCCATCCTGCACGTACCGTGCAATGTTGTCAAAATAGAGCATCGGCAATACACCGCGCCGAACATACCTGTCGAAAATTATGAGGTCGAACTCATCAATCTTGACCGAAAACAGCTCTCGGGTCGGGAACGCGATCAAGGATAGCTGGTTGATGGGTGTTCCGTCTTGCTTTTCGGGTGGCCGGAGAATCGTGAAGTGAACAAGATCGACAGAAGCGTCTGATTTCAAAAGGTTCCGCCAAGTCCGCTCGCCGGCGTGGGGCGAACCGGACACCAGGAGGACACGCAAGTTTTCCCGGATGCCGTCAATGGTTACCACTGCTTTGTTGTTCAAGGTGGTCAACTCACCGGCAAGCTCTTCAACTTCAAATTCAAATATATTGTCGCCGCCATGTACTATCTCGACGGGAATATCGATGGTCTGTCCGACACTGGCGTTTCGTTCGCTAATAAGCGCGCCATCCCGTTTGACGCTCAGGCGCACACGGCCGGACGGCTCGCCGCCGGTGCCGTTGTCAATCACACGCACCGAGACGACCTGCTCTGACCCCACAAGTCCGAAACGCGGAGCCTTGTGAAGCACAAGTCGGCGGTCTCTTTCTTCCGGGCGACCGGTAATCAAGGCATGGATCGGCGCATTGAAACCGATACCGGTTGCCTCTTCCGGTACATCATGCACCTGCCCGTCGGTCAGCAGGATGGCGCCACCCACTTGGTCTGGAGGAACATCGGACAGACCGTTTGCAAGATCGTTGAAAAGGGTCGTTCCATCACCATTGCCAGCATTTCGAGCTTCCAGAACGCGCATCTCAAAACCGGGAAGCGCCTCAACACGTTCCTGCAAAGACGTCAGCGCCATGTCGGTCATCTGTGTCCGATCAGACAATTTCTGGCTCTGACTGCGATCAACCACCACGGCTACGACGCTGGACAAGGGTTCGCGGTCTTCACGTTCGATTGCCGGGTTTGCGAGCGCAAGCGCAACAAGGCCCATTGCAAGTCCGCGCAAAAGCCAACCACGCAAGCGCAAAAAGCCCGTCAGCGCTACAATCAGCGCTATTGCTGCACCGGCGGCCAGGAGAGCCCAGACCGGAACCAAGGGATCAAATGCGATTGACCAGATCAAAAGTGGTTCTCCCTCATTGTCCCAGTCTTTCAAGCAACGCAGGAATGTGGACCTGGTCGGCTTTGTAATTGCCGGTCAAGCTGTACATTACGATGTTGACGCCGGACCTGAATGCGTAGTCGCGTTGAACCGGATCGTTCGGCACAGTCGGGTACATGAATGCACCGCTCGCATCGATTGCCCATGCGGAGGCAAAATCATTTCCGGTGATCAGGATCGGTGACACCCCATCTCCCGCACGCACTGGCCGGTCAGCAAGTGCGTTGGTTTCCGCGAGACTTTCCACCCACAGCGGACTTGTCGCGTAGCGTCCGGGAAATGTGTCCAGGAGATAAAATGCCTTGGTCAGTACGTGATCGGGCGGAACCGGTTCCAGAGGCGGAATATCAAGATCTGCTAGGATTTCGCGAAGCTTCAGGGTCGCAGGCGTTGACGAGAACCCGGTTGAAGAAGCGGACAGATGGTCCCGGGTATCGAAAAGGATAGTGCCGCCGTTGCGCATGAATGTATCGATACGCGCCATGCTTTTTTCGGTTGGTTTGTCAGCGTTCGGATCGATCGGCCAATAGAGCAACGAGTAAAAGGCGAGCTCATCCGTTGCGATGGAGACACCCATCGGTGCACCCGGTTCCAGAGCTGTACGTTCGCTCAAATACTGGCTCAGACCCTGTAACCCTGCCGCGCTTGCGTCATCAATCTCGGGCACGCCGGTCAGCACATAGGCGAGCCTGGTTTCAAGGCTTGCCTCCAGGTCGCGAAGTTCTTCGGAGCTGGACTGTGCTACCGCATTCGATGCAGGTGAAAGACTTGCAAAGGCAAAAGCTGTTGCTGCCAGAAAAATAGAAACAGCGCCTGCGCGGCGCAGACCAAGCCGCGACAGGCCACCAGCCAAAAGAATCACGGCAATCGCATCGGCGAGAAGCAGGATGAATGCAAGGCTGAACAACAACGCCCTAAGGTCGACCGGTGCACTTGCCGGGTACCCCCGCTCGGTCACATTTGCAGACCATCCTGAGCCGTTCAAAGGCTGTAACGTATTTTCCGGTGTTAGCAGGTTCAAGGCGCGAAATCCGTCTTCTGTGCCGTAAAGCCCGGGTGGTGTCCGCCTTGAGGCCGATGCATTTTGAAATGCGGAGGTCGAAACCGGTGTGACATTCGATGGCGGTACGTCGAACCGGCCATACCCATCAAGAAGGCGCAATGGTGGAAGCTGGCCCTGTTCCCCTGTCTCCGCGTCGGTTGCTGCTGTCGCATTGGAGCCAGACAGAACACGCCGCAGCATTTCCAGGAAACTGCCGGAAAGGGGGAGATTCGACCAAGAGGTATCCGCTGTGACATGGAACAAGATGATTTTGCCCCTGCCCAGATCAGATGCGGTGACAAGCGGCGTTCCATCTTCGAGAGTTGCCCAGGTCCTGTCGGGCAGATCTGCTGTGGGTTCCGCAAGCACCTGGCGGTTTACGGTCACTTCGGGAGGGACGGCGAGACCGGTAAACGGTGAGTCGGCCGTGAAATCCGCCATGTGCTGAGGCTGTTTCCAGGACAGGCTTCCTCCCATAGAGCGCCCCCCTGCGCGAAGATCCACAGGGATTAGTGTGTCCGTGCCGCCAGCAGTGCGTGGTCCAGCAAAGCGCAAGAGTGTCCCGCCATCGCTGACCCAGTCTTCCAGTTCAACAACCGCTGAATCGGGAAGCCGTCCAACATCTGCCAGCACCAGAATGGAAATCCGTTGATCCAACAGGTCCGATACGGCTTCGGCAAGATCTGCGGACTTTGGAATGCGCAAATCAGAAAATGGGGTGAGAGCGCGCTCAAGGTAATATAGAGGCGACAAAAGCGGCTGATCCAGATCAGATCCCTGGCCGGAAATCAGCCCGACCGTTCTGCGCCGCCAGCTGTCGTCAAGAAGCTGAGCTGCACCGGCTGCATTTTCGCCCGTGATTTCAACCCGCGCAATATCGTTGCGAAGCTCGCTTGGGAGTTCAAAGCGGGCCTCGGTTTCCAAGGCGCCTTGATCGAAAACGGCTTGGCTCTCGCCAAGCGGCAGACCTTTCAGATCGAGAACCCGGACACTCGCCGTCGTCAGCCTGTCTTGCGGATGGCGCACGACAGTGACGGTCAAGGCTTCGGAATCGTTTTGGAGACGTTTGAGACCTTTGGGAACATCGAGCCCAGTTAAAAGGGTTATCTCAGCGTCGCCGACGATGCGCTCCAGGTCGCTTTTAAACGCGTCTGTCGCGTCTCCATTATGTGTCGAGTCAGACAGCCACACAACGCTATCCGGTGCAACTTGGGCCGCACTTTCTTGAAGTTTGACAACGAGTTCGCGCCGGTTCGCAACATAGGGCTTGGGTTCGATGGCGCGCAGGCGCTCCAATGTGGTTGATGCCGCCTGAGGGGTTAGCGGCTGAGACGCGCCATCGGCGGTCGCCGCCAGAACGACTGGTCGACCGTCACTCTCTGCCAGTGACAAGATGCGTTCGGCAGCGCTGATTTGATCGTTCCACGATTTAGCCGAGGTCCAACCGTTGTCGATCAGTATCCACGTCAGACCATCGCCGACCGCAATGTCCTCCGCCGGGCGCCAGATCGGTCCTGCAAGGGCAATGATCAGAACTGCTGCCAAAAGAAGCCGCAACAGGGTCAACCACCAGGGGCTGCGCTGCGGCGTTTCCTCGTGCTCGTCAATATCCATCAGAAGACGGGTTGGCGGAAACGACACTTCCCGAGGCTTCGGTGGTGTTAACCGCAGCAGATACCAAATCGCCGGAAGCAGCGCGAGGCCAAGCAAGACCCAAGGAGCAGCAAAAGCCAATGGGAGGCCAAACATTTAAAGCCCCCCGTTTTGAAACGTGGTGCCGCCGCCAGACAGTGCGGAGTGCAAGACCAACAAGGGTTCGGAAGCCGCTCTGTCGGTGTGATGCACGACAAATGTCCATCCGGCCCGCCGGGCCAGTTGCTGGAGTTCTTCACAGTGTGCGGTCAATTTTTGCTGATAGGCTTCCCGCCATTTCTCCGCGCGTCCAGCGGTCAACCGCATTCCGTGTTCGGGGTCCAGAAATTCGACCCGGCCATCGAACGGAAACGTTTCTTCTATCGGGTCGAGCACTTGGACTAAATGTCCGCGCGCACCCGTACTGGCGACGCGCGAGATCCATTGTGATATTTCCGGAAGCGGATCTAACAGATCGGCAATCAAAACAACATCCGAAAAGCGTTGAATTCCAGAAGGGTCTGGCAAGGATTTCGGTGCACCAAGATGAGTGATTGCATCCGCCAGACGCTCAGCCGCTTTCCGGTCCGAAAACGGCCGTGTAACACCGGGCAGTCCAATGCGTTCGCCGGTATGGGCGAGCATGTCGGCGAGCGCAAGCATAAGCACGAGGCTCCTGTCCCTTTTGGAGACTGGAGACAGTTTTGATTGAAACACCATCGATTTTGACAGGTCTGCCCAAAGCCAAACGGTATGGGCTGCCTCCCATTCGCGTTCGCGGACGTAAAGATGATCGTCTCGCGCGGACCGGCGCCAATCAATTCGTTTTGCCGGCTCGCCCATATGAAAAGGGCGAAATTGCCAAAAACTCTCCCCAGGTCCCGCGCGCCGGCGGCCATGCCACCCTGCAATCATCGAGTTGGCGACGTGACTGGCTTCGACGAGCAAGTCGGGCAGTGCATCCGCGACTGTCCGCGCATCGCCGATCACATTTGGCCATGTTTTTTCGTCGACGGCTGAAGCTTCGTCCCGTGCCATGTTTGCCATGCTCGCTTTCCGCCCCGATCGTTAGGTTATGCTCTCTTTGACGCGCGAAATAACATCTTGAACGGAATAGCCATCGGCACGTGCGGCAAAGGTCAAAGCCATGCGATGCTGGAGGATCGGTTCAGCAAGCGCCAGAACGTCTTCAATTGAGGGGGCAAGCCGGCCATCGACAAGTGCCCGTGCCCGCACCGTCAGCATGAGTGCCTGGCTGGCTCGAGGTCCGGGACCCCAGGCAATCATCTTGGTTACGTCGCCAGCTCCATTGTCATCGATCGGCCGTGCGGCGCGTACCAGTTTCAGAATTGCATCGACGACGGATTCGCCCACCGGCATGAGCCGGACAAGCTGCTGTATCGCGGCAAGTTTGGCGGCATCAAGCGCTGCTGCCGCATCAGCCTGTTCCGCACCTGTTGTTTCAAGGATAATGCGGCGCTCTGCCTCCATATCCGGATAGTGCACATCAATTTGCATCAAGAACCGGTCGAGTTGCGCCTCAGGAAGCGGATAGGTTCCTTCCTGTTCCAACGGGTTTTGCGTTGCGAGCACATGGAATGGGCGCGGCAGATCGTGTGGTTGCCCAGCCACCGTCACGTGATATTCCTGCATTGCCTGAAGGAGCGCAGATTGTGTTCTGGGGCTGGCACGGTTGATTTCGTCGGCCATAAGCAACTGAGAGAACACCGGCCCTGGAATGAACCTGAAGGCGCGGCTTCCGTCGGCCGCCTGTTCCATGACTTCAGCGCCCAAAATATCAGAGGGCATGAGATCAGGGGTGAATTGGATCCGTCTTGCGTTTAGGCCGAGCACGGTTCCGAGTGTTTCAACCAGCTTTGTCTTTGCAAGTCCGGGCACGCCGACCAACAACCCGTGCCCACCTGAAAGAATGGTGATCAGACTGTGCTCAACGACCGCTTCCTGACCATAAATGATCCTTGCGATTTCCGAACGGG
This sequence comes from Roseibium hamelinense, assembly GCF_007830545.1. Classification (GTDB taxonomy): domain Bacteria; phylum Pseudomonadota; class Alphaproteobacteria; order Rhizobiales; family Stappiaceae; genus Roseibium; species Roseibium hamelinense. The sequence goes on from NZ_VLLF01000006.1 coordinate 243,866, forward strand.
CAGCCTGGATGCTCTCAATGGCTGCCTCTGCGCGTTGCGCGATATCGTTGGCTTCTGTTCCGGGAGGGGGAGGGGCCATAACGCTCATTGAGAACCTCTATTTTGAGTTTCGTACACGATACCTGCCGGTGTGGCGTTTGTTGGACATGCCGACTGCGGGACCTATGTTTTTAAAAGCCTGGCGATGAACTGGTACTCTTGCATCTTAATCGTGGCTACATAAGTCGGAAAATTTTGCGAGACAGAGGCGGAGCGGTAATTTGTGTTCGTAAATAGCTCGTTCTCTCCGGCTTTTTGTGGGCCTGCGGTGCTTTTAAAGTTTGAATTTATGAGGTGAAATTGACCAACAATCACAAGCCTGCAAATCGAGAAAACAATCCGACTGACAGCGGTGCTGAAACTCTTGAGCAGTTGAAGGGGCTGCCATCCGGGTTGACCGCATTGATCGAGCGGGCAGGCAGTAACCCGCGCGCCGCGCCACCTGTCGAGCTCTGGAATCCGCCTTTTTGCGGTGATCTGGATATCCGGATCGCTTCCGACGGAACCTGGTCTTATTTGGGGAGTGCGATACAAAGGGACGCTCTGGTGCGGCTATTCGCGTCCGTCTTGCGCAAAGATGAAGACGGCAAAACCTACCTTGTGACCCCTGTCGAAAAGATAGGCATTACCGTTGAGGACGCGCCTTTCCTAGGCGTCGAAATGCACAAGGACGGTGGCGGCGCCAACCAGATGCTAGTCTTGCGAACAAATGTCGGTGATGTTGTGGAAATTGGCGGCGATCATCCGCTCCGATTCGTCGAAGACCCAAAAAACGGCGGCTTGAAGCCATACGTCCTTGTCCGGGGGCGCTTGGAGGCGTTGCTCTCAAGACCGCTGCTTTACGAGTTGGCCGAGCTTTTTGAGACTGCGGACGTTGGCGGCACGGACAAAACCGGGGTTTGGAGCGGTGGTGAGTTTTTCGCGGCTCCCGGAACGCCTGAATAAGCACCGTTTTCCGGTAAAAACAGGATACGGTCAGTCAATGGCTGAAATATTGAAACCCGAAGACACTTCCCACAGACACCGAGGCAACAGAGACATTCTGGAGCAAATTCGATCGACTTTTTCTGGTGGCGTATCGCCCGACTTGACCCGCGATACGGGTGATCACGTTCTCAATCCGGACCTCCCACCCTATGCGAGGTGGAGTGGCCCACCTCGCGACGCCGCTGTGTTGATCCCGATTGTGGCGCGCGCAAAGGAGCCCACGGTCATACTGACACTCCGTACAGGGCACTTGTCTTCACATGCCGGCCAAATTGCTTTTCCTGGCGGGAAAGTTGACGAAGCCGACGAAAGCGCTGTCGCTGCAGCGCTGCGTGAAGCCGAAGAAGAAATCAGTTTGCCGCCATCTGCCGTGTGTCCACTCGGGAGAATGCCGCCGTATCTGACCGGTTCCGGCTACAAGGTCGTCCCGGTCGTTGCCGAGGTCGCACCGGATCAACCGGTACGGCCGAATCCAGATGAAGTTTCAGAGGTTTTCGAAGTCCCCCTGAGTTTTCTGATGGATCCCATGCAACATCAAAAACAAAGCCTCGTATCGGACGGAAAGTGCCGATACTTTTATGCTATGCCGTTTGGAGACCGGTACATCTGGGGCGTGACCGCAGGCATAATTCGTTCCCTTTATGAAACGGTGTACCCTTAATGATCCGAGTTGTCCTATCGCATCTGGTTTTATTCCTGCTTCCATTTATCGGGTATGCGGTTTACCTGTTTTTGAAGAAAAAAGCGCAAACCAAAGAAAATTGGCAGGCAGGCCCCATGCCGTGGCTAGCCCTCACCGGGCTTGTGCTGGTGCTTGGAGGTCTAGTATTTTTCGCAAGTTTCAAGCAAATGCCAGAAGGCACAGAATACCGACCTTCTCAAATGCGCGACGGAGTGTTTGTCCCCGGCGGATACGAGTGATTTATGAACCGTCTGCAAGATGCGCCGTGGTTGTTTGCCCCGGGCATACAAAGAGTGTTTGAAGCCGTTGAACAAGATGGTGACCGGGCACGGGCCGTCGGTGGTGCAGTGCGCAACGCGATCTTGGGGCAACCTGTCAGCGATATCGACATTGCAACGACGGCAGTGCCCAAAGCGGTTGTGGACCGCGTACAGGCTGCAGGTTTAAAGGCGGTTGCAACCGGGATTGACCATGGAACCGTTACAGTGATCAGTGAGGGCGTTCCCTATGAGCTCACGACACTTCGCCAGGATATCGAAACATTTGGGCGCCAGGCGCGCGTTCATTTCGGCACTGATTGGCGGCTGGACGCCCAAAGGCGGGATTTCACGCTCAACGCGCTTTACGCAGACAGGAATGGTAGGCTGTTCGATCCCCTCGGTGGGCTTGCAGACTGCAGGGCCGGTATCGTCCGCTTCATTGGCGATCCAGACCAGCGCATTCGCGAGGATTATCTTCGTATTCTAAGGTTTTTTAGGATGCACGCGGCTTATGGTACCGGGCCTTTAGACCCTGAGGGCCTTGATGCGTGTGCCCGCCAGCGTGATGGGCTTCGCCATTTGTCTGCAGAACGCATTGGCGCAGAAATGAAAAAGCTCGTGAGTGCACGGGAGGCTCCGTACTGTATTCAGGAAATGGAGGACCGGGGTCTTCTGGAAATAACCACGGGGGGCATATCGCGGACCGCGGACTTCGCAGCCTTGCGGAGCCTCGACGAATATGCGGAAGAAGCCAGCCACCCCCCACTTTGTTTCACTGTTCTCGCAGGTTTCGTTTCGGAAGACCTTCATCGTGTTGCAGACCGATTCCGGCTTTCAAACCTTGACCGAAAGCGCGTGGCTTCTGCGTTGAAAGCGACATCGTTCTTGGAGCCGTCGCTTCAGCCCCGTCACTTGCGTGAGGCATTGGTGGATGTCGGCCGGCAGGCAGCAATTGATGGCCTCTTGATGATCTGGGCGCGTACTCGGGCCAATGCCGGCGCAAAGTTCGACGAGCATAGTTTCGCAGCAGCGCTCGATTCGCTCCGCAGCCTGGATGTTCCGGTCTTTCCGGTCGCCGGAAATGATCTGCTTGGGGCCGGTTTGACACCCGGACCTGATCTCGGTCGAACGCTAGAGCACTTGCGCAGCCGGTGGCGTGCTTCCGACTTCAGGCTTTCGAAAACAGAGCTTTTGGAATTACTTTAGTGACGCGTTCTGCGCAGCGGCCGCGGCGGTGTCGCTCAAACGTCTGCTATATCAATTATTCTTTAGGCTGTTTGGGCTAAGTTTTCTCCACTAGCGTGCAGAAAACAGGTCCTTGAATGGAAATCGTCCTGATCGCCGACGGCAAACTAACCGAAACTTCGCTCCTGAGAAAACTGCCATTGTTTTTTCAGGCGCGGCTCGCGGATATGTCCGGCGTGAGTGAACGCGCAATCGGCGACGCATCGCTTGTTGTTATCGACATGTGCCGGGCTACCCCTGACGGCATCAAAAACCTCAAGCGAGCGGCGAAATCATTTGCGCAATTGCCTGTTATCGCAATCGTCGATACCGCCGACCGACGTGAAGTGGTGCAAGCTGCGTCCATCTGCACAGTCGACCTTTTTGACCGGGCGAGCGACGTAGACCAACTGATACGTAAGATCCGCGAAAAACTGGGCGATCAAAGCCATGTGGAGTATCCAGATGACTTGCCGGGCGCGGTACGGGAGGCTTTCCAACAAGTTACACGCACAATGGATGAAATTTTTCTGTCCACTGTTTCTTCGTCAAACATGCCCGTACGCATGTTGGTGCAATCTGCGAAAAGTATCGGAGAGCTCGTTTCGCGGGAGGGCGTTGGCAATTGGTTGCGGGCGGTTCAGCTTCATCACAGCCATACATGCCGTCACTCAATGATGGTTGCAGGTTTCGCAAGTGCTCTTGCCCAGGCCATGGATCTATCCGCAGCCGACCAGGAAACGGTTGTGGCGGGCGGTCTGCTGCATGACATTGGAAAAATGAAGATCCCGATAAGCATCCTGGAAAAGCCAGGGGATCTAACCGACAGTGAGCGGGCATTGATCAAAAAGCATCCCGAATTCGGGCGTGAAATCCTCAAGACCCGCCTGGAGGTTCCGCGCGAGCTGAAGAAAATTGCCGTTCAACATCATGAATATCTGGATGGAACAGGATATCCAAATGGCCTGAAGGCCAAGGACATAGACCAATATGTGCGTATTGTGACGATTTGCGATATCTTTTGTGCACTGATCGAGGCGCGCTCCTACAAGGACAGCCTGCCGCCACGTGCCGCTGTAGCCGCAATGAAATCACTTGGCTCCAAACTTGACCAGCAATTGCTCGCCAAGTTTGTTCCGCTTGTTGTAACAACAGAATTTGCCGGTGTTCAGCGCATCCCCGAAGATGCTGCCTCTGAAAGTCTCAGCAGGAGCGCATGATGACCCGCGTTTCTAGGGCCATTTCACAACCGGCGGCATTGACGACAGAATTGAGGAAACGTTGCCCCCGGTTTTGAGGCCGAAAATGGTCCCGCGGTCGTATAGCAGATTGTACTCAACGTAGCGTCCGCGGCGAACAAGTTGCTCCTCGCGTTGGCCCTCAGTCCAAGTTTTTTCGAAATTTGCCCGCACCAGCTTTGGATATATGTCCAAGAAGTGCTCGCCAACGTCCTTTGTGAAGTCAAAGTCGGACTGCCAATCACCGCTATTTAGATAGTCATAAAAAATGCCGCCAATTCCACGCGGCTCATCACGGTGTTTTAAATAAAAATATTCATCGCACCATTTTTTATAGCCGGGATAATCCGCGACCTCATGTGCGTCACAGGCGGCCTGCATGGCCGCATGAAACGCGATCGTGTCAGGGTCGGTCTGTGTGCGCCTTGCATCAAGCACGGGCGTCAGGTCAGCTCCACCGCCAAACCACTGCCTGGTTGTCACGACCATCCGGGTGTTCATGTGGACGGCCGGAACATTGGGATTGTGCGGGTGCGCGATTAGGCTGATGCCCGATGCCCAAAATCGCGGATCTTCCAAAGCACCGGGGATCTGACCGCGAAACTCGGGCGAAAACTCTCCGAAAACGGTTGAAGTATGGACGCCTGCCTTTTCGAACACCCGGCCATGAAGCATCGACATAACACCGCCGCCGCCCTTTCCGCCGGTTGTGTCTGTCCTGTCCCAAGGTGTTCTGACGAATGTCCCGGCTTCCATGTCCGAATAGGGGCCGCCCAGATCACCTATCTCCGTTTCTAGGCTTTCGAAGGCTTGACAGATCTTGTCACGAAGGCTCTGAAACCAGCTTTCCGCGGTGTTTTTCTTGTCTGCTATTGCGGCAGGTACAGGGCCGCCACGGACTTCGAATGCTGGTGCAGTCATCTATCACTTCTTTCGTTTCGAACGCAGGTTGTAGATTCTTAAAATCTACCAATCGGTTTGGCCAGTGCTTCTTGACGCAAGGGTCTCAACAGGCCTCCCCGGCCATGGGCGGAAATAGGTTTGTCTGCCGCAGCGCTTCCCCTAAAATCATTGCGGCCGATACAGCAACGTTTAACGATCGCATGCCTGGCGTCATGGGGATTTTCACCCGCTTATCCGCATCCTCCTGAACGGTGTCAGGCACTCCGACGGACTCGCGTCCAAACAGTAATATGTCGTCTGCCTCGAATTGAAAGCCGTTATAGCTGACCGAGCCCTTGGTGGTCATCAAGACAAGCCGACGCCCGCTTTCGCGGCACCAATCTTGAAAGTTGTCATAAGAAACATGACGGATCATGGCCGCCCGCTCGAGATAGTCCATGCCAGCACGCTTCAGGGCGTGATCTGATAGTGGGAAACCTGCTGGCTCAATAACGCGCACTGTCACCCCCATACAGGCGGCCATGCGCAGGATTGTCCCGGTGTTTTGGGGAATATCAGGCTGGTAAAGTGCGATATCCGGCATATGTTCCATGGTGATTTGAAGTTGAGCTTTTACACGGCCTTTAGCACCGGCTGCGGGCCTTGTCATTTCTTGCCCGCAACCAGCAGTCGGGGCCTGAATTTGATTGACGCTGTGATCAGGAGATCTGTTTGAGATCGCTATTTTCACTTTTCGAGGGTTGGATCGAGCCATTTCAGGACCGCCCAGAACCGATGCCGCGGGACGGCGTTCTGCGTTTTTTGCTTTATTTCGTTCGCCAGGTGCGGTGGCCGTTCGTGCTCATGCTGGTGCTAGGAGCCCTCACAGCGATCATTGAGGCATCGCTCTATACGTTCATCGGCGATATTGTCGACATGCTCAATGAAGGGGCGAAACCCGACTTTTTTGCACAAAACGGTCCGACTTTGCTGGCTATGGCGTTTGTCGTTCTGGTTGTCCGAGCACTCGTGACATTGTTTACCGCGCTGGTCGAAGAACAGACCGTCGTCCCGTCGTTTTTCAATTTGGTTCGCTGGCAGTCTCATCAGGCGGTCATGGATCAGAGCCTGTCGTTTTTTAACGAAGACTTTGCAGGCAGGATTTCGCAAAAAGTCTGGCAGGCTGGCCAGTCTGCCGGCGATTTCATGATCACGCTGCTTCAGACCGCATGGTATATCTTCGTCTATGCTATCGCGGCACTCATTCTTGTTTCTGAGTTGGACTGGCGTCTTGGAGCGGTCATTGCCCTGTGGCTGGCCGCTTTTGGCATCATCGCGCGTTTTTTTATTCCGCGGATCCGGTCAAAGGCAAAAACCGTCGCCAATGCCAATTCCGGCGTGACCGGTCGCATCGTTGATACTTACACAAACATCCAGACTGTTAAGCTTTTTGGTTCGCGCCGTGAGGAAAACCAAGGGGTTTTGGCTGCCTATCGAAAATTTCTCTCGACCTTGAAAGACTTCACACGGACCCTGACTGCCGTCCGGGCCACCATGTCTTTTGTCAGCGGGTCGATGATCGTGCTGATCTCTGGACTTGCCTTAATGCTTTGGCAGCAGGGCCAAATCAGCGTTGGACATGTTGCCTTTGCGCTTGGCTTGGTTCTCAGGCTCAATCTTTTGCTAAACCGAATGCTGGGCCAGCTCAATGCCCTGTTCCGAAACCTTGGAACGCTGCAGGACAGCATGGAACTGATCGTCAAACCCGTCCAGGTCGTTGATGCTAAAGGGGCAGGCAATCTCACCGTTTCCGGTGGTGCGATCGAATTCGATAAAATCCGGTTTCACTACGGAAAAGAAGGTGGTTTGATCGACAGCCTGTCCTTGTCGATCGAAAGCGGAGAGCGGGTTGGAATTGTTGGCCCTTCCGGCGCAGGCAAAACGACACTGGTGAGCCTTCTGCTGCGCTTCTACGATCTGGAGAGCGGGCGCATCTTGATCGACGGCACGGATATCTCAACAGTCAGTCAGCAGTCGTTACGCCATGCTGTTGGACTGGTGACGCAGGATACCTCGCTTCTACACCGCTCAATCCGGGAAAATCTGCTCTACGGCAAGCCCGATGCGAGCGAAGCAAAGATGCGTGAGGCTGCGTTCCGTGCCCATGCCCTCGAATTCATCGAAGATCTGTTCGACCAAAGGGGCCGCCGTGGTTTTGATGCTCATGTCGGTGAGCGCGGTGTCAAGTTGTCTGGCGGGCAGCGCCAGCGCATATCAATCGCCCGGGTGCTTTTAAAGGACGCACCGATCCTGGTTCTTGATGAAGCGACCTCCGCTCTCGATTCCGAGATCGAGAATGCCATCCAGGAAAATCTTCAAGCGATGATGCATGGGAAGACTGTCATCGCTATTGCACATCGTCTGTCGACGATTGCAGAGATGGACCGGCTGATCGTCATTGATGACGGGGTCATAGTTCAGCAGGGCACGCACGCGGACCTGTTGTTGGAAACAGACGGCCTCTACCATCAGCTTTGGCAGCGTCAGTCCGGCGGATTCCTTCCGGAACACAAGAGCCCTTCCGTGGTTCAATAATGATACCGGTCACTGAGCCCACATGGTGTTCGGGCAAATGATCTAGGCGATCGGAGGGCGCGTAAGTCAATACAGTTCCGCCCAGGAGTTTCCATGATCCAATATGTTATCGCCTATATTGCAACCGCCATTGTGTTTCTTGCAATTGACTATGTTTGGCTGACACAGGTCGCGACCCGATTTTATTTTGACAGAATTGGGCATTTGTTAATGGATAAGCCGAATTTAGCGGCAGCCGGCGCGTTTTACATTATTTATGTCGTCGGGATAGTCATCTTCGCAGTGTCTCCGGCGCTGAAAAGTGAATCGATTGTTTCTGCTGTTTTGCTCGGTGCACTGTTCGGCTTCTTTACCTACGCCACATACGACGTGACAAACTACGCAACTCTCAAAGGCTGGCCCGTGATCGTTGTATTTGTTGACGTTCTGTGGGGCACTTTCCTCGGCGCGGTGTCAGCATGTGCTGGCTTTCTGATCACCCGCGCGATCACAAGCTGACGCGTCAAGAGACTTGCAAGGTGTAGATTTTCAATTTTTGATACGCAATTTTGCTGAGGGTTGCGGTTACTATATTTTTACGCGCTGCAGGTGATGATGGCCAGGTGAGCGTTGTTGCGCTTCAATCTTTGTCAGCCTGGGTCAGTTTAGTGACACTTTCAATTCAAGGCCGTTTTGTCATTATGGTTGTCACCGCATTGGTCATTATGATGGGTGGGACCGGTTTTGCCTTTTATTCGTTCCGTCAGGCGCTTATCGAACGTCTCGGTTCAACCGAGATGGCACAAAGCTTTGTGGCGTCCAATCCTGTCGGAAAAGTCGATGACCTTATCCTTGATCAGATCGTGACCATCGCACTTGCCTGTACACCTGCAGGCATTGCGTTTTTGGCGTTGGCAGTATTCTTGGCTGTTGGTCTCGCACGTCCTTTGGACCGGCTGCAGAAGGGACTGCAAAAGCTCTCTGATGGTGATCTGGACATTCAAATTGCCGGAACTGCACGCGGCGATGAAATTGGCGCGATTGCACGTTGCGTAACCGAATTCCGCACCAAACTTGCCGCGCGCGCGAAAGAAGAGGCCGAACAGCAGGTTGAGCAGCAAAAACAGGCAGAGCACGAGCGCGGAGAATTGATGCGCGCGATTGCGGATGACTTTGAAAGATCCGTGTTTGGTGTGGCGCGCAAACTTTCGCAGGCCGCGGGGTCTGTCGGATCAAACTCCGACAACCTCGGCAGGGTCGTTGAAACCTCCATGGGATCTGTTGAGGCTGTAGAGGAAGCGTCCTCAGCAGCAAACCAGTCGGTCGCTTCGGTGTCGACGGCCGCGGAGACCCTTGCCCGGTCGATCGGCCAAATCAGTTCGGATGTCGATCAGGCCGCCGATGTTGCTGCTAAAGCGGTTCAAGAAGCGCGCAAAACCGACGAAATTGTTAGCCGGTTGTCTGAGACCGGGCGTGCGATTGGCGAAATTGTTGAGCTGATCAGCCAAATCGCCAGCCAAACCAATCTCCTCGCGCTAAACGCGACAATTGAGGCTGCTCGGGCCGGGGAGGCTGGGAAGGGGTTTGCCGTGGTGGCGAGCGAGGTCAAGGCTCTGGCTGAACAAACCACCAAAGCCACTGAAGATATCTCAGCCCAGGTTGCGTCTGTGCAGGAAGTGTCTGTCCAGTCCGAAGAGGCAATGAAGTCGATTGCGGAAACAATTGACCGGATCAGCGAAATTTCCGATGCAATACGAAATGCTGTTGAAGCTCAGTCCGTAGCGACAAATGAGATCGGTACGAGCGCTGCGCAGGCAAACACCAGTTCTGAAGAGGTTATCGATAACGTATCGTCGCTGTCCGATGCGATGAATGTCAGCCGTGCGGCAACTTCTGAAATGCACAATGCTGCGACCGATCTGACTGATTTGTCGAAGTCGCTTGAGAAACAGGTTGGCGAGTTTCTTCAAAGCATCCGTGCGGCCTGACCGACCCTTCGCGGCATCCCGCAAAAATCCTACTATTGAGGATTTTTCTGCTCAAATGTGACGAAGCGTTAAGGTGTTTCTGCCAGCTTCGCTTGGTGTTTTGCGGGGTGTAAAGGTTTCGGCAGACATTGGGTGAAACTCTTGTATCAGTCTTGCTTCCGGTGCTTGGTGGAGTGTGCCTCTTCGCCTCCGTATTGCTTTGGATCCGGGCAAAGCGCGTCATCCGTGCATACCTAACTGCCGGCACGGACTATGACCCTGCCGTTCTCCAGATGGTTGTCGAGAATGTGCATGAGGGTCTGATTATCCAAGACGTTTATGGCAGGATTGAATGGTGCAACCCGGCGTACAGCCGCATTAGCGGGTATACTGCAGAGGAGATTAAGGGGCGCCGGCCGCAAGAATTTATTCTTGCACCTGATGGTCAACTCGACCCGCTGGAAATCTCACAGTTCCGCTACGACCTAAAAACCTTGAAAACAGGTAGCGACGAACTTGTGCTTAACAGACGCAAGGATGGAACTCTGTTCTGGAACCAACTTACTTTCGCCATTGTTCCAGGTGCCCGTGAGGACGACAGCAAGATCATTGTCATTGCCCGCGATGTGACCGAACAGGTTGAGCGGGAAAATGCTCTTCTAGAGGCGCGTCACCATCTTAAACGTCAGGCCGAAGAAGACGCTCTAACCGGTGCCGCAAACCGGAGTGGATTAACTGCCTACCTCGATGAGCAACTTAAAGGCGCTGTGGGGGACTGCGGTTTCCTAGGTGTGATCCATGCCGACCTGGATCACTTCAAGTCGATCAACGACAGCTTGGGCCATGACGCCGGAGATGCGGTCCTTGTTCATGTCGCAAAGACGATCAGCAATATCATTCGGCCCAAGGGGTTGGTTGCCCGAATCGGTGGAGATGAATTTGTTGTGGTGCTTCCGGCTTTGGAAAGCGAAGATGCACTCGTGGAAGCTGCAAAACGCATTCTCGTCGGTCTGAACGAGGCGATCGACTGGAAAGGGCGTCCGCTTCAGGCGCCGGCAAGTATAGGGCTGGCTGTTGGCCGGCGCGGAGATGCCACGGCTCAAGATCTGATCCGCCGTGCGGACGTAGCGCTTTATCAGGCGAAACGTAACGGCCGGAACCGGTTGTGCCTTTATACAGACGCCATGGGGCAGGCACACGATTCCTGGCAGGAAACGCGCCGGGATTTGGGTCTGGCCTTCGAACGCGACGAGTTGTTTGTAGTTCTGCAGCCTCAATTCTCACTCAGACACAATGCGATCTCCGGCTTTGAGGCCCTAATCCGCTGGCAGCATCCAGAACGGGGTGTACTGGGGCCAGGACATTTTCTTTCTGTCGCGGAGGAAACCGGGCAGATGCTGGGCATTGACAGGGTCGCGATGGAAAAGGGATTGGAGGCACTTAAGCTGCTGAGAAACCAGTCGAACGTTCCAATCAAGATGTCGATAAATGTGTCAGAGGCGAGTTTGCGAGACCCGGCATTTCCGCTCGATCTATTGGACAACGTTCTTCAAAGGGAGCTGAAACCGGAATGGGTGGTGCTGGAACTTCTGGAAAATACGCTTTTGAAGCCTGATGACGTCACGGTGCCGGAAGCATTAAATGAGCTTTCAAAAACCGGCTTCCAAATTGCCATGGATGATTTTGGAACCGGGTATGCGGGCCTTTATCACCTTTCTCGTCTGACCGTGGACATCGTGAAAATCGACCGGTCCATGATTAGTGAAATCGACAAGAGTTCTACTGATCAGCGCATTGTCAAATCCATGATTGATCTTGCCCACAATCTCGGCCTTCAAACCGTTGCAGAAGGTGTCGAAACCGAGACCCAGATCGACCTTTTAAAAGAGATGGGATGCCCAGTTATTCAGGGCTATGCCTATGGTGTACCCATGCCACTGCACGAGGCCGCAAAGCTCGTGCAGAACGGCCATGGTGAGGAGACAAAAGCCGGGCAGAAAAAACTGGCATCGTAGGGCGTGCAGGCTGTTGCGTTGTGGCAACAGTGTGCTTTTTCAGACTGAGTTGCTGTTTTTAGGGGTTTTCTTTTCGCGCTTTAAGGGGCACACATGACCTCGCAGGTTGCAACGTGCAATCTTTTATCATCTCGCCAACACGTTATCAGGGAGGGTGCATATGAATTTTCCGACGTTTCTAGCTTCGCATAGCGCCCTTGTGTCCGGTTCAGCGCAGTCCTAGCGCCAACGCCTTTCACTCTAAAATTGCCCTGACGTTCGGCCCAAGCCAACCGACTTTGTCACCATGTGAGCTGCACATCACTCTTCGATGTGTCCTGCCGGCGTCGTCTCGAAAAATCTTTTCGGAGAGATCCGATGTCTGCTCGTTATCCCTTGGACCCGTTCGCATTGCCGAACGTGCCTTTCCGTGGACTGCAAAGCGGTCTTTACCTGTGCAGTGTTGCTGGGTGTTTGAAATGCGCTTTGGCAACAATCGCTATTTTCCTGGCTGCTGTGCTCTGTTTGGCGGTTGTGTTCTTCATTCCCGTCTTCATTCAGGTGCTCGCGCGTTTGAATGCCGTTGTGGTCGATGACGTCGCCATGGTCCCTGCACAGTTCGCAGGGCATCTTGGTGAACTGTTCTTTGGCACGGCGATTGTCGCCTTTGCGATCGTGAGTTTCATTGCCAGTGCCATCGTCGCATCGCGGGACATGGACCGCTATGAAGCCCCTCAAACACGGGCGCAATACGGTGCACATGATAGAGCTCGGTTCAAACAATCGGCAAAACCGTCACCGCAACCGGAGCCGGTTCGCCTCACTCTAGATTACCCCGACGGGCGACCGTAAGCAGCGCTTCTTTACAGCGCGCTGCACGCCATGAGGCGTGTTCAGGTCCCGTCGATCATGAAACACTATTTCGGAGACACCAGATGTCTGCTCGATTTCCTATGGACCCGTTTTCCGATGAGAACGGCTCCGATGTTCAGCTTCCCATTCGGCCGGAGCCGGTGGGTGCGCGCTTTTTCGCAAGGCGTTTGGCGCTTGTGGCAGCACGATTTCTGTTCGCGCTGGTCATCGTCACAGCCCTTTTTTATGTCCCAATGCTCATTCATGAGCTTGGTCAAATTGAAACTGTCATCACGAAAGGAAGCGCAATGCGCTCCGCTGGCTTCACAGCCCATATCATTGACCTGCTGATCGGTACAGCGGTCTTCTCTTTTGCTCTGCTCAGCGCGCTTGTAGCTGCGCTTCTGGTCTCAAAACCGGTATATGTGTGGCGAGTGCCAAAAACCGAGCCCCAGGGCGAAGATGAAACCATCCTGGAAGCATCCGCGACGCTTGTCCGGATGGGAAAGGTTCGCAATGTATAAGCAATTCGAAAATCTGATCGATCCATTTGAGGATAAGGAACTTGACGTTCCGCCCAAGAGTTTTTGGGGCTTCTGCTGGTATTATACAAAGCCCGTTTGGCCAATTCTCGCTTGCGTTTCGCTGACAAGCGCGGTTGTTGCCGTTCTCGAGGTCATGGTCTTCACATTTCTTGGGGATCTGGTGAACTGGCTGGGCGATCAAAACCCGGAAACGTTCTTTGCCGACAACGGCTGGCGCTTGCTTTGGATGGGAATTGTCATTCTCATTTTATTGCCGGTCGCCAGTGCCTTTTTTGAGATCATTTTCCATCAGGGCTTGATGGGGACTTATCCAATGTCGGTGCGTTGGCGGGTGCATCGTTATTTGCTTCGCCAAAGCGTGTCTTTTTACCAGAATGACTTTGCTGGGCGGATTGCAAACAAACTGATGCAGACGGCCCTCGCAGTCCGAGAGGTAGTCACTCGGATTGCGGACATCCTTGTTTATGTCGGAGTGTATTTCACGGCTGGTCTGTTTGTGGTTGCAGAGGCGAGCTGGGTGTTTGTGATCCCTTTCATGACCTGGCTGATCTGCTATCTGGCTGTGATCCGGTTCTTCGTGCCCCGCCTCAAAGATGTCTCGAAGGATCAGGCAGATGCTCGGTCTGTGATGACCGGACACGTGGTGGACGCTTACACGAACATCTCGACAGTCAAGCTGTTCTCACACGCGGCCCGCGAAGAGGAGTATGCCAAGCGGTCCATGATGGACTTCCTGAAAACCGTGTTCTCCCAGATGCGGCTCGTAACGGGCATGAACATCACGTTGACCACCATCAACATGCTGCTTTTGTTCGCAACCGGGCTTCTGTCCATCCTGCTTTGGCAGCGCGGGCAGGTGACAACGGGTGAAATCGCGGTCGCCGTTGCATTGGTCTTGCGATTCCAGGGCATGTCGCAGTGGATCCTTTGGGAAGTGTCCGGTCTTTTCGAGAACGTTGGGACAGTTCAGGACGGCATCAACACCATCTCGCGCGAGCGGGACGTGGTCGATTTACCGGACGCGAAGCCGCTTGTTGTGGAGCAGGGCGCCGTTCAGTTCGAACGAATCCGGTTTCACTACGGCAAGGACGCGGGAGTGATTGAGGAGCTAAGCCTCTCAATCCGGCCTGGTGAGAAGATCGGTTTGATCGGCCGCTCTGGCGCGGGGAAATCGACCTTGGTCAACCTGTTGCTGCGTTTCTATGACCTCGAAGGCGGCCGTGTGCTGGTCGACGGTCAGGATATAAAGCATGTCCGACAGGACGATTTGAGGGCCAATATCGGTGTAGTGACACAGGATACTTCGTTGCTGCATCGGTCAATTTTCGAAAACGTGGCCTATGGACGTCCAGATGTTGATGAGGAAATGGTACGCGAAGCGCTGCGCAAGTCGCATGCACTCGAATTTGTTGAAGGTCTGTCAGATCCGGCCGGCCGCACAGGGCTGGAGGCGCATGTCGGTGAGCGCGGCGTAAAGCTGTCCGGAGGTCAGCGTCAACGGATCGCGATTGCAAGAGTTCTTTTGAAAAATGCGCCGATCTTGGTGTTGGATGAAGCAACCTCGGCGCTTGATTCCGAAGTGGAGATCGCGATCCAGGAAAGCCTCTTCGACCTGATGGAGGGCAAGACGGTCATCGCAATTGCCCACCGGCTGTCAACAATTGCTGCCATGGACCGGCTGATCGTAATGGATGCGGGCCGGATAATCGAGGAAGGGACACATCAGGACTTGCTCGACAAGAACGGCTTGTATGCTCAGCTATGGTCCCACCAGTCGGGCGGGTTTCTCGATCCGGTTAAGGCCGCCTGAATTACATCGCACACGCTTTGATTAAAGGGCGCAGCGGAAAAGATGCTGTGCCCTTTTTGACGATTTGGGCAAAAAAATGAATTACCCCCGCATTTGCCTGCGACATATGCGGTTTGAAACCATGGTTGATCTGGACAAGGCGTTTGAAGGGTGCAAAAAGACACCGGCTTGAACACGGTGCGAGCACTTGCCGCACTGCGTTCCCGTTGAGCCCGGCCTTGAACCGCCTATCCTTTTGGACATTCCGGAAGGACTGCGGTTGCAGCGCGGGCTTTCGGCACAGGTTGAACAGGTTTCGAGAGGACGCGACCTTGGCAAATTCGGATACGGCGGAACCTACCCGCCGCGATTTCCTCTATATCGCAACTGGCGCCATGGGCGTCATTGGCGCTGGCGCAGTCGTGTGGCCGTTCATCGATCAGATGAACCCAGACGCTGCCGCACTCGCACTGGCTTCTATCGAAGTAGACGTTTCTTCGGTCCAAGAAGGTCAGTCGATCACAGTTCAATGGCGCGGTAAGCCGGTTTTCATCCGCTACCGCACCGCATCTGAAATCGAGCAGGCAAAAGAAGTCGAGGTCAGCAGTCTTCCAGACCCTCTGGCCCGGAACGCAAATTTGCCGGCCGACGCGCCTGCCACGGACGAAAACCGTGGCGCAGAAGGCCAAGAGCCGTGGCTTATTCAGGTTGGCATCTGTACACACCTTGGATGTGTGCCGATCGGCGACGCTGGCGAGTTCGGCGGCTGGTTCTGCCCGTGTCACGGGTCCCACTACGACACCGCTGGACGTATTCGCAAAGGTCCGGCTCCGGAGAATTTGCTCATTCCGCCTTACGAGTTTGTGTCCGACGGCACGATCCGGGTCGGATAACAGCTAGGATTCGAGGAGAAAGCCATGGCTGGACATTCCAATTACGTACCGCAGAGCGCGGGAGCAAAGTGGCTTGAAAGCCGTTTGCCCGTCATATCGCTCATTCGCGGTTCATTCGTCGACTTTCCGACGCCGAAGAACCTGAACTATTTCTGGACCTTTGGCGGTATTCTGGCGGTCATTCTGGTTTCCCAGATCTTGACCGGTATCGTGTTGGCAATGCACTACATCGGCAGCACGGCTCAAGCCTTTGACAGCGTTGAGCGCATCATGCGAGACGTTAACTTTGGCTGGTTGATCCGCTACCTGCACTCAAACGGTGCGTCGATGTTCTTTATCGCCGTCTACATCCATATTTTCCGTGGCTTGTATTACGGTTCATACAAGGCGCCGCGCGAAATTTCCTGGATCCTGGGCGTAATCATCTTCCTATTGATGATGGCAACGGCGTTCATGGGCTACGTTCTGCCTTGGGGGCAAATGTCCTTCTGGGGCGCTACGGTTATCACCAATCTTTTCTCGGCCCTGCCGCTGGTTGGTGAGAGCATCGTGACGTGGTTGTGGGGCGGCTTTGCGGTCGACAACCCGACCTTGACCCGCTTCTTCTCTCTTCACTATTTGCTGCCATTCATGATCTTCGGCGTTGTGATTCTGCACGTTTGGGCGTTCCACACGACTGGTAACAACAATCCGACGGGTGTGCAGCCAAAGTCGAAGCAAGACACGGTACCCTTCCATCCGTACTACACAATCAAGGATGCGTTTGCGATCGTTGTGTTCTTTGTGTTCTTTGCATGGTTCGTGTTTTACAGCCCGAACTACATGGGGCATCCAGACAACTACATCGAAGCTAATCCGCTTGTAACCCCTGCACACATTGTTCCCGAATGGTACTTCCTGCCATTCTACGCAATTTTGCGTGCAGTTCCGGACAAGCTTGGCGGTGTTGTACTGATGTTCGGTGCGATTGCGATCCTGTTCGTCCTGCCATGGCTCGACACGTCGAAGGTCCGGTCTGGTGCCTATCGGCCGTTGTTCAAGCAGTTCTTCTGGATCTTCGCTCTGAACGCGGTTGCACTCGGCTACCTCGGAGCGATGCCGGCGGAAGGGATCTATGTGATCCTGTCACAGATCTGCACGACCTACTATTTCGCGCATTTCTTGATCATCCTGCCACTGCTCGGCTTCCTCGAGAAACCGTTGCCGCTCCCGGCATCGATCTCAGAAGCCGTGTTGAAGGAAAATGGCGGTGGCGCTGGGATGCCGGCAGGTGCAGCTGCTGCGCCGGAAACGAAATAACGACGGACCGATCAGGAGTTTTATAAGAAAATGAGCACCATGATCAAAATGGTTCGTGCATTTACGGCCGCCGCAGCGCTTGCGGTGGCCGCGCCTGCCCTTGCTGCAGGTGACCACAAGCCGCACGTAGACCGGTACCAATGGTCCTTCTCTGGGCCTTTCGGAACCTTCGACCGCGCGCAGCTTCAACGTGGCTTTAAAGTCTACCGGGAAAACTGTTCAGCGTGTCATGGTCTGCGCCTGGTTGCCTTCCGCAACCTTGCGGAGAACGGTGGTCCTAGCTTTTCCGAGGATGAAGCGAAGCAAATCGCCTCGGAATACACCGTCGTAGATGGTCCGGACGATTTCGGCGACATGTTCGACCGCCCTGCGATCCTTGCTGACCGGTTCCCGTCTCCGTTCCCGAACGAGCAGGCCGCCCGGGCAGCGAATAATGGGGCTTATCCGCCGGACTTCTCGCTTCTCGCCAAGGCCCGCGCAGCACATCGCGGTTTTCCGTGGTTCGTATTCGATGCCTTCACGCAATATGCAGAACAGGGCCCCGACTACATCACCTCGCTGCTAACCGGGTACGTAGAGCCGCCAGAGGGTATGGAAGTGCCCGTTGGCCAGTATTACAACGACGCGTTCTTGGCCGGCCAGTTTATCTCCATGGCCCCGCCGCTTTATCCGGATTCGATCGAATACACCGATGGAACCCCGATGACGGTGGAACAATACTCTAAGGATGTGGCGGCATTCATGATGTGGGCTGCGGAACCGCATCTGGAAGACCGGAAAAAGATGGGCTTCCGTGTCATGATCTTTTTGATTGTGTTCGCTGGAATGCTTTATTTCACGATGAAGAGCCTCTGGCGCAACGTGAAGCACTAAACGCTTTTGTTTTCACCGAGTTGCTTTCTAAGGGCCGCTGGTTGTTTCCAGCGGCCCTTCTTGTTTTGACCGGTCTCGAAAGTTGCAGCTTGCTGAGCCGCATGTTAGCGGATTTCTTTGTCAAAAAAATTCGGGGTCGGGCATGGTGAAGTCAGTGTTGGGTGTGGTTGGGGGGTCGGGGGTTTACGACTTGCCTGGCCTTGAAAATGCGGAGTGGGTTTGGGTCGAAAGCCCCTGGGGTGATGCTTCAGACAGCGTTCGTATCGGCTACATCGATGGATTGAAAACAGTCTTTCTTCCGCGTCATGGCCGAGGCCATGTTCACTCACCTTCGACGATCAATTACCGCGCCAATATTGACGTCTTGAAACGCTGCGGGGTAACCGACCTGGTGTCTGTGTCTGCGTGTGGTTCACTGCGTGAAGATTTGGCGCCGGGCATGTTCGTTTTGGTTGATCAGTTTATTGACCGTACCTTTTCCCGTGAGAAGAGCTTCTTCGGATCGGGATTTGTTGCGCACGTGTCGGTCGCTGCACCGATTAGTCCCAATCTTGCCGACTCTATTGAAAAAGCTGCAAAGGCGGAAGGCCTGTCCTATCACCGGGGAGGGACATATCTGGTCATGGAGGGTCCGCAGTTTTCGTCTCTAGCTGAAAGTGAACTCTATCGCAGCTGGGGCTGTGATGTGATTGGGATGACGAATATGCCGGAGGCTAAACTCGCCCGCGAGGCCGAAATTTGTTATGCGAGCATCGCGATGATTACAGACTACGACAGTTGGCATCCGGACCACGGGTCCGTCGACATCAAGGCGATCGTGAAGGTACTGCACGAGAATGCCAGCAATGCGCAGCGTCTTGTAAGCCGTTTGGCAAAAGACTTTCCAAAAGAGCGCCCTGCGTGCCCTGTCGGGTCGGACACCGCTCTCGATCACGCCGTGCTCACCGCTCCGGACGCGCGTGATCCGGAGCTCGTTTCCAAACTTGACGCCGTTGCCCGCCGGATACTGGTCCAGGCCTGAGGGCTTTGTAAAAGGCTATGGGTTTCAGCCGTCGCTTGCTATAAGCGGCGGCTGTGTGCCTCAACACGGCCGCTGGCAAATCCCGATTCTTACAAGGAGACATGAGGGATGAACGAGAAGTCCGTTCAACAGGAACTGATTGACGCGATCAGGACCATCCCGGATTACCCCAAAGAAGGGATTATCTTCCGGGATATCACCACTCTGCTTGGTGATGCGCGGGCATTCAGGCGCGCGGTCGACGCCCTTGTGCAGCCGTGGGCCGGCTCAAAAGTGGATCAAATTGCCGGTATCGAAGCGCGCGGGTTCATTTTGGGCGGCGCCGTCGCCCATCAGCTTTCTGCTGGGTTCGTGCCGATTCGCAAAAAAGGCAAGCTGCCGCACGACACCGTCCGTATCGCCTATTCGCTTGAATATGGCCTTGATGAAATGGAGATGCATAAGGATGCGATCAAGCCGGGCGACAAGGTCATCGTCGTTGATGATCTAATTGCAACGGGCGGCACGGCGGAAGCTGCCTGCAAGCTCTTGCAGTCTATTGGAGCGGACATTGTGGCTGCCTGTTTTATCGTCGATCTTCCGGAGCTTGGCGGGCGGTCGAAACTTGAGGCTCTCGACGTTCCGGTGCGAACCCTTGTCGAATTCCCAGGGCACTAACAATAGGACGCTGCAGGAGTCGGCGCCGGTCTTTACCGACGACTTCGCACGGGTGTTCAAGACACTCTTGACATGGCGCCGGGATGTGCGGCGTTTCAAGACCGATCCAATCGCACACGGCGAACTTCTGAACATTCTTGAGCAGGCCGATCTGGCCCCGTCCGTCGGCAACAGCCAACCCTGGCGCATCGTACGTGTGCGCGGTTCTGACGCTCGCAGGACTGTTGCAGAGACGTTTGAAAACGAAAATGCCAAGGCCGCGAGTGCCTATGGTGAAAAACGCGCCTCCTTGTATTATACGCTCAAACTCGCCGGGCTGAGAGAAGCTCCGGAGCATCTTGCCGTGTTTTGTGACCCTAATACGCATCAGGGCGATGGACTTGGGCGGCAAACCATGCCGGAGACCATGGCCTACTCTGTCGTTGGTATGGTGCAGACCCTCTGGCTAGCAGCACGCATCAAGGGTATCGGTGTTGGTTGGGTTTCGATACTTGACCCCGCCGCTATTCATAAGGCACTAAACATTCCAGATACTTGGCAGTTTATCGGGTATCTTTGCCTCGGATATCCCGAGGAAGAGCATATTGAGCCGGAGCTTCAGCGCGCCGGATGGCAGGGGCGGACGCCAATGTCGGACCGTCTGTTTGAGCGATAGGGATCTAGTCATGAGCGTCACCATCCGGCCCCTCGAAGACGACGACCATGAAGCCGTGCGCCAGCTATTGACTGCCCGCTGGGCCGGGCCGGAGATTTTGCTGGATGGCGAAATGGTAGATGCGTCCCGGCTTCCCGGTTTTGCGGCTATTGCCGATCAGGGGCTGGTAGGGCTCGTAACCTTGATCAAGCGCCAGAGCGAATGGGAAATCCTGACGCTCGACTCGCTTTATCGTTGGGGCGGAACAGGAACGCTGCTTCTCGATGCGGTCGTTGACGATGCCCGCGCGTCGGGCATCAAGCGGCTAACGGTTCGCACGTCCAACGACAATCTTGATGCTTTCCGGTTTTATCAGCGACGTGGTTTCCGGTTTGAACGCGTTGCGCAAGGCGTTATAGACAAAGAACGCGAGCAAAAGCCTGAAATTCCGCTGCGCGGCGACTATGGCATCGAAATCCGCGACGAAATCCTGTTTGCCCGATCGCTTTAACGGCGTGGCGCCATTTATCCGCCTAAGTGGCCGGTCGTGGCTTCGGATCTGTTTGCCCGCTCGACAAACACTGTGCTCTTGAAAAAAAAGACCGCTTCGCCTTTTTGATTTTGACCATGATTCTCGGCGTGGATTAGCCCCCAGCGTGGACGGCTGCGGCTCTCAGTCTTGCCTGTGACTATTCGTTTGTAAGTAATGGTGTCGCCCGCATAAACCGGCTTGAGCCATTTCAGACCATCAAAGCCCGGTGAGGGCCCAAATTCGGCAACCGGCTCTCCTGATGCCCTGCGTTCCTCAATGAGTTGCTGGTTCTTCGACACGAGCAGTTTCATGTAGATCGCAGCTGTATGCCATCCCGAAGCGCAGAGCCTTTTGAAATGGGTTTTGGCCGCTTCTGCCTCGCTCAAATGGAATGGCTGCGGATCGTACTGTGTTGCGAACTGGATGATTTCTTCGGTGCTGAACGTAAATGAGCCCAGCACCAGCTCATCACCGATTTCGACATCATCAAAAAACAAACTCATGCTCTGGAGGCCCTGCGCAAAAAGAGGATTGGATTTTCCTGTGTCATTACGAGTTCTTCGCGCTGGTTCAGAACGGTCATTTTAAAATAGACGAGTCCGAGGGATGGGCGCGTTGCAAGCGGCCTTTTTGAAACTACAGCCGTCTCCACTTGAACCACGTCCCCAGCCAATACGGGCTTGAGCCATCTCAATTTATCGACACCAGGCGCGCCTTGGCTGGCGCTGCGGTTAAGTAACCCGTCAGCGAGAAGGCGCATGGCGATCGCGGCGGTATGCCACCCGGAGACGGCTAGGCCGCCCAATATGGAATGACGTGCCGCTTCTTCGTCAAGATGGAAGGGTTGCGGATCATAATCTCTTGCAAAGCACGTCAGTTCAGCCCGGGTGACCGATTTCTCTCCGAGTTGAAAAATCTGACCCTCGATAAAATCCTCAAAATGCAGGCGCTCATCCATGCGCGGAACCTAGTTCAACACCCGCCGGCCAGCGAGTGCTTTTTGATCGGTTGACTGCGTAATTAACAAGCAATTTCAACACTTCAGGCTACATGAACGGAGGGAATTGTTCGGCGGGCGAGCAAATGGCGCTCGAACTGAAAAATGTATTCGGATTTGATGCAAATGAGGAAAATGTATTCGATTGTCTGCCTATTATGGTAGATTTGCTAATTCCTGTTGTGGTCGTATAATGACGAGCCGTAGCCAAATATTTTCAAGCCACCAGGGATTATATTCTTTGGCGGCGAAATTTTATACTATTGAAGGGACTTTTATGGCGAAGCAACCATTGGAGACAGCAGAGCAAATTTCTGAAATTGCTTTTGGTTTTATGGGGTCGAAAGCCCTCTTTGCCGCTCTCCATGTCGATTTGTTTTCGGCACTGTCGGACAAAGAGCTGGCTGCAGACGAAGTGGCGGCGGAAACCGGATTGGATTCCGATCGGGCGACAACACTTTTAACGGCGTTGAACACACTTGGTCTTGTCGAAGCCGATGACGGCCGTTTCAAAAATGCGCCGGCTGCAGATGCCTTTCTAGTCACAGGCCGAAAATATGCCTTTGGCGATTATTTGCGGTTTCAGATCGATCGGCAAATGTACCCATTCCTGACGCAGCTCAATGACGCACTGACGGACAACTTGGCACCGGATCAGGTATCTTCCTATGCGCAATGGTTCAGCGATGCCGACGAGGCGCGGCTGTACTCCCAGTCTCAGCATGCCGGTTCTCTAGGGCCGGGGCGAACGCTGGCAAAGCTCGTTGATTTGTCGCAGACGCGGTCTCTGCTGGATGTAGGTGGCGGGACAGGTGCGTTTTCGATTTCATTGTGCGAAGCGTATCCCGAGCTGAAGTCCACTATTTTAGATTTCCCAAATGTGGCGAAGGTCGGTGAAGAGTTCATCAAGAAGGCAGGGCTGTCCGATCGGGTTTGGTATCAGCCCGGCAATGCCCTCGACGATGTCTGGCCGGCAGAGGCGGACGCGGTTTTGATGTCCTACCTGTTTTCAGGCGTGCCGGGAAAGGCGATCCCGGGTCTCGTCAAAAACGCCATGGTCACCCTGCCGCCTGGCGGGCACTTCATGGTGCATGATTTCATGGTAAGCGGTGAGCGCACGGGGCCGAAGCTTGCAGCCTTGTGGCAGTTGCAGCACACCGCTTTCAACCCGCATGCCAAATCGATCACCAGCGACTATGTCTCAGATCTTATGGAGGCGGCAGGCTTCGAGGATGTGAACACCCGCGAAATGATCCCGGGCATGACCACTTTGGTGTGGGCCCGGAAACCGCAGTGATCGCAAGGGATGGCCTTACGTGTAGCAGATTCCAGAAAAAGCGGCCTGGGCCAAGGAGACCCGGGCTGTATCGTCAGTCGTAGTAAATCTCGTTGTCGTCGAGATACACGTTGCTCGCAGCGCAAATGTCGATGGAGATCGGCTCATCCATGACTTCGCTGCCATCCTCGCCCAACCAGCCAACCTGAAACACCTGATCGCAATTGCCGGTGTCTGCTGTAAATTCAGCGGCTCCATTTTCGCCCGGAGCGAGTTCAGCCTCCAGCCAATTGTCACTCCAGCCGTTGCCATCGTTTGTGTAAAAGCCAATCGCAACGTTGCCACCGGTGTTGTTGTAGATCTGGAAATAGCCTTCAGACCCGGTGCCTTGAGCAAGCACTAGCCCTGCTGTCATAGAAAAGGCTCCCGCTGTCAAAAGCGTTTTGAATACTTTCATCTCTGCTCCCCCAAAGCGGCTTGCTATAATGGTGCGCGCTTACCGCCGAAGTGAAGCTAACTCAGCGTCAATTGGTTTGGAAGCACTAAAGACGCACTGTGTAAAGAGCGGTGATGTCAGGCATTTCCAATCAATATGCCCGCCGCAAACACCAATGCTCCGCCAAGAACCACCTGAAACGTTGCTCTTAGGAACGGAGTGTCCATGAACTTGTTCTGGATCCAGGCAATGGCCCAGAGCTCGATGAAGACAACCGCCGCTGCGATGCTGGTTGCGAGCCAAAAGTCCGGGATGAGATAGGGCAGGGCGTGCCCCAATCCGCCGATGGCGGTCATGATACCGGAGGCGAGGCCTCGGATAAGCGGAGAACCACGGCCCGACAATACGCCGTCATCATGGGCGGCTTCTGTGAAGCCCATGGAGATACCGGCACCAACAGAGGCAGACAGCCCGACCAGAAAGGTCTGCCAGGTGTCGCCTGTGGCAAAAGCGGCCGCAAATATCGGCGCAAGGGTGGAAACCGAACCGTCCATTAAGCCGGCAAGGCCGGGCTGAACAACGGTGAGGATGAATTGACGCCGCTCTTGGGCCTCTTCTTCTTCCTGCACATCGGCGGGGGCATGTTTCTCACTCAGTTTGCGGGCAAGATTTTCATGGCCTTTTTCAGCATTCGCTAGATCGCCCAGTAATTTGCGCATCGAGGCGGTCTTGGTTCGTTTTGCAGCCTCGATGTAGAACCGGTAGGCTTGGTCCTCCATGCCTTCTGCCATCGCACGGACTCTTTCCAGCTTGAGCGGCCGGACCAGCCAGTATGGCTTGCGTTGATAAAAGCCACGGACGTGTTCGCGCCTGATCAGTGGTATTTCATCACCGAATTGCGCGGTGAACTGATCGATCAGTCTTCGTCGGTGCTGGTTTTCTTCCCGGGCCATGCCCTCAAATACAGCGGCCGACCCAGGGTATTGTTCTTTCAAGCCTTCAGCGAACGCGCTGTAGATGCGGGCGTCATCTTCTTCTGAAGATATGGCAAGCGCCAGCACCTCCTTCTCGCTGAGGCTTTCGAATGAACGCCGCCCGGAATTCAAGAATCTGCTGAGCATGATCAGCCCCCGCGCCACAGACCAAAAGAGTGCCTTTTCGGGCAAGCATGCCCCGTTCTTACACTGGCCGCAATTTAGAAGCTTGCTAGAGCGGCCAGAAATACAGGATTGCCGGTATCGAGACAGATAGAACCAGCAGCTCCAACGGAAGTCCCATCCGCCAATAGTCTCCAAAGTGATAGCGCCCGGGACCCATGATGATCGTGTTGTTCTTATGGCCGATCGGCGTCAGGAAAGCACAGGAGGCCGAGACTGCAACTCCCATCAAAAACGCATCTGGATTGACGTCTAGGGTCTGAGCGATCTGTAGCCCGATGGGGGCGGCGATCAGGCAGGTCGCTACATTGTTGAGGAAGTCTGACAGCGTCATTGTGACAACCATCAAGACAACCAGTGCAATCCAGATCGGGAAACCATCCGTCAGCGAGATGATACTGGAGGCAATCAACTGCGCGCTGCCGGATGTCTCAAACGCCTGGCCAAGTGGAATTAGTGAACCCAAAAGCACAATGACTTTCCACTCGATAGCCTCATAAACCTCGGTGCCGCCGACCAGACCTGCGCCGATGTAAAAAACAGCGCAAGCTGCCAGTGCGACCGGCAAATACACAAGGCCGGCAACAGCCGCCAGGATGGCACAGGCAAACGCGGCGATTGCAAGCCATGCCTTGTTGCGTTGGACAAGGCTTGTAGTTTTGCCTTCAAGCGGAAACACACCCAGCCAATTGACCGCGGCTTCAAGGCGGTCATCCCGCCCAAGAAGAAGCAGAACGTCACCGGGCCGGATGGCTTGATGTCTAACCCGGGAATGAACCGTTTTGCCCTGACGGGATATTCCGAGCAGCGTCACTCCATGGCCATAGAGAAGCCGGAGGCTGAAAGCGGTGCGTCCGGCAATCCGCGCGCCGTCGGGCACAATGGCCTCGCGCAGGGACAGGCTTGATCCTTTTAGTCCGCCCTTGTGGCGTTCTGAACCTGCGAAGTCGAGGTTCGCCGCACCCATGAAGTTTTCGATGGCTTTGGGCTCGCCCTCAACAATCAGATAATCGCCTTGCTTGACCGGTTCTGCACTCGCAAAGCCCTTCAAACGCCGGCCTGACCGGACCAGGCCGATAATATTGACGTCCTTTTCGTCGGCAACCGGGTAGAGGTGACCAACGGTTATGTCATCGTCTCCGGTGTTTTCACCCACTTTCAGTTCCGCGACGTACAGGTTTTCATCGATGTTCAAGTCTTCGCCCTGCTCGCGAAGGCGTTTTGGCAACAAGCGCCATCCGACAAAAGTGACGAAGGCAACGCCAATGACAGACACGACAAGCCCGACCGGCGCAAATGCAAACATGGTGAAAGGCTCTCCAAGCGCATCCTGCCGGTATTGAGCAACGACAATATTCGGCGGCGTCCCGATCAGCGTTATCATTCCGCCTAGGATAGTCGCAAACGACAGCGGCATGAGCGACAGGCCCACGGAACGGCCCGCTTTCTTCGCGGCCTCCATATCCAGCGGCATAAGCAAGGCGAGGGCAGCTACATTGTTGATAATGGCGGAGAGGCCTGCCCCCACGACAGACAAAAGACCCAGATGCGCGGGTAATGTTCTGTCCGACGACAAAAGCCTGCTCGCCACGAGCTCGACCGCGCCCGAGTTCATCAGCCCCCGGGAGACCACCAAAACCAGCGCAATGATAATAACGGCCGCGTTGCCAAACCCTGAAAACACCGCATCCGCGGGCACCAATCCAAGAATCGAGGCGGAAATAAGCGCGCAAAACGCCACGAGATCATAGCGAATCCGACCCCAGATCAGCAGCGCGAAAAGCACGCCAAAAAGGCTAAAAAGCAATGCTTGATCAGTGGTCAAAACTGTGTTGCTCCAAAAAAAGACGTAGCGTTGCAGACAGTTGGGCGTTCTGTGCGAAGGTCAGTTTGGCCGGGCTAAACCAGAGTTTGGTATTTGTGTCCAAACCTTAATGAACCGAACAGGTTCTGGCCATGTCTCATCCTCATATTGGCTTCAGCAAATGACGCCAATTCGGATAGGAGATCAGCCAATGCAAATTCCGAAGTACTATTTCGATGTTCCCGATACAACCATGCAAGCACGCGCCATTGCACGTCGGTACTGGGGGAAAAGAATTAAATCGTGGGCCGGTTCGTTCTCCGGTGGGCCGGACAAACAACCCAATCCGCTCACCATGCAAGGTCTGGACCGCAGCTAAGAAAAACCCGGTTGAACTCCAACCGGGTTTTTTGCTTTTAAAAGTGCGTTCGTGAAACAAGCCGTCTAGGGATTATGTGAACAGCGCCACCAAATCAGTGGTCAAAGCTTGGTTCTCCGGACTTTCTGCAAAGCCGATCAGGACTTCAGCACGGTCCCATGCACCACTGTCAAGGCGATCATCCCACTCCAACAGTCCGCCTGTGTCTGCATCGCGTGCGAGAACGTTGTTGTACAAGGCATTAATGTACTCCTCATCGGATGTGTTTGCGCCAAAGCGCTGCTCAAACTCCGTACTTTGAACAAAGGCGCTTGCCATCTGCTTCAAAGTCATATCGCCGCTCAACAATATCTGATTATGATCGAAGCCCTCCTGGTCCGGCGCACGTCCGAGGGCTGCTTGGTATAGGCGCACGAGTTGGGCGCCATTTCCGTCAAAGTCAAAAGTCACATCCGGCACCGGGATTGCCTCGTTGACATTCAACGGAAGCAGTACGCCATCAATTGGCTGAACGAAGCCGTTTTGCGTCTCCAGGTTTGCCAAATCTGAGATGTAGGACGGGTTGTCGACCTGTGGATCTTTGTCGACGATATGGTTTGGCCGAACAACCAGTGTTTCACCAGACAGTGTTGATACTTCGGTGAGACCAAGGAGCTCGGCCTGGGTCTTGCCGCCAGAGGACACATGATATGTCAGGATGGTGGTGAGAAGCGGAATGGGGTCCCCATTTGGGTCTAGAGCCGTTAAAGTGTCTACAATTGCCGAAAAAGCGCCGGCTTCATCACCATTTTGCACGTTTGCTCCCAGTGTTTGCGCAAGTGAGATAAAGGCATCGTCCGTTGGGGCGAATACTGTGAAGTCAGCGGTCTTGTCGGTAAACGTGTCTGTCAGGTTAGCGGTGTTGAGAGCGGTCAAAAGGATATCGAAGTCGCCGCCATTGCTATCGAATTGGCCCCCGGACGAGGCGACTACGTCGGCAATCGTCAGATCTGCAACGGCTTGCGGAACATCAATGGGCAGGAGAACCCGGTCGATCACATGCACGGTGCCGTTTGTCGCGGCGATATCAGTCGCCCCGGAGACGAATGATGGGTCTTTGAGGTCTGTATCAATATCCACAAGCGAATTTCCAGCCGGTGTCAGCGTCGCAGCCTGTGTCGTTGCGATCGACGATGAGTTGGTGATCTCAGTTAGTGATTTCGCGGTTGGCGAGACGTGATAAAGCAAAATGTCGGTCAAAAGCGGAATTGGGTCGTTTGTCCCCGAAAGCTCAGTGAGTGTCGACACAATTGCGTTGAAAGCACCTTCTTCGTCTGTGTCTGAAACGTTCGCCCCAAGGCTGTTTGCTAATGCGATAAATGCCGCATCGGTCGGAGCAAACACCGTCAAATCAGCGGATGGGCTGTCAAGTGTTGCTGTTAGCCCGGCGGCCTCCAGTGCAGCACGTAGAATGTTGAAATCGCTGGTATTCGCGTCAAATCCACTGCCGGATGCAGCAACGATTTCCGCAATTGTCATGCTTGCCATCACAGTTTCCCTTTCTCTTCGGTTCAAACCACTTTTGCACTTCGCTTTGCCTGCACGCCGGTAGTCCTCGTCCTGGCTATCGCGCCACGGCGGTTCAGCGAGATCGTATATTGTGGGAAAATTTCCCACGACAAGAGGTCGCAGGTAAAAATTGTGTTTTTGTTGACAGCGTTGGCCTATATCTGAGCGGAAGGAGATCGCACTCGGGAATGCCGGAACAGACGCCAAAAACGCCACAGCAAATGTCGAGCAAGTCGCTATTCGAGAAAGCCTTGCGCACCGTTTTGCGTCCCATCGCAAAGGCCATGATTGCGCATGGCGTTCCGCTTTCGACCGGACTTTCAATTCTTAAGGAAGTGCTTGTCGATGTTGCCTCTCAGGACACGGCAGACGGCAAACCGCCTTCTGATAGCCGCATCACTGCGATCACCGGTGTTCATCGGAAGGACGTAAAGGCAATCCGGGAGCGGGATGAGCAAACACCGCCGGAAGCCAAACCCAGTGTGATTGGAAATGTGGTCGGCCGGTGGTTGGGAAGCAGTCAGTACCAGACGCCAGATGGCCTGCCCGCGCCGCTGCCGAGGACCCGGCAGCCGGACGGCGCGCCGAGTTTTGCCGACATCGTGCGGGAGGTCAGCACAGATATTCGCCCTGCCTCTGTTTTGGAGGCTATGTCCGCTCAACGCTTGATAGAGATACGGGAGGCATCTGATGAGGTGGTCCTTCGAACCCAAGCCTATATTCCAACAGGTGACCGGTCCGACCTGTATGATTTTTGGGGCAAGAACCTTCGCGATCACGTGTTGGCGGCAACGCACAATGTGACCGCTGAAGGCGGTGCGCCCGTTTTTTTTGAACGCGCGGTCTTTTATCATCAGTTGACGGACAAGTCTGTCGCGCAGTTGGATGCCGATGCACGCGCGGCGGGAATGGCAGTGCTCCAAAATTTGAACAAATCTGCAAGTACTCTTCAAGAGCACGACAGGTCGGCTGCAGATGCAAAGCACAGGTTCCGGTTCGGTATGTTTTTCTACACAGAGCCGGAAACGGATGTATCCAAATCAGAGGACGAAAATGATACCGCCAAAGACAGGGCGTCAGGAAATGACTGATTTCGTTTCCCGTATGCGCATCAGTGTTCAAGCCTTTAAACGTGGCAAACTGCTCCAGTTCGTGGCTTTTCTTTTGATGATCATTGGTCTGGCTTTGGCTGTGCCTCCGTCAGACTCCCTTGCGCAACAGGCCCACAACCGGGACGGCGGCATCGGAGGAACAGGTATTGTTTTCGGTCCGGTTGACCGTCTTGGGAGCATTGTTGTCAACGGGATGCGGATCGAGACGGCAAATGCGCGCCTGTCGAGTTTTCCGAACCGGCTTGGCGGTGGCGCCGTCGAAACAGGAGATACGGTATTCGCCTCTATCCGTTCTTCGGCCAGCGGTCCTTCTGCCAACCGGGTTGTGCGCTTTTACCCGATCTCTGGTCCTGTGACCTCGGCCGGCCGGGGGGCGATAGAAGTCATGGGAACACGGGTGGACATACCCGCTGGAACACCGGTTGTCGATTTCACCGGTTCGGCAGTGCGATTGCGGGCAGGCGACACGGTTCGCGTCAGCGGTCTTTGGCGCGGCCAACGCATCGTGGCCAGCCGTGTTGTGAAAGCTCCCAATGTGCCTGTCACTTTAAGTGGTCAGTTTCGCCCGGTCGGTACCGGGAACGGTGTCGGCTCAACACGGGTAGAGATGAGACAGGATTTTGCTCTCGGTGCATTTGTGACTATTCGCGGCCGTTTTGACGGGAGCACTTTGGCAGCGGAGCGGGTCAGTCAGACCCTGCCCCTACGTCTTGATCGTCAAACGGGATTGTTGTCGGCTCAGGGCTTCCTGGCGAGAGACTTTGCCGGATCAGGTTACCATCTGTCAGGTTTTGGCCTGCCCATGAACCAAGCGTCTCCGGTCGGGCGGCAAACCGGCATCCGGTCGGTGTTTTTTGGCGTTGTTTCGGGTGGCTATTTGATCGAAGACCGGGTCAGTCTTCCTGACAGTGCGGCTGCTCGGCGTCAGGAGTTGGACAGTCTCAGGCCAACGGAAGTGCCGGGCAACTGGCGGGCCTTCTACCAGCGCTAGACGGCCATGCCGTTTCTTTGAAAAGGAAAACCCGGCTTGCGGCCGGGTTTTTTCTTTTTCCTGCTAGTCTAAATGACGGTCACACTGAGATCCGGCAGACCATCGATATGGCCGTCCAGTTTGTCGCCCTTTTGAACGGGGCCAACCCCAGAGGGAGTGCCGGTCAGAATCACGTCGCCAGCAGCCAAGGAAAAGTAGCGGGACAGATAGGAGATCATGTCGGGCACTTTCCAAATCATTTGATTGAGATCACCTTCCTGGCGCAGCTCTCCGTTGACCGACAGGGAAATGCGCCCGTTTTGCAAGTGACCAATCTCCGAAATCGGCAGGATTTCGCTGATCGGCGCAGAATGTTCAAATGCCTTCGCGACTTCCCAGGGACGGCCTGATTTTTTTGCTTCGGCCTGAAGATCGCGCCGGGTCATATCAAGCGCAACCGCATAGCCGAACACATGCTCAAGCGCATCCCGCTCCGAAATGTCGGAGCCGCCGGATTTCAGGAGAACCGCCAACTCGATCTCGTGATGCACGTCTGCGCTCATGGCCGGGTAGGGGAAGGTTTGCCCGCAATAGACATTGTCCGGATTTTTTTGAAAGAAAAACGGTGGCTCGCGGTCAGGATCGTGGCCCATTTCAACAGCATGAGCGGCATAGTTCCTGCCGATACAGTAAACCCGGTTGACCGGAAAAGAGGCTTCGCTGCGGAAGACCGGCAGGGTCACCGGCTCCGGAGCGTCAATAGCAAGCGGACTCATGACGAAGTCTCCAAGATCACGTGTTGAACTTGAAGAGCAAAACATCGCCGTCCTTGACGATGTACTCTTTGCCTTCGTCACGGGATTTGCCGGCTTCCTTGGCAGCTGTCTCGCCTCCCAATGACACGTAGTCGTTATAGGCGATTGTCTGGGCACGAATGAACCCGCGCTCAAAATCCGTGTGAATGACACCTGCTGCACCGGGTGCCTTGGTGCCCTGTGTAATTGTCCATGCCCGGGTTTCCTTTGGCCCGGCCGTGAAATAAGTGATCAAGCCGAGAAGATCGTATCCGGCCCGGATCAATCGGTCGAGGCCGGGTTCTTCAAGGCCAATTGTTTCAAGAAATTCTGCTTGTTCTTCTTTATCGAGCTGCGAAACTTCAGCTTCGATGGCCGCGGAAATAACCACTGCTCCCGCGCCCTCCGCCTGGGCCTTTTGAACAACTTTCTCAGACAGCGCATTGCCGGTTGCTGCTGCGGCTTCATCAACATTGCACACATAAAGAACGGGCTTTGACGTCAGCAGGTTCAATCCGTCCAGGATCTTTTTTTCCTCCGGATCAGTGAGACCTAGCGTGCGTGCCGGTTTGCCGTCCTGAAGCAGTGCCAGGGCCGCTTCCATGACAGGGATGACCGCTTTCGCTTCCTTGTCTCCGCTTGTCGCCTTTTTCTTCAAGGGTGCGATCCGGCGTTCGAGGCTTTCCATGTCCGCGACCATGAGCTCGGTCTCGACCGTGTCAGCATCCTCGATCGGATCAACTTTGCCTTCCACATGCGTTATATCGCCGTCTTCAAAGCAACGAAGAACATGAACGATCGCATCGACTTCACGGATATTCGCCAGAAACTGGTTGCCAAGGCCTTCGCCCTTAGAGGCTCCGCGCACGAGGCCCGCAATATCGACAAAGGTGATGCGGGTCGGAATGACTTCCTTTGATCCGGCAATGCCGCGAATGGCATCCAGACGGGGATCGGGTACGGCCACTTCGCCGGTGTTCGGCTCGATCGTACAAAAAGGGTAGTTTGCCGCCTGAGCGGCGGCTGTTTTCGTGAGCGCGTTAAAGAGCGTGGACTTGCCGACATTCGGCAGCCCGACAATGCCGCACTGAAATCCCATGTGAGGTCGCTTTCGGTTGGGAAGCTGAAAAAAGGTTGTCGGCTATTTGCCGGAAGCTCCGGCTGAGGTCAAGGCTCCCCACGGGCGAAGGGCGGAAAGACGGGGCTGCACTATTGTAAACCGGCCCCGTCAATGATGCCACCTCGGCAGCCGGGTGCGACGGGGCTTGCTGCCTTTAACAGTTCGGAGATGGGGGTTTGCGGTGAAATCTGCCCCTTCAAATTGACACGGATTTCAAGTGCAAGGTTTCGAGTGCCATCTTCAGTGCAAACCAAAGAGACGCGTTCGCCGGTGCCGTCGCCAAAAGACCGGTTAAATGCATCCCGGATTCTGCGGATCGATATATATTGTCCGATCCCGTTTGGCAGAAAGTCGCCCAACTCGCTTTGATTGATGGCGTCAGTCAGAAGAAGCGTGTCGTCAAAGTACTCGTCGGCGCCGCCCAGCCCCCGGTAGCACGTACCGTGTTTAATCCATTCATGCCGCTCCAGACCGCTGGCAATGCCAGGCATGGCATCGGTAAGATTTCTTCGTGTCTCCCGGTCGACATCCGGTTCAGGCAAGCGGTCCCAGTTCCCGCTTTCATCAAGGCGAACCAATGCCGGGTCAACTCCGCAATAGACGTTGTCCCGTGGTTGGGGCCACAGGCCGTGGATGGAGAGCTGGGCCACAGCTCTGGGCAAGCGCCCGGAGTTAAGGGCCTTGCATTCCGGCAGGTGCGAACGAGTCTCGCAAATGGCCGGTTGCCAGTTCAGCGCGAGCACGTTGTCGGTGCTTTCCCCCTGCCTTTCTGCGATACTAGCAGGGGTCAACTGGCCACACGTGGTTTCCACCCAACGCTGCGTGGTGACCGGCGCATCAGGTATCTCGACTAGCACATAATCGCCGCCGGTTTTGTTCAGGCCCTGCACAGTGTAGGACGTGCCTGGCCGTGTGGTGACGTCTCCCGGATTGGTCGTGTTGCGGATTGACTGAAAGGCCGGGCAGGCGGCATCTGCGTCGAATTGGCCAGCCAACGGCTCAAAGGCGCCAGCAGGTGGAGTTGAAAGGACAGTTAAACCGAAGCAGGCTACTAGCGCGAAGAACGGATAAGATGTCATAGGGGTGGCTCTTGTGACGGTGTCGTTTCCAGTAGACATACGGAGCAACGCCGGCATGACAAGGTGCGGCCGTCAGGTGGCGTCTTTGTTGCCCAGAAGCTTTTTGAGCATCTCCGCCATTGGCCCCTTTTTCGGCAGTTCGGCCGTTTTTGTTTGCCGGGCCTGCCGGATATGGCTTTGGCCTTTGGGACCCGGCTTTCCCGATGGTGCTGACTTTGTCTCGGTGCTTGTTCTAGCCGGGCGCTTCGCTTTTTCAGGGTCCAGCGCCAGGGTCAGTTTGTTGGAGAACTGGCTATCTTTGCCGGCAGCGAGCAAATCCGCATGACGTGCAATTTCATCCAGCAGCGGCTCCAGCCACTCCCTATCGGCTTTCGCGAAGTCGCCGAGCACGTAATTGGAAACAAGGCGTTTTTCGCCCGGATGCCCGATTCCCAGCCGCAGGCGGCGGTAGTTTTCGCCGATGTGGGCCGTGATTGAGCGCAAACCGTTGTGGCCGCCATGTCCGCCGCCTTTTTTCATGCGGAATTTTGCAGGTGGCAGGTCCAATTCATCATAAATGACCACCACATCGTCCGGCTGCAGTTTGTAAAAGCGGATCGCTTCGCCGACCGCCCGCCCGGATTCATTCATAAAAGTGGACGGCTTCAGTAGCAGCACTTTTTCAGAGCCAAGCAGACCTTCTGACACCTGGCCTTGAAACCGAGCCCTCCATGGCGCGAAAGACGATGATTGGCGATGGATCTCGTCTACCGCGAGAAACCCGATATTGTGACGATTGCGCTCATACTTAGCGCCAGGATTTCCCAAACCGACAATCAAACGCATGAAGCAATCGCCTTTAAGTTTCAGATTTGACGCGCCGCTTATACAAAAAGAAGAGGGACGGTAAAACCGTCCCCCTCAAAAGCTTGCGATTGCCGGAAGAGCTTATGCGTCTTCTCCGCCTTCGCCTTCGCCTTCATCACCGCCCTCAGCGTCATCTTCCGATTTCATGCCGGCCGGAGCCGCGATCGTTGCGATGGTGAAATCGCGATCTGTAATCGTCGGATGTACATTTTCCGGCAGGTTGACGTCGGAGATGTTCAACGTGTCGCCCGGTTGAGCCTTGGACAAGTCGATTTCGAACGCTTCCGGGATTTCGTCCGCAGGAACCGTGACTTCGACTGCGTGACGGACGATGTTCAGAACTGCGCCCTTTTTGATACCTGGGCACTTGTCTTCATTCAGGAAGTGCACCGGGATTTCCACGGTCAACGTCGTGTCCTTGCCAACGCGCAGAAAATCAACATGCATGACATCGTCACGCACCGGATGCAGCTGATAGTCCTTGGCAATGACCTGGTGCTTCTTGCCATCGACAGTGATCGTGCCGATATGCGTCATGAAGCCACCCTTGTGCAGAGTGAGGGTGGTTTCCTTGATCGGCACCGCGATCGAGAGGGGTGGTTTTTTGTCGCCGTAGATCACGGCAGGAAGAAGACCTTCGCGACGCAATGCACGAGCGGACCCCTTTCCCACCCGTTCACGTGCCGACGCCTTCAGCTCATAGCTGGTAGCCATGGCAAACTCCTATGGGTATAAAATCGGACCGGCGGATTTCTGCGCCGTGCGTGACTTCAGTTGTCCGGGATCGGTCCACAAGCGCCTCCTCCAGGGGGGTAAACGCGGGCGCGGGTATACCCGACCTTTTCCAAAAGCGCAAGTTTGTTGCCGCTCACTGGAAACTGACTTTTTCACCAAGGGTAAGTTTGCGGCAGGCTGAAACGTCTGCAAGTAATTTTCTGGGACACCATCCTGGATAGATAAAAATACGCTTAGGTTGTATTTTATAATATATTCTACTTTTATTCATTCGTATATATACTTACTCTTAATCTCTGGGGGGAACAATTAGCTTCGCTTTCGCCGAATAGGAGGTTCGCATGCGAGGTCTATTCCTATCCACAGCAGCATTGCTTTGCTCTATCCAGCTAGCAGGCGCCAATGAATTCCAGTCAGAGCTCGAGACGCTTGCCAATGCTCAGATTGCAGAAATCGCAGCTGCGTCAGAGGTAACGGCCGCAGTCAAGGCTCAAAACACCGAAACGTCCGGATACGATCAGACGAAAATCGATGAGCTGGATACCACATGGAGGTCTGAGGCCGACTCCATCGATCAGCCGATGATCCACGCTATCTTGGACAATGATTTGTCGGGTTACCTGGCCGATATCCAAGACAGCAGCGATGGTCTGTTTACAGAGATTTTCGTGATGGATGCCAAGGGGCTGAACGTCGGGCAGAGCGACGTCACCTCAGATTATTGGCAGGGTGATGAAGCCAAGTGGCAGGACACCTTCGGCAAGGGCCCCGGATCGGTTCACATCAGCGACTTGGAACAAGACGAAAGCACCCAGCTGCTGCAAAGCCAGGTGAGCGTGCCAGTCGTTGATCCGGACAGCGGCGATGTCATCGGTGCCGTACGTTCGGCGTGAATGTCGAGAAACTCTAACAATCAAAAGTTTGGCGGTGCGCTCAGGCGAACCGCCTTTTTCAATGGGGAGGCTGTTGTGCAGGTATCCAGGAAGCTGCCGATCATCATGGTCGGAATTGCATTGCTTTGCTCGGCAAGTGTGGGTGCCGCCAGCTATTTTTCAGGTGCTCACAGCATCCTTGAAATGTCGCGCGAAAAACTCAGCAGCCTTGCAGAAAGCCGGAAGGATGCTCTGCTCGACTATCTCACCGGACAACAACAAGCCGTCGCGTCCCATGTCTCCGGCAAGACGTTAAGGGCCGCTTATTCGGATTTTGATGCCAATTGGACCAAGTATGGCGACCGGGCACAGGAGTTGCTGACGACAATATATGTGACTGACAACCCTCATCCCGAAGACGAGCGCGCAGAACTGGTTAAAGCCGGACGCAAACCTTACGACCGGGCTCATGCCAAACACCATCAGGTGATGCGCGACTACGCGGATTTGAACGGTTATCCGGACCTTATGTTTGTGAATACGGCTGGAGATGTAATTTACACTGTGAACAAACGTGCCGATTTCGCGCGTAACTTGAATGAGGGCGAATGGCAGGACACCGTCGCAGCCCGTGTTTTCAATAAGGCGCTCAACGGCCCCTCAGATGCCGTTCACAAGGCTGATGCCGCGCGATATCCGACAGCCGCTGATGAGCCGACCGGTTTTCTGGCCTCTCCGATTTCGGTAGGGTCAAAAACAATCGGAATCGCGCTGTACCAGACGCCTGTGATCAAGATCAGCAGCCTGCTCGGGAAGTATTCCGGTCTTGGAGAAACCGGAAACGTGTTTTTCGTCAACGCGGACGCAATTGCCCAAAATGACAGCATGCGAACCCCGGACGTTTCAGAGGTCGGAGCGCAATTGTTCGAAAGCCAGGATGTGCTTTCGAATCTGACCGGTGATGCGGTGTTCATGGAGATTCCTGACTTCACCGGCAGCAGAGTATACGCGGCGGTGGTCCCTTTCACATTTCTGGGCAATTCCTACGCACTTGTTGTTGTTCAAAACGTTGCGGAGGTTTTGGCGCCACTATCCAACTTGCGCAACTGGATCGTCGCGATCACGCTGCTCAGCGCTGTTGTTGCCGGAATTTTCGGGTTCCTCGTATCGGCAAAACTCTCCGGGCGTATTCAGAGCCTGGCAACTGCGATGGCGGATCTTGCCGACGGGAACACCAATATTGAAGTCCCCGGACAGGTCGGCAGCGATGAAATCGCTGACATGGCGCGGACGGTCGAGGTGTTCCGAGAAAATGCTTTGGAGCGCGACCAGCTGCAAGCCCAGCAGTCTCAGTCCCAACAGGCGGAAGCGGCGAAAGCCAACGCTGTTGGTGCGCTGATTGCGCAGTTTCGAGAGGATGTTGCGCAGATGCTGGATATGGTCTCAGCAAACAGCGACCAGATGAAAACGGCTGCCGAGGGGCTGAACGGGATTGCAGACGAAACCGCCTCTGAATCCACCAGTGCATCGGCTGCCTCTGAACAGGCGTCGGCAAATGTTCAATCTGTTGCTTCTGCTGCTGAAGAGCTTTCTGTTTCCATTCAGGAAATCCACCGGCAGGTCGGCAATACGACGCAGATCGTCCGCGAAGCCGTGACTTCGGCTTTGGAGACGAATGAGAAGATTGGTGGTCTTGAAAAACTCGCTCAAAACATTGGTGACGTTGTGAAGCTGATCTCCGATATCGCCGAGCAAACCAATCTTCTGGCTTTGAATGCAACCATCGAAGCTGCGCGTGCGGGCGAGGCCGGCCGCGGATTTGCGGTGGTTGCCTCGGAGGTGAAAGAACTGGCCACCCAAACGGCGAAGGCAACAGAAGAGATTACGGCGCAGGTTGAAGAGGTTCAAACTGCAACGAATGAGGCTGCGACTGCCATCGCCGGGATCACTGAAACGATGGACAAAGTGGATCGGTATACTGGAAATATGGCAACCTCGATTGATGAACAGGGTGCTGCGACCAGCGAGATTTCGGCGAGTGTTCAAGAGGCTGCGCAAGGCACGCGGTCGGTGGCCGGTTCTATGGTGCGGATCTCCGACAAGTCGCAACTCACGAGCAGGTCCGCCAGCGACGTCTTGAGCGCCTCAACCGATGTTCAAAACAAGACGATGCACCTGCGCCAAACGGTAGACCGTTTTCTCGCGGCTGTCGAAGCGGCCTGATCAAGATCCGAGCCAGACTGGCCCCTAAGGCCGGTTTGGAAGCCCTTCAAGACGCCGGCTGATATCCTCCCGGAAATCCGGGTCGCATTTTTTCGAAAATGCATCGCGCCAGTTTTGTGCCAGAACTTGCATGTCAGCGAGTTCGGCCGCCACCTCTGGTTCGAGCCGCGGATTGAACCGCGCAGCAAGGGCTCTGGCTACTGTCCAGTTTTCATGCTGCCTTTCAACGAGCTCGATAGGCGTTTCCAGCTCCAGGTTGCCTTCCTCCAGCACCCGAAAATACCAGCCGGTCTTGCAGCTGCGCTGAAATCGGGCGGCGAGGCTGTCGATGCCCGTATGCCGATTGAGTTTCCAACAAGGTTGCCGTCCCTGTGAGATCTGAACGAGCACGCTTCCAGCCCGGAAAATATCCCCGATACAACAGGTCTCTTCGGTCAAACCAATAGATGCGATGTTTTCACCGAATCCTCCGGGCTGTAGCCGGCTTTCGTGTTCAGGGAATTCCTGTCTCCAGCTTTCGTAGTGTTCAGCCGGGTAAATATGGATGGCCTTGTCCGGGCCGCCATGAACAGTGAGGTCTGCTTGCTGATCGCCCGAAAGCCCCGTCTTGCCAACGAAAACGGGTCCGCTCACTGCGGTTTTGCCGATGGCGGATGCGGGCTTGTCCTCCCAATATTGCTGCGGGGTGCCAGTGTAGAGGCCAATGATCGACGAAAGAGTGGTCATGAGTTGTGCCTGACTTCAGCTGGCGGTTTGTGTTCATGGCATATCCGGTCGGGGTCGCCGGCCGAAAGGGGCAGCCCAAGCAGCCGGCAATATCCATGCTGACTTGCAATGGCACTTCCAGTGTCGTGATAAACGCAGGTCTTGCATATCCCAAACGTTTTGCCGCCCCGCTGGCGCAACATGTCACCAATCAAAAACCGAAGTCCTGCCTCAAGTCCTTCGCGCTGGGCGCAGTCCATCGCGTCCAGCGCATGATCAAGCGGCGCGTGTTGATGGAGAAGCGCCAAACCTTCCGAAGACACATCGTAGCGAATTCTGCGCTTGTCTTCTGAAGACCGTTCCTCCGTGATGAGGTCCTTGCGTGCGAGAGCCTTTAGTGTTTGCGAAGCGGTACCGCGCGTTGTCGCCAAATAGTCGGCCACATGGGACGGCGCACGCGAAAAACGGTTCGCCCGCGAAAGAAAGGATAGAGCCGCAAATTGGGAAGGGTTGAGAGGGCCATTCCAATCCTCTGCCGCGCTGAGGCGCGATAGGCGATCAATCAAATCTCTAAGCGATTGCGAGGAGGGGGTGTCCGTCATTTTATAAATATAGCGACTCGAAATTAAACTTGCAATAGTATCGAGTCGCTACAAAAAAAGTGGAGTTCCTCACACCCAAGGAGAATTTCCATGCCGATAACATCCCGACTTTTTTCTGCAGCCTTGATGCTGCCGGCCGTTCTGTGCGCCCAAGCCGCGTTTGCCGATGCAAACTATGCTGTTAATCAGAACGGAGCTGTGCTTTCCGGGAAAAATGCCGAAATCGACCGGAACTACGACATTCTCGCCGCGCATGTTCACGCGGCGGGTAACATCGTCACTTTTCACATGACGACGAACGGTGCCGCAGGCGAGTCCATACCCGATGCTGTTGGGACGTTGGGGGGCGCCGAAGTCCAGTCATATGTCTGGCCCACATCACTCGATCCGGAAGGCATTGGGTTCGAGGGGGGCAAAGGGGTTTTGGCATTGGTCGCGACCAGCCATCCTGATTTCGATGATACGCCTCTGTTCGATGAGGATGGCGATGGCGATCTGACCAATGACGGCGCGAAGTGGCATTCGCACTGGATTGTTCTTGCGCCAAATGACGCCTGCGGTGACGGCGCGCTGGCCGTGCAGGACATTCCGAAGGGCGCGGAGCCAAACATGCCAGCAACGTGGCCTGGGCTTCCCATCTACATTGATAGCCCGGGCTATTCACCGGTGTTCGATGGGCCGGAAATCACAATCAAGGTTCCGTTTTCGGGGCAACTGACGGCTGCGGCACTGAACTATGATGGGGGCACCGCTGCGCTCAGAGTGAATCAAAATGTTCACGCACCGCTTCTCTGCGTTTTTGATGTCTTTGACATCGCATCCGGCGATTTGAGCTTGCCGGGTCAGTTGAAGCGGTGACGGACAAAAAATGGCGCCTTGCGGCGCCATTTTCATCTTCCGATATCGGTTTTTTATCAAATGAACAGGCTGGACACTGACTTTTCCAGCGCCGTCCGGTTGATAGCCTCGCCGAGAAGGGGGGCGATCGAGACTGCCCGGATGTTCGAGGCAGCGGTAATCGCCGCCGTCGGTTCGATTGAATTGGTGATCACCAATTCCTTTAATTTGGAAGACGTCACACGCGCAACGGCGCCTCCGGACAGAACACCATGCGTAATGTAGGCCGTGACGGATTTCGCTCCTTTGGACAGCAGCGCCTCTGCTGCATTGCAAAGTGTGCCGCCGCTGTCGACAATATCGTCGACTAGAATGCAGTCATATCCGTTCACTTCCCCGATGATGTTCATCACCTCGGATTCTCCAGGTTTGTCGCGCCGTTTATCGACAATGGACAGGGGAGCATCGATACGTTTTGCCAAGGCCCGGGCGCGAACCACACCGCCGACATCCGGCGACACGACCATGACATTTTCCGTCGCGTAGCGTTCCTTGATGTCGCGGGTCATGACCGGCGCGGCGAACAGGTTGTCAGTCGGGATATCGAAAAAACCCTGGATCTGTCCGGCATGGAGATCCAGGGTCAAGACGCGGTCTGCACCTGCTTCGGTAATCAGGTTCGCGACAAGTTTGGCCGAAATAGGAGTTCGGCCCGAAGCACGGCGGTCCTGACGGGCATAGCCGAAGTAAGGAATGACGGCGGTGATGCGGCGCGCGGACGAACGGCGCAGAGCATCGATGATGATAAGCAGTTCCATCAAGTGGTCGTTGGCCGGATAACTGGTCGGCTGAACGACAAAAACGTCCTCACCGCGGACGTTTTCCTGAATTTCAACGAAGATTTCCTGATCGGCAAAGCGCCGAACCTGGCATTTTGCTAGGGGAACATCGAGATAGTTGGATATTTCTTCAGCAAGGGCTCGGTTTGAGTTGCCCGCCACGATCTTCATGAGCCGCAAGTCCTTTTGGTGCGACGCCGAGGAGGTCCCGCTTCATTAACGCGGATTGGCCCCGATCAGGTCCCTGACAGTATTTCAATGCGGAGAAGTCTTCTCCGGTCGGCGGCGGCGTTTTAGCAACAGCTTACCGATCCGACAACAGCGTGATTGGGCGGATTATCACCTTTTTACGAAAAAGGTGACCAGCGCCAAAAATTTCGCCAGCTAAATCATTAGCGGCTATTCAGCCAGGCCTCCAATTCTACGACGGACCGGTTTGCGATCCGGTCTAGCGTTCGTCCATCAACGGCCTGCCATGGGTCACCGGCGGTGCCGGACGTGCGTTCTGTCCCCGAGATGCGCTTGAGACGCCGCCCAGAACTGTCGACCACGTCGAAAACGTAAAACACGGTCGCTGACGACGGCTCGCCGGCGGCCGAAAGATACCCGTTCACACGGTATGTCGCCTGGGCACCGACCCGCCGTACAAGCGTAAGCCCCTGACGGCGGGCTTGCTCACCGATACTTTCCGACAACTCGTCCGCAATATTGCCTGGTGCCCCGGTAAACGGTTCAAATGCGAAGGTTGCATCCTCGGCCCGTACAGTAGCGGGCGGGGCAACCGTCGGAACAGGCCCTCCCGGTCCGACACTGGACGGGGGCTGCGGAGACGATTGGCAGGCCGCAAGACCCGTGAGAAGGGCTACAACAAATATTTGAGCGGAGTATCGGGAAAAAGCGGTCACAACGGGCATCAAGGTCGCCTGGGTCAGCGGTCTGTGTGTCATGGCGCCAGTCAATGCAGCAACCTGGCCATGTGTGGTCAAGCGATTGTTTAGCCTGACTTGACAGCAAGGTCGAGAGGCAGCCGTGAAAGACATTCCGGCCGGGCAGAGGTTGTGAGATAGGTCTGCCCGAGTGTCATTGCTGTCTCGGTGACCGAGTCCATCAAGATCATATGGACGAACAAGGTCATGTCAGGCTGGATTCCGGCTTTGTTACCCTTGTAGGCCATTGGCGTGTCCATCCAGCTCGGGGCAAACCGCGCTCCCAGCGAATACCCGCAGGTATTGAGCCGGTGGGGCATCATGTCATGAGCATCCAGAGCTCCAGCATGTGCATCAAAGACGTCGCCAAAGGTTCGGCCCGGCATCAAAACCGCTTCGACAGCCGAAAGAGCCTCGCGAGCGGCATTGTACATTTCCATATGACGGTCCGTTGGACGCCCAATAATGACAGTGCGCATCAAAGCGGCGTGATAATGCC
Organism: Roseibium hamelinense; assembly: GCF_007830545.1. Taxonomy (GTDB): domain Bacteria; phylum Pseudomonadota; class Alphaproteobacteria; order Rhizobiales; family Stappiaceae; genus Roseibium; species Roseibium hamelinense. The sequence continues at coordinate 286,564 of NZ_VLLF01000006.1, forward strand.
GGAAGACACCGGCCCATTCCAGAGTGACCTGATCATTGTCCTGGAGCTGGCGCCGTCCTGATTTGTAGCGGCACAACAGTGCATCCCGTCCGGACCCGATCACGAAGTCATTGGCCGGGTAATCCCCGTCGCCCTGGAGAACAACACCTTGCATGGCCGCAAGGATGCCCGCTTCGTCGGCGCCGGGTTTGATTTCGGCCAGGCCGGCTTCATAAGCAGCGTCAGCCAGCGTCGCTGCCTTGCGGATATAGCCGATTTCGGCGGGGCTCTTGAGGGCCCGCAAGGCCGGGATCAAGGGGGATTCATCGCAAATATCGGCGAAACTTGCGAGCTCCTCCTGGATCTCGATGCCGATTTTGCCCGTCATTCCGTGGGTGTCGAACTCCAACCCGATGCGGGCACCCAACAGGTCCATGTCGAAAAGCATGTCTTTCAGCTGTCCGACCGGGCTGGCTTCGCCGCGGTCGATCCAGATGCGGATGTCTTTGATGTTTGATGTCTGCTTGGCCTGTCTTTGATCAGCCGAGCGTGTCAAAAGCACGGTGCGGTCGTCGGACGTGACAATAAGGCACTGAAAGAAACAAAAGCCGAACGTGTCGTAGCCTGTGAGCCAGTACATGCTCTCTTGCGCGAACAGAACCATGGCATCGAGTTTGCGCTTAGCCATTTCGGCCATAAGCCGGTTGCGTCTTTGGTCGAATTCTTCCGGTTCGAAATGCAGCGCCATGGTCATGTCTCCTGCGTCAGAACGATCGCCGAGATCAGGCGGCCGTAGTCGGGCTCCTTGCGATGGGTGGTCCTGCGGTAGGAGAAAAAGCGCTCCTCGTCGGCATAGGTGCAAAGGGCCAAATCTTCCACATGCCCGCATCCGGCGGCTTTCAGGCGGGATACCACATAACCTGGCAGATCAAACATGAGATGGCCCGGCCGGTTCGACGGTCCAAAGAAGGTGTTATTAAACTCATCTTCAGCAGTAAAATGCCCGTGAAATTCTGGGCCGACTTCATAGCATGATTGCGAGATCGTTGGTCCGAGTGTTGCGGTAATCCGGGCCCTGTCCGCACCAAGATCTTCCATGGCTGCGAGTGTGTTCTCCAACACACCGCCAATCGCCCCTTTCCAACCGGAATGGGCCGCGCCGACAACGCCCGCATCCGGGTCAGCAAAAAGAACGGGACCGCAATCGGCTGTCGAAATCCCAATCGCCAATCCAGGCCGGTCCGTCACCAGCGCATCTGCTTTTCGGTCCGCTTCGTCGCGCCAGGGCGTTTTTACCTTGATCACGTCCGGTGAATGGATTTGGTAAGGCGTCAGGAGATGATCGGGGGCTACTCCCAAATTTTCCGAAACCCGGCGGCGGTTTTCCCTGACGTGGTCTGTGTTGTCGTTAGAGCCGAGCCCTATGTTCAAACTGCCATAGATTCCGGTTGAGATACCGCCTTGCCGGGTGAAAAAGGCATGGCGTATGCCTGGTTTTTCAAGGGCGGGTGCGACGATCATGATAAAGACCTTATTTGCCGGGCTCAGCGGGATCCTGAGCCCATGTGGGAGCTGCTGTCAAATGGGTGGAGGCGACCTTGCCCGCCCGTGAGTGCCAGCACCTTGAACAGGTCCCCCATTTGGTTCGGCGCCGCGAGCCGCTCCACCGCGTCCCTGATTGACTCCTGTTCCTGGTGCGATTTGCCCGTTCCAAGACGCCCGGCGCGTTCCAGCAAACCCATTTTCAAGAGAAAGTCGCCCTGAGTCATAGGCGGAAGAGAACGGGCCCCTGCTGATTGGGCCGCAGCAGCCAGGGCTTCGAAGTTCACATGCGCCGTGACGTCCGCGTGACCGGGATGGGCAAGCACCGGGTCGGGCTTTTGCCTGTACAGCGCTTGCAACGTCTCTCCGGGGACCGTTTGCAAGTAACCGTAGTCGATAATCAATGCCAAGCCGCCGTATGTCTTGAGGCGCAGGCCAATCTCCTCGGCGACCGCGTTGCCGGCTGGCTGTGTTTCGAGAATGGATCCGGTGGGTGCCATGGCGGCTGAAACCGGGATCTGATGCTCAGGAAGCACGGCCGAACCAATGCCGAAGGCGAGTGCTTCTTGTGCATCCAGGCCAACCATACGCTCGCGCCAGCCGTTCTCTGTCTTGACGAATTGGTGGATCGGCAAGGCATCAAAGAACTCGTTGGCAACGAGCAGAACCGGTGCGGCCGGCAGTTCCGTGATGCTTTTAAGAAAGTCGGGAGCAAGAGGCGCGCCTTTCAGCTTGTCCAACTGTATTTCCCTGAGCCGGGAGCTGGTCTCCACAAGACACAGTTTTGCAGCGCTTAGGAAATCCGGGCGGAGCTTTGCGGTGCGCAACAGATCGGCCATCAAGGTTCCGCGCCCCGGGCCCAATTCGGTGAGAACGAAGTGATCAGGCCGTCCCGCTGCATCATAAGCGCCGATGAGACACGCTGCGATCAATTCGCCAAACATCTGGCTGACCTCAGGCGCTGTGATGAAATCGCCGTCTGCTCCGAAAGGCTCCTTGGTGGCGTAGTAGCCGTCCGTCGGATCGCTCAGACATGATGCCATGTATTCGGCAACGGAAATCGGCCCGCTTGCCGCGATTTGTGCTTTGAGACGGTCTTTCAGGGGCAGCGCGGTCATATGGCGGCCGGCGTCCGGCGGGCCGACCATATCATGACGCCGAGGCCGACAAGGATCATGGGCAGCGACAGGAGAATGCCCATCGTCAGAAACCCGGAAAGGTAGCCGATATGTGCATCGGGGACGCGGTAGAGCTCGGCGATCGAGCGGGTTACGCCGTATCCAAACGCAAATGCCCCGGCGATGAATCCCGGCTTTTCAAGCATTTTGTACCGGTGGCTCACAAGGCGAAGGACAAAGAACAGTAACACCCCTTCCAGCGCAGCCTCGTAGAGCTGGCTGGGATGGCGCGGTTCGGGACCGGCGCCCGGAAAAACCATAGCCCACGGGACATCTGATGGTCTTCCCCAGAGCTCGGCATTTATGAAGTTGGCAATCCTGCCGAAGAACAGACCGATTGGAGCCGCGCACCCGGCGAGATCGAAGAGGGTCCAAATAGACAGACCCCGGCGCCGGGCAAATAGGATCATTGCGATGACGGTGCCGGCAAACCCGCCATGGAAAGACATGCCGCCGGACCACACAGCAAGGGCTTCACCGGGATTGGCAAGGTAGTAAGCCGGGTTATAGAACAGCACATAGCCTAGCCGGCCGCCAATAATGATGCCGAGCGTCCCCCAAACGACGAAATCATCGAGATCCACCGGTGTCGGCCGTGCTTTTCCGCCCCAGAGCGCGTCATTGAGAACCAGGCGGCGCATGTAGCGCCAGGCAAGCAAAATGCCGACGATATAAGCCAGTGCGTACCAGCGCAGGGCAAATGGACCGACTTCGATGATGACCGGATCGATGACGGGAAAGGGCAACACGAAGAGCGACACGCTCACATCCTCAATTGATAACAGGCCGTTGGGCCGATGATTGTAGTCAAGCGTCCCGGCCTCTCAGGTGTCTTTGGCCAGACGCTTGCCCTCTTGTCCGACCTGCGTCAAGAGGACCGCCGGGTGTCGGTTGCCGCTTGAAGTTCTTCATAAATACTCATACCTGTCGGTCAGGCCATGAAAAAGGAGCGCCCGATGACACAGGGTCCAAACCGTCTATTGGACGATTTTGCAAAATTGATGACCGATGCAGCCGGTGTTGCCCAGGGCGCCCGCCGTGAAGTTGAGACCGCATTCCGGGCACAGGCGGAGCGGTTTTTGTCGGATATGGACCTGGTGACACGTGAAGAGCACGATGTTGTGAAGGATCTGGCAACCCGGGCCTTGGACCGTATCGACGAACTCGAGGCGCGCCTTGAAGCGCTTGAGGGAAAAACCGCGGGAAAATCGAAAAAGGCAACCGAAAAGCCGGCTAATGAAGGCTGACGGCGCGCCCTGATTCAGGCGATTTTTTTGACCATATTCTTCTCCCCAGATGGTTGCAGGCAAGAGATTCGTCCACAGGTTTGAGGCCGGCGAGTGTTTCAGATAGCACCTGCTTAACTCTATGCTGTTCTAGTATTGAATCTTAACAGGGATTCGTCGGGGCATGATCGAACCGCTTCAAGTGGTCAGGATGCTCCTCCGACTTGGGACATATCCGGCGGCCACGCCCGGTTTCCAATCGGGCTCTCGCGCCTCCGGCTCGAAAGGGGAGAAGGCGCATGAGCCTCATCGAGTTCGAATTCGAGCGACCTGACAATCCCGTCGACACCATCGAAACTGTTGCCGCGTTAAACGATTGGCTGTTCGAGAGATCAGCCGACGACGAGATTACGATCTCTATGTCGGGCGCATGGTGCGACTATCACGTTTCATTTTCCTGGATGGAAGAAGTCGAGGCGCTGCATCTTGCCTGCGCGTTCGACCTGAAGGTCACCGAGCTCCGGAAAACAGAAATCATCAAGCTGCTGGCGCTCGCCAATGAGCAGCTCTGGATGGGCCATTTCGATCTGTGGCACAAAGAGGGCGTGGTCATGTTCCGGCAGTCCCTTGTACTTGCCGGCGGCGCCGAAGCCAGTTCATCCCAAATTGAATCCATGCTTTCCAACGCGTTGGAAAGCTGTGAACGCTACTACCAGTCTTTCCAATTTGTCGTGTGGGCCGGACACACTGCTACACAGGCGATTGATACGGCTCTTTTCGAGACCGCAGGAGAAGCATGATTTTTTCAAAGGACCGCCCCTTTTTGCTTGTGGGTGCAGGCAAAATGGGCGGGGCCATGCTGGCCGGTTGGATGGCGGAAGGCGTTGAGCCTTCTGCCGTCGTCATTTCAGACCCTTCGCCTTCAGAGGAGGTCGTCAAGCTTATTCAGACTCACCAGATCCGCCATGTCACGGTACCAGACAGTGGTCTTCGGCCTGCTGTCATCATGGTTGCTGTTAAACCTCAGCTGATGGATGCCGTATTGCCCACCCTCTCCGGATGCGTTGAACCGGACACGTTGCTGCTGTCAGTTGCGGCAGGGACGCCAGTTTCGAAATTCAAAGGTGCCTTTGGAGATGTTCCCATCGCGCGCGCCATGCCGAACACGCCTGCGATGGTTGGCCGGGGAGTTACGGCGGTCTATCCCAATGACAAGGTAACAGAGGCTCAAAAGCAGACTGTCGGCCAGCTGTTGTCGGCCGTAGGCAATGTCGTCTGGCTGGACAGCGAGGAACAGATCGACCTTGTCACCGGTGTAAGCGGGTCGGGACCGGCCTATGTGTTTTGGCTTGCGGAATGCCTTGCTCAAGCTGGAGTTGAAGCAGGTTTGCCGAAAGACACTGCGCATCAGCTTGCAGTGGCGACAGTAACCGGGGCTGGTGAACTCATGCATCAGTCTGAAGAAACACCGTCTGCCTTGCGAAAGAATGTCACATCACCCAATGGGACAACCGCAGCCGCGCTCGATGTTCTTATGGCGGACACCGGCATGGAGCCGTTGATGGTGCGAGCCGTTGCCGCTGCCGTGAAACGGGCAAAAGAGCTCGCCGCAGCATAATCACGCCTTCGGTTTGCCTGATGGTCTTTGCGCCGCCGTGCGTCCGTCCTATGTTTATGGGAAGTTACGGAGGATTTCGATGGCTACTGCCAAGACGCGCCAGAAAATTATGAAAACCTTTCAGGAGCTGGTTGCCGAAAACGGCTACAGCGAAGTGAGCTTGGTCCAGCTCGCCGAAGCTGCGGATGTAAAGCTGTCTGTTTTACGCGAAAGCTACGATTCAAAAATCGATCTTGTGAAAGCGTTTTCCCGCGAAATCGACAGCGCGGTTTTGGACGAACGGGACGATGACATGGGTGATCAACCGGCCCGAGACCGGCTGTTTGACGTGCTAATGACCCGGATAGACCATCTTGCTCCTCACAAGCCGTTTGTACGGGCCCTGTATGAAGCGGCCCGAACCGACCCGGTTTTGGCGCTGGAGTTCAATGCAATCGCTGTCAAATCCCAGGCATGGATGCTTGATGCTGCCGGAGTTGAATTGGGTGGGCTCAAGCGGGCTGCAACGGTGCAGGGTCTAGCGATTGCGTTTGCGCGCGTCGTGGAGACCTGGCTCGGCGAGGACGATGAAGGAATGCCACGCACCATGTCCAAGCTGGACAAGGAACTGGATGAGGGGGTGTCCTGGATGAAGCGCCTCGACCGGTTGGATGGTTTTCTGAAGTTCGCTGGCCGCCTCGGGTCCAGGGCTCGCAAAATGCAGCGGCGCGGCAAACATAAAACCGCCCGCACGCAGGCTCCGGAGCCGGCCCTGGATGATAGCGAAGAAGTGCCGACCATGCATTGACCTATCGTCACCTTGCACAATCCGGACAAGGGCGGCAGAGTGCCGCCGTTTTGATGTGAGGTGTGTTGATATGAGCGAACAGATTTCCTTTGACGATTTTTTGAAAGTCGATATCCGCGTTGGCAGAGTTGTGGAGGCGGAGGAATTTCCAGAAGCGCGCAAGCCTGCCTATAAACTTCGGATCGATTTCGGACCGGAGATTGGGATTAAAAAAACGTCTGCGCAAATCACGAAGCACTACACACCCGAGACTCTGCATGGACGGCTTGTCATGGCCGTGGTCAATTTCCCGCCGCGGCAGATTGGTCCCGTGATGTCTGAAGTCCTCACCTTGGGCGTACCGGATGAGAATGGCGAAGTGGTGCTCCTGACCCCGGAACGCGATGCACCGATCGGGGGCCGGCTTTACTGAATGCAGCACTGGGAAAGCTAGCTCGGAATTCTGATGCGGGCCCGCAGGCCGCCCAAGGGGCTGTCTTCCAAAAACAAGTCGCCGCCATGCGAGCGGGCAATGTCCCGGGCAATCGCAAGTCCGAGACCGCTTCCCGACTGGTCCTGGTTTCTAGCGCTGTCGAGCCGCTGAAACGCTCGTGTTGCGGAGTCGCGCTGACCCTCGGGAATGCCAGGCCCGTTGTCATCGACCACAAGGGTGAGCCAGTTGTTCTTGTTCGTTCCGCTCAGGACAACCTTGCTGCCGTATTTCGCAGCATTTGTTACAAGGTTCGATAAGCCGCGCTTGATGGCCAGCCGCCGGATGGCCACCTCTTGATCACCTTCGAACGAGGTCTTTAAGGGGCGGCCCGAAATTTCCGCTTCTTCTTCGAGTTCCTCGAAGATCAGACCAAGATCGGTGAATTGGACAGCTTCGTCACCATCACCCCGGGCAAAGGCAAGGTAGTCCTCGAGCATGGTGGTCATCTCATCGAGATCCTTGCGCATGCCCTCTGTTTCGGGTGTCTCACCCAACAAAGTGAGTTGCAGCTTAAGGCGTGTCAGGATCGTTCGCAGGTCATGACTGACGCCAGCCAGCATTGTCGTGCGCTGATCCATCTGACGCTCGATCCGCCGGCGCATCTCAATAAAGGCCTGACCGGCGCGGCGCACCTCGCGAGCGCCACTGGCCCTGAAATCAATCACAGGACGGCCTTTTCCGAAGGCCTGGGCCGCGTCGGCAAGCCGAACGATCGGGCGGATCTGATTGCGCAAGAACACCATGGCAATTACGATCAGCACCAGGGAAGTTGAAAACATCCAGACCAGGAAAATGTGCGAATTTGAGGCATAGGCCTGACTGCGCCTGGCAAATACGCGCAGAATTTCATTTTTGAGCTGAATACGGATTTCGACAAAACGCGATCGCCCAACCGTGTCGATCCAGAACGGCTTACCGATCCGTTCGCTTATTTCGCGGCTTAGCCCTTGATCAATGACATCAAAGTAGGGTTTTGGAGCTGGGGCGGGCAGGGGCTCGAGCGGGAGGATGGACACACTCAGTTCCAGTGCGTCGCGGGCCATTGTTTCGATCCGCTCATGGCTTTCTTCCTGGGGGTAGTTCTCCAGTACATAGACAATCGCGGCAATTTCCCGGACGATGGCCTCCGACATGCGGCGCGACACTAGATCGTAGTGCCGCTCCATAAAAACGATGACCAGAACGGATTGCAGCACCAGAATCGGTACCACGATGATCAGCAGTGCCCGGGTGTACAGGCCTTTGGGCATCACCTGATAAAGCCAACGTGATCCTGCCTTGTAGGCTGAAAACACAAGGCTGAATGGGAACGGCAGCCGGCGGTTGGAGAAAAAGTGGTTCAAGCTGGCCATTGGAGGCCTTTCCAACCGGTCTGGTGTGTGAGTTTCTGCTTAGTCGCAGGCAAGACGGTACCCAATTCCTCTAACGGTCTGAAGGTAGATAGGATTGGCCGGGTCGACCTCGATTTTGCGGCGCAGCCGGTTGATTTGCACATCCACCGTCCGTTCGCCCAGGCCGCTGTCATCTCCCACGATCTTGTGCCGGGGCACGGTGGCGCCGGGTTGCTCGGCAAATATCGACAGGATCTGTTTTTCCCTGTCTGTGAGCCGGACAGGTGTCGTGCCGTTTTTCAGTTCGGCGCGGGATGCGTTGTAGACAAACGGGCCGAATTTGATCTCTTCGATAAACTCGGGCTGCTTGGGGCCGCCCCTGCGCAAGATGGCAGACATACGCAGCATCAGTTCGCGCGGCTCGAAGGGTTTCGGCAAGTAATCATCTGCACCGACTTCAAGCCCGGCAATCCGGTCGGCAGCGTCGGAGCGCGCCGTCAGCATCAAGATCGGTACGTCGGACTGCGTCCGTAGGTCCCTGGCCAGTTCAAGCCCTGTTTCACCGGGCATCATGATATCGAGGATCAGTAGATCAAACGCCAGGCCGGTCATGCACTTGCGTGCTTCTGCTGCGTTCGCGGCAGCTGTCACCCGGTAGCCGTTTTCTGAAAGGATCCGCGACAGCAAATCGCGTATCCGCTGGTCATCGTCAATCAGAAGAATGTGGCTCGCATTGTCGTCAAGTGCCGTTGCCATCAACGTGTCTCCTGATCGTTGAATAGTTGCGTCCCGTCAGGATCGGCCTTCAGGGCGGGGTCGTCGCTGCGCAAGAGTTTTGCAACTTCAACACGCGAGTCCGGATTGATCATGTGAAACAGAAACTTGCGTGTGACGGCCTTCTCATCTTCAGACATGTTTTTCATGGCCTGATTGAGGCGTCCCGCCTGCAGGCTCGCCAGCCGCATTGCCAAACTGTGGCCTTTCTCGGTGGTTTTCAAACGTCGTTGCCGCCGGTCGTTTTCCCCTGGCTTTTGCTCAATGAAATCCTCGTCAACGAGCTGTTTCAAAACACGCCCGAGGCTTTGTTTTGTAATGCGCAGGACACTGAGCAGATCGGTGACCATGATGCCGGGATTTCGATCAACGAAATGCAATACCCTGTGGTGAGCCCGGCCAAAATCAAACTGAGCAAGCACATCATCCGGATCGCTGGTGAAGTCGCGATAGGCGAAAAACAGAAGCTCGATCAAGTCGTAAGGGGGAGAGCTATGGTCTGCGTCAGGGCCAGTCTTTTTCCCATTGCCATCACTGGCCAAGAGATCACCGGCCCGTTCAGAATGAAGCCTATTGAAATTTACGTCAGCCATATTGACTTATTTTCGGTCGATTGTTACTGAATAAGGGTCCTTGACGAAATGATTGATCGATGTGGCGCGTATTTAGGCAATTTGCCTCCCGCCGAATCCCTCCTTCATTCGCTAAGACAAAGATACCGGGAGTTTGACAGGCTTGCAAAATGCCGTGCGCTTGAATGACCAAAATTCAAGCAACGGCGTGTTGTTACCTTCAAGAATATGAATTGCCGACAATCGGCCGCGGATGGCGTGGAGAATAAAGATGGCAGGTCTGCCCTTCGATCAGCGAGACGGAGAAATCTGGTGGGACGGGACGTTTGTTCCCTGGAGTGAGGCAAAGCTGCATGTGCTCAGCCATGGTCTTCACTACGCCAGCAGCGTGTTCGAAGGAGAGCGTGCCTACGGTGGCCGCATTTTCAAATCCGAAGAACACACCGCACGCTTGCATGAATCCGCCCGGGTCCTGGGGTTCGAAATTCCCTATAGCGAAGCAGTCATCAATGCGGCGAAAGACGAACTTCTGCAGCGCATGAACCTTGTCGATGCCTATATCCGCCCGGTTGCCTGGCGCGGTAGTGAGATGATGGGCGTTTCTGCCCAGGCAAACACGATTCATCTGGCCATCGCAGCCTGGGAATGGCCAAGCTATTTCAAGCCCGAAGAGCGCCTCAAGGGCATCCGGCTGGATATGGCTCAATATCGCCGTCCCGATCCGGCAACCGCGCCGTTCAAGTCAAAAGCGGCCGGGCTTTACATGATCTGCACGCTCTCCAAGCATGAAGCGGAGCGCAAAGGATACGCTGATGCGTTGATGCTTGACTGGCGTGGCCAAGTTGCGGAAGCGACCGGTGCAAATGTGTTTTTCGTGAAGGACGGCAAGATCCATACACCAACGCCGGACTGCTTCCTCGATGGCATCACCCGCCGCACTGTGATTGATCTCGCTAAACGGCGTGGTTTTGACCTCATTGAGCGGGTCATTATGCCGGACGAGTTGGAGACCTTTGAACAGTGCTTCCTGACCGGCACCGCGGCAGAAGTCACGCCGGTTTCTGAAATTGGCCCCTACACGTTTGAAGTCGGCGAAATCACCAAAGCTTTGATGACCGATTATGACGCGGTAGTGCGTCCGAGCGCGCCGCAGCTTCAGGCCGCCGCCGGCTGAAAGAATGTCATGGCTTCGACCAACAAGCGGCGGCCGGTTGGCCGCCGTTTTCACAAGGTCCGTTGAAATGGACTATTCGTTGTGAGAGCGGAACAGCTTGCCGCTTTCAGCGTAAAGGATCGCGGCCAGAGCGCCGAGCCCATAGACGGCAAAGGCCAACCCCAGCGGCTGGACGGTTCCGTTGAACAGCTGGCCCATGGCATAGCCCAGCATTGCACCGCCAAGTGTCGAGACAAAGCCGATGACCGAAGAAGCCGTGCCGGCAATCGCCCCAAGTGGTTCCATCGCCATGGCATTGAAGTTGGCGCCAATGAAGCCGAAGCTTGCCATCAGCACTCCAGATAGCCCAACAAACAGCCAGAAATTGATATCCCCCAAAAGGGCCAGCCCCAGTATCACGGCGCCGAATACCGTGAAAACAATGACGGCTACATGAGACAAACGCCGCATTCCGATGGCTTCTACCAGTTTGGAATTGGCAAAAGACGCGCCTGACATGGCAAGCGCAATTGCCGCAAAGACGATCGGGAACCAAACACCCAAATCGTACACATCCACGAAGATTTGCTGCGACATCGTGATGAACGAAAAAAGGCCGCCGAACACAAAGGTCAACGCGATCATGTAGCCGAAACTGTCCCGCGTCAGAAGCGTTGTGAGATAGGCTTTGGAGATGGCATCAAAATCCAGTTTTTGGCGGCGCGCGCGCGGCAATGTCTCTGGAAGTCGTATGAGGCACCAGGCAAACAGCAGTATGCCGGCGCCAAGCAGAAGCGTGAAGATCCAGCGCCAGCCTGCTGCCAGCAGGATCGCCTGTCCGATAGAGGGGGCGATGATTGGCACGACCATGAAAACCATCATGACCAGCGACATGACCCGGCCCATCTGGCGGCCGGAGAAGCAGTCCCGAACAACCGATGTGGCAATCACACGTGTGGCGGCGCAGCCGATGCCTTGAATGACGCGTGCAATCAAAAGCTGATCCAGCGTTTCGGACATCAACGACCCGACACTTGCCAATGCATAAAGCGCAAGGCCACCAAGGAGTATGGCCTTCCGTCCATAAGCGTCGGAGATCGGCCCGTAAAACAGCTGAGCGCCCCCAAAGCCGAGGAGATAGGCCACCAGAACCTGCTGCCTGTCGTTCTCATGCGCGATCTGAAGCGCGTTGCCAATGTCCGGAAGCGCCGGAAGCATCACGTCCATCGCCAAGGCGTTGAGCGCCATTAGACTGGCGATCATCGCGACGAATTCATAAAAATGCATGCCCGTGGAGCTTTGCGCCGGATGTTTGGGCGGAATTGCCGGATCAGCATCAGCGGAGGGATCAAGGTCGCGGGGGCGATCAGTATGAGATGCGTCTGCGCGCATTCGTGCTCCTTGAGATGGCGCGGCCATCATTCTCAATAACTCAGTGTATCACGCAATGCTTGCCTGAAACTGAGCAAAACAACTCTAAATGTTATAGATTCTTTTTTGGTTAACCATCCTGTACGGCTTCGGCCAAAGCTATTGCCAGCGCGCGGCGTCGGCGTCGTCAGCAGATTTGGCCTCCACCCAACTGCCGGTTCCCCCTTCTTTGAGATGTTCCTTTTTCCAGAACGGGGCCCGGGTTTTCAAAAAATCCATAAGAAAATCAGATGCCTCGAATGCGGCGCGGCGATGACTTGAGGCCGCAGCCACAAAGACGATCTGTTCGCCAGGCCTGATTTTACCGAAGCGATGAATAACCGAAAGTCCGGTCAACGGCCAACGATTTGCAGCCTCCTGCGCAATCCGGCCGATTTCAGCTTCGGCCATGCCCGGAAAATGCTCAAGTTCCAGCGCTTCAAGCCGGCCACCTTCGTCTCTGCAGTATCCGGTAAAGGTGACGACCCCACCCACGTCGGAGCGTCCTGCCGTCAGCTTCTTGATTTCCGCTTCAGGATTGAAATCATCCGCCTGAACCCGGACGCTGGGGACAATTGCCATTCCTGTCAGCCCCCGGTCATGGGGGGAAACAACGCCACTTCTTGCGTGTTGCCGAGCGGTTCGTGCGGCTCAACATGCATCTGGTCGAGCGCAACCCGAATGACTTCTTCGTCGGCAAGCGCAAGCGCGTGATTGTCGTCGAGTGTCTTCAGATGGGCGATCAGGTCCTTTACAGTCGTAACATCTGCCGGAAGCTCCAGCGTTTCTTCCTCAACACCGACTTTCTCTCGGACCCAGGCAAAATAGCGGATCTTCATGGGCGGACGTCCTCAAGGGTTTGCGTTCGGGGCGGCGTCAGTCTTCCGAGATGAGGTGAACAATCCCGGCGCGAAAATAGTCGTATCCGGTATATAGCGTGAGTATGGCTGCGATCCAAAGCGCCGTCAGACCGGCGAGCTGGGTCCCGGGCAAGATGGTTTCCCCAGCTGGGCCGGCAAGCAAAAGAGCAATTGCAACCAGCTGGACTGTCGTTTTCCATTTTGCGAGTTTCGTCACCGGCACACTGACCTGCAGTTCGGCCAGAAACTCGCGCAGGCCTGACACCAGAATTTCCCGGCACAAAATGATGATGGCTGCCAAGAGCGACCAGCCACCGATGTCGCGCGATGCTGCGAGCATTAAAAGCGAAACCGACACCAGCAACTTGTCGGCTATCGGGTCCAGCATTTTTCCAAGTGCCGACTGCTGCTGCCAGGCGCGCGCCAGATAGCCGTCAAAGAAGTCAGTGATTGCCGCGATTATAAAGATCGCCAGGGCAATCCAGCGTGGCGTCGTGCCTTCAAAGTAAAAGCAAGCTGCCACAGCAGGAACAGCTGCGATCCGGCCGTAGGTCAGGATATTCGGAAGACTGAAAACGACGCTTCGTTTCATGGGGTCCAATATTCAACTTGCAGTGAGACCGGCGGAAACACTCATGGGCAGTTGACCATATCAATCTGGCCAATCGGATGTTTGTCAACGCCAACACTCGGGAACGGATAACGGGCCGCGAAAGCCAGCAGGCTCATTCAAAAATGCCATCGCCCTGCTGATCAATCATCATTTGGGCTTTTCGCACCATGTGGGATGCAGCTTCATCGGCGCTGGACAGGGTGTCAGCACGTATGAAGATATGTGTTTTTGTCTCGTCGCCCGCCGGTTTTTCGATACGCCCGGCAACCTGCCATTGGCCGTTGATCTGACGGGGCTCGGGAACGATGACGAAACCTTCATGGTTGACCGCAGGCATTTCTTTGCTCGCCGGTTTTGCCGGTGCTGCATCTCCACCGCCTGCGAACAAACCCCTGATCAGTTTGCCTATCATGTTTGTGTCCTCACTCAACCCTGCTTGCCGGTTTCGTAAATCGCATAATCACGCGGATCATCGTTTGACGCATCGGGTGCCAGCGGCCCAAGTTTGTCAAACAGTTCCGGCATGGTGTCCTTGTGCATCTTCCACCGTCCAATCGAAGATGTGAAGATCGGCCGTCTCACTTGCGTGTCCGAGAAGGTGGTGACTGGAGTTTCGCCCTTATAGAATTCAAGACAGGCGGGATCCCAGTCCAGGCCGGCGAAGTCGATCAGCGCGCGGCTTTCGGTCTCTTGATCATAGACAAGGCCTTCGTACGACTGGTCCCGAATTTCAACCGGCAGCACCTTGTGCCAGTGCGCCATCAGGTCGGCATAAATCCGGTAATATTCAGCCACTTCGGACGGGCGGCGGGCATAATTGTGGGCAGGCGACAGCGCATGAGACAGCAAGGACATGCAGGTGTCGGCCGGGTTGCGGACACAATGCACAAACGTGGCTTTCGGAAACAGAAGCGCCATAAGCCACAGCATTTCGTAGTTGTGCGGCATCTTGTCGGTAACGCGTTTTGTACGCTTGTCGATCGCATCCAGGTCGCGCTGGTAACCGGAGGCAAACCTCTTGAAGTCTTTCGGCGACAATCCGCGCAATCGCCCCTGGGAACCCTGAGCAAATCCGCGTTTCAGTCCCAACTGGTCTTGATAGTCCCGAAACGTGGTGATTTCGCCTCCGCTTGCGACCATGGGATGACGCGCATAAATCTGTTCGACGAGTGTCGTTCCGGACCGCGGCAGTCCGAAGATGAAGATTGGCCGATCGGACAATGTGGCCTGATCCTTGCGCTGCTCAAAGAAGTCCCTGGTGAAGACCTCTTTCATGAGTTCAAGACGTGCGCGGTATGCCCCCATGTCGAACGGTGTGTAGGTGAGGTCGCGGGCTTTTTGATTGTGGGCTGCCGAGTCCTTTGCAGCGCCTATATCCTCGTAAATCTTCCCAGCCGCCCAATGCAGCGTTGCGAGGTCCTTAGGATGCGGTTGCGCATTTGCTTTGATCAGGCTTTCTATCTGATCCAATTCCTGGGGGCGCTGGTCCGGTTTTTCGGCCAGAGCGAGACGGTAAAAGGCACTCGGCAATTCCTTGCCGGCCTCGATTGCCTTGTGAAAGAAGATCTTGCCTTCGTCGATGTTGCCAATCGAGATTTCCAGCTGCCCGAGACCGACCAGTGCATAGCCATTTTCCGGGTCGACCGCGAGCGCCCGCTCATAGGTTGCGCGTGAAATCGCGGCTTTGCGAGACGTGCGATAGGCATCGCCCAGTTGGGCCAGAATATCTGCATTATCCGGTGCCAGAGAGGCCGCCTTGCGCAGAGATTCGATGGCAGCGGCATGGTCGTTTGTGTTTAGAAGTGCCAGGCCGAGCAGCTGATGAACAATCGGGTTTTTCTTGACCTTCTTAGCTGCTTTTTCGAGATGTGCGATCGCTGCGCCGATGTTCCCGGACTGGTAGGCGGCAATTCCCATCGTGAAATTCGCTTGCGGATGGTTTGGGTCCATGTCCAGAACATCGGAAAACATGTTCAGCGCCATATCGATGCGCCCGGCATGCTGGTGGGCGAGGGCTTGTTGGGCGAGGGCGTCTACGCGGTTGTTCATCGGACCCTTTGCGATCTCTGCTTACGGCCATCATCCGGGAATGGCTGGCGAGTTGGAATGGAACGGACCTGCGCAAACCGGTGCCGCGGATCTCGTAATACGCCTTGTCTAAAGTTTTGACCGGCAAAGGTCCAGTGGCCAGACCTATTCGAGCTCGCGCGCGGCCCAATGCTTACGGCACAAAGAAACATAGGTTTCCTCACCGCCGATAACCACTTGGTCGCCTTCCTCCAGGATGTTGCCTTGTGAATCGAGGCGGGCAACCATTGTTGCCTTCTTTCCGCACCAGCAAATCGTCTTGATTTCCCGAAGGCTGTCGGCAAGGGCGAGAAGTGTGGCACTTCCGGGAAACAGTTTGCCCTGAAAATCTGTCCGAAGGCCAAAGCACATGACCGGAATTTTCAAGCCGTCAGCGACACGCGCCAGCTGCCAAACCTGCTCTTCCGTCAAAAATTGGGCTTCATCGACAAAAACCGCATGGAGCGGGCTCTGCTTAGCGATTGTACCGATGTGAGCATGAAGGTCGGTGCGGGAGCAGAAAATATCCGCCTGCGCCTTCAACCCGATGCGCGAGGCAATAACGCCTTCACCCGCACGGTCGTCGATCGCCGCGGTCAGCAGCCGCGTGGTCATGCCGCGTTCTTCGTAGTTGTAGGCGGCTTGAAGCAGGACAGTCGATTTGCCTGCATTCATCGAGGAGTAGTTGAAATAAAGCTTCGCCATAGTCTTTTTTGTGTTGGGGAATCGTCTGAGGCGCAGCGCAATAATCCAGATTTCGCCCAGCGAACTCAATGTCCCTAACGGACAATGCTGTGCTTAATTCTGCGACTGTCCGGTCCAGGTGATCCGGCCGGAAAGAGGCAGGTGATCTGAGCCGACATCGGGTCCGAGGCGCACAGTGTCGAGACTGAACGGCTCGGAAACGGCAATGTGATCCACAATCGCTCCGAGAATCCAATGCAGCTCGTAGGCGAAAAAGAATCTGGTCGTCTGCGGGATGTCGTTCGGAAAGCGGGTGGTGAGGCGATGTGCGTTCAGGAAGCTCTGAAAATTACCGGACCAAGGCGACATATTCCAGTCGCCTATGACAATCTGTCCAGCCGATGTGGAGGCCGAGAGGTCCGCAAGATGCGTTGACAGTTTCCGGAAATAGTCCTCGCGGTCGTTCCAGCGTGAGGGGCTTCTCGGGCTTGCCGGGTGCGTTGCAATCACATCAACCGGCTCGCCATTCACGGACAGCGTAAGCGACATGATTTCCCGCTCGGGATGCCAGCTTGATTGCGGACTGCCTTCAACAATAATGCTTTCCTGCCGGGAAATCGGGAAACGGGAATAGACGACCAGATTGTTTAATTCGCCCACCGCCCGGTGTGGCGGATAGACATAGTCTTCACCTGTGCCCGGCTCCAGCCCTGCCGTGCGCCAACGCCTGTCCTGAGACCACCAGGCAGCCTCTTGAAAAACAATCACGTCCGCATCGACAGACTTGAGATAGCCGACCAGGCTGCCATCGCCAAAAAACTGACGCTCCAGGTTTATTGTTGTCACGGTCATGCCGTTGTCGATGGCCGCTGGCGTTCCGGTCTGAACCGGAAGGGTGAGGGTCCGGTGGATGGTGAATGCACAAAGACCGGCAAGCGACAAAAACAGGATGACGCAGTACATTGATCTTTTGGGGTTAAAGCCGCCGCTCAAGAAAAAGCAAATCCAAGAGCCAATCAGTGCCGAGGCCGATCCCGCGATCAGTTGCCGGACGAAAAAGCTCATGTTGTCCGTGAACCAGAACCCGGGAAACGCGAACGCCGTCAGCCCGAGGACCGCGAATACCAAACCTGTTGCCAAGCCCAGCCAGCCGAACCGGCGCGCATAGCGTTCCGTGAAAGTTTCATATGCCGGGACTGGTGCGCGCATCGCTAGATCTCTTTGTCAGCGGATTATTCGTGGAAATGGTTATAAACGACTTTGGCGACGGCTTCCGAGATTCCAGGAACCGCAATCAGGTCGTCCAGTCCAGCTTTCGAAACGGCTTTTGCGGTTCCAAAATGGCGCAACAATGCACGCTTGCGCGTCGGGCCGACGCCGGGAATGTCATCGAGCGGGTTCTTGGCGATGTCCTTTTTCCGGCGTGCCCGGTGCGATCCGATGGCGAAGCGGTGCGCCTCGTCGCGCAGCCTCTGGACAAAGTACAGCACCGGGTCGCGCTCCGGCAGCATGAAGGACTCCTTGCCCGGAATGAAAAATTTCTCCCGGCCCGCGTCGCGGTCTGGACCTTTGGCAATGCCAACCAGAGGAACGCCGCTAACACCGAGCTCCTTGAGAGTGTCCCTGGCCGCATTCAATTGGCCAAGGCCGCCGTCGATGAGCACAAGCTCAGGCCAGGCCGGCATGTCGCTTCCTGCGGCAGAGACTTCCTCTTTTTCCGCTTCGGCAAAGGCTTCCGGTTCATCCGGCGCGCGCTCCTCAGGTTCCGGCGTGATGTCTTCCGATCTCGCGTGCTCTTTCATAAGTCGTGAAAAGCGTCTCGTGAGCACCTCGCGCATCATTCCATAATCGTCTCCCGGCACCAGGTCTTCGGACTTGATGTTGAACTTCCGGTACTGCCCCTTCGCAAAGCCCTCCATACCGGCGACGATCATGCCGCCAACGGCGTTGGTGCCCATGATGTGCGAGTTGTCATAGACTTCAATGCGGCGCGGCGGTGCGGGCAGCTCGAAGGCTTCCGCAACGCCTTTAAGAAGCCGGGCCTGACTGGACGTCTCTGCGAGCCGGCGGCCGAGCGCTTCCTTCGCATTGTTCAAAGCATAGTCCACGAGTTCTTTTTTCTCGCCGCGCTGGGGACGGGACACATCCACCTTTCGGCCCATACGCTCGCTGAGGGCTTCAGCGAGCAAGTCCTGTTCCTCGACCGCATGCGACAGCAGGATCTGCCGCGGTGCCGGTTTGTCATCATAGAACTGGGTCAGGAAGCTCGACAGAATGGTGCTCTCATCGAAGGTCTTATCCGCCTTTGGAAAATAGGCGCGGTTCCCCCAGTTCTGCCCGGTGCGGAAAAAGAACACCTGGACGCAACTCTGGCCACCTTCCTGATAAATCGAAAAAACATCCGCTTCTTCGACGTTGCTGGGATTGATGCCCTGATGCGACTGGACATGAGACAGGGCAGCAAGCCGGTCGCGGTAAATGGCTGCGCGCTCGAACTCCATTTGTTCGGAAGCGGCCTCCATCTGTGCTGCAAGCTCCTTTTTTACCAATTGGCTTCGGCCGGACAGGAACGCTTTTGCCTCTGCGACCAGGCCCTTGTAGTCGTCCGGATCAATTTCATTGGTGCAGGGGCCAGCACACCGCTTGATCTGGTAGAGCAGACAAGGCCGGGAGCGGTTTTCGAAATAGCTGTCCGTGCAGTTCCGGATCAGGAAGGCTTTTTGAAGCGCGTTGATTGTCCGGTCGACGGCGCCGGCGGATGCAAACGGGCCGAAATAGTCTCCTTTGCGTTTGCGCGCCCCACGATGCTTGATGATGGCGGGTGAGCTGTGGTCACCGGTGATCAGGATATATGGAAATGACTTGTCGTCGCGAAGCAGCACATTGAAGCGCGGGCGAAACCTTTTGATCAGATTGGCTTCCAGCAACAGCGCTTCGGTTTCGGTGTTGGTGACCACGAATTCCATGGCCGCTGTCGACATGATCATGCGCATGATCCGGTTCGACTGGCCTTGCAATCGGGTATAGCTCGTCACCCGCTTTTTCAGGCTGCGTGCCTTGCCGACGTATAGAACGTCGCCTTTTTCGTCGAGCATGCGGTAAACGCCTGGTCCAAGCGGCAGCCGCTTGACCTGGTCGATGATGACATCCACGCCTTTTTGGATGGCAGGTGTGTCAGCGCTTTCCTTGTCGCCGTCGGGCGAGGTGTGGGAATCAGTCGTATCAGACATGGCAGTGATTTAAGCGTCCAAAAGCAGAAGGCAAAAGACTATTTCACGCTTTGCATGTCCGCTGCAGGTTTTGAGCTGCGCTCTTGTGCTGTTTTGTACCTTTATGCACTCAGGCTGAATGCATAAACCGCATAGATGTAGCCAAGGTAAGCCGCGGTCAGAGCGGCGCCGGACACCTTGTTGAGGCAGACCCGAAAGGCGGCAAGTGCGAGAAGCAAAACCGCGCAGCCCATCATGACCCAAATATCAAAAACAAGAATTTCTTTTGGCACGTCGATCGGTACCACGGCGGTGGTGATCCCGATTATGGCAAGCAAATTGAAGATATTTGAGCCGATGACATTTCCGATCGCGACCCCGCCGTGCTGACGGATTGCGGCCATGACCGTTGTTGCAAGCTCGGGCAATGAGGTTCCGAGTGCAATGACCGTCAAGGCGATGACAGCGTCGCTTACGCCCCATGCGGTGGCAACAGCAGTGGCGCCGGTAATGGTGAAATGTGCGCCGAGAGGCAGACCGACGAGACCGAGCACAATATAAACGATGGCGATCCACGTATTGTCCGGCACCCCGTCCACGTCCTCCAGAAGCTCCGCGCCTTCTTCTGCCTCAGCAGCCGCCGCAGCCGCGTCTTTCAGTTGCTTGCGATGCCTGCGGGCCGCCAATGCACTGTCCCCCAGGAACACGGCCAGCAGCGAGAGCAAAATGATGGCGGCAACCAGCGTAAGCGGTGAGAAAAAGCACAGGACCACAAAAACGACACTGATGCCGACCATGAAAATGGCCGTCCGGGTGGCTCCGTCTTCACCGCAGGGTGTGGTGGCGATTAGGGCCGGCAACCCAAGAACCAGAAGCACATTTGCAATGTTCGATCCGACCACGTTGCCGATGGCGATCCCGCCGGAACCTTCCAGTGCGGCCGTCAGTGAGATCAGCAACTCCGGTGCCGACGTCCCGAATGCCACAATCGTCAACCCGATAACAAGGCTTGGAATGCCGAGCTTTTGAGCTATCCCTACAGATCCTCTGACCAGAACGTCGCCAGCTATAATCAAAGCAACGAGACCGCCCGCGAGGCTTAGATAGTCAAACAGCATAAATGAATTCCGGTTGAGCCAGAGATGAATGGTTTTTGATTTGGTTCGGGCTGCGACGCTCCCTGCCGCGGGCCTTATACGGCATAGATTGGGTCGGGGGAAGCTGACTGCAACCGCCCAGCCACCTGTCAGGTGCCGCTAGTGTCTGTTTTACCGTTTATTCACCCTGTCAAATTGCGGCTCTAAATTGTCATGAAAACTCCATAATCCCAGACCTGATCCGCCACAAAGGCTGCCCATACAACGCAGCGGGGGAGCGTGGGGACAAGCCGGCCTGGCCTGTCCGCATGTCCATCTTAGGTCTAGATTTTTGGAGTATACCTATGAAGCGTTTTGCGTGTGCAGGTCTTGCCGTGGCGACACTCGCCGGGGCAACAGCACCTGTATTGGCCGCTGACCTTCCGCTGCCGGCCGAACCGGTGCAGACATATGACAGCACCCCGGTTCCTGCGGCACGGTTTGACTGGACCGGGTTTTACCTAGGTGGAAACCTGGGCTGGGGCTGGGGAGAATTTGACAATTCCTCCGGGCCTACAGGCAGCTTCAACAGTAACGCGAATGGCGTTCAGGGCGGCGGTCATGCCGGCTACAACTATGCCATCACGCCGAACATTGTGACGGGTCTCGAGGCTGACTTTCAGTTTTCTGACCTTTCGAAAACCAATTTCCGGAACGGTGTCGGCGTGAAAACGTCGTCTGACTGGAACTCAAGTGTCCGCGGCCGTCTCGGCTACACCTTCGACCGGTTTATGGTCTACGGTGCCGGCGGTCTTGCGATCGCGGATCTCAAAGTAAATGCAGATGGCGCAGAAGAAAGCACCACGGCGTTTGGCTGGACCTTGGGCGCCGGTGTTGAAGGTGCTGTGACCAACAACATCACAGCGCGCGTCGAATACGCTTACCAGGACTTCGGCCGCGAAAGCTTCACCTTGAACGGAAACCGTTATCGCAGCGACCTGGACGCCAACCTTGTGCGTTTCGGGCTGAGCTACAAGTTCTAAGCCAAAGTCCATTCCCAGAAGAATGACCCGGCGCTTTGGCGCCGGGTTTTTTTGTCTCGGACCGGTGACCTTGCCTGTAGCCGGGACCCTTCCCGTCTGCCGACAAGTGCTGCCGGCCCGATGACTTTTTCCGAATTTCTAGCGCAGCGGCGCCGGTTCGTTTTCCGGGACAGGGGCTGCAGGTGTGCGGGTTTCGGCATAGGAGGGCACCGCGGTTTCGAAAGCCTCCAGCCAGGCAACCATCTTGGGATGATCTGGCCGCCAAGCGCCCTCAAAGCGCATATCCAGGTATCCCAGTGCGCAGGCTATGGCAATGTTGCCGACATCGAGATCCGCTTCGGATGCAACGGTGGCAGGGACGTTTGCCTCCAGATACGCCAGAGCGCGTGCGATCTTGTCCGCCTGATAGATTTGCCAATCCGGAAACCGGTATTCCATCGGCTTGAAGCGCTTTTCATAAACCTGAAGGATGCCTGCATCCATGATGCCATCAGCAAGCGCTTGATTGCGAAGGGCTGCGAACCGGGCCTCACCTAAAGGGATGATCTTGTTGCCGCCTGCCAGGAAGTCGATGTACTCGGAAATAACCCGGCTGTCGTACAGCACAGAGCCGTCTTCCAAAACGAGCGCCGGTATTTTCCCAAGCGGGTTCTGCGACCTCAGACTGTCATTTGGATCCGCTGTTGCAGCTTCTTCCATTGTCACCCGGTCTTTGAGACCGAGCGCGGCGAGAGCGATCTTGATTTTCCTGCCGAAGGGCGAGGGGGCTGACGAACGCAAAATAAGCATGACGCACTCCGTTGATAGCTGCGCCTAACGTGCATCTGAGAGCTGAGGAGGCAAGGTCTGTGAGAACGCCGAAAGGTTTTTTTTATAACAATTCGGAATTGCTTAAAATTCGCACCAAATTGCACTGGTTTGAACAGGCTCGGTCAAACCTTGTTTACACGGCACGGCTAGCGTTGCGGCTAAACCAGCTGGAAAGCTCCGATGGCAGACGCGAAAGGTACAAGCGGGCTATTGATTAGGCCGACGCTTGAGATGCTGATCATCTCATGCGGTGTCTATTATTATGCCGGTCCGGAGTTTTCAGCGGTCCGGCCGCAGGTGTTCGACCGGCCACTCACCGAATACCGCCGGGCGATTGACGAAGCTGCGTATCAGCTCGCAGACACATCGAAACCGATCATTCCCGTTCTGGAACCGATCGCAGCCAGCATTGCCGGGGTCTTTTCAAGGCAATAAGGGCCTTTCACCGCGGGAATGGGACACTGATGCGATTGGCCGAGCAACCGCGTCGGTCAACAGCCGGACAGCTTTGGAAATCCAGGTCTTTGTTGAAGCAGATCCGGACTTCTTTCAGGAAACCGCCAGAGCAACTGACAGCTATTGCGTTGTTTCGGAGGTTCGGATTGGCGAGACGGAAGGCCTTTTCAACGCCGTCGGGATCAATGTTGCCGGTGCGGTCAATGTTTTGAAATGCGGCTGGGATCTTTACCTGATCGAAGGCTTTGCGGGTCAGATCAAAGTAGCCTTCAGGGGTCAATCCGCTGCAAGTGCCGTGTTTTTTCCATTGATGGAACGCCAGCCCGCGACTCGGCATAATGTCGAGAATCTCGTCGACCACTGTCCGGTTGGGGCCGCTAAGGTCGACCGGGCAATAATCCGGCCATCCCCGGTCATATTGCGGCCAAAGCCCGTGTACGATGAAACGGTGCGGTTTTTGCGCGCGGCATTGAAGCGGGTCGGCATTGCGCCCCTTCTCGCGGCAATAGGTCGGCGACCAGGACAACGCCAACACATAATAATCGAACTCGCCTGCCGTGTCGTCCGCACGGCCGGCCGGTGCCGCCAAAGCGAGCAACAGGCAAGTCGCCGCGGCCGCCAAAGCGTTCAGTCCTTTTCTTCCAGGCCGGGACATGCGGGCTGGCAAGACCGTTTAACGCGGGCGCGTCGTTGAGCAATAAGCGCCGTAGACCCGCCATTTGTCGAGAGGCGACAAGCAGGCTTCAACATTCCAGCCAACTCCAACAAAGCCCGCGTGCTCTACAAGCTTGAAATGCACCGTATGCTGTGTTCCGTCCGTCAGGCTGGCTGTGCCGCGGCAGAACCGGCGTGCGAGCGGGCTGATATCGTTGACGCGATAGCCGACTTCCCGCACCGCATCGATCGCTGTGATGGTTCGCCCGCCGGTGTAGCTTGTCTCGGCTCGGGCTACCGTGCCGGCGACCGCCGCGGTTACCGAGGCCGCTTGGCATTCCGGCAGGCGGGGGTCGCGATTGAAGGAAAAATACGCTTTGTTTTCTGCGCCGGTGGCCGGAAGACTGATGACGGCAGCAATGAGGGCAAGGGGAAACAAACGAAGAAAATTCACGGGGCCCGCTCCACGCATTTAAAAGACAAGGTGACGATGGGCGAGGGCGGGCCGGACGTCAAGGCTTCGCCCGGCCGGCAAACATTAAATTACGCCCTGCGGTCTATTCGGCAATTTGCTGCTCAAGTGTCCATCCGCTGCCCTCGGCCCCTCCCAAGGCTGTCTTCAGCCATGGCAGAATTTGTTTCATGTCGCCTTGCAGAGTGAAGGGCGGATTGATGATTGCCATGCCTGAGCCGAGCATGCTGGACGTCTTGGTGCTGATGCCGGTGGCAAGCTCAAGACGTAAAACATTGCGGATCCCGGCGCCCTCCAGTGCCTCAAACATGCGCTCAATCGCTGTGCGGTCTTTCAGCGGATACCAAAGCGCATAAATCCCGCCGGGCCATTTCTTCCAACCCTTTATGACGGCTTCACTCATGCGGTCGAACTCGTCGGTAGCCTCATAGGCCGGATCGACAATGACCAGTCCGCGCTTTTCCTTGGGGGGCAAGAAGCCGTTCAAGGCCAGCCAGCCGTCCAGATGAATTGTCTTGACTTGATAGTCCCCAGCAAAAAGCGCCGACAATGTTTGAAAGTCGGCAGGATGCAGTTCTGTCAGCGTCAGCCGGTCGCCCTTGCGCAACAGACTGCGAGTGAGTACCGGCGACCCCGGATAGCGTTCCAGTGTGTGCGTGCCGGTGTTATGAGCGGCGACCACATCGAGCCAAGGGGCAAGGAGCGTGCGCACGGCTTCTGGCATCTCGGCGCCATAGACTTTGCCTATGCCGCGCTGCCATTCGCCGGTGCGCTGGGTTTCATCCGATGTGAGATCATAAAGGCCGATGCCGGCATGGGTGTCGATCACCCGGAAAGGTTTGTCCTTCTTCTGCAGATACACAATGATCCGCGCCAAAACGGCATGTTTCAGCACATCTCCCAAATTGCCTGCATGAAAAGCGTGCCGGTAATTCATGATTCAGCCGCAACGCTTGTCCCTGGATCCCGCCGCAAAAATACGACCGCTTTGTCGCCATGGTCTTTGCTGCCAATCACAGAAAAACCGAGCCGCTGGTGAAACCTGAGGGATCCGGGATTTGGCGGGCGTTCGTTAACTTCGCAGACAAAGGACCTGCCGTCGCAGGCCGGATGTGCAAACAGGCTGTTATAAAGATGATCGCCGATTTTGCGGCCGCGCATCTTCTCGTCGACACAGATCCGGTCCGTGTAGGCGAAGTTGTTGACCCGTTCGCTGAGCCATGCGTAGTTGGGGCTTTCATAGTCACTGCCATCTGCGATGCACAGCAGGAAGCCAACCGGCTGGTCGTTTTCCAGTGCGACAAGGCAGGTCAATGATCCAGCGATGAGGCGTTCGAGCGCGACAATGTCGAGTTCGTTGACGGCTGGAACAGCTGCATTATTCAATTTGAGCAAAAGGGGCAGGTCGCCCGGGGCTGCCGGGCGGATAGTTAGGCTTGTCATGGGTGTTTTCTGTGTTTTGGGTTCTGGCGCTTGGACCCGGTGAAATAACCCGATGGAAATCCGGTCGGGATTGAGGCCGCGTGTCCGGTCACTGGCAGCAAATGAGAGGCCCGGGTCTCCCCGAGCCTCTACAATACGAAGCGAGAAAGGTCGACCGACCGGCCTATTCGTCCGGTGCGCCAGGCTGCTCGTCGGCGCCGTCTTCCGCAAGTTCTTTCAAGTCGACGGCCTTGGGGCCCTTGCCCCGGCGGTCAGGTTCTGTTTCGAACGATATCCGTTGCCCGCTGTCCAGTGTGGTCATGCCAGACCGCTCGACTGCTGAAATGTGTACGAATACGTCCGCATCGCCTTCATCTGGTGTGATAAAGCCGAAACCCTTATCGCTTTTGAAGAATTTCACCGTGCCAGATTGCCGTGGTCCGCGCTCAACCGGCCCCCCGCTGGGACCGTCCGGACGCGGGCGCCTGGGGCGAAAGCCGTCGCCGCCACCGCCGTCACGGTCGCCGCCATAACCGCCGTCGCGTCCACCGCCGCCATAGCCGCCGCCGCCACCGCCACCTCGGCCGTAGCTGCCGCCGCCGCGATCGCCGCCGCCACCGTAGCCACCATCGCGCCCGCCGCCGTAACCGCCACCGCCGCCACCACGGCCGTAGCCGCCGCCGCGGTCACCACCGCCGCCACCGTATCCGCCGCGTTCGCTACCGCCGCGATCATTGCCATAACCGCCGCTATTATAGCCGCCACCACGGCCGTAGCCGCCGTCACGTCCACCATCTTCACGGTCGCCGTACCGATTGTCACGGCCTCCGCCGTAATTATTATCATAGCCGCCGGGATACCCGCCGCCAAAATCACCGCCGCCAAAATCGCTGCTGCCGAAGTCTTGCGGACCGCCAAACTCGCGCTTGCCACCGCGCCGTCCACGCGAACGCCGGTCCGAATCGCCATCGTGCATTACTGGATCACCTTAAATCTTGTGCCACCGCTCTACGGCACATACCCTTTCAATTTCCCGTGCAAGACCACACAGGATGCTCGTCAAGTCATGGCTCAACCATGCCCGTCAACAACACAGGATTGGGTTGAAACAATGGGTGCCGCATCCCGATCCAGTACGCTGCGAATTCATCATAGGGTGGGAATTGTGAAAATCGCAAGAAATTCCTTAAGAAAACGCCTAATCTTTTGACGCAACGGCAGGCCAGGTCGTTGTCCAGCCTGATAGCGGTACATCAGTTCCGTCGCAGGTCTGGCGGCTGGCTTCTTCAGTCAGCACAAAATTGCTGCCGGTCCAGACCCACCGGTCCCAAATGCCGCATTCTCCCAAGCCTGAGCCTTTGAAAAAGCCATGGACTTGTTTTTGAACGGGAAACCACTTTGCATTGTAGATAAGGTCGGATGCTATCGGACCATCTTCTGTCATACGGGCAACATACATTTGCCGCGCTTTGCCATCCGCGGTCGCAAAAATGGCGACATAAGGTGTGTTGTAGGCGGTCGGCGCGCCGCAGGGCAGCAGGTAAAGGGTTGATTTGTCTTCCAACGGTGCGGCCACAGCATCAAGACTTGCGAAAATTGCAGGATCAATATCTGAGCAAAACCGATTGGCATCCCAAACGCTGAGGACAGAGGGCGGCAGTGTTTCGGGTGATAGAACCGGGACAGCGTGCGGTGCGTCCTGGGCCGGTTCGTCCCCCGGTGTGACCAACGCGGAGACCGTGCCACTACGAAGCTGCCGCTGATCGATCCATTTTAAGGCGGAGCGGGTTCCCTGCAACGGCACTTTGATAATGGTCGGATTTGTTTCGGTTGGCAGTTCAACAGTAAGAACGTCGCCTGTCAGCATGGCGCCGACGAGTGCCTCGGTGGCTGGGCCAACGGGGATCCAAAATCCTTCACCCCCAACGGGCCGGAACCCGGGAGGGGCCACAATCGTCGACTGAATCTCCCGCAATTGCGCAACGGGAAACGCGTCGACCTCATTGCCGTCAACGGAAAGTGAAATGGTTCCCTCCGCTGTGAGAACGGAATTTGTCGTTAGCCGGACCAGCGGGGCTGCGTCGGCACGCCAGTCCCGAATGATCCGGATATCGACCCAGGTCGCCTGGTCTCTGACAAAAACGGAGCCATAGCACATGCCGGAATTGCCGCAATTCACTGACCACCGGTCGAAGGTCGGCGGCGTGCGGAACGGTTGTGCCTGAAGCGGGGCGGCTGTTGATAATAGCAGCGCAGCAGCAAAAAAGAGGCGGTGGGATTTCAACGTCATTGCTGTAAGTGTATCCGCTGGTCGGTGACGCCCTGTTCATGGACGCTATCTTCTTGTACGAAATGCAAACACGAAGGTGAAGCTGCGCGGCCATAATAATAAGCCGCGAATGGGACTTTGCCCAAGTATTGTGATCAGGTTTGGCAGAAATGCGAACCACAAGCGGGAGTGAATTCGCCAAATGAACGACCAGACAAGCGCCTTGAACGATCAGGCTGCGGCGGATGCCCAACCCCCTATTCAAATCCTCATAATTCCCGTCACGCCATTTCAGCAGAACTGTTCGCTGGTGTGGGATCCCAAAACCCGGCAAGGGGCGGTGATTGATCCGGGCGGTGATGTCGACACGATTATGAGTGCGATTTCAGAGCACGGCGTTGTGGTTGAGAAAATTGTTTTGACCCACGGGCATATTGACCATGTCGGCGGCGCTGCGGATCTAGCTGAACGGTTGAGCGTGCCGGTCGAAGGTCCGCATGTCGATGACAAGGAGTTGATAACCCGGGTGTCCGATCAGGCGCGCCAATTCGGTTTGGCCGACGTGCGGCCCGTTGTACCCGATCTCTGGCTGAATGATGGTGACCGTATTCAGTTCGCCGGACGTGAATTCGAGGTTTATCATTGCCCGGGCCACGCGCCGGGCCATGTGGTGTTTTTCGATCGTGACCTGAGAATTGTCTTTTCCGGTGATGTCTTGTTCGCAGGTTCCATCGGCCGGACAGATTTGCCGGGTGGAGATCACGAAACACTGATTTCATCCGTCAAAAACAAGCTGTTTCCGCTTGGGGACGATGTTTCTTTTGTACCTGGCCATGGACCGGCATCGACCATCGGACACGAGCGGGAAACGAACCCGTTCTTGAAGTGATGCGCATCACTGCGTTGAAAACACGGTACGATTATAAATGGTCACAGGCTGGTGAGGCGGGTTTGCTGCAAGCGACACAGGCACATATGCCCTTTAGGTAAGAAGGAGGTGTGAACAATGACTTGGATGAAATGTGCCGCAGGTTTCGCCGCGCTCGCTTCGGTCGCCAGCTTTTCAACCGCGGCGTCGGCCACCGATTTTTATGACCGGCTGGCGCGCAGCCAAGAGATCCGCGAAAATGCCGAGCGCGGCGGGCCGCAAGTTCAGGGTGCAAATTCGCCGCTTATGCTCCGAGTAAAGGTCTGCAAGGATTTGCCGCTTGAAGTGGTCGACAAAAACACTGGCAAAAGGACCACGGAAACGCGGAAACAATGCTGGTTCGAGTAGACCCACGGTAAGGTTTGCGAAAAACATGCCGCTCCCTGTGAGCGGCTTTTTCGTTGGATGCAGGCTCAAAAAAGAGACTGCAGGTCTTCAATACGGTCATTGACGAGCCAACCATAGTAGTTTTCGCGCGGCCAAGCCCGGCCGCTTCTGCGAAACTGTGCGGCCCGTGACCATGGATCCCCCAAATTGTAGAGGGTTGCTGTCAGCCCGGGATTTTCGGAGATGTCGACTTTGCCCACCGATTTGTAGGCGTCAATTGCATCCTGAATGACAGCCGCCATGTAATGCAGCGATATGTCAGGGTCCATCGTTGCCCGGTATACATCGCCCGCATTGGAGGCGGACAGTGCCCGGTGGCGGCTTTGGCGGGCAACCCGGTCCGTCATCTTTAAAACCGTCAGTGGGCTCAGTTGGCCAAGACCAAAGCTCTGACCGGAAAAAAGCGGCTGAAAAAAAGTCTCGTTAAAGCTCTTTTTGGGATACCGGGTGCCATCGACGTTTCGGCCCTTGAAAGACGCGTCCCAAACGCGTTCGTAGCAGGACCATAACCGATCGCTCCGCTCGGATCGGCTGCCTTTCCGGCAACGGTCAAACTGTTCGCGCTCAACGAAAGTGTCGACGTGCTCGCCGTTATATTCAAAGCTGAGGTCAATCCCGGCATAGGCCAGCGCCTTGACGTAGTAGGACTGCGCACTGTCCAGGCTGTCGTAATTATAGGTGTGCTCACCGACAATAGCGCCAACCATGTGGATCGGATCAATGCCATAGACACGCGACACTCTTTTGATCGATCCCAAGAGCCGGCGGTCGCGGCGCAGAACGCCGAGCACCCGCTCGAATTTCGCATCGTAGGTCGAGTTGAAGGCTGAGGTGCGCCTTGCAGACGCGAATGGGATTTTTGGCTGGCTTTTGTAGCGGTTTCCTTCCGGGACCACTCTTACGCTGGCCGCCGCAGTCTCAGCGAACCCGTTAAATGGAGTGACCGGAGCAGCTATCATAAGGGCGGCAGCCAAGGAAACGGGCAACGCGAGTTTGCGGATAAACGTTTCGATCAAACCGCTCATTCGCAAGCGCTCCGGGCCTCATTCGCCGGGGCCGATCGTTCCCGGTCGCAATGATATAACAAACAGGCCGGATCAAGGGTGTCGCCATTGGTGACCGGGCCGCTCGATTCAAATTTCAAAAGTGCTGGCATAAAAACCACTCCATGCGACCGGTTTCAAGTGGGCAGAAGCCACGTTGGCGATTTCTTCACTGAAGCTGCTCAAAGAGATCGTACGATCCGGGTGCGAAACAGATGCCTTTGCGGCAGTTTTATGCGGAAGCTGGTTCCAGACAAATTCGACGTCCGGTATTGATGTTGCTTTCATGAGAATGCTCCTGTACGCGCATCTCATGTCTCGTATTTCCGCCAACTTCCTCCTCCTTGCTGCGGCTATCATCTGGGGTTCTGCCTTTGTTGCTCAGTCGACTGCAATGGCCGATCTCGGACCGCTTACGTTTACCGGTCTGCGGTTTTTGGTCGCTGCGGCAGTCATTATTCCGTTTGCCTTGCGCGAGGCGCGTCATAGGCCGGACAAACCGATTGGGGCCAAAGATCTTTCGGTGTTTTGCGCCATTGGGCTTGTTTTTTTCTTAGGGATCGCAATCCAGCAAGTCGGGATGGTGGTGACCACAGTTACCAATGCTGCATTTTTAACGGCGACCTATGTGGTTCTTGTGCCGTTGCTCGGCGCTGTATTTTTCAATGATCGCGTGCACCCTGTGCTCTTGCCTGCATCTCTTGTGACTCTGTTTGGCATCTGGCTCCTGGGCGGTGGCGGTTTGCAGTCGCTTAACTGGGGCGATGGATTGATGCTGATCTGCGCCGTTTTCTGGGCGCTGCATGTTGCGATCATCGGACGGGTTGGCGCGCGCACGGGGCGTCCACTGGCCATCGCATTCGTTCAGTTTTTTCTGACAGGCATGATCGGTATCACTGCGGGTTTTCTGCTGGAAACGGTAAGTCTTTCCGGAATACGGTCGGCTTGGTTCGAGCTCCTCTACACCAGCATCGTTTCCGGGTGCCTTGCCTTTTCCTTGCAGGCAATTGCCCAACGTTGGACCCAAGCCTCTGATGCGGCAATACTCTTGTCCTCCGAGGCGTTGTTTGGCGCGGTTTTCGGCGCATTGTTGCTTGGAGAGCGTCTCGGTCCCGCCGGGATTGCCGGCTGCGGGTTGATCTTTTCTGCTATTTTGGCAGTGCAACTGGTTCCTCTGCTCGCATTGCGCAAGCGGCAGGCAACTGTTCAGCCGCCCGAGCTTGTCGATTTCAAATGACGGGGAACCGGTCCGATCCTGAGCCGGACATCCATTGGAACGCCCATATGGTCGTAAAAGCTTTTGTGCCCGGTCAGTCCGCACAGCTCCCGCTGGATTTGAACGTGCCACAACGCCTCGGCCGCTTCTGCGACACGGCGTTCGCGTAACGCGGTGCCGTCGGCGTTCGTCGCTGAATCCGGCGATGGTATTTTGACCAGCGCCTGTTCAAGCTTACGGTTCAAACGGGCAAGGGTTCCGGCTTTCTCTTCCAGAATTTCCTGTTCAAGTGCCGCTGTGACGGGATCCGAAGCCGCTTCGGTATATTGTTTTGGTGGTCGAACACTCATGGTTTGATCAAGGTCAGTCTGCCGGTTTCAAGGGCCGCTTCGAAAAAGGCGGTTCATCCTTTCGGTCCAGCGACAAGGCACTTTCCTCTGCAAGGACCCAAAACAGCGTCGCGGCCTTGAGGGCAGATGGCACCGCGGCATAGGCAATGCTCAGCGACAGGCCGAGTGTTTCGGTCATCGGACCGCCGGGCTTATAGCCAACAAGGCCGAGCGCGGGAAGTGCAAGCCCTGTCGCAAGGGCAAAAGCAGCTTTCGAAATCAGCGTCATCATGGAAAACATCCTTGACGCTTCGGACTGACGTTTTGTTTGTGAGATGTGATCGGCGAGGATGGATGGCGGGATCGCGAGATCCGCTCCGAGTGCAAGGCCGGATAGGGCACACACAGCGGCATAGGGGTAAATATCTCCTGGCCCAAGAAGAGCGGCCCAAACGAACGTCAGGATCGCAACGGCCATGCTCAGGCTCCACGCTCGGACCTTGCCGACCTGGCGCGAAAGGTATTGCCAGACGAACATGGAGAGAGCGCCGGACAGAAAGTAGATCAGGAGGAACAGTCCGGCATATTCTTCAGCATTCAGACGGTCGCGGATGAAAAACATCACCAGCACAGCCGGAAGGGAACTCGCAAAGACGTTGAGCAGCGAGATCGCAAAAAACATCCTCCGCCAGGGATCTGAGACGATGTCTTTCCAGCCTGGGAGACTGTAGCTGTCGGCCGGTTTGCTGATATGAGCGGTGCGCATCCATCTCAACAACAGGAAGCCGCCGAAAAAAAGCAGCGGGAAATACAGCAGGCTCATAAGGCTGAACGCGCGGTCCGGGTCGGCGTTTACGCCAAGCAGCGTGGGGGTTATGGACGCCACCAACAACCCAATCAGTCCGAAGCCTTCGCGCCAGCCGGTAATCCTGGTCCGATCATGTGTCGTTGAGACCCAGGTTCCACCAAGCGCCTGCAGGTTGATGGTTACGATGGAAAAGCCGGTCGTGCACAAGAAGACCGATATGGCGAACCAGGTCAGGGGCGCCGGTGCAAATGGATTGAATATCATCCAAAAGCCGGCGCCCAGGAGCACCATGCCGATGATCAGAATGAGCTGCCGGTACTTGTGAAAGGTGTCGCTGACCGAGCCGATGAACGGATCCTGGAATGCATCGATAAACCGCAGTGCCAAGAGCACGAGTCCAAGCGCTGTCAGGGACTGCCCAAGAGTGGTTGCGTAGTAATCGGGCGCGTGAAGATAAACTGGCAAGCCGGCACATGCTAATGGCATGGCAATAAAGCCGTATTGTGCGAGGCTTTTTGTTTGCAGCGGCGCCGGACCAGATCCGGCGGCGCCGGGGCTGCTACCGGCCTCGGCGCGAGTGCCAGATGTCATTTAGGAATTCGCTCCAACCAGTTTTGCCCTTAAGGCCGGATCATTGGTGTTGGGTCCAAGCCATATCGCGAAGAACCTGCGAGTGAACTCCTTGTCCTGGATCGAACCAATCTTTTGGTTTCCTAGGTAGAAGTCTGTGTTGCCGCTATTGGTCCTGACGCCGGTAATCGACTGCCCGCGGCTGATATTTGGGAAGATCGCGCGCATTTGTTCAGTCCAGCGGTCGAGTTTGGCGCCTTGCGGCACCCCTTGACGAACCATTTCCTTGGCGGAGCGTTCCGCAATC
Organism: Roseibium hamelinense; assembly: GCF_007830545.1. Taxonomy (GTDB): domain Bacteria; phylum Pseudomonadota; class Alphaproteobacteria; order Rhizobiales; family Stappiaceae; genus Roseibium; species Roseibium hamelinense. The sequence goes on from NZ_VLLF01000006.1 coordinate 319,829, forward strand.
GCTTCGCCCTTAAAGTTACGTAGATACGTGAGTTTCAGTGCGAACGGACCAGTTGCCGAATAGCTTCCGCCCGGTGCGTAAAGCTCGGCTTCGAACACGCTGAAACCGAGAAAAGTCAATTTCCCTTCACCAACGAGTTTGGCTGAGGGCACCGAGCGAGCAGCTGCGCCGAGGTCAGCATAGGCCGGTAGCGGCGCGGCGGCCGCGAGCGATATAAAAGCGGCCGTGGTCAGTTTCAAAAATATGCGCTTGGCGCTGCCATGGGCGTTTTTCATGTCCAAATCTCCGGTCAACTTGTCGCAGTGCTTGTGACAGGAACGGTACGGAGAAACAGCGCGCCCGGATTTGCGTAGTGGGAAAAAACAACACGGCACAAAAAACAGCCGCACCGGTTGGAACCGGCGCGGCTTCGCGGACCTAAGAGGCTTTTGCCTACATATTAGAGCGAAGAGTTGAAAGCATCGCGTACAGCGCGGCCGGCATCGGTGTTTTCAAAACAGACGTGCAAACCGTGTTCAATCAAGAGCTTGTCGTTGAAGACCAGCTGATCCGCGACGGCTGCCACCTCATCATCCGCCTTGGCAAGATGTTCGAATACGAGCCGGTCGATGACAGCCGCGTCGGAACGTTTACCTGCGACCTTCAAAATATTTTGAGCATCGTCATCCGCTTCTTCGACCGGGATCGCACCTTCGGCAACCATTGCGTCGAACTGCTCTTCATTTTGATACCCTCGGACAATGCCAATTGTGTAACTTTTCAGGTCGTCATGGCTTGACCACGAAAAATCATTGTCTTTGCGCTGGATGAACCCAACCGGGCTGGTTCCGAAGGAATTGGAAAACAAGCAGCGGTCACCGCCTTTTTCCGCATCACTGCCTTCGGCGTAGTACTCCGGATAGACGCCGATCCAGGCCGCATCTTTCTGAGCGAGGTTGATCGCACGGTTCCAAGGGAACACTTCAACCTCAGCTGTGCTTCCAGCCTTCTCGAATGCAGATTTTACGGCGTCGGTGCTTGCGCCCGAGCCGTCAGCCATGACATAGGGCGGCCACTCCAGTGTGGTCAGTTTGTAGTCTTCAGCTGATGCGGTAACCGCGGTCAACGAGAAAAACGCTGCGGAAACGACGGAAAGTCTGCGCATTGAATGCTCCTGTAATTGAGCGTGAGTTTGAGCCCGTGTGCCCTTCGGCCGCGGTGTCTATGTTTGTTGGGCAAAAAGTATGAAAATTATACTTATTTCGGTGTCTTAGTATTGCTTGCAAAGTAACGTGGTCGATTGCAGTTCCTTTTCAGTTTGCCGTCTGCAAAAACTGGAGTGTCCTGCGAAATCAACGGTATTCTGGCATAAGTTTTTCATTTTATTGCGGAAATTTTGTCTGTTTGGGTGTCGGTCATGCAGGCCGATCCGGCTTTTTGGCCCTTCTGCGATTGGAGTGAATTCGGCACAAAATGCACGAAAAAATCGCAGATCGAATTATCGTTATTAAATAGTTCACGCTGGTAAGGTTTCGTTATTCTTTTGGCATCGATTTTTTTCTTGGGTAGATTTTCGAGGTTAAGAGTTTTTTTGCATGATGAGTATTAAATGCCCTTAGTTACCTTATGGGGGCTTACATGAAATTCTGGCAATCCGTGAAGTTCACGACGACTGTTCCGATTGTTGCCGTTGTGGCGATCGCGTTCGTGGCTTTTTCCTACATTACCTCAACCCAGCGCATTGCAGCGGTTGAGCGCTCTTTTCGCGCCGAAATCAACCTGTCAACAGACCTGACCAATCAGGCGCTTGCAAACGCGATGTGGGACTTCGACCAGGGACTGGCCGGCGCTTTGCTGGCGCCTATGACCGACAATCCCAACTTCTCCTGGGCTGTCGTTCAGGAAACCAACGGATCGGTGTTTTCTTCCCTCAAGAGAGATGAGGAAGCAGCGATCGACGACCTGATCGCACTGGTGCCGGAAGACCAACGGACCCCTGAAGCCTCCGGTGAGACGAAATATGTCGAAGCCGCAAACTTCACAATCGGCATCAAGCCGATTACGCGTGTGGATGGAGACGACGTCAGCGTGCTTGGTTCTGTATACATCGCGCTTGACCGGGCGGCGGTTGACGAGGCGAGAAACGAAGCATGGATGACTGCTTTCGTTATGACCATCCTTGCGATCGGCGTGGTTTCGATTTGCTTGGTGTTCCTTATCCGCCGGATCACCGGACAGATCGGCAACCTGTCCTCGACCATGATGACCCTGTCCGAAGGCACTTATGACATTGACATTCCATATGTAAGCCGGGTCGATGAAATGGGTCAGATGGCCCGAACCGTCGAAGTCTTCCGTGACAACGGTTTGCGCCAGCAGGAACTCGAAGCAGAGCAACAGCAGAACATCGAGCGCGAGCGCCAGCGTCAATCTTCTTTGGACGCTCTTCTGGCCGAGTTCCGGGAAGATTCGCAGCGGCTCCTGCAGCCGGTCGAACAGTCAACCGACAACATGGCCCAAATCTCTGCCGGCTTGACTGAATTGTCGGCTGATGCGACAGAGCGCACGGCTTCCGTTGCGGCTGCCACGGAACAGGCATACGCCAGCGTTCAAACCGTCGCCTCCGCGTCTGAGGAGCTGTCGGCCTCCATTTCGGAGATCTCGCGTCAGATCACGGAAACTTCCGAAGTGGTGTCTTCGGCCAACACCAAGGCAGACTCTGCCAACCGCCAGGTTGCCAGCCTGGCAGCGTCTGCCCAGAAAATCGGCGCGGTTCTGCAGCTTATTCAGGACATTGCAGAGCAGACCAACCTGCTGGCTCTGAACGCGACCATCGAGGCTGCGCGCGCCGGGGAAGCAGGCAAGGGCTTTGCGGTGGTTGCCGCCGAAGTGAAGGAGCTGGCCAACCAGACGTCGAAGGCGACCGAAGAGATTTCGGCTCAGATTAACGCGATCCAGGGTGCATCCTCCGACAGTGTGGAAGCCATCGAAGAAATCGCCGAGATCATGACCCGGGTGAACGAGTTCACGAACTCGATCACAGAGGCGCTTGAGCAGCAGGGCAGTGCGACCGCCGAAATCAGCGGCTCCATTCAGGAGGTTGCGTCCGGGACCCGCGAAATCACCGAGAATATGACCAGCGTGAAAGGGGCGGTCGACGAGACTTCTACGTCTGCCACCGACGTGTCGCGGACCTCGGCGGAGGTTGCTGACAATACCCGCCAGCTGGCCGAGCGCATCGACGGTTTCTTGAAGCGGGTCGCAACGGTTTAACGCGATCGCCAGAACTCAGTTTGAACGCCCGGCTCCATGCCGGGCGTTTTCATTTTCGCGGCCTGATCTGGATTTTTGCCTGCTGCGATGCAATAATAAGTGCAAAGAGACAGGCAGCCGGTCTTTAAGCAAATGGGGAACACTTCCATGTTTCGTCTGGCTGACAATACGAATTTCCCTTAAGGGAGTTCGTCAGAGAAACTTGCAGACACGGCGGTGATGCTTTTCGGTTCGAAAGAACCGTGCGCGCCGGTTTGCGAATGCGGGACGCACAGATGAGCGATTCGGATCTTAAGCCGCGCCTTCAGCCGCGGACCAAAGTCGAAAAACCCAAGCTATACCGGGTGATTTTGTTGAATGACGATTTCACGCCGCGTGAATTCGTCGTGCTGGTGCTGAAAGGTGAGTTCCGGCTGGATGAGGCGAGCGCAGAGAAGGTGATGATGACCGCCCACCAGAAAGGCGCCTGCGTTGTGTCGGTGTATCCAAAGGATGTTGCCGAAACCAAGGCTACGCGGGCGATTGATGCCGCGCAACGGTTGGGTTACCCGCTTCAGTTTACCGTCGAACCGGAAGAATAGAGCATCCGGACACGGACCGTCAGTCTTCCGACCGTCTCCGGATTTCTGCCGGGTCAATCCATCGCCGGGCCATGTCTTGCAACACTCCGTTGTCTTTCGACAGGCTCATCCAGTAGTTCAGATAGGATGCAAGACCGGGTGACGCTGGTGGCATCAGGTAGGCAAACAAAAACCGGCTTGCCGTATCTTCCGGGACCACTGCAGAATAATCCTTAAGCGATATGGCAAGCGCTTTTGCCTGTTCGCGGGTCCAGATCGCGGCTTGCACATTCTCCATGTTGTCCAGGCGGCTATAGTCGTCCACGACCGTGAGCTTTGCAGACGGAAAGTTGCGTTTTGCAAGGGCAATCATGACCGGATCGTCAAACACCGCCAGGGACAGGTTTTTGTTCGCGGCTATCGCAGATCTCGATTTGAACTGGTCAACGGCCTCGCTTTTTACGATCAGCGCCAGCGGGCTTTCGAAATACGGATCGCTGACCGTTAGTCCCGAAAGACGCCCGTCGGTGATGTACAGACCGCCAATGGCAATATCGAAGCGGTGATTTTTCAGGTCTTCGTTAAGGTTTTGCCAAGTGTATGGCACGAAACGCAGATCTACATTCATACTTTGCGCGAAGCGGTACATCAGCTCCACATCATAGCCAACAATCCTGTCCTTGTTATTCTCGTAGGAGAACGGCATCACATTCGGGTTGATGCCAACGCGCAGGATGCCCGTTGTCTCTATTCTGTCGATTGTGTCCAATCCTGCATGCAGATCCGGTTTTGCATCCACACTCTGCGTCGGCTGCGCATCAACCCGATTTGATGCGCGGTTCGCGTCGCTCAGAGCCTGGAGGTAGTCAGGAAGCGAGGCTCCCCGGTAGCTGACCTCTGAATGGAGTGGTGCATGGGTTCCGCCCCAGCGCCCAAGAGCCCAAATACCGGTAAAAGCAACGGCCGTGACGGCAATCGTCAGGACAAGTGCGCGCAGATTAAACCTGACTTTGCCGTAGAACATGAAGGTGATTGCTGTCGTGACAAAGGCAAACGCCGAAACCGAGGCAATCACCTGCGCGTAGCGCGTGATGGCCATGGTTTCCACATAAAGATCGGTTGTTCCGCCGGGAAGGCCGAGCCAGTCCGCCATAAAGGTGACGGCCGCAATCGAGGATGTTGGCGATCCGATGCCAGACAGCAGTGTCACAAAGGGCAGCTCTATCAGCTGCTGCCGTTCGAGCGGCAGGTAGTAGTAAAACGCGGCATGGACCAGGAAAACAAGAATGAAGAAGTTGCCGATCTGCGCAAGCGGGTAGCTGACGGAAAGGGACGTTTCGATGATTTCCCTTTGCTCGTCTGTGGTGTCGCTCGTTTTGACGCGTGCAAGAAAGTCCTGCGCCGCTTGCTGAATAAGAGGCAGAGACGCGACAGAGAGCGAGGTGACTATCGCAACAACAAATGCTTCGCGCAGGCCCGACATGATTTCCCGGTATGTCAGAGGCAGAAAAACCGTCAGAAGCATCGGAAAGACCCAAAGAGCCAAAACCGCGGCACTGAGCAACACGACGGCGACATAGATCGACAGGGCTGCAAAACCGGTCAGGCTCACGGACCCGATTGACTCGGCGAACAGCGCACAGACGCCGAGCGGAGCCATGTAGATGACCCAGCCCCATATCCGGATACAGGCATTTCGAATAATGGTCAGGACATCGAGCAGGCTGGTCGGTTTGACACTGTGCTGGATGGCAATCCCGAAGATGACGCCCATCAGAACAACGGAAGGGATATAGTTCTGGCTGAGCGCCTGAAAGAAATTATCCGGTATCAGCAGGTCAACCAGAGCGGTCGGCGATCCCCGGTCCGTTGGCAGACTATTGGAAAAATCCACCACGGTGGTTTGGCTGACGAGCGGCACCGTGGACGCCGCGATGGCCAGAAACACAAACGTTACGGCCCAGAGCAACAGGTAGACCGGCCAGCTCTTGCGGAACAGTGTCACAGCCGTCGCGGGGGATAAGCGCCCGAGCCCAAGCACCAAAGACGACACCAGATAGGGAAGGACAACCACTTCCATCAGGCGGATGTAGATTTCGCCGAAGGGCTTGAGAACACTGGTCAAACCGGGACTCAGACTGCCGATGACGACGCCGGCAAATCCGCCGATAAGCACCAGAAAGGGCAGGAGCTTGAGTTTCAATGCTAGGGGGTCCTCATGTTTTCGGCGGGTTCGTCTTACCAACGCTGGTCTTGCAAAGTGTGGACCCCGGCAGAGCTGCCTCATGCCGCATGGGGTGCCCGAAAGACAAAAACCGCCCCGCAGCGCAGGCTACGAGGCGGAATGATGCTGTTCCGGACGATCTAGGCGCGGCTTTTAAGAATCGTCGCGCAGCTTGACGATCTTGGTCTTGTCCTGCTCCTCGGGCGTGCTGTCAGCCGTATCGTCCCGCGCAGGGTCGACGGCGCTGTCGTCCTCGGTCAGGCCAGCTTCCTCGGCCGGGTCGTAGTTGCGCGTGATGCCAAGCTCTTCGGCAGGGCCGCGGCCCTCCATCGCCATCTGGTAGTTGGCAATGACGGACTTGAGCTGCGCGATCTGCTCGTTCGCGGTGCCCATCTGGATCTTGTATTTCGAGAGCTTTTTGTTCTCGTCGACCAGCTCTTCCAGCTCTTCAGCGTAGCGCTTGTTCTGATTGCGCTCGTGGTTGAGGTCGGTGAGGGTCGAGTTGTAGCGCAGGTTCACCTCACGCAGCTTTGCGTTGGCTGTAACCAGTTCTTCGCGGTCGCGCTCGTGATTTTTCTGCGCACCGTCAAGCAGGTATTCGATTTCCTGCATGCGCTTGATCAGGTCCCGGTTGCGTTCCTTGAGGTTCGCATTGTCGCGGGTCATTTCCTGCAGCGACTGGGCGCCGATGCGGCGTTGCGACGACAGGTTCTCGATTTCCGCGTTGAGCGTGTAAACCTCGTTGTCGTGCTTGCGCTGCTCTTCTTCCAGGCGGTTCTTGGAATAGGTGAGTTCCTCGTTGGCCACATCGAGTTGGGATTTCAGGTCGATGTTTTCGTTGCGGAACTCGCCAAGCTTGCGCTTGACCGCTTCCAGCTCGCTGGTGGCCGAGTTGTTCTTCTTGATCTCTTCTTCCAAAAGCGCTGCGCTTTCGGACAGGTTCTGCTGCAGCTCTTTTTCGCGTTGCGAGATCTCTTCCAGGTTCGCCTTGACACTGTCTGTGTGTTCTTCCAGCGATTTGTACTTGGCCTTCAGGTCGGCCAGTTCGCCCTTGAGCTCGGCGACCTGCGCGTTGGCCTGAACCAGCTGCCCGCTCTGCTGGCGGTACTCCTCGTTGACCTTCTTGTTGTTGTCCCGGATCGTCACGAGGTCGTTGCGCGCGGTTTCCAAAGCGGTGCGGGTTTCGGTGTGGCGCTTGCGAAGCGAGTGCAGCTCGGCCTGGCTGTCTTCCAGCTGGGTGTTGATCGATTTGAGCTTGTGCTGCGTGTCCAGGAGGTCGGTCGAAAGCTTGGCGTTTTCAGACTTCAGCCGGACTTCCGTTTCCACGAACTGGCGCGAGTTTTCGACAAACTCGTTCAGCATCTGCACACTGTTGCGCGACTCGTAAGCCAGCGCGCTCATCTGCTCGAATGTGCCGCTAAGACCGCCGAGGCGGGACTTCAGCGTGTCGAGCTGATGAATCTTTTCCTGCATTTTCAGCGCAAATGGAGACAGATGCTCAACATTGTTGCTGCCGTCGTCCCCGGCCGAATCGTAGGTTTCAACCTCTGCCGGTTCCGGCGTGATCGCGTTTTGCCCGTCCGCTTCATTTTGCGGACGCGGGGTTTTTGAAAAGATGCCCATCTTTAACTCCTGGGTCGCGCGGGCTTTCTGCCTCACGCGGGACTGCCGCGGTTTGTTAAATGTTTATTAACCTGTTTAAGGCCGCGCTTCAACGACTCAGCGCTTCAGGCAGGACTTTACATTGGGAAAGTTAAGCGCCGAACCACCTGTTTCAGCCGATGCGCCGTTACGGTAAATAGAATATGACTCTGGGGCAGACATTTTTAGCGAACGCATCTTGCCCGGGTGATGTCCGGATTGCCTGCCTGATCCTGCGGCGGTCCGGCAGCAGGCGATTCTTGTGCACCGGATCAGGCCAGTGGATCAGGTTAGCGGATCAGGTCTGCGGGTTTAGGGCGGCGGCAATCCGGTCGTACAGTTCCTTCACGCGGTCCCGGTCGTAACCGGTGAGGGTGCTGCATTCCTCCGAACTGATGGCATGGGCCATGTAGTTCAGCGCGTTTGCCAGAATGATGAAATCGTCCGCTGACAAGGGCGGGGTCGAGGGCTGGTGTGTCCTTCCGTGTTGAAATGCTGCTGTCTGCCGGCAGCTGACCTGCGGCAGACAGGATCAAGGACATTCCGATGTTCCGGGTGTGACCGGTCATGGCCGGTGCGCGGGTGCTGCGCGTGCGTAGGCCGGTCCGGTCGCAGACCGAACTGCCAGCACGAAAAGCGCCGCGAGGGCTTCCTCCGGCGTTTTGTTTGAAAATCCCCTGCAAGATACAGGAGTGGCGGGACGCGTCAGGCCCCTGCCTGCGCATCTTGAGACAAATAGTGTTTCTTCGGCATGGCCTGACGGCCCCGCCCGGGCTGTTTTGTGTGACAGGACAGCCGAACTCCGAACCAGGACAGGATAACCACGACGCCGAATTGACCGGCACCCGAGGCTGCACAGCACACCCGGAATGGATAGACTGCTCAGGTACAGCTGTTTGCCCTGAGGCCTGTCACCGGACCCCGGACGGATTGCGTTACCATCCCCCCGTGAGCCCACGCCCGGCCCGCTCCCCCGTAAAGGACGGTCCCCCACGGAGCCCTTTGAGCAGGCGGGGCAAGTATAGGGGCAGGGCGAAGGGGCGTGGACAAGTTTTCTGTTTGTCAGGAGGGGG
>NZ_VLLF01000007.1 GCF_007830545.1 Roseibium hamelinense
GGTAGTGTCAAATATTTTTCGCACTTTTGTTTTCAGGCGACGGCTCCGTGGGTTTGGTGTTGCTCCTGGTAGAGCGGTGCCATGTTCATGTATTTTCGGGCGGACCATTTGCCGGCCGCGATATGTCTGAGTCTTGCCGCGGCCAGGTTCAGGCATGATTGACCATCCGGGAACGCCCCGACAACTCGCGTTCGCCGCCGGATCTCTTTCATTATCCGCTCCAGAGGATTGTTCGTCCTGATCTTGCGCCAATGGCTGTCCGGAAAGCCGTAGTAGGTCAGCGTCTCGTCGATGCTCTCTTCAATGAGATCGGCAGCTCGTGTCAGACGTTGTGCCCGCAGGTCTGCGATAACAGCGTCAGCCTTTTCCTGTGCTGCCCTGCGGTTCTCTTGGGCATGAATGGCCTTCAGCATGTGCGTGACCTCGCGCACCTTGGTGGATGGGACGTGGCTGAACACATTGCGATAGAAGTGAACCATACAGCGCTGCCACTGCGCATCGGGCAGATAGTCGGCCACGCTCTCCACGAGCCCCCGACAGGCATCAGAAATGATCAGCTTCACGCCACTCAAACCCCGATCAACCAAATGTCGCAGGAAGTTTGACCATCCGGACTTGTCTTCCTTGGCTCCTTCGCAGATCCCCAAAATCTCGCGGTAACCCTCGGAATTGACACCACTGGCTACAAGCAGGGACACGTTCCGCACTTCCCCTGCCCAAGTCCGCTTCATGACGATCCCATCGAGATAAAGATAGGGATGTTCGCCCTCGATCGGCCGATGGCGCCATTCCTCGATCTTGGCGTAAATCTTCTTGTTCAGGTTCGACACTGTACCGGGCGATACCCGGGTGCCCCATAATGCCTCCGTGATGTCCTCGACCCGTCGAACGGAAACACCGGCCAGATACATCTCGATCAGCGCTTCCTCGACACTGCTTTCCCGGCGCTGGTAGCGTTCGATGATCGCCGTTTCAAACGTCTGACGCCGGGGCGTCGGCATCTTCAGCTTAACGTCGCCGGCTTTCGTATGCAGGGAGCGCTCGTAACTGCCAGCACGGGTGTCCTGGCGGCCGTCACTGCGTTCATATCGCCCGGCACCACACAATCGATCCGCTTCCGCGTCCAACATCGCATTCAGCGCTTCTTCAACGGTGCCACCTACCATCTCGCCAAGATGGTCCTTGATACGGGCCTCATCGATCCGGAGCACATTCGTCAGCTCGGAGCCTTCAGTCTCATCAAACATTCCTTACTCTCCTTCAAACACTGTAGAAGGAGCCGTCAAATTCGAAAGTGCGAAAAATCTTGTACGTTATCCTTACTGGCCCGCTTGCGGCCGGGAGGCTTCAAAGGCGGTGATGCTGTCCAAGATGTCTTCCGGCTTCTTTGTGAGGGTGTGCAGTTGAATGGAGATCATGTCTCGGCCGTGCTCGCGCTGATGCCGTTTCCAGTTCTTCATCATTATACGCTTCCAAAATGGAAACCCCTGTTTTTTGGCGATGGAGGCCTCAAGGCTTCGGTTGAGCAGAATGTTGAGTGACGTCAATTCAATGTTCCGCACGGAAGTCGTTTTGAGATCGAGGCTTCTGATTGCGCCCCAGTCGATAAAGCCAATGCGCTCCACGAAAAGGCCCTCATTGTTTGCACCGAGCTGCGGCTGTTTTTTCTCAATCATCGGATAGTGCCAGAAGGAAATTCCAAGGGGAACGATTGCTGCTAGCGCGAGCAGTGGTATACCGGCCGCAAAGGATGCGCCGAGGAAAATCACTCCGAGAACGAGGCTGCCATAAACCATGGCTTCGCCATTGGATTTTTCGAACCCAATAGCGAACGGGACTGGGCCTTTGGCTTCTTCTTCCTTGTCAAAAGGATCAGTGGGTCTAGGCCGCATTCAAAAGATATCCCTTGTTTTAATTATCAATGATCTCGGTTTCATCGATCTTTATATCAAAACCCTCCAGTCCGACATAGTGGCGTTCGCGCGATGCCAAAAGACGAATGGAGCTGACACCCAGATCCTTCAAAATCTGCGCGCCCAGTCCAACTTCCCGCCATTGTTCCTGTCTAGCTTGTGCGGAGCTGTGCTCTTCATCGTCAGCCGCTTCAAAATCGCTTCTCGGTCGTTTTGATTGCCGTGCAACTCCAACAGAGCCTTCACGCAGATAGACAATGATGCCTCGTCCGCGATCTGAAAAATGCTGCATGGTTGCGTCGAGCGGCTGCGTCTTTCCAAAGACGTCGTCCAGAACCGACTCCAGTTGCAGCCGAACGGGCACACTCCTTCCGTCGAGGATGTCGCCATAGACGATGGCAACATGGTGCATTGGATCGTAAGGCGTCGAGTAGGTCATGGCATAGGCCGGACCAACAACCGTGTCGACCGGTTGCTCATTGATTCGCTCGACCAGGCGTTCTGTACGCTGGCGCCAGGCAATCAAATCAGCCACCGACACCATTTTCAGATTGTGATCTGCGGCGAATTCCGCAACCTGGGCGCCGCGTTTGACGGTGCCGTCGTCATTGACCAGTTCGCTGATGACGCCAACTTCTTCAAGACCCGCAAGCCGGCAGAGATCAACGGCCGCTTCCGTGTGGCCCGACCGCATCAAAACCCCGCCTTCTTTGGCCACCAGCGGAAAAATGTGGCCCGGCCGGACGAAATCATCAGCTGCAACATTGTTGTTGGCAAGCGCTCGGACCGTGGAGCAGCGTTCTTCAGCTGAGATGCCGGTCGTGAGGCCCTGGCGGTAGTCGACCGAGATGGTAAAGGCAGTTGCGAGCGGGGCGTCATTTTCAGCAACCATGGGGTCAAGACGTAAGCGCCGAGCGCTTTGCACCGTCATGGGAGCGCAGATAATGCCGGATGTGTGGCGCACCATGAAAGCCATCTGCTCCGGTGTTACCTTGGATGCGGCAACAATCAGATCGCCTTCATTTTCGCGGTCGTCATCGTCGGTAACAACAACGATCTCGCCGCGTTCAAATGCACGGATGGCTTCAGCGACACGGGCTTGGGTCACAGGGTGCTCCTTGGTGGTGGAAAGGCCTAAAAAGTCGTTCGGGGTGACGGCGCCATCGGTCGCAATGGCGATCTTGCGGGCCATGTCTCTCGACACCCAGACGTTGGGATCATTGCAAAGTGCTGTCACCGAAGCGGGTGACAGGTCGGCCCGGCGCGCAAACGCGCTCCGGCTTTCCCCATGTTGCGACAACCACTGATCCAGTCTCATTCGGATCATTTACGATGTCTGCATTTCAGTTACAAGATAGAGCGTTAAAAAATTTCAGTATCACTGAAACAATGGCGGTGCCTTATGCGGCAGTCCGATTGTCAGGGCTTCTTGAACACCGCTACACGGGACACGAAAGCTGGCGCCACAGCAGTCTGAGTGAGGTTAACGGCCTGTGCCATATCCGCAAAGTCTTCGCCCAGATAGGACATGTAATAAGGCTCGTGGAACATTTGCGGGAAAATGGTCAATAAACCATCATATTCCGGCACATCACCGGTTTGCAGGCTATCGACAAACAAGAACGTCCCGCCCGGCTTGAGCACACGGGCCACTTCCGAAAAGACTTGCCGCCTTATCTTCGGCGGCAATTCATGGAAAAGGTAGACGCAGGACAGAACGTCCATGCTGTCGTCCGCGAAGGGAAGCTTCTCTGCTGGGGCGGTCACAAAAGCAGCTCTTGGTTCTTTCAAGCGTTTGCGGGCGATGGTGAGATAAGGCTCCGACAAGTCCACTCCGATGCCTTTCAGGCCCGGAAAGGCGGCAAGGGCAGGGCGGATCAGCCCGCCGGTACCGCAGGCAAGATCCGCATAGCGGATTTTGCGTTGGTCACGGCGTTGCAGGATGTGTGCGAAAGGAACCAATGCGCGCCTGCGCATGGCAGCCGTGGCGCCCGAAAACAAAACATCCACCTGGAAGTCATAAATTCGCGCGCTTTCTTCCGACAACCAGCCGTCGGTCTGGAAGTGAAAATTTTGTCGGTAGTAGCGAGGCAGGGCACTTGCAAAGTCCGGTGGTGTTTCGTTGACTTCCTGATGGGCCATCGTGGCCCGGCGCCGGGCCACTTTGGGTACGTCCTTGAAAAAAGCCCTGCTCGTTGCGAGCAGTTCCGCTGGCGACATGGTGCCATCCTGAGGCATTGGATAAAGTCCGGCCTCAACAGCCTTCATGTCCTCGGCGAACAGTTTCGCAATATCTGCGAGCATTTGCTGCTGGCTTGGTACGGGGCCATCCGGAACAGGTTTTGACACGGGCGGCAGGTCTTTTGAAATCCGCTGAGTGACGCGGCGCATTGCTTCGGAGTGAAGTGTGTACAGCGCAACGCGGCTCGTCTGCCGCAAAGCGTATTGGGTGCGGCGGGCAAGGCGTGAAATCGAAGGCGGTCCGAACAGTCGGTTTTCCGTATTTGTCGTACCCGCATCGGCCATCAAGTCATTCCCGTTTCAGAACTGCGACACACTCAATATGGGGCGAATATAAAAACTGGTCTACCGGCGTGACGGTGTGAAGCACATATCCGCCATCGATTAGTATCCGCAAATCCCTTGCAAGAGTTGCCGGATTACAGGATACGGCGACCACGGTCCCGATGTTGCTAGCGGCCAGCGCCTCGGCTTGCGCCTGTGCACCGGCGCGCGGCGGATCGAAGACCACTGCGTCGTAGGGCTCAAGTTCATGCTTGATCAGGGGACGCCGGAAAAGGTCGCGGCGTTCCATCGTCACGCGCTTGAGCCCGCGCGGTGTACGAAGGGCCTTATCCAGTGCCCGCAGCGCTTTGTCATCGCCTTCGACCGCATGTACATTTGCGCTTCTAGCAATACGCAAAGCAAATGTGCCAGAACCGCAGAACAGGTCAGCAATTTCTTTGGCCTGGCCCAGCCCGTTGAACACCAACCGACTGAGCTCTTCTTCGGCGGCTTCCGTCGCCTGAATGAACCCTCCCGGCGGGGCGACAACTGGGATCTTGCCCATATCCAAGACGGGCGGGCGGATTTCTATTAGAGTTTCGCCGTTGACGGAAAGGCGGGCCAAGTCCATCTCCGCAGCGGACTTTGACAGTGCCGGTATTTTCCGATCGTATGACTTTTCGGCGCCTTCAAGCGAGACATCCGGACCTGACTTGGTCCAAAGGACGACGACTTTCAGCTCGCCCTTTTTTGGGGTCACTTGCTGCGCCAGGTTGCGCAAATTCGGAAGCAACGCAACAATTTCAGGCTTTAATACGGGACATTCACGGACGTCGACAAGACGTTTACTGGCTTTTTCATGATACCCGAGCACCAGTGTTCTGCCTGACCAGGCTGCCGTAAGGACTGCGCGCCTCCTGCTTCCTGGTTTCGAGGGAACGGTTGGCTCCACAGTGTGCAGAATGCCGCGGTCTCGCAGAGCGCTGGTGACGAGCCCGGTTTTCCAATCTAGATAGGACGGTTCATCGAGATGCTGCACCGTACAGCCGCCGCATGTGCCGAAATGCGGGCAGTGCGGGGCAATCCGGTGCGGGCTTTGTTCGAGTATGGAAACGTTCTTGGCACGTCCGGCGGCTACCTGTGCACGCACCCGCTCTCCGGGCAGGGCACCAGCAACATAGATCGGGCCATCTGGCGTTTCCGCAATACCGTCGCCGCGATGCCCAAGTTTCGAAATTTGAAGTTCTGTTTCTGTCATTGGCGAGCGATAGCGCTCAGATGTCCAAAGTGCAAGTCAATGGTCAGCTGCCGGTCTTTCGCCCGTAAAGCAGCCATTCCAGATTTCCGTCTCCACCGACGATCGGAGATGGCTCGAGCGCACCGGCCTGCCACCCAGACATACTGCCCAGCCAATCTCTAAGAGTATTGGCCGTGGTGAGTGCTGTCTCGGGGGTAACAAGACCACCCTTGCGGATATTCGCACGGCCGGCTTCAAATTGAGGTTTTACCAATAGTGCGGCTTCGGAGCCCGGCGCAGCCAGCGCAAGAGCGGGAGGGAGTGCGAGTTTCAAAGAGATGAAACTTACATCTGAAACGACGATTTGCGGTGTGTCGTGAGCAATATCTGCAGGTGTCAGGTCTCGCGCATTCAAACCGTCCCGCCAGACAACGCGTGGGTCCGACTTTAGAGTGTCATGCAACTGATCGTGGCCTACGTCTATGGCGTGAACCTTGCGAGCGCCGCGTTCAAGCAAAACCTGTGTGAAGCCGCCGGTCGAGGCCCCAACATCGAGACAGATCTTCTCACTTGGATCCATAGCAAACAGATCAAGTGCAGCCAGCAGCTTTAGTGCCGCGCGGGACACGTATCGGGAAGCGGGGTCACTGACCTCGATTGTCGCGCCCTCGGCAACATTGTGCGCCGGTCTTTCAACAATTCTCCCATTCACGGTGACAGTGCCGCGGGTGATGGCGTCGCGCGCCCGCGAGCGGGAGGGAAACTTGCCGATATCGACAAGATGCTGGTCGAGACGCTGTTTGGTCATATCAGCCGCTTATTCGATGTGTTTCGGGATGCAAAGATTTTAGAGTGGCTCAGAAGCAACCCGCGATACCAGCAAGGATCTTGTCGAAATATACACGTTCACCGGCGCGCAGCCACAGGAGTCCAGAGGCTGTGAGCACGATAGCGGCTCCCAGTCCCAGTCCTGCATAAAGCGGCATGCGCATCGGTGCGTTCATGTTTGCCTCAAGATGTTCCTTCAGCGTTCTCGATCAGCCGGTTCAGCTTTTTGAGCGCGTTTTCTTCCGCTTCTCCATAAGCAATTGTGCCGACGAAGCGGTTGTCCTTGTCCATTAGAAACACTGCGGCCGAATGGTCCATTGTATAATCGCCGTCGTCAAGCGGGACCTTTTTTGCGTAGACCCTGTACGCCTTAATTGCCGCGTCAATCTGTTCTTTTGATCCAGTCAAAGCCAAAATACGATCGTCGAAAACAGATACATACTCGCTGATAACCTCAGGCGTATCCCGTTCCGGATCCACGGTAATGAAAGCATAGTGCAACTTGTCGGCATCAGGTCCGAGTTTGTCGATCCATCCCTGCACTTCCGACAAGGTGGTCGGGCATAC
Organism: Roseibium hamelinense; assembly: GCF_007830545.1. Taxonomy (GTDB): domain Bacteria; phylum Pseudomonadota; class Alphaproteobacteria; order Rhizobiales; family Stappiaceae; genus Roseibium; species Roseibium hamelinense. The sequence goes on from NZ_VLLF01000007.1 coordinate 7,051, forward strand.
ATCCGGGCAGAAGGTGAAACCGAAGAAAAACACCTTCGGTTTATCCGCCAAATCCGTATCAGTCACGGTCGTACCGTCGCCATTGACCAATTCAAAAGGACCGCCGATCGCTGAAATAGGGTCGACCAATGCCCCACGGCTGTCCGAGTTCATCGTCTGCGTGTACACAAGTGCGCCGGATGCAATGGCAAGGACAGCAACTGCCGCCCAAGCTCCATAGCGCACGATTTTTAATCCTGACATCTCGTCCTCAATTGTGTCCGTGTCCGGAATGATCTTCATGCCCGGAATGATCACCGTGGTCCATGGAACCATGTTCCATGTTTTTTGCGCCGATTTTTGCGACAGACAGATTTACCTCGATATCGCCGCCATGCTCGAAACTTAGTGTGACCGGTACTTGCGAGCCTTGTTTGAATCCTTCGCCTATACCCATGAACATGATGTGCAGGCCGCCAGGTTCAAGCGATATCGTCTCGCCGGCTGGAATGGTAATCCCGTCAGCCAGCTCTCGCATTTGCATCACGCCATCGTTCACGGCCATCTCATGCAGCTCAACCCGTGGCGAAACCGGTGAGGTGGCTGCAACAAGACGGTCTTCTTTCGAGCCATTGTTCGTGATGGTAATAAATCCGCCACCGGCTTTCGCCCTCGGAGGTGTAGCGCGGGTCCACGTGTTTTCGATAATCAAATCGCCGTGCTTGATCTGATCGGCGCTTGCAGTGGTTGCAGCTGCCAATAAGGCTGCGCCGGCAGCCATCGCCTTCAAAAAAATCATCTTGTTTTCCTTGAGTTCTGAAAGAAGAGGGCGTTTGCCCGGAAAATGTTCAGCTAAGGAAATCAGGTGGCCCGCGGATGAGCCTTAACCGCTGGTATGGGGCGATTAGTTCGGAAAAAGTAATTCCAAATGCTGCCCGGTGTGCATCGTTTTGAGGAACAGCGAATCCCTCGGGCGCTGGATCAGAAAATTGGACATGGCCGTGCGGGCAAACCGGCCCGCATTCACATGTTGCCGGGTGGTGGGCCGGTGCGGAATGTTGCGGTGCAAGCTCCTGAGACGGCTGGCAGAGTTGAAGTAAACCTGCGGCCATGCTCTCGGGCGAAAGGGCCATGCCCACCGCAACAAACAAAAGCCTGAACAACACGGCGTATCCGGCGAGCACAGCGATTGGTTTTCGCTCTGCTTTCAAGTCGAGAAGGATGCCTTTTGTGATGTTCATGCCGCGTTATTGATCATGAAATTGAAGTGCGGTCGAGAGCCAGAATGCCGCAACGAGCGTTTTAAGCCCTAGGCCTTTTCGGTTTGTTTGGAGTGTTCTTGGCCACCCGGTTGGCCTTCTGCTTCGGGCTCAGGGTCCTGTTCGTCGAGATCATCGCCGTCATCCACGAGAATTACCTCCTCGGTGATTTCTTCAGCCTCTGGGCTGTAGATCATGTCTTCATAAGCGGGAAACTCTTCAGGTGCGATGACGTTGTCGGCGTCCACATCCAGAGGCTCCGACGAAAGAACGGTGCCAACCTGAGCGGTGGTGGCGTATTCGAAGTCGGTTTTTTCGTCTTGCGTCAACGAGCTGCGAGAGAAAATACGCGTCATGATGAATGCAACCATTGCCAGCTCCACCACGATCACCATCATGTAAAGACCGCTCGGCCCAACTCTTTCCATCAGTATCGATGCCGTTAGCGGACCACCAACAGATCCGATCCCAAATGCTAACAAAAGGCCGGAGGAGGTTTCGACAAAGTCCTCCGGATCTGCGTAGTCATAGCCGTGTGCGGTCGCGATCGCATACGCTGGCTGCGAAAAGACACCGACCACGATTGCAAGCCCTGCGGCGGCATAAAATCCGGTTGGGGCAATCAGTACGATTGCAAGAGATGAAGCAGCCGTAAACGCACCGAGTCCCATAAGGACATAACGGCGATCCATGCTGTCCGACAGGCGCCCGATCGGCCATTGAGATAACATGCCGCCTCCGATAATTGCCGCGGCATAAAAAGCGGATTGTTCGGTTGATAGCCCGATTTGCGAGCCATAGAGCGGTGTTAGGGTTAAAAGCGCGCCATTGGCAATGCCGATCAGAAGACAACCAACCATCGCGGCAGGAGAGTTGCGGTAAAGCTTGACCGGCCGGAACTGGACCAAGGCAATAGGGGCCGGCTGGTTGGTTGTCGTCAACGCAACAGGCATGACCGCCAAGCTGACGACGACCGATGCGATGGCAAATGGTATGAATGAGTTGATGTCCATGATCGAGATTGACACTTGGCCCATCATCAAGGAGCCGAACAGCACGACAACATAAACCGACATAACCATGCCGCGGTTTTCGTTGCTGGCCCGCTCATTCAGCCAACTCTCTACGATCATGTAAAACGCTGCAAGACAGAAGCCGGAAATGACGCGGATGGCAAACCAGGCGACCGGTTCCACCAGGATGGGATGCAATATCGCAGCTGCCGACATAAGGGAAACCATCGCTGCATAGGCGCGAATATGTCCGGCGCGCATAATCACGTGCGGTGCACCAAGGCACCCCAGAACCATTCCGATAAAGTAAGCGGATGAGATCAAACCGATTTGTAGATCGGTAAAAGCAGCCTGAGAGGCCGCCAGCGGCAAGAGCGTGGACTGCAGGCCGTGGCCTAAGACCAATAACGAAACCGACAGCAGCAGCGCCGAGATGGAGGCCAAAGTTTGCGCCATTGCCGCGCTCCGACTGAATGCGGTTTAAAAACAATGCGCCGACAGATCTGCCGGCGCGTAAGTAGGTACTACTTAAACCCACGCTTCTCAGCGATGGACTGCTATGTCAATCCACTAAAATTGCATAGCTCGGAGCATTCACAGACGAAAAAATCAGGCCCTGACTGTGTCGGTCAGTTTTAAATCGCCAAGAGCTTGAAACACCACTTTCAAAATGCCGTCGGCCGACAATCCTGCGTCGCGGTACATAGCATCAGGCTTGTCCTGATCAATGTAGCGGTCGGGCAGGCAGATCGTCCGGATTTTCAAACCATGATCAAGCAAACCTTGTTCGGCCAGAGCGGACAGAACGTGACTTCCAAAGCCGCCAACTGAGCCTTCTTCCACCGTTACAAGAACTTCGTGTTCCCGTGCCAGCCGGTTAATCAGCTCCAGATCAAGCGGTTTAGCAAACCGGGCGTCCGCCACGGTTGTCGGCAGTCCGGCCGCGTCCAGTTCATCGGCTGCTTTAAGGCATTCCGACAGCCTGCCTCCAAACGACAGAAGCGCAACCTTTGTGCCCTCCCGGCGGATTTGTCCTTTGCCAATTTCTAAGACTGTCCCGCGCTCTGGCATGTCGAGTCCGACACCTTCGCCGCGCGGATAACGGAATGACAAGGGGCCTTCATCGTATGCGACAGCCGTCGCAACCATATTGCGCAGTTCGATTTCATCCGCCGCGGCCATCACGACAAATCCGGGCAAGCAGCTCAAATACGCGGTGTCAAAAGCACCGGCGTGGGTTGGCCCGTCGGCGCCTACAAGACCTGCGCGATCGATCGGGAAACGGACCGGTAAGCCCTGAATTGCGACATCGTGCACCACTTGGTCATACGCGCGCTGCAGAAAGGTTGAATATATTGCGGCGAAGGGCTTGTATCCCTCGGTAGCAAGCCCCGCAGCGAACGTAACGGCGTGTTGTTCCGCGATGCCAACGTCGAAAGTGCGCTTCGGGAAGGCTTCGCCAAACAGATTCAAGCCGGTGCCATCAGGCATTGCTGCGGTGATAGCTACAACCTTCTCGTCCTCCTCGGCCTCTCGGATCAGCGAGGTCGCGAAAACGTTGGTGTAGCTCGGTGCGTTTGCTTTTGGCTTTGCCTGTTTGCCGGTGACGACATCAAACTTTGCAACCCCATGATACTTGTCTTTCGCGCCTTCTGCCGGCGCATATCCTTTGCCCTTTTGCGTGACGGCGTGGATCAGGACTGGGCCGTGATGGGTGTCTCGCACATTCTTCAGGATGGGAAGCAGATGGTCGAGATTGTGCCCGTCAACTGGACCGACATAATAAAATCCCAGCTCCTCGAACAGTGTTCCGCCGGTCCAGAAACCACGTGCGTACTCTTCTGCGCGCGCAGCTTTTTCCTGAAGAGGCTTCGGCAGTGTTTTTGCAAATGATTTGGCCGCGTCCCGCAGAGACTGGTAGGTTTTGCCCGATACCAGCTTGGCGAGGTAGGCGGACATGGCCCCGACCGGCGGCGCTATGGACATGTCGTTGTCGTTGAGGATCACGATGAGTCTTGAACCGAGAGACCCAGCATTGTTCATGGCTTCATAGGCCATGCCCGCAGACATTGCGCCGTCGCCGATGACCGCGACAACATTGTTGTCACCGCCATCAAGATCCCGGCCCACAGCCATGCCAAGGCCGGCCGAGATGGATGTCGACGAATGGGCGGCGCCAAACGGGTCATACACGCTTTCAGCACGTTTGGTGAACCCCGACAGTCCATTGCCCTGCCTGAGCGTGCGGATTCGGTTTCGGCGTTCGGTCAATATCTTGTGGGGATAGCACTGATGGCCGACATCCCAGATCAAGCGATCGTCCGGAGTGTTGAAGACGTAGTGCAGCGCGACCGTGAGCTCCACCACGCCGAGACCTGCTCCCAGGTGACCGCCCGTAATGGACACGGCATCGATCATCTCGGCCCTGACTTCCTCTGCAATCTGTTTCAGATCTGTTTCTGGAAACTTGCGCAGGTCTGCCGGCTTGATAATTTGGTCAAGAAGTGGGGTATCCAGTGGGGATTTCACGGTACGATCATCTCTCTGCTGTAATGTTGGGCAGCCTTACACGATGCGTATCTAGGGCGCAAACCGTAGTGCGGGCAATTAGCGGGTAGCTTTGTCGCTGCTTTCACCGCAGCGTTACACCTCACACTACAATTTTTGGTCTATATTGGTAAAAAAAGCCATCTATCACCCTTTAGGGTGATGCATTAATGCGCGAAGTGTCATAGCAAATACACGTGGTCGATGGGGCCACGTGCACAGTGATCAACTGGGGCCGCTCTTGCGGCCCCTTTTTTTAACGCGGTTTTGCAATGTGGATCTGCGTTAGAAGAGCTGACCCAGCTCGTGAACAAGGCGGGAGAGTGCCAGCTGGGACTGGCAGTTTGTTTTCTCGAAAATCCTGCGCAGATGAGTCTTGGCCGTGTTCCGGGTAATTTCCAGCCGGGTCAGGGTGTCCTGCATCGAGCCGGTAATCGACAAATGATATGCCAGTTCAGCTTCTCGCGACGACAATCCAAACCTTGAATTCAGCAAAGAAACGACCTGCTTGGAAGGCGGGCGCTGATCTCGCACCACGATGAGAATGTGGTCTTGAGATGGCCCTACTGTCGTGGGTTTACGGCTAACGCCACGCACAACCACGTGGGACAACGCGCGATGGTCGTTTTCGACAAAGATCGAGTGCGGCTCGGTCGGGCGGCATGCCCCGGATTTGTTCTGTCGCGCCGCATTTGCCAATTCGTCCGAGACGGCAATGAGGGCGGCTTCAATATCCCGGACCCGGGGAACGATGCGGTCTGCGCGGCAGTCGAACAAGTGGCCGATGGTTTCAAGAGGAACATCACGCATCGAGGGCTGGACCAATCGAAAATCCCTGTCGAGAATGAAGGACAGCTGTCCGGGGCTTTGAAAGAGAAAGCCGAGCATGTCCTGCTGTGGCGGGAATTGCGCAATCTTGTCATGAACATTCAGTGCAACCAGCAGCGCTTTGGACAATCGTGAAAACACTGGTGCGACAGCCGCAGGATCCGCATCCGAAATTGCGATGTTTGGAAAAAGACAGCCGAACAACACACATCTGCTGTTGTCTCTGATAAGTGGGGTGATGAAACCCGGCCAATTCGCAATGTCGTTCGGGTTCGAGTGTTGGCAAACGCGGTCAAGCATGCCTGCGCCCTCGGGCCATTGCGACAAGAGCTTTGCCTTGCAATAGGGATAGTTCGCAGATGCTGTACGCAGCAGGAAGGTTAAAGCCGATGTGTTGCCTTCAGCCTTGATACCGGTCAGGAAATCGATCAATTGCGCTGCTTTTTCAGGGCAGCAGTACCGCCCTGTGTGATGCTCGAACCGGTCAAACTCGATCACAAAGAGCTTGCATTCCAACTTTTGTTCGGCGTGCGACAGGGCTGCAGGAAGAGTTTCCTGCTGAAGGGTGCTTCGGTGCACACCCTCAATAATCTTAATTTCATCGTTTGCGGTTAGCGAAAGCATAAAAAGAGGGTCGCGGAAACACTACCAATTGGCAACCACCAATTCGCTCAAAACGATTGTCCAATTGCCGGTTTGCCGGACTGGTTGTCCTGCTCGCCCTCAGCTTTCCGGATCGAGCTGTGTGGTGGACGCCGCTGCCCCGTCGTGCCCAAGCTGAATCTTCTCGACTTTTGATTCTGCCGATTTCAGCAGTTTGTCGCAATGCTGGCGCAATGCCGCGCCGCGTTCGTAGATTTCGATGCTGCGCTCCAATGGAACGTTCCCCTGTTCCAATTCCCTGACAATCGTTTCCAGCTGCTTCAAGGCATCTTCGAAGGTAAGGGAGGCGATATCCTGAGGCACTTCTGTGTTGGTCATATCGGTCCGGTATTGGGTTGGTTTGCTGATTGCGAACGCGTCACCTGCAGATGGTCATGCGTCCATCAAGGTTAAAACATGAGCTGCCACGGATCGCGCGAGCCCCTCCAAGTCATAGCCGCCCTCTAGCACTGACACAACGCGCCCGTCGGCATGTTGATCGGCAATACCCATCAAAGCTCGGGTTGCCCACGCAAAATCTGTCTCGGTAAAGTTCAGCCCACCAAGCGGGTCACGCATGTGAGCATCGAAACCGGCAGAAATGATAACCAACTCGGGTCTGAAGTCGTTGAGTCGTGGCAGTATGACGCTGTCCATCGCTTCTTTAAAAACAGTCCCGTCGGCACCTGGCGGTAGCGGCGCATTAACAATGGTCCCGGCGTCGCCGGTCTCATCCGCAGCTCCGGAACCTGGGTAAAGCGGCATTTGGTGCGTGGAGCAGTACATGACGCTCGGGTCTGACCAAAAAATATCCTGGGTCCCATTGCCATGGTGGACATCGAAATCAATGATGGCGACACGGTCTAGACCATACTTGTTTTGCGCATAGCGGGCTGCAACAGCCACATTGTTGAAAAAACAAAATCCCATGGCGCGGTCTTTTTCCGCATGGTGGCCGGGAGGGCGTGAGGCCGAAAAAGCGTTTTGGACTTTTTTGTCCAAGACCTCGTCCACAGCCCGGCAAGCTCCGCCTACGCCGCGAAGCGCGGCCTCCCAAGTGCCCGGTGACATGGTGGTATCTGCATCAACCCGGGCAAGACCCTCATCCGGCGACAGATTGTGCAGCATATCGACATAGGACATTGGATGCGCACGGGCTATGTCTTCAACGGTTCCCACGGGGGCTAGATCACGTTCGAGCGCCTGAAACTTCTCATGCTCCAATATCCGGTCAACCGCGCGCAGCCGGTCAGGGCGTTCAGGGTGGCCAACGGGAGTAAGGTGATCAAGATAACTCGAATGATGAAGCAGGAGTGTCGACACGGCGGGCGTTTCCGGAGATCAGATGTTGTTCTCTTATGGTGAAGGCCATCTGAACGGGTCGGCCCACATGTGTCAATCGCACAGGTGTCAGTGCACCCTGTTGGAGAAACCACCCGAAAATTCGAAAGTTCAGACGAAATCTGCAAATCCGTGAGAGTTTCAACATTTTTGCGCAACGTTTGTTTTATTTTGTCCCCGTCCAATGCGGCGTGCATCCTACGCCACAGGGGAAAATGACATGACGCTTATGAATTCCGTCTTTTCAGCAGTCGCATTTGCGGCGCTCACGATACCTGCCTCCGCAGATCAGATAACGGTTCTGGCCGGTGACCTGCCACCCATGTTTTTGGCAGATGGCCAAGGACGGGAGGCGGAGATTATTAAGAAGACCCTCGAGAAATGCGGCCACGAAGTCACTTTCGAGATTCAGCCTTTTACGCGCCATTGGGAGAGCTTCAAGTCCGGGGCAGGCGATGCTGTCGCCACCGTTCCGGTCGGTATGCCAGTAGGCGGGGCAGAATCGAATGTCTACATACGTTACCAGAATGGTGTTTCGTTCCTGACCGGGGCCGGAACTGAATACAATGGGCTGGAAGATCTTGCGGGAAAAAAGGTCATTGCATTCAAAGGTGCTGGGTCAATCATCCCGGGTCTTTCTGAGCATACAGGGTCATTTGACGACTACCGCGAGGTCACGGATCAAATCACTCAGAGCCGTTCCCTATTCGGGGGGCGTGTCGACGCGATCATCGGGGATGGCATGCTGTTTGCGGAGTATAATCGCCAACTCCAAGGACAAGCCGATCTGCGCTTTGATCCGAACCAGCCGGTCACATTCAAGGCGGTTTTCGAATCCAGCCCTTACGCGATGGTATTCCGAGACCCTCAGCATACCGAGGATTTCAACCGTTGCTTTAGCGAACTTGATGCCGATGGAACGATCGCCAAAATTAATACGGCGTGGGTCGACAAATATCGCGACAGCCTCGGCGAATCCTATCTCGGATACTGAACCTTTCAGTGCACTTGGTTGAAAGCAGTTTGACGGGATCCCAAAAAAAGAGCCGGCACAATTGGGCGCCGGCTTGCTTGGAGGTGCGGGCGTAAAGCCCGTGGGGAGGTCCGCTGCATCTGCTCACCAAAGGGTATATGATTCCATCGCGCCATCGGCCCATGTTCCAAACGATTGCTGAGGGTATTGCCGTGAAAACCCCAGATTGTTTTCACCTTTCCACATGCGCGTTGTCTGTTTGGACGATTTGTCGAAAAGTTTGTGAAAATGATTTAGGTAGTTTTTGCAATAAAATTGCCCATCCACTTCTAGCGCGGAGCCGCAGCCCGGCGCAAACGGTCATTAATTGCTTCGCCGAGGCCATTTTCGGGAATTTTTTGGACTTTGATCGCGGTGCTTTGGCCCGAGTCCAATTGCCGTAAATAGCCGAACAGATTGGCGGCAGCCTCCTTCAAGTTGCCCGTCGGGCTGAGGTTTAAGAGTCTTGATGCTAAGCTTGAATTTTCAGGCAAGGTCGGACCAAAAGCGAGCACCACATCCCCGGGATCGATTCGGTCGACATTCAAGACAACCAGGGCATCAGGAGCATAGTGCGATGTCATCATTCCTGGTGCAGCAGGGGCTGTGTCATTGGTTGTCGGCCCCTCCAGCAGCGGCCGCCCACCGAGCGCCTCAACGAGAGCCTCACGTTCAACACCACCAACACGTAGGAGCCTCGCTGTTCCATCAACAACCGAAACAATGGTGGATTCGACGCCGACCGGGCAAGGCCCCGTATCGATCAGGAAGTCGAGCGCAGGTTCCAAGTCCGCAATCACGTGTTCAGCTGTTGTCGGGCTGATGCGGCCGGAGCGATTGGCGCTGGGAGCTGCCAGGGGGCGGCGGCTTATTCGCGCCATGAAACGCATAACTGGCCCAGCAGGCACTCGAAGGGCAATTGTATCAAGGCCGGCGGTTGCCAGGTCACAAACCGGTGAGGTTGTTTTTTTGGGGACGACGAGGGTAAGCGGCCCTGGCCAGAAAGTTTCGGCAAGTCTGTCAGCAACCGGGTCGAATGCGCCATGCTGTTGCGCGGTTTCGATTGAATCAATATGGCAAATCAGCGGGTTAAATTGGGGTCTGCCCTTAGCTTCGTAGATGCTCGCGCATGCCAAAGAGTTTGTTGCGTCTGCCGCAAGGCCGTAGACGGTCTCGGTGGGAATGGCAACGAGACCGCCCCTGAGCAGCGTATCCGCAGCAGCTCGCGCCTCAGCACTGCCGGTCCAGCTTGTCTCTTTCAGATCGATTGACCAACGTTTCATGTCGTGTTCCTCGCTGCCCCAAAAATACAGCCGATCGTCAAAAAATGCGGACCTGCCGCTGGGATACGACTTGACGTTTACGTAAACCAAGGTATCGTCCTGCCCACAAGAGCTGGATGCGCGTTTTGAGCCGGGGCGGCCTGTTCGTCAAGCTGGCCTAGCGCATCAATTTACAAGACGGCGCCAGTCACGGCTCGTTGGCGCCGAACACTTGGTCAGGGAGGACCTCCATGTACCGCGCACCGGTAGACGAAATTGCGTTTACGCTTAAGTCTGTTTGCGATCTTCAAGATCTTCAGCAACAGCCAGATTACGCTGAATTGAGCGATGACTTGCTCGATGCCATTCTCAATGAAGCCGGGCGTTTTGCATCGGAGGAAATCGCCCCGCTCAATGCCATCGCAGACAAGCATGGCACTCCGCTTGAAAACGGTGTCGTATCGACGCCTCCGGGCTGGCGCGACCTTTATCACAACTGGATTTCGGGTGGCTGGAATGGCTTGACAGCAAGCCCTGATCATGGAGGGCAAGGCTTGCCGCAGATGCTGGCCGCTGCCGCCATGGAAATGTGGAACTCCGGCTCAATGGCCTTTGCCATTGGCCCGACGCTGACGATCGGTGCGATCGAAGCGCTGGAGAAGCACGCATCTGAAGAACTGAAGGCAAAGTACCTCGACAAACTCGTTTCCGGCGAGTGGACCGGGACAATGAACCTGACCGAACCGCAAGCGGGATCTGACCTGAATGCGCTGAAGGCAAAGGCCGAACGGGCGGACGACGGCACGTACCGTATCTCCGGTCAAAAGATCTATATCACCTATGGCGAACACGACATGACCGACAACATCATCCACTTGGTGTTGGCTCGGTTGCCTGACGCCCCTCCGGGCACCAAGGGCATTTCCTTGTTCCTCGTTCCGAAGTTTCTCGTCAACGACGATGGATCGCTTGGCGCGCGCAACGATGTGCGCTGCACAGGCGTCGAGCACAAGATGGGAATTCACGGATCCCCTACCTGCACCATGGTCTATGGCGATGATGGCGGTGCAATCGGCTGGCTAGTCGGAGAGGAAAACCGTGGTTTGGTGTGCATGTTTACGATGATGAACAATGCGCGCCTTGCTGTCGGCATACAAGGCCTGGGTGTTGCGGAGCGGGCGACCCAAGAAGCGCAGGCCTATGCTTTGGACCGCAAGCAAGGACAGGTTCCCGGGCAGCAGGAAAAGGGCATGATTTCAATCGCCCATCATCCTGACATCAAACGTTCGTTGCTGGGCATGCGGACCCGCACGCAGATTGCGCGCTCGATCTGCTACTCATGTGCGCATGCAATCGATATGTCTCATGCGATCACCGATCCGGAAAAAAAGAAATTCTGGACAGAGCGTGCCGGCCTTCTGACGCCTATCGCAAAAGCGCTGTCGACAGACTTCGGAGTTGAGGTCGCGTCTCTGGGGATACAGATCCATGGCGGCATGGGATACGTTGAAGAGACGGGGGCGGCACAGCATTTGCGCGATGCAAGGATTGCCCCGATTTACGAAGGCACGAACGGTATTCAGGCAATCGACCTTGTAATGCGCAAGCTGCCGCTTTCTGATGGGGGACACGTAGAAGCCTTTATCAACGAGCTGCGCGAGATTGTTCGTGAAGTGGCTGCATCAAATCGTCCCGAATTTGGTGATACCGCCGAGCAGCTGTCGGCTGCGCTCGATGAGTTGGAAACGGCAACCGAGTGGATGCTGACTGCTCAGAAAGATGGCCGCGTGTCTGAAGCGCTGTCGGGTGCAACTCCCTATCTGCGTTTGATGGGCCTGGCTTATGGCGGCGTGCTGCTCGCAAAGGGTGCTGTCCGGTCTGACATTGAAAACCGTGCGGCGCGCACCCAAAGAACGATTATGGCCCGGAGCTTTGCTGCAACACTTTTGAACGAGACATCGAGCCTTAAGCACGATGTGATCGGATCAGCGGACACAATCTTGTCGTTCGATCCCGAAGTGCTCGCGTCCTAAGCGTTCGAACTGAGGAAAATCGAAATGATCACGCAGTCTACAGAAGACGGCGTCAGGACTCTGCGTCTTGATCGCCCCGAAAAAAAGAACGCGCTCACTGGTGAAATGTATACCGCGCTCGCGGAGGCATTGGAATCTGGGAACACCGACGAAAGCATCCGCTGCCAGCTCATTTGGGGGCACCCGGGCGCCTTTACGGGTGGAAATGACATCGGTGATTTTTTGAAATTCGCCGGCAAAGTAGAAATGTCGGAAACGCCGGTTCTGCGGTTCCTTCGCGCGCTAGCACGAAATGAGACCCCATTGGTGGCCGCCGTCGATGGTGTTGCTGTGGGTGTCGGAACCACGCTGCTCATGCATTGCGACATGGTGTTTGCTGCCCCCAACGCAATAATCCGCTCGCCTTTTGTTGATCTAGGCCTGGTTCCGGAAGCTGGTTCCAGTCTGTTGGGACCTGCCCTCATGGGACATGCGCGTGCATTTGAGTTGTTGTGTTTGGGACGGCCGTTCTCGGCACAAAAGGCTTATGAAGTCGGACTGGTCAATGAGATTGAGGACGACGTTTATGCTGCCGCACTGTCCTGCGCGAAGGAGATTGCTGCCAAACCGCCGGAGGCAATGCGGCTGTCCCGGCAGCTGTTGAGGGGAGACACCGAAATACTGGCAGAACGGGTAGAGGCTGAGGCAAAAATTTTCGCGGAGCGGCTGACATCGCCTGAAACCGTTTCGGCTTTTCAGGCCTTCATGATGAAGAAAGTAAGCGCCTAAACCGCAAAAACTGGGAGAAAAAAATGAGCTTAAACGGAAAAACCCTTTTCATCACAGGTGCCTCGCGTGGAATTGGCAAGGCGATTGCCCTGCGCGCGGCGCGGGATGGCGCCAATGTTGCCATCGCTGCAAAAACTGCCGAACCTCATCCCAAGCTGGAGGGCACGATCTTTTCTGCAGCAGAAGAAATCGAAGCGGCTGGCGGCAAAGCTTTACCCCTGGTTCTCGATGTACGGGACGATGAGGCGGTCAAGGCAGCGATAGATAAAAGTGCCGAGCATTTTGGCGGGTTGGACATCGTGGTCAACAATGCGAGCGCCATTCAATTAACTCCGGTCTCTCAAACCGATATGAAGCGGTTTGACTTAATGCATCAGATCAACACGCGCGGTACACTCGCCTGCTCCAAACACGCTATCCCGCATCTTGTAAAATCCGAAAACCCTCATGTCCTGATGCTGTCGCCGCCTCTCGATATGCAGGAAAAATGGTTTGCGCCATTTACGCCTTATTCGATCGCGAAGTATGGCATGAGCCTAGTCGTTCTCGGGCTTGCCGGGGAACTCCGTTCCAAAGGAGTGGCGGTGAATGCGCTCTGGCCACGCACCACCATCGCAACAGCGGCGATCAAAAATATCATTGGCGGCGACAAGATGATGCAACAGAGCCGGACCCCGGATATCCTTGCCGATGCAGCCTACGAAATTTTCACGACACCTTCCAAAGAACTGACCGGACAGTTCCTGATTGACGACACGTTCCTTGCCGAACGGGGGGTGTCTGATTTTGACAAGTATCGGGTTGACCCGACTGTCGCGCTTGCGCCCGACTTTTTCGTACCGGACGAAAGTAAGGCACCGGTTGACCTCGGTCCACTGACACCAGCCTAAACTAAAAAAACGCCGCCAGATTTGGCGGCGTTTTTCGTTTGTTTAAGTGTTCAGTCGAATTCTGGCCCGCGGGCAGAGTAGGGGGACACCTGCTGCCAAGCCCGCATCAGCGTTTCGAGTTCTTTGTCTGGGTTTTGCGGCAGCTGGATCTCTATTCTGACCAGCAAATCACCATGGCCGCCGCCTTTTGTTGGCAGGCCTTTTCCCTTCAGACGCATGATCTTCCCGCTGGATGACCCGGCAGGTACATTGAGATTGACCGCACCTGAGAGTGTCGGTGTACGTACTTTCGCGCCTAGAACGGCTTCATAAAGGGTAACTGGTAGGTCGAGATGCAGATCCGACCCATGCACCTCAAAGAGTTTATGACGCCGCAGCCGGATCTCGACGAGCGCATCGCCAGCCTCTCCACCGAATTCGCCCGGATACCCCTGACCGCGCAAGCGGATTTTTTCGCCCTCTCCAGTACCGGGCGGGATGTTCACATTCACCGTCTTGCCGTTGGGCAATGTGACCTGGGTCTTCTGACTGTTGACCAAGTCTTCCAAGGCGACCCGTGCGACAATCTCGGCATTTTTCCCTTTCTGCGGTGCGGGGCCGGCGCGCCCGGCGCCGGCTGGGCCGGTTCCAGGCCCGGCATCAGCGCGCGCGCGACGGCCACCGCCAAAACCGCCCAAGATGTCATTTAAGATATCGTCGAAAGCGCCTGTCCCACCGCCAAAACCGGAAGCCGATTGAGAACGGAAGCCGCGCGCGCCGCCCGGGCCGCGATGTTCTTGGAAGTCGCTAAAGCCGTCAAAGCCGTGGGCTTGAAATTTCGGTTTTCCTTCGGCATCGATTTCGCCGCGGTCGAACTGAGCGCGTTTTTCTTTGTCGCCGACGATCTCATAGGCCTGGTTTACCTCGGCAAAGCGCGTTTGCGCGCCCGGATCGTCTTTGTTTTGATCCGGGTGGTATTTCTTGGCCAATTGCCTAAAGGCCTTTTTAATCTCGCTCTCATTGGCATTTTTGGGAACACCGAGAACGCTGTAAGGATCGCGCATTTTTTGTTACCAGGTTTCGTAGCGTGGCGGCCTAACATGGCCGGCCGACCATAAGCCACCGAAAAGTCTGCTGTCAGATGTGACGGTATTATGAGGATGTCTTCCGTTATATTGGGTTGATAGGAAAAAAATCCAAGTTTTGAGAGTCACGAAATCTGCGCATCAAACTTTATACGTTACCGTCGGCTAATCAAGCTTCCGTAACGCGCAAGGAGGCCACATCAAGAATGTTTCGGGCATCCTTGCATGCGGTGCCGGAGTAGAGTTTTACCCCGGCAATGGTGTTCGCAGTTGTCTGGAAAGAGAAGCATCCGGTCGCCTGATAATCGGCGAGGTCCAACTTGGAGACAGTTCCTGAGTTCCCGCTTTCACCGTTTAGCCAGCGCATCTCGGTTGCAACGGTCTGCGTAGCCGTTTCTTTGCTGATCAGGTCGGCGAGAACCGCTGCAATCTCCGCGCGATCCTGCGCGTCAATATCGGTGAAAGCTTCGTCGGCAGAAAGACCCATTTCGCCGGAAAGAACGATTGGCGTTTGCACATCATTGCTGCCAAGCGGAACCGTTACTTGGGTGCAAGCCCCAAGGACCGGAAGTATGGCAGCAGCCAGAACCGCCCGCGGCTGGATCTTGCACAGCGCAACCATATGTGGCCACTTACCAATCACACGCATAGTCCTTATTTACCGGCAAATACGCGCCGGGGGACATGCCATCGTTTCGCGGAAAAGGCGCAGGATGACAGACATTAATAAAAATACAGAAGAGTTAACAAATGGTGACTTCAGTGAAGCAGCGAACCCGTTTTCTCTTTTTGGTGAATGGCTTGAAGACGCCAGCAAGTCGGAACCGAATGACCCGAACGCGTTGGCGCTTTCAACTGTTGATGAAACAGGACTTCCGAACGTTCGCATGGTTCTGCTGAAAGGATTCGACGAAGCCGGCTTTGTTTTTTACACAAATTTTGAAAGCACCAAGGGGCGAGAGTTGCTCAGTGCCGGGAAGGCAGCCATGTGTTTTCACTGGAAATCTCTGCGTCGCCAGATCCGGATACGGGGCACAGTCGCACCAGTTGCTGATGCGGAAGCCGATGAATATTACCGGTCGCGTCCGCGCGGAAGCCGGATCGGGGCATGGGCTTCCATGCAGTCGCGACCGCTCGAAAGCCGGTTCGCGCTGGAAAAGGAAGTGGCCAAGTATACCGCGAAATTTGGTGTTGGTGATATTCCGCGCCCGGACCATTGGTCGGGCATGCGCCTGGTTCCTGCATCTATCGAGTTTTGGCATGATCGGCCGTTCCGTCTTCACGACAGGGTACTTTTCCAGCGCTCGGCACCGGACGGCGCCTGGACAAAGGAACGGCTGTATCCCTAGGGTTTTTAGCCCGGCTAGCGAAGGGGTTAGCCTTGCTACTCGCTAACCCCTCAGAGCAGTTTTTTGAGCCGGAAAAACAGGAATGTCAGTGCGATAGAGCCGCCCATCAGGACGATTGAGAACGGAAACCCGAGACTCCATTTCAGTTCAGGCATGTTTTCAAAGTTCATGCCATAGATCGAAGCGATCAGTGTTGGTGGCAAGAAAATGACACCGAGAACTGAAAAGATCTTGATGATTTGGTTCTGCTCGAGCGTCACAAGGCCAATTGTTGCATCGAGAAGAAAGGAAAGATTGTTATCTAGCGCGTCTCCGTGCTCCTTGATGGAGTGGATGTCGCGGCCAATGGTTTTGCACATGTCAATTTGGTCGGTCGACAGGTTGAGTTTTTTGGAATGAGTGCCCAGGAAAAGCGTAACGCGTGACAGGCTGGCACACACTTCATGCATCTTCGCCGTTCTAAGACCTATCCGGCCTTGGGCCCGGATAGCATCCTGGTAGAGGGTTGTCTTGCGCGAGCTCAACCCTTCCTCAAAAACCTGAAGCGACAGCTTGTCATAGCGAGCCGATGCTTCCTCCAGAATGTCCGCGCACCGATCGACCACGATGTCGAGCATAGCAAAGAACAGCGCCGGTCCAGTGTGTGCGATAGAGATGTCTGCCTGGACTTTCTTGGAAAAAATAACCAGTGAACGTGGCTCTCCGTACCGTACGGTGACCATGCGTTTGGCGTTCAATACGAATATTACGGAGGACAGGGATGGATCCGGGTTTTCAGCGGCCATCGGCAGCAGAGCTGTCATCACGATCGCGCCTGGTTCGTCGTACAAACGTGCTGACGTCTCGATAGACGCCACTTCTTCCCGTGTCGGGATTTGCGCGCCCATTAACTGCTCGGCGGCGATCTGCTCGCCTTTACTAGGCGTGAACAGGTCGATCCAGCAGGCGTTTGCCGGTATCGCCTGCCCCTCCTCAAGCACCACACGTTGCAGGCCTGTTGAGGCAGGACAGTAAGCGATGATCATATGTGGCTCCGCGACTTCGGAATGATGAGGGCCGCAAAACAGTGCCCTCGATGTTTCGAAGTTAGCCACATTCGGCGACAGGCGTCATGTCCGTAAAACGCGCGAAGGTGCCAGCCGCCCTGGATAGGTCACGATTGAAACGCGCCGCCACAAGACTTTTGGTGTGCCAAAATGGCAACTGATTACTTGGCTGTTTTGTCCGCAGGTGCCATGCGTTTGCAAAGTGCAGCGGCGCTTAGAGCCGGAATGCCCACCGGTTTGTAGTGGTTTTCCAAGTTGGTTTGAGTCTTGGATTGGCGGGCAGTGCTGTCAGACATTTTAGTCCCCTGGAGTCTTCGAACCCAATTGGCGTCATAGTTTCAACACCATGAACATTACAGAGCTTTATGTTTAAAACGCGGCGTAAGCTAACTGTGAAAGTTTCATGACCGTCTGACCAGTCAAAAACCATAACGATTTGTAACCGCTATTCATAAAATTTGCCTTTTCATAAAACTTTAACAAAATGCAATTCACCGTCGGTTTGCCGGGCGAGACTTCGAGCGAGGCTCATGTTTCGAACACTGGACCGCTGGCAATTGTGGTCAATGTAGATGCTGCTATTCTCGGTGAGCTGGCATAGGCGTTGTGCATGCTGTTAGCGAATATGGATTGTCACCTTTGAAACGCTTTCCGGTCTACCAGTCAGGTTCGGCGCGCCTCTCCTATCGTATCGGGGTCTTGTCTCTTCCTGTGTTGGTGATCGCCTTGCTTGCGATGCGGCTAGGAATTGTTGATCCCGAAACAGCGCTGCTCGCGTTGATGAGTGCCGGTCTGTTCGGGATCTTTGCGCTTCTGCTCGGAATGGTTGCTCTGGGACGACTTTGGAAAAAGGGGGGCGAGGGGGCAGCCCGCGCTGTGGCGGGGTGCGCATTCGGAGCTCTCGTTTTCTTGCCTGTAGGTCTGCTGGTATCTGGGGTTGTCAGCTCTCCCGGATTGGGAGACATCTCTACCGATATGGAAGATCCGCCCGAAATTCGCAGTTCAGGGGATCTCGCAACTGGACCGAACCGGCCGGCATGGACACAGCCCGAGAATTCTTCCTTGTTGCAGAATGTAAGGCTGCTTGCCGTAGCGGTAGGTGTCGAGGCGCAGAAAAATGTCATGGAGGCCTACCCTGACATTGTGTCCCGCCGCTATCGGGTTGCGCCGGGCCGGCTGCATACTGCAGCACTGCTGGTCGGCGCCCAAAACGGCTGGACGCTTAGTGATGAGTTGCCGCCAGATCTTGCTGATTCGGCCACCAGGATACAATTTTCTACCCGTAACCTTCTGACAGGGCTACCAAGCTCCGTGACGCTCCGCATCCGGCCAGATCCGTTGGGCGCCCTGTTGGATATCAGGGCCGTGTCCAGCTTTCCGGTTGCAGGGCTGTCTGACACTGCGGACACGATCCGGCGCGTCTATTCGGAACTTGATCGAATTTTGCTCGAAACATACGGCGAATTCGAACCGGTCTTGGTCGAGGAGGACTTAGGAGAGGGAGAGCTCAGCGGCGCTGAACCAGATTCGGATTCGGGCATTCTACCCGAATTTCCCTCGATCCCGGTACCCGAGTTCAAGCCCTACCTGGATGGCGCCGATGAAGCGGCTGATGGATAAAGCGGTATAGAAACGCGCGCTCAATCGGCTATTCGGTAAAGTCCATCCAGTCTTGGGGGCCCGTCTGTTATGACCTCGCCTTTGTCGACCAGCCACTCAAGCTGCGCAAAGACAGATAAGCTGGCCGCGGTCTTGAGCTTCGGGTTCAGCCCAACATATACATGGTCCACGATCTGCGGGATCTTTTTTGCACCGGCTGATAGAGCCGACACTACGGCAGCTTCGCGTTTCTTTCGATGGTCGATGAGGTCTTCGACGTATGGCAAAGCATTTTGAAGATCGGTGCCATGGCCCGGCAAATAATGTGTTTCCGGCCGTAGGATCAGCTTCTCGAGCGACATCATATAGGCGTTCATACTGCCGTCTGGCGGAGCCACGATTGACGTCGACCAGGCCATAACGTGATCGGCGGAAAACAAAATATTGGTGCCGGTCAGCGCGAAGCACATATGGTTTGCCGTATGTCCGGGAGTATCCAAGGCCTCAAACTCGGCGTCGCCGAGAACGACGCGGTTCCCATCGGTGAGCAGTTGATCCGGGCTGTAAGTTTTGTCGGCGCTGGCATCCAGAAGATTGTCTTCCCCAATGGCAAGGTCCCGCGCCGCGCTATGTGGTCCGCAGCCAACAATCGGGGCACCGGACTTCTCTTGTAATCGGCGTGCTGCTGGAGAGTGGTCCATGTGAGTGTGCGAAACGAAGATTGCCGCAATATGCGCGCCTGCGACAGCCTTCATAATGGCATCAACGTGAGCAGGGTCGTCCGGGCCCGGATCGACCACAACGATATTCTGAGTTCCAACCAAGTAGGTGTTGGTCCCATGGAATGTAAAAGGGCCCGGGTTTTTCGCAGTCAAGCGGCGGACACCATCGGCTACTTCTACAGCGTTGCCATAGTGTGGGTCGAACTCAACAGTGTGCCGCATATCGATTTTTCCGCGTCAAGATTGATACTTTCAATGAAGTGGTGGTTGTCCTCATCCGTCAGGCTTAATGTGATGGTCCAAATCGCTCGAAATCAATCGATTTGCAACACGTTTGCCCTGAAATCCTGTTTGGCATGAGGCGCTTCCGCATGAGGGGGAATAGAGACCGATCTAGCTCTTGAAGAGGTGATGACCCTGAAAGTGCCACGGAAAGCGGCCTTTTCGTTATTCATAAATGATCTCAATTCCAGTTGGGTGTTGCCATTCCTTGGGTCGCAGGGTGTAATCGCGGACACCGTGGTTGAACCAAAGATTGTCGGTCTTTGCCATGAAATCGACAGTGCCGGCCGTCGCTCAAGCCGGGGGACAGTCCTGTCTTTTCATGAACCGATCTATTTGCGGCTGGTGTGGCAAGTGTCGCCTCACCGCAAACCTGTACCGGATAGCGCCCAAGCCAGCCGTGCGGTGTTGACTTTCAGGGAGGCAGGTAAACAATCGTAAATATGGGTCAAGCATTCTGAATTCTTGTGCCACGGGCTCCAAGCATATGCGTTTTCGAGCATATGAGAGGTGCAAATGGTTGGCGCATGCGATTGGAGCGGATGAAGTCAGCTGCCGCGGCAGGCAAAAGGGCAAATTTTCATTGTCAGTATTTACAATCTATTTTTGTTGCCGGCTGTCGCCTGAATGACATGCATTCCATGCTATCAGCAGTCCCCACCGCGCTAGGGCGGTTCGCCTTCATATTTAATTTTTATAAGGCGACTAATGAAATTCACGTGCATTTCCAACAGTGTCCATCGTTGACGCGCCTCAAGAGCTGATGATGCCGGAAGAACAAAACGAGCAGATCAAGCCAGTATCGCCGCTGACGCGCTTTCGGGAAGCGCGCTGGCTTCTGGTTGCGGCGGCGGCTCTTGGCACTGCAGCAGTCGCCGGTTACGAAGTTCCAGCTGGTCCTGCAATTGGCGGGTGGGTGTTTTTGGCGCTTATCGCGGCATTCGTACCGCGCAGACCTCGCTCACGTATCTTGCAAGTGGCCAAGCAGAGCGGCATGCGCCGCATGTGGCCGGGCACTGGGATGAAGCTGACAGTGGATGCATTGCCCGCGCCCTGCTTTATCGCCGACAGCCGCGGGATCACACGGTATGTCAACAGGGCAGCCGGCGCGGTCTATGGATCGGTTAAACCTGGAGATCCCCTGTCCTTTTCGCTCCGGGCTCCGTCTTTGCTGGAGGCATTTGACCGGGTATGTACCGCTGGAGCATCCGAAAAAATCACCTGGGTAGAAAAGGTGCCGACTGAGGCATATTTCGAAGCCAGTTTGTCACCGATTTACATGCCTGTGCCCACGGCTGACACAAGGCTTCCAAGGTTGCCCGATTTTGTGCTGGTCGTAATCAGCGACTTGACTGAACAGCGCCGTCTCGAACGCATGCGCACCGATTTTGTGGCCAATGCGAGCCATGAATTGCGAACGCCTCTGGCGTCTTTGGCCGGGTTTATCGAAACCTTGCAAGGCCCCGCACGGGAGGACCCGGAGGCGAGAGACCGGTTTTTGCAGATCATGTTTGAACAGGCGGGTCGTATGCGTCGGCTCATTGACGACATTCTCTCATTGTCTCGAATTGAGTTGAAAGCGCATGTTAAGCCGGCAAACAAGGTGGACCTTGTCGAGATTGCTCGCCACACCTCGGATGCGCTCGCTCCTTTGGCGCGCGAATTGGGCATGGAGATCAAAACACACTTTCCTGACGTGGAAACGATGGTCGTCGGCGATCGCGATGAGCTCATCCAAGTTGCGGAAAACCTCGTTGAGAATGCTTTGAAATACGGGTCGAACGGCAAGCATATAGATGTCACGGTTACCGCGTCTCAAGGTGGTCCGAACAGCCCTGGGGCTATGCTCTCGGTCCGGGACTATGGTGAGGGAATAGCTGAAGAGCATGTCCCGCGCCTGACCGAGCGGTTCTATCGTGTCGATGTTGACAGCAGCCGTGCGTTGAAAGGCACCGGCTTGGGTCTGGCGATCGTCAAGCACATTTTGACCCGGCACCGCAGCCGGCTCGAGATCGACAGTACGGTTGGCAAGGGATCCGAATTCCGCGTTAGGTTTCCGAGTGCCGATGCGATGGCCTTGGCCGACGGAGTGCCCAGTAGTGAACGGATCGAATACGATTAGATTTAAATCATGTCGCACAACTGAAACAGCTGGAGCGTACGACTACCTACGCTGTTGTGACATGGCAAGATAGTGCAGGCAGGTTGTGTTGGGCCTGCAGACGATTTGAAGGTTCGTATCTATGCGATATTTGATGGTGCTGGCATCCATCCTGGCCGTGACCGCAGCCGCAACCCATGCGGAAGCCCGTGATCGCATCCTGATAGTTGGATCCTCTACGGTATTCCCGTTCTCGACAGCTGTCGCCGAACGGTTTGGGGCCGTGAGCGGATTTAAAACGCCGGTGGTGGAATCAACCGGGTCTGGCGGCGGGATAAAGCTTTTTTGCGCGGGAGCAGGGGCGAGTACACCGGATATCACAAATGCTTCGCGCCGCATGAAACCCAGCGAACTCGAGACGTGCTTGACAAACGGTGTCACGCCGTCAGAGGTGGTGATTGGCTTTGATGGAATTGTTCTGGCGAATTCACGCAGTGGTCCGGAGTTCAAACTCACGCGTGCGCAGATATTTCAAGCTCTTGCCGATGAAGTGCCGTCAAACGGGCAGATGATCAAAAACCCCTACAAACGTTGGTCGGACATAAATCCGGTATTGCCGGACGCCAAGATCGAAGTCCTCGGGCCACCGCCGACATCTGGTACCCGCGACGCTTTTGAAGAACTGGTGATGGAACAGGGATGTGAAGATCTGAATGTTTCGGATTCTTCAAAATGCACCCAGTTTCGAACCGATGGGTTGTTTCTCGAGGCGGGTGAAAACGATGAGCTGATCGTTCGGCAGCTTGGGTCAAACCCTGTTGCGGTCGGTATTTTTGGCTTTTCGTTTGTCGATCAAAACAAGGCACTCATTCAAAGCGCTGTCATTGAGGGGGTTGCTCCCACGTTCGACAACATTGCGGGTGGGAGCTATCCGGTCTCCAGGTCTTTGTACTTCTACGTAAAAACCGAACATCACGGCGAAATCCCCGGTCTTGATGCCTATATCGCCGAATTTACCTCTGAGAACGCCTTGGGGGATGACGGTTATTTGGCTTCAATAGGGCTTATTCCGCTTCCGGACGAAGACCGTGAAAATCTCGCGGACAAGGCTCTCGCGTTAGAACCGCTGCGATTTTGATCCGGCGCCCGGTTCTGAGTTCGCAATCCAAACATAAATTGCCGTAACGTTGTCTTTTGACTTCTCTTTATAGGTGTGCAAGTCTTGAAAACACTCTTTTAGAGAGCGCTGTGCTGGCAAAATGTCGCAAATTGACTGTCACGGTTAATGTTTCGACCGGTGTCGAAATGGCGTCAAAAACCTACTCGTCTCAGTGACATATATTTGTCAAATATGTAAAATAGATAAGTAAATAAAAGAGCTTAAAGTGTCATAAAACTGAAACTCATATGTCATAATAGTCTCATGCGCTGGCTCTACGGTCGCGCTCATCGCTTGGGTTATTAACACCTATGCGGTTATCCAAGAAACCTTGACATTCAAAGGGAGTGGTCAAGTGAAATTTACGACCCTCGTTAGCGCGACGGCTCTTGCCGTTGCTTCCACTGCAATGGTTGGTGCCGCCCAGGCTCGTGACCAAGTTCAGGTCGCCGGTTCTTCTACCGTTTTGCCTTACGCATCTATCGTCGCAGAAGTATTTGGTGAAAACACCGATTTCCCGACGCCTGTTGTTGAGTCCGGCGGTTCTTCTGCTGGCCTGAAGCGCTTCTGCGAAGGTGTTGGCGAAAACACCATCGACGTCGCCAACGCTTCCCGCGCGATCCGCGAAAAAGAGATCAAGGCTTGCGCAGAAAACGGTGTGACCGACATTATCGAAGTTCGCATCGGCTATGACGGGATCGTTTTCGCGTCCCAAAAAGATGGTCCTGACTTCACCGCTTTCACACCGGTCCAGTGGCACAACGCGCTCGCTCCTAAGGTGCTTGTAGACGGCGCAATCGTCGACAACCCGTACAACAAGTGGTCGGAAGTTGACTCTTCGCTTCCGGACGTTGAAATCGCTGCTTTCATCCCGGGCACCAAGCACGGCACCCGTGAAGTGTTCGAAGAGAAAGTTCTCCTCGTTGGCTGTGAAGAGTCCGGCGCCATGAAGGCGATGATGGACGGTGGCATGTCCGAAGACGACGCTGAAGACGCATGTCTTGCAGTTCGCACCGACGGCAAGTCTGTCGACATCGACGGTGACTACACAGAGACCCTGGCTCGCATCGATTCCAACCCGAATGGCGTTGGTGTTTTCGGTCTGGCGTTCTACGAGAACAACACCGACAAGCTGAAGGTCGCTACCATGACCGGCATTGCGCCGTCCACTGAGACGATCGCTTCTGGTGAGTACCCGGTTTCCCGTCCATTGTTCTTCTACGTCAAGAAGGCACACATCGGCGTTATCCCGGGCCTGAAAGAGTACGCTCAGTTCTTCGTAGCTGACGAAATTGCTGGCCCGCAAGGCCCGCTGGCTCAGTATGGCCTGGTTTCCGATCCGGAGTTGGCTGCTACGCAAGCCAAGATCGAAGCTGAAGATACCATGAAGTAAGTCGGTCTAGGCCGATTTTTGAGGGGCGGCATATTCCGCCGCCCCTTTCTCCTTTTTGGAAATTTCATATAAAATCCGGGGAAGCCGATGCCTGTAGTCTGGCTCATTTTGATCGTCCTTGCCATTGCGGTGGTGGGTTACGTACTCGGGCGTGGAAGAGCTTTGGCTGGCGCCGCAAGCGAACACGTCAAGCTCCATTCGCTTCCTTCCTATTACGGCTCCAATGTCGCAATGAAGGTCGCCGTTCCCGCCTTTCTGATCATGGTTGTTTGGCTGCTCGCGCAACCCATCATCGTCAATAACAGCGTTTCTGGTCTGATCCCGGAAACCGCGATTGCCGAAGGGTCGTCCCGTGGGCTGGTGCTCGCCGAGGTGCGCCGGGCTGCGAGCGGATTGGACAATGCGGTGGCCGCCGGCATTATGGACGAAGACTTCGCGCGTAATGCGCGCGCTGACTTTAACGACATCACAACACGGCTCCGGGACGCGGGCCAGATCGTTACATCCCAGATCACTCAGCCAATCCTGCGAGCCGCGCAAGAATACCGGATCCTGAATTCGACAGGACGTCTGCTCATGACGATTGCGGTGTTGCTTGCAGCGCTTGCCGGTGCAGCGTGGGGTATTCTGGAATCGAAACCGAATTTCCGGGCGCGCAACACGGTGGAGCAAGGCGTTAAAGCGTTGCTGATCGCCGCGGCATCGATTGCGATCCTGACGACGGTTGGCATCGTCTTCTCTCTGGTGTTCAACACCATTGAGTTCTTCCGCCTCTATCCAGCGCTCGATTTTTTCTTCGGGCTCACCTGGTCTCCCACTTTTTCCGGGCGAGGCGGGAATTCGGAGCTCGGCATCATCCCGCTGCTGTGGGGCACGTTTTATATCTCCTTCGTCGCTTTGATCGTTGCAGTGCCGATCGGCCTGTTCGCTGCGGTATATCTATCAGAATATGCAGGTCCGAAAGTGCGAGCCGTCGCGAAGCCGCTGCTCGAAATCCTTGCCGGTATCCCGACCATCGTCTACGGACTGTTTGCGCTTTTGACCGTCGGACCGCTCCTGGTGTCCATTTTCGGTCCTGATGGAGTTGGCATCATGCAGGCCGGCACCGCTGTCATGACGGCAGGTCTTGTCATGGGGATCATGCTTATTCCGTTTGTAAGCTCGTTGTCAGACGACATCATCAATGCGGTGCCGCAAGCCATGCGCGACGGATCTTACGGGTTGGGTGCAACCAAGTCGGAGACAGTCAAGCAGGTTATTCTGCCGGCAGCTCTCCCAGGCATCGTAGGTGCGATCCTGCTTGCCGCGTCGCGGGCCATCGGTGAAACGATGATCGTGGTTCTGGGGGCAGGCGCCGCCGCGCGTTTGAGCCTCAATCCCTTCGACGCCATGACAACTGTCACAGCAAAAATCGTTAGCCAGCTGACGGGTGATGCAGACTTCTCATCTCCTGTTGCGCTCGTGGCATTTGCGTTGGGGATGACACTGTTCATCGTAACGCTGGGTCTTAACGTCGTCGCACTTTACATCGTGCGCAAATACCGGGAGCAGTACGACTGATGAGCGATACAACTCTTTCCTCTCCCGCAGCCTCTGATGGCAAGGACAGCTCCGTGCCCCAGAAAACCTCGCTGTATAAAGAAGACGCGTTGACCAAAAAGCGCAACGCATCTGAGAAGCGGTTTCAAGCCTACGGCATCACTGCAATTCTGATCGGCTTGTTCTTCCTGGTAGTGATGGCCTACTCGATCATCAGCGAGGGTATCCCGGCATTCACCCGCACGGTGCTAACCGTCGAATTCACGGTGACGCAGGAACAATTCGACGACGCAGAAGGCCAGCTCTTCAAGACCCGCGCCTACGAAGGCGTGTTTACGGAGGCAATGAGCCAGCAGTTTCAGGAAAAGGAAATTGCGGTTCCCTTCGATATCACTGCGATCGAACGTATTGTCGGCAAGCCGGGGAATACGATCCGGCAGTACTACCTGGCAAATCCAGATCAGCTTGGTGAGCCGGTCGAATTCGAGCTGGCTGCGTCGTCCCGTGTCGATGGCTATCTGAACGGCCGCCTGACACGCGACAACATCACGGATAGCCGGTTCTTGATGAAGTCCGACCTGGATCTTGTTGATGTTCTGGTCGAGGGTGGGATCATCCAGACCGTTTTCAACTGGCCGTTTATCACGGGGGCGGACTCAGGCGTGGACAATCCTGGCGGTGCCGGCATCGGAGCTTCCGTCG
Organism: Roseibium hamelinense; assembly: GCF_007830545.1. GTDB lineage: Bacteria > Pseudomonadota > Alphaproteobacteria > Rhizobiales > Stappiaceae > Roseibium > Roseibium hamelinense. The sequence goes on from NZ_VLLF01000007.1 coordinate 33,581, forward strand.
TCGGATCGCTCTTTATGATGCTGGTGGTGTTGTTTCTGTCGCTTCCGATTGGTGTTGCAGCCTCCATCTACCTTGAAGAGTTTGCCCCGCAGAACAAGTTTACGGACTTGATCGAGGTGAACATTTCAAACCTGGCAGCGGTGCCGTCGATCGTGTTCGGTATTCTCGGCCTCGCAGTGTTCATTCAGTTCATGCACTTGCCACAGTCGGCCCCGTTGGTCGGCGGTCTCGTCCTAACGCTGATGACCTTGCCGACAATCATTATCTCAACACGGGCGTCGCTGAAGGCGGTACCGCCGAGCATCCGCGATGCGGCACTCGGTGTCGGCGCTTCAAAGATGCAGGCCGTGTTCCACCATGTTTTGCCGCTGGCCATGCCAGGCATCTTGACCGGGACAATCATCGGTTTGGCGCAGGCCCTTGGTGAGACGGCGCCGCTGCTGCTCATCGGCATGGTCGGCTTTGTCGCGCGTGGATATCCGGACAGCTTTGTCGGCGGGTTCCTCGACCCGAATTCCGCGATGCCTGCCCAGATCTACACGTGGGCGGCCCGGTCTGACTTTGCATTCTACGAAAAAGCCTGGGGCGGCATTATTGTCCTCCTGATCTTCCTTCTATCCATGAACATTCTCGCCATTATCCTGCGCCGCAGGTTTGAGCGCCGTTGGTAAGAGAGTTTGATCCCATGAAAGAGATGCCCAAAATCGACAAGGCGGACGAAATGAGCGAAACCAAGATTGCAGCCAGTAAGGTGCAGGTCTACTATGGTACAACACACGCCATCAAGGATGTGGACATCAACATCCAGCCACGCTCCGTGACCGCTTTCATCGGTCCCTCCGGCTGCGGTAAGTCCACCTTCTTGCGCACCATCAACCGCATGAACGACACCATCGACATATGCCGCGTTGAAGGCGAAATCCTGATTGACGGTGAGGATATCTACGATCCGAAGGTTGATCCGGTACAGCTGCGCGCGAAGGTCGGAATGGTTTTCCAAAAGCCAAATCCTTTCCCGAAGTCGATCTACGACAACGTAGCCTACGGTCCGCGCATTCATGGTCTTGCCAAAAACAAGTCCGAGTTGGATGAAATCGTGGCCTCCAGCCTGCAAAAGGCCGGTCTGTGGGAAGAAGCGAAGGATCGTCTAGACGAACCAGGTACCGGCATGTCCGGCGGACAGCAACAACGTCTTTGCATCGCGCGCGCAATTGCGGTTAACCCAGAAGTCATCTTGATGGATGAGCCGTGCTCGGCGCTCGATCCGATTGCCACAGCAAAGGTCGAAGAGCTGATAGATGAACTGCGCGAAAACTTTACAATCGTAATTGTGACGCACTCCATGCAGCAGGCGGCCCGTGTTTCACAGCGCACCGCGTTCTTCCACTTGGGAATTCTCGTTGAGGAAGGTCCAACGCAGGACATTTTCACAAATCCGCAGGACAAGCGCACACAGGATTACATCACCGGCCGCTTCGGTTAAGACCGGACTTTCCTCTGTTTATTGAAGGGATATGTGATGTCCGAACACACGGTATCATCATATGACGAAGAGCTGACGGCCATTGCCGGATGCATTGCCGAGATGGGTGGTCTCGCTGAGACAACGGTCACGAATGCCGTGTCCGCACTTGTGACCCAAGACCTTGAGCTTGCGCGAGCGACTATCAAGCAGGATGGACGGCTTGACGAGTTGCTTGGCGAAATTGAAGTTAAGCTCGTTGAGATCATTGCCCGGCGCCAGCCAATGGGTGGCGATCTGCGTGAGATCATGGCAGCTGGGCGGATTTCGAATGATCTTGAGCGTGTTGGCGATTTGGCAAAAAACGTCGCAAAACGTGTCATAGCCATCGACAGCGATCTGAAATCCAAAAAACTGGCAATTGGTGTCGAGCACATCACGGAGCTTGCGCTTGGCCAACTCAAAAATGTGTTGGATGCCTACACGAAGCAGGACGCCGAGGCCGCACGTCAGGTGCGTGAAGCCGACAGTGAAGTCGATGCAATTTACACGTCGCTGTTTCGCGAACTGTTGACCTACATGATGGAAGACCCGCGCAACATAACGCAGTGTGCGCATCTTCTTTTCTGCGCGAAAAACATTGAGCGCATTGGGGACCATGCGACCAATATTGCTGAAAACGTCTACTACATGGTGACCGGCGAGCGTTTGCCCGAAGACCGCCCAAAAGTTGACGAAACGGGTGTTGTAAACGCCTAACAGGTTGGGCGGCCATACGCCGCCCAGGCATGTTCATCGGAGCGTAGGGAATGCCGAAGGTACTCATCGTCGAAGACGAGGAACCGCTCAGCCTTTTGCTGAGATACAATCTTGAAGCTGAAGGATACGCGGTCGAGTCCTGTGCTCGCGGAGACGAGGCAGAGATCCGGCTTCGCGAAAGTCAGCCGGATTTGCTTCTCCTGGATTGGATGTTGCCCGGCCTTTCCGGAATAGAGTTGTGCCGCCGTTTGCGCACGCGGGAAGACACCGAACGCTTGCCGGTCATCATGCTGACCGCGCGCGGCGAGGAGGCGGAGCGCATCCGCGGTTTGTCGACCGGCGCAGATGACTATGTCGTCAAGCCCTTTTCTGTCCCCGAACTAATGGCACGTGTTCGGGCAATCTTGCGCAGGGCCAGCCCGGAAGTGGTTTCAACGATGCTTCGGTCGGGGGACATCGAACTTGACCGGGAAACCCACCGTGTACGCCGCAACGCTAAAGAGATCCACCTCGGACCAACGGAGTTCCGGCTTCTGGAGTTCTTGATGACATCTCCGGGACGTGTTTTTTCCCGCGAACAATTATTGGACGGGGTCTGGGGTCACGACGTTTATGTCGATGAACGCACGGTGGATGTTCATGTGGGCCGTTTACGCAAAGCCTTGAACCGCGGTAAAGCCAAGGATCCGATCCGAACGGTGCGTGGCGCCGGTTACGCCTTCAACGACCAGTTCGCGATTGCAGGCTAGGCAGTCTGGGCTAAAAGAACAAAAAACCCGCTTAAAAGGCCGGTTTTTTCGTCTGTGTTGCTCGGGCTAGCCCGCAGCGCGGACTTCAGTGCGCCGGTCGCGGCGCCGGTCGTTTACCGGCTGGTAAGCGATCTTGCAGTGGTGCGCGCAATAAGGAACGCCAGCGTCGGACGTGCGTCCGCAGAAGTAGAAATCATCCGTTGCCGGATCGCCTATTGGCCATTTGCAGGTGCGCTCGGTCAGCGTCAGGATGGTTGCGCGCTGGGAGATCGGCACAAGCTCCGCGATCGGCTCGGGCGCAGGCTCTGCCTCTGGCGCCGGTGTCGGAGCAGGCGAAGCTTTCAAAGCCGTTGCACCGATGCTCTGCGGTGCATGTGAGGTGGTTTTCGACGACGATGTGCCGGAGCCGGTGCCCGTGCTTTTTGCACGGCGTGGTTTGCTGGCAGTCGTGTTGGTTTTCGCCCGCCCGGAAAGGCCGAGCCGGTGTACCTTACCAATGACCGCGTTCCGCGTTACACCGCCCAGTTCCGCGGCGATTTGGCTTGCGCTCAGACCATCGGTCCAGAGTTTTTTCAAAAGCTCTACGCGTTCAGTCGTCCAACTCATTCGCCGCACCCCTTGTCAGTGGCCGCCGCCACACGGCAATAACCTTTTGTTAAGGCACAGTAGAACTGCGCCAGAAATGGCATATGTTGTGCCATTCATTGATGTGTTGCACGAGATGTCGTGTCTGACTGCCCAAAGATTACAATATCGTTAAAACCGCAGGCAACACGGGGGGGCTAATCACATGGGGATGAATGGACTTTTCCCCACAAAAGGCAAAATCGGCAATGCTGAACCAAATCCGCATTTGCGGCATTTTCATTGACACCACCTGCAAACCGCAGTGTATAACGGATTTTGCAAGCCGTGCCGCCTCATTGGGCGGCACAATTCGTTTTGAGGGCCACCATAAGCGGGCGCTGAATGAATGGGTTCAGTTCGCATGCTTCGTGCGCGGCCTTTTGAGGTTTGTTTACGCAAAGTTCCCACGGGAGTTGGAAAATGTCGGCGTCAGCGCTGTTCGGAAATTACGCAAGATCGGCTTTGGAGTTCGATCACGGGGAAGGTGTCTGGCTTGTAACGAAAGACGGCCGACGATTCCTCGATTGCGGTTCCGGCATCGCTGTGAACGTTGTCGGGCACAGCCACCCTCACTTGGTTGAAGCCCTGAAACTACAGGCAGAAAAACTGTGGCACGTGTCGAACCTCCACAAGCTGCCCGAGCAGGAGCGCCTGGGTGCGCGGCTGGCCGAGGCAACGTTTGCCGATCGGGTGTTTTTCTGCAACTCAGGTGCAGAGGCTATGGAGGCGGCCATCAAGACAGCCCGCCGGTTCCATTTTGATCAAGGCAACCCCGAGCGCTTCCACATAGTCACATTTGAGGGGGCGTTTCACGGCCGGACCCTCGGAACGATCGCGGCCGGTGGTCAGGCCAAATATCTAGAAGGTTTTGGCCCGAAGGCGCCCGGGTTTGATCAGGTGCCTGCGGGCGATCTTGAAGCCTTGAAGTCTGTCATAGGCCCGCAGACGGCAGCTATTGCCATCGAGCCGGTTCAGGGCGAGGGCGGTATCCGCGAAATTCCAACCGAATTCCTGCGCCAGCTGCGGTCCTTGTGCGACGATGAAGGAATTCTGCTGATCTTGGACGAGATCCAAAGCGGTGTCGGCCGGACCGGCAAGCTGTTTGCACATGAATGGGCGGGCATTAGCCCGGATATCATGGCAATTGCGAAAGGCATCGGGGGCGGCTTTCCAATGGGGGCCTGTCTGGCAACCGATGCAGCAGCTGCTGGGATGGTGCCGGGCACACACGGGACGACATTTGGCGGCAACCCGCTCGCCATGGCTGTCGGCAACGCGGTACTGGACGTGGTATTGGCAGACGGTTTTCTGGAAACAGTCCGCTCCAGTGGTCTGGTGTTCAAGCAAAAGCTTGCCGGGTTGGTAGATGAGCATCCGCATGTGTTTTCTGAGGTGCGTGGCAGCGGGCTGATGCTGGGCATCAAGTGTGCCGCTCCGGTTGCCGATGTTGTCACTGCGGCTCGCGATGCAGACCTGCTTGCCGTGCCTGCGGGAGACAATGTTCTTCGGATCCTGCCGCCGCTCACAATAAACGAAGACGAGATCGCTGAAGCGGTCGCGCGCCTAGAAAAGGCCGCACATGCCCTTGAAGGCAGACTGACATTGGAAGGAGCCGCCGAATGACCCAAAAAGGACATTCAAGGCATTTTCTGGATTTAACCGAATTTGGTGGTGATGAACTTCGGAGCATTTTGGACGCCTCCAAGCGCATCAAACAAGACCGCAACGGTGTGCGGCCCGGAGAAGGGCTGCTCGCCGGAAAAGTGTTGGCGATGGTCTTCGAACAACCCTCGACCAGAACACGCATCTCGTTCGATGTCGGCATGCGCGAATTGGGTGGTGAAACCCTGATGCTAACCGGGGCCGAAATGCAGCTGGGCCGGGGGGAAACCATAGCGGACACAGCAAGGGTCCTTTCGCGGTTTGTTGATGCAATCATGATCCGGATCCTGGACCATACGGCCTTGAACGAACTTGCAGAATACGCAACGGTTCCGGTGATCAATGGCCTTACCAAGGTTTCGCACCCGTGCCAGATCATGGCAGATTTATTGACCTTTGAAGAACACCGTGGCGGCATCAAGGGAAAGAGCATCGCCTGGACGGGCGACAGCAATAATGTTCTTGCTTCATGGGTTCATGCTGCACCCCGGTTTGATTTCGAGTTGCGGATCGCGACACCGTCAGAATTGGCGCCGCCAAAGGAGCTGATCGAAAAGGCGCGTGCCGAGGGGGCTTCCATTGTTCTGACCGACGACCCATATGAAGCCATCAAAGGCACGGATTGTGTCGTGACAGACTGCTGGGTTTCCATGGGTGATGATGACTCTGAAAGCCGGCACAACCTTCTCAAAGCCTATCAGGTGAACAGCCGGCTCATGTCGGAAGCCAAATCAGATGCGCTGTTCATGCACTGCTTACCTGCCCACCGAGGTGAGGAAGTCACGTCTGATGTCATGGATGGGCCGAACTCGGTTGTCTTTGATGGCGCAGAGAACCGTCTGCACGCGCAAAAAGGTATCCTGGCCTGGTGTTTTGACGCTGTGTAAAAGGTGATGGCGTGGCATTTAATCTGGAAGACTTCGGTGTAACCCCGGTCGGAATGGACGCAGTGCGTCCATTCGCAGTCGAAGGGCTTGACGTGCGCGGCCGTGCCGTGGCGCTCGGTCCTGTTGTTGGTGACATTCTGGCCCGGCATGCTTATCCGAAACCGGTTTCGCGTCTGCTTGCCGAAGCGATTGTTCTGACGAGTCTGCTTGGGACCTCTTTGAAGTTCGAGGGCCGGTTCACTCTGCAAACCCAGACCGACGGCCCGGTCTCGATGCTGGTTGTTGATTTTTCATCTCCCGATGCGATCCGCGCTTGTGCGACTTTCGATGCGGACAAACTTGCAGCTCTGCCAAAAGACCAGGTAACGCCGGAAAATCTCCTTGGACGCGGTCACCTTGCAATGACCATTGATCAGGGCAAGCACATGAACCGTTACCAAGGGCTTGTTGAACTGGATGGGATCTCGATGGAGGAAGTCGCACGTCGCTACTTTGCGCGGTCCGAACAGATTCCGACCGAGGTCCGGCTTGCAGTCGGCGAGCTGTTCACCCGGCAAGAGGGTGATGGGCCGGCTCAGACATGGATAGCTGGAGGCGTCCTGATCCAGTTCCTGCCTGATGCACCGGAACGCATGAAGCAGCCGGACCTTGATCCCGGAGATGCACCGGAGGGGACCGTGCTGCATAGCCTGGACGAGGACGATGCGTGGGTTGAGGCGAAAACCCTGGTTGAAACAGTCAAGGATGTGGAGCTGACGGATCCGGAGGTCGGTGTTGAACGACTTTTGTTCCGCCTGTTCCATGAACGAGGTGTCAGGCTGTTTGAACCTCAGCCAATTGCCGACAAGTGCAGTTGTTCAAGAGAGAAAGTCGAAGGTATTCTGACGACATTCAGCGATGAAGAACGCGCCAACATGATTGTTGACGGCAAGATCTCCGTGACCTGCGAATTCTGCAGTACCCGTTATGAATTTGATCCGGAATGATCGGATTTACGCAGGGCCCTCCGTGAATTAACGGATCGCGGCCCTGCGCGATACTTTGTTACATTTGGAAACTTGCAATCCGGTTTCAGAAACGGCTTATCGGTATCCTAAAGAAGATTTTGCAGCGCGAAATGAGCCGTAGGGGAGGTTGCGGCGTATTTGTTTGCAGGATCAAAACAAGAGGATCCCATGTTGCAGTCCGTGAACCGTCCCGGCGAAGATCAAAGCGTTCCCTCAGAATACCGAGAGATTCTACGGCCCGGCCGCAGATCCCATCGATTTTGGATGGTCGCAAAAGCCGTCTTGCAAGCGGTCATCGCGTTGATCGTGTTATTCGCGGCCGTTCAGGGCATGAACACGCTGATTGCAACAAAGCCGGACGTTCCAAAACGCGCGGTTCAGGAAAAAGCATACACGGTCGAGAGCCGTAGAGTTGCGCTCACTGATCATGCACCTGTCATAAGTGTATACGGCGAAGTAACGGCTGGACGTACCGTCGATTTGCGTGCGCTTGTCGGGGGCGAGGTGGTCGAGGTCAACCCTTCGTTGAAGGCGGGCGGCCTCGTATCCGAAGGTGAGGTTCTCGTTGCGATTGACCGGTTCGATTACGAAGGTGCGCTGACCGAAGCGCAGGCAAGTCTGGCGGAAGCCGAAGCCCAACAGGTTCAAAACCGTGGCCGGGTTGCTCTTGAAGAAGCAAACATCGAACGGTCAACCGAACAGCTCGAATTCGCGAAACGCGATCTTGAGCGCGCGCAGTCGCTTCTCGAGCGCGGTGCTGTAACCGAGCAAACTGTCGATGAGCGAAAACTCCTGGTGTCGCAACGCCAGCAGACTTTGGAGCAGAGACAAAACACGCTGGCCCTTGAGGAAGCCCGGGTCGTCCAGCAATACGCCACGATTAAGCGGTTGAAATGGGGCGTTCAAAATGCCGAGCGGCAACTGGCAAACACGGTTCTGAAAGCGCCTTTTGATGCAGTCATCCGGGAGGAGGCAGCGCAGCCGGGCCGGCTGATCAGCGTGAATGACGTGGTTGCCTCCATCTACAGCCGCGACGAACTCGAAGTGCGGTTCACACTGTCTGACAACCAGTATGGTCGGATTGTTGCAGACGCCGGAACAGTCGTTGGACGCGAAGTGGAAGTGATCTGGAATCTGGGGAATGAACCGCTGGTGTATCAGGCCACGGTGGAGCGCGTGGGGGCGGATGTGGCCAGCACGCGTGGCGGTGTCGATGTGTTTGCCGTGATTGAGTACGATCCCGAACAAACCCCTCTTAGGCCGGGTGCATTTGTTGAGGTGCTTGTGGCGGACCGGACCTATGCCTCGACTGCGGTTATTCCGGAAACCTCAGTTTATGGGGATGGTCTTGTTTATGTGATTGAGGAGGGCCGTCTGTCACCCCGACAGACGCGTCCTCTTGCCTTTGATGGCGACGAGATCATCGTGCGTGGCGGTTTGGAAAGCGGCGATGTGATTCTGACGACCCGTGTTCCAGAAGCTGGGGAAGGCCTTTTGGTTGTTCCCCTTGATCCATCCGAAAACCCGGATGCTTTTGTGCGGTCGTCAGACGCGGCAGCCGATACCGCACAAGCTGCCGTCAAGAACTAGGATATCGCCATGACCAATTTGAAGTCCGGCGGCTTTTTGGAAACGATTGTCCGCCATCCGAACGCTGCAAATCTTGTCATGGTCATCATGATCCTGTTTGGAGCGTTCGGACTGTCAAAGCTCAATACGCAGTTCTTTCCCACGATCAAGACTGATCGGATCACTGTGTCGATTAGCTGGCCGGGTGCAAGCGCAGAGGATGTAACCGCTAATATTCTGGAGACAGTGGAACCGGAACTGCGTTTTATCGACGATCTGGATGAGCTGGTGTCCTATGGCCGTGAAGGCGGGGCAACGCTCACCCTTGAGTTTGTCGAGGGGGTCGATCTGCAAAAGGCGCTTTCGGATGTCGAGCAGGCCGTCTCCGGAATCACGACTTTGCCGCAGGACAGCGAAACACCCGTTGTATCCGCATCCTCTTTCACCGACGGGGTGGCCACACTTGCCATCCGCGGTCCCTTTTCCGAGCAGGCCCTCAAGACGTTTGCCCGACAGATGCGCGACGACCTTTTGGATCGTGGTATCGACAAGGTTGAATTGCGCGGATACCGCTCTCCGGAATTCGTGGTTGAAATTCCCGAGCGCGAACTGAGGCGTCTTGACCTGACCGTGTCTGATGTCGCCTCGGCTGTGTCGGGCAACACGATTGACATTCCAGCGGGCAATATTGAAGGGGCGGTCGAGCGACAGATTCGGGCAATTGCCCAAAACAAAACGCCGGAAACCATCAGCCGGATCTACGTGAAGACACTGGCGTCTGGCGAAAAAACCAGCATAGCCGACATCGGCAATGTATCCCGCGATTTTGAAGATGGCGAAAACCAGGGTTTTTCCAAGGGTATGCGCGCAATCGAAATCGATATCAAACGCGTTGAGAGCACCGATACACTCAAGGCTGCCGCGATTGTCGAACAGTATTTGGAAGAAATCCGGCCGCAGCTGCCGTCGACGCTGGAGATCCTGAAATACGATGTGCGCGCCGACGCGGTGAAGGGTCGGATCACGCTGCTGCTGGAAAACGGCTTGAGCGGGCTGGCTCTGGTTGTTGCAATCCTGTTTCTGTTCTTGAACGCGAGGATCGCCCTGTGGGTCGCAGCCGGTATTCCAGTTGCGATGATGGCAACGCTCGGCATCATGTGGCTGTTCGGCGAAAGCATCAACATGATCTCCATGTTTGCATTAATCATGATGCTTGGGGTGATCGTGGACGACGCCATTGTTGTGGGAGAACATACAGCCACCCGTCTCAAACTCGGTGACAGCCCGGACGAAGCCGCGATCAACGGCGCAGAGACGATGGTCGCGCCGGTTTTTGCCGCGGGCCTGACAACGGTTGCCGCGTTTTTGCCGATCCTGTTGATCGGAGATATCCTTGGCCAGATCATGGGAACCATGCCGGTTGTGGTTGTCGCCGTCGTGATCGCGTCCCTGATCGAGTGTTTTGTGATCTTGCCCGGACACCTGGGCCATTCGCTCGGCGGGCGTCCAGGCTGGACTTGGTGGCGGGTGGTGGTCATTGCCGGTGCACCTGCGTTTTTCTTGAGCGGTCTTGCTGCTCAGCCGGACTTGTCCGTGCCGCCTTATCTTGATCCGCTCGCCATTCCACTGCGAAATCTGTTGGACACGATTGGGCTGTTCGGGTTCGAAGTGATCATCATTCTGGTGTGTTTCGCGGTGGCCGTTGGCATCGAGGCTCTGTTGCAGACCTTGCGCAGGCGCAAAGCGGCGCAGGGGCGTGAGAACACGCCCGGTTTTTTTCGGCGCAATTTTGATGCAGGGTTTGACTGGTTCCGGGACAATCCGTTCCACGCAATTGTCCGCGCTGCGGTGAACTGGCGGTATGTGACCTGCGCAACGGCTGTTGCCTGCCTGGTTGTGTCCGCCGGGCTGGTTCAAGGCGGCCGTGTCGGGTTTTCGTTCTTTCCTTCTCCCGAAAGCGAAAATCTGACAGCCTCCATCTTTTTCCATGCTGGTACACCCCAGGATGTTGCAATCGATGGCATGAAGGCAATTGAGGAAGCACTCTGGCAAGCTGAGGCTCAGCTCTCTGGAGATGATGGGGATCCCCTTATTGTTTCAACCTATGCCACCCTCGGTCAGGCCGGCAACAACCGTGGCGACAACTTTGCGAATATCAATGTGCAGCTATCGCGTTCTGAAGAGCGCAGCATTCGCACGCCTGAAATTGTTCGGGCATGGCAAGCGGCTGTACCGGACTTGGCAGCAACATCCCGAATTGCCATTGCCGAACGACGTGGAGGGCCCCCGGGGCGGGACCTAGATATTCGGTTGTCAGGTGCTCCGCTGCAAGACCTTAAGGCTGCGGCCCTCGAGTTGCAGCAAGAGGTGTCCGGGTATCCCGGCACCAGCGCTGTGGAAGACGACCTGCCTTATGGCAAACCTGAACTGTTGGTCGACTTGACCCCGCGCGGCCGGGCACTCGGGTTCACCGTCGAAAGTGCGGCACGTCAGATTCGCGACGCATTTCAGGGCAACATCGCCCGCCGGTTCGCAGAAGGGGATGAGGAGGTCACGGTCCGGGTGCGCCAAGCAATTGAACCGGCAGGAAGTTCTTCACTGAGGGACCTGTCGCTCAAAACGCCGGCAGGTGACTTCGTGCCGCTAACTGAAGTTGTCAATCTGGAAGATGCGCAAGGCTTTTCGCTGATCCTCCGCCGCGATGGCAAAACAATTGTCACTGTAGTTGCCGATGTCGACAGCTCCGTGACTTCGAACAACCAGATTATTTCATCGCTGAGCGAGAGTTTCCTGCCCGATCTCCAGGCGAGATATGGATTGGATTATGAGTTTGCCGGCAAGGCTGAGGAACAACAGCAAGCCTTCTCCGAGCTTTTGACCGGCGTCGTCATGGCCGTTGCAGCAATCTACATCATCTTGGCGGCTATTTTTGCCAGCTACTCCCGCCCCATCGTGGTCATGTCGATCATACCGTTTGGTATCGTCGGTGCCATCGTCGGTCACTACCTCATGGGCTTTAAACTGACGATCCTGTCGATGATCGGATTGCTGGGCCTCGCTGGTATTCTGGTCAACAACTCCATTATTCTTGTTGCGCGCTTTGAGGAGCGCCGGGCCACCGGGGAGAGCAATCTAGAGGCTGCGATCAGGGCCAGCTGCGATAGGTTACGGGCGGTTTTCCTAACCTCGCTGACAACGATCGGCGGCTTGTTGCCACTCATGTTTGAAACCAGTCTGCAAGCACAGTTTCTGTTGCCGATGGCAATCACGATCGTATTCGGGCTCGCCACCGCCACTGTGCTGGTGCTGGTTTTGGTGCCTGCACTGCTGCAAGTCGGCGATGATATCGCAAAGGTGATAATGCTTCGGCGGAAACCGTTGCCAGAACCACATGACGGCGGAACCGACCTTACTCCGGCGGAGTAGGCGAGTGCGCTCGACACGGTTGCTTACAAGGTCTTTGCGAATTCCGCTATGCGGGCCGCTGCAGCAGAAATGTTGCCGTCCAGGGTTGCTGGCGCTTTGCCGCGCGGCCCGAAATCGTGACTTCCGTCGTCGATGTAAGACAGCTGAACCGGCTTGGGCAGGCTGATGACGTCCAGCTCTGCCCGGGAGCCAAACGCGTCGCGTTCACCCTGCAGCACAAGCACCGGCCGTTTGGCGTTCGCCAGTGGTTCCAGACGCCACTCCGCATCAGGCTTTCCGGCCGGATGAAAAGGATACCCGAGGCAACAAAACCCTTTGACACGTTTGGGCAGGGAATCCGCGCCGGCTAGCATTGCGGCGACACGCCCACCCATGGATTTGCCGCCGATCATGACATCATGTTCGGTCTCGCCGAGGAGGGACTGTAGCGCCTTTTGGAATTCGCCGACCAAATTTTCGGCTTTTGGTGGTGGGCGTTTCGAGCCGCCGCTTCGCCGCCCCGCCATGTAGGCAAACTCAAACCGGGCGACCAGAAGGCCGATTTCCGCCGCTGCTGCCGCGATTTTCTCCATGAAAACAGAATCCATCGGAGCACCTGCACCATGTGCAAGCAGGAGCGTTGCGAGTGGCTGGTCTTCGGGCCGGTTCCATAGAAAGTCACTCATATGCGATAATCGGTCTCAAGAGTTCCATAAGCTTTGATGATACGTGATCGGCCGCCTGACGTATAATACACAGACAATCAACGCAATCGGTCAGGAGTGCCTGAGTTCCTTATGCCCGAGAATTTCGATACTAACACGATCCGGATGCTGTGTTTTGCAGGCATATTCTTCGCTATGGCGCTGTTGGAAATCGCGCTGCCAAAACGGGACCTCTCTATCGAACGGAGGGGCCGCTGGCCGACCAACTGGGCATTCGTCATTCTCGATTCCATTCTCGTGCGCCTGGTCTTCCCGATCGGCGGGGTCGGATTGGCATATCTTGCTGCCCGCGAAGGTTGGGGCCTGTTCAATCTTGTTGAGGTGCCCGTTTGGATTGCAGGAATTGTCGCGTTCCTGGTGTTGGATTTCATCGTCTGGCTCCAGCATTGGGCGGCGCACAAGGTGCCGGTTCTCTGGCGGATCCACCGGGTCCACCACGCAGATGGCGATATGGATGTCACAACCGCGCTTCGGTTTCACCCTGTTGAAATCCTTTTGTCTTTTGTCTGGAAAGGTCTGTTTATCGTTGCGTTAGGCGCACCGGTCGAAGCAGTTCTTGTTTTTGAGATTGTCTTGAACGGCGCTGCCATGTTCAATCATGCCAATGTCGCGCTGCCGCGCTGGCTGGATGCGGCCCTTCGTCTGATCGTTGTAACGCCCGACATGCACAGGGTTCACCATTCGGCACGTATGATCGAAACGGATTCCAACTACGGCTTCAACTTGTCGATTTGGGATAGAGTGTTTGCGACCTACACCGATCAGCCGGAAGGCGGCCATGATGGGATGCAGATCGGTTTGAGCGAGGAAACGTCCAAACAGGCCCGCCGTTTCAGCTGGAGCTTGCTGTTTCCCTTGAAAAATGATCCTGCTCGACGGTAAGTCCAATTAGGCGTTTACAACCCGCCCGCTTCGCCCGAACATGCGCATCACGGATTTGGCATTTGGGAGGATGCGATGCGGGTGCCTAGTGTTGTTTTTTCAATCAGCGCAGTGTTGCTGGCGGCGCCGTCCCTTGCGCGAACCGACGCCGACTGCAGCGCACTTCGGAATGTCCCTTTTGACGGCGGATATGTAACGACAGCACAGGTCATTTCCAAAAATGATGCGCTGCCGGCCTATTGCGAAGTTCGGGCAACGGCCTTGCCCAACATTTCCATTGAGGTCCGGCTGCCGATGGAAGACTGGAACGGCAAATACTATCAGGCAGGGCGCGGCGGGTTCTGCGGTATTTTAGGCCGTGCGGACGCTGGGAACAGTTGGATAAACGCCATGCGTCCGGGGCTTGAGCGTGGTTATGCGACGGCAACATCGGACAGCGGTCACCACGGATTGTCAGTGGTGGATGCTGCCTGGGCCCATCATGACCCCCATGCCGAGCGGGACTGGGGGTGGCGGTCGATCGGAGAAACCAACAGGGTCGCAAATCTCCTAATCGATGTTTTATATGGAACGCCCGCCAATCAGGCCGTTTTTCAGGGGTGTTCAACGGGTGGGCGCATGGCCCATATGGCTGCGCAGAAATATCCGGACATGTTTCAGGGCATTATCTCTGGGGCTCCCGCTATGGATTATACCGGGTTGGTTGCCACAAAAATGAGTTGGCTCATGCAGGCCAACACGGATCCTGACGGCAACCAGATCCTGAGACCGGGTAAAGAGAAGTTGATTGGTGATGCGATAGCCGGTCAATGCGGTAACGAGAAGAGTGTCGTTGAAGATCCAAGGTTGTGTGAACCGGATTTTTCGGCTTTGAAATGCGACGCCGATGCGGGAGATCAGTGTTTAACCGAGGCGGAACTGGGCGTTCTGGAGAAATGGTATTCCGGGCCGGTAAATTCTGCGGGTGACCAGCTCTATCCCGGAGGCGTTCCGGCCGGATCAGAGCCGTTTTGGTGGCTTTGGCTGACCGGAAACACCGAGGGCGGCGGCAAACTGGTCAACGCATTTACGACCAATTTTGGCGCCTACATGGCGTTTGCGGACGATCCGGGACCGGATTGGCGACCGTCGGACTTCGATTTTGACACGGATCCGGCGAAATTGGCGACCATGGCCAAAGCGTACAACTCTGATAGTCCGGATCTGAGCGCGTTTCGCGAAGCCGGGGGCAAAATGATCGTGTGGCATGGTTGGGCCGACGCCATCGTAACGCCATTCAAAACCGTTGAGTGGTATGAACAGGCCGCCGACAAGGCAGGTGGTCAGGATGTCTTGGAACAATCCGTCGCGTTGTTCATGATCCCGGGCGTCGATCATTGCGGGATCCTGAAAGGGCCTGCAGGAGTGTCAAGCGCGGACATCGATCCGATGGGACCTTTGGAAACGTGGCTTGAAACCGGTGTGCGTCCGGAAACCATCGTGCAAGGTCAGTAGCGGCCGCGCGAACGTCCTACATGATCGCATGGTGTGCTTTATGGCTCCGCATGGTGCCAAATGAGGTTGAAACCTTCTTCAGGCGTCGGGGGCTCATAGTAGCTCGAAAATCGGCGAAATAGCTCTTCGCTCACATGAAATGGATGCGTTCCAGACGCATTCCGGGCGCGAAGGCGTTCGAGGCATCTCTTCTCTGAAGTGTCCAGTACATGGAGTTGATGGGCTGAAGTGCTCTCTTTAAAGATCGTCGTCATCCAACGACGGGTCTCGATGGTGTTTGCCGGAAAATCAAGCACAACGGACACGCCTGCTGTGAGCAGGTCTGATACGTGTGGTCCCATGATACTGCGCAGTTTTGTTGCGCACCGCACATAATCCGGTCCGGATGTCAACTCATCGGCGAACAACGCGTTCAGCCACGCATCTTCCGCGACCAGTACTGTCCCGGGCTGGTTTGCCAGCTGCTCCGCCAGTGTGGTTTTTCCAGCTGCGATTTTACCGCACAGCAAGTAAAGGGTCGGCGTTTGATCAGATGACATATCCGGATCCTGAGCTCATTGACATTGTTCTGCCCGATTAGCGGCAAAACCGCCAGTGCGAAGGCAGGTCAGTAAAACCCAAGCGGAAAATAGCGCAAATATAGTTCCTGATAGGTGCCGTTTCGGTACAGCCGTTCGAGACCATAGTTGATGGCGTCCAAAGTGGAGCGGTCCTCGCGCCGGGTTGCGATCGACATCCCCTGGTCGAAATAGCCGGGTTCGAGCCATGGACCGCCAATAAATTCGCAGCAATTGCCCGATGTTTCGCTTTGCAGCCAAAACGACAGCTCAAGCCCGTCTCCGAAATGATAATCGGCTGCGCCCGAAGCCACGGCGTTACGCGCATCTTGGACAGTTGCGAGGGACACAATGGTCGCACCGGAAAAAAAGGACTGCGCGAACGCTTCGTGGCGGGAACCCGCCTCTACGGAAATCGTCGTGTTCTTGATCTCGGGTGTTTTTGAGGTGTCGTACTGCCCGAGTGGAGCGATAAAACGCGCTGGGAGTTTGAGGTAGTCTTCGGAAAAAACGACATCCTCAGCAAGCTCGGCAGATCGCGCCAAGCCCGCCATGATCGCGTCGCCTTCTTCTTCGCGCAATCCGGTCAGAAGTTCATCGAAGTCTTTAATGCGGAGCGAGCAAGAGATTTCCAGCTCCTGGCACAACCGCCGCGCCAGGTCGACGTTAAAGCCGGTCAAACGCCCCTCCGCGTCGCGGAACACAAATGGCGGATAGCCGTCGGTTGCAAGAAACTGGATGGTGTCCGGGATTTGGACTGGGCGGGCGTATCCGCTTTTCAAATCCCAGAAATTTGGCGCTTCCGAAGCGGAAGAGTGGGTGGGCACAAGGCACGCGAGAATAATTAAAATTGCATATTTATTTAAATAAACCATTGATTGTACATCTCTAGCGTGCATTACTTGTCAGGTACAGCAAAATGCAAGGTTAAAAATAACATCACTTTGCTATTGAGCCAGCACGGGGAGGCGTAGCATGCGGCTGCCGGTTGAGTTGGAGATTTTGCTCCTTCGCGGAGTGCCAAAACATTGCCTCGAAACGGCATGTAAACAATCGAGCGAACTGGGATGCCTTCCGGCCGAATATCTCGTCCAGAAAAACATTGTCAGTCTTGAAACGCTTTACAGTGCGTTTGCCGAATGTTGCGGTGTACCATTCCTGCCGGAACGAAGTTTTCGGCCGAGAACTCTCAACAATAGGGTTATTCAGTTGGGAAGCGATGGTCATGGCCCGCTATTGGTCAGCCTGTATGAAAACAAAGCATACTATGCCATCGCCCCGGACATCTCGCAATTCGGCCAGGTCCGCGAACATTTGCAAAAACACCCGGAATTTGCCCGGCAAATCCGGATTGCATCCCCTTCCGCTCTCCGTCATGCCTCAACGGTTCAAAATACTCCGAGCGGGGATCTTGAGACCCGTTTTCCCGAGATGTCTGCCCAAACTCGGTTATCGGCAACCCAGTTGACAATAGTGGCGATAGGGTTCGTTTCTTTGTTACTCGGCTTTATGACCACTCCAGCCTTCTGGTTCATGTTGGGAGCTGCGCTGTTCGGGCTGGCATGTCTGCTGTCGGGTCTCGTGCGCGCAGCAGCGGCCTTGAACACACTCAAGGACCCGTTGAGTTTTGCTTTTCCCGAACGGCTATATGCTTCGGACATCATCTGGCCCGAATACACGGTCCTGGTCCCGCTCCACAGGGAAGCTGCGGTGGTCAAGGACTTGTTGAAGCACCTTGGCCGCATTGACTATCCCAAACACCGGCTTCAGATCCTGTTTCTCGTTGAACAGGACGATGTCACGACTCGGCAGGCTTTTCCTAAAAGCTTGCCGCCTGAAATGGAATTGGTGGTGGTGCCCCCAGGAACCCCGCGGACGAAACCGCGCGCGCTGTCCTACGGCTTGCTTCTAGCAACTGGTAGCCTTGTGACCGTGTTTGACGCCGAAGACCGGCCAGATGCCGATCAACTCAGAAAAGCGGCCTTGGCATTTGCGCTCGCGCCGAAGGATCTCGGTTGTCTGCAGGCACATCTGACGATCGATAATCACAAAGAGGGTTTTTTCGCCCGGCAGTTCGCGATGGAATATGCCAGCCTTTTCGATCAACTGCTGCCGTGGTGCTACAAGAAGAACTGGCCTTTTCCTCTAGGGGGGACTTCTAATCATTTCCGGCGTGAGGCACTGGAAGCGGTCGGCGGCTGGGACCGGTTCAACGTGACCGAGGACGCCGACCTTGGGATCCGGCTTGCCAGATTTGGTTACCGCTCCGGTGTCTTGGCGAGCGCAACAGGAGAAGAAGCACCGACCACGTTGCGCGCGTGGTTCGCGCAACGCTCGCGTTGGTACAAAGGCTGGTTGCAAACCTTCTGCGTGCATATGCGAAATCCAGGCTTCATGCTTGATCAGATTGGTACGCAGCGCGCCTTCGCCATGGGAGCTGTGTTCCTCGGCAGCCTGACGATGATCGCGCTCCATCCTGTTTTCTTTTCAGCTTTCCTGATTTTTCTTTTTCGTGTGGCGGCAGGTTTTGCCGCATTCGAGACATTGTCATGGCTGTCACTGGTTCTGATCGCGGCTGGTGCGGTGGGCTATGCCGGTGCGGTGTTTGCCGCAGCGGTCGCATCCTTTAAGCGCTATGGACTGATTGATTTTATGAGCCTTTTTGCCATTCCGGTTTATTGGCTGTTCGCGGGTTTGGCGTTCTACCGTGCGGTCTGGGAGTTCATCCGGCAACCCCATCACTGGCACAAAACAGCCCATGGCGTATCTCGGCAGAGACAGCAAAACAGCTAGGAATTACCCCTTCGCCGCGCACCCCTAAAAAGAGTGGGTTATAATCGCGTTTACCATTTGTATACGTTATATATTTCCGCATTTGATCGACTGTGTTAACGTTCCGTTAATCTATCAATAATCGCTCGGCAATTTTTAAGTGCCGGACTTCGGTTGTGCACTGCTTGTAATAATTGCGTAGGGGTTTGGGGCATGTCGACCACCGTAGAAAGTCAGATAAGCAGCTATTTCACGTCCATTTTGAAGAGGGAGCCCGATTCTGCGGGCCTCGCCGGTTGGGTCTCAGCCGTCGCCGATGGGAACTCGCTGGATGATGTCCGGGCTCAGTTTGTAAATTCAGCCGAAGCAGACGCGATCATCGATCCGCTTGTGCGGTTGTATGAAGCTGCATTTGGCCGCGTACCAGATGACAGCGGGCTCGAAGGCTGGGCGGCGCAGGTCCGCGCGGGGTCTTCCATTCAGGAAATCGCAGCAGGGTTCACTGGTTCCGCTGAGTTCGCGGCACGCTATCCGGAAGCTGCTCAGGGCGATCTGACAGGTTTCGTGACAGCGCTTTATCAGCAAGCCCTCGGTCGTGCACCGGACGCGGAAGGTCTGCAGGGCTGGATCACATCAGGATTGTCGACGGCCGAAATACTGGTCGGCTTTTCAAACAGTCCAGAGTTTCAAAGCCGGTCAGATGCGAATGTTTCCACCTATTTGAGCGCTGTCGGGCAAGGCAATTCGCCGAGTCCCGTCTTCAGCCTGTTTGCCCTCGGTTCGTCTGCTGATCTGACCGGTGATGTCATTGACGGGAAGGTCGCTGGCGCAACTGTTGGGATCGATTTGAACGGGGACGGCATAATAGGCCCTGATGAGCCCACAGTTACCACGGACAGTCTCGGCAACTTTTCTTTTCCCGACGGCACCCCGCTCGGCAATCTGATTGCCACAGAAGGAACGGATATTTCGACCGGACTGCCATTCACGGGCAAGCTGGAAGCGCCTTCAGGTTCAACTGTGGTCACGCCTTTGACTACGATGGTCAAAAAGCTGGCGGATCAGGACACCGATACTTCCAAAACCGATGCGGAGAAGGCTGCCGACGCACAAACCCAACTCAAGGGTTTGCTTGGACTGAGTTCAATAACAGCCGATTTGACCACCACTGACTTTGTCGCAGAAGCCGGTGAGGGCGATCCAAACGGCGCAGACGGCTTGAGCGATCTGCAAGCAGCGCAGCTGTATTCCGCAAGCGCCCAGATCCTGAATCTTGTTGCGCAAGGCACAGCCGCCATCACTGGAGCGGACGGGTCCGTCTCCGATCAAGACGCAGCGGATGCCGTGTTTAACGCATTGGCATCTGCGCTTGCAGGGCAGGGTGGAGGCTCAACGGTTGACCTTACCAGCACATCGGCCACCGACGCCGATGCGTCCAACGACGCGACTGACCTTTTGGTCAATGTTATCAATAGTGCCGCATCAGGCGCGGGGCTTACCGGTGACGCTCTGACAAAAGTTGAATCGATTGCTGACAGTGCGGCAAAGATCGCTGCAGCAGCAAACAAGGAGATTGACGAGGCGGTAGACGGTCTCGCCGCACTAAATCCCCTTGATCCAAATTTCGGCACGAATTCCAACGATGCCATCGTCAAAATCGTAAAAACACAGAAGGTGATCCAAGGCGAAGCTTCTGCTGATTTGAAAACAGCAGCAGGCTCAGACAATCCGGACCAAAACGCTGACAATCTTGCAGGAACGATTGCCAACAGCGACGGCTCCGGATTCAACGACGACAGCATCATCGATAGCCAAAACATCGGGGATGTGAACGGAGATGGCCAGGACGATGACGGCATCGCAGGGTCTGACAACCCGGATGACGGAGGAGTGATCAATCCTGATGACACTGGCGGTGCGGGTGCCGGCGGGGGCGGCGCTCCGGCAGATACCAGTGCTCCTGTATTCACTTCCGGAAGCGTTTTTTCCGTTGATGAAAACACCCTCGACTTTGCAACAGTTGCTGCAACCGACAATGCAGCTGTGAGCTATGGGATCAGCGGCGGCGTTGACGCAGCTGCCTTTGACATCGATACCTCTACGGGTGAATTGAGCTTCGCAACCGCTCCAGATCATGAGACTCCTGCGGATGACAACGGCGACAACCTTTATGAAGTGACTGTCAGTGCAACCGACGCCTCCGGAAATACAACGACCCAGGAGATTGAGGTCACCGTCAACAACACAATTGAAGTCGGTGCGCCTGGAGCAGAGTATACGACGATCCAAGCCGCCATTGCTGCAGCCAGTTCCGGCGACACAATTGTGGTCAAGGATGGGACTTACACCGGTCCCATTGAGATCGATGTAGAAGGCTTGACACTGGTCGCTGCACCAGGGGCTGACGTTACGATCACAGGTTTTTTTGCATCCGATTACCCCGGTGCGACCGTCGCTATCACGGCCGACAATGTTCGCCTTGAGGGCTTTACAATCGACAATGGATTTGACATCGGCAACACAAACGGGCGGGCAATTGCTCCAACAGATACGTCTGGATCTGAGATCGTCGGCAACACACTGACGAATGCTTTCAGAGGCATCCAAGGCGATTTTTACGGACGACCCGAGGATGTCACGATCACGGAAAATACCTTTGACTCTACGGTCAGCTATGGCCTGGCCGGAACCGAGGACATGTCCATCCTCGATCTGTCGGGCAATATTTTCAACACCAGTGTCGAAGGGATCGGCCTCGGCGTTGGTGTCGATTTACCGGATGCCGCTGACACGGTCGCCGAAATCGTTGCGACCAACACATTCAGTGGTACCGGTAATGCGGTTGTAGACTATCAGTCCGGTGCGCCTCTGAACTTTGATGCGGACGGAAACATCGTCGTTGCCGACGGTGAATCTATCCAAGACGCCATAGATGGTGCGCCCGAGGGGGCGACAATTGTGGTTGAGGCGGGCACGTACTCGGAGAGCCTGACGATAGACAAGGCAGTGACGCTGGTCGGACAACCGGATCTAGGCGGGAACAATCCTGTGATCGATACTGGCGGTGCCGGAATCCAGATCACTGGCGACATCAACAATGGGGGGGCGGCTTCGATCGCGATTTCCGGATTTGATTTTGCCGGAAACACTGCTGGTGTCTCCGTTCATTCGTCAACTCAGCTTGATAGCCTTTTGATTGACGGCAGCAACTTCGACGGAAATAGCACCCACGGCATTATTGTGAATTCTGTTGATGGCCTGGCTGCGATTTCAGTGACCAACAGCAGCTTTACAGACAATGGCCAGGGGGGCAGCAACGGCAGCGGCGATCTCGTACTTTTTGACTACCAAGGGGCAGCCACTATTGATGGTGTCAGCTTTACAAGCACACGAACAGATGGAGATCCGGCCGCAGGCAAAGGCGATACAGCCATTCAAATCGCAGGTTTCGAACAGTCCACATATGACGTCAGCTCACCGATCGGTACTGTGCAAATTTCAAATGTGTCGGTTCAGGGATCGTATCATAAAAATCACATAGCCATTCAAGGCTTTACCGACTTGTCAAATGCTTCCTTGTCGAATGTTTCACTCGATGGCAGTTCCAACTGGGGTTACTTGGTATTCATCGATCCGGTTGCTTCCAGTGGACTAGATACGGTCGGGAACTCCGGTTACCCGGGGAACTTCGCGGGGGGAGCAGCAACAGAGACTCTTGATTTGTCTGGTGTCAGTGTCACCAACGGATCCTCAGCAAACCTCGGCTTCGATGTGTTCATCCGTGGCACTGACGCTGACAACACCCAAACCGGAACAGGAGCGAACGATTTCCTTAACGCACTTGCGGAAAACGACACAGACGCGGAATACGGCACAGACTATGGCGGCGACGATACGCTGTCTGGACTGGGGGGGGATGATCAGCTGTTTGGTGGCGAAGGAGACGACACACTCAATGGCGGCGAAGGTGAAGACATCGCCCTGTTCAGCGGCTCCCGGTCCGATTACACAATCATAAAAACCGATATCGACACGTATTCGGTTATAGACAATAACGCAGGTAACGGTGATGAAGGCACTGACACCCTTGTCGGCATAGAAAACGCGAGATTTGATGCTGATAACGCGATCTTTGCACTTGATGTCAGTTCACCGGGTGACATTTTCGATCAGCTCGTGATCCCGGAGGTCATTTTCGGATCAGGCAACGCAAACGGATCATTCACTGCCAATCATGTGATTTCCACGCCTGACGGTCATGCAATTGAACTGGGTCTTCGCGCAAAACTTCGGTTCGATGAGACTAACCAACCGCAGAATGAGTTCAATTCAAACGGTGACGGAACATACACATTTGACACTGGGACGCCGCCGACCGGATTCAGCTTTGCGCCAGGCGCGGTAACAACACCGATCTGGAACTTTGAGTGGACTATCAACACTGACATTGATGGATCTTCCGGCAAGACACTCGATGACTATATTTACCTGTTGGAAATTGATGGTGATCCATCGGCCGCGACTGACTTTGGAACCGGCGGGTTTGATCCAATCAATGTTGTACTCGCGGATCACGCAATGGGAACGAATACTACCACCCAAAGCAGTAAGGTGAGTGCAGCTGACGAAACCGAGTATGCTGGCAACATCGCTTCACTAAACGTTGCTCAAAACTCATGGAATTATGAATTCTTCAATGGAGCTGATGGACTGGAACAATTGGAAAACTTCGATCCCACTGATGCAGGTATATACACCATCCAGCTTTCGGCATTCGATGGCGACGAACTGGTAAGCACGGTAGGCATCAATGTGATTGTTGAAGACCCGATCGGGTAACTCAGCGCATTCGAAATCTAAGATCAGAAAAAAAGCCCGGCCGTCAGGCCGGGCTTTTTGTCTTCAAGGCGGTACAGGTGATTTAAATGAATTATTAAAGTAAATATTTCGAAAATGAAATGTATAGAGTTTGATAACCTTAAAAAACTGATAGTAAATACATTATAAATCGTAAATAAAAATTCCGGTAACTAAACAAATAAACAGAATATACATTCCCGGATCGTATCGTCACCTCAAAGAATAGATGGGGTGTCAAATGTCAATCGATCTGGGCGGTGCCAAGTATCAGTGGCATCTGGACGGAACAAGTGCGTCTGGTCTTCAAACTTCCGTTCATCTGAACGTGAGCGGTATTTGGTCCGAGACCGGTGGGGCAGGTATCCGTGTTGCCGTCGTCGATGATGGTATCGAAGCCACGCATGACAGCTTGGAGCATGCAATCGGTTCATTGTTCGACGCAACGGAACGTGGAACGGGATCTTCCGGAGATCCGACCGGCAGTGGCTACGGCCATGGAACTGCTGTCGCGGGCATTATCGCAGCCGAAAGCTCGCAATCAGACCCAATCGGGATCGCACCGGGAGTTGAGCTGGCGTCGTTGCGGATATTTGGATCAGGCGCGTTGAGTGTCCAAGATGCATTTTCCTACGCTTGGAACTTCGACATCGTAAACAACAGCTGGGGTTACAGCTATGCGCTGTATGGCAATGATGTCTTCAGCCATGCGGTTTACTGGCGTCCGATAAACGCCAGTCTCGACGCTTCGCTGACCTATGGCCGGGCCGGTCTGGGGACAGTCCTGGTCAAATCAGCCGGAAACAGCCGGGCGGATGGCCGGTTTGCGACTGATGACTACGTCGCCAACCATGAGGGGATGATCGTGGTGGGTGCTGTCGACTATACAGGCGACGTGTCATTCTACTCCACTCCAGGAGCCAATATCCTGGTGTCTACTCCTTCTTCGGGCGCTGGACTTGGCGTCACCACAAGCGATCGATCCGGTTTCGCGGGCTATTCGGCGGGCGACAGGACAGACAAATTTGGTGGGACATCAGCGGCCGCACCGATGGTTTCGGGCGTCGTGGCTTTGATGTTGGATGCCAATCCAGCGTTGGCATGGCAAGATGTCCAGGATATTTTGGCGCTGTCGGCCCGGCACACCGGGTCACATCAAGGGGCGCCCGCGAGTGGTAATGAACTCTACGCGTGGCAAACAAATGCAGCCTCCAACTGGAATGGCGGAGGGATGCATTTTTCAAACGACTATGGCTTTGGCCTGGTAGATGCATTTCAAGCTGTCCGGCTTGCTGAAACCTGGACAATCGGGCGCGCGGTGCCCGACCAGTTTGAAGCAAGCTTTGCCGCGGCAAACTGGTCCTTCAGCGCCATCGACAGCGTCGCGACGGCCAGTTTTTTCGTCAGCAATACCTATGATCTCCAATCCGTGACCTTGAGTTTGAACTCGAACATCGCGATTGAAGCGATCGAAAGCATCAGATTGTGGTCGCCCAACGGCACTGAAAGCATTCTGTTTGAAGGTGAAAGTATTTCTGGCGCCATTGGTGGGGCTTATGCTTGGGACTACATGTCCCAAATCTTCCGAGGTGAAGGGGCCGCCGGCGAATGGCGGTTGGAAATCGATTTTGGGGATAACGGCGTCGACTTGTCTGGTGTGTCCGCCTTGCTGGACGTGCGTGGAACAGAGTCAACCGACAATGATGTCTACTATTATACGTCCGAGTTTTCAGAATTCGGAATGAAGGTGCTTACCGATGGTTCCGGGACAGATACGATAAACACGGCAGCTATCGCGAATGCGGTTACAATCGATATGCAAGCCGGGTCAGCCAGCCAGATCGACGGTGCCTTGATGTCGATCAGTGCTGAAACAATCATCGAACAGGTGGTTACCGGAGACGGGGACGACAAAATCACAGGCAATGAATTCGGCAATTTGATTACGCCGGGCCGCGGAGACGATGTTGTTGATGGCGGAGGCGGAAACGATCTGTTCGTCGAAGGTTTGGGCAATGATCTCTACGTCGGAGGCTCAGGCATCGATATTGTCTTGGCACACTATGCTTTCGATGCGGAATTCGTGCTTTTCGAAAGCGCCGAACGTGACGGGGAGATCCTGTTCGCACACTCCAACGAACAAGATACGCTGCAGGGCATTGAGCGGATTCACTTTTCAGACGGTACGCAAGTTGCGTTCGACAACGAAGGATCAGCTGGCCAGATCTATCGACTATATGAAACCGCGTTTGACCGCGCACCGGATGAAGCTGGATTTGAAATCTGGCTGGACGCAGCTGACAACGGGACAGACCTCTATACGATTGCTTTATCCTTTGTGAACTCTGAAGAGTTCTCTCTCCTTTACAATGGTTTCGACAGTGTTGAAGAAAAGGTCGCAGCCTTTTACGTCAATAGCCTGGGCAGGGAGGCGGAGGACGCGGGGCTGACGGCTTGGTCTCACGCCTACGCCAATCAATTGGTTGACGACACACAGATCTTGATTGGTTTCTCAGAATCCGCAGAGAACCGCATGCTGACGGAGCATGTGTTCGATCAGGGTTTCATTTTTTAAGTAAAGACGGGTTCACTGCATTATGTACGGGTTTCCCGCAAGTTGCAGGGCGCGCTGACGCTCAACATCTTTACTGCGTAAACGCAGGGAGGTGTTTTATGTTGAGTGTTGAAAAGACGGCGCCGGATCGTGTCGATATCAGGTTCAGCGGCAAGCTGGACGCGGAGGGCATGGAGGATGGTCTCCAGCGGCTGATTGAGAGCTCTAAGGACATGCAGTCCGGCAAGCTGTTTTACCGCATTACGGACTTCGCTATCCCGGAGATGCCAGCGCTGGCTGTCGAGTTCAAGTATCTTCCATCGTTGTTCCAGCTCATTGGAAAATACGAAAAATGTGCCGTTGTATGCGACACCGATTGGGTGCGGAAAGTCGCGGAATTCGAAGGCATGCTCATGCCGGGTCTAACCATCAGAGCATTTGAACCTGAGCGGGAAGAAGAGGCTGAAGCCTGGCTGGAAAGCTAGTGGGCCAGACCAGCGCATATATCGGAGCGGGGGGAGGGGTTCGGCCTGCTCCTCAACATGAAAAGCTCAAGGCGGCAATGCCCACTGCTACAATGGCGTGCAGTTGAATACGGAAAATACAGTGGCAGGTATTCAACTGTCTCGTTCGATTTGCGACATGTGTTCCGCCGAAATGCTTGTTCTGCTTAAGTTGGTGGGCGTAGTCGCGTGTCTGCTCGAAAACGTGGAGCGCGGTTTCGAACGCGAAAACTCTGCTCGGAAAAGCTTTGTCAGTTCCTCGCGGCGGATTAAAAGACCTGAAAGAGGCCAAAAACCCACAAATTTGGCAAGCAGGCAACCACTGCATTGGTTCGCGTCAGGCTGTTTAGCTGGTTTTTCAATGGGCTCCTTGTGAAGGCCTGTCGTCTCAATCTTTTGTCGTATCGATGTGTAGGCCATGCCGTTGTCGCGGAGAGTTTGACTGCGGTTAAACGGTCTGAAGTTCGCAGGCCTCAGGATCGATTGTCGTTCCAGCCTCTCCTTGTAGGGCAGCGGAAATATCCTTGAGCGCGCAGATCACTGCCCGTTTCCCGGTCGCGCGCACGAATTCCTGCGTTGCCTGAACTTTCGGGCCCATGGATCCGGCGGGAAAGCTATACGCGTCCAACATGTCGGGCGATGCTCGGCGGACGGCTCTTTGTTCAGGGGTCCCCCAATCGAGAAAAACTGCTTCAGCATCCGTCGCCACGACAAACACGTCTGCCTCGATTTCCCGTGCCAGCATGGCTGAGCAATAGTCCTTGTCGATAACACATTCAACGCCAACCAGTTTTTGCGCGGCATCGTACATTGTCGGGATTCCGCCCCCGCCGGCGGCAACAACGACGGCCCCCTTTTCGAGCAGCCACCGGATTGGCCGGACCTGGAAGATGCGCTTGGGAGCAGGTGAGGGAACAACGCGGCGCCATTTGTCGCCGTCAGGCTTGATGCTCCAGCCCTTGTCCTTCGCATTTCTCTCCGCGTCTTCCTTGCTGTAGACCGGGCCGATGAACTTGGTGGGGTCCTGGAAGGCAGGATCGGCAGCATCAACTTCAACCATGGTGAGCACAGTCGCAAGCGGCTTCTCGAACGGCAACAGATTGCCCAGTTCCTGCTCGATCATGTAACCGATCATGCCTTCGGTTTCGCCAACGAGCACGTCCAGGGGATACGCGTCGATCGCCGTGTAGGCCGCTTCCTGCAAGGCCAACAATCCAACCTGTGGCCCGTTGCCATGAGTGATGACGGTTTCATGCTCCTGCGCAACCGGCGCAAGAGCTTCGGCGGCGATACGGGCATTTGCCCGCTGGTTGTCGGCGGTCATCTCTTCTCCGCGCCGGAGAAGAGCGTTGCCGCCGAGCGCGACAACGACTCTCATTTCGTTATGCTCCAAGGGTTGCGACGAGGATCGCCTTGATGGTGTGCATACGGTTTTCCGCCTGCTCAAAGGCAATGTTCATGGGGCTTTCGAACACTTCTTCCGTCACTTCCATTTCCGTTATGCCGAACTTTTCATGGATATCCTTGCCGACCTTGGTCTCCGTGTTGTGGAAGGCCGGCAGGCAGTGCATGAACTTGACGTTCGGATTGCCCGTCTTTTTCATCAGGTCCATGTTGACCTGATAAGGTGTCAGCAACTTGATGCGGCTTTCCCAAACGTCCGCCGGTTCGCCCATCGAGACCCACACATCCGTGTGCACGAAGTCGACGCCTTTAACGCCCTCTTCCACGTTATCCGTGATGGTGATACGCGCTCCGGTTTCCGCCGCCCGCGCCTTGGCCAATTCTACAACATCATCGTGGTTCTGGTTTTCCTTCGGTGCGACCATGCGCACGTCCATTCCCATCATGGCACCCAGTATCAGCAGAGAGTTGCCCATGTTGTTGCGGGCGTCGCCGCAAAACGCATAGGCTATCTGGGTGCGCGGCTTGTCGGAGTTCTCGACCATTGTCAGCATGTCGGCCAGCATCTGTGTCGGGTGCCAGTCATCCGTCAGTCCATTGTAGACGGGTACGCCGGCGTATTTCGACAGCTCTTCGACCATGTCTTGGCCCGACCCGCGAAACTCGATGGCATCGAACATCCGGCCAAGCACGCGTGCAGTATCCTTCATGGATTCCTTGTGACCGATCTGAGAGCCGGATGGATCAAGGTACGTGATGTGCGCGCCCTGATCGTGGGCGGCCACCTCGAAGGCGCAGCGGGTCCGGGTCGAGGTTTTTTCAAAGATCAGGCAGATGTTCTTGTCCTGAAGAGCTTTTTGCTCGGCGCGCGCGTATTTCGCCCGCTTCAGGTCCCGTGCAAGATCCAGAAGGTAAAGCATTTCGCGCTGGCTGAAGTCCGCAATTTTCAAATAGCTGCGGCCACGAAGGTTAAAGGCCATGTCAAGTCTCCCATTTTTTCTTCGGGTTCGCCCGCGTTCGGACGCGAACGGTCATTCTCAATAGGCGAGGTCGCGTACAATCGGGCAGGTCATGCAATGGCCACCACCGCGGCCGCGTCCAAGCTCGGATCCGTGAATGGTGATTACTTCAATGCCGGCCTTGCGCAGCAGTGTGTTTGTATGGGTGTTGCGGTCGTAACCGACGACAACGCCGGGCTTGAGCGCGACAACGTTGTTGCCGTCGTCCCATTGTTCACGTTCCGCCTCGAAGTCGTTTCCGCCGGTGCCAATGACATGCAAGTCATCCAGTCCGAGCGCTTCCTTGTAGACATCAAAGAGGTGAGCTTCTTCCTTGCGGATATCGACGACCTGATCGCCATCTCCCGGACGAATGCTGAAACATGTGATTTCGTCGACAACTTCCCGGAAGGCGGTGATTTTGTCGTGGTCAAGGCAGGAAAACACGGTGTCCAGATGCATGGCGGCACGGCTCTTAGGCATGGCGCACGCGATGACGCGTTCGGCCGCCCCCTTGGCGAATAACCGTTCGGCCACTTGCTGAACGGCCTGGCGTGTGGTGCGCTCGCCCATGCCGATCAGGACGACGCCTTTGCCGATCGGCATGACGTCACCGCCCTCCATGCTGGAATTGGCGAAGTCTTCGTCGCTGTCGCCCCACCAAATGTCGAATTCCTCCTTGGTGAAACTCGGATGGAACTTGTAAACGGCCCGCTGGTAGAGCGTTTCGGGCTTGCGAGCCGGCCAAAACATCGGATTCACCGTTACACCGCCATATATCCAGCAAGACGGATCACGCTGGAACAGGGAATTCGGGATCGGGTTGAGCAGGAACTCAGTCGGATCAATCACGGACCGCACCAAAGGCGTGACCATATCCTGCGGCAGGTCGTGAAGGGTAATGCCCCCCATGAGCAGACGCGCAAGCTTCACCCCTTCCAGTTCATCCAGCCACGGCCGCATGATGCGGGCAAAGCCCGGTCCAACCATGTTGTCGGTGATCCGCCGGTCGAGTACGAACTTGCGGCCTTCCGGCACCTGATCGAGCATTTCTGCAAGAAGGTCCTGAAGGTCAACGACTTCCACGTCATGTGCTTTCATTTTCAGCCGGAAGTCATCGTGATCGACCCGTGCCTGATGCACCCACAGAACATCGTCGAAAAGGAGATCATGGCAATTTCCCGGGGTCAGGCGTTCGTGTGCCACCGAGGGACGCGCCACCATGACCTTGCGGAGCTTTCCGATCTCCGAATGAACGCCCAACGTCGCCATATTCTACTCCTTCAGTCTGATTGGAGAGCTTCAAAAGACGGCTGTCTTGCCTGCCGCAGCCGGATCAGTACGTAGACCGGGATCCCGGACAGCAACAAAAGAAAGCCGAAGAAAACAACATCCTCCCCAGAGCCGTAGATCGCCCAGAGAGAATAGATGAACCCGAGCAGCCCAAGGCCGCCGACACCCACGAGAGACGGGTCACTCAGCTTTTCGCCCCGCTTGAGACGGATCATGATTTCGGCCACTGCGCAAAAAGCATAGGGGACAAGACTTGCCATGGTCGCCAGGAGGATGATGAAGGTGAACGCCTCCACCAGCCCCTTCGAAAAATTCATGATGACCAAGACGCTTGCCAGGAGATTTGAAATGACCAAGGCGTTGGCTGGCGTGCCACTGTCGGTTACTTTCGCAAAAATGTCGGGAAACACACGGTCGAGAGCGGCGCCGTAGGGAACCTGCCCCGAAAGCATGGTGAAACCGTTGAGGGTTCCGAATGTGGAAATGACGGCTCCGGCTGCGACCAAGACACCACCCATCACACCCCACATAGAAGCTGCAACATCCGCCAGCGGAGCAGCGGAAAGGGCGAGCATTGTCCCGGGCAGCACTCCGATCGCCACCGCAGTCACCGATATGTAGAGGATGGCCGCGAATACCACCCCGATGATGGTGGCTCTTGGTATTGTCACTTCCGGGCGGTACACATTGCCTGCGGGAACGGTGGCCGATTCCAGCCCGAGATATGCCCAAAGCGTAAGGGCTGCGGTGGCCGAAATGGCCGACAAATTGGACTGTCCGGAGACATTCATCGGAGTGAAATTGTCCGGTTGCAGCCAGAACCAGCCGAACAGACCGATTGCCAGAAGCGGCAAGACCTTCAAGACCGTGGTCACCACCTGTACAAAACTTGCTTCCTTGACGCCGCGAATGTTGATCATGGTCAGGAACCAGATCGCCGAAAGCGCTGCCCCAAGCCCGTAAAGACTGTTTTCGCCAACGGGCGGAAACAGGAAAGTGAGGTAGCCGACGAAAGCAACGGCAACCGCTGCATTCCCCGACCAAAGGGCAATCCAATACCCCCAAGCAATCAGGAAACCCGCAAAATCGCCAAAGCCTTCCCGCGTGTAGGCGTAGGGGCCACCAGGTCTCGCGGTTAGCCTTGCGAGCCGCCCAAAAACAAGGGCGAGTACAATGGCGCCCATTGACGTAAGCACCCATCCATACAGGGCAACAGCTCCGAAACTGGCAAGAGACGCAGGCAGCAGGAACACCCCGGATCCTATCATGTTGCCGACCACAAGAGCTGTGCAAGCGATCAGGCCGAGATCGCCGGAGGCTCTATGAGAAGAAACATCTGCCATGCCCGACCGGTTGTTCAATGTTGAAATCATGTCGGCAGGGTCCTGCCGTCTATTCCCCGAAAGGTTCAGACCGAAACGCTGAGCACAATCGTGATCAGTACCGCTAAAATGATCAGCAACGGCCAGGTAAAGCGCAGCCACCTGTCGTAGGACACACGTCCAATTGCAAGACCTCCCATAACGACGGCGAAAGTCGGATTAACCAGGTTCACCAATCCGTTGGCCGATTGATAAGCTGTAACAACGGCCTCCCGGCTCACCTCGGAAAAGTCCGCAAGCGGTGCCATGATTGGCATGGTCAAAACGGCAAGACCGGAGGAAGACGGCACAAAGAAGGACAGGACCACCTCGAGCCAGAACATGACGTTGATGAAGGCAACCGTCCCCAAGCCGCTGACCGCCTGCTCCGACCAGAACAGGATCGTGTCGGTGATCTTGCCCGCATCCATGACGACCACGATACCGCGAGCGACACCGATGATCAGGGCAACGCCCAAAAGATCACGTGCGCCATCAATGAAGGTGTCGACAAATTCATGTTCCCCCATCCGGGCTACGACACCGACAAGGATCGACGCTGCAAGAAAGAGGGCCGACATCTCGCCCATCCACCAACCAAGGACGGAAACACCATAGATAAGAAGCGCAAAACTGGCGACGAAGATGGTCAGGACGACCTTGTGGGTCAACGTGAAATCTATGACTGCGGAATCGTCGCTGCCACGTGAGGTCGATCCCTTGAAAAAGTGGGCCTCGTTGGCCGCCTTCATGTCGTAGACCAGAGACCTTGACGGGTTCGCTTTGACCCGTTCGGCGTAACGCATCACCCAGACAACACAGGCAAGCCAGCCGAAGACGAGGATGATGATCCGGGCGAAAATTCCATCTGTGAACGGGATACCAGCGGCGTTTGCCGCGATGACTGTTGCAAATGGATTGATCGTGGATCCAAGAGTGCCGATCCCCGCGCCAAGCATTATGATCGCCACACCCGTGACTGTGTCGTAGCCAGCGCGCATCATCACAGGAATGACCAGCGCATAGAAAGCCAGCGACTCCTCTGCCATGCCATAGATGGTGCCGCCGGCCGCAAAAAAGGCCATCAGGATAGGGATCATCCATCTCTCATGGCCTTTTAGCGCAACCATGACCTTTCCGATCCCCGCGTCAATGGCGCCTGTTCTGGTTACGACCATAAGAAAGCCACCGATGACCAGAACGAAAACGGCAACATCGATCGCGTTCGCCTCGTTGGTATCGGGGTCGTACAGCCCGCGGATCGGAGCCATGAAAACGTCGACGATGCCCTGAGGTTCGCTCTCAACCTGTTGGTAGGTCCCAGGCACCGGGACTGATCTTCCCAAGGTCTCGTTTTCGACCCGATCGTATTGACCGGCCGGAACGATCCAGGTCGCTGCGGCGACAAGAATGATCAGGCCAAATAAAATTGTGAAAGCAGTTGGAAACTGAAAGCCTTTGCCCTGCGGTTCTGTGCCGTTTTCATCTGCGGCGTCGGACATCTGTTCCACTCCCAATCCACAACCACCGATCCCAATTTGATTCTATGCACTCTTTTCCAATTTGATTATGACAAAGGTCAAATACCGACCGGTATACCGTCTGTTTCCGGCGGCGAAAGACTAAGGTGAATGAAATGAATGAGGCCTTGGTCGAGCAGGCAACTCGTATGCGCGTGCCCATATGATGCCGTGCAATCAGCGAGGGATCCACTGCTGAGACGTCCTAACTTGGCAGAAGGCTGCGGTGAGCCATGGGGGTAGGGTAGCGTCCTATTCGAGGTCCAAGTCACCACATGCATAAATGAAACCAGTGTTTCGAATTTCGGCAATTCCAAATCGAAAAATGCGAATAACACTGGGTTGAAAACACATAATTTAAATATTTCAATTACTTATGCTTCACAGCCAGCTGGCCCAATACTTGCCATGCGTTGCCTGGAAATCCTTCCCAACTTGATTGGCGGGCCTGTGCCTGCCGAATGGATCAGGAGACAACAATGGCAAGTTTGCCCGCAACGCGGCCCACAATCGGGACCGATGAAGACGATGTGCTGAACGGAACCCGGCACTCCGATGTAATGTCCGGACGTTTCGGTGACGACACGATCACCGGCAAGGACGGTAATGATGAAATCTGGGGCGGCACCGGCGACGATGTGCTATCCGGCGACAACGGGAATGATATCATCTACGGGTCTGGCGGCCCAGACCTTGTCGAGGTTACCGGTGTCGAGATCGTTGATGATTATGATGTTTCCGTCGTATTTGAAGGCGAGACGGCCGGGTACCGGAACACATTCGGTGATTACAAGATCCAGGATGACGGACTGATCACCGATGTCGAAATCCTGTGGCCAAACGCCTCGCTCAAAGGCAGCGGCGGAAACCTTATCCAGGGTGAAAGCCGGGAGTATCTGGATGTTTCGGCCGGCGACACACTCGGATTTTTCATCATCTCGAACGGCTATAGTCTGAACAACGGCTATGCCGGACTTGATCTGGATGTCCGACAAGAAGGTGAAGATGCGCCGCAATTGATGTTTCTCGATAGCGACGGGAACCAGGCAACCATCAACAGCGATGCGCCGCGGCTCCATCATTTTTCCGCGGATGGCAAACAGACTCTGATCAGGACGGATCCATACCACACGGCAGCCTTCGGCGAGACCGTGGAGCTCAATCCCGATGGCATACTTCATACGACAGGTGTTTTGAAAACCGATGCCGGCACGCTCACGCTCGGCTTTGAGGACCTTTACAATGGCGGCGACCGCGACTTTGACGACAGCGTTTTCACCGTCGATATCGGTGTTGCCAACGCCTTGGTGCTGAATGCGCATTATCAACAGCAGGATGAGGGCGAAGACACACCAACCGAAGGCGTTGGAACCTCTGACCCGGTCGAGATAGAGCGGTCTGACAACGATACCCTGAACGGCGGCACCGGACAGGATGAGCTGCACGGAAGGTCGGGAGATGACAAGCTTTATGGCAACAACGGGAGCGACGATCTGCATGGCGGCAGCGGCAACGATGAATTGCACGGCCAGTCGGGCAAAGACGATCTTTACGGAAATTCAGGAAATGATGTCCTGAAGGGTGGCAAGCAGGACGACAACCTGAATGGCAACAATGGTGACGACGTTCTCGACGGCGAGGACGGAAACGATGTCCTGACAGGCGGTACTGGCAATGACCGCCTGGACGGAGGCAATGACGATGATGTGTTGGTGGGCGGTTCGGGCGAGGATGCCCTGTTCGGTGGCTATGGCAACGACAATCTGAAAGGCGGGAGCAGCGACGATGTCATGGATGGCGGCCGCGGCAATGATATTCTGATCGGCGGCTCCGGAAACGACACCATGTCCGGTGACTATGGCAATGACGATCTGAAGGGCGGTGCCGGCAACGACATCATGACCGGTGGGCACAATGACGACAGCCTCATCGGCGGGTCAGGCAATGACACTATGGACGGTGGCTACGGCAAGGACATCATCAAGGGTGGCGCGGGCAACGACATTCTGCGCGGCGGCAACGGCGATGATGAACTTTATGGCGGCCATGACGATGATCTGTTTTTCGGCGATGCCGGTGATGATCTGATGCATGGCGGCCGCGGCAACGACACAGTCGACTATTCCGCGTTCAACACCGACCTGTCTGTCATGCTCCACAATAAAAAGGCGCATGGCCTTGAGATCGGTACCGATACGCTGAAATACATTGACAACGTGATTTCGGGAGACGGCAATGACTTCCTGAAGGGAACATCCGGCGCCAATGTCATTGAAGCCGGTGGTGGCGACGACGTCATTCGCGGTCTTGGCGGTGCAGACGAACTGACCGGTGGGGCTGGGTCAGATACCTTTGTGTATCGTACCTATGATCTCGGGCAATCCGATCTGATCACCGATTTTAAGGTCGGCGAAGACAAGCTGGACTTTTCCCATCTCGCAGGTGGTGATGAGGCAAGCACGTTCCTTGATTTGCTCCTGGCGACTGAGAGCCTGGGCGGATTGTCGATTGCTGTTGATTTGTCAAATGACGGCAGCTTTCAGGATGTGTGCACCTTGGCAAATGTTCAGGGCCAGACGATCGCCTCGCTGTATGACAGCGACACTTTTATCATCTGATTTTCCAAATCCGACAAACACAAACCGGGCTGCTTAACTGCAGCCCGGTTTTGCATTTTCGAAATCGCAAAGATGCGGACGCTTTGTCTCGGTTGTTCCCATTTTGCAAATCTCGAAGCTCAACAGCCGGTCATTCCAAAATTTTCCTCATAAGTTGAATAACTTAAGGAGTAGGTCCGAGTTGGGCTTGGGTTCTGACGGTCTGGCATCTGATTTGCGTTGGGGGCAGTGAGCTACAACGAAGAGACCGTTCAACGTGGACATCCAGCGCGAAAGACCAAGCCAACGAATGCATCACCGGGTGTCGGCACCTATGCGTGTCACACTCGATGAGCAACCGCTTGATGTGTCTGACTGGAGCCTCGGCGGTTTCCGAGTTGCGGGTCTCAAAGCAGGCCTTGAAATCGGTGCTGAACATCCGGTTTCTTGCACGCTGCCGTTTCAAGGCTTCAACATCACGTTCGAGGTTCCTGCGCGGGTTATCCGCTGGGACCAGGACACCCGCGCGGCAGCCTTTCGCTTCGTAGACCTTGGCGATCGGGAAGCGGCGCTCATGCGCCACTTCATCGAGGAGCTTGTGCGCGGCAAGATGACCGGTGTCGAGGACACGATCCTTCGGATCGACACCCCAGTCACACCTGTTCCCACCAAACCTGACCCCAACCCTGTTCAGCAGATGCCCGTGCGCCGCTGGCCAATCAAGCAGATCGTCATGACCCTCTTCTACCTGTCCCTCGGGATCGCCGTGTTTGGTTACGTGGCGATCTATCTTTTCGCATCTCTCTTCCGTTTGGAGGTGTCCAGTGCGGTCGTCAGCGCCGAACGCACACAAATCACAGCGCCTGTATCGGGGCAAATTGTATCGCTTGCCGGAAGACCGGACGATCGTATCCTGTCCGGTAAAACGTTGGTTCACCTGCGAAACCAAGAATTGCAACGCGATGTGAGCCGTGCGGAACTCGACCTGATGACAACGCGGGCCGAGCTGAACGAAAGCAAGGCACTGCTCGCCGACGAGCAAAGCCGCGCCGAAGGCTACAGGCTTGTGGCGGAAAACAATATCCGGCAGGCGGAAACACAACTGGACGGGCTGATGCTCGCAAGGGATGCAGCGCGCTTGAAGCTGGAGCGCTATCAACGTCTCTTCGAAAAGGGGCATGTGGTGCAGGCCGATCTTGATCTCGCTGAGTTGGAGCATTCCGAAGCGTTGTCCAATCTCCAGCGCAAGGAAATCCATATTGCCGAACTTAAAAAGCTGCGTGACAGCGGTGAAAGCACACAGCTTTACACCGGCACATCGTTTGCCGGGCGCGCGGCTGAACTTGGGGCAGCAGTGGAGCGTCTTGAGGAAGAAGCGGCTATTCGCGCCCGACATCTGGCGGAGTTGAAGGCGCGCGATGATGTAAAACGGCTGCCCAGCCCGTTTGATGCGCGCATTGTGCAGCTGCTGGCAGAGCCGGGAACAACGGTAAAAGCAGGAGAGCCGATTATGGTACTGGAAGAGAACGACGGCCGAAAGGTTACGGCGTTCTTGACCCAGGATGAGATCGACGACGTGCGCCATGGCAGCACTGCAAAACTGTATGTGCCCAGTGAGGACCGCTGGATATTCGCGACCGTTGAAAAGATCAGCCGGACGGACGGATTTATTGACGAAGTCACCCAAATGCACCGGTTTCGTGCGCCTGATTCACGGTCTGCCAAAGTCGTTTTGTCCAGTGTGACGGACGTTCTCCCGGAAGCCGGTACGCCGGTCACGGTTTACTTTGAACGCCACCGAGCCAACATCGTGTTCCGGACCGCTTCCAGCTATTTGCGGGGCGCGCAATGACCCAACGCAAGAAAACTGCCTACGACGTTGATGAAATCACCGATCAACCTAAGGGGTG
Organism: Roseibium hamelinense; assembly: GCF_007830545.1. Classification (GTDB taxonomy): domain Bacteria; phylum Pseudomonadota; class Alphaproteobacteria; order Rhizobiales; family Stappiaceae; genus Roseibium; species Roseibium hamelinense. The sequence continues at coordinate 71,135 of NZ_VLLF01000007.1, forward strand.
GGCAAAGTGGACGCCTTTTGTCCTGCTGCAAATCACGCTGTATTTCGGTGTTTGCTTCGTCGGACTGACAACTGTTGAAACGGTGTTCTTTGATCCGGTTACGTCGCAGATCACCTTCGTGATCGGAGCGCTTGGAATTTGGCGCTACGGCTGGTGGTTCACCCACGCCGTGCGCTCCTGGATCTACGGCCGTTTCGTCTATCCGAAAATGCGGCGGGAGGGTCAGGAGGTTTGGGCCTCTGGCTGGCGCCCCCGGCACCTGCATTTCATGATGACCACTTACAAGGAACACCGGGATATCACGGAAAAGGTGATCCGGTCCATTTGCCGGGAAATCCGGGATTCGGGTGTCCCCGGCACGATATGGCTCGGCTCGGGCGATCAGTACGATGAGGATCTGATAAGCGATCTGTTGAGGCGGGAAATGGCGGATTTGAACGTCACGCTCAGGATCATCCGCCAAAACCAACCGGGCAAGCGGCTTGCCATCGGGCTTGTTTTGCGGGCGATGAGCCGGAATGAAGTGCAAAATGATGATCTCATCATCTTCATGGATGGCGACTTCATTCTGGCCAAAAACGCCGTCGGCGCTTGCCTTCCGCTCTTCAAATTGTATCCGGACCTACAAGCCTGCACGACCGACGAGGAGGTGCTGTGCATCGGTCCGCGCTGGGTCGCCAACTGGCTGACCATGCGTTTTGCCCAGCGCAGGCTCGCCATGCAATCGCACTCGCTGTCCGGCCGGGTGCTGACCTTGACCGGCCGCATGTCGGTGTTCCGCGCCAATCATCTTCTAAAACTTCAGTTTATCCGGCTTTTGGAGGCCGATCATCTGGAGCATTGGCTCTGGGGCAAGTTCCGGTTCCTGTCGGGCGACGACAAAAGCACCTGGTACTACATGCTGCAGTCGGGCTGCCGCATGCTCTACGTACCGGATGCCATGGGCTATACTGTTGAAGTGATTGAAGGCTCTGGCATGGACCGGATGGTGCAGAATTTCCGCCGCTGGTCCGGAAACATGCTGCGCAACGGGTCGCGTGCGCTCGCCCTCGGGCCCCACCGCATGCCGTTTTTCATCTGGTGGTGTTTGCTTGACCAGCGCGTGTCCATGTGGACCATGCTGGTCAGCCCTGTTCTGGCTGTTTGCACATCGGTGCTCTTGAGCCCGGCCTATATCGTCGGCTATGCGATTTTTATCATGATAACGCGCATGCTGTTGTCACTCTTCCTTTATCAGTACGCGCGGAAAGTCGATTTGAGCTATCCGTTCATTTTGTATTTCAACCAGCTGATCAACGCCTCGGTGAAGGTCTACTGCATCTTCCGCTTGTCGAAGCAACGCTGGTCGAACCGTGGGGACCAGCGTGCGGGGGAAGGCGACGGTTTGATCGCCACCTTGCAAAACACGATGGCGAGTTATCTGACGCTGCTCTACGTCACAATGCTCTTCCTCGGTGTGACGCTGATGGCCGGGCTCGCTGAGCCGCCGAGCAGTGCCATGATCATGAGTGTTTTAGGATTGTCAGGGCCGGCTTAGACCGGCCCTTGCCATTTTCAATTTGCAAAGAAAACCTTTTTCACAACGCGAAGAAATCCGCATTTGCAGAACTGGAAATCTGTTTATCTAATTGTTTTTATTGTCTTTATTTCTACAAAGCCAGTTTGGCGCACCTTTTGAAAAGCACTGTCCAATCGAATTTGAGACAGGACAAATCCCATGACCCGCAGACCAACACTATATGTAGCCTTGATGGCAGTTGTCGCTGTTGTGGCGCTCGCTCCCATCGCCTTCAACTATGTCGTTGATGCCTACGACCGCAATGGTGTTTTCGATCTCGGTCTCGACAAGAGCGAAATCAGTGTGAAGGCGCATTACCCGCTCTACAAGATGATCGAATATCCGCGCATCAAAGCGCCGACGGTCGTTCTGGGAGACAGCCGGGCCCGGGCGCTGCAGGATCGCTATTGGCAGGAACTTGGCAATGCGGACGTGTATAATTTCGCCTACGGCGGCGCGACCGTTTTTGAAATCTACGACACCTTCAAGTACCTCACCGAAAATTCCGAACTCGAAACACTGATCGTCAGCTTGCCATTGCGCAGCATGGACGCGCGATTCAAAGGCGGTATGAACCGGGTTCCGGAAGCTATTGAGCTCGCAGCAGATCCGTTTGGCTACTATTCGAACTGGTTTGTCGCAAAGATCGGCTGGCGCCTGCTGGAAGACCGCTTTCCCCAACTGTCCGACGCCGTGAAAGCAGTGTCACTCAACCCCGTCTCCGCGGCCAAGGCTGCTGAATTTGCTGCACTTGAGCACCTCGGACTTGAAGAGCTCTTGGATCCCGAATTGTGCGAGGACTGCAAGCTTCAAGCGCCACACACAACACTGACACTGCCCGCAGCCTTCCATCACCGCGGGCTCGGTCTCGGACGCTGGGGCCGGTATTGGCCGGAAATAACTCTTGATCGCGATCTGCCAAAATTGTTCGCAAAACAGGTCGGTACCAACGGGGCCGCCGACTGGCGCCGGTTCAAGCAATCCGACGAATTGTGGAGCATGGTCGAAGAGATCTCAGCCTGGTGCGATGCGAACGATGTCGAACTGATTTTCGTAATCCCTCCAACCATTTCCGAGATGCAGCGCAGGATATCCGACTTCGGTCTTCAGGCGGCCAATCATCGCTTTCGCGAGCGTTTGAGCGCTTTGGGCCCGGTGGTTGATTTTGATTTCGATGACGGCTTTACGCGGGAACTCGACAACTTCACGGATGCCTATCATTTCAACGCGAGAGCCGCGCGCAAAATTGTCGGCGAGCTCCAGCAGCTCATCGAAGCGGATCAGGAGAGCCGCGCTCTCGCACAAGAGCGTCGTGGAGATCTTGTGTGCCCCATTCAGGCGAAAGATGTCAGCGAACAGCACTCCGACGGCACGCTGCAACTGATTGAAGGCAACTCCTGCCGGATCTGGAGACGGACCGATGCGTGAGTTTTATCTGTCCCGCGACGAATGGCGTTTGCTTTTGCTGGGCTACACAGCCGGTTCGATGCTTGCTCTGTGTTTGATGATTTTGCCGGGAGCGCCTTTCAAAGCGTTTTTGGAAAACCGCCCAGTCTTCGAAGTGCCGGCATCGCCCCTGCACGAAAGTGAAAGCAGTCTCACAAACATCGCTCCGTATTGGAAGGGAGCCCGGTCATGAACAAGAAACACCACAACATCAAGCGCTGGAAATTCGCCTTGGTAACCGCAGTCCTTGGTGCCACTGGCTATGTTGCCCTGTCGGGAGCTCCAGTCCAATTCACAGCAGAGGGTAGCCGCATTGACCCGACCATCGAAGAACAGATCAAACAGGCACGAGGTCTGCAGAAAGTCGGCAAGTGGGGTGATGCTGCAGAAATTCTCGCGCAGCTCGCGAGCGATGGTCATCCGGTTGCGTTGTATCATCTTGGCCGGGCCTACAAGAATGGCTGGGGGATGGAGGCGGATCTTGATCAGGCACGACTTTTGTTCATGGAAGCGGTACGCTTTTCCTTCGCCTACCGGGGGGAAACCGCCTATGAACTAGGACGATTGTTTCAGCGCTCATCCGGCGAAAAATGCGCTGCAATCGCGCTTCAGTGGTTTCAAAAGGCCCTCGAATGGGACTATCCGAAAGCACATGTCCAACTCGCCAAACACTTCGAACGCGGGATTGGCACCGAACGCGATCTGGCTGCAGCATTTCATCACTATGAAAAGGCCGCGATTGCCGGGTACCCTTCCTCAACCATCAACTACGCCCGCATTTTGATGCATGGCCGCTATGGCCTGACACCGGATGGCGACCAAGCGCTTTTCTGGGCGGCACGGGCGATGGAAGGTCTTGAAAAGAAAGCCCGCGATGGCTCGGCAAGTGCGGCGAAGACCCTTGGCCGTATCTATCGCGACGGGGAATTCGTAGCCCAAGACCTGGCGAAGGCCGAGGAATGGTTTGTCCGCTCAGCCGAGCTCGGTGATGCCGGTGCCATGCATGATTTGGGGCACATGATCCTCGCTGCTGACCCTTCGCCTGACGAAATCAGCGCAGCCCTCGATTGGTTTCAGCTTGCCGCAAAAGCCGGACACGGCGGCGCGTTGACCAACATTGCCCGCATGCACCTCAAACAACAACATGGTTTTGAGCCCGATGGCGCGGTCGATTTGCTGAAACGCGCCGTAGCTGTCGGACATCCTGGTGCGATGGAAGAGCTGGCAAAGCTTTACGCAGCTGGTGAACTTGTTGAGCAAGATCTCGAACGGGCATTTGAACTTGCCGAAAAAGGCGCAGATCGCGGCCATCAGGGCAGCAGCAAGTTTTTGAAATACCTTCAAGAACATCACGCCCAGACCAATGAAGCCGCCGCGCAACCTAAATCCGCAAATACCAAGAAGGAGGGCTGAGCCATGGTCTTCAGTTCGCTTGAATTCATCTATCTGTTTCTGCCTCCGGTCTTGATCGGGTTTTTGATCTTGCGCCACTTTCGCTGGGAAACCGGTATTATTTGGTGGCTCACGCTTGCGTCGCTCGCCTTCTATGGCTGGTGGAAGCCGATTTACCTACCGCTACTCCTTGGTTCGGTGGTGATCAACTATGCTCTGCATCGCGTACTTCTGAAGGTCCGGGACCGGTTTGTTCTGATCACCGGAATTGTCTTCAATCTGGTATTGATTGCCGTCTTCAAATATGCCGATTTCGTAATCGGCAACGTGAATGCGCTTGCCGGGGCCGACGTGCCGTTCCTGAATCTGGCGCTTCCGCTGGCGATCTCGTTCTTTACGTTCCAGCAGATTTCTTTCTTGATCGACACGTATCGCGGGGATGTTTCGGACTGTGACTTCCCGCGTTACATGCTATTCGTAGTGTTCTTTCCGCAACTGATTGCTGGCCCGATCGTCATGCAGAGAGAGACAATTCCGCAATTTAAAATGAAGGTCTTCCAGAACCGTCTTGTGCTGAACCTTGCGGTTGGCGCGACGCTGTTTGCAATCGGCCTGTTCAAGAAAATCGTTTTGGCAGATGGCATTGCGCCTTACGCAAACACGGTTTTTAGCCTTGCAGAAACAGGCACGGGCGTCCCGATGGAAGCGGCCTGGATTGGGGCGCTTGCCTATACCTTCCAGCTCTATTTCGATTTCTCCGGTTACTGCGACATGGCGCTTGGTCTCGCCCGGATGTTTGGCATCCGCCTGCCGGTCAACTTCAATTCCCCCTATAAAGCAACCAGCATATCCGACTTCTGGCGCCGGTGGCATATCACCTTGTCACATTTTCTCCGGGACTACCTTTACATCCTGCTGGGCGGCAACCGCAGCGGTGCCGCACGCCAAAAAGCCAACTTGATGATTACCATGCTGCTGGGTGGGTTGTGGCACGGTGCGAGCTGGAACTTCGTGTTCTGGGGCGGTCTTCACGGGGCCTATCTCGTTATCAACCACGGATGGTCGCAACTTGTTGGGAAGGGCTATGTTCCGAATGTTCTCCCAGCACCGTTGGCGCAGTTTCTGTCCCGCGCTCTAACACTACTGGCCGTAGTTGTGGCTTGGGTTTACTTCCGGGCTGAAAGCTTCGAAGGCGCGAACAATATTCTTGTTGGCATGACAGGTCTTTCGACTGTCTACGAACCCAAACTCTGGGAAAGCGTAACGTTGGAAACAGCTCCGATTTGGGCTGGGTTGGCCATGCTTTCCGGCATTGTTTTTCTGCTGCCTAACTCAATCGAATTCACCGAACGATATAACCCTGTGCTTCGTGTGAAGCAGTTTGTAGCTCAGAGAAAGTCTGACGGGTTTCTGCCGTTGCGCTGGCGGCCGTCCGCCAGTTGGGCAATGGCTCTGTCGATGATCGGAGTGGTATCCATGCTCCAGATCTACCGGCTCGCCGACCTGACAGAGTTCATCTACTTCAACTTTTGAGGAGCAGGGCAATGCTTAGGTTTACAGGGTATTTGCTGCTTTCTATCGGCGGCGCGCTGGCAGGAATTGGAGGACAGGCTCTGGCCGGGGAAGATTTCGGTACGATTACCCTGACCATTCCGGGACGCAGCGTCAGCGTATCGTTGCCCGACGGCATGATCACGTCCAAGGGCATCGAAGACCCGTGCGTTGAAGCGGTTAGCAAGTCCGGGAAGAACCAACTTGTCGTCACCCGTGAGCTGGGGGATGACCAGGCGACTGTGCTGGTAAACGGCGATCCGGTCGATATGCGGGGCGGAGGCGAAAGACTGGCCCGCATCAGCGCAATTCGGTTGTCGCGGGATGGGTCGCTGGTTCATGTGAGAACATGGAAGAGCGGGTCAAAAACCGTCGAACTGGTGCAAGACGGCCATGTAGTCTTGTCCAGACCTGCCGGATCGATGGTACGAGTAATTGCCTTTGACCGGACAGCGCTTACCCTGATTGTCCGGCGTCCGAATGAACCGGCGCGACTGTTGCGTTTCCAGCGATCGGAGTCCGGGCGCATCTCACAGGACCCAGAAGTGCTCTATGAGTTTGGGGGGTGTATGCCGGGATCAATGCGTAAAATCGATGGGGGATATCTGCTTCAGCTGCCGTGTCGCGCGAAGGAAGCGGACCTTTTTCGGCTCGATCTCGAAGCTCAGTCTTTGACACCCGCTTTAAGGACAGCTGGAACCGCTCGATTTGAACCCGTTGTTAAAACGGACGATCTTCGTGACAAGATCATTGTTGTGTCGGTGGAAGGCTCAGATGCTGGTCTCCACTTTTACAAGGGGGTTATGGGGCTTTTGCTCGGCCAAACCGGCGAGCCGAAATCCTGCGCATCTGATGCCGAGGGATTGCAAAGCTGGAACCAGAGTTACCGCCTGTCTGCTTTGGCCGAGCTTTACAAGAAAACAAAAGCACCGGTGTTCGCCGCCTTGGGAGAAAAGTCGATCCGAAACACGCTCGCCGCGCGCGACGCCCTTAATGACAGGGCCACCCCGGCAAATCCGAGCTGTGGTTGGAGTTCGGTCATCTACTCCGATCATCCAGAAGAGCGATTGTCGCTTCTGATCAATCAGGCAATGATCGGCAATGCACTCACCCGCAGTTGCACAAGCTTTGGCGATTGGTGTCCCGACGCTCTTCGCCGAGAAATTGCTGCACTAAGGCAGTGCCTCGCAAGCGGCTATGCAAAAAACTTCGATCAGACTGAGGGGCTGTACCGGATCTCTCCCGAAAGTGGGTTTCGGTTCGCTGGAGAATTCGCACCTTGGAATTGGCAGGTTTCGTTTGCAGCGCTTCTTGCCGCAGCCGGCGGTCCGGATGCGGTCCGGGCGGAGGCAATTGCTGGTAAATTCTTGTCTGAATGGGAAGCGCATGAGGATGGCCCTCTCTGGCGGTATTGGCCGCTGGCCTACTATCGAGAGGCAGGTCGCACCGACGCACAGATCGCCAATCAACGGTATGAAGACATCGCTCATGCCGGCATTTCTCTGATGAGCCTTGCCGACTTCGAAGACCTGCGGGATCAGGCACTGGCAAGAGGTGTCACGAAGCGTCTGGACTGGATCTTGGACCAAGGCTCGGAACCTCCGCGAGATCTTGATGGCTCTGGTCCGGAAGCAGCCCGGTGGGTTCCCGCTGGTGGTTGGGCTGACTTTGCCAGCCCGACTTTCATGCGGACATACGCCCGTGACATATCCGGAAGCAGGTCGGCGTCCGCCATCTACACCAATGCGCGCCTCTTTGATCCGAAGGCGCATTTCGATCTGATCCTTCGGATATGGGCCTGCGATGACACCTGTCAGGAGATCAGTGCACAGGCCTTCGATAGTGCCGGGCATTTTATGAAAAGCAATCCGTTCTTCGTCATCCGAAGCACAAACGGCATCTAGCCGAACCAATTGGTTGGTAGGGGGGGGTGTTTCCGCTGCGGAAAGTGCCTTTTGCGAAGAGAACTCTTAACACTTGTGAGTACGATGGCGGACAAAGACCCATTTTCTACGAAGGCTCCTCCGATGCCCGTTGCCCGTTGGATTAAAGAGGTCGCCGCCGATGCGACCTTCTGGCTTGTATTGGTTTTCCTGACCGCTTCCGCGTATGCGGCCTATGTCTTGGCCGTTGATTTCAGCAAGGAAGCGCGGACACACGATCTGGCTGCGGCAGCCCGGGCTCAATCTGAACTGTTGACCGCCACGCGCCGATATTACGCGCGCGAAGTTGTTGAAAAACTCTACGCTTCAAATGATGTGACTGTTTCACATGATCATGAAGGAGCAGAGCTGACCGTTCCTGCACCCGTGACCATGACCCTTGCTTTGGAAAAAGAGCTTGCCAGCATAGGGTCGCCGAGCAGTATTCGGCTTGTCTCAAATTACCCTTTCCCATGGCGGGAAGACCGGCAGCTGGACGCATTTGATTCAGAAGCCCTCGCTGCAGTTCTCGAAAACCCTGACCGCCCATTCGAGCGCATGGTCGAAACAGATGGCGGACCGGTGTTTCGTAGTGCACGAGCCGTGGTCATGGATCAGTCCTGTGTCAATTGCCATAACAGCCATGGAGATTCTCCGAAAACCGATTGGGGAGTCGGGGATGTTCGCGGCATTCAACAGGTCACGATTGCAGCAAGTGCTGCGGCGGGTCTGGAACACACTTCGCTCAACAATCTGCTGGCGCTTTTGGCCGTCGCTTTTGCGGCAGCGGCTGGGCTGAGCCTCGTACTATCCCGGCAAAGACGGCACGCCATTGAACGGGTGGCCGACCTTGCGCGGCAGGAGCAGCAGAAAAATGCTTCTCTGAAGCAGGCAACCGCCCGCGCCGAAGCTGGCGAAGCCCAGGTGGCTGCCATCATTGAAACCATGCTCGACGGGCTAGTGACGATAGATCCGTCCGGCGAAATCAAGACTGCGAACCGGGCTGCTCTTGCCATGTTTGCAGCGGGCAGGTCGGAGGAAGTCATCGGCAAACCGATATGTGATTTTTTACCCGAAACCAAAGGTCTCGATGCGCCGTTCAACTGTTGCGGCCAGTCAGCCGAAGGCAGCGCTCTCAAGGCCACGGGCGAACGCCAGGAAATGACTGCACGCCAACTTAACGGGCGGGAGTACCCTGTTGAAGTTGCGATCTCTGAATTGCAGACTAACGGCCTGCATGTTCACACCGCTATCTTGCGCGATCTCACGGAGGAAAAGGCTGCGGCTGAAAAGCTGCGTCAAGCTGAAACCCGCTTGCTGGACGCCATTGAATCCCTGCCTGATGGCTTTGTCCTTTATGACAAGGACGATCGGCTCGTCATGTGTAACTCCAAATACCGTGAATTTTATTCGCGCAGCGCCGACCTCATTCAAACAGGTCAAAAATTTGAGGACATTATTCGGCGAGGGGCGACACGCGGGCAGTACGCCCCCTCCAATCAGGTGATTGAAGACTGGATTGAGATGCGGATGGAGCATCATCGCAATCCCGGTGAACCCATGGAACAGCTGCTGGATGATGGACGGTGGTTGCGGGTGATCGAGTCGCGCACAAGTGAGGGTGGCCTTGTTGGTTTCCGCGTTGACATTACGGAGCTGAAAGAACGAGAAGAAGACCTGAAACAGAGTCAGGATCTTCTTCGTAATGTGGTCGATGCCTCGTTCGATGGTGTGATTGTGATGGATGGTCACGGCGTTGTTGTCGACTACAGCCCATCGGCGGCAGAAGTCTTTGGCTGGCAGCCGGACGAAATCATCGGCAAACATATGTCGTCCTATGTGATACCGGAACGGTACCGAGGGATGCATGACAATGGTTTGAAAAAATTCCTCGAGACAGGAGAAGGCCCTGTCATTGGCAAACGGATAGAAATTGAAGGCCTGCACAAGGAGGGCCATGAAATCATTGTCGAGCTTGCGATACGCCACACCGAAGGCCAAACCGGTCCTCTTTTTCTCGGTTATGTGCGAGACATCACCGAACGCAAGGCGGCTGATGATGCCCTGCGAGAGGCGAAGGAACGGGCTGAAATCGCCAATGAGGCAAAAGCCAGGTTCCTGGCAATGATGAGCCACGAAATCCGGACGCCGCTCAACGGCGTCCTTGGGATCTTGAGTTTGTTGCGCGATACAAACCTTGAGCCCGAACAAAAACTCTATGTGCGCACTGCGCGTGAATCCGGCCGTGCTCTCCTTGAACTCATCAACGACATACTCGACTACACCAAGCTAGAAGCCGGCCGTATGGAGTTGGATGAGACACCGTGCCGCCTGCACAAGGTGCTCTACGGGATTGTCGATCTCTTCACTCCGATTGCGCGCGAAAAGAACCTTGAGTTGACGCTTGATTACCCGCGATCTGTGCCGACAAATGTGATCGCAGATGCCGGACGTTTGCGGCAGATCGTACTCAATCTCGTCTCGAACGCGCTCAAGTTTACCGATATGGGCTCGGTTCAAGTGCAGGTACGTGTCGAAAGCACAAACAAGGAGATTGCGACCTTCGTGATTTCTGTTGTTGATACCGGCATCGGTATTCCACAGGACAAGCACGACATGTTGTTCGGCGACTTCGTGACCGTCGATTCAAACTACACACGAAAGGCGGGCGGCAGCGGTTTGGGGCTCGCAATTTGCCGTCAGCTGGCCGGCCTGATGAAGGGTGAGATTACCTTCGACAGCACTCCGGGAGCAGGCAGCACGTTTCGATTTATTGTCCCGATCCGCCTCGCGACAGCTGAGGAGATGCCTCCTGCAACCGGCTCGGCAGGCCGTGAGGACTTACCCCTCGGTGTTCGTGTGCTCTTGGCTGAGGACAACGCGACCAACCAGATTGTCGTCGGTCACGCTCTGGAAAATGTCGGCTGCGATGTCGATATCGCCAACCATGGCCGGGAGGCGGTCAAGTTCGCCGAAACGCGGGATTATGATTGCATCTTGATGGACATTTCCATGCCGGAGATGGACGGCATTGAGGCGACTGCCCGAATTCGCTCGAACCCGCGCAACCAGAATACGCCGATCATTGCTCTTACCGCATATTCGCTGCGTGGCGATCGGGAAAAATTCTTGAAATCCGGCATGGATGACTTTCTGTCGAAGCCAGTCGAAAAGGACGATCTGATCGCGATGATCACCCGCCATGTGGCACCGCAAGAAGGTGTTGTTGCGACCCTGCCACCAAACGAGGCAGGCGATCCGAGCACTAGCCTTGAAGCCGCTGAAGAAATCCTGGCAAACATGCCGGAGGAAATACAGGAAAAGCTTCTGACCCAGTTCTATAGCGACATTAAGACTCGCTCCGACGATGCCGCTGGGGCGCTCGACAACGGCAATCTGGTTGCTCTTGAAAGGGCCACCCACGCGATCAAGAGCGTCGCTGGAACTTTTGGAGCCACGGAACTTGCGGAAATCGCGGCGCGGGTTAACCAGCTGTCTCGCGATGACAAACACCGCCAGGCGATGGATAGCGTCAGCGAACTTTTGACTGCGAGCAACACAACCCTTGCGCAGGTCAGTACATTGGCGGCTAAGATGGGTATCAAGCTCGGATCTACCGATTTAAATTAGACATCCTGTCCAAAGGATTGCCGCCTTGAAGGTTTTGATTGTCGAAGACGCTCTGTCGCTGGCCACTGTTTACGGCCACCATTTGTCCAAAGCCGGCATGGACACTGCACATGTCGAAACCGGCAAGGAGGCGCTGGCCAAACTGCGCAAAGGTGGCTTCAGCGTGGTGATCCTGGATCTTCAGCTGCCGGATATGAATGGTTTGGAGGTGCTGAATACAATCCGCGAAGAGCAGCTGCCCGTGACCGTTGTGGTCGTCACGAGTTCCGGTTCAATCAAGGTCGCCGTCGAGGCCATGCAGGCCGGGGCCTATGATTTCCTCGTCAAACCTGTGGCAGAGGAGCGGCTGATCACCACGGCAAAAAATGCTCTGGAACGCGAAACACTCACTGAAGTGGTCGCTGAAGTTCAAAAAAATTCCATCAGCGGCAAGACGCAAAACGGGTTTGTCGGCTCCTCTCTGGCGATGACTGCGGTTTACCGGATGATTGAGAGTGTCGCTCGCTCCAATGCGGCCGTTTTCATCACCGGAGAGAGCGGGACGGGCAAGGAAGTGTGCGCAGAAGCGATCCACAAATCCAGCCCGCGCTCCAAACGGCCGTTTGTTCCACTGAATTGCGCTGCGATCCCGAAAGACTTGATAGAGTCGGAGATCTTCGGCCACGTGAAAGGTGCCTTTACTGGAGCGACGTCCGACCGGGATGGTGCCGCCTCGCGGGCGGACGGAGGTACTTTGTTTCTGGACGAGATCTGCGAGCTGGAACTGAGCCTTCAGGCCAAGCTTCTGCGGTTTCTTCAAAGCAGCACCGTGCAAAAGGTCGGCAGCGACACCTTGAAAAAGGCCGATGTCCGGATCGTATGCGCGACCAACCGAGATCCTTTGGAGGAAGTCGAAGCCGGTCGTTTTCGCGAAGACTTGTACTACCGGCTGCATGTCCTGCCGATTTCACTGCCGCCGCTACGTGCCCGAGGCGCCGATATCCTTGAACTCGCCCGGTATTTTCTGAGCAAGTTCGCAAAAGAAGAGGGAAAGAGCTTTGATGGGTTTTCGGTCGAGGCGGAGGAGGTCCTCCTGGCTCATCCCTGGCCGGGCAATGTGCGAGAAATGCAGAACGCAATCCGAAATCTCGTGGTCCTGAACGAGGGACCAACAATTGAGGTCGACATGCTTGGCGGACTGCAAATGCGAAAGCCTGCAGGCAGTCAATTGAATCCCGTTCAGGCCCGGCCCGCAGAATCGATCTTGCGACCTACCGAACCCAGCGAAGGTGGATGGCCGCGCCTGACACTGTCATTGGGCCAACCATTTGAAGTGCTGGAGCGTCAGATCATTGAAGCGACAATCGATGCCTGTGGCGGAAGCTTGCCGAAAACAGCAAGAACGCTTCAAGTAAGTCCATCAACGCTTTACCGCAAAAAGGAAGTCTGGGCGGCTGAAGAGGGCGATGGTCCGAAAGATTGACCGCCTTGTTTCAACGGCTTGCAAGCAGGCTTTCCGCTAGCCCAAAAGCTGCAACATGCGATGCGATCGGCACACGTCCCTCCAGGACCGCTTTGCGAAAGCGTGAACGGGGCATGGTCACTACGGTTGATGTCTCCAGGTCGCCCGAATTGGGCAGGCCAAACTGAATAACGTTTGTGGCGACGTGAATATGAGCTGTCGCCACCTTCTGATTTCCGTGCACCACAAGCTGCCGCTCCGGCAGCCACAAGCCGCCGCCGTAACCGGTTTCCTCGAGGAGTTCGCGGCGGGCGGCGAATTCAGGGGATTCACCAGGTTCTACCTGACCGCCGGGAAGTGTGAGGCAGACTTGACCAACACCATGTTTATACTGCTCCAAAACCAACAGCTCGTCATTTTCGTTGACGGCGAAAATCGCTGAAAACGAGGGTAGCTCGACTTGGTAGTAGTCATCGATGATGCGGTCGCAGGGCAGCTGTACCGACTGACGGGACACCAGCAGCCGGTGTCCTGCCTCAAACACCTTTTGAGAGCCCAAAAGCTGCCATACATCCTGTGATAGCCGGCGATCCAGAGTATCTGCCATCTTAAAGCTCCAAAAGGTCAAGAAGGGCATTTGGCAGCGCCGGCTCAGCGCAGTCGTGACGACGCTCTTCATATTTCAGGAGCTGTGCCAGATCGGACGGACCATTCACTTCGGCGATAAGGTCTTGGGGCTGCAGGCCTGCTGCCATGTCAGCGGCATAACCGGCCAGTGAGCTGGGGCGGAAATACCCTAAGATGCGTCCTTCGGGATGATCGGCTTTGATCCCTGTAAGTGTCGAACGTGCTGAAAAATTCCTATGTGTGATCAGCAGGCTGGTCATGCCATCCCGGCAGATCTGATAATCAGGAAACCGTGCTGTGAACTCGTGAACGATGTTCGCCAGTTCGCTATGTGTGTTTTCCCACCTGAGATAGGCCTGGCGCTCACGCACAGTTGCGCGTTGCCCGGGAATATCCAGCCGCAAGGAAGCCGGGCCAACATCGAGGAGGGGCGCTTTTTTATCAGGGTAAGTGCTTCGTTGAACGACCTGCGCCATGAATTCATAAAGGCTGTCACGGAACAGATGATCCTCCTGATGCACTGGTTGATCCGTCTTCCAGATCTCTGCACCTGATGCGGCATAGATCCCGGCGGCGACACATCGCACGTGTTCCGGCAACGTCCGCAAAACCACATGATAGCCGTAGCTGGTGACGATGTAGCAGGGATGTTTCTCGGCAAAGTCGGTGACATACTGCTCAAGGCCCGGGTCCATCCGGCCATGAACCGAAGGGACAAGTGCTTCCAGGTCAAAAAGGTATAGGTCTTGTCCTGTTCCGGCAATCTTGACCGGAACAGGTCCATGGGCGCCATCAATTCCGGCCGTGATTTTCTCAATCCGCATGTCGCTTCCTTTCAAGGGGTGAGGACGGTGACTGAACCTCACAACGCAATGCGCTTGCCAAATGCCGGAGTTTTTCGGGGTATTGATTTAAGATGTTGAATTTATTTGCATAAATAGCCCCTGAAAACATCTGTCTTATTCTGTTCGTTCAGCAAATCAGAACGATTTTGCAAAACCAACTTTCGTTTTCGCGAAGCGACAAGATGCTCAGCTTACAATGCCTGCGCAGGACCTTTAAAATACACACACCCTCGTCAGAGAGACCCGCCCGGCACGCTGAACAGCTTGATACCGGATTTGCGAATTCAAAAAGATCGAGTTTGCGAAACTGGAAAAAAGCCGCGTAGGTCTAAAACGGCGAAATGTATAAGTAATTGATATTTCAGTAGTAAATTAGCTGAACCAGATTTGGCACGGCTCTTGTTCCTGTTCCAGCACAATCTCGAACACGGGAGCAGGAAAATGAATGTACATGTTGGAAGCCTTCTCAAACAAACTGAACTCAGCAGCTGGCTGGACCTCGCAAATTTGCAAAAGTCATCCGTCAGCGTCATCGGCATGGGCTATGTTGGAGCCGTGTCACTGGCGTGCCTCAGCCAGCTTGGGCACCGCGTTGTTGGAGCTGACATTGACCAGCGCAAGGTTGATACGATCGGCTGGGGCCAGAGCCCAATTGTCGAGGATCAGCTGGGCGAGCTGCTCAGCGACGGTGTTGCCTACAATCTGCTGACAACCACGACAGACGTCCACCAGGCCGTCTTGGAAACCGACGTCACCTTTGTATCAGTCGGAACGCCGACCAACGAGGATGGTGGCTGCGACACGCGCGCAATCACCGCAGTGGCGCGCACAATTGGCGCGGCGATCGCCGAAAAAGATACGTTTCACGTTGTGGTCTTGCGCTGCTCGGTGCCTCCTGGAACCACACTGAACCTGATGGGGCCGGAAATCGAAGCCATTTCTGGTAAGAAAGCCGGCAGGGATTTCGGTCTGTGTTTTAACCCCGAGTTTCTGCGCGAAGGCACAGCGGTGAAGGATTTTCACGCACCGCCGAAAACCGTCATCGGTGCCAGCGATCTGAAGACCGCGAAAATCATCTCCAAAATCTATGAACCGGTTGATCGGAACATCATCACGACTTCGATCGAGGTCGCCGAGCTGGTGAAGTACGTGGACAATGTCTGGCATGCAACCAAGGTTTGTTTTGCCAACGAGGTTGGCCGTCTGTGCAAACCAATGGGTATCGACAGCCATGCCGTCATGGATATTTTCGTTCAAGACACAAAGCTGAACCTGTCGCCCTACTACCTGAAGCCCGGTTTTGCATTTGGCGGCTCATGCCTGCCCAAGGAGGTCCGCGCTGTTACCCATCTGGCTGATAAGCTGGAGATCGATCTCCCGATGATCAATTCTTTGATCCCATCCAATGAAGAGCACATCGATCAGGCCATCGACATGGTGCGTCAGACACAGCCGAAGAAGGTGGCAGTGATGGGCGTTGCTTTCAAGCCTGGCACGGATGATCTGCGAGAGAGCCCGATCCTCGAGGTCATGGATCAGTTGATCCGAGACGGTGTTGAAGTTGTAGCATGGGATCCGGCCATCGTGCCCGGCCCGCAGCTGGCCGAGCAGTTCAACTACATCCGCCATGCGGCTCCGCACCTGGAGCACTTGGTTGAAAAACTGCCTGAAATATTGATGGATACCCCGGAGATGGCCGCCGACGGCGCTGACACGCTTGTTATTGCCCAAAAGCACAACACCACCCGGGACTTGCTAGAAGCCTACCGGTCGGAAGCGTCGGTCGTGGACCTGGTCCGCGTCTTCGCATCCGCGCCATCCTGCCCCAAATACGCGGGTATCGGCTGGTAAGCTGCAGGTCCCATTTGCTCCCTCTCAACCCCATCGACCCTGAGAGGGAGCATTTTTTCAGCTGCTGCGGTCTGGTTTAATGTGGCTGTCTTTCGGTGTCCCACTCATTTTAAATCCGCCACCTCACCATTTTTGCAATGCTATTGAACACTTGAAATACGTTTCATTTTCCCAGCACAACGCCAAGCATTCATGGTGACGCGCATCGGCAGAATAGCCCCGTCTATTGCCTACCTCGTCACATCGTCGTCGTCTTTGGGAATGCTCTGTTTGGGCAGCTTGGCTGGGAGACTTGCGTCTGAAACCCAAGTGCATTCGAGCGGCAGCGGGCGAGAGCAAAGCGCTGTCTGTGCTTCCCGATTGTTTTACATGAAATGGGGACGCGATTGTGTGCGCATTGGTGGCAGGATGGAGCGGGTGAAGGGAATCGAACCCTCGTCTTAAGCTTGGGAAGCTTCTGCTCTACCATTGAGCTACACCCGCTTGCGCTATGTCATCCTTCTGCGCTCACCGCAGCAGTCTGTCAAGCATTTGCAGCCGGTGCCCAACAGGTCTGTTGATGACTGCGATGCGGGTAGGTCTGAGCGTGGCTTGATCTTGCGAAATGTCCCGCGAAACCCCATGTTGCCGCCGGCTGGAGGGGCGAACTGGCTGCATTGTGAAGTTGGACGCGGAGACGTTTATGCGGGAAAAGGTCAAGGACTTGGTAGGCTCCAAGCGGTGGGAGTTTGTCATCATCGGCCTCATTGTGATCAACGCCGTGACCCTTGGTCTGGAGACAAGCCCCTACATGATGGAGGTAGCCGGTCCGCTGCTTCTGGGCATCGACCGGGCAATTCTCTCTGTGTTCGTGGTTGAAATCGCTTTGCGCCTTTACGCACATGGGCTGCGGTTCTTCAAGGATCCCTGGAGTATTTTTGACTTCGTGATTGTTGGCATTGCCCTTTTGCCAGCAAATGGTCCGCTCGCTGTGTTGCGCTCGCTCCGGATCTTGCGTGTCCTGCGCCTGATCTCCGTCGTGCCGTCCCTTAAACGCGTCATTGGGGGCTTAATTGCTGCCTTGCCCGGGATGGGCTCGATCGTGGTCCTCATGGCTCTGGTGTTTTACGTCTTTGCCGTGATGGCAACCAAACTATACGGCGCAACCTTCCCGGAGTGGTTCGGCGACATTGCCAAGTCCACCTATACATTGTTCCAGATCATGACATTGGAGAGCTGGTCGATGGGCATCGTGCGGCCGGTGATGGAAGCCTATCCGTATGCCTGGCTGTTCTTTGTGCCGTTTATCTTGTGCACGGCCTTTACCGTGCTCAACTTGTTTATTGGCATCATCGTGTCCGCCATGCAGGAAGAGCACGAACAGGAAGCCGATGCCAACCGGCAGGCAATCCATGATGAAACGGTTATGATCCTGGAAGAGGTTAAGGCGCTTCGCGCCGAAGTACGCGAGTTACGAGCGAACATGAACGGCAATGGCAGCCTTCCGCAATAGCACCGACTAAAGCTTTGCAATCTGGGAGGCGGGTCCCTTTACCGTCATCACAACTCCAGAGCTGGTATACTCCCTTGCCAAGACGATCAGGCCAAGGTTGCTGATCGTCTGCTCGAGTTCGGAACTGGCGGCAAAGCCAGCGGTCAATGTTTTTTCCGCCTGATGTTCAAAAGGCACCAGTTCGGCGTTTGCAATGGCGTCTTGCGCAGCGCCGGAATAGGCCCGGGCAAGACCACCGCCTCCCAATTTGATGCCGCCAAAATAGCGCGGGATCAGAACAGCTGCCTCGACGAGGTTGGCCCCTTGCAGAACTTTCAAGGTCGGCATGCCCGATGTTCCAGCCGGTTCGCCGTCGTCCTTGCCGCTCTCTTCGATGCGGCCGTCGGCCAGAAGATGCCGGTGCGCGGTGATGATATGGTTTGCTTTACGATGCTCTTTGCACAGCCCATCGAGCCGCCGTTCAAAGTCTGCAAGCGGCACCAGAAACGCCAGAAACCGGGATTTCCGATCTTCAAGATATCCCTCAGACTCCCGGGTGACAGTCCAGTAGATCATGTCCGGGTCATGTCAGCTTGCTGCCCGGAAGTGCTTGGACAGTTTCAGGGCCTGGCCCTGGTAATTCGAACCGATGCCTTCGCCGTAAAGTCTGTCCGGGCGTTCAGCCATTCGCTCATACACCAGGCGACCGACCGTCTGACCGTGCTCGACAATAAACGGAACGTCATGAGACCGGACCTCCAGAACCGCCCGTGATCCAATTCCACCAGCCTCCGCATGCCCGAAGCCAGGGTCGAAGAATCCCGCATAGTGGACCCGGAATTCGCCGACCAGCGGGTCAAACGGCACCATCTCGGCTGCGAAATCCGGCGGAACATGAACAGCTTCCTGGCTGACCAGAATATAGAACTCGTTCGGGTCCAAAATCAGTTCGGCGGCGTTCCGCCGGAAAATTGGTTCCCAGAAATCGAGCGGTTCATGCGCGCCGGCCCGGTCCACGTCGATCAGCCCGGAATGTTGTTTGGCGCGGTAGCCGACTAGGCTGCCGTTGCCTTGACCCTCCAGGTCGATCGAAAGCTGGACGCCGCCCCCGATGCGCTGATTGCCGCCGCTGACAAGCGTTAGGTTCTCATGCACCTGTTGCAATTCTTCGTCGGGAACGAGGGCCGCACCTCTCCGAAACCGGATTTGGCTCAGCCGCGAACCGGTGCGCACGAGAATGGGGAAGGTCAAGGGCGAAATCTCCGCAAAAAGCGGGCCTTGATAACCGTTTGGAACCGTGTCGAAAGCCAGTCCCTGATCTGTAATCACGCGGGTAAAGACGTCCAGCCGTCCGGTCGAGCTTTTCGGGTTGGTTGTCGCTGAGATGTCCGGCGGCAGGTTTAAGCTTTCCTGAAGTGGTACGATGTACACACAGCCGGTTTCCAACACGGCGCCATTGGACAAATCGAATGCATGCAACTTGAGGGCGTTCAGCCGATCCGCTACCGAGACGCCTGGTCCGGGCAAAAAGCTGGCCCGGACCCGGAACGCTTTGTTGCCGAGCCGCAGGTCGAGACTGGCGGGTTGGATCTGGCCGTCAACCGGAGGCATTTCTGCTGCGATGATGTCGGTCTTGAACATCCCGCTGATCGCGCGTGCGGGCAAAATGCCGTGTGTCTGGTCTCCGGTGGTTCCGCTCATTTTGGCGCCTTAACTCGTTTTTCTTTCATTGTCGTTAGGGCTTAACGGATCAAATCCCGCTCGCCAACCGGAATTTGGGCCCACTGATTGACTGGCCCGGCCTTTTGCCGTATCTCCTGCCCACCTCGTGGTGATTTGGGCCGGCCGGCTTGCAGCCACGTTAAACAAGTTGCTAAAAAGGCCGGGTTGCAAAAACCCCGGTCTTGGCCGGGGTTTTTGCATTTGGAGCATGGACATGGCGAACAACGAAAAGACCAGTGCAGAGAGCTGGCGGGCTGCAACTCAATTGGTACATGGCGGGACAACCCGTTCCCCGTTTGGCGAAACATCCGAAGCCCTTTACCTCACACAAGGCTTTGTTTACAGCGGCGCCGAGGCGGCTGAAGCCCGTTTTAACGGCGAGGATCCGGGCTTTGTGTATTCCCGTTACGCCAACCCTACGGTCGCCATGTTCGAAGACCGGATCAAGATGCTTGAGGGGGCTGAGGCAGCCCGCGCGACGGCAAGCGGTATGGCGGCAGTCAATCTGGCTCTTATGGCCTCCGTCAAGGCTGGCGATCATGTGGTGGCGGCCAAAGCCTTGTTCGGTTCCTGCCGCTATATCTGTGAGACCCTTTTGCCCCGGTTTGGGGTGGAAAGCACGCTTGTGGATGGCACCGATATTGAACAGTGGAAGTCTGCGGTGAAGCCAAACACCAAGGCGCTGTTCCTGGAAAGTCCGACCAATCCGACCCTCGAGATCATCGACATTGCGGCGGTGGCCGAAATCGCGAAAACCGTAGGCGCGCGGCTGATCGTCGACAATGTCTTTGCGACGCCGCTTTACCAGTCGCCGTTGAAGCTCGGCGCGGATGTTGTGGTCTATTCGGCGACAAAGCATATTGACGGGCAGGGCCGATGCCTGGGCGGTGTTGTATTGTCTGACGAGGAATGGATCACCGACGAGGTCATGCCATTCGTCAAGCACACCGGGCCGCATATGAGCCCGTTCAGCGCTTGGGTATTGCTGAAGGGGCTGGAAACGTTGCCGTTGCGTGTAGCACGCCAAAGCGAGAACGCGCGTCAGGCTGCAGATTTTCTAGCGGAACAGGCAGCGGTCGCCAAGCTGATCTACCCAGGACGCGACGATCATCCGCAAGCCGACGTGGCAAAGCGGCAGATGACCGGCGGGTCCACAATGGTCGCCTTTGAGATGTCGGGCGGCAAGGACGCTGCGTTCCGGTTTGTGAATGCGCTCAACCTGATCAGGATTTCCAACAATCTTGGCGATGCAAAAAGCCTGATCACCCATCCGGCGACAACGACCCACCAGTCGATTGGGGAAGAGGCGCGCGCCGAACTCGGGATTTCCGACGGTATCTTGAGGTTCTCCGTTGGTTTGGAAGACCCGCTGGACCTGCTTGAGGATATTGAGCGGGCTCTGGCCGCAGTTTGAACGGTGCAGCCGCTTTACTTCAGCGCACCAACTCCCAGAATAATTCTGGATCCTGCCGAGACGGTGCAGATGCCTGCAAAAACCCAGGCCAAAACAGCAAAATAGCTGGGAAAAAGAGCCATGAGGAGAAACAGGGCGATCGTCTCGGTGCCTTCGGCAAGACCGCTCAAATAAAACAGGGATTTTTGTCCTTGGGCGTCTGTCGACAGCCCGCGTTTTTCCGCCATGATGGCAAAGGCGAGGAAAGCCGACCCGTTGGCGTAAAAGCTGAAGAGAAGCGCGCAGGCGGCGAGCGCGTTCGCCTGTGGATCGTAAACCGCAAAGGCAAGCGGTATCGCGCCGTAAAACACAAAGTCCAATGTAATGTCGAGATACCCGCCGCTGTCGGTTTTCCGGGTATGTCGTGCGACGGCGCCGTCCAATCCGTCGGCAAGCCGGTTCAATACAATGCAGGCGAATGCTGCCAGAAACAGACCGTGCGAGATCAGGCCGGCGGCTGCGAGCCCAATAACAAAGCCGGCCAGGGTGATGGCGTTCGCGCTGATACCCGCCTTGGCCAAAACGCTTCCCGCTTTGTTCAGCGGCGGGTCGATGAGAGGCCTGATTTTTGCGTCGAACATGCGCGGGGTGTAACCTTTCCGGGACAGTGCCTTGGCACATATGCGGAAAACCGACGCCGAGGGCAATACGGGCACTTTCACGGATGCGTCATCGGCACTATAAGCACGCCAGGACATGAAACGTGCCATCGAACTTGACCGGACCGGAGCGCCAAACACCTATGTACCGAGCAGTGACCAACGGAATAGAGGTTTCCGTCGAGCCGTATTACCTCGACGACGAATCCGAGCCGGAAAAGAGCCAGTTCATCTGGGCTTACATGGTCGAAATCAAAAACGGTAGCCGGGAAACCGTTCAGCTCAAGAATCGGTACTGGCGGATCATGGATGGCCTCGGGCGTGTCGAGGAAGTGCGTGGCCCAGGCGTCGTTGGGGAGCAGCCGGTTCTCGAGCCCGGTGATGTTTATGAGTATTCTTCAGGCTGTCCGCTCGCGACCAGCTCCGGATTCATGGAAGGCTCATATGAGATGGAACGCGGCGATGGCACGACCTTCAACGTCGTTATCCCGGCCTTCTCGCTCGATTTGCCCGATGCCGTTCGGTCTGTGAACTAGCTGTCGCCCTTAATTTCCTTTGATGCACGCCGTTCCTTGATCCAGTCAACGATGGCTTCAAGCGCACCGGGCGCGTAGGCCTTGCGGCCAAGCGCCAGAAACGCGGCTTGGCGCCAGGCGGGTATTTCATCCGGGAGCTGATAGTTGAAAAGCCCGGCGCGCAGCAGTCCATGCGTTGCGTGCGGAACCAGCACATAGGTGTTGGCCCGATTGCGCCCTTGCAAAAGAGATTGATAGCGTAGTTGGTTTCCATCCGGGTCGACATTCATGTCTTGCGCGCCATGCACAATTAGGAAAGGGGCGTTTGTGTGAGCAAGTGACACGCTTGCGTCAGCGCTGGCATTCCGTCGGACAAATGCGAACCGCTTGCCTAACATGGGGGAACTTAAGGGCGTCAAGGCCAGGTAGTCGTTGTAAGTAAAAGAGGGGCTCAGAAGCGCGTTGCTGCGTATACGTTGCGCGTCGAGTTTACGCTGGATTTCGTTTTCCGCGTGGCCCCGGAGTTCCAGCTTGCGTCGAGTGAAATACCGCCCCTGATCAAGCCAGTTCACGGCGCCGCCGACAATGACGAAAAAGTTTGCCTCAGGGCTATTTTTTGCAAGCAGAGGCAGAACCCAACCCGCCTGGGAAAATCCGATATATCCCGCCGTGGTGTCCTTGAGTTCCGGAAGTTTTTGAAGCGTTTGCAGCGCAACCGCAGCGAGGTCAGCGCGGTCCTGTATTGAGTGATCAAGCCAGTTTCCCGTGCTGCTGCCGACGCCCGGTTTGTCCCAAGAGAAAACGGCGACGCCATCTTCCAGCAGCCGACCGATCAAAGGCAGCAAAGCGCCGTTCAAGTCTCTGTCTGCAGGGCCATCCCCGTGTACCAAAAGAGCGAGGTGGGAGGCGGTTGACTGCGGAAGGTGCAGTGTTCCGCTGATCGATGATCCTGCAGCACCAAACGTGACGTCCTGGGACTTGTAGCGGGTTAGGTCGAAATCACTCAACCCATGCAGAACAAAGCCGGTCACCCCGACAATCAGGACGCCAAGCACTAGGGCTCCGGCAAGAAGTGTCCGGCGTCTGGGAAACATACTGAGGTGATCGGCCGGATCAGGCGGTGCGGAAGCGGGCCTGTGCACCGCGTTCGATCGCTGCAACGGTCAACTTGTCCAGCCGGAAGCGGTCCCGCAGCATTTGGAGCAGGCGCAATTCTTCTTGGCGCAGGTCGAGATCTGCTGCGGCTACATCAACAGCAAGCGCATACGCCGTGTCATAGAGCTTCGCCGGCAGTGTTACCGAGACTAATTCAAGGGTTGCATCGAGACCATTTGACTGTTGCAGGAGATCTCCGCAGCGCTGGGCCGCCGGTAACACTTCGCTGTCGTCAAAATCCTTGAACACCGGCAAATGCTTGACCATCTCGCCAATGGTGGCCAGTTCGGAGTCGGTCATTGAGCTGTCCGCCGCTGACATGATCACCATCACGTAGACGAGGGCTTCTTGAATGCTGATAGCGTCTTTCATTGATACACTTTGCCTTTTCGACAGCTCGAATAAGATTGCTAGCGAGGCATAGCCGCTCCTGCCCCGCTCTTCAAGAGAGGGCAACGCGACATTTGATTGACGGCGCGCCAGCACTTTTCTAGTGTCGCCGCGCTCCGCAACATTCTCACGGCATGTCTTTCAGCGTGGACGGCGGGGTGTCTTTGCATCATTCAAAACAAGAACAGTACCAAACAAATGACCGATCAATCCCTGCCGACATTGGATCTTTCGCCTGAATTCGTCGAGGCGGCTCAGACGTCTAAAGCCTGGCCGTTCGAGGAAGCGCGAAAACTGGTGAAACGGATCGAGAAGCGGGATCCGTCGCAACCGGTGCTGTTCGAAACCGGATATGGGCCATCCGGCCTCCCGCATATCGGTACGTTTGGGGAAGTCGCCCGAACGACGATGGTGCGTACCGCGTTCCGGGTCTTGACGGAAGACAGGATCCCCACGCGGTTGATCTGCTTTTCCGATGACATGGACGGGATGCGCAAGATCCCGGAAAACGTGCCGGATCGGAGTGCTCTCGAACCATATCTTCAAATGCCATTGACCGCAGTGCCGAACCCGTTTGGCGGCGATCACGAGAGTTTCGGCCACCATAACAACGCCATGCTGCGCCGGTTTCTGGATACTTTCGGATTTGATTACGAGTTTGTCAGCGCCACCGACTACTACAAGTCCGGCCAGTTTGACGAGATCCTGTTGCGTGCCGTTGAGCGTTATCAGAAAATCATGGACGTCATGTTGCCGACGCTTGGCGAAGAGCGCCGGGCAACCTATTCGCCGTTCCTCCCGATCTCACCGACCTCGGGCCAGGTGCTCTATGTCCCGATAAAAGAGGTGAACGCCAAGGACGGCACCATCACGTTCGCGGATGAAGACGGTAAGGACGTCACCCTGCCGGTCACCGGTGGCAACGTGAAGCTTCAGTGGAAGCCGGACTTCGGTGCGCGCTGGGCAGCGCTTGACGTTGACTTTGAGATGTTCGGCAAGGACCACGGCCCGAACATGGCGGTCTACGACAAGATCTGCAAAGTGCTCGGTGGCACACCGCCGGAGCATTATGTCTACGAGCTGTTTCTGGATGACAAGGGCGAAAAGATCTCCAAGTCGAAGGGCAACGGTCTCTCGATCGACGAATGGCTCACCTATGCGCCGACGGAAAGCCTTGCGCTTTACATGTTCCAGAAGCCACGAACGGCAAAGCGGCTCTATTTCGACGTCATTCCAAAGGCTGTCGACGAGTACTTCAGCCATCTGGACGCCTTTACCCGTCAGGACGAGAAGGCCCGTCTGTCCAACCCGGTTTGGCATATCCATAGCGGCAAGCCGCCGCTGACGAATGCAGCGTCGATCCCGTTTGCCATGCTCTTGAACCTGGTGTCCGCATCGAATGCCGACAGCAAGGACGTGCTCTGGGCCTTCATCTCCCGCTATGCGCCGGGCGTGACAGCCGAGAGCAATCCGAGACTTGATGAACTCGTCGGCTACGCGATCCGGTACTTCGAGGATTTCGTTAAACCGAACAAGTCCTTCAAGACGCCGGACGAAGTCGAGCGGGCAGCGCTGCAGGATCTCGACGGCAAACTGGCTGCCCTGCCAGCCGATGCCGATGGCAATGTGATTCAGGACGCGGTTCTGGATGTTGCACGCGGCATCGAGCGGTACCAGGATCCGAAGAAGAAGGGTCCGGATGGCGGTCCGGGTGTGTCGGTTGCCTGGTTCTCCGCGCTTTACCAACTGTTGCTTGGTCAGGAGAAGGGGCCGCGTTTCGGCTCGTTTGTTGCGCTTTATGGGATCAACGAAACCCGGGACATGATTGAAAAGGCGCTCAGTGGCGAGTTGAGTGGCCAATAGCACACGGAATGAGCGGGCCGGCACTGAACAGCAGTGCCGGTTAGCCATCACCCCGCAGTGGCGGCAAATTCTCATTATCCAAAGGCTGTTCCTGTTCTGATGGCAAATCGAACGGGTTTTCAAAACTTCCGTCCAAAAGCTGCTCTCCAGTTTGATTTAAAAAGTCGGCGGTATCGGCTGGCAAATCCACCGTCTCAGGAACGAAAGTATCTGCAACTGGCTGGTCGAGAGCATCAAGCCATTCAGATTGCCACTTGCCGATTTTTTTTTGCTTTGCCTGGGCAACAAGGTCCTTGTAATGCTGCGGCGCATCTTCGCTTGCCTCTGCCCAGCCGTACTTTAGGAGCCATTCGCCAAGGTCGATGTTTTGACGCTTGCAGGTCGCAGATATTTTCCGAGGGCCTAGATCTTCCCGTTTTTCACAGGTGATTGCAAACATACGCACCAGGCCTCGGAGCGATGTGCGGGCCCGCGCTCCACATGGCCAGTTCCCACCGAGTCTGGACAGGCAAGTCTGGTCTGCTTGCAGCGGTTTGATAAAGGCCAGCCGGATGGTCAGGTCTTCGCCTTTCAAGAGGCCAGCATTCAGAACCTGGGGACGCCGGACTTCAAGAGGGCCATCCGGGATCGGCTCGATGGGCGGGTTCTTGAGTTCTTCGTAGGCTTTTGAAGGTGCGACCCGGGTCAGTTGGCCTTGGACCAGAGGTGCACTGACACCTTCAGGGGAGACATCACGGATTTCGGCGGGCAGGGGCGCTGGAGCTGTCGTATCCGAGAACCCGTTCTTGCCGACCGTGTCCAGAGTTGACGCCGTCACCGCCTGGTCGGGAGCAGGGGCAAGAGGCGCGGGTTTTTCATTGCTCGTTTTGACCGGAGAAAGGACATCCTCAGGATCCGTAACCAGCAGCCAAGTCACGACGGCAGCGCTTGCGACGATCACCAATACGGGAACGATGAGCGGCCGAAGGGACATTTTCCGAAGGGTCCTCTGTCTGCTATTGACTGGCCCAAACAATGCGCGCGGTCCACTCGATTTCGGAATGCGTGAAGCTGAGTTCGACGTCCTTGTCATGAAGCGAACTGAAGTCAGTCCGATCTGCAGTGTGCCGGTTTAAGGTGAGGATCGTAAGATCACCATTTGTTTTTTTCACAAGAACACGGTCGCCCCTGCGGATCGCCGTACCCGGCGCGGCGACCACGATGTCCCCGTCCCGGTAAAGCGGCAGGAAATCCGGGCCCGAGACCTCCAAGGCAAACAGGTTTTTGCAAGACGGATCCGGGAACGAAATCTGTTGCCATTGTTTGCCGTTCGGCAACCCGCCGCCATCGAAGGCACCTGGCGAGGCCGCCATCTTTAATCCCGAAATGGGGACCAGCCTGACCTTGCCGACCGGTTCTGCGGTCTCACGCTGTGCGGAACGCATCCCATTCATGAGGTCGGTGATGCCCTCTCCGGTCACTTCAAGGATTTTCGATAGGGATTCAGTTGATGGCCACCTCGGCCTGCCATCGGCTGCAAAACGCTTTGACGGATTAAATGTGGTCGGGTCCAGACCGGCTCTCCGGGCAAGTCCGGATGGAGAAAATCCGTGCCGTTTCGCCAATGCATCGATGGCCGCCCAGACCTGTTTGTGGGAAAGCATGGCTTGTCTCCAGAAGGTAATCACAAGCAAAATCAGGAAAAAATACCTGAGCGCATTTTAAAGACGTGCCGCAGCCTGTCAAAGCTGTCTTGCGACTTTTTGCAGATCGGTGTGTGACCCTGATGCCCGAGCTTGAAACTCGGTGGGCCTTCCAGTACCTCCTGCGGTCAGAGTGTGACTAGGGTGGGATTCCATGGCGCGGATTTTTAAAATTGTTCCCAAAGCGATGTGGCAGGATGCGGAAGCTGCGGGTGTTTTTCGCGGCGCGCCAATTGACGTCGCCGATGGTTATATTCACTTCTCCTCGGCAGATCAGGTTCGCGAGACAGCTGAGAAACACTTTTCCGGCCAAGCGGACTTGCTCTTGGCGGCATTCGACGAAAGTTCTTTCGATAGCAACCTCAAGTGGGAACCCTCGCGCGACGGTGACCTGTTCCCGCATCTCTACGGCTCTCTGGATGTTAAACTGGCAATATGGGTCAAGCCCCTGCCGATGCGTGCAGATGGAAGCCATGTATTCCCGGACCTAGATGCATGAGCCAATCAATTCTGGAGCGTGTCGCCTTCAAGGGGCTCCACCTTTTGGACGCGGAAACAGCCCACAACGTGACGCTGAAAGCACTTAAGCACGGGTTTGGGCGCGCATACCCTGGCGATGCCGACCCACGTTTGGCGCAGACTGTATGCGGACTGAATTTTCCGAATCCGCTCGGTATGGCTGCCGGTTTCGACAAAAATGGCGACGTGCCGGACGCTGTTCTCAAAATGGGTTTTGGCTTCACCGAGGCCGGGACCGTGACGCCCAAGCCTCAGCCTGGAAATCCAAAGCCGCGCGTATTTCGGCTGACAGAAGACCGTGGGGTCATCAACCGGTTTGGGTTCAATAATGAGGGCCACGAAAGCCTGCTCCGGAAGCTAAAGGCAAGAGGCAATACGGGCGGCGTTTTGGGGATCAACATTGGCGCCAATAAGGATGCTTCGGATCGCCCGGCTGATTACGTGGCGGGTATTCGTGCCTTCGCTGGTTTGGCTTCTTATTTCACAGTCAACATCTCCTCTCCGAACACACCCGGCTTGAGAAATCTGCAAGCGAAAGAAGCCTTGCGCGACCTGCTCAGCCGCGTCTTGTCAGCCCGCAACGAGATGGTTGCTGAAGGCGTTCACAGCGTGCCGGTGTTCTTGAAGATCGCGCCTGATATGGCAGACGGTGAACTCGAAGATGTTGTCGGGGAAGTACTGGAGCAGCAAGTCGACGGCTTGATTGTGTCTAACACGACGTTGTCGCGTTCGGGACTGACAAACACCGCGCTTGGGAACGAGGCCGGAGGCTTGTCTGGAGCGCCGTTGTTCAGGCGGGCAACTGTTGCCCTTGCCAAGGCGCGCCGGTTCGCGGGGCCTGAACTGCCTATTGTTGGCGTTGGTGGCATTGACAGCGCTGAAACGGCCTGGATCAAGATTACCGCCGGAGCAGATTTGCTTCAGGTTTACTCCGCGCTCGTGTTCCAAGGGCCGGTGTTGGTGCGCGATATCCTGGAGGGATTGTCCAAAAAGCTTGATGAGACAGGTGCCGCGTCTCTGCGCGATGTGCGCGATACCAATCTCGAGGCATGGGCAAACGCCGAAGTGTAAACCATTTTATGTTGCAAACGTCCTGTCAGCGCGGCTCTTGCACAAAGCGGCGAGACTGGCGCCGCGCAGGCCCAGGAACACAATGAGCGCAAGCCATAGCCCATGATTTTGTAAGAAGGGCACGAGCGCGAGGCAGCCCACGACAAAAGCTGCCAGCGACAGCAACATCATGTTGCGCATGTCCTTGGACCAGGTTGCTCCAATATAGACACCATCCATTTGATAGGCGAGGACGCCAAATAAGGGCGCAAGCGCTGCCCAGATCAGATATTGGCGCCCGGCTTCGCGGACTTCGGGTGAGATGGTCATGAAACCGAGCAGCTGCGGCCCGATTGCAAAAAAGACGCAGCTGATCACAGCGGCAATTCCGAAGCTCCAGATTGCCGTCAACCGGACCGACCGGTCGAACGCCGGCCGGTATTTCGCGCCGACCGCCCGCCCGGCGAGCTGCTCCGCGGCTGTTGCAAGCCCATCTAGAAAATAGGCGGCGACGATGACGAATTTCTGCAAAATCGCGTTGACTGCCAGAATGGTTTCCCCTTGTTCCGCAGACCTGGCGGTAAAAAAAGCGAACGCAAAGAGCAGCGCGAATGACCGGATCATAATGTCGCGGTTGACGCTCAGCATTTTCAGAATTTGACGGCGTTCAAAAACAATCGCGAGCTTTGGCCGATCATGCGACCGGTTGATCAGCAGGACAGCTGCAAGGCCTGCAAGACAGGCCGTCGCCTCGCTCACAACGGTTGCCGCGGCAACGCCGGCGACACCCCATTCCAGCCCGATAACAAACCAGATGCTGAGTGCGATGTTCAACCCGTTCAACAGAAGTTGCAGCAGCAAGCCCGTTCCAGCCCGGCCGAGCCCGATGAACCAGCCCAAAACAACATAGTTTGCGAGCAGGAAGGGGGCTGAATAGATCCGGACGTCGAAATAGGCTGCGGTCGCATTTTGTACCTCGGGGCCGCCGCCAATGAAAAAAAGACCTGCTTGCAACAATGGTTTTTGGAGCAGGACAACGCCGAGTCCCGCCAGCCCTGCAATCAAAAGTGCCCGGATGAAGGTCGCCTGAATTTCTGTTTGGTTTCGGGCACCAAACGCTTGTGCCGTCAATCCGGTCGTGCCCGAGCGAAGAAAATTGAATGTCGTGAACACCAGATCGAAGATAACGCCGCCAATGGCTATTCCGCCAATCAGGGCTGCGTCACCAAGGCGGCCGATAACCGCCATGTCTACAACCCCGAGCAGGGGTGTTGAAAGATAGGCAAGCGTCATGGGGAGGGCGATTGCCAGTACGGTGCGATGCGACACTTCGAACGCTGTTTGCGAGCGGCTGAAAAATGTTTGGGAATCGGACATGGCGAGCTCGCAAGAAATGGCAGGCCTTCATCGCGGGAATAGTCAAGAACGTCAAGCGACCCGGACATGAGTGACCGAGCAAGAGTGCTTAACCTGCACAATAACGGATCTTCATTTCACGGCCGACAAACCTATAACCTCGCACATGTCTGTCCCGTTCGTTCATCATCCTGCCTACTGCGCAGATCTTCCGGCAAATCACCGCTTTCCGATGGACAAATTCCGTGCTGTCGCTGCACTCATTCGCTCGGAAGGTTTGTTGTCCGCTCAAGACTTCATGCGGCCGAGGCCTGCGCCCTTCGATTGGGTGGCACTCGCGCATGATCCTGCCTATGTCGATCAAGTGTTTCACAACAAAGTGCCGACGGCCGTCGCACGCGAGATCGGCTTTCCGATGCGTGAGGACATCTCTCTAAGAGCAAGATGTGCAACCGGAGGCTCGGTGCTGACCGGTTATCTGGCACTTGAGCATGGGCTCGCCTGTAATACGGCGGGTGGGAGTCATCATGCCCGGCGGGCTCATGGAGCAGGGTTTTGTGTGTTCAATGACGTGGCCGTTGCGATCCGGGTGATGCAGGCCGACGGCGCAATTCAAAAGGCGCTCGTGATTGATCTGGATGTTCACCAGGGCGACGGCACTGCCGATATATTTTCTGGCGATCCCAACGTGTTCACGTTTTCAATGCATGCGGAGAAAAACTATCCGGTGCGCAAAGTTCCTTCCGATTGGGATATCGGACTAACCGATGACACCGGTGATGCGGAGTACCTCCGTATCCTGCGTTATGCGCTGGGTGAGCTTATCCAGAAAGGACCGTGGGACATCGCTTTTTTCAACGCAGGAGTGGACCCATTCGAAGGAGACCGGCTCGGCAGGCTTGCGATGAGTCGCGAGGGCCTTATCGAGCGTGACAGGCTCGTTATTTCCACATTGAGGCAGGAAAACATTCCGGTGGCCGGAGTTCTGGGTGGCGGTTATTCAACCGATATTGATGAACTCGCCGACCGTCATGTGGGGCTCCATCGGGCTGCGATACATGTTCGTGCTGAGGCCGAACGGGCGTGACCACGCGCTGGCTATGCGTTTGATTAATCGCGTTTGCTTAGCGCCAACAAGCGCATCAAAAGCCAAATGGGTACAACGATAATTGCACCCATGACAAAATAGCGCGCCACATTGTCCAACGCCGCGAAGCCCATATTCCAGAGCCGCTCGAAAAACCGAACCGTCAGATCGACAATATCCAAGGGATCCAGGTTTAAGGCCGACAAAATGACGCCGACCACAAACGATAAAAACACCAGACGTAAAATTACTTGGCCTGGGGATCCCCCAAGAAATCGCGACAGGCTTTGGTCTGACATTTTCGGCTCCTAAAGGCTGGCAATCCAGCATGGCTACTGCCTCAAAATAGGATCTAAACCAAACCGCTTCAACGCACGATATCATTTCGGGCGAACTTGGCAGTGGACCGGCAAGGTTGCTTTCTATGACCGGCTAGTTTGCGGCTTCGTCGGCCTTGGCGGGTTTGAGTCTGCCATTGTTGCGCAAAGCGCTCGGCGAGCACCCGAACCAGGATTTGACTGCACGGGAAAAGGAACTGAGCTCGGTAAATCCGAGAATATAAGCGATCTCTTTGATTGTAAGCGGGGTTTCCTGAAGATACCGGCGGGCCATGGACTTGCGGATGTTGTCGGCGAGTGTCCGGAAGGATGTGCCCTCGTTCTCAAGATGCCGTTGGATTGTGCGCGGTGACATGCCAATATCTGTGGCTACCTGATCCAGGCTGCAAAAGCCATTCTCAATCCGGGACACAATTCCGGTGATAATCTTAGTGATTTCTGCGTCCGGCTGCCGGTAGGCTTCGATCTCTGCATTTGCCGCGGTAGCTACAATGTAGAGAAGATTCGGCTCTGATCGCGGGGGCACCGTGTCGAGGAACTGAGATGGTATCAAGATGCGATCATGCTGCCGTCCGAAACGGACGCGATTGCCGAAGGTTTCTTGAAACCGCGATCGTTGCACCGGTGGCGCAACTGTCATTTCTATGACCAGCTTGGCAGATGTTTTTGCAATCATCCGCTCGATCCGCCCTGCGGCCCATGCTGTTTTGGCAAACAGATTTTGCGTTCTGGGGCCGAGCCGGTCAGGAATATCCCAGGAAACGATGCCATAGTCTTCGGTTTCTTCGAAGCGCATCCAGTAACTGTTTGTTTGAACGCTGATGTACCGCTCCCAGTTTTTCAATGCCTCCCGCAGACTGGGTGCGCAAAAAGCCAGATAGTCGAAAATCGGCATCGCGCCGTCAGGCAACTCATAGTAGATGTCGAGAATTCCTGCGTCGTCTCCGGTCAAGGTTGCCGAGTGCTCAAACACCGTCAGCAACGTACCCATGTCAAGCTTCCTGCCTGCCAGTCCTTCAACAGTGTCGGGCAAGTTGAATTTGTCGGCTATTTCAGACCAGTCATGCCCGTGCGCTGCCAGAAATGGCTCAAGATATTTGCATTGTTCTGCTTGCGCCCATTCGCGCGCAGGTTCTGAGTTCACAAGCATTCTCAACGACGGGAAACTTCGTATATTTGTACACTATTCAGGCAGTGGTCGGTCGGCGCAAGTTGATAATTTTAATAATGTTTTGTTTCAAATGTAGCATCCGACTTTTCCTGTCTGAACGCACGGGGTGATACTCCAAACCACCCCTTGACGGCTCTGGAAAAGGTTGATGGCTCGGAAAACCCTACGAGAAAAGCAACCTCTTTGAGCGGAAGCGTTGTGGTGGTCAAAAAGTGCGCCGCTGCCGATTTGCGAACATCTTCAGACAGTTTCCGGAAAGACGTGCCTTCCTTCTCAAGCGCCCGCTGCACGTCTCTCTGCGACACCTGAAGGCTCTCCGCAACATTGGCGAGGGAGAACGAACCCGTTTTCAGGTTTTCCGAGATCGTTTGTGCAATCTCGGCTGTCCGGGAGTGTTTGCCGCTTGTTTTTTCAAGTTCTTCCAAAGCAGCTTTTTCGATAATCGAATAAAGGTTGTTTTCGTTCTTTGGCAGGGGTTTGTCCAAAAGGGACTGGGGCACGAAAATGCGATTGCGTTCGGCTCGGAATGTAATGGCGTTGCGATACCGGTCCAAAAAGCGCGACGGGTTTTTAGGCGGTCCTGTTGTGATTTCAAACCGAAGCGGTGGCGCAGGATCATCAAGGGCAAATTCAAATTGCCGGGCCGCCCAGCCAAAGCGGGCATATGTATGTTGCTGCCACTCGCCATAGCCGGTGATCAAAGGCCACTCGAAAAACGCCGGATCCGTGTTTTCTTCGAAGCGCACCGTGTAGGCATTTGTTCTGATCGACATGAATCGGACCCAAGCACGGCATGCGCGGCGCAGGTCCGGCGCACACAAAAAAAGGTAGTCGAAAACAGAGAAGGTGCCGGCATCAAGCGAATGGAAAATGTCGAACATGATGGAGTCATGCCTGAGGTGCTGGGCGACATGTTCAAAAATACCGAGACAGGCGCTCAGCGGGATGACACCGACAGGGTCATCAAGGACAGCAGGATCAAAACTGTGCTCGCGCGCTAGGGCGTCCCAGTCGATATTGCGCATAGCGCGGTGTGATTTGAGCACCTTGATGGTGTCAGACCTCACCCATTCCATCTCCAACGGCATAGTACCGCCTCAGATCAACTGCCCCGGGAAGCGAAGGTGCCCGAAAGTCCCACTCTCTGCAAGCGGGCCCCCTGGTTCGGGAGCGTGGGACGGAAAAGGCCGCTGCAAGAATGATGCAGCGGCCTCCGGTTATCGGTTCTTTTCAGATCTTGGGCTTATGCGGCCTTTTTAGCTTCGACTGCATCAGCTTTCGGCGGGAAGCGGCCATAAAAGGTTTCACCGTTTTTCGCCATTTCCTTCAGCAGTTTGTTTGGTTTGAAGCGCGGGCCCCATTTGCGGGTAAACTTTTTGCAGAGTTCTACAAATTCAGCCGTGCCCATCGTGTCGATGTAGCTCAACGTGCCGCCAGTGAATGGTGAGAAGCCGAAGCCCAGGATTGAGCCCACATCGGCTTCGCGGACATCCGTCAGGCATTTTTCTTCAAATATCCGAGCGGTCTCCAGCGCCTGCATTACCAGAAGACGCTGCTTCAGTTCCTCGACATTGAAACTGTCGGCGGATTTTGGTTGTCCGACAACATCTGGAATACCTGGCCAAAGGGTCTTTTCCTTGCCCTTGTAGTCATAGAAGCCCTTCTGGTTTTTCCGGCCGAAACGCTCCTGCTTGACGACCATCTCTTCCAGAATGTTGTCGAGAGGACCTTCGACGTATTTGACGCCAAGATCCTTTTTCGTGGCCGATACGATTTTCCACGCCAAATCGAGAGCTACTTCGTCACCTAGCGACAACGGACCGACCGGCATGCCCGCCATACGGCCGGCATTTTCAATCATCGCCGCAGGTACGCCATCGGCAAGCATCATCAGGCCTTCGCGAACATAGGTCATCACGACCCGGGAGGTGTAGAAACCGCGGCTGTCATTGACGACGATCGGAGTCTTTTTGATTGCCTTGATGTAATCAAGAGCCATCGCCAGGGCACGATCGGACGTTTTCTTGCCCATGATCACTTCGACCAGCATCATCTTGTCGACCGGTGAGAAGAAGTGGATGCCAATAAAGTTCTTCGGCCGCTGGGACGCCTCAGCAAGCGAGGTGATCGGCAGCGTCGAAGTGTTGGACGCGTAGATCGCCCGAGATTTCATGACAGCTTCGGCCTGTTCGGTCACAACCTTCTTGATTTCACGGTCTTCAAACACAGCCTCGATCACGAGATCGCAGTCGGACAGTTGTTCGTAGTCCGTTGTTGCGGTGATGCGCGAAAGGATTTTCTGCTTGTCGTCCTCTGTCGAGCGGCCACGCTGGACTGCTTTGGACAAGAGATCGTCAGAGTGCTTCTTGCCTTTGTCGGCAGCGTCTTGGTCTCGGTCAATGAGGACGACGTCAATGCCGGCCTGCGCAGTGACATAGGCGATGCCCGCCCCCATGAAACCTGCGCCAAGAACACCAATTTTTTTGATCTTGTTCGGGCGCTGGTCTTGCGGGCGCCGTGCCAGCTTGTTCAGTTCCTGCATCGAGACGAACAGCGAACGGATCATGTTAGCAGCTTCGGGAGTCTGCAGCACTTTCGCGAAGTAGCGGCTTTCAACCTGAAGCGCCAGGTCCATCGGCAGTTGCAGGCCTTCTACCACCGAATGCAGCAGGTAGCGGGCACCTGGATAGTTGTCGAAAGTCTCCTTGCGGTAGATGGCATTCGCAGCTGGCCAGAATTGAAACCCTTGCGGCGAGTACACTTTTCCGTTTGGCAACTTGTAACCCTTCTTGTCCCACTCCTTAACCGGGTCCAGGCCACCCTTGATCATTTTCTTGGCAGCATCGATCAGTTTTTTCGGTGCGGCCGTGTCGTCGATCAGGCCCATGGATTTGGCCTGTTTGGCCCGCAAAGTCCGGCCCTGGAGCAGAAACTGCATGCCCTGCTGGCCGTCTGTCATGCGCATTACCCGCTGTGTGCCGCCGGCACCCGGGAACAGACCAACCTTCACTTCGGGAAGGCCCATCTTAAAGCTGTCGTCATCGGCAGCGATCCGGCCATGGCAGGCCAGTGCGAGTTCCGTGCCGCCGCCCATGCAAGTGCCGGTCAACGTCGCCACGAAGGGTTTGCCGCATGTTTCCAATTTGCGGTAAACGAGCGTCAGCTTTCGCGATCCTTCGAAAAGCATCTTTGCTGCGCCTTCGGGATCTTCGCCGCGCTTGACATGGAAGTCTTTCAAGAGGCCTTCCAGCATGGTGAGGTCCGCACCGCCGGAAAATGCGCTTTTGCCGGACGTGATCACGGCGCCCTTGATGGCATCGTCCTGAACCACTTGGTCAACCAGTGCGTCCAGCTCATCCATAACCGACAGATCAATGACGTTCATGGATTTGTCTGGCATGTCCCATGTGATGACTGCGATGCCGTCACTGTCGGTCTCAATTGAAAAGTTTTTATACGACATATCTCTCTCCCTATTCAGTGGAAGGTTACGTTTCCGAGCAGCAATCGGCCGCTTAGGTTTCGTTTAACGTTTTGTTTCCAGTATTCTACGCTTGTTTGATCTGGCAATTGCCGGGCTTCCGTATTCTGACCGAGGTAATCGATTGAAACACGGGGGCGAAAATGGCTTGTGCAGGATGCCGCAACGGAGTTGATCTGGATTTCGATTTTACGATGGCGTTTCAGCCGATTGTTGACATCGAAAATCACTCGGTCTGGGGTTACGAGGCGCTCGTTCGCGGCTCGAATGGCGAAGGCGCCGGCGAGGTCCTGTCCAGGGTCACCGACCGCACCAAATACCGGTTCGATCAGCAGTGCCGTGTAAAGGCGATTGAGCTTGCGGCCAGTTTGATGCCGCGCACAAACCAGTTTCTTTCCATCAACTTCATGCCCAACGCGGTTTACGAACCGCGGGCCTGCATCCGCACAACCCTGGCTGCTGCCGAAAAAACCGGTTTCAGCCCCAATCGCATCAATTTCGAGTTTACCGAAAGCGAAGAGATTAGCGATCCGGCGCACCTGCAAGGCATAATTGCCGAATACCGCCGCCAAGGGTTTTTGACCGCAATCGACGACTTTGGTGCAGGCTTCGCCGGTTTGAACTTTTTCGCCAACTTCGCCCCAAACATCGTCAAGATCGATATGGAATTGATCCGAGATATCAATACCATCCGCACGAAGCGGGCGATTGTGCGCGGCATCGTGTCGATTTGCCAGGATCTCGACATTGAAGTTCTGGCTGAGGGCATCGAAACCCCTCAAGAACTCGAGGTTTTGAAAGGCATGGGCATCAAGCTTATGCAAGGCTACTACTTCGCCAAACCTGAAGTCGGTTCTTTGCCGCCGGTCTCTTTCGCCAGCACCAACATCGGCAGCGGACACCCACCCACAGCCGGCGGGAGCACCATGCATGCGCTGCATGCACCCGTCGGGTGAACAATCAGTCATTGCCCTCTGCCTCCCATGTTCGATGTTGATGTCCGGTTGGACCCAAGCGTCTCATGGAACCCGCAACGGACGATAGCGCAAGGTTTCCGCTACCGTCTCCCGCTGGCCTGTAAGTCACTTAGGTTGTTGATCTCAAACCCGCTCTATGATCGTTGCCGTGCCCATGCCGGCGCCGATGCAAAGTGTGACGAGGGCCGTATTCAGGTCACGTCGCTCAAGTTCATCGAGCACTGTGCCAAGGATCATTGCACCGGTCGCGCCGAGCGGATGGCCCATAGCGATTGCACCGCCATTGACGTTGACGGTTTCCGGATCAAGGTCAAAGGCCTGCTGGTAGCGGAGAACGACAGAGGCGAACGCTTCGTTGATCTCGATGAGATCGATGTCCTTAAGGTCCATCTTTGCGTTTTTGAGCAGCTTTTCTGTGACGTCCACCGGGCCGGTCAACATGAGGGCTGGTTCAGATCCGATATTCGCGAAGGCCTTGATCCGGGCACGCGGCTTGATTCCTGCGGATTTGCCTGCGGAACGCGAGCCGATCAGAACGGCGGCCGCCCCATCTACGATACCTGATGAGTTGCCGGCATGGTGAACGTGTGTGATGCGTTCGATTTCGGGATGCGCCTGAATGCCGACCGCGTCAAAGCCGCCCATTGATCCCATGATCTCAAATGACGGGTTGAGAGACGCGAGCGACTGCATATCCGTTTCCGGGCGCATATGCTCGTCCTTGTCGAGGATCGTGATACCGTTGATGTCCTTGACCGGAACAACCGATTTTGCAAACCGGCCTTCTTCCCAGGACTTGGCAGCGCGCTTCTGGCTCTGGATCGCATACGCGTCGGCATCATCGCGGGAAAAACCGTATTTTGTCGCGATCAGATCTGCCGACACGCCCTGCGGCATGAAGTATGAGGGGACGGCCACCTGAGGCTCGATTGGCCAAGCACCACCGGAGGCTCCAAGACCGACACGGCTCATGCTTTCAACACCTCCGGCGATGACCAGCTTGTGCTGTCCGGACATTACTTGTGCCGAAGCCATGTTTACAGCGTCGAGGCCGGAAGCGCAGAAGCGGTTTATCTGCATGCCCGGCACTGCGCGGTCATAGTCCGCCGCGAACACGGCGGCGCGCGCGATATCACCGCCCGCTTCACCGACCGGGTCTACACAGCCCAGTACGACATCGTCGACCTTTTTGGTGTCCAGCTCGTTCCGGTCGCGCAAGGCTTCCAGCGCCGTTGCGGCAAGACGAACAGCTGGCACCTCATGAAGGGCGCCGTCTTTTTTGCCGCGTCCGCGCGGTGTGCGCACGTGGTCATAGATGTAAGCTTCAGGCATCAGATCCTCCTCTAGATCAAGGCTGCCTCATGCAGCATCCGGCAAAGGGTGGCCGGGCATGAGGTCGTATGGGTGCTTCCAGCCCGGCAACGCTTTGATGCGGTCCAGCCAGGTGGTTATGTGGGGGTATTCATTCAGATCGACGCCGAATTCGCCGTCGTAATAAAGGTAACTGCAGAGAGAAAAGTCAGCGGTGGTCGGGGTGGCTCCGATAGCGAACTGAGCCTCACCAAGATGCTTGTCCAAAATGGCGAGCGCCGCTCGGATTCGGCCGTCAAGAAAACGGGTGACCTCATTTTCCCCGGTCTTCTTGAGTGTTCTCAAGAACCGAAGCGGGCCGATCATACCGGAGACCTTCTGGTTGTCGAAAATCGTCCAGCGCAGGATTTCGCGGCGTTCTTTTGATCCCTTCCAGCCAAAATGACCGAATTGCTCAGTGAGGTAGTCCAGAATAACAGCCGATTGAGTGAAAAGCTCTCCGTTGTGATCGAGCACCGGAACTTCGCCCATCTCGTTCAATGCTGAACGGAAAGCTTCGCCCCGAGTTTCTCCGTTGAAGAAATCAACCCAGCGCGGCTCCCAGTCAGCGCCGCACAGCTCAAGCATCAGGGCCACTTTGTAAGAATGTCCCGACTGAGCCATGCAATGGAGAACGTATTCGGCCATCGTTGTGCTGTCTCCCTGGCATTTCCGGACAGGCAAGAGGCTTTAGGCCACGTGCCTTTGAAATGCGCGGGTTCCATGCGGCCCGGCCGAAGCCGGGCCGGGCGAACTTAAAACGCTTCGGCGTTGACCGTCATCAACGTGTCGGAGCCTGCCGAAATACGGGCCAGATGGGCGCTCGTCTCCGGCATGGTGCGCTCCATGAAATAGCGGCCAAACACCAGTTTGGTCTGAAGCCAGTCTTCTTTCCCGTTGGCGCCTGTCGAAATCTGCTCTTGAGCAGTTTTTGCGATCTTGGCCCACATGTATCCCATGCCGACCAAGCCGAAGAGATGCATGTAGTCGTTTGATCCCGCACCGGCGTTGTCCGGTTTTGCCATGGCATTGTTCATGAACCACATCGTGGCCTGTTGAAGGTCGTCGAGGCCTTTCTTGAGTGGCCCAGTGAACGGAGCCAGAGCTTCGTTCTCACCATTTTCCGTCAGGAAGTCACCGACTTCCTTAAAGAATGACATAACGGCACGCCCGCCGTTTGCCGGTAGTTTGCGACCGACGAGGTCCAGTGCCTGAATGCCGTTCGCACCTTCATAGATCATGGCAATTCGGGCATCACGGACGAACTGCTCCATACCCCATTCAGCAATGTAGCCGTGTCCGCCATACATCTGCTGCGCATCGACTGCATTTGCAAACCCGACATCGGTCAATACACCCTTTAGGACCGGGGTCATGAGACCCATCATGTCATCGGAGAATTGCTTTGCCTTGTCGTCTTCCGAGCGGTGGGAGACATCGCCATGAAGTGCCGTCCAGATGACAAGAGCGCGCGCCGCTTCGTTGAATGAGCGGATTTTCATCAGGGTGCGGCG
The DNA here is from genome assembly GCF_007830545.1 of Roseibium hamelinense. GTDB lineage: Bacteria > Pseudomonadota > Alphaproteobacteria > Rhizobiales > Stappiaceae > Roseibium > Roseibium hamelinense. Next base: position 111,091 of record NZ_VLLF01000007.1, read on the forward strand.
GACGTCCGGATGCACGATGATCGGGTCAGCCGCCTTGTCCGGGTTCTGTGCGCCAGTCAACGAACGGCCCTGAAGGCGATCCTTGGCGTAGGTGACAGCGTTCTGGTAGGCGATTTCCGACTGTGACAGACCTTGTACAGCCACACCGAGGCGGGCCTCGTTCATCATCGTGAACATGGCGCGCAGGCCCTTGTTCTCTTCACCAACAAGCCAGCCGGTCGCCTCGTCATAGTTCATGACGCAAGTTGCGTTGCCGTGAATGCCCATCTTGTGTTCGATCGACCCGCAAGACACGCCGTTAGCCTCGCCGACGGTGCCGTCTTCACCAACATGGTTCCGCGGCACGACGAACAGTGAAATGCCCTTAGTGCCGGCCGGTGCACCCTCAATGCGGGCGAGCACCAGGTGGACAATATTTTCCGCCATGTCGTGTTCGCCTGCGGAAATAAAGATTTTCGTGCCGGAGATCTTGTAGGAACCATCCGCCTGCGGAACGGCTTTGGTGCGGATCAGGCCGAGGTCGGTACCGCAATGCGGTTCGGTCAGGTTCATGGTGCCTGTCCACGTCCCGGCGATCATGTTCGGCAGGTATCTCCGCTTTTGGTCGTCCGATCCATGCAGTGTCAAGGCCGCGACAGCACCGGCGGTCAGGCCCGGATACATGGAAAATGCCATATTGGCAGAGGACGCAAACTCGTTGAAAATCGTTGTCAGGGTATGGGGCAGTCCCTGACCGCCATATTCAGGGTCTGCCGATAGCGTACCCCAGCCACCTTCGCAGAAGGCCTCGTAAGCCTCCTTGAAGCCTTTCGGTGTGGTGACCCGGCCATCGTCATGGCGGACACAGCCTTCCTGGTCGCCGGTCTGGTTGAGCGGATGAACCACTTCTTCGGTGAATTTCGCGCCTTCGCGCAGGATTGCCTCGACGACGTCAGGGGTCGCGTCGCCGAATCCGGAGAGGTTGGAGTACCGGTCAAACCCGAGAACGTCATTCAGCAAAAAGAGGGTATCTTCGACGGGGGCATTATAGCTTGGCATGGAAATCCTCCCAGATTAAGCCGCTCGCATTTTTGACATGACGTTTCCGTAAACGTCACCTTGCTGAGCTATATACGTGTCTTCTTTGCTCCGGACAAGTGGTGTCCTCGCGGAAGGTCGACGTTATTTTCGATTATTATACGCGATTTGAGGCATTTTCGGGTGTCTCGATTGCGGAATCGTGACGCCGACCAGTGAAAAACGACCGAAACTTCCGATTTTAAGCCCAAATATGCGCATTTGACTGGATGTGCCCGCATGCTGGTGCCGCACCGGATGTAAAAAACCCGGCCAAAATAGACCGGGTTCCAGAAGTGTGGCTCTTGTGGTGCTGTTTTAGCCCTCTTCTTCGGCTTCCTTGTGCTTCAGCATGCCGGAGACAATTGCGACCGTTCGGGAGAGCTCTTCGATCGCCTGTTCAATATCCGTGCGTTGAACTTCGAGGACAGCGATCTGTTCGTTAAACCGCGATAACGCGACCCGCAGCTGAGTCACTTGTCCATCGCGCAGATCATAAAGATCAAGCATGTCCCGAATTTCGGACAGAGAAAAACCCACCCGTTTTCCCATCAGGACCAGCTTGAGTCTTGCGCGATCCCGGCGGGTGTAAACGCGGTTCATACCATCGCGTTTGGGATTGAGGAGACCCTTGTCCTCATAGAAGCGGAGGGTTCGCAGGGTACAGTTGAATTCCTTTGCCAGGTCCCCGATCGTAAACTGGGTCTTCTTCGTGCTGTCGTCTTGGGCGGCAACGACGTCAACCAGTTCGTTGTCGCTTGTCATGGAGAGTGCTTCGCTCATCGCGTTTTACCTTGCATCATGACCGGTTTGTTGACCGGTTCTTGTTTGCTTTCCCCATTCCGGCCAAGCATTACGCATTCAGTGCGTCCTAGCGGGCCGGGAAAGCCGGTATGGGTCAATTCTGAGTCTGTTTAGCTTACGTGAGCGTAAAGGTCCAGTCACCATTGGAATCCAATTGTTAAACCCCAAGGCTATTAGGTCCAACGGGCAATACCTTGGCAATTCTTACGAATCATGCAGTGAACAATTTGCATTTGGCAAGAACAATTAACGTGCTGTTTACCCTACCGGGACAAACATTCACCAGATGCTGCCGTACCTTTTGTATCCTGTTTCCGGTACCGGACAGCCCGTCATCTCCCAGTGGTCAGAAGACTGCCAGTCCAGGGTCAAGACATGCCGGCTTGGAAAAATCGCGAAGCAGGACGCCGCGGACGCGAACACTATGAGACAATCAGCCGTAACGATACGGCCTACTATGACGACGACGTGCGTCACCCGGAAAATATGCGCCGTGAGCGCGCGGCCGACCGTATTGAGCGATTGACCCGAACTGCAACCTCCGTCCCGCATCCGCGCGGGAGCTATGATGCAGACGAGACCGAAAACGAGCTGGAAGCAGTGGCAGACGAATTGGACCGGCTCCTGAGTGAGCGGGGCGAAGATACGGGTCAGCGGCGCCGGACGCAGAACACGCCGAAGCCGCGGCGCGCTCCAGCCGAGCCGGTTCCCGATCAAAGGCTTGAACAGGTTATGGGCGCCCTGGAGCGTCTGGACCGTAAAGTTCAGGGGCTTGCCGAGCCCGAAGACCGGTTTGACGAGGAGCACGAGATGGCAGCATCTGAACATCGGTCTCGCCCGCGTTCACCGTCGCGCCGCCCCAATCCGTCTCCCAGCCGCTCCAAGCGTGCATCTGAGCCGCGCTATTCGGACGTTTTTGACGATGGTTACTTCGATGACGAAGACAGCCATTATAACGCCCGGGCTGGCCGCGACACCTATGTCGATGCCGACCTTGATGCGGACTTTGACGGTATCGAAGATGGCGATCATGAAGAGCTTGTCGCCGCGAGGCCAAGTCGCATGCCGCGGACCAACCGCCGGGCGCGCTCCGAAGAACCTGCTGCCCGGGTCTATAAAGATCTTGGCCGGCGCATCGATGCGCTGCGCAAGCCACAGGAAGAAGCCCTCGAGCGGGTTCGCGACGAATTGGGGTCTTTGCGGGATGCGCTTGGAGGGCTGTCACGCGGAACGAATGAAAAAGTTGGCCGTCAGAATGCAGAACTGCGCCGTCTGTCCGATATGGTCGAGCGGCTGCGCGCAGACCGGCACAATGAAGAATTCGCCAACGAAATCCGGTCTGAAGTCTCAGAACTGAAAAAAATGGTTGGCCGGACCAACGTTGAAGGAGCGCTGGAGACGCTCGAACATGGCTATGCGCATATTCTGCAGCGCCTCGATGAACTTAGCCGGGCATCGGTTGATCCCCGGATTCTGAAAGGTGTAACAGCACGCCTGAATGAGATCGAAGACGCGTTTGCGGTCTTGCCACGGTCCGAGCACATGCTTGTTCTGGAAGACCGCGTGGTGGCCATCGCCGAGCGTGTTGAAGAGCTGTTGCAGCGCAAGAACCATGCGGACGTCGAACCCCTGCGCGCGGAGTTGCGGGAAGTCCGCCAGTTCGTTGAACAAATCGACATCAAGGGGCTGGTCGAGGGTATTGACGACCGGATGCGTTTTGTTTCGAGCCGTCTTGACGATCTGGAAGTTTTGGCGAGGGAGCAGCGTGGTCTCGATACCCGTCTATCGGCTATGGAACAGCGCATGCCCGAGCCGGAAACTATGGCCAGGCTTCAAGGGCGGCTTGAGGACATCGTAGGAATGATGTCTGACGATCGGGCAACGCCCTATGATCCTTACAAGCTCGACAAGGTCGATGACCGGTTGGACGATATTGTTGGCCGCCTTGAGCGCATGGAGCAAACGGGCCCCGGCGGTGAGCCGATGGCATTCAAGTCCCTCGAGAACCGTCTTGAGACCATCGCGACCAAGATCGAGTCGATCGAAAAACGGGCCAACCGCCCTGTGCCGGTGCTCGACGCGTCTGCGAGCGTGAAGGCCGCGGGTGGTGCCGATACCAAGCTGCTTGCGCAGTTGCAGGACCGCCTCAATCATCTGACACATCGGCTAGATCAGCCGAACGACACCGTAACCTCTGCGGACCTCGATAAATTGCGCGCCGAAATAGGCGCCATGCGGGCGTCCGTTGCTGCGCCAGCGTCGACAGGCGCTTTGGAGAAGCGCATCAATGACCTTGCTGAGGCCGTCGCCAAAGGCAGCGATGGTCTCGACGAGGACAGGATCGAGCAGCTCGGCGCAAAAGTTTCGGCACTTGCTGAACAGTTGGAAAAGTCATCGCATCGTTCAAACGACATGAGCGAAGTCGCAACAGCTCTCGAGCGCATTGAACGCAATCTTCAAGAAACCCGCAGCGAAGTCGTCGAGATCGCCAAAGAAGCGGCACGGGAGGCAGTCTCTGATCACCAGCCACAGCGCACAGCGGAATATGACGAAGCGATTTCAAGCCTCCAAAACGATTTGCGCCGCTTGCTGGATGCTGCGGAAGGCAGCGAAGAGCGTACGCGCAACACGTTCGACGGTGTGCAATCGATCCTGGGGTCTTTGACAGAGCGGCTGGAGTCGCTTGAAAAGTCTGACATGCCCTATGCGCAAACGACTAGCAAAGCGCAGTCCGATTATCCGCAACCCGAACTCGCACCGGAGCCGATCGACAACGAACCGCCGCATAAGTACGCGCCGGATTATGCCTCGGCCTCCATGGCTGCAGCGCCTTCTGAAAGCGAGCGAAGCAGTGACCGAAACCGGGACCGCAAGGCGGATTTCATCGCCGCGGCCCGCCGCGCCGCTCAGGCCGCGTCCGAGGAAGCGGCCAAGGTCGACAAACGGTCCCGCCGCAGTCGACAAGACGAAGCCGAGAGTTCAAAGGGAAAAGAGCGGGCCGGCTGGCTGCGCAGCGTCTTGAAGCGTAACAAACCGGAAGATGAACCGGCTATTGCTGACAGTCTTTCTGACAAAACGCCGGAAGCGCCGGTTTACACGCCAAACGCAGAGCCCCGCATCGAACCGGATGCACCTCTGGCTGGCGACCGGCCTGCGCCGGAAGAGGAGACCCCGTCTACAGGGGGCGGGCGCCGCCGGGCCTTGCTCTATGCGGCCGCCGCGGTCGTTCTTGCGCTTGGGACGCTTCAGGTCTTCAAAATGGCCACTTCGGGCGGTGACGGTGAACAAGTCGCCGCAACCGATCCGGCGCCGGTCGTTCAGGAACAATCAACGGCCACCGAGCCCGAAGATACAACAACAGCGACTGCCGGCGCGCCGGAAGCCGAGAGTGATACTGTCGGGGGAACGGTCGCTGCGACTGCACCGCCGAATACAGCCTCAGCACCTGCGGGCCTATCCGGGCCGGAGGCTCAAACGCCCGAACCGCTTGAAACCGCTGCAGCTCCAGAGGCAGACGGAGCCGGTATATCGGATCCGGCGGCCGAACTGGCCTTTGCGCCGCCGGCTGCTGTCAACGGCACTTTTGCAGACGGGTCTCAGCCGGGAACAGGCGATCAACCTTCGGCATTCGAGCCAGGACCTGCGGGCGTAAGCAATGCCGGCCTGGTATCCAGCCTTCCGCCGGAGGAAGTCGGCCCGATGGCGCTGCGCAGTGCAGCTGCCGGCGGAAACCCGGCTGCTGCGTTTCTTGTTGGCGTGAAATACACCGAAGGCGGCAGCGTGGGCGCCGACTTGGGTGAGGCTGCCAAATGGTATCAAAAAGCAGCTGACCAAGGACTGCCGCCTGCACAATATCGTCTGGCCAGCCTTTATGAAAAAGGCCGCGGTGTCGATCAGGATCTTGTAAAGGCGCGGGACTGGTACACACGGGCTGCAGAAGCTGGAAACGCCAAGGCCATGCATAACCTTGCCGTTCTTTATGCCGAAGGCGTTGATGGTGCGCCGGATTTCACGCAGGCAGCAAAGTGGTTTGAAAATGCCGCAAAATACGGTGTCAAAGACAGCCTTTTCAATCTTGGCATTTTGTATGCGCGCGGCCTTGGCGTGGAGAAGGATCTGACCGCAAGCTACAAGTGGTTTGCCATTGCGGCAGAACAAGGCGATAGGGACGCGGCAAAAAAGCGTGATGATGTGGCAAACACCATGGATCAGGCACAGCTTGCCAATGCACGACTCGCGGTGGAGAATTTCAAGCTCCTCACGCCTGATCCGGCAGCAAACAAGGTCGTCACCGAGCCTGAATGGGTGGGCGCACCTTCAGCGGCAACCAACGCATCTGCGGCGGGCGGCGTCTTCGACTATGAAGCGATGGTGCTCAAGGCGCAGTCTCAGTTGAACCAGCTCGGCTTCGACACCGGAACGCCGGATGGGCAAATCGGTCCGCGGACGCGCTCGGCAGTGCGTGCCTTCCAGCGCTCGCTGGGACTGCCGGAGACCGGTGAGATCGACGCTGAGTTGATGAAAGAGCTGGACAGCCAGTCGATTTAAACGGCTTTTCGGAAACTGGTTGTATGTTTGGTTGACAGCGCTTGGCCGAAGGCGCTTTAACCAGCGTATGTAGGATGTTGTGTGCTATAGTGCACACACGAAAACCCGGCTATATCCCGTGCAATTATATCTGCCCATCGCCGAAATACCGGTCAACATGTTCGTTATTTTCGGCATGGGCGGCGCGGTCGGCTTTTTGTCCGGCCTGTTTGGCATCGGCGGCGGGTTCTTGCTCACACCCTTGCTTATCTTCTCCGGCATTCCTCCAGCGGTGTCTGTGGCAACGGTCACGACACAGGTCGTCGCTTCGTCCGCGTCGGCTGTTGTCAGTTATTGGCGGCGTAAGGCGATTGACCTGAAACTCGCGTCCATGCTGCTCGTCGGCGGTGTGATCGGTTCGCTGCTCGGTGTCTTGTTGTTTGACCTGCTGCAGCAGGTTGGCCAGCTTGATGTCGTCATCTCTCTTTCTTATGTCACATTTTTGGGCACGATCGGCGGATTGATGCTGGTGGAATCTGTCCGGGCAATCCGTCAGCGCAAAAAAGGTGCGGCACCGCGTTCGCGGCGTCCCGGCCAGCATAACTGGATTCACGGCCTGCCGTTCAAAATGCGCTTCCGCCGGTCAAAACTCTATGTGAGCATAATTCCGATTCTCGGCCTCGGGGCTGTTATAGGTTTTCTAGGCTCGGTTCTCGGTATCGGCGGCGGCTTCATGATGGTTCCTGCGCTGATTTATCTTCTTCGTGTGCCGACCAGCATCGTCATCGGAACGTCGTTGTTCCAGATCCTTTTTACGATGTCGGCTGCGACTATCTTTCATTCAATCGGAACCCAGACAGTCGACATCGTTCTGGCAATTACCTTAATGGTAGGGGGGGTTATCGGCGCACAATTCGGGGCGCGGATGGGACAAAACCTGCGCGGGGATCAATTGCGTTTGTTGCTCGCGCTTTTGGTTTTGAGCGTTGGCGTAAGATTTGCCATCGACCTGCTGCTTGTACCAGAGGACCTGTATTCGATCGCGATCACTAAGGGGGCAGGAGCATGACGCGCTTTTTCGCCCTTCTTGTAATTGCGGCATGGGCAGCGTTTGCAGTGCAGAGGGAACCCGCAGCCGAAGAGCTGGTAACCGCTATCTCGTCCGACACCGTATCAATCCAGTCGAATTTTACCGGAACCGCGATTGTCATTTTCGGACAGGTCACACGTGATGCGAATTCCGTCGGCCGCCGCGGCAAATATGATCTGGCCATCATCGTGGAAGGTCCGGCCCAAAACATCACAACCAGGCGCAAGGGTCGCTTTTTGGGGGTTTGGGTAAACCGCCACTACGAAACGTTCCAGGATGTGCCGTCATTTTATGCCCTGGCAAGCACCGCAAATGTGGGGGATCTCGGCGGCCGGGAGCTGCTGGATGAGTATCAAATTGGCCTCAACCACCTCAATCTCGCGGTGACAGGAAGTTCAGGAGTGCCGTTGTCGGAGCGCGACGATTTCCGCAAGGCGTTTATTCGGCTTCGTCAGGAGCAGGGCCTTTATTCCGAACAGCGCCAGTCTATTGAATTTCTCACTGAATCCATGTTTCGAACCACGGTTGCGCTTCCAGCGAATATTCCTGTCGGAAGTTACAAGATCAAAAGTTTCCTGTTGCAGGATGGCAGCCTTTTGTCGAAGACGGAGCAAGATCTCGCCGTCGCAAAAACCGGCTTTGAGCAGCTCACATTCGAGCTCGCACAAAACTACTCGGCGCTCTATGGCATTCTCGCCGTTCTGATCGCGATCTTGACCGGCTGGCTTGCAAGCGTGATTTTCAAAAAAGACTAAGCGGCCTCTGCGCCCGACGCTACTCCACCCGTGGCACCGGCAGGCGTCCAACCACTTCGACAGCGCCATTCACTACCCGCACTACAATGCCTTCACCGGAGCGTGGGAAAATGTCGGTCAGTGCGGTAATGTTTACTTGGTGGGTGACAACAACAAGCCCGCCCGGACCATTCCAATTTGCCAGGATCTCCTTTGCTTCACGGGTTTGCTGGGGCCCGGCGCGTCGGTTTTGGAAAAATGAATTAAAAGCGGGCGCGTCTTCAACCTGGTCTGGAAAAGCCAGCTCCGCGGTCTCCCGGCAACGGCACCATTGCGAGGTCAGAACCTGTCCGACCTCAACTCCGCGCTCCCGAAATTCTGCGCCGATGGCGCGCGATTCCGCGCGGCCCCGGTCATTGAGGTTTCTTTGGGTGGAGCAATTGCCGATCTCGAAATTGCTCGGGTCCCCGGTCCCAGGAGCGAGGGCATGTCGAAACAGGACAATGCCGCCCTCTTCAAGAGCCGCCCAGGCCTGATCATTTGCCACGGCTGATTTTCCGCCGGCGCAAGCAAAAATCATGAATGCCGCCAGGATAGCCCTTTTCACGAACAGCATCGCTGCATCCTCCTACCAGGTTTCGGTCTTGGCCGTGATAGGTAGGTCAGATCGGGGAAGCGTCACTGTTTTTAATTGCTGCATTGAGCATGTGGGTGATTGACGGGCTTGGGAAAGCCGTTACGCATAGTTATCAGCGTTTTAGCCAAATGGAAATTGTGGGTTATTGGGCATGTCAGACGGTCACGACAACGAACAGACACTCGAACCGCCCCGATCGCAAAGTGTGGACGCCAAGGTCATCGACATCGCCGTGCGCCTTGGCGTCCTTGGCATCTTTGCATATTTCTCCCTTCAACTGGTGGCGCCATTTGCCGTTTTCATGTTGTGGGCAGTCGTTCTGACCGTCGCACTCTATCCTGCTTACCGTTGGTTGGCTTCGAGATTGGGAAACCGGGAAGGGCTCGCTGCGGCCTTGATCACGTTGATTGGCCTGGTGATTGTGATCGGCCCGGTTGCCCTGTTGGTCTTCAGCATGGTCGAAACGCTCCAGGTTTTTTACCAGCATGTGTCAGATGGGTCGCTGCAAGTGGCGGAGCCTCCGCAACGACTGGCCGATGTTCCTGTGGTGGGCAAGCAGATTTCGGATATGTGGGCACTGGCTTCCGACAGCCTTGAACAAGCAATTACCAAAGTTGCCCCTTTCATCGTCCCGGCAGGAACACGGATCTTAAGCGCGCTGGCCAGCCTCAGCGGCACGGTTTTGTTTTTCGCAATATCGATCCTGATTTCCGGGTTCCTGTTCGTACCAGGACCATTGCTTGCCTCGGGGGCACGCCGGTTTGCAGATCGGATCATTGCCCCGCGGGGCGCAGAATTTGTGGATTTGGCAGGCGCAACCATTCGCAATGTGTCACGCGGCGTCATCGGCGTGGCGTTTCTCCAAAGCTTGCTGGCCGGTATCGTTATGGTCGGTTTTGGTGTGCCCTATGCGGGCTTGCTAGCGTTTGCCGCCCTGGTCTTGTGTATTGTCCAAATCGGTCCTGCACTGGTGATAATACCGGTTGTCATTTGGGCATGGTCATCGATGGGCGCTGTTTTGGCGCTTGTATTCACCGTGCTCATGATCCCGATCATGCTTGTCGACAACGTGCTTCGCCCGTTCCTGATGGCGCGGGGACTTGCCGTTCCCATGCTTGTGATTTTGATCGGAGTTTTGGGAGGCACTTTGACGTATGGCCTGATCGGGCTGTTCCTTGGCCCGGTCGTGCTGTCGGTGTTCTATGAGCTTGTTGTCGCTTGGGTAAAGGTCGGCGAATCCGAACGACCTGCGCCAGATGCTGAGCCGTACGAGAGCGCTTCAGTCGCCGATGAGACGTGAGGCAGTGAACGGGTATAGCCGGTCATTGCCGAGTAGAAACGCGGAAAACTTGCGTGCGGAGAACAGTGGCCGGAACGCTCGGTCTGTCACATTCAGCCCGCCGGTCAGCGCGCCGAAAGCCGGAAGCACCATACGGTTTCCATCCGTGACAAAACATGCACGTCGGATTGACCGGCCGTATCGGCGAACGCGTGCCGCCGGGTGTAGGTGGCCACATACTTCGCCGGCGCACTTTTCGCGATCATAGGTCTCGACCGGTTCATGACGGAAGTTCAGCTGGCCTATTCGGATTTCCTCGACACTTTCCCCGCAAAGCCGCACTGGGGCGACCGGGTCGTGATTGCCCGTTACCCATATCCAGTCACGATTGATCTGCAAGGTCGTCAGAAAGGCCCGGTAGGCTGGCGGCAGCCGATCGGAGCCATCGCGGTCATGAAAACTGTCGCCAAGCGCAATGACGCAGGCGGGATCGAATGCTTCGATCACTGCGGCGAGCTTTTCCAGTGTGGCGGCTGTGTCGTAGGGCGGCAGCATGACGCCGCGCCGGGCATAGGAAGATCCTTTTTCAAAATGCAGGTCAGCGACGACGAGTGTGGATTCTTCAGGCCACCACAAAACACCGCTGTCGTGCAGGCCAACTGTTTGGCCGTTGATTTGGATATCATGGCAAACCGGCGCAACGGTAAATTGGGCCAAATCGGTATTGAGAGCGCTCATGCCAGCGCCTCCTGCACAAGATCTTCCGCGGCGTCTTCCAAAATACTCTCCATTGCTTCGCCGTAGACAGGTTCGCGTCCGATTTCAAGCAGGACGGGAACGGCGAGTGGTGAGACTCTCTCAAGACGAGTATGCGTGATTCGTCCCCTTATCCGCGAAAGAAGTTCACCTAGTCTGGAGATATCCAAAAGTCCTTCCGCGGCGTCGTTCCATGTCGCCTTTAGAAGGATGTGATCGGGCTCATGGGCGCGCAGCACATCATAAATCAAATCTGACGATACAGTGACCTGGCGGCCGGTTTTTTCCTGACCTGGATGGCGCCGTTCAATCAAGCCGGCAATCACCGCGCAATACCGGAATGTCCGCTTCATAAGGTGCGATTCCGCCAGCCATGCGTCAAGATCGTCACCCAGAATGTCCTGCTCGAACAATGCGTCCATCGACAGGCGACCGGTTTCGCACATCTGAGTCAAGTCCATCAGGCCCCAAATGGACAAAGCATAGTCATTGGCGACGAAACCCATCGGTTTTGCCCCGGCGCGCTCAAGCCTTTTGGTCAGCAGCATACCGAGTGTTTGATGCGCAAGCCGACCTTCGAACGGATAACAGACCATGTAGAATTTGTTGCCGCGCGGAAACGTCTCGACCAGCAAGCCGTCGCGGGTTGGCAAGACCGACTTTTCCTCCTGAAGCCGCAGCCAGTCCCGTACCTGGTCGGGCAGGAACTGCCAGCTTGACGGCGTGGCAAGCATATGGCGGACGCTGTCGGCAAGGTATGTTGACAGTGGGAATTTTCCGCCCTGGTAAGACGGGATCATCGGGTTTTCCGTTTTTGCCCGCGAAACATAGACCTCCGCTTCTTTCATGCTTTCAAAGCGCAGGATTTCGCCGCCAAAGATGAATGTGTCACCAGGGGTAAGCTGTTCGACGAACCATTCCTCGATTTCGCCAAGCATGCGCCCACCACGGCCCACCGGGGTGCGCCGGCCATCTGCCTTGGAGCGCACAAGCCGGACCTTCAGCATGGGCGCTTCAACAATCGTGCCGACATTCAACCGGTATTGCTGTGCAATCTTCTGGTTTGCAATCCGCCAGAGACCGTCCTTGCCCTGTTTCAGTTTGGCGTATCGGTCGTAGCTCTTCAGTGCATAGCCGCCGGTTGCCACAAAATCGAGTACCCGTTCAAAGGTCTCCCAGTCCAGATGCCGGTAGGTTTCGCAGGACCGGATTTCATCAAAAGTGGTGAGCGGATCCAGCGGGTTGGCGCAGGCCAGGCCCATGACATGCTGGGCCAAAACGTCCAGTGCCCCTTTGCGTAAAGGGGGCGTGTCCTGGTCGCCCCGCTTCGATGCGGCCAGTGCGGCCTGGCATTCGAGGACCTCAAAGCGGTTGGACGGAACCAGCACCGCCTTTGAGGGTTCGTCCATCCTGTGGTTTGCCCGCCCGATGCGCTGGGCAAGGCGGCTTGCGCCTTTGGGAGCTCCGATGTTGATCACAAGATCAATGTCGCCCCAGTCGATTCCCATATCGAGTGAGGATGTGGCAACGACCGCGCGCAAGGACCCGGCAGCCATTGCGGCTTCAATACGCCGGCGCTGGGCGACATCCAGCGAACCGTGATGCAGAGCAATCGGCAGCGTTTCGTCGTTGATGCGCCATATATCCTGAAAAACCGCCTCAGCCTGGCTGCGGGTGTTCACGAACACCAGCGTCACCCGGTGCTGCTTGATCAGCTCGTAAATCTCCGGATAGGCGTAGCGCGCGCCATGGCCCGACCAGGGCAGGCGCTCCTCGGAATCCAGGATGTGAATGTCGGGGGCGGCACCTCCGCTCACTTCAACGATGTCGGAAAGTGCCCTCACTTCCGGATCGAGCTGGGCAACCAGATAGGCCCGCAAGTCATCCGGCTCGGCGACGGTCGCCGACAAGCCTATGGATCTGAGGCTAGGCGCCAGCTTGCGCAAGCGCGCAAGGCCGAGGGCCAGCAGGTCGCCGCGTTTTGATGTCACCAGCGCATGCAGTTCGTCGAGAATGATCGTCTTGACGCCTGCAAACAACTCTTGCGCGGCAGGGTCTGACACCAGCAGCGCAATTTGCTCGGGCGTTGTCAAAAGCATGTCCGGCGGGTTGATTTTCTGCCTTTGCCGCTTGTGTGATGGGGTGTCGCCCGTTCGGGTCTCGATGCGGATATCAAGCCCCATTTGGGAGACCGGTGTCTCAAGGTTGCGCGCAATGTCCACCGCTAGCGCTTTGAGTGGTGAAATGTAGAGTGTGTGCAGCCCCTTTTTTCCAGGTGATCCCGGGGGCAATTTTGAGCGCATGTCCAGCTCAACCAGACTGGGCAGAAACCCGGCCAGTGTTTTGCCCGCGCCGGTGGGGGCAATCAGCAAGGTGGATCGGCCGCGGGCCAGGTGATCGAGCAGGGCGAGTTGATGAGACCGAGGCGACCAGCCACGTTCGGCAAACCAGTTCAGGAATCGGTTGGGAAGAAGGCTTGCGTCCATGACGGCTTTTTATGGTGCGCGCTGCGGAAAGGCGAGAGGGGGGACGGAGAAACTTGAACTGGCATTTCGACAGGACAGACCTATTCTCTTTCCCATGTCAGAGATGCTTACCCTTACGCCGGAAGGTCTTTATTGTGCCTCGGCCAGAGCGCATATCGATCCGATCCGCCCGGTGGAGCGGGCAATCATTACGCATGGTCACGCCGACCACGCCCGCTCCGGTCATGGGGCCGTCCTGGCGACGCAGCAAACGCTCGACATCATGGCGATCCGTTATGGCAAGAATTTTGCCGGCAACACGCAAGCCGAGGCCTACGGCGCAGCGGTGCAAGTCGGAGATGTTGCCGTGTCACTTCACCCCGCAGGACACGTGCTGGGGTCCGCTCAGGTGTTGTTGGAAAACTGGTCCGGCCGCACGGTGGTCTCCGGTGACTACAAACGCCAGGAGGATCCGACTTGCGCACCGTTCGAGCTGGTGCACTGTGATACATTCGTGACCGAAGCAACCTTTGGCCTGCCGGTGTTCCGGCATCCAGTCGCGTCGAAGGAAATGAACAAACTCCTGACGTCCTTGCAAGTGTTTGCTGACCGCACGCATCTTGTCGGGGCTTATGCGCTTGGCAAGGCTCAGCGTGTGATCGCGGAGCTTCGCCGTGCCGGTTATGAAAAAACGATCTACCTTCATGGCGCGCTGGAAAAGCTAACGCGGTACTATATCGATCAGGGAATTGACCTCGGTGAAATTGAACCGGTTGGGAGGCGGGGAAAGGAACTTGCAGGCGAGATCGTGCTTTGCCCGCCGGGCCAATTGGCCGATCGCTGGGCGCGGCGTTTCGGCGACCCGGTCACAGCTATGGCGTCCGGATGGATGACCGTTCGTGCCAGGGCGCGGCAACGCGGTGCCGAATTGCCGCTTATTCTCTCGGATCACGCGGATTGGGATGATCTGTGCAGAACCCTTGCAGAAACCGGTGCCGGACAGATATGGGTCACTCATGGGGCCGAAGAGGCGCTGGTGCATTGGTGCGAGCGTCAAGGACTGCAGGCACGGCCGTTGAACATGATTGGATATGGTGACGGCGAAGAGGCCGACACGTCTGTCGAACAACCACGTGAAACCGGGGCCGCGGTCTGAGACCGGGTCTTCGATCATCGCCATGGGGGCACGTTTTTGAGATGTCTGAGAATCAACAATCCGACACGCCGGGCAACGGCCATGCGAATGGTTCGGGCCCGGACAACGGTTCGGCGGCCGAAGAGACCATTTCCCAGCTATTTGAAGACTATCAGGCAGGCTTCAACGATTTTGATGCCGACCGGATTTGCGATTGTTTCACCTTGCCTGCAACCATATGGCAGCACGACAAGGGGCATGTTTTCAACGATGACGAAGAACTTTTAGAGAACATTGAGGCGCTTTTGGCCGCTCTGGACAAGGAGGGCGTGTCGCATTCCGAGTTTCAAGTGTTGTCGAGCCATATAAGCGGCGGGTCAGCAATGGTGACGCTCGATTGGCAGCAGGAGGGCAGTGGCGGTGAGACCATTATCGAGTTCACCTGCCACTATCACCTTATCCAAGATGGCCCGGACTGGGCTATCGCGATGATCATCAATGAATAGGGCGGCGTAAGCCCGCCCCTTCCCGTTCTACTCGCTCCGGGCCGCCTTACGGGCCGCACGCGACGGCTTGTTTTTCTTCGGGGACTTCTTTTTTGGCCCGGCCGGCTTACCGGATTTAGCAGGTGTTTTGCCGCGTTTTTTGTCGGCCCCATCGGCTTCCGTACGTGCCGGACGCCCGGCGTCCTGCCTGGGCTTTTTGTCGGCTCCGGCTTTGTCCAGCGCGTTCATGTCAAGCGGCTCATAGGCCGGATGGTTTGGCCGCGCTTCGTCTTCGTCAAACCGGCGGCGTTTTTTACCTGGCTTTGAACGGTCAAAATCCCGCTCATTGGGCCGCCCGCGGGAACGGTCACGATTTTCAACACGGTCTTCACGGCCGCCCTCATAGACATCCAAGCGTTGATCGCGTTTTACACCATCGCGCCGTTGCCGGTTGCTGCCGGGTCTGTCGGGGCGCGGGGGCGGCGGCGTTTTTCCGCCGCGCGCATCAAGCAGCGAAATCGTGACATTGTCTTCGCCGGTCCCGTCCCGCTTGATAACGGAGGCGTACCGCTCAGCATGGGTTCCAGCGATTTCAAAGCGCGTTTCGTTCTGGAAAATCTTGATCGCGCCAACTTCCTTTTTGGTGACATGTCCGGCCCGGCAGATCATCGGTAGCAACCAGCGCGGATCGGCCCGGTGCTTGTGGCCGAGCGAGAGGCGGAACCAGACACCATCGTCGAACTTGCCTTTGATTTCGGCTAGACGTCCGCCCTGCGAGCCGGCATCGCGGCCGCGCATCGTGTCTTCATTTGCCTCGGAAACCTCTTCCGGAGCCGGCAGGCGAGATTGATAAAGCTTGACGAAGGCTGCTGCGATCTGTTCCGGGCCGTGCTGGCTCAAGAGCCCTTGCGCTACCTCACGTTCTTCCGGCTCCAGCTCAGCCGACAGGACCGGGTCCGCGAACAGGCGTTCCTTGTCTTTCGCGCGGATGTCGTCTGCCGTTGGTGCTGGTTTCCAGGTGACTTTGACACCTGCAAAATGCAGGGTTCGCTCTGCAGCGCGCCGACGCGGATAGGGGACCATAAGCACGCAGGTGCCTTTTCGGCCCGCACGCCCGGTCCGGCCGGACCGGTGCAGGAGAGCCGCTTTACCGGTCGGCAAGTCCGCATGGATTACCAGATCCAGGTTTGGCAAATCGATCCCGCGTGCAGCAACGTCCGTTGCAACACACACCTGGGCCCTGCCGTCCTTAATGGCGGCCAGAGCCGCACTGCGCTGTTCCTGGCTGAGCTCTCCTGAAAGCGACACAATCGAAAAGCCCCGGTTGGCCAAGCGGCTGGTCAGGCGTTTGACGGCCTCGCGTGTCGAGCAGAACAGGATGGCCTTGTCCGACTGGTGCAAACGCAAAACGTTGATGATCGCGTTTTCGCGCTCATTCGGGGCCACTGGATGGGCGATGTACTCGATATCGCCGTGCTGTTCGCGCGCATTGATGGTGGTCAGCCGGACGGCATCCTTCTGGAAGCGCTTGGCAAGTTCCGCGATCGGTTTCGGGACCGTTGCTGAAAACAGCAAGGTCCGGCGGCTTTCAGGGGCGGCATCCAGGATGAACTCAAGGTCTTCGCGAAAGCCCATGTCCAGCATTTCATCGGCTTCATCAAGCACAACCGCTTTGAGCTGAGACAGGTCGAGCGCTCCGCGCTCAATATGATCACGCAGTCGGCCCGGCGTTCCAACGACAATATGTGCGCCGCGCTCGAGGGCCCTGCGTTCTGTGCGCGGGTCCATGCCACCAACACAAGACGTCGTTTGGGCTCCGGCTTCAGAATAAAGCCAGCTCAGTTCTTCTTTTACTTGCAGCGCAAGTTCGCGGGTTGGAGCGATCGCCAAGGCGACAGGAGAGCCTGCGGGACCCAGATGGTCCGCGCCGTCGAGCAAGGTGGGTGCAAGCGCGAGGCCGAATGCGACAGTCTTTCCAGATCCGGTTTGAGCGGATACCAGAAGGTCAGCATGTTCCGGCGCGTCGTTCAGCACGCTTTCCTGAACGGATGTAAGTGTCTCGTACCCTTTTTTGGCAAGCGCTGTCTTCAGCGCCGGGGCGAGAGCGGATAAGTCGGTCATTTATGTCTTTCAATGGGGATGGTGCGCTGCAAACTGCGGCGGACGCGCCGCGGATGTTTAATTATTCGCACGGAGTTCGGCCTTATACGCGTAAAGCACGAAAACGTCCAGCTTTGTAATCAGCAAAGCCACGGGGGGCCAGAGATCGGCGCCAGGCAAATAGACGGAAATAAACGTGAGCAGTTGATCGTTCCGGGACATGATGCATGTAACAGGGGACCGAAAACAGACGCTTCATCCAATGCTCCAATTTGCTGAATTGCTGGATCGACTTTCCCTTGAGCCACGCAGGCTGGCCAAGGAGGCACTGCTTGTTCGTTATCTCAAGCAGGCATCGGACCCCGATCGCGGGTATGCTATGGCGGCCCTGACCGGTGACCTGTCGTTCAAAAACGCAAAGCCCGCATTGCTGCGCGCTTTGATCAGCGAGCGCACAGACCCCCGGCTGTTCGAACTGTCCTATGATTTCGTCGGGGACCTGTCCGAGACAATTGCGCTTATGTGGCCAACTGATCCGGACGGAGAAGTTGGCTATGCGCCAGCGCTGAAAGAGGTTGTAGAGGCACTTGAAACGGCAACCAGGTCAGACCTGCCGGGCCTGATCGCCGGTTGGCTGGATGCATTGGACGAAACCGGGCGCTGGGCGCTTCTTAAGCTTATTGCCGGCGGTTTGCGTGTTGGGGTGTCCGCGCGGCTGGCAAAAACGGCCATCGCGCGTTTAGGAGGATTTCAGCCCGACGACGTGGAAGAGGTCTGGCACGGATTGACGCCACCTTACGTCGCCCTGTTCGAATGGGCAGAAGGGCGCGCTGGACCGCCGCAAACGCAAGATCCGGCCCCTTTTAGGCCCGTGATGCTGGCCCATCCGCTGGATGAGGAAAAAGATATCGCGACGCTTGAAGCCGACACGTTTGCAGTTGAGTGGAAGTGGGACGGGATCCGGGTCCAGGCGGCTTCGGGCGTGGATGAGGATGGCCAGCGCGTTGCCCGATTATACAGCCGGACCGGGGACGATATCTCCCGGGCTTTTCCCGATGTTGTGGAGCGTCTGTCCTTCAATGCAGCGCTTGATGGCGAGCTTTTGGTTATCAAAGACGGCTTGGTCCGGCCGTTTTCTGATTTGCAGAAGCGTCTCAACCGGAAAACGGCCGGTCCAAAGCTGCTGAAGGAGTATCCGGCGGCAATCCGGGCCTATGACCTTCTGTCATGGAACGGGGAAGATCTGCGGCCTCTACCGTTCATTGAACGCAGGGGGCATCTCGAAGCGTTCCTGCGTGAGCTGAATGATCCGAAAATCGAACTGTCGCCCTTCGTGTGTGTGACATCCTGGGACGAGATTGCGGGTGCCCGAAGGTCACCTGAGAGCCATCTGGCACGGGACGATGCCGTGGCGGTGGAGGGGCTCATGTTGAAAAGGCGCGACGCACCTTATGTTCCCGGACGGCCAAAGGGGCAGTGGTTCAAATGGAAGCGCCAGCCTCATCTGATTGATGCTGTCTTGATGTATGCGCAACGTGGCCACGGCAAACGATCCTCATTTTATTCAGACTACACCTTCGGCGTTTGGCGCCAAAACGATGGCGGGCATGAGGAGCTGGTACCGGTGGGCAAAGCTTATTTCGGATTCACTGATGAGGAATTGAAGGAAATTGACCGGTTCGTCCGCAACAACACGGTCAACCGTTTCGGGCCGGTGCGTGAAGTCAAGCATGATCAGGTGACCGGACTGGTTTTCGAGGTGGCGTTTGAGGGACTCAACCGGTCTCCGCGGCACAAATCCGGGCTTGCGATGCGGTTTCCTCGTATTTCCAGGATTCGTTGGGACAAGCCACCATCACAGGCAGACCGAATTGAGTCACTTAAAGTTCTTTTGAACGCGACCGTGGCTTGATCGTGAAGGCGAAACCGCGCAGGGTCCAGTCGGTTTTTTTGGGGAAGCGCCATGAGCGTTGTGATCGACTATTTTTATACGCATATCTCGCCTTGGGCCTATTTGGGGCACAACGCGTTTATCGAGCTGGCACAAAAACACGACGTCACAGTTCGTGCCCGGCCGGTGGATTTGTCCGGCGTTTTTGCATCGTCTGGCGGATTGCCGCTGGGAAAACGTCATCCGGCCCGCCAGGCTTATCGGTTCGTTGAGATGCAGCGCTGGCGCGACAAGCGGAACGTTCCGCTTACGATGAAACCGGCCTTTTTCCCCACACCTCCGGCTTTGCCAGACTGTTGTGCAATTGCACTGGCGGAGGCGGGCAAGGATGCCTTGGCGTTCAGCGCGTCCGTGTTCAAGGCGATCTGGGCGGATGATAAGAACATCGCGGAGGAACCGGTTCTTGCTGAATGCCTTGCAGACCTTGGCCATGAGCCAGCTGCTATTTTAAAGGCTGCGCAGTCCGACGAGATCAAAGGAATTTACACTGCCAATCAAGAGCAGGCGGTTCATCAAGGGCTGATCGGATCACCAACTTACGTCTTGAACGGCGAACCGTTCTGGGGGCAAGACCGCCTCGAGATTTTGGAGGATGCGCTCATCTCAAAGCGTGGGCCATATCACCCTCTATGAGACCGGTCGCCAAAAGGACCTTTGGAAAACCTTATTAAAAGGTTAATTCCCCATGCCGCGCCTATCCGAATGTGCGATATTCGGGCAGGCAAAGATGGGCGTCCGAAGGAATGGAATGATGGGATCCGGATCGGTTTTGACAGGCACGCTGGCGTGTGCAGCCATTGCGCTTTGGAGCGCATCGGTGCAAGCGGGCGGACTGGAAAAACAGATTTCTCCGCAGGTAAAACTGGAGTTGATTGCGGGGGACGGATCGAACGGCGACTTGTCCTTAGAAGAGCTGAAAGCGTCCGCAACGGAGCGCTTTATGCTTATCGAAGCAGATGGCGACTATCTGCGCCTCGACAAGCTCAAGGGAACCGTGAGTTACTGTCAAGAAAGCAACGATAGCTGGAGGTGCCTGCCTGCGCCTTTTGCTGAACAAGCCTACGAGGCGGAAATTGAGGATCTGGCTGCCGAAATCGATGAACTGACGGCTTCGGTTGAAGATGCAGAGGCCGGGCGGCAGACGGCGGAAGACGCCTTGGAGACTGCGCGAGAGACGATAGCAAGTTTGCAGGAAGACCTTGCAGACATGCGCCGCCAGCTTTCAGAGCGTAGCGTACCCCGCAGGCCGGGCAGTGCGGTGGATGGAACGGAGCCTTTATCCTCGCTCGAAGAAGGGGCGCCCGACACGCGGGCCGCGGACGAGCCGGCGCAACTTCCCGAAGATGAAGAGGAGCTGGAGCGCATCCTGTCATTTTCTGAAAGCGCCATGAGGCGCTTTTTCGGCTTGATGAAGGAGCTTCAGCAGGACTTTGACCAGGATCAGAACGGCGGATAGCCCTCTCTCTGGCAGCAAATCGCATTTCGGCGCTGCGATCGCCTAGACTGAGATCGTTTGGCGCCTGATTTGATCCATGGCCGATCCGGGAAGGGCAACCGATTTGCGGGTTTTGAGATCAAGCACCAGAGCAACCACATCCAGGCATGCCACCAGCCTGTCAGTCCGCGCCTCGAACATATGATGGCGGAACGAGAATGTCTTTTCCCGGCAACCGGTAAAGCCCGTCAGAATATAGAATGCCTCGCCGTTTTTTAGCGGGCTGTGCCAAGTCAGCTTCATCTCTACCGCGACGCGTCCGTAACCGTGCTTGGTCAGAAATGCATGGTTCATCGGGGTCCTTTGCCAGACATGGACGACCCCGTCCGTAAAGGCTGACAAGGCAAAGCCGTCATCAGCCTTGTTGTCCGGGCCTAAATGCCGGGGCATCACCGTGCCCCTAAAGCAGATTTGCGCGCTCTGGCTTTCCAAATCGGAAGGCCCGGTTCGGCCAGGGGCGGGCGAAGCGCCCAAACCTCTTGGCGCAGCGTGTTCCGGCATGGCAACGATATGCGGCGCAAACCTGTCCCTTAGCGATTTTGCCGCATGCGTGCCCGGATCATAACCGTCGATCGCGGTGGCCGCGAGCGTCCCTGTGGCTGGGTCCAGCATTTCGTGAATAACGGTCAGCATGTGCGGACCGTCAAAGGCCAGTCCGGAGCGCACCTCTATCAGATCGGCGTCTTTCAGCTCCCGGTGGTAGCGAATGTGGCGGACCCGGCGTGGGCCAGCGACGGCATCGCTCAAACCCGACAACAAACGGAACTGGCGGTCTGCTTCTTCAAACCTGGCAAAATAAAACTGAACATTCAGATGATCGTTTTCGTCACATTCCCACCGGTTGACGAAAGAGTAAAGTGTAGACGTTTGAGGCATGTCCGGACTTCTTGCTCACCTGTCGCTATTTTTAGAATATTCAATCGATTTGTCTTTTAATTTAGAAATACATCATTTTTTTGATGATTCCCAATAGGTTTGACGTCGCTGGCTTCTAATCGTTTCTTTCGGGCTAGGTGTTTTTAAAAGACTTCTTCGTTTTCAAATGCTCTCAGCTGTAGAAATTGGGAGTTTACTGAATGCCCTCTGCATCTGAGGGTTGGGCGGAGACATAGTGGTTTCAAAATCTTGAAAATGTGCTTTTGACTTGGTTGCCTGATCAGTGCAAATTGCTCGTATAACGAAGTACCAACAACTTCGAATGAAAAGGCACTAACGCTGTGCTGTTTTGGCTGCAGGCAAGAGCCTGCTTCAGCGGCCACCAAAAGCCGGGCGGCAGCTGACAGGGAGAATGCCAGTGTTTCCGCATTGCGGGCATAGGCGGGCCGGGGACAAGCGCACTGCGCCTTGATCACGCGGCCATCCTGGAACCAAGCAGCAAAGGCGGGCAAAAGGGAGGACAAAAGGGGTGGCTGACCTAACCTATCGATTCATCATCGCCGATGATCATCCGTTGTTTCGCGGGGCCTTGAGGCAAGCGCTGGAGACGCAGTACCCGCAAGCCGTGATCGAAGAAGCGGGGGCTCTCGAAGATGTCGCCTCGCGTCTGGATGACGACGGCGAAGTAGACCTGATCCTGCTCGATCTGACGATGCCGGGCATGCGCGGGTTTTCGGGGTTGATGTATCTGCGCGCTCAGCACGCCTCGGTACCGGTGGTCATCGTCTCGGCAAATGAAGATGCGCAGGCGATCCGGCGTTCTATGGAATTCGGCGCATCCGGCTTTATCCCGAAATCTCATGGGATAGATGTTATCCGGGAGGCCATCTCATCCGTTATGGATGGTGGAACTTGGACACCGCCGGATATTGATCTGAATGGAGAAGACGGAACCGGCGATCTCGTCCAACGGCTCGCGACCCTGACACCGCAACAGGTTCGAGTGCTTATGATGCTGTCAGAGGGGTTGCTTAATAAGCAGATCGCCTACGAGCTGTCGGTGTCTGAGGCGACGGTGAAAGCGCATGTTTCCGCAATCCTTCAAAAATTGGGGGTCGAGAGCAGAACGCAGGCTGTCATCGCGGCATCCAAAATCGAAACAGGTCATCTAAATCTGACTAGTGCAGGTGATGGCGCGGCAGCTTCTTCGGCCTGACACCTTCAATATTCTGAAAAATTAATGCGTTTACTCGGCTCGGCCGGGTTAAACGCGGTTTCACCTGTGCGGTTTACCCAAGATTCAGTAGTTTTGGGCAAAGTAAACCCTTGGCTGCGATCAGTTAATCGTGGCCCTCATTGGGTGGGTGATCGTATGTGGTTGACGAAGCTATCAGAGCTTGCGATGGCATTTACATGCCGCGCGGTGAACCTCGGCTTCGGCAATGCTGCGGAACGGGGTGGGGACAAAGGCTCTGGCAACCTCATCCGCTCATCGACAGATGCGCACAGCGCCTTGACGCAAGCGCTCGGGCTTTCCAATAGCGACAGCACGACCGAACGGCGGGTTCGGGCCGCGCAATTCAATGGCGTTTGCCAGCTGCTGCCGTTTTTCCTCGGCGCACAAGTTGCCGCGGGATTGGTTATTATTTATTCTGCTCATGATTTGTTTTCCTCCGCCTTTATGGTTGGCTGGGGCAGTTTCCAGCTACTTTGTTTCGGCTGGCTGGCCTTTGTCTGGTGGCGTTCGTCTCCAAGCGCGGTTGGATCTCTTGCCCGCAAGGACTTGAGTTACTTTGTTCGGTGTGCCCAAGCATCCGGGCTTGCTTGGTCGCTTTTGCCAATCGCTTCAACTGCGGCAGCGGGCCAGGTGAACCAGAGTGTCTTGACAGCCGCGATGGTCGGGCTCTTGTGTGCTGGTGGCTTTTGCTTGTCTGTCGTGCCAAACGCCGCCTTGCCTTGGGTGGTAATGATCGGCCTATCAACTTCAACCGCACTGGCATTCGAGGGGGCAGCCAGCAACTATTTGCTCGCTGTTTTTGCCCTGGGGCTCACTGTGCTTTGCGCGGCTGCAGTGCTCTCAAGCGCTTGTGCGTTTGTTTCCAATACCTTGAATGAAGCGGAGCTCGAACAGCGCGGCGATTTGATCGCACTGCTGCTGAACGAGTTCGAAGAAAAACGCAGCGCATGGATTTGGGAAGCCGATACAAGAGGATTTTTCCGCAGGGTCAATGACCGATTTTTGATGGTCAGCGGCTGTTCCCGGGTCGAGCTTGAGGCCAAACGTATGATCGATTTGGCGTGCAGCTGTTCATCCGAAAAGGCAACGGCCGCCGCAAAACTGCTTGAAGATGCGCTTGCTCAGAAAACAGTACTCCGCGATCTTGAAATATGTGTCAACGTCAACGGGGACGTCCGCTGGTGGGCCGTGTCGGCAAGCCCGGTTACGGACGAGTACGGCTATTTTTCCGGTCATCAAGGCGTTGCCTCCGACATAACGGAAGCCAAACGGGTCAACGAGCTTGTGACACACATGGCTGAGCACGACTCGCTGACAGGGATAAGGAACCGGAGTTGGTTTCTCGCCCGTGCCAAGCGCCGGCTGGGTGTCGACGAGCTTCTTAGCGCAAACTACCCTGTCTTGTTTTTGATTGATCTCGACAACTTCAAGGTCGTCAACGACACCAGCGGACATCCGGCGGGCGATGAGCTTTTGAAAATGGTCGCGAACCGTTTTCAGGCCGTTTGCGGAGACAGCGTGGACCTTGCGCGTTTCGGCGGCGATGAATTCGCGGCCATGGGCCTGTTTGGCAGTCCGGAGACCGCAACGCACTTCGCCGAAAAACTCATAACAGCGGCGTCTGCACCCTTCAGCATTGGCGGTCGGGACTTCGGGATAGGCGCGACGATCGGATTTGCCCAAGCACCTGCCGACGGCGTTCGGATCGATGATCTTTTGCGAAAAGCCGACATCGCACTCTACAAGGCTAAACAGGTTGGCCGTGGCCGGGTGCTGGCCTTTGAGGCGTGCATGGAGCGTGAGGTCCTCGAGAGGCGTGCGATCGAGAGAGATCTGCATGAAGCCGTTTCCGAGGGGCAACTAGGCCTTCAATTTCAGCCAATTGTCGATGCGCGTTCCGAAAAGGTGGTCAGCAACGAAGTGCTGGTCCGTTGGCAGCATCCGGTCCGCGGAGAGGTGCCACCAGATGTTTTTGTACCGGTGGCCGAGCATGCCGGTTTGATCTTGCCGATTGGAGAATGGGTCCTCCGGCGCGCTTGCCAAGCCTATGCGGACCTGCCCGAGGCGGGGGCGGTTTCAGTCAACCTGTCTCCGGTTCAGTTCATAAGTCCGAATCTCGTCGAAATGGTCGCTTCAACCTTGAGGCAAACCGGTTTCCCGCCCGAGCGTCTTATCCTTGAGATCACAGAGTCTGTGTTCATTCGCGATTTCGGCAGCGCCGGCAAGATCCTTTCAGCGCTGAAGGGTCTCGGTGTGAAAGTGGCGCTGGATGATTTCGGTACGGGGTATTCTTCGCTTTCCTACCTCAGGCAGTACAAGTTCGACCGCATCAAGATAGACAAGTCGTTTGTCGAGGAAATTGGCGAGCGAAGCGAAGGCCTCGCGATTATCTCCGCGGTAATCGCGCTCGCGCATAATTTGGGCATTGAGGTGACGGCCGAGGGCGTTGAAGCGAAGTTCCAAGCAGAGGCGCTGCGTACGCTTGGCTGTGACGCATTGCAAGGATTTTACTTTGGAAAACCGTCTGACATCCCGGTAATCGGCAAGCTGCCGGGGGGCGCGCCGGAGCGGGAACTCGATGCAGCATTTGAAGCAGAGGACCAGGCAGAAGCCTTCCGGCTTCAGCAGATCGCATCCAGCTTGAACGTCACCAGCATTTCCGGATGGCAGAAAGACCGGAAGTGAGCCATCTGCCTCAACTACAGACTATTCGGCAGCATCTGTCGTGGTGCGCCAACGGCTGAGATGTGCCCGCAGCGCTGCCGGTTTGAGCGGCTTGTTGAAGATCACGATGTTCTGTTCGTCCGCTGTCGCGCGGACCGGGCGGCTGCGATCTGCTGTTATCAGCGCAGCGGGCATATCTGCGCCGAATTTCCAGCGCAGACGAATGACGGCATCAATCCCGTTGCCGTTGTCCAGATGATAATCAATCAAGATCACATCGGGCGCCAATCCCATTTCTTTGAGGGTATGGGATGCTTCGACATCATCGCTTGCCGTGATCACGAGGCACCCCCAGCTCTCGAGCAGCTGGCGCATGCCATCAAGGATATCGGGTTCATTGTCGATTGCCAGAATACACATGCCGTCAAGCTGACCGGCCGGTTGCACGACCGGCTTCGACAGCGGTTCGATTGGAACAGCGGCGGCAATCGGTACAACCGCCGTAAAGCAGGATCCTTCGCCAATTGAAGACCGGAGTTTGACCGGGTGATCCAATGCCCGGCTGATCCGCTCAACAATAGACAGGCCGAGCCCCAGCCCCTTTGCGGCGCGCATGCCGTCATCGAGGCGTTGAAATTCTTGAAATATGATTTTTTGTTGGCTGGGCGGAATTCCCAGCCCGGTGTCATGAACCTGAATTGCAACCTGGTTGCCCCGGCGCCGGCAGCCGACCAGTACTTTTCCGGATTTTGTGTACTTCAAGCCGTTCGACACCAGGTTCTGAAGCAATCGGCGCAGCAGCCTGCGGTCCGAGCGCACCGATAGCGACGTTGGCACAAGGATGAGCTCGATCCCTTTTTCGCGCGCAACCGGCTCAAATTCGCGCTGAAGCGCATCGAAAATCGCTGAAATGCGAAAGACGCTGAGCTCCGGTTTCATCGCACCTGTATCGAGGCGCGAAATGTCGAGAACGGCGCCCAGGATTTCCTCGACTGATTCCAGGGCGGCGCCGATATTGTTTGCCAATTCTTCCGGTTCGCTGTCTTTCATGCGGTCAGACAGAACGGACGCGTAGAGTTTGGCCGCATTCAGCGGCTGCAGGATGTCGTGTCCAGCCGCTGCCAAGAACCGGGTCTTTCCGATATTGGCTTCTTCGGCAACATGGGTTGCCTGGATCAGGCGCTTGTTGACATGGGTCAGCTCCTCGGTGCGCTCCCTGACCCGGCGTTCCAGCGTTTCGTTGGCGCGTGCCAAAGCATCTTCGGCCATCACACGCTCGGTGATGTCGGTGTAAGTTGTCACGATGCCGCCGTCCGGCATCGGACTGATTCGCACTTCCAGCACCAGGCCGGACTCGAGCATCCGTTCTTGAAAGGTCTCTTGGCGCACGACCAGTTTTTCAAGCCGATCGGCTACGGTCACCTCCACCGGCGCCGCACCGTATTCGCCTGTTTCTGCGCCATAACGGAGGATGGCGTCCAGTGATGTGCCGACCTGGCCATATTCAGCCGGCAGTCCCAAAAGATCGCGGAACTGCCGGTTCCAGCAGATCAAGCGCAGGTCCCGGTCGAACACGCCAATGCCCTGTCGGACCTGATCCAAGGCTGTTTGCAGAAGATCGCGGTTGTACTGAATGGCGGCCGACGCATCGTCGAGCAATTTGACCGCGCCTTTTGTGGACGGGTCATGCCGTTTGAGCATCAAGGACAGGACGAGGCGAGATGAAGCCGCGCCAATTGCGCTGGCAAGAAGCTGCTCGGAAAAGCGCAGCAAGCTTGCATCTGCGGTTGCCATTGCTTCCAGTTCTGTGCCGCGTTCGCGCGCATAGCGCCGGAAAGAGCGTTCGGTTCGCTCTTCACCCAAATACCGTGCAATGGTGACCTGCAATTCGCCGGCGGTCACGGATGTCCGCCACAGGCGCAGGTGCGGTGAGGGGGGACAGTTCTGCCGGGACAAAGATATTGGCCTGGATTTTTTCCGCAGGCTCCGGCTTGCGTGACAAAGACCCCAAAATGAAAAAGGCGGTGTTGGCAAACAGGCTCCAGAACACGCCATGAATGAACGGATCGAATTCAAAGCCGAACAGCGCTTGCGGGCGCAGCCACGCTATTCCGAAAAGGCCTGAAACCAGTATGTCCTCGGAAACAATGTCTGATTGCACAAATGTCGGCAGCAGAAGTGTGAACGCCCAAAGGCAAAAGCCCGCGACCATGCCGGCGATCGCGCCGCGGGCCGTTGCACGCCGCCACACCAGCGCCCCGATGAACGCCGGACCGAACTGTCCAATTGCTGCAAATGACAGCAGCCCGATAGACACAAGTGCGGCGGTATCACCGGCGGCCCTGTAATATGCGTAGGCTAGCAGCAAAATGCCGAGGATAGCAAACCTGCGAATGGTCAACAGGCTGCGGCTCATGTCCGCGCCCTTGCCTGCGATGATCTCGTCTTCGCTGCGCCGGCGCAGGATCATGGGCACTACGAAGTCGTTCGAGATCATGATAGCCAGGGCGACGGTCGCCACAATGACCATGGCCGTTGCCGCCGACAATCCCCCCAGAAACGCAAACATTGCCAGCCAGTCGTGCCCGGCATCAATCGGCAAGGCAAGCACGAACGTGTCCGGATTGATGTCCTGGCCGAACCGCAAAAGACCGGCAGCGGCGATCGGAACCACAAACAGATTGATCAGGATGAGATAGAGTGGAAACAACCATGCGGCCCGGCGCAGCTCTTCTTCGGAATTGTTTTCCGTCACCGTTACGTGAAACTGCCGTGGCAGCAGAAGGACCGCTAAACTCGACAAAAGCGTCATCACGATCCAGTTGCCGGCATTGAGCGGCTGCTCGAAAACCTCAGCCACTTCAGGGGCACCGGATATGGCGCGCACCAAGTCGAACGGGCCGTCATGCAGGCTGTAGGTCACCCATAATCCGACAGCAAGGAACGCGAGCAGTTTCACCACCGCTTCCGCTGCAATGGCAAGCATCAGTCCTTCCTGGTGCTCGGTCGCATCAATGTGCCGGGTACCGAACAGCCACGTGAACACGGCCATGAAAATTGCGATCAACAGAGTGATGTCGTCGGTGAAGTAGTAGATCGGATTGGACGGCGAGATAAGCGGCCCGACCATGACCGTGATCGATTGGGAAACCGCTTTCAGCTGCAGGGCAATGTATGGGATCACGCCAATAACGGCGATCAGCGTTGCAACTGCGGCAACCGTCTGGCTCTTGCCATAACGCGCGCCGATGAAATCGGCAATCGACGTAATGCGCTCGCTTTTTGCGATCCGGATAATCCGCCGGATGATCGGGTAGCCCAAGGCAAAAACCAGCATCGGTCCGACATAAATTGTCAAAAACTCAATGCCGGTTCGGCTGGCGCTGCCAACCGACCCATAAAATGTCCAGGATGTACAATAGACCGACAGCGACAACGCATAGATGACCGGGCGGCCCTTTCTGGGCAGCAGGCGTCTCGGCAACCGGTCGCCAAGGCTCGCGACTGCAAAAAGCAGCAGGATGTAGACAACGGCAACGATAAAGACGACCCAGCCTTCGAGCATCTCTGACCGCTTTTCCCCTCCCGAATATGCCGCCACCCTGGCAGCCGGATCGGCGTGCCAATATTCTTGCGCCGATCCGCAATCGGATCACACGCCGTATGGGGTTGTCTATTCGTCTTTGCGCTGACGGATTTCTGCTTGTTTGTAGGCATTCATTTCATCTGTAAATGAGCGCTTCAAATAGTTTCATGTTTCAAGGCGAAAGACGCTGCTAAGTTGCAAGGGAACAGATTGGCTTTTGGAGAACATGCGTTGGACGCTGTGGCATCATCTTCCGTTTTCAATTCTCTTAGCTCGGAGTCGCGGCTGGCACCCGAAAGCGGCATCGTTGAAGTGGTCAACAGTGCGCGGGAGCGGGCGGATTTAATCCCGCTTTGGGTGGGCGAGGGCGATTTGCCAACGCCGGATTTTGTTTGCGATGCCGCAATCGCCTCGATGAGGGCTGGTGAGACGTTTTATACTTATCAGCGTGGCATTCCGGAGTTGCGGACAGCGATCGCAGAGTATCATTCGGATTTATATGGCGGCTCCTTTGATCTGGAGCGTTTTTACGTCACCGGCTCGGGTATGCAGGCGATCCAGATCGCGGTTACATGTGTCATCAGTCCGGGAGATCACGTCCTCGTGCCGACACCAGCCTGGCCCAACTTGGCGGCTGCCGTTGAAATTAGAGGTGGCCGGGCAATTCCGGTGCCGATGGATTTTACTTCGGCAGGCTGGTCGCTGGATATTGACCGTCTGGTCGATGCAGCAACGCCCCAGACACGAGCTATCTTTCTGAATTCTCCATGCAACCCAAGTGGCTGGGTTGCGAGCCGGGACAATATTGAAGCCATCCTCGCCTTCGCGCGCAAGGAAGGGCTTTGGATTATCGCCGATGAGATCTACGCCCGTTTTTACTTCGGTGGGGGGCGGCGTGCACCGTCATTTTTCGATGTCATTGAGCCGGATGACCGCGTTATTTTTGTGAATTCGTTCTCGAAAAATTGGGCAATGACCGGATGGCGCGTGGGTTGGCTGTCGGCCCCGCCTGAAATGGGACAGGTCATTGAAAATCTCATCCAGTACTCGACGTCTGGAGTGCCGGTCTACAGCCAGCGCGCGGCCGCAGCAGCGCTGAATGAAGGCACCGGGTTCCTAGACCAGCAGCTGTCCAGAGCCGAAAACGGCCGTGCATTGGTTCTTGAGCAGTTCGCGCGGTCTGAGCGCTTCCGGTTTGCCGCGCCCGAGGGGGCATTTTATGCGTTTTTTGGCATCGACGGCATCTCGGACACTCGGCAGTTAGCGCTTGATCTTGTGCGTGAGACGGGTGTGGGGCTGGCACCGGGCAGCGCATTCGGTGATGCAGGGCAGGGGTTCCTGCGGCTGTGCTTTGCCCGACGGGAAGACCATGTCCGTGAAGGCCTTGATCGGATTGTCCGTTGGATTGATGGCCGATGAGCGACTGCAGTCTTGCTCGTATATGTAAATACCCTTAAACCATAGTGAGTGTCAGGGAAGTGGACATGCTCGTCAGAGGCATGCTTCCTGAGATTATGGAATACGGGCAAGACAATGGATCACGCCAACGTCACGGGCGTTGAGAACAAGGACGACGCGCATGCGGCTTCGACAGTGTCCGAAGCTCGGCTTGCCAGTGTTTTTGATACCGCCGCCGATGGCATGATCGTGATCAACGAGAAATGTCAGGTTCTCGCGTTCAACAAGGCTTCAGAGCGGCTGTTCGGATACACGGCTAGCGAGGTGATTGGTGACAATGTTCACAAGATCATGTCGTCGGAATACGCTGCAGCACACGACTCATACGTAAAACACTATCTTGAAACCGGTCAGAAGCGCATCATCGGGATTGGCCGAGAGGTGCGTGGCCGGCACAAGGATGGAACGGAATTTCCAATAGAATTGTCGGTTGGAGAGGCCACGACGCCGGAGGGCCGCCAGTTCATTGGCATTTTGAGGGACCTGCGCCCGCGCCGGTCGGTCGAAGAGCGTCTGGCCCAGGCTCAGGCACAACTCGTGCATATGACACGGATGAGTGCTCTAGATGAAATGGGGGCGGCCATTGCTCATGAGCTGAATCAGCCGCTTACAGCGTTGATGCTCTATCTTCAGGCGCTTTCCAGGAAATTAAGCCAGGATGGGGACCTGCCGCAGCAGGTCACCGATATCATAGGCAAGTCATTGGGTGAGGCGGAACGGGCCAGCGATATCATTCAACGCATGCGGCAGTTGGTTGAGCGCAAGGAGCCCGAGCGGCAGACCATTGATGTCAAATCCTTCACCGAAGACTGCATCGGTTTGGTCAAACTCGGGGCAAGCACAGACGATGTGCTTGTTCAGTGTACGGTAGCCGACGATTTGCCGCTGCTCGAAGCGGATCCTGTCCAGATCAGGCAAGTGTTGGTGAATCTTTTGCGCAACGCGCGAGATGCCGTGGCAGGCCAGACCGAAAAACAGATATGGATCACCGTCAGGGCGAATGGCAACGGTGTTGAATTCGTGATCGAGGACAACGGTCCTGGCGTGCCCGCCCATGCGATCCCCGATCTGTTCCGGGCATTTTCCAGCAAAAAGCAAAAGGGCCTTGGACTGGGCTTGGCGATATCGCGCTCTATTGCCCAAAACCATGGCGGCGATCTTGTCCTTGAGACGGCCAATCCGGACCGCGGTGCCGTGTTTATCCTGCGTTTGCCGGCTGGCGCCGGACCCGGATAGCAAATGAACAAAGCACTCACAAATGACGAATAGGAACCAGGGAGACGAGCAAATGGCAAATGGTGCGGAGGCAATCTACATCGTCGATGATGACCCTGCTGTACGGGACGCCTTGTCCGTAGTCTTCAATCTGGAAGGCTTTGAGGTAGAGACGTTCTCCGACGGTGACACCTTTGTGCAGTCGGCCAGCAAGACGCATCCGGCCTGCGTTCTGCTCGACGTCCACATGCCGGGAAGATCGGGCATCGAGATTTTGAAAGCGTTGAATGCCGAGCACTATCCAGCACCGATTTTCATTATTTCCGGGCAGGGCGACATTCCGATGGCCGTCGAAGCGATCCGGAATGGTGCCTTCGATTTCATCGAAAAGCCGTTCGATGCCGAAGCTGTAGTCTCACGGATCAATGATGGCATTAGCGCCATGCGCAAATCGCAGTCCGATGAGCCGGGAGTGAGTTTTTCCGGCGCGGATCAGCTCACCAGGCGCGAGCGTGAAGTGTTGAGTGAAATAACCAATGGTGCATCGAACAAGGAAGCGGGCCGGACACTCGGCATCAGTCCGCGGACGGTTGAAGTGCATCGGGCCCGCATCATGGAAAAACTCGGCGCAAAGAACGCTGCAGATCTTGTCCGCATTGTTTTGGGAAGCAATTGAAATGACCGGACCTGAGAAGCTGTGGTCCTGTGGTGTTTTGTCCAAAGGAATTGAAACCTGCAAAAGTAAGTAGTGAACCTGTGACAGTGTTTGTGCGTACAGCAAAAGCTTAGCCGGTGGGTTAGGTTTGGGTGCCTTGGCGCTTCTTTCGGAAAGTACGGTCCTTGTTCATTCACATCATCGAAGATGATTACGCAGTCGCGGATTCGCTTGCATTGCTCCTCGAGGACTTTGGCCACGAGGTAAAGTGTTATCCGGACGCGGAAACTTTTTTCGAGCAAGGCCCTCCGAATGCCGAAGACTGCGTGGTTGTCGATATCGGCCTTCCCGGCGTGACCGGTGACGAAGTCATCAATTGGTTGCGCGGGCTGGCAACGCCGCCAGGCATCATGGTCATGTCCGGCAAGTCCAAAACGCTTCTTGAACGAAGCAAGCTGGATCTAAAATCGCTGACTGTATTGCGCAAACCCCTTTCCATGCGGGCGATCGCCGAGCATTTCGGTCCTTCTGAAGCCACTGCTGCCTACCCCTGATTGGTATGCGGCAGATTGTCTAGGTAGTTGACCTTACGCATTCGACCGAATTTCTTGATTTAAATCAGGCCTCTACGGTAAAGAGCATAGGCGTTGGCAAGTCGGACGGGACTTGCCGGTCACGCAAGGAACAGCTGGACGGGCTTCCCCTTGCGGCAGGCACACGAGAGCCGGGTGCTGCGACAGCCTTATGCGATTTACTTTTGGAGGGGCTTATGGCTTACATTACTTACCCAGCTGCAGGCGACGCGAAAACGCCTGCGAACCCGGCAGCCAACCAACTTTCCTTGCGCGGATCATTCGCCGAATTTGGCGCTAAGGCACAGGTCTTCGGCGCTCACGATGTCATTTTCTATGAAGGGGATCCCGCAAAACGGCTTTACGAGCTGGCGCAGGGAACCGTCATGCTGTTCAAGCTGCTTCCGGATGGCCGGCGGCAGGTTGTCGAAGTGTTGCGTCCAGGCGATATTTTCGGGCTGGCAAATCAAAATGAGCATGAATGTACAGCTGAAACCCTGACAGGGGCCCACGTGCATGAAATTGATCTCAAGCAGATAGAAGGGTCTCCAGATCTGCAACGCAAGCTGACGAAATGCTTGATGGCGCAGATGCAAGTTCTGCATGAGCATGCTGTGCTTCTTGGGCGCAAGTCAGCGGTAGAGCGTGTGGCCAGCTTCCTTATGTATCTGGTGCCAGAACGCGGTGGTGTTGGCTGCCCTGGCCCGTCTGACGAAGAAAATGACGGCTACGACCTTCATCTCACCATGACCCGTCAAGAGATTGCGGATTACCTCGGGCTGACAATCGAGACTGTCAGCCGTGTCGTGTCGGATCTCAAGCGCCGCGGGATCATCCGGATTGATCGTGCGGACCGCATTCACCTGACGAAGGTTTGCCGCTTGTGCCAGATGACCGGAATTCACTGATCGGGCAGCCTTAGACTTAACTCCCGAAGACTTGGCCGGACTTGTTCCGGCCTTTTTCTTTTTGTTCTTGCAGAGAGACCAGCGTAATCAAACCGCCAGCGAATGGCGCGCTTTTGGACCGCGCATTGCATCATTCAGATAGGCATCAAACGCTGCTGCCGCCAATCTCACATATGGTTGGCCGAACTCCGTCACCTCGACGATGGGAGCTTTGTCCGCGCTGCCGGACAATTTGACGATGCCGTCCCTCACGAGCTCTTCCAGAAGTGCAAGGGATCCGTCCAGCATGTGGGGCGCCACAGAGAACTGGTGACACACAGCCTGAAGATCGCACCGGTAGTCGGTCATGATCATTTCAATGATCCGGCCGCGCAGTCGGTCGTCGGTAGAAAGCGCAAGACCTTTTGAAACCGGAAGCTGTCCCGCAAGGATAGCCCGCTCCCAGTGGCGGACATCGGCAATGTTCTGGATGTACCCCTGGTCGAGGCGGCCGATTGAGGAAACGCCAAGACCGACAAGCTGCTCGCCATTGTCTGTTGTGTAGCCCTGGAAATTCCGTTTCAGGGCGCGGTTCTGAAGCGCGATCGCCATACTGTCTTCCGGTTTGGCAAAGTGATCGAGGCCGATCGCAACATATCCGCCCTCTATGAGGGCTTCGCGAGCGAGATTTGCAAGTTCCAGCCGGCGTTCCGAATCGGGAAGGCGGCTTTCGTCTATCAGCCGCTGGTGTTTGCGCATCCAGGGGACATGAGCGTAGCCAAACAAGGCGATTCGGCTTGGTGCCAGATCCAGTGTCTTGTTGACCGTGTCGCGGATGGTGTCTGGTGTTTGTTCCGGCAGTCCGTACATCAGATCGAAATTCAAGGCGCGGAGTCCGGCGGATCTCAAGTAACTGGTTGCATCGCGCACGGTCTCATAGGGTTGAACCCGGCCGATCGCCTCCTGTACGGCGGGATCGAAATCCTGAATCCCCAGACTTGCCCGGTTTACGCCCATGGTGGCCAGTGTTTGTGCGAGAGATCCGGTCACAAATCTTGGGTCCAGCTCGATCGCATGTTCGAGGTCGTCTGCGAAAGTGAACGACACTCGGAGCAGGCCCGTCAGGTCCAGAAGGCTCTGTTCCGGCAAAAGGCTGGGCGTGCCGCCGCCCCAGTGAATGTGCTTGACCGGGCCGGCTTGTTCGAGATGACTTGCGACCAGCTCGATCTCCGATCCAAGGGTGCGCGCATACGCAACAAGCGGTGCCTCCTTGCGCGTTGCCTTTGTGTGGCAGCCGCAATAATGGCAGATGTCCCGGCAATAGGGGACATGAAGATAGAGCGAAAGCGTATCCTGAGGCCCGAGCCTTTCAAGCCATTGCCCATAGACGTCGCTGCCGACACCGTCATGAAAATGCGGCGCGGTCGGATAGCTGGTGTAACGCGGAACGCTCCGCATGGCATAGGAAAGGTCTGGCTGTGTCATGAGGGACACCATTTACCGTTCCGGGCGGAGCCGCCTTGATTTCGCTCAAGGCATTGATCGGCCCATGGTCCGCTGGCGTTGTTTACCGGCCTGAGCGATGCCGGCGGCCGAACATGGATGCAGGCGCATATATTGATTCAACTAATCAATCATGACGGGTATGGAAAAGCGCATTAGAGCAGCACCATTCATTGCGACAGGAGTTGCTCATGTTGTTACATCGTTTGTTTCGTAGATTTCACCCGGATAGCGCAATGACGGAATCGAGCCATTTCCTCTTTACCTGCCTGGTCGGCCTTGGCGGCGGCTATCTGGCACATCTTCTTCATCTGCCGGCTGCGTGGCTGTCTGGAGCGATGGTTGCTGTGGCCATGACCGCACTGCTTGCCGGTCCTGTACATATGCCGAACCGGGTGCGCGATGCTGCTTTTTACCTTATGGGTCTCACCATGGGGGCTGGGGTTCAGCCTGAAGTGGTCAATCGGATCCACGAATGGCCGGTGTCC
This sequence comes from Roseibium hamelinense, assembly GCF_007830545.1. GTDB lineage: Bacteria > Pseudomonadota > Alphaproteobacteria > Rhizobiales > Stappiaceae > Roseibium > Roseibium hamelinense. The sequence continues at coordinate 146,746 of NZ_VLLF01000007.1, forward strand.
ATGGCCGGCCTGATCATTGTCGTCGTTTCAATCACCACCGCAGGATTTCTCGTGTTGCGCTTCCTTGCTGGCTGGAAATCCGAAACCGCGTTCTTTGGAGCGATCCCCGGAACCTTGTCTTATGTCCTTGCGCTGGCATCCGAACGCAATGCTGACCTTCCGCGGATAGCAGCGTCCCAGTCGCTACGGCTGTTTGTCCTCGTTGCTCTCTTGCCGCTGGTGCTGACCAACGGGATGACAGGCGATTTGGAAGGCTTGAACCGCATCGTGCAAGGATCTTTTGCGGAATTGATGTTGGGGGCGGTCCTTTGTTTCGCTGCCAGTTGGGTGGCAGTGATGCTGAAGATCCCCGGCGCCTGGATGACAGGTGCGTTCTTCATGAGTGCCTTCTTAAATGCATCCGGTTTGATGACACTATCACTCCCGGGGCCAATGCTGATTGGCTGTTACGTTATTCTGGGCGCGATGATCGGCTGCCGCTTCTCCGAAATGTCGCTTGGCCTGTTCCTCAACCTGATCTGGGGATCCCTTGCCGCCTTTGCGGCCGGCTTCGCGATCGCTGCTGCCGGCGCTTGGTGCACAGCCTCAATCCTTGATCTGCCGTTTGGTCAGGTTCTCCTAGCATATGCTCCGGGCGGACTAGAGGTCATGACCTTGCTGGCTTTCATTATGGAGCTTGATCCTGCTTTTGTGGCTGCACATCAATTGGTGCGGTTTATCGGCATGGTGCTCATTCTGCCGGCCGCAACGGTCTTGCTTTTCCGCAAATAAGCCGGATCGGAACGCCGGAAACGGCTGGCTGCGCCAAATCGCCTCATTTGACGGGTCTGACTGGGCCGTAGACAGACGCCTGGCCACATTTTTTCCAATTTTGACAAAAATGTGGCCCGGTTCTACCGACCATTTCCGTGGAAGCGGCCAACCTGCTTGATTTGGATCAACGCCGCCGCGCGCCCGTCATGCGCATGGTCCCGTCTATCGTTGGCACCTTGTAACGATTTTCAAGACTGGGGCGCTAAAAATGGCACAGAATAAGGCCGGGATGGTATCGCTCGAGGAAGGCGGCTTCGCTTTCTTCCTCGTGCTGCTGGCATTCGCCTGCCTCATCATCGCAGGCAAAACATTCGATCAAGTCATGGCATTTCACGCAATGATCGGCGCGGTACTCGCCGGTGCATGTGTGTTTGTTATCTTTAAAAACTACTTCAACGACGGCGGAATGCCGATTCCGCAGGAGATTGGGGGCAAGCCGAATTACAATATGGGGCCGATCAAGTTTGGATCGGTTGCCGCCATGTTCTGGGGCATCGCCGGCTTTACGGTCGGGCTGATTATCGCCCTGCAACTGGCTTATCCGGCGCTCAATTTCGACCTTCCATGGACCAATTTCGGACGCTTGCGCCCCTTGCACACCTCCGCGGTGATTTTTGCGTTTGGCGGCAACGTTTTGCTGGCGACTTCTATGTATGTCGTGCAACGCACGTGCCGCGCGCGTATGCCCGGAAAGATCCTGCCTTGGTTTGTTATCATTGGCTACAACGTCTTTATCTTGATTGCCGGCACCGGTTACTTGCTTGGCGCCACACAGGGTAAGGAGTACGCGGAACCGGAGTGGTATGCCGATCTTTGGCTCACCGTTGTCTGGGTTGCGTATTTGCTGCTCTTCCTAGGCACGATTTGGAGGCGGAAAGAACCGCACATTTATGTCGCGAACTGGTTCTACCTGGCGTTCATCGTCACCATCGCGATGCTCCACATCACGAACAACTTGACCATTCCGGTATCGATTTATTCGACACAGTCCGTAATCGTTTGGTCTGGTGTTCAAGATGCCATGGTTCAGTGGTGGTACGGCCACAATGCGGTGGGCTTCTTCCTGACCGCGGGCTTCCTGGCCATCATGTACTACTTCATCCCGAAGCGGGCTGAGCGGCCGGTCTATTCCTACCGCCTGTCGATCGTTCACTTCTGGGCGCTGATCTTCATCTACATCTGGGCCGGGCCGCACCACCTGCACTACACTGCCCTGCCGCAATGGGCCTCGACCCTCGGCGCGACTTTCTCGATCATTCTGTGGATGCCGTCCTGGGGTGGCATGATCAACGGCCTGATGACACTGTCTGGGGCCTGGGATAAGCTGCGGACCGATCCGGTTCTGCGGATGATGGTTGTGTCGGTGGCCTTCTACGGCATGTCGACCTTCGAAGGGCCGCTGATGTCGCTTCGCGCGGTCAACTCGCTGTCGCACTACACCGACTGGACCATTGGTCACGTCCATTCCGGTGCGCTGGGCTGGGTTGGTTACATCTCCTTTGGAGCGCTGTATTGCCTGATCCCGTGGCTTTGGAACAAGAAGGGCCTGTACTCGCTAAAGCTGGTGAACTGGCACTTCTGGCTCTCCACACTCGGCATCGTTCTTTACATCACAGCCATGTGGGTGTCGGGGATCATGCAGGGTCTGATGTGGCGTGCATACGATCAGCTGGGCTTCCTGGAATACTCCTTCGTGGAAACAGTGGAAGCAATGCATCCGTTCTACGTGATCCGGGCTTTGGGTGGCGCACTGTTCGTCGTCGGCGCTCTGATCATGGCCTACAATCTCTGGATGACGGTTCGTCACGGCGAGGCTGAAGAAGCCGAAGCTGCACCGACCGGCTCCCTGGCCGCAGCCGAATAAGGGGAGACTGACATGTCTGTTTGGTCAAAACACCAGATCTTTGAGAAGAACTCTTTCATTCTACTCATCGGGATCCTCGTGATGGTCTCCATTGGCGGCCTGGTCGAGATTGCACCGCTCTTTTATCTAAAGAGCACGATTGAAAAGACAGAGGGAATGCGCCCCTATACGCCTCTCGAACTGGCGGGCCGTGAAATCTATGTGCGGGAGGGCTGTTACACCTGCCACTCGCAGATGATCCGCCCGATGCGGGACGAGCTGGAGCGGTATGGCCATTTCTCGCTGGCAGCCGAGTCGATGTACGACCACCCCTTCCAGTGGGGGTCGAAACGTACAGGCCCGGATCTGGCGCGTGTTGGCGGCAAGTATTCGGACGCCTGGCATGTCGAGCATCTGGAAAACCCGCGCTCGCTGGTTCCGGCCTCCATCATGCCCGGTTATCCGTTCCTGACGGAAACACCGCTGGATACACGGGATATCGGTAATCTGTTGAAGGCCAATGTCATCGTGGGCGTTCCATACACGGAAGCGCAACTCGATGCCGCCAATATGGATATCCGGGCGCAGGCGATGCCAGACACAGATGCCGCCTATGAGTTCGAGGAGCGCTGGCCAAACGCTATCGTGCGCGACTTCGACGGAAACCCCGTACAGGTCTCGGAGATGGACGCATTGGTCGCCTATTTGCAGATGCTGGGCACTCTCGTCGACTTCTCGATCTATGACGACAAGGCAAATCTGAGGTGATGTGATGAACGAGACTTATACCGCCGTAGCGGGCTTCGCACAAACCTGGGGCCTTCTCTACTTCGTAATCCTGTTTGCCATCGTCGTGGCCTACGCCTTGTGGCCCAAAAACCGCAAGTCCTTCGACGATGCCGCACAAATCCCCTTGCGGGAGGATTGAACCATGGCAGATACGCACAACAAGGAAGTTGATCAGATCTCGGGTGTCGAGACCACTGGTCATGAATGGGACGGGTTGAAGGAACTCAACAACCCTCTGCCGAAATGGTGGCTCTATCTGTTCTACGCGACCATCGTTTGGGCCGTAATCTATTGGGTGCTCTATCCCTCCTGGCCACTGGTAAGCAGTTACACCACCGGAATTCTGGGGGACAGCCAGCGCGCTGATGCGCTTGCCGCTTATGATGAAGGCGTTGCCGGCCGTTCGGAGTTTGCCGACAAAATCAATGCAGCCTCTTTGGAAGAGGTGAGCTCAGATCCAGAACTCCGGCAGTTTGCCATGGCGGCCGGGCAGGCGGCATTTGGCGACAATTGCGCACCCTGCCACGGGGCCGGCGGCAACGGTTTCGAGGGATATCCGAACCTGCAGGATGACACCTGGCTTTGGGGCGGTACGCTTGAGGACATTCACTACACGCTGTTGCACGGCATTCGGGTCGACAACGATGAAGCGCGTTTTGGGAATATGCCCGCCTACGGCGATATCTTCTCGAATGAAGAGATCGAACAGGTTGCGAACTATGTCGGGTCTGAGGTCGGTCTGGAGCCCAAAGCCGGTGTCGATCTGGCCGCGGGCAAGGAGCTTTACCTGGACAATTGTGCAGCGTGTCACGGGGACGATTTGAACGGCATGACGGATGTCGGTGCACCGAACCTGAATTCCGCCAACTATCTCTATGGCAAGTCGATTGACCAGATTGCATCTCAGGTGAAAAACCCGCGCAACGGCGTCATGCCTGCCTGGCAGGATCGCCTGCAGCCTTCGACCATCAAGTCGCTGGCAGTTTACGTGCACTCTTTCGGTGGTGGCCAATAACCGGAAGAAGCGGACACCCTTTTACAGGGCGCAAAGCTGACTATTCGGCACGCGCATTAGGTGTTCTGCAAGATCAAACCGGGCTGGTTTCCACCAGCCCGGGACACCAACGGGATCCTATTGGGGCAGGGTCCGACCATTTTGAGAAGGACGGACGGCTATGGTTGCTGAAGCCGATAGCAACAAGGCTGAGCAGTCGGACGAATGGTTCGCCTCAGCCAAGAAAATCTACCCCATGGCCACGCATGGCCTCTTTCGCAGGATCAAGTGGGGGCTGCTGTTTGTAACACTCGGCATCTACTACTTTCTGCCTTTCATACGCTATGACCGCGGGCCGAATGCGCCAAACCAGGCTGTGCTCGTGGACATGGAAAATGCCCGTGGCTATTTTTTCTTTATCGAAATCTGGCCGCAAGAGGTTTACTACTTCACCGGACTTCTGATCATTGCCGCGGTGGCTTTGTTTCTGATGAATGCGGTCGCCGGCCGCATCTGGTGTGGCTATTTGTGCCCGCAAACTGTGTGGACTGACCTGTTCTTGTGGGTCGAACGCAAGATCGAGGGCGATCGTAGGGAGCGCATTGCGCTTGATCGGTCACCATGGACGGCATCAAAGGTCAGCAAGCGCGCGTCGAAGCATTTTTTCTGGCTGATGATTGCCTGGTGGACCGGCGGTGCCTGGGTGCTTTACTTCAATGATGCACCAACGCTCGTCTGGCAGCTGCTTACCTTTCAGGCACCGATGGTCGCGTATATGTGGATCGGCATCCTGACCGCAACCACCTATTTACTGGCCGGGTTCATGCGCGAGCAGGTGTGCATTTACATGTGCCCTTGGCCGCGGATTCAAGCGGCTTTGACGGACGAGAAAGCGCTCAACGTCACCTACCGCTGGGACCGGGGCGAGCCGCGAGGATCGCTCAAGGAAAACCGCAAACTGGAAGAGCAGGGGCTGCCCGCAGGTGACTGTGTCGATTGTCACCAGTGCTTCCATGTCTGTCCGACCGGCGTCGATATTCGCAAGGGCTTGCAACTCGATTGCATTCAATGCGGGTTGTGTATCGATGCGTGTGACAACGTGATGGAAAAAGTCGGCAAGCCGAAGGGCCTAATCGCCTACGATACCGACGAAAACATTCAGCGGCGGATTGAAGGCAAGGAACCGGTCTACGAGATCGTGCGCGCGCGCACGGTCATCTATGCGGCGGTCATCGCGGTTGTCGGCGCGATCATGTTGTACGTGTTCCTGAGCCGGGATTTTGCCGACATCAGTGTGCTGCATGACCGGAATCCGGTTTATGTGACGCAGTCTGACGGGACTATCCGCAATGGTTACACCGTTCGTTTGTCCAATAAACGGTCTCACCCCCGGACCTTTATGTTGCATGTTGAGGGTATGCCGGCAGGAACGAAAGTGTCTGCACCCGGCGTGGAAACCATCTTTGCAGACCGTCCGTTGGTGGAGGTCGGGGCGGATACGACCCGTGAGGTGAGGATCGTCGTGACCTCACCGGTCGGCGAAACCATGCCCGAAAGCACCCCGGTCACCTTCCGCATCACAGAATCAGTGATGGGTGAGGTGGTCACGACAAAAGACTTCTTCAAGGCGCCGTAGGAGACACATATGGCAATGACTCATCCCAATTTGAGTGACCCAAAGGCGATCACCGGGAAAACTGTCCTGGCCTGGCTGCTCGGTTTCTTCGCCGTGGTTTTTACAGCCAACGCAATCTTCATCTACTTCGCGCTGGGGTCTTTCCCCGGCGTCGCGGTCGAGAGCTCTTACAAGGCGAGTCAGGCCTATAACGAGGACATCGCCGCGGCCAAGGCGCAGCTGGCCCTCGGTTGGCAGATTGACGGAGACGTCCAGCGCCTGACCGGCACTGAGGTGATGATTGAGGTTTTTGCGAAAGACGCGAAGGGCAATAACCTGAACGGCCTCCTGTTTACCGCAAGGCTCACCCGGCCGGCCAACGACTTGTCCGACATAACCGTCCCGCTCAATGGAACAAGCGGCGGGCTTTACACAGCTCAGGTTCCGAATATCGCCGCTGGAAACTGGAACCTTGAAATTGAAGCCGAACGGGATGGCCGGAGAGTGTTCCGGTCACAAAATCGCGTTTTCCTGAAAGACTGAGGGGGGCGGTCCGGTGACGGTCCATATGCGCGATTGGGATGCTTTTGTAACGCCTCTGGATGACGGTTCGGTCCATATGGATCTGGCGGTCGAGGGCATCACCTGTGCGGCTTGCATGGGCGAGATCGAACGGGGACTGTCACACCTGCCGGGCATTAAGACCGCGCGGGTTAATCTGACCAACCAAAGGCTGGCGGTCGACTGGGACCAGCAGCAGACAGCTGCTGACGATATTGTCGCCACCTTGTCCAGGCTTGGCTACAAAGCCCATCCTTTTGACCCTGCCAGCAACAAGGACCGGCAGGACAAGACCGGCCGGCAATTGCTCAGATGCATGGCCGTGTCGGGTTTTGCGGGCATGAATGTGATGCTGCTGTCGATCTCGGTCTGGTCCGGAAACGCGACCGATATCACCCCTGAAACCCGCGACTTCTTTCACTGGATTTCGGCGCTGATTGCCTTGCCAACGGTTGCTTATGCCGGTCAGCCGTTTTTCAAGAGTGCCTTTTCGGCCCTGCGAGGTGGCCGCCTCAATATGGATGTTCCGATTTCGATCGGAGTGTTTCTCGCTGTCGCCTTGTCACTGTTTCAAACCATTGAGCATCAACATCAGGTCTATTTTGAATCGGCTGTGATGCTGCTGTTCTTTCTGCTTGTCGGCCGGTATCTCGACCACAACATGCGCGGCCGGACGCGGTCTTTTGCCGAAAACATTGCTGCACTCAAGGCAGAGGTTGCCGGACGTATCGATGCTGATGGCGTGGTCCGTGAAGTTCCGCTGTCAAAGATAATGGCCGGCGACCTCGTGTTGGTTACCAGCGGTGAGCGTGTCCCGGTCGATGGCATTGTTGAAGACGGACATTCAGAAATCGATCAAAGTCTCGTCACTGGTGAAAGCCGCCTCGTGCGTGCTGCTCAAGGCACCCTGGTCTATGCCGGGACGCTAAATGGTCAAGGCAGCCTAAAAGTGCGTGTTTCGGCAGCATCCGGGAACACATTGCTCGATGAAGTCAACCGGCTTTTGGAAACGGCTGCGCAAGCCAAGTCTGCCTATGTGCGGATCGCGGACCGGGCAGCACAGCTTTATGCGCCGGTGGTCCATGCGGCCGCGGCTTTGACATTTGCCGGATGGGTCCTGTTCGGGCTTGGATGGCAACCGTCTCTTGTGATTGCCATTTCGGTGTTGATCATCACCTGTCCATGCGCGCTGGGCTTGGCTGTGCCAGCGGTTCAGGTCGTCGCATCCGGGCAACTGTTCCGCTCGGGGATCCTGCTCAACTCCGGTGATGCGATTGAACGTTTGTCCGAAGCAGATACCATCGTTTTCGACAAAACAGGCACGCTGACCACAGCAGAACCCGAGTTATGTAGTGTGCCTGACCTGAGCGATGCACGTTTGGTTCTTGCTGGCCGTCTCGCATTGTCCAGCCGGCATCCTCTATCGATGGCGCTGGTTCAGGCAACCGGCGCGTTGGTGCCATTCGAGACTGTTACCGAAGTGTCCGGTGCAGGCGTCGAGACAACCCATGACGGGCAAATTCTGCGATTGGGCAGTCCTTCGTTCTGTAATGTACCAGAGCAAAATGTGGAGGCGGTTCTTCGCGAATTCCCCGGTGCATCGTTGCTTGCCGTTCGTAGCGGTGACACGGAACCAATAGTGCTGCCCATGCGCCAAAAGCTGCGCGAAGACGCCGCGGCAACGGTCGCGCGGCTTGTCAGCAATGGCTACCGGGTTGAAATTCTGTCAGGAGACCGGACCGGCGCGGTACAGGAGGTTGCCGAAGAGCTGAACATTGCGGAGTGGCGGGCCGAGTTGCAGCCTGCTGCAAAGATTGCGCGCCTTGATGCATTGAAGGCCGAGGGCCGGAAAGTTCTGATGGTCGGCGATGGCTTGAATGATGCCCCCGCACTGGCCGGGGCCTATGTCTCGATGTCGCCGGTCACGGCAGTTCATCTCAGTCAAGCCGCTGCGGATGCCGTGTTCCTTGGGGACAAGTTGGTCCCGGTTAGCGATGCGCTTCGCATATCGAAACGGGCCCGGCGCGCGATAGAGGAAAACCTTTGGATTTCAGCGCTCTACAACGTCGTAGCCGTACCCATCGCAGTGGCAGGCTTTGTCACGCCGCTGATGGCAGCTGTTGCCATGTCGGTTTCCTCGCTGGCCGTGACCGCAAACGCCTTGCGCTTGCGCATAGGGCACCATACCTCCGGGTAACAGGGCGTGTGCGCCCGCCAAAGGTTGTTCGTGCAAGGAGAAGCGTCCCGTGGACGTCCTGATTTATCTGATTCCGATCGCTATCTTTCTGGGGCTATTGGGGTTGATCGCCTTTTTGTGGTCATTGAAAAGTGGCCAGTACGACGATCTTGAAGGCGCCAAATGGCGCATTCTTGAAGACGATGATCTGCCGGAGGACAGGCAGAAGTAGAGATCGCAGATGAATTCGTTTCCCGAACAAAACCGAGCTGGTTACGCGGTTTATAGCGAAAAGTCCCTCAGAGTTTATGATGCATTGGTTCTGGGGTTTTCAAATCGGTTTTTGTGGCGTTGTCCGAGCCGGAATCTGGTCGAGCATTACCAGGAGAACGTATCAGAGCAGCATCTCGATATCGGAGTTGGCACCGGTTATTTTCTCGATACCGCAGATTTCGCGTCTGTGCGTCCGGATATAACCCTGTTTGATCCAAATCGATCCTGCCTTGATGTGGCTGACAAGCGGCTGGCGCGGTTTGATCCAAAATTGGTTCAGGCAGACGCCCTGACCCCATGGCCAGCAGAACTCGGCACATTTAAGTCAATCGGATTGAATTACCTGCTGCACTGTCTGCCCGGAACAATGGCGGACAAATCTCGTATATTTGACTTTATGCGTCCGCATCTAAAACCGGAAACAATTGTTTTTGGCTCAACGATTGTTCGGGGCGATGCGCCACGAGGGTTTCTGGCAGAAAAGCTGATGCGAATCTACAACAAGAAAGGCATCTTCGGGAACATGTCCGATACGCGCGAGGGGCTGGAAACAGAACTTTTGAGCCGGTTCAAGAATGTCGATATCCGGCTCATAGGATGCGTCGCGTTGTTCAAGGCCTATCGGCCAGTATGATGCAGGAAAGACGCTATTGTCTAACCTAGTGCCGCGGTCAGAACCATGCTGCCGGCGATAAAGACAAGGCCGACCCCCGACCACAACAAGAGGTTTTCGCGCAAGCCACGGCTTCCATCCAGTGGAGCTGGTGCATCAGGCACAAAAACCAGGTTTTCTTCCGTATGGTCATTTTTGCGCTTGGCCATTCGACATCCTGGGGTCGCGAGATACGTAAGTCATTGAATGTGGAGCTAAAAAGCATGCCAAGTTTAAACAGCGGGTTAATTCAATCGCGGACACTCCGGAAAACCCTCGCAGCATTACTTACTCGTAAATATTAACGAAGACAGACATCTACCTTTGCGTGTAATCTGAGCCAATTGTGCTTTCGCTCTTGTGAAATAACTCTCTTTTCAGAATTCTATGATTTGCTGCCCCGCTGAACACGGAGGACACAGTGAGTCTTGATCTTGCTTCGCTGACATTTCTGCTGGTTGAAGACAGCGCCTATATGCGGACTATCCTGCGCACCATGCTGCAGGGGTTCGGCGCCCGTCGGATTGTTGAGGCAGAGGACGGCGCTTCCGGACTGGAGGCGATGGACCGGGCGAACCCGGACATTCTCATACTGGATTGGGTCATGCCGATCCTTGATGGCGCGGATATGGTGCGTATGATCCGCACGCCAAACAATCCGTTTGCCTACATTCCAATTATCATGGTCACGGCCCACACGGAACGGAGCCGCATTGTTGAAGCCCGGCGTTTGGGGGTCCACGAGCTCCTGTCCAAGCCGATATCTGCAAAGTCGCTCTATCAGCGGGTTTCAAGTGTTATCCTGCACCCGCGTGATTTCATCAAAACCGCGACATATTTTGGGCCTGCGCCGCGTGAAATCCGCAACCGGCAGAAAATCTGGCAAGGTGCTCCGGGCGGCGAGGACGGCAACAACAAAGACGTAACTGCGATCGGCTAGGTTCTGGCGACTGTTAGGCGACGATCCGCGTGTCGGTCGCGGCCGTGAGCTCAGCTTGTTGTGCAAGCCGGGTGGCTTCAAGCGTTTTCAAATGCCGCGAAAACGCGGCCAGCATGTCGAGATCGACGACATAGTGTTCAAGCAGGAACTTGTAAATTAGCTCGGGCGGGTAGTGCTCGTAGCCCTTAATCGCTTCGGCAAAATCTTGAGGGCTGGCCAACGGCTTACGCAAACGAACCATGGAACTCATCTCTACTTCATTACACGCGTATCATCCACGATTTATAGTAAATAAATCCTAAAAACCTTGCGGTCCAATACCAACAATAGCTCTGCTGTCTTGCTCGAAGCTGACGGTTTAGCGTGGATTTGACCGTTTGTTTCTGGCGCTTTTCCTGTTCTAAATGAACTGCAAACACAGGAAACAGAATCGACATGCCGAAAACCATCTATGTGCTGAATGGACCAAACCTCAATCTCCTTGGTCAGCGCGAGCCAGACATCTACGGCCGGGAAACGCTTTCCGATATTGAAGCCAGCTGCCGCCAGCTTTGCGACGCGGAGAGTGTTGATCTGGTTTTTCGGCAAAGCAATTCTGAAGGGGACTTGGTCGACTGGATCCAGCAGGCTCGAACCGAGGCGGCTGGAATTGTGATAAATCCCGCCGCATACACACACACTTCAATTGCCATTCTGGATGCGCTAAGCGCCTGCGAAATGCCCGTGATCGAGGTCCATCTGTCTAACATTCACAAACGTGAGGCGTTCCGGCATCATTCCCACGTGTCCAGCCGAGCGGATGCGGTCATCGCAGGCTGCGGGGCGCAGGGCTACGAATTTGCGCTGCTTCGGATCTTTGAATTGATCTCGAGTTGAGCGCCGAGCTCAAGAACCGCTACAGGAAAGAAATTCCTGCACAACGGTGCGGCCCAGGATCTCCAGGTCGAACGTCAGAGACTGGTTCTCGATGTAGTAAAGATCGCAGTGCAATCGCATACTTGCGGATGTCGGGTCGCGTGTTTCGCCGCGCCAGCCATTGACCTGAGCCCAGCCGGTAATGCCAGGCTTGACTGCAAGGCGTTGATGATAGCGACGATCGAAATTCTCGTAAGGGACGCCTGCTGCGAGTATGCCGTCCACATGTGGGCGCGGCCCGACCAGTGACATGTCGCCGCGCAGGACATTTATGAGCTGTGGAAGTTCATCGAAATTGCTTCGGCGGAGAAAACGACCAACGGGAGTGACGCGCTCATCATCCTGGAGTGTTTGCCTGACCCCGGTCGGGTCGCAAGCATCAAGACGCATCGTGCGAAACTTCATGATGACGAACGGTTTGCCATCTTGACCCAGTCTTTTTTGGCGGAACAAAACACGGCCCCGACTGGTCGCCTTGATTGCACCTGCAATGAGCAGCAGCAGTGGTGCAAGCAGCACCAGGCCCATGCCGGCACCGAATATGTCCACCATCCGCTTTGACAATGGAGTGGCTTTGGACTGATGCAGGGAGCGCACATCATCGTTTGCACTGGTTGGCGCATCTCGCCGCTGTATTTTTTGGGAGTTTCCTAACGATCCCCCGGGGCTATGAACCCGCATTAATGGACCGCTATCCGTTCGCGTTTCGTAGCACCCGTCGCTTTGGGGCAGGTATTCCTGCTTCATTTTCTCAGACCCGCATTATCTTTTGCCCCACGGGTAGGGAGACTAACTCGAATTATTGGTAAACGCTACGTTAATATTTACAAATAGTTAATGGTTGCAATAAACTTTGAAATAAAACTTAAGGGAGTTTTCCATTCGTCTAGGCCCGCAAATGGGTTTTACGCGGGCCTAGAAAATGTGTTTTAGGGATGAACCAACCGCTTCAAAAGCTCGACTTCCTGCTGCAATCCTTTGTCGGTTTTGATTTGTTTCTCGACTTTCCGGACTGCATGGAGAACAGTGGTATGGTCGCGGTTGCCGAAGCGCCGGCCGATTTCCGGCAGAGACCGCGACGTCATGACCTTCGACAAATACATGGCGATTTGCCGTGGCTTGACGATGGTTCGCGCTCTCCAAGAGGATAGGAGGTCGGCACGTGCTACGTGGTAGTGTTTGCAAACGGTCTGCTGAATGTCTTCGATCTTTACCGAGCGGGTCTCGAGCGTGCCAACCAGATCGTGGAGCGTTTTTTCCGCGATATCGAGCGTCACGGCCTGTTTGGTCAGTTGGCTCTGTGCCAGCAGCCGGTTCATTGCGCCTTCAAGATCCCGTCCTGAGCTGACAACAAAACGGGCGATATAGTTCACCACGGCGTCCGGCAGTTCAAAGCTCGGGTAGTGCCGTTGGGCAGCTCTCAACCGTGCCTGAAGAATCTCCTTGCGCAGGTCGAAGTCCGCGGGCTGTATGGAGGCGGTTAAGCCCCCGGACAGCTTTTCGACCAGTTCGGACGACACCGTCACCAAGTCCGACGGCTCACGGTCGCTCGCCACGATGATGCGTGCCGGGGCAGCCAACAGCATCTCAACCGTTTTCTGGAAATCCTGCGGAAGCTGTTTTCCGTGAAGAAGCTGAATATCGTCGATCAAAAGGACATCTAGGGTATCAAGGGAAGACCTGATCGCATTGAACATTCGGGTTCTGAGTGCAGGCACAAATTGATACATGAAGTACTCTGCGGTCAGATACATAACCTTCTTGCCGCGCGCACGTGCTGCTGCCGCAGCCGCCTGAAGCAAGTGTGTCTTACCGGAGCCGACGCCGCCGCGGACAAACAGAACATCAAGCTCGCTTGCATCATTACGGGCGATCTCCTGTGCCGCGCTGTACGCCAAACCGTTTGAGTTGCCTTCAACAAAGGTATCGAACGTGAATTTGCTATTAAGGGGCGCGCCTTGCACCAGGTCTGCGGCAGCATTTTTTGCAATGTCGGTGGCGCTCGCGCGGCGAAGGCCAGAACGCAAGGTTGCTATGGTTTGATGGGGCCGGTTTGCGTTTGCGTGTTCTCCGGGGATGCTGTGACTGCCGAAGACCGGTCCGGCGCAGAAGTTGGGGCGTGGACGCAAGGCTCCCCGAACGACCAACTCGATCCTGTCTACATTGCCACACTCGCGCTGCCACAGGCCGACCAGCCGGTCATTGTAATTGGATTGGATCCAATTCTTCAAAAACCTTGTCGGTACCGACAGCTTGACTGTCGCTCCGTCGTTTTCTTCAAGGTTTACACGGCCGAACCAATTGAAAAATGCGTCGTCGCCGAGTTCAGCTCTTAGTTTTGTTTTTACGCGGTCCCATCTGTCCGAACCGGTGGATCTTTGTAATTGCATGTTTCGCCTCCTAGAGAAAGGATAGCGGTCAAACACACACCCGCTGATGAGTTGTTCCGGAGCCGTCGATAAAACGAGCACCGGTCATATGCGGTTCTGTGGCCGCTAGTTGGGGCATTGCACGTGCCAGTATTGTTGTTGAGTAAGCTTAAGACGCTGGATTATTGAAGTTGGTTGAACATGAACGCTCCCGCTTGGGTCCGGGAGGACGTTTTCCAACATTGGGTCTGAAAGTCGTCATAGTTTAGCCCCTACCGCTTCGACTGCCGCCTGTCAGGTTTCCGATTCTTTCCTGATCTGATCGGCTTCCGTCGTCCGCCTACGTTAACCATTGTTAACCAATTTTTTGGTTTTTGGAAATTTTTAACGGTTTTTTCAATGAAAAATTCAGCAAGAGGTAAGTAACGCTATTTTCTTGCCGAGTGCAGAAGAGGTGCTTGTTAGAAATACAGCGATTTATCCGGATTTTTGCTTTGATATATCTGTCAAGAAATCCGGTGAGGATAACGGGGAAAATCTGGTGAAAATTTCCGAGCCCAGATTTGAGTTTTTCCCAAAATACGAGAGTTTCCGCCAAAGCTGTTGAGAACACTTGATGCTTTGCCGTGTGCACTCATACCTTGAGTGTTTTGGCATGGTGATAATTAGCCGGAGAAAGAATATTTTGAGCCTTGAGCCACCCTCGAACGATTACTATCAAGTGTGGCGGATTGACGCATATTGGAAAAAATAGCCTTGAATGATCCGCATGTGCCCGGGGTGCGCTTGACAAGCCCGTTAGGGATTGTGGCGGAACGAGTAAGGAATTGTTACAGGCTGAAGGCTACGGGAACGGCGCTAGTACGAACGTCCAACGCTGGTGTACCGGAACCCGCGGGCGGTCATGTCGCCGGGGTCATAGATATTCCGTAGATCAATGACGTTCGGCACCCGCAAGCTCGAAATCACCCGGTCAAGATCAAGCGCTCTGAACTGGTCCCATTCGGTGACGATCACAAGGGCCTCCGAATTCTCGATTGCGTGATAGGGGCCGTCACAGAACAATACATTTTCCATGATGTGCGCGGCCTCGCCCATGCTGGCCGGATCAAAAGCGCGAATGTGCGCGCCGGACGCTTGCAGCTTGGACACAATGTCGATGCTCGGGGCGTCACGCATATCATCCGTGTTCGGTTTGAAGGCCAAGCCGAGCATGGCGATGGTTTTGCCGGAGACGTCCCCGCCCATGAACTCGATCACCTTGTCGGCCATATTCTTCTTCCGTGCCGCATTCACTTCGATGACCGAATTGACGATTTTCAGCTCAACACCGGCATCCGTCCCGATCCGCGAAAGAGCAAGCGTGTCTTTTGGAAAGCAGGAGCCGCCATAACCGGGGCCCGCGTGAAGAAATTTTGAACCGATCCGATTGTCGAGGCCAATGCCGCGGGACACTTCCTGCACATTTGCACCGACGGCCTCGCACAAATCTGCAATCTCGTTGATGAAAGTGATTTTCGCGGCAAGAAAAGCATTGGCCGCGTATTTGATCAGCTCCGATGTACGGCGTTTTGTCACTATTATAGGTGTCTCATTGAGATACAGCGGGCGGTAGAGTTCGCGCATGACCTTGACCGCTTCGTCGCTGTCCGTCCCGACGACCACTCGGTCGGGGCGTTTGAAGTCATTGATCGCGGCGCCTTCGCGCAGAAATTCCGGGTTTGAGACGACCGCGAAGTCTGCTGCAGGATTCGTCCGGCGGATGATCGCCTCGACTTCATCTCCGGTGCCGACCGGGACCGTGGATTTAGTGACAACCACGGTGAAGCCTTCCAGGAGGCCGGCGATCTCCTCCGATGCTGCATAAACATAAGTGAGGTCCGCATGGCCGTCACCGCGCCGGGTCGGGGTGCCTACCGCGATGAAGACCGCATCAGCGGCCCGGATGGCTTCGGCTGGGTCTGTGGTAAAAAACAGTCGTTCCTCATCCACGTTCTTGGCGACCAATTGCTGCAGCCCCGGCTCATAGATCGGGATCTCGCCATTGTTAAGGGCGTCGATCTTTGCTGCGTCCTTGTCAATGCAAGTCACCACGTGCCCAAAGTCAGCAAAGCAGGCTCCTGAAACCAGCCCAACATAGCCGGTACCGATCATTGCTACACGCATGCCCAAATCCTGTTGTTTTCAGGCGCGACGCTCCACCTGATGTGGCACGCCCTTAAAAGACTGGTGAGGAAATCCCCGATATCCGCGTCGCTTAGCATGAACCGGCTCGAAGTTTCCATAAGGGAAAATCCAAAAACCGGGGATGGCGGATGAATCGGGTTTCGCCAGTATTTTTTGGCAGGGAAGCGTAGTGCGGATGCCAAAACGAAGACTGTTCGTAGGCCGCCGTAGCTCCTTGGGTTTGTTTTCATTGGACTTTGGGCGTTGGTAGCCGGTTCCGAAAGGGTATTTTCGTTTAAAACCCATGATTAATTTCCAGAAACAATGCATTCCCTTAGGGAGGTCCGTGATGTGAAGCACAGAAATATTCGGCCTCAGGTGTATTTTTAACATGTGTTTTAGCCATAGGAGGAGAAGATGCCAAACACAAATACACCTACCGATGAAGACGATTATGTATCTGGAACAAAAGGTGCAGATGTTCTTACTGGTGGGGCTGGTAAAGACCAGTTTTCATTTCATACAGATTACCCAAACGACTTTAATCGTGACACTCTGGATGACGGTGACCGCATAACAGATTACGAGTTTGAAGAGGACATCGACATCACGGGTGTCAGGCTCGTCGATTCCAACGTTTCGCTTGAATACGATGCTACCAACAATCAGACGCGGCTCAAGCTTGACCTTGACAAGGACGGAACCGTTGACCGGACCATCATTCTTGACGGCGACAAGCGTGGTCAGCTTCAAGTCGATGCCAATTGTTGCACGACCCCGACAACAACGATCAAGATCAAACAGGCTGCGCAAACCAACGTGACATATGTTGAGCCGCCTGAAACCGATGCGACCATGATTGACCTGGAAGACATCGGATTTCACGAAGGTACGGACGGGATCGACGTTATTTTTGCGCTGGCAGGAACCGATGTTGTCTTTGCAGCTGCCGGAGCCGACACGATCATCGGCGGCGATGGCGACGACACTTTGAATGGCGGTGACGGGCCCGATCTGATTAGCGGCGGCCGCGGTAATGACACGCTGAATGGCGATGCCGGTAATGATGAACTGCATGGCGGTCTTGATGATGATACGCTGAATGGCGGTGCAGACAATGATTACCTGGCCGGTGAAGAAGGGGCCGACACGCTTAATGGCGGTACCGGTAACGATACCCTGCGCGGAGGAGCCGATGCGGACACGCTGACTGGCGGCGAGGGTGATGACACTTTCGTGTTTTCACCAGGTGACATTGCAGCGGGCGAAAAAATCACCGACTACGAATACGGCGAGAAAATTGACATTGGCGGGATCTCCAACGGTAACCAGGTCAAGCTGACAGCGAATGGCACTGGGTCGACCCTTGAAATGGATCTCGATAATGACGGCACGTTCGAAACACAGCTCGGTCTGGACGGTGTTACTGGCGGGACGATCGTCGTGCTACCGAACGAAGGAGGGCTGCGCATCTTGAACCAGCAAGCCGGTACAACCGGAGACGACACGGTACAAGATACAGACACGGCATCCTATTTTGTCGGGGGGGCAGGTTTCGACACCTTTGTCACCGAGTTGCATTCTTCAGATGCATTTGTCGATGACTGTAATGATCTCGTTTACGTCAACAACTTCGGTGAGCGTGATCTGTTGAAAGACTTTGAAGCAGTCGTTTTCTCCGATGCGACCGTTCGCCTTGACACGGATGGCAGTGCTGGACAGTGCTACCGAGTTTACCAAGCCGCGTTCGATCGGACGCCGGACGCTGCCGGGGTCGGCCACAACATCGGACTGATGGATGCAGGGATGTCTTTGAAAGACATGAGCAGTGCGTTCATCGGCTCGGCCGAGTTCACCGAAACATATGGTGCCGACACGACCGACGCAGTGTTTCTAAATGCCCTGTACAACAACGTGCTGGACCGCGATGCGGACGACGAAGGCCTTGCCGGATGGCTCTCGCGGCTTGAGGACGGGTCATGGGATCGCGCGGACGTTCTCGTTGGCTTTTCGGAAAGCGCCGAGAACCAGGCAAGCGTATCGGACGCCATTGCCTGTGGCATCTGGATATGATGTGCCAATGGAAACTGTATTCGGGACGTTGTATTGAAATCTTTACGTCGGCGAACAAGGTTTTGTTAATGGAAATCCGAGTTCTTGTCTGTCGGACACACTTAACAAACCAGCCGTCCTATATAGCGTTCCGAACAGCTTGGAAACTAACCGGTTCGGCTTTCTGGAACCGGTCGAAATAAACTGCCGAACGCTTTGCAAAACTGACGGAGAGTAGAATGTCGAGCACCTTCGATGACGACAGCTACCCGGGCACAGCAATTGTTTTTATCCGCGTATCCTGGGGAAGTCAGACGTATGTCGGCACCGGGTTTTTAGTCGGACGGAACGATGTACTTACTGCATCGCATGTTGTTTACGATGAGCGCCTTGGCGGACTTGCAGATACAATCGAAGTCATTCCGTCATACGACCCATACGACAACTTCAATGAACCTGTCTATGAGCCCGTATACGCTGACTACTATACAAATTTCGACCCCGACAATGACGGTCTGATCTATACCGGTGACAACAGGTTTTCCACACAGGCAGGCAGCGAGATCGATATTGCCCTATTGTCCATGGATGTCGCATTGGGCGACACCTACGGTTGGTTTGGTATCGACTACAATGACGCGGGCGGATCTGTCGAGGTCCTCGGCCACCCGAGCGTCTACGATAACAGGCTCACCTATGACACAGGATGGGCGAACCTGGACCCGGTGGACGATGTCTTCAACATTGCGAGCAATCTGGAAATAAACGGCGGCAACTCCGGCGGACCGATCTACTACACCGGTGCGAACGGTCCGATGGCGATCGGCATAGTCTCCACCAGTGCAGGGGCGACCAGCATCGGTGGTCATTCGAGTTGGCTAGCCGATGCACTTATTGACAATGACCAGTATTTGACAGGAGGCAATTTCGCGCCTCAAGCCGTTTCAGATGCATATGGCACCAGTTATTTTAGTTCGATAACCATCGGTGCGCTGGCTGGTGTTTTGTCTAATGACACCGACGCCAACAACGACACTCTGTCCGTTCAGTCACACAATTATTCGGGTTCGGGCAGTGTTTCGGTCAATTCCGATGGATCCTTCACGTATACGCCCGGTTCCAGTTTTTCCGGGACCGACACGTTTACATACGTCGTTTCGGACGGAAATGGCGGAACAGATACCGGTACCGTTTCCATAACAGTCGCGGCGCCCGATGCGGTCGAGCTTCAGATAGCTCAATACTATGCCCACATACTCTTGCGATCTCCTACCTCGACCGAGATGGACAATTTCTCAACGCTCGTTGATACGGGAAACACAAGTTTGACTGGGGTAAGGGATACACTTGCCGGTTCAAACGAGGCCGTGACCTATGTCGATCAAGTGATCCGTTTGTATCAGTCTGCATTCAATCGGGTTCCGGACGCGGTTGGTATTGACGGCTGGGTTGACGGAATGAGTGCGGGGACGACGGATCTGTTTGCCGCCTCTGCCGGCTTCACGAATTCACAGGAGTTTTTGAATCTGTACGGGACGAATTCAGTCTCAGAAGCGTACCTCGCAGCGCTTTACCAAAACGTTCTTGGGCGTTCACACACAAGCAGCGAAATTGCCGCCTGGTTTGCGACAGGGCAGGCGGCCCACGAAATCCTCATAGGCTTTTCAAATTCTCAAGAGTTTCAGAACCGGTCAGCCGACGCCGTTCTCGCCATCAAGAAAGCCGCCGGTGACACTTCGGATCTCGCAAGTGTCTATGACGGAACCGGTCCGCTGCTGTCGGCGAGTGTAGCCCGCTCCTCACTTGAGGAAGTCAATCTTGTAGACAGTGAACCTGTGGGTTCAGGCCACTGGCAGGACGGGGGCATTTATGCAGATCCCATCGAGCGCATCGGCATCGTCGACATTGTGCCCGTTGAATTGATCTAGGAGTGTATGGTTCACACCCATTGCAGGTGGACTTGCGGCAAGATGAAAACAACCATAAGAAAACCGCGATGAGGCCGGGCAGTGGCATGGTTTGTTGTCCTTTGCCGGCCACGTAAAATCGGTTCTTTTTGGTGCAAGGCCTCTCACAATGACATCATCGTTCCCCTGGAGCTCGGATCGTGCGTTCGAGAGGCTTGGTGACACATTCAGCCGCGCTGACAACGACCCTGGTGCGCAAGCTGTGTTCACGAAACTCTTGCGCCGGCGTGGCAAACACCAGGCGCAAACGGCCCCGGAAAATCCACACTCGCTTGCCGGTGCAATCGTCTCGATCAAGGCGCTTTTCGATGTCGCGGGGGAAACAACCACATCCGGCGCAAAAGTGCTGATGGATGCGCCTCCAGCCACCTCAGATGCGGTGGTAATTGCGCGTCTGGACAAAGCGGGCGCGGTCTTCGCCGGTTTGACCAACATGTCGGAGTTCGCCTATTCCGGGCTTGGATTGAACCCGCATTTCGGAACGCCGCTCAACGCGGTTTTTCCCGGTTGCGCGCCGGGCGGATCCACCAGCGGCGGGGCGGTTGGGGTCGCACTCGGGCTCTGTGACATTGCGATCGGCAGCGACACTGGCGGGTCCTTGCGGATACCGGCCGCGTTCAATGGCATAGTCGGTTTCAAACCAACTCAGGGCACCGTTCCAATGACAGGCGGACGGCCGTTGTCAGACAGTCTGGACAGTTTCGGTCCAATGGCGCGCAGTGTTGCCGCCTGTGAGCTGGCCTGGCAGGTGATGGCGGGCACAGATCTTCAGCCGGTAAACAAACGGCCCTGCCGCCTTGTTGTGCCGGCAAACTTTGGCTTGTCTGAAATGGATCCGGTCGTTGCCGCAGGGTTTGAGCATCTCCGGCAGCGCTTGTTGGCATCCGGCCTGGAAATAGTCGAAAAACAATTGGTCTCGATAGATCTCTATGGGCAGGTGCCGCCCTGGCACATGACATCTGTAGAGGCGAGGGCGCACTATGAACGTTGTTTTCAGGACCGACCCCAGGACTTCGATCAACGCGTCCATGCGCGGATGGCGCGGGCAGATGAAATCTCAGCTGTCCAGTACCGCCAGACCCTAAATCGCCGCTCAGAGTTCATCGGCGCATTTTCTGAAGAGGTGTGGGACGACATCCTTCTCCTGCCGACAACACCAATTCTGCCGCCTGAAATCGACTCCTTGAAAGATGATGCAACTTTCAATCGTCTGAATCTGCTGGCCTTGCGCAACCCGTCACTTGTCAATGTTGCGGACGGATGCGGTATCGCGCTCCCGTTTGAGCACCAAAATTGTGTATTGAGCGCGATGCTCATTGCGCCGCACGGTCGGGACGAGACGCTGCTTGCTTGTGCGAAAGCGGTTGAGGCTGCATTGAGTGGGGAAGCCTAGCTTTTGCACTTTCCCGGTTCGGTGGTTTTGCCGTCACAAACCAACCCTGACGAGGGACCAAGTTTGAGCCTGTTCACCAGCGTTGCTCGGTGAAATCAGTTTGCGCCGGACAATTATCCGGGCCGCGATCCCGGGTATGCGCAAGGCGCCTTGATTTTCCACATATGCAATTGCTAGTTTTAATTTTTGAATTCTAACTCTTATAAGGCGTCAGCATGCTTCAGGGACTGAAAGCACTACCGAAGGGATTGTCGATGCGCCCGGCACGCCCGGTGGACGCGGCGTTTGTCCGGAAACTCGTCGACGACCGCTACACCGACCTGAAAAGCCATCCAAACCTTTCGCGTGATCAGTACGAACACCTCATGGAAATGCAGGTGATCGCACAGAGCAACGGGTACGGGTCTGCCTATCCAAATGCGATCTATCTGGTGATCGAGAAGAACGGCCAGCGGATCGGATCCCTCACGCTGGATTGGGAAGGCGGCAGCGCGCATGTCGTGTCTCTCGGTTTCGTCAAGAAAGCGCAAGGCAAGGGATATGGCCAGGTAGTTGTTCATGCCCTGAAGGAGGCATGCGTTCAATCGAAATGCCCGCTATCGGTCACTTGCTGGACGCAGAATCTGGGTCTCATGACCTATCTGAAAATGAACGGGTTTAAAGCGGAACCAGCGGAGCCGGACGCGGCCCAAATCCGCCTGTACTGGGTGCCGGCATCCGGCGCGCCGGCGAGAGAACCCGCGACGCCTGCCTGACGACAGCCGCGGATCCTTGGCAAGCGCCACAGCAAAAAACTGCGGCCCTTGCAATCTTCAAGACCGCGAACAGGCCTCAAGTTCTGGATGGATAAATGCCTGAAATGCAGATACACCAGTTCACGGCCTGGACCGGCTGCATGATCGAGAACGCCTGCCCTCCTCCCGTCGAGCCTATTGCGGCAACCAAATCGAGAGACGACGTTGTGGAAGCTCCGGACAGCGCTACTGTTGTTCCGGCAAAATCCTTGGGAACATAGGCTGGCTGCGGCGCGCCGAAGGCCGGTCCCGCTCCGATATAGTCTCCGTCGCTTGGTATCGCTTTTGTCCCCTGCGTTGTTGAGGCACGGAATTCAGTTTGGCTTACCACTGATTTGGAGTCAGTTATGAAGTTGTGGTTGTGAACAGGCAGT
Organism: Roseibium hamelinense; assembly: GCF_007830545.1. Taxonomy (GTDB): domain Bacteria; phylum Pseudomonadota; class Alphaproteobacteria; order Rhizobiales; family Stappiaceae; genus Roseibium; species Roseibium hamelinense. The sequence goes on from NZ_VLLF01000007.1 coordinate 169,432, forward strand.
TCCAGCATATTGAGTGCTTTGTATTCTTGTCCAACTTGGTCGCCGAGGCGCCAGAGTGAAAACCCCGGCTGTTGCCCGTAACCAACCGGTGCGCGCCCTCTCAACTCGGGCAGGGCGAAAACGGTTCGCCCGTCGCCGCCATAGGCTGTTCCAAGCAACGAGTACAGGGCGGTGTTTTGTGATATCGACACCAATTGACCAGAGCAAAACGCAAAATTGCGCGGCGCAAATCCGAATCCAAGGCATGCAAGCATGCCCAAATACTGGTCTTCCATTGTTTATCTCCCGATGCGCTCCGCCTTCACCGGCTTTTGAGCTGAACCTGAGGGGAGGCGCGGGCCTGCCGCGCCCTATGATTGCACGGCCATGGCAGGCCGCAGAAAGACTTGAAACAATCCGCCTTGTGCGATGTCCAAGACGGCAGATGTCCCCACGTTCCGGAAAACCCTTGTCAGCGGTGGTCTCCGCCAAGTGGCTCCGGTTTCTGTTTGCCGGTCTAGAGCATCGGGCGATTAGATGAAATCGCCCAAAGATGCTCGACCACTTCAAGAGCGATCAGCTTTGGGCGTGAAATCAATCCCGATTTAACGCCCGCTGATCTAGTTGAAACAGACTTCGAGATAGGCGTCTTTCAGCCCAAGTTCGGGTGGCAAAACGCGCGTCACGAGAAGCGGCCCGAGACTGCCGAAGCCTTCCTTCCGGATCATGTCCGACCCGAGGCCCGCGATATCCTGAAACTCAGGTCCGCCTTTGAACAGAACAGAGAATGGCATGCGCGCATGTCCGGGCAACCGGGCATGATCCTCGTTTTCCGTCACACTGACCAGAACAACGCTCTGGGCATCCTGGCCGGATACTATTTCAAACTCCGTCCCCACATGGTCCTTGAAATGATCGGCCGCCACGGCCGCCATATCCCTATCGCCTTCCCAAGGGGCGGTTTTGTCATCGTCAGGCATGCAAACTCTCCATCTGGTTGAAAGCATGGATTATGCACGCAAAAAGGCGTTGTGCGAGGAGTATTTGCTTCCCCAGAGAGTTCCGCCCTGACTGGAAGGTCTCGTCTCCAGCGCACCAACAACTCCTGCTCGGATGGGGGCGAAAAGCTGAAGGAATGGATTGAGGGGCTGGTGGACCAGGCCCCGAGGCTGGCAATGGTGATGAACCGAGGCGTTGCGCGGGCGGCAGGGTTTGATCCAGATGCGCGCAAAGAAGTGATGGGCCCGTATGGGGCGTATGAGTGGAAAGCGGAGTTCTTGTGATGGCGTTTTGCAGGTTTTCGGATGAGGACTACGGGTGCGACCTTTACATCTATGAGGATACGGATGGAGGGTATGTGACGCACGTGGCAAGCTTTCGGTATGATTGGAAGCCGCCGAAGCCCAGCCCGTATGATTTTGATTACATGAAGAAGGCGCATGAAAAGACGTGGAAGGCGCAGCTCAAGAAGTATCATGAGAAGCTGAAGCACGCGCGGCAGGTCACGATTGGATTGCCGTTTGACGGGCATACGTTCTGGGATGAGGATGTTGAAGAGGTGATTGAGAGGGTCGTGCTGCTGCACGACCTCGGATATCAGGTGCCCGAGTGGGTGGTGACGGCCCTGAAGAATGAGCAGGAGGATATAGATCGGGCGACGGAGGCGCTGGAGACAGGGCAGAGCCCGATCTGGGAATTGTAAAGGGGAGGCAGAAGCCTCCCCTTTTTCATTCGAGGCCTCGATCGCGACGGATTTTCTGGAGATCGCGCTGGTATTGACGCTCGCGCTCGCGGTCGCGAAGCTGGCGCTCGCGCTCTTCGTTCATGCCTTGGACCACGGAACCCCAGCCCCCGCTTCCGGTGGAATTTGAGCGCAGGTTCTGGTTTGTGATGGTGATCATGTCGTTGGAGGGGCCGCCTGTGCAGATGACGGTGCCGTCGTTGTAAGTGGTGCAGTTGTATTGGCCGGCGATAGCCGGCCCAGAGGGGGTGAGCAGAAGGGCGGCGGCGAAAAGGGCAGGGGTGCGCATGAGTGCAGCCTTTCGTGTGGGTGCATCCTTAGAGTGTGCGGTTTGGCCGGGGATTTCAAGGGGAGGGTTGGGGGGCAGACTCGAAATACCTGCAGGCGGAGGCGGTGCGGGGGAGGTGTTGCTTGGTGTGGGTGCCGAGAGCTCGGGCCTTGCGGCAGTGGGACTTGCCGGATTTGGCGGTGGTGTAAAACGTGCAGGCCGCACATTTGAGGCCGGAAGAGGGGATGGCGAAATGGGCTTGTCCGACGTGGGTCTGGGCGGGTAAGGACGGGGACAAGGACGATCCCGCCGATGACCTCGTTTTCTTGAAGGAAGATGGTGAAGAGTGGGATCGATGGATCATGCGGGGACGGATGCTCAAGCCGTCGCAGGCGGCAAAACTGGACCGTCCGGTGTTGCCGTATGATTTGAGGCACACGTTCGCGACGATGGCGACACGGAAGGGCGTTCACCCGGCGACGCTGCAGAAGATGATGGGGCATTCAAATATTGAGATGACGATGCGATACGTGCATGCGAATGAGGCAATGGTTCAGTCTGCGGTTGAAATGATGGATGAAGATAATTGTGCGGGGAAGGGCGGGACGGCAGCCCAGAGGACGGCGAAAAATGGCACAGGTCAGGCACACTTGACGGGTATATCCGCTCCGCCGGGGTTGGAATAGATTGAGATTTTGGCGTTACGTAATTGTATTGTTTATGTTTTTAGGCGGGGAAGTATGGTGCTGCCGGAGAGATTTGAACTCTCGACCTCTCCCTTACCAAGGGAGTGCTCTACCCCTGAGCTACGGCAGCGATGTGCAATTCAGTCATCAATATCGCGCGGGCGAGGGGGACTAAAATGCTGTTGCCGGTAAGCGGTGCCGACCGGAATGAGGCGGCTTTTGCCACACTTGTTTTCATCACGCAAGCGGTTGATGTGGCTTTTTTACGCTTTGGGGTGCGCTTCCCGGCAGGTCTGCCGATAGAAGCCCCTCTGCGGGCTTTCAAAGGGCCAGAGAGGCACCTTTGCGACGCCGTTTGCAAGCAGATCATTTGCGGGCTGGTTTGTGGATAACCTCTACGGCTTGATGGGGGATAGTGCTTGGCTGCGGAATTGGGTATCTAAAACCGACACGGATTCACAGGAGGGAGCGACGGGCGCATGACTGAACAGGATGACCGCGCAAACATCGATGGCAAAATCAGCGCCAAGTCTGCTCAAGCCTCTCAAAAGCAAGATAAAAGCATGTCCCGTGAAGACCGTCTTGCACAGGCTTTGAGAGCGAATTTGAAACGCAGGAAAAGCTCCGCAAAAAAGACCTCCGCCAAATAGGCTGAGGCCGCAGGGCCGCATTTGCAACTGCAGTGGACCGGCTTGCGCTGCTTGCCTTGCATGAGCCACATCTTGCGTGTAGATCGCGGCTCTGATTGGTTTAGGCGTCGGGCATCGCCGTCACGGGCACGCTTTTCAAAGCGCGGTAAGGTGGGATTAATGGACATCATCAAGGTTACTGGCGGCAACGAACTTAACGGTATTATTCCGATCTCCGGCGCGAAGAATGCGGCGCTTCCCCTTATGATTGCCTCACTTCTTACCGATGAGACGCTGACACTGTCGAATGTGCCACGCTTACGCGATGTGGCCCAGCTCACCCATATCCTTTCCAACCACGGCGTCGACTATGCCGTGAACGGCAAACGCAACGGCCAGCACCAGCTGGAGGGCCAAACGGTCAACCTGACGGCGCGCGAGATCGTCGACACTACCGCGCCCTACGAACTGGTTTCGAAAATGCGCGCCAGTTTTTGGGTGATTGGTCCGCTCGTGGCGCGCATGCGCGAGGCGCGGGTGTCGTTGCCTGGTGGTTGCGCGATCGGAACGCGTCCAGTCGACTTTTTCATCGACGGCCTGTCGGCGCTGGGCGCGGATATCGAGATTGAGGGCGGCTATGTGGTTGTCAAAGCGCCAAGCGGTCTGAAAGGGGCGCGTATCGAGTTTCCCCGTGTGTCGGTCGGCGCAACGCATACCATCATGATGGCGGCCGCCCTCGCTCAGGGGGAAACCGAAATCGTCAATGCTGCCCGGGAGCCCGAAGTGGTGGATCTGGCAAAATGTCTGAAAGCCATGGGCGCCAAGATCGAGGGAGAGGGCACGTCGACAATCAGGATCCAGGGTGTGAAGCGCCTGCATGGCGCGCATCATGCGGTCGTCCCGGACCGCATCGAGACGGGCACTTACGCAATGGCGGTTGCCATGACAGGAGGTGATGTTCTGTTGCAGGGCGCCCGCGAAGACCTTTTAGACAAGGCCCTTGAAACATTGCGGCAGGCAGGGACGGAAATCACGCAAACCGATGCGGGCATCAAAGTTTATCGGAACGGCAATGGAATTCAGCCGGTTGATGTGACGACCGAGCCGTTTCCAGGGTTCCCCACAGATCTGCAAGCCCAGTTTATGGCGCTGATGACAAAAGCTGGCGGTTCCAGCCAGATCACCGAGACCATCTTTGAAAACCGGTTCATGCATGTTCAGGAGCTTGCGCGCCTCGGTGCCAAAATCCATGTCGACGGACGCACGGCCACGATTGACGGAGTTTCGGAGTTGCGCGGGGCTCCGGTCATGGCAACGGATCTGAGAGCATCCGTATCGCTGGTAATCGCCGGGCTTGCGGCAGAAGGCGAAACCACAGTCAGCCGGGTGTATCATCTCGATCGCGGATTTGAGCGGCTTGAAGACAAGTTGACCAATTGCGGCGCAATAATCGAGCGGATCAGCGCCTAAAGACCGCCCGAAGATCTGGGCTGTTCCTTTGACGGGCGCAGCCGTCTCATTGCAAAAATCTGAAATCCCGGCTAGGGGATCGCTCTTGGAAAAACAGACAAGAGCGCCGAAGGAGTTGGGCCATCTGGCCATATCCCGACGCCTTGAAACCAGTTTGGATTGGGGAATAGATCTTGACGGCTTCAGACCAGCTCAAACTAGCGGCACTTGACGCGGAAGACTTGCAAGTTCTCTCGGCTTATTTGCAAGATGCAGTGATGATGGTTGGCGACATCCGCTACCTTCCTGCTGAAAACAAGGCAGTTTTCATCATGAACCGTTTCGTTTGGGAACGGCCGGAAGACAAGCGGACGAAAACACATGAACGGCGGCGCACTGCGCTTGCCTTCACACAGGTCAATGCGATGAAAGCGGCTCAGATTCGGCAGGATGCCAAGGATGGCGTGCTCGAGCTGCTGGCCATCCGTTATGAAGCGGTGGACGAGCCGTCTGGCCATATTCAGTTGGATTTTGCTGGCGGCGGGTCAGTGCGCCTTGATGTAGAATGTATTGAGGCACAATTAGCAGACCTCGGCGCTGCGTGGTCCACGCCGAACAAGCCTGCGCATGACCTTGACTGATCGCCCGCCGCTTTCCGAGATGTTTGAATACTGTTAGGAGCTCGTTTTGTCCCGACGTCTGTCCACTCAAGATGCCGACTTTGATATCCGTTTTGCTGAACTTCTTGGTGCGAAGCGGGAGGTATCCGAAGACGTTGATCAGGTCGTGCGCGAAATCCTGGATAATGTGCGCATCCATGGTGACGGTGCGCTTGTCGAGTACACGAAGAAATTCGACCGGTTGGAAGCGTCCTCGGTTGATGACCTGGTTGTAACCGACCGAGAGATGGATGCAGCACTCGAGAAGGTGCCGCTCGATACCCTGAACGCGTTGAAGTTGGCGGCGGACCGGATTCGAGCGCACCATCAAAAACAGCTGCCAAAAAACGACCGGTATAAAGACCATTTGGGCGTAGAACTCGGTTCCAGGTGGACGGCGATTGAAGCCGCGGGTCTCTATGTTCCCGGCGGTTTGGCCAGTTACCCCAGCTCGGTTCTGATGAATGCAATTCCGGCGGTGGTTGCGGGCGTCGAGCGGATTGCCATGGTCGTGCCAAGTCCCGGCGGGATATTGAACCCGCAGGTCCTGGCAGCAGCCCACATCGCAGGTGTTTCCGAAATTTATCGGATCGGTGGCGCCCAGGCTGTTGCAGCTCTTGCGTATGGAACCCAGTCGATCGAGCCTGTGTCAAAAATTGTTGGACCGGGCAACGCCTATGTTGCGGCGGCGAAGCGCCGGGTGTTTGGTACCGTCGGCATCGATATGATTGCCGGACCGTCCGAAGTGCTGATCATCGCAGATGGCCACAGCAATCCTGACTGGGTTGCGGCCGACCTTCTGGCGCAGGCTGAACATGATCCGTCGGCTCAGTCCATCTTGATCACAAATGACGAGCCGCTTGCAGACGCGGTTGCTCAGGCCGTTGAACGCCAACTGACAACCCTGCCGCGCCAGGACGTAGCCCGGGCAAGCTGGCAGGATTTCGGTGCAATTATCTGCGTAAAAACCCTTGAAGAAGCCATGCCGCTTGCGAACCGGATAGCTGCCGAGCATTTGGAACTTGCAGTTGCCGACCCGGAAAAACTCCTTGAGAAGGTCAGAAATGCGGGGGCGGTGTTCCTGGGGCATCATACACCGGAAGCAATCGGCGACTACGTTGGTGGGTCGAACCACGTCTTGCCAACCGCTCGGTCTGCGAAATTTTCTTCGGGTCTATCGGTTCTCGATTTCATCAAAAGGACATCAATCCTCAAGTGTACACCTGACAGTCTTCGGGCTTTGGGCCCAGCGGCGATCACTCTTGGTGAAGCTGAGGGGTTGACGGCGCACGCACGATCAGTAGCGATAAGGCTCAATCTCTAAAGAGGGGTAGACGCCTGACATGGACGAGGTGCGCGACGAGACCACGCAAACTGCTGGCGGCAAATTGGTGGACGTCATTCTCGACGAGGCGTCGATTGCCCGATCCACACCGGATGTGGAGCATGACCGGGCCGTTGCGATCTATGATTTGATCGAGGAAAATCATTTCCAGCCGGTTGGCCATCCGGTTGCGGAATACGTGTTGCGTTTGTCGGTTATCGAAAAGAAGCTGGTGTTTGAAATCCGGGATGGTCGCGGCGAAGCCGTGGTCACACATGTTCTTTCCCTGTCGCCCTTGCGCAAGATCGTCAAGGACTACGACATGATCTGTCAAAGCTACTACGAAGCCATCCGTCACGCCACGCCCAGTCAGATCGAGGCAATCGATATGGGACGGCGCGGTGTGCACAATGAGGGATCAACGATCCTGATGGAGCGCTTGGACGGAAAAGTTACGGTCGATATGCCGACGGCCCGCAGGCTGTTTACCCTCGTCTACGCATTGCACTGGAAGGGCTGACGCGGGTGGCCGGGCCGGGCACACGTCCGACGGCGGTTCTTTTTGCTTGCGGCATGAATGCCGTGCGCTCTCCCATGGCTGCCGGTATCACAGAGAAGCTGTTTCCCGGACAGGTTTATGTGCGGTCTGCTGGAGTCAGGCAAGGAAAGCTGGATCCGTTCGTTGACGCCGTGATGGCTGAAATTGGCATAGACATGAGCAGTCACTATCCGAAAACTTTCGAAGAGCTGGATGAATCCGGTTTCGATCTGGTTGTTACACTCGCGCCGGAGGCTCACCACAAGGCGCTTGATTTGACCCGAACCGAAGCTGTGGACGTCGAATACTGGCCAACAATGGATCCAACGCTTGCCAGCGGCAGCAGGGAGCAAATTATGGATTCTTACCGGTCCATCCGGGATCAGTTGATGATGCGCATCAAAAAGCGATTGAACTGGACACCGCCGCCAAGCGGGTGATACGCGGTGCCGGTTTGAACCGGGAGTTGAAATGTCCGAGCCTGTAGCGCCAATCCGAACACAGCGGCTTTTGTTGCGTCCCTTTGTGCACAGCGACGCGGATGCCTTGTTTGATTACCAGTCGCTGGAGGAGGTGGCCCGCTATCACTACTGGGAACCGCGGACCAGGGAAGAGATCCATCGGAAGTTGGACGACTGGGTGGAGATGAACGCGCTCAGTGGCGAGGGAACGCTGGGGTTCGCCATTTGCCGTGCGGACGGGGGCGGTCTGATCGGCGATATCTCCTTGCGGATTACCAACGCCGAGGCCGGCCAGGCGGAAATCGGTTTCTCGCTGCATCCAGGCCGTCAGGGCAAGGGCTATGCATTTGAAGCCGCGTCCGCTTTCCTGGAATTCGGATTCGGAACCCTGAAGCTTTTTCGGTCGATGCGACGCGCGTAACAACGGCTCCTGGAAGTTGATGGAACGCCTGGGAATGCGGCGCGAAGCGCATTTTAAGGAACATGCTCTTTTCAAGGGCAGTTGGGATGAAGAGTACTATTACGCGCTCTTGGCGCGCGAATGGGCAGCGGGCAACTGTCAAACCGCGTTTTCGACTGCGGTTGCAGAGCCTGGAACGTCTTTCAAACAGCCCTAAGAGTTTTCTCGGATAGGTTTGAAAGAATGGTTCACTTTCGAAGTCTAATCCGTTAGGTTCCGCGGCACCCGCGGGTTAGCCCGCAATATTCAGGATAAAATATGGCCAAAGAAGAAGCTCTGGAGTTTCCGGGCGTCGTGACAGAACTGTTGCCGAACGCGACGTTTCGGGTGAAACTTGAAAACGATCACGAGATTATCGCACACACCGCCGGCCGCATGCGCAAAAACCGCATCCGCGTTCTCGCTGGCGACAAAGTCCTTGTCGAGATGACGCCATACGATCTCACCAAGGGCCGCATCACCTATCGCTTCAAATAGGATTGCAGGCAACGTGCGCGTTGACCGCTTGACCGAGACATGACTGACGTGCCGCCCCTCATTCTGGCCTCGGCATCGCCACGCCGTTTGGCTCTTTTGCAGCAAATCGGCCTTGATCCAGACCATTTGATGCCGACCAATATCGACGAAACACCGTCGAAGTTGGAGACACCGCGCGCTCTCGCTCTCCGCTTGGCACGTGAAAAGGCGCTCGCTGCCCGCGAAATCGCTGATGCCGATATTGAAATGCGCCCATCGCTCATCCTTTCAGCCGACACGGTTGTTTCGGTAGGGCGGCGCATTTTGCCGAAGACTGAGTTGACGGACCAGGCGCTTGCTTGCCTGTCTCTGCTGTCTGGGCGCGGGCACCGCGTTTTCACGGGGCTCGCACTCAGCGAGCCCGGCGGCAAAATCAGGTCGAAGGTGATTGAGACCCGGGTGCGGTTCAAGCGTTTGTCGCGCAAAGATATGGACGACTACATTGCCTCTGGCGAGTGGCGCGGCAAGGCCGGCGGCTATGCAATTCAGGGCCTCGCCGGAAGTTTCGTCATCAAATTGGTCGGTTCTTACACCAGTGTTGTCGGTCTGCCCGTTGCCGAAACTGCGGCAATGCTGGAGGGTGCCGGATATCCGGTGCGCCGGAAGTGGACGGAAGCTGTTGTCTGATCGGCATGACGCTCCTGGACAGCGTTTGAATGTGTGTATCGCGGGAAAAGACCGATGACTGAGAAGACCCCGCAACGGCGGATGCGGCCCTGTCCGATTTGTTCGAAATTATCGACGCCGGAGGACTATCCCTTCTGCTCGGACAGGTGCGCCAAAATTGACCTGAATCGCTGGTTCAATCAGGGCTATACAATCCCTGTCGTCGAAACAGACGATATAGAAGACATAGAAGACCCCAACGAATAACCACCTTTCTCCGCCCGGGGCGGTATTGCGCTTGCCAAGCAATCTTCATTGGATTGTACTGATGCCGGGCAAACGGTGCGTTGGAAATCGGGTGCGCTTATCGTCAGAATTGCGTATCGTAGTCAACGTTAAGTTTTAATTGTGCAATCTGCGCGCGCCAGGGGCTCCGAGGGTGGCGCGCCGGATCGCTATTGTACGGTGAGGAAGCATGAAAACAGGTGTATTGGGCGTCGCAGCGTTGGTGACTTCAACGTTTCTGACAACGGCCGCGATAGCCGACTACTCCATCACTATATTGCATATCAATGATCTGCATTCGCGCATTGAGCCAATCAACAAATATGATTCGACTTGCGGTGCCGAGGATGATGCAGAAGGCAAGTGCTTTGGTGGCATCGCGCGCATCAAGACGATGATCGACCAGCGACGTGATGCACTGTATGCGGAGGGCCGCAACACGATTGTGATGGACGCGGGGGATCAGTTCCAAGGATCGCTGTTTTACACAACCTATAAAGGCACTGCCGCGGTCGAGTTCATGAATGACATCGGCTTCGATGTCATGGCTGTCGGCAACCACGAGTTCGATGATGGGCCAAACGGCCTCGCGAATTTTGTCGATGCGGCTCAGTTTCCGGTTGTTTCCGGAAACATCGATGTTGAAAACGAGCCGTCTTTGAAAGGCAAGGTTTCAGGAGTTTTGATTCTCGAAAAGGGCGGCGAGAAAATCGGCATCGTGTCGGCCCTTGCCGAAGATACTGATGAAACATCGGCACCGGGAGATGGCGTGCGGTTCATTCAGGCCGAGGACTACCTGAAAGGTGCGGTCGAAGCACTTGAAGCGGCGGGCATCAACAAGATTATCGCCGTCAACCACACAGGTTTGAACCGCGACGTGAAAATCGCCACCAGTGTTCCAGGCATTGATGTAATCGTTGGCGGGCATTCCCACACACTGCTTTCCAACACGCAGGACCGTGCCTCTGGTCCGTACCCGGTCATGGTCGAAAATCCGCGCGGGCAAATGGTGCCGATCGTGCAGGCCTACGCCTATGGCAAGTTCTTGGGTGAACTGGAAGTCACCTTCGATGATGATGGCAATGTTGTTTCCGCGCAGGGTGAGCCGATTCTTCTTGATGCGTCAGTCGCAGCGAATGAAGCCTTCACTCAGCGCGTGGGGGAGCTTGGTGCGCCGATCGAAGTCCTTAAGGCAAAGGTCATCGGTTCAACAAATGCAGCGATTGACGGAGCGCGCACGAGTTGCAGGGCAGGGGAATGCCAAATGGGCAATCTGGTAGCCGACGCAATGCTTGATCGTGTCAGGGATCAGGGCATTCAGATTGCGATTCAAAATGGTGGTGGGCTCAGATCCTCAATCGACGCCGGGGACGTCACCATGGGCGAAGTTCTGACTGTTCTGCCATTCCAGAATACACTGTCGACCTTTCAGTTGAAGGGGGCGGACATCATTGCAGCACTTGAAAACGGTGTTTCCCAGGTGGAAGACGGTGCGGGACGGTTCCCGCAGGTCGCTGGTTTGAAATTCAGCTGGACCCGCAAAAAAACGGCTGGCGAAGGCCGTATTCTCGTTGTCGAGGTGATGGAAGATGGTGCGTGGGTAACTCTTGACCCTGAAAAAACCTACGGCGTTGTTTCAAACAACTATATGCGGTCCGGTGGCGACGGGTACGATGTTTTCGCCAGCAACGCGATCAGTGCTTATGACTTCGGTCCAGGGTTGGAAAAGGTTCTTGCCGACTATATCGCTTCACATCAAGGATACGCTCCCTACACGGACGGGCGGATATCAGAGCAATGACCTCCTGAGTTCGCTGATTTTGCGATCCGGAAAAGGCGCGCCGCCCGGGTGCGCTTTTTTGTTTCCATTCGGCAACAGATGGGAGCGCAAGTTACCTGCTGGTATGGTTGTACCTCGACAACCCTGCGATTCCCTTTTAACAATCTTGGGTTAACAGCCGTGAGGTTTTTCGTGAGGGTAGCGATCCGCCACATGAATCAGCGTTTTCGGACAAGGGTCGGGTTTGCAGGCTTTCTGCGCGGCGCAGTGCTGGGGCTCATCGCCTGCGCTGGCGGAGGCGCGTTACTTAACGTTGCCTATGCTCAAGACGGAACCGGTGAGCAACAGACCCTAACCGCCGACGCGCTTGAAGCCCGGCAAGCAGCCTTGCTTCAGGTCATGCTCGAGAACCCTGCCGATCTTGATACGGCCTTCGATTATGCCGCCATTGCCGCACAAAACGGCGACTTCGAAGCGGCTATCAGCACTTATGAACGCATGCTGATCTATGCACCCGGTCTGGCTCGGGTTCAGCTTGAACTTGGCGTGCTTTATTACCGCTTGGGATCCTTTGAGACAGCCCGAAACTATTTTTTTTCTGCGCTAAGCGCGCCGAACGTCCCGCCAGAAGTCCAGCAGCGCGTTGAGACCTATCTGGCCGCTATCGATCAGCAGGATCGCAGGGCTCAATTCCGGGCCACGGTGGTTGCCGGTGCGCGTTACCAAACCAATGCGAATGCTGCCCCGGGCAGCCGCCGGGTCGATCTGAATGGGGGGACATTCATACTGGATGAAACCTCTACAGGCCGGGCCGACTATAACGGGTTTCTGGCTGGAAATGCCTATGCGTCTTATGACCTTGGCGCTCAGGGCGACTTACTTGAGGCGGATCTGATTTTTTACGGCGCCCGGTATGCCGATATCTCCCGGCTAGACACCGGCCTTGCTGAATTTACTGTCGGGCCTTCATTGAATATGAAGCGGTTTCGGTTCGATAATGGCCGCCTCGGGATCTACGGGATTTTCTCGGGAATACGGCTCAACCACGCCAACTATTCTGGAGCATTGGGTGCTGGAACCCGTCTGGCTTACGCGTTCGATCCGCTGACGTTGTTCGACGGAAAGCTCGAGTATCGCCGCCGCTGGTACAATGACACGGCAGAGTATCCAACGGTTTCCGACCGCAACGGGTATCAGATCAAGACCGCTATAACGGTGACCCGGCAGCTTTCTGGCTCATTCACGGCAAGAACACTGCTACTGGCAGACTTCGAGGAAACCGAAAAAGCCTGGACGCAAAGCTGGGAGGTGGGAGTCGGCTTTGGTGGGACCTATCAGTTTGCTTCGCCAATTGAAGCGTTGCCGAACCGGTGGTCGATCGACGTCGAGGCTGGCTACATCTATCGGAGCTACGACGGGCCCGACCCCTTAATCGATCCGACCGAAAGTCAAACCGACAACGAAGGCTGGATGCGGGCGGTATTGGCCGTGCCGCTGCGCAATGACGTGACGTTGGGCCTTACGGGCGAATTGCGGCGTCAGCAAAGCAATTATGATTTGGCAACTTACAACAATGCGTCGGCCATGGTGACCATCGCAAAATCCTTTTAGGGTGTCTCATGCAAGCCGCTCTTAGTCCTTTCCGTTTGCTGATCGTGGCTGCCGTGTGCTCCGCCGCTTGGTCCGCCCCACACAGTGCCTCGGCCCAGGATGTGGGCGTTGCGGCTGCGGTGAACACACAGGCGACCGGGACCGCGCCGGGACGGAGGGCAGCCACCATCGTCCTCGGAGACAACATTATCTACCGGGAGCGGATTCGCACCTCGGCGTCGGGATTGGTGCAGGTGCTTTTGAATGACGGATCGACGTTCACTGTCGGCGCAAATTCAGATCTGGTGATCGACGAGTTTGTCTACGACCCCAATGCCGGCAGCGGCCGGCTGGTCATCAGTCTGAGCAAGGGGGTCGCCCGGTTTGTCGGCGGAAAGCTCTCGAAGAATCCCGATGGCGTGACAGTCAATACACCGGTTGGAACACTTGGAATTCGTGGCGGCATCGCCAATATCAACCTCGACGGCAATGAAGGCGTGTTTTCCCTGTTGTATGGGGATGAGATCGTTTTCACCGGACAGGACGGCACGCGAAAGAGGGTCTATGAACCCGGCTACTCCGTCAGCAGCAGTAACGGCCTTGAACACCGGATCCGGCGGACCAACCCGGCCGACATCGGGCGGGTGAACGATTCGATTGCCGGACGTGTGGGGCAATTCGGCGGTGCGCCGCGGGTGCCGAATAACCGGGATATCGCGCGTTCGCTATTGCCACGGGTGAATTCCGATCTTGGGGTCGCCCTGACAGCCCCTCCGCGTCCGCCCGAAGCCGTTCGGTCGACTCCTTTGCGCAATGTCGGACCTGCGCTTATTCAGCCGAACCGCCTGGAGCAACAGCGTCTTCGGAACGAATTGGAAGGTCCGCCGCCCGACATGCCTGACTACCCGGATCTTCCCGATGAACCGGAGGTCGTTCCACAATAGTGGGCAGGCTTTGGCGCTACGAAAGGGCTTTACTTAACCTAACGGCGGCTTAGTCTTGACGAGGCTCACACTTTAACAATCGGGCCCGCGCCTGAAGCCCGTAGCCAACGTGCCGGAGATGTCTATGCGCCCAGTCTTTCGAGACATGACGTGCTTGGTTCTTTTTACAGCTGTGTCCTCTGCCGTCATGAGCAATTCCGGTCAGGCTCAAGGTCGGGATGTTGGCGTAACAGCCGCAGTGAACCAGAATGCCTTCGGGACGGCCCCGGGGGCGGTTAGGCGAACCGTTGTGCTCGGCGAGAGCATTATCTTCAACCAACGGATTGAAACCTCGGGTTCTGGCCTGGTGCAGGTGCTTCTTCTTGACGGGTCGACATTTACCGTCGGCGCAAACTCGGATCTCGTAATTGACGAGTTCGTCTACGATCCAGGCGCCGGCAGTGGCAAGCTTGTAGCCTCTTTCGGCAAGGGTGTTGCCCGGTTTGTGGGCGGCAAACTAAGCAAACAGCGCGAGGGAGTTACGGTCAACACCGCGGTTGGAACGATCGGCATTCGCGGTGGAATTGCCAATCTAAATCTCTCGGGTGCGTCGGCAGCATTTTCCCTTTTGTTTGGCCAAGAGATTACCTTCACCGGCCTCAGCGGCAAGCGGGGCCGGGTGTATCAGGCAGGCTATACCCTCGAGATCGGGCCACGCGATGAACCGCGCATCCGAAAGTCACGGCAATCCGATTTGAGCGCTGTCCAAACGGCACTTTCCAGCCAGAGAGGCCAGCAGGGCGGAATTGCCCGGTCACCGACCGACACCCAAATAGCAAACGCGGCTTTGACAGCCGTCAATTCTGGTTTGGGGATTGTTTTCACGACGCCCAGGCCAAAGCCTGATGGCGTGGTGCGGTCCACAAAATTGGCAGATGTTGAGTTCGAATTGCTGGATGTGAACATCGTCACTCAGGATGCGACCAACAGTCTGATTGAAAAAGAAATCGCTGATGGGAGCGTGCCTCCCGGGGAGACGCCAGGAGATAATCCGGGTGAGACCCCTGGTGAGACCCCAGGTGAGACCCCAGGTGAGACCCCGGGCGAAACACCAGGAGAAACCCCCGGTGAGATGCCAGGTGGCGCGCCTGTCGATGGGCCGGTATCAGACACGGCGGATGTTCGGTTGTTTCGATCCGGCTCAGAATTCACTCCCTCGTTTTCGCCGGGACTCGCCATTTCTGCCCCCGGCACACAGGGGCTGATTGGCGGTCCGGGCGGCTTCAACGAGACTGTCGTATTCGGCATTGGAGAAGTGCTGGATGGCGGCGCAGACCGGATTTGGGTAGGGGATTTGGGAGAAGACACCGTCTACATTTTTGATCCGCAAACACCTGCATTCAAATATTTCTCTCAATCCATTACCGATGGTGGCTTCATCTACGAAGCGTCGGACTCTGGTGTTGTGCCCTCAGCGCCGGAGGTCACCGTACCAACCGATGGGAGCATCGTGGCGAATGCCCAGGGTGTTCTAGTGAACGATGTTGATTTTGCATCTTTTGCGTATTTTCCGTCGCTGACCGCGGGGCTTTCGCCAACCTACAATTACGGCGGCACGGACGTCATTCTCGGCATCTACGGAGAAGCCACTGACTATTCGAACTTGGGGAACGCCGAGGATCCGGAAACCGTGCGCGCTTACCGCCTTTACGGCGATCCGCTGACCGCTTTCCAGCTTGGAAACGGAACCGAGACCGGTGGGCTCGACCCCGCCTCTTCTGGCGCGTTGTTTCTAAATCCTCTGGCCGCCGCCGACCTTGGGGCTGACTTTGTTGGCAATGTTGTGTCTTCTGGTCTGTTGATGATTGAAAACGAACCAGACAGTCTTGATGGAGCTAAGTTTCTTGCGAGTTCGTTTTTGATTTCCGGTCAGGGCAATTCGCAAAAATCATTTGTTTCTCTCGGCGTTGGCGAAGTGGCCGACAATGGTGGCGGACCTCAGATCGACTTCGACCGCCGCGGCGGACACCGGTTGGAAGCGACAGACTTTGCTGG
Source organism: Roseibium hamelinense (assembly GCF_007830545.1). GTDB lineage: Bacteria > Pseudomonadota > Alphaproteobacteria > Rhizobiales > Stappiaceae > Roseibium > Roseibium hamelinense. The sequence goes on from NZ_VLLF01000007.1 coordinate 185,381, forward strand.
GTCTTATGAGGGACGGATACAAACGCTCGAAGGGGCGCAGGGCGGATCCTTTTTTGGGGACAATGCCAAGAACTTCGTTCTGTCTCCGGATCTGGCATCAAGTGATGCCTATCTGGACACTTATGCGGTTTTGCCGTCCGGCACGAGTGCCGCCGATCACATTAGCGCCACGCAGCATACAGCTGCGCTCCAGAGCGAAACCGCAGTCAGCGGCTTGGAGCGCACAGCCCATGACTATAGTGGCTTTGCTGCAGGTATGCTTGAGACGACGGCCTCCACATTCAGCACATCAAGCAATGCTGTCGCCTTTGCAAACAGCCACCCGGAAGACCTTACGCTTTCATTTGATCCGGACGGCAACAGCTTCAATGCGAAAATCAGCGTCGCAGATGTGTTCAGCCGCGACGATGAGGTAGAGTCCATCACGATCGGTTTTGGCACCACTATAGATGGGGGAGGGTATGACCGTTCCGTATTTATCGATGATGATACCTACGCCGCCCGCGACTCTTCTGAAGCGAACTCCGCATATCTGGCGCTGAGCAATGGTCAAACAGTGTCCCATGCAGGAAATGATGGCCCCAACAGCTATTTGATACCGAGTACTTTGGTTGAGAGTGGCGATGATGGGGTCTTTTCATCAACAGTTGAATGTGCCTGCGAGTTTTTGGAGTGGGGATACTGGGGAACTGCGATTGATGCGGAAGATGCAGCGCTGAGCGATGGCCGGCGGTTTGACAACATTCATCTTGGTACTTGGGTTGCAGGGGATGTGACGGATAGCATTGATTTGCCGAGAACGGGGAGTGCATCCTATGCCGGTCATGCGGTCGGCAATGTCGTGAATGGCAGCACCCAATATCTGGCGAGTGGCGCCTTTGGCATGAGTGTTGATTTCGCGGAACGGTCGGGGGTTGGAACGGTCACCGGCTTTGACGGGCGCAATTTCACTGCTGTCATGCTGGAGCAGCAGGTCGGGACTGGAAACTTGTTTTCAGGTCTTGTTGTCGGTGGCGGTGTGGGCGGCGATATGAACGCTTCGTTTGTTTCAGGGCCGGCCTCCAATCATCAGGGCGTTATTGGAAATTTCAACGTTCAGGAAACAGGTGTGTGGAGCGCAACCGGCATTCTTGCAGGCGAGAAAGTCTCACCTTAAGGGCTGCCCTGTTCGTCCGGTTCGCCCTATCGGTAAGGTGCGCGGCAGCTTCGGTGTACCCGGATCAAGTTCCAACCGGGCGAAATGCATAAATTTCAGTAGGTTATTCTAGTTATCCAAAGCCGGCCGGATTGTTCGAAAAACTTTGCCGGGGCGCTGGACAAGGGCCAAATCAGCTTCTATAAGGTCCCAACTTTCAGCGAGTGGGCGCTTGGCCCGCAACGCAAAAGCCCGGATAGCTCAGTTGGTAGAGCAGCGGATTGAAAATCCGCGTGTCGGTGGTTCGAATCCGCCTCCGGGCACCATAACTCTTCAAAATACTCCAGATCACCAAAGCGAACCACGATTACCTGGTGTGTTTGCGTGACGATTGTTCAATCCGGACCCTTGGCCTTGGCCATTGATCTTTGGGGCCACAGGACGGGAGGCGCTAACAGCGGTATTTACGCGAGCCATCTTCGGTGTCCGCTAAACTTCAGAATTTGTCCGGGACACCCTGTCGCTTGCTATCAGGCCGTCAGACCTGTTTTGTGCCGACAGTCATTGTCGTTTGGTGTTTTTTGCCCGCGCTTAAAATCCATGTGAACCGTTCAGCGTATCAGATCACTTGAAGGCCACAGCACAGTCCACCAGTTAACAAACGCTCGGGCAGCAAGAAAGCAGGGCGGCGCGTGAAAAACATAACAATTCTTGACGGCGGTATGGGCCAGGAGCTTGTTCATCGCACAGGACGCGCTCCAAGCGGTTTGTGGTCTGCTGCTCTGATGCGAGAGAACCCGGAACTGGTGAAGCAGATTCACAGTGATTTTTTTGCAGCCGGAGCCGAAATCGCAACAGCGAACACCTATACGCTTCATCGTGACCGCCTCCGGCCGGCCGGGCTTGAGCATGAATTTGAGCAATTGCACCGCTTGGCGTGTACTCTGGCATGTGAAGCCCGGGATGCACATGGGCAGGGTATTGTGGCCGGTGCTCTGGGGCCACTGGGTTGGTCCTACAGTCACGATGGCGCACCGCCCCCGGCTCAATGGGCAGAGCTCTACAATGAAATATGCGCCCTGCAGCTGCCGTATGTGGATCTCTTCCTGATTGAAACCATTGGCTCTATTTCACATGCACTCAGCGCTCTGCATGGCGCGTCGGGGCATGGAAAGCCCGTCTGGCTGGCCCTGACAGTCGACGATGCGGACGGAACAAAACTGCGGTCGGGTGAAAGCCTTGAAAAAGTGCTTGGGGCGCTTCAGGTGCAGCCACCGGATTGTTTGCTTCTCAATTGTTCTTCCCCCGAAGCCGTGACGCAGGGCCTGACGGTCTTGAACGGTTGCGCTGTTCCAACCGGGGGCTATGCAAATGGGTTCACCGGCATCGAACATTCTTTTTTGAGAAAGGGCAGCAGCGTTTCCGCGCTGTCCGCCCGGGAGGATCTGACCCCGGCCCTTTATGCCGATCAGGCTGAGCATTGGATCGCTTCAGGAGCCAAAGTCGTAGGAGGATGCTGCGAGATCGGGCCAGCGCATATTGCTGAGCTTTCGCGCCGGTTCGGCACCATGGCATCCAGCTCCAATCCCCACGATGCTTGAGGGCCAAACCTGCGTCGCCTTGGCTGTTTGACCAGCACATTGGTATCTTTCGGAAAAGGCCAACCCTAAAGAGTTCTTGTCCGCCTGGGTCACATCGCTCGGGCGCGGTCCATAGCTTCGCAAATTTAAAGGGCAGTTTAGGATTGGGCGCTGGTCCCAGCCCGGTCGACCGGAGGCCCGACTCAGTCTTTGACAGGCTGATGAAGGGCGAAAGCCAATTCATTCTGTAAAAGAGAACGTTTCTGTCATTTATATATATTTTTCTTTGAGAGTGCTGTGACTTAAACCCGTGCGACCCCGGAATGGAGAAGTCTCATGGTGTTTTCATTTTTATTTTTGGCTCCCCTTGTCCTGCTGGCAGCGGCGGGTGTTGCGTGGCGCCATCCCGGCCGTCGGCCCGACGGTGTGCCAATGATCGCCGAATATTCCGCCCTAGCTGCTCTTTTCTTGGCATTTTTGAGTGTAATCCAGTTTGTGCTCGGAGGACCGTCTAAACTGTCCATTTTTTCCGGCCCCGCCGTCTTGGTCCTTCAGGCGAATGCGGTCACAGTTGCGCTGGGGCTCCTCGTAGCGTTCATCGGCTGGGTCGTGACCCGCTATAGCCGCACCTATCTGGATGGCGAGGCGCAGGAAGGCCGGTTCCATGCGCTCATGCTCGCCACGCTGGCGGCCGTCTTGCTCTTTGTGCAATCGGGCAGCTTCGTTCTTCTCATCGTCTCCTCGGCGCTGGTCGGCCTCGGACTGAAACGTTTGCTGCTGTTTTACAGCAGCCGTCCGGAAGCCAGACGGGCGGCAACCAAATTTACACTCGTTTGGCACGGCGCGGACGCGGTGCTGGTCCTGGCTGCGGTGCTGCTGTTTGCAAGTTTCGGCACCGGTGACTTCAGCGTCATAACAACGGCCGCCTCCGAGGCCGGAACAACTTGGGTGTCGTCTCTTGCAATCGCGCTCGTTGTTGTCGGCGCCATCTTGAAAACGGCCGCGTTCCCGCTGCACGGCTGGCTGACCGAAGTCATGGAAGCCCCGACCCCTGTTTCTGCCCTTCTTCATGCTGGTATCATCAACTCTGGCGGGGTTCTGCTGATCGCGCTGTCAGGTCTTGTGCAGCTGAGCCCGGGCGCGATGGCAGCGCTTGTCATGATTGGTGGGTTGACTGCGATTTTCGGCGCGGCCGTGATGTTGACCCAAAGTGCGGTCAAGACCTCCCTTGCCTGGTCGACAGTGTCTCAAATGGGCTTTCTGCTCTTGCAATGCGGGCTCGGGCTTTGGGCGCTGGCCCTTCTGCACATCATCGCCCATTCGCTCTATAAGGCGCATGCGTTCCTGTCATCCGGAGGGGCTGTGCAAGCGGTTGCGGGCCTGCGCCGTCCGGGGCCGATCGCGGTGCCAAGCGTTGCAGCGGTGCTCAAGTCCTTTGCGCTGGCGCTTGTCCTTTATGCGGTGATTGCAACACTCTTCACAGTGGTCATCGGGCCCAAGACGGCACAGGCTCTCGCCCTTGGTACGATCCTGATCTTCGGGGTCGCCTATCTGGTTGCCCAAGGCCTGGCGGACCTTGCTCCGGCCGACCTGACCAAGCGCACCGCATTGGCCTCGCTTGGCGCGGCCGTTGCGTACTTCGCTTTCCAGGCGCTCGCGCATGGCATCTGGGGGCCGTCGGTGCCGGCCGCCCCTGTGCCCGGTCCGCTGGAATGGGCGCTGATTGTACTCGCGGTCGCGTCCTTCGGACTGGTGGCGTTTGCGCAGGCATTGTTTCCGCTCTGGGCACATCATCCGTCAACTGCGGGCCTTCGGGTTCACCTCGCCAACGGCTTTTATCTGAATGCCCTGCTGGATCGCGCCATTGGCGGCTTCCGCATCGCGAAAATCGACTGAGATCATGGAGACAGATATGTTTATCAACCACGCGCAGATCGCACCTGCTCTCATGTCGGCCGTCTTGAAGGCCGCGGAACGGGCGGCACGGCGGATCCCGCCCGCATTCCCGCTGGAGGCAACCGTTGCCGTCAATCCGTTCCTCGGGCAAACCGGCGAAGACCTTGCCAGCGCGTCCGCGCGGCTGCAGAGGGTTGCAGGTGTCCGGGCAACACGGTCCCGTTCTGACTATGCGGCCGCCATTGCCGCCGGTCACATCACCGATGCAGATCTGCAAGCCGCCCTTACAGCGTCCGTGTCGCCGCTCAAGCCGCAGGACATTGCCGCGCTCAAGGCATTTGCAGCTGCGGCAGACGACAAAGAACCGGCGGCCCTCCCGACTGTTGCGGACCTTGCGGCGGAGGCGACCGGCACAGATTGGCCCTCGGTCATTGAAAAGACCTTTGGCGTCTGGGCAGCGGGCCAGTTCGACCGGGGACAAGCGCTGTGGTCTCCCGCGCCAGGGGCTCAGGCCTTTGCATCCTGGCGCGCCTGGGCCACCCATGACCTGACGCCCGAGATTGCCGGTCTCAGCGGGTTTTGCGCCCATGTTGCCGCCGCACCAGACACCTCAGAGCGTGCGATTTTCAGGACCGCCGAAGCCCTCGGTCTGAACGAGGCCGCTGCGGAGACCATCTTCCACCGCCTTTATATGGATCTTGGAGGCTGGCCGCAGCATGCACGCTGGCTGCTGTGGCAGGCAGAACTGGACGGCAAGACCGACCAGACCCTCACCGATCTTCTGGCGATCCGGCTCATCTGGGAAGAGGTGCTGCTGGCGCATGTGCCCGGGATTGCGGACAAGTGGGCCGAAACCGTCGTGGCGCATGCAGCCCCTGTCACGCCATCGCGAGAAGATATTGCCCTGGGCATTCTTCAAGACGCTCTGGAGCGCAACCATCAAGTAAAACTGTCCGGCCTGCTGGACGGGAAGAAAGAAACGGGTACGCGTCCGGCGCTGCAGGCCGCGTTTTGCATTGACGTTCGCTCCGAAGTGTTCCGGCGGGCACTAGAAAGTGTCGATCCTGCAATCGAGACGATCGGGTTTGCCGGTTTCTTCGGCCTTCCTCTGGCCCACAAGGGGCATGGATCGGATACCGTTGAGGCGCATTTGCCCGTGCTTTTGAAGCCGGGATTGGAAACCACCAGCCATGGCGATCCCAAGGACGAGCAGAAAACGCGGATCGCCGCGCGCACGGCCCGGGCATGGGGGCGCTTCCGTCAGGCGGCCGTATCGTCATTCGCCTTTGTCGAGGCAGCCGGCCCTCTTTATGCAGGCAAGCTGCTGCGCGATGCCTTGGGCCTTGGTGCCAAGCCGTCAGATCACGCCCCTGCGCCACATGTGGCAGGTGGGCTGGATGCCAAGACCAAAGCGGACACGGGTGCTGCCGTTTTAGGTGCCATGAGCCTGACCGATACGTTTGGAAAGGTCGTTCTGCTCCTCGGTCACGGCGGTCAGGTGACGAACAATCCGCATGAAAGCGCCTATCATTGCGGGGCCTGCGGCGGATATACAGGCGAGGTTTCAGCCCGGCTTCTCGCCACCTTGTTGAACGATCCTGAAACGAGGCAAGGGCTTGCCGAACGCGGGATCGATGTTCCGGAGGATACTGTCTTCGTTGCCGGTCTTCATGACACTACTGTCGATGAGATCACGCTGTACGATGATGTTCTGCCGGCAGGCGCAAACAAAGACATTGATCGCGTTAGAGACTGGCTAAAGCAGGCCGGTCAGATCGCGCTGGCCGAACGGGCTCCCGCCTTGCCCGGTGCAACACCGCAGACGGTTCCTGACCGTGCCCTCAATTGGGCCGAGGTGCGGCCCGAGTGGGGTCTGGCCGGATGCGCGGCCTTCATCGCCGCTCCCCGCAGTGCAACGGCGGGCAAGGACCTCGGGGGGCGCAGCTTCCTGCACAGCTATGATTGGCAGAAGGACAAGGGCTTCGGAACGCTTGAGCTGATCATCACCGCGCCCGTTGTCGTGGCGAGCTGGATCAGCCTTCAATACTACGGCTCCTCAGTGATGCCGGAGGTTTTCGGAGGCGGCAACAAGCTCATTCACAATGTGGTCGGCGGGATCAGCGTGATCGAAGGCAACTCAGGCCGCCTGCGGCCGGGCTTGCCATGGCAGGCGGTTCATGACGGCGAGCACCTGATGCACCAGCCGCTGCGTCTTTCCGTCATGATCGAAGCGCCGCGCGAGGCCATCCTGGATGTTCTGGAGCGTCATCCCCAGGTCCGGGAGCTCTTCGACAACGGCTGGCTGCATCTTTTCACGCTGCAAGACGGCAAGGTCGACGCACGTTACAAGCCCGGCCTGGCTTGGATGGAGGCGCCGTCATCTCTGGCCGCCTGATCCGGCACCACGTTCGGCTGGGCAACGAATGAAGAGCCAAGAGGCGGTAACTTTTCCGCCTCTTGCGCAACATGATGCTGGCTATACCCTGCGCCGGGCTGAGATTGCCCAATGAACCGGCGTGATGAAAATGTCCTGAGCGCTTTGCAATGCTGAAGTTCCTACCGTGCGCGTGGTTCGCCTGACCGCACCACCTCGGCCCCGAATTGTGTTGCGCTTTCGGTCAAGAGTTCCCAGATTGAAGCAGCAAAGCTGCGTGGCAAAAGCAGATTGAAGCCCTCCTGACTACGCCACAGTGTTATTCCGATATGGTGGATGGCGCTGGAGGCAACAGATCCAGTTGGAAAGGTCTTGCCGGACAGGTTGAGCGGCAAGAAACGGTTCAACAGGCCTTCCGCGTCTGGGCCGCTGACACGGATCCAGGTCCTTGAAGATGAAAGATCGAGCTCCGCCCCGAGTTCATTCGGCAGGCCGGCCTGCTCCGCTGGCATAGTGGGAGCAATCAACCACCATTTGAGCGGCTCGACTCGCATCAAGGTTCCGCCGGCGCCCTCGACACACTGGCCGGGACCTGGAAAAGTCTCGCAGTTTCCGAGACGTGCCGCATACTGGCCTGCTGCTTCCAGCTGTTCCGGCCAGGCAGAAATCTGGGTCAGCGAAAAGCCCCCAACCTCCGACAGGGTCACGCCGATGACACCGCTCGTGCCGAAACGCCCCAGCGATAGATGGCTTTCTAGGGCGGATGTCCATTCAGCCATGCACTCTCACTCCTTCCGGGTCGACCATATGCGGCGACACGATTTCAACCTCGACATCACCAGACCGGGTCGGATCGGATGCAATAACCGGAAGTCCGCGCCAGGCTTCCACTCCGCCTGAAATATAACCGATGCCGATCCAGTGGCCCAAGGCTGGCGAGTGGGTCACTGCGGTGATCCAGCCGTCGCCAAACCCGGAGGTCCCGTCCGGCGCGCACAAGATCGAACCTCCCTTAAACCGCTGGCTTTTGTCCTTTGGGAAGATCCCAATCAGCTGCGGGCGGTCTTGCCGGAGAAGCTCCGGCCGCTGTCGCAGGGCGCTGCCGATGAAAGCCTTTTTGGTCGAGGCCATCTTGCCAAGGCCGGCATCGTCGATGGTCACCCTCCCGTCCAGCTCGGCCCCGGTAACATGGCCTTTCTCGATCCTGAGGGTCCCGAGCGCCTCCATGCCATAGAGGCAGCCGCCAAGCGCCTTTGCAGATGGCCAGAGCAGATCCATCATTGCTTCGCCGAAGCCCGCCGGGACATAGAGTTCATAGGCTCTTTCGCCGGAAAAGCTGATCCGCGCGATCAACGCGTGAATGTTACCCTTGAGAGTTACACCGGCAACACCCATGAACGGCAACGCCTCATTGGATATGTCCGTACCGTCCTGGAGTATTGCAGAAATCGCCTCGCGGGACTTCGGGCCGGCAATAGATACGCCCGCCCAGTGATCCGAAACAGAACTGACATGGACCTTCAGATCCGGCCAGCGGGTTTGCAACAGTTCTTCAAACCAGACCATGACCTTGCCGGCGTGAGCGGTCGTGGTCGTCGTCAAGAAATCTGTCTCCCCAAGGCGCCAGGTTGTGCCGTCATCCATGACCATACCGTCGTCGCGCAGCATAATGCCGTAGCGCGCCTTGCCGACGGGGAGCTTTGCGAACCCGTTTGAGTAGACCCGGTTGAGAAATTCGGCCGCATCCGGCCCCTGAACAGCAATTTTCCCAAGCGAGCTGACATCGCAGATCCCCACGGTTTCGCGAACAGTGGCGGCCTCACGAACATAAGCCTCGTCGATGGTTTCGCCGTCTTGCGCGAAGTACCATGGCCGGTGCCACAAGCCCGCTTCGGTCATGGTCGCACCATGGCGCAAGTTCCAGTCATGCAGCGGTGTGCGGCGCAGCGCCTTGAAATGACCGGCAACATTGCGGCCCGCCAGCGCTCCGATTGCTACAGGCGTGTATGGCGGGCGGAACCGCGTCGTTCCCACATCCGGTATGTCCTTACCCAGCGCATCGGCCATCAGTGCCAGGCCGATGACATTGCCCATCCTACCTTGATCCGTGGCCATGCCGAGCGTCGTGTAGCGCTTCAGATGCTCAACAGAAACAAAGCCTTCCTGATGAGCAAGACGTATATCGTCACCGGTAACATCGTGCTGGAAATCGACAAAGGCTTTGGACACACGGTCTGAAGCGCGGACCTCATACACCGGCTTGATGGTCCTGGCCCAGCCACCGGGTGCGATGGTTTGAAAGGCTTCCCCCGTGGCCCTTTGGGCTGCGGCAACGCCGGACGTTTCACAGGCCTCCCGAGGCCAAATTCCCGCGGCTGATCCTGCATGAAATATCGGTTCTTTGGTTTGTCCGGGCAGGAAGCAGGCCTGTTCGGCATTCCAAGCCGGCTTGGCTCCGCGGTGCGAGGACAGGTTGACCACTGGCGACCAACCACCGGAGATCAAAAGCAAATCGCAGCCCTGTTTGCCCGCGGGTTTCCATCCGTTCCCCGTGTCTGCCGCCAGCTCGACACCCGTAATGTTTGGGCGCCCGAGCGCTTCAAGAGGGGCAAGGCCATATTGGATCGACACCCTTTCAGATGTGCCGGCGTTCTGTTCCGCCCGGCTGTCAATGACGGTAACCTGAGCGCCGGCAGCTTCAAGGTCCACGGCCGTGCCGTATGCGCTGTCATTGTTCGTTGCGATCAGGATCCGGGTGCCGGGCAAGACCCCGTAGCGGTTGAGATAGACCCGTGCTGCGGCTGCGGTCATGACACCGGGACGGTCGTTGTTTTCAAAGGCAATTGACCTTTCCAAGGCGCCAGTTGCCAAAATTGTCGCCCCGGCACGCACTGTCCAGAAACGTTGGCGTGGCAGGCTTGGGTCCGGATTCCTAAGATGATCCGTCACCTTCTCCAAAAGCCCGGCCGTGCCATCGTCGTACAGACCGAAGGCTGTCGTGCGGGTCAAAATGTGCACGCCCGCATTGCGAACGGCCGTCACCAGTTCGGCGCGTTTCGGCTCAGCGGCAGGATCGTTCAGATAATCGCCGCCCAGTTCAAAATCCTGTTCCACCAGAAGTACGTCGCGGCCTGCTTCGGCGGCCGTAAGCGCGGCGTTGAGCCCTGCAGGCCCCGCTCCGACAACCAACACATCGCAAAAGCCATGAGCATGATCGTAGTGATCTGGATCCGGTGCGCGCGACGCTGTGCCCATGCCTGCTGCGCGGCGGATCAGCTTCTCATACTGCATCCATAGACCTGTGCCGCTCCCCCATTCGAATGGAGGCAGGCCCATGAAGGTCTTGTAGTAGAAGCCGGCGGCGAAAAATCTTGAAAACAGGCCATTTACCGCTCCCAGATCGAAACGCACATTCGGCCAGGCGTTCTGTCCGGTTGCGGTAAGGCCGTCATAGAGTTCTTGCATGGTGGCCTTGACGTTCGGCTCCCGGCGTGTGTCCTTTCCAACCGTGACGATGGCACCAGATTCCTCGACACCCGCTGACATGATTCCGCGTGGCCGGTGATACTTGAAACTTCGGCCCAGAACCGTCTCGCCGTTTGCCATCAACGCGGAGGCCAGGGTATCGCCTGCAAACCCGGACAGCGCCTTGCCATCCCAGTCGAATGTGACTTTCTGATTGCGGTCGATCCGCCCGCCGCTTTCCAGACGCCGCGCGGTCATGTACCGGCTCCCTCTTTAGAGTGAAGAGCCGCAGCGATACCTGGATGGGCCGGCCGGACCGAATGGATCTCGTGGGTCAGCGTGTCGCGTTCGATCGTGAGCCAAATGCGGCAACCGTGAACATGCTGCCAGGTTTCAAGCTGCACCCCGCAAATGTTCTCCCTGAGGAAGACCGCGTCATGCCATGCTTCTCGCGGCGCTTCGAGTTCCGGATAGACAATCGATCCGTCGCCGCCATATGTGAATTCGCTGTGGTCGCGTGGCCCGCAGAACGGGCAATTGATTCTGATCATTGGACTTATCCGTGCAGCTTCGGGTCGGGACCGGCACCCCGTTCATCGATCTGGAGTCCGCGCTCGAACCGTTTCAGGTCAAAACTCCGGATGCGCTCGTGAGGTCTGTCATTGGCGATCAGGTCAGCAAAATACCAGCCTGAAGCAGGGGTCGCCTTGAAGCCGCCGTAATTCCAGCCGGCATTCAGGTAGAGATTGTCGAGCGGGGTCTTGCAGATGAAATGTGTGCCGTCCATCGACATGTCGACGAGCCCGGACCAATGGCGCAACAGCTTCACTCTGCCCAGACAGGGCAAGATGGACATCGCCGCTTCCGCGCAATCTTGCACGATGGGAAGATTGCCACGCTGGGAATAGGATTTGTACCAGTCCAGGTCGCCACCAAAGACCATTCCGCCCTTGTCGGACTGCGAGATGTAAAAATGCGCCCCGCCAATGCCAAACACCACGACCTGGTCGAGCAGGGGTTTGAGGGGCTCGGATACGAACGCTTGCAGCAAGTGCGATTCAATCGGCAGTTTTCCGAGCCCTGCCATGGTCCAGAGCCGCGAGGTGCTGCCGGCGACTGCAAAGGCGACTTTTCCAGCCCGTATCGTGCCGCGTGAGGTTTGCAGTGCGCTGACGCTGCCGCCTTCGCGGACAATTCCCTGGACTTCGCATTGCTGCAAAATATCCACACCGCGGGCATCCGCCGCGCGGGCATAACCCCAGGCCACCGCGTCATGCCGGGCTGTGCCCGCGCGCTTTTGAACCGCCGCACCCACAATCGGGAAACGTGCGGTCTTGCTATAGTTCAAATGCGGCACCGCCCGCTTGAGTGTTTCAAGGTCCCAGATTTCTGCATCCGGCGTCCCGGTCCGGCGCATGATGTTGTAGTTGCGTGCGGCGGCATCGACGGCCCCGGGACTGTGTAACAAAGAAATGTGAGATCGCTGGCTGAACATGACATTGTAGTTCAGCTCATGGCTCAGGTTTTCCCAAAGCGTCAGGGAGTGCTCGTAAAATTCACGGTTGCCCGGACGGGCGTAGTTAGACCGCACGATTGTCGTGTTGCGTCCTGCATTGCCGCCGCCAAGCCAACCTTTTTCGAGAATGGCGATGTCTTTCAGTCCGTGATTGGCAGCAAGATAGTAGGCTGTTGCAAGACCATGCAAACCACCGCCAACTATAACGATATCATAATGGGGCTTCGGCTCGGGATCGCGCCATTGGCGGTCCCATCCTTTCTGGCCCGTTAGGCCGTTTTTGATGACACTCCAGGCAGAAAATCGCGTCATTGTTTTTTCAGTGTCCTCAAATCAGGCAAGGGGATCGCGAACTTGTCATTGCGCTCAATCGCGCGCGAGGCGCGCAAGACAAGGGCTTCTTCGAAGTATCGGCCGACAAGCTGAACGGAAACCGGCAAACCTTCGGAGTGCATGCCGCAGGGCACACTGACCGCAGGATTGCCGGTCATGTTGAAGAACGTGGAATATCGGGTTACGGCGTTGCCCGTGGGTTCGCTGACCCCGTCTACCATCACGTGAGATTGACCAAGTTTCGGGGCGATAATCGGAGTCGCGGGTGTCAACACCAGATCCACATCTTTGAAGATACGGCTGGTCTCCTGGCGGTAACGTGCTATGAAGCGCTTTGCCCGGATGTATTGCTCGGCAAGGATGCATTGGCCTACGGCGAGGCCGGCGCGGAAATCCTCGCCATAAAGGTCGCCGCGATCTCGCAGATGAGTAGAGTGGGCGCTGAGCGCTTCAGGCATCTGAATTGTTAAAGAGACTGTACGGGTTTGCGACATGTCTGGGAAGGTCACCGGCACAAGCTTAGCACCCTCGTCCTCAAGGAAGCGCTTGACCGCTTCGACATGTGAGAGAATTTCCGCATCGCAGCGCTCGTAGAAAAAGGCCCTGGGAATTCCGATGCGCAAACCCGAGACACCTTCTTCAAGCCCGGCCGCGTAATTTTCTTCTGGCACGTTGACCGATCCGGGATCTTCCGCGTCAAAGCCGGCAATGACGGAGAGAATGTCGGCCGCATCGGTGACTGTCCGGGCCATGATCCCGACGTGATCCAGTGTCCAGCAATACGGCACCACACCGGTGGTCGGCACAAGGCCGGCCGTAGGTTTCAGGCCGACCTGACCGCAAAAGGCGGCCGGCACACGGACAGAACCGCCGGTGTCCGTGCCGAGGGTGAAGGCTGCAAGACCGAAAGCCAGCGCCGCCGCGCTGCCGCTGGAAGAGCCTCCGGCAATGCGAGTCGGGTCATAGGCGTTGGCGCAGGTGCCAAAATGCGGGTTTTCTCCTGTCGCGCCATAGGCAAATTCATGTGCATTCAGTTTGCCAAGGCTCACTGCCCCCGCCTTTCGCAGGCGGGCAACGCAGGTGCTGTCCCGATCTGCAATACGATCGTAAAAGACCCTGGATCCGGCCGTGGTTGGAACGCCTTTGACGTCAAAGAGGTCCTTGGAGGCAAAAGGGATCCCGCCAAACAGGGCCTCAGTGCCTTCCAACGCATCTGCCTCACGCTCGGCCAGAGCCGATGTATCGGTGATGTAGGCCTTCGAAACGTCATTGTGTGCAGAAATGCGTTCGGCGAACAGGGAAACGAGTTCCCGCGGCCCGATTGCACTGTTCTTCAGCAAATGGCGCAGATGCCGGACAGACGCATAGGCCAAGTCTTCATGCATGGTCAGACCGTGTCCTTTTGAACGGCACCCGCTGGCGGCAAGGTGCCAAGGTCGATCTTGCCAAGCGCATCGAGTTCCTCCAGTAGATCCTGAAACCCGGTAATGACGCCCAGTTTGGGGTCAGTCAGCTCGCTTATCTCGGCCTCTTTCCAGAGCTGAGACGTCATCTGCGTGCAGATCCCCGTTACCGTTGATTTGGTCAGTCGTTCCATAAAGTCACCTTTGGACTGCGAACCGGCGGCCGCTACCGGATGATAAGGTCGTCTGGCGTTTCGGCGGTAAGCACCGCACCGCCCTTTTCTGTCACCAAAACGGTATTTGAGATGAAGTAGTCGGGAATGGCGGTGTTGGTGAACCAGGAATGTGCATGGATGACCATGCCGACCTCGATCGTCCTTTCGGAATGCGGAAAGAGGCTGGTGACCATCGATCCGCCGGTCCAGCTGGGCGGAAAGCCGATGCCGACAAGGTAGCCACAATGATGGCGATGATAGTCGTTCAGCCCGGCAGAGCAGGCAACCTCGCGCCATGCATCGTAGGCGTCTCCGGCTTTCGCACCGGGTTGAAGGGCATGACAAATGGCGTTCATCCCTGCTTTCGCGGTTTCGACCGACTTTTCGATGCCCGGCGGAACACTGCCCACATAAACAAGGCGGCCCATGGGCGCCTGATACTTCCGGTAAGCGGCGCAAGTCTCCAGAAACACGGCATCGCCATTTTTGAAGGTTTCGCCGCGCCAGGTGGTGTGTTCCTCTCCCAGCCGCGTAGTGGGCCGGATAAAGGGGCCAAACCCGGGATATTCGCTGCCCTCCAAGATTGAGGCCCGCATATATTCTGCGGCAACCTCATAGTCTGTCGCCCCATCGCGCAATGCATTGATGCACGCAATCGTTCCCAGATCCGCGGCACGTGCTGCCTTGCGCGTGTAGTCCATTTCGAGCTCTGATTTGACGAGACGCAGATCGTCAATCACGCCAGATGCATCCAGCCAAGTGGTCTTGGCGTCGGCCATGATGTTTTCGCCGTGATGAATATGCAAAAAGAGGCTGCGCTTCTCGATGCCGACCCTGCCACCCGTCAGGCCAAGGTCGCGCATCGCGGCATGAACATAATCCGCGAGTTCTTCATGGTCCTTGTGGCCGTAAAAGCGCGCGTTGGAGACTTGATTGTCGAAGGTGATGCGCTCCATCGCGCGGCAACACAAAGCCATTTCGCCATTGCGGTTCATGACCAGGACATGGGCGGCAAAAAACCCCCAGTGGTCCATGCCGGTCAAATAATAGATGCTTTCGGGCACAGAAATCAGGATGCCGTCGAGATCGCTCCCGGCAAGCGCATCGCAAGCCTTAGCGACACGCCGGTCGAGTTCCTCTTTGGGGAAGGCGGGAGCATTGGTCATGCGTTGATCCCTTCTTGGTCTCTTATGGGGAGAGGGGTAAAATAATTAGGTATACCATTAAATGTAAGAATTCATATTTCAGCAAGAGATTAAATCTATATCCTGCAAAAAAAATCCAAAATTGGCGAATTTTGGCAAAAAAACCGAGGATCGACCCAGGTTGATATGGGTTCATTTTGCGGACTTGATATAAAGGTGTACCATTTATTGATTATCTGCGAACGAGAGGAGACACTCGCATGCAAATCGGTATCGCGGGCACGGGCGCGGTCGGGCTGAAGGTTGCCGAGGCTCTCGCGCAGAATGTTATTCCCGGATGTGAGCTCTCCGGGATCGCAGCCCGAACTCCGGAGCGTGAAAGGGAAACGGCTGCAGTGCTGTCTGCTCCGGTCCGTTTTATGTCTTTTGATGATCTGGCCGACCGGTGCGAACTTGTTGTCGAGGCGTTGCCGCCTGCGCTGTTCGAGGCTCTGGCCCGGCCGGTTTTGAAAAAAGGCAAGCTGCTTGTGGTTCTGTCCGCCAGCTAGCTGCTTGGCAGGGAGGACCTGATCGACCTCGCGCAGCGCAGCGGCGGGCGCGTTTTGGTTCCGTCCGGGGCCATGCTGGGTCTTGATGCTATCAAAGCGGTTGGGGTCGGGGCCATAAACACGATCACCATCGAAACACGAAAACCGGTCGCCGGCCTTCTTGGTGCGCCGTACCTTCAAAAGGCGGGTCTGGACCTGAGCGGATTGGACGAAGCGGTTTGCATCCTGGCCGGATCGGTCACAGAGGTTGCCCGGGAGTTTCCCGCAAATGTGAATGTCGCCGCCGCTCTCAGTCTTGCCGGGATCGGCGCCGATCGCACTCGTATGGAGGTTTGGGCGGACCCGGCTCTTCAGCGCAACCTGCATACGGTCCGCGTCACATCCGACAGTTCCGACTTCACGATGCAGATCCAGAATCGTCCGAGCGCGGAAAATCCGGCAACCGGCAAGATCACGCCGCAAAGTGTAATCGCGCTTTTGAAAGACTTGTCCACTGTCTTGCGCGTTGGCACGTGAGGCGCCGGGCGGTTATTTGGACCTGAGCGCCATTCGGCGATAAACACGGGCCAACAACAGTGAACAACCGGAGAGCAATGACCAAAGAGGACATATATGAGCAGCTGCGCATGCGCATCTGCCTGTTGGATCTTGCGCCGGGGGCCAAGTTGAATGAGCGTGATTTGGCGGCGGAATTCGGCATCAGCCGGACGCCGATGCGCGCTGTTCTGCAACGATTGGAATATGACGGGTTGATCGACAGCCAGCATGGCCGCGGCACAACGGTCACCAGCATCGATCTCAATGGCATGCGCGATATCTACCGGGTACGAATGCATCTGATGGATGCTCTTGCGGAATCCGAGCCTGCGCCTGTGACAGATCAAATGCTGGATGAACTCGACCAGCTGTTGATAGAATGCGCGGATCTGACCGAGGCCCGCGACAAACGACGGTTTGCGCAGATCAATATTCGGTTGCACCGCATCATTCATGGGCTGGCACCCAATGACGTTTTGCGCGGCTTCAACGAGGTGCTTTTCTTCCAGTCCGCGCGCTTTTGGTTCCTGCTGCTGGACGACCTCGATTTTGCCGAACAGGCAGGTGCGCTTGCCGATGAGGTCCGCATGGTCCGCCGGGCTCTTGCGCTGAAAGACGTCAAGCTGGTTGCCTCAATCCATAAAGCCCAACTCGCCATGGTTCTGTCGTCTATCACCCGTCACGATCGGCTCTTCGAAGAGCAGCTTGAACGGCTGGTTTGAAAGACAACACTTAGACGCTTGGGGAGGCGGGTTGGTGCCGCGTGTCAAAAAGAAGGTGACAGCGTCTTTCCCACTTCAGGCCAGTGTTCCAGCAAATGATCGGTGGCAACAGCTGAGACCCAGATGCCGATCAGGGTCAGCCAAGCCGTTACCGCGAACAGCGAAGCCCCGGTTATACCCGCACCGACTGCGCAGCCGCCGGCAAGCATCCCGCCAAATCCCATGAGCGCCGCGCCACTGAGATATCGCGCCATGGACGGTCCGCTTTCAAAGCCCTGAAGCAGCAATTGCCGGGTGATCATGGCTGCCATGAAAGAGCCCAGAAAGACGCCAGGAACCAGCCCGGTGTTGAAGTCGATTGTTTCAAGGGGCGCATTTAAAAATAGCATCAACATGTCGGCTGAGGGGCCTGTGAAGGTGACCCCGTCAATTGATACCGGATCAAAGGCTTGCCGGGACATGGATGTGGTGAACCATAGCGCAAGCGGAATGGTCAACCCGACGCCAACAGCTGTTGCCGTGTGCCGGATGGAACTCCTGTTTCGAACGGCAAATGCCATTCCGGCGATGAACCATAAACCGCCAAATAGAAAGACCGCAGCCTCTGTCATTCCAAGAAAGGAAGTCAGATCATTGCTGCCGATATCGGTCGTTGTCCACAAGCCGGACAGCCAGTCGCGCATGGGTTTTAAGATGCCATGCAAGCTGGCCTGAGCAACCACGGCAAACACAAGGCCGGACAACAAGGCTCTTAGGTTTCCGGTTGCGGACAGAACCAGAAGACGGCTGGCACAACCGCGGGCCAGAACCATCCCGATGCCAAACATTGAACCGCCGATCAAAGCGCCGGAAAGGCTTTGCGGCGATGCCAGCTGCCGGGTTTCCTGCACATCGATTTGTCCGGATTGCGCGAGAAGCTGCGTTGCCAGAACGGCGCTTGAAAAGGCCAGCAGCCAGATCGGCAGGCGGTCTGACGGTTTGCGCCGGGAAAACTCCAGCGCCGCCGCCCGCAAGCAGAACCGGCTCTGCTGCGCCAGGGCGCCGAACAGGACGCCAACAGTCAGACCGCCAAAAACAAGCAGTGTGGGTTCAGACAGTCGGTCAAGAAGCGTAGTCAAGTCCATAGTCGATCCGATCCGGAGGGCTGTGCGGACAGCGATTGCAGATCACGGGACTGTGCCAACAGGCTGATTGCCACCGCATTGACCGATCTCAAGGTTAGATCAAAAAATGCGAAAATATGAATGTGTTTTTCGCTAACACCTACATTTGTGCTTGGACCGCCACGCAACCAGATTATTCGGCCTGAACGAGGCTCAGGATCCCATTGTGCCATCAGCTCGTTGGGCTTTGGCACCCTGACAGCACGGGTTGGCCGGGTGGCAACGCAGATATTGGCAAGCAAGGTTATTACCAGTGCGTTGATTGAACACGGCCGGTGAAGCGATTGATATATCGAGGGCCGGGGCTGGGTGAAAGGCCAAGCTGCCACCCGTTAATTGGCAGCGCCACCTCGTCAAAATGCGGCTGGTCATTCGGCTCGGCTCGGTGCCGGCGAATGCAGACCTTGGAAGGTTTGCCAAGCCGATTGGCTCAATTTCGGGCCGTCTTCCGTTTGAACAAGCCGCCACGGCCAAAAGTTTTCCGGCGTTGCCTACGCCTCTGTTGAACCAAAAATACGCCTAAACGGCAAAAGCAATTTCTTTGAGCGCAGAACGGAAGGTTTTGGATCCTGATGGCCTCTGCCAGCCCAAAATGCTGACGAGCGCAAGCACACCAAGGCAACTTGGCAATGGCGTCATCGGCCTATGCGATTTTTCGTGATTTGCACAAACTATGCGAGCATTATCGCATTTTTCACCTTGTCATTTTTGAACGGTTATGCATCTGATTGTATATCAGCAAGATGCAACTTTATAGTGTTTTGCTGAAAAACGAAAAGAAAAGGATATTGATATGAAATTCAAACCCGTAACTTGCGGTCGCCCTGAAATTGTCAAGGGCCGTCCTGTTAAAAACAACTCCGGTCAAGCTAATAAATAAATAAAATTTGTAATCGGTCTGAAGAACACCCAGGCCGATTACTTCAAATAATGAGGCGGAGCGTTGAAATTCAATCAGATTTTTCAAAACTGTCCGGAAATTCGTAAAGCGGATGGCAGCGCCATGGGGACACTGCCAACCCGCGCGCATCAGTATTGCGAAGGCGTGACGACCGCCTCACGACAGGGGTGGTATGTGTTTCCACCGACCCGCTTCGATCTCATGTGGACCGGGAACGAGGTCGTATTCAAGATCGGCGACTCGCAGGACTGGACCGTTCTGGACCGCTTCTATCTGCAGGACAGTGTAGAGAGCTTCTTGGCGCATGCTCCTGAGAGTGTGCATGACTGCTACCCATCGTTTTTAGACGTGTTTCCGGAAGGCAATATTGTACAGATCTGTAGTGGGTATGCGCTGCAGAGCGACCCAGGCGTCTGCTACATGGTGCGCGGGCCGATCAACGTTCCGATGTCCGGAAACATTCAACACTATGAAGCGATTATCGACAGCAGTTGGCATCTCTCTCCGCTGATCATTAACATACGCATTCTGCAACAGAACAAGCCCATCCATTTCCCGCTTCATCAGCCAATCATGCAGGTTGTACCGCTGCCGACGAGCGTATTGGCGAAAGAGCAATTGCAGGCTGAAAGCTTTCAGCTGGACGAGCTGCAAGCCGATTTCTGGGATGCCTGGAAGCGCAGCTACGATGATCGCAATGCCGGACAACCGGGCAGCTACGCCCGGAAGCAGCGCACAATCGCTCGCAGTTACTGTCCGATCATGGCCGGATAATCCAGCCAACACAGTCATCGAATTTTGCCAGTAAACCCTGCCTGTCTGAGGGGGCGGTTTCCGGACGGCAAAGTGGGCGTCAAGTGAGAGTACGGGTGCGAACCATGCTGATCAAAAATGAAGACATTCAAAAACCGATCGAGCACTATCATCATTCAAATGCGCTCTTGCGTGCCTATAACGGCGACGCCCGGTATCATGACAATCTCAGCGACAAAGAGATCGAAAGGTTGATCCTGACGGGATCGGACTACGTGCTGTCGGGGACGGCTCGAGAAGCCGAAGGTCTGCTTACCCTGCACCGCTGGCTCAGGGATCAACAGGGGTTTGTCCTTGAGGAGATCGCCAAGGCTGTCTCTGGGCACTACACGATTGTGATTGCGCAATCTCTGGCATGGGGGCTGCTCGATCCGGGCGCGCGGCTAAACGGTTTCAAATGCGACGTGGACATCCTGCTGGAGCGGGAAAACACAGAGAGGATGATCCGGGACCTTGCGGCAGCCGGCCATCCGCGCCGTGTCATCGACGCTGAAACCGCGGCCCTGATCGAAGTTCCGGAACGCAGTGCTGGAGACCGCGACAAATCCTTTGTCGGAAGTGTCTACATTCCTTTTTCCCTGTCGGACTTTGACGGCCGAACCCGGAAGTACATTCGCCAGCTGGCAGGAAGCCATCAGCCTCTTAACATCCCGCAGGAAGGTGATCCCTATCTGCTGTACGGGATTGATGCGATCCACGCCTATGGTGGCCGCGAGACCGACCTGGCCGCCTGCAGTCGCCCACATGGCGCTCTGCGCGTGCAGAAGCCTGATGACAATGTGTCGACGTCGCTGGTGCGCCTCTACCACGCGTTGAGGCTCGGTTATCTGAAAACAAACCTGCTGCTGCTGCTCGCCCGCATGATGCGGGCAGCGGATCCGGTCTTGGTCACGTCTCAGCTTGCGGAGCAGAACCTGCTCCCGTTTCTGAGAGCCTATACGGATTACCACCGGCATATTATCGGCGAAGACGTTCACGCTTCATATGCCGCAGCTCTCGCCGAGCGGAGTCACTTTGCCCACTTCGAGGAATTCGGTTTCCACGAAGTATATGAGTCCATGGAAGCTTTTTTGGTGGGTCATGAATACTAAACTCTCGGCCGCAACCATACTTCTCATCATATCAATGGCGGTTGAATACATCGCAATTGATACCGTTAAAATCTATATGGCACTGAATTACGCGGTAAACGATGCAGTTCTGTTTCCGATCATGCTGGTTCCGGCCGTGGCACTTATCGGACCGGTTTTTCTGGGGCCGATCGCCGGCGTCGTGACGGACCGCATTTCGACGCGCGTCTACATCGTCCCTTTGATTGCAGTGTGCATCTGGACGCCGGCGGTGGCCGTCGTGGCAGCGATGTCGAACGGGTTCCAGTTGCCGGCCCTGATCATTCTATCTTTGCTGGCATATCTGTCCGCCAATATCAGGATTGCCAGTTCCAAGTTTCTGGTGCCGAAAGACGAGTACACGCCATATCACGGAGCGGTTGTCTGGATTTTGCAGATCGTTCCTGTATTCGCGCCGCTTCTGGCCGGTGTCCTGATTGCCAGCCCGCTCAACTCCTGGGTGCTATACGGGGGTGGCATAGCGATCCTGCTGATCGGAAGTGCCCTTTTCCTGCTCGCTCAGCGCTCGGGGAGCGCAGAAGTCTCAGCCAAATCCGCACAGGGCTTCAAGGGCATGGGCGTCGACATGAGAGCCGCAGCCACGTTCATCATCTCCGATAGACCGCTCAGTCATTCGGTTGTTGTGGCAGCCCTCGTAAATGTTGCTGTTTTTACAAGCGGATATGCGGGTGTCGCTGCATTAAAATCCGGCACCCTTACGGTCTTTGGCACCGAGATCGCTCTCCACGGCGCCCCCCTGATCGCGTTAGGTCTCGGTGCATTGGTGGGATCAACGATAGCGGGCAGGGTCAAGGCCAGATACGCGCCGTGCCAGGCGCTTGAAGCAACCATGGTGGCCAGCATTCTGCTTCTGCTTTTGCAGATTGCTGTAATGTCGCATCCGCTGTCGTTGCTCGCTACAACCGGTATTGGCATAGCCGGCAGCATTACCTCTGTCCTTGCTTGGGATGTTCGCTTGCAGAGAAGCCGGTCGGACAACATCGGCACGATCGCCGGCCTCACCGGTTCAGCCTACAAAATTCCTTCACTGTTTTTTCTGCCGGCAATCGGCTGGCTGGCGGCGATAGCCGGTATTCAGCTGGCAAGCGTCGCGGCAACTGCAAGTCTTGCGCTGCTCTATCTGGTGAGCCGCCGGTCGGCAGTGTTCCGGCCGCAAAAGGGGGGAGGTGCTCTTTGAACGTACAGGAAATCACTCTTATGAGTACGGCTCACAATGCGCGGACGCTTGGTGGGGTTGAGCTTGAGAGCGCTTCGGACTGCCTGGATGCGATCGGAAGCGGCTATTCCATCCAGGCCGTCAAATTCACTTTGAGAAAACCGGAGTTCATGCTCAGCGACCTGGCCAATCCGTCCCGGCCGGTTTCCATGTTGTCCTCGGCAGACATTCAACTCTATCACGAGCTTGTTCGCCGGGCGCTGGATGCAGAAGGACAAGAACTGCGGTCCCGGCTCATCACCGGCGCCGGACTAAACACAGAAATCGCACTCTACGGAGAAGACCGCGAGAGCCTTCTCACCGAAGGACGGCGGATTCAGGAACGGGCGCTCCACATGTTCGGGCTCGAACAACGGCTCCAGATCCACAATCCGTTCTACGCTCGAGGCATTGGCAAAACGCGGTTACTTGAGACCCTTTATGCTCAAACCAGGGCAGAATACCAGGCTCTTCGCGAAGAACTGTCGCCGTACTACATCAGCGAATTTCAGAAATACGTGAACGTTTTCAACCTGAAATGCGTCTATGCCAATCACGCGATATGGCAGCAGCTCAGGCAGTTGGGCGAGAATTTCGTTTTCATTCTGAACTCTGGCGCCGCCATCTACCTGAGTATGGTGAATGCCACCCGTCCGATGCCCGCGTTGTTTTTGGAGATTCACCGTCAGAACGATGCCTATGAACTGTTTCGCCGGAAGAATGTAGATCTACTGGTTCGCGGCGAACCGGATCCGGCGAAATCTTTCGTGATCATAGATATCGCCTATACGGGTGGCTCGCTGCTTGCGGCGAGAGAGTCGATCCGGGAGCACTTCGGAGCCCATGCAGACGTCAAGACTGTCGGCCTCTTCCCGAAATCCTATGAAGCCGTCAAGCGCCTCGACTACTGCGTTTATGCTGGGCGGTTGATTGGCGTTTCCGAGCGCAGTTTCACACCTTTGAACTGGCACAACGAGCTCCTTTTCGAGCACGGGGTCGACGATGATTGAATTGCCGGTCGCGGATTGCGCGGAGTCACAGTCAGTATTGAAAATTGCGCAATCCGTCCTGGGGACCTGGCACCAGGTAAAGGACGAGACAGACGCGCGCATCGAGCGGCACCTGTTTGATATCATTCGTGCAGACTGTCCCGGGGCCAAATGTTTCGGTGAAGAAACAACCGGTCCATTCGAGCTTGCCGCCGATGGCCCCTCTTTTCTCGTCGATCCCATCGATGGCAGTCACAATCGGGAGCGCGGACTACCGTATTTTGCGGTCAGCATCGCGATGTACAGCCGCGGACGGGTCCTTGCGTCCCTTGTCTTCGCTCCTGAATGGTCGGTTGTCTTCCTCGGAGTTTCTGGAAAAGCCTACAAGTCGACGCCGTTTGGTGTGCAGCGCTTGAAGGTTCGTGGGCCGGCGCCGAGGCACAACCGCGCCATCGCGCTTTTCAAGCGCCAGCTCGTTTCTGGCCAATCCTTTCCGGAAAAGGTTCGGACCATCTCCTGCTCTTCGATTGAAGTGTGTCTGGTCGCGCAGGGCGCGCTGGATGGCTTCGTCGACAGCACTGGATACGAGAAACAGTGCGATATTGCCGCGGCTCTCCACATTCTCCACGTCGCCGGGGGGCACTTTCAATACGATTGCCCGGTGGACCCTCTCACCAGCGCCGACCCTCAGTGGCTTCGTCCACGTCGGCTGCTTGCTGTCTCGCAGAAGGAATATCTGAATGATTACGGCTGGGCTTGAAGACATTATTGAACTCAAAATCCAAAGCCTTGCTGCTGGTGTGCGTTACGAGGGAGCCTTTCTGGAGCACTACGCTGCAAACCGGAATGCGATCGGCAAGCGCCGGGCCTACGGCAACAGCGACCGGCTCCCCGAAAGCCTGAGAAGCCACAAGGTCCCGCCTGAATTCTCTATTGGACCGTTTGCATATGCTGTGAACTACTCCGAACAGGGGCAGGTGCGCCTGGTCGTTGAGGGCAATCGCTATCTGGCGGTTGCTGCCGATGGCCGCGAGTTTGAGATCAGCTTTACCGAAACCCCGCGCTTCTACGAAGCGCACATGTCCAGCGGTCAGCCGATCCGCAACTATGCCACTGTCTACGGCCGCTCGACACTCGGTTTTTTCACCCCCGGTGTTTGCTACTATTTCGCCGCTGGAAGTGAGTGCCATTTTTGCTCGCTCAAAGACACGCGGCGCACAATGAAAAAGGATATTTCGCACTTCATCAATCCGGAGGATGTGCGAGAGGCGATCGAACGGATCTCTGACCTCGATCCGGGTGCGTTCAACAAAGTGATGCTGAACGGCGGCAACTTGAAGGATCATGACAAGGGCTTTCTCCGGCACTTGCGGATCGCCGAGGAAATCCGCGAGACCTGTGACCGCCTGAACCTGACAATCCACCTGATTACTATGCCGCCGTCGACCACGGCCATGATTGATCACGCCAAGGGACTGGTCGACAAAATCGTGTTTGACCCTGAAATCTACGACGAGAAGCTCATGGCACTGATTTGCCCAGGGAAAGCGGGAGATTTCGGACGCGCCGGTTATGAAAGCGCATTTCTCAGGGCGACCGCCGTGCTCGGCGTCGGTAAGGTCCACGCCGGCTTGATCGCTGGTTTTGAAAGTATCGACAGCCTTGCCCGTGGGTTTGAATACTACGGCGACATGGGGGTTGTTCCTGCTGTTAATATTTTCCACCCGGATCCCGGGACAGCGCTTGAAAACTTCGTGCGGCCCGGGGCTGGCTTCATACGCACAGCGCTCTCTGAACTGATGAAAGTCTACCTGCGCATTCCCGAAGCCACGCCGTTTCTGCCGAACTCCGGGCGCAATGCAATCGACACTGAAGCTTTCGAAGCGGCAAGACATCAAACAGCGACAGTCGGGGAAATGTGATCCAATGAAACTGAAACCGGTTTTTGTGAACATCGAGGGAATTGACGGGTCCGGCAAATCGACGCTTGCTGCGGCGCTTTTCGATGCAGCGCACCACGCAGGATACGCGACCACTCTTCTGGAAAAGAGAAAACTTCAGGGCCTGAGCCCCTACAAGGAGCATCACCTCTCATCGATCAAAAACATTCTGTGGGATTATTCGGACGACGACCCAATAGAGAGCCTCGGTGATCATCACTGGTACCATTTGATCTGTAGCTGGTTTCACGCCATTTCCGAGGAAATCAGAAATTGCGAGGCGCAGATCGTTCTTTCTGATGGCTACTATTACAAGTATCTCGCCCGTTTCGCGCTCAAGGACGGAGCAGATCTTGAGTATCTGCGCGCGGCTTACTGGCCGATCCTGCAGCCCGATCTGAACATTTTTCTTCATATCGATCCAGCTGTCGGTTACCAGCGCAAAAACACGCTCCGCCGGTCGGAAAGCGGTGCACTGAACGGCTATGTCGAACAGGACGTCAGGACGTCTTTTATCGACTACCAGAACAGGGTCTCCGAGATTCTCGAACGTGAAATGATCCGGTCGGCGGACGTGTTAAAGGTCGACGGAGGCGGTGATATCGACAGCATTGTCTCTGATGTTTGGCAGCGAATTCGGGATCGCCTCGGCGAGGTGTCCGGCTCTCCCAACTTTGCACCCTCGCTGGTCTAAGCCGGGCCGCGTCGTCGTGGAACCCTGTGCCACTTTGGACCAGGGTTCAAAAAAGTGATGTTTCTGTTCGTTAAAACTGAATAGTGGTCTTCCTGTTTGTGAACCGAACGCCGGAAGCCGATGGTGGGGCGGCCCGAATGGATCTGAAATTCATGCTGCAGGCCGGTGATCCCCATACCATTGGTGATGGCGCTGCAGGTCACCCAAGCCGCATTATTCGGCCGGTACGAAGCCCGTGATGAGTTGTTTCAGCCCGATCGCGGCACCAGCGAAGATTGCCAGAAAGGTGACCGGTGCACTGTAGGCAAGGACAGAGAATGCAGATATGCCCTGGCCCACGCTGCAGCCGATTGCCAGGATCGCGCCGGGCCCCATGATAGCTGCGCCTGTGATCTGACGGCGCAGTTCGCGCGGATCCTCGCAGGCTTCCCACCGAAAATGCCCTTTCGAGAATGAGGCGAGGAAGGCCCCGATCACAACCCCAACCACGGACCCGACACTGAACGACAGCGTGTTTCCAGAAGCACTCATGCTGTAATAGATCGTATCACCAATCGGCGCAGCAAAGGTGTGGGTTTCGATCGGCTCGGCTTCGAACCCAGTCATAGCGACCCAGTAGGTTCCGACCCAGCCGGATACGATGGCAAGGCCGACGACGCAGCCCCAGAAAACAAGGGCCGGTGACCTGCGGAAGGCTGAGCTGCTCAATGCAAAAGCGACGATCATTCCCCCAATGACCAGGCCAGTTACCAAAGGGGAAATGCCGAATTGGGCATCAAAAAGCTGGCTCAAGCCCTGTGGGGCTTCGGCGCCGGTTTCGACCGGAAAAAGCCAGACGCGGGCGTGGGCGAGCGGGCCGGACATGACAAAATAAGCTGACAAGCCCATTACCAGTACGATGACAAAGGCGCGGAGATCGCCGCCGCCGAGACGGGCAAGCGCGCCGTAACCACAATTGCCGCTGAGCGCCATGCCATAGCCGAACATGAGGCCGCCAACTATAGAGCCAACCGGGTTCCACACACGATCCAGATAGGCTGTGCTTGCGCCATCCAGCAATTCCGCCGATATGGCCACATGTGTGCCGATGATGGCTACACCGATCGCCAACCCCCACATCCTCAAACGCCGGTCATCTGCGCCGTAGAGCATGTCTTCAATGGCGCCCAACGTGCAAAATCGGCCAACACGCGCAGCCAATCCGAGGGCGATACCACCGATCAGCCCGATCAGCGCAACGGTGTTGGCTTCTCCAAGAGCCTCAAGCATAGCCGGTTCCTCCCAAAAAACCGGATCCCGCCGAGACCGCACATGGTTGATTATGTGTCGTTAGTCCTCACGGCAGAACAAGTCATAGACGACCTCCATGATTTGCTTGGGGCGGTCATCTGTCAAGCTGTAGTAAATAGCCTTGCCATCACGCCGAGGGGTCACCAGACCTTCAAGGCGGAGACGGGTGAGCTGTTGGGAGACCGCGGCTTGCCGTGCGGACAGGAGGCTTTCCAGCTCGGCCACGGATTTTTCGCCGGATGCCAGATGACACAGGATCATCAGGCGCCCTTCGTGGCTGATGGCTTTTAGGAAATTCGATGCCCGCTGCGCATTTTTCATCATCCTGTCCATGTCTTCTGCGCACATGTCAGCATCGAACACGGGCAACCGGGACTGGCCGTCCTGCAGAGTTTCAGATGTCGTCGGCGCATTTCCAGTCATGGTTGATTAACCCGTCTGATCCAGCGGAATGTTTGCCCGCTTGAACATCATGGTGAGCAAACTCCAGAAAAAGTCTTCGCCGGGATACCCTTCGATGCGGCCGACTTCCACCCCATTCTGCACAAGAACGAAGGTCGGCGTGAATCGTACCCTGTTTTTGAAGGTAACGTCCGGTGTTTCGCTGAAAAGGTCAAATCGTTTCAAAGGCGCCGTTTTTCCTTCAGCCGTCTTCGGATAGATGTGTGCGATCTCATCATCCCATTTTGCGCACCAAGAGCATCCGTCCTCCTCGGCCATGTAGAGATAGGTGTCTGCTGCTGCCGGATAAGGCGCGAGCGCGATCAAAAGCACGGTCAGCGTCTTTAACAGGGCCACGATGTATCCTCGATTGACGAAGCTTCACACTTAATCATAATCTAATTTATGAATATAACAAGCTGAGAAGCAGCCCAGCCCATGTTCGAAATAACCTTCTTCGGCGCCTTGGCAGCAGGTCTGCTTTCGTTCCTGTCGCCTTGTATCTTGCCGATCGTGCCGTTTTATCTGAGCTATCTTGCTGGCGTCGGGCTTAACCAGGTCGACGCAGGCGGAACGATAACGGGCGCTGTCAGGTTACGGGCTTTTTTGTCCGCATGTTGTTTTGCCCTCGGAGTCATCACGGTTTTTATGGGCCTGGGCGCTGCTGCGACCGCCTTTGGCCAGCTTGTACGTGAGTATTTTGATGTCCTGCGCTGGATAGCCGCGCTGATTATCATCGCTATGGGGCTGCATTTCCTCGGCATCATCCGGATCGGGATATTGTATCGCCAGCTGAGGGTAGACACCAGCGAGTCGACCGGTGCCGGGTTGGTTGGCGCTTTTGTAGTCGGCCTGGCATTTGCTTTTGGCTGGACACCCTGTGTCGGACCGGTTCTCGCCGCTATCCTGTTTACCGCGGCCGGTCAGGAAACGGCCGGGCAGGGGGCGATGCTGCTGTTCGTCTATGGGCTTGGCATGACTTTGCCGTTTGTTGCGGCGGCTTTGTTCATCGGCCCGTTCATGTCTTGGATGGCCCGGTTTCGCAAACATCTGGGCACCATCGAAAAGCTCATGGGAGGGCTTTTGATCGTATTTGGGATCCTGATAGCAACCAATTCTATCAATCTGATTGCCCAATGGATGCTGGAGACGATTCCTTGGTTCAGCGCCATCGGCTAGTCCGGGAGGAAGTTCAATGAAACGTCTGTTTGCTGTGCTGTGCGCATTGGTCTTTGCTTGTCAGGTTCATGCAGCGGAACTGGGGGATGACGGTCTGCACAAGCCCGACTGGCTGCGTGACACATTCAAGGATCTGTCCGAAGACCTTGAGGAAGCCAATTCCGAAGGCAAACGCCTGATGGTGATTATCGAGCAGCGCGGCTGCATTTACTGCAAGCGCATGCACGAAAAGGTGTTCATCGTTCCGGAGATAAAGCAGTACATCGAAGACAACTACTTCGTCGTGCAGATCAACATGTTCGGAGACGTTGAGGTTACCGATTTTGATGGCACAGCGCTGCCGGAAAAGGACATGGTGAAACGCTGGGGCGCGCTGTTTACACCAAACATCTACTTTTTTCCGTCCGAAGTGTCCGACGATCTAACGGCGCCAGAGGCGGCGGTGGCGAACATGCCCGGCGCATTCGAGCGGGGGACGACCTTGAACCTCCTGACCTGGGTGGTGGAAGAGGGCTACAATAGCGACGAGCCTTTTCAGAAATACAACGCCCGAAAACTTGGAAATCAATAAAATTAGTCATTTACCGCAATGCGGGACTAATTTTTACAAAAAATGCTGCATAAGCGAACAGATCGATAAATTCAGTTAATTGAATTTGTTATTGCGTAAACCTGAATATGTGATGTATCGTCGCTTTCAAGACCTATAAGAATCGTCTTTGGGAGGGAGCATGAGACACGCATTGTTTGGCCTGGCAGCTTGTGTCGCCGCATCGTCGGCTTTCGCTGCTGATGTTCAGCCGACAGATGTCGTATTCGTTGACGGAGCGATCGAGGCATCGCTTTCCGGGGCAGCAGGAGATCCTGCATCCGGCGCTGAAATCATGAACAAGGGAGCCGGTAACTGTATTGCCTGCCACCAGGTTTCAGCTTTGAGCCACTTGTCGTTTCATGGCGAAATCGGACCGCCGCTCGACGGCGTCGCCGACCGCTGGTCCGAGGCGGAAATCCGCGGCATCGTGGCTAACGCCAAGGTCATGTTTGAAGGCAGCATGATGCCTTCTTTCTACAAAACACAGGGGTTCGTCCGCCTCGGAGACGCCTATACCGGCGAGGCTCACGCGGACGGCGAAGTGCATCCCCTTTTGACTGCTCAGCAGGTCGAAGACGTGGTTGCGTTTCTCATGACCCTCAACGAGCAGTGAGCTTCCTGAATGGAGATCAAAATGGAACTAACACGGCGAAAACTACTCGCAATCGGCTCAAGCACGTTCGCTCTGGCGAGTTTGTCGAGCCTGCCAGCGTTTGCCAGCCTGACCGATGACGCAATTGCCACGCTGACCGGCGGTGCAGATCTCGGTGAAGGGGCAATCACACTCACGGCCCCGGAAATTGCGGAAAACGGCAACACGGTTCCGATTGAATTTGATGCGCCGGGCGCAGCAGAGGTCACTTTGTTTGCGGACGGAAATCCCGTTCCGAGTGTCGCGACTTTCAAGTTTGGCCCGCTCAGCGGTTCACGCAGCGCCTCAACCCGCATCCGGCTTGCTGGTACGCAAAACGTGGTTGCGATCGCGAAGATGGAAGACGGGTCCTTTCAGATGGCGAAGGCGAACGTGAAAGTGACCATCGGCGGCTGCGGCGGCTGATCCTAAAAGTATCAGGAGACTAATCATGGCATCTGGTGTGAAACCACGGGTAAAGGTCCCGAAAAAAGCGTCTGTTGGCGAAACCATTACCATCAAGACGCTGATCAGCCACAAGATGGAAAGCGGCCAGCGCAAGGACGATGACGGCAACATCATTCCGCGCTCGATCATCAACCGGTTTACCGCGGACTTTAACGGCCAGAACGTTGTGGACGTGACCCTCGAGCCTGCAATCTCGACCAATCCGTATTTCCAGTTCGAAGCGGTTGTTCCCGAATCCGGGGAGTTCAAGTTCACTTGGTACGACGACGACGGATCGGTCTACGACACGTCTAAAAAAATCACGGTCGGCTAAGCAGCAAGCCAACGAACGTCTTGGAGAGGGAGGCAGGCGTGAAAATAACGAAAATGGCAATCGGTTCCGTTGCAGCTTTGGTCGGCATGACTGGGCTTTCATTTGCGGACCCGGACGAGGACAGCCTCACCATCAATGGTGACATCTCGATCGTGACAGAGACCGCTGCGCCCGCACATGCAGAAAACCTCTCCACGATCTACTCCGGCTGGCGTTTCCGCTCTGACGAGACCCAGGCCTTCCAAATGGACGATTTCGACAATCCGGGCATGATCGGCGTTGAGAACGCCACCGTTGATTGGGAAACGGTTGACGGCTCTGCCGGAAAATCCTGTTCAAGCTGCCATGGTACGCCGGAGGACATGGCCGGGTTGCGCGCTGAATATCCGAAGTGGAACGAGGAAAAAAGCCAGGTGACCACCCTTGAGATGGAGGTCAACAACTGCCGTGAAAACCGCATGGGCGCGGAAAAATGGAAGTACACCGGCGGAAAAATGACCGACATGATCGCGTTGATCTCATCCGTATCCCGCGGCATGCCGGTAAACGTGGCGATTGACGGTCCTGCCAAGGAAACTTGGGAGCAGGGCAAGCAGCTCTACTACACACGCTTCGGTCAGCTGGAACTGTCCTGTGCGAATTGCCACGAAGACAGCTATGGCATGATGATCAGAGCCGACCACCTGAGCCAGGGCCAGATCAATGGCTTTCCGACATACCGGCTCAAAAATACCAAGCTGAACTCTGTGCATGCCCGCTTCAAGGGCTGTGTCCGGGATACGCGTGCAGAAACGTTCAAGCCTGGTTCGCCTGAGTTCGTCGCACTTCAACTATATGTCGCCTCGCGCGGGAATGGTTTGAGCGTCGAAGGTCCGTCTGTCCGCAACTAGTGCGCTTTTGAGGGCCCTGGCGAACCGCCTGGGCCTTTTTAGGTAAAATAATATTCAGTTATTCGAATGTGTTAATGGAGCGGTTGGAGTTATGATTTCGCGTCGCGATTTTCTTCAGGTTGGGATGGCTGCGTCTGCGATCGTCGGCGCCTCAGGGTTCGGTAAATGGGCCCGCCTTGCTGCGCAGCAGGCCCTGACGCAAGATCAGTTGCTTGAGTTTGAAACATTCGGGAATATCTCCCTCATTCACGTCACAGACATTCACGCCCAGCTGAAGCCAATCTATTTCCGGGAGCCGTCCGAGAACATAGGCGTCGGCGGAAATAAAGGCGCAGTTCCACACGTAACTGGCGCTCAGTTCCGCAAACTCTATGGCATCGAAGACGGAAGCCCGAGCCATTATGCCTTGAGCTCCGGCGACTTTGCGTCTCTGGCAAAAGGCTACGGCCAGGTCGGCGGTCTGGATCGTGTTGCAACCGTGATCAAGGCCATCCGGGCCGACCGTCCCGATGCCATTCTGCTTGACGGAGGCGACACTTGGCACGGATCCTATACCTGCCACAAGACGCAAGGCCAGGACATGGTCAACGTCATGAACGCGCTCAACCCGGATGCCATGACGTTCCATTGGGAATTCACGCTGGGAAGCGACCGTGTCACCGAAATCGTTGAAAATCTGCCGTTTGCGGCGCTTGGGCAGAACATCTTCGATGTTGAGTGGGACGAGCCGACAGAGCTGTTTCCACCCTATAAGATGTTCGAGCGCGGCGGCACCAAGATCGCCGTGATAGGCCAGGCGTTCCCTTACATGCCGATTGCCAACCCGGGTTGGATGTTCCCTGAGTTCGCCTTCGGGATCCGCGATGAAAATATGCAGGCCATGGTGGACGAAGTCCGGGCTGAGGGCGCGCAATGCGTGGTCGTGTTGAGCCACAATGGTTTCGACGTGGACAAGAAAATGGCCACCGTTGTCAGTGGTATCGACGTCATTTTGTCCGGCCATACCCATGATGCCTTGCCCGAACCGGTTCTGTCGGGAAAAACGATCATTGTTCCGTCGGGGTCGAACGGCAAGTTTGTCAGCCGGATCGATCTGGACGTGCGGAACGGTCAGATGATGGGCTACCGCCACAAGCTGATCCCGGTGTTTTCCGATGTGATCACGCCCGATGCCGAAGTTGCGGCGCTAATTGACGAGCAACGTGCTCCCTATCTTTCGGAGCTCACGGAAGTGATCGGAAAGACCGACAGCCTGTTGTATCGCCGGGGCAATTTCAACGGGACCTGGGATGACCTGATTTGTGACGCCTTGCTCTCTGAACGGGATGCGGAAATTGCCTTGAGCCCGGGTGTGCGCTGGGGTCCGTCGCTGGTTCCCGGACAGGACATTACCCGGGAAGACATCTTCAACGTGACTTCCATGACTTATGGCAAGGCGTACCGGACTGAAATGACGGGCGAATTCCTGAAGGTCGTTCTGGAAGATGTTGCGGACAATATTTTCAATCCAGATCCCTACTACCAGCAGGGCGGCGACATGGTGCGCACGGGTGGCCTTGGCTATCGCATCGATATCGGACAGCCGCAGGGCAGCCGGATCTCGAACATGACCCTCCTGAAGACTGGCGAAGCCATTGACCCGGCGCGGTCTTACGTCATCGCCGGCTGGGCGAGTGTGAACGAGGGCACGGAAGGCCCGCAGATCTGGGACGTTGTTGAAGACCATATCCGCAAGCTCGGCACGGTCACGACGCAGCCCAACAACAGCGTTGAAGTTATTGGTGCATAGGTGAGGCAGGGAGCCGGATTGATGGACAACAACACGAAAACCTCCCGCAGGTCCTTTCTCAAGGGAAGCGTGGCTCTGGCAGGGGCCTCGGTCGCGGCGGGCGCTGCGAGTGCAAAGGAAGCCGATCCGCTGATCACAGAGGTTCAGGAATGGGCCTCGCTTACAGGCGCCGGAGTGGATGAGACACCGTACGGCTTGCCGATCAGCTTCGAGAAAGACGTCGTGCGCCGGAATGTTGAATGGTTGACGGCGTCACCGATCTCCTCGATCAATTTTACACCCATCCATGCCCTGGACGGCACGATCACGCCCCAAGGCTGCGCCTTTGAGCGGCACCACTCGGGGGCCATCGAGCTGCGCAAGGAAGACTACCGTTTGATGATCAACGGGTTGGTCGACCGGCCGCTTGTGTTTAACTATCCCGATCTTGAGCGGTTTCCCCGCGAGAACCACGTCTATTTCTGCGAATGCGCGGCGAATACAGGCATGGAATGGGCAGGTGCCCAGCTGAACGGTGCGCAATTCACGCATGGCATGATCCACAACATGGAATACACCGGCGTTCCCCTGCGCACATTGCTGAAAGAGGCCGGGCTGGATGCCGCTGGAGACCTGAAGAACAAGTGGGTCTATGTGGAAGGGGCCGATGCCTCCTCAAATGGCCGGTCGATCCCCATGGAAAAGGCCCTTGATGACGTTCTGGTCGCCTTCAAGGCGAACGGCGAAGCCCTGCGCATGGAGCACGGCTATCCGGTTCGCCTGGTCGTTCCCGGCTGGGAGGGCAACATGTGGGTCAAGTGGCTGCGCCGGATCGAAGTCACGGACATGGCCGTCGAAAGCCGCGAGGAAACCTCCAAATACACTGACGTTTACGAGGACGGGACTGCGCGCAAATGGACGTGGGTGATGGACGCCAAGTCTGTGATCACCTCGCCAAGTCCGCAAATGCCAATCACGCATGGGCAGGGCCCACTTGTGATTTCAGGTCTCGCGTGGTCTGGCCATGGCAAGATTACCCGAGTGGATGTATCGAAGGACGGCGGCATCACCTGGGAAACCGCACGCCTTGGAAAACAGGGCGACAGCAAGGCGCTCACCCGGTTCTACCTGGACACGGACTGGGACGGAAATCCCATGCTCTTGCAATCGCGCGCGATGGACGAGACCGGCTACGTGCAGCCAACGAAAAACCAGCTGCGTGAGGTGCGTGGCGAGAACGCCGTCTATCACAACAACTGTATCCAAACCTGGTTTGTGAACGAAAATGGGGTCGCCGAGAATGTCGAAGTCTCTTAAGGAAATCGTCCTCCCGGTCGCTGGCGGCACCGCTCTGGCCCTTTCCGCCGCCTTGCTGATCGCAAACATGGATTACGGGCAGAAAAAGATTGCCTCTCTTGAAAGCAAGGTTGAACAAGTCTCCCTGCAGGCGGAAGACGCAGCCCAGCGGGCAAGCCAGGAGGCGCAAACTGTTTCCGAACTGCGTCAGAAGGTTGCCGAGATCCAGGTCCTTTCCGAACAGCGCGCAGCTGCCGGCAGCGACATGACAGAACCGGCCCTGCCGAAGGAAGGCGCTTTCGGCCTTGGACGCGAAGCGATGCCTGAAGAAGTGGCGGCCTGGGATGTGGACGTCCTGCCCGACGGCCGCGGACTGCCGGAAGGCCGTGGAGATGTTTTCACCGGCGATGAAGTGTTCGCGGAAAAATGCGCATCTTGTCACGGCGACTTTGCTGAAGGTGTCGACAACTGGCCGGTCCTGGCAGGTGGCTTTGACACGCTGGGTGACAAAGACCCAGTAAAGACCGTCGGCTCGTACTGGCCTTATTTGTCGACCGTGTGGGATTATGTCCATCGGTCAATGCCATTTGGCGAGGCTCAGACCCTCACCGCGGACGAAACCTATGCGATCGTTGCCTACATTCTTTACTCCAACGATCTCGTGGATGACGACTTCGAACTCAGCCACGAGAACTTTGCCGAGTTCGAAATGTACAATACGGATGGTTTTGTGATCGATGACCGTCCGGAGCTCGAGTATTCCAAGTGGCGCACCGAACCTTGCATGGAAAACTGCAAGCCAAGCGTCGAGATCACAATGCGCGCAACATTTCTGGACGTGACGCCGGAAGGTGGCGGCGAATCGGTCATGAACGACGCCAGTGCAGAGGATACGCCTACCTTCGTGGCGAATGCTCCGGCAAGCAACACACCAAGCGATACAGCCAGCGGGACGGAAAGCGTTGCCGTTTTGAGCGCAGATATCGATCCCAAGCTTATCGCATCCGGACAGAAGGTTTTCCGCAAATGCCAAGCCTGTCATGACGTCGGCGCAGGGGCGAAAAACAAGTCCGGGCCGCAGCTGAACGGCCTGATCGGCCGCCCAATGGGCTCAGTCGAAAGCTTTAACTATTCGAAGGTGTTCAAGACCGCTCATGAAGAAGGCAGGGTTTGGGACGAAGCTGCGTTGGCCGAATTTCTGGCCAAGCCCAAGTCCTTCATGAAAGGCACGAAAATGGCGTTCTCCGGTCTCCGGAAGGAACAGGATCTGGATGCCATCACCGCCTATCTGAAGTCGGTTGGAGACTAGATCGATATGCGGCTCTTCGGGATCATCTTTGTCATAGCTGCGGTGGCAATCTCTTCTGCCGCCGTTGCCGATGACTTTGGAGACCCGGCTGCCGGGGAGCAAGTTTACCGGCAATGCAAGAGCTGTCACCAGGTTGGCGATGGCGCAAAGCATCGGATTGGCCCGCATCTCAACGGAATATTCGGGCGTCAGGCTGCAAGCCATGACGGCTTTAGGTACTCCAAGGCTCTGAGCCGAGCGGGCACCAGCGGATTGGAATGGCATGCCGACACCCTGGATGCGTTCTTGGAAAATCCGAAAGCCATTGCCAGCGGAACGCGGATGAGTTTCCCCGGCCTCAAAAAACCCAAAGACAGGCTGGATCTGATCGCGTATCTGCGCGCCTTTTCCGACAACCCGGCCAATATACCAGAGGCTGATCCGACTGCATCGCCGACCGATCATGACATCGACCCAGCCATTCTCGCGCTGAAGGGTGATCCGGAATACGGAGAATATCTGAGCAGCGAATGCACCACATGCCATCAAACAAGTGGTGGTGATGACGGCATCCCGTCCATCGTGTTGTGGCCTGAGGAAGACTTCGTGCTCGCAATGCACGCCTACAAAAACAAGAAAAGGTCTCATCCTGTCATGCAGATGATGGCAGGACGGCTGAACGCGGAGGAGATAGCGGCGCTGGCTGCCTATTTTGCCGGGCTCGAGGAATAACAACAGTGCATTTATGGAGGAAGAAATGACACTGAACAGACGGCAGTTTATCGGAACTTCGGCCGCGATGGCGACGGTCCTTTCGGCGCCAATGGTCAAGGCACAAGGCAAACCGCGTGTGGTTGTCGTAGGTGGCGGCGCGGGCGGGGCGACGGCGGCCCGCTATCTGGCCAAAGATAGCAAAGGGGGCATTGATGTCACCCTGGTCGAGCCGACGCGGAAGTACTACACCTGCTTCTTTTCCAACCTTTATCTCGGCGGTTTCAAAGAAATCGAAGATATTGGCCACACCTACGGCGGCTTGGCGGCTGGTGGTGTGAATGTGGTCCATGATTGGGCCGTTGGTGTGGACCGGGCAGCCAAAACAGTCTCGCTGGCCGGTGGCGTTTCTGTTCCATACGACAAGCTGATTCTGAGCCCGGGCATCGACTTTGTGGATGGCGCTGTCGACGGGTGGGGGCTCAGCGCGCAAAACGCAATGCCCCATGCCTACAAGGCAGGATCTCAGTCCGAGCTCCTGAAGGCTCAGCTTCAGGCCATGCCGGAAGGCGGCGTGTTTGCAATGGTCGCTCCGCCCAACCCGTATCGTTGCCCGCCAGGCCCCTATGAGCGTGTGTCGATGGTGGCGCATTTCCTCAAGCAGAACAATCCGACGGCCAAAATTATCGTCGCGGATCCGAAACCGAAATTCTCCAAGATGTCCTTGTTCCAGGAAGGCTGGGCGAACCACTATGAAGGCATGGTCGACTGGATTGGCGAGGACTTCGGCGGGGGGAATGTGTCCGTCGATCCGGCCGCAATGACCGTGACCATCGACGGCGAAGAAACCAAAGTGGATGTCTGCAACGTGATCCCCGCCATGAAGGCAGGCCGGATTGCAGAGCTTGCAGGCGTCACCGATGGCAATTGGGCACCGGTGAACGCGGCGGACATGTCAACGAAAGCAGATGCGGACGTCTATGTGCTTGGCGACGCCGCAAGCCAGGGAGACATGCCCAAGTCAGGCTATTCCGCGAACTCTCAAGCCAAGGTTTGCGCCAACGCAGTCCGCGGTGCTCTTACAGGCTCAAAGGTGTTCCCGGCGAAGTTTGCCAACACCTGCTGGTCGCTTATCGCCTCGAACGATGGGGTCAAGGTTGGCGCAACCTATGAAGCAACGCCGGAAAAAATCGCCAAGGTTGACGGGTTTATTTCCCAAACAGGAGAAAGCGCCGACCTGCGCAAGGCGACCTACGAGGAATCCGAAGGGTGGTACACGGGCATCACCACCGACATGCTCGGATGATTAGAGATTGCGGCGCACCTGAGGTTTTTCAAACCTAAAAACCACGGGGCGCCGCAGTTCGAAGCTTGCCCGGCCACAAGGAGGCACAAGCTATGAAAAGCTTTATACTTGCTGCAGCGATGAGCATCGGCTTCATGGCTTCTGCGCAGGCAGAAGAGCCGTTTACCTATGCTTTCGATGGATCCTTTGAAGACGCCACCTTTGCTGTCGAGAACGCGATCGTCGGCCAGGGGCTCGTCATCGATTACGTCAGCCATGTGGGCGACATGCTGAACCGCACCGGTGAGGATGTCGGGAGCGAGGCGATGATATTCAAAAACGCCGATATTTTCTTGTTTTGCTCTGCGGTCATTTCCCGGCAGGTGATGGAAAAAGACCCCATGAACATCACCCATTGTCCCTACGGGATCTTCGTTATGGAGACCGACAATGGCGTCACCATCGGTCATAGGGACTATCCGGATGGATCCATGCAGGCAGTCGAGAACCTGATGCAGCAAATCGTTGCGGAGGCCGTGGGGAATTGATGGACTACAACGGCTTTTTTCGCGCAGAGCTCGACACTCTGCGAGAGGACGGGAATTACCGGACCTTCGCAGAACTTGAGCGCCACTGCGGCAACTTCCCCAATGCCAGCTGGCACAACGGTGCTGGGGACGTGAAGATCTGGTGTTCAAATGACTACCTCGGTATGGGCCAGCACCCCACTGTGCTGGCCGCTATGCATGAGGCCCTCGACCGGTGCGGCGCCGGGGCGGGAGGCACGCGCAACATTTCCGGCAACACGCATGATCATGCGCTTTTGGAGGCTGAGATTGCCGATCTGCACAACAAGGACGCCGCGCTTTTGTTCACCTCCGGGTATGTGGCGAACTGGTCGGCACTTGGAACGTTGGCCGCGCGCATTCCGGACTGCGTAGTCCTGTCTGATGCGCTCAATCATGCCTCTATGATTGAGGGGATCCGGCATAGCCGCGCCGGAAAGGTGATTTGGAAACACAACGACCTTGAGGATCTGGAGAGAAAGCTCGCCGAGCTCCCGGACGGGCAGCCAAAACTGATCGCGTTCGAGAGCGTTTATTCGATGGATGGCGACATCGCACCAATTCGCGAGATCTGTGACTTGGCGGATCGCTACGGGGCGATGACCTATCTTGATGAGGTGCACGCGGTCGGGCTTTATGGCGCGCGCGGTGCCGGTATCGCCGAGCGGGACGGGGTCATGGACCGCATTACCGTGGTTGAAGGCACTCTTGGAAAGGCGTTCGGAGTTGTGGGCGGTTACATCGCCGCATCGGCCGAGCTTTGCGACTTTGTGCGTTCATTTGCCAGCGGGTTCATATTCACCACAGCCCTACCGCCATCAGTTGCCGCGGGTGCAGCAGCTTCGATCCGGCATTTAAAGTGCAGCAGTGAAGAGCGCCGCCGGCAGCAGGAGAATGTTGCTGCAGTCCGCCGACGTCTTGATGAAATCGGTCTGCCGCATCTGGACAATCCGAGCCATATCATCCCGGTCATGGTAGGCGATCCGGTGAAGTGTAAATTCATTTCGGACGTTTTGTTGAAAGACCACGGGATCTACATCCAGCCCATCAATTATCCGACGGTTCCGAAGGGGAGCGAACGCCTCCGCATCACACCGTCTCCGGTTCATTCCCAAGAGGACATCGCGCACCTGGTGACCGCGCTGGAGAGCCTATGGACCCGGTGCGAACTGGCACGCCGGCCGGTCGCAGCGTAACGCTGCGGCCTCACTCAAATTCCATTTGTTCATAGACCCGGCCGGCATTTTTGGTCGCAAGTTCTTCGAACGTGTCGAGATGCGCATAGGGGGACTGGTCGACATAGTAGGCGTCGGCAAGGTCGCCGCCATCGTCCAGATGCTCGCCGATTTTTTTCCGTAGATAGGCAAGGTAGTCGCGCGTGTACCGGCGCACCTGCGCCATGTTGGTCGGGTGGCCATGGCCCGGAATGACATAGGTTGCGTTCAGGGCCTCAAAGCCGGTCTCCCATGTCTCCAGCCAGTCCGCGACAATTGTATCTTCGAAAATCGGCAGCATGCGTTCGTGAAACGCCATGTCGCCTGCGATCACAAGGCTCTGTTCCGGTAGCCAGACCTGGGTATCGCCGGGGCCGTGGGCCGGGCCGAGGTGCAGCACCTCGATCCGGAAATCTCCCATCTCGATGACATGCTTGTCTTGAAATGTTTCGGTCGGTGGAGCAACAAACGTGCCCTCGGCCTTGTCCCTGTTATAGCGTTTCATGACTTCCAGAATCTGGTTGCCGCGCTCTTCGATTTCGCGGGCGGCGTCGACATGGGCCAGGATCGGAACACCCTGTTCAGCCCAATAGGAATTGCCGAGCATTGCGTGCCCTTGGCCATTCTCATCGATGACTAGTCGCACGGGCTGGTCGGTATTGGCCTTGATCTCGTCGTGCAGTGCCTTAGCAAGGACATATGCCGCGCCGCCATTGATCACGATGACGCCATCCCCGGTGACGATGAAACTGAGATTGTTGTTGTGCCCGGAGTTTTCGTAGGTCGGCGGCGCGGTGGCGCCGATCGCCGACCAGACATGCGGAATGACCTCCACCGGCTTTGAATACAGCGGCGAGCCCGGGTATTGGTCGGCAATGTCCTCACTGGCATGCGCCGCGGACACCGCCAGAACGGCGGACAAAAGCACTCCAAGAACGCGCATCACGAAGCCTCCGGGACAAAGCGGAATTCGGAGTCGTTGCGCTCCACATGACCAATCCCGCCTTTGGGCAAATGGAAACCTGCGATCTTCAGATCGTCGGCGACGATCCGGTCGAAAAGGGCCGCGCGGGTTTTTGCGCCCAGATCGCTGTCTTGATCCGAACCGCTCGGCCATTCCGGCCGCATAAACGCAACATGATGATTGCCGATTGCGTCGCCGATCACCAGCGCCGCTTCGGAGCCTTGACGCACCTCGAAACTCATATGTCCCGGCGTGTGGCCGGGTGTTGAGACGGCTTGTATACCGGGCAGCACTTCGTCTCCGCCGTTAAAGAACTCAACCGCGTCCTCGATCGCCTCCAGCCGCCGTTTCGCACCGACGGCCATGGACGCACGGGCTTCTCCGATCGTGTTTACGGTCTCCGGGTTCATCCAATAGTCCCATTCCGCCCGGCCAATCATGTAGGTCGCATCGTAAAACAGCGGATCGTCAAACTCGTCAAGCAGGCCCCAAATGTGGTCAGGGTGGCCATGGGTGAAGACCACGTGGGTGACGTCTTCAGGTGCAACATCTACTTTGCCCAAGGCATCAAGCAGTTTTCCGGCCGAAGGCTGAAAGTCAGGTCCGGCTCCCACATCGAACAGCACGGTATTGGTTCCGTCCCGATAAAGAGAGACATTGCAGTCTGGTGTCAGCGTCGTCTTGGAGATCCCGGCCTGGCTCAAAAGCGGCGCCAGATCGTCCTGCGGCATGGGCTCGAAGATGAAGCTGCCAGGCAGGGTAAGATGCCCGTCGCTGAGGGTCGTGAGCGTGCCGTTGCCGATGGTCGTTTCCGCCACGGCGAACCGGGCAAGAGGCACACAAAACGGCATCGCGGCGCAGCCGGACAGAAAGGCACGGCGGGACAAAGACATGGCGTTCCCTTTCTTTAAATTCTTATATTTGAATATGTATGAAGAGAATACCCGGCACAAGCTCTTAAATGGACAATTTTCATCACTCACAGACCGGAGCCAAACCCGACGGCGGTGTAGGCTCTTTGGGACGGTATCAGGCCGTCAGCCCAGCACAAGGCGCGGGAAGTAAAACGACACGACCCAGTTTGGCGCGTCGACGATCTCCGAAATGCGCAGGTCGCCGCAGACCGAACACAGCATGTAGGAATCTTCGGCCGACATCTGGGTCATGCCGGTCAAAAGGTCGATCATCGAACTGACGCTGTCGCCGGCGGCCTGCATCAAATCAGGACCAACACCGGTTGTCACAGCATAGCCTTTGGCATCCAGATGGCGGGTGACGGGGCCTTCTGTGATGAAGCGCGGGGTCTTGGGCGCGGCGTTCTTGACCACTTCGACCGAAACAACAACATCCATTGCGCTTTCGATCGCTGTGCCGCAGACCTCACCATCGCCTTGTGCGGCGTGCGTGTCGCCGATTGAGAGCAGCGCGCCCGGCACTTCGACCGGAAGATAGAGCGTTGTTCCTGCGCACAGGTCGCGGATGTCCATGTTGCCGCCGACCCGGCGCGGGGGGATGACCGAGTGCCGGCCGGGAGCCGCGGGTGCAACGCCGATTGTCCCGATAAACGGTTTCAGCGGCACTCCCGCCTCGGAGGAGAACACGGCCGGCAGCTGCGCCGCCGTATCATAGGACCACAACTTGAGCGCCGGGTCGGTGAACTGGTCCGCCAGCAGCCCGAAACCGGGTATGATGGCCGACCAGCCGAAACCGGAGGGGTTGAACTCCTCAATCACGATCTTGAGGGCATCGCCGGGCCCGGCGTCTTCAATGAAGACCGGCCCTGTGACGGGATTTGCAAGGTCCGGGTTCATCCGGCCGACGTCTTCTGCCGTGCTTTCGGCGTTGAAGTGCCCTCCGGCTGCGTCCTTGCATTCAAACAGAAGCCTATCGCCGCTTTGTGCCGTGCGCACCGGCTCAATCGTCCGGTCCCAGCCCAGATGCGTCGAGTGCTTGTGGATCGTATGCGCAAGGTGCAGGTGCTGGCTCATATGGACACGTCCCCGGTTCTGGCCGTCGTTGGTTCTTCCGCGCTCCGGCCGCGCATGGCCGCGCGTTCGAGCATGAATTTCTCCGCCTCGATCATGTGGCCGCGCATGATCATCCGGCACAGTTCCGCGTCCCCCACCTTGATCGCTCTGAGCAATCGAACCTGATAGTGCAGCCCGGTCTCCCGCAGCGACGGGTTTTTCTCCCAATAGATAGACCGGCAGACCGTCATGTCCCGAAGCAGGCTGAGGAGGAAGGAACAGGTGAACGCGAGAATGGGGTTCGGGCAATGGCGCGTCAGCTCTTCGTGGAAGTCGAGCTCGGCAAGGCGCTGGGCATACTCCTGTTCGGCCGTCTCCGGTTCGTCCTCGTAAAGCCGGATGCAAGACTGCAGCGACTGGAACGCCGTTTCGGTC
The DNA here is from genome assembly GCF_007830545.1 of Roseibium hamelinense. Taxonomy (GTDB): domain Bacteria; phylum Pseudomonadota; class Alphaproteobacteria; order Rhizobiales; family Stappiaceae; genus Roseibium; species Roseibium hamelinense. The sequence goes on from NZ_VLLF01000007.1 coordinate 228,373, forward strand.
AAATGGCCCGCAACTGAGGCCGCAAGCTCGGGCTCCAGCTGCTTGCGCAGGGTGTAAATGTCGGAAATGGAGGGCGGCTTGAACAGGAACAGGTTGTCGAGCAGGCGGATTGCCTCGCCCGGTTCAACGGCAGCGACGAACACGCCGCCACCGGGGCCGCTGCGGCTGGTGATCAGCCCCTGGAATTCCAGCACCTTGAGCGCTTCTCGAAGCGTTCCCCGGGATACCTTGACCATCTCCGGTGCGAGCCAATCGTTGGGCAGGCGGTCGCCCGGCTTCAAGCCGGCTTCGACGATCTGTTCGCGGATCTTTCGCGCCAGCGCATCGGGCCTGCGCAGGCGTTTGCGGGTCTTGACGTCTGGTGAGCCGTCTGATGCAGTCATGTGGTGTCCGGTGCAACATTCGCTTTGACCGCTTCTGCCGGTGCGAGCGGATGATGGCAAGCTGCAAAATGAGCGTCGTCTGTCCCCTTTGCAGCATCGGGGGCCGGTTTTTCTGCAAGGCAAAGCGAGGTTGCCTGGCCGCATCTGGCCGCGAAGGCGCAGCCCTTCGGCGGATTATAGGGATCAGGCAACTCGGCGGCCGCGTCCTCCGACATCAGGTTGTGACGGCCGGGCGCCGGGGCCGAGCGCATCAACAGATCCGTGTAAGGATGGAGCGGCGCGCGGAAAACCTCACGGGCCGGGCCGACTTCCGCCAGACGGCCGAAATACATCACCGCCACCCGGTCGCTGACGCTCTCGACGACGGACAGGTCGTGGCTGATGAAGATGTAGGTCAGCCCGAACTGGGCCTTCAGGTCATCCAGAAGATTGAGAACCTGGGCCTGCACAGAGACATCCAGCGCCGAGACCGGTTCATCCAGAACAATCAGCTCCGGCTTGGCGGCAAGAGCGCGGGCAATGCCGATCCGCTGCGCCTGGCCGCCGGAAAACTCGTGCGGATAGCGCTCCAGAAACTCGGGCGAAAGGTTCACCGCCTGAAGCATGTCCGCCAGCCGCTTTTCCCGGCCGTCTGCGTCAAGGCGGGTCAGGTGCTTCAAGGGCGCTTCCAAAATGGAGCGGATGGTCTTGCGCGGATTGAGCGAGGCGACCGGATCCTGGAACACATACTGGACCTTGCTGGCCAGCGCCTTGCGGTCCTTCCGCGACAGGGCGCCAAGATCCTGGCCTTCAAAGGTGATCGTTCCAGCCGTTGGATGATCAAGGCCGGTCACCAGCCGGGCAAGGGTCGACTTGCCGCAACCGGATTCGCCGACAACGCCAAGGGTTTCGCCGCGCTTGACATCAAGACTGACGCCCTGAACGGCATGGACCGCGGGATTGTGCCCGCCGAACAGTTTCCGTTCGCCGCCGAACACCCGTTCGATATCCGTCATGGCCAGAAGCGGGGCCCCGCCGGTGCCTGGAGGGGACTGCTGGTTCATGCGTCTTCTCCCTTGCCGAGCGGAAACAGGCACCGCACGCCACTGTCCCCGGTGGTCATTTCAAGTTCAATTTCGCCCCGGCGGCACGCGGCCCGGGCGCGCGGGCATCTGGCGGCAAAGGCGCATCCGTCCGGCAGGTTGTTCACGACCGGCGGACGGCCCTCGATGGCATCGACCCGGCGTTCGGGCTGGCCCAGGACCGGCACACAGTCGATCAGCTTCGCGGTGTAGGGATGCCGCGGGTTGGACAACACGTCCTCGGTGGTTCCCGTCTCCACGATCTTGCCCGCATACATGACGGCGACCCGGTCGCATAACGCCGAGACGACCCCGAAATCGTGGGTGATGAACAGCACCGCGGTGTTCTTCTCGCGCCGCAGGCCGTTCATCAGGGTCAGCACCTGCGATTGAACGGTGACATCGAGCGCGGTGGTCGGCTCATCGGCAATCAGCACCTTCGCGTCATTCGCCAGCGCCATGGCAATGCAGACCCGCTGGCGCATGCCGCCGGACAGTTCATGCGGATAGGCGGACAGGCGCTCTTTTGCATTCGGGATGCGGACCAGCGTCAGCAGCTCGACCGCCTTGTCCGTCAGCGCCTTTCCGGACAGTGGCTGGTGCGTGCTGATGGCTTCCTTGAGCTGGTCACCCACGGTGAACAGGGGATGGAGGGTCGACAGCGGATCCTGAAAGACATAGGCAACGGTCCCGCCGCGCAGATCCTTAATGCGCCGGTTGCTGGCGGCAAACAGATCTTCGCCCTCCAGATAGGCCGCGCCGCCGGATATGCGGCCGGGCGGGGTTGGCACCAGCCCCATGATCGACATGGCGGTGACCGACTTGCCCGAGCCGCTTTCCCCGACAATGCCCAGGCATTCGCCCTGCTTCAGATGCAAATCGACGCCGCCGACGGCCTTGTAGACCGATGAGCCTATCTGAAACTCCGTGCGCATGCCGCGCACGTCCAGAACACCGTCTTCGCTGGACGGTTGCGGCACGGAAGTGCAGTCGCGCTCGACCGCCGTGCGGGATACCGGACGGGTCAGCGACCCGGCTCTCAGGCGCGGATCGAGAATGTCGCGCACGCCGTCGCCGAACAGGTTGATGCTCATGACGAGCGCAAAGATCATCAGGCCCGGGATGATCGACACATGCGGGGCGGTGAAAAGGATCTTCCGTCCTTCGCCCAGCATCGAGCCGAGGTCGGCCTGCGGCGGCTGCGCACCAAGGCCCAGAAACGACAGCCCGGCCGTTTCCAGGATCATCCAGCCGATGGTGGTCGACATGGTGATCACGATCACCGGCAGCACGTTGGGCAGGATTTCGAGAAACAGGATCTGGACCGGGGATTTTCCCGACAATCTTGCCGCATCGACGAATTCGCGCCGGGACAGCCCCAGCGTGATCCCGCGGATGTTGCGGGCAAAGAACGGGATGTTGACCAGCGCAATGGCGTAGAGCGCGTTCAACAGCCCCGGGCCGAGCACGGCCACAATTGCGAGGGCGAGCAGGATGTAGGGAAAGGCCATGACCATGTCGATGCCGCGCATGATTACGGCATCGGTGCGCCCGCCCGCATACCCGGCCACAAGCCCGAGCAGCGAGCCGAAAAACGCGGCAATGGCGGTTGCCGACAGGCCGACGGCAAGAGAGACGCGCGTGCCCCAGATCAGCCGGGAGAGCAGATCCCGGCCCAGATGATCCGTGCCCAGAAGATGCCCTTCGCTGAAGACCGGCAACAACCGGTTGGCCGGCGCGGTCACATCCGGATCGGGCAGGGGCAGGATCGGGGCGGCGAGGGCGATCAGGCAGATCGCCAGGAGAACGGCAAGGCCGGATGTTGCCAGCGTGTTGTTCAGCAACAGCGCGGCGGTGCCCGGCCGGTTGGAGTTCGGCGCCGGTTTTGCTGGTGCGGAAAGCGTTGTTTCGGCCATCAGCGCAACCTCGGATCCAGCAGGGTCTGCACGACGTCGGCCAGCAGATTGAACAGGACATAGGCTGCCGCGACCACCAGAACGCCGCCCTGAACCAGCAGGAGATCGCGGGTGGAGATGGCCTTCACCAGCATGGAGCCGATGCCGGGCCACTGGAACACGGTTTCGATATAGACCGCGCCGCCGATCACGAAACCGGCCTGGATGCCGATCACCGGAATGATGCTGACAAGGGCGGACTTGAAGGCGTGCTTGTAAATCACCTTGCGTTCGCTCAGGCCCTTGGCGCGGGCCGTGCGGATATAGTCCTGGCGCAGAACCTCAAGCATGGCGGTCCGCGTCAGGCGCGCAATCACGCCGGTTGCGACCACCGACAGCGTGAAGGCGGGCAGGGCAAGGTGATGGAGAAGGTCGGGCAGGTCGCCGCCGCCATAGATCGCATACATGCCCGAGACCGGGAAAAGCTTCAGATTGACCGCAAAGACGAGGATCAGCAGCAGGCCGAGCCAGAAGGACGGCGTTGAAATGCCGATCAGCACCAGAAGCGTGATGGCCTTGTCGGCCCAGCCATACTGGCGTACGGCAGAAATGATCCCGGCGATCAGCCCGAGGATCGAGCACAGCACGAGCGCGGTCCCGGCGAGGATCAGCGTGGCCGAAAACCGTTCCAGAACCTCGTCGAGAACGGGCCGGTTGAGCGTGTAGGAGCGCCCGAGATCGCCTTCAAACAGATTGCCGATCCAGATGAGGTATTGCTCGACCAAGGTCTTGTCGAGGCCGAGGTCCTTGTTGAGCTTGGCGACATTTTCCGGTGTGGCGTAAGAGCCCAGAATGGCGGTTGCCGGATCGCCGGGGATCATGGCCATGATCAGGAAGACGATGATGGTCAGCCCGAACAGGACCGGGATGGCAGCCAGAAGACGTTTGGCAATATAGCCGGCCAATGCACTCTCCCCCATTGGCACGAATGAAAAGCATGTGTGCTGCAACTGCACGCAAACGGCCCCGGCAACACCGCGATGGCGCCGCCGGGGGCTGTCGTCACATCGGTTTCTTCACATCCTGAAGCATCAGGAAGAAGGACGGCTGAAGCTTGAAGTCTTCAACGGAGGCCTTGGTCACCGCGTTCTGTTTCCAGTTCGCGACAAAGACCCAGGGCGCATCGTCCTGCACGATCTCCTGCATTTCCTTGTAGAGCGCGGCGCGCTCGGATTGATCGGTCACCTGACGGGCCTTTTCCAGAAGTTCGTCGACCTTCGGGTTGGAGTAGTAGCCCGAGTTGAAGCCGCCGTTTTCCGGCATGGCTTCGGTGCGCAGAGCCAGGAAGGGCAGGGTGTCGGGATCGTTGGTCATCCACGCCATCTCGGCCATGGCTGCCTGACCCTCCAGACCCGGATTGACCTTGCCCAGGAAGGTGTTCCACTCGTAGGTCTCGATCTTCACGTTCATGCCGACCGCTTCCAGATCGGCCTGGATCGCCGTTCCCATGGCAACCGGATCGAGCATTCCGGACCCGCCTTCGGTGACGAAGAAGGTGATTTCCTCACCCACGTAGCCGGCTTCAGCGAGCAATGCCTTGGCCTTTTCCGGATCATACGGATAAGGCTCCAGCGTCTCGTTGTAGGCCCAGGCGAATGCGGGCGGGGTCGGGCCTGCGGCAACTTCCGCCGTGCCCTGCAGGATGTTGTCGACCAGGGCCGTCTTGTTGATCGCGTAGTTGGCGGCCTGACGGGCGGCCTTGCTGTCGAATGGCGCTTCCCGGGTGTTCAGGATCAGGAACCAGACATGAGGTCCTGCCTGTTCCAGAACCGAGAAATTTTCGTCCTGCTTGAATTGCTGCAGGCTGTCGGGCGGCACCTCGACCATCACGTCCAGACCGCCGGACAGCATTTCGGCAATCCGCGTGTTGGCATCGGTGATCGGGCGGTAGATAACGGCTTCCAGATCCGGCGCGCCGTCCCAATAGGCCTCGTTTTTCACGGCGACCATTTTGGCATTGGCGTCCCATTCGGCGAACTTGTAGGCGCCCGTGCCGGACGGGTTGCGGCCAAAGTCGGCGCCGTGCTGCCTGACGGCCTCCGGCGACACGATCAGGCCGGTCGGATAGGCAAGATTGGACAGGAACGGCGCATAGGGCGCGCTCAGCTTGAAGGTCACGGTCATGGGGTCTTCGGCGATGACCTCTTCGACGGTCGAGAAGAAGAACGCCAGCGGAAACGGCCCGGTGTCGTGATAGGGGTGGTCTTCCTTCAGCATCCGGTCGAAATTGAACTTCACCGCTGCGGCATTGAAGTCGGACCCGTCATGGAACTTGACGCCTTCCCGGAGTTTGAATGTGTAGGTCTTTCCGTCGCCGGAAATCGTCCAGCTTTCCGCCAGGGACGGCTCGACCTCCAGCGTGCCGTCCTTGTAGCGGACCAGACCGTCATAAAGGTTCAAGAGAATGCGGAAGTCGTTCACGGCGGTGACCGCATGCGGATCCAGCGACTTGGGTTCCGCGATCTGCCCGACAACCAGCACATTGGGCGGTGTCTGCGCATGCACCGGGGGCGCAAACGCCACAAAGGCCGAGGCAAGCGCCGTGGCCAGAAGCTTCTTCATGATTATTCCCCTCGTTTTGGCTTTGAATAATTAATCATGTTTAATTGCGTCGTCGCAATAATTATTTCATATTGATTTCAACTCTGGCGATTGCTCTTGGCAGGCTTGCTATTCCAAACGTCTGAATCTTTGAAGGAAATTCCATGAGCCTGGCGCCGGCGAAAATCGATCTGGATCGTCTCAGGGCCCTGCTTGCCGGGGTCAACGCCTTCGGGGCCAATCCGGTGACGGGCGGGTTCAACCGGCCGGGGTTCTCCGATGCGCACATGGCCTGCATTTCCTGGTTTGAAGACCAGATGCGCGCAGACGGCCTGGCGACACGCCGGGACGGGGCGGCCAACCTGTTCGGCCGCCTGGGCGATCCGGACGGTCCTGCCATCCTGATCGGCTCGCATCTGGATACGGTGATCGAAGGCGGTGCGTTCGACGGCGCGTTGGGCGCGTGTGTCGCGCTGGAATGCGTGCGCGCGATCAAGGAGGCGGGGCTGACGCTCAAGGTCCCGATTGAAGTGGCCGCAACCTCGGAGGAAGAGGGTCGGTTTGGCGGCATGTTGGGCTCGCAAACAATCACCGGCCAGGTCAGCCCCGGCTGGCTGGAGACCGCAGCCGATGCCGGAGGTTTCTTGCTGACAGACGCCATGACTGCGCAAGGTTTGGACCCGCAAGCCATTTTCACATCCGCCCGCCCGCCCGGCAGCGTGAAAGCCTTTCTTGAGCTTCACATCGAACAGGGTCCTGTTCTGGAGGCGGAGGGGATCGCGATCGGTGTCGCGGACCGGGTGTCGGGCGTGTGCTCTCTGGAATGCGTCCTCTTCGGCGCTGCCAACCATTCGGGCACGACGCCGATGGACATGAGGGCCGATGCGTTTGCCGGTCTGGCGGAGGTGAGCGCGGCTATTCCCGACCTTGTTCGTGACCACGGGACGGACCAGAGCCGGATCACCATCGGCCGGGTCGACCTGACGCCAAACCATCCGCATACCATCCCCGGAATGGCCGCATTCACGGTCATATTGCGGGATGTCGATGAAGCGGTGATGCGGGCGCTGAAGCGGGAACTGAGCAAAGTCATCCGGCGCAAAGCGGACAAGAATGGGCTGACGCACAGGATTTTTGAACGCAGCTGGCTGCCGCCGGCCGCCCTCGACGTCCCTCTAGCGGACCATGCCCTGCGGATCGCCGGGGCGCTCGGGGTTCCGGCCAAACGCATGCCGTCCGGTGCGGGCCATGATGCCCAGACCATGCAGGCCCTGTGCCCGTCGCTGCTTGTGTTCGTTCCAAGCCGGAACGGGATCAGCCACGCGCCCGAAGAACACAGCAACTGGGCCGATATCGAAAAAGGCGCCAACCTGATGCTTCAGCTCCTGACCGATCTTACCACCTGAAGGGCCGGGCCGTTGGTCGACAAACGCTCTGTGCACCGAAACAGCGCTTTGGTGCCCACAGTTCCGAGGTGCACACACCCCTCCATAAGATCTGACTGGTTTCGGCTATGCCAGGGTAGGCAGGTGGTGCAAGCTCATAAGGGCGGGTGCGAAACGACGCGTCAGCCAGCCGCTTGTTCATTGAGCATTTCAAGTTCAAGCCATTGCTCTTCGGCGCTGTCTTTTTCGTTTGTGAGCTCTGTGATCCTGGCGGTCAGTTTGGAAAATTTATCCGGGTTTTTGCTGTACAGCTCGGGGTCGGCCATCTCGGCATTGAGCTTTTCCAGCTTTTTCTCGATGTCGGCAATCGTATCCGGCAGGGTTTTCAAAAGATGCTGCTGTGTGAAACTGAGTTTGGATTTTGGCGCTGCTTTCGGCTTTTGCTTTAGAGCCTCGGTGCTGTTGCCCAACGGCTTTTTGGTGGCTGGCTTGTCAGACTGTCTCGCCGTGACACCTTCGCCGCGCTGGGCAATCATGTCCGAATAGCCTCCGGCATACTCCTGCCAGCGGCCGGAGCCTTCCGAGACAATCACCGACGTGGCCACCCGGTCGAGAAAGTCTCGATCGTGGCTGACGATCAACGCGGTGCCTGGATAGTCTGCAAGCAGTTCCTGAAGCAGATCAAGGGTTTCCAGATCCAGATCGTTGGTCGGCTCGTCGAGCACCATCAGATTTGACTTGTTGGCCAGCGCGCGCGCCAGCATGACACGGGCGCGTTCACCGCCCGACAGCACACCCACGGGCGTGCGCGCCTGTTCCGGCGAAAACATAAAGTCCTTCATATAGGACATGACGTGTTTGGTTTCTTCGCCGATCACAACGGTATCGCCGCGCCCGCCTGTCAGCACCGAGGAGAGCGTATCATTGGGGTCCAGATTTTCGCGCTTTTGGTCAAGAGTGACCATCTCCAAATTGGTCCCGAGCCGGATCGAGCCACTGTCAGGGGCAAGTTCGCCGGTCAGCATCTTCAACAAGGTTGTCTTGCCTGCGCCGTTGGCGCCGACCAGGCCGACCCGGTCACCGCGCTGAATTCGGCTGGAGAACTCCTTGACGATGGGCCGTTCGCCAAACGTCTTGGAAATACCTTTGGCTTCGATCACCAGCTTTCCGGAAACTTCGGCTTCGGTTGCCGCAAGCTTGGCCGTGCCTTGCGGGCCGCGGTGCTCGCGCTTTTGCTTGCGCAGGTCCGCTAGCTCCCGCACGCGGCGCATGTTGCGTTTGCGCCGAGCGGTGACGCCGTAGGTCATCCAGTGTTCTTCGCGTTTGATCTTTTGGGCCAGCTTTTGCTGGTCGATCTCCTCCTGCTCGAACACGTCGTCGCGCCAGGTTTCGAAATGCGCAAAGCTCTTGTCCATGCGTCGGGAAACACCTCGGTCGATCCACACCGTGGCGCGGGATAGATTTTCCAGAAACCGCCGGTCATGCGAAATGAGAACGATGGCCGACTTTAAGCTTTTGAGCTCGCTTTCAAGCCATTCGATGGCAGGCAGATCCAGATGGTTGGTCGGCTCGTCGAGCAACAGAATATCCGGTTCGGGCGCAAGTGTTCGGGCGAGGGCAGCCCGGCGCGCCTCACCGCCAGACAAGGCAGACGGGTCTTCTTTACCGGTGAGGCCAAGGACGTCGAGCAGGTACTGGCCCCGGTAGGGGTCATCGCCCGGCGCAAGTCCTTCGTTCACATAATCGAGGGTTGACGCATAGGCTGACAGGTCCGGTTCCTGTGGCAGATAGCGCAAGGTGCGGCCCGGTTGAAAGAAACGCTCGCCACTATCCGCTTCGATCATGCCCGCAGCGATCTTCAGCAAGGTCGATTTGCCAGACCCGTTGCGTCCCACCAGACACAGACGCTCGCCCTCGGAGACCGACAGGTCGGCTCCGGTCAGGAGCGGAGTGCCGCCGAAAGTCAGTTCTATATCGCGCAGGAGCAGGAGGGGTGGAGCCATTTGTTTTTATACCGCGTCATGTGTGCCGAGGGGCCGTCTAGCGGGTTCTGACACAAATTGCGACCGTTTCAAGGGGCATTCACAAAATGGGCATGACTGGGATTCTTGAGCCTTTTTGCGCTATGATGGGGGCGGGCATGGGGAAGTACTACCGTTTCACGCGATGACAAAGGCGGGAAAAATGGCGTTGTTCCATGACTTTAGGGGAAAGAATCTTGGGATTCTGGCGTTAGCGCTGCTTTGCGCCGTCGTTGGTTTTCCAGTGTCTGGTGAGGCCAAGAACCGCCACCACTACGGCGGTGGAATATACGTTGGATCTGGCGTCGGCGTCGGTGTTGGCACCGGGGGAGCCTATTTCGGCTACTATGGCGGCCGAGGGTATCATCCACCTCGGCACTACAAACCGAGGCACTACCGCCCCCGGCACTATCGGCCGAGATATTATGCCCCGCGCTACTATCCCAGACGCGTTTACCGGGCTTACCCCTTTCCACCGCCGCTGACGATCTATCCGCCGCGGTCCAGGGTTTATGTTGCGCCTGGCCCCTATGTGGCACCGCGTGGTGCGGTTCCGCCGACCAAGACCGGGATCCCTCCCTTCACCCCGGCGTGGTATGCCTATTGCTCGCGGAAATTCAAATCGTTCGACCCGCGCACCGGCACCTATCTTGCCTATAGCGGCAATGTGCGTTACTGCCGCTGACTGCGGCCGGCATTACTGACCTTAGGTAATATATCTTCCATTGTGGGATTAACGGGGAAAGATTTCCCCATTTAATGGAGATGTGTGCATTAACGTCGCTTATCACGGCAAAAATGTGAAACATGACGTTAAGTGATGCTTGATAACTGGTTAAGAGCGTGGAATCTTGTGCCCTTAACGTATCCGAAAGTCTAAACAACCAAGAGGGGAGACCGATATGTTTAAGTCCCTGCGCGTTGGCGCGCTTGCGGCGGCACTAATGGCGGCAACATCACTTACCGCTGTCGCTGAAGTTGTCCTTCACCGTGACAATGGCGGCGAGCCGGAAACACTTGATCCGCACAAGACGTCCGTTACCACCGAAAACAACATCCTGAAGGACATGTATGAAGGTCTGATCGGCCTGTCCGCGGATGGCAAGCTCATTCCGGGCATGGCGGAAAGCTGGACCATTTCCGACGATGGCACGGTCTACACCTTTAACTTGCGTGATGCGAAATGGTCAAACGGTGACCCGGTCGTCGCCGGCGATTTCGAATATTCACTGCGCCGCATCATGGATCCGGCCACCGGCGCAAAATATGCGACAGTGCTGTATCCGATCAAGAATGCTGAAAAAGTGAACAAAAGCGAGCTTCCTAAGGAAGAGCTCGGCGTCAAGGCGATCGACGACAAGACGCTTGAGATCACTCTGGAAAGCCCAACCCCGTATTTCCTCGGCCTCCTGCAGCACCAAACCGGACTTCCGGTTCATCCCGCAACCGTTGAAGAGCACGGCACAGATTTCGTTCGGCCGGAAAACGTCGTCACCAACGGCGCCTTCATAATCACCGAGTTCGTGCCGAACTCTCACGTCACCGTGGTTCGCAACGAGAACTACTATGGCAATGACGACGTTCAGATCGACAAGGTTGTCTTCCACAACATCGAAGACCGCGGTGCTGCGGTGCGCCGGTTCGAGGCAGGTGAATTTCACATCGTGGACGAAGTGCCGACCGAACAAATGGCACATGTGAAGTCGACCATGGCAGACCAGCTTTTGGTCGCTCCTTATCTGGGTACATATTATTATGCACTCAACCATGAGTCAGAGAAGCTGAAGGATCCAGGCGTTCGCCAGGCCCTGTCTATGGCAATTGACCGCGAGTTCCTGGCAGACGAAATTTTCGCCGGAACGATGTCTGTTGCCTATTCAATCGTTCCACCCGGGATCGACAATTACGGCGAGCCGGCTTATGCGGAGTACAAAGGTCAGTCGATGATCGACCGCGAAGACGAGGCCCGCGAACTGCTTGAGGCGGCCGGCTACAACGAAAGCAATCCGCTCAAGCTGGAGCTTCGCTACAACACCAACGAAAACCACAAGAACGCGGCCATTGCGATCGCGGACATGTGGAAGCCGCTCGGTGTGGAAGTGTCCATGCTCAACACCGATGTGAAGACGCACTACGCGCATTTGCGTGATCAGGGCGATTTCGACGTCGCCCGGGCTGGCTGGATCGGTGATTATTCCGACCCGCAAAACTTCCTGTTCCTGGTGGAATCCGACAATACGGGCTTCAACTACGCCCGGTACAACAATCCTGAGTACGATGCACTCATGGACAAGGCTGCAGCGACGCTGGATCTGGAAAAGCGCGCAGACATCATGAAACAGGCTGAAGTGCTGTTCATGCGCGATCTGCCGTTCATACCGATCCTGCATTACAGCTCGAAGAAGCTCGTCTCCGACAAGATCTCCGGTTACGAACCGAACCTGCGTGACGAACACCAGAGCCGCTGGATCACAGTGTCCGAATAATCCGATGATCGGAACCCGGCAGGCCCGCCAAGGCCTGCCGGTTTTCGCAAGGCGGCGTCAGACCGCCCTCAAAAAAGCGAGGACTTCCTCATGCTCCGATACGTGATCGGGCGATTGCTGACAGCAATCCCGACCCTGTTTTTGATCATCACCATCTCATTCTTCCTGATCCGGATTGCACCGGGCGGCCCGTTCGATCTTGAACGGCCTTTGGAAGCCAAGGTGATGGAAAACCTGAATAAGATTTATCATCTCGATGAGCCGCTTTGGATGCAGTATGTGCTGTATCTGAAAAATGTTGCGGTTCTCGATTTCGGGCCAAGCTTCTATCTGCGTGACTTCTCGATCAACGAGTTATTCGCACAAAGCTTGCCGATCTCTATCCAGCTCGGAACCTCGGCTCTTGCTTTGGCGCTCGTGGTCGGCGGGTTTATGGGCGTGATGGCCGCACTGCGGCAGAATGGTCCGGGCGATTATTCGATTATGGCTGCGGCAACCCTCGGAGTGACCATTCCGAATTTTGTCGTTGCGCCGGTTTTGACGCTCATCCTTGGTGTGTGGCTCGGCTGGCTGCCGGTCGGAGGCTGGGGCGGAGGCGCTTTCGTCAACAAGATCTTGCCGGTTGTGACGCTTGCCTTGCCACAGATCGCCGTGGTCGCGCGCCTGACCCGAGGTTCGATGATTGAGGCTCTGCGGTCGAACCATGTCAGAACAGCGCGTGCGTATGGCTTGAGCGCCTATCTCGTGATCGTCGTTCACGCCTTGCGCGGGGCGATCCTGCCGGTCGTGTCCTATCTCGGCCCGGCTGCGGCTGCACTTCTCACCGGCTCGGTGGTTGTCGAATCCATTTTCGGCATTCCCGGCATTGGCCGTTATTTCGTTCAAGGCGCGCTGAACCGCGACTACACGCTCGTCATGGGCACTGTGGTTGTCGTCGCCTGCTTTGTGATTGTGTTCAACCTGGTCGTGGATCTGCTCTATGCGCTGCTTGATCCGCGCGTGCGCTACGACTGAGGAGAACTCCTGTGACTGCAACCTATCCAAACGACATTGAAGCGCCGACCAAAGGTCGCTCCTTGTGGGACGACGCGCGCGACCGGCTTCTGGCCAACCGCGCGGCTGTTGCCAGCATGATCGTGCTGGCTGTGATCACCCTGCTGTCGATCGTTGGCCCGTTTGTTTCGCCGCACGACTATGATGCGGTTTACCGGGACTACGTGAAGGTCCCTGCCAGCCTGGAGGCCTACCCGAAACCGGATCAGGTCCAGCCGGCCTTTGAAGGTTTGGCCAAAAGGGCGCGCTTGACCATCGACAGCTTTCAGCGCGATGGGGATCAAGTCGTGGCCGAGGTCACCTCGCGCCGCGAGATCGACCCGCGCACGATCCGTTATATCGACCGGAGCGATCTGTTCACGAATGCGTCGATCGGCGACTTTTCAGAAAACAACAGATTTGCGGTGTTACGTGCAGATATCAACTATATGCATTTTTACTTCGGCACCGACTCAAACGGCCGGGACCTCATGACCCGGACGTTCATGGCCGGGCGGGTTTCGCTGACGATTGGTCTTCTGGCTACCATTGTCGCGATCACGATCGGGGTGCTTTACGGCGCAACCAGCGGCTATCTTGGCGGCCGGATTGACCAGCTGATGATGCGTGTTGTCGACGTTTTGTATTCGCTGCCTTTCATTTTCTTCGTGATCATGCTGGTGGTGTTTTTCGGTCGGAATTTCGTACTGATGTTCATAGCCGTCGGTGCTGTCGAATGGCTTGATATGGCGCGTATCGTGCGTGGTCAGACCCTGACCATCAAACGTCAGGAATATGTTCAGGCGGCTGAAGCCATGGGGGTTCCCGACCGCGGGATCATCCGGCGTCACATCGTCCCAAACACACTTGGCCCGGTCGTTGTCTACATGACACTCCTGGTGCCGAAGGTCATTCTTTTGGAGAGTTTCCTGTCGTTCCTTGGACTTGGCGTTCAAGAGCCGATGACGAGCTGGGGTGTTCTGATCTCCGAAGGTGCGCGCAACCTTCAAGGGGCTGCATGGATGCTGATCTTCCCGTCAATCTTCCTGACATCGACGCTGTTTGCGCTGAACTTTATCGGCGACGGCCTGCGTGATGCCTTGGATCCAAAGGACAGGTGAGGGAAATGATCATGACAGACAAGACCCCCATTCTCGATATCAAGAACCTGACTGTCGACTTCGAGACCCCGACGGGCCCCGTTCACGCGGTCCGCGGCGTCGATATCAACGTCAAACGCGGCGAAACGGTCGCCATCGTGGGAGAAAGCGGCTCTGGCAAGAGCCAGACCATGATGGCGGCAATGGGCTTGCTGGCCTCCAACGGCAATACCGGAGGTACCGTTGAGTACCGTGGAGATAACATACTGGGACTGCCGGTCAGGAAGCTCAACAAGGTGCGCGGTGCCAAGATCACCATGATCTTCCAGGAGCCGATGACATCTCTGGATCCACTCTACACAATCGGCCGCCAGCTGTGCGAGCCGATGGTCATGCATGGCGGACTGTCCTGGCGGGCAGCCGAGGCAAAAGCGCTTGATCTCTTGAAGCTTGTCAACATTCCGGATCCGGACCGCAAGATTAAGGCGTTCCCGCATGAAATGTCGGGTGGGCAGCGCCAAAGGGTCATGATCGCCATGGCGCTGGCGAACGATCCGGATGTCTTGATTGCGGACGAGCCGACGACCGCACTGGATGTGACCACACAGGCACAAATCCTCGAGCTTCTGGCGGATCTGCAAAAGCGCCTCGGAATGGCCGTGGTTTTCATCACCCACGATCTGGGGATCGTGCGGCGGATCGCCGACAGGGTCTACGTGATGAAGACGGGGCAAGTTGTCGAAGCCGGCGAGACAGGAAAACTCTTTTCCTCACCCGAACATCCCTATACCCGCATGCTTCTGGATGCAGAGCCGACCGGCTCCAAGGCGCCTGTTCCAACAACGCAGCCTCTGGTGCTTCAGGCGCAAAAGATGGAAGTCGAGTTCGCGCTTGACAGCGGTCTGTTCAAACCCCAGCACATACTGCGCGCAGTTGACGATGTCAGCTTCGCGTTGCGCAAGGGGCAGACCCTTGGTGTCGTCGGTGAAAGCGGATCAGGAAAGTCCACACTGGGCCGCGCGGTATTGAACCTACTTCCAGCCAAAGGAAGGGTCGTGTTCAACGGCAGTCAGATATCCGGAAAAACACGCGCGCAGATGCAGCCTTTGCGTCGGCATTTGCAACTCGTGTTTCAGGATCCTTTCGGCTCCCTCAGTCCGCGCATGACTGTTGGCCAGATCATTTCCGAAGGGCTTTTGGTGCACGAGCCGGGACTGTCGGCCAAAGATCGCGATCTGAGGGCGTGCCGGGCGCTGATGGAGGTGTCCCTCGACCCGGCCATGCGCAACCGGTATCCGCATGAGTTTTCAGGCGGTCAGCGGCAACGCATCGCGATTGCCCGCACCATGGTTCTGAAACCGGATGTTGTCGTTCTCGACGAGCCGACCTCGGCGCTCGACCGGACGATCCAGAAACAGATTGTCGATTTGTTGAAAAATCTGCAGCGGCGCTACGATCTCACTTATGTGTTCATCAGCCATGACCTGGCCGTTGTCCGGGCTATGGCGGACACTGTTATGGTCATGCAGCGTGGGAAAGTGGTCGAAGCCGGGTCGACCGAGCAGATCTTTGACGATCCGAAGAGCGCCTACACGCGCGAACTGATCGGAGCTGCAATGCTCACCCAACAGCAGGCACGGGAAATTGCCTAGATGATCTCGGAGCCGGTGCGTGTTTGTTCCCACCGGTTCTATTTTATCCGCGTCACCGGCGTATTGGCGATGCGCGCAAACACATTCGTGCGCACGTCTTCGCTGACCTGGATTGTGTTTGATGTGACATGTTCGGCAACAAGCGTGCGGGTCAATTCGGTATTGCCGTTCGAGACGGCGTCAAGAATTGCCTGGTGCGACGCATTGATCTTTGAGATCCACTGCATCTGGCCCTGATGGCGCGTGATGATGAAGCGGTGGAGATGCAGAATCGTCCGCCGAAGAATAGGCTCGAGAATCGGCATGTCCGCTATGCCAATGAGCGCCATGTGAAAGGCAAGGTCCGCGTTTGACGTACCATAGATGTCGCGGTTGTCGCGCCGTTCATCGTACTTGTCGGCCAGATCAGAAAGGTATCTCAAATCCAGGTCGGAGGCTTTTGCCACCAATCGGTCGACACTCGCGGTTTCAATATCCCGGCGCAGCTTCAGTAGAACAACTGCCTCATCGTCGGTTGTCTTTGTGACAAAGGTGCCTTGATATCCCCTTCTGACTACCAAACCGTCTTCGCGCAAAGACAACAGTGCTTCGCGAATGGTGCCTTGCGAACAATTGAACTCTTGCGCCAGCGCCTGTTCGGTCACCGGGCTTTCCTGGGTGAGCTCGCCAACTAGGATGCGTTTTTGCAGGGCGAGGTAGACCGCTTGAGATTTCCTGGCGGTTTTCGATCCGGAGTTTTTAGCAAGCTGCGAAGAGGGGGCGATCGTATCCAAACTTACTCATTCCAATATGTCGTGCCCTACAGAACGATGCCAAACATGCTGGCGGCTGAGCCGATCAAGCGGGCCCGGGTTGTTCGCGGACATCCTGTAAAGGCGAAGTCGATGGGACCTTGCGGATACGTTGCCGCACTTCGCGCAGATTGACACATCGTCGCTATCCGGCCGTGAACACTTGAAGTACGTTACCGGAAAGCTTTCAATTTAACGAAAGTATGCCGCACAATTCGTTGATCTGCGACCCCGTTTCCAAATTCTATGAACGCCAGTGATCACAAAATTGTGAGAATTGTACGTTGGGTCAACTTTGTGTGAGCCTGAGGACTCTGAGCCAATTCTTATACGCGAGTTTCTGGATCGTATCCTCGTCAAATCCGTGGCTGCGGAAGGTTTCGATCAGGCGCGGCAGAGCAGCGACACTTGGCAGGTCCGCAGGAGGCATGCACCCGTCAAAGTCCGAACCAAGCGCAACCTTGTCCACTCCGAGGCGCTCGATAAGATAAGCAGCGTGGGCAGCAATCCGGATGAGCGGGGTATCGCGCGAAAACCCACCATCAGCCCGCAAAAAGGCAGTGTGAAAATTCAGTCCGACCAAACCGTCCGTTTCCCGGATCGCGTCAAGCTGCTTGTCGGTGAGGTTGCGCGCGTTTTCGCACAGCGCGTGTGCGTTGGAGTGGCTGGCAACAAGGGGCGCGTCCGTTATTTCGGCAACATCCCAAAAACCGCGTTCATTGAGATGCGACAGATCAACGAGGATTTTCAGTTCATTGCAGGCTTTCACCAACGCTTTTCCGGCATCTGTCAGCCCCGGTCCGGTGTCCGAAGACGCCGGGAAGGTCATCGGCACGCCTTCGGCAAAGTCGTTTGGACGGCTCCAAACAGGACCGAGCGACCGAAGCCCGGCTGCGTAGAGGGTTTCGAGCGCATCAAAATTGGTATCGATAGCCTCAGCACCTTCGATATGAAGGCTTATTGCCAGCCGTTGACTGGCCATGGCGGCTTCGATCTCATCCACGGTGCGGCAAATGGCGACCTCTCCCAGGGACCTGCGCTCTATCTGGAAGGCCCTGCGCAAGAGCCGCATAGTGAAGCCGAGCGCCTCCTCCTGCGGAACAGGGGCGTAGTTTGCCGGATCGCGCGGATCAAAGGGCTTGGAAAAGTCATTTCCAGGATTCGAGGGCACGAACATCGCGAACAGACCACCTGCAAAACCACCTTCCTGGCATCGCGGCAGATCCATGTGTCCGCGTTGGGAACGTGTTAAAAAATCGCGCTCACCGACGGTTCGGGATTCCAACTCAAGTTTCAGAAGCACGTCATTGTGCCCATCAAAGACCGGGACGGGCCTGTTGTTTTCAGCCAAGGGATGCTGCCTTTTTCGGTGTCTTACGGGTTTGCCAGAAAGCGGACTCGGTTCCGTCCATGTGGCTGATCGAGGAATTGTCATGACGTTGGGAGACGGAATTGGCTTGCCTCCTGTTCGATTATTCTCCATGAAGCACTTCGGCATTACCAGTCAAAAGTTGGGCGGATATGGCTAAGATCTCCGGGGGCGGATCATTTTCTTGCACTGCAGCAATCAGCAGGCGGTCTCTTTTGAAATACGGTGCAGCGGCGCTGACGTTGCCTCTTGCCGGCTGCTACACAGTTGACGTCGGGTTGCCGGATCAACCGCCCCTGCCGGATGAGGAATTCGACTACGCCTCAGCCTATGCAGCCCTGCCGGATGGCGACTACACTTGGCCCGCCATCAATTATGAAAACTTTGACCGCAAATACTGGCGGCAGGTTGTTGACTACCAGACGCGGGAGCGGCCGGGGACCATTATTGTGGATCCCTACAACAACTTCCTGTACTGGACGCTGGGCAACAAAAAGGCCCTGCGGTACGGGATTGGTGTCGGCCGTGCCGGTTTTGATTGGTCGGGAGAGGCCCTGATCCGCGTCAAGCGGGTGCACCCGATCTGGCGCCCTCCACGGGAAATGATTGCCCGCAAGCCCTCTCTAGAACGCTACTGGGAAAAAGGGTTTCCGCCGGGCCTGCGCAACCCGCTAGGCGCCCGCGCTATGGATCTTTGGCAAGGCAGTGTAGATACGCTTTACCGGATTCATGGGACCAACCAGCCATCCTCGATCGGCAAAAGCGTGTCCAGCGGATGCATTCGCATGTGGCAGCAGGACGTGATCGACCTGTTCAACCGCGTTCCGCTGCGCACCAAAGTGATCGTTTTGACAGAAGACCAGGCGGTTTCGGCCTGAGTATGGGACCGGTGCCGGCTGGACGCCGGCACTTTTGTCAGACGACGGCAGCGGCGCCCATCAGCGCAACATCATTCAGCACAGCCGAAAAATGACAGACGGCGGCCGCCAGGACAAAAGCGTGCCAGATTGCGTTTTGGAACGGCAGCTTCTTCCACGAATAAAAAACCGTTCCCACTGTATAGAGCAAGCCACCGGCTACGATCATCAAGAAGCCGAATGATGTCGCGTTCTCCATCAGCGGCTTGTAGGCAAACACAACGATCCAACCGAGTGCCAGGCATAGCGGAACCGTGATGCGGTCTACGCCTTGAAGTTTGAACAGTTTGAGGCTGGCGCCTGCAATCGCACCCATCCAGACAATTGCGAGCAGTATTCCCCCGGTCCATCCGCCGATAATCATGGCGGCCAAAGGGGTATAAGTGCCTGCGATCAGGAGAAAAATTGCTGCGTGGTCGAGGCGCCGCAAAATACCTTGTTTGTGTTCCTTGGCGAACATGTTGTACAGCGCCGAGCAGATCAGCATGGCCATAAGGCAACCGGCATACACAAAGACACTGACCTGCCGGGCAACATCCTCACGCCCCCAAAGCACGGTGACCAACGTGATCAGAGCTGCGATCCCAAGGCTTATGCCGATAACGTGGATGGTTCCGTCTGCGATTTTTTCTGCAAGCGTTTCCACGCGTGTCATGTTTTGCTGCCTTGCCGTTCTTTGCTGTGCACAAGCGTGCCTGAGCTGCGAGCACTGTGCAACCCGTGTCACTGGGTAAGGTTACACCTTTTCAAAGATTTAATATTGCGTTTGGAGCGCCGCGATCTTCAGATCCATGTGGTGCAGATCATCGCCGAAGGCCGTATTGGCGGATTGTCGGATTACCGCATCGGGGGGATTGCTCCTATATTTGGCAGAGGAGACAGGCACGGAGCGCACCACCTGGACCAATCGTGGGCATGCAGGATGTCTTGAAGGGCTGAGCAGGATGAACACCAGTTTTTTCGGGGAATTGCTGAACTCGATTACGGAGCAGGGCCGCGCGCTTTTGGATGTGCGAATCGGCCGGAAAGACGATTTGCCACTGCTTGATCTGTGCGAGGCGCTCTTGTCCGGTCGCGGCGAAGCATCCGGCGTCGCTATCGCAGAACAGGTGCTCGATAACTATCGCACGCTGTCGGTTGAGCAAAAGCAGGGCTTCTTCTTCGCGCTGCTTGAAAATTTCGGCGCAAATCTCGATGCGGTGCGCGATGCAGCCAAGAGTCTTGAAAGCGAGCCGGATGAGCCATCAAACATTAGGCGCTTGCATGCGGTAACTGAGCCGCGCCGCCAGGAGTTGATCCGCCGTCTCAATCTTGCGCCGGGCGGGACAAGGGCGCTTGTCGACATGCGGGCGGATCTTCTTGACCTTCTCTCGGTGCACCCGGATCTGCGCGATGTCGATCGGGACTTCGAGCACCTTTTTTCTTCGTGGTTCAACCGCGGTTTCCTCGTAATGAAGCACATCGATTGGTCGACGCCGGCTTCTATCCTGGAAAAGATCATCCGATATGAGGCTGTGCATGAGATCGATGGTTGGGACGATTTGCGACGCCGGATCGGGTTGGAAGACCGGCGGCTTTATGCGTTTTTTCATCCGGCGCTGGTGGATGATCCGCTGATCTTTGTCGAGGTTGCATTGACCCGCGACATCCCGGCTGCAATTGCTCCGATTCTGGCCGAGGAGCGCGCTGAAATAACCGCATCCGAAGCAACAACGGCCGTCTTTTATTCGATCTCGAACTGCCAAAGGGGCCTGCGCGGTATCTCCTTTGGCAACTTTTTGATCAAGCAGGTGGTGGAAGAACTGCGGCGCGAGCTGCCGGGCCTGCGCACTTACGTAACGCTTTCGCCGGTGCCCGGCTTTACCAAATGGTTCAAGACGGAATTGGCTTTGGACGATAGCGTGATTGATAGGCTTCTCTCTCAAGACGCTGTTGAGACCATTCGCGACGGGAGCTGGCGCGGTGACGACGAGGCCGAGAAACAGCTCCAGCCGCTGTTGACCAGCTTGTGCGCCCACTACCTGACCCGCGAGAAAGACCGCAAGGGCCGGACCCTGGATCCCGTCGCCCGGTTCCACATCGGCAACGGAGCGAGACTGGAAAGGGTCAACTGGCTCGGCGACCAGTCGCCGAATGGTATGGCGCAATCCTATGGATTGATGGTCAATTATCTTTACGATCTGCGCTACATCGAGAAAAATCACGAGACGCATGCTGCAAGCGGTGCTGTTGCGGCAAGTTCGAGTGTGACCAAACAAGCGCGGGTCGTGCCTGACCGGAAACAGGTCCAGTCCGCCAGCTGAGCGACTTTGAGATCCTTTATGTCTAACCATTTGTTCGATGAAATCCGTTCCCGCATTGCCGATCCTGGCAAGGTCTTTCTTGAAACAGCAGATGGGCAAAAGCTGACCTTCGCCGGGGTTCTTGAGCGGTCGGCACGCTATGCCAATGCTCTGATCAGTCTCGGGGTGCAGCCTGATGACCGGGTCGCCGTTCAAGTGGAAAAGACGCCGGATGCCTTGATGTTGTATTTGGCCACCGTGCGGGCCGGGGCGGTCTTTTTACCGCTGAACACAGCCTATACGCCGGCCGAGATCGACTATTTCATATCGGACGCTGAACCGGCCGTATTCGTGTGCGATCCTAAATCCGAGAGTGCCTTGCGCCCGATTGCTGACCGGGTGGGCGCCAAGCTTCAGGTGTTGGACAGCCGCGGACAGGGAACCCTGCGTGATCTGGCGGATGCAGTTTCGCCGGAGTTTGAGGATGTGCCGCGGCTCGATGATGACCTGGCAGCCATCTTGTACACATCCGGGACCACCGGCCGGTCGAAAGGCGCCATGCTTAGCCATGAGAACCTGGCCTCCAATGCCCGGACCTTGGTGACGTATTGGCAGTTTACCGAAAACGATGTGCTCTTGCACGCCCTGCCGATTTTTCACACCCACGGTCTGTTTGTTGCGACCAACGTCATGTTGATGGCGGGCGGGTCGATGCTGTTTCTGCCCAAATTCGATCTGGATGCCGCGCTTGCAATGCTGCCACGGGCGACATCGATGATGGGTGTCCCAACATTCTACACACGTTTGTTGGGATCAGACGCGTTCACAAAAGACCTTGTCGGCCACATGCGGGTGTTCATTTCAGGATCAGCCCCCCTGTCGGCAGAGGTTCACAGGGCGTTTCGTGAGCGGACCGGCCACGCAATTCTGGAACGCTACGGAATGACGGAAACCAATATGAGCACCTCCAATCCTTATGAGGGTGAACGGCGCGCGGGAACTGTTGGCTTTCCGCTCCCGGGCGTGGGGCTGAGGATCGCGGACCCTAAGACGGGACGCGAGGTCGCGGGCGGCGCAGTGGGCGTCATTGAGGTAAAGGGTCCAAATGTTTTTCAAGGCTACTGGCGTATGCCGGAAAAGACGGCCGAGGAATTCCGCTCCGACGGATATTTTGTAACTGGCGACATGGCGCGCATTGCATCGGACGGGTACATTTCCATCGTCGGACGGTCGAAAGACCTGATCATTTCAGGCGGATTCAATGTTTATCCGGCCGAAGTCGAGACTGTCATCGACGAGCTCCCCGGCGTTGCCGAGAGCGCCGTGATTGGGGTTCCGCATCCTGACTTCGGCGAGGCGGTTGTAGCTGTCGTTGCTGCGAAAGCCGGCGCAGACGTTTCGCCAGAGGCAGTGTTATCGGCGTTGCAGGATCGTCTGGCCAAGTTCAAACAGCCGAAAAAGGTCGCCCTGATCGACAGCCTCCCACGCAACACGATGGGGAAAATCCAGAAAAACATCCTCCGTGATGAACATCGGGACGCGTTCCAGTAGAGGAATAAGCTCCAATTGTGGATCAAGCGGGCTTTTTCGCTGGATATTCTTCCTCCAGCACCCAGAAGCAGTAGCCCAGCACCGCGATCAGCAGAACGCCCGAGACGATAAAGATCATCGGAAAGCCCAACCCGAGTGACAGAATGAGGCTGCCGATGGTCACGCCCAGCGTGCCGCCAATTAGGCGGATGGTGATTACCATGCCGCTGACCTCGCCCTGTTTTTCCATGGGGACCGCGTTCATGGCAATGCGGCCACCCGGGATCATCGCAAAGGGCAGCGCCAGCCCCCATGCGAGCAACACCGGGGCGAGCACCAGGTAGGATTTCATCAGCATAAGGCCGCCAAGAATGCCGGTGGCGGCGGCCGTGACCGCCAGGCCTATGAGGACCGGCAGCCGTGACCCGTATTTGTCTGCTGCATTTCCGGAAGTGGTCGACAGGATCGGAAATGGCAAGACGGCAATCACCATGCCTAGACCCGCATAAACCGGTGAGAAATTCATTTCATCTTGCAGGAAGAACGGTACGAACACGGCGACGACAATCTTGCTGTATTGGGTCGCGAGAATAATGAGGGCGCTGGCGTTGAAGACCGGGATCTTGAACAAGGCCATGTCCACGAGCGGAGCTTTCTGACGCAATTCATAGGCGTTGAAGGCAACCAGCCCCACAAGTCCAACGACTAAGGTTCCGAGGATCACCGGACTGGTCCAGCCATAATCCTGGCCCTCCATCAGAGCAAAGACCAATGCTGTCAGACCAGCCAAGACAAGAACAAGACCGATTTTGTCGATTTGCGGACGGACCTCCTTCCGGGGCTGGTCTTCCCAAATGGCGCAGACGATGGCGACGCCGCCGACAACGATCGGAATATTGATCCAAAACACCCAGCGCCAAGATACAAAATCGGTCAAGATGCCGCCAACCAGTGGGCCAGCGGCTAAAAATATGGTTGCTGTTCCCGCTAGGATACCGATGGCTTTGCCGCGCTGTTCCTTTGGAAAGGCTGTTGTTGCGCCTGCAAGCGTCAATGGAAAAATGATCGCTGCACAGCCGCCCTGGATGGCGCGCATTGCGATCAGAACGCCCAGAATATCCGAAAAACCAGCGATCAGGCTGGCGATCACAAACAGACTTCCCGCGGCGATCATTGACCGGCGAAGGCCGAACAGGTCCATGCACTTGCCGCCGACAGCGGCCAGACAGGTAAAGGCCAGAAGATAGGCGTTCAAGATCCAGTGTGCGTGGGTTTGAGAGACCTTTAAAGCATCCCTGATGGTCGGTAACGCCACGCCGAGGATGGTTTCATCGAGCATCACCAGCCCGCCCAAAAACCCCATGGTCATGACAATCACCGTTCGGCGGCGTTCTTCGGATAATGCCATGGTATTCCCATCCTGTCGGTCCGGCCCGATTGCATCATAGGCATGTTGCCACGCCTGTGCATGTCCTTAATTGAGCATTGGTTTCAGGTCGGCTCTGTTTCAAAGGCCAGCGTCGACAAGGCGTGGTCGGAGTTTCTTCCCCAATTTGCAAGAGCGCGTGCCAGACGCCCGGCGGGCCCGTCTTCGGGATCCGATGCCCGGGTCACGCACCACCAATCAAGCGAGATACCTTCCTCACTGATCGGACGGGCGACCAGCGTGCTATCGGCGAGTTCAGGCTCAATGGCCCAACGGCTGAAAATTGCCACTCCGAAATTGGCTCGTATCAAGTCAATGACCGCTTCGGGCGTCGGCATGTGGGTGAGCCGCCGGAACGGGACTGTGGGCGCACCCAGGAGCGTCGTCCAGTCGAAGCCCGGTTCGGCGGTCAGCGGGTAGGTAAAGAACCGCTCATTGCCCATATTCAGGCTGTTGACCACGGCTTCCTGTGCCAGCCGGTGATTCGGAGACAGCACGGCGACAATCGGATCCGCAGCAAGCTTGATGGCGCGGAAACTTGCCAAGGCCGGGGCGCGCCCGAAGATCAGAGATACATCCACCGAACCGTCGAGCAGAGCTTCGAGCGGATGGCCTGTTGCCCGGCCTGAAAGATCGACGCTGAGGTTCGGGTCTACCTTTTCCAGGTGATCCAGAAAAGCCGGCAGCCAGTGATAGCGGCTGTAGGTGGCCTGGCCGAGCCGGACGAGCAGCCGGCTGTCCTTGGCCGACGCCTCGAGCTCTTGTTCCAAGCGGAACAACTCACCCAGAAATTTCTCTCCAAGCCGCCGGATGCGTTCCCCTTCAGCAGTGAGAGCCAGACCCCGGTCCGTTCTTTGAACCAGCGGCAGGCCAAGGCGCCGTTCTGCTTCCCGCAGCCGGTGTGAAATGGCCGACTGGGTCACACCAAGCCGGGCGGCAGAGGCCGTCATGCTGCCGGTGTCGGCCAGGGCGGACAAAAGCGTCAGATGGTGAACAGCGAGCCTTGGAATCATGATGGTATGAATATATTTCATAAATGGCTTGAAAACTAGGAATTTTATTTTCCGAAACATTCGGGCTAGCGATGGAATATGGCTCGTCGATTTTTCATACCCATCTCCCTCATCACTCCACCGGTTCTCAGCGTCCGCGCGGCCACCGTGATTATTGCTGCAACAGCGATTTGTTTCGGCCTGGTGCCTTTGTTCGCACGCGAGTTGTCAGCCGCGGGTGTCGGTCCGGCATCGGTTGCGCTGTACCGTTATGGATTTTCGGCAGTGCTCCTGCTGCCATTCCTACCTTTTGAGCGGCGCAAGGCCGGTGGCGCATTGCTTCTGATCGGCGCGGGGGCCGTGCTCGGTTTGAGCTGGATCGGATATCTCGAAGCCATCACGCTCGTGCCGGTCGCAGCAGCCGGGGTGGTCTATATGTCCTACCCGGTGTTTGCCATGGTGTTTGCGTGGATACTTTTGAACCAAACGCCAACCTGGCAGTCTTTTGCGGCAGCCGGGCTCATCGTGCTCGCCGCCGCATTGCTGCTGGACCCTGGCTCCGTTTCGTCAGACGTGATGTTCGCGCTTTTGTGGGCCGTTCCGGCTCCGGTCGCTTTCGGCTTCGTGATTGTACTCCTCAGCGGCTTGTCCAAAGAGCTGAGCCCGGTCGAACGCACGGCTTGCGGTCTTGCCGGGTCGATCCTGGGATTGCTGCCGATGGCATTTCAGGAGGCGGGTGGGAATCTGCTGCCATCGGAAATGAGCGTATGGATGCTCGTACTTGCGATGGGCCTTTTGACCGCAGTGATACCGCAGGTGCTTTATGCTTTTGCCTGCCAACGGGTCGGCGCCATGCGTGCCGCTGCCGCCGGCAGTTTTGAGCTGCCGACCATGTTTGCCGTCGGGTATCTGTTTTTTGGCGAAGCCATCGGACTGCGGGAAGGCGTCTCGGCCATTTTGGTCCTCACGGCCATCCTGATTGCCCCCGCCGTCCGGTCCGCGCCGGTGCCGGTTCCGAACTCGGCACAACAAAAAATCAAGGCTTGAGTAGCGTTTGCACCTTCAAGGATCTTACGCGCGCGCAGCTCAGCTGCCAGTCTTGCCTCCTGGGCGGAGCGCGTTGAATGCCTGCATCGCAAGGTCGCCAAAAAGCTTGGTCTTCTGACCTGCACGCGTTTCGGGCGAAAAGACGAACCAGATCGGCGCAGACGGTTCCCATAAACAATCTGCTGCAACTTCGATCAGCCGGCCATCGTTCAGTTCATCGCGCACTGCGAGCCGCGACTTGATCGCAAGGCCCAAGCCCTTGACTGCGCCGTCGGTCAGCATGTCCGAATTGGAAACCAGCACGGAGCTTGGTGTCGTTAGGTCGCGCCGGCGGCCCATGCTGTCCTTCACCGGAATACGCCGCTGCCAGGGAAGGCTTACCCATGGGGCCTCCTCCAGATCCTGGGCATAGTCAAAGGGACCGTGCTGGGCGGCGAAATCCGGTGAACAGCAGATGATCCGGTCGTTTTCAGAAAGCTTGCGGGCAACGAGCGAACTGTCCTGCAGCTGTCCGACTCTGATGGCACAATCCTGGCCTTCGGCGACAAGGGATACATACCGGTCGACGGTGAGAAACTCGAATGTCAGTTTCGGGTGCCGCTGCTGGAAATCGGGCAAGGCCGGCATGATGAACCGGGACAGGATCCAGGGCGACATCGTCACCCTTAGATGCCCCGACAGCGCCGCAGCGCCGCTGCCTGCATCGCGCTCGGCTTGCGACAGGTCGGCCAAAATGGGCTGAACCCGCTCGAAGAACACCTGCCCCTCGTCGGTCAAACGCAAAACGCGGCTGTTACGCAAAAACAGCGTCAGCTGCAAAGCCGCCTCGAGCTTCGCGAGCCTGTGGCTTGCGGTTGCAGGTGAAATGCCCAGGCGCCGGGCGCCCGTGGTGACGCCTCCGGTCTCGGCAATGATCACGAAGGTTTTCAGGTCGTCTATGCTATACATTCGAAATTTTCAAACGCTGTCTTCATAAATGCCAATATATCTTTAAAATATTCATTCGCATAGGGTCCCTTTAACAACCTTGGAGGACGCTATGAAAAAACATCTCATGATATTTGGAGTGGCTTTAACCCTGGCAACAGGGGCGCATGCGCAGGATCTCGAAACCTATCTTGAGTTTCCGAAAGACACCCCGCCTGGCAACCTGGCGATCGCGCCGGATGGCCGGATGTTCATGTCTGTTCACGAGTTCTATGGCCCGGAACTGCGCATCGTCGAGGTCATGCCGGACGGCAGCACCAAGCCTTACCCGACCGAGGACTGGGCGCGTGCCCCCTCCGACGATGGCGACGGCTTGAATGGTGTGCTTGGTCTGCGCGCGGACAGGGAAGGTATCCTTTGGATGCTGGATGGACAGGGCGAAAACCAGACCGGGCGGATTGTCGGCTGGAACACAAACACAGAAGAGCTGCACGCCATCTATTATATCGGCGCGCCGGTCGCCCGGCCGACTTCGTTTCTCAACGACCTTGCCGTCGACCGTGAACATGAGGCGATCTACATTTCCGATACCGGCGATGGCGAAAACTCGGCGCTGATCGTGGTGGACCTGGACACCGGCCGCGCACGCCGCGTCCTGGAGGGAAGCCCCTTCACTGTTCCCGAAGACACCCCGATGGTGATTGACGGACGCGAGATCCTCCTGGGCGCCAATCCCGCCAAGATTGGCGTCAATCCGATCACCATCGATCCGACCAACACCTGGGTGTATTTCGCTCCCATGACGGCCAGCGCCATGTACCGCGTAAAAACCGCGGATCTCTTGAACGAGAGCCTTTCCGAGGAAGATCTCCAGGAGCGTGTGGAGCGTTATGGCGACAAGCCGATTTCAGATGGCTCAACAGTCGATACCGCGGGCAATGTCTACATCACGGCCATGACCGATAATGCGCTGGGCGTGACAAAGCGGGACGGCAGCTACGAGGTGCTGTTCCAGTCGGACGAAAACCTCCCATGGCCGGACGGATTTTCAATCGGTGCGGACGGCTTTGTTTATGCAACGATCAATGAGCTTCACCGTTCGCCGGTTCTGAACAATGGCGAGGATGCATCGGTCGGCACCTACCGGATCGTACGCTTCCCGGCACTGGCGCCGGCGATCTCGGGCCGCTGATCACCGGTCATTGCGAACGAGGCGGCTGCCAATCGGCGGCCGCCTTTGCGCTTGTCTCGGCGTGAAACAGAAGGGGTGTCTTATGTTGCGGCCTGAGCGTTTGTGCCTTGCTAGACGGCAAGGTGTCCGGTCTTGCGCCAGACCCGAGCTCCGTTTTCAGAGCGGATGGACTGCAGCGCACCTGCCGGAAGACGCAGCCATGTGCCTGCCGTGTAGGTGCCGTTTTCATCGGAGAAACTGCCCGTGACGACGAAATACTCGGCCCCGCCGTGATGGGTTTCTGCACCAAAGGCTGCGCCGGATGCCCATTCGTGCATGGTGACGGTTTCAGTCGCGTCCTTGAACAGCGGGAGCACTTTTTCACCGTCCCGCGCGTCTTGCCAGCCAGACGGATCGCCGGTGTTCACGCGAACATAGGCTTTGTCCGCCGGGTCCATCTGGCGCAGTTTGACCATGATCACCGCGCCCGGCGCACTGGAGGGAATATGTACCGACCCCGGAGGATTGCGGACGTACATTCCTTTGGGAAAATCGCCGGTTTCGTCGGTAAAGACGCCGTCAAGCACAAGGAACTCTTCGCCCAGGTCATGCTTATGAGCCGAAAAGGCCGAGCCGGGAGCATATTTAACGAGGCTGGTGGCGCGCGCCACTTCCTCACCGTCGCGTTCCAGCATGCGACGCTCGACCCCGGGCATGGGGGAGGGGACCCAATCCAGTGCGTTGGCGTCGACAACAGCAGGTTTTGTTAAGTCGGCATGGATTTGCATGGGGTGATCTCCAGAAGATTTCTTATCGACCAGTAGATAGTTTGTCGGAGTGCTCTTTCAAGGTGTCGCGAGCCTTGCAGGTTGGAATGCCCTGCGTAGCCACGGTTGGTTCCGGGCTGGCGATTTAGTTCATCTGCTCTTCCGGTTTTGGCTCGCGCAGGGCCATTGAGCCGAAACGTTCCAGATACACGTTTGTTGATGTCAGCTCTTGAATTGCACCGTTGATGGCCGTGATCAGTTCGTCGGACACTGTTTTACGACTGAACATAAAGTGGACCGGCTCTGACAACAGCTGGAAAGGGTGTTCGGCCAGCACGTCGGCGGTACCAAGCTGCCGTGCCATGGCCAGCGTCGAAGAGGGCACCTCAACCAGTGCGTCAATGCGCCCGGCGAGCAGCATTTTGACGCCTTCCTCGGTCGAGCTGACGATATAAACGTGTTTTTCTGACAGCGGCGAGGCTAGAAAGTCCTTGAAAACTTCGCCGCGGTAAGCGCTGTGCTCGTGGCCGAGAACCAGCCCATGTTTCACCACATCTTCGAGCGACGAAATTTCGTAGCGCTCGACATCTGCCTCGCGCATTACAAGCCCAGCTGTTTCGTAGCGATAAGCCGCGGAAAAGCGGGCAAAGGCCTGACGTTCTGCTGTTATCGACATGAAAGGCATCATGTCGATCCGCCCCGCTGCGAGTTCGGCAATCGATCGCTTGAACGGGATGTCTATGAACTCGTAGGAACAATCGATCTCCTGAAAAACCGACCGCATGAATTCAACGTCCAGACCAACAACGTTGCCGTGATCGCTCATGTAGCTGAAGGGGAGATAGTCGTCGGAAATCCGAACCCGAACCGGGTTTTCGCAGTCGAGCGCTGCAGCCGGCGCTGCGATGACCCCTGTCAACGTCAAGAACAGGGCAACTACACGTGTTCCGATGAATGTCATGCACCCGGCTCCTTGCTCCACCCATCCGGGCGTATTCAGCCCGAAACGCTGGGCATTTGCAACAAACGAGGGAGTGTGGGTTTCAAGAACGCGTGACTGATCACACCGAGGCGGCCACTCGTGTCTTGCCGCAAACGTCTTTTTTGGATAGGTGCCGCTGGTGCGCGGTGCCATCTTTCCAGCCGTGCTCGAATCATGCTGAATCTGCGCAACCAGCCAACTCTTTCCAAAAGCCCTCCACCTTGATGCGCCGGGAATGTGAATGACAGTTCGGATTGATATCGGAGAAATGTCTGGCGGCAAGCGCGGCGAGCTCGACCTTGAAGAGCTGCTGGCAACCCGGCTTCTCGTGCAGGGAAATTCCGGATCCGGCAAGTCACATCTGTTGCGGCGTCTGCTGGAGCAGTCGGCGAATTGGGTCCAGCAGGCAATCATCGACCCGGAAGGCGACTTTGTGACGCTCGCCGACAAGTACGGCCACGTTGTGGTTGATGCCGTCGGCACAGAAAAAGACCTGCAGATGGTTGCGTCCCGTGTGCGGCAGCACCGGGTTTCCGTGGTTCTTAATCTCGAAGGCCTCGATGCCGACCGTCAGATGAAAGCTGCGGCAACATTTTTGGATGGCCTGTTCGATGCCGAGCGCGACTACTGGTATCCGATGCTGGTCATCGTTGACGAGGCACAGCTTTTCGCCCCGGCAGCAGCAGGAGAGGTGACCGAGGAAGCCCGCCGGCGTTCCCTTGGCGCCATGACCAATTTGATGTGCCGGGGCCGCAAACGCGGACTGGCCGGTGTGATAGCCACCCAGAGGCTTGCAAAACTGGCCAAGAACGTTGCGGCCGAAGCGTCAAACTTTCTGATGGGCCGCACCTTTTTGGACATCGATATGGCGCGTGCGGCCGATTTGCTGGGCATGGAGCGGCGCCAGGCTGAAACCTTCCGCAATCTCGACAGAGGTCATTTTGTGGCGTTGGGACCGGCCATGTCGCGGCGTCCTGTGCCGGTCAAGATTGGTCCCGTGGAAACCGCGGGCCGGGGTGGGAGTCCGAAGCTCATGCCTTTGCCGGATCAGCCGGCAGCCGACGCAAAAGATCTTATTTTTACAGCGGCGCCCGGCGAATTACCGGTTCGCCCGAGACCACCTGAACCGGTTGTGTCGACCGGCGAGGTTCTGGACCAGATTGCTGGCGCGGAACGGGCCGCAACCGATGCGCAGGCACCGGCAGCCACACTGCTCGATTTTGGCGAGCGTGAGGAGACGATTGCCCAGATCATCTCTGAAATACTTGCGGAAGAAGACGCCGCTTTCCAGCCGATCGCATCGCTTTATCAGGATTTCCAGGTGCGGTGCCGCATCGCGAAGCTGCCGGGTGGAACGCCCGACCTTCAGGTGTTCCGCGAAAAGCTCTCGGTTGCGAGGGCTGGCGTCGATACCGATGATGTTGACGATGGCGCTTGGCAACAGGCCGAATTGATTGCATCCCAACTACCGGAAGAGATGCGCGGCGTCTATCTGCTGCTGGCCAAGGCAGCGCTTGCGAAAGCACCATGTCCGGGCAATCTGGAAATCGCCACGGCCTACGGAACCCGGTCGCCGGGGCGCGCGCGCTGGCTGCTCAGCCACATGGAGGAGCGCGGCTTTCTGGTTTGCGCCACGGATCTTCGCGGCAACCGGATCGTGACGCTGACCGATCTCGGCTGTCAGACGGCGCCGGGTGACGAAGCCGCTGCCTGATGTTCAAGCCAGCCTGACACGCCGTTGATTTGATGTGATCGTGAACATACCTACATCCGGCGCGGTTCAGCAATTTACCAAGGCCAACAGATGTTCCGCATAATCTCGCTTCTTCTGTCCCATGGAGCCGCACTCGCAGCCGGTTTTGCGCTTGGGGTCTATTTCCTGCCGATCCTGACCGCCCCTGAGGGGCCGGAAAAGGCGGTTCTCGCTGCTGCATCCGGGCAAGCCCAGTACCAGGCCGAGCTGACACGCGACCTGAAAGGAAGTGATTTTCTGCATTGGGGTGAGGGAACGATTGGCCTGTCGTCCGACAAGATTGTCCATATGGGCGCGCTGGCACCGGGGCCGGATTACAAGCTCTATTTGGTTCCCGAATTTTTAGAAGATGAAGCTGAATTCGAAGCGGTCAGAAACGCCTCTGTTCAATTGGGAGATATCAAGACGTTCGATGGGTTCATCATCGATGTGCCGGACAGCGTGAACATTGAGGATTTCACCACCGTACTCGTGTGGTGCGAGGCGTTCAGCGAGTTCATCACCGCCGCGCAATACCGGTGAACAAGAAGGTCGATCATCGGCAAGGCTCAGCCCCGGCCGCTCAGGGAATTTCACGTCTTTTTGTGTGTTGCGTCGTCAGGCAAGGCACTAGCAAGGTTCACAATAACGATCACCAGAATGGCTCCCAAAACGAAGGCGCCAAAGCGTATTGAATATTTACCGCCCGGTACGTCAAACATCATCACGATCATGCCAAACAACGCGATCAGCATGATCAGGCGCATTGCTGCGTTCTAGTATAGGTTCCCGGATCCCAATGCTGTTTGTACACTCCGGAGTTGCCGTTTTTCGGGTGCGTGTCAGATCCGGAAGGACAGACCGGTTTGCGTATCGGCCAGCATATCAAAATGCAGCCCGAGGACCTTGTGATCATCTTCAGCCGATGTTTGGAAACTCCGGCGGTCCGTGTCTTTGACAATCAAGAAAGCGGCCGCCCAGATCCCGATCAAGAAACCCGTGCTATCCCGGAGCTCCAGGCGGTGGCCGATCAGATCGCTGCCGTCCAGCCCCTTGTCATCTTTGCTGGCGCAGATTTCCAGACAGATCAGTTTGTTGCTGTAAAACCGCCAGGATACCTTGTGAAGGATGCAATCCTTGATGACCTGATCGGAATTCCAGACGAATTCGCACCAGGTAACGGGTCCGTCCTTGCCGTCGATCGAGCCGGTGTTGAACGTGTTCGATTGGGTCTGGGTGTGCGTGGAAAAATCGAGCGTTGCAGACGGTCGGGACAAGGGGATCCATGCGGTTCCGCTATCGCCAGTGACAGCCTTTTGAAGGGCGACAAAGCGCTCCTTGGCTTCTTCGGTCACGCCGAATTTGTCGAGCACCGGTTTTGCGAAAATCGAAGCAATGTGAAACAAGTCCGCCTCCAGCACCAAATGGCGAGCGCCTAATGACGTAGAGTTCAATCATACTGGGCACGTGAATTCTAGGGGTGACGATTGTCTTTTGGCCGGGTTTCATGCTTAAGGCTTGGAGGCTCTGCGCATGGGGGCTCATGCGGCGCCTTAGCAGTCGAAAACGCGCGAGAACCAACATCTCGCGCTGCAGCCATATTGTCTCTGCTGGCAAAAAACGGCGCAATCAGGAACCTGATTGCGCCAAAGCCCGGGATAAGCCTATTGCCAGAACATCACGGCTGTTCTGGCCGTTGATTGGCAAGGTCCGTTAGCCAAACCAGAACGGGTCGCTGTTCACAAACTCGCCCCAGGACGTGCCGTCTTCGACATTGACCAGAACCGCGTCCTGGCTCTCCTTGACCATCACAACGAAATGCTGGTCATCATCGAGAAACTTTTTCCAGATCATCAGATCGCTCCGATCGTCAACGCCGTGGGTACTTGCGAATTCGATCTTGTCGATGCCCATCTTAAATTCCTGGATGACATCGAGCGAAGAGACGTCCCAGTCAGAGCCTGGCAGATTGACGAGATCATTGCCCCAGAACAGGAAAGTATCGGCACCATCGCCGCCGACGGCGATGTCAGCATCCGGGCCGCCGACCAGACGGTCATCGCCTGCGCCGCCAAACAGCAGATCGCGTCCGGGGTCGTGTCGCCGGGTCTGAAAAAGGTGATAATTTTTTCAGGTTTTAATTACACCACATGCGCCACTTGGTGGTTAAGAGCCGTCGGTCGATCAGTCAGCTCACCTGGAATTTCGGCAGACGAACGCAGAACCGGGCGCCGCCCTTGGGAGACGTGTCCACGGAGACTGTTCCGCCATGTGCTTTCACCACATTGCCGACGATGGCCAGCCCGAGGCCAGAGCCACCGGTCTTCCGGTCCCGGGATTCTTCAAGGCGCGTAAAGGGTTCGAACAGGTAGGCGCGCTTTTCAAGCGGGATGCCGGGCCCCGCGTCATCGACAATGAGCTCGATTGTTTCGTCCGAGGCCTTCAGTGTCACAGCGGCTTCACGGCCATATTTCAGCGCATTTTCGAGCAAGTTGGCGACCATCCGCCTTAAGGCGAGCCGGTCGCCAAGAACGGAACTGTTGAGGGCGTCTTCCAAGATGGTCAGATCGATATCCGCGCCGGCTTGAACCCGGTCGGACACTTCGGTACGGACCAGAGCTGGAAATTCGATCAGTTCCTCATCCAGCTCGTTTGCGCCCGTGCGGGTCGCCAGAAGCGCGTCGTTCAAGAGCGCGATGATGTCATCGATATCGTGGACCGCGCGGGCCCGTTCGCCATCATCTTCGATCTTGTCCACACGGAGCCGCAACCGTGTGGTGAAGGTCCTCAAGTCATGCTGGATGCCGCCGATCAGGGCGAGACGCGCCTTGATCAGCGTTCGCAACCGGCCTTGCAAATGCTGGAACGCTGCAATCAGGGCTTTGAGTTCGGGAGACTGGGCCTTGATATCAGGCACTTCGACCAGCGGGCCTTCCGGGTCAACCTTGTTCAACACCGCGGCCAGCTGCTTCAGTGGCCGGATTTCGCGGTTCAGGACAATCAAGGCGCCGAGCGCGATCAGAACGCCGGTCAGGCCTGCGCCTAGTCCAAGCGGTAGGCCCAAAGGGTCGGTCAGATAGGGGCTCCAGGACGTGATCGTGACCCAACCGCCCGAGTTTAGTTCGACACTGATCACATAAGGATTGAGGCGTCGGGCCAGAAACCGGGGGAGGAGCGCCGCGGACTGCTGAAACACCCGGACATCCCGATTCCCGAAAACCGCCAAGTGATTGGGATAAAGAGCAGCAACGGCAAGATCTGCCGCATTGCTATCCGGTTCTGCAGGGGCATCGGAGAAGTGCACAGAGAATGACAGGGCTTCAACCGCTGCCAATACGTCGGCACGCTCGGTGCCTTGCGAGGTTTCAATCAGCCGGATGGTGGCAGCTAGACGGTCAGGCTCGGGCAGGGCGCTGACCTGGATCCGCAAGCCGTATGAGATGTAGCTGAGTATGA
Organism: Roseibium hamelinense; assembly: GCF_007830545.1. GTDB lineage: Bacteria > Pseudomonadota > Alphaproteobacteria > Rhizobiales > Stappiaceae > Roseibium > Roseibium hamelinense. The sequence continues at coordinate 263,378 of NZ_VLLF01000007.1, forward strand.
TGACCCCGAGCCAGAGGCCGATCAGGGCCACAATCATCAAAATACCGAGCCGCCAGCGCAGGCTTAGCTGGGCCATGTCGGCTTGTCCTCAACGACAGCTGTGAACAAATACCCGCTGTTGCGCACCGTGGTGATCAGCTCTGAATGCGGACTGACGGCGGCGAGTTTGCGCCTGAGACGCGAGACAAGCATGTCGACCGACCTGTCAAACGGATCGGCATTGCGGCCATGCAACTGGTCGAGGATCTGATCCCGGGAGATGACACGGCGCGCCCGCTGCACGAAGCAGCACAAGAGATCGAACTCACCGCTCGTCAAGGTCAGCGGCCGCCCCTCATTGTCACTGAGTTGCCTTGCGTCCACGTCCAGAACAAACCGGTCGAACGTGTAGCGTTTGGAGGCCGCTGTGGCCGGCGCGTTCTGGTGCCTTCCCCTCCGCAAGATGGCCCGGATCCGCGCCAGAAGTTCCCGCGGGCCGAAAGGTTTGCCCAGATAATCATCCGCCCCGATTTCCAGTCCGACCACCCGGTCAATCTCATCGGTCTTTGCGGTCAGCATCAGGATCGCGGGACCTGTCTCCACGCGCAGCCGGCGGCAGATGGACAGGCCATCTTCGCCGGGCAGCATGAGATCGAGAACGATCAGATCGGGTTGGCGCTGAGCCAGCAGGGCATCCATTTCGCGCGCATCCATGGCCTCGGCGACCTCCAGCCCCTCGCGGGTCAGGTATTCGGCCACAAGCCGCCGGATATCGGCATCGTCATCAACGATAAGGATGTAGGGGCTTTGCTCGCTCATAGCGGAACTTTTATGAGCTTGGCGTCAAGACACAAGTCCCCCAACCTTAAAATTACATGCTGTTACATGACGGTGACCAAACGACACAAAGCCGGGCTGTTTTGAGATAAGCGCGTGACATCTTTCACATAACCTGCGTTTCGAAACGGCATGACAACGTTCAAGTGCGAGCGTGGTCAAGACGGAAGATGAGGAGCTTGGTTATCATGAAGGCAGCAATGAAAGCCTGCGCAGCGACGGCCATGTTGGCCGCGACGGTGTCCTACGCGTTTGCCGACACCCAGCAGCAGATGGTGCAGGCCAACTACCTGGCATCCGATGCCGATGGCAATGGTGTTCTGTCTTTTGCCGAGTTCAAATCCCTGATTGATCTGAATGCGCAAGACGGCATCGGCCGGTTCGGTCTGATCAAGCGCACCAACCGTTATGCCTTGGCGTTCGAACGCCTTGATACCGACGGCAATGCCGTCGTCAGTCCCGCCGAGCTCAAAGCCGCTGCCGAAAGACAGTAACACGGCCTGAGTTCGGCCCGGGCGGTCTCCTCTTGCCCTACCTTGGAGACCGCCCGGCCCCCTATCTTGCAGCTTGAACAGGGATTGAAACACAATGCTGAACGTCCGGACTATCTTCGCGGCGCTTATCTTGAATGTAGCCGCGCTCACAGCTTGGGCCGGCTTTGCTCAGGCCGCCGTGACATCCGTCGCCACCGCGAATGTCAACCTGCGCGCCGGGCCGTCCACGGCCTATCCGGTGATCGTGACGGTCCCGGCAGGCGCGGGCGTCGTGACTCATGGCTGCAATGCTGGTTATACTTGGTGCGATGTGAGCTACCGGACCTATAGGGGCTGGGTTGCCGCGTCCTATCTTCAAACGGTCTACCAGGGTCGAACCGTTGTGCTGACACCTGCGGTGGCCCCGGTCGTTGGAGTAACCGTTGTCGCGTATAACCGGGCCTATTGGGACCGGTATTATGCCGCTTATCCCTGGTATGGCCGCTGGACTGCCTATCCGGCCGGAGCGGCAACCGTGCGTTCCGGCACAGTTGTTGGACCCGCCGGCGGAACGGCGACGGGCAGCGCCGGATGCGGGCCCTATGGTTGCGGCAGGGCAGGCACGGTGACAGGTGTCAACGGCGGCACGGCAACGGGCGGCGCTGCGTGCGGCCGGTACGGGTGCGGGCGCGCCGGAACTGTTACAGGGCCGGCTGGCAACACGGCAAGCGGTGCTGGTGTATGCGGGCCGCGTGGCTGCCGTGGTGTTGCAGTTAGCCCCAATGGCACCGTTAGGGGCGGCGCCCGGTTTCGATAAAACTTCTGGAACTATCTTTTCCGCCCCGCACGCGGGGTGGTGTGAACGCAAGTGCCGGTTTGTTGCCTGGTGCGATGTCCGGGATCGTTGCCGGTCCTTATGCAGGGGCGCGCGAACCGACCTTGCGTTGTTGAAGCCGCGCCTCCTGGGTCTGAAGAAAAAGCACCAAATCCGCAAACGGCATGGGGCGGGCAAAAAGGTAGCCTTGCAGCTGGTCGCATCCAAGCTGTGCTAGGATATCGGCTTGTTCCTGGGTCTCGACGCCTTCTGCCGTTACGCCGATTTCCATAGCCTGGCCGATTTCGATAATCGAGCGCACGAGACGCAGGCCGCTGGTGCCTTCGACGGCAAGTGCACTCAAGCGCCTGTCTATTTTCAAACGATCTGGAGTAATCCTTTGAAGCGCGACAACAGATGCGCGCCCACTGCCGAAGTCGTCCACCTCAATCGCAATGCCAAGTGCGCGAAGCTGGTCCAATTGGTCGAAGAAGTCTTCTTTCTGCTCTTCAAGGAAGGTCGTTTCCAGAAGTTCAAAACAGATTTGACCGGGATAGGTCCGGATATTTTTGCCAATTTCGGCGATTGCAGAGTTGTTGATCCGGTTTTCGCTCACATTGAACGAAAGGGACAAAGGCAGGCCAGCGGGCGTCGCGATCTTTTGAAACAACTCAAGTGTCGTATCGAATACGAGGCGGTCTATTTCTCCGGCCAGGTTCAGATCGGTCGCGACCGGTAGAAAGGCATCCGGTGTTAAGGTGCCGCGCGTCGGGTGGCGCCACCGCACGAGGGTCTCAATCCCCACGATCTGACCGGTTTTTGCGTCAACCTGCGGCTGGTAGAACGGCTCGAACTCATTGCTTTCGATGGCACGCAGGATCTCATCTGCCAAGACTTTCGTACGCCGCAAGTCCTCGAGGTCAGAGCGGTCGAAGACGACGAGGCGGCCACGGCCTTGGCGCTTGGCTTTGTACAGCGCAATATCCGAGTTGGTCAGCAGCTCGTCGACGTGGGCCAAAGGCGTACCGGCCAGGCCAACCGATGCGCCAAAACGTATTTCTTTTCCGTCGAACTGCATCGGTCGAGACAGGTCATCGAGCAATGAATTGGCAAGTGATACCGGCCGTTCGATATCTTGATGGACATGCAGCAACACAATGAACTCGTCCCCGCCGATCCGGGCGACGACGTCCCACGGGCCAATTCTCGAACGAATACGCTTTGAGATTTCCAGCAAGACCTCGTCGCCTGCCGGGTGGCCCATTGTATCGTTGATTTGTTTAAATCGGTCCAAATCGATGTGGAGTGCGGCGATTTCACCGCCTTTTAATGATCGGGTTTTGATCATTTCATCGAACTTGAGGGACAGGAACCGCCGGTTGCCCAGGCCAGTCAGATCATCATGCAACGCCATGTGCGTGATGTCCTGGTTCGCCTGTTCCAGCCGTTTGGAATAGTCTTCCAACGCGCGGCGCTGGCGCACGAGTTCCGTTGTATCGATCCGCAAGATAACGAGATCGCCGTTCTCGACGCGTGAACGCAAGAGCCTGTGATGAACATCGCCGGGCAGTTCGAGATCCTGCACAGGCTTGGCGACCTCCGCTTCCAGATGCTCATCAGACATCCACTCTTCTTCGCGTCCAATCGCTTTTGCGACCTTGCCGGCCCGGATGGCGATTCTGGCAACTTCCGTGCGGTGCATACCGGCCTCGATATCGGCCGGATCATTGGCCATCGATGCGCGATAGGCGTCGTTGCAGACAACGAGGCAATCATTCGTATCGTAAATTACAAAAGGGGCAGGATATGCATTCAGCGCGGCAAGAAGGCGAGCTTGCGTCTCTTCAGCCTGCCGTTTTTGACGAACAAGCTCGGTCGAGTCCAGCCGGATGACAACGTAATCACCGTTGGCCGATCGAGAGCGGAGCAGCCGGTGATGGATATCTCCCTTGAGCTCGACATCTTCGGCCTTGCGGCCGAGATGCGCCGGCGACTGAATTTCCGCCATCCACTCCTCCTCACGGCCTACGGCTGCAGGGTAACGTCCGTGCTTGATCGCCATGCGCAGTACGTCACTGAGGTGCACGCCTTCCACCAATTGTTCGGGTGTGTCCGACATGGAGATTGCATAGCCTTCGTTCCGGAAAACAAGGTTCAAGTCCCCATCGTAAATGACGATCGGGTCGGGATAGGCGTTCAAGGCTGAGGAAAGCCTGTGATACGAGGCTTCGGCCTTTTTCAATGCCGTCACATCGCGATAAGTGGCAAAAACGATGTGCCCGCCATCCTCAGCCGGGACCGAGAATGTCGAAACGCTGGTCCAAAGTGTTCTGCCGTCGGCTGTCGATAGCTGAAATTCTTGAGGGGAGCAGGCTGCCTTGAGCTCCGGGCCGAAGTCTCCTGTCAGTGGTGTTAAACACTGTCGGACTTTCTGCGGTAAAGTCTTGCTCACCTTTCCGATGATTTCATCCGCACAATATCCGAAGGTCTCTGAAAACGATGCATTTAGAAAGATAATCTGTGGGCTTTCTGCATCCGGGCTGAAGTGACCGGCAGCGATCGGGTCGCTGCTCGCATTCAGAAATTGAAGTTGCAGGCCCTCAATATTCATAAATCCCTCAATGGGGCTCGAGACAGATTGCTACTTCCTGTCGTAAGGGAATAACTTTAAAAGTTTACATAAATCTATCAAATATACAAAAGGCAAAAACTTAATACTATTTACAATGTGATAAATACGAGTTCTTTTCGCGTGCGCGCGGTCCTTTGATTGTTGTTGCTTTGGAGAAACAGGTGGCCTGAATTGATCTGGCTAAATCGCAGGCCGCATTTTGGTTGCCTGAGGGGCCGGATGGTCACGTTTGGCAAGCAGATAACTCAGCTGTGCCAACTCCCGGTCCAGCCCAGCCATCGTGCGCGTCAAAACGCTTTCCAGATAACTGCCGGCCGGAGAGTTGTCGCGGACTTTTTCCGCCCTCAAACGCGCCTTGCGCAAGTAGGTCATCACCTCTTCCAGATTGGACTGTGATAGTCCGGAATGCGGCGCCGTTTCAGCCGCCGTGTTGCTTTGAGACGGTGTGTCGTCCACTCCATCTGCCGCCGAAAGCGGGAACATAGTCGGGCGGGACGAGGCGGCCGGCGTTTCTTGCAAAGACATAGCAGTATCCAAATGTTCCTATTTTGTTCTTTTTTACTCCGCTCACGGTTCAAGTTCAAGCGCCATGGCGGGTGGAAATCGACGATGGTTTTTTCAAAAGCAGCATATTGTGGCACGGGCCAACGAAAAAACCCGCGCCGGAACAGGCGCGGGTCTTTGAAAGTTTGTTGAGAACCAAGCCCTAGGCGGCCCGAACCCCTTTCAGGAAGTTCGCGATTGTTGTCTCAAGTTCTTGGGCCTGTTGGGAAACGGACTGGGAGACCGACAGCACATCAGCAGCCGATCCGCTGGTTTCCTCTGCGGCCTTCGTGACATCTCCAACGCTGTTGGTCATGTCGTCCGTACAGCTTGCGGCCTGCTGGACGTTGTGGCTGATTTCATTTGTGGCGTCACCCTGTTGCGAGATCGCAGCGGCGATCGCAGCGGTGAACTGGTTCACTTCATCCATCGTGTTTGCGATTTCCTGGATCGACCCCACAGCATCGCGGGTTGAGGATTGAATCCCGGTGATCTGGGCGGAAATTTCCTCGGTCGCCTTGGCGGTCTGCGTTGCCAGTTCCTTGACTTCGGAGGCGACAACCGCAAACCCTCTGCCTGCCTCGCCGGCGCGTGCGGCCTCAATCGTGGCGTTGAGTGCCAGCAGGTTGGTCTGCTCGGCAATCGCCTGAATGAGGCTGACCACTTCGCCGATTTTCTGGGCGGCGCTGTCAAGGCTCGCAACCTTGTCGTTTGAGTCACTTGCTGCCTGCGTGGCGCTGACCACCACGTCCTTGGTCTGCTCGATCTGTCGGCTGATTTCGCTGATGGACGCAGACAGTTCTTCTGCCGCTGAGGCAACTGTTTGAACGCTGTTTTGAGTGGTGTCGGAAGAGCTGGCAACCGAAGACACGCGGGAAGAGGTTTCCCGGGCAATTGCATCGAGGGCGGCCGCCGTTTGTTCCATGCGCTCGGAACTGCCGCTGACCGAAGTCAGGACCGTGTGCACGTCGTTTTCAAAGGACGCGATTAGCGCATCAACAATTTTCTGGCGTTCGAGTTGCTCTGCCTGCGAGCGTTCGGTATCGGACTGAAGACTGCGGCGCTGGTTCTCGTTTTCAACGAAGACTTCAAGGGCGCCCGCCATCTGGCCGATCTCGTCCCTGCGCTCGACAAAGGCAACTTCGGTATCAACATCCCCGTCTGCCAGATTGCGCATGCGATCTGTCAGGGTCCGGACCGGACGGGCGATGGTCGAGCCTAGGAGCCACATCAAGAAGGTGCCGACCGCCAGAAGCGCTGCGGTAAGGACCAGGCTGTACATCATGGTCTGGTTGGCGCTTGCCAGCAATTCGCCTTCGTCAACGGCGACCACCACAAACCAGTTCTGGCCGGTTCCCGCCAGTTCAAAGGACTGGATGGCTTCGGCAATCCCGTTTTCGTTGACATAAGTGGCCTCGCCAGCGTCGCCGGCAAGCTTGCCGATCATGCCTGCGTCGGCGGTTTTGCCGAGCAGGGCACTGTCGGGATGGGAGACCCAAACGCCCGTCTCGCTCAAAATGCCGACATAGCCCGTGTCGAAGACTTTTGCTGCATTGACCGTTTCCTGGAGCCCTTCAAGGGACACGTCAATCGTAGCTCCGCCGATGCCGCGGCCGGATGTGTCAAGGATCGGGGACGAGGCGGTTGCCATCAGCACGTCGACGCCGTTGACCGGATAAAGATACGGTTCGGTGACGGTGTCATGACCAAGGTTTCTCGGTTTGTCGTACCAGTCTTCCGAGCCGCTATCGCCGCCGAACAGCAGTGGTTCCCAGGCAACGCTTGCACCATCATTGTAAAAATACGGGATGAACCGTCCGTTCGGGTCGGAAAAATTCTGTCCGGCATTGTCGGCATCGGGCCCGGCCATGTCCGGTTCGAGGATCGCACCGCCGCCGACGAAGTGTTTGTTCTGGCTAATTTGGTGCTGCATGACAGCGCCATAGGCAGCCCGGTCGGTAACCCCTGCGTGCTGCAGGCCTTCAAGCGCATCGGCAGCAGCGCGTGCGGCCAGCTGCGCTTCCGCGAGTGTCTTGCCAGCGTCCAGGGCGAGTGCGCGGGCGGTCGTTCGAATGAGGTCTTCGCCCGACCGTTGACCGGTGCCTTGCATCATGACCGTAACCGCGATGATCAGGGCCAGAAAGCCGAATAAAAACACCCCGCTAGAGGCGAAGAAAATGCGATTTCGAAGGGACATTGGGGGCTCCGGAGAGGAATAGATTTAAACTAACCCTACGGTAAATATGTAAAGGAAGTCTTCGCCCCCGCTGGCAATCAGATACGCAGAACTCCTATGCGCAGCGGCGGCCAGGTCGGTCCGAATGTGTTGACCGTCTGTATGCAAATGGTTACAAGTGAAACTAATTTGACAGGCATCCATTCAGGAGCGCTCAGACATGGACCAGATCTCGCCCGACACTGCCGATCCGAACGGATTGTCCGCAGACCACAATCAGCTCAAATATATGCCCGGATTTGGCAATGACTTCGAGACCGAGGCACTTCCTGGAGCGCTGCCGCAGGGCATGAATAGCCCGCAAAAATGTGCCTATGGCCTTTACGGTGAACAGTTGTCCGGAACGGCCTTTACGGCGCCCAGCCACCAAAACGAACGCACCTGGTGTTATCGTATCCGCCCGTCGGTGAAGCATTCCGGCCGCTACCGGAAGATCGATCTGCCATACTGGAAATCGGCGCCGCATGTTGTGGATGATGTGATTTCGCTTGGCCAGTATCGCTGGGATCCCGTGCCGCATACCGAAGAGAAGCTGACCTGGCTGACCGGAATGCGCACAATGACCACGGCAGGGGACGTGAACACGCAAGTGGGCATGGCGAGCCACATCTATCTGGTCACGCAGTCAATGCGGGACGCGTATTTTTATTCCGCCGACAGTGAATTGTTGATCGTGCCGCAGGAGGGCCGGTTGCGGTTCTGCACCGAGCTTGGCGTCATTGATCTTGAGCCGAAGGAAATTGCGATCCTCCCGCGCGGACTTGTCTACAGGGTAAAGGTGATCGAAGGTCCGGCGCGTGGCTTTGTTTGTGAAAACTACGGCCAGAAGTTCGAGTTGCCCGGCCGCGGGCCGATCGGAGCCAACTGCATGGCCAACCGCCGGGATTTCAAAACGCCTGTCGCCCATTTCGAGGACCGGGAAGCGGCGTCCACGCTTACAATCAAATGGTGCGGCCAGTTTCACGAAACGAAGATCGGCCACTCGCCGCTGGATGTCGTGGCCTGGCACGGAAACTACGCGCCGGTGAAATATGACCTTCGGAACTACTGCCCGATCGGAGCGATCCTGTTCGATCACCCGGATCCGTCGATCTTCACGGTGCTGACCGCGCCATCCGGCGTGCCTGGCACGGCGAACATCGATTTCGTACTCTTCCGCGAGCGCTGGATGGTGATGGAAGACACGTTCCGTCCGCCCTGGTATCACAAGAACATCATGTCCGAACTGATGGGCAACATTTACGGCCAATATGACGCCAAGCCGCAGGGCTTCGTGCCGGGCGGCATGAGCTTGCACAACATGATGCTGCCACACGGCCCGGACAACGAGGCTTTCGAAGGGGCTTCGAACGCGGATCTGAAACCAAACAAGCTCGACAAGACCATGTCGTTCATGTTTGAGACCCGGTTCCCGCAACACCTGACTGAGTTTGCGGCCAAGGAAGCGCCGCTCCAGGGCGACTACATTGATTGCTGGGACACCCTGGAAAAGAAATTCGACGGCACACCGGAAGGCACTTGGAACAAGTGATGTCGGCGGAAACCGCATCTCAAAGTGATGACCGGCTTGTCATTCTCGGATCCAAAGGCGGACCAGCGATCCGGCCCGGCGGGCCGTCACCGACCGCGTCCCTGCTGGAAATTGGAGGCAGGTCCTGCGTGATTGATTGCGGTCTGGGCGTGACGCGCGGGCTTGTCGAGGCCGGTACCGTGCTGAAAGACCTCGACCTGATCTTCATCACCCATCTTCATTCCGATCATGTGCTGGAGCTTGGGCCTTTGATCCATACCGCGTGGACGACGGGTCTTCGAACACCCGTAGCGGTGTTCGGACCCGCCGGCACCGCCGCCTATTGGGACGGGTTCCTGGCGTCGATGGCATACGATATCAATCTGCGCATTGAAGACGAGGGCCGGCCGGACCCGCGGGATTTTGTATCCGTCGTGGAGTATGCTGAAGGCCCTCTTGAGATTGCCGGTGTCAACGTCCGCGCCTTGCGGGTCGATCATCCGCCAGTCACAGAATGCTATGCGTTGAAGTTTTACACGCCGGAGTGGTGCGTGGTGTTCAGCGCGGACACCACCTATTTCCCGCCGCTGGCGGATTTCGCCAGGGGCTGTGACCTGCTGGTGCATGAGGCAATGCTGGAGCATGGTGTCGACAGGATTGTCGAGATTACCGGCAACGGCGCACGCTTGCGCAAACACTTGATGGACAGCCACACCTTGGCACCGGATGCGGCCAGGATTGCAAATGAAGCGGGGGCAAAACACCTGGTTCTCAACCACTTGATCCCTGCCGATTTGCCGGGGTTCGAAGAGTCCGATTGGCGTTCGGCGGTCAGCGCATTTAAAGGCACCGTGTCCGTTGCCCGGGACGGTCTGGAGATAAGAAGGACATAATTCATGAAGCTGGCGAGCTTGAAGAACGGAACCCGCGACGGCCGGCTTGTTGTCGTAAATGACAGCGTAACCCGCTGCAGCTATGCCGATCACATTGCGCCAACCCTTCAGGCCGCACTCGACAACTGGGCCGATGTTGCGCCCAAGCTTGAGGTGTTGGCCGAGAGCCTGAGCCACGACGCGGTCCCTTCGCTTCGGTTTCACGAACATGATGCCATGTCGCCATTGCCGCGCGCTTATCAGTGGGCGGACGGGTCGGCTTATGTCAATCATGTGGAGCTGGTGCGCAAAGCACGCGGCGCGGAAATGCTGGAGAGCTTTTGGAGTGATCCGTTGATGTATCAGGGCGGCTCGGATGCTTTTTTGGGGCCGCGTGACCCGATCGTGATGGCGGACGAAGCCTATGGCATTGATATGGAAGGCGAAGTTGCCGTGATTGTCGGCGATGTGCCGATGGGCGCGAGTATTGAGACGGCCCGAGAGGCGATCCGCTTGGTCATGCTGGCAAACGACGTTTCCTTGCGCGGACTCATCCCGGACGAACTCGCCAAGGGCTTCGGGTTTTTCCAGTCCAAGCCGTCATCGGCCTTCTCGCCGGTCGCTGTCACACCTGGCAGCCTCGGCAGCGCCTGGGACGGCGGCAAACTGCATTTGCCGCTTATGGTCAATCTCAACGGCCAGCCATTTGGCCGCGCAAATGCCGGCATCGATATGACCTTCGATTTTCCGCAACTCATCGCGCATGCGGCCAAAACCCGGCCTTTGAGTGCCGGGAGTATCATCGGCTCCGGCACTGTGTCGAACAAGATGGAAGGCGGGCCTGGCAAGCCGGTTGCTGAGGGTGGCGTCGGCTATTCATGCATTGCGGAAATTCGTATGATCGAGACCATCAAGGACAGTGCGCCGAAAACGCCTTTCCTGAAGTTCGGGGATGAGGTGCGTATTGAGATGCTAGACGAGGCCGGGCATTCGGTCTTCGGCGCGATTGAGCAAACGGTCCAGAAAACCGGGTAGACCATGGCACGCAGCGAGACCGAGAAGCAGGCAACTTATTACGTGCGCAGTTTTTTGCTGCTGAACCTGTTCGGTTTTCCGGTCGCCGGATACGTGAGCAGTCTGTTGGCTCGCACATTGGCTGCGGCCAATGTGTCCGGTGACATCATCATGATGATCGCGCTGAGTATCGGGATCTGCTTGATCCTGGCCAATGCCTGGTTCGTTTTCAAATGCTGGAGGGCCGGTGGCATATCATCGACACTTGCAGCCTTGGCTCTTTGGACCTTTGCCTGCATCGCGACACTGCTTCTTTACAGCACTTATTCACCGCTCAACCTCGCCATGTTGATGGCTGCGGGCTGACGCCCATTTATTACGGGGAAACGCATGACAAAACAGTTCGCCTCCGCCGGTGACATGACGGAAAAAAACATCTCGTTCACGGAAATCGGCCGCGACTTGTGGGCATTCACCGCAGAAGGCGATCCGAACTCGGGCGTTATTGTCGGCGATGACAGCGTCATGATCATTGAGGCCCAGGCAACACCGCGCCTTGCCAATAAGGTGATCGAAAAGGTCCGCTCGGTAACCGACAAACCGATCACTCATCTCGTCCTTACACATTACCACGCCGTGCGGGTGCTGGGTGCGTCCGCTTACGGCGCTCAAACCGTCGTCATGAGCGAAAAAGCCCGCTCCATGGTCGCAGAACGTGGCCAAGAGGACTGGGAGTCCGAGTTCGCACGGTTCCCGAGGCTGTTTCAGGGCCATGAGAGCATTCCCGGCCTGACCTGGCCGACAATCACTTTCACCGATCGCATGAGCGTCTACCTCGGCAAACGGCGGGTGGATCTGATGTTTCTCGGCCGTGCCCACACTGCTGGCGATATCGTTGCATATGTCCCGGACGAGAACGTCATGTTCACCGGAGACATCGTTGAATACCACTCGGCCTGCTATTGCGGTGACGGTCATTTTCATGACTGGCCCGCGACCCTTGAGCGGATCCGCAGCTTCAACCTGGGTGCAATCGCGCCCGGGCGCGGAGATGCACTTGTGGGAACGCAAATGGTGAATGCAGCGCTCGACAGCACGCGGGACTTCGTGAAGTCAACCTACAGCCCGGTCGCGCGTGTTGCCTTGCGCGGTGGATCACTGAAGGAGGCATGGGATGCCTGCCGGGCCGAGTGTGACCCTAAGTTCAAGGATTACGCGATCTACGAGCACTGCCTGCCGTTCAACGTTGCAAGAGCCTACGACGAGGCACTGGATATTGACACGCCAAGGATCTGGACCGCGGACCGGGACGCTAAAATGTGGGCGGACCTTCAGGGATGACTTCGGCTGTCGACCAGCTGCGCCTGATGGCGCGGAACAACGCCTATGCGAACAGCCGGCTCTATGAGGCTTGCAACCGTCTGTCACAGCTCGAATTTTTGGCTGCACGGACCAACTTCTTTCCGTCGATCAAGGACACGCTCAATCACCTCTGGGAGGTGGACCGGTACTATCTGGATGCCTTGCGGGAACAGGGCGAAGGCCTGTCGGTGTTTGACGTTCCGTTTCTCCAAACGGCATCGGAGCTTTGGCGGGCTCAGAAGAAAGTGGACCATCAACTGATCGGGTTTTGTGATGATCTGGGCGAGACAGATCTCGATCGCGAGATCTGTCATGACCGGGGCAAAGCAGGCCAAATCCGGGAAACCGTCGGCAACACGCTGCTGCATCTGTTTCAACACCAGATCCACCATCGGGGCCAGGTGCACGCGATGCTCGCCGGTACCCATGCCGCGCCGCCGCAGCTGGACGAGTTTTTCTTGAAATTCGAACGCCACCCGGCGGCCGAAGACCTTTTATGAACCTAGGCCGTGACGAGGGGCGATGACCAAACTGTTCGAGACACCACTTTACCCGTACAAGCCATCGCCGGATCAGCGCGCGTCCGTGCCTGTCCGTCATCCTGTGGTGGTCGTTGGTGCCGGACCGGTCGGGCTGGCGCTTGCGATTGACCTTGCCCAATCGAATGTGCCGGTTGTCGTTCTGGACGACAATGACAAGGTGAGTTTCGGTTCGCGGGCGATCTGTTTTGCAAAGCGCTCGCTTGAAATCCTCGATAGGCTCGGGTGCGGCGACCAGATGACGTCCAAAGGCGTGATCTGGAACACCGGGAGGGTGTTTTTCGGCGAAAAGCAGGTCTACGAATTCAACCTTCTGCCGGAAGAGGGGCACCGCCGCCCGGCTTTCATCAATCTTCAGCAGTATTATTGCGAGCTTTATCTTGTTGAGCGGATCCGGGCGTTGCAGGCGGAGGGCAAGCCGGTCGAAATCCGCGGGGGCAACAAGGTGACGGCGCTCGACAGGCGTGTGGATCATACACGAGTTTCAATCGAGACTATGGATGGGCCATATGATCTGGAAGCAGACTGGCTGATCGCCTGCGATGGAGCAGGGTCACCGACCCGCGCAATGCTGGGGCTCGATTTCGTTGGCCGGGTTTTCGAGGACAATTTCCTGATCGCGGACGTGATCATGAAGGCCGATTTCCCGACCGAGCGCTGGTTCTGGTTCGATCCCCCGTTTAACAAGGGGCAATCGGCTCTTTTGCACAAACAGCCGGATGGTGTTTGGCGAATTGACCTGCAGTTGGGCTGGGATATTGACAAGACAGAAGAGAAGAAACCGGAAAATGTCATTCCGCGGCTGAAGCAGATGCTTGGCGACGACGTTGAGTTCGATCTGGAGTGGGTTTCGATCTACACGTTTCAATGCCGCCGGATGGAAAAGTTCCGGTATGGAAGGGTGATTTTCGCTGGCGACAGCGCGCACCAGGTTTCGCCTTTTGGTGCCAGAGGGGCAAATTCCGGGTTTCAGGACATCGACAATCTGGCCTGGAAACTGAAGCTTGTGCTGGACGGGACAGCGGACGAACAGCTTTTGGACAGCTATGATGCAGAGCGAGTCTTTGCGGCGGACGAAAATATCCTGAATTCAACACGGTCCACTGATTTCATCACGCCGAAATCGGAGATGAGCCGCGTGTTTCGCGACGCTGTCCTGCATCTTTCGGAGGCGCATGACTTTGCCAGACCGCTGGTCAATTCCGGCCGCCTTTCTGTGCCAAGTGTTTATGACGGCTCGCTGTTGAACGGCCCGGACGCCGATGAGCTGCCGGACCGCACCCGGCCAGGCGCACCAGCAAGCGATGCGCCGCTGCGCGATGGCTGGCTGCTTGACCATCTGGGGGGCTGGTTCACGCTGCTTGCCCTTAATCTCGATCCCGGTGCAAACGACGCCATTGCCGGGGTGCCGGTCCGCGTCTTGCAGATCGAAAGCCCCGAGATCGGAGAAGACATCCGCAAGCGGTACTTGGGAGCATCTGATCAGGCGGTCTACTTGATCAGGCCGGACCAGCACGTGGCAGCGCGCTGGACCGCCTTCGACAGCAGTGCCGTGGAAAACGTCATGGCCAATATCCTCATGCATCAGCGGCGGAGGCAAGCATGACCAAGGTGAATACAACCCCCAATATCGAGAGTCCGGACGCATTTTACTCAGATCTCATCTCTGCCCATGACGGTTTGAGCAGGGAGGAGAGTGAAGCCCTGAATGCTCGCCTGATCCTCTTGATGGCCAATCAGATCGGTGATGGCGCGTTGCTCCGAGAATTGATTGAATTGTCTAAAATTCGAGGTAATTACTCGTAGTATTACCAATCATGTATCGTGATTTGTGCTGATTGGTACATTTCATATTTGTTATGGTTTTATTGTTAGCGTCAAACCCAAGAGTAACTCTGCGGAATACTGCGTAAAACATGGCAGACCAACTTCAGCCGGAATTCGAAGCAGCGCGCTTGGCTTCCCTTCAGAGTACCGACATTCTGGAGGTGGACCGGGATGCCGAGCTGGACTGTATTGCGCAGATCCTTGCTGATATATTCGACTGCCCGCTCGCATTCGTCACCATTATTGATCAGGACACGCAGTGGCTGAAGGGCCGGTTCGGTTTGGATGTTGTGTGCACAAGCCGGGATGACAGCATCTGCAATCATGCGCTTGGAAGCACGGAACCGCTGGTCATCAACGACACGCTGGAAGATCCACGGGTTGCCGAAAATCCGTATGTCACCGGCGCCCCCTTCATTCGGTTTTACGCGGGCTGCCCTATCACGCTCGACGGCAAACATCCTATCGGCACGCTGTGTGTTGAAGGGCCGGAGCCCAAGCAGCCGACCCGGGCGCAATTGCGTCAGCTGCGCCGGTTGGGCAGCGTGGTTGAGCGCCTGATCAAGGCATTCACAGTCGAACACGACAGCCTGTCCGAAGCGGAGCAGACCCGCAACGAGCTGATCAGTGCGCGCGATGAAAACGCTCTGATGCAGCATATCGAGAAGATCTCGGGAATTGGCGTTTTCACGGTCAACTGGGCCACCGGGGAAACGAAATGGTCGGATCAGGTGTTCAAGATCCATGATCTGCCGGTCGGAAAAACGCCGTTGCTTCAGGAGGCCTTGCAGTTCTTTCCCGAAGAAGAGCGCGAGCGGATCATTCCCCAAATGCAGCGCGAGTTGGCAGACAAGGGCTCGACGTTCATTGAGGCCGACTTCGTGACGGCTTTAAAACGCGAGCGCCGTGTACGTTTTACCGGCGAACTGCAAACCAAAACAGAAGCCGACAGCGATCCGATGGTCATCGGTGTCATGCAAGACATCACCGATCAGTACCAGAACGAGCGTGCGCTGTGGCGCGCGGCCAATATTGATCCGCTATCCGATCTTGCCAATCGCAGCTGGTTTAACCGGCGGTTGACCGCAGAGCTGGACCGGGCGGGGGAGAGCCACAAGAATCTTGCCCTGTATCTGGTGGATCTGGACGGGTTTAAACTCGTCAATGACAGCTTGGGCCACCAGGTTGGCGATGACGTGATCCGCATCATGTCGAAACGGTTGAAGGAGAAGGCGGGCCACAACGCCTTTTGCGCAAGACTGGCGGGTGACGAGTTCGCGATCATCCGGATGTTCGACAGTTTGGGGATAACACTCAACGAAGAGATCCGGGCCCTCGGCGACGAGTTGGTGGAGTGCCTCAAGGAACCGCTCGCGCTTGCAGGCGAAAGTCTTTACCTTGGTGGCTCTGTTGGGATCGCGCGTTTTCCTCAAGATTCAGAACGGCCCGACGGTCTGCTAAAATGCGCGGACATGGCGCTTTACAAGGCCAAGCGGTCCGGACGCGGCATGGCAATGTTCTATGTCGATGAATTGAAATACATTTTCGGCGCACGCCGGGCGGCGATCGATATTGTGCGGGCGTCGCATTCATCGAAAAACATCGAAGCACATTATCAGCCGATCGTGGACATGCAGACGATGGAGCCAATCGGCGCCGAAGCGCTGGTGCGGATCCGCACCGCTGACGGCAGCCTGCTCGGGCCTGAAGACTTTTGGGCAGCGTTTGACGATCCTGAGAGCGCCCGCAGCATCGACCAAAGCGTTTCCGACCGCGTTCTGGTCGATATGGCAGACTGGCGCTCTGGCGGCGCAACTCCGGGCATCGTCAGCATGAATGTGTCTGATTATTGGTTCCAGACCAATGACTTTGCCGACCACACCCTGCGCTCTCTGGAAGAAGCCAAAATTGTTCCGTCTTCTATGCGCCTCGAGGTGAGTGAAACTGTGCTGCAGAACGATGACGGCCAGGGAATTGTCCGCGAGCTTCGCAAATTGAGTGAGGCCGGCATGTCGATCGCGCTGGACGATTTCGGCGCTGGCTTTGCCTCACTCACGCAGCTGCGGGACTATCCTGTCGATGCCATAAAGATCCACCGGTCCTTTATCCGTAACTTGATGACCGATCAGCAGCACATGTTGATCGTCAAGGCTCTGATCGACCTGGCAAACAGCTTGGAGATCGGTGTGATCGCCACAGGTGTGCAAGCCAGGCGTGAAGCCGATTTCCTCATGCAGCTTGGCTGCCATTTGGGGCAGGGATCTCTGTTTGGCGATGCGGTCCCGGCAAAGCAGCTGATTGCGAAGGCTGACCAACTGGCTTTCCGGGCCAAGGCCAGCTAGGGCCCGCCGGGTCCTCGTGCCGGTTCCGGCGAGGCGACAGGCCTAAAATGCGACCTTGTCCCCGCCTTTCAGGGACAGGATTTCCCGAGCTTCGTCAGGCGTTGCGACATCAAGGCCCAGTCCCTCGATGATCTTTCGTGCCATCGTCACTTGGTCCGCATTGGACTTGGCCAGCTTGCCCCTTCCCGCCCACAGACTGTCTTCCAGCCCGACCCGGATGTTACCGCCAAGTGCGGCAGCCTGCGCAGCAATGCGCAGCTGGCTTGCGCCCGCACCCAAAACGCTCCAACGGTAGTCGGCGCCGAACAGACGGTCTGCCGTGCGTTTCATGTGCTGCACGTCTTCCGGATGTGTTCCAATTCCGCCCAGGAGGCCGAAAACCGATTGGACAAAAAACGGCGGTTTGACCAGCCCCCGGTCGGCGAAATGCGCAAGATTGTATAGATGCCCGATATCGTAGCACTCGAATTCGAACCGGGTTCCGTTTTCGTAGCAGGTCGCAAGGATATACTCGATATCCTGAAAACTGTTCCGGAATACAAGATCGCGTGTCGCTTCGAGGTGGGCCTTTTCCCACGCGTGCTTGAAATCGAACTTGTCCGCCATGTGGAACAGACCGAAATTCATCGATCCCATGTTCAGTGAGGCGACTTCCGGCTTAAAGGCTTCCGCAGGGCGGACGCGTTCCTCGACTTTCATATAAGGGCTTCCGCCTGTGGTGATGTTCAAGGCTGCATTCGTGCCTTGCTTGATGCGCGGCAGAAAGGCAGCAAAGCCCTCCGGAGTCTGATCGGGCTTGCCCGTATCCGGATCTCGCGCATGCAGATGCAGGATTGCCGCTCCGGCTTCACTGGCTGCAATCGCCTCCTGAACGATCTCGTCTGCCGTGATCGGCAGATGAGGGGACATGCTGGGTGTATGGATTGAGCCGGTGAGGGCGCAAGTGATGATCACCTTGCCCCGGGGGGCGGCCGGTGTTGCGGGGTTTTTTTCTGGATCCGTCGCCGAGCTCATTTAGATAGGGCCTCCCGCATTTTCTTTTTGTGCGCCGCCAGTGCCATCAAAGACCTGTCACGCCATTTCTGACGGGCCTCCAGTGTCTCCGCGGGCCGCTTGGCCCGGCATTCAGCTTCAATCTGGTCGAGCACCGGCCCTGTCCAGTCGACCCGGTATTGCATTTGCTTGAACAGATTTTCGAACATCGGCTGGTAGCGGGCCGCGTAGTCCCGAACGCCGGCCGGTGCGTTCAGGTCCACGGTTTCAAATGGGCCCATGAAGGCCCATCTGAGCGCCAGGCCTTCCCGGATGCCGATATCGACGTCTTCCACGCTGGCATGCCCGTCGGCCACCAGCCGGAATGCCTCCTCCATCAGCGCCGCCTGCATGCGGTTCATGATAAATCCGTCCAGTTCGCGCTGCATCATAATCGGCGCTTGGCCGGCGCCCAGCATAAGCTGCCGGGTCCGCTCCATGGCCGGCTCGGAGGTCCAGGGTGCTGGAACGATCTCGACAGCGGGGATGAGGTAGGGCGGGTTGATCGGATGGGCGACGAGGCACCGCGCCCGGCCTTGCAGGTCCCCGGTAAACTTGGATGGCAGCAGGGCGGATGTCGAGCTTGCGATCACGGCATCGGGCGCCGCGAGCCGGTCCAGATCGGCAAACACCTGTTGCTTGACCTCCAGGCGCTCCGGTGTGCTCTCCTGAATGTGCGTCGCCCCGTCAAGCGCGTCGGCGAGATCGGCAACCGGTACCAGGCGCTTGAGGATGTCGTCCGGACTTGAACCGTTCAGCAGATCCTGGTCGGCCAGATCGGACAGCATGCCCTCGATATAGCCGATCGCCTGGTGCGGTGAGGACGGGTCGCCGTCCCACAGAGCGGTTTCATAACCCGCCCGGGCGAAGCTGATTGCCCAGGCCCGGCCGATAAAGCCGCTGCCCACCAGCGCAATTTTCATCATATTCCCTCCCAAGGTCTGCTCAGGCTTGCCATCGCCTTGTTTGTCCGCATCAAATCAGACCGGCGCAACAAGGGAAAGATGCTTGATTCTACGAGAAGCCTTTCGGCCTGGGCGAGTTCACCAGGTCCATTTTTTGAGGAACTCTGAAAAACGGGCCGGCGCGCCGTCATCCGCAAATGCAGTGCAGGCCATCACATTCTGCGCGCCTAAACCTTCCAGCTGGGGCAAGTTGCCATCAATCCCCGTTTGCCCGCGCACTAGGCTTCCTGGCATGGACAGATCCTGCGTTACGACCAACTGTGCGGGTATGAGCGAGAACACGCCGCTGGCGTCCGGCCCGTGATCCACGCAAGGGTTATCAGGCGCGTTGTAAGGCGTTTGGGTCGGCTTACCGTTGGCGTCTGCCGGATAGTCGGGGCTCCATGCGGGAAACGGACACATTTGCACGTAAGCAAGAGCTTGCCCGCATTCAAAAAGATTTGACCGCAGCGCCGCGGCCAGTGTGTACTGGTCAAATGGTCCCTCGATGGTTCCAAAAACACCTTTCCAAAGCGCGTTATGCGCCTTTGATGCAGCCAGCAACCACTTGAAGCTGTTTTGGGCTACCGGCGTTTTTTCCGCTGGGCCGGGAAATGTATTCGCGTCGAAACCGATCAGGGTGTCTTTTTGGGAGGTTTGGCCGGACAATGCAAAGGTGATAAAGCGCATCGGCACGTTGTGCCTCGCGTTTTCCGCCAGCATCAGGGCCCCGCCAACCGGATCAAGCCTGAAGTTAAAATCATTGACCCGTTTTCCGTTCAGCAAAAGCGGCTCGTTTTCAAGCCGGGAGGCGAGAACCACGATTTCTTCGATGTTCTGCAGGCTGGATCCTGGAGCATGCAAGAGAAGGCACGCAATGTCCGTCAGAGGGCCGATTGCAAGGATGGTCGTGCGGGGGTGCACGGCAAGCGTGTTCTGCATCAGTTGAACGCCGGGGTTCATGCAGGCGCGGGCAAACGAACCGTCCGGTCCCCCGATCCCAATCGTGGTGCCGTCAAACCAGGTTGGCGCAGGATTGAGGATCTGTGCTGCCGGGCCAAGCGCGCCGGGTGCTAGCGGAATGTCATCCCTGTTTTTGAGTGTCCGGATGATGTGTTCGGCGACCATCATTTCCGCCGGCAGCGTTGCGTTTCCGAAGGTTGGCACAACCGCAAGCAAGTTGACCTGTCCGGCCGCGTCAAGATTCAGCGCCATGGCCAGCGTCAGGCCGTCGTCAATGTCGGCCGGAGCGGAAATCTTGTCCCGCAACGGGGTGGCGTTCTGGTCGAACACGGCAGGGGCAAGGCTTTTGCCGCCATTGGTGTCGATCAGGCCGATGGCCACATCCGTCGACAAAATGAGATTTGGAACCCGTGGCCCGGGTGCGGCGGTTTGGGCAAAAGACGCCGGTAACGCGAGCGTTGCCGCAATCAATCCCAGCAAACCAGCTGCCTTTCTGGGCCTCCTTCCCAACATTTCAAACAGTACTAAAAATATAGGGCGCATCTGCATTTGTCCCCAGTCGTGTTCGTGGGACTGACACTGACACGCCTGCTTGCCGTCAGAACAGTCAAAACCGGGTTTTCCTTTCAAATTGTGTGGGGCGAGCTCTGTGTTGAGAACAGCAAACGGTTGCGCGGCATTGAAAGGTGCAGCGGGCGGGTAAGTGCCGCAACCGGCAAAAGGGCGCAATTGCGCAGATGGAACGCAGGCGCGTTCGCGGCACATATGGGAAGGCCGGACGTTCCGGTTCAGGGGAGCGCAGGCGAACGCAACCGTGTTCATCTGGCAAGCCGCGCGGCTTCTCAGAGTGCAAATCAGGGCGTTTGCCTAGCAGGAGATCGTGCAGCTGCTGCCGGTACAGTCACAGACCGGAGAGGTCGATGAGCTGTCGCAGGTCGTGCTGGCGGTGTCCTTCGCGCAAGAACAGGTGCAGGTCTTCGTGCCGAGCGTGCCATCGCGGAATTTGATGTATTGCACCGTGGTCGCGCCCAAGCCGTCCTTGTGTTCGTTGATTTCGACAATCAGCTCATTTCCCCCGGAAAGTGCAATGGTTTGGGTGTTCATATCCAGTTTCCTTGTGCTAGATAAAAAAACAACTATGACGGGATATGACGTTGAGTCAATTGCGGGAAAGGCCGTATGGAGCCCCGGCCGGAATGCCGGTCATTGGCTTGGGAGAGAGTTCAAGGTGTTCGGGGCTGACGCGTGACGTGAAAGAAAAATGGTCGGAGTGAGAGGATTCGAACCTCCGACCCCCTCGTCCCGAACGAGGTGTAATCAAGTTAAAGTGTATAAAAATCAGTCATTTATGTTTGTGTTGGTTGGCGTTCGTTCACGTTTGTTTGCGTTGTTTCATTGGCCAATCATTGGCCCGTTTTGTATCTGTACGTGTTCTGTTCGCGCGTTCTGCCAATTTGTTGGCCGCGGTCTTTTGATAGTCTGGATGGTGATGGGCGTATCGTTTCTGAAGGGTCTCAAGGGACATGCCGAGATAGCCGGCAGCTTCGGCCAAGTCGACGCCCTCCTGCATCATCCAAGTCGCGGCTGTATGCCGCAAAGTATGTCTCACCACATGCTTGTCGAGCTTTGCTAAACGAATAAGCCGTTCAAAGGACTTTCTGCAATTTGCAGGTTTGCCGTTGAACTCGACAACATATTTTGCGCCAGAATCTCTCCATTCGATCATTTCTTCGACAAGGGCCGGCGCGAGTGGAATGGTCGGATACTTCTTATTTCTGTGTTCGGCGCGACCTGGCGCCTTCCTGTAGAAGAGACCGTTTTCCAAGTCGATCCAGGGCCGATCCGGTTCGCGTTTGAATGAAGCCTGACAGATCGCACCGCTTCGCGTGCCGGTCATTACCGCGACACGAATGAAGCGCTCAACATGGGCTAGGGGCTTCTTGCGTGTTTCGACCTTCTGACCCTTTCGAGCGCCCTTGTGAATGGTTTGCACTTCACGGGTGTTGCGGGCGATTTGACAAAGGTGCTCGACCTCTTCTTCGGACAGCCACTCCTCACGGTTGGGGTTTTCCGAAGGAAGAAATATGCGCACGGGTTCTGAGAGGATACCGTCAGCTGTTGCCAGGCCGATCGCAGCGCGCAAATCTTCCAACTCTCGCCTGGCCCCGGCAGTTGTCGTCTTCCGAGGACTGGGATTTGAGGCATCTGTGGCAGACGCCCATACTTTTCCAGACCGGAAAACCACATAGTCATTGCAAGTGACTGATGAGATGTTGTCACAAGTCTTGTTTCCCCAAAACTCGAGAAGTCTTTGCATCCTCTGACCAAGCTCTCTTGGCCTGGAAACCTGTGAACCTTTGACTTCCATGTAACGGGCAAGTACTTCAGCGATGGAAAGCTCTTCTGCGGTCTTTCGGCGTGTGCTTCTGGTTGTCTCCTGACGGGTCTTTTCAGAGATGTAGCGGCTTAGCGCTTCTTCAGCTCCTGCGCGATCATTTGGGCCACATCCAGTGCTGATTTGTTTTCCAGCATCGAGGATGAGGTAGACGGCTTGTTTGACCGAGCGCCCGTCCGGGGTTTTGCGGGGAGGTCTGAGCCAGAGTCGGGCTGGTTTTGATGGACGCGGCACTTCTCTCTCCATTCAGCGATATAGCGACGGGTGGTGCGGAAGTTCTTTCCGTGGCGCTCGACTTCGAGATCTCCTCGATTGACTGCCGCACGCAACTCATTGATCGTTACCAGATAACTTCTCTTCCAGGAGCCCCCACCAAGTTCGGGCAGGAAAAGGGCGTCATCCAAGGAGATTGGGACGTCCTCATGAAGGTTTTCAAAGCCCGGTTCGGGAAGCTCGAATTTGTCAACGACGAGCTGATACCATCTGTGTCCACTGTCTTCAGTCACAACGTTTCTCCAAGGCGAACAAGGTGATGTGTGGTTCCAATCTCCTTGTGTGGAAGAGGGAATCTGTTCGCTCAATTTTGCGATTCATCCAGCCACGCCGTTCCAGGAAGTAACGGGGGGACGAGGTACATGACAGGGGAACGGCGTTACTCATTGGCAGAGTTCTCGAAGTCAGGCTTACGCTGGAACTCCCAGCCACTCTTTATCTTGTCGACGAGCGTTTCGATTGCGTCTTCGGTTTGGTTCCGATCGAAGCCGCGTTCCACCAATTGGTCAGTCACCTTTTCAAGTGATCCGTAGAAGGTTTTCCAACCGCCCTTGCGGGTGGTCCATTTAACAAGCCAATGAAAATACGCTACCGCGATATCGTCCCTTGATGGACGTCGCTTGTCTTTCATGTGTTTTCGGTATTCGCGTTGTCGTTCGGCCTTTTTGGCAAGGCGCTGTTTATAGGACGGGCGTGAAGTCATGATGGGACCTCTGTTTCATTTGAATTGGTCGGGCGGAATTTATTTCCTTTGTGCCGTCATTATTTGCTTTGTCGGCTTCGATGACGGTTCAGGAGACTTGAGTGGCTGCCCGATTGGGAAGGGGGATCAGACAGCCTTTTCTGCGGCTTTCTTCAGGAAATCCGGTCGCTGGAACTTCGACTTCTCTGCTTGCTGACCCGTCGGCGAAGGATCTCCTTCAACCGGCAGCTCTGTTTTTTCAGGCCGGGATTTCACCGGGGCTTTCTTGCCGGACTTTTTGGTAGCGTCCGGCGCATTTTTCTCAGCGGCCTTTTTGAACAGGTCTGCGATGAACTTGTCTTCAAGGCCAAGAGCCCATTTCAGCTGCTGGATCGCAGTGTCATTGAGGAAGTCTGGCAATTTCTTCGACAACACATTCTCAATGTACTGGAGCTGGTCGAGCGTATGGATCAGTTTTACCCAACCGCCGGCATTTTCCGGGTTTTCAAGATGAAGATGTCCAATCGCGGCTGCCCAATCGTCGGGGCGGCGAAAAAAACCGATCATGCTCCTAAGAAGCTTGCGTGCTTCCTCTGATTCCAGCCGGATTTTTTCCCGGAGGTGACTTTTGATAACGGCCCTGCCGCGCAGCTTTGGTTCGTAAGCCTCAACAATATGAAGCAGAATGTGATGCAGGAGTTCCTTCAAGCGCGCGATGCGTACCCGCTGTTCCTGAGCGCCATATCTGGCAAGACCATTGAGCCCGGGCCGATCTTCAATCGGCAAGTCAATTGCCTCTGCGTCAGCTTTGCGTTTGACGATGGCATCGACGTCCTGGCCAAGAGGTCTTTTGCCGCTCTCATATAGCTGCAATACCGTTTGGATGCTTTCAGCCTCGGCATGCGCAATCTTGTAAAGGTTCGTTGGTGTCACTCCGAGCTTGACGCATTTGGCCTTGTAGGGGGTGAGATTGCGGTGCACGGCTCTCAGGTTTCGCCCGTGGCGAGCTGTGATCCCCAAATGAGAAATGAGCCAGCCGTCGCAGACTTTTTCGTCACCGATCAGTTCAGATGCTTCTTCGAGCAGGGCGCCGAGCTTGAATGTTGTCTCTGTGTCCTTTTTTCCGAGGCCGAGAATGTCTATTCCGATTGCCTCAACGCGTGCCCTGGCATCGCTGTCCAATGCATCAATTTCAACTGGGTTACTTACCGCTGTCATCTTCAATCTCCCATGTCTGGTTACAGCCGATGTTGCGGCTGGATCACACTGGAGATAGCTCACCGGAGAGCTGTTGGATACAAAAGGTTGTGGTCTTGAGAAATGAAATCTAACTTCTATTAGCTTATATTTTACAGAGACATAAAGGCTATTCGTTGCAGGGTGGTTTTAGGGGGACGGAGCCGAATCCTTGCGCCGCACGTGCCAGGTATAACTCCCCGTAAGGATTCATTTCTGGTGCTGTTTGAGCACAACCTGAGGGAATGCAATCCTTACGAAAGCATGCACCCGAATTGGCGCAAGGATTCGCGATGATCGAACGTGCGCGCTGTTGAATCCTTGTGCGAATCCTTGCCGGACAAATTCGCAAAAGTTAACAGCGACGCCACTGATGAAACCTAGGCCTCAGATTTTTTTGGCCTTATCAGCTTTTCGACTTCACCAACGTTCCGCGCTTATAGAGGCCAGAACCAAACCAAGTTCTCTGCGATGGGCAAATAACTCTTCTTCCTCTTGGGTCGGATACATCATCCGTTCCGTGAAATCGTCCAGCCATTGCTCTGTGGCATCTACCTCGTTCGTGGTGGTTTTGTTTCGCACTGCGGGAACCGCAACCGTTTCAGTGTCGAGCGGTATTTTTTTTACGTCCCTCTCATTAGCCGTGATTTTTAAACTTGCATGCGTACTTTAAAGCGAAGAATGGATCGTGGATTGCTCTCTGCGCTTTCTAGAATGAGATCTCCGCTTCGCCTGCTGCGGCGCGCAGCCATAGTGTCAGTTGTATCGGATGCCGGCTCGGCATTGGCATGTCGGCCATTCAACAAGTTGGGAACAGATCCCGAAAGCTGCCATTCATCCCGAATGCGGCGAAAGTGAAGAGAGGGCGGAGAGCAGTCTTTCGTTGCGTGGCGATCGAATGACCGCATTGCGATTGAACTGCTAGTGGGTTCAATGGAGCCGGCCGGTTGAAATGGCGGATGGCAACGTTCAGTGGCGTTGCTCTTGCGCTGAATCCACTGTTAAACGCTATTCGTGCCGTAGTGCCTCGATTGGATCGAGATTGGCGGCCGCGCGGGCGGGATAGTAGCCGAACGCGGCGCCGACGATGGCAGAGAACACGAAGGCCAGCAGGATCACACCCAGGTTAGGCACAAACGGGATATCGATCCAATGGGCGCCAATCGCGGCCAGACCCAATCCCAGGACGATGCCGACAAGGCCACCCAGCAGCGACAACGCGACCGCCTCTATCAGAAACTGCATGAGGACCTGATGTGTTTGCGCGCCCACCGCAAGCCGGATGCCAATTTCCCGGGTTCGCTCCGTCACGCTCACGAGCATGATGTTCATGATGCCGATGCCCCCGACCAGCAGACTGACAGCGGCGACGGCCGACAGCAAACCGGTGAGAACACCGGTAATGCTCGTCAGCATCGATGCCACCTGCTTCATGTCAATCACCGAGAAGTCGTCTTCGTCACCCGGAGCGATGCGGCGCAGCTCGCGCATCAGGTTTTCAACTTCCCGGATCGCCTGGCCGGTTGAGGTCCCGTCGATCACCGACATGTAGATGACGGAGACATCGTCCTTGCCGGTGAGGCGCCTTTGATAGGTCCGCAAGGGGACAAGGACCACATCGTCCTGGTCCGCTCCGATCGAGGACGCGCCTTTTTCGGAGAGGACGCCGATCACGTTGCAGGACATTTTCTTGATCCGCACCGGCTGATCGAGCGGGTCTGCGGTTCCAAACAGTTCCTGGCGCACAGTCTGACCCAGGATGCAGACCGGTTTCCCGCTCCGGGTTTCGCTGGCACTGAAATTTCGGCCGAGCGCGAGCGGCCAGTCGGATGCCACGAGATAGCGCTGGTCCGTCGCCGTGATTTGCGCGCGGTGGTTCTCGGTGCCGGCGACGATCGTCCCTTGCAGCGAGGAAATTGGCGCCGCCGCATCAATCTCCGGGAGTGCTTCCTCAAGGGCATCGACGTCCTTGATGTCGAAGGGCCGTGCTGCGGTACTGTTGGCTCTTGGCCCCATGCCGCGCTGCCCGGGACGCACCACGATGACGTTGGTACCCATTTTCTCGACATCGGCAATCACCTGCTCGGAGGAGCCTTGTCCAAGCGTAAGCATGGCGATGACCGACGCGACACCGATGACCACACCCAGCACCGTCAGACAGGACCGCAGTGCATTGCGAAAGATCGATTTGTGGGCCAGCTTCGTCATATCCCAGAGCATGCTAGGCCGCATCCTTCAGCTGGCGGTCGTTGTGAACCCGCCCATCGACCATCCAGATCAGGCGGCTCGCGTACTCGGCAATCTCCTCATCATGGGTGACCATGATGATCGTGAGCCCTGATGTGCGGCGAAGCTCAACAATAAGCTCCATGATCTCCCGCGACCGCTGCGTGTCGAGATTCCCGGTCGGCTCATCCGCGAGCACAACATGCGGATCGCCGGCCAAGGCCCTGGCAATCGCGACCCTTTGTTGCTGCCCGCCTGACAATTGGGACGGATCGTGCATCTCTCGTCCCTTAAGTCCGACCAGATCCAGCGCATGAAGGGCGCGCTCCCGCCGTTCCCGCTTGCCAATGCACTTGTAGATGAGGGGAAGTTCCACATTGTCGAGTGCCGATGTGCGGGCCAGAAGGTTGTAGCCCTGGTAGATAAAGGCGAGGTAGTGCCGCCTAATGAGCGCGCGTTCATCGCCGGCCAGACCGGCAATCTCAAGCCCGTTGAACCGGTAGGTCCCGGATGTTGGCCGGTCCAGGCAGCCGATCAAGTTCATGGCCGTCGATTTTCCGGATCCGCTTGGCCCCATGATCGCAACGAATTCGCCGCGCTTAATCTCGATATCGACACCGTCAAGCGCGCGGACTTCCGTGTCGCCTTGGCCATATATGCGTCGGATACCCTTGAGCGAGATGTAGGGTTCTGAGTGTGGCATCTAGTTCTCCACGCCGACAATCACCTGGTCCCCGGGCTGCGCATCGCCGCCCAAAATTTCCGTGTACCGTCCGTTTGTGTCGCCGCGCACGATTTCGATCTCGGCTATTCCGTTGTCCCGCAAGACCCAGAGCGTGTTGGTCGTGGGCCGTTGCGGAACCACGGACGGCTGATCGGAAAACAGGAGCCCGAACATACCGGTGTTCCCCGTAGGTCCATCGTCGGCGGAACCGGTCGGGTCCAGCACGAACCTCAGGGCCGCATTCGGAACCAGCAGAGCATCCGCCACCTCGTTCACCAGGATATCAGCGGATGCGGTCATGCCGGGCCGCAGCACCAGGTCCGGATTATCGACCTCAAGACTTGCCAGATAGGTGACAACGTTATCGATCACCTCAGGTGCAAACCGCACTGTTTTGACCTGTGCAGGGAACTCGCGGGCCGGATAGGCGTCGACCGTGAAGGTTGCCCGTTGCGCTTCCCTAAGGCGGCCAATATCCGCCTCATCGATCGACAGTTGAAGCTCCATTTCGCTGAGGCTTTCAGCTATTGTGAAGAGAACCGGCGCTGACATCGATGCGGCGACCGTTTGGCCCTGGTTTACCTTGCGCTCCAGAACGACCCCGTCGACAGGTGAGCGAAGACACGCATCGGCGAGATCCTCCTCCGTGACCGCAAGATTGGCGCGTTCCCGGGCAATGTCCGCGCGCGCAATCTCGACATCGGCCTTCATGCGCTCGAAAGCCGCATCTGCCGTGATCACTTGTAGAGCGCTGCTCACATTTCGCTCCTTGAGCGTGCGCGCGCGCTGCGCCTCCTCGCGTGCCTCCTCCAGATTGACCTGAGCCTTCAAAAGCCGTGCCTCTGCCGCGCGAAGGTTGGCTTCCTGAACCTTTTTCATGGCTTCCAGTTTCGTTGTGTCGAGACTGGCGAGGACATCACCGGCCTTGACCGGATCATTGAAGTCGACTGCGACGGCCGAGATGGTCCCGGATAGTTCGCTGGAGACGTCGACCGTGTTTGTCGGCTCGACCGATCCCGTCGCGCTGATGGTGACCGTGAGATCGCCGTGTGAAAGCGTCTCGGTCCGGAACTGGAGGCTTTTCGATGCCTCGTCCCGGAGCGATAGCGACCAGCCGCCGCCAACCCCGAGCCCGATAATCAGAAGCAGCAACCACACCTTTGCCCCGCGCCGGCGCGACCTCGACCGTTCAAGGCGTGACCTGATCTCTTCCTGGTCCGGATCCATGGAATGCCCTAACCCTGATGATCCACGTACGGTCTTGCCGGGCTCGCGGCATCGGGCGCGCTCCTCATGCGCGTCAACGCCACCAGAACACCGGACGTGGCCGTCAAGGTACAGACTGTCAGGTACACCATCATATTGAAGCGGCCGGGAAATACGCCCTGTCCGGAAAGGCCAACGCCATGCATTTGAAGTCCGATGTGGGCGGCGAAATAGGCAAGGGGGATGAGCCCGAGCAGAAGAAGCGATCCGCGCCTGTCGGTCAGCGCCAGGTAGATGAGCGCACTTGCTGTGACCAGATTGGAGGCACCAAAGGCCAACATCAAAATGAGCTGATCCAGGCCGGATGGCCCCGTCAGATCCAACCTCGCTTTATCGGTCGCGGCATAGCCGGCGAAAACCGTATGGGCGATCCCGCGCACGACGTCGTAACTTCCAAGCGCAAAGGCAACAAAGGAAACATAACTGGGTATGGCGTTCATGCGGATGTCCAGTGTCCGTGGTCAGCGTCAATCGGTTGTTTTGGCATCGAGTGAATGATGAAAGCGCCGCACCGGAAGGCCACAAGCAAATGCTTGAGGCGTGCTTTGCAGACCTTCCGGTGCGGGTGTCCCGTTGCCGGCACCTGGCGGACGGCACCGCGTTGGCAACGGTGCTTCATCGGGCCGCGTTTTGCAGCTCCACTGGTGTCACAAATCCATCGCCATTGCCGTCAAGCCGTTTGAAGGCGCGGGCGTATAATCCGCGGGATTGGACCCGCCTGGCATTGCCAAGGTTGGCGGCAGCATTCATATCGATGAACGACACAAACTCCTCATAAACCAGGACGCCGTCGTCGTTCTGGTCGGCTGCCTGATAGTTGCGCGCGGCTGTTTCGGCGGTCTGGGACGATGCGGTGGCCGGCAGTCCGCCTAAAGCCAATAGACCTATTGCCCCAAACACACTTCTATATGTTGTCATCTCGAGCAGACCTCTTCCTGACTTGGGCATCGGTATTTCGTGCGGTGACCAGCGCCGCTTCGGCCATTGGGTCTCACCGCCTCAACCGGTTTGGTCTCGCAGAAGGTATCCATCTGGCCGGCGATTGGTATCGATGGACTGAAACGTTTTTTGACGTTTTGTGACACTCATGCGCGCGCCGGAAGATAACCGGAAACGGTGCAAGGAGGGGCTCTGCACCCTCCCAGGTTTGGCGCCGGTAGTGCGACGGCGCTTCCACCGACCATTCCGGCAAAAAGATCAGGAGAAAGACCGAGGCAGGAGTGGATGGTGTTGTGTGGGATCCGTAGTCTTTGCGGGCGGGACCCCACACAACGGGTTTGCACTGCCAAGTGCAGTCCATCACTATCAACCCGGATGCGACGCTATTTGTCGATTTGTGTCAAATTGTGCAGCTGCGTAATCCCGCTTGCACTGCACCAGCGGCTTTCGCACAATGAGTGCATGCAGTCGGACACCAATAAAATACTGATCGTTGACGACGATCCGGACATCAGGGAAATGCTTAGCGAGTTACTGGATGAAGAAGGCTTTCAAATCCAGTCTGTAAGCGATCCGGTCCTGATGGACGCCGCCATCGACCAGTTCGTCCCGGACCTGATCCTGCTTGATCTCATGCTGCCGAACGAGAACGGGCTCGCCCTATGCCAGCGCCTGCGAACCACCATAACCACGCCGATTATCATGGTAACAGCCAAGGCGTCGGAAATTGACCGGGTGGTTGGACTGGAGATTGGCGCGGACGACTACATCACCAAGCCGTTTTCGAAACGCGAACTCATCGCCAGGGTTCGGGCGGTCCTGCGGCGCGGCACGCACGAGCTGCCACTGCGAAAGAGTGTTCTTGCGTTCAAGGACTTCGTTATCAATCTGGAGGCCCGAACGCTGAAGACGCGCGTGGGAGACGTGATCCCGCTCACCAGTGCGGAGTTCGATCTTCTGGCCTGTTTTGTCGGCGATCCGCAAAAGGTGCTGTCGCGGGACCATCTTCTGCGGACCGTTTTGCGGCGCAAGTCGGATCTTTTTGATCGATCGGTCGACACACTTGTTTCTAGGCTCAGGAAAAAAATCGAACGGCCGGAAGATGACGAAAAAATAATTGCGACGATCCGGCAGCAAGGCTACCTTTTTACCCCCAAAGTGCAGCCGGCGGCACAATGAAAGCTGTCAGCGGCTTTCGGATAAGTCTTGCACTCATCCTTGTTTTTCTTGTTCTGATGTTGACCTTTTCGGTCTTTATGGCACGCGTTTATCAGTTGCCCGCAGCGAGCCCGCTTCCGAATCCAGAGCGACTGGCTGCCATGGTTCGGCTTTTTGAAAGCCTGCCGGACGCGGACCGGTCGTTTGCGTTGACGTCCTTTTCCACTCGGCTCCTGTCCGTTTCCTTCAAGGACCAGAACACAAATACCCGGACGCTGACCGAAGGGCGGACCGCAAACAAAACCGCACGTCTGGAAGACTATGAGTGGGCCCTGGCCGGCCGGCTCGTGTCGCTTTCTTCCAACCGGGGCGATGCAAACACGACCGTTATGCCAGCCCTTCTGGATACGGTCACGCTGCAAGTGGACCTTAAGACCGGCGGAGCACTGGTTTTCGAGGCATTTCTGCCGGTGCGCACGGTCTGGCGCATTCCGTTCGTTCTCCTTGCGGGCTTGCTGGGGGCGGTAATTGCCCTGGCCATGTTCATCTTTCTACAAAACCAGATCCGCCCCCTCAGGGACCTGTCCCGCGCGCTCGAAAACCACGACTATGGCAGGACTGCCGATGAGATCCCCGAGCGGCTGGCAACGGCTCCGGAAATTCGGGCACTCATTCGAACCTTCAACCAACAGCAGGCACGCCTGGCCCGAGCCGAACAGGCCCGCAGCTCGCTGATCACCGGTCTGCAACACGACATCAGGACGTTTGCGACGAAGCTCCGCCTGCGCCTCGAGCGGTCAAGTGACACTTCACTGCGGGACCGCGCGACAGCGGACCTTGAGGACATTGTGCGTCTGCTAGACGACGCATTGCTGGCCACACAGGGCGAGGTTCTGGCAGACAACCGTCCTGACGAAATGGTCGAACTGTTTGATCTGGTTGCTTCCGAGATCGCGGCAAGGCCCACAGACACGGTTACCATGAAACAGGGGGACAAAAGCGACCGCAAGGAGCTTCACGTCCTTGGTGACCGGTTGTCCCTGCGCCGGATTGTCTCGAACCTGACTGAGAATGCTCTGGTCTACGGCGGATGTGCGGTGATCGATATTCTCGGCACGGAAACCGAGGTGATCATCCATATTGATGATAACGGACCGGGCATTCCGGAAGACAAAAGGGATCTGGTGCTTGAACCGTTTGTGCGGCTCGAAAAATCGAGATCGCGTGCGACCGGCGGGTTTGGCCTCGGTCTGGCGATCGTCGCGAAACTCGTGACGCAACAGGAAGGTCAACTCCTCATTGCCGATGCACCGGCACCGTTAAAAGGCGCCCGGGTATCTGTCACGCTGCCGCGGTTTGATCCTCGAAAATAAGCTGGCGAGCCCCGCGACGGCAACCGTTATTGCGTTTCAAACCGCAGGCTGGCCGCATTTGGCCCGTTACTTGCTCGGATGATCGTGCCGGATGAGCCGGCGCGCACTGCCAAGGTTGCCTGTCTTGTTTAAGAGAAGGAACCTAAACTCATGTCTATAGGTGGTTTATCGTCTGGAATGATGGATTTCTCGTCCATTCAAGCCCAGATCAAGGAGCGAATGACCGAGAGGTTCAATTCTGCCGATACGGACGGCAGCAATGGACTATCACTTGAGGAATTCAACGAAGCCTCCAAGGACAGTCCGCTCAACCGGGCAGGTTCTGCCTCCGGGCTGTCTGGCGAGGAACTATTTGCCGAGTTGGATGCCGACGGCAACGGAGAAGTGACCGGTGACGAGTTCAAGGACCGGTTCAATTCCCGGTCTGGCAATGGCCTTGCGGCGAGCATGTTGCCGCAGCTTCTGTCGCTTCAGGAACAAGGCGGCGGTCTGTCATCAATGATTGACACCAGTGACAACTTTCAGTCGAACACTTTCGATCAATTGATGGAAATGCTCGGCTCCGGTTCCGAGGATGAGCGGAACTGATCAGTCGCGATCAAATCGGACAAACACGTGCCGCCCGGGATGATCCTTGGGCGGCACGTGGCCAAGTATATAGATATCGTGTACCCACAATCGCTTTAAACTGGGCCCGGATCCAGTGCGCATGTGGCGTTCACTTGCCAAGGTCGGGATTGCCTTGCCGTTTGGCCGACAGTGCCGCGGTCTCAGGCTTCAGCTTGACCATGTCATTGACGAATTTGATCGAGACATCGAACCGCCGTGCCGCCGACGTATGCGTGTTGCCAGCTTCAACATGCGCGACAACACGCTGCCGCAGTTCAAGAGGATGTGGTTAGCCCATGAAGACCGCCTTGTTCCGTTTGCAAACAAGGAATCACGGATCAAACCAAATGGGAATGCCGAATCCAATCAAGAAAAACACGCTCTAGGTGAATAAGTATTTGATATTAAATACATTATTCTTTCTAGGTTATTCAGGCCTTGTGGGCATTAGGGCAAAATGGCGATCAATTTCGATGGAAGTCTTGCTCAATTTGACATTAGGCAAAAGCACCTGTGATCCAGCAAGATAAAAAGCCTTCCGAATGGCGAGGCCTTCCCATTGTGTTCTTTGCTGGCGCCGTTTTTAACGGCGGTGTCCATCCAAATAAAACCAAATGCCTCTACAATTTCCGGACGACCTGCCTTGAAAGCGCTGATCGTGCTATTTGGTCGCCGAGTTGGGTCAGCCCGGTCGACACCGCTTCGAAGAACGCGTCGTAGGATGTACCCTTGGACGGTACGTTAATGGAAAATCTTTGTAGATCAACAACATCTCTGCCATCGCCGGTTTGAAGTGCGTATTGACCGGTCATTTCAACGCCACCAGTTGGAGTGCGCAGGAATCTGTCGAACCGGACTGCGACCCGAAGGCTTGGATCGAGTCCGCGCGGCAAGGGTTCAATCGTGACATCCGCGGAAAGTTTATGTTCCAAGCTCGCCGACAGGGTTCTCGTGACAGCTTCTTCAGGCGGTTCTGCCCAGCGGTTGTTATCGTCCTGTACGATCTGGTTTGAATTGGTTCGGCTCGCAATCTTCTCACTGCGCGCGTATGTCGGCAATTTGACCGCAAGTAGGCCGACACGTGTAATCTTGGGGTGTTTTGGTTGAGCGGCGGAGCTGGTGTGCGCTTCGACCAGAAACAGACTCGGCGGGGCGCTTGGAACGCAGGCCATAAGGCCACTCAAGGCCAGACTAGCGACGAGTAATTTCAGGATCATATTTTTGTACCTCTTATCGCCCGAATATTAACGCGTTTGGATTGCTCTCAAGCCGTTGCATCAGTTCAGACAGGGAATAGGATGCCGACTTCAGATCGCGGACAGTGGCTGACAGCTCCACATACATTTCCGAGTCTGGCGAAAAGCCTCTCAACATGTTTTCAGCGCTGTTGGACAGGGCCAGAAGCTCTTGAATCAGTTGCGGAAAATCGCCGCTGGCAGCGTCAAGATTCTTTGTAAGTGCGGAGATCGATCTGAGTGAAACAACCAATTCGCTTGGGACTTTGTTCAAATCCGGATTGGAGACCAGTGTGTCTGCATCTTTCAGCAGGTTAGTTGCTGTAATTACAAGATCATCCAACGGAAGTTCAGAAAGGTTCTTGATCAGCGTTTCGACATTCTGGGCAATGGCTTCCAGATCGGAATCAACAGTTGGGAGTGACGGATAAGGTGTCGCGTCAAAATCGATCTCGGCCGGCGGAGCATCTGGTTTGTCAACCAGATTGATTTTTTTACTACCTGTCAGGATATTGCCGGCAGCAAGCTGAACGCGCAGCCCGCGTGCCACCAACGCGGTCATGCTTTCCCGGACCTCGTCTTCTGAGAGATCATCCGGCATGCCAATGCGGGCGGGTTGAAGCTGCAAGACGGCATAGACCCGGTCATCAATGTCCGGATCGATAGAAGGCTGATAGACGACATCTATCACACTGCCCAATCTTATTCCTTCCCACTCGATGGGAGCATCCGGTTTGAGCCCGCTAATGGACCCGTTGAATTCGGCAATGAATCGGAAGCGGTCGTTATCCTTTGCGATGAAGAGGCTTTCTTCTGCGTCGTCACGGCTCTGATAAAGGTCAAACCGAGGCTTTTCTTCTTGGACTGGGCCGGAGAGGCTTTTGTCAATGGATTCAAAAGCTACCCCGCCGCCGAGCAGGGTCTCAAGAGATTCCATGTGGACCTTGAGCCCATCCGAGTTCGCGGTAACGTCGATGCCGGACACATTCCAGAACTTAACGCCTTCTTTTATGAAATTATGAAATGGTGCCTCAATGAATGCGTCGAAAATCACTTCCTGCGCATCATCGGACAAGCGCCTGCTTTCAATGCGCCCGGCTTTCAACTGCTTGAAATACACTGGTGAGCCGACATTAAGTGATCCACCACGGTCAGAAACGAGGATAATACGCTTTCCAGGCGTCCCCGGAGGGGTCAGCGGCGGACGGTCGAGCGCCTTGAACTCCCTGAGCTGGTTACTTGCTTCCTCAGCCCAATTCATTTCGATAAATGCGCCAGACAAAATTGTGCTCAAACCAGAAATGCTTGTACCGTCAATTCTTGCTCGCACAATCCAGAATTCAGTGGTGTCGCCAAGAAACTTAGCGAGCTCCCTGTTGATGCGCGCTTTTGCTATGACCCGCTGATAGTCTTCGGTCAGTCCGACTTCTTCCACAAGTCCGATGACAATGTCTTTGTACTTAACCTGCGTTTTGCCGGCTTCAATGCCAGACCCAGCGTCAAACTCAATTTCAATGAGCGGTCCTTGCTCGGCATAGGTTTGCCAAGCGACAGCACCGCCGATGATGGCTGCGAGTACTGGCACCAACCATACAAAAGAAAATTTCCTCTCGGACTTTGTTTTGACTTTGGCAGAGGGAATTGCGTTAGAGGTTGTCATCATCGTTTTCTTTATCTTGTTCGCGATCCCAGATAAGCCGGGCATCGAAGGCGTTAGCAGAAAGCATTGTGAAAATTACTGACAGCGCAAAAGCTTGAATACCGATACCGGGTTGAATGGACACAAGTGCTCCCAGTTGAATGAGCGCCGCGAGAGCTGCCACAACGAAGACGTCGACCATAGACCAGCGGCCAATGAATTCTGTCGCTTCGTAGGCGTGAAGCCTTGTGTGCTCACCGGTTGCCTGTCCACGCTGGATACTGAGGGCAAGCCATGCAATTACTAGGAACTTGGACACCGGGATTACAATGCTAGCGATGAAAACCACTCCCGCCACCAGATAACTTTGGTGGTGGATTAGCGTCAGGACACCGCCGATGATAGTTGCGGCATTCTCACCAGCGACCGATTTTGTGATCATGATCGGATAAGTGTTGCCAGGGATATAGGCAATGACACCGGCAAGCCAGTACGCCCATACTTTCTGCAGGCTGGCGGGGTTGCGGAAGTGAACTTTTCTGCCGCAACGATCGCATCTTGCGGGCGCATCTTGCACAAGCCAGCCGCAGGACTGGCAAACCGCGAGGCCATACTCTCGTGCAGTTCTCACTGCTTGCGCTCCAGCGCGGCCCAGGTGGTGGAGCGGCACATGGCAGTTGATGTCCAAGTGAGAAGAACGATGAGGACGGTTAGTGCTATAAACGATGGGCCGACAGTGATGTTGGCCATCTTACCCACCTTCACAAGCGACACGATAACACCGATCATGAAGATTTCGGCCATGGACCAAGGTTCAAGAAACTGCGCCCAACGCAAAGCTCTTGCATTTCTCCAGCCGGCCCTGCCGTTCACACGGATCGTTCCGACAACTTGAACAAGCAGAAGTATCCTGGATACAGGAAGCACGACGATTAAAAGAGCTAGAGCGATCGACAGCAGATACATTTGGTTAGTCCACAAAACCGAAATGCAATCGATTACCGAAATCTTGTTTTCGAGGCCGGAGCGCTCCATTGATAAAAACGGGAATGAAACCGCAACGCCATACAGGATCAACGCCCCGATCATTGCGGCTAGCGTCCGTTCCGAACTGCGTACTTTGTTTGTCATGATGATCGAATGGCACCGAGTGCATTCCAGCTTTTCATTCTCAGACAATCGCGGGCGTACGTAGAGGGAATCGCAATGGGGACACGCGATATACTGCGCGTTTAGGTCATCCGCGCTTTGTGGCAACGGGTTTTCGGCATGAAATTCGGACATAACACTAGGATACCTGACGCAATCCGGTTTAAAATCCTTTACGCGTCGAATAGCGTCATAGGGTATTCCCTAAATACCACTCAAACGTGAGGTTCGATTCTGTGATTTGGGCTTTGCAATCTCGTTTTGGTCGACACAAATGCGTTGCGCCGACAGGCTGCCGAGGTATGCAATGCGAACAGCGCATTTTAGAAGTGAGTCACGGTTACCTGCGATGGGTTTAGAGGGGAGCGCAAGCGTATATCCTGGGCTGAGTAGTCTCGGCGACCGCAGACTTGTCGAGCAGCAACTCAAGAAGGTTCTGGAAAGTGAGCTCTTTCGCGATGCCAGTCGCATGTCGCGGTTTCTGGAATACGTCGTTCGCGCAGCGCTTAACGGAAAGGCCAACGAGATAAAAGGCTATTCGCTGGGCGTTGATGTTTTCGACCGGCCAGCTGATTTTGATCCGGGTTCCGACACCATTGTCCGTGTTCAGGCCAACAAACTCAGGACGCGGCTAAATCTCTTTTACGCGGGCGAAGGGCGGGATGATCCGGTTCGGATCCATCTGCCAAAAGGAAATTATAAACCCGTATTCGAGATCTCATATGATCCCGGTCAAATCGTTTCGGAAAACATTGGAAATAGTATCCAGCAGGATTCGAGATCTGCGATAGCCATCATGCCGTTTGAAAATCTCAGCGGTGAGCCGGGGCGAGACTGCCTGGCGATAGCTTTTTCAGAGGAAGTCCTAATCGCTCTGTCTCGCTTTCGGGAACTCCGGGTTCTATCAAGACACGTGACATCCCGTTACCTGGGACAAGCATACGATCCGCGGGAAGTCGGAGCCGAACTTGGTGTTGGCTACCTTATTGAAGGCACGTTCCAGCAAATTGGAGACCGTGTCAGGGTCACGGTCAATCTCAGCAGCGCAACGACCGGCGATCAGATCTTTTCAGATCGCTATGATCGGGACCTTACAGCCCAACACCTTTTTGAGATTCAAGAAGATGTAGCAGGAAGGACAGCCGCCAAAATTGCGGAGCCTCACGGCTATATCCACCGCGCCGGTTTACGGCGCCAATCGGGCACGCAGATCCTGGACGCGTATCAAGCGCAGCTTTTGGCCACAGAATATTGGCGCACGCCGTCCGCGAGCTCGCATAAACGGGTGAGAGCACTTTTGGAAAATGCGGTCCAAACCGACCCGAACTATGCCGGCGCATGGGGTATGTTGGCGAAAGTATACGGAGACGAGTTTCGAGATGGATATAATCATGACCGCCCCAAACCGCTCGAGCGCGCCCTAAAGGCTGCTGAGCGCTCAGTACAACTGGACCATTTGAACGAAACCGGCCTCCACGCTCTTTTCCTGACCCATTACAACCTACGCAACATGGAACCCTTTGAAGAGGCCGCCCGCCAGGCGTGGGCTGTTAATCCCAACTATCCAGACATGTTGGTCGATTTGTCTGTATGCCGTGCTTTACAAGGGGAGCTTGAAACGGCCCGGTCATTGATCGTCCGGGCGATAGAACTTTGCCCCAACCCGCCTGGCTATTTTCACGGCGCGACATTTCTGCTGGAAATCATCGAAGAAAACTATGAATTGGCGCTGGAAGCTGCGCGGAAGGTCGGAAGTTCGATCTGGGTTGAACAAGCATTCTTCGAAGCCTTGACGCTGGTCATGCTCCAGCGCCACGAAGAGGCACGGGAGCGTTTGGATGATGGCCGCGTCCGGATAGCCGAGGTCGAAACAACGCTACACCGATTGTTCGAGGTCTGGAATTTCCCTGACTTTTTGAGGCAACGGCTTGTTTTGGCATTCCGTCAGATACCTACTGGTGTGGACAACGATGCTATTGCTAGATGTTGACTTTCACTGAGAACTGATCCGGTATTTTCACCTGGCATCAGACCAATGGAATTAGAATACCTCATCCTTGTGCTGGAAACCTAGAGAGTTTGGGCCTGGCCCCGTTAGGGGGCACGCCGAACGCTGAAATTGAGGAGACTGGAATGATAAAATTCAAATACCTTGCCGGCGGTGCGATTGCATTTGCACTGGGTCTGACCGCACAACCCCAATTTACCGGTAACTTGGCAGGTGCCGGTGCAATCCTGGCGTTCCCAGTTGCGAAAGCGCAGACAGCCGAACGCAATACGGCCCGTCGGACCGCGCGCAGAACCTCCCGGCGGACAACTCGTCGCGTGAATTACCGGCAGTCCGTATCGGGGTGCGCACCTTACCAAGCCTACTACAACTGCGGCGGTGTTTACTACGCGCCCCAGGTGCAGGACGGTGTCACCGTCTATGTTGTTGTCAACCCGTGAAGCCAGGAAGACCGGCCATGATGAACTTCGCACTTGGAAAAAACTCCGTTGTTCTTGCAACTTCGGCATTGCTCCTTGCATCGGCGGCTCAGGCTCAGGGCCCTGTCGTCGGGATGCTTGAAGCATGCGAGCCAGAAATCACCCAGTATTGCGATGCAGTGTCTCCCGGCGATGGGCGTTTGATGGCGTGCATGTACGCCCACGAAGACAAACTGAGCACCAGCTGCGATGCTGCCATCGTAGATATGGCGGACGCTCTTGATTTCCTATTTGCAAATGCGCGCAGCGCGCTTGCTGTCTGTGCGGCCGACATCGAAGCGAACTGCGCTGATGTTGAATTGGGCGGCGGCCGGGTCATGTCGTGCCTCAAGGACGCCAACGAGAAGATTTCGAGCGACTGTCAAACCCAGGTCGGAGCCTTTGCTCAACAGTTCGGGCTCACAGACTAAGCTGACACTTGATTTTGCGCGGTCGGTCGGGGGCTCCGCCACCGAACGGCCGCTGGTTTTAAAAAGCCGCTGGCCGACATCACGATACGGTCCAGTTGGCTCTGTTGAGGAGGCAAATACGCGTTAATCGAAGGCCTCATGGCGATCCCGGTTTCGAGCGCTCAGTGCGCGATCATGACATGACGCACGGCCGTATAGTCCTCTAAGGCATACATCGACATATCCTTACCGTAGCCGGACTGTTTGAGGCCACCGTGAGGCATTTCATTGACTAACATGAAGTGCGTATTCACCCATGTGCAGCCATATTGAAGTGCCGCGGAAGCTTCCATGGCTTTGCCTATGTCCTTTGTCCAGACAGATGAGGCAAGGCCGTAGGGGCTGTCGTTGGCCCAATCAAGCACCGGATCATCATCGCCAAAACGGGTAACCGAAACCACCGGACCAAAGACTTCACGTTGCACAATTTCATCAGATTGGGCCGCACCTGCCACCACCGTTGGCTGGAAGTAAAAACCGCCGCCGTCAACAACGCCGCCACCAGTTGTGATCTCGATATGGGACTGCTCTGCGGCGCGTTCCACGAAGCTTGCCACACGGTCCCTTTGGCGGGAGGAAATAAGTGGGGGGATTTCATTCCGGCCGTCGTCAGCGTTGTTAAAGACAATGCTTGCGGCGGCCGACGTCAAATCGGCAACAAATTTGTCGTAGATTGATGCATGGGTATAGACGCGGCAGGCCGCCGTGCAATCCTGACCTGCATTGTAGTAGCCGAACGCCTTCAGACCTTCGACGGTGCGGGCAAGGTCAGCGTCTCCATACACAATCACAGGCGCTTTGCCACCAAGCTCCAAATGGGTGCGTTTCACGCCCTTTGACGCGGCCATCAGCACCTTTTTGCCCGTCGCGACATCGCCGGTGATTGAAATCATATCAACGCCGGAATGGTTCACCAGCGCGTTGCCAACAGACCCGCCTTGACCGGTAATCACGTTCACGACACCATCAGGAAGAATGCCCGCTAGAATTTTCGCGAAAGCGAGTGCGGTAAGAGGTGTTTGTTCCGAGGGCTTCATGACCACCGTGTTGCCGCCGGCAAGGGCAGGCGCCAGTTTCCAGGCCATCATCATGATCGGATAGTTCCAAGGGGCAATAGAGGCAACAACACCAATGGGATCGCGCCGGATCATTGAGGTGTGCCCGGCCATGTAGCTGCCCGCAATTGGTCCGTGCATGTTGCGCACGGCACCCGCAAAATAGCGGAAGCAGTCCGCGACGGCCGGAATCTCTTCGTTGCGCACTTCGTTGATGGGCTTGCCGCAGTTGAGCGCTTCCAATTGGGCCAGATTGTCCAGATCTGCTTCGACAGCGTCCGCGATCTTCAAAAGCAGCGCCGACCGTTCACTCGGTGTGGTTTTGGCCCAACCCGGCGCGGCGGCGCGGGCGGCAGCCACAGCGCGGTCGATCTGATCGGTGTTCGCTTCTGGCATCTTCAAAAGGGTTTCACCGGTCCGCGGGTTCAAAACCGCTTCCTCGGTTTCCGTTCCCGCTTCAAATTGGCTTCCGATCAGCATTTCCGTTTGCATGGGTCTATCTCCCTTTTTTATTTACCCTGACCGGCAACCGTCTCTGTTCCGCGGGTCAGGTAGTAGGCGGCAAGAATGGGGATGAAAGTTACGAGAACAACCAGCAGTGCCACCACATTGGTAACGGGGCGCTGCCGGGGCCTGACAAGTTCCTCCAGCATCCAGATCGGAAGCGTCTGCTGTTGCCCGGCTGTGAAGGTTGTGACGATGACCTCGTCAAAGCTAAGAGCGAAGGCAAGCATACCGCCGGCTAGCAAAGCGGTTGCGATATTCGGCATGATGACGAACCGCAGTGTCTGAAAGTAGGTCGCACCCAAATCCATAGACGCTTCCACCAGAGAACCGGATGTTCGCCTGAAGCGGGCCACGGCGTTGTTGTAAACAACCACGATGCAGAAAGTCGCGTGCCCCAGCACGATTGTCCAGAAGCTGAACGGAATGTCAGCAATGTTGAAGGCAGACCGCAGGGAAATACCTGTGATTATGCCGGGCAGCGCGATCGGCAGGATAACCAGGAGCGAAATTGTTTCACGCCCGAAGAACTTGAACCGCGCGACGGCTGCCGCACACAGCGTGCCGAGGACCATGGCAATAACCGTCGAAATTGCCGCGACCCGGAGTGACAAGCCCAAGGCCTCCCACACATCCGGACGGTTCCAAGTGACACCAAACCATTCCAGCGTGAATCCGGGCGGCGGCCATTGATAGGACTTGTCCTCGGTGGTGAAGGCATAGACAAAAATGAGCAGGATGGGCAGATGCAGGAACAAGAGCCCGCATGTGGCAGTGATTTTCAAACCAAGGGAGGCTTTAGAGTGCATCGAAAGCCCCCGCACGTTTGGCAAGTGTCAAGTAGATGCCCATCACAAAAATCGGCACAACAGCGAATGCGGCAGCGAGCGGGATATTTCCGGCTGTGCCCTGGAATTGATACACCGCCTGACCGATCATCCTTGCCGATGTGCCGACTATTTGCGGAATGATATAGTCGCCCATTGTGAGCGAGAAGGTGAAGATCGAGCCTGCGAT
This sequence comes from Roseibium hamelinense, assembly GCF_007830545.1. Lineage (GTDB taxonomy): Bacteria > Pseudomonadota > Alphaproteobacteria > Rhizobiales > Stappiaceae > Roseibium > Roseibium hamelinense. The sequence continues at coordinate 305,713 of NZ_VLLF01000007.1, forward strand.
AATGCCCGGCAAGGCAAGCGGCAGGATTACATGGCGCAACGTTTGGCTGGACGAGGCACCAAGGTCGCCGGAGGCTTCCAACATGCTGGGCGGTACCCGCTCCAGCGCGGCCTGAACAGGTAGAATCATGAACGGCAACCATACGTAAACAAAAACCAGGAACGTGCCGGTCCAGCTGACAGACAGGGAGTTGCCTCCGACAACGGGTATGGCCAGATAGGCCTGCAGGATCCAGCTCAAATGCAACGTTTCGAAGAGCCAGTTCAGGATGCCTTCCTTGGCAAGGATCAACTTCCACGAGTAGACTTTGACGAGGTAACTCGACCAGAGCGGCAACATGATTCCGAGATAGAAAACGGCCTTCCAACGGCCTTTCGCATAGCGGGCAGCGTAGTATGCGATTGGAAAAGCTATGATCGCCGATGCAATTGTCACCGCACTTGCCATGACAATCGTCCGGACTAATATGTCGAAGTTAGATGCGCGAAACAGTTCTGCATAGGTTTTTAGTGTAAACTCGTACCGTACGAGACCGGTAAATTCGTCGATCGAGAAAAAACTCTGGGCAAGCAGCGCAAACAGCGACCCCAGGTAAACGATGCCAAGCCACAGCAGCGGAGGGGTCACAAGCAAAAGCAACAGGATCGTAGGCCGCCGCCAGAACGAATCCGAAATTCGCGAAGAAACCGTTGCCGTTTCAGACATGTTCGCCCCTCATCACGTGCAGCGCACCGTCATCCCAGGTCAAATTTACCAATGAGCCCAGATCCGGGACGGCGGCGGTCTTGGGCAGCAGCACGGACAGACGGACTCCACCGACATCCAGCTCAATCCGGTTGGCGGCTCCCAAAAAAGCGGAACCAATGACATTGCCAATCAATTTGCCATCGGTATCGGTCAATCGGATTTGCTCAGGCCGCAAACTGGCCGGCACGCTTTGTCCAGCCAGCTGCTCGACCATGTTCGACGGAAGCACGTTGGAAGAACCGACAAAGTCCGCCACGAATGGAGTTTCGGGCCGGTCGTAAACATCCTGCGGCGCACCGATCTGTTGAATGTGGCCCCGATCGAAGACCGCCACCCTGTCGGCCATAGAGAGCGCTTCCCCTTGATCGTGAGTCACAAATATGAAGGTGATACCGAGGCGGCGTTGAAGGGCTTTAAGCTCACTCTGCATTTGCTCGCGGAGTTTGAGATCTAGCGCGCCTAGCGGCTCATCGAGAAGCAAGACTTTCGGCTTCAGCACCAATGCGCGCGCTAGCGCAACGCGTTGGCGCTGACCGCCCGATAGTTCCGACGGTTTTCGGCCCGCAAAACCGCCGAGAGCAACAAGCGACAAGGCTTCCTCAGCCGCCTGATGCCGTGCCGCTTTTTTCTCACCGCGGACCATCAATCCGTAGGCTACATTGTCTAGAATATTCAGGTGAGGGAACAGGGCATAGTCTTGAAAGACGGTGTTCACCGGGCGCCGGTAAGGAGGAACCCGGGTCGCGTCTTCGCCGAAGATCACAACGGCGCCACTGGTTGGTTGTTCAAACCCTGCAATCAGGCGCAAACAAGTGGTCTTGCCAGAGCCCGAGGGGCCGAGAAGGGCGAAAAACTCGCCCTCCGCGATGTCCAGGTTTACCGCATCAACTGCCCGGACTTGACCAAAATGACGTGATACGGATCGGAGAGATACAGCTGGTGTCATACTTTCCAACGCGGATTGGCGAAGAATGCGATTGTTGCTTGCAACCTGATCTGGCCTAGCGTCCACCAATCACTCCAATGTAGTCTGAGACCCAGCGGTAGTACGGAACACACTCATCCTGGCTTTCACAACGGGTGACAGGTGTCGTCCAAAAACTGACCTTTTCGAAATCATCGAAACCGTTCTTTGTGCAGCCTTTGGCTGTTTGCATACCGCGCCCGTCGGTGCAGGCCGCCGGAACGGCTGGGTTGGCCCCGAACCAGACGGAAAGATCGGACATCAGGTTTGAGCTCAGAGTGTGTTCCATCCACATGTAGGCGCAATTCGGGTTTGAACTGTCCACATGCATCATTGTCGTGTCCGCCCAACCCGTGACGCCCTCCTCGGGAATCACACTGGCGATCGGCGCGCCGTCGCCTTGCAGCAGGTTGCGTTGGAAAGGCCATGAGCCCGACGCGGCCATGCCCTCGTTCTTGAAGTCATCGATCTGGATAAAGGCATCGTGCCAGTACCGGCTGACCAGCTTGCGCTGCTCGCGCAGCAAATCGAGTGCTGCTGTATATTGGTCAGCATTCAGCTCGTATGGAGATACGATGCCGAGTTCCGGCTTGTGTGTCATCAGATACAAGGCGGCATCGGCGATGTGGATCGGGCCGTCATAGGCTTGAACACGCCCACTGTTGGTCTCGCCGTCCGGCAGGTTTTGTTCCTCAAAGACCACCGACCATGATTTTGGCGGAGCGTCACCAAACACCTCGGTGTTGTACATCAAGATATTTGGACCCCACATATACGGCGTGCCGTAATGGGTGCCGTCGACGAAGTGCCAAGGTGCTTCTTTCAAACGGTCATCAATGGTGTCCCAGCTCGGGATCAACGCCGTGTTGATTGGTTGAACACGCTTACCGGCAACCATTCTAAGGCTGGCATCTCCTGAGGCGGTGACGAGGTCAAAGCCGCCCTCGTTCATCAACGCGACCATCTCGTCAGAGGTGTTGGCTGTTTTGACTTTGACCATGCAGCCAGTCGTTTCTTCGAACTTGGTGACCCAGTCGAAATCGCCGACCGTCTCCCCGCGTTCAATGTAGCCGGGCCAGGCAACAATATTCAGCTCGCCTTCGCCCGCGCCAAGCTCGGTCACCATACCTTCGGCAAAAGAAGGCGCAGCGATTGACGCACATACGCTTACAACTGCGGTTGTTTTTAGTAACTGTTTCATGATCACCCTCTGAGGCTTTTTCTGCTCTGTTGAAAAAATTGAGCCAGCCAGCGTGAATTGGCAAATTCAATATTCAGTGACGTTCTATCGGAAATTCCGATATCAACGTAGGCGAGGCGCGTGAAAACTCTGAGCGACCGAAATAAAGGCCCTTGTAGTGCCCGAGATGCTCGCGCCGCGCCGCCAGACCAGGCCCACTTGGACAACTGGCAGCTGACCGGAGACGTCTCGGCTCTCGATCCGCTCGCCTTCAAGTGACCAGGGCCGATATACAAGATCGGGCAAAAGTGCGACGCCAGCACCACTGGCGACCAAAGAACGAACGGCCTCAACCGAGCGTGTCTTGAACGCAACGGTCGGTTTTTGGACAAATACATCAAGGAGACGCATGGATTCTGCCTGCATTTCGTCCACGTCCAGGAGAATTAGCCGCTCCTCGGCAAGATCCTCGACCGCAATGCTCTGCTTACTGCCAAGCCGATGCCCAAGCGGTAGCCATAACCTATAAGGCGATACGACGAGGATTTCGGAATGGAGCGCGTGATGGTTTCGAAGATTTGTAACCACCATGATACCGATGTCGAGTTCGCCACCAACGAGAAGATGCTCCAGGTAATCGCCCGTGTCTTCGATGGCACGGGTGTCAATGTATGGCTGAGCGCGGCGGAACCGCGACAACAAGTCTGAAAGCACGTAACCGGCTGTCAGGGATGTAACGCCAAGATTGAGCACTCCGGAAACGGTACTTTCCCGGGAACTGAGGTTGATCTCGGCATTCGAAACTTCGGTTAAAATGGCTTTCGCATGCCGAAGAAACACATGACCGTCATGGGTGAGTTCAATGCCGCGTCTCCGCCGTTCGAAGAGCCTGACACCAAGGCGCGCCTCAAGGTCCTTGATTGCTTCTGTAACCGCACTTTGGGACACAGAGAGTTCGACGGCGGCCCGGCTAATTGTACCGAACTCGGCGGCTCCAACAAAGTAGCGGGCTTGTTTCAGCGTAAACGACATGGCAAAGCCAGGGTTTGGGCAAGCGAAGAAAAACGAGTATTGGCCATGGGGCATTCCGGGTTTTTACCATGATACTCCGAAGCCGATATTCGTGCCACATGCAGTATTCGACATGTTGGGCGCGGAACAGACATTCGCTGCCCGGTGCACCGATGTCCGCTATGGGCCGGAACCTCCACCGCAACCAGGGTCGATGAATGTCAGCTATTCGCGATAGGATCGCGTAAGCGGGAAGTCTTTTCACGTTACATATTTGGCATTTTATTCACACTGCGGCCGATATCTGACCATCCCTGCTTGCGTCTATCGGTGTTGCGCCGCTTTTGCGGAAATTATTTCCTAATTGGTGGTGTTGCTGGTTTATTGGAACGCCGTTCGCCCTTGTCACACTTGCTCAATCAAATGAATCGAAATTCTTGGAAACGGCGTGTCTGGCTGAAGCGCTCTTGCCGCTGTCCGAATCGCAACTCTCAGCGCTTGAATCGAAAAAGCGTAACTTGAAATGCGTCCATCCGATTTACGGGCAACTCGGCGGACGTTGCATGATACTGTTGGCAACGTTTTTCGGGCTTAAGCTAATTCCTCCTAACGTTCCTGCAATCCAATTCCCCTTGCACCATCCATTAGGAAAGTGATCCCGGCATCCTCAAACGCGCGTTGCAGATCACGCAGTGTCCGGTCGTGTGGGACCGTTTTTTCCAACTCAAAACCGGCTATTGCTCGCTTGGATACCAGCGACCTTTTGGCAAGTTCATCCTGAGACCAGGAGAGCCAGGCTCGGGTGGCGCGGCATTGCTTAGCGTTTATCATTGATTAACCATAATTGATGAATCAGATTGCATTGATGCATTAAAAGTGCGTTTTTAGTTCTCGTCAGTCAACGAGAGAGGACCACTCATGCACAATCAAATTCCAGTTTCCAGCACATCCGGTGCCCAATTCGGCAGCCAAGGTGCTTATGCACCTGAAACTGCAACTCTACCCAAAGAACTTCGTGAAGCTGTCGACACTGCGTTGCAGGAGTGCTTCGACAAGATCTACAGCTCGGACGAGCTGCTCGGCAACAGATTGACCCAGGTAAAAGGGCCGCTGGACAGCCTGTCAAAACGCCACGGTATTCTTCTCGAGGAAGCGATCGCGCACGCGTTTGTTGCCTCAGCGCGGGACCGTTACGAGGTTCAAAAACAAGTGGGGGTGAAGGTCTCAAAAGAGGCTATGTCGCTGGTCGACAGCAATCAGCTGGACAAGCTCGAGGGTCTCAATTTTCCAATCGCTAACACTCACGGCAAGCGGGCCATGATTGATATCGTGGTGTTCGATCATGAGACCGGGGACTTGCACGTTATTTCTGTCAAGCGTGGAGGCGGTGCTCAGGGAGGGAGCGACGCAAGAAACGCACGAAAAGACCTGACGGCTGCCGGCCTCATGTTGAAGAACCATATGCTACGAAAAGGACTGCCTGTTCTCGCCGTTCGGCAAGTCCTTGTCGATTGGTATGGTCGATCCGGGATCGTGGGACGACCAACGGTCACACGAACAACAGTCGATGCGTATTTTGGAATTCCGATTTCCGGGTTCGTTGAGGCGATGTCGGCCTACATGAGTTCGAGCATCGCCCAACGCATGATGCCACGTCTCATGACAGCGATCGGCGCAAAAGTTCAAAAGACGGATGGACCGCTGGCAGAAACGAGCCGCCGGCCGCTCGGAGACAAAGGCGATGCGAGCGACGGAGCGTATAGCAGGACCAATCCTGCTGTTCGGCCCTCGCTAGCAAAATGTCTATCCGATCTACCGACTCGGCGTCAGGGTCGTCAGATGCGCCGTGTCAGCCCTTCCTAACCAGAAACGGCGTTCCCTTAGCGCGCGATTCTGAACGCAACAAATGCGATTCACCATAGAACGCGGTGACGCAATAACTGGCCAGAAACCGGACAAATCCGGCGAGGCCAACCCCCAATCATCACCAACCGAACCACGATCCGCCTGAAAACCCTTCGGCGGAAACAGGAGAACTGTATCCATGTTCATCGAAAACTTGAAAGACCCGGAGGCGGCGGGGTTGCTGTCGAGTGACATCGAAAAGCTGCAAGGGCTTCTCAACGACCTTAAAGGTCTGAGGGCAGGGAATTACCCGTCAAATGACACCCTGGCCAAAGCACCGTTTCTGAATGATTACCTTGTGATCAAACGCGGAATTGCAGCGTTGTCGGGCGACGTGTCGGGGCATCCAATCATCCCCGGAAACGATGCGCCAATGGTCAGTTCGCCGCTTTTCATAGTTCTCAAAGACATCGGCGCCGCCCGAACGTTGTCACGCTGGTATCGCCTCGGTGACCGTGCGTCTCGCTGAGACCAAAACCTTCCGATCGAGCTTCTCAAGAGAGTATCTGCATGTCTGACATTCTTCGTCATTATTTCCAGAAAGAAAAACCGCAATTCCATCAGTTTCTGGCGCATTGCATTGTCCGCCGTGCGCTGCGTTCTGTGCCTGAGATCAGGCTTAGCCATCCCCCGGTAATTGGCATCATCGCTGGAAGAAACCCGCCGATGGACGAGATTCAAGACGCGCTCACGCTGCTGCGGCTTCCCGATTTGAAGGTTTTGAGAAATCGGTTTCAGGATCCTGTCGCAGTTTTCCTCGACTGCGAACCAACCAGCACAAAACGACCCAGGAAACTTGAGAAAATCGAAGAAGAGTTCCTCATTGCTCTAAAGGGGAAGAAGGCCATTTTTGCAGTGGTGGAAGAGGAGGGAGACCTGCCTGACCTCTTCCGAAAAATCGCGGACAGGATCATTTATCTCGAGGGTCCGACGCCGCGACACCTTCAAGCGGCATTCGCATATTGTGTACGGGTCCAGATCAGTCTGGAAGACGCTGAGCGTCTGACGCGCCACAGCCTGTTCGATCTGACCATGGCCGCCTCTCGTGGCAAGTCCTGGCGAAAGGTCCTTGAAGCAATTTCCGAGGACAAATCCAAGGCCGACGAGAATCCGGCAAACGTTGAGCTCTCCCTTGAAACCCTTGCAGGACTTGGCGAGGCCGGGGAGTGGGGCAGGGAGCTTGCAGTGGATCTGAAGGAATGGCGGACAGGAAAATTGCCCTGGTCGGATGTCAACCGAGGTGTTCTCGTCGCCGGGCCTCCCGGAACCGGTAAAACGACCTACGCCAAGGCACTGGCGAAAAGCTGCGGTGTCGAACTTGTTGCTTCGTCGCTTGCGCAATGGCAAGCAGCTGGACATCTGGGCGATCTTCTAAAGGCTATGCGGAGGACATTTGCAGAGGCGCGCAAGAAAGCACCATGCGTCTTATTCCTCGATGAATTTGATTCCGTCGGCGATCGCAGGACAGTCCGAGGTGATAATGCGCTTTACGTTGTCGAGAAGATCAACGGTCTGCTGGAATGCCTCGATGGTGTCGAGGACCGGGAAGGCATTGTCGTTGTTGCGGCGTGTAATCATCCGGAAATTGTTGATCCAGCCTTCCTCCGTCCCGGGCGGTTAGAAAGGACGATCTGTATTCCGTTGCCCGATCGGCAGGCGCGTGAGCAGATCCTCCGCTGGCATCTGAAAGGCGCATTGGAACATAAAGACTTGTCAAATATCGCGGACCGGCTTGAAGGTCACTCGGGAGCGGACATTGAAAAATTCGTGCGCGACGCCCGCCGGTCGGCACGAAGGGAAAGGCGGGACCTTGAACATGACGACCTCGTCTCCAGACTTCCAAATCGAATTGCCTTCAGTCAGGCGGACCTGAGACGCATTGCCGTCCATGAAGCAGGCCACGCGATTGTCCACGCCAGCGTTGGAGACGGCGAAATCGTTCGGTTAAGGATCGAGCCGGAGCTCGCAATGCAAGGAACAAAGGTCGAGGTCGGCTGTCTGGAAATCAGAAAATCCGCGCTTAAAGGTCGGACACGTCGGGACTATGAGGCTCAGCTGATGGTGCATTTGGCAGGTCTCGCCGCAGAAGAACTGGTGTTTGGCGAGATCGCCGACGGGGGCGGCGGTAGTTCGGGCTCTGACCTGGCGTTCGCCACTCAGATCGCGACAGAAATGGAAGCAAGCCTTGGTTTCGGCGACAGCCTTGTTCAGCTGATCCCGAACGGGTCAAAGCAGGTCCGCGAAGTCCTGCTCACCGATCGTGTTCTGCGCCAACGTGTCGAGGCAACGCTCGACAAGGCCTACGAAGATGCGCGCGGGATTCTGGAAGAGAATAAACCAGCGCATGAAGCGCTTTTCGATGCCCTGATGCAGCGGCACGAATTGAAAGGGCGGGAGGTCCTGGAAATTATTTCCGGGGCAGGTGAGGAAAATCGTCGAGTTGGATAAAGCGAGTCGCATACACCGGGCACTCAGGCATTAACGAACGAATGAAATGGGGCCGCAAGGAGACTGTCGGCTAATGTACACCGACTGGGCTTAGCTGACATTCGTCGTCCCCGGATACGCGGGGTAGTTCTGGCCCGGAGTGGACGTTCGTGCAAAGCGCGGCGAATGACTGGAACGAGCCCAAGTTGGACCTTCAAAATGAAGGAGCATTCGCAGACGCAGCAAACTGAGATCAGCAATGCGGCCCCAAAGCGGACCCCTAAGATCCTCCAAATTGCGGGGCCGTTTTTCTAGGACTAGCAAGACTTTGGTCAGCCAATTTCACCCGGGCAAGGGATCTTCGGAGCACGTCAATTCTGTCCTGGGCTTAGAGACCCAATGCTGTCAGGCCTGGATGATCATCCGGGCGCATGCCGCTCGGCCACCGGAAGAGCCTGTCACTCTCTTGGATCGCGACATCATTGATGGACGCATGACGTTCCGCCATCAATCCTTCAGCATCGAAGCGCCAGTTTTCATTTCCATGGGATCGATACCAATTACCCTCGGCATCATGGCATTCGTAGACAAAGCGCACAGCAATTCTATCGTCACCATGGGCCCAAATTTCCTTGATCAGGCGATAATCAAGTTCTTTCATCCATTTGCGTGTCAAGAAGGCCTCGATCTCTTCCCGACCATGAACGAAATCTGAGCGATTGCGCCATTTCGAATCCGGAGTATAGGCCAATGCGACCTTGGCCGGATCTTGAAGGTTCCAGGCGTTTTCCGCCATTCGAACCTTCTTAACTGCGTCCTCATGTGTGAACGGCGGCAAAGGGGGTCTGGTCAATGTCGTGGTCCCAATCGGTCATCAACGGGGCGACGGACCGGACTTCGCGGCCGGCCCGCCAATTCAGTTTCGATGCGCTTACCAGCTGTTGTAGCCGAGAAACTTGCCGGACATCTCGACCTTCACCCGGTCGCCTTTCGGGTTGGCGACGCGCGTGATGCTCATGTCAAAATCAATCGCTGACATGATGCCATCGCCAAACTCTTCGTGGATCAGCGCCTTGATGGTCGGGCCGTAGACGCCGACGATTTCATAAAGCCGGTAAATGCAGGGGTCTGTCGGGACAGTTTGCTCCCAGACCTTTGTGGGGCTGTCGACAAGAACGTCGATCACTTCCGACGGCAAACCCAGCACCTGCGCCAGCGCCTTGGCTTTCTCCTCGGTCATAGCATTCATACCAACGCAGGCCGAGTGGGTCCAGACCGGCGACATGGAGATCTTATCTGCGATGTCCTCCCAGGACATGCCGGTTTCCTTTTTTGCGGCCAAAATGATCTGGGCCACGTCGTCTTTGGTAAGCAATTGCGGAACTTCGATGGTCATGGTTCGCTCCTGTTTTGTTATTCATTCACAGCGCGCAATTGCGCTTGATGGGTTGGATCATCGTCGCCTTCGAGCGTGTCTGTCCCGGTGCGATCAATTCGGATGGTTTCAGGTGAGTGTACTTCGCCGCCTCCGGACTGACCCGCCAGTTCCTTGGAACGCGAGCCGAGGAAGTGCACGAGATGATTGCGGATCGCGTAGTAGTTCGGGTGATCGATGATTTCTTCACGCCGACGCGGTCGTGGAATGGTGATCTCCACAGCCTCTGCCACACGTGCGAACGGTCCGTTGGTCATCACCAATATTCGATCCGCAAGTAAAATGGCTTCATCAATATCATGCGTGATCATGAAAACGGTTTGATTTGTCCCGTTCCAAATCTTCAGAAGTTCGTCCTGGATTGTTCCGCGCGTCAGCGCGTCAAGCGCGCCAAAAGGTTCGTCGAGAAGAAGCAGTTTGGGGTGATTGGCGAACGCCCTTGCAATGGAGACGCGCTGGCGCATACCTCCAGACAGTTGGGATGGTTTCCGGTGGATGGCGTCACCATCCAGCCCCACCATGGCCAGGTATTTTTCCGAATGTGCCTGAACCTCGGACTTGCTCCAATCCTGGTGCCGCGCCGCTACACCAAACATGACGTTTTTGAGAGCTGAGAGCCACGGCAGCAGCGAGTAGTTCTGAAACACGACGCCGCGATCAAGACTCGGTCCGGAAACCAGCTCGCCGTCCATGATGACCGTACCGCTCGTTGGCTCGGCCAGACCGGCAAGCACGTTCATGATCGTCGATTTACCGCACCCGGAATGGCCGAGAATGCAAACGAACTCGCCCTGTTCAACGCCGAAGGTGCTGTTTTCGAAAACGGTCAGCGTGCCCCCGGCGCCGTCCGGAAACTGCTGTGTCAGAAGTTCAATGGAAAGAAATGGTTTGGTCATCAATTCACTCCTATTCAGCGTAAGCGACGGCACGTTGCAGCCGGGCAAAGGCGGCATCGAGCAACATGCCCACCACGCCGATCAGCAGAATTGCGACAATCATCCGGTCGAGACGGAGACCATTCCATTCGTTCCACACCACGTATCCAATACCAGTGCCTCCAACAAGCATCTCGGCGGCCACGATCACCAGCCAAGCAATACCAATGGAGATGCGCATGCCGGTGATGATGGTCGGTGCTGCGGCTGGCAGAATGACAGTCAGTGCGGTCTTTGTAGTGCTCAGTTCATGTGTGCGCGCAACATTGACCCAGTCCGAACGGACACCGGCAACACCAAAAGCGGTATTGGTCAGCATTGGCCAAAGCGAGCAGATAAAGATCACGAAAATCGACGACAATTCGCTATCACCGATGGTAAAGAGGGCAATCGGCATCCAGGCCAACGGCGAGATCGGCTTCAGAACCTGAATGAAAGGATCGAGCGCCTTGTAGAACATAGGCGACATCCCAATGAGAAAGCCGAGTGGAATGGCGACTGCAGCCGAAAGTGAATACCCGATCAGAACCCGCAGCAATGAGTATCCCATCTGTATGCCGTAACCCATGTCGTTGGTTCCAGCAACGTAGAAGGGATCTGTTACGGTTGCCCACAACTCGGATCCGATCTGGCTTGGTGAAGGGAAAAGCGAGCCAGGCGCTGGCGCGCTGTTTTCATCCGGAACGCTGATACCGAGAGCTCGGATACCGCCTGCAGCTTCGATCATCGCACGTGAGAGATTCAGGGACGCAATTTGCTCCAGTTGGCTGAATTCAACGCCTTGAGCCGAATAATACTCAATGTCCTCGGGAAGCATCTTTTTCCCAAGCAGCGTGTCTGTCTCGGTCTGTGACAACACGACACCTTTCGGACCGGTGTCTGGAACATGGGTTGTGACATGCCAGATGAAGATGCCGACCAACAGAATTGTCAATGACAGCAGAGTGCTTCGCATATCTATTTTCTGGACCATAAAACAATCCCAAAAAGGTCTGACTTAAGACGGAGCAAGCGTGCTTGCTCCGTCTGTGTTTTTTTGGCTGGTTCAGCCAACGGTGCGGGAGAACGGTTGGCTGTCGATGAACTGTTGCGCCGCAGCCGGAGCGAACTCGCGGCCCTGAATGTCGACTGGCGCGTAGACATCCTGTTCTGCATCAGAGAAGGTCAAGTTCGGGTCAGCCGCCATCATTGCGCGCATCCGTTCACGTGTGGTCGTCGTCATCACTAGCTCTTCCGCAAGAGTGGAATAGTTGGTATCGCTGTCGATGTAGTTCCAGCGCCGCAACTGCGAAAGCACCCAGGTTCCCATTGTTTGGGTTGGCAAAGGCATGAACGAAATCCGGTCCGGAACGTTTTTGATATTGCCTTGCCCGTCTGGGAACACACCGGTCAGGATCTGTTTCAGAATTTCAACGGGCTGGTTGAGATAGTTTGCCGGCGCCATCGATTCCGCGAATGCAACGCGGCCCTCGGCCGTTTCCGCTGAAGCCGTGGCCTCCAGGATAGAGGTCGTTAATGCCATGGTCGTGTTCGGGTTTTCTGTGATGAACTTCTCAGACAGACCGAACACACAGCACGGATGCTGTTTCCAAAGGTCCAGCGTCAGCTTGTGAATAAAGCCGACCTGATCATAGACGGCACGCTGACAGAACGGGTCCGGTGCGAGATAGCCATCGACGTTTTCTGAGCGCAGGTTTGCGACCATTTCCGGCGGTGGTACCACACGGATCTGGATGTCTCGATCCGGGTCCAGGCCCGCATCGGCAACGTAGTTGCGCAAAAGCAGGTTGTGCATCGAGTATTCAAACGGGACCGCAAACTTGAACCCTTTCCAATTTTTGGGATCCTGGTTGTTGCGGTGCTTGTTCGCCAGAACGATCGCCTGGCCGTTGGTATTTACATTCGACACCACTTTCCAAGGTTGTGCCGTCGATCCAATGCCGAGTGACATTGCCATTGGCATCGGGAATAGGAGGTGTGAACCATCGTATTCGCCATTCAGACACTTGTCGCGTGATACGGCCCACCCAGCTGTCTTAACAATATCAACATCAAGACCATACCGCTGGTAGAAGCCTAGCGCATGACCGCCAATGATCGGCGTGGCGCAGGTGATCGGCACGAAACCCAAAGTCAACTTTGTCTTTTCTAGGTTTTTCATGGCCTCTTCGGCCATAGCCTGAAGTGACGTCAGCGGGAAAACGGTTGAGACGGCGGCAAGTGCGCCAGTCACACCGGCACTGCGTAAGAACGCACGACGCGAAATGTCCGTTTTAAACAATCCCTGCATGACGGAACTTTCAAGCGCACGCGCCATTCCGACTTCTGCGTTCAACGATTGTTTGGCGCGAAGCTTCAAGATGTTGGCATCTTCCTTTGAGAGCCCAGCATAGGGATCAGCAGGGCTCTCTGAAGCCTCACCACATTCGTTCCAAACATCGATGTTTGGATTAAACGGGTCTTTGAAGTGGGTCATGTGTTACCTCTCAAGAAACTGCATGGACTGACAAGACACCCTCACGACAATTCTTTTTCACCAAGGATTTGGAAGTGTGCGCCGCGAGCGGAAGACTGCTGGGACTTACAATGAGCGGACATTAATCATAAAAATAGCCGCTTTCGAGATCCTGATAAAATTCTTATATGCAATATTTATCAATTACTTATACTTTTCTTTTCCGATTAAAATAGTACGAAAATTCATAAATTACGAAATTTCGTGTAAGCTCGAAAAGCAGCGTGTCAGTTCGGATGCTTGGAATGGATATAAGTCTAAATGATCAAGATCTGTCAGTTCTCCTTGAAGTCATTCCGCTCCCAATGCTGGTGCTAGATACGAAAGAAGATCGCGTTGTCAGCGCGAATGTTGCGGCGCGCCGCGTGTTGGTTGACCCGCTGCCAGAAGGCTTCAGGTTTTCCGCGTCTATCAAATCGGACATTGCTGAATTCATAGTTTTTCTGGACGAGGTTATTCATCGCGGATCCGCGTGGACGCGAAAGATAGCCCTCACCAGTCAGAATGGTTTTCCGGTCGAATGCGAAATCAGGGCGAAAGTGATTGCGCACGATCCCGACGCACAGCGCGCCTTTATCGGATTACTGATCTTGGAGCTCAGCGAACTGTCACAACATGAGAACCAGTTCGAAACCAATCGACTTCATCGCGAAGGTATTGTCGGATGGAAGCATGCTGAAGAGTTCTTTGCAGAACTTGAACTGCAGAACCAGCTTATCCTCAACGCAGCGGGAGAAGGTATATACGGGGTCAATACCCAAGGCCAGGCGACGTTCGTCAATCGCGCAGCGCAAGAAATGCTCGGCTGGACGCTTGAGGATCTTGTGGGAAATGTCATCCATGACATCATCCACCATCATCACACCGATGGCAGCGTTCATCACGCACATGACTGCCCGATATATAAATCATTTCGTTTTGAACAGGTGATGCGTGTTGATGATGATGTTTTCTGGAAAAAAGACGGAAAACCCATACAGGTGGAATACGTTTCAACCCCAATCTACAACCAGAAGGTCTTGGCCGGTGCAGTAATTGTCTTTCGTGATGTGACTGAGCGAAAACTCAATGAGAAAAAGCTCCTTGAAGCTATGAATGAAGTCGCTGAACTCAGAGATCGCCTGGAGCAGGAAAATGCCTATCTGCAACTGGAGATAACAAAGGAACGTGCGCATCATCATGTGATCGGCCGCTCTCCCTCGATCCAACAGCTTCATGCCAAGATCGACCTGGTTGCCCCCACGAGCGCACCGGTTCTGATCACCGGTGAAACTGGAACCGGCAAATCAATCGTCGCAAATGCGATCCATACGAATAGCCTCAGGAAAGGACGGCCTCTTATTCGCTTTAAATCTGGGTCGGTCAGCCGAACGGCGATTGAAGCCGAACTATTTGGCCGCTCTGAAAACGCCAATGGCGGTGAAAGACCACAGATGATCTCAGGGGCGATTGAGTTGGCGCATGGTGGGACTTTGTACATTGAAAATGTGTGCGAGCTGCCGCTCGAAATTCAGAACAAGCTGTTAGGTGTTCTTCAGGACGGCAAGTTTAAGCGGATTGGCGACACACAGTTCAAGAACCTCGACGTGCGGGTCATTGCGGCAAGCACCAGCAACGTCGAACGCGAGGTCTCCGCCGGAAGGTTCAGCGAAGAACTCTTTCTAGCATTGAATGTCTTTCCTATCAGCTGCATCCCATTGCGCGATCGCAAAGACGATATTCCAGATCTCGTGACGCATTTGTTGTCGGTCGCCTGTGAGCGCCTCAATCGACCTGAACCTTATGTGACAGAGCGCACCATGCGAATGCTGACAGAGTATGCTTGGCCAGGAAACGTTAAGGAGCTGCGGAACGTTATCGAACGCGCGGCGATTGTATCCCGCGGCGAGAAATTGATTGTGGAACTCGGTGGTGCGTCCGGACTGCGCGCCCAGAGCGCCAAAACGGTCAGAACCGAGCATGAAATGCAGTTGGAAATTCGAGCCAATATCGTGATGGCCCTCAAAGAGACGCAAGGCAAGGTGTCTGGCAAAACTGGAGCAGCCGCCCTGCTCGGCATCGAACCGACAACGCTTTACTCGCGCATAAAGAAACTTGAGATTGAAAAACGGGAATGGCAGGTGCTCGATGGCGGGCTATAGCGATAGTACAACGCAGATAGATTGAACCCGACTTTTGCCCGAATTTTTCACTAGCGTGTTTAATCGTGCGGGGCCGCCCGGTGAGCTTGTGGCAGGCGATTGATTGCTTACACAATACTAGGAAACCAAAAATCTACGCTGCACGCTAATGGTTGATAAGACAATCCAGATCTAGCTCTCTTGTTTAGCACCGCAGTGAAGGTCCGGTTCCCGCCCAATAACCTATGGAGCATGCCGATGGGATCGGCATTTCGGCGATGCAGCAAAGGTCCGGAAGGTCCCGCACTACCGCCATTTGCTCATTCCGCAGCGAATGGCCGGAATCCGCCCTCAATAGACTTTCGGTCGTCTCGCCACGAATGACAGCTTTCCAAATCGAGCCGCAAGCCTGTGAACGAACGCCTTGAGAACGTAAAGCGGACGCCGAAAGAATAGCCATATGACTGCTCGCTTGGCTGTATCCATGCCTTCTTATGACGATCTGATTTTATTGAAGTCGCTCGGCGCGCTGCTTGTTCCTGAGCGATTGATACGCTGCTTTTTGTCTGGGCCGGGCGTCAGCTGTCTGCCGACACTCGGCATACTTGGGAAAACAGGGCCCAAGGAATTCAGTCAAAACGTTGGCCCAATCATTGGCCCAAAACTTCTGATAACTCGCAACGTTTCGTGCAAACGAAAAAATTGATTTAAAATCAATACTATAAATAAAGGAAAAATGGTCGGAGTGAGAGGATTCGAACCTCCGACCCCCTCGTCCCGAACGAGGTGCGCTACCAGGCTGCGCTACACTCCGATCCGTATTCTGACCTGTTTATTGCGTCAGACGCATGCAAACAGCTCATCGGGAACAGCGGGCGGTGCCGCGCTGTGTGACGGCTGATTTAGCACCGGTTTTTTCTTCCCGCAAGAGCTTTGCCGTATCTGCTTTTTAAAAAGTCTGCCCTCGGTTCACCGGTGGCGGAAAACAGCCCGGCACACTGGTTTGACCGCTGTCCCAGGTGGGCGGCAAAAGCATGTTTCCGGCCGATAAGGCCGGCAAATGGGGCTTTTCATCAAAGCCGGCTAAACCGTTCTGGGGAAAACTTTTCGAACCGGCGGAATCCTGCGCGCATTGCCCTCTTGCGCTCCGGGCCGCACCTCGTTATACACCGCTCCCACGGCCTTGGGGTGTAGCCAAGCGGTAAGGCAGCGGTTTTTGGTACCGCCATGCGCAGGTTCGAATCCTGCCACCCCAGCCAGTCTTCCCAACAACCATTATGATGTTTTTCAGACGGGTTTTTCGCGCTTATGCGTCCCGCGGCTGATCCTTTGCCTCTTCCTGTTCCTGGGCTGCAGCCTCGGCAACAACGAGGGCCATCTCCGTTGCTTGCAGCGGCGCCGGGATATAAGGCGCCTGATCTTCGACCGGAACCGGCACGCGCCGTGTCATGCGCCAAACCGCGAAAAGCGCGAGGCAGGCGTGGAAAACCACGAGAGACAGGAAGAAGCCCGGTGCACCGAAGAAGCCGAGTGCGAACCCTGCAAGGATCGGGCCGCCCACAGACCCTGCACCCAGGATCAGCACGAGACCGCTGCTGGCACCGATCATTTCGTCGGTTTCCAGGTAGTCATTGGTGTAGGCCAGCGACAACGAGTGGATCGACAGGGACAATCCGCCGGCCAGCGCCACAAGGGCAGCAGACACCGGTGCGTCAATGCTGGTCAGATCGCTTGCAAACAGGCAAACCAGCGCCGCTGCCGAAGTCACGATCGTAATCATGATGCGCCGGTCAATCCGGTCTGACAGTTTTCCGATCGGCCACTGCAGGATCGCCGCTCCCAGGATCAAAAGAGCCATGAACAGCGACGTGTCTGAGACGGAAAACCCCGCGCTTCGCGCATAGACGGCCCCCATGCCAAACAGGGTTCCATTGGCAAGCCCAGCGATAAACACGCCGAAAACGCCAAGCGGAGAGGCGCTTGCCAGACGCTTGAGCGAGACAGGACGCGCATTTTCAGTGACGGGCTGAGGTGTGGCGCGCAACAGCAGCGGCACCACCGCAAATGAGACCAGAACCGAAACGAGAATGAACAGATCCGCTCCCTGGCTGCTGGCGATATTGAGGAAGAACTGTCCGCTGCCCATGCCCGCGAAGCTGACAGCCAAATAAAGCGCGAGAACCTGGCCTCTGGTTTCCTGCGGTGTCCGGTCGTTCAGCCAACTTTCGGCAACCACGAAGACACCGGCATAGCAAAAACCGGTAACGAACCGCATGGTCCACCAAAGTGCTTCATTGACGAACACGGAATGCAGCAACACGGCACCGGAAGCGATTGCGGACATGGCGGCAAACACCCGCACATGACCAACAACCCGAACGCCTTTGGGGGTCCACAGCGAACCGGCGAGCAGTCCGGCAAAAAAGCCGGACATGATAATGCCGATCACGGAGGCGCTGAAGTTTTCGCTTTCCGCACGCACGCCCAGCAAGCTGGCAAGCAATCCGTTGGCCACCATCAAAAGAAAGATCCCGAACAACAGCGTCCAAACGGATTTCAGAGTGTTCGGCAGGCTTGGCGAAGCGGCCAGGGGGGAGGGTGCGACAGTCATGGCGAAAAGATAGCACGCTCCGGTGCGGGGCCGGTCTCCGGATACGACTTGAAGACGTCTTTTTTGGCCGCACAACACACAATTCGCGATCTAGGATCCTCACCGGTGGCTCCCATGTGACGGTTCAGCTTCACGGCTGGCGCCCCGATGCAAGGAAGGACGGTCAGCCGCTGCGCGCTGGCACGTTGTTTGGCGATTGGGAATGCTGATTGTGTAAGCAGAACAGATGCTTCCGGCCGGCCCCGCGAGCTGGATATGACATGCGGTTGTCACGTCAGGCTTCAGCCTCCGCACCCGGTTTGGGCGCGGAGGCATTGGCGCTCGGACCGGTCACACTATGGCGTCGATGTCAGCCAGAGCCTGTGCGCCCAAACCGGTAAGCTGCTGGTCCAGAACAGCAAAGTTCGAGATAACGCCGTCAAAATGATCCCGCGTTCTGCCCAACTCGCCAGTCTGGCTGGTGTAGTCATTTGCCCCGATGACCAGTACTTCCCTGTTCGCAAGCCAATTTTGGGTAAGGGCATCGTTCCGGGCAACTTCCGTTCCATCGATATAAAGTATGGCGCCGTGATCGCCGAAGGAGAAGGCAAAGTGATGCTCCGTCCCAGCGCTCACAACATCTTCGGCTTTCAGCCAGTATGATTTCTCGGAGGTCTGAAACCGAATGTGAACATCGCCGTTGCTTTTGACCCAGGCGGTTAGATGGCCGCCATCCACGTAGCTTTTGGCATCCTTGGAAAACAGCGCGTCCCGGCCCGTGATCTCATCGGCCTTGAACGAAAACGCGATGGTTCCCTCATCAAGCGCCATGCCATCGGTGTGGGCGGTTGCGAACTCGGAGCCGCGTTTGCCGTCCATCTCAAGGTCCCCCGCGATTGCGAAGACGGGTGTGAGGCCTTGCGGGAGGGTGAGGTCGCTTGCTGAGGGTAGGTCGAGAGTGAGCGGTGTGTCGGGGCGCGCGCTGCCGTTGGTGATGGGCTGAAGGGCTTCGTCCAGGTCCTCGATGGAGTTGACAATGCCATAGGCGGGCTTGGCGGTGGTCGAGATGTCGGCCTCGGTGACGAGATCGCCGAACACCTTGATGGTGCCAAGGTCGTCATTGGCATGGGCGCCGCCGCCATTGCCCTGATTGGAGTAAAGCGAGATCAGCGAGTGGTCCACAATGCCATCGCCATTCTCATCGCCATAGGTGATGGAGCGGATCTCGGTGGTGTGACCCTCGATGATGATCCGGTCGCCCCCGGCCTTGGAGAAGTCGGTGATGATGTCATCGCCGATGACATCGACCCAGTGGTCGTGGATGTTCTCGTTCTCGCCCGCAACCCCATGCCAGCGGATGGTGCCGTCATCCTTGGTGTGTTCCTCGATGAAGCGCTTCTTGGCGTTGATCAGCGTCTGGAAGTAGAAGACGTCGGCGCCAAGGCCGCCTGTGAGAATGTCATCGGCGGGGATGGGCTGGTCGGGATAGAGCTTGCCGTTGGTCAGCTCGTTATAGGGATCGCCCTCGTCGCGGTCCGGGTCATAGGCAACAGGTCCCTCGCGGCCATCGGCCTGGGAGATGAGGAAGTCGTTTCCGGCCCCGCCATCGAGGATGTCCTCGCCATGACCGCCGTCGAGCACATCATTGCCGTCGCCGCCATTAAGGTCGTCATTGCCGTAAGACCCCTGCAGGATGTCGTTGCCGCCATTGCCGTTGAGGGTATCGTTGCCGAGCCCTGCGAGGATCGCGTC
>NZ_VLLF01000008.1 GCF_007830545.1 Roseibium hamelinense
GGTCTCAAGTCTGAGACCGTCGCAGACGTTTTGGCGGGCCCTTCTCCGCACTTCATGCCAGCATCCCAGTCTTTGACAAACGCCCGAAATTTCGGCCAATTGGGCAGGTAGGCCGTGCGGTGAGATTTGCCTCCATGGCTTTTCTTCTCGATGAGGCCCAACTCATCGAGTTCATTTGTTGCCCGGATCACAGCAGCGCGGCTGATTTTCAAAAGCTTCATGAGCCGGCCGATGCTGGGATCACATTGGCCAGTCTTGCGATTGAAGTGATCTATTATGGCGGCGGCAACACGGCGTGTAGCCGCCGTCAGCTCGGGCATAAGGCACACGGCTTTGAGTGCGAAAAGGATGTCATTCTGCTGGAGAAGGGCCATTCAGACCCCGCAGAACTTGCGCGCTGAACAGTTTGCAAATGCGCTGCTAAGATATTGATATCGTTTGGGCGCAAACGAGCCCGTTTTGCAAAAATTCCGAACCAATTCAATACACTGGGCCCGCTTCCTAATCTGAGGGTCACAGGTTCGAATCCTGTCGGGGTCACCACCACTTAGCATGGTTTTGCTTCTCCGTTTCCGGTTACCCGGACGCAGTTTCCAAACATGAAACCACCTGAGATTGTGCTGCCGGAAATATTTTGCTTTTTGATGTGTCTTTCATGAAAAGTGACTTGCTCCGGCCTCAACGGATGCCTGACATGGAACGTCATTGCCCTCCTGGATGGTTAAATCGGGCAAGTTTTCTTGCATGTCCAGTACGACATTCTCAAAATGCGAGACGGCCGAAAAACACTTGCGTACAGCACCGGTCAAGGTGCGAACCCTTTGCAGGCGCGTGCAATCTGAGGGCAGACCGAGGTTACGCCTGAACCAGCACAATATCGGCCTTTGGCCATGCACTACAGTTCTCACGTTGTGGGCCGAACTTGATCCGGTAGCAGACGATCATATAAATAACCAAAAAATGGCCCAACTCACATTGTTCAATGAGGCCGACCTTATTTCCGCAAAGGCGCGCATGTGATGGGTTTTTTCAAGCAGATACTGGTGCTGTGCGTCCTCGCAGGCCTCGGCGGCGGCGTGTACTGGTACTACGACACCCATATGGCCGGGGCGAGCGAAGCCAATGGCCCCAGGGCCCAGCGCGGCCCGCGCACGGTCAAGGTCGAGACAGTTCCAGCGGTTGAAAAAGCCTTGCCGCTGTTTGCCGAAGCGGTCGGATCGACCCGGGCGCTCAGAGCCGTTGACATTGTACCGCTGGCCGAAGGCCGCATCATTGAGATCGATATCGTCCCGGGCAGGGAAGTTGTGGAAGGCGCTGTCTTGGCGCGGCTCGACAACGAGATCGAGCGGGCAACGCTTGCGGAAGCCAAGGCCCGGATTGAAGAGCGGCGCCTTGCCATGGAGCGGGCGGAATCTCTCCGGCAGACAAACACGATCAGCCAGGCAAATCTGGAACTGCTGCGATCGGAACTGGCCATTGCGGGCGCAGAGCTTGACCGGGCCCAGCGGCGACTGGCCGACCGGGTCATCCGCGCCCCGTTCAGCGGGATCCTCGGCATCAGCTCAATCGATCTCGGGGCCCGTGTGGAAACCTCGACCGTGATCACCACACTCGATGATCTGTCCGAAGTCGAGATCGAGTTCCGCCTGCCGGAAACGTTTTACGGTCAGATCCGCCAGGATCAGGCGGTCACTGCGACAAGCGCGGCCTTTCCCGGCCGGTTCTTCAGCGGGAAAGTTGCGGCAATTGACAGCCGGGTCGACCAGACCTCGCGCTCCTTTCGGGTAAGAGCGCGCTTGCCGAACCCGGATCGGGCGCTTCCCGTGGGCATGTTCATGCGCCTTGAGATCGAACTCAGCGTGCGCAGCGCGATCGTCGTTCCGGAAGAAGCCCTGCAAGTGGAAGGCGGGAACATCTTTCTTTACGTCGCCAGCGAGGGAACCGCCGAACGGCGGACGGTGACGGCCGGCATCCGCCGGAACGGCGTGGTCGAAATCCTGGAGGGCGTTGCGGCCGGGGACGTCGTCATCCATCGCGGGATCCAGTCGCTGCGCAACGGCAGCACCATCGAGATCATCGGCGCACCGCCCGCCAGCTCGGGAGACGGGCCTGCAAGTCCGGAAACGGCGGCCAAACCGCACTCGGCAACGCGGGGATAACCGCGCATGCTGTCCGATCTTGCCATCCGCCGCCCGGTGCTCGCCGCTGTTGCCAGCCTTCTGATTATTGTATTTGGCATCGGGGTTTTGAACTCCATACCGGTGCGCGAGCTGCCGGACATCGACACCGCGGTGGTCACCATCACGACCACCTACCGCGGCGCGGCGCCGGAGGTGATCGACACAGACATTACCGAAATCATTGAAGGATCGGTCGCCGGTGTTGCCGGGGTGAAAACCATCAGTTCCAGCAGCCGGCGCGGCCGCAGCCGGGTGGTCGTGGAATTCGAAGTCGGCAACGATATCGACGCGGCGGCCAATGATGTGCGCGATGCCGTGTCGAGGGTGCGCGCCGATCTGCCGACCGACACAGACGAGCCGCAGGTGGTGAAGAACGATGCGGATTCGGACCCGGTCATGCGGCTGGCGGTCACCTCAGAACGCTTGAGCGCGGCCGAAATCACGGATTATGTCGACCGCTACATCATCGACCGGCTTGCCACGGTTCCGGGCGTTGCCTCAATTGAGACCTATGGCGGGCGTCCGAAAGCCGTCCGCGTCTGGCTGGACCGGCGCGCCATGGCGGCGCGGAACCTCACCGTGCTCGATATCGAACGCGCCCTGCAGCGCGCCAACATCGAACTGCCGGCCGGTGAACTGAAATCCGACGCCCGCCAGCTCTCCGTTCGCCTCGACAGCCGTTTGCCCACAGTGGATGCCTTTGCGGATGTCGTGATCGACCGGGTGGCCGGATACCCGATCCGGATCAAGGACATTGCAACGGTCGTCTCCGGGGTTGCGGAAGACGACACGATTGTGCGCAATAATGGGCGCACCGCCGTCGGCATGGCGGTCATCCGTCAAAGCCAGTCGAACACCATCGCCATTTCCGAGGCCGTGCGGGCCGAAATTGCCGAGCTAGAGCCGAACCTTCCCGCCGACATGCAGATCGAAGTCGGGTCGGATGACGCGATTTTCGTTGGTGCCTCGATCCGTGAGGTTGTCACTGCGCTGTTCCTGTCACTCGGTCTGGTCGTTCTCGTCATTCTTGTCTTCTTGCGGTCTTTCCGGGCAACGCTGATCCCGGCCATCACCATACCCATCGCCCTGATCGGAACCTTCGCGGCCATCGCCGCCCTGGGCTTTTCGATCAACGTCTTGACCTTGCTCGCCCTGCTGCTGGCCATCGGTCTGGTCGTGGATGATGCCATCGTAGTTCTGGAGAATATCCAGCGGCGGATCGACCGCGGCGAAACCCCGTTGATGGCAAGCTTCCTGGGCACACGTCAGGTCACTTTCGCCGTCCTGGCGACATCGATGACGCTCATTGCGGTGTTTGTCCCGCTGTCCTTCCTACAGGGCCAGGTCGGCCGCCTGTTTGTCGAATTCGGGTTTGTGATGGCCAGCGCGGTGGTCATCTCCACCTTTGTTGCGCTCACCGCCTGTCCGGCGCTTGCCTCCCGGGTGTTGTCACGGGGCTCAGGGGTATCAGAGGCTTCCGGTGACGGCGACATTCGCGAAAACTGGTTTCTGAGAGGCTTTCGCAGTGCGGTGACGCTCGCCGTGCGCATGCCGCTCGTGATCATCGCGCTGGCAGTGGCCGTCGCAGCAGCCGGCGCGCTGGTCTACCAGCAGCTTCCAAGCGAACTCACCCCCAGCGAAGACCGCGGCGTCGTGTTCGTGCCCCTGTCGGCCCCGCAAGGCAGCACAGTCACCTTCACCGACCAGGCCGCGCGCCAGGTCGAGCGCATATCCGAGCCGCTTGTCGCCTCTGGCGACGTTGAAACCGTGTTCACCTATACCGGCAGCTGGGGTCGCCCGCATCGGGCATTCGTTGTGCTGCGGCTGGCCGACTGGGACAACCGAGAGCGCTCCCACCGCGATGTGGTGCGGGCGATGATCCCGGACATGGGCAATATCACTGCGGCCCGCGGCTTTCCGATCACCCCGGCCGGGCTGGGCCTCCGCGGCAGCCGCACGCCGCTCAGAATTGTCGTGAGCGGGCCGGACTTCGAAAGCGTGAAGGAATGGGCGGCGATTTTGCTGGAGCGCGGGCAGGAAAACCCCAACCTGCGCAATCTTGAAATGGACTATGAGGAAAACCAGCCGCAACTCGACATCCAGCTCGACCGGGAACGCGCCGATGACCTGGGAATCTCCGTCGAGACCATTGCCACGACCCTCCAGACCCTTCTCGCCGCCCGCGAAGTGACCACCTATTTGGAGAGGGGCCGCGAATACCCCGTCCTCGTTCAGGCAGAGCTCGAAGACCGCGCGTCGCCTGAAGATATTGATTTCATCTTCCTGCGCGCCGATGACGGCGAAACCCTGGTGCCGCTCAGTGCGCTCATGTCGCTGGAGGTGAAAGCCGCCCCGGCCGAACTCAGACGCTTTGACCGGCTGCCCTCCATCACGATTGAGGGTGCGGTGGCGGAAGGCTATTCGCTCGGCGATGCGATCACCTACATGGAAGACGCAGCGGCCGAGCTTCTACCGGCCGAAGCGCGGATCAGTCTTGCCGGGCAATCCCAGCAGTTCCGCGAAACCTCAAGCGGAGCGGGCTTTACCTTCGCACTGGCGCTCCTGATCGTCTTCCTTGTGCTGGCCGCCCAGTTCGAGAGTTTCGTCCATCCGCTGGTGATCATGCTGACCGTGCCGCTTGGGGTGGCAGGCGCCGTCTTTGCGCTGGCGGCCAGCGGATTGTCGCTCAACATCTACAGCCAGATCGGGATCATCCTTTTGGTCGGTCTTATGGCGAAGAACGGCATCCTGATTGTCGAATTCGCCAATCAGCTGCGCGACGAAGGCAAGGGCGTCACCCAGTCGGCCATTGACGCAACTGTCCTGCGCCTGCGCCCGATTGTCATGACAATCATCTCAACCATTCTGGGAGCTATGCCGCTGGTGCTCGCGAGCGGCGCAGGCGCTGAAAGCCGGACGGCCATCGGAACAGTGATTGTCGGCGGGTTGCTCTTGTCCGGTGTCCTGACCCTGTTCCTGACCCCGGTGCTTTACAGCCTGCTCGCCCGCTTCACCAAGCCGCGCTCCGCCATAGAGCGCCGGCTTGATGCGGAACTGGGCAAGCGGCGAAAAACATCTGGTGCAGCCTCAGCCGAAGTGCCGGCCGCTGAGTAGTTACACCCGACCACATCACGCGCCTGGCATGCAGCCCACCTTTGCCAGAGACTGTTCTAAAAAACCGCACATCGGCCTCCCAGACAGAGCGGCGAGACGCATACCAGGTTTGAGAACTCCAATCGTCCGACACAGAAACGGGAAAATGATTTGCCCAAAAACTCACATGCCGGGTTAGCCATGAATGGAATAGTGCTGGCCGCGACTCTTGCGCTAGCTCCTGTCACATTTTCGCAGGGTCACGCACAAACACCCCATCAGTTCAAAGATATCATGGCCAACACGGACTTGAGTGATCGTGGGTTTACATTGAGCGAACGTATCATTTGGAAAGAGTCTGATTTGATTCCAGGCTGCCGCAAAAACTTTAAGGATGAAAAATGCGAAAGCATTGTGTTCCAGTATGTCCAGTGGCCGATCCCCAGAGGTCACGCTGATTTCAGGTCAGACACGCGTTTTCTTTCAAACCATCTTTTCAACAGTCTGATATTTTCTTCCGAAAAACGTAAAAATTCCATTCTACATGAAGAATGTAACGAGAATACCTTAGCTTTGCTAAACCAGTGGCGATCAGAAAATGTAGTGCCAATCAATTCTGCCAATTTGCTAGTAACATACCTATATCAGGACGACCCATGGTTCTTTTGCTTTCATAAAGAAAAGTACATTGCTCTCAAGGAGCGTAAAGCGGCAGGCGAGTTCAATCTCGAACATCTTGAGTTCTGGATATGGAAAGACGGAAAAGTCGTTGGTGACGTGTCGTGTGACACACTTTTAAGCAGGCGCGGCAAAACCAAACGATTTCCTCAATGCAGCTTGAATTTATTCTATGCAAATGGCGACGCGAGGATGACTATCAGCTCGTTTCCGGCAATCAATATTCGCAGAATTTTTTGTGAAATCAATGTAATAACGGATAAGTTTTGGGCAAATATCGATATAGAACCAAGTAAATACAGCATCAACGAAAATGAATTTTTCGGGGAGATAAAATTAACTTTACATGCCGACAACGTTGTTTCGACAATTGAATCGGACACACAATGACACAGATCGATAGAGATACTATTCAGCGGGCAAATGATTTAAATGCTTTCCGCAATTATGCAGACGCCTATTGGAAGCAACTTCACCGGGAAGCTTAGACCAACAAAGGCCCTCAACAATAAAAGGGCACGGATATATGGTAGGCGCGTTTTCCGCGACGACCGCGAAACACACGGCAGCGAGGTGTTTCCTTGACATGTCTCTCGGTTAATTCCGTGAGAGATGAGATCAAATTGGAGGCGGATCCCGACCCTGCAGCATAGTCTTTTGAGTGGCAGCTACGCCAATCGAAGAGGTGGTGCTTTGTCGGGTTTCTCTGAAGGTTGGTGATTACCGCGCGAGCCAACCGCCGTCGACAGGCAGGATGGCGCCGTGGATGAAGTTGGCATGGTCGCTGGCGAGGAAGGTAACCGGGCCTGCAATCTCGTGTGGTTTGCCCCATCGCCCTGCGGGCACCCTGCCGATCTGGTCGTCGGCTCGCTCAAGCCACCAGGAAGAATTCGGCAACATGACCAAACCCCAGGAAGACGGGCTGTTGAAACTGATTGGCGACGGGTGCGGCATTGCTGGCTGGCATGGCCATATAGGGGACGCGTTCCGCGACCGGCCGACCTATCACTTTCTGATCGGGGGGCAGTTCGTGGCCCACCCACCCGGCTGGCCGGACAACCTGCAGCCCAAGGAAGACTACATCGATTTCGATGTCACGATCTGCCGTCCGGACGACCCGATCGTGAAGGGGATCAAGAGTTTCCGGCTAACCTCCGAACAGTATTACATGCTCGTCGATCCCTCCAACGAGGTCTTGGCGACCACGACATTCTCAGGGGAGCATTTGTGGTGGATAGAGGACACGGTGATCCCGGTGGTCTGGAAACGCCGCTGGGACAAGGGCCGGGTGTTTTACTGCTCCATCGGCCACGAGCTGGACGATTTGAAGGTACCGCAAGTCACCGAAATCATCCGCCGCGGCTCGATCTGGGCAGCGGAGGGAAAACAATCCGGCAGCACACTTTTGGGTTAGATCCGAGAAAACTAAGGTTCAGGCGCGAAAAACTGAGTTTAGCGGACTACGTGCAGCGTGGTCTGCCTGAAAGGCACATTTTTTGTTCTAGGCAGATCGCTTGCCGGCCATTAGAGCTCCTATGCATTTGAAACAGACCAACAGCTGTAATAAACAGCTCAAGAAGAGGCCAGTCTGCAGTGCAGAAGTTGCGACAATGGCCCCCAACAAGTGGTCCTTCAATGCAGTCTGATATCCATAGGAAACGGAAAAGCAACTCAATTGGTTCGCCGCAAGCGGACGCGGGAACGCTGCCCATCAGCGTTACGATCATAACACTGAACGAGGCGGAGCGGATCGGTGGCATGATCCGCACTGTGAAGGGCCTTGCAGACGACATCGTTGTCGTGGACAGCGGCAGCACCGATGACACATGTAAGATTGCCGCAGATTTGGGTGCCCGGGTTTTTCACCGCGATTGGACGGGTTACGGCGAGCAAAAAGCCTATGCCGAGAGCTTAGCGAAAAACGACTGGATTTTAAGTCTGGACGCTGATGAGTTCCTGTCTCCGGAAAGCGCTATGCAGATACGCGCAGAGTTCCAAAATGGCGCGCCTGCGGCCGGAGCCTACCGTCTTTGGGTGGTTTTCGTCTATCCAGGTGATGAAAAGCCCCGTCCTTTTGCCAAGGACCACAGCATCGTCAAATTGTTTCATAGATCGATCGGCGGGACGAACACACACCCGATATTCGATCGCGTGGATGTCGCGGCCGGGATCGAACCGAAGAAACTGACAGCGCCGGTTTATCATCGGACAATTACCAATTTCAGCCAGATGGTGGACAAAGGGAACCGCTTTTCCTCGCATCAAGCAAAAGCACATAAGGCAAAGAGCACGTTCTACCTCAAGCTGCGTTTGCCTTTCGAAATGCCGTATTGGTTCCTCAGGGCATATCTTCTGCGCGGCCACATAACAGGCGGCTGGAAGGGCTTTATCTTCGCCATGAATATGGCGTACTTCCGTCTCATCAAGATTGCGAAACTGATCGAAGCCCGCGAGGCACAAAACGCTCTCAAAACAGGTAATTCCAGCCACTCAGTTTGAAACAGGCCTCTGAAAGACTTACCGTCGGCGCGCCTTAAGAGTGGGGCGCCTATCTTCGAAAAACAGGACTGATTTGTGATGATGAACTTCGATGCCCTCAAGGCTTCCGGCGTCCGTAAAGAGCCATTCAGATATATCGTGGGCGAAAGCGTCGTGACGCCAGAACAGGCCGCCGATATCCGGCGGGATTATCCCGATATTCAGGAAACCGGCTACCTGCCGCTTTCGAAACTCGAAGCCTCAGGCGCATTCAAACAGTTGATCGACGATTTGCAGTCATCGGAATTGGCTGAAATCTTGTCTGAGAAACTCGATCTCGACCTTCACGACAAACCCCGCATGATCACGGTAAGACGACACTCAAAGATCGGCGACGGCCGGATACACAACGATTCCAAGTCTAAGATCTGCACCATGTTAATCTACCTGAACGACGGCTGGAACGATGCCGAGGGTGGAGCCATTCGAGCGCTGAACGGCGAAAAGGATATGGATGATTATGCGGAAGAAGTTTCACCGCTCGCCGGCAACGTCTTCGCCTTTGCGCGCTCGGAAAATAGCTGGCACGGGCACCCGCCTTTTCAAGGAGAGCGGTTCGTCGTCCAGACTACATTTTTGACGTCTGAAGAAGAGCTCCGGCGAAAAGAGAATCGCGGTGGTTTTCAAACAAAGCTGAAGCGACTGTTTGGATTGAACTAGGCCCGTTTCGCTAGACTTGCGAAACACATGATCTGCAAAAAAGACGGCTCTTCAGCCGTCTTTCATTTGTTTTTGCGAAGCAAGTCCGGGACGGTTACACCGTCATTTTCCGCTGCGACTTTGCAATGACCATACCCTTCGAAGCGGCGCCGTGCGAAGTAACCGTAAGCCGTATTTGCCAATGCGTGAACACCGGGCAAAGACAAAAAACGCGCTAGCATGCGCCATCCGCGGAATTGACCCCACATCACAATGAACGCGTCGACGCGGCTATGCACCTTGCCGGTTTCATCTTCGACCCGCATAAACATGAGCGCTTCTGATTGCAAAATATTGCGCTGTGACAGAACGCTAGGGTCGCGGGCAATATCACACCATGCGATACTCTTGAGCGGTTGCCGGTTTTTGAAATAGTTGATTTCGCGACTGCAAAGGCCGCATTTCCCATCGTAAAAAACTGTGATCACAAATTTCTCCGGTTCGTCTGTTTGACTAGATACGAGCTGGAGCAAACAAAGGTTCAAAATGAAAAAGCCGACGATGCGCCGGCTTCCTCACTGATCTTGCCTCGGTGCTAACGCTTCACCCAGGCGGTCCGGTCGATATCAAGATCTGGGAAAGCGTCAGGATCCAGGACCGGACGCTCGACGCCGGCTTTGAGCTGCTCCCGAAAATCCTTCAGGATCCGCAGACATGTCGGCAGCAGCATCATGATGGCAATCAAGTTGACAACCGCGAGAATACCCATCAGCGGATCGGCAAAGAAAAAGACGCTGGTTGCCCCAGGCGCCGTAGCTCCAAGAAACACCACCACAACGACAACCAAACGCAGCAGATGTATGGCGAACCTTTGTTTGGTTATGACCGTCAACGCGTTCTCGCCGAGATAGTAGTTGTAGATAATGGTGCTAAACGAAAACAGCAGCAGCATGATCGCGAGCGCGTATTTTGACCAATCACCCAAATGATAGGCCAGCGATTGCTGGGTCAGCACAACGCCGTCAATGTCAGCCCCGGGCACGTAGACACCGGACAGCAAGATCACAAAAGCGGTACAGCTGCACACCACCATGGTGTCGATGAAAACAGAAAAGGCTTGGGTGATACCCTGGCTGACCGGGTGGCGTACATCCGCAGTAGCGGCAACGTTGGGTGCTGATCCCAGCCCGGCCTCGTTGGAAAACAGGCCCCGCCGCAGTCCTTGAGCGAGCGCTGCGCCCATGCCGCCGCCGACAGCTTCTTCAAACCCGAATGCATTTGCAACGATCTGATAGATCAGAGAAGGCAGTTCCGTAATATTGAAGAGGATCACAATCAACGACAGCAGAATGTATCCTATCGCCATGACCGGGACGATCACGTCAGACACCTTCGCGATTCGCCGGATGCCGCCGAACACGATCACTCCAGCCAGAATTGCCAGACCAATCCCGGTCCACAGGCGGGGAAGACCAAAACTCTCCTGAATAGCTCCTGCCACGGTGTTGCCCTGAAACGCGTTGAAACCCAGGCCGAATGCGCCGATCAAACAAATTGCGTAAAGGACCGCCAGCCAGCGATAATCTGCCCCCAGACCGTGAATGATTGATCTGGCCGGGCCACCGCGGAACATCCCGTCAGGCTGCCGCCGCTTGTAGAGCTGGGCCAATGAGCTTTCGACCAGGCTGGTTGCCATGCCGACAAACGCGATTGCCCACATCCAGAAAACGGCTCCAGGGCCGCCAAGGGTGATCGCCACGGCAACGCCGGCGACATTGCCACCGCCAACCCGTCCGCCAACAGACAAGAGCAACGCTTCACGTGCCGAAATCGCATTCGGATCTGCGGACTGATTTTTTCCCTTTAGGACCCGGAACATGCGGCCAAAAAACTGAAATTGGACAAAGCCAGTCAGCGCAGTAATGAAAACGCCGAAAATCACCAGTAACGGGATGAGTGACCACCCCCAGGTCAAGTCGCCGATAACGGCGAACAAGTCGTAAATCAGGCCCATCGTTTGCTCCCTAGTGCGCCGGCTGCGCGGCGCTTTTATTTTTCATCGCGCTTACTACGCGTATGTCGGCATCTGACATCTCGAAAGATGCTCGTCTACGCTTTTTATTGATAATAATGACAATATACCCAAAAGCGCACTTGGCGCTTTTACGCCCAAGCACAAAAAATTCAATCGCAAAGACGTGAAAGACAGGCGGCAAGCCGGACAACGTCGTCACGATGGCCGATAGAGCGGCGCCGAAACCGGTTAGACCGAGCGTTTACCGCCCGTCCCCCAAAAGGTTTCAAAAGGATTGCCACGGGGAACATGACACTTTGAGGCTACCTCACTAAAGTGAGGGCTCAAGCGCTGCGGACCCGACCGGTAACACTTCGGGGAAAGCACATTCGCCGACGAGAGGACCAGACATGCGTGAGCACTATGACAAGCTCCCGAAACACGCTGCGAACCATGTTGCTCTCTCGCCACTGTCTTTCCTCGAGAGGACGGCAGCCATTTTCCCCGAGCGGACCGCACTGGTTTACAACGACCAAATTTGGACTTGGGCGCAAGTCTTCGATCGTGTGCGCCGGATCGCATCCTGCCTCAAGGGCTTGGGAATCGGTCTGGGCGACACGGTTTCGGTGATGGCGGCGAATACACCGGAGATGTTCGAACTGCACTATGCCGTACCAGCAACAGGGGCAGTGTTGAATGCGATCAACACAAGACTGGAACCAGATACTGTCGCCTACATTTTAGAACACAGCGACGCAAAAATGGTGATTGCGGACACAGCATTTACCGCAATCATCGAAAAAGCATTCGAGTTGAACGGTAAAGCCCTTCCAGTGATCAATATCGAGGATCCAACCGGCCCCTTCGGTGCGCCTATTGGCCCGCATACTTATGATGCGCTTGTGGTGAATGGAAACCCCGAATTTCAATGGAACGGCCCACATGACGAGTGGCAAGCCCTGGCTCTGAATTACACGTCGGGAACATCGGGGCGCCCGAAAGGCGTGGTCTATCACCACCGCGGCGCCTATCTGGTCAGCATGGGTACTCCGATTGCATGGGAACTGCCGCGGCATCCGGTCTACCTGTATTGCGTGCCGATGTTCCATTGCAATGGATGGTGCCACGCCTGGGCAATGACGCTCGCTGCCGGAACCCTCATATGCATGCGTCAATTTACGGGCCAGTTGGTTTTCGACTTGATCGCCAAACATGGCGTGACCCATCTGGGCGGCGCGCCAATCGTTCTGTCAATGCTGCTCAACACGCCCCAAGCCGATCGGATTGCTCTGCCCGGTCCGGTTAAAATTATGACCGCAGGCGCCCCGCCGCCCGCCGCGGTTCTCGCAGCCACCAAGGTACTCGGGTTTGAGGTTATGCAGGTGTACGGCCTCACAGAAACCTATGGCCATATTGCCCAATGCCTGTGGCGGGACGAATGGGGGGCGCTGTCACCAGACGAGCAGGCCGAGCTGCAGTCCTGGCAAGGCATCGCGTTCCCGATGACTGAACGTGTCGATGTCGTCGATCGCGAGACCCTTGAACCCGTGCCATGGAATGGCAAAACGCAGGGCGAGATCGTCATTCGGAGCAACACAGTCATGAAGGGCTACTACAAAAATCCGGAAGCAACCGAAACGGCCTTTGAAGGCGGCGCATTTCGGTCCGGCGATGCAGCCGTCCGCCATCCGAACGGCTACATACAGATCCGGGACAGGCTGAAGGATGTGATCATTTCAGGCGGTGAAAACATTTCCTCTGTGGAAGTGGAAAGTGTTCTGCACCGCCATCCGGATGTTTCGCTTGCTGCCGTGGTGGCGCTGCCGGACAAAAAGTGGGGCGAAGTACCTTGCGCTTTCGTGGAACTGAAGGAAAACGGAACCGCAACAGAAGAAAGTCTGATTGCATTCTGCCGCGAAAATATGGCCGGCTTCAAACGGCCAAAGAAGATCATCTTCACCGAACTGCCCAAAACAGCAACGGGCAAGATCCAGAAATTCGTGTTGCGGCAGAAAGCCAAAGCGCTGGAATCGACACCAACTAGCGGGGAATTTTAATGACATTCAAGGCATTGCTCGTCGAAAAGGACGAAGAGGGTAAGACCCACGCATCTGTTAAGGACCTGGAAGATAACCAGTTACCGGACGGCAATGTGACGGTGTCGGTCGACTATTCCACCTTGAACTATAAGGACGGGCTGTGCGTCGGCCCGGGCGGCGGGCTCGTCAAAACCTACCCGCATGTGCCAGGCATCGACTTTGCTGGAACGGTCGATGAATCCTCCGACCAATGGTACAAACCGGGGGACAAGGTCGTATTGACGGGCTGGCGCGTTGGCGAAGTTTGGTGGGGCGGCTATGCGCAAAAGGCCTGTGTTAAAGGCGAGTGGCTCGTGCCGCTTCCCGACGGCTTGACCATGCGGGACGCCATGGCCATCGGAACGGCCGGCTTCACTGCGATGCTCGCCGTGATGGCGCTCGAAGACCATGGCCTGAAGCCGGAAAACGGCCCCGTACTGGTCACCGGCGCTGCGGGCGGTGTTGGTTCCGTCGCAACCGCGATCCTCTCTAAGCTGGGATATGAAGTGGCAGCTGTGACCGGACGCGAATCCACGTGGGAATATCTAAAAGCGCTCGGTGCCAGCACGATTGTCCCGCGCGACGACGTCAACGAAACGGTCAAACGCCCGCTTGAAGCCGAAACCTGGGCCGGATGTATTGATGCCGTTGGCGGCCCGATGCTCGCACGCGTTCTTGGTCAGATGAAATACGGCGCCTCTGTTGCCGCTGTTGGCTTGGCAGGCGGGGCGAACCTGCCGGCTACAGTGATCCCGTTCCTGTTGCGAGGCGTCAATCTTCTGGGCATCGACAGTGTGATGAAGCCCTATGACGACAGGGTCCGCGCGTGGAATCGCCTCGCGACAGATTTGCCGCTGGACAAGCTTCACGACATGATTCACCCGGCCACTTTGAGCGACCTGCCACAGCTTGGCGCCGACATACTCAAAGGCCAAGTCAAGGGCCGGGTCGTCGTTGATGTGAATGGCTGACCCAGCAAACACTGGCCTGTCATAGAGGACAACGCCAAAATATGACGGATTACGGTTGCGTCCGGGCGCATGTTTCCTTATAAGCGCCCGGTCCAGAGTCGTCCGGCTCGTTGTGGGCCGGCTATTTGTATTCATACGCAAGCCATCCCCGACCAGACATGGGCATGCCGTGGCGACTTCTCGATGCACCAAAAAAGAAGCGCTGGATCTGATCCGGCGCGCCAAGGAAAGGATGCAAAATGCCCAAGTTGAAAACAAAGTCCGGCGCTAAAAAGCGCTTTAAAGTGACTGCAACCGGCAAGGTGAAAACCGCTCAGGCTGGCAAGCGTCATGGCATGATCAAGCGCACGAACAAGTTCATCCGGAACGCCCGTGGCACCACCACGCTGAGCGATCAGGATGCACGCATCGTGAAGCAGTTCCTGCCCTACGCATAAGCCAGCCTTTTAAGGAGATCACCTAGATGTCACGCGTAAAAAGGGGCGTTACCGCCCACGCTCGTCACAAAAAAGTTTTGAAGGCTGCCAAGGGCTACTACGGCCGCCGCAAGAATACCATTCGCGTCGCCAAGCAGGCTGTCGAGAAAGCCGGCCAGTACGCTTATCGCGACCGGAAGGCGAAAAAGCGGACGTTCCGCTCACTCTGGATCCAGCGCATCAACGCTGCGACTCGTGAGCACGGCCTCACCTATGGCCGCTTCATTGACGGTCTGAACAAGGCTGGCGTTGAAGTTGACCGCAAGGTTCTGTCCGACCTCGCAATTCATCAGCCAGATGCGTTCAAGGCACTGGTGGACAAGGCCCAAGGCGCCCTCGCCTAAGCCAGGAAAACACGAAGTTCGAAAAACGCGCCTCTCCGGCGCGTTTTTTATGGCAGGGGCTCCATCAAAACCGCATAGACGTCGCCGGAATTAGCGTCCTGCGGTAGAGCTTCGACAAACTGCCAAAGTTCCTTAGCCGCAACGGAGTTTTCGAATTCGAACCGCTGGCTTTCACCAAGTGCAATATTGAAACGATAAGGCCCAAGCCCCTCGAGCAGCAAGCAACACTCTTTGACCAGCCCCCGCTGGATCGTCGTAAATTCAAATGACAAGGCGGAAACCGCGTGGCTGAGCCCGCGCAACACATCCGGCTCAAAACCCTCGACATCAATCTTTACAAAATCAGGGATTCCGTTTGAGGCGATCAGTTGATCCAAAGTGACACACGGCACCTCAATCTGATCATCCCAAACCTGACCCCGCCATCCATGTGCGCCTTCGGCAGCTTTCGTGAAGGCCTGGGACGCCGTCGAGACCGTCGGATTTCGTGAATTCACGCTTAAGGTCAAAAGACCCGGCTTTGCTCCGCAGGCGGCTTGAACCAAAGACACTGAAGCGTCCCGCCCGTGAATGATCTGCAATGCCCTGAAGGGTAAAGGCTGCGGCTCGACGGCCACAACTCTGGCTCCGCAGCGGCGGAACGCCCCGATCCGGTCACCGACATGGCTGCCGATATCAAAAGCGAGGGTGCCAGGCCCTAGAAACCGCTTGTAAAGGCGATCCATTGCGGCAACCCGTTCCGGCTCACCGTAATAGGTCCGCAAGGACTTGAATACACCCCTCAATGCTTGTGATGGCATAGCTCCTCCGCTTCCCAGGCAGCTAAAGGGGATATCCAATGCTTGTCCAGCATTTGCTCACATTGTTAACTTTTTTGATCACGAAATGAGGAAAACAGAGGACAAAAGGTTAACAAGCACTTACGTTTGGCATGACACTTGCGGATTCAAGGTGAGGCACGCGTCAGGTGTGCCTATCTGAAACAGGCAAAGGCTTAGATCGTGCGAATTGAACCGGTTTCCGCTTTGGGGCGTTCCAATGTGAAGCGTAAGCAGCCCGCGGATGAAAAGGAGCAGGAAAGACAGCGCCCTAAGCGCGATTTCAAGGCTCCGCTCGTGGTGGAACCGGCGATCGTCCGCGAGCATAATATTTACACGAAAGGGTTCCGACCGAACTCCGTGTTTATTGCTCATTTGATTGCCACACGTGACCGTGACCCGCAGACCCGCACGAATTGGCGGGTCGACCCGCAAGAAGGCAACGACACCTATCGCGAAATTGCCGCGCGCCCACGCCGCCGGCAAGCTGGCCATGTTGTCTCCACGAGCCTTTAGACCCCTCCACGCAAAACACATAGACTGTGACACAGGGCACAGTGTTGCCACCATCTCCTGTGCAAATGATGCTTGCTGGGGGAATTGGTAACGTCCGGACAAGATCTTCGCGCCGGACTTTGGATGGGAGCACGCCATGCGCATTCAACCGGCAAGACGGCTGGATTCAGACCCTGATGATCGACGCAGACGCGCCCCTTATCGCCGCAGACAACCGATCGCATCGTTTCCATCGACGTTGACAGCAGCAATGGCGCGCACACCAAATGTACCGCCGGTGCACGTGATCCGGGCAGATCATGACAACATGTTGTCTGACCTGCTTCAACTACAGGAAGACGCGTTGCGGGCGTCAAAAATCAATTCAAACCAGTGAGCGGTTGCTTCAGTAACCGCCTGCGTGCCCGTCCTTGCGTGGATCGGACCCGGCAATCAGTAAATGGCGCGCCGGCTCGATCATTATCGCCTGGCTGCCGCCAATCGGGTTTTTTGATAGACTAATGTCATGGCCGCGCGCCCGTAACCCCTCCAGCGTCGCTGCCGGGACGGTTTTTTCGGCCTCGAGCGCGTGGGACTTGAGATCCATGAACATGCGCGGAAAATCGATCGCTGCCTGCACATCCATCCCGTAGTCAATAATGTTGGTCAGCAGATGAGCGTGACCGCATGCCTGGTAATGCCCCCCCATGACCCCAAAGCACAACCAGGGTTTACCGCCTTTCAGCCCCATGGCTGGAATGATGGTATGAAGCGGGCGTTTGCTGCCGGCAATTGAGTTCGCCATTCCGGGCCGAGGGGAAAAAACAGACCCTCGATTGTGAAGCAACACACCTGACTTCGGTGCAACAATTCCGCTGCCGAACTCGCTGAAAATCGAATTGATCAACGACACGCTTAAGCCGTCTTTATCGACGACCGAAATGTAGACCGTATCAGTTTGCGGGAAGAGCGCCGAGGGTGAGAGCGTTCCGATCCGCCGGTCCATGGAGACCATGTCCGCAAGCTCAGAGATGTAGTCTTCGTTGACAAGTGTCGAGTGGCAAATGTCCATGAACCCAGGATCGGTCACATACTGATCGCGAACACTGTAGCCGATCCGCGTTGCTTCCATGGCTAGATGAAACCGCTCAGGACCGTAAGGGTCGAAATTTCGAAGATCAAAGCGCTCCAGGATACCGAGGATCAAAAGCGCGATGACACCCTGGCCATTGGGCGGCAACTCAGCAATCGTATGACCATTGTAGGTCCGCATAACAGGCGAGACCGCTGTCGTATGGCAGGCAGCCAGATCGTCCGGATGCATGAGTCCGCCAAGCTCGGCAAGTGCGTCGACAATGTCTTGTGCTATGGCGCCGGAATAAAATGCGTCAGCCCCACCGGATGCGATCGCGCCAAGCGTTTCAGCAAGCCGCGGGTATTTTAATATTGTACCAACTTTCGGAGCCTCGCCTTTAACCAGATAGGCCGCTGCACTGGCCGGTAACTTGGCAAGCTTTTCAACGTTCTTGACCCAATCGCGGGCGACCCGCGGCGCAACAGGAAAACCGTTTTCAGCATAGTCGATCGCACGGGTAAGCAACCGGTCGAATGGCAACTCACCATGCGCTTTGGACAAGGTTTCCCACGCGCGTACGGCTCCAGGAACGGTAACGCCGTGCGGCGATACCGGCGTAATCTGATCCACCCCAAGCTCAGCGAGCTTTTCCGCCGATGCGGCTTTGGGAGCACCGCCCGAGCCGTTAAATCCGATCATGCGGCCGTCGGATTCCATAACGATTGCAAAGCAATCGCCGCCAATCCCGTTCATATGTGGTTCGACAACAGCCTGAACGGCACATGCCGCCAGTGCGGCATCCACTGCGTTGCCGCCGTCCTGCAGGATTTCAAGGGCCGCGGATGTTGCCAAGGGATGCGACGTCGCGACTGCGGCATTCTTGGAGAAAACAGGCGAACGACCGGGTATTTCGAAGTCACGCAGCATAGTTTTCCTCCCAAGCGGCCAATCATCTTTTCGCCTCCGGAAGCAATGATTGGCTTCTTTTTCTCCTAGTCGGCGCGCTGTCCAGATGCTAGCGGTCCCGGCACAGGCAATGGCGGACATTACGGAGAAGTTTCAAAATGCGCAAACTATCACTTTCAACCGCACAGAAGATCATTTCTGCCGCATTCGAAAAGGCAGCCGAATTGGGCTTGAAACCGCTGACGGTCGTTGTCCTTGACGACGGAGGGCATGCGGTTTCAATGGCCCGTCAGGACGGGTCATCGATCCTGCGCCCGCAAATCGCCAACGGCAAAGCCTATGGTGCTTTGGCTGTCGGAACGGGCACACGATGGCTGAACGCAAATGCGGAAACCCGTCCCCATTTCGTTCAGGCACTGAACGGCGCTGCCGGCGGCGCAATCGTACCGGTACCGGGCGGCGTACTGGTCAAGAGCCCGGATGGCGCCGTTCTTGGAGCTGTCGGCGTAACAGGTGATACATCCGACAATGATGAAGCGGCAGCGCTGGCCGGCATTGAAGCCGTTCAACTGGTCGCAGATTGCGGATAACAGCCATCGAAAACAAAAAGGCCAGCTACGACAAGAGACCTAGGTCCCTACGCAGCTGGCCACGTATGTGACTCGCAAAGCTAAGATTTATCGGACAGCGCGTTGATCTTTTCCTGCATGTCCGACAGCTGTTTTTTCATCGCGTCAAGCTCGGAACTGTCTTCTTTGCCGCCGCGTTGCGGCTTGTCTGCCTGAGTGGCGCCGCCTTCGCCCGTCGGGAACGGCATGAACATCTTCATGGCCCGCTCAAACATTTCAGTGTTCCGTTTGACCTGGTCTTCGATCGCATCGAAAGCGGTCGCACCAAAGGCCTCACTCATTTGCGCCCGGATCTTTTCCTGTTCTTGCGTCAACGACGTCATCGAATACTCCAGGAAACTCGGCACCAGCCCCTGCATGCTGTCTCCATAAAACCGGATCAGCTGACGCAGGAAAGTCACGGGCAATAGGTTCTGCCCCTTTCCTTCCTGTTCGAAGATGATCTGCGTCAGCACAGAACGGGTTATGTCGTCACCCGTCTTGGCATCATAGACGACAAAATCCTCCTCGCCCTTCACCATCACCGCAAGATCTTCAAGCGTGACGTATGTGCTGGTGCCCGTGTTGTAGAGGCGCCGATTCGCATATTTCTTGATGATTGTCGGCTCAGTGGTCTTTGCCATTATACATTCCGTTTGAAAGGAGCCTTTCGGCAAGTTCCTTTTTGGCGACAACACGTTCTTGCTGTCTGTCGCCTCCTCCGACTTTTAGACTAAGCCATTCGCATTGTGTCTTACCAGCGTTTTTATATGCAATGACGAAAGGATGAGGCGCGGCTTGCAAAATCCCGTAAAAGGTACGGAGGTTCCCGGTTGACAGCCGTTCCGACGCGGTCTCTAGTCGCGGGCGAGTGGGCCGGCTCGCTGGTGCAAAATTGCCATCGAACGGTTCAGACCGCTTGAGCAGCATCTGGAGAGTAAAATGACCGCTTCTAACGATGTAGTTATTGTGAGCGCGACCCGGACCCCGGTTGGGTCGTTTAACGGCGCCTTTGCAACCACCCCGGCCCATGAGCTTGGTGCGCATGTGATCAAGGCCGCCTTGGAGCAGGCCAAAGTTGAGGGCGCGGATGTAGATGAAGTCGTTTTCGGCCAGGTGCTGACCGCCGGCCAAGGCCAGAACCCGGCCCGTCAGGCTGCCATTGCCGCAGGCATTCCGGACAGCTCCACCGCTTGGGCTCTCAATCAGGTTTGCGGATCCGGCCTGCGCACGGTCGCCATTGCCGCACAACAAATTCAAACGGGCGATGCCACCATTATGGTTGCCGGCGGACAGGAAAACATGACCCTGTCACCACACTGTGCTCCCATGCGTGCCGGTTACAAGATGGGCGACTACAAGATGGTCGACACCATGATAAAGGACGGCTTGTGGGACGCATTCAACGGTTATCACATGGGCCAGACCGCCGAGAATGTCGCTGAAAAATGGCAAATAACTCGCGAACAACAGGATGAGTTTGCCGTCGCATCCCAAAACAAGGCTGAAGCTGCGCAAAAGGCTGGCAAGTTTAAGGACGAGATCACACCGTTCGTCGTCAAGGGCCGCAAGGGCGACACTGTTGTCGAAGATGATGAATATATCCGCCACGGTGCCACACTGGACAGCGTCGCCAAGCTTCGTCCGGCATTCAACAAAGAAGGCACTGTAACGGCTGCCAATGCATCCGGCATCAACGATGGCGCCGCAGCGCTGATTGTCATGAGTGCTGCGGAAGCTGAAAAGCGCGGTCTCAAACCACTCGCGCGGATCGCATCTTGGGCAACCGCCGGCGTTGATCCGTCGATCATGGGATCCGGCCCGATCCCGGCTTCACGCAAGGCTTTGGAAAAAGCCGGCTGGTCCGCCGAGGATTTGGATCTTGTCGAAGCCAACGAGGCCTTCGCGGCTCAGGCCTGTGCCGTGAACAAGGACATGGGCTGGAGCCCCGACATCGTGAACGTCAACGGGGGCGCGATTGCGATCGGCCACCCGATTGGCGCCTCTGGCGCGCGTATCCTGTGCACACTGCTTCACGAGATGAACCGCCGCGATGCCAAGAAGGGGCTGGCGACACTGTGCATTGGCGGTGGCATGGGCGTTGCGATGTGCTTGGAGCGCTAAGTCTCTGCAAGTTATTGATTTTTGTCATGGCAGGGTCATCAGTCGGCTGCCATGACATTTTACGGAAAAGCCGTAGGGAAGTTTAATAAAGACAAAAGACTTGTCGCTGGAATGAGGAGGAAAGCATGAGCAAGGTTGCATTGGTCACGGGGGGAACACGTGGCATCGGCGAGGCTATTTCAAAGGGCCTTAAAGACGCTGGCTACACGGTGGCAGCTACCTATGCTGGGAACACGGAAAAGGCCGAGGCGTTCAAGGCAGAAACCGGAATCCACGTTTACAAGTGGGACGTTTCGGATCCGGATGCCTGCGCAGAAGGCATTGCCAAGGTCGAGGCCGACCTCGGCCCGGTTGATGTTTTGGTCAACAATGCCGGCATCACAAAAGACGGTATGTTCCACAAGATGTCCTGGGACCAGTGGCGCGCGGTTCTTTCGACCAATCTCGATTCCATGTTCACCATGACCCGCCCGGTGATTGAAGGCATGCGTGGACGCGGAAGCGGCCGGATCATCAACATCTCCTCTATCAATGGCCAGAAAGGCCAAATGGGTCAGTCGAATTATTCTGCGGCAAAGGCGGGGGTCATCGGCTTCACGAAAGCACTCGCGCAGGAGAATGCTTTCAAGGGCATTACAGTCAACGCCGTTTGCCCCGGTTACATCAACACAGACATGGTCGCCGCTATGCCGGAAAAGGTTTTGGAGCAGATTGTTTCGGGAATCCCGGTCGGTCGTCTGGGTCATCCTGATGAAATTGCTCAGACCGTTGTCTATCTCGCCTCTGACGCTGCCGGCTTCATGACAGGCGCCGTTATGACCATCAATGGTGGCCAATATATCGCCAACGGCTAGCCGCACGGCCCAACGATCCTTCATGAAAGGCGCCTGTATTGGCGCCTTTCCCTTTTTTGTTCCTGCGCATTCCCGCTTGACCCCTTTGGTCCAGCTCACCTATGTCCCTATAACAAGATGCACCCGACCAGGAGCAAAGGAGCACTTACCGCCCATGGAATTCGAGCACGCGCCTAACGATCCAACCCGCAAGGAATTGTCGCCTCTTTTAAAGCTCGCGCTGGAGCTGGGGCCGCTTGCCGTTTTCTTTCTTTTCAATTCACGTGGGCAGCAGATCTCGGACAACTTTCCAATGCTGAAAGCCGTCGGGGAGCCGATCTTCCTCGCTACCGCGGCTTTTATGGTGGCGATTACCATCTCTCTTACAGTTTCGCTCTGGCTGACAAAACGGTTGCCGGTCATGCCCCTTGTGTCCGGCGTGGTCGTGCTTGTCTTCGGCGCTCTTACGCTTTGGCTGCATGACGAACTGTTTATCAAGCTGAAGCCCACCATCGTGAATTGTCTGTTCGGTGCGGTACTGCTCGGCGGCCTTGCGTTTGGCAAATCACTGCTGGGCTATGTGTTTGACAGCGCGTTCAAGCTGACTGATGAGGGGTGGCGTGTCCTCACGCTGCGCTGGGGTGTCTTCTTTTTCTTTCTCGCAGCACTCAATGAGTTTATCTGGCGCTCATTCTCGACCGACTTCTGGGTGAGCTTCAAGGTGTTCGGTGTCATGCCGATAACCCTTCTGTTCACGCTGACCCAGCTTCCGCTCATCCAAAAACACGCAATCACCGACGATAACAAAAACGAAAACTGAACCGTCTGCGCTAGTGTGCGTCCGGACCAACTGCAAAGTCCCGGCGCGCGCCTGATATCGTGATTGAAAAACCTGCAATCACATCAATTAGCGCGACCACCATCAAAATAAAAAACACCGATGTCGCCGCGCCGCCGATCACAAGAAACTCAACGAGATAGGCCACAAAAACCAACATTGAAAGAATATGATCGGCCAGCGCAACCGTGCCCGTGCGCGTGGCCTTGAGCACCTCGATGAATAGAACCACGAGTGCGCCAGTAACCAGGAGATCCCCGGTCACCATGGTGAAGCGGGCACCGGACACCATATCGAAACCCAGCACCGGTGTCTCGAAGATCATTGCCGGATCGGAAGCCCCGCCGGAAAACACGATGATATTATATGCGATCAGGGGCAAAAGCGTGAGCGGCAGCGAAAGAATAAACTTCATTGAGAGCTCCAGGCGGGCGCGTCAGAAGATGAAGACTGTAGTCAAACCAGAACAACATACGGTCTAGCAACGGGCGGCCAACAGATATGTGACGTGCACCACGAAAAAGGCCGGCCCTTTCAGGCCGGCCTAACTCTTTCGCTTGCCAGCGATCAAAACCCTTAGACGTCGTCTTTCGGCGTCATGATTTGACGGCCCCGATACATGCCGGTCTTCAGATCAACATGATGCGGGCGTCGCAGTTCACCCGAATCCTTGTCTTCGACATAAGTCGGCTGCTTCAGGGCGTCCGCAGAACGGCGAAAACCGCGCTTCATGCGCGAGGTTTTTCTCTTTGGAACGGCCATTTTGTTCTTCTCCGTGGTCCATAGTCGCGCGGCCCGGACCGGGATAGCCCGGGGCGTGGCATCACGCAGCGTGTTGGAATGCGCGGCGTTATACAGGCAACGCTTGAATTTTGCCAGCCCGTCACGCAAATTTTTCTTGCACCGGTGTTCGCCGGTCCGTCGATGAGCGGGTCTAACGCTTAGTTATCCAGAACACAATCGAAAATTGGACCGTTCTGTCCGCTTCGGGCAAGATTCGTCGCTGCTAGTCTCTGATGCGCGCCACTGGGGCGGGCCGGGTTGCGGCCAATCGGGTTCGGCAGTGCTGTCGCCAGCCGGGCGGCCTCAACACGGGTCAGTTCCTTTGCAGGTTTTCCGAACCAGGCCTGCGCGGCAGCCTCAGCTCCGAAAATACCTTCACCCCACTCCGCTATGTTCAGGTAGATCTCAAGAATACGTTTCTTTGTCAGGATCGCGTTGATCATAAGCGCAAGCGGCAATTCAAGCCCCTTTCGGACATAGGAACGCCCGGACCACAAAAAGAGGTTTTTTGTGGTCTGCATGGTCAAGGTACTGGCCCCGCGCGGTGTTTCGCCTTCGTACAGTAGCTCGATTTGATCTTCGAGTGCGCCCCAATCGACGCCGTTGTTAGAGCAAAAACTGCTATCCTCGGACGCGACCACCGACCGGATGAGATTGGGCGAGATGTTTTCCAGCGGAACCCATTGTCGGTCGACCCACAGCCCTTGCGCATAACGCGCCAGCATAAGAGTGGAAACAGGCGGGACAACCGAGTAGACAATCGTCAAAAACACCGGAAACAGCAGGGCAGCCGCTGTTAGCTGTAGCAGCCGCTTTTTTATGCGGTTCTTTTTCCGTGTCTTTTTGCTTGGGGTGTCAGTCGAGGCCATTAAGGCTGCGCTCATTGTCCTGAATAAAATCGCGGATGATCGGCACAGCATCCCGTTCGGTCGACAAAAACAGCTGAAACACCATGTTGGACCCGTGCAGGAAGCCCAGTTCGACCGCGCAGAGATAAAACTCCCACATCCGACAAAAAGCTTCATCATATATGTTTTCGGCAGCCTCCCGGTTCGCCTCGAAGCGGATGCGCCAGTCTCTGATGGTGTAATAATAGTGCAACCGCAAGATCTCGGCATCGCAAACCCACAGGCCAAGCCTTTCTGTGGACGCGAACACTTCCGATAAAGCCGGAACATAGCCACCGGGAAATATGTATTTCCGGATAAATGGCCCGGTCGTGCCCGGCGGGGTCATGCGTCCGATCGAATGCACCACCGCATAGCCGTCATCGCTCATCACTTCCCGAATCTTGCCGAAATAGGCGTCAAGGTGACCGATCCCGACATGCTCCATCATGCCGACGGAGATCACGCGGTCGAATTTGCCTGAATATTCTCTGTAGTCCTTCAGAACGAATTTTACCTTGTCGCTGACCCCAGCCGCATCGACCCGTTCCTGAGCAATGCGGACCTGCTCCGGAGACACATTCAAAGATGTCACTCTGGCACCAGCCTGCGCCATCCGGATCGCAAGACTGCCCCACCCGCCACCAATTTCAAGAACCTCCATGTCGGGTTTGAGGTCTAGTTTGGCGACCAAATGCGTGAGTTTTGCGTCCTGAGCCTCCTCCAGCGTGTCTTCAGGTCTGCGATAGTAGGCGCAGCTGTAGTTCAAACCCTCATCCAGAAATAGCCGATAGAGGTCGGTCGACAGGTCATAGTGATGCTGGGCCTGCCGCTTGGCCCGCTCAACGCTGTTCTGC
Organism: Roseibium hamelinense; assembly: GCF_007830545.1. Classification (GTDB taxonomy): domain Bacteria; phylum Pseudomonadota; class Alphaproteobacteria; order Rhizobiales; family Stappiaceae; genus Roseibium; species Roseibium hamelinense. The sequence continues at coordinate 25,236 of NZ_VLLF01000008.1, forward strand.
TGCTGACGGCGCCGGAATGCTTTCCAAAATTTCCGCAACACACCTTGAACCGGATTTGCCCCCAGCGGCGCCCGATTGACCGAGAACAGATACATGAAATCGTAGATCGTGGACCCGTCTTCCATGGTCAACGACCCGTCCATATAGGCCTCTCCAGCGGCAAGTTCAGGGTTCAAAAACAACTTGCGGTGAAGCGCCTTGTCATGAATCCGGATGGTTACCGTTGGACCGTTTTCTCCAGTTCCAAACGTGTGCACCGATCCATCAACATCAATCACACGCATCCGGCCATTCCTGACGAACGACCGCAACAAGCTTGACAACAAGCGCATGAATTCCCCCGCATTCCAAAAACAAAGCGCCCAAGACCCGGTTTCACAGTTGCTCCTCGAGCAAAAAACCATTTCGTGGCTTGACGATACATAGAATTCACGACAGGGAAACCGCCAAGCGGTCAGAAAAACGTACAGATGGGTGAGGAATGGGCAGCGATTTAAAACCGCATCTAGCAAAAAGTGCAGAGCGAATTGACAGAGTTCTTGAAGAACTGCTGCAGGATGCGCCAATGGATGGCGAAGTCCGCCGCCCGGCCCAGCTGATGGAGGCGATGCGTTATGCGGTGCTCGGTGGCGGTAAGAGATTAAGGCCAATTCTTGTTGCTGAGACTGCGAACTTATTTGGCCGCAGCGACGATGGCGTGATTTATGCGGGCGCAGCCCTCGAGCTCATCCACTGCTATTCGCTGGTGCATGATGACCTTCCGGCAATGGATGACGATGATTTGCGCCGGGGTCAGCCCACCGTTCACAAGGCCTTTGACGAGGCGACGGCCATTCTGGCAGGCGATGCTCTTCTAACACTTGCCTTCGACATCATCGCCGATGCCAGGGTGCATGAGAGTGCGGACATCCGGCTGACGCTGTCCCGGGACCTTGCGCGGGCGGCCGGGATCGGCGGCATGGCGGGCGGCCAGATGCTGGATCTGGAATCTGAACACCGAGACCGCACAGAAGCGGAAATCCGCACCTTGCAGGCCATGAAAACCGGCGCGCTGTTGCGCTATGCTTGCCGGGCAGGCGCCATCCTCGCAGATGCCTCGCCTAACGATGCTGACCGACTCAAAAGGTTCGGCGAGATCATCGGGCTAGCCTTTCAACTGGCTGATGACCTGCTTGATGTCGAAGCCGATGCCGAAGCCATGGGCAAGGCGACCGGCAAGGATGCGGAAGCGGGCAAGGCGACGCTGGTCGGCCTGTTGGGCATTGAGGCAACACGAGCTGAACTCGACAAGCTTGTCGAGGAGGCCCGTACACTTTTATCACCCTTCGGCGAAAACGCCACGCCGCTGAACGAGATCGCCCGATACATCATCGAACGGAAAAACTGACCAAACATCTGTTTACTATTTGTTAGGATTTTGGGCGCGTAGTGAGTTGCATAACTCACTTGATTGCTTTTTGGTTGTATTTCCGGCGGCGGCAGATGATCTCAACGCTCTCATCGGGTTTAACACGCTCCGATCTCCTCACCCGCACAACGGCCCCACAAGCGGGACCCGGCGCGTCAAAGTATCAAGCAGGCAACGCAGCACAAGCCGCGAGCACAGACACGAGCGCGGCAGGCAATCCTTTCCTGAACATCTCGGAAGAGGTCCTTCAGAACATGAAGGGCGCGGAGGAAACCTCCAATTTCCTTCAAAAAGCAGCCGAGAAAGCCGAGGACGACGACCGCGGTATGCGGATCGAGCAGCTTCGGCAAAAAATCGAGTTTTTGAAGGAAAGGCTCAAATTCGCGACACCGGAGCGGGCAAAGGCGTTGCTTCGCGAATTGAAACAGATCGCCAAAGAATTCAAGCAGGCGGCCAAATCGCTGTCAGACGGCGGAATGAGCATGATGGCCGGTGTGGCCGGAGTTGGACCGCAAAATCCAGCAAACGCGACTGGAGCGGCTTCCGAGGCCGGGGTCGAGGCCGGGGTCGAGACCGCCACCGCCGCGTCGAACCCAGCCGTCGCAGCGACTGCAGACGGACCCGGCAACACTGCTGCAAGCAGCCCCGATCTGGCGCAAAACGCCTCAAACGCCCCACCCAAGCAGAACCTAAAGCTGCAAACGCCAAATCACCAGAAGGTGCCAGTAACGGGTCTGCACGGACGGATCAACAAGCTGGTCGCAGCGAAGCTGGCACACCCACACAGGCGAAAAACTTGCCTGCGGATGTCCAACAGGCCCTTGCGGCCTATTCGCAGACCTCTGCTGCGGGCCAGTCAGAGCAGGAAAGCGACCAACGCTACAACAGCACACAGGTGCGCCAAGGCCATGCCAAGGCTTTGCGCGAGCTGAAAAGCGAGATCGATTTCATCGCCGCCAAGATCAAAATCCTGATCGACCGTGACGACAAGGAATCCAAGGAAGAAATGAAGAAAGCCATGTCCGATCTGGACGATGGCATGCAGGCCTTGCGCGAGTTCGAGGCGGCTGCAGGCTCGGAAGGACAAAGCGGTGGCAGCGGCGAGGTTTCCAGCGTGAGCATAGGTACCGCGGAGGGCATCGACCCGGCACTATTTCCTGTCGATACAGCGGTTCCAGTTTCCACGAACACCGCAACCGTTTCCGTTCAACCGCAGCTGATCGTGTGAGTGGCTTTGTAACCGTCGGTCAGCTAGGTTTCGTACGCCCGAAATCCGGTGCGTCAGTTTCCTGACCGGCCTCGATGATCGACCGGCGGATACTCCTGGTACGGGTAAACAAATCAAACAACATGTCGCCATCGCCCCACCGAATAGCGCGCTGAAGCGCTGAGAGGTCTTCCGAAAAGCGCGCCAGCATCTCCAGGATGGCGTCTTTGTTGTTGAGGCAAACGTCTCGCCACATTGTAGGATCGGAGGCAGCGAGACGGGTAAAATCCCGAAAACCAGAAGCCGAATACTTGATGACCTGAGATTTTGTAACGGTTTCAAGATCGTCTGCCGTGCCGACGATGTTGTAAGCGATCAGGTGCGGTAAATGTGACACAATGGCAAGCACCAGATCATGGTGCCCGGCTTCCATCACATCAACATCCGACCCGCAGGCTCGCCAAAACGCACTCAGTTTCTGTACCATTGCCGGATCAGCGCCTTCAGGCGGCGTCAGAATGCACCAGCGGTCTTCAAAAAGGGTCGGGAAACCGGCATCCGGACCAGATTGTTCTGTCCCCGCAATCGGGTGACCCGGAATGAGATGCACTCCATCCGGCACATGAGGCGCGACCTGCGCAATAACCGACCCCTTGGTCGATCCGACATCGGTCAATATGGCGCCAGGTTGCAATGCCGGCGCAATCCACTTTGCAACCGCTTCATTCGCACCAACCGGCACGCAGAGAATCACGAGATCTGCACCTTCCACAGCAACCGCCGCATCCAGTGAATAATGATCCCCAAGCCTAAGCTCTTCCGCTCTTTGAAGAGTGCTCGCCGAGCGGGTTGAGATGGAAATTTCCTGCGCCAGGCCCCGTACACGCACGGCTTGGGCCAAAGATGACCCAATGAGCCCGATCCCGATGAGGGCGAGACGGTCGAATAGTGGAGACGCCATTTTTCTTTTCTAAGTTATGCTTGAAGGAACGCTTTCAGGTGATCAACCACCGTGCGATTGGCCTCTTCCGTGCCAATGGACATACGCAGCGCATTCGGCAGACCGTAATTCCCGACCAGCCGCAACACGCAGCCGCGCTCAAGTAGATAACGGTCAGCGTCAACGGCGCGCTTGCCATCTTGTTCGGGGAAATGAACCAACACAAAATTGCCGACGCTAGGCGTCACGGACAAACCCAGAGCTTCAAGCTGCTGCGTGACCCATGGCAACCATATATCGTTGTGGGCAACCGCTGCTTCAACAAATACCGTGTCCCGTACTGCTGCAATGCCAACCGCGATGGCGGGACCCGAAACGTTGAATGGCCCCCGGATGCGATTCAAAGCGTCAATGACGTGCGCAGGTCCGAATCCCCAGCCAAGCCTGAGATTAGCCAGGCCGTAAATTTTTGAAAACGTACGCGTCATGACAACATTTTCAGAGGTGGCTGCCAGCTCCATGCCGCTTTCGTAGTCGTTCCTGCGCACGTATTCTCCGTAGGCCGCATCCAGCACCAGCAACGTGCTGGCTGGCAAGCCCGCATGCAGACGGCGCACCTCTTCGAACGGTAGATAGGTTCCGGTCGGATTATTCGGGTTTGCCAAGAACACCATTTTCGTACGCGGCGTGACCCGTTCGAGAATGGCATCCACATTTGCCGTCAACTCGATTTCCGGTGCCACAACCGGTGTCGCCCCAGCAGCCCGTATTGCGATGTCATAGACCAAGAAACCGTGTTCGCAGTATATCGCCTCATCACCCGCACCAAGATAAGCATAAGCGAGCAAAGACAGGATCTCGTCAGAACCGGCTCCGCAAATGATCCGGTCGGAATTGAGACCGTAGACCTCGCCGATCGCCTGACGAAGCGCGCTCGCGCTGCCATCGGGATACAGTTCCAGCACTTTGGAAAGATCCGAATAGGCCGCGATCGCCTGTTTACTTGCGCCAAGCGGTGTCTCGTTGCTTGACAATTTATGGAGCGTTGCCCCGCCGGTCGCTTTGGATTTTCCCGGTATGTAGGGAGCAATATCCAAGACACCCGGGCGTGGCACCGGCCGGTTTTGCGTGTCCAATGCTGCTTCAGCTTGACTGCTTGTCATGTTTCAACCCTCAGAGACGATCGTCACGACCGTTTCAAATTCTTCATTCGTATCGCTTTCGATATCGATTGCGGCCGTGTACCCCCCGACCGGTCTCAAGACATCCGGCTCAGCGCCGGCATCAGCGCATGCCTTAAGAGCCTCTGTTTCATCCAAATCAGCGGACACTGCAATCAGCGCGTCAACCCCGCTCGCCGATCGATGAAAGCTCACAACCTCGATACCCTGGCCCATGAGATCGCCAGGCAACACCGAACCCCAGCGCGCATCATAGACAATGACATCCTGCTGGTCGCGTGGCACTTCGGCGCGGGAAATAACCAGCATAGGCAAATCTGCCGGCCGTGTATCGAGAACCAAGAACGGCAACCGGGCCGTCACGCGCGCGCCTGTCTCACTAAGGCCCCGCCACCACGGCAAATCTGAACGGTCGCTCAAAGCAATAAGCCCGATATCATTCTGCGATCCAGCAACCACCCCAACCACATCGGCGGCATCCGACCCTGCCTCAAGCTCAGGATTGAACCCGAAGTGGTAACGGGCAGCGTCCAACATGCCGAGAAGCTCAGCGCCACCATCCAGATGCACAGTGAAGGGAGCTTCCAAAAACGCACAAGTCGCGACGATGTCGCGCCAGAGATGTTCTACCGCTGTCAAAGGCAGGTCACCTTCATGCCGTTCGACCAACAAACGCATGCGCTCAGCATCGCGCACAGGGTCTAGGACAGGCCCTTCGTCGCCCGTTGCCCGGTGGGCGGCAATCAGGCCCTGAACAACTTGTGCCCGCTCGATCAATAACGCGTGCATTTGCGCGTCCAAATCCTTGAGGCGCTCAAGTAGGGTCTCACTTGGATGTGTTGAGGATTTCATTCCGCTCATTGGCTGTCTTTGCGATGTCAGGCGGTTCAATTCGGGCGCTAGTCATAGGCATCCGATGCGCCAAACGCAAAAGAAAACGTTGACACAAGAGCTCCAGGGCACCTACTTGCGCAGGCCCGACCCCTTTAAAAGGCCTTGTTTTGATGCGTATTACGTGCTGTGACCAGCCGTAAAACTGAGGACAAAAAACGTCGAACATGCTTGGCGACACCGCTTCCCAGTCAATTCTCGAAGTTTCTTTGCGAGAGGTTGAGACCCCCAGCAGTAAGTTGACCCGGTTTGGGTCCGACCGGCCATTGAAGCTTGATTCAGGCGCAACACTCGGGCCGTGGCAGATCGCCTATGAGACATACGGAACACTGAATGCCGGCAAAACGAATGCGGTCCTGATCTGCCATGCGCTGACCGGCGACCAATATGTCGCCTCGACCAATCCGATAACCGGTAAACCAGGCTGGTGGAACAAAATGGTCGGGCCGGGATGTCCGATCGATACGAACCATTATTTCGTGATCTGTGCGAATGTTCTTTGCGGGTGCCTTGGGACTACTGGACCAGCGAACGTCAATTCAACAACCGGTCAGCCTTACGGGTTGACCATGCCAGTCGTAACTATTCGCGATATGGTTCGGGCACAGGCGCAATTGATCGATTATCTGGGTATCGAAACCCTGTTCATGGTCGCCGGAGGCTCCATGGGCGGTATGCAGGTGCTGCAATGGGCTGCCAGTTATCCTGAACGCGTTTTCGCCGCAGTGCCTATTGCGGCAGGTGCAAGGCATTCGTCGCAAAACATCGCCTTCCACGAGGTTGGACGTCAGGCAATTATGGCGGATCCTGACTGGAACGGCGGGAATTACATCGCGAAGGGTACGCGGCCGACCAAGGGGCTCGCGGTTGCCCGGATGGCAGCACATATCACCTATATGTCAGACGAGTCGCTCCATCAGAAATTTGGCCGTAATCTCCAGGATCGGGACAATCTGACCTTCGGGTTCGACGCAGATTTCCAGATCGAAAGCTATCTGCGCCATCAAGGCATGACATTTGTCGACCGGTTTGATGCCAATTCCTATCTCTATGTGACGCGTGCAATGGACTACTTTGACCTTGCGGCTGAATTTGGAGGTACCCTGGCAAACGCCTTCAAGCAGACTGCGACCCGGTTCTGCGTCATGTCGTTTACGTCCGATTGGCTATTTCCAACCTCGGAAAGCAAGGCGGTTGTCAAGGCGCTGAACGCCGCCGCCGCCAACGTGTCATTCGTCGAAGTTGAAACAGACCGCGGCCACGATGCATTTCTCCTCGACGTTCCAGAAATGTTTTCAACGATACGAGGGTTCGTGACCGGCGCGGCGCATGCACGCGGCATTCCAGCGCCTGGGGGAGCAGACTGAAATGAATCTGTCTCCGAAACAATACGACGCCTCCGGCGTACGCGGTGACCATCGCGTAGTCGCGTCCCTCGTGCCCGAAGGCGCGCGGGTTCTCGATATCGGATCAGAGGACGGAGCCTTGTTGCAGCTCCTTAGCCAGAACCGTAACGTCGACGGACGCGGCGTTGAATTGTCACAACAGGGCGTGAACAGCTGTGTGGCACGAGGTCTGTCGGTCATTCAAGGCGATGCCGATACAGATCTGACAGACTATCCAGACGATGCATTTGATGTGGTGATTTTGAGCCAAACGCTTCAAGCAACGCGGGATCCGAAAGGCGTCATGCAACAGCTATTGCGGATCGGAAACCAGGTCATCGTGTCCATTCCGAATTTCGCCTTCTGGCGAAACCGGGTCCAGCTGCTCTTCAAGGGGCGTATGCCTGTCACGAAATATCTCCCCTACGAATGGTACGACACGCCCAACATTCACTTCTGCTCCCTCAAGGATTTCGTCACCCTATGTGACGAACTGGACGCGAAGGTGGAAAAGGCGGTTGCCTTAAGCGGCCAGGGCGCGCATATCAAATTCGCAGCCCCATGGTGGTTCTGGAACATTGCCGCCGAACAAGCTGTCTTTTTGCTGAGACGGTGAATCACACAGATGTCGGGCCAGCATCTGTTCGCCGCACCGGTTTGAGACCCACTGGCGCGCCCTTCGGCACAAAAACGGGCTTGAGAACCCGCAGGGGGCTTTTGTTGCCATTGGAAGGAATGGTCCGGTACACCTTTTTCTCGGCCTCCATCAACAGCAGGCCGCCAAAGGCCGGCCAGATTCGCCGTCCGATCCGCTCCCAAGTCCATGCCGCACGCAATACGGATCTCGCCTTAGTCGGCGGCATGAACAACGCCTCGCGATCGTCAAGAATTTCGAAATGGCAGTTCCGCAACAAATCTTTCAACTGACCGCGGGAATAGGGCCGTCCATATCCAAAAGGCGACAATTCAGATTGCGACCAGAGCCCGCGGCGATTCGGAACGATGGCGAGCAATTTCCCGCCGGGCGCCAAAACCCGCCAGGCTTCTTCAAGGATGGCAGATGCGTCCGAACAATGATCAAGCGCATGCACCATCATCACCCGGTCAAATACGGCATCTGAAAACGGCAAGCTTGCATCCTGAACCAGCGCGGCCGCTGTCTCGCGCTCTTGGGGCCAAGGCACGGCGCCCTGTTGAGCGGGCATCGCGGCCATGCATTTTTCCGCCTGCCCGAGATAGGGGCGCATGAACGGGCCCGCATAGCCAATGCCGAGCAGACTTTGGCGCGTCAGATCAGGCCACATCAAGCGCACGTGCTCGCCAATCAGCCCTCGGAGCAGCTGGCCGAGCGGCAGATCATAAAATGTTCGCAGATCGGCGACGTCGAGATACATGCAGCTTCCGGTTCGATGTGCGGCGATTGAACCCTTATCAGAAGGAAATCGCAAGGTGAAAGCCCTTGTTCTGATCGGGCTTGTTTGCCACCTTAACGTGATGCGAGCCATTTCCGGAGATACCAGATAATGACCATACCAGACGCCGAAATCCGCCAATTCTCTTGTCTTTCCGACAATTTCGGCGTTCTGATCCACGACCCGGCAAGCGGGACAACGATCGCGGTGGATGTCCCAGATGCAAAACCGTATTTGGATATCTTGTCGGAAAGCAGCTGGAAACTGACGGACATATTGATCACGCATCACCACTGGGATCATGTGCAGGGTCTTGGCGAGTTGAAAAAGGCGACAAATGCGACGGTCTATGGGCCGGCACGGTCCCGTGCGAAGATCCCCGAACTGGACCAAACTGTCGAAGACTGCGACCATATCAAGGTGGGTCCGCTCGAATTTGAAGCGCTCGGAACCCCCGGCCACACACTTGATCAAATATCTTGGTATTGCCCAGCGCTCAAATTGGCGCACACCGGAGACACCCTGTTTTCGCTCGGGTGCGGCCGCGTGTTCGAAGGGGACCTTGAGATGATGTGGTCATCTTTGAAAAAGCTTAAAAACAGGCTACCTGACGATACGATTTTGTTTTGCGGCCATGAGTATACGGCAGCAAACGCCGAATTCGCTCTGACCATTGAGCCGGACAACGCCGCGCTCCAAAAGCGGGCCAAAGAAGTGACGGATCTGCGTGCCGTCAACCAACCAACCTTGCCGACAAACATGGCGGCGGAAAAGGCGACCAACCCGTTTTTGCGCGCAGACCAGGACAGCGTAAAAGCCGCCCTTGGCATGGAGCACAAGACCGATGCCGACGTGTTTGCTGAAATCCGCACGCGCAAGGATAATGCCTGAAAGCACGTATCGAATGCGAGGATTCGTCTCTTTTTTGCCACTTTGTGAAAAATAGCGGGTTTTACCCAACGTAAAAGTGACCATATGTAAGACCTCGTCATCAGATAGGGACATGACCAATGACGACGGCCAAAGCCCGCGAGTACCAATCGCGGACGGCGGAGCAACGGGCCCGGGATGTGATTCAACGGGTCTTGATGCAGGCGGAAGCCATTCCGATGCAGCAAGGCGGCGGCCACAAGCTGGACCTTGGGATCCTTCATCAGGAGGTCCTGGGCGCTCTACGCGAAACCATCGACGATCTGGCTCACTGCCAAAGCGACGGATCGTTTTAACCATGGCTCGGGGCGGTTTGCTAAAACCGGCCCGACCGTGTCATTTTTGAGAAAGCTGCCTGCGTGCCTGACCCACTCAAAGCTTCCGCCGATGACATCATCAAAGCCCTTGGCATGCAGCCGCATCCGGAGGGGGGCTACTATGCTGAAACCTTCCGCGATGACATGACCGATGCCTCTGGAAGGGCCGCGTCGACACTCATCTATTTTCTGCTGCCGGAAGGGGTTCTGTCACGCTGGCACAAGGTGGATGCGGTCGAAACCTGGCACTGGTATGCCGGAAGCTCGCTGGAGCTTTCCATCAGCGCCGATGGCCGGGACAAACAGGTTCACCGGCTCGGGCCGGACATTTTGAACGGCGAGCGCCCGCAAGGCATTGTTCCGCGTGACGGCTGGCAGCAAGCCCGATCTCTCGGCGCCTGGACCCTTGTCGGCTGCACCGTCGCGCCGGGCTTCCAGTTCGAGGGCTTTGAAATGGCCCCGGACGGCTGGGAGCCGCGAAGTTAGTCCCGCCGAACCAAGCATAATTCACTTATAAGGCAGAAGCGACCAAAGACAGAATATCTTCAACGGTCTGTTCAAGAGAACTGGTGTTATCGATACACGTTCCCAGTACCGGCAACGCATTTTCTATCTGTCGATAGCGTTCTGCGGCAACTTGTTCGGGCAACACATTCCGGCCTCGTTTCACTTCCCTCGCACGTACCGCCTCCCAGGGTGCCCATAGTGTAAAAAAATTCACGTCCGCATTAGCAGGCAACGTAGAGACCAGAAGATCAGTTTGCCGTTTATTTTGGAAAACATAGTCAAAGAGCACAAACTTCGCGCCAAGCTCAAGATACGTCGTCGCAAGGCGACCCGCTGCCTGATATGTAGACCCGTGTCCTAAAAAGGCGGACGCATTTTCGGGGGTGAAGCTCCTTACGATGTCCCCGGAGATATGAACGGAGTTGCCTAGCCGTATACTGAGCCGGTGTGTGACAGTCGACTTGCCAACGCCGGAGGGGCCGTTGATTACTAAGACCGTCCCCATCCATCCTCCCGGCGGCCAATGCACTTCCGATAGTCAAATCAACAGGCCAGGCTTTCGATCAAGCCAACCCGGCGATCGCTGAGGCAAAGTCCTTGGCAGAAAACGGTTCCAGATCCTCAACGCCTTCACCAACGCCGATGAAATGCACGGGCAGGCCGAATTTAGCGGCGATAGCGACTAAAATACCGCCCCGGGCTGTGCCGTCCAGCTTGGTCATCACGAGACCGGTAACTCCTGCCACCTTGCCAAAAATCTCCACCTGGCTCAGCGCGTTCTGGCCTGTTGTCGCGTCCAGCGTCAAGAGACAGGTGTGCGGCGCATCCGGGTCGTGCTTTTTGATCACCCGGATAACTTTTTTGAGTTCATCCATCAGTTCGGCTTTGTTCTGCAGACGGCCGGCGGTGTCGATCAACAGCACATCCACGCCCTTGTCAGTGGCTTCCTTCATGGCATCGAACGCAAGGCCCGCCGCATCGGCACCCGTATCGCGGGCGATCACGTCAGCACCCGTGCGTTGGCCCCAAATTTTCAGCTGCTCAACGGCTGCTGCGCGGAAGGTGTCGCCGGCCGCCAACATGACCGTCTTGCCCTCGTTCGCAAGCTTTTGGGACAGTTTGCCAATGGTTGTCGTCTTTCCGGTGCCGTTGACGCCCACCATCAGGACGACATGCGGCTTTTTGCCAGTGTCGAGGTCCAGCGGCGCAGCGACGGGGTCGAGAACCTTCTCAACCTCTTCGGACAAGATGGCCCGCACTTCCTCGGGCGAGATTTCCTTGTTGTAGCGTCCGTCGGATAGACGGTCCGTGATCGCCATTGCCGTATCGACACCCAGATCGGCCTGGATCAGAATATCCTCCAGTTCTTCCAGCATGCCCGCATCGAGCTTGCGCTTGGTGAAGATCGAAGAAATACCGTCGGTCAGCGCAGAGGACGAGCGGGACAGTCCCCGTTTGAGTTTTTGGAACCAGGACAGCTTCGGTTCGTCGGAAGCCGGTTCAACCGCAACCGGCTCAGGCGGCGCCGGCGCAGTCGCCGGCTCAGTTGCAGACGATTCCGGATCCGGATGCTCCACCACTTTTTCAGCTTCGTCGCCGACGTCGGTCGAAATCTGTTCTGCCGAATAATCCGGCGGCGGTGGCAGATCGGGTCCGAGACCAGCATCGATCGGCGGCTGCGGCGGCAACTCGCTTGCAACCGGCTCCACAACCATTTCGGTTTCCGCCGTCAACTGCGCGTCAGCTGCGTCGGCTAAGCGGCCGTCTTGGGAGTCAGGCGTTTCGGCGTGTTCTGAGGAATGAGGCTCCTCGGATGCGCTCTCTTTCCCGCCGAAGAGACGTCCGAAAAAACCGCGCTTTTTATCGGTCATATGCCTGCCTTGAAACTGCTTTTTCGGCCGCTCAGGCGGCCTTGGAGAGGATATCGCCCATCAGATGCCGACCTGTATGACCGGTAATCCGCGTTTCGACAATATCCCCGGCAACGCCGCCTGTAATTTCGGTCAGCGTGAATTGCTCCGTCCGGCCAAGGCCTTGCTTTTCAACCAGAACCGGCCGCAGTTTGCCGACTTCACCTGCAAGATGCTTGGCAAGTGCCTCTTCGCCCTTGGCACGCAAGCGTGCGCCGCGTTCCTTGATGAGGGCCCGGTCGAGCTGCGGCATGCGTGCCGCCGGCGTCCCGGGGCGCGGCGAAAACGGAAAGACATGAAGATGCGTCAAGCCGCAGTCATCGACAATCTTAAGCGAATTTTGAAACATCTCTTCGGTTTCGGTAGGGAACCCGGCAATGATATCTGCGCCGAACACAACGTCCGGACGCAGCCGCCGGACGTCCTCACAAAACTGAATTGTATCGGCCCTAAGATGCCGGCGTTTCATCCGCTTCAGAATCAGGTCGTCACCGGCCTGCAAAGACAGATGAAAATGCGGCATAAGGCGGTCGTCTTCGGCAATCACGCGCATCAAGTCCGCATCCGCCTCGATCGAGTCGATTGAAGAAAGCCGCAAACGCTTAAGTTTCGGCACCATCTTTAGGATTTTCGCCGTGAGCGTACCAAGCTTCGGCGAGCCGGGAAGATCCGCGCCGTAGGAAGTGATGTCGACGCCGGTGAGCACGATTTCGTTGTAACCATTTTCAACAAGACGTGTGATCTGGTCGACGACGACGCCCATCGGCACAGAACGGGAGTTTCCTCTGCCGTAAGGAATGATACAGAACGTACAGCGGTGATCGCAGCCGTTTTGCACTTGAACAAAAGCCCGGGCACGCCCTTCGAGACCATCGATCAGATGCCCTGCAGTCTCCTCGACACTCATGATGTCGTTGACATGGACCTTTTCAGTCTCGTCAATGCCGAAGGCAGCAACCGATTGATAGGACTTGCGCTCCAGCTTTTCGGTGTTGCCCAGAACGAGATCCACCTCATCCATGTCCGAAAACGTTGCGCTTTCGGTTTGAGCGGCACAGCCAGTGACAATGATACGCGCATTCGGGTTGTCGCGCCGCGCCTTGCGGACAGCCTGACGGGCTTGGCGCACCGCCTCATTGGTGACTGCACAGGTGTTGATCAGGATCGCATCATCAAGCCCAGCAGCTTCTGCTTCGCGCTTCATCACCTCGGATTCATAGGCATTCAGACGGCAGCCAAAAGTCACCACGTCAACTGTCATTGGGCGGCCTCCGGAGACGAATCATTGGCCGGATCACCCGCGGCTGTGCGCGCCCAATCGAGCGTTTCAAGATCGATCTCGCCCTCATATTCAATTTCGGTCGCACCTGTCATCAGAACATGATCATCGCTTTCGCGCCATTCGATGGTCAGAGGACCTCCCGGCAAATGAATAACGCTGGTCCGCCCCGCACGCTTGTCGCGGGCGGCGGCAACGGCCACCGCACAAGCTGCGGTGCCGCAAGCTCTTGTCAGTCCAGCCCCCCGTTCCCAAACCTTTACACGGATTTCGTTTCGGCCAAACACGTCAGCGAGCGAAATGTTGGCTCCTTCCGGGAAGATTGGATGGTGCTCCAGCAGCGGGCCAACTGTCGCAAGGTCGTACGCCTCAACGTCATCGACCCAAAAAATCGCGTGCGGATTGCCCATATTCACAACAGATGGCGTGTGTAGAATGGGATCGTCAATCGGGCCAATTTGAAGTTCAATCGCCCGCGTATCATGAAACTCTTCCGCTAGGGGAATCTGATTCCACAAAAGGCGCGGTTCCCCCATATCGACGGTTATGGTGCGCGGCAGTTTTGAAGAATACGCGCGCAAAAGCCCAGCATTGGTCTCAATCGTCACAGCGTCGGCACCCGCCTCTTCCATCAAGAGGCGGCCGATGCACCGGGTGGCGTTACCGCACGCATCAACCTGGCTGCCGTCGCAATTGTGAATGCGCATGAAGGCATCCACGCCAAGTGGCGATCGCTCGACTGTGATCATCTGATCAAAACCGACCCCGGTCTGACGATTTCCAAGCGCGGCAATCACGTCATCAGTAAGTCGCAAGGCATCATCGCGCGCATCCCAAACGAGGAAGTCGTTGCCAAGGCCATTCATCTTCAAGAAGGGTCTGCGTCGAGACACCATACCGGTTGTATTCGCTTTTTGAGGGTTGAAAATTGCGGCCATAACGTAGCCTTTGGCTCTATATGGCGGAAAACAGCGGAAATTGCCAGTACTGCGATGCATTCCTGCCGTGCAGGCCCGCCCGTCTGATTCAACGAATCTCGACAACGTCGCCCGCCTGAACAGTTTCCAAAATCAATCGCATGTCGCGCGGCGCGACGGCAACGCACCCTTGTGTTGGGCGATAGTCCTCTCGCGCAACATGGAAAAAAATCGCGCTGCCACACCCCTTGACCGCCGGATACATATTGCAATTCAGAACAAGGACGATGTCATACAGCCGATCTTCGCGCCACATGACCTCATGGCTTGCGGAAAACGGCAAACTGACAGGGCGATTGTATCGCGGGTGGTCTGCATCGTCGCACCAGCCGTCGATTTTCGAAAGCCGTTTCAACGGCAATCGAGTTCGAGGGCGTAGCCCACGGTCCGGCCGGTAGTATCCGTAGAGCAATTCAAACCGGCCAACCGGCGTCGCACCATCGCCCTCCCGTTTGAACCGGCTCACGCTGGCCCGGCCTAGAGCACACGGAACCGTGATCGGCCCTAACTGGAGGCAACCTTTGGCCGGACGCCACGGAAAACTCCGGACAGTCAGGATTTGTGTCACTGTCACAGTCCTCGTTACAAGGTCGCTTGTGCAACCGAATTGTCATGACGCGTCGTTGATAAACCGGCGCTAAACCCCGCGTGAAGAAGAATTGACGAACAAACGCTTGTTTGGCGAATATTTCCCTCGCACAAGGTTGTGAGGACACCCATGTGTGATTTGCACCTGTAGTGCATCGAGTTTGAAGAAGCATCTTGCGAGGATTTGGCGATATGACCGCGCGCACCATTTTGATTGTTGACGATGACAACGAGTTGCGCGAAGCGCTTGTAGAACAACTTTCCCTTTATGACGAGTTCGACACCATTCAGGCCGATAGCGCCGCAACGGGCATCAATCTGGCCAAAGATGCTCACATCGACCTACTATTGATGGATGTCGGGCTCCCCGACATTGACGGCCGCGAGGCGGTGAAACTGCTGCGCAAAAACGGCTTTAAAGCCCCAATCATTATGCTAACGGGTCATGATGGCGACAGCGACACCATTCTCGGACTGGAGGCTGGCGCGAATGACTACGTGACCAAACCTTTCAAGTTTGCTGTCCTTCTCGCTCGGATCAGGGCCCATTTGCGTCAACATGAGCAGAGCGAGGACGCGACCTTCGCGATCGGCAGATATTCGTTCCGGCCTGCTGCGAAGGTGATGCAAGATGACCGTGGCAGCAAGGTGCGCCTCACCGAAAAAGAAACCTCGATTTTAAAGTTTCTGTATCGTGCGGGCGAAAAACCAGTCACACGGGATGTGCTGCTGCATGAGGTCTGGGGTTACAATTCGGGTGTGACAACTCATACGCTCGAGACACACATCTATCGTCTGCGCCAGAAAATCGAGCGTGACCCGTCGAACGCGGAGCTGTTAGTCACAGAAGCTGGCGGCTATAAGCTTGTGCCGTAAGCCCTAATTGGCGTAAATCGTCGCATGAGCCTCGTTCAGGACATTGCGATTCTCCAGAAGGTGCCGATGTTGTCGGATTTTTCCGATGACCAGTTGCGCCTTTTGGCGTTTAGCGCCGAAGCCCTTGATTATCGAAACGGTCAAATTCTATTCGATGAGACCGAACGGGCCGACGGTGGCATGGTTATCGCCAGCGGCGATGTTAGCCTGCAGAAAAGCAAGGATGGAGATTTCGAAGAAGTCGACATGGCAGGTCCGGGCACGCTGCTGGGCGAAACAGCCATGCTGGTCGATGCGCGCCGCCCTTGCCGGGCCGTGGCTGTTGGGGGCGTGCGTGTAATCCGGATCCGGCGCGCGCTCTTCAAGCGGATGATCCAGGAATACCCGGACCTCGCACGCCGCCTGTTCGAACAGCACGCCAACCGATATCAAACGACAGTTGCGGCGCTTAAGCCGATCGGTGAGCGCATGGCGGAACTTGACAACATTTCTGCCTCCCGCGCCCTGCGCGGTTCAAACGAAGACTGAAGAAAAAGCCGGCGATTCGCCGGCTTTTCAGAATCTGCAACCTGTGGACATTTAGGCCCAGGGCCGATTTTCTGCCTGTTTTTCTTCGAAACTGTCGATTTGGCTAGCCTTATTCATGGTCAGACCGATGTCATCAAGACCATTCATGAGGCAATGCTTGCGGAAATGATCAATCTTGAAGGCTATGTCGCCGCTTTCCAGGCCATTGATCTCCTGGCTTTCCAGATCGATTGTCAGCGTGAAGTTCGCTCCACGCTCGGCAGCATGCATGAGAGTTTCAAGTTCGTCCTCGGACACTTCGATCGGTAGGATTCCGTTCTTGAAGCAGTTATTGTAAAAAATGTCTGCAAAGGATGTCGAGATAACACACCGAATGCCATAGTCCAGGAGCGCCCAGGGCGCATGCTCCCGAGACGAACCGCAGCCGAAATTGTCTCCAGCGATCAGAATTTTCGCGTCTTTGTAGGCTGGCTTGTTCAGAACGAAGTGCTCGTTGATCGAGCCGTCATCATTCGTCTTCATTTCATAAAAGAGCGCTGATCCAAGACCTGTCCGCTTGATCGTCTTCAAGAATTGCTTGGGGATGATCATATCCGTATCGATGTTCACGATCGGCAATGGGGCCGCGACACCGGTCAGAGTGGTGAACTTTTCCAAGACGAAACTCCCGTTAATATCGTTCCGGCCAACTTAAGCGGCCAGGCTTGTTGTTTGATCAACACCAAGCATCAAGTTGAGGTTCTGAACGGCGGCGCCAGATGCGCCTTTGCCGAGATTGTCGTAGACAGCAATAATTACTGCTTGCGCGCGCGCATCATTGGCGAACACATGAAGCCGCAAGGCATTCGTTCCGTTGAGGGCCTGGGGGTCCAGGTCTTCAGACCGCTCAAGCGGTTGAAGAGGCGCGACTTCTACGAACCCTGCCGGCACCGATGCAAAATGCTGAGCAAGCGCCGCATGGATCTGCACGCCTGTCGGCACCCGGTCAAGCTGGCCCAGGTTGAGCGGCACCACCGTTAGCATGCCCTTGTAATAGTTTCCGACCGCCGGTGTGAACAAAGGCGTCGCGGCCAGCCGGCCATATTCGGTCATTTCCGGCAGGTGTTTGTGATTGAAGCCGAGACCGTAAGGCGCGAAAATGTTTGCGGCTCCGCTATTGGCCTCATATGCCGAAATCATACTCTTGCCGCCGCCCGAATAGCCGGAAATTCCGTGTACCGATACAGGGAGATCTCGGGGCAGCAGTTCAGCTGTGATCAACGGGCGCAAAGCGGCAATAACCCCATGCGGCCAGCAACCCGGATTGCTCACCCTTACAGCGCTTCGAATGGCCTCAGCCTGGCCGGTATCCATTTCGGCAAACCCGTATGTCCAGTCTGGTGACACACGATGCGCCGAGGAAGCATCGATGATCCGTGTGCTTTCACCCTCAATAAGCGATGCGCTTTCTTTCGCCGCCTCATCCGGCAAACACAGAATTGCGATGTCGGCAGCGTTTAATATATCCGCTTTTGCAGAGCGGTCTTTCCTCAGGTTGTCTGGAATAGAGAGCAATTCAATATCACGGCGCGTGGCGAGGCGCTCACGGATTTGAAGACCCGTCGTTCCTGCTTCGCCATCAATGAACACGCGCGCGGCCATGGTCCGCCCTCTTCCTCTCACAGAACCTCAAGTGACTAGCGTATTACACCCATCACCCCGCGATGTCACCGATCTTTAAGATGCTCGGAACTCAACGAGCCATTGAGTGATACTCATCATTCGGCCTCATGTCCGTCGCAGCTGCTACGCGATTGGTCATGTTGAAGAAGGCCGCGACTGATGCGATGTCCCAAATATCCCGATCCGAAAAACCTTCCTTTCGAAGAGCCTCCCGGTCCTTTTCGAGGATCTCGGCGGGGCGTTCGGTCAGCTTGACGGCAAAGTCCAGCATGGTTCGTTGGCGGGCACAGAGTTCGGCGACACGGTAGTTCATTACCATCAACTCGCCAAGCGCGGGTTCTCCCGACAATTGCCGGACCGCAGCTCCATGTGCGGTCAAACAATAGAAGCAGCGGTTTACCGAGGAAACCGCTACTGCAATCATTTCTCGTTCAAGTTTGGAAAGACCACTTTCGGCGAGCATCAGGTCGTTGTACATGTCCGTAAACGCCCGCAGCTTCGTTTCATCGAAAGAGTAAGCCTGGAGCACGTTTGGCACGAGGCCGAGCTTCTCCTTACAAAGGTCAAAATATGCCTGTGTCTTCTCACTCAAGGGCTCGGTTCGATCGATCTTCAATGCTGTTGGAGACTGGTCCACCGTTATCCTCCTATTATAAAAGTCGCTTTTATTTCTTCTGATCATAACACCTAAAAAGCGTCCATCAGGGCACCATAAAATTTAAGGGGGCGGAAATGCCGGATAAGCGGGAAGCTGAAAAAAACGCACTGATTTCCCAGGCTATTTCACTACTTCCGGACCAAGATGGTCCATTGCCTGAATTCACCAAGGCCTTCTATGCCCGCGGAGCTGCAGAAGACCTGGTAACCTATACCGCCGAAGATCTCGCCGGATATGCAAAGCTTGCCTGGGAAGACTTTCAGAACCACGAACTCGGCACACACAGGGTCAGCATCTCCAACCCGTCCTTGAAAGTCAAAGGCGGGACGGATCCAGAAATCACTGTCGTCGAGATCGTCAACGACAACATGCCGTTTTTGGTCGATTCGGTCATGGACGAACTCCAAGACAGCCGCTTGGACGTTCGCCTAGTGCTGCATCCGGTGTTCGTGGTCGAACGGGATGCAAACGGAACACTGACATCGGCTATGGGACACAAACGGCCGCCAAAACGCAGTGACCGGCAAGAAAGCCTTATTCACATTCATGTTGCCCGGCTTGAAAGCGCCGAGGAACGGGATGCGCTGAAAGGGCGTCTTGATAGCGTTTTGAGTGATGTCCGCGCAACCGTCGTCGATTTCAAGCCAATGCAAGAACGGCTCGCGGACGCAATCAGCACTTACAAGTTCAAGACAACTCAGTTTGAAGGCAACAACGACGAGCTCTGGGAAGCGATCCATTTTCTGGAATGGATGGCAAACGACAATTTCATCTTCCTCGGCATGCGCGAATACAAATTCGACGGAAGTGTCGAAGAAGGTGAATTGTCACCCTATGAAGGGACCGGCCTCGGCCTGCTTGCCGATCCTGAAGTGCGGGTTCTCCGCCGGGGGTCTGAGTTTGTGCAGATCACGCCGGAAATTCGGGAATTTCTGATGAAACCCGAACCTCTGATCATCGCCAAGGCGAATGTCAAAAGCCGGGTGCACCGCCGGGTCCACATGGAATATGTCGGCGCAAAGATTTATGACGATGATGGAAAAATGATTGGCGAGCTGCGCATCGTCGGTTTGTTTGCTTCCACTGCCTACACGGAGCCGACAAGCACGATTCCGTTTATAAGGCGCAAGGTTGCAAGTGTGTTGGCACGGGCTGGATACGATCCGGAAAGTCATTCTGGGCGCGCCCTGACCAATGTCATGGAAAGCTTTCCTCGTGACGAACTGTTTCAGATCGACAAGGACAGCCTCTATGAATTCGCCTTGGCCATTCTCCAGCTGGATGAGCGACCGCGGATCCGGGTGCTGGCACGTGCTGACAAGTTCGACCGCTATGTCTCCATTTTGTGTTTTGTTCCGAAAGACCGCTACACGACCGAGGTGCGTCTCAATATTGGAACGTATCTGGCATCGGCCTATGATGGACGGCTTTCTGCCTGGTATGTGACCTATCTCGAAGCGCCACTCGCGCGTGTTCACTTCATCATCGGGCGCGACACGGGTAAAACCCCATCTCCAGATCAAGAAGAGCTTGAAAAAGCGGTTTCCGAGATGGTCCGCACATGGCCGGACAGCCTGCGCGATGCACTCAAAGCCCGGTATGCACCAGCTGCAGCACACAAGCTCAGTGAGCGCTATGCGCTTGCATTTCACGGCGGATACAAAGAAGTCTACAACGCCGAAACGGCGCTTTCCGACGTTGGCAAAATCGAGACGCTTTCCGAAACTCGGCAAACGGCAATAACCTTCTTCAGAGCGCCCGGCGCGAAAGACACGCGGCTTTCGCTAAAAGTGTATCACCGGAATGCGCCAATTCCTCTGTCAGCGCGTGTACCCATGCTTGAAAACATGGGTTTCCGGGTGATTAACGAGCGGACATACAGGGTCACTCCTACAGATAGGCCCATGGCGTATTTGCATGAAATGACGCTGGAAGCGCGCAATAGCAGCGAAATTCACTTCACTTCCAGCCTGAAAGAACGCCTAGAAGGCCTCTATATGGCGATCTGGTTGGGACGGGCGGAAAACGACGGTTACAACAGTCTGGTTCTGACGGCTGATCTTGCTTGGCGGGACATTGCACTTGTCAGATCCTTGTCTAAGTATCTGCGTCAGGCTGGCATCCGCTTTTCCGAAGACTATATGTGGACGACGCTCAACAACTATCCGTCCGTTGCAGCGAAACTGGTTGAATTGTTCCATGTGCGCTTCAACCCCGCTATGAGCGACCATGACAGGGAGCTTAGTACGGCCAGGCTTGAATCAGAAATCTCGCAAGCGCTTGAGGAAGTGAGCAGCCTGGACGACGATCGCATCCTCAGACGTTTCCAAAACACAATTGCTTCGATACTGCGGACCAATTTCTTTCAGCTGGATCCTAAGGGGCACCCGAAGCCGACGTTTTCGTTCAAGATCGAGTCGCGCAAGATCGAGGATCTGCCACAACCCCGGCCATTCCGCGAGATTTTCGTCTATAGCCCCCGGGTAGAGGGTGTTCATTTGCGGTTTGGCATGGTTGCCCGCGGAGGTCTGCGCTGGTCTGACCGGCCACAGGATTTCCGGACTGAAGTTCTCGGCCTCGTCAAGGCGCAGCAGGTCAAGAATGCGGTCATCGTGCCGGTGGGCGCGAAAGGTGGTTTTGTGCCAAAGAAATTGCCAGACATGAGTGACCGGAACGCCTGGTTCCAGGAGGGCACTGAAAGCTATAAGATCTTCATCAATGCGCTTTTGGATGTCACCGACAACCTTGGCGATGATGGTGTGATTCCGCCGCAAAACGTTCAGCGCTACGATGCGGACGATCCCTACTTGGTTGTTGCTGCGGATAAGGGAACAGCGACGTTCTCCGACACAGCGAACGATATTTCCGAGGGACGCGACTTCTGGCTCGGAGATGCTTTTGCCTCCGGCGGATCTGCGGGTTACGACCACAAAAAGATGGGCATTACCGCCCGCGGCGCCTGGGAGGCGGTCAAACGCCACTTCCGGGAAGACAACCGCGATATCCAAACCCAGCCGTTCACCGCAGCAGGCGTTGGAGACATGTCCGGAGACGTGTTCGGCAACGGCATGCTGCTTTCAAAAGCCACCAAACTTGTCGCTGCATTCGACCACCGGGACATCTTCATTGATCCTGATCCAAATCCGCAAACCACGTGGGAAGAGCGCAAGCGCCTGTTCGACATGGGGCGGTCGTCGTGGAAAGACTACAACACAAGCCTATTGTCGAAAGGCGGCGGAATATTCTCCCGCCAAGCCAAGTCGATTGCTCTGACGCCAGAAATCCAAAATCTCTTAGGCATTTCCCGCAATACAGCGACACCGCAAGAGGTCATGATTGCCATCTTGAAGATGGATGTTGACCTGCTGTGGTTCGGTGGAATCGGCACCTATATTCGCGCGACTTCAGAGACGGATGCCGATGCCGGCGACCGCGCAAATGATGCTATCCGGATTACCGCACCGGAAGTTGGCGCGAAAGTCATCGGCGAGGGTGCCAACCTTGGTCTGACCCAACTAGCCCGGATCGAATTCAATAAAAAGGGCGGACGCTGCAACTCGGATGCGATCGACAATTCCGCAGGGGTCAACTCTTCCGATATGGAGGTGAATATCAAGATCGCGCTTGGTGCGGCGGTCAAGGCTGGCAAGCTCACCACAGAAAGCCGCAATGTATTGCTAGCGGAAATGACCGATGAAGTGGCGGATCTTGTTCTTCGCAACAATTATCTCCAAACACTGTCTATCTCAATGACCGAGCGGCGTGGGATGGAAGATCTCGGCTATCAAATCCGCATGATGCGCTTGCTGGAGCAGGTGGGCATGCTGGACCGCCAAGTAGAACAGCTTCCAGGCGAAGCCGAATTGTCAGAAATGCAGAAATCGGGTCAGACACTGACACGGGCGGAACTCGGCGTTCTTCTCGCCTACGCGAAAATCACGCTCTATGACCGGCTTCTGGAAAGTACGGTTCCGGACGATGCCTACCTGGCTCGGGAGCTGTTCCGGTATTTTCCGGACCAGATGGCCGCTACCTACCATGATGAAATCAACGAGCACCGGTTGCGGCGCGAAATCATTGCAACGATGCTCGCAAATTCAATCATCAACCGGGGCGGAGCAACGTTCCTGACACGGCTGATGGACCAGACCGGCGCTACAGCGCCTGACATTGCACAAAGCTTTGTTGCTGTAAGAAACAGCTTCGACCTGACAGAACTGAACGCGGAAATCGATCTGCTTGACACCAAAATCGACGGTCAACTTCAACTCGAGCTTTATTCCGCAGTACAAGACCTTCTTTTGACGCAGGTCGTTTGGTTCAAGAGAAACGTTTCCTTCGCCGACGGTATCGCCAGTGTTGTCGAGAGATTTGGTGACGGCGTCGACGCATTGCGTCCGCGTTTGCCCTCAATCTTGAAGGAGGATCAGGCCGCAGCTTTGAGTGCGACCAGAGCACAATTTGTTGACAATGGTGTTCCAGAAGCTCTGGCACAACGTATCGCCTGGCTCCCCGCAGAAGCTGCCATTCCTGATATCGTCCTGGTGGCCGAGGAAACAAAAGCGGATCTGGAAACGGTAGCTGCGGCCTACTTCGAAGTCGCTGCATTCTTTCGTATCGGCTCTATGGACGCGATGGCCCGCGATCTGAAAATCAGAGACTACTACGACGGACTAGCCCTAGACAGGGCTCGCTCAATACTGGCCTCGGCGCATCGCGATCTGACCTGCCAGGGCATTGCGAACGGTTCGTTTGAAACATGGTTGTCGTCGCACGAACGTGCGGTCGACCGCACCCGGCGGACTGTTAACGAGATCCTGGATGGCGACCTGAGCGTTTCGAAATTTTCCGTAGCCGCAAATCTTTTGTCCGAGATTACACGCTGAACGGATCAGCGCAACAGCAAGCAACAAGGCTGGCAGCCTCAGCCGCCAGCCTTTTTAGCGGCAGGGAACCCGCACATGCAGCAGTCCAAGCACTCTTCAGCAGCCTACCCGCCAAAATCTGCAGCGGTGGCGTGGGCTCTATTCGATTGGGCGGCGCAACCATTTTTTACTCTCATCACAACATTTGTGTTTGCGCCCTATTTTGCGTCGGCCTTGGCCAGCACACCGGCAAAAGGGCAGGAGCTCTGGGGTTTTGCGACGGCAGCAGCCGGCTTGGCGATCGCATTGTTTGCCCCAATACTAGGGTCGATCGCTGATGCGAGCGGGCGCCGGAAACCCTGGATTGTTGCGTGTTCACTGCCTTTCGTCGGAGCCTGCTGGGCCCTTTGGTACGCCGCGCCTGGAAATGAACATGCGGTTATTACAGCGCTTGTCTGCTTCGCGGTTGCAGCGGTCGCGATTGAGATCGCAACGGTCTTCAACAATGCAATGATGCCGACCTTGGTTCCGCCGCAACAGATTGGCCGCCTATCTAGTTTTGGCTGGGCTGCAGGCTATGTAAGCGGTCTTGTCTGTTTGATCATAGCGCTTGGTTTTATGGCCGCGAACCCGGAGAGCGGGAAGACGTTGCTTGGCCTCTCTCCCCTCTTCGGCCTTGATGCCGGAGCAATGGAAGGGGATCGGGCGACGGGACCCTTTTCGGCGATATGGTACCTCGTTTTCGTTCTTCCGCTTCTCTTCTTCGTGCCGGATGGAAAACGTAAGTCAAAGATTGGTCCGGCGATGAAGCAGGGCTTGCTTGATCTGAAAGACAGCTTCGCTCAGGTTCGAAACCATAGAAATGTTCTTCTGTTTCTCATTGCCAACATGACGTACAAGGACGGCCTTGTAGCCTTGTTCGCATTCGGCGGGATTTATTCCGCGGGACAATTGGGCTGGAGCTCCATCGAAATTGGGAGTTTCGGCATAATCCTGACAATTACTGGAACATTCGGGCTCTTGATCAGTGGGCCCGCAGATGACCGTTTCGGGCCTAAAATAGTCCTTCTCATCTCGCTGTTTGTTTTGATGGTCTGCGGACTTGGTATGATCTCAGTAGACCGGACAACGGTTTTCTTTGTGTTTGAAACAGCGCCTGCGCCGGAGGGCGCTCTTTTTGCTTCTCTGCCTGAGCAAGTTTTCATCGGACTTGGTGCGGTCATAGGCGCCGTGTCCGGTCCCCTGCAATCCTCTTCGCGGAGTTTGCTTGTGCGGCTCGCGCCGAAAGATCACATGACCCAGTTTTTCGGCCTTCTTGCTCTTTCAGGCAAGGTTACAAGTTTCCTTGCCCCGCTGGCTGTCGGTCTGATGACCTATTTAACAAACAACCAGGCTGCAGGAATGTCTGTAATCCTCGTATTTTTTGCCGTTGGGACAGCTTTGCTTTTTGCGGTTGATGATACGAGGAACGCCGGGTCCTAAAGCCCGGCGTCACTCAATTTGCAAATCGTAACGTTCCTAATTGTTCAGATGACCTACGCAGCATCGCGAACTGAATTCAGGAACCCTTCCACTTCGCTCTTCAACCGGTCTGCTTCATTTTGCAGGACATTTGCCGACGCGCTCACTTGCCGCGCAGCATTGCCGGTCTCATCCGCTGAAGCCGCAACCTTGACGATGTTCTGCGCAACTTCCTGAGTGCCATTTGAAGCTTCTTGAATGTTCCGCGCGATCTCTTCGGTCGCCATTCCTTGCTGTTCAACCGAGTTCTCGATGCTTGAAGAAATCTCGTTCATTTTTTCAATGGTTTCCGAAATGCCGCGGATCGCCTCAACGGCACCGGCAGTTTCGGTTTGAACGGATTGAATTTGTGTCGAAATTTCCTCGGTCGCTTTAGCGGTCTGGTTTGCAAGCTCCTTCACCTCTGCCGCGACCACCGCAAACCCTTTGCCTGCTTCGCCTGCACGCGCAGCCTCAATCGTGGCATTCAGCGCGAGAAGGTTGGTTTGCTCAGCAATATCTGTAATCAACTTGACCACTTCGCTGATACGGTTCGCGGCCGCCGCAAGCCCTTCGATCTTGACGTTCGTGTTTTGCGCCTGATCGACGGCATGACCGGCGATTTCGGTCGATTGCGTCATTTGCCGCTCGATTTCCTTTACGGAGGCCATCAGCTCCTCCGCAGCTGACGCAACCGTTTCAACATTGGAAGATGCTTCCTCGGAAGCAGCCGCAACCGCAGTACTCTTGTCGCTCGTGTCATCCGCTCCCGACGTCAATGTCATAGAAGCAGTGTTCAAGTCTTGCACCTGCGCCATGACAGTTTGCGTCAGATGCGTGATCTGCTCGTCGAATGCCTGAGACAATTCGCGAATCCGCTGAGCTCTTGCAAGCTGCGCTTTTTGAGCCTCTTCTTGCTCATCGGCAAGGGTTTCGGCTTGCTGTGCTTTGTCGCGGAACACTTCAAGAGCCTTGCTAATCTCGCCGATTTCATCGTGGCGCTCTGTGTCCTGGATCTCAGTGTCGTACTGGCGATCAATCAGCGCCTGAATGCTGCGGACTGCCCGCTCCAGCGGTCTGCGAACGACCGCGTTCCCCACACTGTAAATCGACAGTGCAACCACAATAAGCAGCACGACACCCACGCCGACAACCATCGTCAAAATGTTGTTTGACGCAGCGCTTAACGTGCTCAGTGGGACATTTACAATAACCGCCATTCTTGCGTCCGTGCCGTCGACACGAACAGGCGTTACAATGCGCTGCACATCGCTTCCCAAGGTCGCTGAATAACCAGTGAATTCATAAGGTTCGCCATTTTTCACGGCGGCCAACAGAGCATCTTGATGCTGAAGATCTGACCCAGAATGTGCTTCTGCCCATGCTTTGCCCAGTACAGCCGGATCAGTATGCGCAATCCAGACGCCATTTTGCGAAAGCAGATGAACTGTACCGGTCTCAAGCGGTTTTTGTTCCGCGAGAACGTCCGACAAGGGGGTCAGAAGAATATCACCGCCAGCCACACCTATGACCTTGCTTCCGTCGCGAATGGGGATGCTGAACGAAACTCCAGTCACGGTTTTGCCGTCGGCTTCCCAGCTATACGGCTCGGTTATGAAGTCCTTCCCGGAGACGTAAGCGCCATTGAACCACAAATTGTCCGCGGCATTCATGTCGCCAACAACAAGTGCCTCGATTGACCGGTAGGCCAGGGACCCGTCGGCCTTTTTGAAGTAATATGGCTGCCACTCACCGTCTTCTGCCCAGGTTTCATTCCCGGCGAATTCTGCATCCTTGCCATCCAATTGATCGTCGACGACCGCACCCCAGGCGCCGGACAGATCCGGATTCTGCCGGGCTACATTTTCAACAATGGCCTTCCAAGCTTCGCGATCGTTGGCACCGGCATTCTTAAGTCCGGACAATGCATATGCGAGCGTTTGAGCAGACTTTAGCCCTTTTTCCAAACCCCGCTGAACGAACTCAGCCTGTTCGTGGGCAACCGTTTCAGCCTCTGACTGGGCTAGAGACCGTGTAATCTGAGAGGCTTGCCAGCCAATGAAACTGATACCAATGACAAGCGCAACAGTGAGAGTTGCTGCGCTAGCGGCCATCAGCTTCGTTGTGACTTTAGCTCTTTGAAACACTGGTAAACTCCGCGAATAGCTGGTTTCGGCCTGCAGTTAAGGGCCCAAGCTTGTGCCAAGCTACCGGTGCCGAGTTAACAATACCTTCAAAATACGGAAGTTCATTTGGAACTACATATTCAATGCTTGAAAGTAGAGCCGACTTATTCGCCTGCTAAGCAGCGCTTCACAAGTCCATATCCAATGCAAAAATAAACCAAAAGATGTATTTTTAGAAATACACCTCATGATTTGGCGCCCTGTTTTTGAGAACCCTCAAGCTAGTGCCTAAAGTGCCTCATGCCGGTCATGACCATCGCAAGCCCCGCCTCATCCGCAGCGGCGATCACATCGTCGTCTCTCATGGAGCCACCGGGTTGAATAACGGCCGTCGCTCCAGCTTCGGCTGCTGAAAGAAGACCGTCCGCAAACGGGAAGAATGCATCGGACGCGACAACACAGCCACTTGTCAGCGGCACCTCCAAGCCCGCAGACTCGGAAGCATCCAGGGCCTTTCTTGCAGCAATGCGCGCCGAATCGACCCGGCTCATTTGCCCGGCCCCAATCCCGACGGTTGCGCCGTTTTTGGCGTAAACAATTGCGTTCGACTTCACATGTTTCGCAACGCGGAAGGCAAACTTCAGATCGGCGAGTTCTTGAGCACTCGGTGTGCGCTTAGTCACGACCTTAAGGTCAAGATCGTCAACGACGCCATTGTCTCGGGATTGAACAAGCAACCCACCAGCTACCGATTTCACAAATAGGCCTCTCTTCCGGGCGTCCGCGAGGCCGCCAGTCACCAGCAACCGGAGATTTTTCTTAGCGGCAATGATTTCCTGAGCTGCTTCGTCCGCATCCGGTGCAATGATTACCTCGGTGAA
Organism: Roseibium hamelinense; assembly: GCF_007830545.1. Lineage (GTDB taxonomy): Bacteria > Pseudomonadota > Alphaproteobacteria > Rhizobiales > Stappiaceae > Roseibium > Roseibium hamelinense. The sequence goes on from NZ_VLLF01000008.1 coordinate 53,264, forward strand.
TATCTTGACGATCTCTTCAGCGGCCGCTGCATCCAGTGTTCGATTCAAGGCAACAATTCCGCCAAATGCAGACACAGGATCGCATCTCAACGCCATTTCGTACGCCTCTTGAAGCGTGCGTCCTTCAGCAACGCCACACGGATTTGCGTGCTTTATGATTGCAACTGCGCAGGTTCTCTTTGGATCGAATTCACTGACGAGCTCAAACGCAGCATCCGTATCATTGATATTGTTGTAGGATAGCGTTTTGCCCTGAAGCTGCTTTGCAGTTGCAACTCCTGGCCGGACTTCACCCGTCTTGTAAAACCCGGCGGATTGATGAGGGTTCTCACCATATCGCATGACCTCGGCAAGTGCGCCGCCGACAGCGCGGTGCGCTGGCGTATCTTCGCAGAGCTGTTCAGCCATCCAATTTGAAACTGCAGCATCGTAGGCGGCGGTTCGGGCAAACGCCTTAAGCGCAAGCCGTTTACGCAGTTCGATTGGTGACTGCCCCTTGTTTTGATCAAGCGCATCGATCACGCGACTGTAGTCGGAAGGGTCCGTCACCACGGTCACATAGGCGTGGTTCTTGGCAGCCGCGCGGGTCATGGCCGGACCGCCAATATCAATATTTTCAATACCAAGGGCGTAGTCTGCCCCACTCGCTACAACATCTTCAAATGGATACAAGTTGCCACAAAACAGATCGATCCCGGCGATACCATGTTTTGACATAGCCTCTTTGTGCCCCTCATCGTCCCGGATCGAAAGCAACCCTCCATGGACATTGGGGTGCAGCGTCTTTACCCGACCATCCATAATCTCTGGAAATCCGGTGAGATCCGAAACATCACAAACTGGCAGACCAGCGTCATTGAGCGCTTTGTAAGAACCTCCGGTCGACACCAATTCCACGCCACGGTCTGAGAGCGCTTTTGCAAATTGAACCAGTCCAGTCTTGTCGTAGACAGATAACAGCGCCCTTCTAATGGGGACCAATACTGGGACAGGAACGTTTTTCGTAGAAATAGCCATGGACAGGAACCTCGCGAAGGGACGACGGAAAATGTGATCGCGGCCGTATCACGTAATGAAAAAAAGAAAAAGCTGACCAAAGAAGCTCTTCAATCTTCCAACGGGAGGAGTTCCTCGTCGAAATCAGTGGTTCCGCGGCGGCTTAACCTGGCTACAGCCGTCCGCCTGAATTGCCATGCAAGCGACGGCAATTCCTGGATTGAACCGGAAAGAACGATTTGGGATGTCCGACGATGTCCATAAACATCTGACAAATATATGGATTCCTCTAGCCCCACTTCTACGCCCGGCGCATCAAACTCCCATGCCTCACCATCTTTGCAAACGAGCAACACCGCCGAACCGCCACGCAAAAGCGAGCATTTTAGTGACGGGTGAAGGTGAAAGCGTATTGCAAAATAATGGGATGGGCTGAGTTTTCCCTTCGGCAAAAATGTGTCCACGCCGTCTAAAACGCTGCCATCCTTGGCAAGACGCAAGTCTCTCTCATGCAACACGCCGAACTGTGACGCATATCCGTCATGGGTCGCAATCACGCGGGTACCCATGTCATCATCTTCACGCGTGACCGGCACATTCACAGGTCCGGACAAAATGGGTGACCCAAGCCACGCTCCAAAGGGCTTTTCAGACAAGAATCGGCAGGACGACGTGTCGTCTATTGTTGCGGTTGAATGCGCGGCGGTCGATCTACTCACTTGACGCCAAACGTCATTTGAACGGGAGGAAACGCCACAATTCACGACAATTCGATGGAGGTTGGACGACATTTCAAAGGAAAGACATCCAGCGTGAGCGTCCTCCGAAACCATGAGGTCGGGCGGCTTTCCAGTGTCTACGACTACGACAGTGTTGCCTCCAGTGAGCCGCTGATACCCTGTGTAGGGCACATTTACCGGCGCCGCGCCGCGTGCATCGTCATAGGCAAGGATCGTGGCCAAAAGATCGGTGGGGGTAGAGCCCATTCCATTGAAATGCGCCAGATTACCGTCTGCGTGACGGAAAAACCGCAGCATAGGCATCATTCGATCAACGGATTGCAACATTCCGGCAGGCAGCTCAAGCCCCTGAGCAATGAAGGCCTGGCGCACGGGCAAAAGGTCGGCCAAAATATCTATGATGGCGCGCGGGTTCCGTGAAATATGCCCACCGTCGCTCAGAATCTGGCGGCTTAGCTCCTGGTCGAGCCTCCTGATACTTTGGCGCGCAAAACGGCCCTGCCCCGCCATCGAAATGCATGCAGACGCGATTGCCAAAGCCGTTCGAAGCCGCTCGACACCATCCGGTGTCTCATTGACGGTCCTGCGCAAATACCGAACTTGCCGCGACAAGGACTTCATAAACCGCCGATAGAAGTCGTGGTCACCTTCTTCCAACACAAACGGCGAGTGTGCAAGCCATGCCATGACACGTCGTGTGACGATCGGTGTTTCCCAGCCGATCGCATGCCAGCTCCCGCAATGATTGATCCAATCATCCACCAGAGCCCGGGCATTTTGATTTGAAATGCGACTCTCGGCGGCGCGTAGATCCCGCAGCCATCCAAAGGCATGCAGATCCCGCTGCCAGTCCGGGTGCTGCCCCTGGAGCTCGAACGGCGACAGCCCCCGGGTTTCAACGAGTTGACCGGCGAACAAGAAACGACCGCCATAAATATCGGCGGCATTCGTCGCATCTGCTGTTCGCAGATCCTGCGGCGCAATCAGCAGCCGTGCAGGCACGCCTGAAGAGGGCCGCAGACGGAACAACGGTCCGCCATGCACCCATTTCAAGACTTGTTGCCACACATGGTGAGCCATGAGACGCCAAATGCGCCCGCGCTCGGAAGCGGCTCCCATATTCATGACAACACCCTGACAGTCACAGGAAGTTGCGTGCAGATAAGCGGATCCCCTAGTTCACACGACACGGATACAAACGGTTATGGTTAGCCGATCGTGAATCATTATGGTCGAATTAACGGTTTATGCCCCGTTAAAGGCGACGAAGACGCGCGGCAAAAAAGCCATCCCATCCGCCTTGTACGCCATCAATTTCTGCCAGTTGTGACGGCAGGGTGCGCAGATAGCCGTCCTTCGTGACAGCTTCGGCACGCCCGCCGGCCTCATCAGCAGCGATCGGCACAATCTCAAATCCGCTATGAGAATGCAGAAAAGCGGCGATCTGATCTTCACCCTCCGCAGGCTCAAGCGAACAGGTGCAGTAGACGATCATCCCTCCCGGCTTCACCCAGTAGGCGACCTTTCCCAGCAGATCAGATTGGATTTCTATCAACTTTTCAATATCTTGTGGTTTCTTGATAAGCGGGACGTCCGGATGGCGGCGAATGGTGCCCGTTGCACTGCAAGGTGCATCAAGCAAAATAGCATCAAACCGGGCCGCCGGCTCATAAGCCCTCAGATCAGCGGCAACCGTTTCAACGGACAGGTTTAGCCGCGCCATGTTTTCAGCAAGCCGCTTGAGCCGGCTCGCTGAGATATCGATCGCTGTAACATGAGCACCACTTGACGCAAGTTGCGCTGTTTTGCCGCCAGGTGCCGCGCACAAATCTGCGACGTTAAGGCCTGCAACAGGCCCCAGCAGCCTAGCCGGAAGCGAAGCTGCAGCGTCCTGCACCCACCAAGCGCCTTGGTCAAAGCCATCTAGTTGCTCAACTGCACTTTTTTGTTTCAATCGCACAGTCCCGGCGCCAATCACTACACCGTCCAGTTGCTGCGCCCAGCTCTCTGCGTTTTCTTTGACGGTGAGATCGAGGGCCGCTTCGCTTTGATGCGCCTTTGCGATACCACGGGCCTTCGTTTCGCCATAGGCGGCCACCCACCTTTGGAATAGCCAGGCCGGCGTGTTCAAAAGATCAGCGTCCAAGTCGCCGGTAAGTTCGTCTTTTTCCCGACCCAGGCGCCGCAGCACCCCGTTGACAAGCCCTTTGTAAGGCAGTGCGCGGCGATCCGACTGAGCCAGATCCACTGCCAGTGAAACCGCTGCCCGGTCCGGGATATCCATGAACAGCATCTGGCCAACCGCCACGTGCAGAATGTCGAGCACACGGCCAGTTTTCTCAGGAATGGGCCGGTCTAGCACCCAATCAAGGATCTGGGCGATTTCGCCATGATGCCGCAGGCATGTCCCCACTATCGCGCGAACCAGTGAACGGTCATTTGCGGCCAAAGCCCTGAAGCCCGAATGTCCCCCGGCCAAATCCAGTTCTCCATCAAGCGGGCGACGCTTGTGAACAACGTTCCCGAGTATATCCGCCGCCACCTTTCGGGATGCGAAGCCTGGTTTGTCGGCCAGCTTTGCCGCGTTCTGATCATTCTTTGGTTTGGACGGGCGGTGCGATTTGGTCACGAAACAGTTCCACTCGGACTTGAATAAAAAACTGCGCCGCGGCCCAGATTATCGGCACGCGGCGCAGACCTGCCTCATATTGATTACTTGGGACAAACGGAAGTCTTTTTAACCCCAAGGGCCCTTTGGGCGCTGCGGCGGCTCAGAAGAACCGCCCCCCCACGGACCGGACACTCCGGAACTCTGAGTGCGGGCCTTTGCGCGGCCGTAACCTTGCCCGCCCAGACCTGACTGAGCGAGCTTTCGCAATTCATCGATCCTGTTTTGCGTGTTCGGGTGGGTCGAAAACAGACTGTCCATCCGTTCACCTGATAGCGGGTTGATAATAAACATGTGCGCCGTTGCCGGTGAGCGTTCAGCATCGTCGTTGTGAATGCGCGCAACCCCGCCGGAGATCTTCGACAATGCCGAGGCCAGCCACATCGGCTCACCACAGATTTCGGCCCCCATACGGTCGGCGGCGTATTCCCGGGTTCGCGATATTGCCATCTGCACGATCATGGCGGCCATCGGAGCGACAATCATCATGACGATCAAACCGACAATCCCGAGCGGGTTGTTGCGGTTTCCGCCGAAAAACATTGCGAAGTTCGCAAGCATTGAAATCGCACCGGCGATTGTGGCGGTGATTGTCATGATCAGCGTGTCGTGGTTTTTGACGTGCGCAAGCTCATGCGCCATGACACCGGCCACTTCTTCTGGGCTCAGCATGTCCAAAAGGCCGGTCGTGGCTGCGACTGCCGCATTCTGAGGATTTCGGCCTGTTGCAAAAGCATTTGGCTGCGGATTGTTGATCAGATAAACCTTCGGCATGGGGAGCTCGGCATTGGCTGCCAGCTGCCGGACCATCTTGAAGAGTTCCGGTGCCGTCCGCTCATCAACCTCCTGCGCATGGTGCATGCGCAGAACCATCTTGTCCGAGTTCCAATAGCTAAAAACGTTCATGCCCGCGGCAACCAGCAGCGCGATCATCATACCGCCTGGACCGCCGAGCATATAGCCGATGCCCATGAAAAGAGCGGTCATGGCCGCCAGAAGCATCGCCGTGCGAATGTAGTTCATCGTCGCTTTCCACCTGACATGTTTCACATGACCAACTGCCGCTCTATATAGCGGACTCAGACATCGAAATGGTGTCAAACAGGAGTTTCTGCAAGATTGTAAGGAAATGACCCTCGGTCGAGTGAGGACCACATGGACGACAAAAAACCCCAAACAACAGAGACCTACGAGGCGCTTGACGTCCCTAACCTGGCGTCTAAAGCGGACGGTGTCGCGGCGAAGCGGTTTGAGGACCTGCCACCTGCCGCCCAACGGGCGCTGTTGGAAGCACAAGAACGCCGCAAGAAAATCGACGAAAAAAACAACGCGATGCCAATGGAAATCGACGGCCGCGGGGGGTTGGAGCCAACCCGCTACGACGATTGGGAAATCAAAGGCATTACCGTTGACTTCTGATAGCTGCTAGCTCGCGACCATTTGACGAACGCGCTCAGCAATAGCGCGTGCGAGCGGAGGCTGCATTTCAGGGTCCAGATGGATAGCATCAACCTTGCTGACGGACACGACGCTGCCAGCATCGAAAAATTCGGCACCATATAGTCTGGCAATGCGCTGGTAGACTTCTGGCAACTTTCTCGCCTGATCGTGGCGATCATCTCCAAGGAAAAAATCCTCAAACGGCGTTTCGGCGAAAACACCAAGCGGCGGCGGACATACCAGCAGGGTTTTCGGCGCGCGCCCCTCCGGGTCGTCCGTATCTCGCCCGCTATAGTCCAACAAACGAGACATCGCTGCCCCGATCGTCTCAGCGCTCATCTGAAACCGTGATTGCAGGTCGTTTGTTCCCAGCATAATAATCAGGATGTCGATTGGCATATGGGTTTTTCGGATGGTTGCCAGATGCGCCAGTCCGTTCTTGTCGCCCCTCACAGGATCCTCGAACACTGTTGTGCGCCCGTTCAGCCCTTCTTCGATGATATAGAAGCTTTCGCCGAGCTCCTTTTGCAACAAGCGAGTCCAGCGCAAATGCGGCCCGTACCGTGTTCGGTCAACAGGATTGAAACCCCAGGTGAGCGAATCGCCAAAACACACAACGGAAACAGGATCATTGAACTCTGGCATCAAAAAGTTCCACTGCTCTAAAAACAAAATTTACTCAACAGCTTAGACGGCAACTCCGCTTGCGGCAAGTTGTTGCTAGGACGCCGTAAAACGGCTGAGAGTGGTCTGTGGTTAATCAGAGCTTTACCAAGACGCTCATAGTTTAAGGTTAGTTACGCGTAACGGATGTTCGGGACATTCATGACAGTCAGCACGTCTTCTTATCGGCGCGGCGCAGCCCTGCCCAGTTCCAACCCATTTCAACGCCTCGCAGGTTTGCTCGGCGAGGATGCACCGGGTCTGCCCCCCATAACGCTGACCATAGGTGAGCCGCAGCATGCCATCCCAAATTTCACGGCAGACGTCCTTAATGCCGCGATGGCCGATTTCCGGCGATATCCGCCGATCAATGGTACGCCGGAATTCAGAGATACAATCGCGGATTGGCTTGAAAAGCGTTATAATATTCCGGGCATGATTGATCGGACACACGGTGTCTTGCCACTCAACGGATCGCGGGAAGGTTTGTCGTTTGGCGCGATCGCAGCCAGGGACCAACTGGGCAAAGACGTGGAACATCCCGTCGTCATCTTGCCAAACCCGTTCTACCAAACCTACGCAGCCGCCGCCCATATAGCCGATGCCGAAGCGGTGCTGCTTGATGCGCGGCCCGGGGAAAACTTCCTGCCGGATATAAACAGTCTGCCGCAGGACCTCCTGGATAGAACAGTTGCGTTCTATGTCGCTTCTCCAACCAATCCAGAAGGTTCTGTTGCGGGGCTGGACTATTGGACAAGACTTATTGACTTGGCCCGCAAGCACAACTTTTTCATCTTCGCAGATGAATGTTATTCCGAAATCTACCGAACCAGTCCACCGCCTGGCATCCTGGAGGCTGCCAAAACGATTGGCACAGGATTCTCGAACATCATCGTCTTAAACTCGCTGTCAAAACGCTCAAACCTGGCTGGTTTGAGATGCGGATTCGCCGCTGGCGATCCCGAATTCCTATCCAGATGGGTCAAGTTCCGCGGGCTCGCTGCACCGCAAGTTCCCCTTCCAGCTCAAGCGGTTGCAGTCCATGCCTACCGCGATGAGAACCACGTGATCGAAAACCGGCGGCTTTACAATGAAAAATACGAGGCAGCGGAAAAACACCTTTCCCCCATTCTCGGCCCGGTAACGACCGAAGGCGGCTTTTTTCTTTGGCTGAACATTGCCCCTTGGGGAAGTGGCGAACACGTCACCCAAAGGCTCTGGGGGGATGTCGGGTTGAAGGTTCTGCCCGGGAGTTATCTTGCCTCCAATCAAAGTGATGGCAGCAATCCGGGGCGTGACTATATCCGCGTTGGACTCGTTGCTCCGATTGATCACACTGAGACGGCTCTGGAGCGGCTTGCCAAGTGGCTGGGAGACAACGCATGAGACAAGCCAGCGCAACACGGACAACACATCGGCGCCCCACGGTCGACCTTCGCGACACAGAAAGCCCAATCAAGCGGTTTTTGCGCAGAAACCTGGTTGGACTGTGCGGCCTGTCAATTATCGCGTGTGCGGCAGCGCTTGCTGCGGCACTAGCGACATGGTCGGTGGCCGACCCGAGCCTCAATCATGCAACGGATGAACCTGTCCGAAATGCACTCGGTCGCCCGGGAGCAATAATCGCTGACATTTTGATGCAGACCATCGGCCTGGCAACAGCAGTGTTTCTCGTTCCAATTGTTTTGTGGGGGTGGAGGTTGCTTGCGGGGCATGCACTGCGCATCGGCCGGCGGCGTATCAGTTATTGGGTCGTTGGCACAGTGCTCGCGGCAGGGGCTCTTGCAGCTCTTCCGGTTGCAAGCAGCTGGCCTCTGCCAACGGGACTTGGCGGTTTTTTTGGCGATACGATTCACGCCGTACCGGCTCTGATTACTTCAAACCTTACGGCCGGTGCCGCCATGATTGTGGGATCATTAGGCCTCGGAATTCCGGCAGCCTTCTTCCTCATCGCATCCGCCGGCTGGTTCAGCAGTGTGGAAAAAGATGAACAAGAGGTACTGGCACACCAAACCGCTCGCGGTCACGGCCATCCTCAAGAACCCGAATACATGGATGAGGATGACGAAGAGCCAGAATCTCGGCTTTCTCTGGCGTTTAGCGCCACAATAGGCCTTGTTAGCCACTGGGCATTGCTCAGCTGGGCTCTTTTCCGCCGGTTGACAGGCTTATCCGGCTCCGGCGTGCGTGAGCCCTACGAAGACTGGGAGGAAGAAGACGAAGCTGTTGCAGAATATGAGCCGGAAGACAAAAGTCAGGCGAGCCTCCTGAAACGGTTCCGCCGCTCCTTGGCGGACAAGCTTATGCCAAACGACGAAGACGGCCTTGAGACATATTATGGAAGCCGGGCAGGCGATGCGGATCACACCGAACCCCTCGCGGGCTCCGAGGAGGGATATTACGACGAGGATGATTACGAGGAAGAGGACGGAGCAAGCTTTGCCCCCGGCGATCTTCTGTCGGACAAGGGGCCGGTCGCAAATTCTGAACCTCGTCGCCCCGTCGGAATTGCCAGCCCGAAAACCGCCGCAGAGCCTATCCCTGCCGGCCGCGTCATTCCGCAAGCCCCCCGGCCAAAGCCTGGCAAACGCGTGATTGCCGAGGCACAACCGTCATTCTTGGGCGCCCCAGAGGAATACGAATTGCCGCCCCTGCGGCTTCTCGCGGAACCGAAAGCAACCGGCAAAGTGCCAGGCCTTTCGGCTGACGCGTTGGAACAGAACGCAAGAATTCTGGAGGGCGTTCTGGAGGACTTTGGTGTGCGCGGGGAAATCATCGAAGTACGTCCTGGGCCGGTTGTCACGCTTTACGAGCTCGAGCCGGCACCAGGCATCAAGTCATCTCGCGTGATCGGCCTCGCTGACGACATTGCGCGCTCGATGAGCGCGATTTCTGCACGTGTAGCCGTTATCCCAGGCAAGAATGCAATCGGGATCGAGTTACCAAACTCCAGGCGCGAAACTGTGTATTTGCGGGAACTTCTAGCGGCGCAGGATTTTGAAAAATCGAAATCCAAGCTTGCCCTTGGTCTTGGCAAAACCATCAATGGCGAAGGCGTTGTAGCTGACCTCGCCCGAATGCCGCACTTACTTGTTGCGGGTACGACCGGCTCTGGCAAGTCGGTCGCGATCAACACAATGATCCTCTCATTGCTGTACCGGTTAAATCCGGATCAGTGCAAAATGATCATGATCGATCCAAAAATGCTCGAATTGTCGATCTATGACGGTATCCCGCATTTGCTGACACCAGTCGTCACCGATCCAAAAAAAGCCGTTGTGGCGCTAAAATGGACCGTCCGCGAGATGGAAGAACGCTACAAAAAAATGTCAAAAATGGGTGTTCGGAACATCGACGGCTACAACACACGTATCAAACAGGCGCTCGAAAAAGGTGAGAGTTTCACTCGGACCGTGCAAACCGGATTTGATCGCGACACAGGTCAACCGGTCTACGAGGACGAAGAACTCCCGCTTGAGCAAATGCCATATATTGTTGTCATCGTAGACGAGATGGCCGACCTGATGATGGTGGCGGGCAAGGATATTGAAGGCGCGATCCAGCGATTGGCACAGATGGCACGCGCAGCCGGGATTCACCTGATCATGGCGACCCAACGCCCCTCGGTGGACGTGATCACCGGAACGATCAAGGCAAACTTCCCGACCCGGATTTCATTCCAGGTAACATCGAAGATCGACAGCCGGACCATTCTTGGCGAGATGGGCGCTGAGCAGCTTTTGGGTATGGGCGACATGCTGTTTATGGCGGGCGGTGGCCGAATTCAGCGTGTCCACGGTCCCTTTGTTTCAGACGATGAAGTCGAAGACATCGTCAAGCACCTCAAGGTCCAAGGCACCCCGCAGTACCTCGAAGCCGTCACCGAGGAGGAAGACACCGCCGAAAGCCCGTATGATGGCGGCCTTGCCGGAGGCGATGAGGGCAACGACTTGTATGACAAAGCAGTGGCCATTGTGCTGCGCGACAAGAAAGCCTCAACCTCCTATGTACAACGGCGGCTCTCGATCGGATACAACCGTGCGGCTTCGCTGATCGAACGCATGGAGCAAGAAGGCTTGATTAGCTCGGCAAATCACGCGGGCAAACGGGAAATCCTTGTGAAAAACGGCGTCGAAGACGATATTTGATAGGACATCGAATGTTCATGCTGTTGATGTCAAAGGATCGCCACATGATTCCACTAGGCGTGCCACGACATTGAGATCGCAAATAATCAGACTAAGAAGGACCCGCTATGACAACGCGTGCCGTTTCCAAACTGCTCTGCAAGGCCGCGCTCATCGCCTCTTTGGTGTTCAGTGGTCTAGCTCCGGCGTTGGCTCTCACACCGGAAGAGCAAAAATCGCTCGCCGACGTCAATACGTATTTCAATTCTATAAAGACGATGCATGGGGACTTCATACAGTTTGGTCCAACGGGTGAGCAAACCGAGGGCAAATTCTACCTCGCGCGGCCGGGAAAGGTTCGGTTTTACTACAATCCACCCGCCCAACTTGACATCATCGCTGATGGAAAATCTGTATCGGTCAAGGATCGCAAGCTTGCGACCCAAGACATCTGGCCTTTGAATAAAACTCCCCTGCGCTTTTTGCTCGCCGACAACATTGACCTGCAAAAAGATGCTAATGTCACGAATGTACTGGTCGAACCCGATCTCATTACAGTTACAATCGAAGATAAAACGACGTTCAATTCCGGTATACTGACGCTCATTTTCGATGCGTCGGACTACAAATTGAAACAATGGACTGTAACTGACGCGCAAGGTTACGACACGTCTGTCGCAATATATAACGTCGTATCCAACGGCCCTACAAATCCGGATCTGTTCCAAATCGACTATCTGGCGAATGCCCGTCAGAACCGGAAATAAACGCTTCTAGACCCGCTCATATCGGTGTGCTGCCATGTCCCATCCCATCCCATCACGCGTCCGGCAGCTGCTGTCCGATTTTTGCGCTCGAAAGGGCCTCAAACTCGTAAGCGACCCGAAAATCGGGTATGCGGGGTTTATCCAGGATCGCAATGGCCAAAGGCGATTTTATAAAGGAACGCATTTTGACCTGAATACGTTGGGCGCAGCAGAAGTGTCCGATGACAAGGCCTATGCGCTAAAGTTCTTGAAGCGCGACGGCTTTCGCGTTCCCGAAAGCTTGCTGCTCTACGTTGCAGGTAAAAAAATCGAAAAACCGATCACGCTACAAGTGGCCGAGTTTTCAGAACGTGTTGGCTATCCCTTGTTCGTCAAACCCAATGGCGGGCAGGAGGGTAAAGATGTTGTCAAAGTGCGTGACCGGGATGAGCTGGACGGGACCCTCAGAGACCTTTGCGCACGCCATAACCTTGTTTTGCTTCAACAAGCGGTAAAAGGCATCGATCTCAGGATTGTGGTTCTTGATGGAGTGGTGCTGTGTGCCATCGAGCGGCATCCACCACAGGTCCTCGGGGACGGTAACTCAAAAATCGAAGAACTGTTAACTGGACTTGTACAAATCAAATCAGATGATCCAAGGATCCTCCGAGAGCTTGCGCAACAAGGTTTGGACTTCGACAGCATTCCGGCCGAGGGTCAACCCATTCGGCTTCTCCCCAACGCTAACCTCTCCGCTGGCGGAACTGGGGAGATCGTTACACAAGGGGTTGGTCAAAACCACATCGAAGCTGCTGTAAACGCTGCCAAATGCCTCGGACTTAGGTACGCCGGAATTGACATGATGGTCGACGACGTGGCGGGCAAAACGCCGGGGTATACGGTGCTTGAGGCAAATGCGGCCCCGGGCCTCAATCACTTGGCAGCACAAAGCGATGAGGATGCCAAAGCCGTTGCGGACCTGTACGAAGCGGTTTTCCTCGCAATGGCTCAAGGGCTTCAACTGCGGATGACAGATCGTCAGCGACCTACCGCCGCTTGACTGTGCTTAGTAGTCACCGATTTTGATATCTGGCGTATAGGTTCCGGCGACTTCCTTTACAACGGCTTGTCCGCAAATGGTGCGGCCGCGCTCGGCATCGAAAGTGAGGGAAGGGTCCCCATGAAGCTCCCATCCCTTGTTTAAGGCGGCAGTTATGCGATGACAAAACTCACTGTCATCCACGCCTGTTATGAACCGGTACAATCTCATGAATGCCTCACCCGCGGCTTCGCGCAGCTATGAGATCTGCGATTGCAATTACGCGCTTTCCCATGTCTGCATGCAGCCGTTCAACCATTTTCCCATCCACTTGAATTGCACCTTTATCTGCATTTTCCGGCTGATCAAAGATGTCATTGATCTTGCGGGCCCATAACACCTCACTTTCACTTGGACTGAAGGTTCGGTGGCAAGCCTCGATCTGTTTTGGATGGACGAGGGTCTTGCCATCCATGCCCATCTCAACGCCTTGACGGCATTCGGCTTCGAAACCTTCGAGATCATTAAAGGCGTTGTAAACACCATCAAGAACATCAATCCCGCCCGAGCGCGCGGCTGCGACACACGTCATGAGCCACGGCATCATAACAGCGCGACCCGGAGCCAAGGCAGCACGGGTTTCTTTTGCTAAATCATTTGTACCCATTACAAAACACGACAAACGTACCCGTGCGTCGTGTCCGCAAGCGCCGATTTCGGCCGCATTGAGGATCGCGTGCGGGGTTTCCATCATTGCCCAGACTTTTAGCGAAGGGGAGGCGCCAAGCACATTCAAGCGCTGCGCGACCTGCTCCAAATCTGCAGCACTATTCACTTTCGGAACGAGAAGTGCATCAGGGTTTGCGTGCACAGCAGCCTCCAGATCCTCCTGCCCCCAAGGTGTGTCCGCTCCATTGACCCGGATAATGACTTCGCGATCGCCATATCCTCCTTCGGTTACCGCTGACACAATCTGTTCACGCGCCTTAGCTTTGGAATCAGGCGCTACAGCGTCTTCAAGGTCAAGTATCAAACAGTCGACATCAAGCGTTTTCGCCTTTTCCAGAGCCCTGGCATTGGATCCTGGCATATAAAGCGCGGAGCGGCGCGGTTTGGGGGCGTTGGTCATGAGCTACCCTTTTAAGTCTCTATGCTGCGGCGCAACGCTAGCTCCGCCGGCCGCCAATTGCCACTCGCCTTTTGGCGAACTGCCGTCTTGTGGTTTGATGGACGCTTAATTTTAGAAAGAATTCAATGCACAGCTTCCGCAGGTCCTTGATTGTCGGCTGCGAACCGGACATCTTGCAATCATCCCAGATGGACAGACCTGTTCCGGAGACTCCATGACAACCACGGACATCAGGACCCTAGGTCCCGACGATGCTCACCAACTCGCTCCTTTGATCGCCGAAAACACACAGGCCCTGAAACGAGGGGCACCGCGTCGTCCAGACGAATTCTATGCCGAACGCATTCTCGGCGATAAGAACGCTGAAGTGCTTGGGGTATTCAGCAAAGACCGTTTGATCGGCTTTGCTGTCTATTTCGACCTTCCAGAACTTATAACGGGCCTTCGGCTGGGACAGCTAGACGATATCTACGTGCACCCTGACTTCAGAAATCAGGGAGTGGGTCGAAGAATGATCGAAAGTCTTGTAGACGAAGGGCACAAGCGTGGATGGCTGCACCTGCGCTGGCTGGTACCGGGCAAAAATGCTCCGGCAGTCGCTCTCTATGAAAAGATAGCCGAACCCGACCACCGTAAGAGTTATGTGATCCCGATTGACAGGATCGCAGGCGATTAAGGCATATATGAACGCCTAAAAAGCGATAGGCAGAACACCGAGCGGAATGAGCCCCATTCGCAGTTGATTGTCGGTGATTGTCAGGGGCAACGTGACGGTATTTTGGTTCATAGAATTCTCGCCCGCGCCGCCCATGGCGCGGGCCGCACCTTCTAGGGCGGCAGGCAGGCTTGCATTTTCAGGAAACAGTCGGCCGATAAGTTCGGCGGTTTTCGTGACATCTGAAATGGTCAAATCAAGTGCGCCGGAAATCAACCCCGACTGACCAACCTCCAGCTGACCTTCGGCTATCGCTTCTGCTCCTGCACTATTGAGCGTTGCCTGTACGACCTGAATCGGTCGCACACCGGTCTCGCCGACCGGCAGGTCCATGAACTTCTTCCCTGCAAGCAGGCTCATGCCGTCGCTGATCCGGACATGAAGGCGGGCGGTCAACGGATCGGACGTCACTGCGGACAAATCACTGGTAAGGTCCTGAAGCGCCACAAATGCTTCCAGCGTTTCATCCGCATCGGGCATAGCGCGCAAATGAATGTCAGCCTGATCTGCAACTCCCCGGCCGAAGGCAAATGGTAAAGCAATCTCAAAAGAAACCTTTTCGAGAATCGCATCGACTTGGCGGATCGATTGTTCGTTGAAAATAATACTCGCGCGTGCAGTTTCCCAAGCGCCATTAAGTTTCCCGGACGACAACTCATCCCGCAGCGCCATTGGTCCTCGGGCTTCAAAAATTATGTGCCATGGATTGTAAATCAAAGCGACCGCATGGAGTAATCCGAGCTCTGCAGACTGGCCAGCCGCATTCTGCAGTGTGAGATCGTTGCAACTGACTTCATAGCGGAACGGAAAACCCCGAACTGATCTCTCCCGGCAGCCGACATTGGTTCCTTCAGTTGAAAGGCCGGTGATAATCCGGTCGATTTCGTTTGAAAGAACGGTGCGTCCATAAGCCCAAGCAGCGGACCAACCGGCACAAACAACGATGATGATGCCGATGAGCGCAGTGTATCTTTTTTTCACATTCAATTTCGGCCCGGCTGCGGGAACTGTCATTGAAAGTCTTTCTGTTTTGCGGCACCAACACACGAGGAGCGATGGTCAACAATTGGTTGGGTTTGGCAGTCAAGTAGTTTGTAGGAAGTGATATGAGCGATTTTTGGGTCTTTGGCTACGGCTCATTGATGTGGAATCCGGGGTTCGAATTCATAAAGGCCGAGCCCGCACTACTCCGAGGAGCTCACCGGGCCTTGTGCGTCTATTCTTGGGTACACCGCGGAACACAGAGCAGCCCAGGACTGGTTTTCGGCCTCGACCGCGGTGGAGCTTGCAGGGGGATGGCGTATCTTGTTGCGGGCAAACACCGGGACAAGACCGTCTCATATCTCCGTGCCCGTGAACAAGTCACCATGGTCTATCTGGAAAAGTGGCGTAAAATCTCACTTCAGTCCGGAGGAACAGCTGCTGCACTGACATACATGGTAGACCGAAACCACCCTCAATATGCCGGTGCGCTGCCTCTCCAGACTCAGCTTGATATCGTGCTCAACGCAATTGGCCAATCGGGAAGAAACCCGGAATATGTTTTGAACACAGCGGAGCACTTCAAGGAAATCGGCATTAAGGACAGTGGCGTGTTCTGGCTCGCCGAACGATTGGCACACCCGAGATGAGTTTCATCGAACCGAATTTGGAACCGGTGACGGATCAGGCGCACGTTGCGCTTCGGCGATTAGCTTATCACTGGCAGTTTCAATTGTGCTTACCAACCGCTCATGAAATATATGGGGCTCAAGGCCAGGCTCAATAGCCGGAAGAAACTCGACGATAACCGTTCCCGGATAGACAAGCCAAGAAGAACGCGGCCAGTAAATCCCCGCATTATGTGCGACTGGAAGAACAGCACAACCAAGATCTTTGTACAAGTGAGCGATACCGAATTTGTATTTCGGCTCAGCTCCCACAGCGCGGCGCGTTCCTTCGGGAAAAATAAATATTTGACGGCCTTTGGCGATCGTCTCTTTAGCGGACTCAATCATGGCTGCAAGGGCCGCTGAGCGCTTGCCTCGATTAATTGGTATTTGTTCAAATTTCGCAGTGTACCAGCCAAAGATCGGAATCCAGCGCAGTTCCCGCTTTAATATGAAGGTAGGCGCGGAAAAAAATGGAATGAGAGACACAGTCTCCCAAGCAGATTGATGTTTCGAGGCAACAATGAATCCGCCCTCAGGAATGTTCTCAAGCCCGCGGACCTCGACCTTAATTCCGGCGACCCACCGCATCAGCCATTGCAAGACACGAGACCAAAACGGGACGAGCCACCACCCATAGCGGCGCGGTACAAGCAGGACCGGCGACCCTAGAATCATCATGACCAACGTCACGGAATAGAAAAGAACTTGGAACAAAGTTGATCTGAGGAACAGCATGGTATCCAGCACAGCGTGGCAGAGAGTATGTCGAAGCTACAGCCCGATGGCGCCCAAAAGCTGCCTTGCGGCAAGTCGGAACCGAGCGAGGGTATACTTGGAATATTCGCGAATGAGAAGCCGGATCGTACGCGGCGAGGAATACCAAGTATTAAGATGCAGTCCCGGATTGAACACTGGATAGGCTACCAGCTCGACACCGGGCATCACGCTGGAGAGTTCGATTTGTGCACGGGGCAAGTGATACGCGCTTGTAACAAGAATGAGAGAAGTGAAACCGTTATCTTTTGCCCAACTGGCTGTTTCAGATGCATTTCCTTCGGTGTTGAGCGCTGCGCGATCCAAATCTACGCAACAGGACAAGAGAGGCATGTCAGCTTTCGTGAGGATCGCTATTTGCTCGGGTGTTGTTCCCGGATGAACACCGGAAATCAACAAACGTTCGGCTCGGCCCTCATTGAGAAGCTGGATCGCGTGCTGAACCCGTTCCGTTCCACCTGTCAAAACAACAATCGCATCGGCGCTAGGGGCATGTGGGACTTCCAAGTTTGAAACGCGATTTGCAAAACTCACAAACTTGAACACGATTGCGCCGGCAAAGGCGATTGCGCACAAACCCAAGAACAAGCGCTTTCGGTTTCTAAATTTTCGCGCCACTGGAGCGGTTTTTTGACCCGATGAGCCCGACATGTTTGCTGCCGCCACGCAAGATGGAGACCGAGAGTAGGCGTCACGCTGTTCCGATATGTGATCCGCAGGTTTCATGACGCATACATGTTAAATGATTCGGATCATTTGGTGGCAATGGCGTACACGGTGTCAATCGACTTTGGAAAGATGGGCTTTTACCGCAAGTCCAGAAGTCAGTGCAGTCAGCACGGCAACGAGGAATACCACAGCAATGACACCCAGATATCCTGGAACACTTACCGAAACAGAGCCAAAAAGCGCTGACAGCTGATCTGACCCCGCCTGTCCCTCTGTGCGCCGTGTAAAAGCATCAAGCAACAAAAAGCTGATGATGGCTGCGATGCCGCCAGAAACCCCGCCCTTGAGGCCGAGCATGAGAAAGTGTCTTTGAAACTCCCGAGCAATGAAACTGTCTTCTGCGCCGACAAAATGGAGAACCGACACAACATCCTTGTTTCCGGCCATTGCCGCTTGTGTGGCAAACACAACGCTCAACACCATCGATCCAAGCACTAATATCATAATCGCAATTCCGCCGGCGACAACCGCACCGGCCATCGCGGACAAACGCGAAGTCCAAACCGAATGATCATCAAGGCTGGCACCAGCGACTTCAGACTCAATTTTTTGTTTCAGGTTCGAAAGCCTCAGGCTGGCCGGATCAGCCACCGTGATTTGAATAAGCCGAGGCACAGGAAGCGTCTCCAATTCAAGGCCAGAGCCAAGCCATGGTTGAAGCAGCTCGCGGGTTTCTGCATCTGAAAGAGCGCGCACACTTCCAATACCTGGAAACTCTTGGGTGAGGGCGACAGCTTTGTCGATTTCGCGCAGCATATCGACACCCTCAGCAGGACGGATTTGAACTGTAATCTCACGCACAAGGTCATTTTGCCATGCGTCTGCGGCGTCCCAAACGATTGACACCGCCCCGACCGTCAGACACGCAAGGAAACTCATAATTGCAACCACCAGCGTAAGCGCGCGGCCTGCAACGGATTGCGGCGGAACGATAGCCGCGCTTGGGCGGATCTTTGAGTTTGCGGAGGGCTTTCGGTCCTGTTTGGCCTTGGTTGAACCGGACAACTTCGGGCGTTTCGGCAAATTAACCGGCAGGACATCAGATTTCGACGGTGCTTTGCGCGGGCCCTGTTTCTTTCTTGTGGCCATCTACGGTCCTAATCAAAAATCTCGAGGCGACCATCGGCCAAAACCATACGGCGAGCATCGACCTGTTCCAGCAAGGCGATATCATGGGTTGCAATAACAACCGACGTCCCAAGCTTGTTCAATTCCATGAACAAACGAAGCAGCCGTTTTGCGAGTGGCGGATCGACATTACCGGTCGGCTCATCGGCCAACAACACGTCAGGTCTTGTGATCAACGCACGGGCAATTGCAGCGCGCTGTTTTTCTCCACCTGACAGGACCGGTGGCAAGGCATGCATGCGCTCACCTAGTCCAACCCATTTCAACAACTCGACCACGTCCGCACGGTAATCCGATTCCTCGCGTCCAATTACCCGAAGCGGCAATGCTACATTTTCGTACGTGGTTAGATGATCCAGCAGACGAAAATCCTGAAAAACAACGCCGATTTTTCGTCGTAATTCCGGCAGTTCGTTTTTTCCAATCAGGCTGATGTCCCGGTCGAAGACCTTTATCAAACCCCGTGTCGGCCGCAATGACATGAACAGCATGCGAATGAGACTCGTCTTGCCAGCGCCAGACGGACCAGTCAGGAACTGAAATGACTGCGGTTCGACACTGAACGAAAGATCCTTGAGGATTTCAGGCCCCATCCCGTATCTGAGACCAACATTTTCAAACCGGATCACAAAAGCCTCCTGCGCATTAGCGCAACCTAGCGATTGGCCGTTAACGCTTCATTAATCATATACAGGTCCATTTAAACCCTAAAGTTTTCGTGGGTGACTGGCCGCCAAGTCCACAAAATCAATGCCGGATCTGACCCAGCTCGGCTAAACTCGTTGCGATTTAGCACATATGGTGAAGGGTCTTCGCACATGAAGATCAAATGTCCGGATTGCAATACGTCCTATGACATCAAAGCCTCCGCGCTTGGTGCAAAGGGTAGGAGCGTCAAATGCGCAAAATGCGGCAACAGTTGGTTTGCGAGTCCTGACTCTGACGAAACTGTTGGTGCCATCGCTCCTGAACAAAAAGCCGAAGCGGCTGACAAAGCCGCTTGGATGGATGACCAGCAGGATGAAGAGACTGCGGAATTCGACGGCTCCGAGTCTGAATTGGAAGATGATGCGGACGCCGACATGGCGGCGTTTTCTGCAGACGACGAGGTTCAGGATCCGGTCAAGCGAGCACCTCCTCCTGCCGAACCAAAGAAACCAGCTGCCCCGGCAAATACTGCGCCGGAACTAGATGCTGATGGCAAGCCAATTGACATTGAGACCATGGCCAATCGGCCAAAGATCAAGGTCAATCCGAACAAGTTCCGGCGCGATCACATTGGGGCCGTTATCCGTTGGATTATGAGGCGTAATTTCCACCGTATTGGCGGAATATCGCTTTTTGTAGCGGCAATTGCATTATGTGGCTTTCTTCTCACCATACGGGCAAGCATTGTCAAACAGGCTCCTGATTTGGCAAGTCTGTTTGAAATCATCGGTATGGAAGTCAATTTGCGCGGGCTGGAATTTCGGGACTTGCGAACCTTTTCAGAACAGGAAGAGGGCCAGCAAGTGCTTGTTGTCGAAGGGTCGATCCGCAATCTTGAAACACAGGAAAACGATGTTCCTGCCGTGCGTCTGTCGATCCGCGGCACTGACTTGCAAGAAATTTACGCCTGGACGGTTGAACCACGTACAAGAGTGCTAAAAGCGCTTGATGAAACACGATTTCGAACAATCCTTGCCGACCCGCCAACCGGAGCGTCCGACATCCAGGTCCGCTTCGTAGACCGCGGGCTTCGCCAAAATGCTCTTGAGTAACATGACAACAATAAACACACTCTTTGACGAAGATGCTATTGCCGCGCGTGTTGCAGATCTCGCACGTGAAATCGCCCTGTCGAAGCCGGAAAGGCTTTTGGTTGTGGCCGTTTTGAAAGGCAGTTTCATTTTCGCGGCGGATCTTGTCCGCGCCATGCACCGCGCCGGTCTCACTCCGGAAATGGAATTCATCCACCTTTCAAGCTACGGAGCCGGAACAGAAGGTTCTGAAAACATCCGCATTTTGCGCGATGTTGAAAGTGACGTTAACGGACGCGATATAGTATTGGTGGATGATATTCTGGAATCCGGCCGGACTCTTAAGTTTGCGCGTGACCGCTTGAATGAGCGGGGAGCCCGATCCGTCAGCATCGCAGCGCTGCTCGACAAACCGGATAAGCGTAAAACGGCAATTTCCGCAGATTACGTGGGATTTGCATGTCCCGACAAGTTTGTGGTCGGCTACGGCATGGACATGGGTCATGCTTGGCGCCAACTGCCTTACATCGGCTATGTCGCATCGGTGGGGGATGATAGCGGCGCTTGAGCGATTGGAGTTGAACAATGACCCGAATTCTTCTGACCGAGGACGATGAAGCGGTCCGGAGTTTCGTGAAGCGTGCCCTCGAGCTGGATGGGCATGAAGTCGAAACGGCGGAAGACGGCGGCGAGGCCGCGGAAATTTTGGACCGTGAGCAAGGGGCATTCAGCCTTCTGCTGTCGGACATCAAGATGCCCGTGATGGATGGGATTGCATTGGCACTCCATACGGCACGCGACTACCCGCAGATACCTATCCTGCTTATGACCGGTTTTGCCGATCAAAGGGAGCGTGCGAGTGGGCTTGATGCCCTCGTACATGATGTGATCACGAAACCGTTTTCGCTGACCGATATCAGAGCTGCGGTTCGAAACGCGATAGACGAGGTTAAGCCATCGGAAACGCGCCGCTACGCCTAAAACTCGAAGAAACGGCCAGAAAAAGCCCGGCGCAACGCGCCGGGCTTTTGTTGTCAATAGCGGTTCAAGAGCCGCTCGAGATAATCTAGTTCCAGCTGAGGCCGGGACGGATCGGAGAACCGGCGGCGCAATTCTTCCAAGATCCGCCGGGCCCGTTGAACATCGATTTCATCTGGCACCTGAACACGGTTTCCAAAATCAGGGCCTTCAGTCCTGCGAGGACGGCCTAAAGGGTCTTCGTCCATAGGCGATCGACCGTTTGCCATGCCGGGCCCTTCTCCTTGGCCCATCATCTGCTCAGCCATGCCTTGGGCGCCACGCCGCAACGCATCTAGTGCACTGCCTTGTTGCCCCAATGCTTGCTGACCTTGGCCCTCGCCCAGCGATTGTTGAGCTTGCCCCATGGACTCTCCAGCCTCTCCCAAGGCCTCGTTTTGACCCATTCCGTTTTGGCCAAGCTGTTCCATCAACTGTTGCAGCTGTTGCGCGAGATCGCCTTGCCCCTGCTGAAGCTGATCAAGCATTTGTTGCAATTGCTCCTGGGTCATTTGCTGGCCTTGCCCTTGCTGACCCGGCTGCTGTTGCTGGCCCTGTTGGCCTTGCTGATTGTTGAACTGATGGGTTTGGTCCATGAGCTGCTGTTGTTCCTGGATCATACGACCCAGCTCATCGAGCATCTGCATCATTTCGCTGGTCATGCCATCTGGCATCATTTGCGGGCGGCCGGCTTGGAGATTTTCGAGCATCTGCTGCATCTGGGCCAGCAATTCGCGCGCAGCATCCCGTGACCCCGTGCGGGCAAGCTCTTCAATTCGGTTGAGCATCTCCGAAAGGTCTTGCTGACTGAGATTTTGCTGGTTGGAATTGAACGGCTGCATGGCCTGTGGGTTCTGGCGCATCTGTTCCGCCAGAGCTTGCATGTAATTGTTCAACGCCTCGCGAAGTTGCTGTGTAAGCTCCGCGATTTCCTCGTCACTGGCGCCGTTTTCAAGCGCCCGTCTGAGGGCTTCTTGTGCTTCCCGCAATGCGCGTTCTGCTACTGACAAATCACCATCTTCGATCGTTAGCGCCAAATCCCAAAGCAAAGGCAGAAGTGCTTTGAGTTTTTCGTCGGTTTGAGCCCGCACTAGCTCCTTATAGGCAAAGCGCATGCCCAGATAGGTGCGGGTCTCGATCTCAAAAACCTCCGGCGCGATAAGCAAGGCATCCATTGCCGTTATCGTTCGCCCTTGGTTGTTGGCGTCCAAGGCAAGATCACGTCTTTGCTCGACAATAGCGCGTGCCAGGGGCTTCCGGAAAAGACGTTGAGGCAGTGTGAACTGATATGCAGGCGAATAACCTTCCTGGCCGGCCTCGTCCCGCGCGGTCAGATAAAGGTCAACTTCGGACCCGGCCCAGGGATGTGAAGTCAAATCACGGATCGTTTCGCCCGTTTTTGCAGTCCCAGCGCGAGGTGGAAGTGACAAAGGAAATTGCGGAGCCCCAACGAGTGGTCGCGGTGCCTGAGTGAGCGCCGGTGCACTACGGACGGGCGCAATGCGCGCCTCAGCGGCAACCACCCCGTAATCATCCTTCACAAGGTAGGAAAATTTGAGCGCTCCGCTGAGTTGCTCTTCTGGATCGTCGGTAAGCCGTATTTCTGGTGCATCGTCTGGGACAACTTCAAAGCGAAACTGCTCAACGATCACAGCGTCTTTTTTGAGACTAATGATCGAAGATTGTTCTAATGCAACCTTGAACTCATTCGGCAAACCCGCCGATTGCTCTGCGGCATCGCCATCAGGTTCAATGACTTCCGGCACTTCGTCGGATTTGGACTCGAGTTCCAAAGTCAATCCATCATTGCCCTGCGATCTAACCACCAGAACGGATCCCTCCGGCACCCTCACAGGCAGGCTTTTGTCGCGCAGCGCCGCGCTCTCGCCGGTCAGATAAACAGGCGGCTCATTGGTGTAGAGCGGCGGGGTGACCCATGCATCAAGTCGGTTGGCAATTTCAGTTACATCAACCGGTGACTGGAAAGCTGATGTAAGCCTGGACCATCGGTCCGCACCGGTCGAAAAAAAACCAACGATTACTAGAAACACCGCAATCAATCTAAATGCATAGGGGTCCTGACGGTATGCACGCGGATCTGGAGAACCTGTTCGCATGCCTGCTACGGCTTTGGCCATGCGCTTAAGGTGCAGTTGCCACAGCGCCCTCGTAGATTCATCGTCCGAAGCATTTGACAAGTCGTCGGCCAATGCCGTCAAAGGTCGGTGTTTTGTTCCGGAGATCGCCTCGATCCGCGCAAGGGCTTTTTGGCGTGATGGCCATTGCAGATGATAGAGACCCCTGGCAGACCAAAGCAAAAAGGCTGCGAAGGCAATCAGCCCGACTACTCGAAGCCATGCCGGAAGTGCGATCCAAAGGCCCAACCACGAAACACCAACAAAAAAGGCAAGGACTGTGAGCACCGGCATAAGCGCCCGCCACAGGTCCTCCAAGAATAGGATCAGGCTGCTTCGCCCTGCCAGCGCTTCTAGCTTTTTGCGCGTATCCTCTTGCGGATGACCGTTTTGGTGTGTCTCGTTGCGGTCCAAGGTTTCGCCTCTGCTCGCTTGCCAGAATAACACGTTAAGTCGCGTATTCCGGATGGATAGGTCATTTCCTATTCCTAAACTGAGGCAGAAATACCAACTCGGCAACCTGTCGAAACAACTAAGTCCGCAAGGATCTTATCACGCCTTGTTGAGCCAGGATGGCAATACATCCAGCCCGATCAGATCTTCAAAACTTGTTCTCGGCCGAACCACAGCAAATTCTGACCCGTTTACAAGGACTTCAGGGATGAGAAGCCGTGTGTTGTAGGTTCCGGATTGCACCGCGCCATAGGCACCCGCTGAGAAAATAGCCAACATATCACCTTGGTCTGCCGCGGGGATGCGCCGGGATAGAGCCAAGTAGTCGCCTGTTTCACAGACAGGACCAACCACATCGCAAACAATTTCGTTTTTGGAAGGATCGTGTTCATCAACCAGACGAATTTCGTGATGGGCCTCGTAGAGCGTTGGCCGGATGAGGTCATTCATCGCTGCATCGACAATCAAGAACGTTTTGTCCTCGCCACCTTTTACATAAATGACCTTGGTGACCAAGATCCCGGCATTGCCAGCGATGAGCCGCCCAGGTTCGAACATGATCCGGCAGTCGAGTTTTTGAACATGTTTCTTGACAACTTCGGCATAAGCATCTGGATGAGGAGGCGGGTCGTTGTCTTTCACATAAGGAATGCCGAGGCCTCCGCCCAGGTCTATATGATCAATCGCATGTCCTTGGGCGCGAAGGCGGTCAATGAGTTCCCCGAGCCGGGCGAAAGCATCATCGAAGGGCTGAAGTTCTGTGATCTGCGACCCAATGTGCATATCTATGCCGCTGACTGCGATACCGGGAAGCTTCGCAGCGATTGCATATACCGCCTCAGCTTTTTGCCAGGGAATGCCGAATTTGTTTTCGGCTTTACCAGTGGAGATTTTCGCGTGCGTCTTTGCATCCACATCCGGATTGATGCGCAAGGATATTTTAGCCGTTTTTCCTTTCTGCTGCGCGACCCGGGACAGCTGGTGCAGCTCCGGTTCAGACTCAACATTGAAACACAAAATGTCTTCGTCGAGCGCATAAGCCTGTTCGGCAGCAGTTTTTCCGACACCGGAAAACAAAATCTTGTTTGCTGGAACCCCCGCCAAACGCGCTCTTCGTAGCTCACCTTCGGAGACCACGTCCATACCGGCGCCGAGCTCGGCAAGGGTCGCCAGAACAGCTTGATTGGAGTTGGCTTTTACTGCGTAGCAGACGAGCGATGGAATATCATCGAATGCGGAAGTAAAGACCTGATAGTGCCGCCTTAGGGTCGCAGTGGAATAACAATAGAACGGCGTCCCGACAGCGTCGGCAATCTGCTTCACCGGCACGTCCTCGGCATAAAGGGTGCCGTTTCGATAGTCAAAGTGGTGCACTGACAGTCTGCCTTTAGCTTAAATTGAGATTTCCGAATTCGACCTCAAATTAGGAAGTCGAGCGGAAAACGCTCGGAAATTGGTTCCGGTTGCTCCACACCGCGTCCGGTGCCGACAGTATTGTCGCCACCGTCAAAGTCGGCAGAAAAACCCGCGGATGCTGAAGGGTCCGCCACAGCACCGGCTTGCGGAGGCTGCTCCAAAGAACCGCGCCGTCCGCAGCCTCCGAGCAAAAGTGCAACCGCCAGCCCGATAAGGACAGAATGTTTCAACATGCCTTTCGATGCCATTTCAGGTCCTTTAACTCCGACACTCGCTCCACCTTTCCTCGCATGAGACCGGGACAGGCGCAAGGCGGACTGTTTTTCAATGAAAGGCGCTTTAGATTTTCGACAGTTCTTTGAGCCAGCGCCTGGCCTGCTTGCGGACACTAACAGGCGAGGTCCCGCCGTAACTCGTCCGGCTGCGGACCGACTTGTCCACGGATAACACTGAGAAAACCTCCTGGGTGATCTTTGGCTCCACGTCCTGCATTTCCGCAAGTGAAACCTTGTGCAGCTCAATACCCCTATCAACGGCGATAGCCACAATCGCGCCGGTCACATGGTGAGCGTCGCGGAACGGCATGCCGAGAACACGAACCAACCAATCGGCAAGATCCGTCGCGGTAGAATAGCCGGAACCTGCAGCCTTCTTCATCGCCTTTGTTACGGGTTCGAGATCTTTGACCATGCCGGTCATAGCAGCAAGAGCAAGCGAAGTGCTTGCAAGTCCATCAAAGGCCTGTTCTTTGTCTTCCTGCATGTCCTTTGAATAGGCGAGCGGCAGGCCTTTCATCATCACCAGAAGCGCTTGAAGGGAACCGTAGATACGCCCGGTTTTTGCTCGCACCAATTCGGCAGCGTCCGGGTTTTTCTTTTGTGGCATGATGGAAGAACCAGTTGAAAACTTGTCCGACAGCTTCACAAATCCGAATTGCGCCGAGCACCAGACAACAATCTCCTCCGCTAGGCGCGACAAATGCATGGCTGTCAACGAAGCTGCGGCCAGTGCCTCTATCACGAAGTCCCGATCCGAAACTCCGTCAAGCGAGTTTGCCGTCGGCCGATCAAATCCAAGGGCTTCAGCAGTCATTTTCCTGTCGATCGGAAAAGATGTCCCGGCAAGCGCTGCAGATCCCAAAGGGCATTCGTTCATGCGCTTGCGTGCGTCGCGTACACGCCCGCGATCCCGAGCAAACATTTCGACGTAAGCAAGCAAGTGATGTCCGAATGTCACAGGTTGGGCGGACTGCAAGTGCGTGAAACCCGGCATGACATCCCCAGCATAGGCTTCCGCCTTTTCAGCCAAAGCACTCATAAGCTCTGCAAGCTGCAGGTCGAGCGTATCCAGCGTTTCGCGTACCCACAGCCGGAAATCCGTAGCGACCTGATCATTGCGTGAGCGCGCGGTATGGAGACGTCCGGCTGCAGGGCCAATCAGCTCGGCGAGACGCGCCTCGATGTTCATGTGAATGTCTTCAAGCGCACGGGAAAATTTAAAATTCCCGCTGTCTATTTCTGACAGGATCGTGTCTAGACCTTGAACAATCTTGTCGGCATCGTCCGATGTAACAATGTTTCTATCGGCAAGCATGCGCACATGGGCTTTCGAGCCATCTATGTCTTGCTTATATATCTTGCGGTCGTAGTCGATGGAGGCATTGATTTCCTCCATGATGGCGTCTGGCCCTTCGGCGAACCGACCGCCCCACATGCGATTGCTCATGCCCTGTCCCTTAAAAGGCAACCCCTTACGAGGTAAAAAATGACGAAGCCCACCGACTCCGGACCAAGCTCAAGACGCGGTGTGTTTGCCGCAGGCCTAGCCGGTGCCGTTGCTGCTCTCGCGGCGGTATACGTGATCGCCGGGCCGAATGGCAACACAGCGAACGGCGAATCATGCAAGATCGCGCTCCAGGCTGCTGCAGCAGCCAAACCATTTGCGACAGGGGAGGTGGCCGCTTTCCTTCCGGCTCAAAAACCACTCGGTCTATCGGAAATCGCGTTTCTCGGTCCCCATGACGAATTGCTGAAGATGTCAGATTTTGCGGGTAAAACGGTGTTACTCAATCTCTGGGCAACCTGGTGTGCGCCGTGCCGAAAGGAGATGCCGGCGCTCGATAAACTTCAAGCAGATCTTGGTAGCGAAGAGTTCGAAGTCGTCGCGGTGAACCTGGATCGGGGCGGACCCGAGAAACCCAAAGCCTTTCTTCAAGAAATCGGCGTGAGCAGGCTCGGATATTATCACGACTCATCTAACCGCTTGCTGCAGGATCTGCGCGCGAAAGCGCGTGCTACCGGCCTTCCAACAACAATCCTCATAGGGCCCGAGGGTTGCGAAATCGGCACGATGTACGGCCCTGCGGAATGGGCAGACAGCGATGCAGTCAACCTCATCCGCGCCGCGATGGCACCAAAAGCGGGCAGCTGATCTAGTCGAACCCGGCTTGATGCATGAGCTCATCATAGGCGCCAGATTCTGTGAACGTCTTGAACGCAGCATTAAACCGGGTTCGGATCTCTTCGCTTTGCGGATGCCGTTTTGAAACTGCGATATGCATGATTCCGGTGCCAAGCCGTGGCTCGAGGACCTTGAAATCCGACCAGTTGTACCCATCCTGACGCGCCGAATGACGTAGCCGCTCCCGTAGATCCGCAACGACATCAGCGCGCCCAAGCGCCAGCATCCGCAGGTTCAGGCGGTGATCCGGAACTTCATTGAAGTTTAAGTCCGCCTCTAAGAGCCCTCCCGGGTATGCGTTGTCCTGAACAATACCGATCCGAAAACCCTTCAGGTCCGACAAACTCCCGACGGTTTTAAGAGGAAAGTCTTGCCGGGCAAGCAGAACCATGTCGGCAGAAAAAAAGGGCTCGGAGTAGTCGAATATTTTCGCCCGTTCGGGGGTGAAATAGGCGCCAATAACCGCGTCGGTTTTCAAGTTTTCCGTGTCAGAAAGCGCACGGCTCCATGGCAGGTGCCGGATGATGGGCTCGTACCCGGCTTCTTCAAGCACCCTGGAAACCAGAACATTCAAAATACCACCCCCGGGGAGGTCGGGCATGGAGTAAGGAGCGTAGTTCTCGTCGGTCGCAAGCACAATTGGTTGGCTATGGGCCGGATTGGCCACTATCACCAGACCAAACAGCGCCAGGTAGACCAATTTCATCTTCAGACCGCCCTTTTTATCGTCTGACCCTGGGAAGCGTCGGGTTGGACCAAGGGCCTAATGTTTGTGATCACAATGCGGGGGGCCACTATCCAATCCAACCACTCGAACGCGAGAAGCCTGTGCACCAGCGAAGCGGTGGACCGCTTCGCCATTCTCATCTGCAGTCTAAGCCTGCCCATCACTGCCCGTACCCGGTTTCCGTAAGAACCTCATCATATCGGCCGGATTCGCGCATGCTTGCAAGCGCCTCATTGAACCGCGAAATGATTTCCTCAGCATCAGGATGGGCTTTCGACACCGTGATGTGCATGACACCCGCCCCAAGAGCTGGCTCCAGCGCCTTGAACTGCGACCAATCAAGCCCGGACTTCTCAGCAGCATACCTAAGGCGCTCGGTGAGATCTACGACCAGATCAATCCGGCCACCATCAAGTTTGCGGAGGTTCAAGGTGAAATCCGTGACAGCTTCGAAATCGAGATCGGCGTCAAGGATTCCACCCGGATAGGCATTGTCCTGGATGATCCCGACCTTCGCGCCGGACAGATCCGAAAAATCAGAGTAGTCGGACACTGGGTAATCGGATTTCGCCAGCAAAATCGTCTCTGCGGAATAAAACGGCTCCGAATACTCGTAAATCTTGGCGCGATCCTCTGTGTAAAACGCGCCGATGAGGACATCCTTGTCCGCGCTTTCGGTTGCCGCCAGAGCCCGGCTCCATGGCAAAAGTTCGATATCCGGCTCATATCCGGCTTCCTTGAAGATTTCAGCCACAAGGACGTTCAAAAAGCCTTGTCCAGGCAGATTTGCGCTTGAGTAGGGCGGATATGCATCGTCACCGGTGAGCGTGAGCGTGTTGGACGAAGCGGGCATGCTCATCATGCACAATGCCGCTATCATGGCCAAAAAACGTGTCATTGTCTCATCCTTCTGCGAAGTTGAACAATCTAACCAATCTCTACGGTGAAGCAGTCGGGCTGGAGGTCAGCCAGACGGAACTGGTCGCATTAGGGCTGCGCCAAACGGGAACGGGCGCCAGTCTGTCCTGACCGGCACCCGTTCGAATCCTGTAAGACCGTCTCGTCCAGCCTGAAATCAGACCGTGATGTCGACGGCGTTGCCGAGGCCAGGGATCTGACGATTTTCGCGTTCTTGCTGCTGCTCGGTTGCATCTGCTTCTTCGAGACGTTCCGCAGTTTGACGCTCTTGCTCGTTGTTGTCTCGGATTGCGTTTGTCGCCAGCTCGCTCCGCACATTCGCGGCGCTAAAGGCTGCCGAACTTGTGCTGTCTGAAACGCTTGCCATGTTCCGAACTCCTACTGCAATGACCAGTTTGTCTTTTGCATTTAAACTGTGATGTCGAAGCGCCCACCAAGCCCAGGATCAATGTCTCGGGCTTCAACCCGGCGCTCAATCTGCTCGACCTGTCGCGCCAATTGCTCAGCGCGGTTACTGCTTAAGTCAGCTTGCCGCTGGACTGTTTGGGCAACAGCAACTTCCTGCTTCGCGTCAAGTTCTCTGAGCTGGTCAACCACTTTCTGCGTTTCCCGCAAAGTAGGCGAGGAAGCCAATGCCTGAGAACTTCGATATCCACTTACTTCAGGCACTAGAAACTCCGTGTCTCGGTTTCTAATACTCCATCATGTAATCAGTCTCAAGACAAGGAAAAGTTAATAGAGCGTTTCTTCTGCTTATAGAGTTCGCAATTACTTTCCTAAGCAGTTGTAATTTTACTAAAATTTTAATGAGTACCCAAATTCCGGAATACAGGAACCTGGCTATCAAATACGATACTAGAGAATGAGAAATAATATCAGGCAGTTATGTCGAGTTTCGCGCCTATTCCTACCTCCACAGTAGCTTGCGACACGGCTTGCAGGCTATCTGCACCCTCTTGCAGCATGGCAATCAGATTTGCATCTTGCACCTGCGACATCTTTGCGAACTTTGCTTGCAATGCCAATCCTGTTTGGGCCTGGCTTGTTATTGCAAATGTTGATGCGATTCCAACGCTATCCATAAACACACCCCCGACGATCAAGTACTTTCGGCTGCCGGCGTTAAAACCGCGTTAAGGTGGTACAAACAGCTGTAAGTCTGTTCTCTTTAACTTTCCACTTGAGGTTCTTGGAAGGCTTGGGATCTGATGATAGATCTTGGGACGTTTGTATTCGGCTAAATGGGCCGCAACATATTTGGCCACGTCGTCGTTATCAAACCCATCAGGATTGGTCGGCACAACAAAGGCTGTAATCAGGCTGACACCTGTGCCTGATTTGGTCTCAGTTACTGCCACCTCCTGTATAGCGGGATGATCCAAAAGAACGCTTTCTACCTCTTCGGGCGCCACACGATATCCGAACGCATTCATGAGATCGTCTCCGCGTCCCTCGTACCAGACGTATCCGTCTTGATCTATGCGCGCACGGTCGCCGGTGAGGAACCAATCGCCACGAAAAGCCTTTGCAGTTTCCTCTGGCCTATTCCAATAAGACAGCATTAGCCCAGGTTCAGACCGGTGAACCGCAAGCAATCCAGGTTCACCAACAGGCGCCAACCCTGCCTCGCTGACATTTTCCGTTAGAACAGCAACTTTTCGCCCGGTTTGCGGTTTTCCAGGCGAACCCGGTTTTACCGGCACCGACGGGCCCGAAGAGATGTAAGTTGAAATCTCGCTCATTCCGAGCGCCTCATAGAGCTGCCGCCCCGTGCGGCTTGTCCATTCCCGATACAAAGACGCCGGCAACACTTCACCTGCTGTAAGGCCATGCCTTAGGTTTGGAAAGGACTGCTGCGTAACGTGACCATATTTTAGAATACGGCGATACAGGCTTGGCACGGCAGCGAACAGGGTCGCCCGCGTTCGCGACAGCAGGTCCGGCCAGATGTGAGGGTCTCGCGGACCAGAATACACGACACTGGTGGCGCCATTTGCCCAAGGATCCATCAGTCCAGCCCCAAGTGTATACGTCCAGTTGAACGCACCCGCGTGCAAGAGCCTGTCGGAGGATCTTAAATCGCACCAATCGCGATACATGGGGCGACGTGCGGCACCAGAACGCTGCGCATGTAAAACCCCTTTGGGCGTGCCGCTTGTGCCGGATGTATAAATCAAAAATGCCGGATCATCCGCATCAGTAGATGCGTAGTTGCCTTTCGGCGCGTTCATGAGCTGCCCAATCTCTTCTGGGCCAAAAAACGCAGGCGCATGTGCCGGCAACGGTGTGCGGCCATCATGTAGCACAAGGGCTGCTCCACTATCCTCAAGGATAGATGTCGCCTCCGGTCCCGTCAGCATTTCCGATGTCGGAACAGGGACGCAGCCGCCGGCAATCGCACCGAAGAAAAGGAGCGGGAACTCGACAGTGTGGCCGAGGCGCAGCAATACCCTGTCACCCTGGCTAAGGCCGAAGCCACGGAGGCCACTGGCAATCGACAGCACCGCGTCCTCGACAGCCCGGTAGGTCCAGTACTCAAGGGCTGTCCCACCGGGCCCAACCACCTCAAGAGCCACCGCATCACTGTCAGGCGCAGCGTTGGTCAGGCAATATCGTGCAAGGTTCATAAGGCCGGATATTACCGGGTCGGCACCGGCGTGTCGCCGCGGTAGTCATAAAATCCGCGCTGAGTTTTTCGGCCAAGCCAACCGGCTTCCACGTATTTCACGAGCAAAGGGCAAGGACGGTATTTGGTGTCCGCAAGACCTTCGTAAAGCACCTGCATAATCGACAAACACGTATCCAAGCCGATAAAATCAGCAAGCTGGAGAGGGCCCATCGGATGATTTGCGCCAAGCTTCATAGCTTTGTCGATGGATTCAACCGAACCCACACCTTCATACAGCGTGTAGATCGCTTCATTGATCATAGGAAGCAAGATCCGATTGACCATGAAAGCCGGGAAATCTTCGGCAACGGCAGTTTGTTTTCCAAGCCGATCCACAAACGCCTGAGACACTTCGAACGTAGAGTCTGCAGTTGCGATTCCGCGAACAAGTTCAACCAGCTCCATAAGTGGCACAGGATTCATAAAATGAATCCCGATAAACCGCTCTGGCCGATCTGTCGTGGCTGCAAGGCGGGTAATTGAAATCGACGATGTGTTGGTAGCCAGGATCGCTTCCGGCTTTAGGAGAGGGCACAGCTGCGCGAAGATTTTCCGCTTCACTTGTTCGTTCTCAATGGCGGATTCAATCACGAGATCGGTATCAGCCAGCAGATCCAGATCTGCAGCGGGGGAAATGCGGTCCAGGGCGGCTTTGCGCGCATCTTCTGTGATGATTTCTTTTTGGACCTGCTTAGCCATATTCCCGTTTATGGAGGCCAATCCAGACTCGATCCGGTCTATTGAGATATCGCTTAGCGAAACGTCGAAACCTGCGAGCGCGCATACATGAGCAATTCCGCTGCCCATTTGACCTGCGCCGATAACGCCGACTTTTTTGATTTCGACCACCATGTTCCAATCCGATCCTAGAGTCACAGCCCCACCGGCTGATATGCCGGGCTATTTTTGGCAAGTCCCGGCTCAAACAGCAAGAACCCCAAGGCGAAAAGCTCACATCGCCTTGGGGTTTTTTATCATTCAAAAGTTGCGCTTATTCGACAGCGGCCTTGAATTCCGGCAGCACATCAAACAAATCGGCTACAAGCCCGTAGTCGGCAACCTGGAAAATTGGCGCTTCTTCGTCCTTGTTAATCGCAACGATCACCTTCGAGTCTTTCATCCCAGCCAAATGCTGGATCGCCCCCGAAATCCCGCAGGCGATGTACAGATCGGGCGCGACCACCTTACCTGTCTGACCAACCTGCCAGTCATTCGGCGCGTAGCCTGCATCAACAGCGGCCCGTGACGCGCCCACAGCAGCCCCAAGCGCATCGGCTACCGGCATAATCACCTCTTGAAACTTTTCTTCAGAACCAAGAGCCCGGCCACCGGAAATTATGATTTTTGCCGATGTGAGTTCAGGGCGATCGGACTTAGAAAGCTCTTCGCCGACAAAACTTGACAGGTCCGAGGCACCTGCTTCAGCCACATCCACCACATCAGCGGATCCGCCGTCGCTCGCAGCAGAGAAGCTTGCTGTCCGCACGGTGATGACTTTCTTGGCATCCCCGGACTTGACGGTCTGAATAGCGTTGCCGGCATAAATCGGACGCTCGAAGGTTTCGGCGTCGATGACCGCAGTAATGTCGGACAGCTGCATAACATCAAGCAGAGCAGCGACGCGCGGCATGATGTTTTTGCCGCTTGCGGTGGCTGGCGCTACAAACGCATCGTAGTCAGCGGCCATACCGACGATCAAATCTGCCATCGGTTCAGCGAGTTGATGTGCGGCAGCGTCGCTATCAATGACCAGAACCTTGGAGACGCCGGAAAGCTTTGCAGCTTCATCGGCCACGGATTTCACATCCTTTCCGGCCACCAACACATGAACGTCGCCGCCGAGAGCGGCCGCTGCAGTCAAGGCTTTAGCTGTCGCATCGTTCAGTGCGCCGCCGCCATGTTCCGCCAAAAGAAGAGTTGTCATATTGGGTTTCCTCCTGAAGCCAGCTTTAAAGTACGCCTGCTTCATTCTTGAGCTTTTCGACAAGCTCGGTGATAGAGCCAACTTTCACACCGGCTTCACGGGCAGCCGGCTCCGCCGTGGACACAACGGTCAAGCGCGGGGTGATATCGACGCCAAAATCAACCGGTGTTTTTTCATCAATGGGCTTTTTCTTCGCCTTCATGATGTTCGGCAATGACGCATACCGCGGCTCATTGAGGCGCAAATCCGTCGTTACGATTGCCGGCATCTTAAGTTTGACGGTTTGCAGGCCGCCATCGATCTCGCGGGTGACATCGACTGTCCCATCACCAAGATCCACTTTCGAAGCAAAAGTACCTTGTGACCAGCCTAGCAGCGCGGCCAGCATCTGCCCAGTCTGATTGCAATCATCGTCGATGGCCTGTTTTCCGAGAATCACGAGGCCAGGCTCTTCCTGCTCAACAATTGCCTTAAGGATCTTTGCGACTGCAAGCGGTTCCGCGGTTTCGTCTGTTTTAACCAGGATGCCGCGATCCGCGCCCATCGCGAGACCCGTGCGCAGTGTTTCGGTAGCCTGCTGAGGACCAACGGATACCACAACGACTTCACTGGCCTTGCCAGCTTCCTTTAAGCGCAGGGCTTCCTCGACAGAGATTTCATCAAAAGGGTTCATCGACATCTTGACATTGGCAAGATCTACCCCGGAGCCGTCCGCCTTCACCCGCACTTTCACGTTATAATCAATGACCCGTTTTACGGGCACGAGGATCTTCATTTGGTCTCCACCTCTTATTGGGCCGACACTTTCGCCGCACCGCATTATTTTGGCCTTTTTGCCGCCCCTATAACGGGGTTTAAATGGCAGGTTTCAGCCGAATTGAACGCATCTCGCGGGACGGTACTTGACCTTAGCGGCACGTGTCAACGATGGCCTAAGGTAAGCTTAGGCAATTTACCGCACCCCGCTCCAAGCGAACAAGCTCGCGACGATCGGCCGCGTCATAGCCCCCTGTCAAACAGAGGCACGCCAGGCCGGCGCAGAAAAATCACTAAGATTGCCCCCGCCGCAAGCCCGCCAATATGTGCCGACCAAGCGACCTGGCTTTCCTGTGTGAAAACGGCATTGAAGACCTGATAAACGACCCAAGCCCCCAGCACCCATTGCGCCGACAACCTTAGCGGAATGCGTCCCAGAGCAAGAACCCAAATTTTAACCTTGGGATGAAGCATCAAATACGCAGCGACAACTCCCGACACCGCCCCTGACGCGCCGACCAGTGGCACGTCCGACCCGAATGCTGCAATCATGTATGCGAACCCACCAGCAGCAGCGCTTAACAGATAAAAAATCAGAAAGCGCACATGCCCCATAGCATCTTCCACGTTGTCTCCGAAAACCCACAGGAACAGCATGTTTCCGAGCAAATGCATGAAGTCTCCATGCATGAAGGCATATGTTACAATCGACCAGCTATCCGGGAAGACCTGCAATTCGGTCGGCAAGTCCTTTTGGTCGAAGAATACGCTTGGAATGAGCCCATAGGAGTACGCCAAAGCGCTTGCCATCTCACCTAGACCGGCGCCTTGAACCGTAAAAAATATGACCGCATTTAAGATGATAAGCCCCCATGTAACGACCGGGCTTACGACGTGCTTCCAAGAATTGTGATCATGCAGCGGTATGAACATGCACGGCTCCAGTTTCCGAACCGTGCACGTAAAGTATGGCTCAGCGGTTCTTACCCGGAACCCATAGCACGTCCCCTTCGCCTTTTGCATTTAGGAAACGAGAGGCAACGAAGAAGAAGTCGGACAGCCGGTTCATGTACAAGACGGCAGACGGGTTTATCTTTTCGGCCGCTTGCAACTCGACAAGCAAACGCTCACATCGGCGAGACACAGTTCTAGCGAGGTGGAGGTAAGCGGAAGCCTCCGAACCACCAGGCAGGACAAAAGAGCGCAGGGGTGAAAGTTCCCCATTGAACCGGTCTATCGCCTCTTCGATCGCAGTCACCTGAGCGGCAGTTATCCGCAATGGTTCGTATCCAAGGTCTTGATCCGTTTCAGGCGTTGCTAAGTCTGCTCCCAAGTCGAACAGATCGTTCTGGATCCGTCCCAAAACCTCATCCACATCCGGTGCCATCTTCCCGGTGTGCAATCGGACCAGTCCGACGACTGAATTTGTTTCGTCTACCGTTCCATAGCTCTCAATCCGAAGATCATTTTTCGGACGACGCTCTCCGGTTCCAAGCGCAGTTGTTCCATCGTCACCGGTTTTTGTATAAATTTTGTTGAGTATAACCACGTTGCCCCCTTGTTTATCGACCAGGACCGAAGAAGTAGAGTCCGGTCATGACCACGACAACCACCAAAAACTGCAGCCCCACACGCCAGCGCATAAGCATTTGGCTGCGGTTCGATGGGCCGCCCCTCATCATGTTCCAGATACCCATCACAAGCACGACGGCGACCGCCGCCATTCCGATTGGTACAAGGGCATTCACAACTGCTGCCATTTTCTCTTCCTTTTAGATCCCGTTCGGAGCGCCATCCAGCTCAGGTCGAGTCACTCTTCCGCATCGGCTGCCTTAATCAGGAACCGGTCAAGCAAAAATGTAGGCAGTATCCGCTTCAAAACCGCCAGCAAGCTGGTCGGGACCGTCACATAATACCTTGCTTTCGGGCGCTTGGCTTCAAGGGCGTGTATGAGACGTTTGACGACTGCTTCTGGCGGAAGTTTAAACGGCCCGGGTTCTCCGCTTTCCATACGGACGCGGCGTTTTTCGTAGGTCATACGGTGGATTGAGGCCTCCAGACCTTCTTTTCCGATCCACCTGTCGAAGTTTTCTAGCGCATTCTGAGTGAAGTTTGTTCCGATCGGACCGGGCTGAATCACGCTTACAGTGACCCCCGAGCCGCGCAACTCTTGCCGAAGCGTATCTGAATAGGCTTCAAGCGCAAATTTCGAAGCTGTGTAAGCACCACGGTACTTCATGGCGACAAATCCGAGAACCGAAGAACACTGAACAATTCGGCCCGAATTTTGGCTGCGCATGATCGGCACAATCCGCTGTGTAAGATCGTGCCAACCGATGAAATTGGCCTCGAAAAGCGCCCGCATACC
This sequence comes from Roseibium hamelinense, assembly GCF_007830545.1. Classification (GTDB taxonomy): domain Bacteria; phylum Pseudomonadota; class Alphaproteobacteria; order Rhizobiales; family Stappiaceae; genus Roseibium; species Roseibium hamelinense. The sequence continues at coordinate 90,391 of NZ_VLLF01000008.1, forward strand.
GTCAACGGGAATGTCCTCCAGAGCGCCTGGTATTGCGTAAGCGCCGTTGTTGAAAAGTGCGTCCAGTTTGCCGCCCGTTTGGTCCAATACATAGTCGACCGCTGCCGCAATGGTGGCTGGATCTTCATAATCCAGGCGGACGCTATCGAATCCGGCCTGTCTGAGACGAATGACGTCCCCGGGGTTTCTTGCAGTTGCAAAAACAGTCCAATTCCGGCCGCGCATCAGCCTCGCGGCCTCGGCACCAATGCCCGTTGAGCATCCGGTCATAAGGACCGTCCGCGGTGGATTGAACATCAAACGGTCGTCAGACATACTTGGAACGCTCTTGAATTCCGGACAAACCCGCAATTTTTATATAGGTTCGCCAGATAACAGCTTCGGTGCGGGACCTGCAAATCCAGATGCTTCGGAGATGAATTGCGACTTCAGTCCCGGCATGCGATCAACAAGCCCAAGACCGAAGTCTCGAACTGCCCGTAGCATGTCGTTATCATTTGAAAAAAGCCTGTTTAACACATCGGTCACGATGCCCATTTGTAAGGTGTCAAACCGCCTCCAACGCTGATAGCGTTCCAAAACATCCGATGATCCGATGTCTTGTCCAAGACGACGCGCATCGACAATAACCTCGGCGAGCGCGGCAACATCTTTGAAGCCGAGATTGAGCCCTTGACCTGCAATCGGATGAATACCGTGCGCTGCATCGCCGATGAGTGCAAATCTCGGCCGGACGAACTCACGCGCCAGTGTTAGCCCCAGTGGATAGGCATTTTTTGGGCCGCCAAGTTCAATTTTACCAAGGTGGTGTCCGAACCGCCGCTCCAGTTCAAGCTCAAAAGTGAAGTCATCGCTTTTGACAAGACGCTCGGCATCGGCAGTTTTTTCAGTCCAGACCAAGGACGAGCGATTCCCGGGTAACGGAAGGATGGCAAACGGCCCAGCTGGCAGAAAGTGTTCTTCCGCGCGCCCGTCATGCGGGCGCTCGTGCTTGACCATCGTGACAATTCCAGATTGGCCATAGTCCCAGTGCACAGTCTTGATCCCGGCAAGACTTCTTAGCTTGGAACGAACACCGTCGGCTGCGACAAGCAACCGGGCTTCTATCGAAGCACCGCTTTTGAGCTGCACGAGCGTCTTGGTGGTTTCGCTGCGAAAGGTCAGGGCAGTGTCGAGCGCAAAAAACTGAACTCCCAGCGCTTTTGCTGCATTGTGTAGCGCAGGCATCATTTTGCCATTTGGCACCATATGGGCAAAAGGCTCCCCTTTGGTAACCTCACCGTCAAATGTGAGAAAAACCGGTCGCACTACATCCCGAAGTTTGCTGTCCGTTACAATCATCTCGTTGATGGGCTGCGCCGACGGGAGCAACTCTGACCAGAGCCCAAGCTGATCAAGCATCCGGCTGGCAGCGGCAGCTATTGCGGATGCTCGCGGATCTGACGCGAGCTGATCCATCGGTTTTGGATCAACGACCGCGACAGAAAGTGCTGGATCGGCTTTCTGTAACGCAAGTGACAGTGAAAGACCGACATAGCCACCACCGGCAATCACAACATCAAACCGTTGATCCGCATTGTTGGCATTCGCCATCGTGTTCTCCTGAGCCACACATCTTCCCTAAAGGCACCTTGACTTATGCGACCGGCCGCGTCCAAGTCAGGCTCGAAGCCAGCTTTTTCTGGCATAAAATCAGTACAACCACTGTCTTATTTAGCAGGGAACGCGCCGATGAACACGGCCATAGACACGCTTTTGCAAATACTTGACCTGGAGCCGCTCGAACACAATCTGTTTCGTGGTCGCAGCCCCCAAGTCGGCTGGCAACGGGTATTTGGCGGGCAAGTAATCGGGCAGGCTTTGGTTGCGGCATCGCGAACGGTTGTGGAAGACCGTAGCGTTCACTCCCTGCACGGTTACTTTATGCGGCCTGGCGATCCCTCGGTTCCAATCATCTATGAGGTTGACCGGATCCGCGATGGCGGCAGCTTCACCACGCGTCGGGTTGTAGCGATCCAGCACGGAAAAGCGATCTTTTCCATGTCTGCATCCTTTCAAGTTGCCGAAGAAGGCTTGGAACACCAGATCGAGATGCCGGATGTTCCAATGCCCGAAGCATTGCCAAGTGAACAGGATCTCAAGGAGAAGTTTCTCAGCGTTGCGCCAGAAAACGTCCGAAAGTATTGGGAACGAGAACGCCCAATAGAACTGCGGCCGGTTGATCTGACTCATTATTTCAGCCACAAAAAGCTGCCGCCGAGACAGTATGTTTGGGTGCGTGCGACCGGAAAATTACCTGACGAACCACGTATTCACCAATGCGTGCTGGCATATGCCTCTGACATGACCCTGCTGGACACATCGTTGTTTCCACACGGCAAATCAGTATTCAGCAAAAGCATTCAAGCCGCTAGCCTGGACCATGCGATGTGGTTTCACAGGCCGTTTAGAGCAGATGACTGGCTGCTTTACGCAACCGATTCGGTGTCAACGTCAGGCTCACGTGGTATGAATCGCGGACTGATCTACACGCGCGAAGGGCAGCTTATCGCGTCCACCGCTCAAGAAGGTCTTATACGCCTTACGAAAAATGACAATGACGGGTCAGACTGATCCGCGAAAGCCTGTGATTGCCAACGGATTGTCGACCAGCGTTTTCGGGTCCGGTGTGTCCGGGCGCAATGCACCAGTGAAAACTTCGAACATTTTCCGGACGAAACCCTCGGGCAGATTATGTGTGATGAAAACCATACGCGTACGGCGATCTTCGTCCGGCCATGCTTCAAGTGTTGCCGGTGGATGGAAGACATGCTGAACACCATGGATCACAACTGGATGTTCCGGGTCATCAGCGATGCAGACAATTCCTTTGATGCGTAATAGCTTCGGCCCATGAGCTGAGCGCAACAAATCCAGGAACATCTCCAAAGCCGAAGCGGAAACGGGTTGGTCCGTCGCCAACGTAAAAGCCCTGATAGAATCATTGTGACGGTTCACGTCATGAGAATGGTGATGTCCATGATCATGCCCGTGGTCGTGGTCGTGACGGTGGTCCTGGGAGTGAGCATGATTGTCGTATGCTTCCGCATTCAGCCATTTTGCAACATCCGGAATTTTTGACTTCGGATCATATAGTCCGGCATCGAATAACCGTTCCGGAACCGCATCCCCAGCCTGCGTATTCAAGCGGATGGCGCCAGGATTCAAACCCGACAAACGGTCCAACAACTCACTACAATCCAAACCCTCCGCAAAACTGTCTGCTAAGTCGGTTTTGGTTATCACCAGACGATCTGCGACGGCCGCTTGACGCCGCGCCTCTTCGTGGTTGTCCAGGGTCTCAAGCCCGTTGACAGCATCGACCAGGGTCACGACACTCTCAAGGCGATAGCGCATCATGATATATGGATGCAGCATAATCGTATGTAAAATGGGAGAAGGGTCCGCCAAACCGGTGGTTTCGATAACGACCCGGGACAAACGATCCAGTCGGCCGTTGTCGAGCCTGCGCAAAAGATCTTCCAAAGTGGTGACCAAGTCGCCGCGGATCGTACAACACAGGCATCCCGACGACAGCTCAAGCACGCCGTCGTTGGATTGATCAACGAGGAGATGATCCAAACCGATTTCGCCGAACTCGTTAATAATGACGGCTGTATCAGCCATGTCCGGATCTTTAAGGATCCGGTTCAGCAAGGTGGTTTTTCCTGAACCTAGAAAGCCGGTGATGATTGACAGAGGGATCGGCGGCTTCGGACCTTTTTGTTTGGGAGTGTTCTCAGCACGGTTCACCATTGAAGCGGTCTCCTTTGGTGATAGTCGTACCGAATAGCCTTCTAGATTTCCAGATGCCGCGATAAACCTCTAGGTTCTAGGCGCTCGACTTCTCGTACTCCGGAATATCATCATTATCGATGACAACCGGATCAAAATCCACGTCAGCGACCGAGTCTGCTCGCAAATCCGCTTTGTTCTCTGTTGAAACAACCACCCGCACAGCGGCAGCGGCTTTCCGCAAAACGTCAATCACTTCTTCGACGGAGCGTCCCTCCTGCAACTGAGTTGCGGATAGGTCCGCCAAGTCTGCAAGGGCACGAAGAGTTGCCGAAGATCTTGGTTCAGGCATTAGACGATCTCATTCTGCAGCCGGTAGACCTAGCCGATATTATTCAGACACATCAGCGGTGTATCTTGCGGCGGGCGCCGGCGGAGTGTTTCCCGACCTCACTTTTGCAAATTACAGTTAACAGCTCGTAAATCTAAAACCTCCGGTTAGACGCCCAGAGTGTCAGAATGTATTTTTTAGCCTCAATTTTCGGGCCTGGACGGCGGCACAGGTGCCGAAAAGCCAATACCCTTTCGAAACAACGATCCGGGCGACGGATTTTCGACGGCAACACCAGGGCGCTGTGGCGCGTCAGATCCAGAGACCGCCTCGGCAGCAGCGCGCGCAACAGCTGCGGCCAACTGACGTCTAGGATTGGGGGTGGGTATCGGTACATTGATAGCCGGTGCAAGCGCAACCGGCGAAGACGCCCCAGCAGGAACCCGGGTGGTGACAGCGATTGGACGATAAGCGATTCGCCTTGGGCCAATGCTTCTGTCGAGGATTTTGCCCCAATCCGTTTTGCCATTCGCCAACTTGAATTCCTCGGCATCTACCGGCTTGGGCTCTTGTTTTTTGCCCTTAAACAGCCCGGGTATCAACACCCCACCTTCCTTGCGTGCCGGGTTTACCAGCGAGAGAACATTCGTGCTCGGCTGCGCGCCTTGTAGATCGTAGCGAGCCATGATGCCCTTTGCACCGGGTTTGGGATTTCGACGGCAATACCCGTCTGCAGGTGGACGCCCGCCTGCGCGCGGCAACGTGGCGACGGTGAAACGCCCAGAACGTTTTCGGAACCCCTCGTCCATCATGTGGCGGGTATGAGCTATACGCTCAAGACCGGAGGCAGCCCCCATAACAATTGCAATGAGTGTGCGGTTGCCGCGGGTAGCAGTCGCGGCAACGTTGTAGCCGGAATTGCAAATATAGCCAGTCTTCATGCCATTGGCGCCCGGAACCCGCAGGAGATATTCCCGGTTTGCAGAACGAAGTGTTTTCTTTCCGAACTTAATTCCTGGGTGCTTGTAAACATCCCGCGCCTCTGGGAAGTCCTGCCAAAAGGCTTGCGCTAAGATAGCCATATCCCGCGCCGTAGTGATCTGCCGATTGTCGGGAAGCCCGTGTGGGTTCACAAACCGTGTATCGACCATTCCTAGGCGCTTTGCCTCGGCGTTCATCATCGCAATAAATCCGGTTTCAGAACCAGCGATTGCTTCGCCGAGAGCGACGGCAATATCATTTGCAGACTTGATCAGAATAATCTTGAGAGCCGCATCGACGGTAAGTGTGGTCCCAACTCTAAAACCCATTTTGCTCGGTGGTTCGGCAAGGGAATTTTTAGATTGAACAACAACCGAATCGAGGGTCGCGCGCCCTTCCCGAATGGCCTTGTAAGTCACATATGCTGTCATGATTTTGGTGAGGGAAGCCGGGTACCAAAGACGCGTTGGATCTTTCTGATCGAGGACGTCTCCTGTGCGCGCATCTATCAGGATATACGTGCCAATGTCAGCTTTTGCCGGCTGAATCATCACGAAAACCGTTGCGGCACAAAGCGCAGCCAAGCGAAAGCTCGCAATCAAGCGTCTGAATGCTCCGAACACGTGTTCCCCGCTATGTATCACTCGAAAAGGCACTCGATTGAAAGGTTCCAACTAGACCGTAGCGCCATAGTCTTAACTGAAATGTGCCATGATTTGCAAAATCTAACGCAGCGGCACACAGACTTATTACCGCCTTCGTTTCGGGCACATGCCTAAAATGCCGTCAAATCGTTATCGGAACGGCAAAAAATGAATGCCAGAACCCGGGTAAATGCCGCGAGATTCGGAATTGGCCCAAGCTTTGCTCGATGCACTGGCACACAGGGTAAAACACTTGCGTTCGGCACTCATCCAGTTTCAACTCAATGCACGCGCTTCCAAATCACCTACCAGTGGATCATCAGCACCATGTTTCATGCTGAAATAGAAAAAGTTTCAGCTGGTTGCAGGCCGCAGATGCAGCGAACAAGGGGAAAAGCTGAAGTCGGATTTAAAACCGACGACGGATCAACGCGTCTCGCTTCCCTCTTTCAGAGTGGTTCCGCCAAGATCCGGATTCCAAAAATTTACGAGGGTGCGCCGCAGGCCGTCCTGATTAACACGTCAGGCGGCGTAACTGGAGGCGACCAGCTGGCGTATTCTGCGCATTGCTCGGAGGGGACCCATGCAATCGTTACGAGCCAAACAGCAGAAAGGGCTTACCGAGCGTCATTCGAAACCGGACGGATCGACACATGTCTAAGCGCCGAAAACAATTCAACGATCGAGTGGCTCCCGCAGGAAACAATCTTGTTCGATGGGTCCGCGTTGAAGCGAACGCTTACGGCGGACCTCACTGGAGATGCTCGGCTTGTAGCCCTCGAAACGGTGGTGATCGGACGGCGCGCCATGGGCGAAAGGGTCAATCACCTTCACTACCAAGACCGCTGGCGCATCAAGAGAGATGGGAAGCTGACATTTGCCGACGATATCCGGCTCAGCGGAAACCCGGCGCAAATTCTGTCCGGTCCGGCAGCGGGCGAAGGCGCGCACTGTTTTGCGAGCTTCATAGATTGCCGGCCGGACGCGCCACTCTTTTTGGAGGCGGCACGAAAGGCCTTGCAACCCGCGCTCGGCTTGCAAGGCGTACAAGGAGCCGCAAGTGCCTGGAAAGACGTATTAACGACCCGGCTGATTTCAATTGACAGCCAGCAACTGAAAAAAGCGCTGACGATTTTTTTGGAAACATTCCGCAATTGCGCAGTGCCAAGGGTTTGGACCTGTTGAGCTGCGCCAAGGAGATTGACGTTTGAACCTGACCCCACGCGAAAAAGACAAGCTTTTGATTTCGATGGCGGCGATTGTGGCGCGGCGGCGTCTTGAACGCGGCGTTAAACTCAATCACCCCGAGGCAATCGCTCTCATCACCGATTTTGTCATTGAAGGGGCAAGAGATGGGAGATCGGTCGCCGATCTCATGGCGGCCGGCGCGAATGTGCTAACACGCGATCAGGTCATGGAAGGTGTAGCCGAAATGATCCATGACGTTCAAGTAGAGGCGACTTTCCCCGATGGCACCAAGCTCGTCACAGTACACGAGCCAATACGTTAAGTTGCCAACCCGCCGGTGCTTTAAGGAGCTTTGCATGCGTTCTTTTTTATGTCTGTGCATTATCGCCAGCGTCACCAGTCCTGGTTTGGCCCATCCCAGTTTGCAAGATCATGCTTACCCGCATACTGATGCTGCGGGCTACTTCACCATTGAAACTCTTATAATTTTTGCTTTGGGGCTTTCTATCGGCGCCACTGTTGCATGGGTAAAGCGCAAAAAGGACTGAAGAAATGATCCCTGGGGAACTCTTTCCGGCCGATGGTGAGATTGAATTGAATGCCGGTTTGCAGACCATCACGCTTGATGTTGCAAATACAGGCGACCGCCCCATCCAGGTCGGCAGCCACTACCATTTTGCCGAAACCAACTCCGGTTTATCCTTTGACCGTGACGCGGCCCGCGGCATGCGGCTCGATATCCCGGCCGGCACGGCAGTCCGGTTCGAACCAGGGCAAACGCGCAGCGTCACACTTGTTGCCTATCGCGGCGGCCGGACGGTCTATGGTTTCAACCAAAAAGTCATGGGACCGCTCTGAAAGGAGCAGAGAATGTTTCGGAAAGCAGTAATTATCATCGGTTTTGCAGTGAGCCTGCCTGCAGGAAACGCGGCGGCGCAAAAGAGCGTCGACTGCAAATCCCCGGAAACGCAAACCGACATGAATCATTGCGCCGCCCAGGACTGGAAAGCGGCCGATGGCAAGCTGAACGAGGCCTACAAGAAAGCCATGGCGTCGATGAAGAAGACCGACAGCTATTTGCCAAAGGACCAGAAAGGCGCGGCCGACACCTTGCGCGACGCCCAGCGCGACTGGATCCCGTTCCGCGACAAGGCCTGTGCCTCTTATGGGTTCCTGGCCCGGGGCGGAACCATGGAACCCATGCTGGTCGCCAATTGCAAAACAGAAGTGACCCAGCAAAGAACCAAGCAGCTGGAAGAGCTGGCACAGGGGCTTGGCAATTGATAAAGCGCATCGTCACAGCAAGCCTTCTTGCCTCGTTGAGTTGGGTTGCGCCCGCAGCGCCCCAACAACAAATCGATTGTGGCTATCCGCTAAATCGAGATGAGCGTCAATTCTGCGCGGAACAGACATTGGCAGAAGCGGAAGCCGACATGAATGCGTCCTTCGAGAGCGCTTTTGCCAAACTTAGGGCGCTTGATCCAACACTCCCTGAACAATTACAGGGAAGTTTCGCGGCGCTGGAAGAGGCACAAATCTCTTGGCGCGCCTTCCGGCAGAAAGACTGCGATGCCTATGCGGGCCCCTTCCGGGCTGGTGAGGACGGCGAGATGGCATTCCTCGGCTGTATGATCCTTCAAACCCGTCAGCGCTCAGATCAGCTCTCAGCCATGATCGATGACTATGGCGGATAAACAGACCCCCAATTTCGTCCCCGATTGGAGACAACCATGGCCTATAAGATGCCCCGCGCCGCCTATGCGGACATGTTCGGACCGACCACCGGTGACAAGTTGCGCCTGGCGGATACGGATCTCATCATCGAAGTCGAGAAGGACTTCACCACCTATGGCGAGGAAGTGAAATTCGGCGGCGGCAAGGTCATCCGCGACGGCATGGGCCAAAGCCAGGCGCCGCGCTCGGCAGGAGCCGTCGACACCGTCATCACCAACGCTTTGATTGTTGACCATTGGGGCATCGTAAAGGCCGATGTCGGGCTAAAGGACGGCCGCATTGTTGGCATTGGAAAAGCTGGCAACCCAGATGTCCAACCTGGTGTTGACGTCATCATCGGGCCTGGCACAGAAGCGATAGCAGGGGAGGGCAAGATCCTAACGGCAGGCGCGCTTGACGTGCATATCCATTTCATTTGCCCTCAGCAAATCGAAGAAGCCCTCATGTCCGGTGTCACGACGATGCTCGGCGGCGGTACAGGTCCCGCCACCGGCACCAACGCGACCACCTGCACACCCGGCCCTTGGCACATTACACGTATGCTTCAATCGGCCGAGAGCTTCCCGATGAATCTGGCGTTTGCGGGCAAGGGAAATGCGTCGCTGCCCGCCGCGCTTGAAGAACAAATTCTCGCGGGTGCCTCCGCATTGAAGCTGCACGAAGATTGGGGCACCACACCAGCCGCAATAGACACCTGTCTTGCCGTAGCAGACGAGTACGACGTTCAGGTCATGATACACACGGACACGCTGAACGAGTCTGGCTTTGTTGAAAACACCAAAGCTGCGTTTAAGGGCCGCACAATCCATGCCTTCCACACCGAAGGGGCGGGCGGCGGTCATGCGCCAGACATCATCAAAGTGTGCGGTGAAATGAATGTGCTGCCATCGTCCACCAATCCGACACGGCCCTACACAGTCAATACCCTGGAAGAGCATCTCGACATGCTGATGGTTTGCCACCATCTCGACAATTCTATTCCGGAAGATGTTGCATTCGCCGAGAGCCGGATCCGCAAAGAAACAATTGCCGCGGAAGACATCCTCCACGATATCGGAGCATTCTCCATAATTGCTTCGGACAGCCAAGCCATGGGCCGTGTCGGCGAGGTGATTATCCGCACGCTACAAACCGCTCACAAAATGAAAGTACAGCGGGGCCAGCTACAGGAAGAAACCGGTAACAACGATAACTTCCGGGTCAAACGCTATATGGCCAAAATCACGATCAATCCGGCAATCGCACACGGCCTTGATGAACACATAGGGTCAGTTGAGGTCGGCAAGCTGGCAGATCTTTGCCTTTGGGATCCAAAGTTCTTCGGTGTGAAGCCGGATATGGTGATTAAACTGGGTACAATTGCAGCCGCTCCAATGGGTGACCCAAATGCTTCAATTCCGACGCCTCAGCCGGTGCACTACCGGCCCATGTTCGGCGCTTATGGCAAGGCGATGACCCAAAGCCGGGTAACATTTGTTTCTAAGGCAGCGTATGACAACAATGTAAAAGCGAAGGCTGACCTAGATAGCCTTGTCTTGCCTGTCAAAAATGTTCGCGGCGGCATCACGAAAAAGTCGATGATTTTAAACGACGCAACCCCAGAAATTGACGTTCACCCGGAAACATATGAGGTGCGGGCAAACGGCGAACTCCTGACATGCGAACCAGCGGAAATCTTGCCGATGGCCCAGCGCTACTTCCTGTTCTAATGTTTGCCAAACAGGGGATATTCTCGGTGTATAAACTCATTGGATTCCCGCAAACCCGCGCCATGCGGGTTATGTGGATGCTCGAAGAACTCGGCGAGCCTTACGAAATCGATCCAGCGTTGCCACAATCCGAGGCAGCCAAAGCCATTAATCCAAGCGGTAAAGTTCCAGCACTTTGTGATGGCGACCTGATCGTGACAGAGTCTGTAGCGATCTGCACCTATCTGGCGGACAAGCATGGCAAATTCACGTTTCCAGCCGGAACGCCGGCACGCGCTCAGCAAGACAGTATCACCCAATTCGCCGTGGACGTTCTGGAAGGCGCGCTTTGGACATCAGCCAAGAATACTTTCGTGAATCCGGAAAGCAAAAGGGTTCCAGAAATTAAAGATGTCTGCCGCTACGAATTTGGGCAGGGGTTAAAGACGCTTGAGCACAGGCTTGGCGATGGCCGCTATGCCATGGGCGAACAATTTACCGTTCCTGACATCATACTGGGTCACTGCTCAGGATGGGCCAAAGTGGCGAATTTTGAATTGCCGTCCGAAGGTACGGTCTATGACTATTTCAAACGGCTTCGATCGCGCGATGGTTACAAGGCCACGACAACCAAGGTAAAGGCCGCGCTATGATCAGAGTTAAGGCCGTTAAACTGGCCGGGACATGGACCGGCAAACCAATTGCACGGGTGACCCTTGATCGGGAAGACCGTTATCGGCGGCGGGCCGTTCTATCCGCTGATAACGGAACGTCTTTCCTGCTTGATGAACCCACTGCCGTCCATCTGCGCCACGGCGATTGCTTGGAACTTGAAGATGGAACATTTATCGAGGTTGTCGCGAAGTGTGAGGATCTGGTCGATATCACCGCCGGAGATTCAGCACATCTAATTAAAATCGCTTGGCACCTTGGAAACCGCCATCTTCCGACACAACTCTTGGGTAACACCCTTCGAATCCGACGTGACCATGTGATTGAAAGCATGGTAGAGCAGCTGGGCGGGCGGCTGGTGCCGGTATCAGCGCCGTTTGACCCGGAGGGCGGTGCATATGGCCGTGGCCAGACTCACGGGCACGGTCACCATGGTCACAGTCATGGATGACCCACTCTCAACAAAAGCATTGTATAAGCTGCTTTCCTTTCTTTCACCTGCATTTCCAATCGGGGCGTTTACTTACTCGCACGGTTTAGAAAATGCGGTTGAAAACGGTTCAGTCACACATGCTGCCTCTCTTGTAGAATGGCTTACGAGTATTATGTGGTGTGGGGCCGGCCGGTCTGATGCTATTTTATTGAAAGAAGCACACCAGGCTGCCCTTCAAGGAGATCGGGAAACACTCATTGAACTCCGAGAACTCGGCCTCGCATTGCAACCTTCAAAAGAACGCTCTTTGGAGACATGTGCACAAGGCACCGCGTTTTTTAAGGCCGTCACCCAGAGTTGGCCGCCTTCCGGGGAGAGCCCGGCAATACTCGCTTTCAATGACCTTTCAGAAGGTTCAACAATCTGGCCATATCCGGCGGCCGTCGGGCTTTGCTGCGCTGCGCATGGCGTACCGGTAGAGGCCGCAACAATAGGGTTTCTCCAGGCGTTTGCGGCAAATATCGTCTCGGCAGCGATTAGAACGGTCCCACTCGGTCAGACGGAAGCTCAAACGGTTCTGGCGAAATTGGAATTCACTATCTTTCAGGTGGCAGAGGAAGCAGCAAGATCGGACATAGGTGACCTTGGGACATCGACCTTTCTGGCCGACATTGCGTCCATGAAACACGAAACCCAATATTCAAGGCTATTTCGCTCATGACGTTCACAAACGGCCCGCTCCGGGTAGGTATTGGTGGTCCAGTTGGGGCCGGCAAAACCACCTTAACTGAAAAACTATGCAAAGCGATGCGCGAGCAATTTTCACTCGCGGTGATTACCAACGACATTTACACTCGCGAAGATGCCGAGGCATTGATGCGCTCTCAAGCCCTGACAACCGATAGAATCCGGGGCGTCGAAACAGGCGGCTGCCCGCACACCGCAATCCGCGAGGACGCATCAATAAACCTGGCCGCGGTTCAAGATTTAACTGCGAGTTTTCCAGATCTCGATCTCATCCTAATCGAATCAGGTGGAGACAACCTTGCTGCAACTTTTTCACCTGAGCTCGCCGATTTAACGATTTACGTCATTGACGTGGCAGCGGGTGAGGAAATTCCGCGAAAAGGTGGCCCCGGCATTACGCGGTCCGATTTGCTAGTCATCAATAAGACGGACCTCGCTCCTTATGTCGGCGCAAGCCTGGACGTTATGAACCGGGATGCCTCAAAAATGCGAAAGGACCGGCCATTTATCTTTGCCAATATGCGCTCCGGAACCGGCATAGAGAACATAATTGAGTTTCTTATCACCAAAGGCGGGCTCCGATCTTAATCGGTTAACGGCAGACAAGCAGCATTCACCGGGTTGTTACCGACGGTCGCATGGCGCTTCCGATTGGTTGTTTTGAACGTTATCAAACCACTCCCCAGCTCAAAAGGACCCGAGAGAAATGGCTCTCTGGCTACCTTTGGAAAGGACTGGACTATTGGCAAAAGCATTTGTGACCCTTGTAGGGGCAACACTCGCGTCATTGGCAGCGATCGCTGTTGCTCAAGCGGAACCGCTGACAAACATCGGCAGTGGCCGAGGTGGTGTTCTTGTTGATCTGCATGGCGGAACCATCAACGCACCAATCGCAAAACCCGCCGAAGTGGATGCTTCGACAATCCCAGCCGGCCGCGGCAGCCCTCTTCATACATTGCTGGCTGAACCAAGCAACGCGCCAGTTTCTAGCACCGAGAGCTCCGCCGGTAACCCCGGATTCATCAAAATAGGCCCAACACGCGGCGGTGTCATTGTTCCAAAATAAGAACCAATGGATATGCATGTATGGGGAGCCTCATGGCTCCCCATCGCCCTCAAGGATCATGGGTTGAAAAATCACACTGTCCCAAGCATACAAAAAACGGACAGCCATGGGATTTCAGACATGATGTATGATGGCATCAACTTGATCGGGGCGTTTGTTGCTGCGGTTGGGAGTTTTGTTTTTGGCGCGCTTTGGTACGGCCTGCTCGGCAAAACCTGGACAAAAGCGGCCAACTTGAAAGCTGACGAAACCAAGCCGGCCATCTCGACTATGGCGATTGCCTTTTTCTGCCAATTTGTCATGGCCTTCGTTTTTGCCGGAGTTATTTACCATGTCGCGGGAACCTCCGTCCGGACCGGCTTAATCTCAGCCATCATGCTGGGCGTAGGAATAATTTTTCCAACCCTTATCGCAAATCATCGATTTCAGAATCAGCCGTGGACACTCACCTTCATAGATGGCGGCCACTGGATTGGGGTGCTGTTGGTTCAGGGAGTTTTGATCGGGCTAGTCGGAGACTTTCCGGCATAAAAGCGCAGTTTCCCTTACGACAAACGGATACGGCTACGAAAGTACCAGCTCGTAGCATATGGACGCTGCCAAAGCTGATAAGCATAATGTCGCCGACAAAACAGGGGCGTAGAGCAGATAGAGCTGCAAAATGGCCTCGTTTGTGGCGTCTGGGAGGTTATTCAAATGTCAGCCAATGTTTTCCCCGTTCCGGCGGATGTCGCAGCGCGCGCACATATTGACGAGCAGAAATATACCGAAATGTACCGCCGGTCGGTCGAGGATCCGGATGGATTCTGGGGCGAACACGGCAAACGCCTTGACTGGATAAAGCCGTATTCGAGAGTTAAAAATACTTCCTACGACTTTCACAACGTCTCTATTAAATGGTTCGAAGACGGAACGCTCAATGTTTCCGCAAATTGCGTTGACCGCCATCTTGAGACACGCGGTGACCAACCTGCAATCATCTGGGAAGCTGATGATCCTAACGAACACAAGGTTATCACTTACAAAGAGCTGCATCATGAAGTGAACAAGTTCGCCAATGTGCTTCACGGGCAAGGCGTTAAGAAGGGTGATCGTGTTACTATCTATTTGCCGATGATCCCCGAGGCGGCCTATGCCATGTTGGCTTGCGCACGCATTGGAGCCATACATTCCATCGTCTTTGGCGGTTTTTCGCCGGACAGTCTCGCTCAGCGTATAGACAGCTGTAAGAGCAATTGCATTATCACCGCTGACGAAGGCCTGCGCGGCGGCCGGAAAGTGCCGCTAAAGGCCAATGTCGACAAAGCTGTCGAAAAGGCACCGGTCGACTGCGTCATTGTTGTGAAGCGGACCGGCAGTGAAATTACCATGAAAGACGGCCGAGATGTCTGGTATCATGATGAAGCCGACCGTGTTTCCGATCACTGTGCGCCCGTGGAAATGAACGCGGAAGATCCGCTTTTTATCCTCTACACCTCAGGCTCCACGGGCCAGCCCAAGGGAGTTGTGCACACGACGGGCGGATATCTCGTGTATGCATCAATGACCCATAAGTACGTCTTCGACTACCATGACGGCGATGTGTATTGGTGCACGGCGGATGTCGGCTGGGTGACCGGCCACAGTTATATTGTCTACGGACCGCTTGCGAACGGCGCCACCACATTGATGTTTGAAGGGGTGCCGACATATCCAGGGCCCGGACGTTTCTGGGAAGTATGCGACAAACACAACGTAAATATTTTCTACACAGCACCGACCGCAATCCGGGCACTGATGGGCGCAGGTGATGAGCACGTCACCAAGACTTCGCGGAAATCACTTCGCTTGCTCGGATCGGTTGGAGAACCCATTAATCCAGAGGCGTGGACCTGGTATCACAACGTCGTCGGGGAGGGGCGTTGCCCTATTGTAGATACCTGGTGGCAGACCGAAACCGGCGGTATTTTGATCACGCCGTTGCCCGGCGCAACACCTTTGAAGCCTGGTTCTGCTACGCGTCCGTTTTTTGGAGTGCAGCCGGCTATCGTAGATGCAGAAGGCAACTTTCTTGATGGCGCGACAGAAGGTAACCTCGTTATCACCGACAGCTGGCCAGGCCAGATGCGCACGGTCTATGGCGACCATGAACGTTTTGTGCAGACCTATTTTGCAACCTATAAGGGGCTATACTTCACCGGCGATGGCTGCCGACGTGACGGGGACGGCTATTATTGGATCACCGGTCGCGTTGACGATGTGATCAACGTATCTGGACACCGCATGGGTACGGCAGAAGTCGAAAGTGCTCTTGTTGCACACCCAAAGGTCTCTGAAGCCGCCGTTGTTGGCTATCCGCATGATATTAAAGGCCAAGGTATCTATGCCTATGTCACTCTCATGGAGGGTGAAGAGCCGACAGACAGTTTGAAAAAGGAACTGGTGACGCATGTCAGATCGGAAATCGGCCCAATCGCCTCCCCAGACCTGATTCAGTTTGCGCCAGGACTGCCCAAAACCCGTTCCGGCAAGATTATGCGCCGAATTTTGCGGAAAATCGCCGAAGACAGTTTCGATAGTTTGGGCGATACGTCAACACTGGCAGATCCAGCGGTCGTTGATGATCTAATCGACAACAGGCAAAACCGGGCCTGACAACAAAAAAAGCGCAGCTCTTGAAGCTGCACTTTTTTACCCATGCGTTTTCGAGCGGGACTACATTGCAAGATAGATCGCCTGGATGCGCTTTGCAATGTTCCCAAACGCGTTTATCAGCTCTTCGTTGTTCGTAGCTTGATAGTAAGTATTACTGTCTCGGCTTGAGTATTCTGTTGCGCAGCTTTGCATATTTCGCGCCCCAACCGAGCTATTGTTCGAACCGAAGTAGACCGAATAAACCTTGATACCCGCCGCCTTCATGTTGTCACAAAGATCTCTCTGTGTTTGCGACGACTGATTGTTATAGGATACGCTTTCAGATAATTCGACCCATTGGTCGGAACAAGTTCGGTTCCACCAAGGACCTGTGCAATAGTTCCCATAGTCGTAGTAGCGGTTATTATCGCCGTCAGTCATGATAATGGCGTATTTGTTGACGTCATCATCATTGTATGATGCTGGCCAGCTTTCCTCAGGCCAGACATCGCTGTAATTCGGCGAAAGCGCATTCCAGCCCCAGATCACACCGGTATGACCAGCCGTTCCACCTGAATCTCTCAAGGCATCGATAGCGGGAAGCAGCTTGGTTCGGTCAGCAGTCAGCGGAATCATCTCCGAGCTCGACGAACATCCATAGCTATAACCGTAAAAAGTTTCGTATGGCGGAGCTTCACCGTCTTCGAAATCCTCGAAGTAGTCGTATGGCTTGTCGGTGAGAGCAACATTCTCGGAGCCATAGTCTTGCCGCTCCGTCACACAATCGTTTTCGGGCAAAGGATAGTAAACCCCACCTCTTACTTGATCAGCGTATTCGCCCAAATTGACGCCCTGGCTATACGGCACGAGAGCAATCCTAAACTTGCTGTCGTTTGTGTCGGTGTCGGCTGGGATCAAGATATCAACCAATGCTGTGGACGCTGTTCTCAAAGTTCTCATGTCACTGGAACTCATTGAGCCGGTGACATCGACAATCAGCGCGATTTCAACATCGAAGCGGGAATAATTCACCATCGCCTCGACGCCGATATCGATGGTTTCGGGCCCCATACCGCCCATTCGCATGAAAGTTGTGTCAGCGGACACGCTTGAGCTGACTTCAATAGTTCCCATGTCTGGATCAACAGTAAAACTGAGATTTGAAAGGGCGTAGCCCTTAAGTCCCATTCCTTCCAAGTTAGCTTCAAACGAAGCTTTCAGGAGGTTCTCGATCTCCGTGTCACTCATTTCATTGACGGATAACTCAGTCGCCACGGTCAATGCAGCTGCATCAAGCGCCTGGGCCAATTGATCGCGATTTTTGTAAGCGTTGCTCATGTCAATTGCCGCGCCAGTGACTACGATCACCAGGAAAGCACTTACAGCGAAAATGGGCAAAAACGACGCAGACACGTCGTTCGAAAATCGCTTTGTGTTAAGAAGAAGCGTACTCACATGTGAGCAAAGCATTTTTAGCTCCGGATTCTGGTCCTTTCGAAACAACACCACGAAATCGACAGAAAACTGTTAAAAATGACAGTAATAAAACTGAAATAAGAAAATAAAGTAAATTAGAATTAAACAAAAAAGATAAAACTGCTCTAAGGTTCCAGCTCTGTGTCCCAATACAAAAAATCCAACCAACTCTCATGTAGGTAGTTCGGCGGAAATCCACGGCCGTTATTGTGCAAATCTTGAATTGTAGGCTGAAAAGGCATGTGCATCGGCCACATGTTAATTTGCGCGCAGGACTTATTAGCCTTGCGCAAATTACATGGGGAACACGCAGTTATCACATTTTCCCAAGTCGTTTGGCCGCCTTTCGATCGTGGAATTAGATGATCAAAGGTTAGTTCTTCCTTAGACCCACAGTATTGGCACTGGAACTTGTCGCGCAAGAAAACGTTGAAGCGGGTGAAGGCGGGGAAGCGGCTTGGTTTTACGAAAGTCTTTAAGGAAACAACGCTTGGCAATCTGAATTCGAAGCTCGGACTTCGCACCGTCGCATCATATTCAGAAACAATGTTCACGCGATCAAGAAAAACAGCCTTAATCGTGTCCTGCCATGACCAAAGCGACAAGGGATAGTAGCTCAGAGGTCTGTAATCTGCGTTGAGTACCAACGCCGGATGGGCGCCCGGCGAAACTGCAATCGTCACCTTCCGCTCCTCAAACGTGATCGGATGTCGTGCTATCCGAACCAGTTGGACTGTACGGCTAGCCCTTGTTTCGTCGAGAGTATTGTAGTGCTCAAGTGACAGTCTTGTGAAGCCAAAATAAATAGGTGCGTCCTTATGGCAAACACGCTTCGTCGGCAAAAGGATAACGAACGCAATTAATTGAGTTATATGCAGATTTGGCCAATCGTTGCATTGCCAACTTATTTTCCTCTGGGAAACAAAAAAGGGCGCCTGATGAGCGCCCTTTTTCCTTTATGCACTTATCGGCGAATCAATTCACAGTCCATTCCCGGATATCGACGAAATGGCCTGCAATTGCAGAGGCCGCGGCCATGGCCGGCGATACAAGATGCGTTCGGCCCTTGTGCCCCTGTCGCCCCTCAAAATTGCGGTTCGAGGTAGACGCACAACGCTCTCCCGGCTTCAACTTATCAGCATTCATGGCAAGACACATTGAGCAACCAGGTTCACGCCATTCAAATCCGGCGTTTTTAAACACAACGTCAAGACCTTCCTCTTCGGCCTGTTCTTTCACAAGACCGGAGCCCGGTACGACCATTGCCGAGACAGTTGGACTGACCTTATGATTTCCAATAACAGCTGCGGCAGCGCGCAAATCTTCAATTCGGCCATTCGTACACGACCCGATGAACACGCGATCGATCTTTATGTCTGTCATTTTTGTGCCTGGTTCCAGCCCCATATACTCCAGAGCACGCCGCTTTGAGGCCCGGCGGTTTTCCTCTTCGATCTGATCCGGATTGGGAACATGGCCTTCAATAGACACAACGTCTTCCGGAGATGATCCCCAACTCACGATAGGCGGCAGATTTGCGGCATCCAGACGGATGATCTTGTCGAACTCAGCACCTTCGTCAGACTTCAGGGTTTTCCAGTGCGCAAGGGCCATATCCCAAGCTTCGCCTTTTGGAGCTTTCGGGCGGCCTTTGATGTATTCGAACGTAGTTTCATCAGGCGCTATTAACCCTGCTCGCGCGCCCGCTTCGATTGACATGTTGCACACGGTCATACGGCCTTCCATCGAAAGGCTGCGGATCGCTTCTCCAGCATATTCGATTACATAACCGGTGCCGCCGGCCGTTCCAATCTCTCCGATGATCGCCAGAATCACATCCTTTGCAGTCACGCCGGACGGAAGCTGACCGTCAACCTGAACCAGCATGTTCTTGGCCTTCTTCTGGATCAGTGTTTGCGTCGCAAGAACATGTTCCACTTCTGAAGTCCCGATGCCATGAGCAAGGGACCCAAACGCACCATGTGTTGACGTATGGCTGTCACCGCAAACAATCGTCATACCTGGAAGCGTAAAGCCCTGTTCCGGACCGACGATGTGAACAACACCCTGGCGCATGTCCAATTCAGAATAATATTCAACACCAAACTCTGCAGCATTTTTTGCCAAAGTCTCGACCTGAAGAGCTGACTCAGGATCATCAATGCCATCACGGCGGTCGGTTGTCGGAACATTATGGTCAACAACCGCCAGAGTTTTCTGCGGCTGGCGAACTTTCCGGTTTTTCAGCCGCAATCCCTCGAAGGCCTGAGGGCTGGTCACTTCATGGACAAGATGCCGGTCGATATAAAGGAGAGCTGTGCCGTCTTCCTGATGATCAACCAAATGGTCGTCCCAGATTTTATCGTAGAGCGTTTTCGCACGGGCCATGGGTATCTCCTGAAACTTTTCAGCGCCACGTTTCTCAAGCTGGAAACAGGCGTTTTTTATAGCTGGCCGCATTTAAAGCGTAGGGCCTATTCTACCAGTCAGATTGTGATGACTCAGCACACCGAGCAGGTCAAGTGAATCAAGTTGAGCTTTTGTCAACGACACTTGACTCACAAAAAAGGCGGCACACGGGCCGCCTTTTTCAAAGATCTTCAAATTCAGATTATTCAGCAGCGCTCTCGGCTGCAGCAGCTGCTGCGTCTTTTTCGGCTTGTTTTGCTGCCGCTTTCGCAGCTTTTTCGGCCGCCATATCCGCGCGGGTCGCTTCGTTCAAGCGCTTCGCACGCGCGTTAGAGGCCTCAACAATACGAGCGGACTTACCGCGGCGGTCGCGCAGGTAGTAAAGCTTTGCCCGGCGTACCTTGCCGCGGCGAACAACTTCAACACCCTCAAGCATCGGCGAGTAAATCGGGAACACACGTTCAACGCCTTCGCCGTATGAGATTTTGCGGACCGTGAAGCTTTCATTGATACCGCCGCCAGAACGGGCGATGCACACACCCTCATAAGCCTGCGTCCGAGTCCGCGTCCCTTCTGTTACACGTACGTTGACGCGAACAGTATCACCGGGAGAAAATTCCGGAAGTTTGCGCTGCTCTTCAATACGTGCCATTTCAGCTGCATTGAGTTCTTCAATAATGTTCATGGCATATTTCCTTTTTAAATTAACAAGGGCCGGAGCACGGAGTGCTTCCGGGTTCCGAATACCTTGCGCCATGTTTCGAGTGCCCGAGACCGCAGCTTAACGCGACGATCTCAGCGCGTGTCGCATACAATGAATCTCTTTGTGTGTCACCTAGAATCTCGGCGTTCAATTGCCTCGGAGTCACCGTTCGAACCGTATTTTTCATTTACCATATAATTCATTTTTTTATTTACCCGCAAAACACGGCTTACCTAGTGTGAAAAAAATTACCTATTTAAGTTAAATCACGGGCTCTCAAGCATTTCGTGCGCTTATGCGTCAGCAAACTTCATCAAGAGGCAAAGATGAGAATTTCAAAAGTCGTACATTGTATGTTTTCTCAATTTTTGCGAGATGAAAATGGCAACTTTATAATTATTACAGCCTTGTCGCTTGTGCCTCTCATTGTAATGGCGGGGGGGTCTTTGGATGTCCTTCGAATGACCACAACGTCTCAAAAACTCCAAAGCGCATTGGACTCAGCGACCCTGGCGGCCGCTTCGCTTACAAATGCTCAAGATATCGAAACCACGATCAATGAATATGTGGCCGCAAATCTCCCGGATAAAAAGCCCTACACCACGCTCGATCTGAGTATCGACACTCAAGATAACGCACTCAACTCGAGAACGATCGAAATCTCGGCTTCGGTTCTGCTGGATACGCCCTTTCTGGGCTTGGTGGGTATGGACACACAAACCGTGAGTGCACAGTCAGTCGCAAATCAGTCTGCGGAAAATGTCGAGATCGCGATGGTGCTTGACATATCCTCGTCTATGAATGGGTCAAAGTTACCGGCTCTCAGAGACGCCGCAAAGGGCTTTGTCGACATCATGCTCGAGGGTAACAACAAAGACTACACATCGATCAACTATGTCCCGTTTGGGGGCACTGTGAATATCGGCGACTTCTACAGTCAGTATGTCGTAGACCCTGACAGCGATCCATCTGTGATCATTGATCCGAACATGAGCGAATATGATATTGGTCAGGACGTGTCCTACGGAAAATTTGCTTTTTCCGCCGATGCGGAAGGATGCATTGAATACCATGATGATGATTTTGGAACGTATACTGACGGTATCGTTTCCATACCTGCCATACCGACCGATAGCAGATCGCAGGTTCCCGAATTCACACGCTGGAACACCAATAATCCCTGGTGCCCAAAAGACTCGAGCAAGGTGCTGTTAAACACCAACAATCAAAGTGCTCTTGAGTCTGCCATCGACGCAATTGAGCTATCTGACGGAACAGGGATGGATATTGGCGCCCTATGGGGCGCGAAAGTTTTGTCAGGCAGCATGCGGGGAAATCTGGGAGGCGACTTTTCTGATCGCCCTGCAGATTTTGATGATGAAGAGACGTTAAAGGTCGCAGTGATCATGACTGATGGTGAGATCACCGCTCAGTTTAGACCAACCTACGATCCAGGTGCGAATTCTCATATCAATAGCGGCTTTGAAAGGCAGACGATTTATTCAAAAGGAGGAAAGAACACGTCTTCTACAACGGAACATCGCGCCGTCGCTTATTTTAAGAGATCCTGCGATTTCATGAAGCAAAACGGAGTCCAGATTTATACAATCGGCTTCCAGATCTCTTCGGGTTCGACGGCTGACTCACTGCTAAACTATTGTGCAAGCTCGCCATCGAACTACTATTTCGTGGAAGGCCTGAACATCGACGATGCGTTTGACGCCATTGCGGCATCAGTTAATGCACTACGCATCACGGGTTGACAGGATACATGTAGTGAAAACGGTGTTCCGCAATTTCCGGCGCAATCAAAGCGGCGTAACGGCGATCGAGTTTGCTTTTCTCGCACCGCTTTATTTCACGCTCCTTTTGTCGAGTTTTGAGCTTGGGCTGCTTTATTCGCGAATCGCGATGCTGGACCACGCTGTCTCAACGATTTCAAAGTCGGTCTATATCGGAACTGTGGCTGCCGGCGTAGACGCTGGGACGATTACGAGCGATGACATTGAGCAAGATGTCTGCGATATCGCCGGTCTCATTCTGCCGAATTGCGTGAACAATATTACTGTTGAGCTCACCGAAATAGCGTCTCTGACAAGTTTTCCTGCAGCGGATGCGACCTGCAGGGATTCTGGAACAGGATTAGATCCGGTCGTCGAATTCGATCCTGGAGGATCGAGCAGTATCATGTTTATGCGGGTTTGCGTCACCACGAACATCATTACACCGGGGCTTGGGCTTGGCCTGTCGCTACCTAAAACAGACACTGACCGTTATGAACTTATTTCATCAATGGCATTCATGAATGAGCCGTTCTGATGAATAATTCAAAGCCTCGCAATCGACCGGTTTTCTGGCGCAACCATGATGGGGTAGCTGCAGTTGAATTTGCGTTGATTTTCCCTGTACTGCTGCTGATTTTCGTAAACGTGGTCGCACTCTTCGATGGCCTCCGGGCGTCACGGCTCATCGCCAGATCAGCGGCGGTTTCTGTCGACCTTGTCACACGTTTTCAGGGCAACGATTTCACGTCAGACGATTTTGATGAAATCATCGAAGTATCGAAATCGATAGCCGGCCCCTATGCCGAAAATACAAATTTCACAGTGGTCGTCACCAGCATCATCAACGTCTTTGATCAGGACGACGACCTGACAGTGGCCTGGAGCGCTAGCGACCCCGTAGACAATGAGCTCGCAGATGCAGACCTGGACGAATTTGACCTGCCAGATCTCGCTCAGGGAGACACGCTCATCTTGGTGGAAGTGCGTGCGAACTACACACCCATTCTTACGTCTGAAATCGTTGTAAGTTTCACGTTAGACGACTATCAAGTTAGGCGTCCACGTTTTCAAACTGCTATTGATGCACCGGATTGAATGTCAGTCGACGTCATCATCATCTTCGACATAGGCATGCCAGAGATCCGGGCGGCGCTCCCGTGTCAGACGCTCAGCCTCTGACAACCGCCATTCGTGGATCAGCTTGTGATTGCCTGACGTCAAGACTTCAGGGATCGGCATACCTTCGAAAACGCTCGGCCGAGTGAAATGCGGGTGTTCCAGAAGTCCGGTTTCAAAGCTCTCTGTTTCGGCACTTGCAACATTCCCCATCACGCCGGGGATAAGGCGGATAACCGCGTCCAGCATTGTCAGAGCGGCAGCCTCACCTCCGGAGAGAATGTAGTCACCTACCGAAATCTCCTCTAGGTCACGCGCATCAATAACACGTTGATCTACCCCCTCGAAGCGCCCGCATACGATGATCGCGCCCGGGCTTTCGGCGAGTTCGTGCGCGCGCCGTTGAGTGAAGGGGCGGCCCCGGGGAGACATGAGAATCCGTGGCCGGGGGTCCTCGGTCGCTGCAATACTTTCTATCGCTTTTGCCAGGATGTCTGCACGCAGCACCATTCCTGCCCCACCACCGGCCGGTGTGTCGTCAACCGATCGATGTTTATCTGTCGCATAGTCGCGGATTTGACAAGTTTCAAACGACCAAAGCCCTTGGTTGAGAGCTCTGCCGGACAAACTATGCCCCAAAGGACCGGGAAACATGTCTGGATAAAGCGTCAGGATACTTGCTTTGAAAGCCATCGAATATCCGAATAGCGTTGAGGTTAAGCGCGCACGCAGTCACCGTAGTTTATAGTCTCAAGCATCGCGCCGTTTTTCTGATGGCTCCGGTTCGCCATCCTCAAAATAGTCCGGAGGCAAAACGACCACGACGGTTTTGCCGTTCAGATCAATCGTCGGAACGAAGTCCTTTGTAAACGGTACGTAGAAGGTCTTGCCGCGCTTTGGTCGGATTTCAAGCAAGTCCCCAGCTCCAAAGTCATGGACCGCAGCGATCTTTCCAAACACAACACCAGCTTGATCGGCAACGTTCAAACCGTTCAAGTCTGTATAGTAAAATTCCTCGTCGTCCGGTTCGGGAAGTTGGCTGCGGTCTATATAGAGCTCAACGCCATTAAGCGCTTCCGCCTCATTGCGATCGTTGACCTGCTTGAATTTTGTCACAACGACTGTTTTTTGGACGCGAGCCTTGTCAACCTCAAACAACCGGGTACCATCTTTGGTTGTCAATGGCCCATAATCGGTAAAAGAGAGCGGGTCTTCGCCAAACGGCTTGACCCGCACTTCACCTCGGATCCCATGGGCCGCGCCGATTATGGCCATTAGCACCTTAGATGTGTCAGATGACGTCATCCGAGAGCTCCTTCGACCGGCCTAGCGATGACCCTCTGGGCACACTCACTCAGCAGCCGCTTCCTCAGCCGCGCCTTCGCTGGCAGCTTCTGCTGCAGCAGCAGCGGCTTCTTCTTCAGCCTGTTTTTTTGCGTCCAAGCGTTCTTGAGCTTTTTGGCCGAGCTGCGCTTTTTTCGGGTTGTTGCGGGGCTCACGCTTCAACAAACCGGCGGCATCCAGGAAGCGATGCACTCGGTCGGTCGGCTGAGCACCTGCACCGAGCCAGTATTGGATACGCTCAACATCGAGCTGGATGCGATCCTCAGAGTCCTTAGGCAGCATAGGGTTGTAGGAACCGACCTTTTCAATGAAGCGACCATCGCGCGGTGCACGAATGTCTGCAACAACAATACGGTAGTAAGGGCGCTTTTTCGAACCGCCACGTGCGAGGCGAATTTTTGTAGCCATTTTATATCTCCAGTTTGTTCAGTTGCCGGCTTTAGCGGCAATGGCTTCGTGGTGCCGAATGACTTCGCGAACAATAAAGTTCAAAAATTTCTCGGCAAAATCAGGATCGAGGTGAGCGTCGCTTGCTAGCTGACGCAAACGCTCAATCTGAATCTTTTCGCGCGCCGGATCAGCCGGCGGCAATTCGTTAAGTGCTTTCAAAACACCAACTTTTTGTGTGCATTTGAACCGTTCTGCCAACATATGCACCAGAGCGGCATCAATATTGTCGATGGACGACCTCAGCGCTTTGAGCTCTTGAAGCGCATCACTCTGGCCAAGCCTGTTTTCTGCTTCACTCATCGCTTTTTGCCCTTACCCATCCCGGGAAGGCTCGGCATTCTAGGGCCGCCAAGCCCTGGAAGCCCCGGCATACCTGGCGGCAAACCCTGACCACCAAGACCGGGCATACCTTTCGGAAGGTCCATACCGCCCGGCAGTTGCCCGGATTTTGCCATTTCTTCGAGTTGCTTCGGGTCAACATCGGGCATACCGCCGCCGCCCATACCACCCATGAGCTTGCCGAGCATTCCCTTGCCCTTGCCCATTTTTTTCATCATGTCCGCCATTTGGCGGTGCATCTTGAGGAGCTTGTTGACTTCGGCGACTTCAACGCCTGAACCAGCGGCGATCCGCTTCTTCCGGCTCGCTTTGAGGAGATCGGGTTTGCGGCGCTCGGTCGGGGTCATTGATTGAATGATCGCCACTTGACGCTTGAACATTTTGTCGTCGAGCCCGGACGCAGCGATTTGTTTTTTCATTTTTCCGACACCCGGCAACATGCCCATCATGCCGGACATACCGCCGAGCTTTTCCATTTGCTTGAGCTGTTCGGCAAGATCCTCGAGGTCAAAATGACCTTTCTGCATCTTTTTCGCCATCTTTGCTGCTTGCTCAACGTCGATGGCTTCCGAAGCTTTTTCGACCAGCGAAACAATATCGCCCATGCCGAGAATGCGATCTGCAATCCGCTTCGGATGGAAGTCTTCAAGCGCGTCTGATTTTTCACCCGTACCGATCAGCTTTACTGGCTTGCCGGTTACAGCTTGCATAGAAAGTGCGGCACCGCCGCGCCCGTCACCGTCCATACGGGTTAAGGCAATGCCGGTTATTCCGACACGCTCATCAAAATTCTTCGCCAAATTGACCGCATCTTGGCCGGTCAAACTATCAGCTACGAGAATAATTTCGTGTGGATTGGCGGCCGATTTGACATCCGCCATCTCCACCATCAAAGGCTCGTCGATATGGATGCGGCCTGCTGTGTCGAGCAGAACAACATCATACCCGCCAAGCTTGGCCGCTGACATAGCCCGTTTTGCAATTTCAACCGGACCCTGGCCCGAAACAATCGGCAGGGTATCAACGCTGTTTTGCTCACCAAGAACCTTCAGCTGTTCCTGTGCCGCCGGACGGCGCGTATCGAGCGAAGCCATTAGAACCTTGCGCTTATCGCGCTGGGACATTCGCCGTGCGATTTTCGCTGTCGTCGTCGTCTTACCAGAGCCTTGGAGACCCACCATCATAATAGCAACGGGAGCGGGGGCATTCAGGTCGATCGGCTGACCTTCACTACCGAGCATTTCAATGAGTTGGTCATGGACTATTTTGACAACCATTTGTCCCGGCGTGACCGATTTGACCACCTCGGCGCCAACTGCCCGGTTTCGGACCTTGTCGGTGAATGACCGAACAATAGGAAGTGCGACATCAGCCTCGATCAGTGCGCGGCGAATTTCGCGCAACGCTTCATTCACGTCATTTTCGGACAGCGCACCGCGGCCGGTGAGCTTATCAAAAATTCCGCTGAGGCGATCTGACAGGCTTTCAAACATTCGGGCGTCCTTAACTCTAAAATCGGGAAGTTTCCCGCACCATATGGGCAACCGACACGAAAATCCAAAACGGATCGAACCAGCCAAAGCGGATTGGCATCCGAGGGCGCAACGCGCTATCGGATGTTAGCCTCCAGGATCTCTTTACACCTTTGCGGGTCCCGGTCGGCGGTTCAGAATATCAGGCACTCAAATGGAGTTGGGCGGCTTATGCCGGAAAGGGGAGAAGGAGTCAAGAAATGCTATAGTTGATAAGTAGAAAATCAAACAGTTGGGTGCTCCACAGTGTGACTTGCTATTTGAGATCACCGACTGGATAACTCTACCAGTCTTTCCTTACTGTTTTAAACGGACGCCTGTCTCGTGCCTAGAAGGACGATATGAACTCCCGCGCGATCGCGTTGCCCATCGGGCGGCTGCTCATTTTAATTTCGCTGATGATGATAATTCCAGCGATTACAGATATGTTTGCCCACAATGCGGATTGGCAGATTTTTCTGGTCTGTGCAATTCTTGTCGGAGGATTTGGCCTTCTGACAAGCATAGCCTGTCAAGGACAAGGAAGGCCGCAAAACTTCCGGGAAGCTATTCTATTTGTTAACACAGCATGGCTGGTGTTTTCATTTGCCGGGGCTGTGCCCATGTGGGCAAGCGAACTCAACATAAGCTTCACGGACGCGTTTTTTGAGTCAGCATCGGGCTTAACCACGACCGGCTCTACGATTTTGACAGGGATCGAAACCCTACCACCAGGCATACTGCTCTGGAGGGCTCTACTGCAGTGGATCGGTGGAATTGGGGTCGTTTCGCTAGCTATTTGGCTTCTGCCTAGCCTCCGAGTGAGTGGAAATCAGCTGTTTGCCCTTGAAACATCCGAAACAGCGACCAAGCCCTACGGTCGGATCGCGCCTTTTCTTTTCAGGCTTCTGTTTTTGTATTCCTATCTTAGTGTCAGTTGCTGCTTGTTGTATCTTGCGTGCGGCATGACGCTATTCGATGCTGTGGTTCATGCAATGACCACAGTGTCCACCGGCGGTTTTTCGACATCAGATGCATCCTTCGGACAATTTCAAGGACTATCCGTTTATTGGGTGGCGACGGTGTTCATGCTGGCGTCCAGTGTACCTTTCCTCTACTTGATACGAAGCTTTGAGAACCGTCGTTTCGAATTTGACGTCCAGATCCTGCTTCTTTTTGTCCTAATAACAACAGGCGCCTTTGGCGTGCTTTATTTTGAGCGTTTCGTGGTTCACGACACGCCGTTTCATATGCTCACTCTTGCCGTTTTCAACGTGGTCTCTGTAGTCTCTACGACCGGATATGGAGCCAATGACTATCTCCAGTTCGGTGCGCCTGTGATTGCGATCTTCTTTGTACTCACGTTTTTCGGCGGGTGTGCTGGCTCGACCTCAGGCGGTTTCAAAATGTTCCGGATCGCTGTTCTTTTGAGCTATATCCGGGTTCTGCTGCAGCGGATGGTGCGCCCTCATCGCGTAATCGCTCCCAAGTATCACGGAAAGCGAATTTCTATTTCTATACTCGAAGGTACGTTTGTCTTCGCCGTTCTTTATTCGGCGACCTTCGTACTTTTTGCCGTTTTTTACCTTTTTCTACAGATGAACCTTGAGACGGCGTTAAGTGCTTCGGCTACGGCACTTGCGAATGTCGGACCTGGTATCGGCGATATCATTGGCCCTGCCGGCAACTTCCAAAACCTTCCTGATGCAGCCAAATGGCTGCTTGCAATACAAATGATCCTTGGAAGGCTCGAAATACTGGGCGGCTTATTGCTATTCACACCAGATTTCTGGCGGGAACGTTGAACAAATTGCGCATCTTTTTGCCTCGAGGAACTCAGTCTCTCTTCGATGTCTCGTATTGCTTTGAGGCTTGGTAGTATTGGTTGAATCCGATGCGATCCCGAAGTTCAGAGAAACTCATGAGATCCGGCCTCCGGTTCAAATCTGACTTTAAATTTGTGAGTGTTGCTACCATTGCCTGCATAGCGCCTGCCAACAAAGTAAGCGGGTAAGTAACAATCGAAAATCCAATATCGGCGATCTCATTGTGCGAAAGTTCCGGTGTCTCTCCACCTTCCACGATGTTGGCCATCTTTGGTCCGGGAAGCTCGCGGCAGATGATTTGCATTTCTTCGACTGTCTTCGGCGCTTCGACAAAAAGGATATCCGCACCAAGCTCCTTGAATTTCACAGCCCTTTTGATCGCTTCGTTCAGGCCGTGATCATGCCGAGCGTCAGTTCGGGCTAGGATCAGGATATCGGCCCCTGACTCTTTGGCGTCTCGTGCGGCCCGAATGCGGTCGAAGGCTTCAGCGCGGGAGACCACGGCCTTTCCTGGCGTATGACCGCAGCGTTTTGGAGCGAGCTGGTCCTCAATCATGATGGCTGCGGCACCTGCCTTGGCAAACGCAGCAACCGTGCGGCGCACATTCACGGCATTACCATAGCCTGTGTCCCCGTCGGCTATGAGCGGGATCTGGATCGCATCGGTGATGTTTCGCGCCTGATCAAGAACCTCGGCGTAAGACATAAGTCCCAGATCCGGTTGTCCTAAACGAGCTGCTGACACACCAAAACCGGACATAAATGTAAGTTCAAAATCGGCTTGTTCGATTAATTTTGCTGAGAGCGCGTCATAACAACAAGGCGTGACATGAAGCCGGTCTTGAGCGAGCAACATCCTTAGTTTTTCTGCCTGCGATAGCATTTGCCGACCTCCTCAATGTCAAACAATTTCAATGACAACACCGTTTGCACTGAAGCGCGAAATTCTCGTCGAAGACAGTTACGTGTAATTTCTCGCGCCGAAGACGCCGGAGCCAACGCGTACATAAGTGGCCCCAAACCGGATAGCTGTTTCGTAGTCTGCTGACATGCCCATTGAAAGTTGATCCAGATTGTTCCGTTCGGCGATTTTTTGAAGCAGGGCAAAATGCGGTCCAGGGGCGTCTTCTACAGGCGGAATGCACATGAGACCGGCAACAGAAAGGCCAGTTTCTCTGGTGCAATACGAGATGAATGTATCTGCTTCTCTTGGGCTGACGCCTGCCTTCTGCGGCTCTTCGCCCGTATTAATCTGAACAAAGCACGGGAGATTGCGTCCTTGTTTTTCCATTTCGGATTTAAGCGCTTTGGCGATTTTCTCGCGATCAATCGTATGTATAACATCGAAAGTTTGAACCGCTTCTTTGGCTTTGTTGGATTGAAGTGGGCCTATCAGATGTAGTTCAATTCCAAGATATTCCCGTCTCAACTCCTGCCATTTTCCTACGGCTTCCTGGACCCGATTTTCTCCAAAGATACGATGGCCGGCATCCAGAGCAGGTCGAATAGCATTGGCATCGAAGGTCTTTGAGACTGCAATAAGGTTGGTAGAACCAGGCGCACGTCCGCTTTCCAAACTAGCAGCGTTGATCGCCTGTTTAACCCTCTCTAGAGATTGGCCTGTTTGATTGCTCATGTCACTTGTCCAAGGATCCGGCTGGCTTCTACGTCCTTAGTGTTTAGAAACTATTTTGGTTTCAGTCCAACTCTATTGTCTGGACGAAGAACGGCCAATTGATATGGCGCTTTGCAATACTTAAGTGCATAAACGAAAAGAAACAACCAAGTCTTAGTATCTTATTTTCGCGATATTCAATAGGTTCTGACGCCCGTTTTTGTTCAAAGATGCAATATTTTACTTCATTTCTTTAGGGTATAGGAAGGAATATGAAATAGGCCATGTCTATATTATCGATAAATGAGCGTCGGCTGTGCGAGTGTACCATACAATCATATTCGCGGTTCTTATCTTCTTCCGGATCGTTCCGAGCGATGTCCGCGCCGAAACCATCGCCTTCGGGGTTGGCGAATGGAGCCCTTTTGTCGGCGAAAAACTTCATGACAAGGGTCTTTATTCAAAGCTTGTTGCAGAGTTTTTTGAAAAGAACGGATTTCAGGTTGCGCTGGAGTTTTATCCGTGGCGCCGGTCACTAGAGCTGGTTAGGAGTGGCACTTTGCCAGCAACATTTCCATGGTCATTCACTGAAGACCGGCAACCTGACTTTTACTATCCAAAGCGGCCAATCGGTTTTTTGAACGATGTGATCTATTATCGGCGCGACCGTTTCCCGAACGGCCTTACTATAAACTCCATAAATGACATCAGATCAAAAGGCTTAAGTGCTGTCGGCATATCTGATTACTGGTATCAAAATCCACTTAAAGAAGCTGGAATTGAGTACCACGAAGTAAGCTATGACGAACAAGCGTGGAAAATGCTCGCACTCGGCCGTGTCGATATTTTCATTGAAAATGATGTTGTCGGAGACCGACGCAAAGCAAGTGTCTTGCAGAACATGTCAACCGTTATAGACCGGAGCGAACCGTTCAGACGCGTCCCTGTTTTCATACTGTTCAGCAAAAAGCATCCTCTCGGCAAAAAGATGATGGATGTTTGGGATGCCCGGCCATCTGTGAACTGATTTTTCTATCTCGGGTCTTCCCCTAAGTCACCCTGAGCAAACTGGTCCGCCAAACCGGCAAAATCGGTAGGCGGCCTAGACGACGCAGGCTAACTGGAATATTGACCATTGGGAGGAATTCTCGGTGGCGGCTACCCACCCAATTTGAACAAACGCGCGTCAACGGACACGCAAACACACGGCTTATTTGATGGCAACGGAACGGTACAATGCGCGCGAGGTCGAAGCTCGCTGGCAGGAAACTTGGAACGAAAAAGACGTCTTCGTCACTCACAATGACGATCCCCGCGACAAATATTATGTTCTGGAGATGTTCCCCTACCCGTCTGGCCGAATTCACATGGGCCATGTGCGTAACTACGCAATGGGCGACGTTGTGGCGCGGTTCAAACGAGCCATGGATTTCAATGTCCTCCATCCGATGGGTTGGGACGCGTTTGGTATGCCAGCTGAAAATGCGGCCATGCAGAACAATGTGCATCCCAAAGATTGGACCTATCAGAACATTGCCACGATGCGTGACCAGCTCAAAATCATGGGTTTGTCCCTTGATTGGAGCCGTGAATTTGCGACCTGTGACGTAGCATACTACACCCAGCAGCAACGCTTATTTTTGAAGTTTTTGGACGCAGGCCTCGTTTATCGCAAAAACGCAAAGGTCAACTGGGACCCGGTCGATATGACCGTGCTTGCCAACGAACAGGTGATCGACGGTCGCGGCTGGCGTTCGGGTGCCCTCGTCGAACAGCGAGAACTCACTCAATGGTTCTTCAAAATTTCTGACTATTCTGAAGACCTTCTGGAGGCAATCGATACGCTGGATCGCTGGCCGGACAAAGTCCGCCTGATGCAAAAGAACTGGATTGGACGCTCGGAAGGATTGCGCGTCCGTTTCGAGTTTTTCGGAGCCGCCCCAACTGGCGACACAACCCTGGAAATTTTCACTACTCGTCCAGATACGTTGTTTGGCGCTTCTTTCATGGGCCTGTCACCGGATCATCCGATTTCGATCAAGCTTGCGGAGACAAACCCGGAGTTGCAAAGCTTCATTGATGAGTGTCGCAGGGTCGGCACTTCGGAAGAAGCAATTGAAAAGGCGGAGAAAAAGGGCATTGATACTGGGCTGCGGGTCAAGCATCCGCTTGATGCCTCTATCGAACTGCCCGTCTATGTCGCAAACTTTATCCTGATCGACTACGGCACAGGTGCAATCTTCGCCTGTCCGGCTCATGATCAACGCGATCTGGATTTTGCCCGCAAATACGGCCTGAACGTCAAACCGGTGGTGCTACCCAAAGACGCAGATCCAGCAACTTTCGAAATCGAAGACGAAGCATTCACGGAAGACGGAACAATCTTCAATTCCGGCTTTATGAACGGGATGACGATTGCCGATGCCAAGCAGGCCGTTGCCGAGAAACTCGAAAGAACTCAGGTCAACGGACAGGCTCAAGCCAAACGGCAAGTAAACTACCGGTTGCGCGATTGGGGTATTTCCCGTCAGAGGTATTGGGGTTGTCCAATCCCAGTCATCCATTGCGACAGCTGCGGCGTGGTTCCTGAAAAGTATGAAAACCTGCCGGTTAAACTTCCAGACGACATTAATTTCGACAAGCCGGGCAATCCGCTCGACAGACATCCTACCTGGCGCGAAACATCATGTCCGAACTGCGGCAAACCTGCAAAACGCGAAAGCGATACTATGGATACCTTTGTGGATTCGTCCTGGTATTTCGCGCGCTTCACGGCACCTGGTTGCGACCAGCCAACAGACCCTGATGCTGCTACCAAATGGCTGCCAGTCGATCAGTATATAGGCGGGATTGAACATGCGATCCTTCACCTCCTGTATTCACGTTTCTTTACCCGGGCGATGCAGAAGGTCGGTGCCGTCGATTTGAAGGAGCCCTTCAAAGGACTTTTCACACAAGGCATGGTGACCCACGAGACCTACAAGTCGGACCAAGGCGAATGGTTGAGCCCTGCAGAGATCAAAATCAATGAAACAAACGGCAACCGCATAGCAGTCCACGCCGACAGCGGACTACCGGTGACCATCGGCGCCATCGAAAAGATGTCCAAGTCGAAGAAAAACACGGTTGATCCCACCGACATCATCGAAACCTACGGCGCTGATACCGCCCGGTGGTTTATGTTGTCCGATTCCCCGCCGGAACGAGACGTCATTTGGACTGAAGAAGGTGTCCAAGGATCTTGGCGTTTTGTGCAGCGTGTGTGGCGGCTGGTGAACGATCTGGCGACGAACGCTCGCCGTCACGAGATTGATCTTGCAAAATCTAACGGCAAAGCGTTAGACCTGCGCCGAGCTACGCACAAGACGCTGGATG
The DNA here is from genome assembly GCF_007830545.1 of Roseibium hamelinense. Taxonomy (GTDB): domain Bacteria; phylum Pseudomonadota; class Alphaproteobacteria; order Rhizobiales; family Stappiaceae; genus Roseibium; species Roseibium hamelinense. The sequence goes on from NZ_VLLF01000008.1 coordinate 124,210, forward strand.
GCGTAACCAAGGATCTTGAGGCGCTCGGATTCAATAGGGCGGTAGCGAAACTCTACGAATTTACCAACGTTATTGGAAAAGCCGCTCAGCAGGCCGGAAAAGACCAACAGCTTGATGCCTGTCTTTACGAAGCTGCCGAGTGTCTGGTGCAAATGTTTGCTCCGATGATGCCTCATTTGGCGGAAGAATGCTGGTCGGTTTTGGGCCACAAGGTGCTTGTTTCACAGGCTAAATGGCCATCCGTCGAGAAAACACTCTTAATCGACGAAACCATAACCATGCCGGTCCAGATCAACGGCAAACGCCGGGGCGAAATTTCTGTACCAAGGGAAGCTTCCAAAGAGGACGTCGAAGCAGCTACTCTTCAAGAGGACTTTGTCAAACGAGCTTTGGATGGCAATCCGCCCCGTAAGGTAATAGTGGTTCCACAAAGGATCGTGAATGTCGTTGCCTAGCCAACTCACAAATCAGTTTCAGAGGAAGGCAAGTATTCTGCTGTGCCTTGCTGGTGTCCTCGCGGCGTTAACAGCGTGCCAGGTACGCCCGCTTTATGGCTCCCTGAACGGACAGACTGGGACATCAATCGTATCCACGGACCTTGCCGCAACTGAAATTGAACCGATCGATAGCCAGTACGCGAATTCTGACACGGTCCGGGTGCTCTACAACGAACTCCTTTACAATTTTGAGCGCGGCGCTGATCGTTCGATTAAGAGGTTCCGGCTTGAGGTCTTAGTCGACCTCAACAGCGCAGAGGTTGGCGTCGAACGCCTCGCGGACGTACCTTCAGCTTATACCACAACCCTCACCGCGAGTTTTGTTTTGAGCGATATTGCCTCGAACACAACACTCTATACCGGAAAATCGTTTGCTACAGCATCATACGACTTTTCAAATCAGCGCTTCGCCAACCAGCGCGCTTCCAAAGACGCCCAAGAGCGAGTGGCCCGCATAGTCGCAGATGACATTCAAGCGCGTTTGGCCGGGTATTTCGCAGAGCAGTCTACAGGCAACAGTTAGCAAGGAAGCTGCCCGACCGTGACCCTCCTAAAAGCCGGAGAAATAGAGCGGCTCATTTCAAATCCGCCAGAGAACATGGGACCCGTACTCATTTTCGGGCCAGATACGGGACTTGTGGCTGAACGGGCAGAAAAGCTGGTAACCAACGCATCAACAGGCAACGAAGACCCATTCAGCCTTGTAAAATTGGATGCTAGCGGATTGGTCTCGGACCCGAATCGATTGATCGACGAAGTTCTGACAATTCCTTTGTTTGGCGGCAAGCGCGTTATATGGGTTAAAGATGCGAGCGGAAAGAACCTTATACCAGCAGTTGAAGCCATTCTGAAACCTGGAAACTGTCCGGCGACCGTTGTTATTGAGGGTGGGGACCTCAAAAAAGGAACAGGCCTCCGGAAACTTTTCGAAACCAATAAGCATGCGACAGCCATACCGTGTTACGCCGACAATGACCGCGGCGTTGACATACTTATTGATCAAGAAACTCGCGAAGCGAATGTTTCAATTTCCAGAGAAGCGCGCACTGCCCTGCATGCACTTTTGGGTGCAGATAGATTGGCAAGTCGAGGAGAACTAAAAAAACTTTGTCTCTATGCGTTTAAAAAAGGGCGCATAGAGACCGGCGATATTGAAGCAATTATCGGGGATGCGTCCGCTCTTGAAACGTCCGAGCTCATTGATGCGGCAGCAACAGGCGATGTAGCGGGTCTTGATCATGGGCTTGAACGTCTGACACACGCAGGTTCGAAAGCTACAATTCTCGCGAACCAGACCCTGAAACACTTTCAAAGTCTTCATCGTATGCGTGCAGATGTCGATAGTGGCAAATCAGTCCGACAGGTAGTTGAGAGTCAAAGACCACCCATCTTTTTCAGCCGCCGTCCATCAATAATCCGCCAACTTTCGGTCTGGTCATCGAAAGACACTCAAAAAGCAATGGAACTTCTTTCGCAAGCAACCAGCACTTCCAGGCGAAATGATGAACTTAGTGTCGCAATCGTTTCCGATGTACTCCTAACGCTTTCCAGGGTCGCGAAATCGCGCAGCAATCGCGGTCACGCATAAATTGGGGTCTAAAACCTTTAGCGAACTTCTACGCCAAGTTTTCTACAAAGTTCGTCAAGCTGCTCAAGCGATGTGTATTTGATTTTCAAATCGCCCGTCTCTTTTCCAGGTTTGTGCCCAACGGATACCTTCAAGCCCAAGCTTTCTGAAAGCCTTTTTTCAAGTGACTTAGTATCTGCATCTTTTTCCGTTTTTCCGGAAGATGCCTTTTTATTACCCTTCAACCGATCAAGAGCATCCGGATCTTGCGCCAGTTTCTCCGCGTCTCGGACAGTAAGGCCTTTTTCAACAATCAACTCTGCTAAAGCTGCCGGATCATCGACCGTAATCAGCGCCCTTGCATGTCCTGCCGTCAGCAATCCTTCCGCAAGATAGTCCTTGACCGAATTAGGTAGTTTAAGCAGGCGCATCGTGTTGGCGACGTGGCTTCGGCTCTTTCCTATGACTTTTGCAAGCTCGCCTTGACTGTACTGAAATTCGGCTGTGAGCTGGTCATATCCCATTGCCTCTTCAATCGGATTGAGATCCGCGCGCTGCACGTTTTCAATGATTGCGAGCTCCAAAGCCTCTTGATCTGTCACATCGCGCACGATGATCGGCGCTTCATGTAAGCCAGCCTTTTGGGCAGCACGCCAGCGACGCTCTCCAGCTATAATTTCGTACCGGTCGGCACTCCCTGCTGCCGGACGAACAAGAATAGGCTGAACGATACCTTTTGCCTTAAGCGACTCCGTAAGATCGGCAAGATCTTTTTCTGTAAAGGTTTTCCGTGGGTTCCGCGGGTTCGGAGACAAGTGCTCGATCGGCACTTTCTTGCTATCCCTTGGAAGTCTTTCCGGTTCAACCGTTTCCTGTTGTACGGAATCACCGATTAACGCTGCCAACCCGCGTCCCAAGCGTTTGTTTTTAGCTTTCTCATCAGCCATGGCTTACCTGCATTTTATTTTGTTATTTTGAACCTATTGGCCGTGCCGGCGTGTGCACGTCGAAAGAAACATCCCGTATCCGAATCAAATTAGGCGGCAACCGGACGCATCTCTCTTTCGCGCTGGATGATTTCCGAGGCTAAACGGAGGTAAGCTTGGCTCCCGGCACATTTCAAGTCATAGAGCAATGCTGGCTTTCCATAGGACGGGGCCTCCGATATCCGGACGTTCCGCGGGATGATGGTCTCGTAAACAGCATCGCCCATTGTAGCCCGAACGTCGGCAACCACCTGACTCGAGAGATTGTTCCGGCTGTCATACATCGTCAGCACAATCCCATGAATTGTCAGTTCAGAATTCAAGGCCCCTCTCACCTGCTCAACGGTGCTAAGGAGCTGACTGAGACCCTCAAGAGCAAAGAACTCGCATTGGAGTGGAACCAGGATGCTATGCGCAGCTGACAATGCGTTGATGGTCAATAGATTCAGCGAGGGTGGGCAATCCACGAGAACATAAGAGATTCCGAGTTCCCTGAATAGACGCGATTTGGTTAGGCCCTCAATTGCATTCCTCAGCCGATATGCGCGATCCCCGCTCGATGCAATTTCAAGCTCCAGACCTAGAAGATCCATTGTTGACGGCGCTACCCAGAGGCGAGGAACGGCGGTTTCTTTTACCGCCTCCTCGAGCGCACAGTCGCCGCTCAATACATCGTAAGTAGACATACTGCGGTCTCGCCGCTCAATACCGAGACCAGTCGATGCGTTGCCCTGGGGATCCAAGTCGATCACCAGAACGCGCTCCCCGATAGCAGCAAGCGCTGTCCCAAGGTTAATCGCGGTCGTTGTCTTGCCAACGCCACCTTTTTGGTTTGCAAGACATAAGACTCGTGGAGAATCTGGAAGTTTGCTCATCGGGCAGAACCTTCCTCCCTAGTAGGCCGGGTAGAGATTTCAGATAACAGAAGCATCCGGCTCGATGGATCAATGATGCTCTTCTTTTCTACCAGATCAAATGACCAAGCGTGAGACGCTTCGTTAACTTCCCGTTGAAAATCTTGACCTTTGTGGAAAACAGCCTTTGCTCCCCGCATGGTAAAAGGTGATGCGAGCTGAAGGAGCGATGTTAAACCTGCTAGAGCCCGAGCAGAAACGGCATCCACCTGTTCATTGGAAAGTTCTTTCGATACCGATTCGATCCGGCCAGGATGAACAGCACCAGGCGCGCCTGTTTCTCGCAAAGCTGTCCGCAAGAAAGCCGCCTTACGTTGGTTGCTCTCGATCAAATGGACCTTCGCACCAACGGTTTCGGCCAGAAGAATTGCGGTGACAATCCCTGGAAACCCTCCTCCACTCCCAATATCGACCCAAACACGCGCATCCGGCAGGATCGAAACGGTTTGCATGCTATCAACAACGTGCCTGCGCCAAATGTCAGGAATTGTAGATGGTGCGATAAGGTTTTGAGCGGGCTGCCACTTGAGGACGAGATCGACATAGATTTGAAGTCTCTTTGCTGTTTCACGTGAAACATCCCCATACTTATACACAAGATCCACAGTGCCTGCAGCCAACATCGAACCCATTCTACGCAGCACCCCGCTCTGCCTGCCGCCGTTTTAGGTGAGATAATAACAGGGTAAGTGCAGCCGGCGTCATACCGTCCAAGCGAGACGCTTGCCCCAATGATGACGGCCGAGCGCTCAACAGCTTTTGCTTTAGTTCATTCGACAAACCAGCAAGAATTTCATAATCGAAATCGCTCGGTATCGATATCGCCTCATCCCGCTTGAGCGCGGCGATATCTGAAGCCTGACGTTCTAAATAAACAGCATATAAAGCGTCAATGGCCGCTTGTTCACCAATCTTCTGATCAATGCCCGAAATTTCTGGCCATAAAACCGTCAAGTCCGCAAATGAGATGTTGGGGTAGGAAAGCAAATCGAATGCTGTCCGACGGACCCCATCCTGATTGACAGCAACGCCTTTTTTTGCGGCCTCGGCAGGTGTAACCGACAAAGCCTTCAATAGAGTAGACGCTTCCCGAATTCCTTGCATTTTTGTTTCGAAAGCGACTCGACGTCGATGAGATATGCATCCGATCTCAATGCCAAATGGTGTCAAACGCTGATCCGCATTATCTGCGCGGAGAGATAAGCGATATTCTGCCCGCGACGTGAACATCCGGTAGGGCTCGGTTATACCTCGAGTTACCAGGTCATCAATCATCACCCCAATATACCCCTGTGAGCGACCAACCACGATTGGATCCCGGTTGCCGGATTGAAGCGCGGCATTGACACCTGCGATAAGACCTTGAGCCCCAGCCTCTTCATAACCTGTTGTCCCGTTGATCTGACCCGCAAGGAAAAGGCCCGGGCATTTACGGGCCTCGAGCGTCGTCTTCAATTCACGTGGATCAACATGATCGTATTCGATCGCATATCCGGCTTGACGGACTGCTACCTTCTCCAGACCTGGGATTGTCTTCAAAAACGCGATTTGGGCGTCTTCAGGGAGGGAAGTCGAAATACCGTTTGGATAGATGGTATGGTCATCCAACCCTTCGGGCTCAAGAAAAACCTGGTGGCCGTCCCTGTCCCCAAACCGTACAATCTTATCTTCAATCGAAGGACAATATCGCGGACCTCTTCCCTTTATCTCTCCGGAGTACATAGCTGAACGATGAAGATTCTCGCGAATAATACGATGGGTTTCTGGCGTGGTCCTGGTGATGTGGCAAGGGACCTGCCGTGTGACGATACGCCCGGTTAATGTTGAAAAAGGTACCGGGTCCTCATCACCGGGTTGTTCTTCCACCCGGCTCCAGTCGATAGTCCGTCCGTCCAACCGTGCCGGTGTTCCGGTTTTCAATCGACCTAGGTTAAAACCAACAGCTTCCAGAGATGCAGACAGTCCAACAGCGGGCGCTTCGCCCTGCCGCCCAGCTGGAATTTTCCTATCGCCGATATGGATCATGCCTTGAAGAAAAGTACCGGTCGTCAAAACAACGGCTTTGCATTCGATTTTTTGTCCGTCTGATAGAACCAAACCGGATACGGAACCATCTGCCGCGCGAATAATATCGCTGGCTTCCGCCTCGACAACAGTCAGCAGAGATAACTCAGATATCTCTTTTTGCATCGCTTGACGATAAAGCTTTCGGTCCGCCTGAGCTCTAGGGCCGCGGACCGCAGGCCCTTTTCGCCTATTCAACATGCGAAATTGAATACCGGCCTGGTCAGCAACACGACCCATCAGTCCGTCAAGAGCATCTATTTCACGAACAAGATGACCTTTTCCAAGACCGCCAATTGCTGGATTGCAAGACATCACCCCGATAGTGTCAAAACGATGCGTCACTAGAGCGGTAGCAGCACCTAAGCGTGCCGCAGACGCTGCTGCTTCGCATCCGGCATGACCACCACCGATCACCACAACATCGAATTTCGTATTTGGACTTCCCATATCCAAACTCACCACCTGAATCGCTGAAAGGGTAGCGTTTGACGCTACAAACAAAATGCAAAGGATCAACAGCAGCTTTGCGAAAGATGCCGGATTACTGACAGCGCCTTTGACCCCGCCAAAAAACTTTGAAACTGTATACCGCTCAGCTTGTGGTCGGTCAAAGCTTTTAGGATTAAATGGCAATTGGAGGCGCAGTCAGATGATTCACGTGAAACATAATGGGGCAAATGCGCCAACCTGATTCACGTGAAACACTATTTCCCGATACAAAAATCCCGAAAGACAACATCCAGCAAATCTTCAACATCAATCCGGCCTGTGATACGGCCCAAAGCGTTCGCAGCCCGCCGTAGATCCTCTGCCCGCAATTCCTCTGGCAAATGCCGACTTTCGACCGCGTCGTATAGCGCCGCCTGACAGTCGCGCAACAAATATCTATGCCGTTCTCTTGTCGCTACCGCAGATACTCCAATAGACAGGGTCTCTTTTGCAAAATGCGCAAGACTGTCCACCAGACCATCCAGACCATTTTTAGTCCGAGTTGATACCGATAAATCCTTTATCGTTTCGGATGAGTCCCGAAAGTTGTTTTGGCCATCGTCTTGCTTCGTAAACACCTCCCATACCGGAATGCCACTATCCTCCGGACTGAATGACAGAAATTCACCTGCCGACTGGTAGGCAAGACCACCTGGTTCTTTAAGCCACAAGATGAGATCGGCATCAGAGGCGCGACCGATCGCACGACGTATCCCCTCCTGTTCAATCACTCCTCGGGTATCACGCAACCCAGCTGTATCTACGAGGGTCAGTGGGTACCCAAAAAGATCGAGATGCACCTCAATTACATCGCGGGTCGTTCCTGCTTCTTCCGTAACAATAGCAACATCCCGTCCTGCGAGCGCGTTCAGAAGACTGGATTTTCCAGCATTGGGTGCACCCATCAACACCACTTGAAGCCCTGTGCGGATACGCTCCCCGTTTCTGGATTTATCTAAATGAGCCTGTATTTGACTTGCGAGTTCCGCAGCTTCTTGCCAGACTTCGGAGGCCACGCTTCCGGGAACATCATCTTCATCAGCAAAATCGATATCGGCTTCAATCATCGCACGCATATGGATAAGCCGTTTGCGCCAGTCGTCGTAGATATTCCCCAACGCTCCACCCATCTGGCGAAGCGCTTGCCGGCGCTGCATCTCAGTCTCGGCAGCTATTAGATCAGAAAGTCCTTCCACTTCGGTCAGATCCAAACGCCCGTTGTGAAAAGCCCTCCGGGTGAACTCACCAGCCTCTGCGGGCCGGCAATTTGGTTGGCTGGAGACCGCATTAAGCACAGCAGAAACGACTGCGCGCCCGCCATGACAATGGAGCTCCGCGACATCTTCACCCGTGAAACTGCTCGGCGCCTCAAACACGAATACCAGAGCCTCATCCAAAACTGTCTCAGACCCCGGACTTTTCAAACGTCTTAAACCCGCCTTCCGGACCTCGGGAACATCCCCGCAAAGTGCTTTGACCACACGGAGCGTTTCAGGCCCAGATATGCGGATAACCGCTACACCGGATGGTACCGCACCACTTGAAAGTGCAAATATTGTATCGCGCATGTCTGAATGTACTCGTCTGGTATCGAAGTCACATTGCTCTGCCAAAATAAACTGCATTGCTGATCTGTGATGCAGGAGAAACTTGGAATCGGTCCGCTACCATTCCGGAGCCGATTCAATCATCGAATCGTTACGCCTGCTGTTTCACGTGAATCATTTCGTCCATCAAGCCTTGGAAGACCTGAATTCATCGTGTGTCACTTTATATAAAACATGCCAGGATAACGGGTGTTTCTCAGGTAGTGTTGGTATTTGAAAATCATCAGTTTTCGAGTACCGCATTCCCAGTCGTTCCATCACCCGGATAGATGGCAGATTTTGACGCGCAGTAAAGGATACAATTTCTTTTAGCTCTAACGTGTCGAAGCCGAATCGAAGCCATTCTCCGGCGGCCTCGGTGGCATAACCTTTTCCCCATGCTGCCTTTTTTAAACGCCACCCTATCTCGATACATGGAGCGAAGGACAAAGCATCGGAGAAACGCGGAATACTCAGACCAACAAATCCTAGAAATTCACTGCTATCTCTTTTCTCTATTGGGGCGAAACAAAACCCATCTCGAGTTGTCTTTTCCATTGCTGTCCACACAACAGATGCAGCCTCATCGTAAGACAAGGTTTTAGGAAAAAACCGCATAACGTGCGGATCAGCACATAACTCGGCAAATGGGTCGATGTCCTTTTTCAACCACGGCCGTATTAAAAGCCTTTCTGTTTGCAGGAAAATATCTGACATGATAGCTCCTTTCGGATCCGACTCGATACACATGAGTCAAAAACGCAAAAGGCGCGAAGTCACCCCCCGCGCCTAATTTGTACAATCCAATCTTGTTCCGATCAGGTGTTCATGCTGTCGAAGAATTCATCATTCGATTTGGTCTGTTTGAGCTTATCAAGCAGAAACTCGATCGCATCCACCGTTCCCATCGGGTTCAGAATACGGCGCAATACGAATGTTTTCTTCAAACGCTCCGCTGGGACCAGCAATTCCTCTTTCCGCGTGCCAGACCGTTGAATGTCAATAGCGGGATAAACACGCTTGTCAGAGATCTTGCGATCCAAGATGATCTCGGAATTACCCGTTCCTTTAAACTCTTCGAATATAACCTCATCCATTCGGCTGCCGGTATCAATCAGAGCCGTCGCGATGATCGTGAGCGAACCACCTTCTTCAATATTCCTGGCTGCACCAAAAAAACGCTTGGGGCGTTGTAATGCGTTTGCATCCACGCCACCTGTCAGCACCTTACCGGATGAAGGAACTACGGTGTTATAGGCACGTCCTAAGCGCGTTATCGAATCAAGAAGGATTACAACGTCGCGGCCATGTTCAGTCAGACGTTTCGCCTTTTCTATAACCATCTCCGCCACTTGGACGTGACGGGATGCCGGCTCGTCGAATGTAGAAGATACCACCTCACCATTCACTGTCCGCTGCATATCCGTCACCTCTTCCGGACGTTCATCAATGAGCAGAACGATCAGATAGCATTCAGGATGATTGGTCGTTATGGACTGCGCGATATTTTGCAAGAAGACGGTTTTACCGGTTCGAGGCGGTGCCGTTATCAGACCACGCTGGCCTTTCCCAAGCGGGGCGACAAGATCTATTACCCTAGAGGAAAGATCTTTGCGAGTCGGATCCTCGATTTCCATCTTGAACCGCTCATCTGGGTAAAGCGGTGTAAGATTATCGAAATGAACCTTATGACGCGCTTTGTCCGGATCTTCGAAGTTGATCGTGTTGACTTTCAAAAGCGCAAAATATCTTTCGCCCTCTTTTGGACTGCGTATCTGTCCCTCAACCGTATCGCCGGTGCGCAAGGAAAAACGCCGGATCTGGGACGGGGAAACGTAGATATCATCGGGACCGGGAAGATAGTTCGCATCCGGCGACCGAAGAAATCCAAAGCCATCCTGCAAAACCTCTACGACGCCTTCACCGATTATATCGACATCTTGCGCAGCAAGGTTTTTAAGTATAGCGAACATCAGCTCCTGCTTTCGCATGGTGCTGGCGTTTTCTACCTCAAGTTCTTCAGCGAATTGAAGAAGCTCTGTTGGTGTTTTTTCTTTGAGATCTTTGAGTTTCATTTCCCGCATCAATTGGGGTCGTTTCTGTTGATGTAAATTCGGAAGGAACTTCTGATGCTTTTCAGATGTAAGGATTCAGAAGTTTGCTGAAGGAACTGCCAGACGTCTTGAACAGACATTGGTCTCTGACCGATACACGATAACGAAAGATCGGTGACTATATTGAGCGGGTGGAAGATAAGCTCTTTTTATTTTAAGCGCAAGGCTTCAAATGGCCGTGGAGAAGCAGACTTCAGCAGCCTGCCTCTCCGTATCACCAGAAGTTTTAGGGACTAAAAGGGTTTCACGATGACAAGAATAACGATTACCACCATGAGAACAGTGGGTAGTTCATTGAGCACTCGGTAAAATTTTGCTGTCTTAGTGTTTTGATCGTTAGCAAATTTTCGAACACATCCAGCCAAATAACCATGAGCAGCAGACATGAGTACAACGAGAAGCAACTTGGCGTGAAACCAACCCTGAGAGAAAGCACCACTTTCTACTGCAACCCATAAACCAAAAACCCAAGACGCGATCATCGCGGGCGTCATGATGGCTTTCAAAAGACGCCGTTCCATAATTTTGAAGGTTTCGGATTGAACCGAACCAACTTCAGCTGAGACATGGTACACAAACAACCGCGGTAGGTATAATATTGCAGCCATCCAGGCGATGATCGAAATAACGTGGGCTGCCTTGATCCAGCTATAGAGATCCATCAACTAGCCCTCACGTACCAATTCGACCATTCTGGCAACATTTTGCGGATCTGCATCCGGCGTTACCCCATGCCCGAGATTAAAAATCAACGGCCCGTTATTGAACGTCCTCAAGATGTGGCGAACGCCCTCTTCAAGAGCCGCGCCGCCCGCTACCAAACGCATTGGATCCAAGTTTCCTTGGATGGGTAGTTTCTTTTGAAGATCCAAGGCAATCGCATCTGGAGCGGTCCAGTCAAATCCGATAGCGCTCACACCAGTTTTTTCGGCAAATTTAGCTGATCGCGCTGAAGAAGCTTTCGGGAAGCCGATGATTTTTGCGTCCGGACGCGTCGACTTCACACCGTCCACGATGGCCTTTGTCGGGGCGATACACCACTTTTCAAAGCCGGCATCATCCAGAACGCCAGCCCACGTGTCAAATATTTGGACCGCGTCAGCTCCAGCGTCCAATTGTCTGAGTAAATATCTAATGGACGCTTGAACTAGCTGATCTATGAATGCATCCATCAAACCAGGATCACGATAGGCACCAACACGGGCGGCAACCTGATCCTGGGTCGTATGCCCTGCCACTGAATAACATGCCACGGTCCAGGGAGCCCCGCAGAAACCTAAGAGTGTCGTTTCCTCAGGAAGCTCTGCCCTCAGCCGTGAAACAGTCTCTATGACCGGTTTCAGATGATCTTCTGCCTTTTGCTGCTCTAGGCCATTGACCAATTTTTCGGACAGCGGCTCCAGAACTGGTCCACGGCCTTCTTCAAAACGAACTGGATAGCCAATTGCATCAGGTACTACGAAAATGTCCGAAAACAGGATGGATGCGTCAAAACCATAACGGCGAATAGGTTGAAGTGTAACTTCAGTAGCAAGGTCAGGTGTATAACAGAAGCTGAGGAAATCCGGGGCTTTTGCTCTCACTTCCCGATATTCCGGCAGATAGCGTCCTGCCTGCCGCATCATCCAGATTGGGGGAGGCCAGATTGTCTCTCCTGAGAGAACTTTCATAACGGCTCTGTCTTGAGACTTCATAAGGAGCTGGCCCTTTCACACACTTAAAACAAATAAAGATTCTAATTTTGAATCTGTTTTTTCTTATTGTGTGTGAAGTACCGGGATCCTTTGCTGTCCACAATCACCCACACCCAATTGCCTGACAGGATAAATTGTCTCATGTCTTGGACAAGTTATCCTCCACAAGAGTCGATAACCCAAAAAACTTCGAAACTGCAACCGCTTATTCGATTATTTACCTTTCGTTAATAAATTGGACGCCTGGTGGAAAAGCTGTCGAAAAGAAAGACCCTTGTCAAAATCCACTGCTCGCTTTTTCATTTCGGACCGACTCGATTTCGAATACAACGCTGTTCATAATTTTCTGCGAATGAGGATAACGTCTTATGCATTGCCCGTCAGCGTGACACCTTCCCCATTTGATCAACAGAGCTGGGGATGAGTGCGTGAATAAGAACCGGCACTATTTTCATCTGCATCTTGTATCAGACTCGACCGGCGAGACCTTGATGACGGTCGCCAGAGCTGCAACTGCCCAATACGAGAACATCCAAGAAATAGAGCATGTGTATCCGTTGGTTCGTAGCCACAAGCAGCTCGACCGTGTCATTTCCGAAATTGAATCAGCGCCTGGCATCGTTCTGTACACACTGGTCGACACTGAAATATCCAGTCGATTAGAGCGAATATGCCGGGAACTAGGCGTTCCTTTCGTCAATATCCTTGACCCGGTATTTGCAGTTTTTCAGTCATATTTGAATGTGACCCAGACTCACCGGGTTGGCGGTCAGCATGAGTTGGACGCTGAATACTTTAAGCGGATGGAAGCGCTAAACTACACAATGATGCACGATGATGGACAGCTCTGGGAGGGCTTGGCAGCGGCGGATATTGTGCTTGTTGGTATCTCAAGAACCTCGAAGACGCCGACCTGCATCTATCTTGCAAATCGCGGAATTAAGGCAGCCAACGTCCCGTTAATTCCCAATATACCGGTGCCGCATCAATTGCTTGCGCTTGAAGGAAAGCTGATTGTCGGGCTTGTTGCCTCGGCAGAACGTATCCAACAGATTAGGCGAAACAGGGTGCTGTCATTAAACTCTGAAGGCTACAATGACAGTTATACCGATCGCAAAGAAATTGCGCAGGAAATCAACATGACGCGGCGGCTTTGCTCGGAACACGACTGGCCAATCATTGATGTGACACGCCGGTCGGTCGAAGAAACAGCAGCAGAGATCTTGACCTTGTATAAGGATCACAAGCTCCGCAACTAGTTGGAAAATGCGATTTTGAGATCGGGATTGATATGACACTCGTTTTGGCAAGCGGAAGTAAAATTAGGGCGGAACTTTTGAAGAACGCCGGCTTGAAGTTTGATGTGGCACCGGCCGATGTCGACGAGCGCGCTGTAGAACAACCCCTCTTGGAGAGTGGATTTCCGCCAGAAGATCTTGCGATTGTTCTTGCCGAGGCAAAAGCGAATTCAGTCAGCGAAGAACGGCCAGGCGATTTGGTCATCGGAGCGGATCAAATTCTCGCTTACGATGGTAAACGGTTCACAAAACCAGAATCTATGGAAGCGGCCCGTCGTCAATTGTTGGCGTTTTCCGGAAAGACTCATGAATTGCTATCAGCCGTCGTTATATCGAAAGATGGTGAAGCAATCTGGCGAAATGTGTCCGTGGCCAGGATGCATATGCGATCTTTCTCGCCGAAATTTGTCGGGCAATATCTAGCGCAAGTTGGGAATGAAGCGCTTTCGAGCGTTGGGGCATATCAGTTGGAGGGGCCCGGTATTCAACTTTTTGAACAGATCGACGGTGACTACTTCACTGTCCTGGGCCTGCCAATGTTTCCGCTTCTGGCGAAGCTCCGAGATCTCGGAGTGATTGAAGTATGATGGGAACAAAACGCGCTGCGGTCACTGGATGGCCAGTCGACCAGTCCCGTTCTCCAATTATTCACGGGTATTGGCTTGATAAACTGGGCATCGATGGAAGCTATGAGCGCATCGCGGTCGAACCATCAAATGCCGAAGCTTTCTATAGATCGTTCTGCGATACGGGGTTGACCGGCTGCAACGTGACCGTTCCGCACAAGGAAACAGCGGCGCTGGCATGCGATTGGTTGGATCCTGTTGCACTTGCTATGGGGGCAGCAAATACACTTTGGCTCAGCGAAGATGGCAAATTATGCGGTGCAAACACTGATGGGCTTGGATTTCTTGCAAATCTTGATCAGGTACAGCCGGGTTGGGATTCAAACAAAAATTCAGCAATCGTCTTGGGTGCAGGTGGAGCAGCCAGAGCAATTGTGTGGAGTCTGCTCCATCGGGGTTTTCGAGCCGTGCATATCGTGAACAGAACAGTCGAGAAAGCATTACAATTGCGTGATGAATTTGGAGCCAAAACGACGGCACACGGCTTTGGAACGTTTGTGGAGTTACTGGGGACAGCCGATCTTCTTGTGAACACAACGGCGCTCGGGATGACCGGGAAACCACCGCTAAATTTAGATCTTGCCAAACTTCCAAAAAACACGCTTGTGACTGATATCGTCTATGTACCTCTTGAAACCGAGTTGCTCCGAACTGCTCGACTGCGGGGAAACCGAACCGTAAATGGGCTTGGCATGCTTCTTCATCAAGCCGTACCTGGTTTCGAAAGATGGTTTGGCCAGCGCCCTGTCGTTGATCAGACGCTGTACGATCTGATTGTGACAGATCTGGAGACGTCAAAGTGATCCGGATAGGCCTCACCGGGTCAATCGGGATGGGCAAGTCGACCACGGCGAGAATGTTCGCTGAGCAGGGTGTTCCTGTTTATGATGCCGATGCTTCAGTTCACCGGCTTTATGAGGGAGCGGCAGTGCCTCTCGTTGAGGCACAGTTTCCCGGAACAACCGCTGACGGAAAAGTTGATAGAAAACTCCTATCGGAATACGTGGTTGGAAAGCCTAACGAGATGAAAAAGCTCGAGGCGATTATCCATCCACTTGTCAAACAGGAAGAAAATGCGTTCCTTGCAAATGCCCGCAAAGCGGAAAGATCTGCCGTTGTGCTGGACATACCGCTGTTGATCGAAAGCGGAGCTCTCAACCGAGTTGACTTGATTGTTGTTGTCACCGCGGACCCGGATATCCAGAAAAGACGTGTTATGGATCGTCCAGGAATGACCGATCAGACATTTCGGGCAATTCTGTCAAAACAGATGCCTGATGCTGAGAAACGGCGCAGAGCTCATTTTATAATCGATACGGGACTAGGTATTGACGCTGCGCAACGAGCTGTAAAGTCGATCTTAAGAGCCATAGCTGGCCGCTAACTCTATTCCTGTTGTGTAATTCTTGAGCAATATACAAGTTGCTTGGCGGTTATTTCTAGGCATGCAGCATCTTGGTCAACAAACATCGGAGCTTCGCGTTCTACAGCGGCTTCATCATTCACTGTTGCGTGGCTTTCCGCCGCTGTCTTGATAATTGTGCGTGCACCATCGGACCATTCCCAAGTTTCTGTCGCTGATGTGGCATTAGCAATGACCTTAATTGTACAAGGTCCAACTTTTTGGATCTCTTGTGCTGAAATTCGCATACAGATTGCAGACCAAATTTCGGGCCCGCCCGCGGCAGCGACATTGAGACTAAAACCCAATGCCAAAAGCGTCGAAATCCCCACTATCCATTGTTTGATTATTTGAAACTCCAACAAAAATACAGGAATGTCGATAGGGGACAGCCAAGGAGAGGCTGGCAATCTTCTAGGCCAATTGAGATCAATTTCCCTCGACCTTACAGCACATTGAATGGATTGAAATGCGCGAAATTTCTTTTGATACAGAAACAACGGGCCTCAATCCAAGGGGAGGCGATCGCTTGGTTGAAATTGGCGGCGTCGAACTTTTCAATCATGTTCCTACCGGCAATTCCTATCACGTTTACATTAATCCTGAGCGGGACATGCCGATTGAGGCATTCAACGTACATGGGTTGTCAGCCGAGTTTTTGAGTGACAAGCCATTGTTTGCAGACGTGGCCGACGCGTTTTTGGATTTTGTGGCTGACGCAACGCTGGTAATCCATAATGCCGCGTTCGATATGGGTTTCATTAATATGGAACTCGAGCGGGCGGGAAAACGGACCATTCCGAACACCCAGGTCATAGATACACTCGATATTGCCAGGCGAAAGCACCCTGCAGGTCCAAACTCTCTCGATGCATTGTGTAATCGGTACGGCATCGATAATTCGCGCCGGATTAAACACGGTGCTCTGCTCGATGCGGAGATCCTGGCTGAAGTTTATCTCGAGCTAATTGGCGGCAAGCAAACCGCGTTGCGCCTAACACCAGAAAACGACAGCGTTAGGAAACAAGAAAACAGCTCTTCTGGGCAAAATGAGTTTGGTGAACTAGGGCCATTCTCTGCCCGCCAAAGGCCGCAACCACTTGCCCATTCCATTTCATCAGCTGAGTTCAAAGCACATTCAGATTTTGTGGAAGGCATGGGAGACGCGGCGCTTTGGAAGAAGTACGCCGCATCTTCAGTCGAAGGCTGACATCGAGCCCTCATTGTTAAAGCATAGATGGCAAGACGCGGTCGGGTGGCCTGTGTCCATCCATAAAAGTTTTGATATTGATGATGACTTTTTCGCCCATTTCGATCCGGCCTTCTATCGTTGCCGATCCCATGTGGGGCAGAAGAACCACATTCTCCAGTTTCGCAAGCTTCGGATTGACGGCTGGTTCGTGTTCAAACACGTCAAGCCCTGCCCCAGCCAGTTCCCCGGCATCCAGCATGCGTATTAATGCATTTTCATCAATGACTTCGCCACGGGCTGTATTGACTATGAATGCGTCCGGTTTCATCAGTTTAAGCCGGCGCGCTGACAGCAAATGAAATGTTCCTGGCGTGTGCGGACAGTGAACGGACACGACATCCATGCGTGCCAGCATTTGGTCGAGACTTTCCCAATAGGTTGCCTCTAGTTCCTCTTCGATACCGGGGCTGACACGGCGGCGATTGTGGTAGTGGATCGACATTCCGAAGGCTTTTGCGCGTCGGGCAACGGCCTGGCCGATACGACCCATACCAACAATGCCGAGCCGTTTGCCCCAAATCCGGTGCCCGAGCATCCAAGTTGGGGACCAGCCGGCCCAATCGCCGGCTTTGAGTGCTTCAATGCCTGCTGCCAGTCTTCTCGGAACGCCCAAAATGAGGGCCATCGTCATATCTGCAGTGTCTTCCGTCAGAACACCCGGTGTGTTGGTCACGTTGATGCCGCGATTGTTCGCTGTGACAACATCAATGTTGTCGACACCGTTTCCGAAATTCGCGATTAATTTCAGTTTTTCGCCCGCCTGGGACAGGACAGCAGAATCAACACGGTCGGTAACTGTGGGTACCAGGACATCGGCCCCTCTAACCGCTTCGACCAATTCTGCCTGGCTGAACGGCTTGTCGCTCTCATTGAGCCGTGTTTCGAAGAGTTCCCGCATTCGGGTCTCAACAACTTCCGGCAATTTCCGGGTCACGACAACGATGGGCTTCTTTTTTGCCATGCCTATGCCTTCTGCGTATCGTTGAGGCCCTGTTAACCACAACGGATTCATGACTATGTGCCTATCCCAAGTTGGCACCGCACCCTCTTCCTTACCAGATGGTCAGGTAGAAACAAGTGGACCTGAAATCATGTGTCGACTCTCAGGTCCCGCGGGCATGCCAAACTGGTTTTTCAACACGGACTTCGTTAGAGGTTTGCATGAGAAATGGTCGGAAACACAATTGGACAACCGAATAATATGACAAAAAATCTAAACCGGATTGTGGTCATCGCAGCAAGCATTGTTTTCTTCGGATTGTTTGTTCTGTTTGTGCCGCCTGCTTTTGCGCAAAGTACACAAACGGGTGCGACCGGACTGCCGGTGCCAAGGTTTGTCAGCTTAAAATCAGATCGCGTTAACGTACGTATCGGCCCCTCTCGTGACCATGATATTGCTTGGACCTTCGTACAAGCTGGTCTTCCGGTGGAAATTGTTCAGGAATTTGAAAATTGGCGCCGTATTCGAGACTGGGAAGGCAAAGAGGGCTGGGTCTTCCACTCGCTTTTGTCCGGACGTCGGACCGCTCTTGTCACGCCCTGGGAACAAGGCAATCGGACACCACTTCGCGCACGGTCCAAATCCGATGCAGATATTGTCGCGGAATTGGAACCAAACGTCCTTGCTGCAGTGCGGGAGTGCGCTGGAGGATGGTGCCGTGTTGATGGCGAGAATTATGATGGCTGGCTGGATCAAACGCGCTTATTCGGCGTCTATCCTGACGAACTCATTGACTAAAAAAAAGGGCGGCCTCGGGCCGCCTTTTTGTGTTTACCGCGTTCAAGCTTCGGTTTTTTGTTCCTGGACCTTCAGCTCATCAAGACGGGGCATAGACATGATGTTGTATCCGCTGTCGACGAAATGAACCTCTCCGGTGACGCCGCCCGAAAGATCTGAAAGAAGATAAAGGCCGCTGCCCCCGATTTCATCAAGAGTCACTGTCCGATGGAGTGGCGCATTGCGCTTTTGATAGCTGAACATCAAGCGCGCATCAGACACGCCGGAGCCTGCCAGTGTTCGCACAGGACCTGCAGACAATGCGTTGATCCGTATGTTTCGTTCGCCATAGTCAACAGCAAGGTAACGAACAGAGGATTCCAAAGCTGCCTTGGCAACGCCCATAACATTGTAGTTCGGCATGACTTTGGTGGAGCCACCATAGGTCAGGGTAATCATTGAGCCGCCATTTGGCATCAATGCTGCAGCCCGCTTGGCAATCTCTGTGAAGGAAAAACACGAAATTAACATGGTACGGGAAAAATTTTCCCGGGTCGTATCAGCATATTTTCCGCGCAGCTCTGATTTGTCTGAAAAAGCAATCGCGTGAACAAGAAAATCAATGCTGCCCCATTCACTTCTTAAACTGTTGAATACAGCATCAACGGATGCTTCGTCTTCAACGTCGCAAGACAATAGGATATTCGATCCGACTGACTCCGCGAGCGGCTTGGTGCGCCGTCCAAACGCTTCGCCTTGATAGGTAAAAGCGAGTTCAGCGCCATGCTTGGCAAGGGTCTTTGCGATTCCCCAGGCAATGGAGTGGTCGTTTGCCACACCCATGACAAGCCCGCGCTTGCCGCTCATAAGTCCAGACATGCCGGGCTCCTTAACCGTGGTACCGCGACAAGGCAAGGCTTGCGTTCGTACCGCCAAATCCGAAGCTGTTTGAAAGCACCGTATCTAGGCCGGCGTTGTCAATCCGCTTGGTTACAATCTCATTTTCAGACAAAGCTGGGTCTAGCTCGGTTATGTTTGCAGATGCCGCAATGAAGTCGTTCTGCAGCATCAAAAGGCAATAAATCGCCTCTTGAACGCCTGTGGCGCCCAAACTGTGCCCGGTCAGTGATTTGGTCGACGAGACGGGCGGCTCTGTTTCGCCAAAGACGCGCCGGATGGCCTCAATTTCGCCGATGTCACCCACGGGTGTGGAGGTTCCGTGTGTGTTGATGTAATCGACCTTGCGGTCTCCCAGTGTTTCCACGGCAATCCTCATGCAACGCTCGCCACCCTCGCCCGACGGTGCGACCATGTCGTACCCATCAGAGTTTGCACCATAGCCGGTAACCTCAGCATATATCTTGGCGCCACGAGCTTTTGCGTGTTCGAGTTCTTCCAGAACTACGACCCCACCACCACCAGCAATTACGAAACCGTCGCGGTTGGCATCATAGGCACGCGAAGCGGTTTGCGGGGTATCATTATATTTCGACGACATAGCCCCCATCGCATCAAACAGGCAAGACAGTGTCCAATCGAGTTCTTCACCGCCTCCGGCAAAAACAACATCCTGTTTTCCCCATTGGATTTGTTCTGCGCCAGCCCCAATGCAGTGCGCGGATGTAGAACAGGCTGAGGTGATCGAGTAGTTGATTCCCTTGATCTTGAAAGGGGTCGCCAAACAAGCTGAATTGGTTGAACTCATACCGCGCGTAACCATGAATGGTCCCATGCGTTTCGGCGAACCTTTTTCAAGTACGATCTGGTGCGCTTGAAACAGGTTTTTCGTTGAGGGGCCACCTGACCCCATCACCAAGCCAGTGCGCGGGTTAGAAACGTCCGATTCTTCAAGACCGCTATCGGCAATGGCTTGCTGCATTGCTATGTAGTTATACGCAGCGCCGTCGCCCATGAAGCGAAGTTGCCGCTTATCTATATGCTCCGCCACATCAATTTGCGGCATGCCGTGCACCTGGCTGCGGAACCCATGCTCCGCGTAGTCGGGCGCAAATTGGATCCCAGATTTACCTTCCCTCAAGCTCGCAAGAACTTCCTGGGTCGTGTTGCCGATGGAGGATACAATCCCCATCCCAGTGACTACTACCCGTCTCATTGGGGTCTCCTGGTTAATTTGTGATCTAGGCTCTGTGTCCCCAAAGCCTTAAACAAAAACGACCGGTCTTCATTACAACGAAGCCGGCCGTGCAATTTGCTCCGGCGCCGTTTTAATCCTGGAAAAGGCCGACGCGCAGATCTGTCGCTTTGTAAATGGCTTCCCCGTCTGCTTTGAGCCAGCCATCGGCAATTCCAAGGACCAGCCGCCCGGTTCTCAGACGCTTAATGTCAATCCCGTACTCGACAAGCTTTGTTTCCGGGGTGACCATTTTTGAAAACTTGATTTCACCAGTCGAAAGTGCCCGACCACGACCTGGTTGGCCGGTCCAACCAAGCCAAAACCCTGTCATCTGCCAGAGGGCATCCAGCCCTAAGCACCCTGGCATGACCGGGTCTCCCTGGAAGTGGCAGGGAAAAAACCAGAGATCCGGCTTCACATCCAATTCGGCTCGGACATAGCCCTTGTCGTGCTCGCCGCCCGTTTCGCTGATTTCGGTTATCCGATCGAACATTAGCATGGGAGGCAGGGGCAATTGTGCGTTCCCCGACCCGAAAAGTTCGCCTCGGCCACAGGAAAGAAGGTCTTCGTAGGTAAAGCTTGAGCGCCGCTCGGTCATTCAGTGTCCGTCATCAATCACGATGTCCTGTGACCTTATTTGGTGAGACAGGACCGGGTGGGTTTTTTGTTTGGCGCCTTCCTATCACAGCGCCAATCGGTTCGAAAGGTGACGTTTACGAAAGCTTGAAGCCTTCAATGACACTTTTTCGACGAAAATACAGAAACAGAAAGTTGACATAGACAAATGCGCTAGTCGGTCGCAACTGCAAAAAACTTGCATTTGACGGCCAAGAAATGGCACATAGTTATCAGTATACATCGGTCCGTTGCTTGGCATGTATCTTGATGCGGCTGGGCACGGCGGTTTGGCAGCAGATTATACTCACTGCCGACGCAAGACATGTGAGACCCTACGGCAATATGACGAACCCAAATTCGTTACACAAATCTCAGGCAGATGTATCAAATATGCTGCGAACGGCGGGATTGCGTCCAACGCGGCAACGTGTGTCTTTGGCGGAAATTTTATATTCTCAGGGCGACCGCCACGTGTCTGCCGAACTTCTACACGAAGAGGCCGAAGCTGCGAACGTGCCAGTTTCATTGGCGACGATTTACAACACCTTGCATCAGTTCACCCAAGCGGGCCTCTTGCGTGAGGTCGCAATTGACGGAACCAAAACTTACTTCGATACAAACGTCTCGGACCACCATCATTTTTTCATTGAAGGGGAAAACCGGGTGGTTGACATACCCGGCGGCGGGATTGCTATCGATAGATTGCCATCGGCGCCGGATGGCATGGAGATTGTCCACGTTGACGTTATTGTCCGCGTTCGACCGAAAAATCAGTAAGCGAACTGCATCAACCTAACCGGTCATAAACATCGACGATATGTCCCGATGTTTCAAGCCGTTGCTGACGAATGCGACGAAACCCTACTTTTTGAAGAACGCGTGCGGATTTAACGTTCTCCGGAGAAACGATCGCCAGAACTCTATCCAGTCCAAGATGCGTAGTCGTGAAGTCTAGAACTGCCCGTGCGGCCTCAGAGGCATAGCCTTTCCCTTGGTGGTCATGGCTTATTGCGTAGCCGAGATCGGGTGTGTCGAACTGGTCCCGTGATACCAGACCGCCAAAGCCAACAGGTTTTTTGTCTGACTTTCGTGAAACAAGCCAAAGACCATAGCCGTGTTTCATAAAAGACGGCGCTAGTTTCTCGCGTATATACAATTCTGCGTCGGCGATTGTTTTCAAACCTCGGTCACCAATGAATGTGTGATAATCCGGTTGGTTCATAAGTTTGAGTATGAAACGGCTGTCTGCTGTCGTGGGCACACTAAACAAAAGTCTCGTGCTCTTCGGCGCCCGCAAAACACCAGTCACAGGGTGGCTTGCTTCGAACATTTTGCAGCCGTTTGGAGAGCAATTTGCGGGATGTGCTCGAGCTTTTCTTTTTCAGGGCTTTTGCAAAGGTCATAAATCAAACACTGCGCACAGTCTGGTTTTCGTGCTTTGCAAATGTACCTGCCGTGCAGGATCAGCCAGTGATGAGCGTGGCGTCCAAACTCTATCGGGACCGCTTTTTCCATTGCCAATTCGACTTCAAGTGGTGTTTTGCCAGGCGCAATTCCGAGCCTGTTCCCAAGTCGGAATAGGTGGGTGTCGACTGCGATGGTCGGATGGCCAAAATAAATGTTCAGAACAACATTGGCTGTTTTCCGCCCAACACCTGGAAGTTTTTCGAGCGCCTCCCGGTTCTCCGGAACTAAACCGCCGTGATCTCGAAGGAGCTGTTCAGACAAGAGAATGACGTTTTTCGCCTTTGTCTTGAATAGACCGATGGTTCTAATTTTCTCCCGGACCGTGTCCTCGCCGAGCGCAACCATTTTTTCCGGCGTGTCGGCGATTTCAAACAGGTGCTTGGTCGCCTTGTTCACTCCAACGTCTGTTGCCTGGGCTGACAAAACCACAGCGACCAAAAGCGTGAACGCATTGACGTAGTTCAGCTCACCTTCCGGTTCAGGATTGGCCGCATGGAAGCGTTCAAAAACGGCGTATGTTTCGGCCTTCGAATATCGTGACCGTTTTAAAACTCGCCCGGGATTGTCGACAGATAGCGCTCTTTTGGCTGTTTTTGCTTTTTTGGCGCGATTGGTTGACGATTTGGACGCTGCGGCAGGCTTTGTTTTTGTCATGCACACTCTATACTCTGTCGACATGACGAACGGCAATCCAAAACAAGGTCTTAGCGAACCTACTTATAGGGCTGATCAGCCGTTTTTTTCAGCTGTACTTACACCCTATCGTTCTCTTGGTTCGAACGGGTTTGTCATACTTATGGCGTGTTTGGGTATTGTAAGCTTTGTGGCGGGGATGATGTTTCTCGCGATCGGTGCTTGGCCTGTGTTTGGGTTCTTCGGGTTGGATATGGCTCTGATTTATTTGGCCTTCCGGCTCAATTATGCATCGGCGAAAGCCTACGAAGAGGTAAGTGTTTCCGCCACTGAGATCGTCATCCGGAAAGTCGGGCCTGGAAAGCAGCAAAGCGAGTACCGGTTTAATCCCGCGTGGGCCCGGATATCCTTGTCTGAGGTTGAAGATGAGGGCGTGACCAAGATCTCTCTGTTGACCCGGGGGGAAAAAATAGACCTTGGGAATTTCCTGAATCCCGAGGATCGGACAAGTTTTGCCGGCGCAATAAAGCAAGCGCTTGCAACAGCACGAGCGGGCGGGCCGATATCTTCTACCTATGCCCCATAGCACGCCTTAAATGTTAAAATGTGTGCTGTATCCGGCTTAATGGTGTGCTGCCCCTCACACATCCGGAGAAACCTATGCCAATGTTCAATCTGCCGCTATCCGGCGGCATTCCTAGCAATGCAGGCCGAGATTTCTGGTATTAAAATGAAATTCGGGCGCAGATCGAAAAGAGGCCAGCGAGAGCGAGGCTAGTTTTTAATTGGGTCTGAGTTTTTCAATCGGCTGGATTTCAGCATATAGAGCGCTTCCAGTGCTTCGCGTGGTGTCATGTCGTCGGGATTAAGTCGATCCAATTCTTCAAGTGCTGGTTCGATTACGCATCGTGTCGTTTTTGGTTGCGCAGGCTGTAGAGTTGCGAACAGCGGTAATTCATCGATCAGGTTTTCTGCCGGAGAACTCCGGTCCTGCTCTTCCAGCTGGCTGAGAACCTGCTTGGAGCGCTCAACAACACTTGGCGGAAGTCCAGCAAGTTTTGCAACTTGTATTCCATAGGAGCGGTCAGCGGCTCCAGGCACGATTTCATGCAGGAAGATCACGTCGCCGTTCCATTCTTTGACAGAAACGGTTGCATTCGACAGACGGTCGAGTTTGGCCGAAAGAACGGTCAGCTCATGATAGTGGGTTGCAAACAATGCGCGGGATTTGTTGATCTCGTGCAGATGCTCAATTGACGCCCAAGCAATTGATAGCCCGTCAAACGTGGCTGTTCCCCGGCCAATTTCATCGAGAATAACAAGAGAACGATCGCTGGCCTGGTTTAGAATAGCAGCCGTCTCGACCATCTCGACCATAAAGGTAGATCGTCCGCGCGCGAGATCATCTGCGGCCCCGACACGAGAGAAAAGACGATCGACGATCCCGATGTGTGCACTGTAAGCAGGAACAAATGCGCCCATCTGTGCCATGACGGCGATCAGAGCGTTCTGGCGCAGAAACGTCGACTTTCCCGCCATGTTTGGTCCGGTAATTAACCAGATCGAGCCGGCGTCCGTCTCGGTTCGCGGCCCCAGATCGGCATCGTTTGCGACGAATGCATCGCCACCTGAAGTTTTCAGTGCGCGTTCAACAACCGGATGGCGGCCGCCCGTAATGTGAAATGCCCGGCTTCCATCAATTGCGGGTCTTACATATCCGTCTTCCTGTGCAAGTTTTGCCAAGGCTGCGGAGACATCGAGAACACCTAAGCCATGCGCGGCTGCTTTAATAAGGTCTCCGGATTCGACAATAGCGTCAGCAAGGCGATCAAAAATTTCCATTTCGATTGCAAGTGCCCGTTCGCCGGCGCTCGCAATTTTTGATTCTAGGTCGGCCAGTTCTGTTGTGGTGAACCGCATGGCCCCGGCCATGGTTTGGCGGTGGATGAACCGGCCAGGGTCGGCAACCATCTTTTCAGTTTGTGCCGTCGGGGCTTCAATGAACCAACCCAAAACACTGTTGTGCTTGATTTTAAGAGATCTCAAGCCAAGCTCTTCGCCATAGTCGGCTTGCAGTTTTGCGATGACCTTGCGGCTTTCGTCCCGAAGAGCCCGCAATTCGTCAAGGTTTTCGTCATAACCTGAGGCGATAAACCCGCCGTCACGTTTCAGCAACGGGGGATCTTCCTTGATTGCTCGGTCAAGTTCTGCGCCCAGGTCATGAGGGGCATTGCCCAGTGCTGTTCGTGCAGCTGCAATCTCGGCTGGATATTCTGCGGACTTGGATGTTTGCTCAAATGCGGTCCGAACTGCCCTTAAGCCTGTGGCAATCGCCAAAACATCTCTCGGACCTCCCCGATGGAGAGCAATGCGGGAGAGCGATCGAGCCATGTCAGGCGCGCCTTTGAGGGTTTGGCGCAGTCCTTCCCGCATGATCTCGTTTTCGAAAAAGAATTCGACGGCATCCTGTCTTTTTGAAATCGCTTCTGGGTCCAGCAACGGCGCGGCAAGACGGCTGGCAAGCAGCCGCGAGCCACTTCCAGTGACGGTTTTGTCGATCGTGGCAAGCAGGCTTCCCTGTTTTTCACCCGAGAGCGTTCTAGACAACTCAAGATTAGAGCGTGTTGCCGGGTCAATCAGCATCCGGCCGTTGCCTGATTGACGGGCCGGCGGATCAAGCGGTGGCCGCTCGCCGAGCTGTGTTTTTTCAATATACGACAGAATACCGGATGCGGCTGAGAGCTCTGCGCGTGAAAAGACACCAAACCCGTCGAGTGTTTTGACTCCAAAATATTGGGCGAGCTTGTCTGTAGCCGTTGCACTGTCGAAGTAAGCCCGTGGAACGGGCGACAAAGCGGCACCAGCCTGCTCTAGGGTCTGACGGAAGTCTTTTTCCTGAAGCAGATTGTCAGCAAGGATCAGCTCGCGCGGACTGATTTGAACGATATCGGATGCGAGCCGTTGATCGTCCGTTTCACAGACTTGAAAGCTACCCGTCGACATGTCGACCCAAGCAAGGCCATAAACGGCATCGCCGCCAAGCGAGCTGCCGCGCAGACGCGTTAGAGCTGCAAGAAAATTGTTGGCGCCGGCGTCCAGCAACCGGTCTTCGGTGATTGTTCCAGGGGTTACCAGTCGCACGACATCCCGGCGCACGACAGATTTGGAGCCGCGCTTTTTGGCCTCCGCCGGATCTTCCGTCTGTTCACAGACAGATACACGATGGCCGAGGGCAATCAGTTTTTGGAGGTAGTCATCCGCCGCATGAACCGGAACACCACACATGGGAATGTCTTCGCCCTGGTGCTTGCCGCGTTTGGTAAGCGTGATGCCCAACGCCCGTGCAGCCACTTCGGCATCTTCAAAAAAAAGCTCGTAGAAGTCGCCCATCCGGTAAAACAGTAGACTGTCCGGATTAGCAGTCTTGATCTCGATGTATTGGGCCATCATTGGCGTGACTTTTGCGTCTGCCGGACCCGCCTTTTGTGCGCTTTGAACTGACATGGTCGGAAAGTAGCAAACCCTTTTCGCGCTTTCACAATTCCTATGCGCGATCGTGCCTTGAGCGCTCAATTTTCAGGGGATAAGGTCAGGTTCCCGCCAGAGGAATTTCAAACACAGGAAACGCCGAGCCAATGTCACCGACCGACAAGTCCTCAAAGACCTCCGTCAGCTTTACTGAGCAAGAAGCTTTGCAGTTTCATCAGGAAGGCCGGCCCGGCAAACTCGAAATTTCGCCAACCAAACCGATGGCGACGCAGCGTGATTTGTCGCTCGCGTACTCGCCTGGTGTCGCGGTGCCGGTTCTGGCAATCGCCGACGACCCGTCTCGAGCGTTCGATTACACGACCCGCGGCAATTTGGTTGCAGTTATTTCAAATGGCTCGGCCATTCTTGGGCTGGGTAATTTGGGCGCCTTAGCATCGAAACCGGTCATGGAAGGCAAAGCCGTTCTCTTCAAAAGGTTCGCCGATGTTGATTCCATCGACTTGGAAGTCGATACGGCTGATGTCGATGAATTCATCAATTCGGTCAGATATTTGGGGCCTTCCTTCGGAGGGATAAATCTGGAGGATATCAAGGCTCCGGATTGCTTTATCATCGAGCAGCGTTTGCGCGAGCTCATGGATATTCCGGTCTTTCACGATGATCAGCACGGAACAGCGATCATCGCAGCTGCGGGATTGATAAATGCGCTGCATCTGACGGGTCGGGACATGAAAGATACCAAGGTCGTTTGCAATGGCGCCGGCGCTGCAGGGATCGCCTGCATAGAGCTGATCAAAGCGATGGGCATACCGCACGACAACATCACTCTCTGCGATACAAAAGGGGTGATTTACAAGGGCCGCGAAGAGGGAATGAACCAGTGGAAGTCTGCTCACGCCATCGAGACGGCAGACCGCTCGCTGTATGATGCGCTGAAAGGTGCAGATGTTTTTCTCGGCGTATCAGTGAAAGGAGCCCTCACACACGACATGCTGCGTGCCATGGCGTCGAACCCGATCATTTTTGCAATGGCCAACCCGGATCCTGAGATTACGCCGGAAGAGGCTGCCGAAGTGCGCGACGACGCTATTGTCGCGACCGGGCGTTCGGACTATCCGAATCAGGTAAACAATGTTCTTGGGTTTCCATACATTTTCCGTGGCGCGCTCGACGTCCAGGCAACGACTATCAACGACGCCATGAAAGTTGCTTGCGCCAATGCGCTGGCAGAATTGGCCCGTGAGGAAGTCCCAGACGAAGTTGCCGCTGCGTATCGTGGGACACGCCCGAAATACGGTCCTGAATACATCATCCCGGTGCCGTTTGATCCGCGCTTGATCTCTGCGATTCCGCCCGCTGTTGCCCAAGCGGCAATGGATTCAGGTGTTGCGCGCCGTCCGATCGTTGATATGGATGCCTATAAGCACCAATTGTCTGCCCGGCGTGACCCAGTTGCCGGTACCTTGCAGCGTATTTTTTCCAAAGTGCGGCAACAGCCGAAGAAAGTGGTATTCGCGGAGGGCGAGGAAGAACCAGTTATCCGCGCAGCTGCAAGCTTTGTGAATCAGGGTCTTGGTGAAGCGATCCTCATTGGCAGGGACGATGAAATCCGGGCGGTGGCAACCAGTGCCGGTGTCGATATCAATCGGGCAGGCATTGCCATCCAAAATGCGCGCTTGTCCAACCGGAATAACGATTATGCGCACTATCTGTATGGGCGTCTTCAGCGGAAAGGCTATTTGTTTAGAGACTGCCAGAGGATGGTCAATAATGACCGTAACTATTGGGGGGCGATCATGGTTGCGCGCGGTGACGCCGACGCAATGGTAACCGGACTGACAAGAAACTACTCCGTTGCGCTGGACACTGTGCGCGCTTGCCTGGATGTGAAGCCTGGCCACAGAATTATTGGCGTTTCTCTTGCGCTCGCACGCGGGAGGACGGTCTTGATTGCTGACACTGCTGTGATTGACATGCCGACAGCCGAGGAACTGGCTGATATTGCGGAAGAAGCCGCGCATGTTGCCCGGCGCCTTGGTTATGAGCCACGTGTTGCCATGCTGGCATATTCAACTTTCGGACACCCGCGTGGCGAGCGTTCCGAGAAAGTGCAAGAGGCGGTTCGGATTCTTGATCGCCGGCGCGTCGATTTTGAGTATGATGGTGAAATGGCGGCCGACGTTGCGCTCAACATGGACAAGATGGGCGTCTACCCGTTCTGCCGCTTAAGCGGCCCCGCGAATGTTCTGGTCATGCCGGCTTTTCACTCTGCGTCCATCTCGACCAAGATGCTGCAAGAGCTCGGCGGATCGACGGTTATCGGTCCTTTGCTTGTCGGCCTCGATAAGCCGGTACAAATCGTTCCTATGGGTGCCAAGGATTCCGAGATTGTCAACATGGCTGCAATTGCCTCCTACAATGTGACCTAAGATGCGAGACATAACTATAAAGATCTGCGGCCTGTCGACTGAGGAGACCATGCGGACTGCGCTGGACGAGGGCGTGGACATGGTCGGGCTCGTGTTTTTTCCGAAAAGCCCGCGCCATGTGAGCCTGTCGGCGGCGGCGCATCTGGCCGACATGGCTCGCGGCAAGGCCGAGATCGTGGCTTTGACAGTCAATATGGACCTGGACGGATTGTCGCGGATTAAGGAATTGGTTCGACCCGACTGGTTTCAGCTTCATGGTAGCGAACCAGTCGAAGCAATCGCCGCAATTAAGGTTATGCATCAGGTCAAGATCATGAAAGCCTTGGCCATTTCCGAGCTTGCCGATCTTGAACAGGCCCATATGTATGGTGCGGTCGCGGATCGGATCCTGTTTGATGCAAAGCCGCCAAGTGGGTCTGAGCTGCCGGGTGGAAACGGCGTCTCCTTCGATTGGACACTGTTGAAGGACCTTGACCTCGCAAAGCCCTTCATGCTTTCGGGGGGACTGACTACGGAAAATGTCTCGGAAGCGATAGAACAAAGTGGCGCCGCCGCAATCGACGTGTCTTCAGGCGTTGAGCGGGAAAAAGGCGTCAAGGACAGTGACCTCATCCGCCGGTTTGTGGCAGCAGCGCGCGGTGTGACGGTGGCAGGAGAATAAGACATATGACCACGATGGCAAACAGCATGCGCTCCGGTCCTGACGAGCGCGGCCATTTCGGTATTTTCGGTGGCCGCTATGTCGCGGAAACTCTGATGCCGCTCATTCTCGACCTAGAGCAGGCTTACAAGGACGCAAAGGAAGATCCGGCATTCCATGCGGAAGTTGAGAACCTTAATACGCATTACACCGGCCGGCCGTCGCCGCTTTATTTCGCTGAGCGGCTGACTGAAGAACTTGGTGGCGCAAAAATCTACTTCAAGCGCGACGAGCTCAATCACACCGGCTCGCATAAGATCAACAACTGCCTTGGGCAGATCCTTCTTGCAAAGCGTATGGGCAAGACACGGATAATCGCCGAAACCGGTGCGGGCCAGCATGGCGTCGCCACAGCAACGGTGTGCGCGCGTTTCGGCCTGCCTTGTGTCGTTTACATGGGTGCAACCGATGTCGAACGGCAAAAGCCGAACGTCTTTCGGATGAAGCTTCTGGGCGCTGAAATTGTGCCGGTCACCGCTGGTGCCGGCACCTTGAAAGATGCCATGAATGAAGCGCTGCGGGATTGGGTGACCAATGTTGAGGACACTTATTACCTGATTGGGACTGCAGCAGGTCCCCATCCCTACCCGGAAATGGTTCGCGACTTTCAGTCGGTCATCGGCAAAGAGCTTCGCGAGCAGATGCTAGAAGCTGAAGGGCGCTTGCCGGATGCCCTCGTTGCCTCGGTAGGCGGCGGGTCAAACGCAATTGGCATGTTCCACCCGTTCCTAGATGATCCGGAAGTTAAGATTTACGGTGTTGAAGCGGGCGGGCGTGGCCTCGAGGGCGAGGAACATTGTGCGTCGCTCAATGCCGGCAAGCCCGGCGTGCTGCACGGAAACAGAACATTCCTTTTGCAGGATGATGACGGGCAGATCCTTGAAGGGCATTCCATTTCTGCTGGCTTGGATTATCCGGGCATTGGTCCGGAGCATTCATGGCTCAAGGATATCGGCCGGGTAGAATATGTGCCTGTCATGGATACAGAAGCTTTGGAAGCGTTCCAGCTGCTGACGCGTGTTGAAGGCATTATTCCGGCCTTGGAACCTGCTCATGCCTTGGCACATGTTGCAAAGCTTGCGCCCCAAATGGGCAAAGACAAGATACTTGTCATGAACCTATGCGGGCGCGGTGACAAAGACGTGTTTGCCGTAGGCGAGATGCTTGGCTTTAACCTCTAAGCAGCCCGGTAAAGGACGCTTTGAAAAACCGCCGGGATATCCGGCGGTTTTTTGTTGTCAGTCCTTTGGCAAGTGACCGGCCAAGGGGGCTTCGAAGATTCTCTTCAACAGGTTCTGCCGCGCCTTGGCATTCATACCCGCGGCAGCCAGTGCGATCTCTGAATAGGCAGCACCAAGTCCGTCGCTTGTTTGACTTGCCGATTGTGTTTTATCGCCTGCGCGGCGCAGCCTTTTCCAAAAGCCATGGGAAGGTTGCGCTGGGCGCGTCTCAAAAAGAGAACGGGCCATGGCAGTCTCCATTGTAAATATGCACTGAGTGCTATTTATAGACGCACATTGTGCGCTTCAAGTGTTTTGCTGCTGTTGCAGACCAGCTTTGTTTGCATAGCTGCGGATGTTGCCGTATTCCGGCGCTGGAACTTGCTTTATTTCCCGGTGAGATCAGATTGACATAGGGCTCTCTGCGCCCCTACATCCTGCGTGGTGTCACAAGGACCGTTTTGGATGTTCGAAGGTGGCTAACTTGAGATTGGTAGGGATTTCATGACGGAAACGCGTATCGATCGTCGCTTCAAAGACTGTGCTGATGCGGGTCGGCCTGCTTTGGTTACATTCATAACGGCAGGCGATCCTGATTTGACAACTTCACAGGCGGTTCTTGAGGCGCTACCAGCGGCCGGGGCGGACGTTATCGAGTTGGGTATGCCGTTTTCGGACCCCATGGCCGAAGGCATTCCGATCCAGATTGCGACACAAAGGGCCCTGAAAGCGGGTCAAACCATGGCCCATACGCTGCAGATGGTTCGCGATTTCCGGAAAAAAGATGGCACCACTCCCATCGTTCTGATGGGCTACTACAATCCGATCTACGTGCGAGACCCGAAAAAATTCGTCATCGAGGCCAAGGATGCTGGTGTTGATGGGTTGATTATCGTTGATATTCCGCCCGAAGCAGATGATGAGCTGTGCATTCCGGCGGTAGAGGCGGGCCTGAACTTCGTCCGCTTGGCGACACCGACCACCGATGACAAGCGATTGCCAGCGGTGCTCGCCAACACATCGGGTTTTGTTTACTACGTCTCGGTGACCGGAATTACCGGGTCAGCCATTGCGGACACGGGGCGTGTCGCGACGGCGGTCAACCGCATCAAAGGACATACAAAATTGCCGGTTGCCGTCGGTTTTGGTGTTAAGACAGCGGATCAAGCGGCTGAGATTGGCAAAGCCTCCGATGGTGTCGTGGTCGGTTCGGTTCTTGTGAATGCAATCAAGGAAAGTCTGGATGAAACCGGTGCGGCAACAGACAAGACCGTGAGCGCGGTTACCAGTTTGGTCGCCGATTTGGCCTCGGGCGTTGCCCGCGCGCGCCAAGCGTGAGACAACGGACGCCTTGAAATTCGAAGTATTGCGTAATCGTTTCAGAAAACGGAACCAAATCTCGTGAATTGGATCAATTCCCTCGTTCGCCCGAAAATCCGCGATCTCTTGAAAAAACGTGAGGTTCCGGAAAATCTCTGGATCAAATGCCCGGAAACGGGAGAGATGGTATTTCATCGCGATCTGGAGGCCAATCAATGGGTTGTTCCAAATTCAGGCCACCATATGCGGATGCCCGGAAAAAAGCGGCTTGAGCTGTTTTTTGACGATGGGTCCTACGAGCGAATTGACACGCCCGCTGTACAGGCTGACCCACTTAAATTCCGCGATACGAAGCGCTATACCGAACGCCTCAAAGAAAATCGGTCTAAAACCGGTGAAGACGATGCCGTTTACGTAGCCTGCGGCAAAGTCAATGGAAACGATTTCACCGCAGCGGTCCAGGACTTTGCCTTTATGGGCGGATCTCTCGGCATGGCCGCCGGTGAGGCGATCCTTGCCGGCATGCAAAAGGCTGTCGCAGACAAGACACCATTTGTTTTGTTCGCCGCTTCGGGCGGGGCCCGCATGCAAGAAGGCATCTTGTCCCTCATGCAAATGCCGCGCACGACGGTCGGCGTCCAGATGCTGCGTGAGGCGGGTTTGCCCTATATCGTTGTTTTGACAAATCCTACCACCGGGGGCGTGTCGGCTTCCTATGCCATGCTCGGCGACGTCCATATCGCGGAACCCGGCGCTCAGATCGGTTTTGCAGGGCGGCGCGTGATTGAACAGACAATACGCGAGAAACTCCCAGAGGGTTTCCAGAGTGCCGAGTATTTGCTCGAGCACGGCATGGTAGACATGGTCGTAAAGAGGCACGATCTTAAAGAAACGATCTCTAATTTGTGCGGAATCCTGTTGAAGTGTGAGGTTGAATTACCGACGCTGGAA
Organism: Roseibium hamelinense; assembly: GCF_007830545.1. GTDB lineage: Bacteria > Pseudomonadota > Alphaproteobacteria > Rhizobiales > Stappiaceae > Roseibium > Roseibium hamelinense. The sequence continues at coordinate 157,380 of NZ_VLLF01000008.1, forward strand.
GACAAGTCACCAGAAGCTGCTGGCGAAGCTGACGAGACTACCCGCACTGAAACATCTGAGTCCGATACGCCTGAAGCCGAGTTAAAAGCGTGAGCGCGAAATCCGGGCGCCTACATGTCTTGAATCCGACATTCTCGCTGGTGACTATGAACATCTCTTGCATCGAACTGGATGAGCGCATAAGCGGGTGAACGCAAATTATACCGCTTCGGACGTCGAACGGGAGAGTGCCTTGGACCAAGTCACCGCCATCCTAGACCGCCTTCTGGCGCTGCACCCGAAAGAGATTGATCTGTCTCTCGGCCGGATGTACCGGCTGCTGGAAGCGCTCGGATCTCCACATGAAAAGCTTCCGCCGACGGTGCACATTGCCGGCACCAACGGCAAAGGATCGGTAACGGCAACCTTGCGTTCGTTGCTTGAGGCCGATGGTAAGCGGTGCCACGTCTACACATCCCCACATCTCGTGCGGTTTAACGAGCGCATTCGGCTGGGCGACACCGGGGAATTTGTGTCAGATGCAGATTTGTTCGACGCATTGCACCGTTGTGAAGAGGCCAATGGTGGCGATCCGATCACTTTTTTCGAGATCACAACAGCGGCAGCCCTTTTATTGTTTTCCGAAAGACTCGCCGATGTACTGCTTTTAGAAGTTGGGCTCGGCGGGCGTTTGGACGCAACAAACGTCATTGAAAACCCGCTCGTGACGGTCATTACGCCGGTCTCCATGGACCATGAAAAATTCCTGGGTGAGACACTTGCCGATATTGCTGCTGAAAAGGCCGGCATTATCAAGTCCGGGTGCCCGGTGGTTATTGCGCGCCAGGATGAATCCATTGAGCCGGTATTCGAGCTGGCCGCTGCGCGCGTCAATGCACCCTTTTTCCGCTTTGGCCAAGAATTTATGGCAATGCCTGATCAAGGCCGGTTTGCTTTTCAAGACGAGGGTGGGCTCTTTGATCTGCCACTTCCTTCCCTTCCTGGGTCTCATCAAATCGAAAACTCAGCGATTGCATTGAAAACGCTCAAAGAAGCGAATTTGTGGGTTGGAGAGGAAACGGCAGCACGCGCCCTGAAATCGATCAATTGGCCTGGACGGTTGCAGTCGCTTCGCCATGGTCCGATTTTTGAGCAATGCCCGGCTGGAGCCGAAGTCTGGCTTGATGGCGGTCACAATCCCGGTGCAGGCGTTTTGGTTGCTGCATTTATGGGAGAGCAGGAAGAGCGCAATCCCAAACCGCTCTATCTGGTCACAGGGATGCTGTCGACAAAAGACCCGGAGGGATATTTCCGTGCTTTTGAAGGCTTAGCCCGACACGTTGGAACCGTGCCGATATCAACAACAACAGCAGCACGGGATCCTTTTGAGCTGGCCGATTGCGCTCGTGCCGCCGGCCTTAGGGCGACACCATTCGGGTCTTTGGAGGCGGCCCTTTCCGACATTTGCCTATCTTCGGATCGCGATGGTGAGCCTCCTCGTATTTTGATTTGCGGTTCACTTTATCTCGCCGGTGAAGTGCTAGCGCGCAATGGCATGATGCCTTTCTGAGAGCATCGCTTGCGCGCTTGATCAAAGACGAAGTGAGCCACATTCCTTATCGGAGAGTGATTTGATGCCTGTATCAACGATACTAAGGAGCCCGGCTTTCTCGGTTTGCCTGTTGGCGCTGCTGTCAGTTCCGGTGCTCGCGCTGTCGGACTCCTACGAAACAGCCCCCGAACAAGATCCGACCGCCGTTTTAGGATCTCAAGCAGCTGGCCCGGACTACCGTGTGCTGGCTCCCGTCCGAAGCGATGGTTTTCTGCGGATGTTTCAACTTGAAACCTCCTACGGAACAGAAACCATCTTAGGCGACGGCTTGCTCAAGCTTCGACTGCACGATTTGATGGTACTCAGAGCCTTGGACGCATTGGAGAATGACCAGACCTTTGTCGATGGGTTGAAGCAGGCCGCAATGAAGCCGGTTGAATTCGTCGAAAGCACGGTTTCCGATCCAGTTGGAACGGCAAAAAACACTGTGACCGGTGTTGGGCGCCTGTTTAATCGCCTTGGGCGCGGAGTTGAAAGTGCCGTTTCGGGTGAGGGTTCGCCGGCTGATCTCGCCAGAGCGATTACCGGTCAAGATCGAGCACGGCGCGAGCTTGCCGTTCAGCTTGGTGTTGACCCTTACACAAAATTTGCGCCGCTGTCTGACAAATTGGATCAAGCGGCCGGCGTTTCTGCGGCCGGGGGATGGACTGTGAAAGCTGTTATGGCTCTGATCCCAGGCGGAATGATCTCCAATATCGCCAGCACAGCAGACGATCTTCGGAATTCTATTGTAGACAGCACCCTGCCCGAGCTCGAAGAGCGTACAAGTGCAACGCTCTTACAAATCGATGCGACGCAGGAGATAGTTGAAAAGCTTACAAATAACACGAACTTTACTGCGACGGAACGTGCCATTATCGCTTATCGATTGGACTACATGGCAGGCGTTGAAGGCCGGGACATCTTGGTTTCGCGGGCTGCGGAGGCCAGCTCGCGCGAAGAAGCTTATTTTCAGTTGCGGCGAGCGGTCTTACTGGAAAATTATCATCAAAAAACTTCGCCTATCGGCCAGATTCGTTTGGTTGGCGGGTTTCCTGTCGCCATTCTCAAAAACGGGGCCGCGGCTCTTGTTTTGCCTCTCGATATGGTTGCGTGGACACAAACAAGCGCGAACGCATTTACAGGAATCAATACCGGTCTGGGCCAGCTTCCGTTTCCGCCAACATCCATGTCGTTCATCGTTACGGGTGATTTGACAGACTTGACCGCAGAGCGTTTGGCCTCTTTCGGCTGGGACCTAACATCCAACTGGCCGATGCCCGAAGGTCCGGTCAAGTAGGACGCGCCATCAAACCGCTTCTAGAACTGGTTGGGTGAGCCCGCTTTCCCATCCAAGGATCGCGCGCTTTCGAGTGAGCCCCCAGTGATAGCCACACAATTTGCCGGTCTTGCCCAGCACCCGATGGCAGGGAACGACAAAGGATATAGGGTTCTTTCCAACCGCCGTTCCGACCGCCCTTGAAGCGCTCGGCTTTCCAAGTTTCATTGCAATGTCAGAATAGGTGCTCGCCTGGCCGATTGGGATACGCAACAGGGTCTGCCAAACTCGAATCTCGAAATCCGTGCCAATCAAGACGATATTCAGGGGCGTTTCCTGCTGCCACTTTGCCGGATCAAAGATCCGCTCAGCATATGGCGCGGTCAAGCTCGTGTTTTCAGAGTACTGAGCCGATGGCCACCGCATCGTCATATCATTCAATGCGCTTTCTTCTTCACCCGGATCTGCAAATGCAAGACCGGCCAATCCATGGTCTGTCACCAATAAAAGCACTGTTCCGAACGGACTCGGATGAAAGCCGTAGGCCATCTCCAACCCAGCACCACGTGTTCGGTATGCACCGGGCGTCATAGCCTCATGGGCAATAAAAAGGTCATGAAGCCGGCCCGAACCGGACAGGCCCACTTCGTAGCTTGTGTCTAAAATGCTCGCTGAATCCCTCAGCAAGGCTTTTGCGTAGTCGAGCGTGATCGCTTGCAGAAACTGCTTCGGTGTTAGTCCTGCCCAGCGCGAAAATACCCGTTGCAACTGAATAGGTTGAACGCCAGCCTCCGCCGCCAATTGCTTGAGGGTCGGCTGTTCCCGCCAATCTTTGGTAATGCGCTCCAGCGTTTGGCGAACAATGGCATAGTCTTTTTCCGCCTCACGTCCGGTTGATACGCGGACCGGTTTTGGGGTGACGCTGCTCAGATCAAAAGGCTTGGTCATGTGATCCGTCCAAATTTCAAACTGCCCTGACCATAAAATGGGAGCTCTCCCTACTCCACCCGATTTGCGAGCAGCGGTCAGGTCTCCGAGAGCGTGTCGGGAACGGCCGGTCCTTTTCGCGTGGTCAGGAGAAGGTTTGTTTCGGAGCCTGAGATCCCGTCGATCAATCGGATTCGGTTCAACACTTCATCGAAGGCTTCAAGATCCTGAGTTGCGATCTCCAAAATGAGGTCCCAGCGCCCATTTGTTGTGTGGATCGCCCGGACTTCGGTCATCGCGGACAATTTACGTGTAACCGGTTCGGTGTTTCGCCCAGCAATTTCGATAAGTGTAAGCGCGCGGATTGGGAGGTCGCGCCAATCGTCCCGTAAAACAGCCGTGAACCCGATGATCTCGCCGTCTTCCATAAGGCGCTCCATACGAGAGCGGACGGTGGCCCGGGATACCTCGAGGTCTTTCGCAAGGTGCGAGACGGATCTCCGGCCATCTGTTCGCAATGCCGAGATCAGCTTAATGTCGAGTGAGTCCATAATATTTCATTCTGTAAAATTGAATTGACCAAAATGACAAATAGTGCATCAAAAATGCTCAGACAAGTTGATTTACTCCGCCACTTCAATGCTGAAATAATCATAGACGAAGTTCACAGAGGGGCGAGTTTTGGTAAATCACGATGTCGTCTTCGTTGGCGCACCGATCGAAGAAGGCGCGGGGCGCCGGGGCTGTGTCATGGGTCCCGATGCCTACCGAACGGCAGGTCTTGCGGAAAACCTTCAAGCACTCGGGCACCGAGTCACGGATATTGGCAACTTGCAGCCCGAAGACGCACACACAGAAAAAGTTCCGAATGGGACAGTCAAAAATTTTCACACGGTCGCTGGCTGGACCCGATCCCTCTACAAGACGGCGAGCGAACTCGGCCAAAAGGCTGTCTTCCCGGTTTATCTCGGCGGCGATCACGCATTGGCCCTTGGAACCGTTGCTGGTCAGTCCCTTGCTGCAAACAGGCTCGGCAAGCCGCTGTTTGTTTTATGGCTGGACGCACATTCCGATTTTAATACTTTTGACACGACCGAAAGCGGCAACTTGCACGGCACGCCACTGGCATTTGCGTGCGGCCTGAAAGGTTTCGACGGCCTGCTCGGTCATCCGCTCTCTCACCCTGTCGCCCCGAGAAATGTTGAAATTCTTGGCGTTCGATCCATTGATCCGAAAGAAAGGGAGCTACTGGTAGACTGCGGTGCGGGTGTGCGGGACATGAGGATGATCGACGAGATGGGAATACCGGCCCTTCTCGCGCCGTTCTTAGAACGTGTCCGGGCAGCCAACGGTCTTCTTCACGTCAGCCTTGACGTTGATTTTCTCGATCCCGGTATTGCACCGGCAGTAGGAACGACAGTGCCTGGCGGTGCAACCTTTCGAGAAGCGCATCTCGTGATGGAGATGCTCCATGACAGTGGTCTTGTGACGTCTCTCGACCTCGTAGAACTCAACCCCTTTCTGGATGATCGCGGCATGACGGCTCGCCTGATGGTGGATCTAACTGCCAGTCTATTTGGTCGACGCGTATTCGACCGCCCAACTCGGAGCTTTTGATATGACGGACAGAAACTACAACCCGGCCCCATCGGAGCTGGCCTATGTGCCATTTGTTAGCGTCGACAACATGATGAAAAACGTTCACGCGCTGGGCGTCGAAGAGTTCATGATGGGGATCGCGAAATATATTGAGGCGGACTTCCTGCGTTGGGAGACTTTCGACAAAAAACCGCGCATCCCGGCGCATGCACCTCAAGGCGTCATTGAATTGATGCCAACAAGCGATGGCGAAACATTCGGGTTTAAATATGTGAATGGGCATCCGGGAAACACCTATGACGGCCGTCAAACAGTGACGGGTTTTGGTGTGCTATCCGACTTGTCCAACGGATATCCGGTGCTGTTTACGGAAATGACCATTCTGACGGCGCTCAGAACTGCTGCAAACTCGGCGCTTGCCGCCAAGTATCTTGCGCCAAAAGGCTCTACGACAATGACGATCATTGGAAATGGCGCGCAGTCTGATTTCCAATGCCTGGCGTTTAAAGCCATGCTTGGTGTCAATCAGATCAGGGCCTATGATATTGACGCTGATGCCAGCGTCCGGCTCGCGCGGAACCTTGCGGGATCCGGTATCGATGTCACAATCTGCAAGACCGCCGAAGACGCAATCGAAGGCGCGCAGATCATTACCACGGTTACCGCTGACAAAAAGTATGCGACCATCCTGACTGACAACATGGTCGGGCCGGGTGTTCACATCAATGCCGTCGGCGGGGATTGCCCGGGGAAGACAGAGTTGCACCGTGATATCTTATTGCGGTCCGATATATTCGTGGAATTCCCTGATCAAACTCATATTGAAGGCGAGTTCCAGCAGCTTGATCGCGACCACCCAGTAACTGAACTGTGGGAAGTTTATTCCGGTAAAGCTGAGGGCCGGGTCTCCGATCGCCAGATTACGCTTTTCGACAGTGTGGGCTTTGCTATCGAGGACTTCGCCGCGTTGCGTTATGTGCGCGATATCCTTCCAAAAACCGGATATTTCGAAAAGCTCGACCTTCTGGCGGACCCTGATGATCCCCGCGACCTTTTCGGGATGGTTCTCCGCTCCGCTGAGAATAAAAACGGTGCCGCCGCTTAAAGCGCTGCCTCGATCTCCGCGGTGATTTGCTGGGCAACACCTCGGGGATCGTCAGCTTGGTTTAGTGGCCGACCGACAACCAGATAATCGCTGCCTGCACGGATCGCATCGCCCGGAGTCATAACCCTTTGCTGGTCGCCGGCGGCATGTCCAACCGGTCTTATGCCGGGGGTGATCAGCACCAGGTCGCCGCCAAGAGCTTTGCGTAGCCGGGCCGCCTCACTCGCGGCGCAGACAATCCCGCCCATTCCGGCGGTTTTTGCATCACAGGCCCGCGCTTCTACGAGGTCTGGAATTGGGCCGACGTAGCCAGCGTCGAGGAGGTCCTGTTCGTTCATGCTTGTCAAAACCGTCACCCCAAGCAAGCAAAGCTGCCCAGCATCAATTTCGCGTATGGCTTTGACCGCCGCTCGCATGGTCTTCGGATAGGCATGTACGGTCGCGAAGGCGACGCCCATTTTTGCAACGTTTTCGACAGCCCGGGTAATGGTATTGTCTATGTCATGCAATTTAACGTCTAAAAATATTTTCCGCCCATCGGCTGCAAGATCCCGTGCCAGCTCGAGGCCGCCTGCAAATTGCAGCTCCATACCGATCTTATAGATACCAACGGCGCCGTCCGTTTTCTTGACCAGGTTTTCGGCTTCGGAAACGCTCGACACATCCAGTCCCATAATCAGCCGGTCGGTTGCAGAGTCGGGACGAAATGGGCTCGCGGACATAGTCGGCTCCTGCTCTTTTTGAACGTTTTGCGGCTCTCTACCACCCTCGTTCCCTAAGCGCCAGCAGTGACAGTGCATCCTTACCTATTTCAATCACCGAATCTCCCTGTTACAACAACGCCGCTTTGCCGGGACAAGTCCGGCGACAAAAAAGGAACGACATATGCGCACAAGCTCAGTCGTGCGGAACACGAAAGAGACCCGAATTTCGGTTGAGGTCAATCTCGACGGAACCGGCGCCTACGATGTCAAGACGGGGGCCGGTTTTTTCGATCACATGCTTGAACAGCTGGCACGGCATTCGCTGATCGACATGAAAATCCGCGCAGACGGCGACACGCATATCGATTTCCATCATACCGTCGAAGACACCGGCATCGCACTCGGACAGGCAATTCGGGATGCGTTGGGCGATATGGCGGGGATCACACGATATGCCGACACACACCTGGCCATGGACGAAGCCTTGACCCGCTGCGCGCTTGACGTTTCCGGCCGACCGTTCCTGGTTTGGGATGTATCGTTTAAACGGGACAAGATTGGTGAGTTTGATACCGAACTGTTTGAAGAGTTCTTCCGGGCGTTTACAATGAACTCGGGCATTACTCTCCATTTGGCCAACCTGTATGGAACGAACTGTCACCACATCGCCGAAACGTGTTTCAAAGCTGTAGCGCAGACGTTGCGAAAGGCCATCGAAATGGACGTACGTCAATCGGGACGTATTCCAACCACAAAAGGTCAGCTCGGCGGCTGAGAGTGGGCATATGACAACATATTTCGTAATGGCACCGCCGGGTGCGGCAACCGGAAGGGCGAATTTCCGAACGGCCGAAAAATACATTTTTGTGCCGGACCGGTTTTCCGTTCCCGCGTTTGCATTTTCTCTCATCTGGATCGTATTCCACCGGATGTGGCTGGTATTGCTTGGGTATCTGGTGCTGACGCTGGCTCTCGAAATTGCTGCCTCTGCGATCGGCGACCTTTCGCCCATGGTCGCAGCTTTTGCAATTTCCGCCGTCTTTGGGCTGGAAGCGCAGGCCTTGCGTCGCTGGTCGCTTGAGCGCAAAGGGTACAGTGTCGTCGGCATGGTGTGCGGATCAGACCAGGAAGAAGCGGAACTTCGCTTTTTCCGAAAGCTTGAGGCACATCCGGCGGCTACACATGTTCATCGAGCCGCTCAGCCGGATGCATCCTGGTCGCCTGCCCCCGGTGGCATCGTGCCGCGGGTTGGGCGCGAGCAGGTTGTGGGTCTGACGCTTCGTCCGGAGCCACGAAAATGACAATCGCAATCATTGATTATGGCTCCGGAAACCTGCGTTCCGCAGCGAAAGCCTTTGAGCGGGCCGCGCGTGATCATGCCCATATGCCCGATGTCGTTGTGACGTCTGACCCCGAGAGGGTCCTTAAGGCCGATCGTATTGTGCTTCCCGGCGTGGGTGCGTTCGCGGATTGCAAGCGGGGCCTTTGGGCGGTTGGAGGAATGCCTGAGGCCTTGGAAGAAGCGGTTCTGCAACGTGGAAAGCCGTTTTTCGGCATCTGTGTCGGCATGCAGCTGATGGCCAGCCGCGGGCTGGAATTCGAAACTGTTGATGGGCTGGGTTGGATTAATGGCGATGTTACCGCGATGAAGCCGTCCGATACGAGCCTGAAGATCCCGCATATGGGTTGGAACACAATCAGTGTGCCGGAACAGCGGCACCCGGTATTGGATGGACTTGAGACCGGACCAGACGGTCTGCATGCCTATTTTGTTCATTCCTATCATTTCGCCTGTGTGCGTCCGCAGGAATGTGTAGCCTCCTTTGACTATGCAGGCACCTTTACGGCAATGGTCGGCCGCGACAACATGATAGGAACGCAGTTCCACCCGGAGAAAAGCCAACGCCTCGGGCTAGGCCTGATTGCAAATTTTCTTGAATGGGCGCCCTGAGGCGTCGAAGCGAGCGAATATGATCCTTTTTCCTGCAATTGATCTCAAAGATGGACAATGCGTCCGCCTGAAGCTAGGCGACATGGACCAGGCCACCGTCTTTAACCATGATCCGGGCGCCCAGGCAAAAGCTTTTGAAGACCAAGGTTTTGAATGGCTGCATGTGGTTGATCTAAATGGGGCTTTTACTGGCGAGAGTGTGAACGGCGCTGCTGTAGATTCAATCCTATCGGCCACAAAAAACCCGGTGCAGCTTGGCGGCGGGATCCGGACGCTTGAGCATGTACAGGCATGGCTCGACAAAGGCGTTGCACGGGTAATCCTTGGAACGATTGCCGTTCGCGATCCCGAGCTCGTCAAAAAAGCTTGCAAAATGTTTCCTGGAAAAGTGGCTGTCGGAATTGACGCCAAGGGCGGAAAAGTCGCGGTCGAGGGCTGGGCCGAAACCTCGGAACTGACCGCCGAGGACCTTGCCAAGCGGTTCGAGGATGCGGGCGTCTCGGCGATCATCTATACTGATATCGACCGGGACGGTATCTTGAAGGGCCTCAACATACCCTCCACACTCGAGCTTGCTCAAGCCGTCTCTATTCCGGTGATTGCATCGGGGGGGCTTGCATCCATCGACGATATCAAGCGGCTACTTGAACCGGATTGTGCAATTCTGGAAGGAGCGATTTCCGGACGCGCGCTGTATGATGGGCGGCTGGATCCAGATGAGGCAATGGCACTCATCAAAGCGGCTGAGACGGTGGTCTCATGACCCTGAAAGCCCGTGTTATACCCTGTCTGGACGTGAAAGACGGCCGTGTCGTCAAAGGCGTGAATTTTGTCGACCTAATGGACGCCGGAGACCCGGTCGAGGCCGCCAAGGCTTATGATGCCGCCGGTGCGGATGAGCTTTGCTTCCTTGACATAACCGCCAGTCACGAGGGCCGGGATACAATCTACGACGTTGTCCGCCGAACGGCTGAAGCGTGTTTCATGCCGGTAACCGTTGGTGGTGGAGTCCGCTCGAATGAAGATATTCGAAAGCTGCTGATTGCCGGGGCCGACAAGGTTTCGATCAATACCGCTGCGGTAAAAAATCCTGACTTCGTGCGTGATGCGGCGCAAAAGTTCGGTGCTCAGTGCATTGTCGTGTCGATCGATGCAAAACAGGTCAATCCTGAGGGAGGGGCTGAAAAATTTGAGATTTTTACGCATGGTGGACGAACCGCAACCGGGATCGATGCGATCGAATTTGCGAAACAAGTGGTGGCGCTCGGGGCTGGAGAACTGCTTGTGACGTCGATGGACCGGGATGGCACCAAAAGCGGTTACAACATTGCGCTCACGCGCGCGATTGCAGATGCAGTGCCCGTGCCGGTGATTGCATCCGGTGGCGTTGGAACGCTTGATCACATGGTTGAGGGTATTCGGGATGGTCATGCAACGGCCGTGCTCGCCGCCTCGATTTTCCATTTTGGCGAATACACGGTTCATGAAGCAAAGGCGCATATGTCCGCTGCAGGCATTCCGATGCGGCTCGACATATAATCCGTATCACTACGTATTCCCATAGGGAAACACTAGACCAATGATCGATTTTACTTTGACGGATCTCGACGCCATTATCACTGCGCGGGCTGGTAGTGGTGATAAGAGTTCATATACCCACAAGCTGATGGGCAAAGGGATAGAAAAATGTGCTCAAAAGCTTGGAGAAGAAGCAGTTGAAGCTGCGATTGCCGCGGTAAAACGCGACAAAAAAGAACTCACAGGTGAAGCTGCTGATGTGCTTTACCACTTACTGGTTGTTTTGAAGGCCGCGGATGTGCCGCTTGAAGATGTGATGGCGGAACTAGAGAGCCGGACTAGACAGACTGGTCTGGAAGAAAAGGCATCGCGGAAGCAGGATTGAGCCTGCTTTGGTTGCCTCACGAAGCAGGGCAGCGGAGACTGCGAAGACATGGACCAGAAAGTCGCCTCGGCATTGGACATGGACCTGTCACCCTACAGGGTGTTCACTGAGCGTCAGTGGTCGCGGTTGCGCGCCGACACCCCGATGACACTGACTGAAAAAGAGGTTGCCCAACTTCAGGGTCTGAACGCGCCAGTGTCAATGGAGCAGGTCGAAACGATCTATCTGCCGCTGTCCCGCCTGCTGGCATATTACGCTGAGGCGCGATTCAGCTTACACCGCGCGACGCACGATTTTTTGGGCATCTATGAGCGCAAGACACCCTACATCATTGGTGTTGCAGGTTCGGTTTCCGTTGGGAAGTCGACCACATCACGTGTCCTGCGGGAGCTGCTGGCCAGATGGCCTGCCAGCCCAAAGGTCGATCTGATCACAACAGATGGGTTCCTCTATCCGAACGCCGTGCTGGAAGCCAGCGGTCTGATGTCCAAAAAAGGCTTTCCCGAAAGCTTCGATCGCCCGCAGCTATTGAAATTCCTGTCTGACATCAAGGCTGGCAAGCGCCATGTCCGCGCGCCAGTTTACTCTCACTTTTATTATGATGTTATGCCAGGCCAAACCATCAAGGTGAACCGTCCGGATATTCTGATCGTTGAAGGCTTAAATGTCCTTCAAACCCGGGAGTTGCCTAAAGACGGTCGGGCAGTTCCGTTTGTGTCAGACTTCTTTGATTTTTCGGTCTACATCGATGCAGGAGAGGATCTGCTGCGGCAATGGTATGTCGAACGGTTCATGCATCTGCGAGAGACCGCGTTCCGCGATCCAAGTTCTTATTTTCACAAATACTCGCGAATTGATGATGCAGAGGCCTTTCAAACGGCGCACCGGATCTGGAACGAAATCAATCTTGAAAACCTGCGCGAGAACATCGTGCCAACCCGGCCGCGTGCGGATCTCATCCTGACCAAGGATGCCAGCCACCGGATTTCGAAAGTTGCGCTTCGCAAGATCTGAAATGAAAAAAGCCCTAGCATTTTGTGCCAGGGCTTTGATTGGAACAATTCGTCCGGTTGTTACGCTGCAGACCGGCTGCGCACTTCCCGCAAAAACGTTGCGACCTGCTCTTTAAGTGTCGCTGCGTTGTCTTCAAGCTGCCGCGCAGATTCGTCTACTGTATCAGCCGCTGTGCGAGTGTTTTCAGCGGCCTGCGTCACGCTTTCGATGCTGGTGGCAACCTCCACCGTGCTGCGCGAGGCCTCAGTGGCATTTTGAGCAATTTCCTGGGTCGCAGCACCTTGCTCGTCAACGGCAGCAGATATCGTGGAAGCGATCTCATTCATTCGGGTGATGATTTCCGTAACTGAACTGATTGCACTTGCTGCGTGCTCGGTTTCGCCCTGAATTGCCGAAATCTGGCTTGAAATCTCTTCAGTCGCCTTGGAGGTCTGTGTAGCCAGTTCTTTCACTTCAGCGGCAACAACAGCAAAGCCTTTACCGGCTTCACCTGCGCGTGCAGCCTCAATTGTGGCATTCAACGCCAGAAGGTTGGTTTGCTCGGCAATCGCCTGAATCAGGGTGACGACCTCCCCAATCCTGCCCGCAGCCCCGGAAAGGCCAGTCATGCGCTCGTTTGTTGCTGTCGCTTCCTGCGCTGCCCGAGCGGCAATTTCACTGGAGGATTGAACCTGACGGCGGATTTCGTTGACCGACGCAGACAGTTCCTCAGCGGCTGCTGCCACGGTTTCTACGTTGTTTGATGCTTGTGACGAAGACTGGGACACAATCGCGCTTTGGTCGGTCGTTTGCGCCGCTCCGCTGGTCATTTCACTTGATGCATGCTGGAGTTTGTGAACGGAACTCTCGATGATGCTCATCATTTCTGTGATTTGAGAATCGAAGGACGAACTCAGGTCCTGGATCTCGCGACCGCGCTGGGCGGCCATGTTACGGCTTGCTAGTTGCTCTTCTTCAAGAAGCTTGCGCGCATTTTCATTGCGAACGAAGACTTCCATAGCGGCAGCCATCTGGCCGATTTCGTCCCCCCGGCCCGCGCCTTCAATGACGATCTGGCTTTCACCGTCAGCCAAGCTGTTCATGTTTGACGTCAGCGCTTGCAATGGACGAATTGTGCTCCGTATCGCCAGAAATGCGATGATCAGTGCAAGGACGGCACCTGTTATGGCAACGGTAATGATGACTCCCGCTTCTCGCCAATATGCGGCATCAAGATCATCCACATACACTCCGGTTCCGATCATCCAACCCCAAGGTTCGAAACCAACCGCCCATCCATATTTTTCGATTGCTACATCGCTGTTTGCGCGTGGCCAGTAGTAAAGCAGTGAACCTCCGCCGTCCTGCGCTTTTTCGATAAGCGTCTTTACAAGTGGAAGACCTGATTTATCAGTTACTCCCATCATGTTGGTACCTACCAGAGACGTCTTGGGGTGAACCAGGTTCACTCCATCATAAGAATAGACGAAGAGGTAATTGTCGCCTTCAAATCGGATCGACCCGATAGCTTCTTTCGCCGCGGTTTGGGCATCGTCGGTGGACAAAATACCGTCTTCAGCTTTGGCAGCATAGTGGGCAGCCATCGATTTGGCGCTGTCAGAAATCCGCTCAATCTGTCCGAGCCGTTCTTTTAGCATCGCGTCATAAAGTCCGTTAAGGCTTAAAACGCACAGCGCGACGGTAAACACCAGGACAGTGACGACCGGTACGCTGATTTTCCATGACAAAGGCCAACGGACGAAATTCATGATTCGGAACCCCAGTTTTTCGCTGCATGCGTTTTGCGCTCAAAAAATAAGCAAAACGTTAAGTCATGCAGTGTTTCTCCCGGTAAGCTTGCCGGGAGCTGAGGTATCGAAACAATAATTTTTTCAGAGGCTTACAATTCCCTAGCGGAAATTGTGATCGAAAGGCTTTATCGGTCAACGCCTTGCGCAAAAAACGTCACGGCGTCCAGGCCTAGACCAAGTTGCGTTTTGTATTTGACCGCGCAAAGCGTAGCCTTGCCCTGCATAGTTGAATGTGTTGGCTCCGCCTTGCCGTGCGAGTGTAACGACGCCGAAACCCATCTCTGCGACGGTTGCTGTATTTCCATCTGGTGAAAACTGGACATTCAGGTCCACCCCGGCCGTACAAAGATAGTCTGCAACCTGCCCGGCAGCACTTTGAGGGCCACTCAGTGGTTGGGGTTGCCCAAAACCTCCGCCAATATCTGCGGGTGGCCGAGGGCCGGCAACACTGGATGGCTGATCGAAGGGCCCGCCTGGTTGGGCGAACCCGCCTATTCCTGTGTTCGGGACAACGGATGGCGTCACTCCCGTCAAAACAACTTCGCGGTAAGGTGTGCGGCTCACGTAAATGCCGCGGCACTGCCCGTTTGAGCCCCGCACGAGCCAGGCATGCGACACGTAGGTCTCCTGCTCCAGGATTTGGCCTGGTTGCAAGCGCGCGTAGGGCCGCTCTCCCCCGTTGTAGTCAATCCAATGGACTTCAACGGGGGTTTGCCCCATGTTCCGGAAAACGATCTGACCGGGGCGCGTGCCTTGCTGGGAGCGGATTGATCCAAGTTCGGAGCACAGTCGGTCGGCGCCCGGCTCAGTCCCCGACAGCGGTAATCCGTCAGCGGAAACAATTTGTTGCGCTTCAGCACAGGCTGCCTGAAACAGACGGACAGGCGCCGCGCTTCCGGAAAGCGAGACGACATAAGGTGGTAACCCCTGGACCGAAACCGAAAGTTCGGTCTGGCGAATGAGGGCTTCCCAAATTGGATCGCTCATTGGCAAAGCCACTTGCGGGAAAGATTGGCCGTACTGATTGTTGGTGGACGAACCAATCGCACTGTATGTCGCGGAGAAGTCTCCGGCTGACACTCTGACCGGTAGTGTCACTCCTTCTTGAACGGACGGACCGGTCTGGCTGAACACGATTGTTGCCGATCCGGTCTGAGTTTGGCACACGGCCGTGAAATCCGCGTCGCTGGTTTGTGGCACTGTGTGGCTCAGTTTAGAAAGAACCCCGGGCGTGTTCCCGGTCTGCGATTCCCAGACCCGGTCATTCGAAGGCTGAACCAGAATGTCACGTCGCGCTGTTCGACTTCCCGAGGTTCCATCCTGCCGAGATAAGCTTTCGTTTACGATTGCCGAAAAATCAGATGGCGGTTGAAGGGGGTCACCTGCAGATTCAAGAGGTTTCAACAGTGTGTCCTGTTGCTCGGGCGCTGCGGTGCTGGAACTGTCAGACGGTGGAAGCGCTGCCGCACCACTGTTGTCCGAGGGTGTTGTTAGCGTCTCGTTGGAAGGTTCGGCAATGATTTCTGGACTGGATCGGTCTGCTTCCGTTTGTGCAGGCGTTGCAATTGCTCCATCGCCTACGACACGTGCGGTAGCACCTGGCTTTGAATCGCTATCCACTTCCACAAGCAGCCTGTTTCCGGAGCAAATGTTTGCATTGCGGTGGAGAACCCGGCTGTTTTCAAGCGTAATTTCAAGGGCAACAGAGCAACTTGGCAGCCCGGAACCGCTTCCAATTGTGTCGATTACGACACCATTTTCGTCCCGGCTGATAATCGGTTTGTATTTTTTATCGATCAGAATTGAACGGACGCCCGGTTTGGCCGGCTCCAAGTCGATCCGAAGGTTCTCAGGTGCCGTTTGACCAAATGCCGAAGGCCCGCCGGAACCACCTATAAGGAGAGCGGTGGCCAAGCCAACTCCATACTTCCAAATGTTGGCCTTACACAAATTCGTTGAACCGGGGCGGGCCCGCATAGATGCTCTCCAGATTGACATGCGCTTCGGCGATCTTTTGCGGATTACTTAGTCAAAATGGCGGTTGCAGGGCAAGCTTCATCTGACCCGGCGCCTTTGGTTCCTCAGCGGGGAGCTCGTTTCGCCAAGATCCGCTGCAAAGTCCGGCGATGCATATTCAATCTACGCGCTGTTTCTGAAACATTGCGATCGCACAGTTCATATACCCTTTGAATATGTTCCCAGCGGACGCGGTCGGCAGACATTGGATTTTCCGGTGGCTCTGCTTTTTCTTCAGGCTTGCGCTCCAACGCTGCAATGATGTCATCCGGATCAGCTGGTTTCGCCAGATAGTCGATTGCACCAAGTTTGACTGCCGTCACTGCGGTCGCGATGTTGCCGTACCCGGTCAAGATAATTGCACGCGCATCCGGCCGCCGCTGGTGAAGTGCTTCGATCACATCGAGACCGTTGCCGTCCTCCAAACGCATATCGACAATTGCGAATGCTGGCGCCCTCGTGGCGAGTTTTGCGACTGCCTCGCGCAGGCCATCGGCGGTTTCCGTTTCAAACCCGCGTTTTTCCATAGCACGCGCCAAACGCTGCTGAAACGGTTTGTCGTCGTCAACGATCAAGAGACTCTTCTCGGCGGTGTGGTCTTGCGTTGTCAGGGCAGTCATCTTCAATGTCCTTTCCATGCTCCGTCTTACGCGGATACATGCGATTCAGTTCATTGGCGCAAACAACTCAGGCGTCAATTTTCCTCTCACTCTTATGGAGTGGAAAGGACTGAGCGTCCATAGAGCTAAGCGTCTCCAAGGTAGAGCGTTGCCAAGTGACGCGTATAAGAGCGCCCTGTTTGGGCGGGGGCCGGTTCTCAAGATAGAGTTTTGCACCTGTGCGCTCCAAAAGCGTTTTGGCGATAAAGAAACCAAGTCCAAGCCCGCTGTTTTCTTCTCTATTGTTGGAGCGTCGGTTGCGAACGGAAACATAAGGGTCTCCAATTTTCGCCAGAACTTCCGGGGCAAACCCATGTCCGTCGTCGCGAATAGTAATAGCAACGGTTTCCTCATCCCATGCCGCCGATACGTCAACGGTCTCTTTCGCGAAATCGACAGCATTTTCGATAAGGTTCCCAAGGCCGTAGCGAATGGCTGCATTTCGGGAACCCACGGGCTCATCTCCGGAACCGCTGGCCGATATTTTCAGATCAATCCCAAAACCGCGATGCGGCGCCACCACATCCTCCAGCAATTGTGAGACCGGCATTCGTTGAAAGGTCCGGTCGTCGTCACTCGACAAGGACGCAAGCTGCTTCAATATGCTTCTGCACCGCTCCGCCTGCGATCGTATGAGAGCTATGTCCTCAGAACGCGGATCTGTATCTTCGAACTCGTCAGACAGTTCTTTTGCCACAAGATAAATTGTTGCAAGCGGCGTACCCAGTTCATGTGCTGCGGCAGTTGCAAGCCCGTCCAAAGCGTTAAGATGCTGTTCCCTTGCCAATACGAGTTCTGTGGCGGCCAAGGCATCTGCCAGCTGGCGAGCCTCCTCTGCCACACGAAAGGCATATATCGCCATGAAGCCAAGGGTTGATACGAGGGCAATCCAAATCCCGACCGAATATACTGGCGGCAGAGAAAATACGGCGTCACCGGGCCACGGCAGCGGATAGTGGAACACGGCCAGAACGCTGGCGCATAGTGTCGCGAGGATCCCAAGAACGACTGTATAGTGTGCCGACAGTGCTGTGGCAGATACCATGACTGGTGCCATCAGGAGGAACGCAAAGGGATTCCCCAGTCCGCCGGTCAGGAACAGCAAACCGCTCATTTGCAGGATGTCGTATGCCAGTTGCAGCGTCGCGGCGTATTCAGACAGTCGTAAAGAAGAGGGCGAATGGATTTTTAAAAACACATTTAGCCAGGCGGAAAACGCGACCAGCGAGAATGCAATCCCGGCCGGCAGCGGATAGCCGAGACCTATGTGGACAACCAGCAAAGCAGCGGTCTGGCCGCCTACGGCGAGCCAGCGTAAGCGGACAAGGGTGTCCAGCTTCAATCTGCGGTGCGGGAAAGCGACATTTGCTGCAAGGTGATCAGGCATGACGACTTTCTGGGGCTGTTTATCATCGTTGGCAAGTTGGTTGGTCTTGTGCCAGACCAAGTGAAGTGTTAGCCACGCGGCAAGAAAGCCGTGTGGTAGTCGCGGGCCGCCGGCTGGAGGAAGAGTCTGACTAGACTTCATCTATCCCGTTCGAACCGCAATACGGAATGAGACACGATGACCGACACGAATGATGGCGCTGCAGCGCCGGAGGCAGAAGCCGGTGCAGCTCCGGGCATGCATATCCTTGGCCAATACATCAAGGATCTGTCATTTGAAAACCCGAATGCGCCGCGGTCCCTGCAACAGGGCGAGCAGCCGAAGTTAGACATCAACGTCAATGTTGGTGCTCAACAAATTGGTGAAGACCAATTCGAAGTCATTTTGACACTGACTTCCAAAGCTGAACGGCCGGACATGGTTATGTTCAATGTGGAACTGGTGTATGCGGGCTTGTTCAAAATCACGGGCGTGCCAAAGGAGCACATGCATCCATTTGTGATGATTGAGTGCCCGCGCATGATTTTCCCGTTCGCGCGCAACATTCTGGCTGAAGCTACCCGCAATGGTGGTTTCCCGCCTCTGCTGCTGGACCCGATCGATTTCGCCAACCTCTATCGCCAGAACATGCAGCAGCAAGCTGCAACGGAAGGCGCAAAGCCGATGCCGAACTGACCTAT
The DNA here is from genome assembly GCF_007830545.1 of Roseibium hamelinense. GTDB lineage: Bacteria > Pseudomonadota > Alphaproteobacteria > Rhizobiales > Stappiaceae > Roseibium > Roseibium hamelinense. The sequence goes on from NZ_VLLF01000008.1 coordinate 175,964, forward strand.
TTGGGTCAGGTTTGAGATTGAACCGCGGTCCGGACCGGCCGCGGTTTTTTCCATTAGGCCGCTTCCAACATTTCGGTCCAGCTCTTGGGCTTGTCTCCATTGAGCGGATTGGCGGGCGACCGGCGATAGCGTATCGTCTCCATCCTAAACGCGCGTGCATCGAAGATCATCAGCCGCCCCACGAGCCCTTGTCCCGTACCTGTGATTTCCTTGATCACTTCCATTGCCTGCATGGCGCCGAGAATTCCGGTCAAAGCTCCAAGCACTCCGGCTTCCGCGCAGGTGGGAAGCAGGCCATCCTGCGGCTGGTCAGGAAACAGACATCTGTAGGTTGGGTTCGGCTGACCGTCCGCATTATTTTCGTGCGGCTTAAGTGTGGTGATCGTCCCGTCAAACTGTCCAACAGCTGCCGTGATCAGGGGCTTCTTCGCAAAAAAGCATGCATCCGATACGAGATAGCGTGTCGTGAAGTTGTCGGATCCGTCAACGATGAGATCGTAGTTGGAGACCAAGGACATCACGTTGTGGCCGGCCAGCCTCTGAGGATAAGGTTTGACCGAAATGTTTGGGTTCAACCTGACGATAGCCTCGGCCGCGCTCGCAACTTTAGGCTCTCCGAGCTGCCCGGTGTCATGGATCACTTGTCGCTGAAGATTTGACAGCGAAACGGTATCGTCATCGACAATTCCAAGTGTTCCAACGCCGGCCGCTGCAAGGTACTGGAGAACCGGCGCGCCCAAACCGCCTGCGCCAAGGACCAGAACCTTTGCGTTTTTGAGTTTCTGCTGGCCTGCCCCGCCAATGTCTTTCATAACGATGTGGCGAGCATAACGCTCCAGTTCAGCGGGAGAAAGCATGGTCGTTCCAGGCTCCTGTTGCAGATCGTGTTTTATCAGACCGTTTGGCCGTCGCGGCTCACTTTAGGATGCGGCTCACGAGCCGTGCCGTATAATCGACCATCGGGATGACGCGAGCGTAGTTCAGCCGGGTCGGACCAATGACGCCTAGTACGCCAACAATTCGCTGGTTGCTGTCGCGGTATGGCGACACAACCAGTGAGGATCCAGACAACGAAAACAGATTGTTTTCCGATCCGATAAATATCCGGACACCATCTCCACTTTCGGCCAGACCGAGCAGTTGAATGAGATCGCGCTTTGTCTCAAGGTCATCGAATAACAACCGGATGCGCTCCAAATCTTCCGCAGCTTCCAGGTCGGTCAGCAAGTTCGACCTGCCGCGAACGATCAAAGTGCCGGGATCTTTTTGGTTGTCGCCTGCCCAGATGGCTAGTCCTGCATCGACGACCTTTCTGCTCAATTCGTCGAGTTCTGCCTGGTCCGCATCGCGAACCTTCTCCAATTCACGTCTGAGTTCAGCAAGTGTGCGCCCCTGAAGCTGCGCATTCAAATAGTTCGAAGCTTCAACAAGCGCCGAAGAAGGTAGGCCGGCCGGGAGATCCAGGACCCGGTTTTCGACCGATCCGTCTTCGCCAACCAACACAGCCAGTGCTTTCAATGGCTCAATGCGAACGAATTCAATGTGCTTCAAGCGCATATCGGATTTGTGCGTGAGAACCACGCCCGCGCCCATGGAAAGGCCGGACAGCAGCTGACTAGCTTCTGTAAGAACCTGCTCGCTGGAGTTTGCCCGTTGTGACGCTTTTACCTGAACGTCAATCTGCCGCCTTTCGTCTTGTGACAGATCTCCGACTTCCAGGAGGGCATCTACAAAAAACCGTAGTCCAATTTCGGTCGGCAAACGTCCGGCACTGGTATGCGGCGCATGCAGCAGGCCCATATGCTCAAGATCCGCCATGACATTCCGGACTGATGCCGGCGAAAGTGACATGTTGAGGCTGCGCGAGACGTTTCGCGATCCGACAGGTTCGCCGGTTTCGAGATAAGTCTCTACGATTGAACGGAAAATTTCGCGAGATCGTTTATCGAGGTCGCTCAGACTCACCGCCATACTCCATTTCATCAGCCGGAAGGGCTCTGCGGCCTTTTTGCGGGATTCGGTTGTTCTCTTGATGATATAGGCGCAAATTTACCCCAAGAAGCAAGCAGGCCTTTACGTGCTTCCGGTTCCAGCGCTACAAGGCGCGGCAACAAGTAGTGCCGAACTCTGAAGAGGATAAGGGTTAGATGATGCGTCCGTCAAAACGCGCACAAGATGAACTGCGCGCTGTTACCATAGAACGGAATGTCTCCAAACATGCTGAGGGTTCTTGCCTGATCAAGTTTGGCGACACCCACGTCCTTTGTACGGCCAGTCTTGAAGAGCGCGTTCCGCCCTGGCTTCGCGGCCAGCAACGCGGCTGGGTGACGGCTGAATATGGCATGCTGCCGAGGGCAACAGGTGATCGGATGCGTCGTGAAGCAAGTGCGGGCAAGCAATCCGGGCGTACGCAGGAGATCCAGCGGCTTATCGGCCGGTCGTTGCGCGCTGTTGTCGATCTCCAGGCTCTCGGAGAAGTTCAAATCACCGTCGATTGTGATGTTATTCAGGCGGACGGCGGCACCCGTACCGCAGGGATAACTGGTGCCTGGGTCGCTCTTTTCGACTGTATTGAGTGGATGAAGGCGCGTGACATGGTCAAGGATGGCGTTCTCAAAGACCATATCGCCGCCATTTCTTGCGGAATTTATGAAGGCACACCGGTACTCGATCTCGACTATGCCGAGGATAGCACGGCCGAAACCGACGCAAACTTTGTTATGACCGGATCGGGCGGTATCGTAGAGATACAAGGTACCGCAGAAGGCGTCCCGTTCTCAGAAGCCGAGTTTGGGCAGCTTACAGGCCTTGCTAAAAAAGGGATTACCCGGCTCGTAGACCTACAAAAAATGGCCATCCTCTAAGGGACATATCCATGAGCCAGCGCAAACTGATGCCGGGCAAGCTTGTTGTTGCCAGCCACAACAACGGGAAAATCCGGGAGATCAATGAACTTTTGGAGCCTTATGGCTTCGAGGTTACCTCCGCCGCTGACCAAAATCTTGCCGAACCGGAAGAAACCGGGCTGACGTTCGAGGCAAACGCCGAACTGAAGGCTGTAGCAGCGGCAAAAGCGTCCGGTTTGCCTTCCTTGGCTGACGATAGCGGCTTTTGCGTGGAAGGACTGGATGGTCAGCCCGGGATCTATTCTGCGCGCTGGGCAGGACCTGAAAAAGATTTTGCCATGGCCATGCGGACGATCGAAGAAAAGCTGGAGGCTATCCCAGCCGTCGCCGGCGCTGACAGGCGCGGATATTTCGTGGCTGTTCTGTGCCTTGCCTGGCCTGACGGCCACACGGAGATGTTCCGCGGCGAAGTTCATGGGCAGGTGGTCTGGCCGCCGCGTGGTGACAAGGGATTCGGATACGACCCGGTTTTCCAGCCTGACGGGTATGACAGAACTTTTGGCGAAATGACCTCCGAGGAAAAGCACGGCTGGTCGGCAGACACTCCGGCTCTGTCACATCGGGCACGGGCATTTGAACTGTTCTCGAAGGCCTGTTTGGAGAACTGATGCAAGCGGGCGCTGGAGATACACCGGAGGGTGGTTTTGGGATCTATGTGCATTGGCCGTTCTGCGCGGCCAAATGCCCGTATTGCGATTTCAACTCGCATGTCCGTCACCAACCTGTCGACCAGGATCGATTTGCAAGCGCATTCGAGACCGAGCTTGAATATTTTGCGGAGCTCACATGCACCAAGCGGGTCAACTCGATATTCCTTGGCGGTGGGACGCCGTCCTTGATGGAGCCGGCAACAGTTGGGCGTATCCTGGACAAGATCGCCGCGCTTTGGACTGTCGACAACACGGTCGAAGTTTCGCTTGAAGCCAACCCTTCGAGCGTTGAGGCAGACCGGTTCAAGGGATATCGCGCGGCCGGCGTAAACCGCGTTTCCTTGGGTGTTCAATCCTTGAACGATCACGATTTGAGGTTGCTCGGCCGCCTGCATGATGCGGCTGCGGCCAGAAAAGCGATTGAAACGGCCCGCGAAACATTCCCACGGTTGTCTTTTGACCTGATTTATGCCCGGCCAAACCAGACACTGGGAGCGTGGCAGTCCGAGCTGCAGGAGGCCATAGCGCTGGCTGCGGATCACCTATCGCTATATCAATTGACGATTGAAGAAGGGACGCCGTTTTTCTCGCTTCACAAGGCCGGGAAACTCGTCGTTCCCGAACCGGAGTTGGGCGCCGATTTTTATGCGTTGACCCAAGAGATTACGTCCGACCACGGTATGCCAGCCTATGAGGTGTCCAACCACGCCAAACCGGCGGCAGAATGCCAGCACAATCTCGTTTATTGGCGCTATGGCGATTATGTCGGCGTCGGACCAGGTGCGCACGGCCGGATTAGCGTAGGCGCGTCAAAGCTCGCAACTGCTACGGAAAAACATCCGGAAACCTGGCTTCAAAATGTCGAGACACACCGCCACGGCTTGATAGAAAACGCTGGCCTGACCGAAGAAGAACAAGGCGATGAATTCTTGTTGATGGGACTGCGCCTGCAAGAGGGCATAGACCTCTCCCGTTATGAGAAGCTGGCCTGCAGGGAGGTGGAGCCGAAGCGTTTGAAGGCGCTTTTGGACGAGAAGATGGTCGAAGAACTCGGGGAAAACAGGATCCGGGCAACGCGAAACGGCTTTTTTGTTCTTGATGCCGTCGTTGCCGATCTTGCCGCCTGACCAAAAATAAGTGCTCCAGCGCCACACGGTATCATTTTGATATTTCGCATAAAATTAATCGCCCTTCGCTAATTTAACGTTGGGGCAGTGAGCTCATCGTCTCCCGCAAGGCTCAAAAAACCGCAGCATTGTTAGAAATTAGCTGTATTGCGGCGCTGGTCATCTTTGTCCTATTCTGTTGCGATGCAAAATAAAAAGTATGTTTGGCCAAGAGCCGGTTCGTAAGGAGACACGTTTGCCATATTATCATCTTTACGAAATGAACCATGCCGCCATGGGCCCGCTGAGGGCTGCGGCAGACATGACGCGCCTGTACTTTCAAAACCCGCTTAATCCATGGACACACACTGAGGTTGGCAAGTCGATTGCCGCTGGCTGTGAAGTCCTTGAGCGAATGACACGCCGATACGGCAAACCCGAGTTTGGGATACCGGAAACCACCGTTAGTGGCGTGAAGGTTCCTGTTCGCGAGAACATCGTCTGGAGTCGGCCGTTTTGCGATCTCATCCATTTCGAACGCGCAACGAATAAGGGTAAGAACGATCCAAAAGTGCTGATCGTTGCACCGATGTCCGGCCATTACGCGACTCTTCTGCGCGGCACCGTGGAGACCCTGCTCCCGAAAGCCGAGGTCTACATCACCGACTGGATCGACGCCCGGATGGTTCCGCTTGCAGACGGCAAGTTCGATCTTGACGACTACATTGATTACCTCATCTCGATGCTGCATTTCCTCGGGCCGGACACGCATATTCTGGGTGTATGCCAGCCTTCTGTGCCGGTGTTGGCGGCAGTAGCAGTTATGGAGGGGCGTGATGATCCTTATGTGCCTGCCACGATGACGCTGATGGGTGGCCCAATCGATACGCGGGTTGCCCCGACGGCGGTCAACGACCTCGCCATGCGCAAGGGCATTGATTGGTTCAAGCGCAATGTCATCATGCAGGTGCCGTTTCCGCATCCCGGTTTCATGCGGAATGTCTATCCAGGCTTCTTACAACTGTCCGGTTTTATGAGTATGAATCTGGACCGGCACGTGACGGCGCATCGCGAGTTCTTCCAGCATCTGGTTGAGGGCGACGGCGACAACGCCGAAAAACACCGCGAGTTTTATGACGAATATCTTGCGGTCATGGACCTCACTGCAGAGTTCTATCTTCAAACGGTTGAGACTGTTTTCATTGAACATTCTTTGCCCATGGGCACGATGATGCATGGCGACACGCCGGTGGATTGCTCCAGGATCCGGCGGACAGCGCTTTTGACTGTCGAGGGCGAAAAGGACGACATCACTGGGCGGGGGCAAACACGCGCTGCCCATGATTTGTGCACCAGTCTCCCGGATGACATGAAGGTGCACTACGAGCAGCCAAGTGTCGGGCACTACGGCGTCTTCAACGGATCGCGCTGGCGCGCCGAAATTGCACCGCGGGTACTCGACTTCATGCGGTCGAACCCAAGCGCGGCCCGTAAAATCGACAGGCCGAAATCAGCCGCAGCTCCGGGCGCTAAAACTCAGCCGCGGGCCGCCGAGGTGGCAAGCAAGACGCCATCGGTAGCGGTTCAGCCAGAGCGCAAAAGCGCGGATGCCCTCGAAGAAATCTTATTGGCCAGTCCCCGGGGCGTGGCCGATGATTTAAAAGCGATTTCCGGAGTTGGTCCGAAGCTAGAGGCCGCTCTAAACGAAGCCGGGATTTTTCATTACTGGCAAATCGCTGGTTTGACGGACCAGCAAATCGAAGCATTGGACAGCAAGCTTGATTTCCGTGGCCGAATGGAGCGGGATAAATGGATCGAGCAGGCAAAATCACTCTCAGAAACAGTGTCTTAGAATTCAAAATAAATTCAGAATATTGGGGAGCCCCCGGCAGATTGCCGGGGGTTTTTCATTTCAATTGCGGGAGCTCAAGACTTCAAATTCTGGTCTCGAAAACTTGAACACAGCTGAAATACTCCCCACTTTATTTACGTGGATGATTGTTATGGATAGGACAATGACGACCAACACATGCAACTTGAAACCTGGCTGGACCCCGCTGACTATCGGATTGATGGTCCTCGGATTTGTTGTGTTCTGGCCGCTCGGACTGGCAATGCTGGCCTATATCCTTTGGGGAGACCGGTTTAGCGCAATGGCTCGGGACGCACGTGACCAATGGCGTTCCAGCCCGGTAAAGGGAGCTGTCGATCAAATGGCGAAGGGAACCGCGTATGGCCGCACGGGAAACGCAGCTTTTGATGACTACCGCGACCGCGAGTTAAAGCGGCTCGAGGAAGAACGCGCCAAGCTGGACACCATGCGTGCTGAATTTGATGAGTTTCTGCATGAGCTCCGGCGCGCGCGCGACCAAGAGGAATTCGACCGCTTCATGTCTAACCGCGGCCGCGGCACTTCCCCTCAAGCAGGTTGACGTCGATCACCCTGCAATTTTCGACCGAAGGCGGCGCCGTCAAACGCGCCGCTTTCGTCGTTTATGGGCACAGGGTATTCTGCTGATCGACGATTCGGATGGGATACGAACCTCAGATGCTTCAACGATTGCGTAAAAAGGAACTGCCGCCGGACATCTTGGTCCAGCATGGGGCAGAGCAGTTCGTTATCCGCATCAAGGCCAACAACCGGGCAAAGAACTACCAGCTCCGTATTCCGCCAGATCGGGCGGAACCGGTATTAACCGTGCCAAAAGGCGGGTCTCTCGCGAAAGCTGAAAGCTTTGCCCGACGGCATGCCGCGTGGTTGTCCGAGCGGCTTTCCCAGCGCCCGGATATGGTATCGCTTTTTCCCGGTGACCGGGTCCCTTATCAGGGAGAAGAGCATATCATTATTCCTCTGGGAAAACTGCGTGGCCTCGTAAACCGCACATTCGAAGCCGGTCAATGGCAGTTGCTGGTGCCGGGTTCGGACGATCACATTCCTAGAAAGGTTCAGGCATGGCTTAGGCAGGAGGCGAAGGCGCAACTGACTGAAAGGTGCCGGTTTCATGCGGCTAAAATCAACAAATCATTTACTGGCATCAGTGTGCGGGATACCTCCAGCAGATGGGGATCTTGTTCGTCCACCGGCCGGTTATCGTTTTCCTGGCGGTTGATATTGGCGCCGCCAGAGATTTTGGACTATGTGGCTGCGCATGAGGTTGCCCACCTTGTGGAGATGAACCATTCCAGTCGGTTTTGGAAGGTTTGCAACGGGCTTGCCCCGCACACACCCGAGGCGCGCAAATGGCTCCGGGACAACGGGGTAAATCTGCACCGCTACGGGCAATAGAACACTCTAATATCCTCCGATTCGCGATGATCCGAGGAAGGGCCGATTGCGGCTATGGACCGATGCGGTGCTTTGTCAGGGCAATTCGAGCTTGTCTGCCCACGATGTGACCACAGTTGGCGTGCCGCCCGGATTTGCCGACAGTCGCTGGATTCCTAACGGCTCAATCGTGGGTCCCCAAGCGCAAAGCAACCGATCAGCTGTTTCCGCCGCCGAAAATCCCTCTCAGAAGGTTCAACGGACCGCGTCGCTCTTCATCTTGGCCATTCCCGATCGGTGCCGGTGGCACAAGGCCACGGCCCGAACCGCTGTTATCAGCACCCGCATTGTTTCGGCTTCTAGGCACAGCAGCTGAGGCTGGAATATCTGGAACACCCGGAAGGTCCGCGACCGGCAGATTGGCATGTGCAGCTTCCATCGTTTCCTTCCAAAGAATGGCCGGCAAGGTTCCGCCGGTTGCGCGCTTGGTTGGGGAGTTGTCATCATTTCCAAGCCATACCGCTGTCGTCAGATTGGCCGTATATCCGATGAACCAAGCGTCCCTGAAATCCTGGCTGGTGCCGGTTTTACCGCCAGCTTTCCGGCCGCTGGCCAATTGGGCTTTGCGGCCCGTCCCTGTAGCCAGTGTTTCGGCCATCATCACATTCATGTTGCCAACATACGTGCGGGATATGACCCGCCCTGGCCCCTCGCCCTTTCGGGAATACAGAACTTTGCCGTCTTCCGTGCGGATTTTACGAATGATGTGCGGAATAACGCCATATCCTCCGTTTGAAAACGGCACATAGGCGCCTGCAATTTCAAGCGGCGTTACTTCAGACGTCCCCAGGGCAAGCGACAGATTGGTTGTCAGCTTGGATTGAATTCCGAGCCGTTTAGCGGTCTGAGCCACTTTTTTGGGACCCACTTCATAGGTCACTTGAGCTGCAACCGTATTCAGGGACATCGCCAGCGCTTGGCGAAGCGTCACTGGGCCATAATGTTCTTTGGTGTAGTTCTTGGGCGACCATCCGCCAATGTTAATCGGCTGATCTTGGCGGATGGTCTGTGGGCTCATTCCGTTTTCGATCGCGGCCAGATAGACAAACGGCTTGAAAGCCGATCCCGGTTGTCTCTTTGCGTAGACGGCCCTGTTAAACTGGCTTTTGGAATAGTCCGCACCGCCGACCAGAGCCTTGACGGCACCTGCGGTATCGAGGGTAACAATCGCACCCTGCCTGACCCGTTTTTCGTGGCTGTGTTCGTGTAAAGTCTTCCGCAGCGCCGCTTCGGCAGCATTCTGCATGTGCCGATCGATTGTTGTATCGACAATAATATCGGTATCGAGGGAGCCTATATAGCGTGGCAGGACGTCCATCACCCAGTCGGCTGCATAATTGTCGCTCGCTGTCGTGTAGCGCCGGACCACTCTTGCCGGTGCTGCGAGCGCATTTTTCGCCTCCGCGTCCGTGATATAGTCTTCTTCATGCATTGCAGCCAAGACAAGCTGCGCCCGTTCTTCGGCTAAGTCAGGGTTGCGGGCTGGCGAGTAGCGGGATGGCGCCTTGAGCAATCCCGCTATCGTCGCTGCTTCGGCGATGGTGACCAATCTGGCTGATTTACCGTAGTAGCGCCGCGCCGCCGCATCCACGCCATAGGCGCCGGCTCCGAGATAGACCCGATTCAGGTACATTTCCAAGATTTCATCTTTGGAATAGTGCGTTTCGAGCCATATGGCCAAAACAACTTCCTGCATCTTGCGCTTGATTGTCCGGTCTGGCTCCAGGAACAGGTTTTTCGCAAGCTGCTGCGTCAGCGTAGAGCCACCTTGAACCAACGTCCCGGCGGTTAAATTCACGTACATGGCGCGTATCAGACCGAGCGGATCGATGCCGAAATGGGACCGGAAACGTCGGTCCTCAATAGCAATAACTGCATTGGGCAAGTAGGGCGGCAACTGTTCAAGCCGGACGGCCTCACCACCGGTATCGCCCCGATTGGCAATCAACTGCCCGTTTGCGGAAACGATTTTCACATTTGGTGGCCGCTCCGGAACTTCCCACTCCGAGGTCGGCGGCAGATAGGCGGCATAATAGATGATGACGCCAACAGCGAATATGCCACCCCATATGCCAAGCACACAGCCCCAATACGCCGCCCTCTTGGTGAGTTTGGCAATCGTCGCACCGATGTTTCTACGCTGTTTTTTCCGCTTTGCTTGGCGGCGTTTAGATCCGGATCTAGTGCGGACCGGGCGTTTTGTCCCCTTCTTGGCAGTGCCAGCCGCTTTTTTCCGGGGCGTGACTTTTTTCTTTTTGCTGGGAGATTTAGGCGCACCTGGTCTGTCCTGCTGCGTCGGCCGCAGGTTAAGTGTGCTTGCGCTCTCCCCGTCGAAACGAGGTTCAATACGCGCTGGCCGCCGAGGCTTTCGCGTCATGCGTACTCAAAATCCCAAAATACACCTGCCCCCGTAGGCGACCCGCCTTGACGATAGAATGCGGCAATTTAAGGGGGCGTTAAGGCTTGTCACTTCGCCATAGCAATGAACCATCTAACAGTGGATATAATGGTGGTCCCAAACCGCGGGATTAAAGGCTTGTAAGAAGGAAAACATACATGCCAAAGGCTTATTGGATTGCGCGCGTCGATGTGACGGACCCTGATGCCTACAAAAACTATGTTGACGGTGCGGCCGCTGCATTCGAAAAATTTGGCGCGCGATTTCTCGCAAGGGGCGGCACCGTAACTCGGTTTGAAGGCGAGGCGCGTGCGCGGAACGTCGTTATTGAGTTCAAAGATAGTGAAACGGCCTTGGCCTGCTTCAATTCGCCGGAGTATCAGGCCGCACGCACCCATCGGCTGCCAGCATCAGAGGCGGATATTATTCTCGTTGAAGGTTATGAAGGCCCACAGCCTGGTAATTGATCTCCGGTGCCGGGCCGCTCAGCGTCAGCTTGCGTAGCGGCTCGCATCTGCCCCGTAATAATTCACATAACGTGAGTTGAGTTCTGACACCGGCATGAGGATCAACACATCCGTCGTGCCGAATTGATGATCAATCACCGCGCCGTCACCTACAAACGCACCTAACCGAAGATAGCCCTTGATCAGAGGCGGTAAAGCGCGGAGCGCTTCTTTGGCGTTCAGTTGATCGTTCGGGATCCTGTCCATATCAACGAACAGTTCAGGCAATGCGCGTACCCGCCAATTTTCGGGTGCGCGCGCTGTAGCATGCAGAAATGACAGCTGAGTTGCCATCTCGTCCGGATTGGTGCCGGGAATGGACGCACAACCCAACATGACATCGATGTTGTGCATGAGTATGTAGGACCAAACACCGTGCCACAGCAGCTCAACGGTTTTCTTGTTCCGATAAGGCTTCAAAACGCAAGACCGGCCGAGTTCCAAAAACCGTTTTCCCGGATTAGCGTCGATCAGCGGCTGGATGTCATATTCGCCAGCCGTGTAAAAGCCGTCATGCATGTTAGCGATTTCTTGACGGAGCAACCGATACGTACCGACAATTTCGGGCTTTAGGCGTCCTAGCTTGTTCCGTTTGAGTGACGAATGGTCAATCACCAGCATGTGGTCGCAAATCGCGTCAAACGGGTCAACGTCGCGATGTGTGGCGAGGGTTCGCGCATCTGCGATTGCCGACATTTCCTCGTAGAAGACCTGATAGCGTAGCCGCTGCGCTTTCTTGACCTCTTTGAAATTGCGGGCCAACCGCACTTCAAGCGGACCGATCCTTCCAAGGCTGTCTTGGATACGAAGGGGCGTCTCTCTGCGCACGGCGGCGGCTGGTGCCACGCCGGCGTATGGGAGTGGGCGCGCCAGCGGCGCAAACTTTCGAACCAGTTTCCTCGGCGAAAAAATGCCCGACCGCATCATCGATGTCAGGTCCCTATGTGCTTTGTTGTATCACGAACGTTATCCGCTCGCGCTATTTGGCCCATCGTGCCTTTTTGTGTTTGCCGTGACAAGGATTGTCAGATCTTGAAGTCCGCCACGCACAGCCGTAGACCATAGTTTTCCGACAAATACGTGACATTGAGAAGACGCCTTGCATACTGGTATTAATACCAATGGCAGCCGCGGTGAACACACTGTGGCTGCAAGGAAGTCTCGGTCGCGCTCCTCAGGAAAAATGCATCTTCGAACTGGATAGTGCCTGCAGTGCTTCCTGAATCGCGTCCGCTGTGAGCGGTTTTGTCAGATAGCCTGATGCTCCCGCTGCTTTGGCTCGCTCTCGCGCGTCCTGCATTACGTCGGCAGTAACCATCAGGACTGGGATTGGATCGCGCCCTTGTTTGGCCTCTCGCGCTCGGATCTGCGTAATTGCGTCAAGCCCATCAAGGCCCGGCATGTGCAGGTCCATTAAAATCGCATCGAACTCATGTTCCGCTGCGGCAGCAACAGCCTTCTCCCCATCGACAACAACCGTCGGTTCGTGGCCGAGTTTTCGCAGGAGCGCCTCACTCAGAAGCCGGTTGATGTCATTGTCCTCGGCAACGAGAAGCTTGAGGGGCCGGGCCGGCGCCAGCCGCCGAGTTGTCACGCCCGATACCGGCGTATTGTGTTCGCCGGCCACATCCCAAACGGCTTCGCCGTCCTTGGCTTCCAATAGACCGGAAATCACGCGGTTCAGGGTTTCCATGCGAACAGGGCGGATCAGATAAGCAGAGTAGCCGGCCTCGCGCAGCCGGTCGAGACGGTCGCGCTCGGATGGCGCGATCAGCACAATCGCCGGGGCATCAATTCCGCTGAGCCGGGCAGAGGCAAGCCAGCCGCCGCTGTCGGACACGGCACTGTTGTCGACCAAAATGATATCCGCCAAGGACAACAGGTCGGATAGATCATCAGCACCCGGCATACGAATGTCCACGCCAGCACCGTCAAGTCTCAACCGATCCGCCAGCAATGGACATTCAATCCGGCTGTCGCTGACAAACACTATCCGTTTTCCCGAAAACGCAGGTGTGTGCGGGACCTCGGTTAGTTTTTCCGGAATGGGTATCGTGACCCGGAACTGTGCACCCTGATTGGTGGTGGGTTCGGCGACGATCGTCCCGCCCATCAATCTAACAAGGCGCTGTGCGATCGCCAATCCAAGGCCTGTTCCGCCAAACTTCCGGGCCGGGCCGTGGTCGATTTGTTCAAACTCCATGAACAGGCGGCTTGCCTCATCTGGGTCAAAGCCAATGCCGGTATCTCGGACTTTAAAGACGAGGTCAGTGCCGCCAGACACGTTCGCCTGGCCATCTATTTCAATGGCGACGCCGCCGTCATCTGTAAATTTCACGCCATTTCCTGTCAGGTTGAACAGGATCTGGCGCACCCGGATCGCGTCAACGGTCACCATTTCAGGCAACCGCGGATCGATACGCGTACCGATTTCTAGATCTTTGGCATGTGCCTTTGGCGCAAGGAGTTCAACAACGCCTTCGGTCAATCCGGTCAGCCGGGTCGGCACGGCCTGAATGTCGAGTTTTCCTGCTTCGACCTTTGAGAAGTCTAGCACCTCATCAATCAACAGAAGCAAGGTGTCACCGGACGTTTCCAGCGCCTCAATGTAAGCCGACTGTTCCTTGGTTAGCCGGGTGTCGCGCAAAAGCGCGGTCATGCCGAGAATGCCGTTCAGCGGCGTGCGTATTTCGTGGCTGACCGTGGCCAGAAAACGCGATTTTGCCTCGCTTGAGCTTTCCGCCGAGCGACGAGCGGCCAACAGCTCTTCTTCCATCATCCGCCGGTCGGTCACGTCCCGCAGGACTGTTTGGACCATGGGTTGCTCAGTCACAGCATCGCGCACACTTACATCGATCCGCGAATACCAGCGTGGGCCACGCGGAGTGTTCAGCTGCACGTCCCCGAACCCAAATCTTTTATGTGCTTCCAAGCTTTCGGTGCCTGCTTCGTCGGCTGGATCCGCACGGTCAATCAGCGGCAGGTTGATCGCCGACCCGATTTTGAGATTGTGTTCCGGCCCAAAGGCGTCATGCGCTGCTGCATTTGCATAAACGAGCGTCCCAGTCGGATCTCGGCGCAAAATGATGTCGCCGAGGCTCGACAGAATACCGGTGTTGCGCTCATCGGACTCGCGCAGTTCCCACGCGCGGTCTTCCAGGTCTTCGCATCGTTCCATCAGCCGGCGGATCTTGTCATCCTTGGCCACCAGAGCCTGAGAGAGCCGTAACTGATCGTCCGCCAGAAGACGCCAAACAGCAAGGCCGCCAGCGAAAAATGCAAGGCCAAGGGCGGCCAGCCGCATGGTTTGGCTGCCACTGATCAGAAAGAATGAGCCTACAAACGCGATGACCAGACCGGCCAGTGCAGCGTGCTGTATCCATTTGCCAGGGGCATCAACCGGTTTATCGGTTTCCCGCCGTAGAACGGGAGCGGCGCCGTATTCATGATCGGGCTCATGCCCGGATTCTGCGGACGGTCCTAGATCCGAATCGGATTTGGTGGCTGAATGCTCTTTGGATGTATCCGTATCCGGTCCGGAAAAGCTATGTACCGTTGTTTCAAAGCTCTTTTGTGCCAAGGCCAATACTCTCTCACGCAACACCGTTGAGGCCGATTCTCCATCAATATGCAGAGCAAGGCTTGAAAAAGCGTTTCATTGCTAAAAATAGCAATGGTTGTTCGCGAGGCTACACATAACCAAGTCTGCCGATTTTGGGTTAAAAGATCTTTTTTATATGCGTGCCTCAAGCCGCTTGACGTGCAAGATCTTTTCCCCGGTAGCTCAAAGCTTCTGCCAGATGTATGCGCGCGACACTGTCCTTGCCGTCAAGGTCTGCGAGAGTCCGTGCGAGTTTTAGAACCCTATGATATCCCCGAGCGCTTAGGGCAAGTTTTTCAGCGGCTTCACGTAAAAACCCCATCCCGGCCGCATCCGGCCGGGTCACGGTTTCGATTGTGGATGCGGGCGCATTGGCATTCGTTGTTCCCGGCAATCCAAGGTTCAAATATCGCTCGCGCTGTATCTGCCGGGCTTTTGAGACCCTGACCGCAACCTTTCCGGACGGCTCGTTGTCGGATTGGCCGATAAGATCCATAGCGCTGACCGCCGGAACGTCGATCCGGATATCGATCCGGTCCAGCAGCGGTCCGGAGATCCGGGCCTGATACTCGCTCGCGCACCGCTCGCCACGCCGGCATTTATGCCCGGGTTCGCCCGCATGTCCGCAGCGGCACGGGTTCATCGCCGCGATGAACTGGATGCGCGCGGGATAGGTGACCCGGTGGTTGGCGCGGGCAATCACCGCCTCGCCGGTCTCCAGCGGTTGACGCAGGCTGTCGAGCACTTGGGGATTGAATTCGGGCAATTCGTCCAAGAACAATACGCCGTTATGGGCCAGAGAAACTTCACCCGGTCTTGCACGCATGCCACCCCCGACCAGAGCGGCCATGGAGGCCGAATGATGTGGTGCGCGGAAGGGCCTCCGGTCTGTGAGGCGCCCGTCTGCCAACTCACCTGCGAGCGAGGCGATCATGGAGACTTCGAGCAGTTCCTTCGGCTGAAGCGGCGGCAGGATGGACGGCAATCGGCTGGCCAGCATGGATTTCCCGGCGCCAGGCGGACCAGTCATCAGCAGGTTGTGCCCACCGGCGGCGGCAATCTCCAACGCGCGCTTGGCGCTTTCCTGCCCGCGGACATCCTTTAGGTCGGGAAGGCTGTCTGGTGCGGTCTGCAACTTCGGAGCCGGGCGGGAGAGCACCTGTGTACCCTTGAAGTGGTTGGCGAGCTGGATCAGCGAAACCGGGGCCAGGATGTCCATCTCGCTGTCGGCCCAGGCGGCCTCTCCGCCGCTGGCGGCCGGGCAAATCAGCCCCTTTCCGAGCGCATTCGCCCCGACAGCTGCAGGAAGAACCCCGCTGACCTCCGCCACCGATCCGTCGAGGCCAAGCTCGCCCAGGACCGCGTAGTCCGACAAGATATCTGCTGGAATGGCGCCAATCGCGGCCATAACGCCGAGGGCAATCGGCAGGTCGTAGTGAGAGCCTTCCTTGGGCAGGTCGGCGGGGGCGAGGTTTACTGTTACCCGTTTTGCCGGAAGGGCGAGGCCGGAGGCATGCAAGGCAGCGCGCACGCGCTCGCGGCTTTCTGCAACGGCCTTGTCCGGCAGGCCGACAATCGTGAAAGCCACCATGCCCGGCCCGACTTGCACCTGAACGTCAACCGGAACGGCTTCGATGCCGTGAAAGGCAAGTGTTGTGACCCGGCTGACCATCGTGCTCTCAATTAATAAGTGTAATTTATTTTCATCACACTTTAAGCGAAGCGGCAAGTGCTGTGTTGAATGCGAATGATTGCTCTTTGTTTTGCACCAAAAACGCACGGAGTATGCTCTTCGGTGCTGGTCCCGGAGCGCAGGCTGGGGTGGCAAACCCGGTCAGACTGCCCGCATTCCGGCAAATTTACCTAAAAGCAGAAATGCCGCAAGGATCCGTACGGTTATGCTTGCCTAATGCGCTTCGTCCCAGTTGTCAGCGGCGCGGGCATCGACCTGGAGCGGGACGGAGAGTTTGAGGGCCGGGTCGCAGGCGTTTTCCATCACCTGCCGGATCACCGGGATCGTGTCCTCGACTTGGGGCTCTGGCACCTCGAAAATCAACTCGTCATGCACCTGTAGCAGCATCTGCGCATCCAGTTTCGATGACTGAAGCCGGTCTTCCATGCGCACCATGGCCCGGCGCAGGATGTCGGAGGCAGACCCCTGGATCGGGGCGTTGATCGCGGCGCGCTCATAAAAGGAGCGCATGTTTGGGTTCTTGGTGTTCACATCAGGATAATGCGCCTTGCGGCCGAAGATCGTGGTAACATAGCCGTTGGCATGCACCTGTTTCTTGGTCGCTTCCATATAGTCCTTGATGCCGGGAAAGCGCTCGAAATAGGTCTTGATGTAGTCGCCTGCCTCCCCGCGCGAGATGCCCAGCTGGTTGGCTAGGCCAAAGGCGGAAATGCCGTAAATGATGCCGAAGTTGATCGCCTTGGCCTGCCGCCGGACCATCGGGTCCATGCCCTCGATCGGCGTGCCGAACATTTCAGAGGCCGTCATGGCGTGGATGTCGAACCCGTCTTCGAACGCCTTTTTCAGCTGCGGAATATCCGCCATATGCGCCAGCACGCGCAGCTCGATCTGGCTGTAATCCGCAGAAATCAGCTTGTGGCCCTTCTCCGCCACGAAGGCCTTGCGGATCTTGCGCCCAGCAGCGGTGCGTACCGGAATGTTCTGAAGGTTCGGCTCCGAGGAGGACAGGCGCCCGGTGGTTGTGGCCGCAAGGGCATAGGACGTGTGGACGCGTTTCGTCTCCGGGTGAATGTACTCGGGCAGCGCGTCGGAATAGGTCGATTTCAGCTTGGAAAGCTGGCGCCACTCCACGATTTTCGAGGGCAGCTCGTGGCCTTCCGCCGCAAGGTCTTCCAGAACGGAGGCGGAAGTGGACCAGGCGCCGGTCTTGGTCTTCTTGCCGCCGGGCAGGCCCATCTTGCCGAACAGAATGTCGCCAAGCTGCTTGGGCGAGCCGATGTTGAAAGTTTCGCCGGCCAGGTCGTGAATTTCTGCTTCCAGCCCGGCCATGCCTTGCGCGAAGTCTCCGGAAAGGCGTGACAGCATCTGCCGGTCGACGGAAATGCCGCGCTGTTCCATGCGCGCCAGGACGGGCACCATCGGCCGTTCCAGTGTCTCGTAGACGGTCGCCATCCGGTCCGACGCCAGACGGGGCTTGAGCACCTGCCAAAGGCGTAGTGTGACGTCGGCATCCTCCGCCGCATAGGCCGTGGCCTTGTCGATCACCACCTTGTCGAAGGTGATCATCGACTTGCCGGAGCCGCAGATCTCCTTGAACGGGATCGGCTTGTGGCCGAGCCAGCGCTCCGAGAGTTCGTCCATGCCGTTGCCGCCTTTGCCTGCATCGACCGTGTAGGACAGCAGCATGGTGTCATCGTACGGGGCTAAATCCACCCCGTAGCGGGTCATGACGAGCCAGTCATACTTGAGGTTTTGCGCGATCTTCAAAACCGCCGGATCTTCAAGCATGGGCTTGAGGATTTCGATCGCTTCTTTTAGCGGGATCTGGCCCTCGACCAGCGCACCGCCGCCCAGAAGATCGCCCTCCCCGTCCACATGGGCGAGCGGCACGTAGCAGGCCTTGCCGGGTGCAGTGGCAAGCGACAGGCCGACGAGTTCGGCCTGCATGGCATCGAGCGAGGTGGTTTCGGTGTCAAACGCCACAAAGCCGGTCTCGTAGGCCTCCGCGACCCACTCTTTCAGCCTGCCGGTGGACATCACGGTTTCATAGGCGCTGGTATCAATGGTGGTATTGCGCGCCGCTTCCGCCCTGGCATTGGCCAGCGATTGCGGTGTCATGATGCCATCAGGGGCCGCTGCGCCCGCTCCGGAGGGTGTTGAGCCTTCAGTGCTGCCGCCGCTGCTTCCGGAACGCTCCGCCTGCCGTCCCTTGTGATCGGGAACGTCCCAACCCGGAACGTCGAAATCCTCCGGTTCGATATTGGCAAGGTCCGCACCCGTGGTCTCCGCCACGCGTTTGGTCAGCGTGGTGAAGCTCATGGCTTTCAGGAAACCGACTGCCTTCGGTCCGTCGATCTCCGTCACCGACAAGTTGCCGACGGGCACGTCAACCGGCACGTCGTCCTTCAAGGTGACAAGCTGCCTGGAGATCCGCGCCTGTTCGGCGAACTCGATCAGGTTCTCCCGACGCTTTTTCTGTTTGATCGTGTCGGCTTGAGCGAGCAGGGTTTCCAGATCGCCGAATTCCTCGATCAGGAGGGCGGCCGTCTTCAGGCCGATCCCGGGTACGCCGGGCACGTTGTCGACACTGTCCCCGGCCAGCGACTGGACCTCGATCACCTTGTCCGGGCCGACACCAAATTTTTCAAAGACTTCCGCTTCGCCGAAGGTCTTGTTCTTCATGGTGTCGATCATGCCGACCTTCGGTCCGATCAGCTGCATGAGGTCCTTGTCACCGGAGACGATGGTCACGCGTGCGCCCTGCGCTGCCGCCTGGCGCGCATAGGTCGCGATCAGGTCGTCGGCCTCAAAGCCTTCCTGCTCGATGCAGTGGACGGAAAAGGCGCGGGTCGCCTGCCGGATCAGGCCGAACTGCGGCACCAGATCTTCCGGCGGCTCCGGCCGCTGCGCCTTGTAGTCCGAATAGATCTCGTTCCGGAACGTCTGCGCCGAGTGGTCGAAGATCACCGCGAAATGGGTCGGCTCGTCGCCCTCTTCCGGGGTCAGGCCTTCCTGCAGCAGCTTCCACAGCATATTGCAAAAGCCCGAAACGGCGCCCACCGGCAAGCCATCCGACTTGCGCGTCAGCGGCGGCAGCGCGTGATAGGCGCGGAAGATAAAGGTGGAGCCGTCAACCAGGATCAGGTGGTCATCAGCGGTGAGGGCGGAGGCAGATTTTTGTGTCGACATGGCGCGGATATTGACGGTTGAGCGTCATCTATGAAAGCCCGCAATGAAAAAAAGAGCCAATAAGTTGGTGAGTTCTGGCTTGATCAACATGCTATAGATTGGTTGTGTTGCGGGTCCTTGTACGAGCTTAGAATGTGAGAATAAGTTGTGAGCGATGTTTTCAAACATGAATTTGCGAAAATATTTAGTCGCCAAGCCCAGAATCATACTGCGTCAATTGCCTTGCTGCAGGTCGTATTACCAGTTTCACTCGCTGTTTTAAGCGCCTCAACCGGATATCTTTGGGATTTAAGTCATTGGTTAGTTATAGCTCTTTGGGTCATTTTAGTCGTTTTTTGGATTTTATCTTGGTGGAAATCGCATCCTAACTATAGTGATATCCACAGACTCCTGTTGCAAAAACAAAATGATGACTCATTGATACTCGACCTCAACAATGAGGCGAGTGAATTAAAATCAATTGTAAACAATTTATATTTAAAAAATATTGCCTCATTCTCTTACAGGGCAATGTCAGTAAAGTATATACAGGAAATAAAGAATAATGGGATCGATCATATTTATTTTAACGAGGTTTTAGATGAGATTTTGTCCCCAATTTACCTACAGGGAGACATGATATTTGGTTTCAAAATCTCTGAAAAATGGAACGTTAGCGTTTATTTTCATCAAAAAGACGCGCGAATACTGAAGTCGGTATGGCGCCGAAAATCGAGCAGTCATCCGTCTCTCGGACTCGGTAGAGACTGGGTGCCCGGCGAAGGTCATGTTGGAAAGGCGTTCATAGATAGGCGCCCCATCTTCACAGGCGATGCCAATGATGATTCGGTCGCTCAGCTGTGCAGGGCCCGAGGTTCAAAACAGCTACATTATGATAACATCGCGTATGTATCGTTCGCTAGCGTGCCAATCTCAATATCAGAAGATGATGATTGCGACCCATACGGCGTATTGGTCGTCACTAGCGACATTGAAGATCGATTTGCAGAAGCATCATTAACTGAATTTCTAATGCATGCAGCCGAAACCATCGCTGTTGTTCTAGAGGTTTCAGGAGCAGATATAGGTTGTCTTGTTAACGCAAATCACGATATTTATGGGAAAACAAATGGAGAGCATGATGTCGGGTCGAATCCAAAAATCTAGTAGATCTGGCGTAAAAACAGTGGAAATTCAGACTGTTAAGATAGCTAGAAGCCTCGCAAACAACAGAAATAGCCCTTCATCTGCGCAGGCAGAGTTTGCGAAGAAACTAGTTGAAGAATCTTTTTCGCGTTCCGCAGCACTATTTTCCAAGCCAGCAAAAGCGAAGGCGGGCCACGGTTAAGAGCGTTTGTTAGCGCTCTAGTTTGTGCAGCGATCGCCCTACTCGGCCGCCTGTGGCGCTTGTTTCCGGCCAAAAGTCCCGCCGAGATAGGCCCTTTGCGGCCGCCTGAACAAGAACCCGCCAAAGCCTGTTTTCCGGATCATCCAGTAGAGGATCATCGGGCTGATCACCGCAATGACGGTTACAAGAAGGGACACGGTGCCGGTATCAAGAACGCCGAGCTTCAAGAGGACGATCCGCGCCACGCCCATTGGGAAGAAAAACGCCAAATAGATGACAATCGAGTTTTCGCCGAAGCGGCGCAGGAAATCCATGTGACCGGCTTTGACGATGAGGGCGCTGGTAAGGATGATCGCACCTGCCCCAGCCGCGCCCAGCGCTAAAGAGACGACCGGGAGCGCGGCCCAGCCAAGATACACAAGGGTGCCATTCGCGACACCCCAAAGACCCAGCAGGGCGAGGCTGAGGGAAATCCGCTCGCGGGCCCACTCGGCAAGCTCGAAGATTTTCGGTGCGAAGATGTAACCCGCATAGAAATAGACGAACCGCGAAGCGAACTCATCAACCAGAAGCCAGCCTGTATGGATGGGGGCAATCTGTAGCGCAGCGCCAACTGCCAGCATCAGTTGCCACGGCACACCCCGGTCATGGGCGATTTTGCAGATAACAAAGAAGATCGGCAGCATGTAGATGAACCAAAGCGTGCCGAAGGGCTGAACGAAACTGATCAGATAGAATTGCAGCGCACCGGCCCAGCCCATGTCACCGGCAAAGACCGGCGCTTTGATGGCGAACTGGATGGTCATCCAGAGCGCATAAAAATAAGCGAAGTGAACGACCTTCCGGTCGAGATACAGTTTCCAGTCACGGGTAATGACGTTGGCCAGGAAAAGTCCGGAAATCAGAAAAAAGTCGGGCATTCTGAAGGGGGCCGCGAAGGCGACAATGGCGTGCATCCATCCGGTCTCGCCGGCCGCCGCCTCCACCCCCAGCACGCAATGCATCATGACCACAAACACGATACAGATGCCTTTTGCGGTATCGACCCAATCGACGCGGGAAAGCTTAAAGGAATTTTGCACGCAGGCCTCGTACTGCAATTGATCCCTGCAGTGTAAGCCGAAAACGGCGTATATTGTGTTAATTACCGAGGGTATTGAAAGCGAAAGACGAACCTGCCGGTCACAATCGGGTGACCGAGAATGATATCTGTGCGGTCTGTTGTTTCACGATTTTTCATCAGCATCTGTCCAGGGGCTGATCTTCTTTTGGCCGTCTGCCGGATCGGTAGCGTCGCTCTTATGCGTTTCGGCCGACCAATCGCCCTCATCCAGATCCACTACGTTCGGATCCCGCCGACGTGCCCTGCCGTTTTCAACGATAACAACATTTGACCGCGCGACGATGAACCTGGCGATTGCGGCCCGCACGCCGGGAATAAACAACAAAAGACCAACGGCATCGGTGACAAAGCCCGGGATTAGAAGCAACAGGCTTGCCAAGACCATTAGCGCGCCATGCATGATGTCATCTGCCGGAACGCGCCCGGAATTCAACTCGTTTTGCATGCGCGTTACCAAAGAAAGGCCTTGCTGGCGGAGCATAAGCGACCCGGCAACAGCGGTCAGTATGGTCAAGAGGATCGTCGGCAGGATCCCGATAGCCTCGCCAACGGCAATAAAAACTGCAATCTCGATCAGTGGTAAAATCAGGATACCGGCGATGACGAAAAGTGCCACGAAAACTCCGCTTGTCTGCTAAATCTGCTTCTTGGTTAGAACCTAAGTATTCCTGAGCCGAATTGCGAGAACATTCCCCAAGATCTGTTTATGGCAAAAACCTTCTTGCTCTCTGGTCTGGATGCTGGTTCAAGGACGCCTTACATATGTAGAAACACGAGCGAACCGGATATACAGTGGGCGGTGTCCATGACACATCGCCTGATCCGAATGGCCCAGTCACAAATGCCGGAATAACAAAATGAACGAAATTTTCGACGTTTATAACATTATCTTTCTGGCGCTGGCTGTATTCATCATTTTCCGGCTGCGCTCGGTTCTTGGTAAAAGAACCGGGAACGAACGTCCGCCGTTCGACCCGTATTCAAAGTCTGACAGGCCTGATTCGCAAAACGGCGAGCAGCCGGGGGACGATAATGTAATTCCCTTGCCGGGTCAGTCATCGTCGCAAAACATGTCCGATGTGCCCGTGCGGCCGGAAAACGACGATGTAGTCATCGAAAAGGTCGCGCCGGCGGGTTCAGCTTTGAATGACTCGTTGAAGCAAATTCTATCGGCTGATCGCAGTTTCGAGCCGCAGGAATTCTTGCAAGGCGCCAAGGCGGCCTACGAGATGATCGTGACTGCTTTTGCCGAAGGTGACCGAAAGACGTTGAAAATGCTGCTGTCCAAGGAAGTCTACGATGGCTTTGTCAGCGCAATTGCAGACCGTGAGAAGCGCGACGAAGTGATCGAATCTACCTTTGTGGGGATCGACAAGGCCGAAATCGTCGAGGCCGCCATGAAAGGCACGACAGCCCAGGTGACTGTGAAAGTGCAGAGCCAGTTGATCTCCGCAACCCGTGACAAGTCCGGCGAAGTTATCGAAGGTGATCCGAACAAGGTAACCGAAGTTGTTGATGTGTGGACCTTTGCCCGTGACACATCGACCCGGGATCCGAACTGGAAGCTCGTGGCAACGGAATCCGCCGAATAACAAGGGGTAAACCTTGTGCGACCGATCGCAGGAACGCTTGCGCTCGCACTTGTTTTGTTATTGTGGCACCCGGCCCTTTCGGGTGACACGCAAATAGGGGATGACGCGGGATCTATGCTTGCTGACCTGCAACAAGATGCCCGCGAGATTACCTTCGGCCAGCTGGCTGGCTGGGATCTTGACGACCATCAGGCAGCTTTGATCGTCTTGCAGCACTTGTGTGCAAATCCAGCCACCGGCACAGGCCGCTCCATAAAAAAAGAAGTTTGCGCGGCGCTGGATGAAAAACGACCCGCCGAAAGCGCAAAGACCTTTTTCGAACGCGCGTTTCAGCCGTTCCAACTTAAGCAAAGCGGCTTCCTGACCGGGTATTTTGAGCCGGAACTCCCCGCATCGCGCAGATCAACGGATCGTTTTTCCTATCCGCTCTACAGAGCGCCGGAAAATCTCATCAGAATAGATGAATCGACCCGTCCGCCCGGCTGGCAAGAGCCGCTCACGCATGGCATGAGGACAACTAAAGGCGTGGTTGAAGCGCCTGATCGCGGTCAGATCATGGACGGCGCTTTGGACGGTCTCGGTTTGGAACTTGTCTGGCTGGACGATCCTATTGATGCGTTTTTCGTTCATGTGCAGGGATCTGCACGGCTTCGCCTTCACGATGGCGGCGTTATGCGGGTTGGATATGCCGGAAAGACTGGTCATCCCTATCGATCGATTGCCCGCGTACTCGTTGAGCGCGGTGCGGGAACACCCGAGCAATTGACCATGTCGGGTTTGAGAGCATGGCTGGAGAGGCATCCTGAAGAACGCGACCGATTGTTTCGTGAAAACCGTTCGCACATCTTTTTTCGCGAAGTCATTCTGGCATCGCCAGACGAAGGTCCGATCGGGTCGGCCGGTGTCCCGCTCCATGCAGGGCGAAGTTTGGCTGTCGATCCGCAGCACTATCCCCTTGGATTGCCGGTTTTTCTATCGAGCGATCTGCAAGCCATAGGCAACGGGCGCCCTTTTTCCCGCTTGGTAATGGCTCTGGACACTGGCTCTGCGATCAAAGGCGCTGGCCGGGGTGACCTTTTTGTAGGCTCGGGCGATCAGGCTGGTGCGATTGCCGGCGAAATCCGGCATCCGTCCGTGTTTACGGTTCTTGTCCCGCGCTCTTTACTGCAAAAGAGCAGTGGGCAATGAGCTCTGGAAAAAACAGACGAAAAGGCCAGTTGTCCCCCGAGGACCGGGAGCTTTGGGCAATGGTTGCCAAGACGTTGACACCACTGTCGAAAGACAAGACGGTGCCGGAGGTCAGCTTTAACGATCTTCTTGAAACAGACAAATCAAGCACAGCAGAGCCGCAAAAGACCGATACCGCAATCCGAACCCCGAAACAGGAAAAACGCACGCCGTCCCAGCCACCGTTGCAGCGTCTTGAGCACAAACATCGCAAGAAACTGGTGCGCGGCGTGGTTCGGATCGATGCGCGTATCGATTTGCATGGCATGACACAGCACCAAGCGCATGATCGTCTGCGTGGCTTTTTGTATGAAGCTCAGGCACGGGGCCACAAGACGGTGCTTGTCATCACAGGCAAGGGTGGCGCGCGGGACGCATTTATGAATGAACGGGGTGTTTTGAGGCGCGTGGTGCCCCAATGGCTTTCGATGCCGGATATGCGCTCGCTAGTGCTTGGATATGAAGAAGCGCATGTGACCCATGGTGGCGGCGGCGCCCTTTACGTGCGGATAAGAAGACGAAGGTGAGAGGGCAGTGACACCACTTGGAGCAAAAATCAGGGAACTTCGTGCCAAGCGCGGCGTGTCGTTAAAGGAAATGGCGGCTGCATTGTCGGTTTCTAGCGCTTATCTTTCAGCGCTGGAACACGGCAAGAGAGGCAAGCCGACATGGTTTTTGGTCCAGCGGATCATTTCCTATTTCAATGTAATTTGGGACGAAGCGGAAGAAATACAGCGGTTGGCGGAACTGTCTGATCCGAAAATCACGATCGATACGTCCGGCATGGATCCGAAGGCGACGGAACTTGCCAATCAGCTGGCCGATAAAATCGGCGGGTTATCACAAGAATCCCTTGCGCATCTGCTACACCAGCTTCGGGTTGCAGCGGTGAAGGACCGTATCTAGGAATTGGCCTGGTTGGCCTTAACCGCTTTACGGCTCATTATGGTGTGCCTCTTATAACTTGGCCTGCTAAACAAGCAGGAGCAGCGGCAAGCAAATCCGGCAGGTTTCATGAGACTAACTCAAGAGGACATCGCGGGCATCATTGATGCAGATGCATTGCGCAAAGAGTTGACTGGATTTACCAGTGCCGCGGAGGGGGACGGGTCTGACGCAAAAACGCGCGCGAAGGTTCTCAATGCCTTGAAAAAGGCCATGAAAGACGGCCGGGCTGAAGTGAGGAAGCGTCTTGAGGCGGATGGCGGTGGTCTGAAATGCGCGTGGCGCCTGTCCTTTCTTCAGGACGAGCTCATCCGGGTCATCTATGACTTTGCTTTCTATCATGTCTATCGGATTAAGAATCCGTCTGCCGCGGAACGTTTGTCCGTCGTCGCCGTCGGCGGATATGGGCGTGGAACGTTAGCGCCGGGATCTGACGTCGACCTTCTGTTCCTGCTTCCCTACAAGCAGACCCCGTGGGGCGAGCAGATTGTTGAGTATATTCTTTACATGCTCTGGGACCTTGGTTTGAAGGTCGGGCATGCTACCCGCAATATCGAAGAGTGTGTGCGCCTGTCTCGGTCGGACATGACGATCCGCACCGCCGTTCTCGAGGCGCGGTACATCTGGGGCGATGAGCCGCTCTATGAGGAGCTCGTCGAGCGTTTCTGCAAAGACGTTGTGGCGGGCACCAGTTCAGATTTCATTGCAGCGAAGTTGAAAGAACGCGATGAGCGGCACCGGCGCCAGGGGACATCGAGATATTTGGTCGAACCCAACATCAAAGAGGGTAAAGGCGGACTGCGGGATCTCAATACCCTGTTTTGGATAGCGAAATACCATTTTCAGGTCCGCAGTCAGGCTGAGCTTGTTAAGAAGGGCGTCCTGTCCCGCTCGGAATACCAAAGGTTCATGAAGTCGGAAGACTTCTTATGGGCAGTAAGGTGTCATCTGCATTTCCTCACCGGCCGTCCGGAAGAGCGCTTGTCCTTTGACGTTCAAAGGGAAATCGCAATTCTGCTCGGCTACACTCAACATCCTGGAATGAAGGATGTTGAACGCTTCATGAAGCATTATTTCCTTGTGGCCAAGGATGTGGGGGATTTGACCCGCATTTTGTGTGCAGCGCTTGAAGAAGAGCATGTGAAGGACGCAAGAGAAACCGGGTTAACTGGCCTTGTGCGCCGCCTGCGTCCCGGTTTTGGCAATGGACGTGTCAAACCGGTGGATGGTGCGACCGGCTTTGTGGTCGAGAATGGTCGCTTAAATGTCACATCTGACACCGTCTTTGAAAACGATCCGGCCAATCTTCTGCGAGTTTTTCAAATTGCAGACAAGCTCGGCATCAATTTGCATCCTCACATGACTAAGTTGATCCGTCGATCACTGAGACTGATTGACGGGACCCTGCGCTCAGATCCGGAGGCGAACCGGCTGTTCCTGACGGTGCTGACATCCCGTCACACCCCTGAAAAGACACTCCGCAAGATGAATGAGACGGGTGTTCTAGGCCGCTTCGTCCCCGAATTCGGCAAGGTCGTCGCGATGATGCAGTTCAATATGTATCATCACTATACGGTGGATGAGCATCTGATCCGCTCCATTGGCGTCTTGGCTGAAATCGAACGCGGAGACGGCGGGGACGATCACCCGCTTGCTACGGAGCTCATTCGCACACTGCAAAACCGTCGCGTATTGTATGTCGCAATGTTTTTGCATGACATTGCAAAAGGCCGCCCTGAGGACCATTCAATTGCAGGTGCCCGGATTGCGCGCAAGATCTGTCCGCGCTTTGGATTGAATGGTGCCGAAACAGAAACTGTTGCCTGGCTGATCGAGCATCACTTGGACATGAGCACGATCGCCCAATCCCGCGATCTCTCCGATCAAAAAACGATCACGGATTTCGCCCATGTCGTGCAGTCGATGGAACGGCTGAAATTGCTTCTGATTCTAACGGTTGCTGACATCCGGGCCGTCGGGCCAGGGGTATTTAACGGCTGGAAAGGGCAGCTTTTGCGGACCCTTTATTACGAATGCGAACCGCATTTGACCGGCGGGCATACGAAAGTGCCGCGACGGCAGACGATCGAGCATGCAAAACAGGAACTTGCCGGGCAACTGCACCATTGGCCGGAAGACAAGCGCGAAGAATATGTCGACCGGCACTATGCTGCCTATTGGTTGCGGGTTGCGCCCGATAGGCGCCTGGCCCATGCGGAAATGATCCGCAAAGCAGATACTTCCGGAGACAGACTCGCATTTGAAGTCACGCCACACGAGTTTGAGGCGGTGACGGAAGTGACCGTTTTGGCACCGGACCATCCGCGACTCCTGTCGATTGTCGCCGGCGCTTGCCACATAACGGGGGCCAACATCGTCGATGCGCAAATTGACACAACGACTGATGGTTTCGCGATCGACACGATCTTCATCAGCCGTGAGCTGCCAGATGACAGTGATGAAAGACGCCGGGGCCAGCGGATCACGGAAGTGATTGAAAAAACGCTCGCCGGTGAGACCGGTCAACCGGAACCGGTTTCCAAGAAGACCGCCCTCAAGGGGCGGATGAAAGCCTTCAAGGTGGAACCGGAGGTTCTGGTGCACAATTCGTGGTCGGACGAATACACGGTACTCGAAATCTCAGGGCTTGATCGGCCAGGGTTGCTGTATGATCTGACACGGTCGATCGCTACTCTCAATTTGAACATTGCATCAGCGCATATCTCAACCTTTGGAGAGCGGGTGGTTGATGTTTTTTACGTGACTGATTTGACCGGGCAGAAAATTGCCAATATCGGTCGGCAGGAGATTATTCGAGAGCGTTTGGCAGCTGCTGTCGACGGCTATGTGGACATGAGTCCGGCAGCACCGGTCGCGCGTCAGGCCTCCTAAAAAGCGAAGTTCACCCCTCACCTGGCCGCCTGTCGGCCACGGTTCTTGCAGGTCTAAATGAGCCTATTGAAGCACTTTGCCACGGTCGGTGGCGCAACTATGGCAAGCCGTATGCTCGGTTTTGTGCGCGACCTCTTACTCGCAGCCGCTGTGGGTACCGGGCCGGTAGCTGATGCCTTCGTGGTCGCCTTCCGTCTGCCCAACCTGTTCCGCCGTTTGTTCGCGGAAGGCGCATTTAACTCGGCCTTCATTCCGTTGTTTGGCCGTGCGGTTGAAGAGGAGGGGGATGCAGGCGCCCGGAAATTTGCCGGTGAAATCGGGTCTGCACTTTTGTTTTGCCTGCTGGTGCTGACCGCTCTGGCGCAGATTTTCATGCCGGCTGTCGTCTGGGCGCTGGCGCCGGGCTTTGTGGACGATCCCGAAAAATTCGATCTCACCGTCATGATGGCGCGGATCGCATTTCCCTATCTGATTTTCATGTCATTGCTGGCATATATCGGCGGAATTCTGAATACCTATCAGCGGTTTGCAGCTGCAGCCTTGGCCCCTGTGATGCTGAATGTGGTCATGAGCATGGTTCTTGGGGCCGTGCTTGTGTTTGGTGTTCAGGACAACACGACACTGGGCATAATTTTGACCGCGGGCGTCACTTTCGGCGGTATTGTTCAACTTACTGTCGTCGTTTTGGACCTCAGGCGCCTCGGCTTTTCCATTCCTGTTTTCAAGCCACGCTACACCAAGTCGGCCAAACGCCTGCTCTTTCTTGGAATTCCCGGCATCCTGGCCGGTGGCGTGACGCAAATCAACGTCGCCGTCGGGCAGATCATCGCGTCAATGCAAGCGGGCGCGAATTCGATGCTTTATTACGCCGATAGGCTTTATCAATTGCCACTTGGTGTGATCGGAATAGCAATCGGTGTGGTCCTATTGCCAAGCCTGACGCGGCAACTCCGCTCCGGTGCCCATGATGATTATCAGCGTAGTCTCAACAATGCGCTTGAGTTTTCGCTGGTTCTGACATTGCCGGCCGCTGTGGCGCTTGCTGTGGTGCCGCACGAAATCGTCAGGGTTTTGTTCGAGCGCGGCGAATTTGGCGAGCTAGCGGTCAACGGAACGGCAGCTGCTCTCGCGGCGTTTGCGTTCGGCTTGCCGGCCTTTGTGCTCAACAAGGTATTCTCGCCAGGCTATTTTGCGCGCGAGGACACGAAGACTCCGATGATATTTGCGGCGATCGGCATGGTTGTAAACGTGGCGCTGTCGATTGCACTGTTTCCTGCGCTTCAGCATGTTGGCATTGCGCTTGCGACCACGATCGCCGGTTGGGTGAACACCGGCCTGCTGATTGTCGTTCTGTGGCGCCGGGGTCACTTTGCTCCGACCGGGCGGTTGATGCGGAAACTGAGTTTGGTGCTCGCGTCTAGCCTCGCAATGGGCGCTGCTATTCATTTTGCTGCGATTTGGCTCCAGCCTTACTTGGCGCATAAGGGTTTCTTGACGAACGCACCTGCATTGCTCTGCCTCGTTCTGATCGGAATGCTGGTTTTTGCGTTCTGCGTTCAGCTTTCTGGCGGCAGTGACCTCATTTCTCATGCCAGATCGTTGAAGCGGCGCAACAGGTAACCAGCAACGCATAAAGAGGTGTTCGAAACTCTTGCATTCGCGCTTGGGCCTGCCTATCACCGGCGCCACCAATAACCCATGGGGGCCCGTCCAACCGGCCTTGCGAATAAAGGGAAACTTAATGTCCGCGTTCCACAACCGCGTTTTCTCCGGCGTGCAGCCGACCGGCAATCTCCATCTGGGCAACTATCTCGGTGCGGTTTCGCGCTGGGTGCCCTTGCAGGACCAGATGGAAACGATTTTCTGCGTTGTGGATTTGCATGCGATTACGGCCGGCTTTTCTGCAGCGGGCGAGCTTGCAAGTGCGACCCGCGAAGTCACTGCGGCTTACATTGCCGCTGGGATCGATCCGAAAAAGTCGATCATTTTCAATCAATCCCAGGTGCGTGAGCATGCCGAGCTTGCATGGATCTTCAATTGCGTGGCGCGGATGGGCTGGCTCAACCGGATGACCCAATTCAAGGAAAAGGCTGGCAAGAACAAGGAAAATGCCTCCGTTGGTTTGTTTGCCTACCCCAACCTGATGGCTGCTGACATTCTTGCCTATCGCGCAACTCACGTGCCGGTGGGAGACGATCAGAAGCAGCACCTAGAGCTGACGCGCGATATTGCTGCCAAGTTCAACAATGATTTTGCGGACCGGATCACGGAGCTGGGAATCGGCGTACCTAACCCTACCCCATCGCCTGAATTGCCAGAAAATCTCTATTTTCCGCTGACCGAGCCGATGATAGCCGGCCCCGCCACCCGGATCATGTCCCTACGGGACGGCACTAAAAAAATGTCGAAGTCCGATCCATCGGATTTGTCGCGGATCAATCTGACGGATGATGCAGACGCCATCTCGAAGAAAATCAAAAAGGCAAAGACCGATCCGGATGCACTGCCGACCGAAACCGGTGGTCTTGAGGGCCGCCCAGAGGCCGACAATCTCGTCGGCATCTATGCCGCGTTGACCGGAGTGTCGAAACAGGATGTTTTGAAGGAATATGGCGGCCAGCAGTTTTCCGCGTTCAAGCCGGCTCTGTCGGATCTTGCAGTGGAAAAGCTTTCGCCGATGACGGACGAGATGCGGCGGCTTACGGATGATCCTACCGAGATAGATGCGGTCCTGAAGTCAGGTTCCGAAAGGGCTTCCGAAATAGCAGAGCCTGTGCTGAAGGACGTTCGCCAGATCATTGGTTTTCTCGACGTTCACTGATCGGCTTTTTTTGATGAAGCGCTGATGTGTCATTAAGCACGGCACTACTTTGAGAGCTGATGCAGCTTGAAAGCACTTGTGCGCCTCCCCACTGTCATAGCCGGACAATCGGAGGCGCATCACATGCTCGTATCGACCACACACACACTTCAGGGCAAGGAAATTACCGATTACAAAGGTGTTGTAACTGGAGAGGCAATTCTTGGCGCAAACATCTTTCGGGATCTTTTTGCGGGGATCCGGGATATCGTAGGCGGCCGCTCGGCGGCTTACGAGGAAGAGCTGGCAAAGGCTCGCCAGATTGCCATGTCAGAGATGCAAGAGCGAGCACAAGTACTTGGCGGCAATGCCGTTATTGGTGTTGACCTAGACTATGAGACGGTCGGTCAGAATGGCTCAATGTTAATGGTGAGCGCAACGGGAACGGCGGTCGTTGTCAGATAGCCCCGACTTGTCGGCGCAACACGCGGGATTTCGAATTCTGCCGGGGTTCTCAAAAAGTCAGCCTAAAACCGCTGCCTTGATGTTTTGGCACGCGTTCTCGGGGAAACTGGGAAAAATTTTGGCGCCTGACACCAAGGCCTTGTGTCTTATCGAACGCATTTTAGATCCGCAGTTTGCGATCCGGGCGGAGGCGCCAGACGGAACGCTTCTCGGATTGGCAGGATACAAGACCAACGGTGGCGGTTTTGCAAAGGGCTCCTTGGAAGACATGTGCGCAGTTTACGGCGCCTTTGGTGGAACGTGGCGCGGCCTGTTGCTAGATTTTTTAGAGCGTGATCTCAAAGTCGGCGAGTTGCTGATGGACGGCATCTTTGTGTCTGAACAGGCGCGGGGCCAGGGTATTGGCTCGAAACTGCTCGATGCGATCTGCGCCGAGGCGGACAGCAGACACAGCAAATCGGTTCGGCTGGACGTTATTGACACCAATCCAAGGGCCCGGGCGCTTTATCATCGCAAGGGATTTGAGGATGCCGGTGTGGAAACGATAGGCATCCTCAAACACATTTTCGGATTTTCGTCGGCAACGAAAATGATCAAACGGCTTTAAGCTCGGACTAAAGGCCCTCGAAGAGCGCTGTCGAGAGATAGCGCTCTGCGAAAGATGGAATGATCACCACAATCGTCTTGCCGGCCATCTCATCTCGTTGTCCGACCCGAATTGCGGCTGTCAGCGCAGCGCCTGACGAAATGCCGACTGGTACGCCTTCGGTTTTCGCGACCTCGCGCGCCATCGCGAAAGCATCGTCATTGCTGATGGTCTGCACTTCGTCAAAAACCTTAGTGTCCAGAATCCCCGGCACGAACCCGGCGCCGATGCCCTGGATCTTGTGGGGGCCCGGGTTGCCGCCAGAAAGGATCGGACTGTCTGCAGGCTCTACTGCAACCACATGCAGATCCGGCTTTTTTGCCTTCAGAACCTGGGAAACCCCGGTGATTGTACCGCCGGTCCCGATTCCTGAAACAAAGACATCAACCTGACCTTCAGTGTCGTTCCAGATTTCTTCAGCGGTTGTGCGCCGGTGAATGGCCGGGTTGGCTGGATTTTCGAACTGTTGCGGGATGACGCCGCCTTCGATTTCACCGGCGAGTTGCTCGGCGCGGGCAATGGCGCCTTTCATGCCCTTGGAGCCGTCGGTCAATTCAAGCTCTGCGCCCAGGATTTTAAACATTTTGCGCCGTTCGACGGACATGGTTTCAGGCATCACGAGCACCAGGCGATAGCCTTTGGCGGCGGCAACAAAGGCCAAAGCAATTCCGGTGTTGCCCGATGTTGGCTCTATCAGGACAGATTTGTCCGGAGAGATCGTTCCGGCCTCTTCCATTGCCTCGATCATGGAGACGCCAATCCGGTCTTTGACGCTCGCAATCGGGTTGAAGAACTCGAGCTTGGCCAGAAGGTGGGCTTTCACACCGTGTTCATGCGCCAGCCGGTCGAGCCGGACGATCGGTGTGTCTCCTATGGTCTCGGTAATTGATCCGTATATCCGCCCGCGCCCAGGTTTGCGCTCACTCATGACAGTTCCTCCGGCAAATCGCCAAGTTCAGTTTTCGATGCACTAACATAATGCGGGGTTTTTCCGGGTTTAAGAGACAGTCTTAAGGAAATATCCGGCATTGTAGAATGAAATTCTATGAAGACTCAAAAGATCGAAGACTTATAGAATTCTGTCCCAAGTTTATCTGCCTGTCGACCCAAAGCCGCCCGATCCACGCGCGGTTTCCGGCAAGGCATCGACTTCAAGAATGATCGCCTGGACAACAGGCGCAATAACCATTTGTGCGATCCGCATGCCGCGCTCCACAATAAATGGTTCTTCACCGTGATTGATCAGAATTACCTGGATCTCTCCCCTGTAATCCGCATCAATCGTGCCCGGTGTGTTCAGAACGGTAACGCCGTGTTTGGCCGCCAGTCCAGATCGCGGGCGAACCTGTGCTTCAAAACCAGCCGGGAGAGCCATGGCAAGACCGGTCGGGATCAGCGCTCTCTGGCCGGTGGCGAGTTCGATTGGTGCCTTATTTGCGGACGTCAGGTCGAAACCAGCCGCGAGGTTTGTCTGATAGGCGGGCAGCGGCAGATCAGCCGCATGCGTAAGCTTCTTGAATTCCAGTTCCACTGCCATGGTATTCATTCCAATTGTTGTTTTGCGCACTGATCTTCCTTCTAGACAGCATGTCAAGTCCGCGCGCATGCGATTCGAGCTTGCGTGATTATTGACCTTGCGTCAGTGTTCGGGTGTCGGCACCGCCGGTACGTTTGCAAGTTGCAATGCAGGGAGAATAGCAGCGTGACACGAATACTTTTTGCGGTTGCTGCCATAATGATGGCGGCTGGAATCACCACAGCGTCCGCCCAAACCGTCGGGTTTGCGGATGCAATTAAAATCTTGAGCGTGAGTTGTGGGAAAGACATTGAGGCACACTGCAAGAATGCCAATCTGGGCAACAATGAAATAGGCCAGTGTCTGGAACAAAACCAGTCGAAGATTTCAGCTCAGTGCAACGCAGATCGTGTACGTGTAACTGCCTTGATCCAGGAACGGCTCGCGGCGCAGGCTGCGGCTCCAAAACTCTGCGACCGGGATGCTCAACAGTATTGCAAACTGGTCAAGCCGGGTGCTGGCCACGTGTTGAGATGCCTTTTGAAGGCTCAGCCATCTGTCAGCAACAAGTGCAATGAGGCGATCGACCTTGCAGGTTACCGCTAGGTCCCATTCAACTAGGAGCCTTCCATGAGAAAGACCCTTTCACTGGCTGTTTTTGGAGCCGCAACATTCGCAATGACGGCGATGGGCACCGCGCAGACAGAATTGTCCCGGAACCAGATCATCAACTCTTTGCAGGGTGCCCAGACCAAGGTTGAGATCAGCGCTGACGAGCTGCGCCGCCAGGCGATTGAACACATCAACAAGTATCCTGGTGATAATTCGACGGAAGTGCTGCCGTTGTCGGCGAAGCTCGCCCAACTTCGGCAATTCAATGTCGAGGTGACATTTGATTTCGACAGCGCTCGCATCAAGCCGGAATCCTATGAAACCATTGGGCTCATGGCCGATGCGCTTCACACTCCTTACCTCATGGGGCAGCTTTTCTTTGTTGTGGGACACACAGACGCCAAGGGAAAACGCGAGTATAATCTTGAGCTCTCCCAACGGCGGGCTGAGGCCATCCGCGAAGCTCTGGTGACGACATTCCGTGTCCCGCCGGAAACGCTGGAAGCTGTGGGGTTAGGAGAGGAGCAGCTGAGAGACCCGGCTAACCCGGATGCCGAGGTGAACCGGCGGGTTCAGTTGATCAACGTTGGGTATCCCTGAGACATAACAGGTCAGAGTTCAGAGGCGGCGAGCCGCCTCTGATAGACAAATTTTCTGAAATATCGAGATTTGTTCGATAATTGTGAACGATAAGTTTCCGGTTTTTTGTATTCCAAGACGGGGCGTGTAGGGCCATTTGGACAGGATGGGCGTTGCCGCCAATCTGTCCAAGGAGCCTGTCGTGACATCAGCTACCAAATCTTTAGACCCTTTGTTTCTGGCACATGGAGCACCAACACTTGCGATACGCGATATCCCAGCGCATCGTTTTCTGCGGGAACTCGGACCGAAATCTGTTGCACCAAGAGGCATCGTTATTCTGTCGCCGCATTGGGAAACGGCTGGCCAAAAGATTTCCGCACCCGGGCCTCTCAAAACAATCCATGATTTCCGCGGCTTCTCTCAAGAGCTCCACAACATCCAATATGATGCTGTCGCCGAACAATCGCTTGTTGACGCGGTCGCAAAACAATTGAATGAAGCAGGTATCGCATTTGAGGAAGACGCAAGCTGGGGCTTAGACCACGGCGCTTGGGTCCCGCTATCACTCACGTTCCCGGCCCCCGAAGTCCCGATTGTGGCTTTGTCTCTGCCGCATGACAGCACGCCGCGAAGCATCCAAGCACTCGGAAAGGCGCTTCATCCTCTTGGGAATCAGGGCATTCTGCTCATAGGGTCGGGCAGTACCACCCACAACTTGAGCGAAATAAAACCCGAGGGGACGCCGCCGCCCGACTGGGTACTAGAGTTTGACGCGTGGCTTGATGAGAAGATGGCGTTAGGTAAAATTTACGCGTTTGACGATATGGAAACCGCCCCGCATTTCAGGCGGGCACATCCGACTGAAGAGCACCTCTTGCCTGTATTTTTCGCCATGGGTGCGGGAGGCGACCATGCTACACCTCGGCTTTTGCACCGCAGTTATGACCATGGCACGTTGAGCATGAGTTATTACCGATTTAGTGCGGGGGTGAATTGAAAAACGCGGCGATTTTCTCGACGAGGCGGCCGGCAACCTCCGTCTTGTCGAGTTGCGGCCAATCTTCGACGCCCTCAGATGACACGATTCGGACGGTGTTTTTGTCGCCGCCCATGATCCCGCCTTCCGCACTCACATTGTTTGCAACGATCCAGTCGGCGCGTTTCCGGGTCAGTTTTGAAGTGGCGTTTTCTAATAAATTTTGGGTTTCTGCGGCAAAGCCGATCAAGAGCATCGGGCGCAGCGTGTCGTTGTGACCAATGGTTGCCAGAATATCGGGGTTTTCAATGAGGTCCAGCGCCGGCGGTTTGCCACTGCCGTCTTTTTTAATCTTGTGGCCGTCCTCTGCGGCCACACCCCAATCGGCTACGGCTGCCGCCATGATTGCAATGTCGGCAGGAAGGGCGTTTTTCACCGCTTGCAGCATGGCTTTCGCCGTTTCCACATGAACAACCGTGATGCCTTGCGGATCGGGAATGGTTACCGGACCCGAGACGAGGATGACATCAGCGCCCGCTTCCGCTGCCGCCTGGGCAATTGCATGGCCCTGCTTCCCCGAAGATCGGTTGGCAATATAGCGCACGGGGTCGATGGGCTCATGGGTTGGACCTGAGGTGATGACCACGCGACGTCCGGACAACGGCTTGTCGATCGGAGTGCCACTCACCGCCTTGCCTGCTAAGATCTCTCCGACTTCTTGCGCGATTTCAAGCGGCTCCGCCATGCGCCCAATGCCGGCTTCTCCGCTCTCGGCCATTTCCCCTCGTTTTGGACCAACGAAATGTTTGCCGTCAGAGGAAAGAGTTGCCTGATTTCTCTGTGTTGCCGGATTGCCCCACATACTGGGGTTCATGGCCGGAGCCAGAAGCACTGGTTTGTCAGTGGCCAGCAGAATAGCGGTTGCGAGATCATCTGCGATGCCATGCACCATTTTGGCCATCATATCGGCTGTTGCCGGGGCAACGAGAATGAGGTCGCACTCTCTTGCCAGACGAATGTGCCCGACGTCCTGTTCGGCCTCGCGGTCAAAGAGTTCGGTGTAGACCTTGTCCGCACTCAATGCCCCTGCCGCCAAAGGGGTAATGAATTGCTGCGCACCTTTAGTCATCACGACGCGCACGCGGGCTTTGCGTTCGCGCAGGCGTCGGATCAGATCGAGCGATTTATAGGCCGCGATACCACCGCTGATGATCAGAACAATGGTTTTTCCTGCCAGCATCGCAAGCCTCCATCCTGTCTATGTGTTGTTTGGGAAGACTTACGAACCTGATCTGAAATCACGTGGGGCGGGCGAAACGATTTGCGCGCCGCTTCCGGTAAGCTGATAAATTGCAAGCCCGCGCTGGTTCTCGCCATTGCGGCGGAAGCGGAACAGACCGTCGATCCCGATGAAGCCATCCTGATTGGTCAAGATGCTGAGGTCAAAGCGCTGCTGCCCTGCAGAGCGGACCAAACCCGCCGCCAGCGTAACGCCGTCATAGGCCAGCGTCGCGTTGCGTGGCGGGGGAGATCCGAAGCGCGATTGATAGCGCTGGGCGAAGGATTTGAAGCCGGTGTCATCCGGCCCGGAGTACCAACTGCCCGCCATAATT
The DNA here is from genome assembly GCF_007830545.1 of Roseibium hamelinense. Classification (GTDB taxonomy): domain Bacteria; phylum Pseudomonadota; class Alphaproteobacteria; order Rhizobiales; family Stappiaceae; genus Roseibium; species Roseibium hamelinense. The sequence continues at coordinate 213,654 of NZ_VLLF01000008.1, forward strand.
GGGTTCGAGCGCATTTGCGGCGTATCCCATTGGCCGGTGCCCAGGAACTTCACCTGACCAAGATTTGTGCCGCGCTGGGTCAGTGTCTGCACCACGAGGGGCGCAACTCCGCCGCCGGCTGGAATGAACAGCGCATCAACCTGGCCAATATTTGAGGCGAGCGCATTTGTCTTAGCTACCAGATCGGTTGTATCGCTGCCACTCAAGCTGTATCTTTGGATGGAGACAATCCGTCCGCCTACACGGCCAACCTCCTGGCGGAACGCTGCTTCGACAACCGCACCGTAGGAGTCATTCGGTAAAATGGCTGCAAAGGAGCGTTTGTTCTGGCTGCCTGCGTAGCTGATGATCCGCCGGACATCTCCTTCTGGCAGAAAGCTCAACAGATAGACACCGCGCGAAGCTGCCGATGTGTCAGTAGAAAACGCGACCATCGGAATGCCGGATGATTTTGAAACTGCTGCAGCCCCTTTGACCGCCGGTGAAAAAACCGGGCCGAGGATCAGCTCTGCGCCTTCGCCAATCGCAGCTTGTGCTGCTGCGCGCCCACCTTCTGCGGTGCCGGCCGTGTCCTTGACCAGAAGCTGTACGTCCGCGTTCGGGAAGTTGGCAAGAGCGAGCTCGGCCGAATTGCGGAACACCGTCGCGATCGATGTCGCGCTGCCGCCGCCCGTCATTGGCAAGAGAAGACCAACTCGGACAGAACCTGTCCCAACCACGTCGCCGGTTACTTGTGGTTGCGCACCAGGCGCAATCGCTTGCCCTGGAATTGTGCCAAGCGAAGAACTCTGGCAGGCCGCAATAGCAAATCCGCCGAAAATGAATGCTGCCGCGCGAACCAGTGAGCCGAGCCGCCCTCTCAACATGTGTCTCTGCCGCACCTGCACGAGTGCCTCCATCATTCCGCCAGCTGAACACTTACGAATTCCGTCCCGGTGTGTCCAGTTTTGCAAGCAAGATCAAGGTATGAGACTGGTCGGCAACCAAGATTTGCACTTGAAACGGCTGCGAGCGGAGAGTAGCGCTGACACACACGGCCGCCAACGCGGTTGGCCGGACGCATGCAATGCAAAGCGCCAAGGAGCCATGATGACGCGCGAGCTTGAGAAATCCGCCGAGAACCGGCGCTATAGCCTCTCAGCTCATGCGTTTGAAGCAGCCAGGATTGAACCTGCGCTTTATATCGTTTCCACGCCGATCGGGAATCTGGGCGATATCACTGTCAGGGCCTTGGAAACTTTGGCGGCTGCTTCGGTGATCGCCTGCGAGGATACGCGGGTGACTGGCATACTTACGCAGCGCTTTAGCTTGAAGACGCCCCTCCTTCCCTATCATGAACATAATGCCGAAAAACAGCGGCCGAAGATCTTGGAAGCATTGGAAAGTGGCCACGCTGTTGCTTTGGTAAGCGATGCGGGCACGCCTCTCGTTTCCGATCCGGGATACCGCCTGGTGCGTGATGTGCTGGCTGAGGGGCATAAGGTGATCCCGATTCCTGGCGCGTCGGCCCCGATGGCGGCTCTGGTCGCGGCCGGACTGCCGAGTGACACGATTTTGTTCGCAGGGTTCTTGCCGCAAAAGGGCGGGCCAAAGACCTCCCGGCTTAAGGAACTGGCGCTTGTTCCGGCAACATTGGTGTTTTTTGAGTCCCCGCACCGTGTTGCTGCTACGCTAGAGCTGATGGCCGAGGTGCTTGGTCCGGAGCGCGAGGCGGTTGTCGCGCGCGAGCTGACGAAGCGTTTCGAAACGTTCGAGCGGGGAACCACAGCGGAATTAGCGGCGCGGTTCAAAGGCATTTCGACAAAGGGAGAGATCGTGGTCCTGGTTGGGCCGCCAGAAGCGGCTAACAGGGCTTCTCAAGAGGATGCAGATGAACTTCTGCTGTCTGCTCTCAACGAGATGCCGGTGTCGGCTGCGGCAAAAACCGTGGCGAAGCAAACCGGTCTGGATCGTGCAGACCTATACAAGCGCGCCCTTGCGCTCAAAGAGCAGGCGGGCTGATCGCGTGGCCTATGGTTCAAACTTGAACAGATCGAAAAAGCGCAAAAAAGCCTATGCAGTAGGCCTAACAGCGGAAACAAAAGCGGCATGGGCGCTGCGACTGAGCGGATGGCGGATCTTGAAGCGCCGCTACAAAACAAAAGCCGGCGAAATCGACTTGGTCGCGAAGAAACGCAAAACGGTAGCATTCATCGAAGTGAAGGCCCGCAAAAACCGGCAGGCTGCTATGGAGGCGGTTACACCGGCAAGTCAAAAACGTATCGTCAAGGCCGCCCGGATCTTTGTTGCTGAGCATCCAAAAGCAGCGTTCTTCACGCTTCGTTTTGATGTGATTATTGTCAGACCTTGGGCATGGCCTGAGCGGATATCAAATGCCTTTGATGGGCGCACATAAAGCAAATCAGGTCTGTCACTGGACAAACCCTCTTGTCATCCGCATATCTGGCCCGACCACTTTTCAATCCCCTGGCGCACATGCGCTCCTGCCGGGAGTTGCCTCATGGCTCTTAAAATTGCGGTCCAGATGGACCATATCGCCTCCATCAATATAGCCGGCGACAGCGCTTTTGCGCTGATGCTTGAGGCGCAACGCCGGGGACATGAGCTCCACCACTATACGCCGGACCGGCTGGCGATGATCGGCAATGACGTGTTCGCGGCGCTGGAGCCTGTCGAGGTGCGCGATGAAAAGGGCAACCATTACACGCTCGGTGAACGCCGGCGGACGAATATGGCAGATGTGGATGTCGTGTTGATGCGGCAGGATCCGCCGTTTGACCTTGCCTACATCGCGGCCACCCATATCCTCGATAAAATCCATCCGAAAACGCTGGTGGTCAACGATCCGGCTGAAGTGCGCAATGCGCCGGAAAAGTTGTTTGTCACCGAGTTCGCTGATCTGATGCCACCGACCTTGATCACGCGCGACCGGTCCGAAATTGATTTGTTCCGGGCACAGCACGGCGATATCGTCATGAAGCCGCTTTTCGGTCATGGCGGCGCCGCTGTGTTTCGCATAACCAAAGACGATCTGAATTACGGATCACTATACGATTTCTTTGCCGCGACCTTCCGTGAGCCATGGGTCATCCAGCAGTTTTTGCCGAATGTGAAACATGGCGACAAGCGAATCCTGCTGGTGGATGGTGAATTTGCAGGTGCGGTCAACAGGGTTCCGGCGGAAGGGGATCTGCGGTCCAACATGGTGCGCGGCGGCGCTCCGACAGACAGCGATTTGACCGAGCGTGAACGCCAAATCTGCGCAAGGCTGGGGCCGACACTAAAGGAGAAAGGCCTCATTCTCGTTGGGATCGATGTGATTGACGGCATGCTGACCGAAATCAATGTTACCGCGCCAACCGGTATCCGTGCGGTCAAAAACCTCGGCGGTCCGGATGTTGCGGCAAGGGTCTGGGACGTGCTGGAGCAACGAACCGGCAGCTGAACGGAGCGTCGATATGGCTGGTGTGCAAATACGTGCCTCTACGGAATGTGATGGTGAGCGTGTTCTGGATATCTGGTGCGCTGCCGTCGACAATACGCACGATTTTTTATCGACTCAGGACCGTCGGGACATCGAGTTGATGCTGCGGGACTTTTTGCCGAGTGCGCCTTTGATCCTTGCCGTGGACAAGACAGACAAAGCCATGGCTTTCATGCTGTTGGATGGCGGTCACCTGGAGGCATTGTTTGTTCATCCAGATTTCCGCGGCCAAGGCTTGGGGAAGACCCTTGTCGAACTCGCCCTTCGTCAGTACCCCAGTCTGACCACCGATGTGAACAAGCAAAACAGCCAAGCTGTGGGCTTTTATGAACGGCTTGGCTTTGAGTGTAACGGCGAATCTCCGACCGACGGCGATGGACGGCCGTATCCGCTTTTGCATCTGAGCTTCCGGGGCGCTTGAGGAACCCATAGCAGCATGTGTTTCAAAGTTGGCTTCTGTACGTTGCTTTCGCGCTCTGTCTCTTGAGTGTTCTCGTGAAGCCGGAAAGATGTGTGACGCAAATCGAGCATCTGCGATAAACTCTACAGTCTATCCTAAACCCAGGCCTGACCGGGTTGGATAGGTTCGCTCTCGGCTACGATCGTCAGATCAACAACAATGTCGTTAATTTGGAGGGCGATATCGCGTGGGTGGACTGGAGCAGATCAAATACACTCTCCGAAGCAGCAGTGCTGGGAACAGGTCTTCAGCTTGGGGCCAAACAGAGCATCGACTTCGTTGGGGCGGCGGCTTGGTTTCGCCCCTTTGGATCGCTTCATGGTCTTTGCCACTGGAGGCATGGCTTTTCGTCACGTTGAACAAGATGCAACCGTCAACTCTGAATTTATTCCGTTTGCCCCAACGGTTTCAACACGAATATCCAGCGTGCTGACCCTTGTCTGGTCTTCAGTCAAAGGTCAACACGCTGGAAAATGACCCTACTCGGCCGCTTCGGGCTTGATGACCCCGCGGCGGATCTGGTCTTCCTCGATGCTTTCGAACAATGCGCGGAAGTTGCCCTCGCCGAAGCCCTCATCACCCTTGCGTTGGATAAACTCGAAAAAAATCGGGCCGATCACTGTCTTTGAGAAGATTTGCAGCAGGATTTTGGTCATCCCGCCATCGACGACGCCCTCGCCGTCGATCAGTATGCCATGCTTTTTCATGCGCTCAAGGGGCTCTTCGTGGCCTGAAACGCGTTCCTTCGAGCGTTCATAGTAAGTGTCGGGCGGGCCTGGCATGAATTTCAGGCCATTGTCTGCCAGCATATCGGTGCTGTCATAGATATCGTTTGAGCCAACAGCGATGTGCTGGATCCCCTCGCCTTTGTATTTTTTCAAAAATTCTTCGATCTGACTGGTATCGTCCTTGGACTCATTGAGGGGGATCCGGATCTTGCCGCAGGGAGAAGTGATGGCGCGGCTGACAAGGCCCGTAATGCGACCATCGATGTCGAAATAGTGGATTTGCTTGAACCCGAACAGATCGCGGTAAAAGTCCCACCATTTGTCCATGTTGCCGCGATAGACGTTGTGCGTCAGGTGATCGAGATAATAAAATCCGACGCCGGCCGGCTGCGGATTTCGTGCTTCAAACCAATCGAACTCCTGTGAGTAGGCTGAGCCTTTCGCACCGTAGCGGTCAACAAAGTAAAGCAGCGATCCGCCAATCCCCACAATGGCTGGTGAATCAAGGGTTTTGTCGTCGCCTTCATAGGGCGTCGCGCCCTTTGCGATCGCGTGGTTGAACGCATGTTCAGCGTCCACAACACGCCACGCCATGGACGGGGCGCAAGGACCATGTTGGTCAACGAATTTCATGCCACAGGAATTTGGCTCGGCATTCAGCACATAGGTCACATCGCCCTGACGGTAGAGCGTGATGTTTTTCGTCTTGTGCTTGGCAACAGCCGAATAGCCCATCTTGTGGAAGAGGTTGTCGAGCTTTTCGGGCTCAGGATGCGCAAACTCGACAAACTCGAAGCCGTCTGTGCCGGCCGGATTGTTTTCTGAAATCTGCGCGGGCGGCGCGTCGTGCGGGAACGGACCCATAAATGAACTCCTCCAAATATCATTCGAGCATTTTCGGTCGGTTCATGCGCAAGTTGTGTGCAAACGACGGGAATTCACGTAGAATAATGCGAAAATTGTGCAATTTGTTTGAAAGACATGCATGACTGATGCATTGGATCACTTCGATTTGAAAATACTTGGCGCCTTGCAGGCAAATGCTGCGCTGACCAATCAGGACATTGCCGAGCTAATCGGGCTGTCTGCAAGTCAGATATCCCGGCGGCGGCAACGCCTGGAAAAGGATGGATACATCCGACGGTACCGCGCGGATCTTAGCCCGCAAGCGCTTGGTTTGGCTGTAACGGCATACGTTGGGGTAACGTTAGGCGCGCATAGCCGCGAGAACGCGCGCAAATTCAGAAATATGGTCAAAGCGATGCCAGAAGTTCAGGAAGCGCACACGATGACCGGAGATGTCGATTACATCCTCAAAATCGTCGTGCCCGATCTTCAGGCCTTGAGCCGAGTGATCAACGATGATTTGCTGCCTCAGGAAGCGGTTCAAAATGTACGGTCTTCAATCGCGATGGAAACGCTGAAAGACGATAATCTTCTGCCTCTGCGGTATGGACAAACCTGAGAATGTTGTCGTTTGGTCAAAGTTTCTAGCTAAGGCGTAGGGATGTGTAAAACCACGGCAGTCTTGTGCCGGGCCCGGCAAACACCATTTTATGGGCGACATTGATTTTGCCCGTGCAGGCAATTTGAGGAGAAACGGATGTTTGACGCAAAGTCCTTGCTGGATCAGTTCATTGGAAGCCAGGGCGGGCAGATGCCGGGCCAGCCGGGCGGCCAGTCCCGCCGTGGCGGGTCAAACGATCTCATGTCCCAAGGCAAGGATTTCCTAGGGTCGCAGGCAGGCGGATTGGCGCTTGGCGGGTTGGCCGGACTAATGCTCGGATCCAAGTCAGGGCGCAAGATGGGAAAAAAAGCGGTCAAATATGGTGGTATGGCTTTGGTTGCCGGCCTTGCCTACAAGGCCTATCAAGGGTACCGCGCGAACCAGCAAGGCCAGGCGCGTCCGCAATATCCGCAGGATGAGCCGATCCCGCTCGAAGCGCCGCGCGACACCCCTTTTGACCCGGCCCGGCAGCCTGGCGGGGAAAATGCATTCGCCGTTACTTTGCTCACAGCCATGATCGCAGCTGCCAAGGCGGATGGCCATATCGACCGAGAGGAGCAAGACCGGATTTTTGCGAAGATCGATGAAGCCGGTTTGGACAGCGAAGCCAAGGCTTTCTTGATGGATCAGCTGCGCGCACCGCTGGATCTCGACAAAGTTGTCGCTGGCGCGACGTGCCCGGAAACGGCGGCCGAGATTTATGCGGCCTCCCGGCTTGCGATCAATCCGGACCATCCTGCAGAAAAAGCCTATTTGCAAATGCTGTCTGCCCGGCTGGATCTTGATCCGGCCCTGATTGACGAGATTGAGCTTGCGGTACGGGAAGCGGAAATGGCGGGCTAAAAAGTCTCGCCTTCCAACTGCGAACAAATCGGGAGGCGGTGCGTTGTTTAAACCAGCTACGTGTGCCCTGTTCATGGTCTGTGCAACAGTCGGTGGCGTGCACGCGTCGCCTATGAACCAGCAGGAAATTTCGAGTCAGGTCATTGGCAAGCCTTTGGGTTTCAAAGGCTCCTCGTCTGGCGATATCATTTATCGCAATGACGGAACCGTTTCCAAGGTTAGCGGTGCCAGTGGGGCGTTGTCCGGTACATGGCGATTTCATGGAAACAAGATTTGCGAGCAATTTGGCTCGCAGCCGGGGGTCGAAACAATGCCCATCTGTTTCACCATGATCCGCGTCCGCCCCGGAACGTTTTTTACAAGCAATCAAATACGCCTTTGGCGCAAATGACCTGACTCGCAAATCGGGTCGTTTGATTTGCGCATTGGCTTTATCTGGGTCCCATTCGATTTGAAAGGGACCAACGATGTTTCAAATTCATGCTTTGCCGGCCGAGCGGTTTGAAGAGCTTCGAACCTTGTCAGAACAGGAGCTGCGAGCCCGGAATATACAGGTACACATATCGGATGGCACCTATCCGTGCCGCGTCAGCCTAAGCGACGCTCCAGAAGGTGAGCAGGTTTTTCTGCTTAATTTCGAGCACCAGTCGGCCGCGTCGCCTTACCGGTCACGGCACGCCATTTATGTTCGTGCCCTGGCTGAAACAGCCCAGGTCAAGCAAGGAGAGATACCTGTTTTCCTTACCAAGCGTTTACTCTCGGTGCGCGGGTTCGATCGAGCCGGCAACATGGTCGACGCTGACGTGGTGGATGGAAGGCAAGTGGCGGATCTTGTCGAGCGGATGTTCGATCAACCGGCAGTCGATGAAATCCATCTTCATTTTGCGCGTCCAGGCTGCTTCGCCGCCCGTGTCACCCGAGGCGTGCACCAAGCCGCGTAATGAAACCGCACCAGCTTGATAAGTCTTGACCAATCGGTCGGAGCCATGCCTCCTAGACCGCGAGATTGTGGGAGGAATGATGCAAGATCTGGGGACGTGGGACTATGTGATTGTCGGTGCCGGTTCGGCCGGATGCGTTCTGGCCAACCGATTGTCGGAAGACCCGAACGTTAATGTGCTGCTTCTCGAAGCGGGCAAAGATGACAATTATATCTGGGTCCATATCCCGGTCGGCTATCTCTATTGCATGGGCAATCCACGGACCGATTGGGGGTTTCATACAGCAAGGGATCCGGGGCTGAATGGCCGCTCGCTCATGTATCCGCGTGGCAAGGTGATCGGCGGATGTTCTTCAATCAACGGCATGATCTATATGCGTGGACAGGCGCAGGACTACGACCGGTGGCGGCAGTTCGGGCTGTCGGGCTGGGGCTGGGACGACGTCCTGCCCTATTTCAAGAAATCCGAGGATCACTACGACCTTAACGATGACCTGCATGGGCAGGGTGGCGGCGTTCGTGTCGAAGAGCAAAGGCTGTCGTGGGATATTCTCGATGCTTTTCGCGAGGCCTGTGCGCAATCCGGCATCCCTAAGATTGATGATTTCAACCGCGGTGACAATTTCGGCGCTTCCTATTTTCAGGTGACACAACGGTCCGGTTGGCGCTGGAACGTTGCAAAAGGATTTTTGCGTCCGGCGATGAAGAGGCCGAATTTGCGTGTAATCACGCAGGCCCATGCCAGCCGGATCGTGGTCGAAAATAGCCGAGCCAGCGCTCTTGAGCTGGATGTCGATGGGGCTCCGTCAAAGGTGACGGTTGCTGGAGAACTGGTTTTGTCTGCCGGTGCGATCGGTTCGCCGCAATTGCTCGAGCTTTCGGGCATCGGACACCCCGACATCCTGGCTTCGGCCGGCGTCGATGTCGCGCATGCAATGCCGTCTATTGGCAAAAACCTGCAGGATCACCTTCAGCTCAGGACGATCTTCAAAGTTCAAAACGCGGTCACTCTCAACCAAATGGTGCATTCCTGGTTCGGCAAAGCGAAAATCGGCCTTCAATATGCGCTTACCCGTTCTGGTCCGATGTCCATGGCTCCGAGCCAGCTTGGCGTATTCGCAAAATCAGACCCTTCTTTCGAGGCGGCGAATGTGGAGTATCACGTGCAGCCGCTTTCGCTCGACAAATTCGGCGATCCTTTGCACCGTTTCCCGGCGATCACTGCCAGCGTGTGCAATTTGAGGCCGGAAAGCCGAGGTCATTGTCACATCACATCGCCGAACAAAGCGGATCAGCCGGAAATCCTGCCAAACTATCTTTCCACGGAAATCGACAGGAAAGTTGCCGCCGACTCCATTAGACTGACGCGGGAAATCATGTCCGCGCCTGCGCTCGCAATTCACCAGCCGGAGGAGTATCTTCCTGGAGCAGACTATCAAAGCGACGCCCAATTGGCCCAGGCGGCGGGTGATATTGGCACAACCATTTTTCATCCGGTTGGGACTTGCCGAATGGGTTCGGATGCACAGTCCGTTGTTGATGATCGGTTGAAGCTGAGGGGGATCAATGGTCTTCGGATTGCCGACGCCTCGATTATGCCGGCAATTACCTCAGGAAACACCAATGCACCGACCATCATGATCGCTGAGAAGGCAGCGGACATGATTCGCGAGGACAGAAGGCAGATGGCAGCCTCGGTTCGATTGCCATGATTGCCTGCCCACTTTGAACTGCACAGGGCTATCGGAAGTGAAGATATTGCGATTGCTGCGTTTTTTGGTTTCTTTGGGCGTCGTATTTATGATCAGTCCAGCTGCCGCGCAAGACCGATTGACCGTATTTGCGGCCGCGAGCCTTACAAATGCTTTGGAAGCAATCGGGACTGCGTTTGAAGAAGAGACCGGGATGCAGGTCTTGTTTTCTTTTGCCGGGACAAGCGCACTCGCCCGCCAGATCGAAGCCGGTGCGCCGGCCGATGTTTTTGTTTCCGCAGATGAGATCTGGATGGATTACCTCCGAGAACGCCAGGCCGTCGTTCCGGAAAGCATCAAGGCAATTGCAGGGAACGGCTTGGTTTTTGTTGGACCCGCCGGGTCCGAGCCGCTAGATCTCGACGTCGGCGGGATTTCGGATGCGCTTGGACGCGGGCGGCTTGCAATTGCAGATACGGAAACTGTTCCTGCAGGACGCTACGGTAAAGCTGCGCTGACGTCTCTTGGGCTTTGGGCTTACGTTCAAAAGCGGCTGGCGCCCATGGAAAACGTCCGCGTCGCCCTTGCTGCAGCGACGCGTGGTGACACACCGCTTGCGCTTGTTTATGCATCGGATGCGAGTGTAGAGCCGGGGGTAGATGTTGTTGCAAAGCTTCCTGCCGAGAGCCACCAAGCCATACGGTATCCCGCAGCGCTGACGCAACATGCCGCTGAGGGCGCCGACGCTTTTTTGGCTTATCTTTCGAGCGCTGCCGCACAACGGATATTTGAAGAAAGCGGTTTTGCAATGCTACAGGACAGTCAGTAGTTAACCGCCGGACAATATAGGCAGCGTGCGTGGACCAATTTCATTTGCAGCCACATGAATGGGAAGCACTTGCGCTGACATTGAGGGTTGGAGCTGCAACGCTTGCTGTTGCAATTCCGCTAGCCATCGCGGTCGCCTATATCCTTGCCCGATTCAGGTTCCCCGGACATGGGACCCTCAACGCTGTGGTACACATGCCCCTTGTCCTGCCTCCAGTCGTTACAGGGTATTTGTTACTTCTTGCCTTCGGACCCAAAGGTCCTGTTGGTGTCTTTTTGCAAAACACATTCGGGATCAGTTTTGCATTCAACTGGACCGGTGCCGCCTTGGCAGCCGGCATAATGGCCTTTCCTTTGATTGTGCGGCCGATCCGATTGGCGTTCGAGGCGGTAGACCCCAAGCTGGAGGAGGCAGCGGCATCTCTGGGAGCACGCAAGCTGGTCACGTTTGTCGTTATTTCCCTTCCTCTGGCGCTGCCGGGGATATTGAGCGGAGCTATTCTGGGTTTTGCAAAAGCTATGGGCGAGTTCGGAGCAACTATCACCTTTGTGTCTAATATACCGGGAGAAACCCGGACACTTGCTCTGGCGCTATACACGGCAACACAAACGCCGGAGGGAGATCCGATCGCCTTCAGGCTTACAATTATCGCCGCAATTGTCGCATTTGGGGCCCTTTTTGCCTCTGAAATCATGGCCCGCCGGTTGAAGCGGCGCCTGGGAGCGTCCGATGCTTGAGGTTGAGGTCAAAGGCAGCGTTGGCGGGTTTCACATCGATGCTGCATTTGCATCTGAAGCGGGTGTGACCGCGCTTTTCGGGCAGTCCGGTGCCGGAAAATCGACCATCACCAACATGATTGCCGGGCTGGTCACTCCGGCCTCCGGCCGCATTGTCGTCGACGGCCAAATTCTGTTCGACAGTGCGTCTTCTCTTAACCTTCCAGCGCGAGACCGGAGGATTGGCCACGTTTTTCAGGACGCCAGACTGTTCCCGCATTTGTCTGTTCGCAACAACCTCACGTTCGCACATTGGGCTGGGCGGCGGCATCCCAAACGGCCGCTGGCGGAAGTTGTTGAGCTTTTAGGCATCTCGCATCTCCTGGATCGGAAACCAGGCGGCTTGTCCGGCGGCGAGAAACAGCGCGTCGCGATCGGCCGGGCACTTTTGTCTGACCCGCGTTTGTTGCTGATGGACGAACCACTCGCTTCGCTGGATCAAGCCAGAAAGTCGGACATTTTGCCCTATCTCGACCGAGTGGGAGAAGACGCCGGCATCCCAATCGTTTATGTCAGCCACGCGCTGGAAGAAGTTGCGCGTCTGTCACAAACACTTGTGATCGTCTCGCAGGGCTCGGTATTGGCATTCGGCCCGGTGGCCGACATGCTCGCCAGGACAGACTTGGGGCGTGCAACCGGCCGGCATGAGGCCAGCGCTTTGCTGAGCGGTAAAGTCGTTGCAATCGACAAACACTGGGGGCTGGCGAGCATTGATATGGGCGGTCAGATCATCCAGGTGCCGGCTCTTGACACCGCGATCGGAGAAGATATCAGGCTTCGCATTCGCGCCCGTGACGTGGCGATCGCGCTGGGCCGACCAGAGGGGTTGAGCATCCGCAATGCGCTCCATGGTACGATCAAGAGCATCACGGATGAGACTGGCCCCTATACCGAGATTTTGAGTGCTGTTGATGGTCAACTTCTCCGGGCCCGTCTCACTCGGGCTTCAGCCGCCGATCTGGGGCTCGTGCCCGGCAAGGCCGTCACGCTTCTGATTAAGAGCGTTGCCATTGACAGGCGCCAGCGGACGCCTGCTCCTCGCAAAAGCGCACAGGGCTGATTTGCGAATTCGGATAGGCTGCATGAATTCCACGCAGACTGTTGTAGGCAAAGTTGTAGAATCATACCTGCTACCTATGATACATGCTTCACCCGAACGCAGAACAAAGTGACGAGGTCCTGAGTTTGCCGTCTTAAACACCGGTCTACAGCTGTAAATCCTATCTAGCGGATGGCAGGTGCCGTCCGCCTGTCTGCGTTCATCAGGATGCAAGCTGAGACCGGTTTGGCCATGTGACAGCCTTATGGCGAAATGCGGTCCCGCCGCCCGCCTGCTCTGCGTCCAAAAACTCAATTGTACCGGCCAACCCGGGCACCCGTTTCGGGCCGCCTCACTGCTCTTGGTGGACTTCCAAATGGAAGGCCAAGATGGCATGTCTAAAACACTCTCGATTGGCTGGACTGTTCTGGCCAAAAATGCTCCGCGTCCCCGGCTCAACTGCGGCCGGTGCGGTAAGGTTCAAAGCTTTCACTCCAGTGGCAAAATTCGCCTGAATGCAAATGGCCGCAAGCTTGATGCCTGGCTTGTTTACAAATGCACCCACTGCAACGCGACCTGGAACCGCCCGGTTATCGAAAGGATACCAATCAACACGCTTTCGAAATCGTACCTAACCGCGCTTGAAACAAGCGACGAAACAATGGTCCGTCGATTCGAATTTGAAGTTGGCGGATTGGCTTATTTCACCCATCAAATTGAGTGGGAACGCGGTCTTTTGATCCAGAGGCACCTAGTATCGCCGATGAGCGAAGACTGGTCGTCTGCGACGATCTTAATCCGGACCCCGGTCAGACTGCATATACGGGTCGAACGGCTCATGTCGTATGCTTTGGACATTTCGCGTGCTGATTGCCGGAACTTGTTTTTGGAAGGAGGTATGAAGATCAGGCGGCCAAGCGGCCAGCAAATATGGCGCGGCCCAGTCAAAACCGAAATGGAGATAGACGTGCAGCGATGTGTTCTTAAAACCAGCTCGTTGCTGCGGCTTTATTAGACCGTCTTTAAGCCCAAAAGTGCGGCAAGGCCGGTATCATAAATCGGATTGGCCTTGCCGTTCACCTTCGGAGCCGCATTCGCTTTCGGCCAATGTATATTAGTTCATACGCATGGCTTCGGTTTCGATGATGATGTCCACATTGTCTCCGACAAAACCGTTGTCGACCGCATAGGTCATGCCGAAATCGCTCCGCAACAGGGTTCCGCGAACGCTCAGGCCCAGTGTAAAGCGCCCGTGTCCGAAGGGATACTCGAACGCCTTGTTGAGTGTTACATCCAACTCAAGCGGCTGGCTTTGGCCAAGGAGGGTAAGGGTCCCGGTTACAGTGCCGGTGGTGTCTGTTGACGGAGTTCCGCCGTCGGCAGTGAACGTCATGGCCGGAAACTCTGCAACATTCAAAAAGTCAGAGTTCCGGACATGATTATCCCGGGCTTCGTTAAAGCTCTCAACGCTTGCTGTTTTGACGGTAATTTCAACGTCCGAAAGCACCTGTGTTTCAAGATCGTATACAAAACTTCCGCTTACATCTTGAAAGAAACCGAGCGTTTTCGCGTATCCTAGATGATCGACCAGAAACGCAACGCTCGTATGCGCAGGGTCGAGTTCATACTTGAACGGGGCCGCGTAAGCCGGTGCTACAAATATGCCAACCGGCAAAATACTGAGAAGGAGTTTTTTCAAGGGCTTGCTCCGCTTTCAAAAATGCACCCACTCATTGTGGGGCATGGCTGTGAAATCGAAAACAGCTCTTGACGGGCCCTACTAAAAATAATTGATAAACTCCAAGTGATACACTTTTAAATAGCAGAGGCCGCTTGTCGCGCAGCAAATGCGTTTCGGGTTTTCTTATGACAGTCCGAGCCAAGCCGGTGACCTTTTGAAAACACATACGTTCTCTCGTTGGTTTCAATGACCTCATCCATCCATATCATTGGCGCTGGAGTAGCCGGGCTCTGTGTCGCCGCAGAGTTGGTCGACCGTGGCATGACGGTCGATATTTTCGATAAAAATGGTCTTCCCGGGCCTCATGGTTGTTCCTGGTGGGCTGGTGGGATGCTTGCGCCGTGGTGCGAATATGAAAATGCCGAGGAACCGGTTCTGAGGCTTGGACAGCAAGCGTTGAGTTGGTGGTCCGGTAAAACCACGCTAACCCGGAATGGAACGCTGGTTGTTGCCTCACGGCGTGATCTTCCAGAGCTACGGCGGTTTGCGCAACAAACCGCCGGGTATGTCCAGATCGATGAAGCCAAGCTGCTCGGTCTGGAACCCGATCTAACCGGGTTTACAGCGGGCCTTTTCTTTGAAAAAGAAGCACACCTCGATCCAAGGACGGCGCTTTCTGATTTGGTCCAGCTGTTGCTGCAAGCCGGTGCACGTTTTCACACGGGCGCAGCACCGGACGACTTTTCAGTGCGTGTCGACTGTCGGGGGTTTTCTGCGAAAAACCAGCTGCAGGATTTACGGGGAGTCAAAGGCGAAATGCTGATTGTGCGTGCCCCAGAGGTTCAGATCGGAAGGCCGGTTCGGCTGCTTCATCCGCGTATTCCGGTCTATGTGGTGCCCCGCGGGGATGGGGTCTACATGATCGGGGCCACGATGATTGAAAGTGAAGACAAATCCGGGGCGACTGTCCGGTCCGTTCTGGAGCTTTTGAGTTCCGCCTACGCGCTAAACCCTGGGTTCGGCGAGGCTGAACTCCTAGAAATTGGGGTCGATCTGAGGCCCGCATTTCCGGACAACCTACCGAGAATCCGTCGGAGAGGGCGCTATATTTATGCGAACGGTTTGTACCGGCATGGATATTTGCTTGCGCCGGCGCTTGCGAGCGGTGTTGCAGACTTAATTTTGAACAATGAACAGTCGGAGTTGGTCGATGAAGATTGTCCTTAACGGCGAAGTGCACGACGTGTCAGCCCGGACCCTAGACGCAGTCCTGGTGGAAATCGGTTTTGACGGGCTGCTTGCAACGGCTGTGAACGGTGATTTTGTACCTCAGCTAGAGCGTAAAACACGAGTTCTAAAGGACCATGACCGGGTCGAGGTTCTCGCACCCATGCAAGGAGGCTGATGTGAAGTCCTTTTATGGCGTTTCCCTTGCAAATCCTCTCATGTTGGGCACAGCGCAGTATCCAAGTCCCGCAGTGCTGGCGGAGGCTTTTAAGGCTTCCGGTGCCAGCGTTGCAACCGTGTCCCTGAGAAGGGAAGGGCGGCAGGGTCAGGGCCAGTCCTTTTGGAGCTTGATTAAAAAGTTGAATATCTGGGTTCTGCCTAACACGGCCGGCTGTCACACGGTGCGCGAGGCTGTTACGACGGCGCAAATGGCTCGTGAGGTGTTCGGTACCGACTGGATCAAACTAGAACTCATTGGGCATACGGATAGCCTTCAGCCGGATGTGTTTCAGCTTGTCGAAGCGGCAAAGTTGCTGTGCAGCGAGGGATTTAAGGTGTTTCCGTATACGACGGAGGACCTTGTGGTCGGGGAGCGGTTGTTACAGGCCGGATGCGAAGTCTTGATGCCTTGGGGTGCGCCCATTGGCTCTGCTCGCGGCCTCAGCAATGAATATGGTTTGCGGGCGATGCGCGCTGAGTTTCCCGATGTTCCTCTGGTCATTGACGCTGGTATCGGGCGTCCGTCCCATGTCAGCCAGGCAATGGAGCTGGGATATGATGCGGTCCTCATGAATACCGCAGTCGCACGCGCGGGCAATCCTGTCGCGATGGCAAGGGCGATGGCGCTTGCCGCTAAAGCGGGCCGGTTGAGTTATGAGAGCGGCGCGATGGAACCCAGAGATATGGCAGAGGCCTCGACACCGGTAATTGGAAAGGCGTTTCTTTGATGAAACTACCCAATTTTTACCCGATTTTTGACCAGAGTGAATGGCTGCACAGGACTCTGCCACTCGGGGTCAAACTGGTTCAACTTCGCATCAAGGAGCGTGACGCAGCAACGCTCGCCGGGGAAATCGCGGCATCAAGGGATCTTTGCGCGGACCACAGAGCCCTCTTGGTGGTAAATGATCACTGGCAGATTTCGATCGAACTCGGTTGTAGCTTTGTGCATTTGGGTCAGGAAGACCTGGATAGCGCGGATGTGGCCGCTATCCGCCGGGCTGGCATACGGCTAGGCGTTTCAACACACGACGAAAATGAACTTGAACGGGCGCTATCTCTTGATCCGGACTATGTCGCTCTCGGGCCGATCTTCCCAACGATCTTGAAGAAAATGAAATGGCAAGAGCAGGGTTTGCCACGGGTGCGAGAGTGGAAAAAACGAATTGGAAAACGGCCACTGGTTGCAATTGGCGGTATCAGCGTTGAAAGAGCCCCGGATGTCCTGGCTGCTGGTGCGGATGTCATTGCAGCAGTGACCGACATCACGTTGAATGCAGACCCTGAAGCGCGTGTTGCGCAATGGCTGGCGACCACTGGCGAGACCGCAAAAGCCGACGTCTAGTCTCACCGGGCAGCCGTCTTCTTGAAAGAGCGGCTTGTACTGCGTGGGCCACCCGAACCGGTGGTTCGCAGGGCATTCTGACACGCAGCGAGAAGTGCTGCGCTATGTTCATGCGTTCTAGCAACGGCTGTTACACCAATTTTACCAGTTGCTCTAACACCTGCAAGGTGGTGGGGTATCATCCCCGTGTTGGTTGTTGCATCAAACAGTAGACCGCTATGTTGGAGCATGCGAATAACTTCTTTGGGCCCTCTTGCAAATTGACTTGCAACCGCCACATGCTCTCTTGCCTCATAAACCGACTTCATGCCATGCCGGATAAGTTCACCTCTCCGTGGATCCAAGCGGCTATCCGTCAGGAACTTTGTCCATAAAAATGGATGGAAGGTTGCCGTTTTCCGAGCATTGATCTCAATGGCATAAAGTTCCGGCTGTTCCTCGGTGTTTATTGATACATCCACGACAAAGTCCACCGAAACCGGGCCACGCCAACCCCGTCTTGCACATTCCCGGGCAACTAGGAGCGACTGCGCAGCCACATTGTGCCGATAGCGGATATCAGCGGGAAATCTGCATCCTGTGTAGGCGCATCCGTCGACGATTTGGTCGTGGGTTGCAAGCAACTCAACATGCCCGTTAGCTGAGATCAGCAGTGTTCCGCTCGGCGATCGCAGGTTTCGACCGGAAACCTCACATTCAACGAGTGCTCCGCTCCCCCGCATTGCAGACTCAAATTCACAAAGTGAAACCGTCTTCGTATCAAAATGCAGCGCCTGTCTTAATGCTGTCTCCGATCGATAGATGCCATCGGATGCTAGCCGCGCTATACCCGTTCCGCCTTCCTCACGGTTGAGCTTGATCATTAAATTCCGAAAACCGCGGGCTTTCAGATCGGGGTAGCGGTCATGGTATAATCGGAAGAGATCTTGAATTGTGGAGATACATCCAAAATCGTCGGGCGTTTGGACCTTCGCTGCTTTGAAGATCGCCTTTGCGGTTGCTTTTGAGTCCGAGCCAGCGACTGTCTTTGGCTGTCCGGTGTGGCGGCATTCGAGAAGGTTTGCCAAATGATTTTCTGCGGTCCCTGCTGCCCAAAAGTCCAATAAAGCGCGACCTCGGGATACGACGGATCTCAATTGCGAAAAAGCCGCGGGACTTGCCAAGATTGCTTCCGCAAGTGGTTGCCCGCCTGTCGTTGGCACGCGGAGCAGCTGAAAGCGCGATGCGCTGTCAGTCGGCAATTTTCCAATCGCGATCAACCAGTGGAGTTGATGATACAAAAGCGTTTCATCGACGCGATCGGACAAAGCGAGCACAAGCCGAAGTGAGGGATCTTTCAACACCGCTAGCATGTATGTGCTGCGTTCTTGGAAAGTTTCTACTCCTGTCACGTGTGCCTTGGTCAGCGGCGACAGGCTTATGCTAGGGATATGAATAAGAGTACTTACTTTAGGCGAGGCAAAGGAATGCCAAGTCTCTTGCGTTATGGACGGGGAAGTGCTGCTCGAATGTCGCAAGTCTTTGGCACGAATGTCTACGATTGAGAAAATGACGCTGTGCCCGATGCAGGTGGGTAGGTGCATCGGGCACAGCGCCGTTCCATCGCCCAAAACGGGCTAGGAAACCGAAACTTTTTTGCCCAAATCGGCCAAGCCTTTGGCTTTGAGGTGCAGGGAACAGAGGAGTGACACCAGAGAAAGCAGATTGGCCGTCGGGTTATCTCGCAATCATCATCAAAATCCAGAGTTGATTTTATGTGTACTACAATTTTTACGTTACAACAAGAAATGTGAATACCCTGTCGGCGAGCCGTTAGGACGAAGTCCATATAAGGTATTTGGAATCAAGGTGATAGGGTTTGGACCTTCCAAGTTAAAAAGACGGAGTATGAATGACTGTCCTTAATGTGATTGGTGCCGGACGGGCGGGTACTGCGGTGACGTTGGCTTTGGCGGGTGTAGGTTTGTCGGTTGGCGCGATAGTCAGCCGGACCCCGGCATCGGCGCAACGGCTTTGTGATTGTCTGGCGCAGTTTGGAATCCGGGGCGAGGCCGTCGACCGGCTAGAGCAGTTGACCCAGGCGGACATAACGCTCTTGTCCGCAAGCGACGGTGCCTTGGCAGATCTTGCCGAAGAGCTCTCCGTCAGTCCAGACTGCCCCCAGCCTGGTGGGATTGTATTCCACCTGTCGGGTGCCCTGTCTTCAGCAATTCTGGCGCCGCTTTCATCCAAAGGAATCCATGTTGCCAGCGTTCATCCTGTAAAGTCGTTTTCAAGCCTGGCATCAGACCCGCAAACCCTCAGTGGAATATGGTGCGGTTTCGAAGGCGATGGCGCGGCAGTATCCACGTTAAGCAAGTGGTTTCAGGACGCGGGCGCTATCCCTTTTGCCATCGACGGAGAGCGAAAACCGCTCTATCACGCAGCGGCGGTGGTGTCCTGCAACTACCTTTACACTCTTTTAGAAGCTTCCATGCAGCTCTACGAAGCAGCCGGTATCGACCGCGACGCGGCATCCCGGCTTCTGGGCCCAATCCTTCATGAAACAATAGACAATGGCTTGAACCTGGGCCCGGCTGAAGCGCTCACCGGTCCGATTGCCCGGGGTGACGCTGCCACGGTATCAAAACACTGGGCGGCGCTGGCCAGTCAATCGGAGTCTTTGCAGGCTCTTTATGCAGCCATGGGTCATGCAACTGTGGAACTATCTGGTATCAAGGGACATGCAACGCCAACTGATCTTGCTATGATACGTGAAATATTGAGCGCCTCACCAACCCAGTATCCCCGCTAAGCGGGCGTGTAACGTCGTGCTTGAAACAACATTCTACAAAGTAGCGAGCAGTTTGATAGCTATCGCGTGTCTAGTTTTTCAATCAGTTCCGGAAGATCAGCCACCGTATCGATAACATGATCGGCGCCCGCTTCTAGAAGCGCCGTGGTCGCTTTTGCTCGAATTGCAGCAACATCGTCGACGGATAGTTGAGCGAGTTCATCCGGTGTTTTCCCGGCATAGTTCCCGGACAATGCGAGGCCAACTGTTAGGCAGCCTGCCGCCACGCCCTCGGCGATTCCAGGCTCTGTGTCATCGACTTTGATGACGGCTGACGGCGGATAGACAACAAGGTCTATGAAACATTTGTACATGCCCAATGGACCCGGCCGGCCCTCGGGTAGGTCATCGGCACAGACAAGATTGTCCGGTGCATAGCCTTGCTCCTCGGCAACCGGCAGAACCCGTTCCATTATCGAGCGCGTATAGCCTGTCGTCGAGCCGATCTTGATATCTTTGTTCCTGAGATAATGAACCGTATCAAGGGCCCCCGGAACAAGGTCCGCATAGTCGACGACGACCGCTTCATTCATTGGAACAAATACTTCGTACACTTTATCGACATCCCTGTCGGAAGGTGGGCTGCCATATTTTTCGGCCCATTGCCGAGTGATGTTCGGATCATCCATCATTGCCCGGATATGGTCCCACTTGGGCTTGCCCATAGGCGCGCGCGCCTGGTCAATCGAAACCGAAATACCGAATTTTTCGAACGCTTTTACAAAAACGCCCATCGGCGCAAAGGAGCCGAAATCGATCATGGTTCCGGCCCAGTCGAAGACCACCGCTTTGAATTTTGACATGTTATCCTATCCGAAAAGCTCTGAGACGGTTTCTTCGCCAATGGCGAAAGCAGTCGAGGCGCCGCAGCCCGCTGTCACCATGACGATCCGGGTTGCGTCGTCAGGTTTGTCGGTCAAACGCCAGCGGCCGCTGGCAGAAGCATAGGTGCCAAGCCATGCCTCGCTGACCGAATAGTCGCCGATGTCGAGAACGGCATCCATTTCTTGAAGAATGAGGTCGTTGACAGACCCATCGATAAATGGATCTGGTGTGTCCGCGTAGTGGTGGCTGTCTCCAACAACAAGGCTGCCGTCAGCGGACTGCACAACAATCAGGTGAATGCCGTTTTCCCGATAAGGCGACAGGTCGCGGTCGAGTCGTGCTTTTAGTTTTTGCGCTTCGGGCAATTCTGCATAGCCGAGATAACGGGCAAGGCCATGGTCGGACATCACCGCGGTGCCGAGTGATAGGCGAGTTTTTGGCGTGACACGCAGCATCTGTAGCTTGCAGCGTGTCACGCTGTAGTCTGCAATGCGGTGTGAAAACAGGGTTGTCTTGTCATCGCCCGGGCAGGCGACAACAGTTGCGGCTTGGAGCGGGCCACGCGAGGTTTCCAAGTGCGGCGCGCTAATCGAGCTTACGCTGGTTTGCCAAAGAAAATCGACACCATACACGTCCTCTAGCCAGCGGGCGATCCGCGGCAGGGCCTCGCGCGATTCCACGCGAAGTTCAAGGGGGGAATAAAGCGCTGAGGAGATGGTCTGCTGCCGGAGGGCCGGTGCATGTTCTGCAGCTTCGCGAGGCGTCAAGCGCTTGCAATGCGTTCCCATCTCCGTTCCGAGAAAGGCATCAATTACGTCATCTGATTCCGGCAGACGCGCCGCTACCGTTAATCCGTGATGTAAAACCGGTATTCCCGCCTTTTGGGCTACTTCCGCCCATATTTTGCGGCTTTCAAATGCTTTTTGCCAGCAATCGCCGGCTTGCTGGCCGGTGACTGTTACAAATCCGAAATTGCGTATAGAGGCACCGTTCGCGGCAGCGTCGCGCTCGACGACGACCACGCGTTTGTTGCGTTTTGCCGCCGCCAAAGCGTGGGCAAGCCCAAGGATACCCGCGCCGACCACCGCAATATCATAGGTGTTTTTTGTCATGTGCAGTCGAACTCTGTCATCAGCAGGTCCACAAGTCTGAGGTCAGGTAAACCGGCATCTATGCGTCACGCCGCTATAACGGCGTTTCGTATGACAGATCGATGAAAAAGCTCTGTTTATAGCTTTTGGCTATCAATTAGCGGCTGAGGCCGCTTTTACCCTGAAAGGTCTAGGGAGGAAAAAAAGGCATCGACTGTCGAGACCTTGGTCATGTCGCGTGGACACACAACATAGTGGGTTGCTGTGAGAACCGGATCGTCAACACCAATGGCCACGAACCCGTCGCGATCGGTGATTTCAGCCTCCATAGCCACCCCAAGGCCAACGCCGGACCGGATCAAGCTCGCAATGGAGCCCCAGGATCCGAGCGCGAGAACGGTGCGCGGTTTAACACCTGCGATAGTCGCGGCCGCGTCAAAAATTTTGCGCGTTCCGGACGAGCTCTCACGCTGGATCAAGGGAATGCCCTCAACCTGCTTCCAGCTTAGCGGACCCTGGCTTGCCAGTGGGTGCTCCGGTGGTGCGGCGAGAACTATGCGGGTCTTGACGAGTTCAAGTCCGGCCAAATGTCCTGGAATTTCCCGAGCAGTGATGAAGCCGATGTCGAGTTCGCCGTCATCCAGCAAATTCATCAAGTCTTGTGTCGCCATAGCCCGCGCTTCAATGGCAACATCCGGGTAATTGGTCATGAAATTCGAGATACGGGGTATGGCCAGCTGGTAAGTTGAATAACCGATCCGAAGCTCACCGCCGGCGAGCGCCTTTTTTTCGGTCAGGTCGCGCTCGATATCGCCGCAAAGCGCCAAAACAGAGCGAATTCTTGGAAGTAACCTTTCGAGTGCCGGAGTTGGCGCAACCGTATGACCGCTTTTCGAAAGCAAACGGGTTTTGAAGCGGGTCTCAATCGCTTGAATCTGATTGGAAACCGATGGCTGCGATACACCCAATTGTTTCGCTGCCGCAGAAAAACTGCCATGCCGGGCAACCGCTTCCAGAGCGCGCACCTGACTCAGGCTGAGTTTACCGTTTTCACGTTGTGCCATACCGTCTCATTTCTGCCGTTGAGGCGTGTCTTCCGGCGACCAAAACTTTGGCTTACAGAACAGGATAAACGTAGACCACCCACCCGTAACAAACGGCAACGGAAAAAAACGTCACTGGAATAACAAGTCTTGTGAATTGCCAAAATTGAAATGGTTTAGCGCCGAGTTTTTCAGCTTGTTGCACCACAATCACGTTGCTTGCGGCGCTTGTGATGAACAGGTTTCCGGCGAGCGTACTGATCCCGGCAAGGAGCATGAACGTTTGTGTTTCCCCGGATTTCAAAAGGTTCAGATAAATCTCGACAACCGGTACGTTTGAGAACAGCTGGCTGGCCCAGAAACTGACTTTCGCAACGATAAACGGCTCATTGAGCCGGTCCTGCCAGGATCCAAGCAGGTTTTGCAGGACGCCGGACTGTAGCACTGCCCCTGTGACAATGAACATGGCAACAAAAAAGATCAGCGTATGCCAGTCAACCTGTTTGAAAATCGTGATCCGTTCCCGCGAGAAGATATAGACCGGAAGACAGGAAAGAACGCTGATCGCCCCAAGCGGAATATCAAACCGCGGAAAGTAACCCGCCAAAACGCTGTCGGCGATAACCAGTACAGAAAGAACGCCGGTCGCAAGCAGAGCTGGCCATAACTGGTCGCTGGAAGGGGCCGGCAACGTCACTTCGGTGGTTCCGGAAGCCGAAGGTGCGCAGCTGAGACAGAAACGGTACCAGATGAAACAAAACAGCAAAGACAACAAAGTGGGAACAAACAACCAGGCGGCAAATGTGCCGACAGGGTTGCTGAAATGGCCGTCTGCGACGATCAGAATGTTTTGCGGATTGCCGACTGGCGACGTCATGCTGCCGACCGTCACAATGGCGCAGAGAGCAATCAGGGGCACCGACGGGGCAATTTTAAGGCGTGCCGCTATTGTGATTGCAATCGGCGTTCCAATTGCGGCTGCGGCATCGTTGGTCAGGACTGCCGAGATGAGCGCGACAAGCACCAGAAACAAAAACAGCGGCAGGGAGGCGCTGTCCCGGTCTTTGCAGATCCAGTCGCTCAGGCGGTGGGCGATACCGCAATCATAAAGCGCATGGGATATCGTAAATACACCGAACAGGTAGGCGATGACGTTCCAGTCGATGGCATCCAAGGCAGAAGTTGGACCGATCTGCCCTGTAACCAGAAGGATCACCGCGCCGGCTGTCATGATTTGCCAGATCCGAATCCATTCAGGGAGCCATTGGCGAATGGAGATCAATAGAAAAATGACAATCGAAACGCCAAGGCTAAAAGTCATGAGGTCGTCGTCCTGCGAAAAGAGTCCGGAAAAACTAGGGCCAGCACCCTAGGCGTCGCCAGGAGGGTTGGCGTCCCCGGCTTTGTTTTTGTCTAAGAGGTCCGGCGCGGTTTCAGGCATGGCGAAAGCGAAGATCAAGGCGCCGATAACCGCAATTCCCGCCAGAAAAAGAAAACCGCTGGAATAGCCCGCGACTTGGGAAACCCAGCCTGCGATGACATTGCTTAGTGTGGCGCCAATCCCGATCAAGGTCGTCAAGGCGCCTTGAGCTGCGTTGAACCGGCCTGTGCCCCTGGTAACGTCGGCAAGGATCAGCAGAAAGATCATCCCGAAAATGCCGTTCGCGATACCGTCCAAGGCCTGAACCGCGACCAGATAGTAGCTGTCGTCGGAAAGCGTATAAAGAAAACCTCTGATTGGCAGGATCATGAACGCGGCGAGAAACAGCGGCTTGCGGCCCCAGGTGTCTGCTTTGGCGCCGCATAACAGCGCCATCGGGATCATGAGAAATTGCGCCGCGATGATACAGGCGGAGGTGAACGCGATCCCGTCACCGGTATTTCCTCCTTGCGCGAGTTTTTGGCTTACGAGCGGAAGCATCGCGGCATTGGCGAAATGGAAAATCACAACGCTTATCGCAAATACGATGAGCCGCCGGTCCGTCAGCAGGGCCTTGATGCCCTCGGCGCTTTCGCCCCGGGTCACCCCCTCGGAAACTCCGCCGCGGGCGAGGTCATGATCGATGGCCTTGCTGTCCAGCATCAGGATGCTCGCGAGCATACCGACCGACATCCCGGCAATCAGCCAAAAGACACCGTCAGGGAGCCAGATCACCGCGACAGCGGCGCCCATTGCCGCGCCAAACACGTTCCCTGTATGGTTCCAGGCCTGGTTAGCACTGGTTTGCGCCGTAAACCGGTCCGGCCCGACGGTCCCCAAGGTTACCGCCGCAATGCCAGGCCCCAAAAATGCGCCGGCAATGCCAATTGCGATCTGGGCGGTGTACACCAGCCAAACCGGGTCGTCAGAGGCAACTATCGCCACCGAGCTTATACCGATTAAAACAGCGCAGATGGCCAGAATCAGCTTTTTTTTGCGCGTCGCGTCGATAATTGCGCCTGCCGGCGTTTGTACGATGACTGTCGCAATTGAGCCGACTGCCAGCGCCATACCAATTCCGCCCGGTTTCCAATGGTATGCAGACAGAAGGTAGATTGCTAGATAGGGGCCAAGGCCGGCAACCACGTCCCCGGCGAAGAAGTTGATGCCGAGAAGCGAACGGTTGGTGCGTGCAGTCATAGGGCTTTTTTCACTATCCGGCCGAACAAGGTTCGGTCATGAGGACGCAAAAAAGCTGCGCCCTTTATCCGCTCTCACGATAACGGATCAATCGCAGCATAACTATCGATAATTGCCATTTCCTGTTTCCGCCGTCCTTTTCAGCTGGTGATGGCTTTCAACTCAAGAAAGTCGTTCAGGCCAAATTCGCCATATTCACGGCCGTTGCCGGACTGTTTGTATCCACCGAACGGCACGTCCCAATCGGGGCTGGCGCCGTTGATGTAAACGCTCCCGGCCCTCAGTTTTTTCGCAACGCGTTTCCCGCGATCTGGATCGCCGGTTTGAACATACGCCGCCAGGCCGTAGGGCGTATCATTGGCGATATTGATTGCTTCGGCTTCACTGTCGAATAGAATAATCACCAGGACCGGGCCGAATATTTCTTCCCGGGCGACATGCATCTGGTTGGTCACGTCAGCGAACAGCGTCGGCTTGACATAATAGCCGGCGCTCAATCCGTCGGGCTTGCCCAATCCGCCGGCGAGTAGCTTGGCGCCTTCCGCAATGCCTTTTTCGATGTGGCCTTGGATCCTGTCATATTGCAACTTGCTGACAACGGGGCCGATGTGATCGCCATCCTCTTCCGGGGAGCCTACTTGGGTGTCTTCGGCGCAGGTTGTCGCAAAATCCACCACATCCTGATAAACGGATCGCTCGACAAGCAGCCGTGTTGGCGCATCACAAGATTGGCCCGAGTTCGAAAAGCAGCTTTCGATCGAAAATCGAACGGCTGTCTCAAGATCCGCATCTGCAAATAGTATGTTCGGTGACTTTCCGCCGAGCTCCAAAGCCACGCGTTTGACTGTGGGCGCCGCATTCTGGGTCACAGAAGTGCCCGCCCGTGTTGAGCCAGTGAAGGAAATCATATCAATGTCCGGGTGGCTGGACAAAGCGGATCCGACCTCAGTTCCATCACCGTTGACGTGATTGAAAACGCCCGCCGGACACCCGGCTTCATCGATGATTTCTGCGAACAATAGCGCGGAAAGCGGCGCTATTTCGCTGGGTTTGAGGATCATCGTGCAACCGGCAGCCAGTGCCGGAGCCACTTTGGCGACGATCTGATTGATCGGCCAGTTCCAGGGTGTAATCAGGCCGCACACGCCGACCGGTTCATGGCGTAGCAGGCTGCCTCCGCGCGGGCTGGGCCGTTCCCATTGGTGGGCACGCAGGGCTTCCAGGGTAGCCTCCAGATGACCAACTCCTGCAGGCGTCTGCTGTTCTTTTACAAACCTTTTCGGTGCGCCCATTTCAAGGCGGATTGCTTCATCCATGTCCGCACTTCGGCGTTGATACACCGTGAGAATCCGCTCCAATAAGGCGGCGCGCTCGTCGGGAGACGTTTCGGACCATGTTGCAAAAGCTGCCCTGGCTGCTCCGACTGCGTGGTCGACATCTTCCTGAGAACCCAGCGAAACAACGGCAATAGGCGCTTCGGTTGCCGGATTGATAACTGCGAAATCGTTGGGGACCGCTGGTTTGGTCCACCTGCCATTAATGTAAAACTGTCGGCTATCAAGCATGATCGGTCCGTTTTTTCTGGTCATTCAGCTGCGAGTGTTTGCGGCCCTTTTGGAACGACCTCATAGCCCGGTTCTTCCGGCTCGTCGTCATGCATCTCACTTGGAAAGCCCGGGGCTTCAATTTTCAGGCCGGTGGCTTCCTCAAGGCGTTTGATGATGTTGGGTGACAACTCGCGCGGTCCAAACCGGTTGATACCATCTTTAAAGATCTGGTTCAGGAGAGGCGATACTTCCAGCGGCACCTCGTGGGTTTCTGCTATAGCCTGAAAAAGGCCGATGTCTTTTGAGACAAGATCCATTGTGAAGGAGATATCGCGGGAGCCGTTCAAGATCACTTGGCTTTCGGTCTCATGCACAAAGGAGGTGCCGGAGGAAATTTTGATCGCCTCGTAGGAGATTCCCAGATCCATTCCCGCAGCTTTGCATGTAACAAGTGCCTCGGCCACTGACACGAGATTCGCGGTGGCCAGGTAGTTTGTAACCACTTTCAAAATTGATGCCGAACCGATGTCGCCGGTATGGAGAACGCGGCGCCCGAGCACCGTTAGAAACGGTAAGGCCTTATCAAACGTCGGGCGCGTGCATCCGGCGAAGATCGAAATGTTGCCCGTCGCTGCTCGGTGGCATCCGCCGGAGACCGGGCACTCGATCGCCTCGCCTCCCTTTGCGATTACAAGACCGGCGAGACGCTTGACCTCGTTCGCATCGGTGGTCGACATTTCAGCCCAAATTGTTCCTGGCCCAATTCCTTCCAAAATACCATTGGGTCCTTCAACAACGGCAGCGCAAGCAGCCGGACTGGGCAGGCATGTGATGACAACATCGCACGTTTGCGCCATCGTTTTCGGACTGCCCCCTTTAGTGGCTCCTTTTCGAGTGAACTCTTGGATGAGGCTTTCTTCCAGATCGTGTACGACCAGTTCATAGCCGTTGCGCAATATGCTCCCGGCGAGCTTGCCGCCGACATTTCCAAGCCCGATGAACCCTACGCGCATGTCCGTCTCCATTGCGAGTGCTGCTCAAATTCGATCGAAACACTGTGAGCGGCTTATCGTAGAAAGAGAAACGAATAAAAAACTGGACATTACTCGAAAAAATTTATCAATAGACGCATGTCAAAATTCCCAAACTTGCTCTGGTTGCGCAGTTTTGAAGCAGTTGGCCGGCACGGCGGTTTTACGGCGGCGGGAGAGGAATTGGGACTAACCCAAGCAGCGATCAGCACGCATATCCGCTCGCTGGAAGCGGAGCTTGGCTATGTTTTGTTTGAGCGGTCAACGCGCAAAGTCTCACTGACAGAAATCGGCAAAGCTTATCTTCCGGCCGTGCGTCAAGCGTTCGATGATCTGTCGTTGTCGACCGAGGGTTTTTTCGGGGGACGCGGCAAGGAAACAGTGACCATTCGCGCGCCGATCTCGACTGCGACTCTAATCTTGTCCCCCGAAATTCCAGCGTTGCTTCGGCAAGAGCCAGGGCTGAGCATTCGGCTTGTTTCGGCAATATGGGCTGAAAACCTGCTCGAATCCAACATTGATATCGATATCAGGCTTGGGCATGGGCGTTGGCCTGGATGCCATGCTGACCCGCTTGGGATGGACCATATTCTACCGGTCGCCAGCAGAGACCTTTGTAGGAGCATCACTGCACCCGAGGACCTCGCCGACTGTCAAAAGATCCACATTTTGGGGTTCGAAGACCACTGGGCGCGATATTTTAAGGACTTGGGAATTGCCAGCACCAGTGCGCGGGGTGAAATCACAGTTGACACAACCCTCGCAGCGATTGAAATCGCGGCTTCGGGCGGAGGAGTGGCGCTAATTCTTGAGAGGGTTGCGCGGCGGCTGGCGGATCAGGAGCGACTGGCCATTGCGTTGAACCACTGCATTCCTTTGGGCCAAGACCACTTCTTGATTGAACACTGGGATACCCGCCCGCCCCGAATGGCGGTTGAGCGAGTCCGCACCTGGCTTCAGGCACTGTTTGCCTGAACAGTGGTTATGCTGTGTGCAGCCTCGCGTTTGAGCCATTCTACGACCGTCTTTGCGGGCCCGGGGTTACGGCACCTGTGTGACAAAACTGCATGATAACCATCCCTCGGGATCAATGGTTCAAGGCCGGCGTGCACGAGATGGCTTTTTTCAACATGGTCGCCGGTGATTGAGCGCCACCCGAGCATGACGCCGTGGCCGGACATGGCCGCTTGGGTCGCCTGTACATAATTGGAAAACCTGAGTCCTTTGGCAGATTCCGCAGCGTGTTGGTTGGTTCGCGAAAGATATTGCGGCCAGTTGACCCAGTGCCGGTCGGTGAAGTCAACGTGTATCAGGAAGGCGGATGCAAGGCCGGTTGTACTTTGGGCAATCCGTTGGGCCAGGGCCGGCGCGCAGACTGGTTCTATGCGCTCCGGGAAAAGCAGTGCCACCGTGCCATCTGCCCACCTGCCATCCCCATACCGGAGCGCAATGTCCGTACCGGCGCCAAGAACGGGAACCTCTTGCTGAGTGGTCTGCACGTTGACAGCAATGTCGGGATGATCGAGGTAAAAGGCCTCCAATCGAGGCATAAGCCAATATGTTGCAAAGCCAATTGTGCAAGCGAGTGTGACGGATGAACTGTCTTCGCTTGTCAGTGTTCGAATGTCCTCAAGCGCCGCAGTTAGGCGTTCCAGATTGTCGGTGACGGCCTTGAGGAGGATGTCACCGGCCTCCGTCAGGCTTGCAGGACGTGTGGCTCGGTTCAGAAGCTGCGCGCCAATGTGTTCTTCAAGCTGGCGAAGCGCCTGGCTTACCGCTGGTTGGGAGACGTTGAGCTCCTTCGCAGCTTGTTTGACACCGCCTGCACGATGCACGGTCTCAAAGACCCCGAGAAGCCGAAGCGGTGGCAAACGGTACATATCTGTAACTTAAGCTATCGATTAATTTAAGTTCGGTTTTTATCGCCTTTTCAGATGTGTGAAGCAAGCTCATTCTTCAGATAAATATCTGCCTTGAAGGCGGGTCTGGGCAGAGTGCCGATGTTGCACTTACTCCGGGCCCGTTATTAACATAAGGAACTTGAGCGATGCTCGGGACTGGCGAAGACGGCGTGTTGATGACGGAAACCGGCTTGGAGGTGCCGATGCCGGACGGCATGTCGGCCTACTTCAATTACTATTGGCTTCGGGATAATTGCCCAACGTCCTTCGATTTCGAAACGCGTGAGCGTGTTTTTGATGTTTTTGGGTTAGACACTGGGCCAAAAGCGCAGTCTGCGGTGATCACCGGTGGGCATTTGGAAATTGTCTGGCAGGGCACGGATCATGTCACCCGTATGCCGCTGGCCTTTCTTCAGGAATATGCAACCCCCGGTCAGAGGGAGGACACCGCGAATCTGGTCAAGACACCCTGGTACTCCGACCACTATTCAAACCTGACACGGATCTCCAACGCCGAATTGACAGCGGATCAGCAGGCGCTCAAAGCATGGGTTCATGCGATGCTCACCGACGGTGTAGCGCTTCTGACTGGGCTTCCCGACACAGATGAGGCCCTGTTTGAAACAGCGCGCATGCTTGGGCATGTCCGGCCGAGCTATTTTGGTCATTCGTTTGAGGTGAAGACACACATCAAACCGACCAATCTTGCGTTTACGTCAAAGGCATTGCCTCTGCATACGGATTTGCCGTCAGAGGACTTCGCACCGGGCGTTCAGTTCCTTCATTGCCGGGCCAATTCGGTCGAAGGGGGGGACAGTCTGTTCGTCGATGGCCTCGCGGTTGCTGAGGATTTCCGCGCGCTCTATCCCGATGATTTCAAACTCTTAGTTGAGACAGATATCCCCTATTATTGCGAGCATGACACGTTCGACATGCGGGCCCGGCAGCGGGTGATCGAACTCGACGAATCCGGAAATATTTCCGGCGTAACGATAAGCCAGCATCATTCCGATGTCTCGGATTTGCCGCAAAGACTGCTCGACAGGTACTACCCTGCGTTCTGCCGGTTTGGACGGATGATGCGTGATAAGAAATACATGATGCGCTTCCGTTTGAACGCGGGAGAGTGCATCGTATTTGACAATCATCGCATCGTTCATGGCCGGGCGGCCTATTCGGCGACCAGCGGAGAGCGCCATCTGCGCGGGTGTTATATAGACCGGGGCGAAATGCGCTCGACCTATCGCGTTTTGGCCGGAACCGGGAGATTCCAGTGAATGCTGTGAGCGAACTTTCACCTGACAAGACTGGGACGGATGAGCAGGCTCTGCGTGAGGATTTGGCAGCCGCGTTCAGAATTGCAGTTATATTTGGCTGGCATGAATCCGTCGGAAATCATTTTAGCGCAGCTGTCTCAGAGGATGGGTCAAAGTTCCTCATGAACCCGAAGTGGCGGCACTTTTCGGAGGTTTGCGCGAGCAATTTGCTGCTACTGGATGCGCATAACGAACAAGGGATGGATGTGCCGGATGCGCCTGATCCGTCGGCGTGGTGTATCCACGGGACCGTTCACCGGGTAAACCCTGCTGCTCGTGTACTGTTTCACTGCCACCCGCCAAACGCCACGGCGCTCGCCACGCTTCAAGACCCGTCCTTGAAGCCTATAGATCTCAACACAGCCCGCTTTTACGGAAAAGTGGCGGTCGACTTGGGATTTGGCGGAATGGCGGATGAAGCCGAAGAAGGGCGGCGGATTGCCGAAACGCTAGGCAACAAGCCTATCCTGATCATGGGGAATCACGGTGTATCCGTGGCTGCGGCCAACATTCCCGAAGCGTTTGAGCATCTGTATTTTTTCGAGCGCGCCGCTGAAACGCTCCTGAAGGCTTACGCAACCGGCCAGCCATTGGCCGTCATGTCAGACAACTTGGCTGCCAATACAGCTGCCGAATGGGAGCCTTACAACGGCATGGGGCATGCACATTTCGATTATTGGAAGCGACGGGTTGAAGCAGAACAGCCTGACTTCAAGCGTTAGGCTCGCTGGGCGTCACCGATGATGGCGTAGAACCGTTGGTTAGCCGTGCTTTTGCAGCACGAATACGCTCATAAGAACGATGGATTTGGTCTTTGGGGATTCTGCCCGACATTACCGCGCGGACAATAGCCTGATTGATACGCCGTCCAAGATTGGGGTCATTCCGTCCGTAACTCGATGCGATGATCATGTCATTTCCGGCAGCTATTGCCGCTATGGCGGCCTGTTCAACCGTCATACGGCTGGAAATCGCATCCATTTCCAGATCGTCGGTAATCAGAATAGTGGTCTGGCCGGCAATGGCGCGTGCCTGGCGTGTTGCTTTCCGGGACATTGATGCGGGCGTTCCAGGTGCGTCTGAGAAATCCGGGTGAACGAGATGCGCCATCATGATCATGTCGGCGTGCCTTGTCTGCGCGAGCTGTTGAAATGGGACAAGTTCTTCCGGTTGCCAGACGTCGGTGATGTCTGGCAACACGGTGTGACTGTCCTGTTTCGAGCTGCCGTGGCCAGGGAAGTGTTTCAGGCTTGTTAGAATGTTGACTGCATGGTGTGCAGATATAAACATACCTCCACAACGTGACACGGTTTCGGACTTGTCAGAGTAGCTCCGGCCAAGATGGCCGATGATCGGATTATCCAGGTTAATGTTTAGATCAACCACTGGTCCGAAGTTGAGATTGATCCCGAGGGCGCGGAGGCCTCGAGCAAGTGTGGCATACTGTTCCTGCGCATTAGATCCGGCGCACCCGCCAGTGTTCTCGGCAAACTCGGCAGCGGACGGCCATCTTGGAAATCCTTTCCGCGGCTGAAGGCGCTGAACAGCACCGCCTTCTTGGTCGACCGAAATGAAAGGTGTTGGATCAACGTGATTGGTGAGATCACCAACGAGTTGATGCACCTGTGCCGGTGATTGAATGTTTCTGCCGAGCAGGATCACGCCGCCAATCGTTCCGTTGTGAAGCTGATCGGAAATGGTGCGCACACTTGCGTCATGCACACTCTGTCCATTGAAGCCGATGACAATTGTCTGCCCAACTTGTCGTTCCAAGTCAGTGAGGGCTTTGGTGACGTGATCGCTCGGCATTCGGGCGGGCTGGAATGCAAAACCGCCAGCCCAAAGAACAGCAAACACGGCGCACATTATTGAAAGTAAATTGGAATCTCGCGTTTTGGTGCTCACGTCAGATTGCCTGTAATGATTTTTCTTTGTCTACCGTTTCCTAAAAATCCGGTGAAATTACGGAAACGGTGAGCAATACAGAAAGTCAAACGGTCTTACGTATAAAAATTTACGAAAAATGTAATATTCAAAAATAGTGAAATATATATCAATGAATTATTCTGAAAACCAAATTTGTAAATGCGATAATACTGATAATTGGAAATATCTGGAGAATAAATACGAAAATTAACGCTCGAATAATTGAGTCGACGCACTATTGTGGATCAAAGGTTGCAGGTGCGGCGTTTAATATTTCGAGGCTTTAACGTGACAGGTGCCAAGCTTTCAATGACGCCACAGAAAGTCCTGACGGTCGTGTTGATCGATGAAGATGATGACGATGTGTTCTTGATGAAGCGCGCGCTTGCGCGGCTGGATAGCACAGCCCAAGTCACCATAGAGGTCGTCAGTATTCATTCTGGTCTGAGCGCGTTGAGTGATCTCAAGACGTTGCTGGCAAGAGGCATTCGTCCTTATTGCGTGTGCGTCGACACCGATGTGGAGGCTGCGGACAGTATCAACCTTTTGTCGGCCATCAAATGTCAGGGAGAAACCCGCGACCTGCCTCTGGTTGTGCTGACGAGCGGCCAAGAACGAGAACACCAAGTCGCCCGTGCGTTGGGCGCAGATCATGTTTTTACCAAACCGGCGGGTGTCCGAGAGCTGGAAAAGCTGTTTCAAACAATTTTGGCGGGTGGAACGAAATTGGGAACTTAAAAACGGCAATTTAGAGACGAGCTGATGGACGGCACAACAAACCAGCATGCGATAGGGGCATTACAGTCGAGCGCGACTTGGCAACAATTGCCTTTCGCATTCGATGGCCTGAGCGATCTCCTTGTTGCTTCCGCATGTTTGCTCATCAGCCTCGTACTGATTATCGCCGGCAAAAAAGCGGCCCAGCAGGCGAACTCTTATCTTTTCTTTATGTTGGCCAGTTTCTTATTTGCGCTGGCGATAAATTATGCAGCGGGGTTTTTGTCTCTCTGGCACGATGTTTCATCCTTGCGGGTCGTGGCTTCGGCATCGGCGGCAGCAATGTCGCTGGCGTTGGCATTGCTCTGTACCTTGTTTTCTAACCATCTGTCACAAAGTGGCACCGTGTCGGCTCCGGTCTTGCCGGATCGGTATGAAGGACCCTATCTTAAAGCCGCAGTTGCACTTGAAAGACAACAGGATTTGAACGTTCGCCTCACTGCGGATCTACAACATGCCGAACTGTGCTTGGTAGAAATGCGTCAGGAAGTCGAGTGGTTGTCAAAGGTTATTGGGGACCTGAACAGGCATCAGAGGAGACTTATTGGATGCGACCTCCGCAAAATGATTGGCTTTGCGGAAGTGTTCGAGCAGGCGATGTTGGAACAAAACAACGAAGAAGCTGCATACGCCAAGGTGCGTTTGCGCCGGATTATTGGCGAGGCACGAACTGCACTTGATCGTTCTGTCTATGATACCTCGATCGAGGATAGTGCAGGCATGTCAAGCCAAACTGATCTGGGTACCGCCCTTGCCCATGTGACGGAGTTTTTTGCTGACCGGTTAGCAGACCAGAACGTCGAACTGGTGTCCGACCTGAAAGTGCCAAAAATTATTGGAGACTCGCGGGTGATCAACCACGTGTTTGTCATTGGCATCTCTGGGATATTGCAGGCATCCAAATCCGAGTTTCCCCGTAAAATCGCGGTTCGAAGTAGGCAGGAAGCCTACCGAACTCGAATTACGGTTGCTGATGTGCCGGTGTTTACAGCCCCTTTGGTTGAAGCGGCAGACAAGGAAAGCAATAGCGGACAAGCGCAATTCCGAGAGGACCTGAAGACAGCGCTCCAGCCCGCCATCTCATTAATGGGCTGGCAGTGCTCGGTATCAAGCTTTGAGAATTTAGGGACAACGCTCACGATTGATATCGCAAACACGTCAAACCGCGATGTAGATGCCGCTTAGGTGCCGACAATAGGAGGATCAATGATCCCATGTTGATTGTGCTATCCGGCCTGCTGTAGATCGATCACACGGGCGCTCGTCATTTCCTCCGGCTTTCCCAAAAAGTACCCTTGGCCGAAGTTGACCCCGAGCGTTTTGACGAGCTCCCATTGGCTCTGTGTTTCGATGCCCTTCACCAGTACGGTTTTTTCCAGCGCCTCAGCCATTTTCAAGATGCCGGTAAGATACTTGACCTTTTCGGCCGATACCCTCTCTTCCGTGCGCTTAAATGGTTGGATTTTCAGCACATCAATCGGGAGGTCCAGGAGGTCGGATAAGACAAATTTTCCCTGCCCGAAATTGTCCAGAGCAGTGATGAAGCCGGTAGCAGATAGCCGGTGCACGAAATCCCGGCCGCGATCAGGCAGGCGCGCCAAATCGTTCTCGCTCAGATCAAGCTCAATCTGTTGAGGTGCGATTGACATTCGTTCAACGTATTCGGAAATCTGATCAATGATCGAACTACCGTTCGCCTTGGTCAGCGACACATTGACCGTCAAGGTGCAGTCAGCGACGTTTCGCGCGGTTTCTTTCGGGTTGATATGAGCGAATTCTGCCACGGCTCGCTCGAACAGCCAGGCATTGAAGCCGGCTTCCACGCGAAGATCGCGAACCCACTGAATGATTTCGTCGGTTCCGATATCATACTTTGTGTGAGGCCAGCGGCACAGGGCCTCAACTCCGCGCAAGCTGCTGTCGCATGTTCGCAGAATTTTCTGGTAACTCAGCGACAGTTCACCGCGGCCGATAGCTTCCGGAAGCTCGGATTTAAGCTCCGACGCCCGGTCGAAGGCTTCTTGATAGCTATTGGTGTAGTGCCTGAACTTTGATTTGCCGTCTTTTTTTGCTTGGTATAATGCGTCATCTGCCTGGCGGAGAAGTTCTTCCGGATCCGTTGTGGTGGTGGGGCAATGGGCAAGTCCAATCGAAGGCGCCGCATCAATCTGAAGGCCATCGATTTCAATCGGCTCTTTGAGCATTTTGAGGACAATTCCCGCGACTTTTAAAGCATCATGTTGCGTGATTTGCGGCAAAAGCACCACCAGCTCATCACCACCGAGTCGGCCGCAATGATCGGTTTTCCGGCATGTCGACTGCAAGCGCGTCGCGTAGGTTCTCAGAACCGCGTCGCCGACTTCGTGACCATAACGGTCATTGATTTCCTTAAAATGATCAATGTCGATATAGAGCAAGGCGCATTCCTGCCCATATCGCTGCGCTGACAGAACTGTATGGGTCAGCCTGTCCATAAACAAGCCGCGGTTTAGCAGCCCGGTCAAAGGGTCATTATGGGCCAAAGCCAGCATTTGTTGCTGTAGTTGGACGGTTTCGATCGCATATTGGATCGTGCGTAACAGTGTTCTGGCAGTTATTTCGCTTTTAAGCAGATAGTCCTGCGCGCCAGCTTTTAGCATCTCTTTCGCGACGTCGACGGTGTCATGCTTCGAAATTGCAATGACCGCGGGGGTCTGGTGTGCGAATTGGCTTTTCAGGGTTTTTAGGAAATTTAACGCCTTTCCATCATCGAGCTCGTATTCGAGCAAACAGCAAATCGGTTCGTGCAGAGCAATTAATTCAAGAGCCTCGCGCGCGCCGGAAGCTTCAATGATTTCCGTAAATATGTCTTTGTAATTTGCAAGAATTTCACAGTACCGGGCACGGTCTGCCTGCTCATTGTCGATAATGAGAACCGACCCAAGCGCGGTATCTTTTGTTTCATGGGCCGGTTGATTCAAAATTATGATGTCCTTTCAAAAGGCATGCACGTGCCTAACGGAGAACACCACCTTAAATACATAAAACTGAAAAAACACTAAAGCAAATTGTTTGAAAATACTTGGTATCTATATCAATCGCACGAGCCAGTGGAGGCCAGGTCAAGTGATAAGGAATGGGCCTCATTGCATCGATCAATGTTGATCCATACGAATAGTCGAATGACAACACCGGTTTTTCTCTCTGCCAAAGAGGCAGCCACGGAACTCGGCGTGCAGCCGGCAACACTGTACGCCTATGTGAGCAGGGGTCTGATCCGCTCAGAACCCGGGCCAGGCAAACAAAAAAAATACTTCGCGGCCGATGTCCGCCGCTTGCAGGAGCGCAGGGAAGTTGGAGATCTTGCGGACCCAAGGCCATTGACGGGCGCGGGTGTTTTGGAGACGCGGCTGACCCTTATCACCGAAAAAGGGCCGCATTACCGTGGGCAGCTGGCAACGGAGCTTGCCCGAACGTCGAGCCTTGAGAGCGTTGCGACGCTCCTCTGGAGATCGGAAGATGACCCGTTTGACGCAAATTGCCCCAATGACCCGGAGTCGTCACCGGCAACAATCGGTGTGCTTGACCGGTTAATGGCGGCGCTGGCCAATTGGCCAAGCCAAGACAAGGCCGCATACACACTCTCACAAACCTTGCTGCAAAAAAAGGTGCTGCTCTTGTGCGTTACGGGCTCGGCGCGTTGCTTATGCGCCCAGTTTCTTCCGATCCCATCCACACGCAAATAGCCAATGCGTGGCAAGCGCCAGCCAACGCAAAAAACGTATTGCGGGCCGCGCTTGTCCTGTCTGCCGATCATGAATTCAACACAAGTACGTTCGCGACGCGCTGTGCAGCGTCGACCCGAGCGCCATTGCATGCTGCTCTGCTATCGGGCCTGGGGGCGTTCATGGGTCCACGTCATGGGGCTTCGTCCGACCGGGTCAGTGGCTGGTTGTGGGAGGTCAAAGATCCAAAGGATGTTGAGCGCGTATTGACAGCCCGTTTGACCCGGGGTGATGGTCTGCCCGGCTTTGGTCACCAGATTTACAAATCCGGAGATCCTCGCGCGGACTGCCTTTTAGATATGATCATGGCATTTGGCCGTGATAGCCCGTTTTTGGAGGTGATTCCGGAATTGCGTGCCCAAGGCCAAGCCTTGTTTGGATTGTCTCCGAACATTGATTTCGCGCTCGCTTCTGCGCAGCGTACATTTAATTTTCCTCAAGATGCCGGAAAAGTGCTGTTTTGCACGGGCAGGATGGTCGGTTGGATTGCGCATGCTTTGGAACAGTATGAGACCAATGCGCAGATCCGGCCGCGTGCAACTTACATCGGAGACCGCCCACGTTGAGCCTTACTATTGACGGGCCAAAAAATCAGGGGCGTGATTTGAGGAAAGGGTCAAACTCCGAAAATCCGGCTGCCCGGTCGAAGCATCCGAATGACCCGCCATCCTTCATGTCTTCGGCAGCGGCTATAAAAGCACCGTAGGCCACACGGGCCAGTCCTGAACCGATCGAAACCCTGGCAACGCCCATGTCAGCCAGTTCTTTGCGCGTCATATGAAAATTCTTCCGGCCGGCCAGGATATTTATCGGCGCGTCGATGGCATGTAACACGGCCTCAATTTTGGATTTTTCATAGAGTTCGGGGGCGTAGATGCAATCTGCGCCGGCGTTTTTGAAAGCCTTGAGCCGCCTGATCGTCTCCTGAAGATCGTGATCTGAATGAACCGAACCTTCGCTCCGCGCTGTTAAAACAAAATCCGGGGCCTTTCGGTTTTTCAGGTCGACCGCTGCCTTGATCCTCTCGACCGCAAGGTCGAGCTCGTAGTAGGGCTGCTTTGGGTCAGTTGTGTAGTCTTCAATTGAACAACCGGACAGTCCCACATTGATGGCGCCCTGGACAGTCTCCACTACAGCGTCAGGCGTATCACCGAAGCCATTTTCGAGGTCACCATTTACCGGGAGGTTGGTCGCTGCCACGATGTCTTCGGCGTGCGCCAGA
The DNA here is from genome assembly GCF_007830545.1 of Roseibium hamelinense. Lineage (GTDB taxonomy): Bacteria > Pseudomonadota > Alphaproteobacteria > Rhizobiales > Stappiaceae > Roseibium > Roseibium hamelinense. The sequence continues at coordinate 252,319 of NZ_VLLF01000008.1, forward strand.
GCAATATCCCGACTGATCCAACCCTCCGCGTCTTTACATCCGATGCTAAAAGCGTGGCCTGCGCTCGTGGTTGCTAGGGCTTCGAACTGCAGGCCTTCCAGAATGCGTGTGGTTCCGGCGTCGAAGGGATTGGGCATCAAAAACGCACGCTTTTCGGCGTGCAATGCCTTGAAGCGCTCTCTGCGCATGTCTATCGAGATCATCCTTACCTCCCAGGCATTTGATCATTTGTTCCATGATGCCCAGATCTCAGACAAAACGATACTCCGTCACTTGAACACAGACGTGAAAAAAGCGCCGATCGATTCACCGGCGCTTCAATAAAAATCATCAAGTGTGATGCTTACACGATGCTGCCAAGCTTCATTGCGACACTCATGTCGCCATCGACTTTCATCTTTCCGCCCATGAACGCAGCCGTCGGGTTCAGGTCTCCCGAGAGCATGTCGCTCATGTCCTCTGCTGACATCGTAATCGTGCAGTCGGCGTCCGCGTCCTCGTTGGAGACGTTTGAGCCCTGAATGAAAATCTTCCCAGTGTCGCCGAGATCGAATTTGACGCTTTCATCAATGCCGCCGCCGGATACTTTTTCGCGGACACTTTCTGTAAGTTGTTCCAAGGACATTGTGTTCTCCCTAAATGTGAGGCGATCAGCCCCGTTCCCGTGTTTGAAGCATGCCGCTTACGTAATCGTCAAGTATAATTGGTCGGTGCAGAAATTTGTTTGCATTGCTGGGCCTTAGTGATTGTCCCGTGGAATCCCGCGTGTATGAGCGATGTCCTGGTATTTTTCGGCGGGTTCTAGGATCATTCCGCGATCATATTGACCAACGATTGACCGCTGAATTTCCTGCCAGGGCGTCTGGCTATCCACATAATTGTAGCCTCCGCGCGCAACCAGTTCTTCACGCCGGGCCAGGAGTTCGTCCTCCGAAATGAGGATGTTGGCTGTCCCTTTGTTCAAATCAATCCGGACGCGATCTCCGGTCCGTAGCAAGGCAAGTCCGCCCATGGCTGCCGCTTCGGGCGAGGCGTTCAGTATTGACGGAGAGCCGGAAGTGCCGGATTGCCGGCCATCGCCGATGCAAGGTAACGCATGAATGCCTCGTTTGATCAGCGCTGCCGGAGGTTGCATGTTCACCACTTCAGCCGCACCGGGATACCCGATCGGCCCTGCGCCACGAATGAACAACAGGCAATGTTCATCGATTTCAAGATCCGGATTGTCGATATTGTCGTGATAGTGTTCTGGTCCATCAAACACCACTGCCCTGCCTTCGAAGGCATCGGGGTCGTTCGGATCGGACAGATACCTGTTTCTGAACTCATCCGAGATAACGCTGGTTTTCATGATGGCGCTGTCAAAAAGATTGCCCTTGAGGTTCAAAAAGCCGGCCTTTTCCTTCAGTGGAGAGCCATAGGTTTTGATTACGTCCGGCAGTGCGATCTGCCGGTCCGCGCAGTTCTCACCGATTGATCGGCCATTGGCCGTGAGAGCGCCGGGATGCGGTAATTTACCGGCCCTTATCAGTTCGGCAACAACGGCCGGGACGCCGCCGGCATGATAATAGTCCTCGCCGAGATAGTCGCCCGCCGGCTGCAAGTTGACCAGCAAAGAAATATCATGACCGATTTGCTGCCAATCGTCATTGTCGAGCGCTATTCCAAGATGTCGCGCAATTGCGTTGAGATGGATAGGCGCATTGGTTGACCCGCCGATGGCCGAATTCAGAACGATTGCATTTTCGAAAGACTCGCGGGTCATGATGTCAGACGGCTTGAGGTCCTGTTCAACCATCTCGACGATGCGTCTTCCAGTCTCGTAGGAGATCTGACCTCTTTCTCGATAAGGTGCAGGTATTGCAGCGGATCCGGGAAGCTGCATTCCAAGGCCCTCCGCCAGTGAATTCATGGTTGTCGCCGTGCCCATCGTATTGCAATAGCCAACCGATGGGGCCGACGAGGCCACCAGCTCCATGAAACCTTCATAGTCGATTTCGCCTGCCGCGAGCATTTGGCGGGCCTTCCAGACAATTGTGCCCGATCCTGTGCGCTCGCCTTTATGCCATCCGTTGAGCATCGGCCCGACGGACAGGGCAATTGCCGGGATATTGACCGTTGCCGCGGCCATCAGGCAGGCCGGTGTGGTTTTGTCACAGCCAATTGTGAGCACCACGCCGTCAATCGGATAGCCATATAGCAGCTCGACCAATCCGAGATAGGCAAGATTGCGGTCGAGTCCCGCAGTCGGCCGCTTTCCGGTCTCTTGGATCGGGTGAACCGGAAACTCGAAGCAAATACCGCCTGCGTCTCGAATGCCTTCGCGCACACGTTTTGCAAGTTCTATGTGGTGGCGATTGCACGGAGAAAGGTCCGAGCCGGTTTGCGCAATGCCAATGATTGGCTTGCCGGACTGCAGCTCATCCCGGGTGATACCGTAGTTGAGATAGCGTTCAATGTAGAGCGCGGTCATGCCCGGATTGTCGTGATTGTTAAACCAGGCCGACGAGCGATACTTGCGATCCGGTTCAGAGGACATGCGGTTCTCCCAACAGTTCTTTTTTGCCGCAAGCGGGATGCTTCGACTACGGCAGTTTGGATTTCATCTTCGGTTTTTCACCTGAACCGTTTGCCGGATTTATGCGGTTTCGATGTTTGCCCGCGACAGCAACTCCATCGAAGGCATGAGCTTTAAAAGGTGCCGGGTATAGTCGTGTTGAGGCGATTCAAAAAGCGTGTCGCAATCTGCAACTTCACACAATTCGCCGTTCTTCATGACGGCGATGCGATTGCACATTTGGCGGATAACCGCGAGATCATGGCTTATGAACATCATGGTTAGTCCGAGCTCGTCCTGAAGGTCTTTGAGCAAGTTTAGAATTTGCGCCTGGATCGAAACGTCAAGGGCGGATGTGGGTTCATCGCACAGCAAGAAGCGTGGCCGTGTCGCGAGTGCCCGCGCGATGGAGATACGCTGGCGCTGGCCGCCGGAAAACTCATGCGGAAACTTTTTTCCTGCGGCTGCACCGAGGCCGACATGGTCCAGAAGATCCTCCACAATTTGACGGACTTCTGAGTTGCTGGAAGCAAGCCGGTGAAACTTGATCGGTTCTGCAATGATATCCCGGACCCGCATACGTGCATTTAGCGAGGAATAGGGGTCTTGAAATATCATTTGCATTTGCCGGCGCATGGCCAGAATTTGCCGCCGGTTGGTGAGGCTTGTGAGGTCGGTTCCCGCAAATCGGATGGTTCCGGCTGTAGGATGATAAAGCCCAGTGATGATGCGGGCGATTGTGGACTTTCCCGATCCGCTTTCGCCAACAACACCAAATGTTTCACCTTCTTTTATGTCGAAGCTAACGGCTTTGACTGCGTCGAAGTGTTTCCGCCTCGACGGGATCAGAGATCCCTTGACTTCAAACCGCATGGTTAGATCTTCAATTTCGACGAGTGGACCGTCAGTTTTTGTGTAGTCGCGTGTTTGGCCAAGCCAGTGTGTAGCAATGTCGATTTGCTTAGCCGGTTTGCCAGCCTTTTCGATGTAGTCAACAACAGGAAACCGTTCGACGCGCACATCGGGTCGTGGCACCGCGGAAATCAAGCTTTGTGTGTAGCGGTGTTGAGGTGCTCCAAGGACCTGATGCGTCTCGCCATATTCAACCAGTTTGCCATGATACATGACGGCGACATGGTCCGTGATGTCTGCGATCACTCCCATATCGTGCGTGATGACCATCATCGCAACGTTACGGTCCGCGCAAAGCCTCTTCATCAGTTCGAGAATTTGTGCCTGGATAGACACGTCCAGTGCGGTCGTTGGCTCATCGGCGATAACCAGCTCGGGTTCGGCACAAAGAGCAAGGGCAATGACCACCCGCTGGCGCATGCCGCCAGAGAATTGATGCGGATATTGCGAAATACGCTCGGACGGATTGGGTATTCCAACCGCATCTATCAACTCGATTGCCCGGGCCCTTGCCTGAGAAGAGGATAACGGCAAGTGCGTCCGGATCGTCTCGACAAGCTGCGACTCGACGGTTTGGAGCGGGTCCAAAGATGTCAGCGGATCCTGAAAGATCATACCAATCTTGCGGCCGCGAATATGCCGTTTTTGCTTTTCAGGCAATGTGTCGATTCGGTCGTCATGCAGACGGATCTCGCCTTGCGCGATCCGCCCGGGCTCCTGAAGCAACCCGATCACGGCGTTCCCAACGGTGGACTTTCCGGCCCCGGACTCGCCTACGACACCAAGTATCTTTCCGGCTTCCACCTCCAGATGAACGCCTTGAACGGCGACAAATGTTGATTTTCGGCCCGGGAATTCGACCTTGAGATCACGAATATCCAATACGCTCATGGTCGTCACCGCAGTTTCGGATTAAGGGCGTCGCGCAACCAGTCGCCCAGTAAATTGACGTTCAGGACCAACAGAGCCAAGGCTAAGCCGGGAAAAATCGCGATCCACCATTCACCCGAATAGAGAAAATCATTGCCGATGGCGATAAGCGTACCAAGCGAAGGCTGGGTCGGCGGCATGCCAACGCCGAGGAACGAAAGCGTTGCTTCTGTCACAATGGCCAGGGCCAGATTGATGGTTGCGATAACCAACACAGGGCCGGTCACATTCGGCAGGATATGACGCACCATTATGATGATGGACGGGATACCGATCACGCGCGCCGCCTGCACATATTCCTTGTTTTTTTCGACCATGGTCGATCCGCGAACGGTTCGCGCATATTGGACCCAAAATGACAGGGCGAGCGCAAAAATAAGGATCCAGAAAGAAAAGACTTCGCGGTCGAGCGAGCCGAAGATACCCCGTGCAGCACCGTCGATCAAAAGGGCAATCAGAATGGCCGGGAATGTGAGCTGGACATCGGCGATCCGCATGATGACGGCATCAACTCGTCCGCCCATGTAGCCGGCCACCAGCCCGAGCGAAATTCCGATGATCGCAGCCGCTATGACAGAACAGAACCCGACTATAAGCGAAATCCGCATGCCGTAGAAAATTCCGGACAACAGGTCTCTACCCTGATCGTCCGTGCCGAGCAGGAAGCGCGGATCTGCATAGTCCATCCAAATCGGCGGTACACGCGCATCGAGAATCGAAATAGATGCCAGGTCAAACGGATCATGAGGTGCGATCCACGGTGCCGTGAACGCAAGAATAAAGAACATAAAAGTTCCAATTGCGGCAATAACAGCGACTTTAGAGCGTAGGAAAGAGTGGAGGATATCGCTGTCCATGAACCTGCCGAAAGCCGACATGGTGTCTGGCGCGCCGGTATCACGATCGGTTGCAATCACGCTTTCAGTTTGTTTTTCGGAGACATCAGACATGGTGCACGCCTCCCTATGCCCGTTCCACCCGCAGCCGCGGGTCGATCAAAAAATAAAGGATATCAACGATGAAGTTGATGCTAACGAATAAAAATGCGGTAAGCAGCAGATAGGCTGACATGATCGGGATATCGACGTTCTGCACGGCCTGAAGGAACATCAAACCCATGCCAGGCCATTGGAACACCGTTTCCGTAATCGTCGCAAAAGCGATGATTGCGCCCAATTGGAGCCCGGTGATGGTTATCACCGGGATGAGTGTGTTTTTCAACGCGTGTCGGAAGTGCACCAGCCTGTCCGGCAACCCGCGTGCGCGGGCAAATTTAATATAGTCGGTTCTGATGACTTCCAGCATCTCAGCGCGGATCAAACGCATGATCAAGGTCATCTGATAAAGCCCCAGAGTGATCGACGGAAGGATCAGCGCCTTTAGACCTGAGACAGTCAGAAAGCCGGTTGTCCACCAGCCACCAATTTGAACCGTTTCGCCTCTGCCGAAGCTTGGCAGCCATTGCAGATTCACCGAAAACACGAAAATTAAGAGGATGCCGATCAGGAATGTTGGCAAAGAGATGCCCACCAGAGATACGGACAGAAACAGTTTTGAAACCGCGGACTCCCTGTTCAACCCGGCATATACCCCCATTGGGATCCCGACAATCAGTGCAAAAAGGGCCGATACGAAACTCAATTCAAGTGTTGCAGGAATACGTTTTGCAAAGAGGTCCGAGACCGGTTGCCGGAATTGGTAGGAGGTTCCGAAATCGAACTGCGCTGCGTTTGAAATGAAACGCCAGAATTGAACAGGAACCGGGTCATTGAGACCCAGGCTTTCCCGCAACGCTTCGCGTTGCTCAAGCGATGTCTCGACACCAACCATCTGATTTACGGGATCGCCAACGAAGCGGAAGAGCGTGAAGGCCAAAAGTGCCACCACGAGCATAACAATCATGGCCTGCACGAGCCGGCGCATGGCAAATCCAAGCATGTTTGCCCTTATGTGTTCTTATTTGTAAGAGCCGACCCTCTCGAAAGAGAGGGTCGGTGTTTTTTAGTTCTTCGTTACAAAGCGGAACTTAAACTGGTTGTCAGCTCGCTGAACCAATTCGAGTTTATCTGAAACACCCCAGGCAAGCCCCTGCTGATGCAAGGGTATATGGGATACTTCGTCATTGGCAATCGCGTAGGCTTGATAGATGAGTTCATCCCGGATTTCGGGATCGTTTTCACTCAAGATTTTGTCTTTCAGAGCATCAACCTCCGCATTGCAATATCCGCCGAGATTGAATGCGCCACCCGCGCCAGAATCGTCGCGGCATTGCACGAGGTTTTCAAGGATATTCCAGCTGTCAAATGAGCCTGGCGTCCAGCCAAGCAGATAAAAAGAAGTGTCGTATCCACCGGATGCCAAGACTTTTGCGAAGTATTTGGCCTTGGGCTGTGCGACCAAATCCACCTTTACGTTGATCCTGGCAAGCATTGCCGCGACAGCCTGGCAAATGGCCTCGTCGTTGACATACCGGTCGTTCGGGCAATCCATGCTCACAGTAAAGCCATCCGGATAACCTGCTTCACTCATCAGCGCTTTCGCAGCGTCCACATCGTATGGATAGCGTTCGAATTCGTCAGCCCGTCCATAAAGAAACGGCGAGATCAGAAGCGATGCCGGCGTTGCCAAGTCGCGCATGACCTTGGCTTTGATCGCCTCAATATCAATGGCCTGGTAGAAGGCTTTGCGAACGCGGATGTCTTTGAACGGGTTTTTACCCTTCACGTCGGAATAGAGCAACTCGTCGCGCATTTGGTCCATGCCGAGATGTATCGTGCGAAGTTCCGGGCCGGTCAACGCCCGCGTCCCGGAGTTGCTGTCAACGCGTTTAATGTCCTGCACCGGAACTGGATAAACCATGTCCAGTTCTCCCGAAAGAAGAGCGGCAACGCGGGTTGCATCGGACCCAATCGGGGTAAATTCGACACTCGTCAAGTTGTGCGGCGCATCATCCCACCAGCCGTCAAAGGTCTCATAGACCGTTTTGACACCCGGTTCATGGCTCACGATTTTGAACGGCCCGGTTCCGTTAGCGTTAAGTGCAGCGTAATTCGGTGTGGTATCGGACGCGGATGTTACTTTCACAGCGTCGTTTTCTTCGGTCCATTCCTTATCCATGATGTAAAATGTGTCCCATTCATAATGCAGAATGGGATTTGGACCGGGTAGGACGAAATCGATCGTGTGGTCATCGACGATCTCCACCGTGACCTCGGATCCGATACGGGTCAGAAGGTCAGACCCTTCGGAACGAACCCGTTCCACGGAAAACGCAACATCCTCTGCCGTGAAGTCGTTGCCATTGTGAAACTTCACCCCTTCGCGGAGATAAAACCGCCAGCGATTGGGCTCAATCACCTCCCATCGTTCCGCAAGCGCCGGTTCAATCTCAAGGTCTGCACCGCGACGCGTCAACCCTTCATATGCGTTGCCCAAAGCCGACAACGTGAAGGTTTCATTCAGACTGTAGGGGTCAAGCGCGTTGAGCGTCCCCTGGAAGGCAAATTTAAGCGTCTCCGCCTGAGCTGTGTTGGCAGAAACGCATGCAAATGCAGCTGCTGCAGCGACCAATACTCTTTGAGCCATGTGCCCCTCATTTTTAGTGTTGTTGCCTGCCCAATAACGTGCCTGGAAAACCCGCGAGGTTATCCAGTCAGTACACCAAGTTTGAGAGTATCGGGACGTTGTGGCAATAGGTCCGGGGTAAAGAAATGCTCTAATCTGACAGTCGCTGCGTGAGTTTTTTGAGAAAATGGGCACAATCCTGAATCTGCGACACCTCCACATACTCATCGGCTTGGTGTGCCTGGTCAATTGACCCGGGCCCGCACACCACGGTCGAAATGCCGGCATTCTGAAATTGGCCGCCCTCTGTAGCAAAGACAACATGATTTTCTGTGTTGTCGCCGGTCAATGAGCGAACCAGATGTTCAGCCGGCCCGTCCATTTCCGGTTTCAATGCCGGGACGTTGGCGATCTCCTCGAGTTCGATGTCACACATGACGGAAATTCTGCGCATGTCCGGCAAGACGGCGGTGTCGATGAATTGGCGGTAAAGCGCTACCCAGTCCTCTCCGGTTTCTTCCGGCAAAGTTCTGATGTCGGTGGTGAAGTCGCAATATTCGGCGGTGATGTTGTGCGCGCATCCGCCGGAAATCACCCCGCAGTGCAAGGTAGAATATGGAGGATCGAACAGGCAACCTGGTAGAGCTCTTGAGCGGTTTTCTAAGGTTTTGCTGTCCAGCCAGGTGATCAACCGGGCTGCGATTGAGATTGCAGACACTCCTCGGTCCAGCTGGCTAGAGTGTACCGGGAACCCTTTTACCCTTGTTTTCAAAACGATAATGCCCTTGTGGCCGGTCACCGTTTTCATCCCGCTCGGTTCGCCAACAATGGCAAGCTGCGGGAGGGGGCCGACCCTAAGCATATCGGCAATCATGTCCGGCGCGCCGAGGCACCCGACTTCTTCGTCATAAGACAGGGCGATATGGATCGGTTTCCTAAGGTCAGCAGACAGAAAATCCGGTACGGATGCAAGTACAGTCCCGGCAAAACCCTTCATATCGGCCGAGCCACGGCCGAATAGCTTGCCACCTTTTTCACATAAGCGAAATGGATCCGAACACCAGGTCTGGCCTTCAACCGGCACGACATCGGTATGTGCCGAAAGAACCACACCGCCATCGGTCTGTGGCCCAATGAAGGCGTGAAGGGACGCCTTTGTTTTATCGGCATTGTAGACCCGGTGCGCTTCGACGCCGTGGGACGCGAGATAGGCCTCGACAAAGGCAATCAGTTCAAGATTCGACTTGTGGGACACCGTGTCAAAAGCAACGAGTTTTTCGAGCATTGCTTGTGGAGAGTAGATTTCCGGCACGAAGGGCCCCTGCTGTTAGGTGACACTGTTGAGACGGTTCAGGCCGGTACGGCGAGGCCTTCAACATTGTGAAACGAAAAAAACCGCAGCGACTCAGTTTTCCCACGGAGCTTAATTTCTGAAGGCACAACACCCGGCATTTGAATGCCGGCGGCTCGAAGCACGTCTTCCGAGACTGTCATGAAGGTACCGCCGGACTTGTTTTCGGCTTCAAGCCGGCTGGCCGTGTTTACAACATCTCCGAGCGCGGTAATCGACGTTTTTTGGCCTTCGGCGCCGGCCGAACCGATCCGCCCTAGAATAGCAGTACCGGAATGCAGTCCAAGGCCGAATCTCAACCGCTCTGGAAATTGAGGGCCTCTATCCGCGTTGATCGCGTCTTCAACCTCACGGATTTTAATTGTCGCCCGAAGGGCCTGTTTTGCGCCTGTTTCTGCGCCTGTCTCCATGCCGAAAATCGCCATAATGCCATCACCGATGAACTTGTCGACATACCCGCCCTCCGCGCGGATAACCGACGATACGCCGTCCAGATAGCGGTTCAGTAGAAAAACCACATCAAAAGACAGATTGGTTTCAGTTATGCCTGTGAAGTTTCTCAGGTCCACAAACATGATTGTGACAGGTTGTTCAACGCCCCAGTGATAGGCATCACCACTGCCGCCGCGTTCAGCTTCTTTGGTCTGGGATGGCACTAGCGGTTGGATCTCGATGTCGGATTTGGGCCGGATTTGGCAGGCTAGCCGAACACCTTGTCCGGCGCCGATGCGATTTAGGACCATGGCTTCTGACGGTTCGGGCGGCAACAAGTCCTCGCCGCCGGCTTTTACGAGGACACGGCAGGTCGAACATCTGGCGCGTCCGCCGCAGACAGCTGCATGCGGGATCCCGTTGATCCTGCTGATTTCGAGGAGCGACGGGCCGACCGTGCTTTTTAATACGGTGTTGCCCGGGTATGTGACTTTGATGCGCTTGCTAAGAGTACTGGCTGCGATCCGGAAGGCCACCACCAGAATGCTGAGAATAACAAGACCGTAGACAATCGCTAGAACCTGGTAGGCGTTGTCATATAGCCAAGACAGGTGAACATCGGACACTTTCGATGGATAGGTTTTATCTGCTTGTCTGCGTGCACCTTCAATCCAACCCCATAAGGCCAAGAGTGGGAACCCAATGGCAAAGGCAAGCGCGAAGGAACGCACGCGTCGGTACATGGGATAGAGCCTCAACCAAAAATGCAGCCCGATCATGGCGTGCGTCCACACCACAATCAGCAGGATGGATTGCATAAGCGCGCCTTCCGGCCACAGCATATTCAGCATGCGCTCATAGGTTGGCGACAAACCATACGCAGTGTACAGCCCAAGCGTCGCAAACACGTGGGGGGTCAGCGTCCAAGGAATGTAAAGCCCCAGAACGAGCTGGAGAAACTCCCAGATTGGCATTTGGAATGTCCGGCGCTTGGCTGTTCGCCACAAAGCCAGCCCGACATGGGTAAAAGCGGCAAGTGCGAGCACGCTCAACCCAAGCGTATTGTGCCAGATCGCATAGTGGTATTGGGAGCCCAGATCCATCGCTCGCAGCGAGAATATGCCGAGCGCATGATTGGCAAAGTGCGACAGGCAAAAGGCAAACAGCACAAGCCCGCTCCAAAGGCGCAATCGTTGCCGCCAGTTTCCGAGCAAGAAGAAATTCGACAGCCGGTTCCGGATTTGGGTTGTTGCGAGTGAAGCTTGGGGCATGAAAATCGGTCGCGGCCAGTCTGATGTCAATTAATGAGTGTGCACGCCACCCAAACACTTCCGTTGCGCGGTTTCCAAAGGAAATCAAGCCCAAACGCCTTCACGAATGGGAATGAACTTGAAACCCGGGGCAAGTGTTGATGAAACACAAGCAAAACTTGAGAGGTATCTACCCATGATCGTTTACGGGATCAAAAATTGCGACACAGTCAAGAAGGCCCGGAAGTTTTTGGAGGAAGCTGGCATTGAGTACACCTTCCATGATTACAAGAGGGACGGAGTTGATGCCGATAAACTGAGTGGATTTGTCGGAGAGTTTGGGTGGGATACTGTGTTGAATAAGCGTGGCACCACGTGGCGGAAACTTGACGATGAGGTCAAGGAAAGCGTGACTGACGCCGAGAGTGCCATTCAGTTGATGCTAGATAATCCGTCGACGATCAAACGTCCGATCGTCGAAGGCATATCAAAGAACTTTATTGGATTTGACCCTGTATCTTGGGAAACTGCACTCGAGCTTGGTGAGTTGAGATAGCCGCTCACCAGGTGCGGCGTGGGCCGGTATCAATATGATAGTGGCCGGAGGCGTAATACTTATAGCCGCCCACCTCGCGCTGTGCCTTCAAGAATGCAAGCACAGATGACGGGTTGCCGCTAACCGAAAAATCGACGGCCTGGCAGTTGAGGTGGTAGGAATCCTTTGCTCCTCCCTTCCACCAGTTTTCCAGCCACCAGCGCTTGGTCGAGTGCACCTGGACTCTGCCATAGCGCTTGGCGACCCGGTTCAGGACCTTCTTAAGCTTCCGCGGGACACACCAAGACGTATCGTCATAGTTTATTGAACTGTAGGATCCGGTCGCCCAACCAAGGCCCGTCACACCCGCATATGTTCCGCACCCTGCCAGGCTGATACATAGCAGGGCGACGAGGATGGCTTGTTTCGGGCTGCTTCGCATATCCGGCTCTTTTTGGCGGTCTGGCTATGCTCAATAGTTGCTCGAAATTAATTAAAATTGTCATGAAAAAGAAAGTTAATCGCCAACCACTTCTGCGGCGATTTTGGGGCCGCCAGACCAGAATTGGCCCAAAACGGCACTGGAATCGAAAAAAGCAAAGGTGTAGGCATTTTGGGCGCCGGATTCCCGAAACCCAATAGAAAATAGGCCCAAAGGTCCTCAGCCATGTCTCATGTGTTTCCACGCCACACCAAAGCAAATCCTCCGATCGCTGTTGCCGGACAGGGGTGCTATATTTTTGATTCAACTGGAAAAAAGTATTTTGATGGCTCTGGTGGTGCGGCAGTTTCGTGTCTCGGGCATGGTGATCCGGATGTGACCGAAGCCATAAAGGGGCAAATCGACAAGATTGCATTTGCGCATACCGGCTTCTTTACGTCGGAACCAGCCGAAGAGCTTGCGGATATGCTGACCAGGCATGCGCCCGAGGGGCTTGATCGGGTTTATTTTGTGTCCGGCGGGTCTGAGGCAATGGAAGCTGCGCTCAAGCTTGCTCGGCAGTACTATCTGGAAAAAGGCGATACCAAACGCCATCGCGTGATCGCGCGCCGACAGAGTTATCACGGCAACACCCTTGGCGCTCTTGCAACAGGAGGCAATCTGTGGCGCCGGGAGCCTTTTGCACCGATGATGATCCAGACCTCGCACATTGCGCCCTGCTATGAATACCGTGGCCGGGAAGATGGGGAAACAGCCTTCGAATATGGCCAAAGAGTTGCCAACGAACTCGAGGCTGAAATCCAGCGTCTTGGCCCTGAAAATGTAATGGCATTTGTTGCCGAGCCAGTCGTCGGTGCGACCGCAGGCGCCGTTCCGCCCGTCGAGGGATATTTCAAGCGCATCCGGGAAATCTGTACTGCTCACGGCGTGTTGCTCATTCTTGATGAAGTGATGTGTGGGATGGGCCGTACCGGTTCCTTGTTCGCCTGTGAACAGGACGGCGTCACTGCTGACATCCTGTGTATCGCCAAGGGACTTGGTGCCGGATATCAGCCAATCGGGGCCATGCTTTGCTCGCATGACATTTATGAGGCGATCGAAAACGGATCCGGCTTCTTTCAGCACGGCCACACCTATATCGGTCATCCGACGGCTTGTGCGGCAGCTCTTGCCGTTTTGAAAAAACTGACCGGCGAGATTGGGCAACGCGTAACCCCAATGGGAGAAAAACTCGACGCATCTTTACGGGATACCTTTGGTCAGCACGAATATGTCGGAGATATCAGGGGTTGCGGGCTGTTCCGCGGGATTGAGATTGTTGAAGACCGTTCAACAAAACAGCCGTTTGACCCGAAACGCGGGATCAACAAGGCTCTGAAAAGGGCCGCATTTGAAGCGGGCTTGGCCTGCTACCCAATGGGCGGCACAATCGACGGTGTTCAGGGAGATCATATTCTTCTTGCTCCGCCGTTTATTATGACGGGTCAACAGATTGACGAGATAACGGACAAATTGTCGACCGCGTTCCGGGCGGTTTTTAAGTCATGAAACCCGCTGACATCTCAACGCTCCCGAAAATCATGGTCGCGCCCAATGGTGCGCGAAGAACAAAAAATGACCACCCTGCGCTGCCTATGACGGTTCACGAAACGGTGGAAGCCGCCAAAGCCTGCTATAGCGCCGGTGCGACCGGACTTCATGCACATGTGCGTGATAGTACCGGCACACATGTGCTCGATGCGCATCGTTATCTCGACCTGTTGTCGGAAATGAATGCTGCAGTGCCGCAAATGCAGGTTCAAATCACGACTGAAGCTGTTGGAAAATACAGCCCTGGCGATCAGCGCCAGTTGGTTCGTGATGTGGTTCCCAAATCGGTTTCAATCTCCTTGCAAGAGATGCTGTCGGACGGACAACCCGATCGGGCGCATGCGTTTTACAGGTGGGCATTTAAAGCAGGAATTGCGGTGCAGCACATTCTCTACAGCACAGAGGATCTCATGCGATTTTCAGAAATTGCCATCCGAGGAGACATTCCAGGCAATCAACATCAACTGCTGTTTGTGCTGGGACGTTACAGGGCGGATCAACAAAGCGTCGTGTCCGATCTCGATCCCTTTTTGGAAGCACTGCGGTCGGTAGAGGGCAACTGGGCTGCAGACTGGGCGTGCTGCGCTTTCGGAAAGCGGGAAACCGAGTGCCTTGTGTACGCTGTTCAAAACGGTGGCAAGGCCCGGATCGGATTTGAAAACGGCTTGTGGAATCGCAGCGGCGAGCTGGCGCGCGACAATGCCGACCGGGTGAAGGATCTGGTATCCGCGCTCGGAGACTGAAACTTGAATTTGAAAACGCCGGAACCTGAGGGTCGGCGATTTGCGGAGAATTATGAACGTGTCCAATCGCCACTATGTGCTGACGCTATCCTGCGAGGATCGGCCGGGAATCGTAGCTGCTGTCACAACCGAACTCGCCGATCTTGGCGCTAATATCGCAGAAAGTGACCAGTTTTGGGATCAGGTATCAAACCGCTTTTTCATGCGGATAGCGGTTCTGACGCCGGATAATGTGACCAAAGAGATGGTTCACAGGGCGATTGAGCCGGCAATCAATCGGTTTGATTTGAAAACAACGCTTATAGATCGTGCCCAGCGGCCAAAGATTGTCATCATGGTTTCGAAGTTTGACCATGCCATGTTGCATCTTCTCTACCAAATCCGGGTGGGGTGGCTGGACGCAGAGGTAGTCGCAATTGTCTCAAACCATCCGGACAGCGCGCGAACCGCGGAAATCGAAGGCGTGCCGTTTCACCATTGGCCGGTGAATAAGGAAAACAAGGTAGAGCAGGAGGAAAAGCTCCTGTCCTTGGTCAAGGAAACCGGTGCTGATTTGGTAATCTTGGCGCGTTACATGCAGGTTCTGTCGGACAACCTGTCGAAACGGTTATTCGGGAAGGTGATCAACATCCATCACTCATTCCTGCCAAGCTTCAAGGGAGCGAAGCCCTATCATCAGGCCCATCAGCGCGGTGTAAAGATGATCGGTGCCACCGCGCACTATGTGACGCCGGACCTCGATGAGGGACCGATCATTGAACAGGATGCGGAGCGTGTCAGCCATTCCCTGTCCGCAGATGATTTTGTTGCACGGGGCCGGGATATAGAAGCCCGCGTGCTGGCCCGCGCTGTGAAGTTCCATCTGGAAAGCCGTGTGATGATTGTCGGCAACAAGACGATTGTTTTCACACAATAGTCAATTCGCAAAAAAACACTTCATATTAAGCGTTGTATTTTTGAGCCTGTTCAGCCAGAACGCCGTCTTTTTGCAACTCAGTAAGGATCCAATCCCGGAAAAGCCGCACCTTGCGGCTTTTCTTATTCGCGGGTGGGTAGCTGAGATACCAGGCCTCATCGTCGATACTCGCTAGAATGTCGATCGGCTGCACGAGCAGGCCATTTTCAAGAGCATGCTTGCAGAAATAGGGAGTAAGGATGCCGGCGCCTTGGCCGGCAATCGCCCTGTTTGCTTCAAGAGCTTGTGAGCCCATCCGGGTTGCCGGACGATTGCTCAAATCGACATCTTTTATGCCCGCCTTATCAAACCATATCTTCCACCAAGGGTCGCCCGGATCAATGAGCGGAAGCCGCAGGATATCTTCAGCAGAGTGAACGCCACCAATGGTTTCGGCGAGCTCCGGACTGAGCATGGGAGTAAAGGTCGCATCGACCAGGCGGTGGTGGCACCATCCTTTTGGCGGAGCATAACAAGCCGAAATAGAAACGTCAGAGTTTAAAAACTCGGGGCGGGCTGCTGGTCCATAAGGCACGATGCGTATGGCAATGTCCGGATTGGCGAGTTGAAAGTGTACCAGCCGCGTTGCCAGCCAGTTCAAGGCAAACGTTGTGTTGCTTGAGACGACCAAAAGCGTATCGTTTTCGTTTCTCACGTCATAAAAGGCTTCGCGCAGCGCCTCGAATGCGTCGATCACCTTCAGGGAGAGCTGCTTGCCTTTGTCCGTTAGTTCGATGCGGCGCGCGTTCCGATGAAACAGCGGGAACCCAAGCTTTTCTTCCAGCAGCTTGATTTGGTAGCTGACGGCAGCTTGGGTCATGCCCAGTTCGGAGCCGGCCTTTGTAAAGCTGAGCAACCGCGCGGCTGCTTCAAATGCGCGTATGGCCGGGAGGGATGGCAGGGCGTTATGCATAAATCTTCCTTATGCATAAGGGCGGAGATTTAGTTGGCGCATCATAGCAAAGCGGCAGATATTTCGGTTCTAAAGAACTGGAGATACTGCCATGATTGCCATGAGATGTAATTTATGCAGCGAAAGCCGTTGGTCGGCAAGGCTCATAGATGGAGTAATCAGCCTTATAAAAAAACCGGTCGGAATAATCGGTTCCAGGCCTGTAAGATCTGGAAGTCGCACCCATCTATCGCGACACCTTTTGAAAGACATTGGCCTTGATGGAGGGGGGGACTTCGTTTCGTCCCTAGACGAGAAATGGCGGCGTGAGCTCGACTTGTTGTCGAAATAACTCGGCTCGAATGAGCATCGCCCACAAGGTGGCTGCGAACAAGCCAGCCACCATCAAAATAGTGATGGTCTTCAAAATGGGCCATCACCAACAAGGGCCGGGATCGACACACCTTGAGTGGCCCAAAGTGTATGCGGAACCATGTCGCCAACGACAACTCCAGCAGTCAAAATTGCTGCATTTTAAGACAGACCCAGTCCACTCCCAGCGAAGAAGATTGTGCAAGCGGCCAGGCATATCGCCGGGTTGTTCGGACTAAGCGGTTGAATGAAGTGTTCTTTTTGGGGGTAGGCATTCTTACATCGCCGTTTTACGAAATGTTAAGGGAGACAATCTGGAAGGCCGAAAGGTCATGTAGGTAATGCAAAGCAACCATAAGAGCAGTACAACCGTGTCGCCTGTCGCCATCATCTGTCCTGGGCCGAATGCGATACAGACATTCAAGATGAAGCGCTGCGATGTCAAAATGACTGCGAACGCGGTTCCATAGCCAGCCGAAGCACCAATGTCCAAAAATGGTGTCCGAACAAGATCCGCTCAGTATCCTGCGCTACGACTGACCATTCGCATAACAGTTTGTTGCCTAGGGGCTTACTTTCGAAAACTGACTGGAACCGAAAATGTCAGCCGGGAACCGGGCAATCCGCTAGGCATTTGGGGAAAGGGGGACGCGCGTTTGGGTAGAGCCTTGAGCGCTGCATCCAGCGTCCCGTTACCAGTACTCTTGACCAAACTGGATGACAGCACCTTTCCTGATCGCGCAATGGTAATCTTTAAAAGGCCGCGGCCGGTAATACCCCGCTCCCGCGCTTTGACCGGATACCGCTTATGCCGTTCTACCCATTGGCGAAGTGTGCGCGCATAGGATTTGTGATCGCCCTTCGCAGCGTGGGCCGCAGCAGATGTCCCTTGCCCTGCACTTCCCCGTTTGGTGGTCTCACGTGAATCCCCCTGTTGCCGGCCTTGGACAGTTTTGCGTTGGTGCTCCGCGGTGGCTTTCTGACGTGCTTTAGCGGCCGCGGTGCGCCGAGCTTCGTAATGTGTGTCCGGCGCCGGTTTTGGGACATGGAGGGTTGTTGCCGTGGAACCATCCGGTACCTTGTCCGCACTATTCGGAACGTCAATCGGATCAAGGGCCGCCACAACTGGATTTGGAGCATGAGGTGGTTCGGAGAGTGCTTCGCCCGGGTTCGAAACAACTTGTTCAGACTGCTGCTGTGGCGATTCGAGCGTTGACTGAGAGGTCGCCTCGACGACGTTTTCTACAATAGGCACAGTCTTATTCGGCGCTTGTGTTGCGGTGGTGTTGCTGGCTGCCTTTTGGTGTTTGTTTGGCTGGACTACAGATCGCGGACTTGTGATGTGAACAGCGCTCTCCAATT
This sequence comes from Roseibium hamelinense, assembly GCF_007830545.1. Lineage (GTDB taxonomy): Bacteria > Pseudomonadota > Alphaproteobacteria > Rhizobiales > Stappiaceae > Roseibium > Roseibium hamelinense. The sequence goes on from NZ_VLLF01000008.1 coordinate 270,206, forward strand.
GAGAGGTTAAAGGTGGCTGACCGGATTGAGGTTTGTCGGCACTTTCGTCCTGCAACGGTTCCGCCAACTCCGCCGCTCTTGCGCGGTCGGGCTGCGCAGTTTCGGCTTCTGGAACCGGTTCCGCGTCACGGTCACCCGGGGCTTGCAATGGGGTGGCAGCTTCCGTTTCGGCCCCAGCGATACGGTCCGCGTCGCCGCCCATTGTCCCGGTGTCTGCTCCATCGTTCAAGGTCAGCGTCAACACGGTGTCGAAGGTGCCGCCCGTATCGGCTTCAGCCAGTCCGTCATCCTGTTGGATCAGGATTGCAGCCAAAAGGCCTGCATGAATGGTCACAGCTGCCACTAGGCCAAAAATCCAGATACGCAGGGCTTTCATTTGGCGCGGACCTGAATGGAAACGGCCTCAATCTCGAGTTCTCGCAAGCTCTCCGCGAATTGCAGAACGCGTGCAAAATCTGCCGACCTATCGACGCGCAAAGTGACCGCCGTTGGCGGTTCCCCGCCGAGAAGAAGCCGCTGCAAGGCTTCTCGAACAGGTTCTGCGCCGATAGTGTGACCGAAACCTATCACATTGGTTTTGTCGATGACCACGAGGGGCGCCGGCTCTGTGCGGTCGGCAAGGGCGGCTTCGGCCGGATCGGCGTCAAGCACTTGAGGATCGCGGATTTCGCCCATCAACATCAGGAAGATCAAAAGCAGAAAGACGACATTGATCATCGGCAAAAGAGTGTCACCAAAGCGGCCCCGGCCCGGTTCGTCGGCAATCCTCATGACCTGCGTCCGGGCCTCACGGTGAGCGCAGTGATACCCGTCGCCTTGATCTGGTCGAGATGCGTGAGCGTGTCCTGCGTCGAGACGCCGGGGGCTATGGTCACCACAACGGGGAGAGCGTTTTTGTGCGCACGTGCCAGGGCGGGTTCTGCCGGTTCATTGGTTTCGGCAACGACAAGGTCGCCAGAGCTCAGAATCTCGAGCGCAAGGATCTTGTCGATTCTTTCGGCGGATTGAGCGCCTGAAGCAACGGTCAGCGGTACCGTCGCATAGTGATCGAACGATGACACCAGCATGAAAAACACGATCAGAATAAAGATCACATCGATCAATGACGTCAGGCCGATTGCGGGACGCCGGCGCGGTGGTTCGTCCAGGATCATGCTGCGCTCTGTTGATCGGGAAACGAGGAGCGGTGCTGCCCGGTTGCGGGGTCCATCAGCGGCACTGATGACTGCGCAATCGACCGGGTGGCAACCTGTTCCAAAATCATTTTGAGATTGCCAGCCACAGCGTCGATCAGGCTGTGAAGCACGAGAGCCGCGAGTGCGACAATCATTCCAGCCGCTGTCGTAATCAGAGCTTCCCAGATCCCGCCGGCCAAATCTGCTGGACGCACGGAATCGCCGGCGCTTTGCATGGCTTGAAAGGCATCAATCATGCCAAGAACGGTTCCGAGTAGGCCTAGCAGCGGCGCGGCCGTAATGATCAGCTCCAACAAGCGCGTGCCGCTGCGGGCCTTTGCAAGGTAAGAGCGGGCGATTAGGCTGGTTTCGTCCGCCAGAGCACGGCGATCCAGACCTGACGCAGCCAGAGTATCGATTTTTTGGGCAAGCTCCCGGCATGCTCCGGACCGTGACGAAAATGGCTTCAGACCGGCAACGCGGATAAGGTTCACAAATGCCGTGGCGACAGTCAGGACAGATAGACCGACGAGGACGATTAGGGTCCAGCCACCGCGTTCGTGAAACAAAAAGAGCAAGTCCTGAAGGCTGCTGATGTCTTGCATCGTCATGACCGCTCCCCCTCGTGGCCCGGCCGGTCGGGATCGGCGTCGAGGTCCAGGTCGGGATCCTGACCGGCGGCGGCGCTGCGGTCAAACTGGCGCATCAGCAGCGCGCAAAGTTGGGTGCGCGCCTCGTCATTCGTAAGCTCGGCAAGTCGGGCCTGCTGGCGCAGCGTGTTGCGCAGGGCAACCCGTTTGACCCGCGTTTCCGGCTCGCTCAAGGCATCGCCGCGCGAGGCCTCAAGAGCGCTGAGAACTTCTGTTTTCGTGGCAACATACTCAGGGAGGCCAAACCGGTCCAGAAGGGCCTGAAAAGCGACAAACCGGCCCGTATCGAACGGGATGTCCTCTCCACGATGGCCCATGACCGGGCTTGCCGGGTGCAGATAGGCGCAAGGGATCAGGCCGTCCGGAATGAGCGTGTTGGCGGAATGCGTGCGGTTCACGCGCAACAGATTTGGCAGAACATGGGTGTGCGGACCGTCCGGAGACACACCGCCGGTGTCCGGCCCGCCGATCATTTGATAGACCTCGACCCGTCCCAGCGGGGAGATCACGACCCGGGCCGGATGGGCGTTTAGGATGGCGCTCATGGCCGGGTTATCCGGCTCGAAAAGGGACCGGCCGGTTTGCGCACGCAGCACAGATAAAAGCTTCGGATCGCATGTGCGGATGCAAAAGTCGATCTGCGGCTGGTCCAGCCCCATGTCGAACAAAACGCCGTCCCGGTCCTCGGGTTTAAGCGCGTCCGTGTCGGGGCCGAGCTCGGTGAGAACGGACCGTCGGGCGGCAACCGCTTTGTTGTCCGGCAGGCACAAGGCAAGACCCTGTCCCCAGCGCTGTGGATGGCGGCTCAAGGTTTCATAGGCAATCGGCGTGACGTCCGCGAGCCGGCCGGGGATGAGCCGAAGCCCGCCTTTTTCGCTCACACGGATCAGCTGGTCCGGATCATCGAGCGAGAGAATGTCGCATGGCCGTTGGTGAAACTCTCCAATCGCGCCGAATGAGCCGATGCTCCAGCCTGCGTCGATATCCAGCAGTTGTAGCTTCAGCACGTGGTGGAGGTTCTCACTCATCAAATCAAATCCCGGTCGTTCAAAGTCTTTTCTGTGGGCTCTCCGGCTGTGGTCCGGTTTGGCCGCCTTTTGTCAGAGCATGGAACGATTGTGAGACGCTCCGCAAGAGTGATCGTCGTCGTTTCAATGCCGTACACATGTTCGATCAAACCGCTGGTAAACAACTGATCCGGCGGGGTATTCGATTTGAGCTTGCCCTGATCCAGAAGCAGCAAGCGGTCGCACCAGCGCCCGGCGAGTGTCAGGTCGTGCAGGGAAACGAAGACAAGCCGCCCGGAGCGGGCAAAGGCTTGAAAGGTCCTCATAAAGCCGATCTGGTGCGCCGGATCCAGACCGTTGATCGGTTCGTCGGCAAGAAAGGATGGGGTGTCCTGGGCCAGCATTCTGGCGACAAGCACCCTCGCTTGCTCACCGCCTGACAGTGTGTCGAATGGACGGTCCGAAAACTCCGCAACATCCATCTGGCGCATAGCGTCTTCAGCGGCCATCCGGTCCGCTGTGGATGGGCCTGCAAACCGGCTATGATGGGGCAGACGGCCCAACAGCACGACATCCCGGCAGGGAATGGCCCAGTGAACCGTGCGCTCTTGCGGCATATAGGCGATCAGCCGGGACCGCTCACTATGCGTCATCTGAGAGATCACGCGCCCATTCCATTCCGCGCTCCCGCGATGGGGCAGCAGACCAGCCATGGCACGCAGAAGGGTTGATTTTCCGGCACCGTTCGGCCCGATGATCCCGATCAGTTCTCCCGCTTCGGCGTCGAAGGATACGCCTTCCAAAACAGTGCTGGCCCGGATCGAGGCGCTGAGGCTTTTTGCGGAAAAGCTGATCATGCACTCCGCCTCCGCAAGGAGAGCAGCAGCCAGAGGAAGAACGGCGCGCCGAGAACAGCTGTAACGACACCGAGTTTGAGATCGCGCTCCGGCATGATGATCCGCACAAGAATATCGGCAGCCAGCAGAAAAACGGCACCGCCAAGGGCGCTTGCCGGAAGCAGGCGGCTGGGTTTCTGGCCAACCAGCGGCCGCAGGAGATGCGAAACGATGAGGCCGACAAACCCGATGGCGCCGCTGACTGCCGTGGCAGCGCCAACGCCAATAGCCGTTCCGAATATGGCAAGCAGCCGTGTCAGTGTGATCGAAACCCCAAGGCTTTGAGCGACATCCGCGCCAAGGCTCAGCGCGTCGAGCGCGCGGCCGGTCATAAACAGAAGACCGCCGCCTACGATGATAAAGGGCAGGGCAAGCCCAACATGCACCATGCTGCGGTCGGCCAGAGAGCCGAGCATCCAAAAGACAATTTCCAAGGCCGCAAACGGATTGGTCGACAGGTTGAGCGCGAGTGATGTCAGGGCTGCGGCAAGTGAGGACAGCGCAACGCCCGCAAGAATAATGGTCAGAATGTCGCCGGACCGACCAACCAGGGTTTGAAGAAGAAGGACCGCAAGCAGCACGCCGGTGAGCGCGGCCAGGGGCAAGGCATAGGGGTGAAACGCGGTCAGCCCGCCATAGATCGCCAAAACCGCACCCAGCGAGGCGGTTGCCGAGATCCCGAGCAGCCCAGGTTCAGCAAGCGGGTTGCGCAAGAAACCCTGAAGCACGGCCCCGGACAGTCCGAGGATCGCACCGATAAAAAGAGCGAGCAGAGCCCGCGGAAGGCGGATTTCAGCCAGGATGATCGCCTCTGCGGTATCCGGACTGCCCCAGGATGCGATCAGGAGGCGCGGGTCTATCCAGACCTGGCCCAAGCCAAGCGACAGCACAAACAGCAGGGCCGTAGCCACCGCGAGGCTGGCAAGGAGGACGTAAAAACGGCGGTCCACCGGGATCATCCGGCCGGCTTTCCGCGCACGGCGTCCTGCAGGCGCTGAATGGCGCCGGCTGTCAGGGGCGTGCCGCAGATCCAGTAGCGGCTATCGGCGGAAATCTTGCGGTCTTCGCCGAAGCGCGCGTCGAGCGCGGGATGCGTGAGCACCGCAGCGGACCTAGATGGATTAGTGCTGTGCCGATCCCAGATCATCACATAGTCCGGGTTGGCCAGAACAAGGGCTTCCAGGGGAAGCCGCGTTGTTCCCGCAATCCCGATTTCATCGCCCAGATGCCGGAACCCGGCTTTGCCAACAATGTCGTTTTCCAGCGTTCCAGCCCCGGAGGTGTAGCTATTGGTTCCGAAGGAACCGAGAACCGGACGGTTCTGTTGATATTCCAGGCTCAGCTTGGAGACTTCTACTCTCATCTGGGCTATCAGCCGTTCAGCCGCGTCGCCGTTGCCAAGCAAGGTGCCCATTCGCTTTGTGTTGGCGGCAATATCTTCGAAACTGGTGGCCGGGTCGAATTCTTCGACTGGTTTGCCGAGCCGTTTCAGAAGGTTGATTGTTGCCCGGTCTGTATATTTTCCGGCGACCACCAAATCGGGATCCATGCGGAAAATCTCTTCTGCCAGGCCGTGATTGAGCATCAACCGATTTGCGTCGGCGCTCATAAGTGAAATGGTCTCGTCTGCAGCCAGATGAGACACGGAAATCAGCTGACCCGGCTTTGCCAGAAGCATGGCCAGTTGGTCGGTACACAGGTTGACGGAAACCACCCTTTGCGGCGCCTCTTCAGCGATTGCTGGGTCCCAGTTGAGGACCAGCGCCAAACTGAAGAGGACAGAGACTGTGCGGAGGAGGGGCAAGATTGGTCCGTTCCGGTCTTTAAAAGGTGGCTTTGAACCCGGCAAATGCGGTGAAACCTTGCGTGTTGAAGCCGTAGACTTCCTCATAATCCTGATCGAGCAGGTTCTCCACCCGGCCGAACAGCTGAAGATGATCGGTCACCTGATAATCCGCACCCGCATTGACCATGACATAGTCGTTCAGTGTCACCCGCTGAGAGCCTGACGGCGTGAACCGGTTGTCCTCCATCTGGCCGTTGTAGATCGCGTCCACAAACACGGTCCCGCGGTTTTCGTGAAACCCGTAAGTGAGACCAAAGGACCCGGAATGCGGCGGGCGGCGCACCTCTTCTGCACCTGAGGGCTCCTGAGCATCCAGGTAGGTGTAGGAGGCACGGGCGTAGAGGTTTTGCAGGATTTCAACGCCGAGCGAGATTTCCACGCCCTGCCGTTTGCTCGTGCCATCGCGATTGACGGGGGTTGATGCGAAACTCGGCAGGAACTGCGTCTGGATTTCGTCTTCCAGCCGCTCATTGAAATAGGCCACATCGATCATGGCCCGATCCTGCCAGAACCGCTGCTCGATCCCGATGTCCCAGCCGAAATTCGTTTCCGGCTTGAGGTCCGGGTTGCCGACGAAGCTGGAGGGAATAAACCCGAATTGTTCAAAGAAGGTTGGATTGGTGGATCCGGTCCCGAGGGAGGCGTGCAACCGGGTACCGAACTGGGGAAAAAGATAGGCGCCGCTGACGCTGTAGGTCACTGTGTCTTTGAACCTGTCGTTTTGATCATAGCGCAGTGCGCCGGTGACAAAGGCCCGGTCAAAGAACTCGCCGCGGTACTCCGCAACCGTTCCGAACAGGTCGCGTTCCTGCGCTGCAGCTTGAGACGGGTTGGACGGGTAAGCGTTCTGGTAGGTTTCCCGCTCCCATTCGATAGCACCCGTTAAACTATGCGCGCTGTCCCAGAATTGCGGCGTGTCGAAAGCGTAGGTCCCCTGATAGCTCAGATGGTAGCGTGTTCCATCGTCGCCGTACTGTCCGTTACTGTTCCGGCCCCGTGTTTCAAGATCGGCAAATTCTCCGCGGAACTTCTGGACAAACCGGTCGTCGAACAGCTCCCAGGTCAAGCCGCCGCCGCCGAAAATGTCGGTCGACTCGACCTTGCCTGGCGTGTCGATGACCTGTCCATAGGTGGGTGACCCCCAAGTGAAGTCCTGATCGTCGGTATCGGAGTCCCTGTCGGTCAGCCGCAAGGTGCCATCGAAGAAAAGGTCATCGGTAATGTCCCACCGGGCCTTACCGTTGAGCGTGACATTGCGATCCCCATCCTTTTCCGACCCGAAGTCGGAGAGGTTGAATCCTTCGGTACCGCGGGCCGCGCCCGACAAGGCAATATCAAAGGTCTCGCCGCCGCCCTGGACAAGCACATTGCCTAGAACGCTTTTGTCCGACCCAACTTCGGACCGGCCGGTCACCCTGTAGCCGTTGCGTATGCCGCCCTTGGTGATGATCTGGATGACACCAGCTGCCGCGTTTGACCCATAAAGCGCACTTTGCGGGCCACGGATCACTTCGATCCGGTCTATGTCGGCCACCTGCAGGGTGCCGAAATCGAACTCGCCGCTTGAGGTGCCTGCGACTTCGACGCCGTCGATCAGAACCAGAACGTGGTTGGCTTCCGAGCCTCTGATCCTGATTTGAGTAAAACCGCCAACTGATCCTGAGCGCGATACGGCAACACCGGGCACACGCCGCAGCGCATCGGCCACATAGCGAACCTGGGACGTCTCCAGCTCATGTGATGTGACGACGGTGCTGGCGCGGCCCACTTTTTCGGCCACAACCGGGTTTCGGCCAGCCGTTACAACAATTTCTTCCAATTCGAGAACAATGCCATTGTCCTGCGCAAGGGCCGGAGGCATGACAATTCCGGTGAGGGACGATGTGGAAAGAAAGAACACTAAAAACGCCGATTGTGTCCGGCTGTTCTGATTGGTCGACACGACACACCCCAAGGTTTGCCCAGCAGCCTTTTGCGCAAGCCGGGCCATGCATGCTTCTTGAGGCCGAGAGGATGCTGGGTGTTGAGGCCATTGAGGCAGCACCACCCGGTCCTTTCGGCCCGAATTCGGGTGTCACCTCAACGGAAAGCCGCACCTTGACACACCCCGTATCAAAGGTCGGGTGACCGACAAGTGGCAGGTCTCCTGGCTCACGGGTCTTGGCTGATGCTCACCTTCCCAACACCGGCATGGCCAGTATCAGTGGTGTCTGGAGCACCTACTCTCCGTTTACAGTTGCGGGGGCAGCCACGGTTTTGGTCCCTGTTGGGTTCGCCGCACCGTGTTCCCTTTTCATCCGCAATTTTGCGGAGCCACTTTCACGATGGCAAAAAGGCAGAATATTTTAGTGCTGTCAACGATGACCTATTCTAGGGGTATCCTTTGGGAGGAAATCCCTGATCTCCTTAGGGGGTGTTTGAATGGATCAGGTTTGCCAACAAGTTCATCAATGTGCGACCGGGAGGCGTACCGCAGAACATGCCCGCAAAGCTGGCTGGCGTGCGCGCAGACTGCACAAAATTCGGCCCCAAACGCATGGCAAGAGCTTCGAACGGGATCAGCGCCTACCAAATCGGTCGGATGCTCATCTTCCATACCTTAAAAACCGCCGAAGCCTATACAGATCTTGCCAGTTATGGTGGCACTCCGATTAACAATACGCTCATTCTGGATAAATGGGACGCTCTCCTGCGTCTTTGCGCATCGATCACCACGCGAGCTGTTGCGCCATCAACTTTCCTCAAGGTGTTTGCCTCCACATAGAAAGCCAATGACCTGGTTAAGGCGCTTCATGAGATTAGTCGCCTTGAACGGACCCTGTTTGTGATCGAATGGTATTCGAGCCAATCGCTGCGCCGGCAGTGTCAGGCTGGTCTCAACAAGGGAGAGGCCGCCCATGAGCTCAAGCGTGCCGTCTTGTTCCACGGACGCAACGAAAACCGCGATCGCTCTTGTGATAACTAGGCATTCCGGGCTTGTGGGCTCAACCTCATTATCAGCATCAACGTGCATTCGAATACTGTCTAACTCTGCCGCCCCATCGCCCTTTTGCGCCAGCATGGCCGGAACATTACCGACGATGTGCTCAAACACGTGTTGCCGCTGTTCTGAAGGCGTATCAATTTGACCGCCATCGACTATCAGGACACCGAGCAACACATTCGCGAAGGTTTCAAATCCTTGCGAGATCCATGAGTGCAAAATCGATACAATTTCGCTTTCGGCAAAATTGTTTGTGGCTGTTTATAAAAAATGTATCTATTGTTACCATGACAATCTGGATTCCAAATCTCGGTTCTGCGAGCGGTCCGATATATCTCGCGATTGCGGACGCAATTGAAACCGATATCGGTGCGGGCGTTTTGAAGCACGGTGAAAAGCTGCCGCCTCAGCGTGAGCTCGCCTATCAGCTCGGTGTTACGTTGGGCACGATCACCCGGGCCTATAGAGAAGCGGAACGGCGGCGGCTTTTGAGGGGTGAGACTGGACGGGGGACATTTGTTGTACCGGAAAGCCAGCCAATATCGCCTTTAGTACCGAAGGAAGAGGCTTCGGGAAACATCGACCTTGCCTGCAGTTTTGCCTATCCGCATTTGAACCCTGATTTGGGGCACGGTCTCACGCGACTCGCTCGGACGCCTGGAATTGAGCGTCTTAACGGCTTTGTGCCGTCCGAAGGGCTGCGCACACACCGGGAAACAGGCGCTTATCTGTTTAGCCAGTTCGGCCTCGATGCTGACCCGGATCAAGTGGCTGTTACGTGCGGTGCCCAGCATGGTATTCAAGTGTTGCTGCAAGCGCTCTTCAAACCTGGCGACAGCATTGCGGTTGATGCATTCACGTACCCATCAATTTTGAATTCGGCGCCGCATTTGGGTTTGCGGCTGGTGCCGGTATCTGCAGCAAGGAATGCAGCAGGCGAATTCTTGTCGATGGACCCGGACGCGCTCGAAAAAGCAGCATCGCAAGATGGCGTGAAGGGCGTGTTTCTCATGCCAAACATGCAGAATCCGACAACCCATACCATGACGCTGGATGAGCGACGGGCCTTGGCAGAGGTCGCGTGCAAGTACGGCTTGACTATTATCGAAGACGATCCGTACACGCCCTTCATTTCGGAGAGCTTGCCGTCCTTTGGGGCTCTGGTTCCGGAGCAGACCGGCTCGATCGCAAGTATTTCGAAATTGATTTCACCTGGGAGCCGCATCGGGTTTGTGCACGTACCGGCCAAGAACGGAACGGCAGTTCGGAATTTGATCGGCGAGAGTACATGGATGGCTTCACCGATTACTGCAGAACTAATATCTGGCTGGATTCGCGACGGATCATTGTTCAAGGTCATCGAGAAAAAGTGCTGGGCCAATCGAGTGAGATTTGAATATGCGCTGGAAAAGCTGAGCGGCTACAGCTTTCAAAGCGGCCAAAACAAGGTTTTCGGCTGGCTGACGCTCCCGGGTCAAACGGATGGGGATGCTTTGGAGGCGAGTCTACGCCATCAGGGTGTTGGAGTGCTTGCAGCACGCCATTTCCAAGTTCATGCAGCGCGGTCTGCCCCGCATGTGAGATTGACCTTCGGGTCTGTACAGGATGACAGAAAGTTTCAGACGGCAATTGATCTCGTGGCCTCCATGCTAAACAGGGAGGCTCTTTTTCAAGTCGATCATGGGCCGGTAGGGTAGCTCTTCGGCCTTTGACAACTGCCGTTTTGCGGTGAATAAGCGACGCAACAAACAATGCCTTTTAATCAAGAGACCGTATGGCACTTTGGCATCCACTTCGTCGCAAAGACGCAAAAAAAGAACTTAATCCGAACCAAGATGTTTACGCCCGGTTTGATCGGGTCAAGCTGACGCTTGGCAACAGGCAGGTTCTGAGCGACGTCAGCCTTTCATTGTCCGAGAAGCGCATTGGCGTTGTTGGCCTCAATGGTTCAGGTAAAAGTTCTTTTGTCCGTCTGGTGAACGGCCTCCGCCGCGCGGACAGCGGTACGGTAAAGGTATTCGGCTCGGATATTGATGACGTTGCCGCCGATCTTCCACGCTTTGTCGGATTTGTTTTTCAGAACCCGGATCACCAAGCGATTTTTCCTACTGTCGGCGAGGAGATCGCGTTCGGTCTTCGGCAGCTTGGCTTTGACAAGGCGAAGGCCCGGGACGACGCCTTGCGGTTCTTGGAGTTGCACAGCTGTTCTGCCTTGGTAGATAAGCCATTTGCGGAGTTGTCTGAGGGCCAAAAACAACTCATCTGTATTCTTGCGGTGTTGGTCATGGAGCCGAAAGTGCTCATTCTCGATGAGCCCATGGCCAGCTTGGATGGTCTTGCCGGCCGCAAAATTATGCAAAAGCTCAAAAAGCTTGACCAGAAGCTGCTCATGATAAGCCACGATCTCAGCTTTTTGGCGGACTTCGACCGGATTCTATGGCTCGAAGATGGGTCGATTCGGATGGACAGTGTCCCAGGGGATGTTTTGCCCGCATTCCGGGCAGATGTAGAGCGGCGCTCTGCTCTGGAATTGGGCGGAGATGATTTGTGATATCCGTCTATCTCGATCGCCCGACTTGGGCGCACCGCCGTTCCGCTGGGATGAAGCTCGGTCTTCTTGCCTTGTGTAGTGTTTTGCTCTTGCCGCAAGACAGCCTGATCTTGTTCATCGGCTGTCTTGCGGGCGCGCTAACCCTTTACGCTTCCCTAGGCCGGGACGGGTTGTCTCAAGTCCTTCTTCTCAAGCCAATGATTGTGTTTTTCGGGATCATACTCGTCTTTCATGGCTTGTTCACGGGCTGGCAAGAGGGATTTGTGGTCGTCTTGCGGCTCATCGTCATGGTTTTGCTGGCGAATTTTGTTTCGATTACAACCCGAATGGATGACATGATGGATGCCGTCATGCCTCTGTTCGTTCCGCTAAAGTGGCTTGGCGGGTCGCCGCGAACGATTGCGCTGGCTGTTGCCTTGGTTCTCCGGTTTGTACCAGTTCTCATGACCGTATATGGAGGGTTGTCTGAAAGCTACCGGGCGCGCGGTGGCAAACAAGGAAGCTGGCGATTGATTGCGCCGTTTGCACTTCAATCGCTCCGCCTGTCGGAAAACGTCGCCGAGGCGCTGTCGGCACGCGGCGGCGCCCGTGGTGTGTTTGAGCAAAATAGATCGGCGGGTCGCAATGTGCGACTTACCGGACTTCAAGTTGGAAAATAGTGGATAGACAATAAGAATGACTGACCGTTCGATAGTTCAGATCGCATTTTACGCCGCACTGATGGCAGCGCTTGGGCTCCTGCCGAAAGTCGCTATTCCCGTTCTTGCAGGCGTTCCGATCACCGCGCAGTCAATGGGTGTGATGCTGGCTGGCGTCATGCTCGGCTCTGTGCGCGGGAGCCTCGCAATTTTGCTGTTTTTGTTTTTGGTCGCCCTTGGCGCGCCGCTGCTCGCCGGCGGAAATGGCGGGCTTGGCGTCTTTGCTGGGGCTTCTGTTGGATACCTGATCGGCTGGCCCGTGGGCGCCTTCGTAACCGGGTTGATTATGGAGCGCACAAAAACTCTGCCGGTCATGCCTGCGGCGGCCTTATCCGCAATCATCGGCGGTATTGGCGTCGTTTACCTTTTTGGCATCGTCGGTCTTGTCATCGTTGCGAAGCTGCCGGTCATGGCTGCAATCGTTGGAAACGGCGTCTACATCCCCGGCGATCTCATCAAAGTTGCTATAGTTGCAGTGGTTGCTCAGACGATCGCGCGTGGATTGCCCTCCGCTTTGGCATCGCGAGCGTGACGTCCCATTTCGAGCCTGGAGTGTCACGTAAGTCAACTGGGCTTGTTTAAACGGTGCTGCCCTGAACCCTTGTTCAGGGCGGGTCTCCCAACCCCTTTTCGGGCCCTGGTCGGTGTTGGATAAAAACCGTGGTTTGTTTCCATCTCAGGGGGCGTAATAACAGGTCGAAACCGAATATATTCGTTCGGCCCGCCAGTCCGTAACGCGCGCCTTTACAAAGCCAGTTTTTTGTTTTGTCCCTTGACCAATCAGGCGTCGGGGCTACGTGATGAGCACACTGCCGTTATTCTGACTCAGGGCTTTCATATGACCAAAGGCATACCGCCTTCGTCCGTTCGTGCGGATGACTTGTCTTCCGATGAAATCGTCATCGAGAATCTTTTGGTCGACACGCATATAGGCGTGCTCGACAGTGAAAAGGGGCGGACGCAAAAGGTCTGCTTTAACGTGAGCATCCGTACAGTCCCCGGTTATGCAGAAACAGTCCGTGATACTGGCGCGTATGTGTCCTATGCCGATACGGTTCTGTTCATAGAGGAGAAAGCGCGCTTCGGCGCTCACGTTGAACTGGTGGAGACGTGGGCCGAAGACGTTGCGGCCTTCGTGTTGAGAAACCCGCTGGCGGAAGAGGTGTCCGTCCGGGTCACGAAATCTGAGATTTTCCAGAATGCGCAAGGCGTGGGGATCTCCATCCGGCGCCGCCGTACGGCACCGTGACACATCCCGTTCCTTATTCTGTTCTGCAGTACCTGCGAAAGCACTCAAAGTGACACCTGCACTCATAGCTCTTGGCTCAAACCTCGGTGACCGCCGCAGTCAAATGATCGCGGGCCTGAAACAACTTTCGACATTGATCAGGACACGGGTTGTCGATGTATCACCACTGTATGAAACAGCACCGGTTGGCGGCCCTGACAACCAAGGCGCCTATTTGAACGCTGCCGCGCTTGTTGAGACACATCTTGATCCGAAATCATTGCTTGAAGAGCTGCAAAAGATTGAAAAAGCACAGCGCCGCGAACGGATCGTGCGTTGGGGCCCGCGCACACTCGATCTCGATATATTGGTTTATGGTGACCTCGTTACGGACGACGAAGATCTGACACTGCCGCATCCGCGCATGCACGATCGGCGGTTTGTGATGGTGCCGGCCGCAGACATTGCCGCGGATTACATCCATCCGGGCCTCAACCAAACCATGGGTGCGCTGCTTGCCGCGCTTCCCGTGGAGCCCGGCGATTTGACCGCGGTAGAGGCGGACTGGGGGTGTTCGTTTATTCATCCAACAACCACAGAAAAAGCGACCTGACATGATTTCTGCCGACCGTTTATTGCCTCTTTGGACCAAGTATCAAGACGCTCTAGAAGCGCCAGTCCGTAGCTTCGAATTTCCAAGGTTTAAGAAACGGTTTGAAGACCGCACTTACCAAATGGGTGTCCTGAACCTGTCGCCCGACAGCAGCTACCGAGAGACCGTTTGCCACACATTCGAAGCAGCGCTCTATCGCGGAAAGCGCATGACCCTTGAAGGTGCAGCGATGGTAGACGTTGGTGGCGAATCGACCGGTGAAACCGCCGAAATAGTTGCTGTGGCACGACAGATCGATCGCATGCGCCCGGTTGTTGCTGCTCTTGCGTCTGAAAACATTCTGGTCTCGGTTGAAACCTATCACCCTGAAGTTGCTGCAGCGCTGCTTGAGGCTGGTGCCGGGGTTGTGAATCTGACCGGCAGGGTAGATGACCGGTCCTTTTATGAAATGATCGCAAAGCACGAGGCCGGTTTAATCCTGTGCTACACGCCTGGCGAAAATGCCCGGTCGAGTGATGTATTGCCGCCAGCCGACGACATATTCGATCACCAATTGGTGTTTTTTAAAGAACGGCTCAGTCTCGCAGAGGCGGCTGGCATTGAAAGACTTTGGGTCGATCCCGGGTTCGGTTTTGCGCTCAATCTGCCTGACAGCCCTGACCGGATCCGGTACCAGACTGACAGCATTCTGCAGTCTTTCCGTCTGCGGCAACTTGGATGGCCTGTCACGGTTCAGTTGACCGGCGCTGTCTATCTATTCCGGGACGAAGTTCGCGTTGCTCAGACGAGCGCCGCGACAATTGCCTTAATGTCGAAGGCCAATCTCGTGCGCAGCCATGAAGTGCCACGGGTGCAGCCGGTTTTAAATCTTCAAGACTACGCCTGAAATACATAGTCGTCCGGAGACGCAGATGAGCAACAAAAACATAGCGTTGGTCACAGGTGCGGGAAAAAGACTTGGTAAAGTGATTGCCCAAGGGTTGGCGGACAGTGGCTATGCCGTAGGGCTGCACTTCAACTCTTCGGCCGGCGGCGCGCAGCAGCTTTATGATCAAATCCGTGCCGACGGAGGCGAGGCGGCGCTTTTGCAAAAAGATCTCAGCCAGCCACAGCACGCCGGGCAGTTGATTTCCGAAACATCGCAAGCCTTGGGCGGTCCGGTCACTTTGCTGATTAACTCCGCGTCCGCGTTCAACACCGACGCGTTGGGAGATCTGAGTCTCGATAGTTGGCAATTCTTGATGAACGTAAATGCTGCTGCACCGGTGTTTCTCATGCAGGCCTTTGCGGCGCAGGAGGGTCTGGATTCGGGCGGATGCATTATTAACATCCTGGACACGCAAATGACTTCGCCGTCGCCGGAGCGGTTCAGTTATTTTTGCAGCAAATATGCACTTGATGGTGCGACGAGGCTTGCCGCTTATGATCTCGGGCCGCGAGGAATTCGAGTGAATGCGATCGCACCAGGATTGATACTGCCAAGCGACCAGACCCAGGAAAACTTCGATAGCCGCCAAAAGCTGACCCCCTTGGGGCCGGGGCTTGGTCCGGAACATGTTATTCAGGCTGTCCACTACCTTTGTGAAGCTGACCAGGTAACAGGTCACACCCTCGTTGTTGACGCTGGTCAGCGCCTAATGGGGTTCGGCAACGCTCCAATTGGATAATTGGCAGCAATCCACGGCTTTGCCGCCTAACAACTCGTTAATATTCACAGGCCCGGAAAAGCAGCGATATTTTTCTCGAGAAAAACCCAAAAAGTTAGTTGACGCATTTGGTGTGTGGTCCTATAACCCGGCTCATCGACGGCGGCAACGTCGCTGGCGACAGGGTTTTGCGCTCTTAATTCCAGAAAATTGGTCATTTTGGCCGGATCGAACGGTTCGGCGAGTGGTTGGTTTTCGCTTAAGGTTGAGGGTTGTGTCCTAGGGATTTTGTCCCTGTTCTTTGACAATTTGGTATTGAAGGAAGGGAAGCGTGGACGGCGTTGCTCTTGCGGTTCTGGGGTATTTATCCTGGGATGTTTTAAGAGTTACGCAGGTACGCTGATCTTTCAAACAAGGAAGCCGATTGGCTTGGGGTTTTAGGGCCTTGAGTTAGTTGAGCTCTTGTTAATTCACGGTCGCAGAGATGCGATTGTTTGAGTGCTTTATAGCGATTGATTAAAGCAGCCTGTGATTGGACTTTTAAGTTAAACCTGAGAGTTTGATCCTGGCTCAGAACGAACGCTGGCGGCA
>NZ_VLLF01000009.1 GCF_007830545.1 Roseibium hamelinense
TTGTCCGAAACGTTCTCGTCGGTCACAGGACCAATCGGATTTTCATTCACATCCAAGACATTGAAGGTGAAGGTTTCTGAAGAGGAAGACCCGTCCGAAGACGTCGCCGTTACAACAACCGTAATGGAAGGCTCTGTTTCCGCATCAAATTCGGCATTCGGGGCAACGGTTACAACACCAGTATCGGGATCAATGACAAACCGCGGATCGTCGATTGCGTATGTCACCGTATCGCCTGCATCCGGATCCTCCGCAAAACCCGTAAGTCCGACAACGGTGCCAGGACCAACATCCTCATCGAATTCATTCGCGGCAAGATCCGTATCCGTCACCGGTCCGATTGGAGAATTGTCAATTTCTGGATCGTCGTCGTCAGGACCATCATCCGGGTCTTCATCATCGCCGTCATCATCGGGCGTGCCGTCGTTTCCGAAATCATCCGGCGTGCCGTCTGTGGGTGTGGCAAATGCCTCAGGATCACCGCTGCCGCTTCCGATGCCGGGTCCAACATTCTGACCACCAGCATCGACACCATCTCCGCCGAGAGCAAACTGGGGAAGGGTCGCGTCAAGACCGCGCGCGGCCGGTGCATCTCCGCCACCACCGCCATCCGGCGCGCCCGCCGGCGCAGCATCGGATGTTGGAACCACACTTAAATTGCCAGATGGTTGAACAGGCGGCAGGCCAAGGCCGGAACCGCCGCCAAGACCGGATCCATCTCCAGACCCGGAACCTTCTGAGTCTCCAGACCCTTCGTCAAGGAGCGGGTCTCCAAAGCCTTCGTGTTCCAGAGGTACCGCCTGATACAGATTGGCGATAGTTGCTTCGCCGCTGTCACCCGGATCGACGTTTAGCGTGTAGTCGTTGGATTCACCCGGCCGGTATGGATCTCCCGCCTGCGCGCTCGCACGCACGGTATCAACAGGCGCACCTTGCCCAGATGGGGGTGTGTTTGCGGCTGCGTTTTCCGGTGTGTCTTTGACGTCCGTGTTGCTCATGACCGTAGAAACTCCAACTTTACATGCGGCCATACAAACGACGTTGCGTTAACAAAGCGGGAATCAGATCAAATAGAGGACCTTATTCTATTCAATTCCTCAGCGGAAAATATGTCTTTGGTAAACGCTTTTGAAATGTTTGCAGGACTTTAATTGCTGCAGGAGGCATTACGTATGGTTAGTTTTATCAGGGATACTTTAAGCAGTCTTTCGCTCCCAGAACTTTCTTTCAAGAGTTCAACTAGCGGCAAGACTATTAAACCACCCCGTCTTCCTGGAACTGTCATTGCAGCTTCAGTGCTCATCAACGTGCTCGCACTTGCGATGCCGCTGACCATACTTCAAGTCTACGATCGAATACTCCCGAACAATGCTACTGACACCTTGATCGTCCTTGTGATTGGACTTGCTGTTGTTCTGCTATTTGATGCCATCCTGAAAATACTTCGACTGTCAATTGTGAGTTGGCTCGCTTCTTCATTCACTCACCTTGCGCAACTCGAAGCTGTTCGCAGGATTCTATATCGCCGTTCGGACATTGACGACGATGCCACAGTTTCCAAACAAATCGACAGCCTGCGCGCACTTCAGTCACTTGGTGACCATTATGGTGGGCAGGCCAGGCTGCTGCCGATCGACATACCCGCAAGCATGATATTTCTTGTTGTCCTGTTTTTAATCGGCGGGCCGATTGCGCTTGTTCCAATCGTGCTCCTCGGCGTCTTTGCGCTGCTGACCGCACGGCTGAACACCAGACTGACATCACTGGTCGAAAAACGCTCTCAACAGGATCAGCGAAAATATGACTTTATCATTGAGGTCCTGACGGGCCTCAGCACGATCAAGTCGCTCGGCCTCGAACCCATTATTCTGCGCAGATACGAAAGGCTTCAAAAACAGGTCGCCCAACAGGGCTACGACTACATTGAGCTTTCTAACAAGGCACGCAACCTGACCTCCTTATTTACGATCCTTACAACAGTAGGCGTCGTTTCCGTCGGAGCGCTTTTAGCGATGGGTGGTATCATCAGTGTCGGAACGGTTGCAGCGTGCACCTTGCTGGCAGGCCAAGTGGTTCAGCCCCTTCTTCGCGGTATCAATCACTGGACCGATATGCAGCGGATCGGTCATGACTTTGCTGACGCGCGCAGTCTCTTCAACCTTCCACAAGCACAGCCCTTGCAGGCTCGGCACACATCGCTCACCGGGAATATTGAGCTCACGGGTGTCAGCTTTACGCACCACCGCGGTTCTATGGTCTCCATTCACGACGTCTCACTGCGGATCAAGGCAGGACAATCAGTCGCTATCGCAGGGTCGGACGGCAGCGGACGGTCAACAATCTCAAGGCTCATGGCAGGTGATTTAAGACCGACATCTGGCCGAATTTTGCTCGATGGCGAAGACCTGTTCGGACCCGCCCATGAGCCACTGCGCAGCCAAATCGCTTATGTCGGGAACGATGCACAGATGTTTGCGGGCACGATCTTGCAAAATCTGACGCTTTTCGGATCGCAGACAGACGTGCGCAAGGCTCGAATGGCCGCAAGTCTGATTGGGCTGGAAAAGGATATCCACCTTCTACCGCTCGGCTACGACACTATGTTGAGCACGGGCATAGAGGAAAATCTGACAGCTTCCATGATCCAGCGAATTGCGATCGCCCGCGCTTTGGCAGGCGAACCAAAGTTTCTTATCCTGGATGATGCGAATGTGCCGCTTGATCACGCCAGCGAGGCGCAATTGGTCGAAGGCCTGAAGCGAATTAAGGGCCAATTAACACTGATCGTCGTAAGCCATCGCCCCTCTTTCCGGGCCCTTGCAGATATCGAATACACTATGCGTGACGGCACGCTTACCGGCACTGGACACAGGCCAAGCGGTCCCAAAGCGACTGCACGCCCAGCGATCCAGCCACGTGTGACCAGAAAAGCCAGCTAAGGATACGAGTACCATGTCACTGGCAGCCTTCTCCACCGAGGAACCCGCAAGCGGCGAAACAATAGCGAAAGGTGCGCAACCTGATCTTGCAACACGGCTGCATCAGCAAATCGGGCAAGGGGACAGGGCGTCTTCAGTCGCTGAGAACTGCCTTCTTCCACTTCTGAAAGCGCTCAACTGGGATGGTATGGAACGCCATTTGTTCGAAGCGTTGCCTCATCTGGAGGGTATCTCGAATACATTCGATTTACGTGCAGTTCTCACACGCCTGAATTATCGCACGCTGCAAACGCAACGTCGGTTAAAGGACCTCACCAACGAACATTTTCCATGCCTTTTGGACACAGGTGACGATGTCTTTGTCTGCTACAGACGTTCTAGTGATGGAAAGGTCCATGCGTTTAGCGGCAGAAACCAGCATGAAGTCACGATTGATACCAAACTGGACAAGACCGGCGATCTCTTTCTGATTAATCCCGACGATGCGTCCATGGCGAAGACGGCCGAATTCAAACACTGGTCGTCACGTCTGTTCCACCGTTTCCGGGGCACGATTCTGTCAATCTTCTTGGTCGGTTTTCTGACCAATCTGCTCGCCCTCGGTCTGCCTTTGTTCGTCATGAATGTGTATGACAAGGCGATTGCGGCAAAATCACCAACCGTTCTCGTAACGTTGCTCGCAGGCATCTGCGTCATTCTGGTGATGGATGGGCTGGTAAAATCAACGAAGGCCCGTCTGCAAGCTTATTTCGGATCGCGGCTTGATGCTGTGGTAGCGAACACCACGTTCCGGCACTTCCTGCATTTGCCGCTTCCCATGATCAACTCGGCGCCGATCGGATCGCAGATTATCCGATTGCGCCAGTTCGACAGTGTGCGGGACGTGTTCCACGGCAACCTGGCGAATGCTATTGTAGATCTTCCCTTCTCAGCCATTTTTGTTGTCGCTTTGGCCCTTATCGCCGGGCCCTTAGCAATCTTGCCGGCAGGTCTTCTAATTCTTTATGTCATTGGCGCTTTCTTCTTGGTGCCCCGCATGCGCCGCGCGATCAATGTCGCCGGTGAAGCGAAATCGCGGATGCAAAATGCAACAGTCGAAACCCTGACGAAACATAAAGCAATCCGGGATCTGTCAGCCGACGAGGTTTGGATCGACCGCTACAGGAATCTGTCGGCGGACTTTTCGATGAAGAATCTTAAGACCCGGCACTTGTCGCAATCCATGCAAGTCGTGTCGCAGACACTCATGACGATTTGCGGCATTGGTGTGCTCGGCTTCGGAGCCGTCATGGTCATGAGTGGCAGTTTGACGCCGGGCGCACTGATCGCGGTTATGGCTCTGTCCTGGCGCTCGCTCAATCCGATGCATCAGGCCTTCCTGAGCCTCACGCAGCTCGGCCAGGCCCAACAAACCATTGAACGCATTGACGGTCTTTTGAAAATCGATCTAGAGCGCCAGCCTGGGAAGCTCCCAAGCCTTCACCGCAAGTTTGGCGGCACTGTGCGATTTTCATCCGTTGTACTGCGTTACCCAGGACGCAACGACCCTGCTTTGCGAAATTTTTCGCTACAGGTCGACAAAGGCACTGTCACAGCGATTACCGGTCCCAGTGGCGCTGGCAAATCCTCAATCATCAAAACGGCACTTGGCCTTTACCGCCCGCAAATGGGCGCGGTCCTGGTAGACGACCTCGATATCCGGCAGCTTGACCCTGGCGAGTGGCGGTACGCCATCGGATATGCCCCGGAACACTTCGACTTTTTCTATGGAACCGTCGCCCAGAACCTGAGAATGGCCAACCCGCAAGCCGACAACCGCATGGTTCAAGACGCTTTCGATGATTTTGGCCTCGACCAGTTCAGCGACCTATTGCCAGAGGGCCCCAACACGCGGCTGACAGGGCAATTGCTCGAACGGCTGCCGGACTACGTGAAGCAGCGTATCTTGCTCGCCCGGGCCTTCATCCGGCCGGCTCCGATTTATCTGCTCGACAACCCAGCAGGCAACCTGGACTTTGAGGGCGACAAGCTGCTGATGAAAAAGATCAACAAAGTACGGGGGGAATCGACGATCCTCCTGTCAACATATCGCCCGAGCCACATGAGGCTGGCCGACCAGTTGGTTTACCTGCGCCACGGGCAAGTGGCCGTCGCAGGTAAACCCGATGAAGTGCTTGATGATGTTCTTAAACTGCAAAGCCGTCACTGACCCCAGAAGGGCCAAGGACGCGTTATCCTGTTTGAACTGAAGGCCAAAGGATTGGCACGATGAGTATGAGTGATCAAAAAGACCCGGTTAAAAAGGCCGTATACGGACGGCTTGGTTTACCTTTGGAGCTTGAGGACGGCGTCCCTCCAGCCTTTTATTCTAGGCTGCTGACGGGGCTGACGATCGCTGCCGTGGTTTTGCTTGTCTGGGCTGCGTTTGGCCAGATCCGCGAAGTCGCTGACACAACAGGCGAAATCATGCCAGCCGGCCAGATCCTGACCGTCGAACACTTGGAAGGTGGCATTGTCAACGAGTTGCTCGTTGAGGAAGGCCAACTGGTTAAAGCAGGAGATCCGCTTGCTCGACTTGAAAAACAGGACACCACAACAGAGCTTGCGCGCATCCAAAGCAGACTAAGGTACCTGGAGCTCGAAGAACAACGGCTGCTCGCACAAGAATACAACAACCCGGAAACAGTCGGACTCCGCCTGCAATCGAGTGTTGAGGTCCCGGAGGTTAATGTTGAGGGACTAAGCGCTCAGCAGTTGGCGGCACTAAACGCCAACAAACAAGCGCTGTCGGACGAGCAAGCCGCGCTTGCCGCTCGTGTGGCGCAAAAACAAGCGGAGATTGCCAGCCTGGAAGCGCAATACGCAATACAGCTGACGCAGGTTGAAATAGAAAAAGAGAAATTTGAAATTCAGGAAGGCCTTCTTAAAGATGGCTACACATCACGGCGTAGGTTCCTTGAAGCCAAGGGCGAATATCAGCGCGCGCAAGTGACGTTGGAGCAGCTTGGTGGTAGCCTGGCCCAGGCCCGTGAAATGCTCGCTGAAGCACAGGCAAGTCTGTCACAGGCCGGAGCGGAAGTGAATCGGGACGTCGCAGATGAACGCTCCCGGATCGCGCAGGAACGAGATGAACTTGAGCAAGAACTCAAAAAACTGAGGGATCGCCAAGACCGACTTTTCGTCAAGGCGCCAGTGGAAGGCTACATTAAGACGCTCGGTCAGAGTGGCCGGGGAGCGGTTGTCAATCCCGGAGATATGATTGTCGAAATCGTCCCTGTTTCAGAACGTCTTGTTGCAGACGTCAAAGTGAACCCGAAAGACATTGGGCACATCAGCGTGGGTGATAGGGCTGATATCTCAGTGACAAGTTACGATACAAATGTCCACGGCACGATCACCGGTGAAGTTGAAACGATCTCAGCCTCCAGTTTCGAAGACGAGTATGGCGAGTACTACTTTAAAGCCGTCATCGCCTTTCCCGGAAATACAATTGGCAGCGGGAGCACAGAGCGGCCGGTGCGGCCAGGAATGCAGGTCAACGCGCAGGTGGTTACGGGTTCTAAATCGATCCTCGCTTACCTCCTCAATCCCATTACCCGGGGCATGCGTACGATCTTCACGGAACGATAACCAGAGACCTCATAACGAAAAAACCCGGCTCCTCGAGGAGCCGGGTTTTTTCGTTGTTTTAAGTCTCATGCCTCTAGTGGGTGGACGGTGTCACCATGGCAGTAATCGTGTCCTGGACCGTCAGGACACCGAGCGGCGCGCCGGTTCCATTGACAACACTGGCTTCACTTTGCCCGGTGTCGGCAAACTTTTTGGCCGCTTCTTCAAGCATGATGCCTGACGGGATCGTCAAACCTCCTTCAAGACTCTTCGACTTGTCCATCACGGTATCGACTTTGATGACCCGACCACGGTTCACCTCACGAACGAAATCGGAAATGTATTCATCAGCAGGCCGAAGGACGATTTCCTGGCCAGTACCTTGCTGTATAACCGCGCCATCCCGCAAAATCGCAATACGATCTCCCAGGCGGAGCGCTTCATCCAGATCATGGGTAATGAACACGATTGTCTTGTGAAGTTCTTCCTGAAGGTCAAGAAGCACCGACTGCATGTCCATCCGGATGAGCGGATCAAGTGCAGAAAACGCCTCATCCATTAAAAGAATGTCCGCATCGTTGGTCAGTGCGCGCGCAAGTCCGACACGCTGCTGCATGCCTCCCGAGAGCTGGTTCGGATAATGGTCTTCAAAACCGTCGAGTCCTACCCGAGTAATCCACCTAGACGCCCGTTCCTTTGCTTCCTTTTCCGGAACGCCCTGGATTTCCAGGCCATAAACCGCGTTTTTCATTACCGTGCGATGCGGCAGCAAAGCGAACTTCTGAAACACCATGGCCGTCTTGTGCCGGCGGAATTCCCGAAGCTCGTTCTTGGACATCTTGCAGACGTCGTCGGTGCCATACATGACCTCGCCTGCGGTCGGGTCGATCAACCGGTTGATGTGGCGGATCAAGGTCGACTTGCCTGAGCCCGACAACCCCATGACCACCTGTATCCGGCCGGCAGGCATGGAGATGTTGATGTCATTCAGACCAAGGACGTGGTTGAACTTCTCATTGAGCTCGGCCTTCGACATACCGTCTTTGACCTTTTGCACCATCTCTTTGCCATTCGGGCCAAAGATCTTGTACAGATTTCGGATTTCAATTCCGTGTTTTGCCTCAGCCATGGATCACCTCCGAGTGCTTCTGGAGGCGTTTGCCATAGGCTTGGGTTGCACGGTCAAAGATGATGGCGATTGCAACAATGGCGAGTCCGTTCATTACACCCATGGTGAAATACTGGTTGTTAATTGCGTTCAGAACCGGCTGGCCAAGTCCTTTCACGCCAATCATTGATGCGATTACAACCATTGCCAGTGACATCATGATGCATTGGTTGATACCGGCCATGATTGTTGGCAACGCAAGCGGCAGTTGGACATTTGTCAACTTCTGGCGTGCATTCGAACCAAAAGCGTCGGCTGCTTCCAACACGTCTGAATCAACCAGTCTAATTCCAAGATTGGTTAAGCGGATCATTGGCGGGATAGCGTATACGACCACAGCGATCACGCCGGGAACCTTACCAAGGCCGAAGATCATCACCACAGGAATGAGATAGACAAAACTCGGCATGGTTTGCATGAGGTCGAGAATCGGATTCACAACGCCCTGCACGCGATCCGATCGTGCCATGAGAATTCCGATCGGAATGCCCAGAATAACCGCCATAAGGGTACATGTCGCTACCATCGCAATGGTGCGCATCGTGTCTTCCCACATACCGAAGACGCCTATGAGCGCGAGCGCGATTAAAGAGCCAATGGTAACCTTGAGATCGCGGCTCATCAAAAAGACGATACCCACCAAGACTGCGAGAACGATGGGCCAAGGCGACCCGATCAGGAGACCTTCGAGGAAGACCAAAAAATCTTCGAGCGGCTCGAACATACGTTCAAGCGTTTCGCCATATGCCCGGGTGAATTCGCGAAAACTCCCATCAATGGAAATCCGCAAATCCCGGAGAGTGCCGCGACTCAGCGACGGAAACTCTATCCAATCCATCTTGTTACCCCGATGGTCTGTTTGTGCCCCAGTTCAGAAGCCGCGCGGGTGTAAGCGCGGCTTCCATTTCTTTTTGATTTGTCGCCTGTTTTTCTTTTACAGAGCAGCTTTCACTTTCTCAGCAACGTCAGCCGGCACCCAGTTACTCCACACGTCTTCATGGTTTTCGAGAAAGTAGTAAGCGCCATCTTCGTTGGTCGCCTGGTTTTCCTGCATCCATGCGAGAACTTTACCGGCAGTCCGGTTGTCCCAAGTACGGCCCTTGACGTAATCCATAGCTACGCCCGCCTTGTCGGCAAACTCATCGGTCACGACAGTGAACACTTCGGACTTCACCCACGAATTTTTCTGTGGGTTCGGGCAGTCTTCAATTACGGTACAGGTATCCCACTCTTCCTTATTGTGCGGCACTTCGAAGTCGAGCAGCGTCATGTCGTACTTGCCAAGGATCGCAGTCGGTGCCCAGTAGTAGCCAAGCCACCCCTGATCGCGCTCAAACGCACGTGCGATGGATCCGTCCAAACCTGCCGCAGATCCAGAGTCAACGAGCTCGAAACCTTTGTTCTCTGCGTCAAACGCACGGAACAGGTTGCCTGTGGTGATGCGGCAGTTCCAACCAGTTGGGCAGGTGAAGAAAGCGCCTTTGCTTTCGTCCTCTGCACCCGGGAAGAGGTCGGGACGAGCCAATGCATCTTCAACAGTATAAATGTTGTGCTCCTCGGCGAGGTAGGTCGGGATCCAGAACCCTTCCACACCACCTTCATTGAGAACTTCGCCGCCGATGATCAATTCGCCTTCAGCAACAGCCGCATCGAGTGGCTCGCGCACTGCATTAATCCAGAGTTCCGGAGCGATGTCTGGCTCGGCCTTTTCATTCATCGACGTGAACGTCGGCATCGTATCGCCGGTCACCAGTTCGACCGTGCAGCCGTAACCGTTTTCAAGAATGATCTTGTCGATATGTGCGATCGCACCGGCTGAGGCCCAGTTCATTTCGGCCATCGTAACGGTACCACAGTCCTCGGCCATTGCCGACGAAGCTGCTACACACATCGCGGAGGCCGCGGCTGATACAAATAACTTCCTCATGAAGGTACTCCTTGCTGATTTTTGCTTATTTGACCTGGCTCAACGTTCAGAGCGCGAATGAATGAGTATTCGCATGCCCGAACAAGCGAGACAGTTGGTTTTTTCGGAATTTGGAACGTCGATGCGACAAAATCACACTGAGGTAGAAAGTTATATTGAAGACCAATCACAGACATCAACTTGTTTCTTGCTCAGCCATTCTCTTTTCGACTAGAGACGAAAGAAAGTTTCGCATGGATGTATTTCCATACGCTCAACCGCATCTAACATCACATATCATTACACTATACGACAGCATATACAACAGCCGCCTTGCATTTCTCTAAAGGTCGGCAAGTAATTGAACAAGGACAGCCATTATTGCGACACATTCATTCGCAGAACCGTCATTCCAGATCAGAAGATTACCAGACCTGCGCCTTGTTGCTTTTCATATTTGGAAAAGGTGTATCAACACAATTTTCGTTTGAAAGATGTTTTGCCGGACATGCATGGCGGTCCAAGTGTCACATAAACAATTCGCTGAGCGCCACTTCCGCAATCAGGAAGTGTAGCGTAAAACGCGGATTGTTATACAGAACACGACACCCCGCGAACTTGAAGGCACTCCATGCGATCTGTTTTTCATCTGGCTTACAATGTAACCGACCTCAAAAAATCCCGTGAGTTTTATGGAAATGTCTTAGGCTGCACAGAAGGACGTAGCACGGACAATTGGGTAGATTTTGACTTTTTCGGCCACCAGATTTCCCTGCATTTGGGAACACCATTTCAAACGGAAAATACCGGAATGGTCGGTGATCATATGGTACCTATGCCCCATCTTGGTGTTGTGCTGGACATGGACAAATGGCAGGCCCTCGCTGATCGGCTTATAGCTCTCAATATGGACTTTATAGTTAAGCCATCAGTCCGTTTCGCCGGTGAACCAGGCGAGCAAAGCACAATGTTTTTCACCGATCCATCTGGAAACCCCATCGAGTTAAAGGGCTTTGCAAATTTTGACGGTGTTTTCGCACAATGACATTAGTTATTCCGTTTATCTCCAGCGCTGGCGGCCAGGAACGGCAGGCCTGGAAAACCGCCCTACCCGAGGCCTTGGATGGTATCGGGATCGTCAAGCCATTTTCTGATCTGTCGGCACCCGAGCGGCAAGCAGCAACAATCGCGATCGTTGCCAACCCAGATTCGAAAGAAGTCGCTGCACTGCCCAACTTGAAATGGGTGCACAGTCTTTGGGCCGGCGTAGAGCGTCTAGCCAAAGAACTTCCCGAAGATGGACCGATGATCGTGCGGCTGGTCGATCCGCAAATGGCTGAAACAATGTCCGAGGCTGTTTTGGCTTGGTCCCTATTTCTCCACCGGGACATGCCTTGCTACGGCGCCCAGCAAAGGCGATCAGAATGGATTGAACATGAATTGAAGCTCCCTGAGGAGCGCCGAATTGGGATCCTTGGTCTTGGAAACCTAGGCCAGCGCTCGGCGTTGCGTCTCAGGGCCAATGGTTTCCCGGTTTCTGGATGGAGCAGGTCGGAAAAGCACATCGAGGGACTTGAGACGCATGCCGGTTCTGACGGCTTGGACACAGTGCTTGGCCAATCTGACATTCTGGTGGTTCTTGTACCATTGACCGCTGAAACCGCAGGTCTTGTCGATTCAAGGGCCTTCAGCAAACTGCCGAGAGGTGCCGCTTTAATCAATTTCTCCAGGGGGCCTGTTCTAAACGACGGCGATCTCTTGAAAGCGCTAGACAGTGGACACTTGAGCCACGCTGTTCTGGATGTGTTCGACCAAGAGCCGTTGCCTCAAAAACACCCGTTTTGGCTACACGAGAAAATTACGGTTTTACCGCATATATCGGCACCAACGGTCACAAGAACAGCTGTTAGGATCGTCGCGCAGAACATTTCGCGCTATCTGCAAACCGGCGAGCTACCCGAAACCGTTGACCGTGGCCGGGGATATTAGGTCAAACTTAAACGCCTGTCGCAAATCTGTCAGCGAGGCCGCTTAAGCGGTCATGGACCAGTCGACCACTTTAGAAAGACCGCTCCATGACCGACCTCCCCGTTCTCGGCGCCGCACTGTCCATTAATGGCTTTAAAGTTCACCGGGAGCTGATGCTCGCCAGGCCGAGGGACCTTGAGCTTCAGGACTTCATCAGCGCTGACCTCCTGAACGGAAACTGGCAAGAGAGTGTCGACACCGCGCTTAAGCTCCTTGATGGTCATGAAGGCCGGCGCGGGATCCACGGCCCGTTCTGGGGCTTTACGCTGGATGCCATGGATCCGGAGGTTCGGAGCATTGTCAAAAAGCGTCTTCTCCAGGGGCTAGATGTCTGCGAACGCCTAGGCGGAACACACATGGTCGTCCACAGTCCGTTTTCGACCTGGGATTACAACAATTTAGACAACTACGATCGCGGTCGAGAACGGAAAATTGAGCTGTGCCAGGAAACAATGGGGCCGGCGGTTAAGCGTGCTGAAGACATTGGATGCGAGCTCGTCATCGAAAACATAGAAGATAAAGATCCGAACGACCGGCTTCGGCTTGCGCAGAGTTTCGGGTCCACAGCGGTGAAGGTGTCAATAGATACAGGACACGCGCACTATGCCCACGGGTCGACAGGCGCTCCGCCGGTCGATTACTACGTGAAAGCCGCAGGCGACATGCTTGCGCATGTCCACTTGCAGGATGCCGATGGCTACGCGGATCGTCATTGGGCCCTTGGAGAGGGCACAATCAACTGGCCCTCAGTTTTTGAAGCACTGAGCAAAATCGGGAGCAAGCCGCGCTTGATTATCGAGCTTCGGGATCACAACGGTGTTCCGGAATCAATCGCGAAAATGGCCGCACTCGGCCTTGCGCAGTAACCTAAAAACCCGCCGAAAACCTAAGGTTTTAAGCCGAATAACGTGGCTCAGTCAGTTATTCGTTTCAACCCATAGCCCATGGACCGTGAAACCCCTTCCCTTCACGGTCCACCCGTTCGAAGCCGTGAGCCCCGAAAAAGTCCCGTTGTGCCTGCAACAAATTCGCGGTTGATCGCTCGGTGCGCATGGTATCGAAGTAGGACAGCGCCGCGGACAGCGCAGGTACCGGCAAGCCATGCATGGCCCCTTGGGCGACAACAGCGCGTAAAGCTTCATGTGTTTCCTTAAGACGTTCCGCGAAATACGGCGCAAACATCAAATTGCGATCAGGATCGTCCGAAAGTGCTGAAGCCATGTCGTTGAGCATCGAAGACCGGATGATGCAGCCGGCTCGCCAGATACGGGCTATATCCGCTAGGGGCATGGACCAATCATATTGTTTGGCGGCGGCTGAAATGAGTTCAAAACCCTGAGCATAGCAGATAATTTTGCCGGCGATCAGAGCAGCTTCCAACAGACTTGGGGCGATCTGGTCCGATGACATTTTTTGAACGGACGGTCCAAACAACGCCTGACCCTGCCGGCGCTTTCCAATGAGCGCGGACATGTTGCGGGCGCCGACAGCAGCTTCGATAGTGCCCATAGGCGTGCTAAGCATCAGAGCTTCGATTGCTGTCCAGCGTCCGGTGCCTTTTTGTCCTGCCCTATCGAGAATTACATCAAGCATCGGGGCTGCCGTTTCTGGATCCACTGCCCGACTGACCTTTCCGGAAATTTTTATGAGATAGGACTGGAGAGCGCCCCGGTCCCACGCTTCAAAAACTTCCGCGGTTTGAACCGCAGTGTAGCCATAGCCGTCCCGCATAATACCGTAGACCTCGGCGATCATTTGCATATCGGCATATTCAATGCCGTTGTGAACGGTTTTGACGAGATGACCTGCCCCTGCTTCGCCAAGATGAGCCGCACAGGGAGAATCTTCATATTTTGCTGAAATTGCCTTTAGGATAGGGGCGACCTCGTCCCATCCGTCTTTCGCCCCCCCAGCCATAATTGATGGCCCGTGGCGAGCTCCCTCTTCTCCTCCAGAAACGCCAATACCCATGAACCTTGGGCCCGAGTTCATCGTGGCCTGAGCACGGAGGTTGGTATCATGGTAATCCGCATTCCCGGCGTCGATAATAAGGTCTTCCCAATCCAAAAGCGGTGCGAGGGCCTGGATCTGCGCGTCGACTGCCTCTCCTGCCGGTACCATGAGGATGACAGCTCGAGGGCGTTTGAGCGATTGTACAAAGTTTTCGAGATCCAATGCCGGGACAACGTTCCCGGCCAAATCACCCGCATTTTCATGGAACGCCACAGTTTTTGCGGTCGTGCGATTGTAAACCGCAATTTTGAACCCGTTCTCCGCAATGTTAAGGGCCAGGTTTGCCCCCATGGTCCCTAGGCCAACAAGGCCAATGTCCGCCCCCGCGCCCGAGCTACTTGCGGTCATCGACATTCCTTTCGTGTCGCAAAAACTGTCAAAAAGACTTGGCGTGCTCATTAGACCAAGGCGGCGCAATCCGCAAACCACTGATATCTGCGTGTTCCATGCCCGGGCAAAGTCACCCGTCAGTAATTATTACTAAGCGAAACGACATAAATCCGGAAAAATCTGTCACAGAAGCCTGATACGCGAATTGTGACCCGCAGCCTCCTGTTTTCCAGCGGGTCGCTGCAAAAGGATCTGAGATATGAAAACGCTACTGATCGCAGCGGGCCTTTGGGCTGTTGCTTCCGGCTCTGTGCTTGCCGATGACGTTTCCGGTAAACTCATCCTGTACACGTCCCAGCCCAATGCAGATGCGCAAGCGACCGTGGATGCCTTTACGGCAAAACATCCAGGCGTCGACGTGGAGTGGGTGCGTGATGGCACCACAAAAGTGATGGCTAAATTGCGCGCCGAGTTTGAAGCCGGAACTCCGAAACCGGACGTTCTCCTGATCGCCGACATGGTGACCATGGAAGGTCTAAAAACCGCAGGTCGCTTGATGGCCCATGAATCCGCAGATGTTTCCGCTTATGACCCTGCGATTATGGACGAGGACAAGACCTATTTCTCGACAAAACTGATCACCACCGGGATTGTCTACAATACCAACGCGCCCATGAAGCCAACGTCTTACCAGGACCTTTTGAAGGACGAAGCAAAAGGCAAAATAGCAATGCCGTCGCCGCTCACATCCGGGGCCGCAACGATCCATATGGCGGCCTTAACAACCAATCCTGACCTTGGCTGGGCCTACTACGAGGGTTTGTCGGACCAGGGCGCAAATCCACAGGGCGGAAACGGCGGCACCTACAAGGCCATTGCAGGCGGTGAAAAGCTTTACGGTTTCGTGGTCGACTTTCTGCCGATCCGCAACAAGCTTGAAGGCGCCCCGGTGGAATTTGTATTCCCCGAAGAAGGGGTTTCCGCTGTGACCGAACCGGTGGCGATTCTGTCGACGGCGCAAAACCCGGACGCGGCAAAAGCATTTGTGGATTTCTTGATCTCCGAAGAGGGGCAAAAATTGGCTGCTTCTCAAGGATACCTTGCCGCACATCCTGCTGTAGCGCCACCAAGAGGCTTTCCGGCGCGCGACCAAATCAAGTTGATGGACTTTGATCCTGCGCAGGCACTCGAGCAAGATCAGGCCAACAAGCTTAAGTTTTCCGAAATTTTCGGCGGCTAGCACTCAAGCAAAATGGCGCTTTCCCGGCACTTGAATGGCGAGGGCCTAACCCTTGCCATTCTGCTTCTCGCAGCCACGATTGTCTGCGGACTTCCGCTTTTTCTGCTGTTCAAGCTCGGTTTCACCAGCGACGGCGCCCTTTCCCTTGGTCCATTGCTGGAGGCGCTCAACAGCCGGTCCGTCCAACGGGCTCTTTGGCATTCTTTGGAAAGCAGTTTTTTGTCTGCATGCGCAGCAACGCTGCTCGGTGCATCGGTTGCCCTCTTGATCAGCCTGACCGATGTACGCGCAAAAGGCCTGTTGGTCTTCTTGATCCTACTGCCCATGATGATCCCTCCGCACGTTACCGCGATCGCCTGGATCCAAGCACTTGGCCCCGCCAGTCCGGTCCTGCGATGGCTTGGCATCGCACCGGAAATCGGATCAACACATCCGCTCTATTCTCGGGAAGGCCTGGTATTGCTTCTGACGCTTCAGCACAGCCCTTTGGTTTTCTTGCTGGTTCGAGCTGCACTGCGCTCTTTTCCTCGGGAGCTTTCGGATGCCGCGCGTGTTTCAGGGGCCGGCGCTCTGCGAATGCTTGTCCGCGTTACCTTGCCCCTTCTTGCTCCCTCCTTGCTGGCCGGGTTTGCACTGGCCTTTGTAGCCGCACTTGGAAACTTCGGCATTAATGCGCTGATCGGGATCCCGGCACGCTACACAACGCTCCCGGTTCTGGTCTGGCGGCGGCTTGCAAGCTTCGGTCCGGATGTCTTGCCAAACGTGGCTGTAATATCGGTAATATTGGCTGCTGTCGCATTGGCTGCAATCAGCCTGCAAAGCTATTTCCAACACCGTATGCGCACAACTCTTATCGGGCCGCCGCAAACAACCCTAGCAATACCGCTTGGCCGGAACCGCACCTACATTGAGCTTGGTCTGTGGGCATTTGTCGGCGCCGTGCTTTTACTGCCGGCTGCGTCACTCGTAGCCACTGCGTTGGTGAAGACCTACGGTGTGCCACTCGCCATCAATACAATCACATTTGAAAATTTTGCAGAAATCCTCTGGCGCCAATCCGTAACCTTGCGAGCATTCGTAAACTCAACATTCATCGCGGCAGCCGCGTCGATCGGGATCGCTGTGATCAGCATCTTGCTGGGATACTTTCTGTCACACCGCACAAAAAGCCATCGGCGTGCGGCTGGTTTGGCTTTAGGGCAGGCTGAAGTGGCGTTTGCGGTTCCTGGGCTTGTTATGTCGATCGCTTTCATACTTGCATTCATAGCGCCGCTGCCGTTTTTGAACATCTCACTTTACGGAACCATTTGGATCATCTTGATCGCTTACATGTCCTGCTTTCTCGCAATAGGACTGAAGCCCGTAGGGGCAGTGTTCCTGCAACTTGATCGGAGCCTAGAAGATGCAGCACGGGTGGCAGGCGCGGGCTTCGAGCGCAGACTACGGATTGTGTTTGCCCCGCTCGTCGCGCCTGCCGCCGCGTCCGGAGCCGTCCTCGTTTTCCTGACAGCATACAATGAAGTCACAGTTTCGGCACTGCTCTGGTCTACCGGAAACGAAACCATCGGCACGACCATTTTCAATTACGAAGACGGTGGTTACACCACACTTGCAGCAGCCATGTCGACAGTGGTAGTGGTCGCAACCGTTTTCATCATGATCGCCATGAATGCACTCCGAAGGCGCGTGCCAACCGGTACGATTCCTTGGGTGAATTGAGACCAAAGAGCAGTTTTACTCTGGCAAAAGCCAAGCATCTTCAATTCTAAGAGAAACCTTGTCCCCTTCGGTAACCCGCCGACTGGTATTCACGAGAACAGCTGGCTGGCTGGCATTCAGCTGCACATGTACTTCCCAAAAACCGCCACGATAGGTCACCCGGGCAACACGACCTGAAATCCCATCACCATCCGGGCTTACAACAATTTGCTCTGGACGGATCAGCAATTGGCCATCGCCTTCACTTGCATTTTCCGCGCAGCGCACAGGCACATGCACGCCTGAAAACGCAATCAAGGCCAATCCTCTGTCAGCTTTTTTGACGACAACATCAACGAGGCTCCCACGGCCAATGAAGCTTGCGACCCGCTCATTTTTTGGCTTGCTGTAAAGCCGATGGGGATGGTCAACCTGAAGAACCTTACCGTCCCACATCAGGGCAACACGATCCGCCAGTGCCATTGCTTCGCGTTGATCATGCGTGATGAACAACGTTGTCGCACCTGTAGCGCGGTGGAAGTCCGACAGCTCTTCTTCCATAGCATGCCGCAGGTGCGGGTCGAGATTGGCGAGCGGCTCATCCATAAGAACCGTTTGGGCACCTTGCGCCAAACACCTGGCAAGGGCAACGCGCTGCCTTTGGCCGCCGGACAGATCTGCGGGCTTGCGGTCTGCATAGGGTAAAAGCTCCACCCGTTCCAGGCAGTTGCGGGTTTGAGCCGCGATGTCGTTTTTCGCCAACCGGGCAGTTTCCAACGGAAAGGCCACATTGCCCGATACACTCATATGCGGCCACAAAGCGTAGGACTGAAAAACCACCCCGACGTTGCGTTTTTCGGGAGGTACATGCGTGCCTTTGCCGGCAACATGGTGCCCAGCCAAGTGAATTTCACCGCCGTCAATTGTCTCCAGACCCGCTATCGATCGAAGCAAGGTGGATTTACCGCATCCAGACGGACCAAGGACGACGAAAAACTCGCCTTTTTCAATATTAATCGAAACACCATCAAGGGCCGCATGGCTATAAAAATACTTGGAGACTGACGAGACAGATATGGTCATGGCGCCCGTTTACGCATGGTGCATGACAGTAAAATTACGGATACTTGCGTCGCATAGGGTTTTAAGCTTTGGCTCGCAAACGCAGGATCAGATCGACTTCTTCTTCCAGAGCGCGGCCATAGGCACGCGCGGCAGGCGGATTGGTACAGGCGAGGCTTTCCTGACGGTACAAGCAATAGGCGGCAAGCCGCCAATGATAGGCTATCCTATCCCGCTCGAAACGGCGCATGACATCGCGGTCCGGATAGGTTTGCAGCAGGACATCTTCAGCATGCAGGGCGAGTGGCCGTATCCCGTAAAGCGTCAGAAGTCCTGGTGACAGGAAACACACGAGATCCTCTACCGGGTCGCCAATCCCGGCATACTGCCAATCAATCAGTCTCGGCCCCTCGCGGGTCGCCAGAACAGTGCCGAGACACAGGCTCCTGTGCACAAGAGTAGGTTCAAAATCGATCCTATCATTTCCAAAGTCTGATTCAGAAGGTCTGAGCTTGATCAGATTGGCTGCCCGGCGGCTCTCCGGTATCCGCGTCAAGATGTTGTCGGCCTGGGCAAGTACATCTAAGGCACCGGCAGGAACCTTCTGAAACTCCTTGGTTGCGATCACCTGGCTGGCCAGGTTGACCAACAATTTCCCCGCTTCCCGGACATCGATTTCGTCTGACCCCGCAGGTTCATATCCGTAGATGACCATCGGGTTGCCGTCAGGGCTTTCAAAGGCCGCTTCAAGCGATGGCGCAAGTCCAATACTCTCAAGATAGTACAATGCCGAGGCTTCCTGCTTTGGCAGTGTCGGAAACAGCGGGTTGTCTTCCAACCCCGGATAAAATTCCTTAACGATGAATATCCTGCCATCGGCTCTCAATTCCCAGAACCGGCTAGTGTAACTGACAGGCATCGGTCGCAAAACAGCATCGGCTAGCCCCGCCAAAACCCGATGCTCACGCAAAAAAGAGAGCAATGCGCCATCACTCAAACCTGATATCAATCTTGCCTCCTCCAGCGCATTGTCTCCACATCTGATCAACCGGTTGTCCAGGAACGTCAAGCCGGAACCCGGCCGGACGGGCACTTTGCGGCCAGCCAAACACACAATGTCGCAGACAGAGCATAGACCGTCGCTCTGGAGAGATGGTCATACCTTTCCCCGGCCCCCAGAGTTGGCACAACGGGCCGGCTGCATCCGGCACGGCCCGCAAGTGCCTGGAGACAAGACATGGTCGATGCCGCATTGGAAACCAAAGCTGCTGCAAACCCGGCCCGGCGCGGCAGAAGAAGACACGCAAATGGTTCTGGAGCTACCGGGCCGGAGCTGTTTCCTCAAAAAGCCTTCCGTCAACCTCGCAACATTTACAAACCACTTGAAGCCGTCTCAGCAGACGAGCTGGAAAGCATCCACCAGTCGTCGCTGACCGTCTTGAAGGAAATCGGCATCGACTTTCTACACGATGAAGCGCGGGCAATGCTGAAGACTGCTGGTGCGGACGTAGCCCCAAACTCGGAGCGTGTCCGTTTTGATCCGGTGCTCGTTGAAGAGCTTGTTTCCAAAGCACCGGCAGAATTCACCGTGCATGCGCGCAATTCGGCTCACAACTTGAAAATCGGTGGGGATTACATAGCGTTTTCATGTGTTGCCAGCGCGCCCAACGCACAAGATCGGGACAGCGGCCGGCGCCCGGGAAACCAACAGGACTACCGGAACTTTTTGAAACTCGCCCAGTTCTTCAACATCATCCACTGCGTGATGGGATATCCGGTCGAACCGGTCGATATCCATGCTTCTGTTCGTCATTTGGATTGCGTTTCCGATATGGTGCGCATGACGGACAAGGTGTTCCATATCTATTCGCTGGGCAAAGAGCGCAATCTCGACGGATTGGAAATCACCCGTATTGGCATGGGGCTCTCGAATGAGGAATTCCGGCGCACGCCCAGTGTCGTCTCCATCATAAATACGTCATCCCCGTTGCGGCTCGACACACCGATGCTCCAAGGGCTGATCGAAATGGCAAACGCCGGACAAGTTAGCGTCATTACACCATTTACCTTGTCGGGGGCCATGGCACCGGTCACCGTTGCCGGGGCGTTGGTCTTGCAAAATGCAGAAGCCCTGGCCGGGCTGGCCTTTACTCAGCTGGTAAAGCCAGGCGCGCCAGTCATTTATGGCGGTTTTACTTCAAACGTCGATATGAAATCAGGATCACCAGCCTTTGGTACGCCAGAATATGTCAAGGCAGCACTTGTCGGTGGTCAGTTGGCTCGCAGGTACGAGCTCCCTTATCGATCCTCCGGAGTTTGTGCCGCCAACACCGTCGACTACCAGGCTGCTTTGGAAACAACGTTATCCGAATGGGGCGCAATCAACGGCGGAGGCAACCTGATCAAGCACGCCGCCGGGTGGCTGGAAGGCGGTTTGTCGGCAGGATTTGAGAAGTTTATCGCTGATGTCGACCTGCTGCAGATGCTTGCCGAGTACCTCACTCCACTAGATGTTTCACCTGAAGCACTGGCAATTGACGCCATCCGAGATGTCGGACCGGGAGGCCATTTCTTTGGCACCCAGCACACGCAGGACCGATACAAAGACGCCTTTTATGCACCGATCCTGTCTGACTGGCGCAACTACGAAACCTGGGCAGAGGCCGGCAGCCCCACTGCCTACGACAAGGCGAACATCCTCTACAAGAAAGCCCTTGAGGCCTACCAGTCTCCATCGCTCGATCCGGCAATCGGAGAGGAGCTGGATGCGTTTGTTGCCAAGCGCAAAGAAGAAGGCGGCGCACCCACCGACTTTTAGGCTGCCAGCCGTTTCAGAAACAGAACGATGTACGCGCCCGATCAGGGCAAACCGGAGTAGAACATGAAGACCCACACACAAGTTGTTGTCATAGGCGGCGGTGTCGTTGGCTGCAGCGTCCTTTACCACCTTACTAAACTGGGCTGGAAAGACGTTGTACTGGTAGAGCGCGACGAGTTGACTTCAGGGTCTTCATGGCATGCCGCCGGCGGTTTTCACACGCTGAACGGCGACCCGAACGTGTCACAGCTGCAGAGTTACACGGTCGATCTTTACAAGGAATTGGAAGAGATATCAGGACAGTCCTGCTCCCTGCACCTGACCGGCGGTGTCATGTTAGCGGATACTCCCGAACGCATGGACTTTCTGCGCCTCGCTCAGGCCAAAGGCCGGTATTTGGGCATGGATCTAGAACTGATTTCCGTGTCCGAAGCCAAGAAAATGTTTCCAATACTGGATGAAAAGTATTTTCTAGGAGCACTTTGGGATCCGATCGAAGGACACCTCGACCCTTCCGGTACGACACACGCTTATGCCAAGGCTGCCCGTATCAACGGAGCCGAAATATACCGCCACACCAAGGTAGAAGATCTGGTCCAAACGCCGGACGGAACTTGGAATGTCATTACATCAAAGGGCGCGATTCATGCTGAGCATGTCGTCAATGCAGGTGGCCTTTGGGCACGCGAATGCGGTCGCATGGTTGGGCTGGAATTGCCTGTTCTCGCTATGGAGCACATGTATCTGCTGACCGAGGAGATGCCAGAGGTCATTCAGCACAATCAAGAAACTGGAAAGGAGTTGATCGGCATCTTGGATTTTGGCGGCGAGATTTACACCCGCCAAGAGGGAAGAGGCATTCTGCTCGGGACCTATGAGCAAGCCTGCAAGCCCTGGAGCCCGAAGCAAACGCCTTGGGATTTCGGCCACGAGCTGCTCGCACCCGATATTGACCGGATTGCACCTGAACTTGAAGTCGGCTTTGAGCACTTTCCAGCGCTTCAAAATGCAGGAATCAAGCAGATCATCAATGGACCTTTCACATTTGCCCCTGATGGCAATCCGCTGGTTGGTCCCGTAAGGGGCTTGCGAAACTACTGGGTGGCATGTGGTGTGATGGCCGGCTTCAGCCAGGGCGGCGGTGTTGGTCTGACACTTGCCAACTGGATGATCGACGGCGATCCGGGCTACGACATCTGGGGCATGGACGTCGCGCGCTATGGCGATTGGGCAACGCTGTCCTACACGAATGCCAAGGTACAAGAGAACTACCGGCGCCGGTTCCGCATCAGGTTCCCAAACGAAGAACTCCCCGCAGCCCGACCACACCAGACCACCCCGCTCTACGACCAAATGCTTACCCAAGGAGCCGTGATGGGTGACAGCTGGGGACTTGAGACGCCGCTGTGGTTCGCACCCGAAGGGCAAGAGGCGAAGGATGTCGTCTCGTTTCACAGATCGAATGACTTCGACGCTATTTCCGGTGAATGCCAAGCCGTTCGTAACAGTGTCGGGATTACGGAAATCGCCAATTTCGCCAAATATGAAATTACCGGCTCCGGCGCAGAAGCCTTCCTTGACAGGGTGATGACTAACACGATGCCAAAGGTTGGGCGCATTGTCCTGACGCCTATGCTGAACGAGCGCGGCAAACTGATTGGCGACTTCACAATCGCTCGCGTCTCGGAAAATCATTTTTATATGTTTGGGTCCTCTCAGGCCGAGGTCTATCACATGCGCTGGTTCGAACAGCACCTGCCTACGGATGGATCGGTGGTAATAAGGCCGATCAACCTCGGTTGGGTAGGCTTGTCGATTGCCGGGCCCAATGCGCGGAAAGTCCTGGAAATGGTAACCGATGAGAATGTCTCAAACGAAGCGTTCAGATTCATGGATTTCCGCGAGATGGACATCGCCCACGCACCTTGCAAGGTCAACAGGATATCCTACACCGGCGACCTCGGCTACGAGATTTGGATGAGCCCGGAATATGAGCGGCAAGTCTATGCAGCATTGATGGCTTCCGGGCATGAGTACCAGATCAGGAACTTTGGCATGCGTGCCCTGCTATCCCTTCGCCTAGAAAAGAACTTTGGCACTTGGTTCCGCGAATTCCGGCCCATTTATGGTCCCTATGAAGCCGACCTTGGCCGCTTTGTGAAAATGAATAAGCCAAGCTTTATCGGCAAGGAGGCTGCCATGTCAGAACTCACCGAAGGCCCAAAGCGTCTTCGAGTCGCCTTTGACGTTAAGGCAAATGGCGCTGACGTGCTGGGTGATGAACCGATTTGGTACGAAGAAAAAGTCGTCGGCTGGGTCACTTCTGGCGGCTATGCGCACCATGTCCAAAAGTCACTGGCACAGGGCTATGTTCCGGCTGAGCTAGCGACATTGACCGACGAAGATTCATTTGAAATCGAGATTCTCGGCGACCGGCGCAAGGCCACAATACTGCCTGAGCCACCCTTCGACCCCAAGGCTGAACGAATGCGCATGTGACTGCTGAATTTAGGAAACCAAGGAGGGGCCGGCATGAAGATTGATCAAACGTTTGGTCGGCACCGGCGGAAGATCATGCCCAATGTTTTACCGGCCCACCCGGGAGAGTCCGCAGACTTTTGCGCACTTTCAGCCTATGCGACCGACAAAGCGGCTGCGCTAAACCGGCATGTTCTCGGCTATGGCGAACTAGCGGAAAGAGAGTGGCATCAGCGCGACCTGCAGGCACCGGATCTTGATGCGATACGCGCCTATCGTCTGGACCGGATCCGCTCCGAACTCATAAAACAGGATCTGGCGGCAATCATTGTTTGCGATCCGCTCAACGTACGCTACGCAACGGATTGCACGAATATGCAGGTCTGGTGCACGCACAATGCGGTAAGGTATGCATTCGTACCCACCAGTGGCCCCGTCGTCCTCTTTGATTTTCACAACTGCGAACATCTTGCAGCGCACGCCGATCTTGTCGATGAAGTAAGGCACGGGGTCGCCTGGTTTTATTTCGAAGCTGGCCCGAGATCTGCCGAGCTGGTCATCAGATGGGCCAACGAACTCGCTGACCTTGTGAGCAAGCACGGGGGCGGCAACAAGCGTATCGCGGTGGACAAGACCAGGCAGGAGGGTATTGCGGCCCTGCATGCCCATGGTTTGGAGATCTTCGACGGTGAAGCGGTTATGGAGCACGCCCGCTCGGTGAAGTCTCCTGACGAAATCAAGGCCATGCGTCGGTCGATCGCTGCCTGCGAGGCAGCCATGTCGATCATGGAACATTTACTAGAACCCGGAATGACCGAATGGGACCTATGGTCAATCTTGCACTCTGAAAACATCAAGCGAGGTGGGGAGTGGATCGAAACGCATCTGCTCTCATCCGGACCACGTACGAACCCGTGGTTCCAAGAAGCATCCTCCCGTAAGATTCAAGCTGGTGACATGGTCGCCTTCGACACGGACCTCGTCGGCCCCTATGGCATGTGTTGCGACATCTCGCGTGCGTGGCTCGCAGGCAACGGAAAGCCGACCAATGAGCAACGCACACTGTACCAGATGGCGGTAGAGCAAATCGA
This sequence comes from Roseibium hamelinense, assembly GCF_007830545.1. GTDB lineage: Bacteria > Pseudomonadota > Alphaproteobacteria > Rhizobiales > Stappiaceae > Roseibium > Roseibium hamelinense. Next base: position 24,381 of record NZ_VLLF01000009.1, read on the forward strand.
GGCAAACTGCTCAATGCTCGCACCAGGCAGAACTTTCAAAGAGCTAAGTCACCAGGCAGCCACTTTGCCGGCAGAATTTATAGCCAATCGGTACTCGGTTCTGTTTCACGGTGTTGGGCTCTGCGATGAATATCCGGCTGTCCCTTACCCCGAAGACTGGGCTTCCGGAGGTTACGATGGCACCTTGCAGCCCGGAATGGTGGTCTGCGTAGAGAGTTTTGTCGGGCGTCACGGTGGGACTGAAGGTGTCAAGCTCGAGGACCAAATTCTAATAACGGAGACAGGCCACGAGAAACTGAGCAGATATCCGTTCGACCGGCGGCTCATGGGCGCATAGCCACACTCAAAATGAATGATGCCTTAGATCGCGGACATGATCACTGCCATCGCGATCCCATAAACGAGCACCCCTCCGATGATCCACATGTGCTGGTTGTTGACCCCGAGTTTCTTTTCGACCTTGTCGGAGAACATTTTCAATAGTTCTGGCCAAGTGTAGGAGACGAAGTCGCCTTGCGTCATGATGGAGACGATGCGGCCGTTTTCATCGACAACCGGCAGACGGCGGAAGCGCTCATTCGACATCACTCTCAACCAATCGACAACGTTGTCGTCATCACGCGCAAGCCTAAGGCTTGTCGTCATGATCTCTGACAATTTGGTTTCTGCAGGGCTCTTGTTTTCCGCTACGATGCGGCGCATCAAGTCCCGCTCGGTCACGAGGCCGACCACTTTGTTGTCTTCATCGGTGATCACCACCGACCCGATATTGCGAGCCGTCATCTCTTTCGTCGCCTCAAGTACGGTTTGGTCGGGCGAGGCTGTATAAGGCTTAGGTTTGGAGAGATATTCGATGCGTTCCTTGATCTTCATGAATGCGCCCTCCTGAGTTGAGACCACCAGTGTACGCGAGAAACACGATACTGGTTTCCCAGCCGGAAGAAGTCTTTCTCCCGTATCCAGCCAAATCAATGCTGGCGGATTTCCGTGGATCCGCGCTAACGGTCACTTTCCTGCCGTACATCCGAGATCTATCTTCGCATTCCTTCCGGCGATATACGAAAGTCCAAACCATCCATGTCTGAAACGCACACCTCCGCATCCTCTCCCACAACCAAAGCGGCACTTCTTGCTCCGGATGCCGCGCTAAGGATCGCAAGGAGAATTTCAGAGGAAATCGGCTGCCTGCCCACGCAAGTAAACGCGGCCGTGCAGTTGCTGGATGAAGGCGCCACCGTTCCCTTCATTGCCCGATACCGGAAGGAAGCAACCGGGGGCTTGGATGACAGTCAGCTTCGAAAGCTTGAAGAGCGCTTGGCCTACTTACGCGAGCTGGAAGACCGCCGAGTGACCATAACCAACTCGATTTATGAACAAGGCAAACTGACCGACGAGCTGGTAAAAAAAATTCAGGCAGCCGAAACGAAGTCAGCCCTGGAAGACATTTATCTTCCATACAAGAAAAAACGCCGCACCAAGGCTCAAATTGCGCGCGAAGCCAGTCTGGAACCACTTGCGGATCTATTGCTGGAGGACCCGGCGAAAACACCGGAGACGGAAGCTGCTAATTTCCTGAATCCAGACCAAGGATTTGCCGATACGAAAGCAGTTTTGGATGGCGCACGGCAAATCCTCATGGAACGATTTGCCGAAAATGCAGATCTTGTAGGCCGCTTGCGCCGTCATCTGCAGGAGCGCGGTGTCGTGCAGTCGAAACTGATTGATGGCCAGGCCGAAAAAGGTGCCAAATTCTCTGACTATTTTGACTACCAGGAACCGTTAAGCAAGGTTCCAAGCCATCGCGCGCTCGCGTTGTTTAGAGGCCGGAACGAGGGCATTTTGTCGGTCGACCTTACTGTTGATGCAGATGACCCGGCCCTTGTGCCGCCTGCCGTGCAGATGGTCGCGGATGCCTATTCTATCGCTGACCGCGGGCGACCAGCAGACAAATGGCTTATGGATGTCGCCAAATTCGCTTGGAAAGTAAAACTCGCGCTACATCTGGAGTTGGACCTTATGGGTGCACTGCGGGAACGCGCAGAAGAAGCAGCTATCGAAGTCTTCGCGAAGAACCTGAAAGACCTGCTTTTAGCTGCTCCCGCTGGCGCCAAGGCGACGCTTGGTCTTGATCCAGGCATCCGAACAGGTGTGAAGGTGGCTGTCGTCGATGAAACAGGAAAACTCGTGGACACAGCCACGATCTATCCGTTTCAGCCGCGCAACGACGTCAGTGGATCGCGGGCTACCCTTCTCGCCTTGATCGCAAAACACAAGATTGGACTGATTGCTATAGGGAACGGTACGGCCAGTCGCGAAACGGACCGTCTTGCAGCTGATGCGTTGGCCGATATTCCTGCATCCCACCGTCCGGTCAAAATTATCGTCAATGAAGCGGGCGCGTCGGTTTACTCAGCTTCGGAGCTGGCCGCAAAAGAAATGCCCAACATCGATGTATCGCTGCGGGGCGCTGCGAGTATTGCCCGGCGCCTTCAAGATCCACTCGCGGAGCTGGTAAAAATCGAACCGAAATCAATCGGTGTCGGGCAGTATCAGCATGACGTCAATCAGACCAAACTTGCGCGGGCTCTGGACGCGGTTGTCGAAGACGCGGTGAATGCGGTGGGCGTGGACCTGAACACAGCCTCCACTGCTCTTTTGACCCGCATTTCGGGCTTGAGTGAGAGTCTGGCAAAAGCAGTCGTTGAACACCGCGATCAAATTGGCCGTTTTGAAAGTCGCAAACAACTAAAAGAGGTACCCCGGCTCGGGGCGAAGGCATTTGAGCTATGCGCTGGGTTCTTACGCATCAACGAGGGCAAAGAGCCGCTCGATGCATCCTCGGTGCATCCCGAAGCCTACCCGCTTGCGAAGCGGATCGTGAAAGCCTGCGGCCGTGACTTCAGCAAAGTCATGGGGAATTCGGGACTTTTGTCCGGGCTGGATCCAGCGGAGTTCACCGACGAAACTTTTGGCCTTCCAACTGTCAAGGACATTCTGGCGGAACTTGAAAAGCCAGGCCGCGACCCACGTCCGGAGTTCAAGACTGCGGCTCTCCAAGATGGCATTGAGGAGATCAAGGACCTCAAACCGGGCATGAAACTGGAAGGCACCGTTACAAACGTTACGAATTTTGGCGCTTTCGTCGATGTTGGCGTACACCAGGACGGACTTGTACATGTCTCGCAGCTGGCCGATCGGTTCGTAGATGATCCGCACAAGGTGGTAAAGGCCGGTGACATCGTCAGAGTAACGATCCTAGACGTGGATGTGCCTCGCAAACGTATATCCATGACTATGAAGTCTAATGCGGACTACGAGGGGCAGCGCGAAAAACAGTATGGCCGAAAAGAACCCCTGAAGCGCACCGAGCGGGGCATGGGGCCACCCAAAAACGGCGGTCAAAGACACGATGGCAGCGGCAAAGGCAAAGGAGCCTCTACCGGATCCGATACGGGCAACAATGCGATGGCCGCGGCGCTTGCTGCCGCGATGAATAAACAGCGAAAATGAAAAGGGGCGGCAGCGGCGGCATTTGACTCCCGTGCTTACGACCCCGGTGACATCCGGTCAGCGGTTATATCTTCGGTATTTCCTTTGAGGGGTTTGATCAGCGTGCGGACGGCCTACATTCGGCAAATGAAAATCGCCCCGCACTTGGAAGGCTGAAAAGGATCCCCACGGATGCCGATTGAAGCATCTATGCCACACAACATTCCGCCCGTGCTTGCAGGTCCCCTGCTGCGCAAGATCCTCCCCAGTCGGTTGACGTTTTGGCTGGCATGCCGATCGCCGGCAAACGTCCGGATAGAGCTCTTGCTCCCGGATGGCTTCGTACAATCCTATGACCTGATCCGGGGCGAACCGGGACTGACGTGCCTGCTAGGAGGCAGCCACCTGCACTATCTTCTGATCGATCTGGCGCTCGATGAAGAACTGCCTGTGGAAACGCTGATCGGATATCGCATCAGCCTCCTAATGGAGGATGATCTCGAGAAGGGATGGCAGGACCACACCGTGTGGGCGCCCGACATTTGCTATCCCGGCAAGACAACACCGTTCCTCCGGGTGCCCCATAAAGTGTCTTCGGTCATGCATGGTTCCTGCCGGAAACCACACAGCAGCTGCCCGGACGGGATGGTCGCCGCGGACCGGATTGTCGCAAGCGCTCTGCAGACGGACCGTGCCGGGGCATGCACGACAGCAATCCTGCCAGAACTCATGGTTCTGAGCGGAGATCAGGTTTATGTCGATGACGTAGCGGGGCCCATGCTGCAAGCTATCATGCACGTTGTTCAGACGCTTAAATTACCTGACGAGCCTTTTGAAGGATCAGAAGAAGGCCTTCCGCGCTCAGGCACGGCGCTTTATGAAATGGGCGGTTGCCTGTACCACAGAGACGACTTGCTGCCGAAAATCGATCAGAATGCCTCCGTGTTTGATGTGCTTTTCGGCGGTACCAGCAAACCCATCTTTACGTCTGCACATGCGCGCAACCACCTCATCACTTTGGGTGAAATGCTGGCGATGTATTTGTTGGTATGGTCACCGGCAGCCTGGGAGTTCATCCCTGAACTGAGTGCGCCAGATGCACTGAACGAAAAAGACCGGGCCATGTATGCCAAGGAGAGCGGGATCCTGAATGGCTTCGTTGAAAACCTTCCAAAGATCCGTCGGCTGATGGCACACGTGCCGACCGCAATGATGTTCGACGATCACGATGTCACCGACGACTGGAACTTATCGCTGGCCTGGGAGGATGCTGCCTATGGCCATCCGCTATCGCGCAGGGTTATCGGAAATGCGCTCATTGCTTATGGGATAAACCAAGGTTGGGGCAACCGTCCTGAAAAGATCCGTGCGGATCTGCAGGACATATTTCAGTCAGCGCTGTCAGCCCCTGGATCACGGAGCCATGAGGATGCAATCGACAAAATTCTGGATTACGAGGGATGGGATTTTGAATGGCCAACCGATCCGCCGTTGATTGCCTTAGACACCCGGACCAGAAGGTGGCGCTCAGAACGGAATAGCCACTATCCCTCAGGTCTTCTTGACTGGGAAGCCGCGACCGATCTGCAAGCTAAACTACGCGGTAAAGATGCCGTTCTTTTGGTCTCCGCCGCACCAATCTTCGGGGTGAAGCTGATCGAGTCGGTACAAAAGTTTTTCACGATCATCGGGAAACCGCTCATGGTCGACGCTGAGTATTGGATGGCGCATCCGGGCACCGCCAGCGCGATTTTAAACATATTTCAGCACCGCAACACGCCCCGCCATTTTGTTATTATATCGGGCGATGTGCACTACTCATTTGTTTATGATGTCGAACTGCGCAACGGCCGGACCGCGCGCAATGGTGAAACCGGAGAGAACCCGGAAATCTGGCAGGTTTGCTCCAGCGGCATTAAGAACAAGTGGCCTGACAAGCTGATTTCGATGCTGGATCTGGGAAACCGCTGGGCGTTTTCACCGCGCTCACCACTGAACTGGCTAACCAAACGTCGTGGTATGCGAATTGTCCCACGCAAACCTGTTGGCACCCCGCACGGCCACCGTCTCTTAAATGCCTCCGGCATCGGGTTGGTGGAACTCGACGATGACGGGGCGCCGACGCGCATTCAGCAGATAACAGCTGACGGCAGGAGTTTTCCATTCGAACGACGTGAGCATGAGGCTCGCCTGGACTAGGCACAAAACGGCAAGGCGCCGTTTTGCTGGAACCCTTTCTGGAGGGGGAGTCTAAGCTTGCCTTGGCGTTTCTCAGCAAATCAGGATATGCAACCTGCTAATGTGGAACGAACCGGGAATCAATTCATGACGTGGTCCCCTGAACAGGATGCGGCCCTGCAGGAAACAGCCAGCTGGCTTAGGCGGGGCGACCGCCAAGTATTCCGGCTTTTTGGCTATGCAGGCACCGGCAAGACCACGCTGGCGCGGCATTTGGCTGAGGGCATAGATGGCGACGTGGTTTTCGGCGCATTTACCGGCAAAGCAGCCCATGTCCTGCGACAAAAAGGTTGCGACGATGCAGGCACGATCCACTCGCTCATTTACCGTCCGAAATCCGCGAAAGAAGAAGACGACACGGACGATGAGGACGATGACACAGGTCCGCAGTTTGCCATCAAGCGAGACAGCGCCGCCGCCACTGCAAAACTGATCGTCATTGACGAATGCTCTATGGTTGATGAGGAGCTCGGCCGCGACTTGCTGTCCTTTGGAACCCCTGTCCTTGTTCTTGGCGATCCGGCTCAATTGCCTCCAGTTAAGGGTGGCGGTTTCTTCACTGAAGCCGGGCCGGACGTCATGCTGACCGAAGTCCATCGTCAGGCTCAGGACAACCCGATCGTCCGCATGTCTATGACCATCCGCGATGGTGGGCGGCTTGAGTATGGGACGTTTGGCGAGAGCCGGGTAATCGGACGGCGTGAGATCGACAAAGAGCAAATTCTCACGGCCGACCAGGTGCTTGTTGGCACAAACAAGACACGGCGCCTCTACAATGGACGGATACGCGAACTCAAAGACTTTACAACGCCCATGCCGGCCGTTGGAGACAAACTGGTTTGCCTGCGCAACGACAAAACAAAGGGCCTTTTGAACGGTGGGCTTTGGAATGTGAAACGTCTGCGCCAGCCAAGAGGGAATACACTGCGCTTCGATGTAACACCGGAGGACGAAGCAGCCGGCAATCAAACTGTAAAGGTGAAGGTGCTGCCGGCGATGTTCGAAGAAGGGGCCGAGCAAATTCCCTATGCCATCCGGCGCAAAGCGGACGAGTTCGACTACGGATATGCGTTGACCGTCCACAAGGCACAGGGGTCGCAATGGGACGATGTAGTTTTATTTGACGAGAGCTGGGCTTTCCGCGAGCACAAATCCAGATGGCTTTATACCGCTGTTACCCGGGCTGCCGAACGGATTACGGTTGTTAAGTAAAAACGGCCGGGGCAGATGCCCGGCCGTATCGTTTAAATGACTTTGGATTTGAAGCTCATCCTGAGAAGCACATGCCCGCTTCGCTCGTCGAGCTGTTCTCGCACAACTTCAAACCCATAAGCCTAATAGAAATTGCGACCTTTGGTGTTTTCCTTGAACACACCCAAGGCGAGAGGCTGCCGCAATTGCACCGGACGGTCCATAAGAACCCGCCCTATGCCTAGCCCTTGAAAAGAAGGGGACATGAATAATCCGTCATCTATGCACTGAGTGCACCGTTTCGGGGCTGTATAGATCATGAGAAGAGTCAAAAAAAGATCAATAATCAATTACTTAAAAGGGGAAGTAGACACTCTAGGAATGTCTACCCCTAGACATTTTCGAGGCGGTTTTTGACTTGTGAGTGTCAATTCTTAACACTAAAAAGTAAAAAACAAACACCTTAAAGGGCTGCGATATGGCTTAAGATGAGTTGCCGAAACCAGCTAAGGGGAATTGGGTTCAAACTGAACGAGAAGCCCACGAAGCATGGGCGAAGTTGATACGGAAGTCGCCCAAAGCAGCAGAGTTGATGCATATCCTCACTTCCCGCGTAGGCGAGCATAACGCTGTTGTTATCTCTCAGAAGAACTTGGCGCGTTTGATGGATGCCCACGTGAACACGGTCAAGAAAGCCGTGAGATTGCTTTCAGATGATAACTGGATCGAAGTTCGACAAATTGGCGATAGAGGTACTGTCAACGCGTACCTTTTGAATGATCGTGTCGTCTGGATCGGAGCTCGTGACGGTCTAAGATACTCACTCTTTAGCGCTCAGATTATTATCAGTGCTGACGAACAGGCTGATATAGAGCAGTTGGGAAACCAAAAGCCTCTACGCAGTTTACCACGAGTTGGAGAGCTACAAACGCCATCAGGGCCGGGCCTACCGCCGCCGTCAGAACCTTCACTACCCGGCATGGAAACAGACTTACCTTCAGCGAGACACGATACAAATGAAGTTAAATAAAATTTACTACATAATTTCAATTATATTATTTGTTATTTCACTAATAATAATGATTATTAGCATCAATAAAATTGATCACAAATCAATTATTAGAAGCAAAATTAAAAATAACATAGAATACGAAACAATTTCATCATTAGATGAAATGGATATAACTAATGAAATGAAAAATATTTACAACAATAATATCAAAAAATTATTCAATGACTCCATGAAAGAATCAAATAATATAATTACACACTACGACAAAAAATGCATGTGCTGGTTAATAATATCTGATGTAAATATAAATTACTTTTCATTACTATGTTTTTATTATGCAAGCGAAACTGCCAGATTCGTATTTGAGTTTAATGACGTTTCTATCGTACTAAAAGCAGCTTTAATAAGTAGAGTAACGTTATAAAAAGCGTGAGGCATTCATGGAAAAAATCGAAATTGGATACCATCCAATTGGAGTCAGCGCTAACTACACACACCATAAATTCATTTTGTATACCCAGGCCGACGGAACAACTTTTCAAATTCATGGTGGGGGTACTCAGGGATATGGAATTAGCCCTTTAGATGAACTCGTTAGCAGTGGCATACCTACTTTCGAGGGATTTGGCTCTCTCGGAATGAGGGTTTTTGAAACAACTAGTAGAACTCAAATTAGTAGTGATGTTCAACGTGAGACTGTATTTGAAGGTGAAGACTTAAAGGTTGTTTTTTATAAAATGGTCGGAATGGCTCAGGGTATTGCTGAAGAAAATACTACGTATAATGCCGCAACAAATAATAGTAATACATTAGTTGATAGGATAGTTCAATGGTCTGGAGGTGAGGCTCCAAAACTTGATGGAGAATTAATGTCTCCTGGAAGTGTATCAGATGATGAATATAACCCAGACTTTTATAGTAAACTACCACCTCCACTTTGGGGTGATGAGTTATATTCGAAGCACTCTGACATTACGCACGCATTGTTTAGAGGTTATTGTTTTCTTCCAGGCACTCCGATTGACATGTGGGATGGTTCTCAAAAGCCGATTGAAGACATCTGCATAGGCGACCAGGTCGTTTCTTATGACAAGAAAGGAAACTGGTTCCCGGTGATGTGACACGCACCATGACCAACCGGTCGAAGATCATTTTAGATCTGTTTGGCTTGATGGTTACTCCTGGGCACGCCTTTTACTGTGCCGAAGGCTCCTACAAAGGACAGCACGCCCCCCTTATCGACATCTTGCGTTCGGATGGAGCGATCCAGCACAAAGACGGCACGATCATCAGAGCAGCAACCGGGGTGCCTTGTGGGGCCCGCGAAGACAGCTTCGTTTGGGCCGTTGTGGGAGAACTGCAACCGGACGGGAAAGTTGTTGTTTCAGACAAAGGCAAGCTGCGTCTGGGAACTCGATTCATTACCGATGATGGAAAAGACCTCAGCATTGCTGACTTGATCAAGTCAGCAAATGGCACTCTCACAGACGAGGGGCTCATCCAGTTCAATGGTGCGACTGCTCCGGTGCCGTTCTATTGGATGTTTGACGATACCCTACCCAAGCCAGAGGACTACATCCTCAAGCGCTCCGGAACGACGCTGGAAAGCATTTACAAGGCTTCCGAGTGGGAGCAGCATCTTCCACATATGCCTCCCCCTGCAGACCTCTCTGGGGCGCCTGTACAACCTCTTACACAGGAGAGGCTGGTAGAAATGCAGCCCAATGTTCCGCTTTCCGCGAGCGGTGATACAAATCAAACGACGATGAGCCGCAAACAAAGGCGGGCGCAGCAGGCAAAACAGCGTAAAGCTACGAAACGCGCTCCAAACGATCTGCATTGACCGTTTCAGCGGGTGACACGAATGTCACCCGCTGTTCGGCTTTTCCCGACCGAACAACCGACGTAACAATCCTGTATTCTCCGTCGACCTCTTAGGATCCGGCAAAAGGGCCGTTGCTTGCTGCCGCCACCTGTCCCGGTCTTCCTTGACCTCGGCCAGCTGTTCGTCACGGTCACTCAACCGTTGCTTGGCCACTTCAAGCCGCAGCTCCAGTTCTTTGATTTTCAGAGCTGTTTCCGCCGTGTTCACTGGTGTTTGCATTTGTTCAGTTTCAACACTTAAAGGTGTTCGCACCGGATAGGCGACACCGCTTGAACTCCTGAAAAGGAGTTCGCTTCGCTCACGCTTGTTTGTGCTCCTCACGGGCTGCACTCATCACATACCTGACCACCGGCCGGACGCTCGTTTGGGGCGGCTCTGGCCCGTGGACAACCTCGTGTTCGATTAGCGATATGAAGCCGACCGGAGCGCCAAGGAATTCGGCCACGTATGTCTCGGCTTGAGGAAGAAACACATCACGGATGACCGTTTGGGCCTCATCCTGAAAGGCTTAGCTTAAAAACGGATGTGCCTGTTCGCTTGCTTCGCGCCAAACTAAGAAGACGCGGTCTGTGTCCGCATCGGTAGTGGGTCTGATCATTGATTTGATAATGCCGTTCTTACCCAAAGGCACGACGCCCGCGGATTGTAAGATCACAGGGTGATTTGCATTGCCAATTCAGCGGTGTGCTGATCTCAAAGCGAAAAGGCCACATGCACGTGACCCGGAATTATCTGGACACAAAATCTCCAAAATAGTCCTATGTGGACTTAACAAGTCGGAGAAGTAAGTCAAACTACTGAAAAGGCGCAAGCCAGTATCCACGCCCACAGTCTGAATAAGCTGCCTATCTCGAAGTGGGCGTGGGGACCGTATCGGGTTAACCCCGTCATTGATTTGTTGGCAAACCTCACGCGAAGCAGGTTCAGGCTCGAAAAAATTAGGCTTTGCACGTTTTAGACGGCGGTTATCGGCAAGACACCTTGCGCCAGCTCGCGGAAGCACTCTGTAACATGGTCTGCAAAAGCATGTGTTGCCTTTCCTGCCTTGCCCGATTTTTGCAGAATAATGTGGTAGTTGCCTATTTCCGGTAGTCCGTGGCGGGCATCCAAAATCTGAAGAGGCGGAGACACGACGCTGGCAGGGAATGGTGCAATAGCAAGATCGGCCAACAGTGCCGCCTCCTGCCCAGCGCTGTGAAAGCTGGTATAAGAAATCCGATAAGGTTTTTGAACCTTATCGAGTGCACTACGCGCCGCCCTCCGCCAAGGACACCCAGAACTTGATACCGCCAGCGGCAGCGGGTCCCGATCGTAGGCAATACCACCCTCCAGTCCCGCCCAAACCAGTGGTTCGGTGAAAACGATCTCTCCACCACGTGCGAGTTCGCTGTCGGGCCGGGCGGTATATAGCACAAGATCGAGCTCGCCCTTTTTCAGCCTGTCGAGCATCAGAGGACTTCCGTCCAGACTTACTTCCACGTTTACCCCGGGATGGGATCGCGCAAATCGTGACAGAATATTTGGAACGAAACGCGTTCCGAAATCAGAAGGCGCCCCAAAGCGCACCTCGCCTTCTACCGAAGGGGATTGAAACAATGAAACCGCTTCTTCATTCAGCATCAGGATCCGCCGGGCATATCCAAGCAATGCCTCCCCCTCAGAAGTCATGCGTACGGTGCGCCCCTCCCTTGCGAAAACCGGGACTCCGAGCAGTGTTTCCAGCTTCTTAATCTGCATCGATACCGCAGAAGGTGTACGACCAACCAGTTCGGAAGCCTTTGTGAAACTCGAAGTTTCCGCGATAATCAGAAACGTGCGATATAGCTCCATATCGATGAGCCTAGCACTCTGCATGGCATTGCTCGCCATCGATTTAGCCTTCTGTTTTTCAGTTCAATAATTCTGAACGTAATAGTAAGTACAATTCGATTGCCTGAAACACAATTAAAGCTCATATGCAACTTCAAGCGGATCACGAAAAACGCAAAGCGCCGACGAGACCGCGGTTTCAACCAAATTTAAGCACTAGGATTGGGATCGCTATGACCTATCTTGCACAAATGCTTGGCACGAACCTTATGGGTGCCGTAAACGGCCGTTCAGTGAACGAAATTGCGCGCATGGACAAGGCCCTGCGCCAAAGCGCTTACCGTAAGACCTTCAAGTTCGGAAGCTTGCTAGGCTAAGCAACAACGCTTCCCTAATTAACAGCTGGGTATCCCAACATTTCCGCTTCGTGCTTCATTTGAAGGATGGGTGCGTAATCGGTGAAGCTACAATGAGTGAAGCCGCAGATTCCTAGGTTTCTGCGGCTTTCTTCTGTTTTTGAGCAGGAAAATACCTCAGCGAGTACCGCACCAAGTGCAGAGATTTCTTTTTCACTGCGGTGCTTTGAAGTGACTAGTGGAAGGCCTGGTACCGATTGGGTCCGCGCTATTGGTCGCAGTTGTTGCGCCAATTCAGGCAGGGTGCGCATGGTATATTCCCAACAAATCGCATCGACACAACACACGTCAGCGCGGCTGGCTGCAACTGCTTTCAGTGACTTCAGGTGGCTGCCGCTTTGCAAGACTCCGGCGAAATAAGGCTGACCTCCGGCTAGCGGAGCAATCGCATGACGGAATGCGTTGTAACCCGACTGTGAATCAGGGCCGTTTACGACCGCGACCTTGCCGCAAAGATCTTGAAGGCCGACCAGCTCATCATCGCACCGGACGATAATATGACTGACATACCGCTCGGCCTCGCATCCTGGCGCGTCATAGTGCGGGATCCCAAGCGGAACGACCTGATCAACCAATTGGGTTACAAGCGGATATCCGCAGGTTTGAGCAACCAACAAATCAGGACTCATCCACAAATCAGTAAGATCTGTATGATCCGTGGCGTCCTCATAAGTTCCATCGACAAGGCCAAGTTCAGTAAAAACAGACTCAGCGATCGCCGCTTCAAGGCTGCGTGTGTGCTGCGCGAATTGCGGCCAATCATACATCGGCAGTCTTATAAGCTTCCGCGGCACGACAAAATCAGCAGCTTGGTGCATCGTCATCTCGCCCCCTCCCCTTTCGCCTGTTTCATAAGCGGATGAGCAACCGGTTCTTTTTGCGATAAAAGATACTGACGGGCCAGCGAGAAGTAGCTTTTGTAGACATATCCGTCGTTTCGGGACTGCCACTCAGCCTTCCTGCTTTGGTAGAGATCTGGCAAACGGTACCAAGCAATGCGCGGATAAGCGTGGTGCACCACATGCAGGTTATTGTTCAAGAACAACACTGAAAACAATGGGCAGAACTCCACGATGATGGATCGCGCATCAGGGTTTTTATGGGCTCGATGTTCTGCAAAGGTACGAAGCATGAGCAAGCTCATCGCCGGATAGCAAACAGTAAGGACATACAACCAAAACGGCACATTACCGATCAACGAAACGAACAACACAACAGGGACGGCGCCGATGAGATGATGCAGCCATGCATTTCTGACCTCCTTGTCGCCCAGTACCATGGCCCTCATTTCGGATCCATAAAACCCGACAAGCGAGACCGCTGGCCCAATAATCAGACGCCCCAGCAGTGTATTGTTTAGAGTGAGTATGGCCTTCAAAACGCCTGGAAGCTTTGTCCAGTCAGACCAAGCCCAATAAAAACTTTCCGGATCATCATAGGGATCCGTCAAACGATCATTGTTGTGGTGGCGTAGGTGCAGCTGCTTGAAGCGACGGTATGGAATAAAAAGCCCAAGCGGGAGATAAACCAAAGCTTCATTGAACATCTTAGAGCGCGTTGGATGCCCGTGAAGCACCTCATGCTGGAGCGAGCTAGAGAGCGTGATTAAAAGTGCGAGAAACGGAAAACAAAGCCAATAACCAAGGGCATTTGCAAAATACAGAAGACCTGCCCAGCCTCCAAAAACAAAAATCAAAAGAGCAAGTGTTGGCCACTCGCAAACGGGCATTCGCGGCACGAATTTCTCCAGTTGTTCATAAGGGTTTGAGATACTTTGCAGAATATGCCCGTAGACTCGCTTAACGCTCAACGAGAGACTTGTTATCAAATTATGCGAACGTGACTTTAAAGGGCGTGCTGTTGTTTTTGGTCAACAAAATAGACAGTAGTCTACATATTGCGAATATCCACACCTCAACTCGCGAGCAGCCATTGTTGCAATATGATTGAATCGTCAAGAGAACCTTATCGGGCAAAGCGGCCAGCAGGCGCATGATGTTTCAGCGACGGCGCCCGATTCCACACCTAACCCTCAGACAATTCTCAATACGATACCCACCGATTCTTGAATCAGGGGCGCGGGTACTTTTTAACGCCGGTACCAGTCACAGAAAAACCCGCCATGTAGGGGTCACGTTCGTCAAGCGTGATTGTGCTCGTGCCGGTCTTGATCGCCCATCCTTCAATCGTCGGAACAATGCCCGTCCTGTTTCCGACTTGGATCTCATCTTTGATCCCACCAGTAAAAATTGAGCCGATAACACTCTCATGCCGGAAGGACTGACCAGGCTTTAGGCGGCCTTTCGCATGCAATTGCGCCATACGAGCCGATGTGCCAGTTCCGCAGGGGCTGCGATCAATCGCCTTGTCGCCATAAAAAACCGCATTTCGGGCATCGGCGGCGGGCTCGGTTGCTGGCCCCGTCCACTGGATATGGGTTATGCCGCAAATACCTGGGTTTTCCGGATGCTTGATCTCATAGGTATCATTCATGATCTCGCGAAGCCGAGGACTTATTGCCACCAAGCGGTCGATTTGGACTTGGCCCACACCCGGGAAATTTTCCTGCGGTTCGACAATTGCATAAAAATTTCCGCCGAAGGCAACATCGAATGTCAGAGGCCCAAGATCCGGGCATGTGATCTCGAGCGCCTCCGCTGCTAAGTAACTCGGCACATTTGTAAGCAGCACAGATGCAACAATGTCGCCATCCATTTGATATTCGGCCAAAACACGACCCGCAGGTGTTTCAAGTCGGGCAAGTCCTGGTGTTTTGGGGGTCAAAAGCCCTTCCTCGAGCGCCATTGTAACGGTCCCGATCGTGCCATGCCCACACATCGGCAGACAGCCAGACGTTTCAATGAACAGCACGCCAACGTCATATTCATCAGTTGAGGGCGGATACAAAATGGAGCCCGACATCATGTCATGACCCCGAGGCTCAAACATAAGGCCGGTGCGAATCCAATCATACTCGGCCAGAAATATTTGGCGCCGGTCAAACATGGAAGCCGCCTCAATCCGTGGCCCACCTCCTGCAACAAGTCTCACGGGATTGCCGCATGTATGGCCATCAATGCAGAAGAACGTATGCCGAGCCATCTTGGGCCTTTCGTTTCATTTACCCACTTTAGAACCGGGTTGCGCGGAACGGATGAAGGTCCAGCTCCGGGGACTGCCCAGAAAGGAGTTGCGCAACGAGTTCGCCAGTGGCCGCCGACTGCGTCAACCCGTGATGTGCATGCCCGAACGCATAGGCTACATTGGATGCTGCAGACGACAGGCCTATAACCGGCAAACTATCAGGCATGGATGGACGGAACCCCATCCACCTTTGCCCGGTGCCCGTGTTGAGCTCGGGCAGGATCCGCTTCGCCTTGGTCACCATAGCATCGACGCGCTTCCAGTTTGGAGGGAGTTTCAAACCACCGAATTCAACCGCACCACCTATCCTAAGTCCCCCGGACAGGTGAGACAGGACAAACCCGTGGCCTGGCAACATGATAAAGCGCCTGATCTCAACGCCCGGCTCTGGAAGGGTGATATTGTAACCCCGCTCTGTGTCGAGCGGTACGCTGTCACCGAGCTGTGCAGCAAGGTGTTTTGACCATGCGCCGCAGGCGATAACGGCTTTATCAGATTGATAGGTGCGCCCGTCGTCGCTCGTGAGCACAACAGTACCGGACTCCTCCCGAATCTGAGCAACGCTTGCGGCTTCAAACTTGACATCCCGTGCTGCCAACCAATTTGCGATCGAAGTGCACAGCGTTTTGGGATCATCCAACTGTACCCAATCCGGCACGAGCGCGCCGCCTATGACCGCTCCAGAAAAACCCGGCTCCAAATCGCGCAACTCACTAACCGTGAGCTTTTCAACCCGGATCCCGTGTTCTCGTTGCTTTGCCCATCCATTGCGGGCCTGTTCAAGATCTGCCTGCCTGTCAAACACTTCCAGACAGCCATCGCGGCGAACCTGGTTGTGCGTTCCGCTGGCGCGCCAGAGACGCTCCCATGCGGGCATTGCCTGTGCGTTCAAAGCAGCGATGGCCTTTGTGCTGCTTGCAACGCGGTCGGGAGACGAAGCGGCTAGAAAACGAACCATCCATGGAACAACCTGGAAGGCATAGGCCGGACGGACCGCAAGCGGACCAAGGGGATCAAGCAACCAGCTAGCCGCCTTCTTCCATACACCAGGCGAAGCGAGCGGGGCAACGTCCGTCCAGGCAATTGCGCCTGCATTGCCCTGGCTTGCACCCGCTGCGACGCCTTCGCGATCAACAATCGTTACCTTGAAACCGCGTTCCACGCATGCTGCTGCTGTCGCCAACCCCACGACGCCGGCTCCGATGATGTGAACTTCACCGACTGCCATACGTCCCCCCTACACCGATGGAAAAGAAGGCCTGACTTCAAGTGCCTTCGAGATGACATTTTCAACACGCGCCCGCTCAGTACCGGAGAGTGGGAGGCGAGGAGCGCGGCAGCGATCATTGGAACCGCACGCATGTACCTCCGCGAGTTTGATGTTTTGAACCAGATTTGTGGAGACATCGAGGTCCAGAAGCGGCCGGAACCATCTGTAAATCTCAAGCGCTTCTTGGTAGCGGCCTTCACGCGCCAATTTATAGATTGCGACAGTTTCTTTTGGGAAAGCAACGACAAGACCTGCCACCCAGCCGACGGCACCAACCATCAGACTTTCAAGCGCCAGATTGTCGACGCCTGTAAATATATCGAACCGATCGCCAAACTTATTGATCACCTCTGTTACACGGCGGATATCGTCGGTTGATTCCTTCATAGCGACAACAAGTTCGTGCTCCGCCAGCTCTTCAAAGATATCGAGGGTCACATCGACACCATAGGCGACAGGATTGTTGTAGATCATGGCGGGAAGTCCAGCGGCGCTGACGACCGCGTTCAGATGCGTCAGCGTTTCATGTGGGGCCGACTTGTAGGGCACACCCGGAAGGACCATCAAGCCATCAGCTCCGGCGGCAGCGGCGGCTTTTGCCGACTCGACGGCACGTTTTGTGGAGCTTTCACACACAGTCATCAAGACTGGGCGGGAGCCCGAAACGCTTTTTGCGATTCTGAGCAAATTGATTTTTTCAGCCGGCTCCAGCGCCATCGCTTCGCCAAGCGATCCGCAGACGATGATACCGTCGCATCCAGCTTCGACTTGGAGCGCGAAGCAGCGTTCATTTTCGGCAGTATCCAATTCATCTGCCTCGGTAAATTTCGTTGTTGCCGCCGGAAAAACGCCGTTCCACATATTTTAGCTCCCAGATTTTTATCAGAATGTGAAGCGCAGACTGCATCCGACCTTTCATATTGTCAACAATTGATATATCAGCTGGATATTGGAAGTCTATTTGAAGGATGTCTGCATGCCCGAGGAGGAAAGCCGCGCCGACGCTGCCTATAAAAAGCTGGAGGAGGATATTGTCACTTTGAAGCTTAAACCGGGCGAAGCGGTCACGGAAAACCAGCTCACGCGCGATTTCGACATGGGACGCACACCAATACGGGAAGCTATTCAACGTCTGAGTTGGGAGGGGCTTGTAGTCATACGGCCGCGATTGGGCATCATCATTGCGGACATCAACCCTTCAGACTTTTCGCGCGTTCTTGAGGCACGCCACGCTCTTGAAGAGCTACTGGCAAGATCAGCCGCGCGGCTTGCCAGCAAATCAGAAAGGCAAGCTCTACACGACTGCGCAAAAGACATGCGAACGGCAGCCTCGGAGCCGGACGTTCAACGATTTTTGCAACTGGACAAACAGTTTGATGAACTCGTCGCGAAAGCAGCGTGCAATCCATTTGCATCCAAGGCGGTGGCACCCCTGCAAACACTCAGCCGGAGATTCTGGTTCCGTTACTTCGGCGAAACCGATCTTAATCCGGCAGCATGGAGCCATTTGGAGCTCATGCAAGCCATCGAGGCGGGTGATGAGAAAAGCGCAGTGGAAAAGGCGGACGATCTCATGCACTACCTGCGCCGGCAGGCAGCCGCACTGGTCGCAACTGCTGCACCCTCTGCATAACGCGTTAGCTATTCTCCGGCAGGCTTGGAGGGGTTCAAGAGCCAGCTGAAAAGGGCAAGAGCAAGTGCAGCCCCTACAAGTTGACACACAATAAAGCCCGGCAAGTCGACCGGACGGATCCCCGAAAACGTGTCTGTAAAACTGCGTCCAATGGCAACAGCAGGATTTGCGAAGGACGTGGACGCTGTAAACCAGTATGCGGCTGTGATGTACAATCCCACCAACCATGGCACCGCACTTTCGCGGAAGCGGATCCCCGCGAGAATGGTCCCAACAAGTCCAAAGGTCGCTACTATTTCAGCAAACCATTGTCCGAAACCGGTTCGGATCGTTGTAGACGTTTGAAGGGTTGGCAACTCGAACATGACATGCGCCATGATCGACCCAAAGATACCGCCGAGAACCTGAACAACAATATAGGCGAGAGCAACTTGCAGACCGATTTGTCGTTTCAATAGGAAAGCGAAGGTTACAGCCGGATTGAAATGTGCCCCGGAAATGGGTCCGAGAATTGTGATAAGAACAACAAGGATAGCGCCGGTTGGAATAGTGTTGCCGAGCAATGAAACGGCCGTATCGTCAGAAAGATTGTCGGCCATGATCCCTGATCCAACAACCGTACCGACCAGAATCGCCGTGCCTAGGGCTTCGGCTGCGAGGCGCCGCGAAAGATTAAAGGTTGCGTCGCTCATGCTGCCCGATCCGTAATGCGGCCGATGTCGGCAAGCACTTGCTTACCTTCTGGGTCGTCGAAGACTTCGTCCCCCAGCTCCACAAAAGCCGATATACGGCGCGCCATCCGCTCATAAGCAAGATCGAAAGCTGCCGCGCGTTCATTGTCGTCGCCTTCAACCGCAGCTGGATCCGGGATGCCCCAGTGAACCACAAGCGGATGCCCCGGCCAAATCGGACAAGCTTCGCCGGCTGCGCTATCGCAAACCGTAACGATGAGGTCCATTTGCGCGGCATCATGACCAGCAAACTCTTCCCAGCTTTTGGAACGATATCCGACCGTTTCCAGACCATGCCGGCCAAGGCATGCGAGCGCATCTGGGTTTACCATACCTCTCGGTGTGGACCCTGCGGAAAAGGACTGAAACCGCTCTCCCGCGACGTGTTTTAGCAAAGCTTCGCCTAGAATGGAGCGCGCCGAATTTGCCGTGCAAACGAACAGGACGTTTCGCAATTGAACCCCTTAGCCAATTTTGTAGTTGGCGGATTAACACCCCGCCTTGCGCCGAGACCCATCCACCAATTCGATGAGTGGCGCACAAAGTTCCGGATTCCCGCCACAGCAGTCTTCCAGAAGGTACGTTACGAGCCCCTGCATAATGCCGAGGTCCGTGAAGTACACAATTGAGCGCCCTTTTCTCTGCGATCGGATGAGGCCGGTACGCGCTAGAACGGCCAGATGTGTCGACATCGTATTTGCCCGCACATCCAGCGCTTCGGCTATTGCCCCGGCCGTCATACCTTCAGCACCTGCCCTCACAAGCACCCTGAATACATCAAGGCGCGTTTCCTGCCCTAGTGCAGCCAATGCATTCAATGCATCTTCTTTTTTCATATTTCGAAAATACTCGAATTGTGGAAAAGTTCAAACGAAAAGTTTCGCTTCAAGCCTTCTGCTTTTTTGAGAGCCCGAATAGGCACACAATAAGAACGACGCCTGTCAACGCTCCTGTGGCAATAAACACGAGACTAAAATCGTTGCCCAAAGCAAACAATGCGCTCGAGACTGCGATACTGATCGTTCCACCAATCATCTGCGCCGTCATCGTGATCCCACCACCTTGCCCGTGTTTGTGATCTGGCAAGGATGCCATGATCACAGTCTGTGTAGGGATGAATAAAAACGGGAAAGCGATTCCCGCAATTAGCAATGCGGCACCGAACAAAACAAGGCTCGACCAGATGACCCCAGCCGACAGCAATATCATGCAAACGAGCATGCCTAGAAGGCCAAAATACACCAGCTTGGAGGGGTGCATCCGGTCGGTTAGCGACCCGCACAGGGGTGCGATGAAGGGTTGGAGCACAGCAGATAGCATGATCAGCATCCCCGCACCCAACGGGCTGAACCCAAGAACCTGTTGAGCATATAACGCCGCGAACACAAAAATCGGCATTTTGGCATACTGGGCGTAGAACATGACGAGGTTGCTTGTCGCAAACATGCGGTTCTGAAACAGGTCGACTTCAATCAAAGGCGTTTTCTGATGAAGCTCGACCCATACAAATCCCGCAAGCAAGGCTGCACCAAGCAGTAGAGAACAAATGATAAAGGGGTTGTCCCAGCCCCAGTCTTCGGCCTCCATCAAGGAGAATACAAGACAAAACATGCCGCTTGCGATGAGCACCAGACCCGTCCAGTCGATGGGCGTTCGGGGCGGACGAGACACATCGCGCCACGATAGTGCCGAAACAATAGCAATTGCCAGAACGATTGGCGGATTAACCCAGAATATTAAGCGCCACGAAACGAGATCCGTTAACATTCCGCCGACAAATGGGCCCGAGGCCAGGAACACGGTACCCACCGCCCCGCCAAGTCCCAAGGCTGTTCCTCTTTGTTCTCTGGGAAAAGTCATGGTGGTCATAGCGACAAACAACGGAAAAATGACAGCAGCACCAACACCTTGCAGTGCTCTGGCAGCAATTAAGGCCGAACCTGTCGGCGCCAATCCTCCTAGCACCGAAAATGTCGCAAATATCGCAAGTCCGATGCGGAACATGCGAAGAATGCCGAATTGATCGGCCAACCGTCCGCTGACCGCCACAAAACAGGCAAACGACAAGAGGTAGGCATTTACGACCCAGTGCCCCACGGTTGCCGACAGTGACAGGTCCTTCTGGATCGTGGGTAGCGCAACCCCGACGGCTGTCTCGTCCAAAAGCACCAAACCCAACACGCAACTCACTGCGGCCAGAAGCCACCAACGTCTATTGTTTTCGGTAATGATCGGCATAAAAAAGCTCCCAGGGAGTACCCCCCGGGAGCCTATCCTAATTCTAGACTAACCTACCACCGGTTTCGCCGCTGTATCCGACTTAAGCCGCGTCCGCTTTCAAGGCCAGACGCTTGCGTATGCTGGCGACATCTGCTTGTGGCGTCGCAGCAAACAGCTTCTTGGTATAGTCGTGCTGAGGAGCATTAAAGACCTCATCACGTGTTCCATATTCGACGACTTCGCCAAAATACATCACCATCACCTTGTCGGAGAGATAACGAACGACCGATAAATCGTGGCTAATAAACACATATGTCAAACCCATTTCGTCTTGCAGGTCTTTCAGCAAGTTGAGGATCTGCGCCTGCACAGAAAGATCAAGTGCCGACACGGGTTCATCGAGCACCAGGAGCTTTGGCTTGAGCATGATCGCGCGTGCAATCGCGATACGCTGGCGTTGCCCGCCGGAGAACATATGCGGATACCGACCATAGTGTTCCGGCTGGAGACCAACTTTTTGCAGCATTTGGAGGGCGAGATCGCGCCTTTCGACGGCTGGCATGTCCGTATTTAGAAGCAACGGCTCTTCCAGGACATCACCAATTTTCTGCCGCGGGTTCAGCGAACCATATGGGTTTTGGAAGACAATTTGCACCCTCTGGCGCATTTCCTTCGAAATTCCGGTTTTGGCGATGTTGATCGGCAGTCCATCCACTTCGATAGAACCTGAACTTTGTGCATCAATCATTGTCAGCATTCTGGCGAGTGTGGATTTTCCGCACCCGCTCTCACCAACAACAGCCAATGTTGTACCACGCTCGACGTCAAAACTGACACCTTTGACGGCAGTCAGACTTTTTGCCTTGCGAAACATCGTCGCTTTGGTCTCATAGACCCTGTAAAGGTCCCGCACTTTTAGAATGGTGTCGCCGCTCATCAGAAGCCTCCCGCTTCCGCAAAATCGCTAACCGTCGGTAGTCGGTCACCTGTTGCATTTTCAGGCAAGGCCGACAGCAGCGCTTTCGTGTAAGGATTTTGTGGGCGCTCAAACAGGGACAGAACGTCAGCTTCTTCCATCTTGCGGCCCTTGTACTGCACGATCACGCGGTCAGCAGTTTCCGCAACTACACCCATGTCATGGG
This sequence comes from Roseibium hamelinense, assembly GCF_007830545.1. GTDB lineage: Bacteria > Pseudomonadota > Alphaproteobacteria > Rhizobiales > Stappiaceae > Roseibium > Roseibium hamelinense. Next base: position 46,561 of record NZ_VLLF01000009.1, read on the forward strand.
TAATCATAATCAAGCCCATGCCGCTGTCTCTTTGCAATTGTACGAGCAAGTCCAAGATCTGTTTTTGAATTGTAACATCAAGCGCAGTTGTTGGCTCATCCGCGATCAAAAGTTTGGGCGAGCAAGCAATTGCCATCGCGATCATGACACGCTGGCACTGACCACCTGACATTTGGTGCGGGAACGCATTGAAACGGCCCTCAGGATCCGGCAGGCCGACCGCATGCATGAGCTCCAACACGCGGGTCTTGACCTTTTTCCCCCGAAGGTCGGTGTGCGCCTTCAGGGTCTCGCCAAGCTGGAAACCCACAGTGAAACATGGATTGAGACTTGCGATTGGTTCCTGAAAGATCATCGAGATGTCTTTACCGATTACCCTTCTGCGGTCTCTGGCTGAGAGCGTTTGAAGGTCGAGGCCCTCAAACTCCATCTTGTCGGCAGCAATTGTTGCGCTGTCAGGCAGAAGACCCATTGTCGCCAGCATCGCAACAGATTTCCCTGAGCCGGATTCTCCAACGATGGCCAGTACTTCCCCGGCGTCTACGGTGTAGTCCACACCATCGAGTGCCTTAAACGGACCCTTAGCTGTGTCAAATTCCACCTTGAGATTTCTGATTTCAAGAAGAGACATGGATCAGCTCCTCTTCAATTTTGGATCGAGCGCATCCCGCAACCCATCGCCGACCAGGTTAATGGCGAGCACGGTTACAAGGATGGCAATGCCCGGGAAAGTAACGACCCACCAAGCACTTAGGATGAACTCGCGTGCCTCGGACAGCATCGTGCCCCATTCTGGGGTCGGCGGTTGCGCACCCATCCCAAGAAAGCCGAGCGCGGCCGCGTCCAGAATTGCATTCGAGAAAGCCAGCGTTGCCTGGACAATGAGCGGGGCCAGGCAATTGGGAAGAATCGTTTTGAACATGAGCCGGATATGTCCTGCACCGGCGACACGCGCTGCGACCACGTAGTCGCGATTACGCTCGGCAAGGACAGCCGCGCGGGTCAATCGTACAAAATGCGGCTGAAGGACGATGGCGATGGCGATCATCGCGTTAACAAGGCCCGGACCGAGGATCGCCACCAGCACGAGCGCGAGCAACAAGGACGGGAAAGATAGGATGATATCCATCAATCGCATGATCAATGTGTCAACGATGCCGCGCATATAGCCAGCGATCAGACCAATCACAATTCCGCCGGTCAGGGAAACCGCTACAACAATGATCCCGATAAACAGCGAAAACCGCGCGCCATAGATCAAGCGGGAGAGAATGTCACGACCAACGGCATCGGTTCCAAGAAGAAAGGAAGTGGTGCCACCGTCTTCCCAGAACGGAGGCGTTAGAAAGTTCTCCCGAAACTGAAAGCCGGGATCATGCGGGGCGACCCAAGGCGCCAGCGCAGCAACCACGACAAGTGCGGAGAAGATCACTAGCCCGACAACAGCGCCCTTATTTTGCGAAAAATAATACCAGAATTCGGCCAGCTGCGCTTTTGTCGCGCTCCGGCTTTCCTTTTCCAGCTGAGTGAGATCGGCCGAAACGGCCGGGGGTTGGTTCTTCATTCTTACTATCCCTCGGCTCATGTGTGACGAATACGGGGATTAACGAGACCGTAGAGCACATCGACGATCAGGTTCACCACCATGATTATGCCGGCGATTAACAGCAGCCCTCCCTGGACGACGAAGTAGTCACGGCGCGAGATGCTATCCACCAGCCATTTACCGATGCCGGGCCATGAGAAAATCGTTTCGGTCAAGATTGCCCCGGCAAGCAAGACACCCACCTGAAGGCCAATGGTCGTAATCACCGGTATTAGCGCATTTCGAAGCGCATGAAGGCCTACAACTTGATGCGGTGGCAAACCCTTGGCGCGCGCCGTGCGAACATAATCTTCGCCAAGCACTTCAAGCATGGCGGACCGGGTCTGACGCGCAATAACAGCCAGCGGAATTGTCGCCAAGACGATCGACGGCAGGATGAGATGCTGAACGGCAGACAAAAATGCACCTTTTTGTCCTGACAGAAGGCTGTCGATCAGCATGAAACCCGTTACTTGAGGAAAGAAGTACAGCAACGAAATTCGGCCGGATACCGGCGTCCATTGCAAAATTCCGGAAAACAAAATGATCAGGAGCAGCCCCCACCAGAAAATCGGCATGGAGTAGCCAACAAGGGCTGTGCCCATGATTGCCTGATCGGCAACCGAGCCACGTTTGACCGCCGCAAAAATGCCGGCCGGAATCCCAAGACAGATCGCAATAATGATAGCGCATAGCGCCAGTTCTGCGGTCGCGGGAAACAGAGTTAGAAACTCGTCGAGGACCGGTTTTTTGGAAGCGAACGAAACACCCAAGTCACCTTGAAAAATCCCGGCAACGTAGTCGATATATTGTTGCCAGTACGGCTTGTTGAACCCCAACTGCTCCATAACTTCCGCCTTGCGTTCGGGCGAAATACCACGTTCACCTGCTAACAATTCAGCCGGGTCTCCCGGCAAAAGGCGGATAAACGAAAAGGCGACCAACGTGACGCCAAGGAACGTCGGGATCAACAGGCCGACCCGGCCTAGAAGAAAGCGAAGCATGATTTAAGGGTCCAGATGTGGAAGGCCAGCGGAACCAGTCAGGAAACTGACTGGTTCCGCCGGCCAATTAGGCTTTGACGCCGGCGCACTGGGCCGGCGCGCTATTTGCGAGCGGACTTACTCGCTAATGTCGACACCGTCAAACCAGTGACCACCAAGCGGATCCATCACATAACCTGACACTTTGGAAGACATTGGCATGAAAACGACCGAGTGCGCGATCGTGGCCCATGGTGCTTCTTCTTTGAAGATGACCTGAGCTTCTTCATACAGCTTGGTCCGTTCAGCTTTGTCTGTGATCGTTTTAGCTTTTTGGGTTAGCGCATCGAACTCCTCGTTGCACCACTGCGCGCGGTTCGAACCGCCCACCGCATCACAGCCCAAAAGCACCGCCAGGAAGTTGTCCGGGTCCCCGTTGTCACCTGTCCAACCCAGCAACACCGCACCGTCGCGTTCCTCGTCCTTGGATCGCGACAAATATTCACCCCACTCGTAAGACACGATCTCGACATTGACGCCGACATTCGCAAAGTCGGCCTGTATGACTTCGGCCATGCGGCGAGCATTCGGATTGTATGGACGCTGAACCGGCATTGCCCAAACTTTCATGGACAGATCTTCCACACCGGCAGCGGCGAGCATTTCTTTCGCCAACTCCGGATTGTAGTCGTCATCCTCGATCGCATCGTTATACGACCACATTGTGGGCGGGATCGGATTCTTAGCGCTTTGGCCTGACCCTTGGAAAACGGCGTCCAAAATGGCTTGTTTGTTGATCGCGTGGTTCAAAGCCTTGCGGACTTCCTTTTTGTCGAAAGGCGCAACTTTAGTGTTGTAGGCGAGGTAACCAACATTCAGGCCTTGCTGCTCCATAAGCGTCAGATTGGAGTCTGCACGAATGTCCTCGATATCCGCCGGAGCCGGATACGGCATGACATGACATTCACCGGCTTTCAGCTTCTGCAAACGTACCGAAGCGTCTGGCGTGATCGCGAAGATAAGGTTGTCGATTGGCTGCTTGCCGTTCCAATAGTCACCAAAAGTAGCGTACCGGATTACGGCATCCTTCTGGTAACCCACAAACGAGAACGGTCCAGTTCCCACGGGCTGCTGATTGAGCTGCTCTTTGGTTCCAGCCTCGGCAAGCTGGGCTGCATATTCTGCAGACAAAACTGATGCAAAGTCCATCGCAAGATTGGCAAGCATCGGCGCTTCTGGGCGAGTCAATACAAACTTGACGGTGTAGTCGTCGACTTTGACGATATCCTTGATCAGGTCCGGCATGGACATTGCGTTGAAATATTCCCAGGATGCACCTGCGGTGTATTCATGCCAGGCGCTGTCCTTGTCCAACTGCCGACCAAACGAAAAAATAACATCGTCGGCGTTAAATTCCCGTGTCGGGGTAAAGTAACTTGTAGTGTGGAATTTCACACCTTTTCGAAGATTGAATGTGTACTCGAGACCATCTTCGGACACTTCCCAACTTTCAGCGAGACCTGGCAGAACTTCTGTTGTTCCGCGCTTGAACTCAACCAAGCGGTTGTAAAGCGGCTTGGAAGACGCATCGAACGTCGTGCCCGCAGTGTAAAGTGCGGTGTCAAAGCCCTCCGGCGATCCTTCAGAGCAGTAGACCAATGTCTTCGCTGATGCACCAGTTGCAACGAGCACGGCAAGGCTGGCGCCAAGAAGGGTAGCCTTCAAGGTGTTACGCATTTTCATCAATTTGTTCTCCCCTTGATGAAGCAGCGGGGCATCGCATCATTGGGTTTGTGCGAATAAGGTTTGGCCCGCGCTAGCGCAAACTAAGGCTTTTTTTAGATGCAAAATCAATAGCAAAAAATTTTCTAATATTGATCATTTTAAGAAAAATTATGCACTAAGTACCAAAACGTATAGCAAAATTATGGTCAATTTTGCTCGCCTGCGAGAGAAAAAATCCACCGCAAGTTTCGAAAATCAGCTTTAACTGCCTGATATTACTTACCTTGTCAAAAGTTACGCATTACGCTTTTTGTCAGGCTTCGGATCGCGTTCGTCGGACTGCATCGCGCCAGCCAGCCATTAATTCATCTCTGACGGAAGCAGCCATCGACGGCTCAAACCGCCGATCCAAATGCCATTTATTGGAAAACTCTGCCTGACCAGGCCAAGCACCGGACCTTGAGCCGGCAAGCCACGCTGCTCCCAGCGCTGTCGTTTCAGCAACTTTTGGGCGGTCAACCGGTGCCCCCAGTATGTCGGCGAGGAATTGCATCGTCCAATCCGACGCGGTCATACCGCCGTCAACGCGCAGGACAGTCTGCCCAGATGCGGTCCAATCGTCCTGCATGGCGTCCAAGAGATCACGGGTTTGGTACCCCACGCTTTCAAGAGCGGCTCGAGCAAAATCGGCAGGCCCGGTGGCGCGGGTCAACCCGTAGATCGCCCCACGTGCATCTGCATCCCAGTACGGGGCTCCTAACCCTACAAAAGCAGGCACTAGGTAAATTGAGTTTTTGCGATCCGCCTGCTCGGCCAGTTCCTGAGTTTCTGTCGCGGATTTTATGAGCCCAAGACCATCGCGGAGCCACTGAACTGCAGCTCCAGCGACAAAAATCGACCCCTCAAGTGCATATGTCGTTTCTCCGCCGAGGCGGTACGCAACCGTCGTCAAAAGACGGTTTCGAGATGCCACTGGATTTGTGCCGGTATTGATCAGGGTAAAACAGCCGGTACCGTAGGTCGACTTGACCATTCCCGGCTCGAAACAGGCCTGACCAAGTGTTGCAGCCTGCTGGTCGCCAGCAACGCCGAGAATCGCCAGGGGTTTGCCGAACAAATCGGACCGGGCCATGCCGAAGTCGTCCGCGCAGTCGCGCACTTCAGGCAGCATGCTCATGGGGATCCGCAGAAGCTTGCAGAGTTCGTCGTCCCATGCGTTTTCATGGATGTTGTAAATAAGCGTTCGGGAAGCATTTGTGGCGTCGGTAACGTGGCTTTCGCCACCAGTCAGATTCCAGATGAGCCAGCTATCTACGGTTCCAAATGCAAGTTCGCCGCGTTCGGCTCGTTCTCGAACGCCTTCAACATTGTCGAGAATCCAGGCAATCTTCGTTCCAGAAAAATAAGGATCAAGCAGCAACCCTGTTTTGGCCGTAAAGACATTTTCGTGCCCCTCTTCCCTCATTTTGGCGCAAAACTCGGACGTGCGCCGGTCTTGCCAAACAATCGCGTTGTACACCGCCTTACCGGTTTTCCGGTCCCAAACAACCGTTGTTTCACGCTGGTTGGTGATGCCTATTGCAGCGACATCGCTAATCGAAACATGCGCCCGTTCAATGGCTTCCCGGCAGACGGAGGCCGTCGTTGACCAAAGATCTTCCGGATCGTGCTCAACCCAACCGGATTTCGGAAAATGCTGAGCGAACTCGCGCTGCCCAACGCTGATAGGTTGAAAGTCTTCGCCGAACAAAATCGCGCGGCTGGATGTTGTTCCTTGATCGATTGCCAATATGGAACCAGCCATGGCAAACTCCCCAATATTGCTTTTTTCGTTCGCGCTATTTGACGCGTTGGTTTTTATGCGGCGGCTCCGGCCTTCTGGGCAAGATAGTCGGACAGGTAACGATCAAGTTTGACCAGATCTGATCCTGTCAGCCGCAGACCGAGTTTGGACCTTCGCCAGGCGATATCGTCAGATGTCCGAGCCCATTCCCGATCAACAAGCCATTTGACTTCTGCTTCATAGAGGTCGGCGCCAAAATGATGCCCAAGATCGGCAATTGATTTTGCGCCCCCAAGAATGTGCTGGCTATCTGTGCCGTATGCATGCATTAGCCTTTTGGCGAAACGCTCCCCTAAGAACGGATAGCTGTCCCTCAGTCCGCTTACCTGGTCTGCGAAGGACAAAACATCGAAGTCTCCCCCTGGCAAAGGTGCGTTTGCAGTCCAGATCCCTTTGTTGAAGGGCAGAAATGGCGTGACTTTCTCCAACGCGTGCTCCGCCAACTTTCGATAGGTGGTGATCTTTCCCCCGAAAACCGAAAGTAAAGCTGGGCTTTCCTTACCACCCTCAAGTTCAAGAACATAGTCGCGGGTAGCAGCCTTTGCGTCCTCTGCGCCGTCATCGTAAAGCGGCCGGACACCGGAATAGGTGTGAACCACATCGTCTTTGGTAACCGCCCTCTCGAAATACTCACTCACAGCCTTGCAAAGATACGATACCTCGTCATTAGAAATAGTGACCTCACCTGGGTCCGACTGGTAGTCCACATCGGTCGTGCCAATTAGCGTAAAATCTGTTTCATATGGGATCGCAAAGATGATCCGACCGTCTCCATTTTGGAAAATGAAACACCGGTCGTGTGTATAGAGCCTAGGAACGACGATGTGACTCCCCTTTACCAACCGCACGTTCGATGTGCGGTTTGCGCCAACAACCCCAGAAAGCATGTCTGCGACCCAAGGCCCGGCCGCATTCACAAGAACAGAAGCAGTGACCGTGCTCTCCTCACCGGTCTCTAAATTCCGCAAATCAATTCGCCAAAGCTTTCCTTCCCGCCGAGCGCTGTAGCACTTCGTTCTCGTAAGAATCTCGGCACCACGGTCAGCCGCATCGCGCGCATTCAGCACAACAAGCCGAGCGTCTTCGACCCAGCAATCGGAGTATTCAAATCCTTTACTGAATAGCGACTTCAGACCTTCAGAAAACGGCGCACGGTCCAGTTTCACTGTTTTGGTTGCGGGCAACAGCTTCCGTCCACCAAGGTGGTCATAAAGGAACAATCCAAGTCGAAGGAGCCAAGCCGGCCGGAGATCTTTGTGATGCGGAAGTATGAAACGGAGTGGCCATACAATATGCGGCGCAGCGCGCCACAGGACTTCCCGCTCTTTCAGTGCTTTTCGGACCAGGTCGAACTCGTAGTATTCAAGATAGCGCAGCCCGCCATGAATGAGTTTCGTTGACGCGGAAGAGGTGGCACCGGCGAGGTCGCCCATTTCAGCCAGAAGCACGCTGGCACCTCGGCCGACAGCATCTCTGGCGATACCTGTACCGTTGATCCCACCGCCAATGACCACGAGATCGTAGTCTGGTGCCATATCTGCCTCCGACGTAGCCGCACATGCGAATTGAAGTCGAAAACGAAAATAAAACGAAACTTTCCGAAATTCAATCAAACAAATCGGCGCATCCCCTTCTCAAAGGATGCGCGCCTGTATGTTTCAATTCCCTCAGTGATCTGGATCGGGCGGCGCATCGTCTTCTGGCTTCACCGAACTTGGATCTGCTTTTGATCGCTTTTTCTTCTGCGCAATCAAGTCGGCTGCTGCAGGCGGTGTTGCGGCATGATAAGTCACCTGCGGGAATGGAATCTCAATGTCTTGTTCGTCGAAAACGTCTTTGACAAACTCATTATAGGCACGGCCGACGCCCCATTGGTCGCCAGGGAGAGTTTTGATCCGCGCTCTTATATCGATAGCGCTCGCGCCAAAATTCGTGACCCCGTGCATTTCAAGGTCACCAATGATGGATCTTGCAAAATCGCTGTTTTTGAGGCGCCGGAAGGCTTCCTCCAGTGCTGCTTTTGCCTTGCGAATGTCCGTATCGTAGGCAACTCCGATCACAGCGACATGATAAGAAAAATCGCGCATAAAATTGGAGACCATGTCGACAGACGAGAATGGAACGATATGCGTTGTGCCATCCAGATCCCGCAAACGCACGGAGCGAACAGTCAGCCTCTCAACCGTTCCGGTGGTACCACCAACCGTGACAACATCCCCTTCATTGATTGCGTTTTCAATCTGGATGAACGCACCGGTGATAATATCTTTCACCAACGTCTGCGCACCGAATGAAATTGCCAAACCAACTACACCGGCACCGGCAATCAATGGCCCGATGTCGATTCCGAGTTCTGAAAGGGACAACAATGCAGCCATTACCATCACAACGACGGTGAAAGCATTTCGAAACAACTGGAACAGCGTTCGTTCGCGGGCGGTTACAACGTATCCGGACCGCGATCGCAGACGCAAATCTACCCAGGCCATCACGGCAAGCCAGATGGCGAACGCGACAAGCAGCACGAGAAAAGCCGAGCTGTAGCGGCCAATCAGATCCGCTCCGCCCTCGCTCTGAACCCAGGACAAAAAGCTGACGACCCCCCATATGTCGAGCAGTATAAGCAACGTTATAACAAAAACGGCGAACCGGAAGATTTTGAGAATTCGGGGAACAAAAGCGTTCAGCCGCCCCTGCAGCGCAGGCAAACTCTCGCGAATGTTTTCCGGCAAGCGAATGCCGCCGGTAATTGCCCGCGTCATTGTGAGCGACAGCAGCATTCCACCCATGATCGTCAAAATAGATAATCCGGTCGACCGCATAATGATTGCAACCGCGTCAAATGGCCGGAACAACCAGACGATTAGAACCGTGAGGATATAGACGTATGTGACAAGGCTCCAAAATCCCGCAAGACGGTACACGGTTCGTTTAGTGATCTCACTGGATAAGCCCTCCGAATAGGCTCGGATACCGGCTTTGACCTTTTGCTGGTTGCGAAAAACGAGCGTTAATACATAAAGAGCAGCGAACACTGTAACGAGAAACCGGACGGTGTTTCCGATAACGAAAGAAATCGAGAGATTGGCGACCGGAACGGCAAGCATGATCCCATATCCGAGCCAGGACACCACAAATCCCAAGCGCGCGCACCAGTAGACGGCAGAAGGATCGTCGAATGGAAGTAGGCGAAGTTCCGGCCGCTCCGGTGCAAACACGAACCGCAAACCAACTTTTAAAAGACCGGTGATCAAGAAAGCGTTTAGAGCGAGGCTCTCCAGAAGCGTCACACCGCTTTCTAGCCCGCCAAATGACAAAAGGGCTACTGCGTACCCCCCACCCCACCCGATCGCGACTGTGGCAGCATCAGCCGCGGTGGTAACAACCAGCATCAAAGCTCTTGTGAGCCATCCTCCATATCTGGCCGTCATATCGAACTTTCGATAGACCGTGACCAGGATCCACTGACCCAGCTTGAAGAGAACCATCGCGGCGATCAAAACCAGACCGACTTGCAGCATGGCCGTCGTAATCCGATCCCGATCAATTGTGATTGTCCCATCTGCCAATAAACTTATGCCACTCAAAGAGCGTCCTACCCGGTCCCAAACAGCGACAAAGTCATCCATTATGACCTGAGTGTACTCACCAAGACGAACCGCAAATGGCGCAGCGGTCTGGGTTTCACTCTCTTGCGAAAGGTCGGCTGCGCTACCGGTGTCAGCCGCATCTGACCTTTGTGAACGCGCTTCCGCGGCTGTTTGGGGACCTGTACCGCCCCCTTCAGGCAGATCTAGAGCTTCGAGCTGCTCGATCAGAACCTGGCGGCCTCTCGGATCCTCCAGAAGATCGATTAGAGCCTGCCGAGCCGATTCTGCAGACGGAGCTTCCGAACCTGAATTTTGCGAGTTGGAGGACTGGACTTGAGCCACCGAAACGGCGCTTAGCCCCAGAGTTGCAAAGGCGAAAAAACAAACAGCCAGAACAGGGCGGAATTTGGCAAACATTGAACACGTCTTCAAAATTAGGAGAAACCACATATGCTTTGGTCTGATACCGATCGGGAGGTTAACGCGCCACCAGCTCGAAACAAGAGGCTCAGACAAATGATATCGGGGCACATGTCCGCAAACACAAAGTGCCGCTAAGTAAGTTTTTGATTTACTGAATGTTTCTATCCAAACCCTAAAACGGCAAGTGCTTACAATTTTGAGAATACCGCCAAAAGCAAAGACCACTCAAGGCGGGAAATTTGTGCTAAACTTACAAACAAAACTAAGGACAACGCCGTGTTAACCTTGTTTGGTAACGCAGTTCTAACAATGGATGATCCACCCTCCACAAGTCGGGGGTAGTGATGTTTTCCTCATTGTTGGATTTAGCAAGAGAAGAATCGCCGGAGGCGAAAGGCGCGCTGATGGTCGGCATTGCCGAATTGTTTGTGCGTAACATTGAAGGACGAACATCTCTCGAACAAAATTTGTTCGGCGACGTCACCCTGCTTCTTTACCCCAGTGCAGATACAGAATATCGCCAGCGGCTCTCTAACGATTTGTCCAAGCATGCCCAAGTGCCTAAGAAGCTGGCCATGCACCTCGCTCGAGATGAAATCAAAGTCGCATTGCCGATGCTAGCGGAGAGCCAGGCTCTGACACCTGTCATGCTTGCCGAGCTCGCGGGCACATGCAGCCAATCTCATCTACAAGCACTGGCCAGACGCCCTGACCTTCAAACCGATGCGTCAGACATGCTTGTAAAACGCGGGGATATGGCCGTTTTGAGGCTGCTGGCCGCCAATAAAAAGATCGCCTTGTCCCGGCAAGGTCTCATGTTACTGGCGGGAGCGGCTGAAACAGATGATGTTTTGCTGGAAGACTTGGTCCAGCGCAAGGATCTACCCCCTGCGGTTTGTCAGCGGCTGCTACCGCTTGTGGAAGGTGAAGCCAAGGGCCGCCTAAAAGGCATTATAGAAGGTGCATTGTCTCAGGAGCAGTTAGACCAGATTACCCGTCTGCGCGCATTACGGCGCGACTTTGGGCCTGCGCTCGACAATACCGACATCCGCAAGCTTTGGAATGATGCACAACAAGCCGACATACTGATTGATGATCTCGTGATACTTATGCTCCAGGACAATAGGTTGTCCGATGTGTGTGAACTCATTGCAATCGCAACGCGCAGAGCGGTGAGCGAAACCCGTAAAGCTATCTTTGATGGAAATGCGGAACAGGTGATTGAAATCGCATTAAGTGCAGGGCTTGAATCACAAACCGTAGCCTTGCTTGGCCAAGCGCGATGCAAACACCTAAAAGTACAGACGTCACAGACAAGTTCTTGGACCAAAGGATATGCGGAGCGTCTAGAGGCTCTGCGTGCCAATGCCAACCGTACCCCCGAGTTTGCAGCAAAACGCCGCGGGAAGCATTCAAAAGGTCGCGGTATACGCAATCAACGCGCAAAGCGCACGGCTGTCACCTGAGCTTACCAGCCAAAAACGCCGACAATGCCGTCATAAGAGACGCGGCAGCATAAAACCACAGTCCGGGCAGCGCCGCGGCCTCTGCCAATCCACTGGTTTTTGCCGCAAATAGCACAAGCGCAACGAGCATCACATCCAGCATCGACCATTTACTGACAGTCGAAAGCAGAGCCAGATGCCTAACATGGCCACCACTGAGCGCGGCAATGTGCGTCAGAAATATTTTTGCGGCAGGGAGCGCGAGGGAAAACACGGAAACGACCACCGCAAGCAGGGGTTCATTGCCGGACCAGAGATCCCCTACGATCTGCAGAAGCGATGGCCGATCTTCCAAAAAGTATAGCCGCTCAAAACGCATGAGTGGCAACGTTATGCCGAGCGCAAAGGAAAATGTTGCGAGCGGCAGGAAAAAGGCGATCAGAATGCGCATGAAAGTCGCATACCGCGCCCACGTCGTTTTTACCAGAGCGTACGCAAGGGTTTTGAGAATTTACGGAAATTGACGTTCTACGCTACGCACAGCATAGCTTTACCGCGCCCGCGCACGTCCCGCGATTTCATCTAATTGTTGTTGCTCGGCCTCTTCCTGCGCACTGCGCTCGCGTTGCTGATCCCGCTCTTCTAAAAGCTCAAATTTCTTGAGCTCTTCGATCGCTTCATTCAATTCATCTCGAGCACGCTGCAGCTGTTCATCAAGCTCCAGAGCAGAGTTTTTCAGATTGTCGCGACGCGTGGCTGCAGCCTTGGCGAAAGTCGGATAAGCGAAATGGGTAACGTCTGTGATACCGACGCGTTCTTGCTCGCTGCGGATTTGGTCATCCAACTCATCTGCCATGCGGTTAAACTCGGCGATCATTGCCTCGATTTGCGCTAGCTGACGGCGCTTGTCGTCGACTTGAAACCGCTTCAGGCGGATAAGACTGTCTCGGGTCTTCATTACTCAATACTCCCCTTGCAGCACTAGACTAGCCCGGAGTCATTTCCAAAAGGTTGGCAAGTGCGGAATATCCGTCTTCTAGTGATGTGGCCTCGTCTTTTCTCTGATCGAGAAAGGCCTCTATGGGATCAAACTTGGATATCGCCTCATCGACGATGGGGTCCGATCCTTTCCTGTATGCCCCAAGACGGATAAGCTCTTCCATATCCGTATATGTCGACAACAATCGCCTTGCTTGCCTCAACACTGGCAGGTGCTCTTCGGGAACGCAACGGGGCATCGTTCTAGAAACTGACTTCAACACATTGATCGCCGGATATCGGCCCCGCTCGGCAATAGCGCGTTCCATAACGATGTGACCATCCAGGATTCCGCGCACTGCGTCAGCGACCGGTTCATTGTGGTTGTCACCTTCGACAAGAACAGTGAACAGCCCGGTAATTGAGCCAGTACCTGCCTTTCCTGGTCCGGCACGCTCTAACAGTCTCGGCAATTCGGTAAAAACCGTTGGCGTATAACCTTTGGATGTCGGAGGCTCACCGATAGACAGTCCAATTTCACGCTGCGCCATAGCGAACCGAGTGATTGAATCCATCATGCACAAGACGTTTTTGCCCAGGTCACGAAAGTGCTCAGCGACAGACATTGTTAAATAGGCCGCCTGGCGCCGCATAAGGACGCTTTCGTCAGAGGTTGCCACGACAATGACCGACCGCTCCAATCCGCTCTCTCCCAGGTCATCCTCGATAAATTCCTGAACTTCGCGCCCGCGCTCTCCAATCAAACCGATTACCGCCACATCACATTGCGTATTTCGGGCAAGCATCGACATCAATACTGACTTACCGACGCCTGAGCCTGCAAAGATCCCCATACGCTGCCCCTCGCAGCAGGTCACGAAAGTGTTAAGTGCCCTCACACCAAGATCCAGCGGCGGCCCGACACGTGCCCGCTCGGAGGCAGGAGGCGGAGCGTTTCGCAATTTGCGAGGCACTCCGCCATTTTCGAGATCGCCTTTACCATCAATCGGCTGCCCCATCGCATTTACAACCCTGCCGAGCCAGGACTGTGCCGGATGAATAATGCTGTCGCGCGATTTTATGATGGCTTTACAGCCCATTCGCACGCCCTCAAGCCCTGAAAATGGCATGCATAGCGCACGATCTTCGCGGAAACCCACTACTTCCGCGGGTATTTTCGGGCTGTTTTCGCCACTTTCGATCTCTAGAAGTGAGCCCACGCTCATTTCATGAACGGGACCTGCGACCTCGACCAACAAGCCCTGGACAGCTGCCACCCGGCCGTAAATCTCCTCCGGTAAAATCGAATCAATTTCGGCAAAAAGCGCCTTCACGGTCGATTCCTTTCAGGAGTTAACAGTTTTGGTAACCGATCGTTTACGTCTCTGCTTAATGTTAACAATTGGAATGCTGGCAAGCGAGAGCTTTTCAGGGGTCCAGCGGCCAACATGAAAAGAGTCTGTTAGGAATCCTGTAGAGCGATTTCCTAAAGTGACATCTTAAGTTCTGATAACGCGTATTTTTTTCGCCAATTCAGGAACTTGGGCTTTGTTCACAGATTCGTTTTTACGAGGCTTGCTGCAAGGAATCATATTTTGTTAACCATAAGGCTCTAACTTTGGGTCGGGGTTAATCAGTCCTTTGTAGCAGGCGCCGACACAGCCGTTGCGACTTGCCCAGGAAAGGCAACTAAAGGGGATTGGCATGCGTGTATTGTTGATTGAGGATGATAGCGCCACGGCGCAGAGCATCGAGCTGATGCTGAAGTCCGAAAACTTCAACGTCTACACGACAGATCTTGGCGAGGAAGGTATCGACCTCGGCAAGCTGTACGATTACGACATAATTATGTTGGATTTGAACCTTCCGGACATGTCCGGATACGAGGTTCTTCGGACACTTCGGGTTTCCAAGGTTAAGACGCCTATTCTGATACTCTCAGGCAATGCGGGCATCGAAGACAAAGTGCGCGGCTTGGGCTTTGGCGCTGACGACTACATGACGAAGCCCTTTCATAAGGATGAACTCGTCGCACGCATTCATGCGATCGTCCGCCGGTCGAAAGGCCACGCGCAGTCCGTCATTGTGACGGGCGATCTCAAGGTCAATCTGGATACCAAGACCGTGGAAGTCGGGGGACAGCGCGTTCACCTGACCGGGAAAGAATACCAGATGTTAGAGCTGCTCTCACTTCGGAAGGGAACGACCCTAACGAAAGAAATGTTCCTCAACCACCTTTACGGTGGCATGGACGAGCCAGAGCTCAAAATCATCGACGTTTTCATATGCAAACTGCGTAAAAAACTGGCGGCTGCAACATCTGGCAAGAACTACATCGAAACGGTGTGGGGCCGCGGATATGTGCTTCGAGAGCCGGAAATGGAAGCGGCAGCCTAAGGGAAACGCGGCATCTGCAGCATTCCTAAAAGCCCTTGCTGATGCAGGGGCTTTTTTCGTTTTATCAGTTGTTTGCGAAAGATGGCCGGACACTACTGACCGACCATCTCCCCGCCTCTGTTTTCGTATAGGGCCGTGCACTCAGAGGCTGAGCTGATAGGATTCAGCCACGTACTTAAATCCATCGCCGTCAGTTTCGACAAATCCGACGGCCGGAAACGGCATATGATAGCCAACAAATGGGATTTTTTCGCTCGCAAGCATATTCAGAACGCGGCGCCGTGTTAGAGCTGCTGCTTCTTTATCCATGTCGAAGCGTACTTCCCAGTCTGGATAACCAAGTGACCAGACATAGTGATTCGCAAGATCGGCAGCCAATAACAGCTGCTGCCCACCACTCTCGATCATATAAGTCATGTGCCCCGGCGTGTGTCCGAAGGCCTGCATCGCGGTTATACCCGGTACTACGCTGTCCCCGTCCCCCAAGAAGGTCATGTTGTCAGCGAGCGGAGTGACATTTTTGGCCATCAACTGTGTGACGCCATTAGCTTCCGGGTCCATGCCCGACCAAAAATCAAATTCAGCCTGGCCAGTTACATAACGCGCGTTCGGAAAGGCAGGCGCCCCGCCCTCCATAAGCCCACCAATGTGGTCAGGATGCATATGGGTCAGCACTACAATATCGACTTGGTCCGGAGTGTATCCAGCGCTTTCGAGGGCTGCCCGCATGTTGCCGCGTGCGGGGCGTCCGCCTTCCCCAACTCCTGTATCGAAAAGGACCAGTTCATTCCCGGTATTGATGACAGTCGGTGTAAAGAAAGCTTTGAAATTATCGGCCGGAATAAAGTTGTTTTCCGAGGCTTCACCGAAAGTGTCGGCATCAACGTTCATGCCGAATGTCTTTTGTGGATCACCAACGGGAACTGCGCCATCGAGCAGCGTCGTGAGCTCCATGTCTCCTACACCGTATCTTGAAACAGGCTGAAACAGAGCCCCTTGCTTTTCAGCGGCAGCATGAGCCACGCCTGTCGCCGCAAGACCAGCTGCCGCAGCAGCTCCAGCGGCACCGAACAAGGCCGAGCGGCGCGTCAATTCAATCTTCAGTTCACCCATGAATTAGTCACTCCCGTTTCAACAATTCACTCCGCTAGACGCAGACGTCGAGACATTCTTCTTTCATGCGATCGACAGTACCCGCGTTCATCCCTGCTACTTGGAAGTCCCCGGGCAAAGGACCAGCGAGCCCAACGCAAATCCTGATCAAATTTTCGCCATTTCTTTAGTGGGCTGTTTTATGATCGGTTTTTCAATGAGTTATTCTCATTCCATTCATGCAACGCGAATGTTAGGCTCAACGCAGTCAGAACAATGGGCATTCTTATGCTGCCGTCAACGCGTTGGAGAATTGCAATAATCGCGTTTCTGGCAGCACTTTTGTTGTCTGCCTCTGAGGTTTCGCGATTACCGGATTGGAGCGTGGCCCAGCTTTATCTGTACTGGATAGTCCGCCTCTGCATCGAAGGCATCATGTTCGCGGGGATGCTTGAGTTGTGTATTTTGAATCATTGGCTAGCCAGAAACAGGTGGGCGGCTGTTGTTGCGGCAGCTTTCGCAAGTTTCGTTCCCTTTGCCCTCGCCATAACAGCATTGGACATTGTAATTGGGATTCCCGAGCTTGGGATGAATACCTTCGGCGGGACCGGGCCCGCGGCACATGGTTCCCGCTTATCTGCGTTCCTTTTGGAACTTGGTTATCTCGTCGACAACCATCTGGTTTTGTGCGCGCTTATGGGTCTGCCCCTGCTTTGGAGCTGGGACCTAAATCGCCGTACGCAATTGGAACCCGACTCACCGCAAAGTTTGCGCAGTTCCGCGGAGCCACTCGACAACATTTCAAAACCCATCAATGGATATCTTGCCCGTTTAACCCCTCCAATCACAGTTCCGCTAATTCGCGCAGAAGCTCAAGAACACTACGTAAAATTGGTTACGGCATAAGAATCCAGGATGGTTCTTTCCCGGTTTTCCGACCTTCTTCTTGAGTTGCCGAGAGAAGCTGGCATGCAGGTACACCGCAGCCATTGGATCGCAAATGCCGAAGTTATTCGCTTGATCAAAAACAGAACCAGCTTGAAGGTTGAAATGAGCGATGGGACGACCGTTCCGATCAGCAGGCGTTTCGCTGCCAAGGCTGCAGAGGCTCTTGCGGATAAGCTTTAGATTAGTCCTGTGCAGGCAAAAAAGCGGCTTTCGCCGCTCTTTCATATCGCACTTATTTGAAATCTCAGCGCGCCAAGCCGCCGGCGACCGCAAGGCGTGATGCGGGTGCCGCAGGTTTGGCCTTGTCGGCGACTTTGCGCTGAAACAACCCGCGTTTTCCAGGCACCGGTTTAAAGGCGTCGGTCAGGCCGACCACTGTCTCGGCGGCTCCAAGAACAAGAAACCCGTCTTCGGGAAGTAACTTTGCGAGTCGGCCAAGGATCTCTGATTTTGTTGGCTGATCGAAATAAATCAAGACGTTCCGACAGAAGATTACGTCAAATTCGCCAAGATGCGAAAAGTTTTCCAAGAGATTGAGTTTTTTCCACTCCACCATGGCGCGCAGGCTTGCATTGATCTGCCAAAGGTCGCCTTTCTGCTCGAAGTATTTGAGCAGCACCTGTATAGGCAGACCACGTTGAACTTCAAATTGGCTGTAGAGCCCCGCGCGTGCCTTGTCGAGAACCTCATTGGACAAATCAGTGCCAAGCATCCGGGTACGCCAACCACCCAGTTTGGCTTGAGCTTCCTTAATACAGATCCCCAACGAATAGGGCTCCTGTCCGGTGGACGCAGCTGCGCACCAGATTTTTATAGTCTTTGTGCGGGCCCGCGATTCCAACAATGCAGGAAGCATGGTGTCGTTGAAATGCTCGAAAGGTGTCTTGTCACGGAAGAAAAACGACTCATTCGTCGTCATTGCTTCGACAACGTCCGTTTCAAGCTTTTTGTTCATGCCTTTTTGCAAAGTACCGATCAGATTGCTCAAAGTTTCAAGCTTAGATGTACGGGCGATCGGCAGCAGCCGGCTTTCCACCAAATATTGCTTATCGTTCGACAGCACCAAGCCGGAGCGTTCTTTCAGGAATTTTTTCAAAAATTCAAATTCGGCCGGGGTCATCGGGTATTCCCTTTCAACACGCGCGCCAATTTCGGGCCGATGTCGGCAAGCGGAAGGATATCGCTGCAGAGCCCTGTGGCGGCGGCCGCACCCGGCATACCCCAAACTACGCTCGTTGCTTCATCCTGGGTAATGATACTGCCGCCACCACTCGCGATAGTCCCAATACCGTTGGCACCGTCATGCCCCATGCCGGTTAGGATCACAGCCAGCGAAGCAGAGCCGAAGACCTTTGCGACGCTGTCGAACAGCGGGTCAACGGCCGGTTTGCAGAAATTCACAGGCGGACCGTCGTTTAGCCGGATCTTGACTGCGCCCGCGTCTTTTTCGATCACCATGTGTTTCCCGCCCGGTGCCACATAAATGTGCCCTGGGCGCAAGACTTCGCCGTCTTCGCCTTCTTTTGACGGGCGCAGCGCGGCCTTACCGACGTGTTCAGCCAGAATGGAGGTGAAAGTTGGCGGCATATGTTGTGTGATCAGTACGGGCACATCGTTCATCGCCGTACCAACCTGCTTCATGACTTCCTGAAGCGCTTGCGGCCCGCCTGTAGACGACCCGATTGCCAAAACACGGGGGCGAGCAGACGAATAGGGTTTCGTAGTAAACCGGCCAGCACTTGGAGCGACCGGCGCCGGTGCTCCACGAAATGCATCGCGCGTATTGATCTGCTTAGGATCAGGTGCCCGCGCTGCGGGCGCCGATATACGCCCGGCGCGGGTTTCAGCCCGCATGGTCCGGGCTGGACCTTTCATCCGCCGTGCGCGAGCTCCAAGAGCCTTCACTTTGTCGATAAGCTCACGCCGGAAATCGATCGAAGTTGTGACTTCCGAGGTAGATTCCGGCTTAGGAACATAGTCGGCAGCCCCAAGAGACATCGCTTTAAGGCTTATTTCAGCATTCCGTCGCGTCAACGTCGATGCCATGATGACAACGAGGTCGCGCTTTTTTGCCAGCATGAGCGGTAGAGCCGTCATCCCGTCCATTTCGGGCATTTCAATATCGAGAACAACAACATCCGGGTTGCTTTTCTCAATATCATCGACAGCAAGCTTGCCGTTGCGGTGTGACCCAACGACATCAATCGCCTTGTCCTCACCCAGCCAACGTGTCAGCAACCCGCGAATAACAACCGCGTCATCAACGACCATTACTTTGAGTGGATCGTCCCCAGGGTTGATGCCAGCGGCAACATTTTTTTGCGCAAATGCCATACAGCTTCCACCGCCGAAGTTAGATGAGGCCGACTTCCTGAAACTTTGCTTCAACGATCTCGCGGTCGAAGGGCTTCATAATGTATTCGTTCGCGCCCGCGCGAATGGCACGGGCGATATGGGCGACATCGTTTTCAGTGGTGCAGAACACGACGACCGGCTTTTCCCCGCCCTCTTCCCCACGGAGACTTGTCAAAAACTCAAGGCCATCCATGACCGGCATGTTCCAATCCAAAAGGATCGCATCCGGCATTGTTTTGCGGCATTCATCCAGCGCCTGCTGACCGTCCTCAGCCTCTGTGATCCCGAAATTCATATCCTCGAGAATGCGGCGGGCTACCTTACGGATGACGCTAGAGTCATCGACTACAAGGCACTGTTTCATAGGATTTCACTCCAGTTTCGACCAACCCTCACTGGTCTATCGCGTTTAGTGTTGCAGACTTAGGCTGCAACCATCGGCTCTGTAAACATAGCGCCCAAGAGCCGGGACACATCGAGGATAACCATTAAGCGGCCATCCAAACGGTGAACACCGCCCGAAATCTCTGCCCATCGTTTGTCGAGGTTGGACGGGTTTGGCTCTGCCGAACTTGCCGGCAGCGTCAGAACTTCCCCGACCGTGTCGATTACGAGGCCATAGCTTTCGTGCTTATATTCGATACCGACAGCCATCATTTGGCCTTCCTCAAGCGGAGGAAGATGCAGGCGACGCCGCATATTGATTGCCGTGACAATACGTCCGCGCAGGTTAAGAACACCGGCAACTTCGGGCGCGGATAGCGGAACACGTGTCACGCTCTCGGGAACAAACACGTCGTGAACCTGAGAAATCGGCAATCCGAACAACTGGCCGCCAATCACCACAGTTACGTATTGGATCATGTCACTACCAGCGGTGACTTTGTTTTCCAGCATCGTCATGCTGCAACTCCCATTTCACCGGAGAACACGTCTTTTAGTGCGGCAATGAGGCCTGGACGGTCGAACTTGGCAACATAGTCATCGAACCCGGCCTGGCGTCCCCGTTCAATTGAAGCCGGCGTCACCATGGCGGACAGGGCAAGTATTGGCATGTTACGGAACCTTGGATCTCTCCGCAGCGATTCGCAGAATTCGAAGCCGTTGATTTCCGGCATTTCAATGTCGCTCACCACTGCGTGGAACTTGGCACCGTTTTCAAGCATTTCAAATGCCTGAGATGCGCTGCCACACGTAGTGACGTCATAGCCAGCTGCTTTCAACACCGGTGTCAGCATGTTCCGGAAGAAGGCACTGTCATCCACAAACAACACTTTTTTGGTAAGCGCTTGGATATCCATTTCCTTCCGCATGAACCAGTCCTCAAATGCCTGCGGCAAGTAATAACCGAGGTCGATGATTTCTGTCGCGCGTTCCTTGACAATTGCGGACCCGAGTATACCGGGGCGTTCCGACCCGACTTCGATGTTCATGCGGTCTTCGACAATATCGACAATCTCGTCGACGACCAAACCCATCGAGCGGCCACTATCGGAGAATACCAACATCGGCTGGGTGCCGTCCGTCTTGTGGCGATCGCCCTCGTTAACATAGACCAATGGCATAAGGGCGCCGCGGTACTGAACAAGATCGCGCCCGTTGGAACGCTCAATTTTGTTGACCTCGAATTCCTCAAGGCGCGTGACCAGCGACAGAGGGACGGCTTTTGGTTCCGGTGCTCCCGCGCGGAACAGTAGCAACGAAATCGCATTTTGACCGGTATCCGCTCTGCGGCTTAAGTCTTCGGCTTCCTCTTCCGCTTGTTCGGTCACAGCACTTGATGCGTGGCTTGCCATCGCACTCGCAACACCATTGGGGTCAATGATCATGATCACCGAGCCATCACCAAGGATGGTGTTCCCCGAGAACATTGTGAGGTTCCGGAGCATCGTGGACATGGGTTTGACGACGATTTCCTCAGTATGGAAGACACCGTCGACCACAACACCGAAAGTCTGACTTCCAACCTGCATGACAACGATAAAGCCATTATCCGCATCAAACGCTTCTTCCGCCTTGGCTTCGTCAACAATACCTAGCAAATGAGACATATGAACCAGCGGCAGAAGTTTGTTGCGCAAGCGCAGAACCGGAGTGTCCTTGATGCGCTCAATGCGATGTTCGGAATTGTGCTGGACCCGCACCAACTCGACAACCGACAGCTGCGGGATTGCGAAGCGGTCACCACCAGCCTCAACGATGAGCGTTGAAACAATTGCCAAGGTTAGCGGGATCTTGATGATGAAGCTGGTACCTTTGCCCTGTGTCGAGCGAAGGTCAACCGTTCCACCGATCAGTTCGATATTGTTCCGAACCACGT
Source organism: Roseibium hamelinense (assembly GCF_007830545.1). Classification (GTDB taxonomy): domain Bacteria; phylum Pseudomonadota; class Alphaproteobacteria; order Rhizobiales; family Stappiaceae; genus Roseibium; species Roseibium hamelinense. The sequence goes on from NZ_VLLF01000009.1 coordinate 68,245, forward strand.
CCATGCCAACACCGCGGCCAGAGACACTGGTTACTTCAGCTGCGGTTGAGAAGCCTGCGGCAAAGATGAATTTATGAATTTGGGCATCCGACATTTTGTCGAATTCGGCTTCGGTTGCTAAACCACGCTCGAGGACCTTTGCCTTGATCTTTTCAACATCAAGCCCCTTACCGTCATCGCGGACTTCGATAATGATGTGGCCGCCTTCATGATAGGCAGCAAGCGTAATTTTGCCTTTTTCCGGCTTACCAGCAGCGCGGCGGGCTTCTGGTAGCTCTAATCCATGATCTGCGGAGTTTCGAACCATGTGCGTCAGGGGGTCCTTGATCATTTCAAGGACTTGACGATCGAGCTCCGTATCTGCGCCGATCATCTCAAGATCAATCGGCTTGTCGAGATCCTGACTGAGGTCGCGAACGATCCGTGGCAGTTTTTGCCAAGCGTTTCCGATCGGCTGCATCCGGGTCGCCATGACACCTTCCTGCAGCTCGGCCGTGACGTTAGACAGACGTTGCAGCGGAACCTTAAATTCGCTGTCTTCGTGGCGACGAACAATTTCCAGAAGCTGGTTCCGGGTCAGAACCAATTCGGACACCATTGTCATAAGGTGTTCCAATGTATCGACTGCAACCCGGATACTCTGATTGGAGACCGAATTACCGGATGACTTCTTGTCTCCCGCCTCGGCTTTTTGCGACTCTGCAGATGCCGCTGCGGCCGGCTTTCTCTCCACTGTAACTTCAGGCTTAGGCTTCTCTGTAGCCCGTTGCTCCTCAGCAGCAGCCTCTGCGATGGCCTCGTCGGCCGCATCTTCGTCGACCGAAGTCTCTGCGATCTCGACTTCGATCTCTGTTTCACGGAAGGCACGCTCGAGTTCGTCGAGCGAGACCTCGCCCGGGCGTAACGGACGCTCAAGAGATTGGTCTGGAGGTCCGGAGTCGGTTTCCGCAGGTTGAGCCGGGTCCTCAGCTAGCGCAGGCTCTTCTTCAGCCACACCGCCGTTCGCCATGGCAACATCAGCCTTCGCTGACATTTCCTCCAGCTTGCCGATGAGCTCGCTGTCGTCGCCTTGTGGCTCTTCGCCTTCCGCGGCTTCGAGTTCGGCCAAAATGTCTTTGATTTTGTCGATCGAAGACAAAATGATCGATACCGCTTCCTGGGTGACCGGAGCACCCTCACGGAATTTGCCCATCAGGGTTTCCGCCGCGTGCGCAATACCCTCTAGCCGGGGCAGACCGAGGAACCCGCAGGTCCCTTTAATCGTGTGCACAAGACGGAAGATGTTGTCCAGGATGGTGGCGTTGTTTGGTTCCTGTTCGAACTTGACAAGCTCGACATCAACAACGTCGAGACTTTCATTAGTCTCGGTAATAAATTCCCTGAGGAGGTCGTCCATGGCCTGCTCTCACCCGACTGATTACTGGTTCCGCGTCCGAAACGGACGGCTGGACCGGGATGTCCATGGGATTTAGGTTGAGCCTAAACAGTTAAGATACGCTGAAACAACCGAATTGTTTTGTCCGGTATTGCGTCAAACAGGAGAAGCAGTAATTAAAACAGTCTCTTCGTCCTTGTCGATAGCCAGCTTCATATCGGATTCCCGGGCGAGCAAAAGCGTGTATATCGGCTGGACAGAATGAGCGTCGACACGCTCTGGCTCTTCACCTGATAGCGTTTCTTTCATGCCAAGGGGAATACGCGGATTGACGCCAGACGCTTTGACCGTGAAGGACGGCAACTTTGGATCACCTTCCATCTCGACAAGGATCGTCCCGCCCCGCGGGACACATTGGTTTGCGATCAGGATCAGATTGAGCAATAGCTTGACGAAATTTTTTGGCATTAAGTGCCGAGCAAGTTTCCAATCCAGATCGGATTTCTCATTTTCCATGAAGCCTGTCGCAACGACTTGAGCATCGCCCAGATCAATTTCGGCGCCTGCCGAGCCAGCCGCACCAAATGCAAGCCTCGCGAATTGGAGTTTGGCCGACGCCTGGCGCGCGCTTTTCCGAATTAGGTCCATGGCAAATTCGCGCATGTCCTCCGAACCTTCTTCGTCAAGCACTTCAAGCCCGTTGGTAATGGCTCCCACAGGGCTGATGATGTCATGGCAGACACGGCTAGCAACAAGTGCGGCCAGATCTAGGGATGTAATCTCTTTGAGTTCGGACATGACGACCCGCGAATTGTGTTCACATTCAATCGAGATTGATTCGAAATCGATCAATCAAGGGATACACACCACAAATCGAGCTGCCAAGATGAGGCTACCTCATTTAGACGGGATACAACCGGTTTTGGGCGCATTTTCGTCAGCGCGTTCCAGATGCTGCTCGTAATTCGCGAGAAACAGAAACCGGTTTACCACCGAGTGGAAGAAGACGAGGCGATCTTCCACAAGCGCGAAAATGAATGGGTTTCCAGCAGTTGCGTAGCCTTCGCTCAATGCATATCCGCCGCAGCCCGCATAAAGGGGTGCATAAACTTCGGGCGCTTGTTTAAAGGCCGCCAAATTCCCCTGATTGACAAACACCCAATCTGCGCCTCCCCAACTAAACTCGAACTGGCTCATACCTTTACGAGGCTTGTGATCGACAAAATAGGCAACCGGGTCGTGCCCCCCGATCGCATAACCCGCGATCGGGTCGGGCACGAAAATCGTTGGCCGTGCGCCTGCGGTGCTGATGACACCCAGAAGAGCTGTCGTGAACACCAATGGCCATAACCTTGTCCATTTCTTGAAACAGCTTTGCATCATGGCGCGCTTCGTGATTCGATTAGAGTTAAGAGCGATTCGGGCTCGGTCTAGGAACCATAACACCAGTTGCGCAGACAACAGCGGCACTGTCCGCGAATTGATGCCCCATTCCAAGGATGGAATACTTCATGAACCCGTCACATGTCTTCAAACGGACCAGTTGGCTATTCCTGCTAAAAGGCGTAATTCTCTCGCTTGCCGCAGCGCTGTTTCTTCCACATGCAGCCAAGGCACAGGCGGACAGCGAGCGCGTTCCGCCTCCGCAGACTTACGAACAAGATGAGATCCTGCAGACCGGACACCAGTTTTTCGGCTCTGTTAGCGGCGGATTGGCATCCGTGGTGGAGCGGGCGTTCAGCCAGTATGGCAAGCCGAATGGCTATATTCTCGGTGAAGAAGGGTCCGGAGCTTTTGTTGCCGGTGCACGCTATGGAGAAGGTGAGCTTTTTACCCGAAACGCGGGGACTCATAAAGTGTTCTGGCAAGGGCCGTCCGTTGGGTGGGATTTTGGCGCAGATGGCGCGCGCGTAATGATGCTGGTCTACAACCTGCCGCGTGTTGATGACATTTATGAGCGCTACCTTGGCGTCAATGGATCCGCCTATCTTGTCGGTGGTGTCGGCATGACCGTCCTCAAATATTATGACGTTTATGTCGTCCCGGTTCGCGCAGGCGTTGGCGCCCGGCTCGGTGTTAATCTCGGATACCTGAAATTCACCGACCGCCCAACCTGGAACCCGTTTTGACGTAGGGCAAGAACGTCAGTCAAAATCGCATCACAATTAGCGCATCGGCGGGGTTGGACTCATTTAAACCCTCCTTTATTTGTAGAAGGTACTGGCGCGGACCGGAATGGGAGACGCTTTTGATCGAAGCTGCGATGTACGTTGCGCTGGGTTTTCTAGCTGCGAGCCTTCTTGGTTTCGCAGTGGCGCCCGCACTTTACAAACGTGCAGTAAGGCTGACGAAAGAGGCCATGAACGCGGTCAATCCCAGCACATATGCTGAAGTCCAGGCCGCTCAGGATGCCGAAAGAGCTCGAAATGCGATCAGCCTGAACAAGGTTGAGCAAGCCCTACAGGCGCAACGCGAGGAGACCGCCAGCCACAGACTGGAAACGGCCCGCCTGAAATCTGAAATCGTGCGGATGAGAGCCGGGCATGCAATGGAACTGAGTTCTCTGCGCCAAGAACTTGAAGCGGACCTCGCGGAAAAAGCCGGCTCGGCAGCACAGACCTACCGACGCGATCTCAAGAGAACCAAATCAAAACTCGAAAAAACAGAGGAGCTTCTGGAAAAAGCCCACCTTAAGTTGGAAGAGCGAAAACAGGCCGGTCAGCCGGTTCTTTTTCACGGCTCAGAAGGAGATGACAGCCTTGCACCGACTGCCGCAACAATGGAGCTTGCTGCTGTAGCGGCACTTGAATCTGAGGTGGCCCAACTCAAGACCAAGCTGGCTGCCTATGAGGCGGGCAGTGCAGAGACTTCTGTCGTACCTCTGGAGGCAGATGCCGCCGCATTGAAAGATGTGGTCGTGACCTTGGAAAGCGAGCTCATTGAAGCTGAGACAAAATATATCGCGGCCCAGGCTGAGGTTGCCCGGCTTTTGGTGCAGCTGGATACGACAGGGCTCGACCGGACCGCCGCCGCCGCCCAACTACGGACCAATCTGAAGGCTGCCGATGCAGAAGCGTCCAATTTGAAGGCTCAGCTGTCCAACAAAGACCGAATGCTAGGGCGCGCCCGCGCACAAATTGCCCGTTTGCGAAAAGACCTAGAAATGGCACCGGAACTCTCAAGCCTGCGGTCGGACCTTCGCTCACTCACCAAACAATTTAGTAAAAAGCGCGACACCAGCAAACCTCAAGGGGAAACGGGAGCAACAATCAAATCACCTGTTGAAAACGATGTGGCGCCAACCGCTACAACATCGGACAAATCGAACCCGACCAAGAAGAAAAAGCCAACACAGTCTCCCACAAAGACGCACCGGCGTTCGAAAGGGGAAAAGCCGCAGGCAGATACATCACACACTGGAATGCCGAAAGAAAAACTGTCGCCGGCCCGTGCTCTCATGAAGAAAATTGTTGCCTCACAAAAGACGCCAGCGACGTCAGTCCGAGATGACGACAGCAGCAACGGCCTGAAGAAAATCGAAACGTCGCCCACCACCACAAAATCGAAGTCCGCCCGCTCAAAAGACAAAAAAAGAGATGTTGCCTGAGATCCCGTTGCGGATTCGGTATCAGCAGGCCGCGTAGTGAAATGAGTGCCCAATGCTGATTGCTCGACACAATGCTATCCTTGAAATCGCGCGCCAAAACGGCCGGGTAAGCGTAGACGACCTTTCAAGGCGGTTTGATGTGAGTCCCCAAACGATCCGGAAAGACTTGAACGAACTATGTGAACGTCGCCTTCTAGCCCGAACACACGGTGGCGCATTGCTTTCATCAGGCATTGAAAACGTAGGCTACGAAGCGCGCAGGATCATATCTAGCAAAGAAAAAGCAGATATTGGTACAAGCGTTGCAACATTGATTCCGGACAATGCGTCAATGTTCATCAACATCGGCACAACGACTGAAGCGGTCGCTCAGTCATTGCTACAGCACCGTGGATTGATGGTGATCACCAACAACCTTAATGTCGCCAGTCTGGTTCGTGGGTACAGCCAAATTGAGGTTGTGGTTGCCGGCGGTGTTTTACGGCATGCCGACGGCGGGATTGTCGGTGAAGCTGCAGTCGACTTTATGCGCCAATTCAAGGTCGATTTTGCGATTGTCGGCGCTTCCGCAATCGACCCGGATGGCTCTTTGCTGGATTATGACTACCGGGAAGTCCGTGTCACTCAAACAATCATGGAAAATGCCCGTCATGTCATTCTTGCCGCGGACAGTACCAAGTTTGAAAGAACAGCACCGGTGCGCGTTGGCCACCTCTCTCAGGTGACCACCTTCGTCACAGACAACTGCCCATCTGACACCATTAGGCAGATTGCAGCGAATGAAGACGTTACGCTGATTGAAACCGGCGTCGACCGCACAGCGGTGGACCAAGCAGTTTAATTTGGCTGAATAAGTGGCACGCCCAACGGGACTCGAACCCGTGTTTCCGCCGTGAAAGGGCGGCGTCCTAGACCGCTAGACGATGGGCGCGCGGCGCTGAACTCTTTTGTTCAGCTAAGGGCGCTGCATATACGGCGGTGCCCTGAGGAGTTCAAGCCCTACCGAGCGCGCATTGCCTCTTAGCCTGTTGATAACCTGCGGCTTTAGGACAACTCAAATTACTGGCCTAAGCTTGTCCGGGACAGTATTACTCCAGTTTCCGCATCTACACGAGCCAACACTTCCCCACCAAGCGGGCCTGTCACAACGAAGAATAGCACGCCGCTATCCGCACCAAACTGTATCACCTGGCCACCGCGGCCCAGATCGATCTCGGTCGGAAATTCAACAACGCGATCATCGTTCGAGCTATTGATCTTGTAAAAGATTGCTGCGAATACGGCGATGAATCCGATAAACATGATTAGAGACGACCCAAGCAACAGCCGGCGCAATTTCATCTGTATGCGTTGTGTAGCAGGATCAAGCGGCGGGTCTTCGCGTCCTTCATCATTATAATCCGGCTGCGACATGACAAAAATAACTCCTTATGATCCGCATGAATTAGGGGCGGACTTTGCTTACACAGTTTCTGATGAGGACAACGGAAAACGGCTAGATGCCGTTTTGGCTGGCCAGCTGGACACCATGAGCAGAAATCGCGTTCAAACGCTAATCAAGGCTGGCGAGGTGACCGTCGGAAGCCGGAAGATAATTGAGCCCAAGCATAGGGTCAACGAAGGCGACTGTATCGAACTTCAGCTGCCAGAAGCCGAGGATCCCGAGCCACAGGGAGAAAACATTCCGCTGGCGGTCGTCTTTGAAGACGACGAATTGATTGTTATTGATAAACCAGCCGGTTTGGTTGTACATCCAGGTGCCGGTAATTGGACTGGTACGCTTGTGAACGCGCTGATTCATCATTGCGGTAGCAGCTTGTCCGGAATTGGGGGCGTAAAGCGTCCGGGGATCGTCCACCGCATCGACAAAGATACAAGTGGTTTGCTGGTTGTCGCCAAGACAGACCGTGCTCACCAAGGGCTGTCCGCACAGTTTGCAGATCACGGGCGTTCAGGACCACTGGAACGGGCGTATTCGGCACTCGTCTGGGGCGCGCCTTCAAGTTTGAAAGGGACAATCGATGCAAATCTAGCGCGCTCACACGCCAACAGACAAAAAATTACCGTTGTTAAAGCTGCGGGCCGTCATGCAGTCACTCATTGGAAAATTAAGGATCGGTTTGGAAACCCAGAAGACGAACCGCTTGCCAGCCTGATTGAGTGCCGTCTGGAAACCGGGCGTACGCATCAAATCCGTGTGCATATGGCGTATGCGGGTTACCCCCTGATTGGCGACAAAGACTACGGGTCAGGCTTCAAAACTAAAATCAATCGGCTGGAGCAGCCACTTAAAAGCATTGTCAGCCGGTTTAACAGGCAAGCACTGCACGCTGGCCTGCTAGCCTTCGAACACCCGTTGAGCGGCGAGACCATGCGATTTACAAGTCCATATCCTGCTGATTTTTCAGAACTTTTACACGCATTACAAAAATTTTAGAATGTCATTCCAACTTTCGATCATGCAATTGCCTAAATCCATCTTATATTATTCAAGTTGGCGTGCCGCTCAGGACGCCGGACATCAAGCGTTTGCTTCTGAATCTGAAGCCTGTCTGTCGACATCGAAGCAGGTCACATTTGAAACGAGAAGGAACGCTGTTTCGGGAGAAAGGGGGCGCATATCATGGCCCAGAACATACCTATGCTCACAGCCGGGGAAGGCGGATTAAGCCGCTACCTCGACGAAATTCGGAAGTTTCCGATGCTGCAGCCGCAGGAAGAGTATATGCTCGCGAAGCGGTACAAGGAGCACGAGGATCCGGAAGCTGCCGAAAGGCTTGTCAACTCACACCTGCGCCTCGTGGCGAAAATTGCCATGGGCTATCGAGGCTACGGATTGCCGATTTCTGAAGTTGTTTCAGAGGGCAATGTTGGGCTGATGCAAGCAGTCAAGAGATTCGAGCCGGATAAAGGCTTCCGCCTAGCGACCTACGCCATGTGGTGGATCAAAGCCGCAATACAAGAGTACATTTTGCGGTCGTGGTCGCTAGTAAAAATGGGCACCACCGCAAACCAAAAGCGTCTGTTCTTCAATCTGCGACGCCTTAAGGGCAAAATCCAGGCTCTTGACGAAGGCGATCTCAGGCCGGACCAAGTTGCAGAGATCGCGACCCGCCTTGGCGTCAGCGAAGACGAGGTTGTGTCCATGAATCGGCGCTTGGGTGGCGATGCCAGCCTCAATGCACCGGTTCGCGCAGAAGCGGATGCCGGAGAATGGCAGGACTGGCTCGTTGATGAAGGCGACAGCCAGGAAACCATGCTCGCCAACCAGGAAGAACTTGACCATCGCCGGAAGTTGCTAAGCGACGCAATGGATGTTCTTAATGAGCGCGAGCGACGCATCTTTGAGGCCCGCCGCTTATCAGAGGATCCGATGACGCTGGAGGATCTTTCTGGCGAATTTGGCGTCAGCCGGGAGCGTGTTCGGCAAATAGAAGTGCGCGCGTTCGAAAAGGTACAAAAAGCCGTCCGCAACAGCGCAAGAGCACTTGAAGCGCCTGCACACGCATAAGAAATGTAGCGGTTCAAATTACGAGGCGGCCTTCTGGCCGCCTTTTTAATGCCGACCGCCACCCTGTTCCATCTTGCCGTTCAAGCAGGCGAAGCCTAGGATGCAAAAGTGTGAAAGAGGGTCGGAAGAATGCGTTCTGTCGTTAGACGCTTCTTGAACAAACGCGTTCTCGTTGGCCTCACTGGCATTGCCATTCTGGCATTGGCGACATTAATTCGAGCTACAAACCCGGATGTCCTGACAGCTGTGCGCGAATTCACCTTCGACGCATACCAGCGCCTTGAACCGAGAGAGTATGTTCCGCAGCCTGTGCGGATTGTCGACATCGACGAAGTTTCAATTCAAGCACTAGGCCAGTGGCCATGGCCCCGAACCAAGCTGGCGGATCTTACCAATACCTTGGCGGATTTCGGCGCCGCAGTCATCGCATACGATATCGTCTTTAGCGAACCGGACCGAACATCTCCCGCGAACATATCGGACTCTCTTCGTGGAACGATGGGCGATCAATTGGCAGATGCTCTGGCAGAGCTGCCAGATCACGACGTAGCTTTTGCTGACACGCTAAAAAATGCACCTGTTGTCCTCGGTTTTGCTCTGCTGCCAGAGAAAAGCGAAGTACGCCCTCCCCTCAAAGCCGGGTTTGCATTCGGAGGTCAGGATCCAGCAGAGTTCCTGGCCGCGTTTCAATCTGCCCTTACGAACCTTCCCGACCTTGATAGGGCGGCCAGCGGTATTGGGGGCTTATCTTTGGCCAGAAGCGATACTGGCGGCATTGTCAGGCGGGTACCACTGGTGTTCTCCGACGGAACCCAGCTCTATCCAAGCCTTGCCTCGGAGGCTTTGCGTGTAGCTCAAGGAGCCAGCGGATTGTTGGTGAGATCGACCGAGGCCAGTGGCGAGGTCTCTGGCCACACTCATGCTGTTACCGACATCAAAATCGGAGCCTTTCCAGTTCCAACGACACGCCGGGGTGAACTGTGGGTTCACTTCAGTCATGACCGGCCGGACCGCTACATTTCCGCCGCTGATGTTCTAGACCCGGCTCTTCACACAAACATCGCTCCACTTGTGGATGGGCACATCGTATTTGTGGGGTCATCTGCAACCGGACTACAAGACATCCGGGCCACACCACTGGGCGAAGCCGTGCCCGGGGTATCAATCCATGCCCAGGCTATCGAGCAAATCCTGTCCGGAAACTTCATCACACGCCCGGACTGGGCCGATGGCGCTGAGGTCTTGGCAACCCTTACTGCAGGCATTTTGATGATCCTTGCCTTGCCGGTTTTCGGCGGAATCGGAACAGCCCTGCTGGGCGCCGCTGTCGCCGCAATTCTTGTTGGCGGTTCGGTTTTCGCCTTCTATCGCTATGGGTTGCTGATCGACCCAATCTATCCGAGCCTGGCATCGTTTTTCGTATTCGCAGCCTCCACAGCTTTGGTCTATTTTTTCACTGAACGCGAAAAGCGGTTCGTGCGCCAGGCATTTGGGCAATACTTGTCGCCGCATCTGGTGGCACAGCTTGAACGGTCTCCCGAACAGTTGAGCCTCGGAGGGGAGATGCGCGACATGACCATTTTATTCATGGATATCAGAGGCTTCACACCAATTTCCGAACAGTTGACTCCAACAGAGTTGGTCAGCTTTTTGAACACCCTCCTGTCACCTCTTTCAGACGCTATTCAGGAGGAGGATGGCACAATCGACAAATATATTGGCGATAGCATCATGGCATTCTGGAACGCTCCGCTGACAATCGAGCGCCATGCCGAGCACGCCTGCCGAGCGGGGCTTCGCATGCTGGAGGTTGTTGATGCATTGAATAAACATGACGCTTTTGGCTTTCAAAGGCGTAAAATGAAAACACAGAAAGTCCAAATCGGCATCGGGCTCAATTCCGGGGGGGCCTGTGTCGGCAATATGGGCTCCGACAAGAGGTTCAACTATTCAGTTATTGGCGATGCGGTCAATGTTGCCTCACGAATTGAATCCAGCTGTAAGGCTGTGGGAGCAGACCTTCTGGTGTCAGAGGACACCCGGATTGCCGCACCTGATTTTGCTTACTTGGAAGCCGGCGAAATTGCGCTCAAAGGCAAATCCAGACCGGTTAAATTGTTTGTCCTGGCCGGTGACGAGACCCACGCGAATTCGCCCGTATTTGTAGAGCTGCAAAATCATCATAGCAAGTTGGTGGCCGCAATTGAAGACGCTGATCTGATTGAAGCAGCCACCCACTTGGCTTCTTGCCGCAGCAGCGCGCCAAAAAAGCTTGCCGCGTTCTACAGTCGTTTTGAAGAACGTTTGAACGCGCTCAGAAGTGAAGCGCAAAACGCGGTAACTCGCGCGTAACAATGCCGCTCGAAGCGGCATTGTCTCTTCAATGACAGCCTTAACGTATTTCGGCAGCGTATGTTTCGACCGGAACCACTTCGTCGATAAGATCGTTCGCGTGCATAAATTCGGCAAAGCGCTGGTACCGGCCCTCATCAAGCGCTGCAGGGCGCTTTGCAAAACGCGGCAGCGTATCGACCCAAGCGCGGCTGTTGAGCTCATCGTTCAAATTTGGGTAAGCCTCGACAAAGGCGTTCCAGGCCTTTTCAGGATGATTTGTTAGATAAACTGTCGCCGCTTCGATTGCCGCCAGGAACTTAGAAAAGCGCGGATCAGCAGTCTTGTCCTGATGCACCACGTAGATGAGTTCATCAAAGATCGGTACGCCGTTTTCTTCGGGGAAGAAAGCTTTACCCGTCTTCCCTTCGATCTCGATTTGGGTGAGCTCGAAATTCCGGTAAGCCCCAATAACAGCGTCGACTTGCCCTGACATAAGTGAAGGTGAAAGTGCAAAGTTGACATTGATCAATTCAACATCGTTGACGGTCAGGCCGACTGACTTCAGCATTTGCCCAAGCATGGCATCTTCGAAACCCGAGACCGAATAGCCAATCTTCTTGCCTTTCAGATCCTCCAATTTTTGGATCGGGCCGTCCTCTAGAACAATCAACGAATTTAACGGAGTTTCCACCAAAGTTCCGATCCATGCGACCGGTAAGCCTTCGTTGATCTGCGCATGCAAGGTCGGTTGATACGATACGGCAATATCACCTTGTCCAGCGGCAACGAGCTTGGGCGGCATCGCCGGATCGGCCGGCTCGATCAACTCGACCTCGAGACCTTCCGCTTCAAAAAAACCATTGCTTTTGGCGATAACTAGGGGTGCATGATCTGGGTTGGTGAACCAATCCAACAGAACTGTCAGCTTCTCAGCGGCTTGGACCGATGTTGAAACTCCAACAGCCAAAAGGCCCGCGGCCACGACGCTCAAAAAGCGTTTTTTCATCAAATCCTCCTTGGGGAATTGAGCAGGCTCAGTCTTCAACCTGCCATGGAACAAGAAAACGAGTGAGGTGATCGACGACAAAGCGCAGAAGCAGCACCATGATCGCCAACAGGATCAGCGCAGCGAACATCACATCAGTCTGCATCCGGGCGTTGCTTTGCAGCATGATGAATGCCAAGCCACCCTTTGCCCCCACCCATTCTCCGACGATTGCGCCAATCGGCGCAAAAACCGCTGCGATGCGAATGCCTGATGCAAGTGCAGGAAGACCGGCTGGAATGCGGAAGTAATAAAGTTCTTTCCAGCGCGACAGGCGGTACAGGCGGGCAAGGTCGGCCAAACCTTCATCTGCACGCCGCAAACCATCAAAAAAGGTAGACGTGACAGCAAAGAAAATAACCAGAACAGCCATGACGACTTTGGAAGCGAGCCCAAAACCCAGCCAGAGAACAAGAATGGGGGCAATTGCAAAGACCGGGAGTGACTGGGTTACCAAAATCACAGGCATCAAACCCTGCCGCACCATTGGATAAAGCCACATGGTAACCGCCAAAAGCGAGCCTGCGAGCACTCCAAGAACAAAGCCGAGCAGCGTCTCCGAGGCCGTAATCGACGCGTGATAAAGCAGAAAACCGGCCTGTTTCTGAAAGGCTTCGGCTACCCGTATTGGTCCGGGAAGCATAAAAGGCGGAAGGTTAAAGAATCGGACGAGCGCTTCCCACGAGACCAAGGCAATGGCTATGCCAGCTGTCAGTTTGCCAGCTCGTTTGACAATCTCTAACAAAGCCGAAATCCATAGCGGCGATGCTGTAGCAGCACTGCTATGCGATGTTTCGCTCGTATCAGACACAATGGATCTCCCCGGCAGGCCACCTACCGATGGCCGCATTCGCACATGGAGATCCGGGAAAGGCTAAGGATTCCGTCCCTTCGCCGGCATGACCCGGATCAGGTTCTAAGGGTTCGGCTAGGCCATCTCAGTTCCAAAACGGAACACCCCTCGGACCGCCGCAGACAATGCCCCGGCGAAGCAGATTAAGCAAGGAAAACATTAGGGCACGAAACTTGCGGGTCTTCAGAACGCCTATCCGGCTTGCCAGGCAGCAACAGCCTGATCGACCACCTGTTTTCCGCTGTCCCCTTTTTCGATCGTGAGGATTCCGCGCTTTCCGGTATCGAACAGCATGGGGATATCGATCCAGCCCCGATCACTCAGCAACCCCATATTGCGTTCCCGTTCGCTGGAGAGGCTAGACAAAGCAATCCAAAAGTAGCCTGGCGAGACTTTAACGGACGCCCCTAGGAGAGCATCTCCCCGAGCCTCTTCCGTTGGCTTCATGACCAGACCCGGAACGTTCACGACATCGCCAGAGGAGAATTCCTCCGGAAACTCGTATTTAATTTCAACAAGATGGCTTGCAGGCAAAGAACTGTCGTCGTTCGGCTTTATCCGGATGTTTGCAGAAAGACTTCTCTCTGGGATGCTTACGGCAGCGCTCAGCACCTGCTGTTCCCGTCCTTGAACGTCGGTTTCCTTTTCGAGTGACCACACCACGTTGCCGTTGGACGCTGTTCCAGAACCGTTGGCTTCCTCGCCCTCCTCATAGAGAATGGCTCTCTGCGTACCAATGATGGCAGGCGTGTCTGTCGCCCCAGACAAGTCATCGGGGTTGCCCGGAAGCGCGGCGACATCTGTTTCGGGTTGTTGCGGCACCCGATCTTCTTCGGCGGAAACTGCCGGCGTTTCTGAAGGAGCCTCGATTTGCTCCGCACCAGGACTTGATTGCCCGGTTAAGGTTTCAATGTCTTGTGGAGTGATAAGGGTCGTCGTGACGCTGCGGGCATCAGGGGCTGCAGCCGGCTCACCATCTGCGTCGAGCAAGCGGTCGTTGTTCTTCGCCGAACCGTTTACTGTCTCTGGTTGCGATACGTCCACCTGCTCTGGTTCAGCAGGCGCACTTTCCCCGGGTGTGACCGAAGCGACTTCATTCTCGCTCCCGGCGAACAATCCCGCAATCATGTCGCGTTGGGAATAAACAACACCGATGATGCTAAATCCAATCAGCACAAGAACGGCCATCAGCAACATGGACGTTGCTGACCGGCCGCCACCACCGGTCAGAGCGTCCGAAGCAGATTTAGCTCCTCTGGACGAATAACGTTTTCGTTTTGAAGTTGCGCCGTTCCCTGCTGCCGGAGCAGCCAAGGTCGGTTCGTCGTAGGACTGATCGTGCTTTTCGAAAGCTTGGTCTGTTTCGTCAAATTCGGAATATACGGAGCCGACGACCGGCTCCTGTCTTTCGCTAGGCCCAATATCTACAGGCTGTTCTTCGAAATCCTGTTTGCTGGAAACAACCGCTTGATGCGAGGCTTGTCCGAGCTTTTCGGCCTTCTCTACCGTCTCCTTAAGGGGCGATGGCGTGCTTGTTTCACTGGTTGGCAGTGGGTTGACTGCAGGCGGTGCAACAGTAGGCTCCCCCCCCTCAGCCGGCTTTTCATCTGACTTTTTAGCAGTTGTGTCTGCCGTTTCCGGTGTCACGGCCGGATTGGAAGATGCTATTTCAGTGGTTTGCGAAGCTTGTTGACCGTTCGCAGTAGCAGGGGCAGTTGCTTTAGCTACGGGGTCTAGCCCCAAAGCGGCGCGCGCGGCCTCAGCCTCAACCTTACGGATTGCTTCTTCAAGACGGAGCTGCTCAGCAGTTATCTCACTCGGAGAGAGCGGTGGTTCATATGCTTTCAGCTGATTTACAATTGCAGTCCGCGCACGGCTGTAAACACCTCGGCGCGCCGCTCCGTTGTTTTCCGGAAGCGCTGTAATTGTCTTCTTCAAAATCGAATAGTAATCAGCCATCGTCCTGTCCGTCGGCTGTTTGCCGAAAGTGTTGCCACCTGAAAGTTCCCACCGAAATCGGTATGCGCTGATATAGGCACGCGTTTTGATCCAATTGGCGAAACCTACGCATCTCTCATTGGCTTCGCATCAACGGCCCTTGTTACCAGATAGGTTACACGCCTATCCGTTACAGGAGCCGGCGATCCGAATCACGAAGAAAATCTTATCGTTCTGTTTATTTTGGACCAATGCGCGGCAGACTCAATCCTGGAAGGGGTTTTGTACAAGGATCGTATCGTCCCGCTCGGGGCTGGTTGACAACAAAGCAACTGGCGCACCAATCAGCTCCTCCACGTGACGAACATATTTTACGGCCTGTGCGGGTAGTTCTGCCCAAGATCTCGCACCTTCTGTGGATTCTTTCCAGCCAGGCAGGGTTTCATAGACCGGAACTACACGCTCTTGAGCCCCTTGGGATGCGGGCAAGTAGTCGATGCGGGTGCCATCGAGTTCGTAGCCAACACAGATCTTGATTTCTTCCAATCCATCCAAAACATCGAGTTTTGTGAGTGCAATACCGTTGATTCCCGAGGTCGAGACTGTTTGACGCACTAGGACAGCATCAAACCAGCCGCATCGCCGACGGCGGCCAGTCACGGTACCGAACTCGTGGCCACGGGTGCCAAGAAATTCGCCAACATCGTTATTTTGCTCAGTTGGGAACGGTCCCTCGCCAACCCGGGTCGTATAAGCTTTAGTAATGCCCAACACATAGTCAATCGATCCTGGTCCAAGACCGCAACCGGTTGCGGCCTGACCGGCAACCGTGTTGGACGACGTTACGAAGGGATAAGTCCCATGATCGATATCAAGCAGTGCGCCTTGGGCGCCTTCAAACAAGATTCGTTTGCCTTCGCGGCGCTGATCATCGAGCAGCTTCCAGACCGTATCGACGAAGGGCAGAACCTTGTCTGCGACGCTTGCAAGTTCGTCGTAGATCGCCTGGGCTGAAATCTCGTCTTGGCCCAGACCCCGACGCAACGCGTTGTGATGCACCAGCATACGGTCGATCTTGCCGGGAAGTGTAGTCAGATTCTTCAGGTCCATCAGACGAATCGCCCGGCGCCCAACCTTGTCTTCGTATGCGGGTCCGATACCACGCTTTGTCGTCCCGATCCTTGTACCCGTGTTCGAGCTTTCGCGAAGAGCGTCAAGCTCGCGGTGCAGCGACAAAATCAGAGTGGCGTTTTCTGCAACGCGCAAGCTATCAGGCGTTACCACAACGTTCTGCTCTGCAAGACGTGTTACTTCCTCAACGAGCGCATGCGGATCGAGAACAACCCCGTTCCCAATGACTGACAGTTTACCCGGTCGAGCGACACCCGATGGAAGCAGAGACAGCTTGTACGAAACGCCGTCAATGACGAGGGTGTGGCCTGCATTGTGTCCGCCTTGGAACCGGACAATCACGTCAGCTTGTTCGGAGAGCCAATCGACGATCTTGCCTTTTCCCTCGTCTCCCCATTGGGACCCGACGACCACAACATTTGCCATAAAGAACACCCTTTAGAAGCAGCCCCGGACAGTACCGGAGCGCAAACACATCAAGCCCCGGGCCTTCCACCCGGGGCAAACGCGCGGAATATAACGACTCGCCTCCCAACTTGCGAGCCCTGGCAGAGGGTTTTTATGCGCCGTCCATAGCAGAAAGTCATGAGAGAAAACCTCAACGCTCGCAAACCGGGTTTCCAGTTGTTGCCAAGTATCTAATCTCCGCATCTACAAACTAGATATGGATTGTTTTGATAATGAATGCTCGCAATTGGATGCAACTAGCCCTGTTGGGCGCCGTTTGGGGCGGATCGGTTCTGTTTGCAAAAATTGCGGTGGCCGAAATCCCTCCTCTTGTTCTTGTGTTTCTACGCGTGTCTTTAGCCTGTCTTGTCCTTAATGTTGTGATGCGCGCGACGGGGCACATCTTTCCCAGGAACATTTCGCTTGCGGCCTCATTTTTATTTATGGGACTGCTGAACAATGCCATCCCGTTTTCTCTGTTGTTTTGGGGGCAAACAGCTTTGTCTGCTGGATTGGCAGCCATTCTCAACGCAACTACCCCGATTTTCACATTTCTTTTTGCCTCGGTGGCATTTCATCAAGAAGAGGTGCGGCTAAATCGCATTGCCGGGGTTCTACTGGGGTTTTCCGGTGTTATCCTGATGCTTTCAGCAAGTCTTGGAGGCTTTGATCAGGCGCCCTTGTGGGCACAGTTTGCGTGCCTTGGGGCAGCCGTGTCCTATGCGCTCGCTGCGACCTTTGCCAAGCGTTTTAAATGTATTCCGCCGTTGGTGTCGGCAACTGGGCAATTGAGCGGATCAACGATACTAATACTGCCACTTGCAGTCATTTCGCTCGATGGCTGGTCACCCGCCGAAGTCTCAGCGGAAGCATGGCTCAGTGCGACGGCGCTTGGAGTCGGCGCAACAGCGTTTGCCTATTTGCTCTATTTTCGGCTTCTCTCCGACGCGGGCGCAACGAATGCATCTCTGGTCACATTGTTCGTTCCGGCAACTGCGATCCTGTTCGGTTTCCTGTTGCTCGGGCAAACCATATCGGCACATGAAGCAGGTGGCTTGGGGTTGCTCCTGGCAGGACTTCTTGTGCTCGACGGGCGGGTACTAAAGCGCATCCGGTCCAGATAACGACACCGAATGCGTCATCGACGTATGAGGTATTTAGAACGCCAGCGATTTAACCTGCTTGACATGCGAAACCGCAGCCAACCGATCCATCACCTCCCGAGACACAGGTTCATCAATTTCAACGAGACATATGGCGTCGCCACCCGCCGTCATGCGTCCGAGGTTAAACGTTGCGATATTGACCTCGTGGTTACCCAGCTCCGTGCCCAAATGCCCAATGAAGCCAGGCTTGTCTTCGTTTGTGATGTAGAGCATATGCGGGCCAAGTTCGGCTTCCATGTTGATGCCCTTGACCTGAATAATACGTGGTTTGCCGTCGGCAAACACCGTACCGGCCACCGACCGTTCTTGACGTTCGGTAAGCACAGTCAATCGAATGTAAGTTTCATACGCTCCTTTTTGGGCGCGTTTGATTTCTTCCACTTCGATACCGCGGTTTTTTGCAAGGCTGGGGGCCGAGACCATGTTAACTGTTTGCAGAAGCGGTGTGAGCAGTCCTGTCAAAGCCGCGGCTGTCAATGCGTTCGTATTCATTTCTGCAACCACTCCTGCATATTCCAGGCGTATGCCTTCGATAGCAGTCTCAGTGAGTTGACCGGCAAAAGACCCGAGCTGTTCAGCCAATTTGACGTAAGGTGTAAGCTTGGGGGCTTCGTCCGCAGAAATGGACGGCATATTCAAGGCATTTGTAACAGCTCCGTTCAAAAGGTAGTCGCACATCTGCTCAGCAACCTGAAGCGCAACGTTTTCCTGCGCTTCTTTGGTTGATGCCCCAAGATGGGGAGTCGACACGAAATTGAGGCCACCAAACAACACATTGTCTTTCGTCGGTTCATCTACGAAGACATCGAACGCAGCCCCACCAAGAGTACCGCTGTCAAGAGCTGCGCGAACGGCTGTTTCATCGGCCAGCCCACCGCGAGCACAATTGATCAAAAAGGCGCCGCGTTTCATCTTTGACAAGGCATCGGCATCAATGATGTTTCGAGTCTTATCGGTCAGCGGGGTGTGGAGTGTGATAAAGTCGGCCCTCGGCAAAAGCTGCTCGAGTTCCACCTTTTCGACCCCAAGCGCCTTTGCACGTTCAGGTGTCAAAAATGGATCAAAAGCAATCACTTTCATGCGAAGGCCGAGCGCTCGGTCGGCGACGATGGAGCCGATGTTCCCACAGCCTACCAAACCCAATGTTTTTCCGGTGACTTCCGTACCCATAAACCGGGACTTCTCCCACTTTCCCGCCTGGGTAGAGGCATCTGCGGCGGGTATTTGCCGGGCAACAGAAAACATCATCGCGAGCGCATGTTCAGCAGTGGTAATGGCATTCCCGAAGGGGGTATTCATTACGATTATACCGCGTTCGGTCGCATTGGCTATGTCGACATTGTCGACACCTATCCCGGCACGTCCTATCACGCGCAGCCGATCCGCAGCGGCAATGACCTTTTCAGTGACCTTTGTCGTCGATCTGATCGCAAGCCCATCGTAGTGACCAATAGCAGCCAGTAGTGCCTCTTTGTCTTTTCCGAGGTTTGACTGAAAATCGACATCTATACCGCGGTCCTTGAACGTATTGACCGCGGCTTCTGACAGCTTATCCGAGATTAAGACTTTTGGAGCCATGAAAATCTCCTGGCAAATTGACTATGAACCGCTATCGCTGCAACAACGTGCTAGGCTGCGGCGCTCAAAGCAGCGATTTCTTGTTCAAATGCCCAGTCCAGCCAAGGCAACAAGGCTTTAACGTCTGTCGTCTCAACCGTTGCTCCACACCAAATGCGCAGACCCGCAGGGGCGTCCCGGTAGGAGCCGATATCAAAGGCAACGCCCTCAGAATCAAGTCGAGAGACGATCGATTTTGCAAACGCAGCTTGAGCAGATTCCGCCAAAACGGTGACGCGGGGGTCAGTGATCGTCAAGCAAACCGACGTGTTTGACCGGATCGTAGGATCCTTTGCAAGAAACCCTACCCAATCCCGTTGCGATACCCAAGATTCAATCGCATTGAGATTTGCATTCGCGCGCGCCATCAGCCCCTTGAGACCACCAATCTGGCCGGCCCATTTAAGGGCATCCAAATAGTCTTCTACACATAACATCGAAGGTGTGTTGATCGTTTCCCCTTTGAAGATACCTTCAATGAGAGATCCGCCTTTGGTGAGCCGGAAAATTTTCGGCAGCGGCCAAGGCGGCGTATACGTCTCCAAGCGCTCGACCGCCCGCGGACTCAAAATCAAAACACCATGGGCTGCTTCGCCACCCAATACCTTCTGCCAGGAGAAGGTCACGACATCGAGTTTCTTAAAATCCAGGTCCAGAGCAAACGCTGCTGAAGTTGCGTCGCAAATTGTTAGGCCTTCCCGATTGGCCGGGATCCAATCCGCATCCGGCACACGCACGCCGGACGTCGTCCCATTCCAAGTAAAGACAACATCACGCGAAAAATCGACGCTCGCCAGGTCAGGCAACGCGCCATAAGGGGCTTCGATAACCCGAGCGTCATCCAGATTGAGTTGTTTGACAACGTCGGTCACCCAGCCAGCGCCGAAACTCTCCCACGCGAGCATGTCCACAGCGCGAGCACCAAGCATTGACCACATCGCCATTTCAACGGCGCCTGTGTCTGATGCCGGCACAATCCCAATGCGGTAATCTGCCGGCACGCCGAGAACATCACGGGTAAGATTGATCGCCTCTGCCAGCTTAGACTTGCCAACTTTTGCGCGATGGGAACGTCCAACAGGTGCGTCGGACAGTTGGTCCAGTGACCAGCCAGGCCGTTTTGAGCACGGCCCCGATGAAAAATGCGGATTAGCCGGACGCAGGTCCGGCTTCGGAGCGAATTCTACCATCTTGATCTATCCTCACAGATAGGTGCCCCTCGTTGGGGAGGGGTGTCCCGTCTATCTGGATAGATCCGAAGCCCGGATTGGTCAAATCCTTTCCACAAAGAATAAAGGCCGGCGAGATGCCGGCCTGTCGCAAATCACCGATTAGCTATCAAAAATTGCTGGTGATCGGTTGAGCAGGATAATAGGCAGGCGCCGCGGTTCCACCGTTGAAGGTGTACCGCATACCAAGACGGAATTCATGGGCTACAAGGTCTTCCCACTTCTCGCGAGTTCCGCCGGTACCCACGTTGTCAAGTCGAACGGTTTTCGCTTCGCCAAGATCCTTATAGCGGTATCCCGCATCCAGGCTCCAATTCGGCGTAAATGCATATTCAGCTCCCGCCATAAGAGCCCAAGCGAAATTCCATTGGCCATTGTCGCCTTCGTAACTTGCCGTCGAGCCATCCGGGTTGACGGAGTTTTTGCTGCTGGCATTAACATACGCAGCACCGATACCGGCGCCGACATAGGGCGTAATTCTATGCCATGTGCCAATGTCAACATAGCCGTTCAGCATAACTGTCCAGACGTCTATATCTGCTGTCTCTCTGGAAAACTGCCCTGCGGTGGCGCAGCCAACGCATGGGGCGTATCCGGTTGCGGTTGCTTTTGTTTCGTAGTCAAGCGTCAAGTCGGTACGGAAATAATCATTCACTTGGTAGCCGACGCCGACTCCAAACATCCATGCGTCATCGAGGCTTTCACGCTCGTATCGGAGGTCACCGATCAACGGGTCGTTGAAGCTGCCCGAAGGATCTTGATAAAGCTTGTAACCGATGTCGCCGCGTAGGTACCAACCGCCTGCGGCTGGAACCTCGGGTGTATATTCGATCACTGGGGTTGGTAGGTCGGCGGCTTGAACCGCAGTCGAGATGACAACGGCGACGCCGGCCAAAGACAATCGCTTTAAAAACATGCCCATGTCCTCGTCCTCTTTTGGAAACGTCCGCACACTCGGGTAGCGGTTCGCATTGCTTTCGAGGATCAATACTGAGCCCAATATCTTAAGGACGACTTAACCCTAATTCTTAACCGCATTTTTTTACCTTAAGGAAAGACTAACAACACGCGCACGAATTAAGCATTCATTAAAAAAACACCTCAGTGAGAGGTGCTTTTTATGTTCTACTGCGCTGTTTATCGTTCACTAGGCGGCGGACCTTGCAACAACCTCGGCAATATCATTTACAACTTGATTGACAAGATCGGCATCGTCACCTTCTGCCATAACGCGGATCAATGGTTCTGTCCCGGACGCCCGGATGACCAACCGACCCGCATTCCCGAGTCTCATCTCACCGTCATGGATCGCGGATTTAACCTCATCCTGTGCAAGAGGCTCGCCGCCAGCATATCGTACGTTCTTCAAGATCTGCGGAACTGGGTCGAAACGGCGGCATACTTCAGACACCGGTCGGTCCAGATCCTTGATACAGGCCATGACTTGCAAGGCAGCGATCAAGCCGTCACCGGTTGTCGTGAAGTCCGACATAACTATGTGCCCCGACTGTTCGCCGCCTACATTGAAACCGCCAGCGCGCATCTGCTCGACCACGTAGCGATCCCCGACCTTAGTTCGCACAAGGTTGAGGCCCAGGCCGTCCAAATAGCGCTCTAAGCCCAAATTTGACATGACAGTTGCAACTATGCCCGGTGCAGACAACCTGTTGCTTGCCTGCCATGACTGGGCAACAACGGCCATTAGCTGATCGCCATCGATCACTGAACCGTTCTCGTCAACGATAATAACCCGGTCTGCGTCGCCGTCCAAAGCGATGCCGATATCAGCGCGGACTTCATGCACTTTCCTGGAAAGAGCTTGCGTAGAAGTCGAACCACACTCCTTATTGATGTTAAACCCGTCCGGTGTGACACTGATCGAAAAGACATCTGCACCAAGCTCCCAAAGAGCCTCGGGAGCGACACGATAGGCCGCACCGTTCGCGCAATCGATCACCACCCGCAGACCCTCAAGACTCATCTCACGCGGCAATGTGCGCTTGGCAAATTCAATGTACCTTTGCTGGGCACCATCAATGCGCTTGGCCCGCCCCAGATCCCGGCTGCTGGACAAATGCCCGCTCATGTCTTGGTCGACCAGCTCTGCGATTGCGTTTTCGATTTCATCGCTAAGCTTGAAACCATCCGGACCAAAGAATTTGATGCCGTTGTCTTCGAATGGGTTGTGAGATGCAGAAATCATGACCCCCAAGTCGGCTCGAAGCGATCTCGTCAACATGGCGACTGAAGGTGTCGGCATCGGTCCAAGCAAAAACACGTCCATCCCAACCGACGTAAAGCCAGCGACCAGGGCGTTTTCAATCATATAGCCCGAGAGCCGCGTGTCTTTTCCGATGACAACTCTGTGCCTATGGCCACCATTCTTGAAGGCCAGTCCTGCCGCCATTCCGACCTTAAGAGCCGTTTCTGCGGTCATAGGATGCACGTTTGCACGGCCGCGGATACCATCGGTTCCGAAGAGTTTTCGCATCAGTCTCAAATGCCCTTAAAATCTGTCCTTGAGTCTTCTAACCGGAAACCGGCAGCTTTTGGGTCAAAAAGTGTGATCAAGTGTTACCACCCACAAACAACAAACGCCCGGTGGAAAACCACCGGGCGCTCGCGCAAGATTTGTAACTTTCAATCAGGCTTGCGGCTGAGGCTCAAGCCCGCCACCACTCGGCTCGTCGCCGCCGCGCTTTACGCCTGCTTTCGGTACAGCTGACGCACGACCGACAGGCTGATCGTCATCCGTATCGCGAACAGGCGGCTTGCCGTTCAACAAATCCTTGATTTCATCACCTGAAAGGGTCTCATATTCCAGAAGGCCCTTTGCAATCGTGTGAAGTTCGTCTTCGTGTTCGCTCAAGATACGGTTAGCAGTTTCGTAGCCCTGATTTACGAAAGACTTGATTTCAGCATCCACGATTTTCTGAGTTTCATCGGAGACATGCTGGTTTTTTGCAACCGAGTGACCGAGGAACACTTCCTCTTGGTTTTCGCCGTACAGGAGTGGTCCGAGTTTGTCGGACATGCCGAACTGTGTGGCCATAGCACGCGCCAGCTTAGTGGCCATCTGGATGTCTCCGGAGGCACCTGACGTGACTTTTTCATAGCCAAATATCATTTCCTCGGCAACCCTGCCGCCCATCGCTACAGCAAGATCTGCCTTGCATTTTGCGCGTGTCAGGGACACCTGATCCTTCTCTGGCAAGCGCATTACCATACCAAGCGCACGACCGCGCGGGATGATAGTCGCCTTGTGAATTGGATCAGAAGCCTCCTGATGAAGAGCAACGAGTGCGTGACCGGCCTCATGATACGCCGTCAGCTTTTTCTCTTCTTCAGTCATGACCAACGTACGGCGCTCCGCGCCCATCATAACCTTGTCTTTGGCGTCCTCAAATTCGGCCATCGTCACAAGGCGCTTGGACCGACGAGCGGCGAGGAGAGCAGCTTCGTTAACGAGGTTCATCAGGTCGGCCCCGGAAAAGCCCGGAGTCCCTCTGGCCAGGGTCCGAACATCGACGTCTGGTGCAAGAGGAACCTTACGCATATGGACCTTGAGAATCTTTTCGCGACCGGTGACATCTGGATTCGGAACGACGATTTGACGGTCGAAGCGGCCGGGGCGAAGGAGCGCGGGATCAAGAACGTCTGGACGGTTGGTTGCAGCGATGATGATGATGCCTTCATTCGGCTCAAAACCATCCATTTCCACAAGCAACTGGTTCAAGGTCTGTTCACGCTCATCATTGCCACCGCCAAGTCCGGCTCCACGATGGCGTCCAACCGCGTCGATTTCGTCAATGAAAATGATGCAGGGGGCATTTTTCTTCGCCTGTTCGAACATGTCGCGAACGCGGCTCGCCCCAACACCGACAAACATTTCAACGAAGTCGGATCCTGAGATCGTGAAAAACGGGACGTTCGCCTCTCCTGCTACCGCTCGAGCAGTCAACGTCTTACCGGTGCCCGGGGGCCCGACGAGCAGTACACCGCGCGGGATGCGGCCACCAAGGCGCTGAAACTTTTGCGGGTCGCGAAGAAACTCGACAATTTCTTGCAGATCTTCCTTCGCTTCATCGATGCCTGCAACATCTTCAAATGTCACACGGCCGTGTGCTTCGGTCAGCAACTTCGCTTTGGATTTTCCAAAACCCATCGCTTTTCCGCCCGACCCTTGCATTTGCCGCATCACGAATATCCAGATGCCGAGAATGATAAGCATCGGCAGCCAGGAGAACAACGCACCGAGAAGCGGGGAGCTCTCAGCCGGCGGACGGGCATTGATCAGGACACCTTGTGCCTGCAGCTGCTCGATATATTGAGCGTTGTCAGGCGCATATGTCTGGAAGGGGCCACCACTATTATAGTGCCCGGAGATCTTTTGCTCCTGAATGGTAACGTCTGCAACCTCTCCGCGCTCAACTTGGCTCAAAAACTGCGAAAACGGTACTTCGTTTGCAGCGTTACGCTGTGCCGGATTTTGGAACAGTTGAAAGAGGGCAATCAAAAGCAGAGCGATGATTACCCAAAGTGCGAAATTTCGAAAATGTGCGTTCATTTCGATCCCTTGACCGCGATACACGCGTGGTGCGGGGTTTTGGTGTCAGACCCAAGATAGGTCGCACAGACTGATATGCCAAGCGGGTGCGCCACTGTTGCGCAAGTTCACTGTTGTTTTCGTTAAAAATGCTGTTTTTTCAGCTCTTTTCCGAATGGATAACACGAAGATGTGACGACGCAGAAAATCGGATGCATCACAATTAGCCGATCAAAGGGGTTTTTCAGCCGAATTCGATCGGTACGCGCTCAATTATAACGCCCTGCGGCCACGGACAACCTAGTGTCGAGCTTGGTAGTGACGAGCCAATCAAATCACCTTTACTCCAAATGGCTGGCGCACAAGAAAACGACCCTTCGGGCCAACCATCAGGCGACTCAACTTTCAGCCCCCTGGCGGAGAGCAACGGACCAATTGAAAGCGTCTCCATGTCGAGTGCCGAAACATCGCCACTGATTTTTACACTAAAACGCTGATCCCAAATGCCATTTTGAATATCAGTCAATGCGATGCGATCGGGCGGATTGCGGCCTGCTTCCTTCCAGACAAAAATGTGGTCATCGTGAAGCTCAACGAACGCTCCTGCGAGCTGAGCCTTTGCCGAGCCACCTGAATGAAGCTCGGCCTCCAAGGCTTCTAGCTTCTTTAATCGAGATGGCGCTTCCCGGCCTGTGACACGCAAAATCATCTGAGCCAACAGCTTTAAGCGCATTTCAGTCGGCAAACGGGCGAAACGTCTGTAAGGCATGCGCACAGGACCCGCGGGATGATCTTCAACATCATCCTGCCAGATATCCGAGAGCCAGAACATCAAGGCCTCACTAGCCCGGCGCATTCGCTCAGCGGTATCGGCTAGTCTTTCCGCAGGACAACCTTCTTCGGCGAGCCTAGCTGCAAGCGCTCTCAATCGGACACGTTTGTAGCCAAGGTCCTCGTTCGAGGGATCAGTGCACCAAGACACCGCCCTCTCCTCAAGGCTCGCCATTAACCGCAATTTCTGAAAACCTAAAAAAGGTCGCAGCAAATGGAGGCCCTCTAGGCCGTGTGTATTATCGCGCGACATTCCCCCAAGGCCGTAAATCCCGCTCCCACGGGTCAAGCGGTCCAAAAAGGTCTCCACCTGATCATCTAGATGATGGCCCAGAACCAAGGCCGTCAGATCACGAGCGCGCATGGCGTTTGCAAGCAACCTGTAGCGAGCATCTCTCGCCGACGCTTGGACACTGCCACTTGAAACCTTATCCCGCCATAAAAGCGTTTCGTGAGAAACATCCAGATCCCGGCAAACGCTTTTCACAAACTCAGCTTCTTCTGCACTCCCCGCCCGAAGCTGATGATCGACGGTGAAAGCTTCAAAATAGCCATTCCAATTGGATTTCTTAGCCCACTCATTAAACAACACCAACAAGGCAAGTGAATCGGGTCCACCTGAAACAGCGAAGGCAAGCCTGTTGACGGTTATGCTGCGAAATACCGCGTCGATCTCTTCATGCGATAGTGGATCAGCTTGCTTCGCAGTCTCAGGCACACTGTGCACGCTGGCGCTCATCTTGAGCCTGACTCAAAACGGCAGGAGCTGCTCCAGGAAACTTGGTAAGCAGCTCAGCAAATGTCGCACAAGCAGCGCCCCGCTCACCGAGATTGGTTAATGAAACACCCAGTTTCAAGAGACTGTCCGGGCTTTTGTCATTGCCAGGGTGTTCAGTGTAAGTTTTCAAAAAAGCGTCCGCCGCTTCGCGGTAGTCGCGCTGGGCGAGCAGGCTTTCGCCGAGCCAGTATTGCGCATTCGCAGACAGTCTATGGTCCGGGTAGGTATCGACGAAATTTCTGAAGGCGGTTTCGGCTTCCGCATATTGCCCATTGACTGCCAGACTATAAGCCCGGTCATAATCACTGGTCGGGTCGCCAGTCGCAATCAGGCCACCAATTTGGTCCTCTGACGAGCTGTCAGGGCCAGACTGGCCACCAGAAGCTGCATCAAGCCCACCGGCGAGCGCAGACAGATCTATCGGCTCTCCGCCTGCTCCACCATTACCGCCGGACTGTTCATAGCCTCCCGACGCAGACCAATCACCATCTCCAGAACCAGAGGCAGACAAGGTGCCAAGCGTCTCGCTGGACGCAGCGAGTTGCTGATCACCCCCTGTGCTGGATGAAGCACCACCTGCATCCGATCTGTCCCGTGGCACCGCAGCTCCGCCTTCAAGCTGCTGAAACCGGTATTCATTGTCTTCCTGCATACGGCGCATCTGCTCCTGCATCTCGCGAAGCTGGAAAGACAGTTGCTCGATTTGGCCGGTCAGCAAGCGTAGGCGCTCTTCCATTTCATTTAGACGAACGCTAGCTTCGTCGTTTCGTCTCCCAAACAATTGGGCTTGCGACGGGGTAACCGCCGAAACCAGCACGATAGCGCTCAGCACAGTGGCCAGCACTTTGAATTTGATCATTCCATCCTCCGGTCAGCAAAGAACATAAGGGTACGCCCGCAACGCCTTGGGTCAATACCACAGGGCACGCCGAGTTCGGCTAAATTTTGACACGCCATGCATCGGATACGGCCATCACGACGTGAAATTGCCATAGGCGCACAAAAAATGCGGGCCGCGCACGGCCCGCATTTCTTACAAGATCCGTCCGATCAATTGGTTGCGTTATTCAACACTGTTACTGCGCGACGGTTTTGCGACCAGCAGCTGTCATTGTTACAGACCGCGACCGGGCGCTCTTTCCCGTAAGAAATTGTTCGAACACGTGAAGCTGGAACTCCTCTGGAGACAAGATAGTCTCTGGCAGCGGTCGCACGCCGCGCGCCGAGGGCAATATTGTACTGCCGTGTTCCCCGCTCATCGGCGTGGCCTTCAATGGTAACCGTATAACTGCGATATTGAGTGAGCCACTGCGCCTGTTTGTCCAATGTTGCTCGGGCCTGGCCAGTCAATGTGGACTGGTCCTCCAAGAAAAATACCCGGTCCCCGACATTCACGACAAAATCCTGACTTGTGCCAGGCTTTGCGTTTGCGCCATCCAGTCCATCTGGTTTTGTTTGCGCGCAGGCTGCCAAAAACAGCATAGCGCCAATCACTGCTGAGATCCGCGCTCCACGAGCGAACGTCCCCAATCTTAACATCCTCGTTCTCCTAATCCCCAGCGCGCCCCGGCAGGGTGAACAAACCCTATCCAGTCTTGGTTAAGGCGGCGTTTGAAATCTTGGTAAATCAGACATTAACGTATCTGCTGATACTTGTCCGACATGCTCAATCGATAAGGGGCGACCATGACGGGTCAGAAGCAAAGGCCGGGGTGTTCACCCGCTGCTCATTGTAGCCCGTTAAATCCACGGTCCAGACCTGCGGACCACCATTCGCCCCCGGCGTATCGCGGAAAAACACCAGAACGCGGCCATTTGGTGACCAAGCGGGACCTTCGTTGTGATATCCTTCAGTTAGAATGCGTTCGCCTTTACCGTCCGGTTTCATAACCCCGATCATGAAGCGGCCCTGGTGTTGTTTCGTGAACGCGATCAGATCTCCGCGCGGCGACCAAACAGGCGTCGAATAGCGGCCAGGACCAAAGGAAATGCGTTGAGCGTTTCCACCATTTGCGCCCATAACATAGAGCTGCTGTGAGCCGCCACGGTCAGATTCAAACACAATTCGGCTGCCATCGGGCGAGAAAGATGGACTTGTGTCAATTGCAGCGGAGTTCGTGAGACGCGTTGTACGGCGTGAACGCAAGTCCATTTTGTAAATGTTTGAGTTGGCACCTTGCTGCAGACTCATGACGACGCTTTGGCCATCTGGAGAAAAACGCGGCGCAAACGTCATGCCTGGAAAGTTGCCAACAATTTCCCGCTGTCCTGTCTCGATGTTCAACAGATACACACTTGGATCCGCCCCGTCGTAGGACATGTAGGTGACTTCCTGGCTGGTCGGCGAAAAGCGCGGCGTCAAAACAAGATCGTCGCCCCGGGTTAAATACCGGACATTCGCTCCGTCCTGATCCATTATCGCGAGGCGCTTGACGCGGGCATCTTTTGGTCCGCTTTCGTCGACGAACACAATGCGGGTATCAAAGTAGCCCTTTTCTCCCGTCAGCCTCTCATAGATCGCATCTGCTATGATGTGGGCCAGTCTACGCCAATTCTCAGGCGTTGTATAAAATTGCTGCCCCAGGATTTGCTCCGAAGCGAATACATCCCAGAGCCGGAATTCAGCGCGCAACCTGCCGTCAGATTGTTGGATTACCGTACCACTCACCAATGCCTGCGTGCCGATTGTCCTCCAGTCGCCAAAGCGAGGCGTGGTATTCACATTCATGTTCTTTTGAATAAAGCTTGCCGGATCCAAAGGACGGAATAATCCAGACCGCCTGAGGTCTGCTGCAATTACAGACGTCATGTCCTGCGCAAGCTTAGGATCTCCGCCCTCGGCAGCAAAACTCGGCAGAGCAATCGGCAGAGGCTCAATATTGCCTTGGGTTATATCAATCTCGATCAAGGCATACGCCGGACCGGATATTGCAATTGCCGCAATCACGAGACACAGAGCCGCTGCCCTCAATTTGATGGCGGTCAGGATACGGGCACCTCTCGGCGTTCTGCACATGGACGCTCTTACTCCTAGATTGCTCATTTTCATCTCATCCACCAAGCATCTCGCGAGGATCAAAATTGATTATAACTTCCTGCCATGCATCATATTTAGCAACCGGCAACGAGTACGGCGCACACCTCATCACCGCACGTACAGCGCTGCTGGCTGCAGCGCGAAAGGCCGGATTACCGCTTGAATTCATGACCTCAGGACTTCCCGACACTTGCCCGCTTTGATCAAGATTGATCCGAACGCGAACATTCAAGTCTTCAGCCCCAACTGCTCCGACGGGCGGATTCCAGCACTGCGAGATCTGCCCGCGGAGAGCGTCCAATTCTGACTGGGTCATGCGGACGTTTGCCTCACCTCTCCGGCTGCCAAGTGAAGCTGGAGTGTTGCTCTGTGACGTTGCACCGCCTGCAGGTTCGACTTTGTTGAGAAGCGCTGCGATCTGATTTGGCTGAAAATTCTCATCCTGCTGCCGCGATGTCCTTGCAGGAGGTGTCGGTTTCGTGCGTGGCACAACGTTCGCCACGATGGGCTCGGGCTCTGGAGCGGGCGGCGCTTCAGCAGCCGGTTCGGGTGCCGGTTCAGGTTCTGGAACTGGAACTGGATCTGGGGCCGGAGCGGGTTCTGGAGCTGCTTCCTGATCTTGAACAGGGGCCGGTTCGGGCGTAGGAGCCGGTTCGGGTGCTGGTGTTGGGGCTGGCGGCGTTGCCTGGGTATTTTGCGCTTCGCCGGGTGTTTCGTCTGGTTCTTCTTGTGTTGGCTCTGGCTGTTCGCTTGGCTGCAGTGCAGCCACATCGCGCACCTCTGCGTCGCGCTCTCCGAGCCGTAACCTTGTAAGCTCCTCAATCGGAACCAGATCCACCGGCAACGATTCCACTTGCGGAACAGAAAACGAATTAGGTCCGGGCAAGGCCACAAGCCCCCAGAGAAGAACAACCGAATGCCCGGTCAAAGACGCAATCAGGCCGACACGCATTCTGACTTAAGAGTCCCGTTCCTCGAGAGTTACAAGGCCAAGCCGTTTAAAGCCCGCCGCATTGATGCGCCCC
This sequence comes from Roseibium hamelinense, assembly GCF_007830545.1. Lineage (GTDB taxonomy): Bacteria > Pseudomonadota > Alphaproteobacteria > Rhizobiales > Stappiaceae > Roseibium > Roseibium hamelinense. The sequence goes on from NZ_VLLF01000009.1 coordinate 98,715, forward strand.
ATCAAACGCATCATGGTTCCGTAGTCGGATTCCTGATCGCCGCGCACATAAATGCGCTCGTCGTAACCGTTTTGGGCGATAGCCTCCAGTTTCGACACGACCTCATCGATCTGAATTTCCGTATCCTGGATGAAGATCAGACCATCCGCTGTTACCGATATCGTTATCGGCTCTGTATCTCCCTCCAATGCCTTGGCCCGTGTTTCGGGCAAATCAATCGGCACACCGACAGTCAGCAACGGAGCTGCCACCATAAAAATAATGAGCAGCACAAGCATGACGTCTACAAAGGGCGTGACGTTGATCTCGCTGATAGGCTGACGGCGGCGGCGCCTTCGCCGACGCCCGCCGCTGTCCCCACCGCCCGTCCCGGCTTGCATCCCCATGGATCAAGTCCTCTCGTCGATCTGGCGCGACAAAATGGCGGAGAATTCATCGGCAAAGCCTTCCATCCGGCCAACAGACTTGCCGACATCAGAAGAAAACTTGTTGTAAGCAATCACAGCGGGAATCGCGGCTAAAAGACCCAGAGCTGTTGCGAATAGCGCTTCAGCGATGCCCGGAGCGACTACAGCCAAATTCGTACTTTCAGACGCAGCAATCGCCTGAAACGAGGTCATGATACCCCATACCGTACCGAAAAGGCCTATAAATGGCGCTGCTGATCCCACACTTGCCAAAACAAGCAGTCGGCTCTCGAGGCGCTCTGCCTCGCGCTGTATAGTGAGATCCATGACCCGGTCGATGCGCTGTTGCAAGCTTCCCAGAGCAGGTCGCGCGCCCTCGTGACTTCTCTTCCATTCCCGCATTGCGGCAACAAACAAAGCCGCCAAACCGTGATTGGATCGATTTTGCAGCGTACCATACAGATCTTCGAGCGACTGGCCGGACCAGAAAACGTTTTCAAACCGGTTCATCTGCCGCTTCGTTCGCGCGTACAGTAGCGCTTTGTCGATGACGATTGCCCAACACCAGACAGAGGCCGCGATCAGGCCAAGCATGACTATTTTGACGACCAGATGTGCCTGCCAGAAAAGGCCAATAAACGAAATATCGCCTTCCGGCGCAGCCAACGTCGTTTGAACTAGCTCATTCATATAGATTTAGACCCCTTGGTCGAACCCGTGTCTTTGCCCTTTAACCCGTCGGCAAACATGTCACTTTCGAAAAGGCTCGACAGTTGCTGCCTCTCTGACCGCCGATTTTGGCGAAACTTCGACTGTTAGCGCGAATAAGGCTCGTACTACAAAGGAGGGAATTAAGGTTACTGAGTCCTTAACTATACTCCGAAAAACCGAAAAGTACCCTCACGCGTAGGCTTTGAAAAAGAAAAGAACTTATCGACCCGCCAGCTTTTCAGACAATGAACGCGGCATACGAGTCGGCCGCCCATCGGACGAGATCACAGCAACCACTACGTCTGCCTCACATAGGATTTCTTTTTGCCGGACAATGCGTTGCTTAAGGAAAATGCGAGCGCCTTTCGCGCCTTCTAAAGCGGTTTTAACCTCAAGGATATCGTCGATTGAGGCAGGTTTCAAAAACTCCAGGTTCATAGACCTTACTGCGAACGCCAATTGTTGATGATTTTTACTGTCGTTCAATTGGTGGTGATGTATTCCAAGAAGCCTCAGAAAGTCAGACCGCCCGCGTTCAAAGAAGCGAACATATGACCCATGATAAACGATACCTGTGAAATCTGTATCTTCATAATATACACGTACTGGCAGCACGTGACCGGCCCCAACAAGCCGGCCTGAAATGTCAGACCAGGTATCCACCTTGCCTCTCCTTTTCGACCCGGCCAATCGATATCAGCTGTTCGTACAATAAAAAACCCTCGCTCGGGATACCGGCGAGGGCTTAGGGTGTTTGCAACCTTTGGCTTATGCTGCAGCGACTTCCGACAGGAATTTCTCGACGGATTCCCGCAGCTGCATCGCTTGCTGTTTCATCTCAACAGTCGCCTGCCGCATTTCGTTCACTGAACTGGAGTTCTCAACTACGTCTTCATTCAATAGTTCCACAGCACCCGAAACGCTCCGCGTGCCATCGGCCGCTTCCGCAACATTGCGGGAAATTTCACCGGTTGCGGCTCCCTGCTGCTGAACTGCGTCCGTAATCGTCGTGGTGTAAGAGTTAACCTCCTCGATCGAGCCGGAAACCTTGCCGATTTCCTCAACCGCCTCGGTCGTCGACGCCTGGATTGCAGCGATCTGAGCAGATATTTCTTCAGTTGCTTTTGCGGTTTGCCCGGCAAGAGACTTCACTTCTGAAGCAACAACAGCGAATCCTTTGCCCGCATCCCCGGCGCGGGCCGCTTCGATGGTCGCATTCAGCGCAAGTAGGTTCGTCTGCTCGGCGATCTCTGAAATCAACGACACAACATCGCCAATCCGATCGGCCGCTTCGGCAAGGCCCGCAATCTTCTGGTTGGAAGACTGCGCGCTCGTCGTGGTCTGACCGACAATCTCCGCCGTGGTTGCCACTTGCCGAGAGATCTCGGAGATTGAAGCATTCAATTCCTCAGTGGCAGACGCCACCGCCTGGACGTTCGAAGATGCGTTCTGAGAATCAGCCACCGCCTGCGCACCGCGTTCAGCCGCAGAGTTCGAACGTAGGCTGAGCTGCTCCGACATCTCCTCGACACGAGAAATATTTTGTTCGACGGTTTCAAGCACGGACTGAGCCTCCGCGCGGAAAGATGAAATCAGGCTGTCGATCAGTTTTTCGCGTTTTTCGCGTGCAATGTGACCAACTTTCCGCTCTGAGGCCAGACGTTCGCGCTCGGTAGAGTTATCCTTAAAAACTTCGATACAGCGCGCCATTTCGCCGATTTCGTCGCTCCGATCGGTGGCTGTTAATTCGACTTCAAGATCCCCGTCGGCGATACGCCGGGCTGCACCGGACAAGGTATTGAGCGGCGCAAACATCCGCACGGTCAACCACCAGATCAACCCTACTATCGGGATCAAGCAGACAACACCAGCAACGACAACACCCATGACGATCTGGTTGGCGGCTGCTTGCAGCTCGGCCTGAGGAACAGCTTCGACGATACCAAAGGGCTTGTCCTGAACAGCCCCATCAGCCTGCGATATTCGATAGTCTTGACCATCGATTACGATTTGCCCCTTGCCGACTGAGACATCAGCGAAATCATAGGTTTGCTCGGCCATTCCGGCTGGATCGAGGCTAATCAGCTGTCCAGCACTGTCGATCAGGAAGACCTTTTCACCGTCGCCCAGTCCCGCTTTGTCATTGATGAGACCGGCGAAGCGCTCCATATTGACGGCAAGTGCTACCCCACCAAAAAACCGGTCGAGATAGAACACCGGTGCCGCTAGAACCAAAGATACTCTCCCGTCTTCCCTGGTCACAAAACCAGAAGTGTAAATCCGGCTGTCCTCGAGTGCTTCGTTGGCGTTTGCGTCAATCATTTGAGCAAGCGCCGTTTGAAAAGGGTTACCCGCTATCTCCGGATCTGACACCGGTCTGGCAAATTCTTGCCCTTTATTAAAGGAGTACGTGATGTTGCCATCCGGGTCGACCAATGCCACATCGGAAAATTGTCCTTGAGATACAAGGTCTTGGAACCCAACGTGAATGACTTTGTGATTGTTGACGTAATAGTTCTGTACGTCCGGTTCCACCAACTTATGCCGGTCTTCGGCTGAATGGGGATTGTTGGTGACATATATGTCGCGAAGAAGCTCGGTCTGATCTTCTTTAAGGTTCTTCCAGCCCACCATCATTTTCATAAGGCTGTCTTTTGCTTCGGCAAGCGAAACAAAGAACCTTGCGCTGTCTGTTACCTGGTCAATTGCAAGGCCAAGTGTCTTGCTTTTTCCGAGTGTCGCCGTGGTGAGTGCGGTATCGGCCTGTTCATTCGCCACACGGCTCGCCAAGATGGATGTAACAGCAACAATTCCGACGCACATCGTCAGCGCGCCCGCCAGAAACATGAATGCCAGTTTTGTAGATAGCCGTTTGCGGACCATTTGTTTCCCCCACAATTTGACATGATTTTGAACCATGAGTGGAAAGAAAGGCTTAAAGATCACGACAGTAATTACTGAGCGGAAAATTACTTACTGAAATTTATAGATCGTCATCCGCATCCAAAAACAAACCCAACTGCGGCGTAGCGCTCTCCGATGGTGCTGCCAATCCCAGATGTTCAAAGGCGTTTTTTGTCAGAACACGTCCGCGGGGCGTTCTTTGTAAGAACCCGTTTTGGATGAGGTAAGGTTCGACGATCTCCTCGATTGCATCGCGTGGTTCCGACAAAGCTGCCGCAATTGTCTCGATGCCGACAGGTCCTCCGCCGAAGTTCAACGCAATTTGGCTCAGATACCGGCGGTCTAGACCATCCAATCCGCCTCCATCTACCTCAAGCTGCGACAAGGCCTTGTCCGCAAGAATGCGATCCACAGTGCCCACACCATCAAAGACCGCGAAATCCCGAACCCGGCGCAAAAGCCGACCAGCAATTCGGGGCGTTCCTCGTGAACGCTTTGCGATTTCACGAGCTCCATCGGGCGCCATCCCAATTCCAAGGATCTGCGCACCTCGTTTGACGATATGCTCGAGTTCTTCAACAGTATAGAATTGAAGCCGTACAGGAATGCCAAACCGGTCCCTGAGTGGTGTCGTCAGCAACCCCAATCGCGTAGTAGCCGCTACAAGTGTGAATTTTGCGAGATCAATTTTCACAGATCGTGCAGCCGGCCCCTCCCCAATTATGAGATCGAGCTGATAGTCTTCCATAGCTGGATAAAGAACTTCTTCGACCGCCGGGTTCAAACGATGGATTTCATCGATGAATAGAACGTCACGTTCCTCTAGGTTAGTCAAGAGAGCGGCAAGATCGCCAGCTTTTGCAATTACTGGCCCGGATGTCGCCCGGAAGTTCACTCCAAGTTCGCGGGCCATAATCTGTGCCAAGGTCGTTTTGCCAAGCCCGGGGGGACCCACAAAAAGTACATGATCAAGCGCCTCCTGACGCGCCTTGGCGGCTCCGATGAAGATCTTGAGATTTGCGCGGGCCTGGGCTTGTCCTACAAAATCATCCAGCACTTGCGGACGCATCGTGCTGTCAATTTCATCACCGCGAATTTCGGGCGTCACAATGCGGGAATCATCCGACATTTGACACAACCACGAGAAGCAGAACGATTAGCCCAATTGAGAAAGCTACGCGGAGCGCGTAAAACTTACGAAACTGCTTCTTTACATACGGATCGTCCGTCACGACTCGACGTCCTTTCATAGAGAAAGGCCTGTCCCCCACGGACTGGGAAAACATGTGGTCAAGATACATGATCCCGCCCATACCAACGACGATAAATACCACCGCAATCACTGCATAGGTCGCAACTATCATCCCGCAAGCTCCTTGAGTCCGAGACGGATCAATGTTTCCGTGGTCGCAGCGTCACCTGCCGTTTTCGCCGCTTTTGCAACGGCTGCGGCAGCCTGTGGCTGTCCGTACCCCAAATTGGTCAACGCCGAAACAGCCTCAGCAACCGGACGCGAGGCGACATTTTGAGCTACTGACTGTGAAACTGCTAGGCTATCCTGATCAACGGTTGCCAAAGCCGGCACCTTTTCCTTGAGCTCGGACATAATCCGCTCTGCAACCCTTTTTCCCACGCCGGGCGCTCGTGAAATGGTTGTCTTGTCTCCGAGTGCGATTGCATTTGCGACTTCACTCGCTTTCAAGATCCCAAGAATGGCCAAGGCGACTTTGGCACCGACACCTTGAACGGTCATCAGCAAGCGAAACCATTCACGTTCGGTTTCGGCGCTAAACCCGTAAAGCCGGATCATATCTTCCCGGACGATTGTTTCGATAAACAGAACTGCCGCCTCCCCTACTCGCGGCAGGGCCTGCAAGACGCGGGCAGGGCAAAAAACCTGGTAGCCGACACCGTGCACATCTAGGATCAGGTGGTCCTCTCCAAAACTGTCTATTGTGCCTTTCAGCTTACCAATCATGCTGCCCCCAATTTAGAAAGGCGGCTGGTCATCGATCCGCGGTGGTGCGCGTGGCAAATCGCAATGGCCAGTGCATCGGCCGCATCGTCGCTGTCAAATACTGCGCGCGGCATCAATACCTTCACCATAGCGCGAATTTGTTCCTTTTCTGCGTGCCCCGTCCCCACCACGGTCTTCTTAACAAGGTTCGGCGCATATTCGGCGACTTCCAATCCGGCAAGAGCAGGAACAAGCAGCGCTATTCCACGAGCCTGACCAAGCTTCAGGGTCGCACCCGCGTCCTTGTTCACAAACGTGTGCTCGACTGCGGCTTCTTGCGGCAGCTGTTGCTGGACGATACGCGCTAAACCATCGTGGAGCTGCACGAGCCGTCCCGCGAGCTCCAGCTTATTGTTCGATGTCACCGTGCCTGATGCAATAAAGCTTAGCCGATTGCCGACCGCTTCAATTACGCCCCAGCCTGTGCGCCTCAGTCCCGGATCGATACCGAGCACTCGAATCGGATGTGTCATGGAACAAAGCGGTAACAAAACTTGGTCATTGACGCTACTACAAGCGCACGTTACCGACCCAGAGCGCCTGCTTTTCAACGTCCTTTCACGGGCTTCCCGCATGTTTGACGTATTCGGTTCCTATTCTCCGGCCTTGTTGGCCTTTTTGGCGACGCTGGTTTTAATCGGCGGCATCGTTCGCGGGTTCGCAGGATTTGGCGCAGGAATGATCTTCATGCCGGTTGCCAGCAGCCAAATCAACCCAGCGACAGCTGCAGCGACCTTCTTGTTTATAGACGGTATAATTGCCCTACCTCTGGTCGTCAGGGCGATGAGGATCTGTGACTGGACAACCGTCCTCCCGGTGGTGATCGGTTCCGTCTTGTTCGTCCATTTAGGCGCTTGGTTGTTGGCGAACAGCGACGTCCTAACGTTAAGATGGATCCTATTTGCCGTTGTTACGACAATGCTGGCACTTCTGGTCTCAGGATGGCGTTATCAGGGCCAGCCGACCCGATCCATGTCTTTTGGAGTCGGCAGCGTTGCAGGAGTATTGGCCGGCGTCAGTCAGGTGTCGGCACCGCCCGTCGTCGCGTTTTGGCTGACCGGCAAAGAAGTCCCTTCAGTCGTTAGAGCCAATTTGATTGTGTACTTCGCATTGGCGAGTGTAGGGACCTTCGTCGCCTATATCCTGAACGGTTTCTTCACAATCAACGTCTGGCACCTATTGGTGGCAGCAATTCCCGCTTATGCACTTGGCTTATTTATTGGGTCCCGCGGTTTTTCTAGGGCCGATCCGAAGTACTATCGCTGGCTGGCCTATGCGCTCATTGCACTAGCCGCCCTGGTTAGTATGCCGGCACTTGACCCCCTTCTCCGCTAACTCGATCGCCTACTTTATGCGTAAGACAGGCACAAAAGGGACCGAAAAAGAAAAACCCCGGCATTGGCCGGGGATTTCGCGAAAATACAAAAGCCTCAGCTTTCCAGCGCAGCCATCGTTTCCTCATCAACATCATAATTCGCATAGACGTTTTGAACGTCATCGTCATCTTCCAGCATGTCAATCAGCTTGAAGAGCGTTTGCGCCTTTTCGGCATCAACAGGTGTCAGATTTTGTGGCTTCCAAATAATTTTCGTGGATTCAGCTTCGCCAAGCGCCGCCTCCAGAGCCTTGCCGACTTCGTTCAAATCTTCGAAGGTCGTGTAGATAGTGTGCCCACTTTCATCGGACTGCACATCTTCGGCACCTGCTTCCACTGCGGCTTCAAGGACCGCGTCTGCTTCGCCCGCTTCGGGTTTGTAGATGATCTCGCCGACACGATCGAATATAAAGGACACCGAACCGGTTTCCCCTAAAGAACCGCCGCACTTTGTGAAATAAGAACGCACGTTTGAAGCGGAACGGTTCCGGTTGTCTGTCAGCGCTTCCACGACAACAGCAACTCCGGCCGGGCCGTACCCCTCGTAACGGATCTCTTCGTAATTGTCGCCATCCCCGCTTTGTGACTTGTTGATCGCACGCTGAATATTGTCCTTTGGCATGGACTGCGCTTTTGCGTTCTGAACGGCAAGACGAAGCCGCGGGTTGGCATCCGGATCCGGATCACCCATTTTCGCTGCGACTGTGATCTCTTTGGACAATTTAGAGAACATCTTAGACCGGGCGGCGTCCTGGCGCCCCTTGCGGTGCATGATGTTTTTGAATTTTGAATGGCCTGCCATGGGTCTTCTCAGCTTATCGCAGATGTCGTTGTCACAAATTTCGAACGCTTATAGGCAAAGCGCCCGCCGAAATCCACCACTATGGTCAATTGGCCCTGCCGACGGGCAACGTGTATCAGGTGCCGGTATTCCAAAATGGCGGGAGGACTGGATCAAGCCGACCCCCAATACGCAGCGGTGCGACCGCATTTGCCAAACCGGTGCGATCATCAGTCTCAACGGCCACACCACAGACTGTTGCCTCGCCCAGCGCAGGCGTAAAGCGCCCGCTCGGAATTTTCCTTTGGAAGCGGCTGACCGGCTCTTCCTTGTCCATCCCCAGCACGCTGTCGTAGTCGCCGCACATTCCGGCATCCGACATATAGGCCGTTCCACCCTCGAGAATTTGGTAGTCAGCCGTTGGGACATGTGTATGCGTTCCAACCACCAGGCTCACACGTCCATCGAGGAAATGCCCCATTGCCTGCTTCTCACTAGTCGCTTCAGCATGAACATCCACGATAACTGCGTCAGCCACATCGCCTAATGGGCAGTCATTAACGGCCTTATCAATTGCAGCAAACGGATCATCAAGAGCATCCATATAAACCCTGCCCATGACATTGGCGACCATCACCCGTGCGCCATTTCGCGCAGTAAAGAGATGAGCGCCCCGCCCTGGTGTTCCGATGGGGTAATTCGCAGGTCTTAACAGCCGGTCCTGTCGCTCAATATAAACCAACGTGTCGCGCTGGTCCCATACGTGGTTACCGGTTGTGACAACGTCTGCACCGGCATCAAGAACGTCTTGCAGTATGTTCTCTGTAATCCCGAAACCAGAGGCAGAATTTTCGCCGTTCACAATGACAAAATCGAGCTGGTGGTGGTCTATCAAATCGGGAAGGCGCTCAATGACAGCCGTCCGACCGGACCGTCCAACAAGATCGCCGAGAAAAAGGATTTTCATGTGGCGTCCTCGCGAATGATCGAAACTTGCTGATCAGCCGCCAAAAGCCCTTGTTCGCTCAATATGCCGGTCAATTTCTTGTCATGGTCTTCAGCTGGAACGCACTCGACTTCCTGAGCTGCAAATGCAAGTCCAATACAAGTCAGTGGGCCACTTTTCTCCAGCGCCGCAATTGCCGTATCATAGTGGCCTTTTCCATACCCAATCCGGTTTCCTGACCGGTCGAAGGCTGCGAGCGGCATTAAGAGCACATCCGGGCGAACCTCTTCGGCTTCCGGGCCCGGTGCCAAGGTGCCGAAACCGGCCGGAACAAAGCTAGAGTCGCGATGGAAGACTCTGAAAATCAGATGCGGTTCTGCGACGACCGGAAGGCACAATTTGTGACCACGCTTGCGCAATTCGTCCAAGAGAGGCCTGGGGTCAATTTCACTCTGAATTGGCCAAAAACCAGCCACTACCGCATCTGGAGCAAGATCAAGAGTCTCTACAAACTCTGCGAGCTTCAGAGAGGCCTCAATACGAAAGGCGTCCGTCAAAGCAGACCGTCGCTCAAGCGCTTGTTTTCTCAGGAATTGTTTCGCCACGGCCAAGCTGCTGCTATTGGATGTCATGTGGCCTCGAATGCAGAAATAGCGTGAAAAAACAGCAGCCGCCCGACCGTCGGAATTGCAATCCCGGGATACCTACGACGTAGGTGGGCGCCGTGTGCAACAGACCACGGTCCGAAGCAGGGACAGCTCCCAAGGGAATGCTTAAGGCCCCGGGGATAATGTTTCCTAACGTGTCGCGCAGCCAGCAACCCATATAATTTGCAAACGCCGGTTTGACCAGACCAACGCTTAAAATCCAGGTGGCATAACTATGTTTAGGTGGGTTTGATACTTGCACTCAATCCGTTCGCAAGGCCTTCAATCTGGGATGCAATATCATTTATTGCGCCAGCGACTTCGGCTTCTTGAACAGCGGAATACTCCAATGCCTCAAGGCGCTGAGACTGCGCCGTTTCAAGTTCAGCCTCCAAACGTTCGACTTTTTTCTCAAGCTCTGAAAGCTGGTCGGTGGCCATAATGCCGGCCATCACTGTTAGGCGTTGATCGCCAATTTCGCCAAAGGCGCCTCGCAGCTCGCTGATCCAGCCATCAAAGCGTTCGGCTAGCCCCTCAAGACGCTCTTCCTCCCCATCGTCGCAAGCCATTCTAAAAGACCGGCCATTGATTGTCACGCTTATCTGAGCCACGGCTTACCCTCCATGCGCGTCCAAAACACCGCGTATGCTCTCCATAGCTGAGACCAAACGGCGTGAAACATCGCGGTTGGCCTCTTCCAACCTGGTAGCTCGCGCCTCCGTCTTGTCGAGCGTTGCAGCCAACTGGGAGCGATCCTCGCCAAGCCGCTGCAAATCATCCTGCATGGAGTTAACAGATCGATCGGCCTCAATTCTTCGCTGCACCGAATTCTCTAGTGTTCCTACAGCTTCTTTGAGCCGTTTCAGAGCACTTACCACACTGTTGTCCGACAAAGGTGCCGCGCTACTCATCGGTGACCAAAAACCTATATCCAGCTTGAAGTTACTGGCTTCACTTCTATCATTGTCGCGCCGAACATAATTTTCGACGGGAATATGCAAACTAAGGCCGCGAGTCGCACTTCGCGATCCCTCTTCACATATCTGATTGGATGCTCGACATACCGGTAAACAGTAGGCCTCTCAAAAAGGCTCCGTCAATGGCACCCCTGTGAGTTTCCGCAATCCCACGTGCAAAACACAAAGGCTAACCGTTGCCAACGACCTTTATTGACTCGGGCAAGGTTCCTGTTATGTGTCGAGCGCTTTTCGCTCCATTGCAAGGATCGGACCCTCAGAACACGGGCTTGAAGTTTTGATGTTCGATGCACCGGGAGCTCTCTTTTGAACTGGCAAATGCGCCGAATTACCAAACGGGAACATGATGACCGACCTTGAAAAACACCAGCGCATGGCAAATGCGGTCCGCTTTCTTGCCATCGATGCCGTGGAAAAAGCGAAGTCTGGTCACCCGGGCCTTCCGATGGGTGCGGCTGATATCGCAACAGTCCTTTTCACAGAGTTTTTAAAGTTTGACCCCACTGCGCCAAATTGGCCGGACAGAGACCGCTTCGTTCTATCCGCAGGTCACGGCTCAATGTTGCTTTACAGCCTGCTTTATCTTCTGGGCTACGAAGACTTTACACTGGATGAGCTGAAAAATTTCCGCCAACTCGGCGCGCGCACGGCTGGGCACCCCGAATTCGGACATGGTGCAGGGATTGAAACCACAACCGGCCCGCTTGGTCAGGGATTGGGAAACGCCGTCGGAATGGCAATCGCCGAACGCTTGCAGGAACAACGCTTCGGCAAGCAAATCGTGGATCACTTCACGTATGTTCTGGCAGGTGATGGCTGCCTCATGGAAGGCGTCAGCCAAGAGGCGCTGTCTCTGGCTGGCCACTTGAAACTGAACAAACTCATCGTGATCTGGGACGATAACGGTATTTCGATTGACGGCAGTGTCGACATAACGGATTCGACTGACCAGGTTGCCCGATTTGCCGCCTCCGGCTGGAATACGATCGCAGTCGACGGCCATGACCCGTCCGCGATTTCGACAGCGATCCGCCAGGCGCAGTCAAGTGATCGGCCGACGCTCATTGCGGCCAAGACCACCATTGGATTTGGGGCTCCGACGAAGTCAGGAACCGCAAAGGTTCACGGCGCCCCTCTCGGCGCGGATGAAATTGCAGCGACCCGCGAAGCACTCAATTGGCCTCATGAACCGTTCGAAATACCGTCCGATGTTCTTGATGCCTGGCGCATCGCAGGCCTGAGATCTGCCAGTGCGCATAAAGATTGGGAGAAGCGCTTTTCAGAAACCGATAGCGAACTCAAAGCCGAGTTTGAACGCCGCTTACGCGGTGATCTGCCGGCGGAATTTGAAAACGCAACACTCGACTACAAGAAAAAGCTTGCTGAAGAGCAGCCGACTATGGCCACCCGAAAGGCGTCAGAAGCTGTACTCGGGGTCATAAACGGCGTCGTCCCGGAAACAATTGGTGGATCTGCTGATCTAACAGGGTCCAACAATACCAAAACAAGCCAAACCGCGCCTATCACGCCGACAGATTTTTCTGGTCGCTACATACACTGGGGGATTCGCGAGCATGCTATGGCAGCCGGCTTGAACGGGATGGCCCTTCATGGTGGGCTTATTCCTTACTCTGGCGGCTTTCTGATTTTCTCGGACTATTGCCGCCCTTCCCTCCGGCTTGCGGCGCTAATGAAGCAACGCGTCATTCATGTCATGACCCATGATTCCATCGGCCTCGGCGAAGACGGTCCAACACACCAGCCGGTCGAACACTTTGCAGCGCTTCGGGCAATCCCAGACTTGCAGTTGTTCCGTCCCGCAGATGTGACCGAAACGCTGGAATGCTGGCAGCTGGCGTTAAATGCCAAGCAAACACCCTCTATTTTGGCATTAACCCGCCAAAATCTTGCGTCACAACGCAAGACTTTTGAGCAGGACAATCTTTGCGCGAAGGGGGCATACGTTCTGATCGACAGCGAAGACGATCCGCAAGTGACTTTGTTTGCATCGGGGTCCGAAGTCGAAATCGCGACGTCCGCTCACGCCCAGCTCGCTGAAGCAGGCATTTCAGCACGAGTCGTTTCGGTCCCTTGTTTTGAGCTGTTTGAAGCACAGTCGGACGATTACAAAGCCGCTGTAGTCGGAAACAGCCCGATCCGGATCGCAGTTGAAGCCGGGATCCGTATGGGCTGGGACCGGTTCATTGGCACCGACGGCACCTTTATCGGCATGTCCGGATTTGGTGCAAGTGGCCCCTACAAGGCTCTCTACGAGCATTTCGGCATCACGGCAGACGCGGTTGTCGCCGCTGCAAAGTCGAAGCTCGCTGACAACGCAGCGTGATTTAGAGCCGCTCGCGGCGCGGGTGGCTCCCCTTTTGGCACAATCGTGCCGCCTTTTGGACCGCGGTTGGCGGTCACCTAAAATAGCCTTTGGCGCTAAAAATCGCGGGAGCAGTATATGGTTACCAAGGTAGCAATCAATGGATTTGGCCGAATTGGCCGGAATGTCCTGCGCGGGATCATTGAATCCGGCCGCACCGACATCGAGGTGGTTGGCATCAACGATCTTGGGCCAGTTGAAACCAACGCACATCTGCTGCGCTACGATTCGGTACATGGCCGGTTTCCGGCTGAAGTGACCGTGGACGGCGAAACCATCACGGTTGGCAGCGGAAAGCCAATCAAGGTGACCGCCATCCGCGACCCGAAAGACTTACCGTGGGGGGAGCTTGGCGTCGACGTCGCGCTGGAGTGCACTGGTATCTTCACCGCGAAAGAAAAGGCCTCTGCCCATCTGGAAGCAGGCGCAAAGCGCGTGCTTGTTTCAGCCCCGGCATCCGGCGCTGACAAGACAATCGTGTTTGGCGTGAACGACAGCTCGCTAACACAAGACGACCTTGTCGTCTCAAACGCGTCTTGCACAACCAACTGTCTGTCCCCAGTTGCTTATGTCCTGAATGACGCCATCGGCATCGAAAAAGGCTTCATGACCACGATACACTCCTACACGGGTGATCAGCCGACCTTGGACACCATGCACAAGGATCTCTATCGAGCCCGCGCTGCGGCCATGTCCATGATCCCGACTTCAACCGGTGCAGCCAAGGCTGTTGGCTTGGTCCTGCCAGAGCTGAACGGCAAACTGGATGGCGTTGCAATCCGCGTTCCGACACCGAACGTGTCCGTCGTAGACCTCAACTTTATTGCGAAACGTGCCACTACTGTTGAAGAGATAAATGCTGCGATCAAGCAGGCCGCTGACGGCAAGCTGAAAGGCATTCTCGGCTACACCGAAGATCCACTGGTTTCCGTGGACTTCAACCATGATCCGCATTCTTCTGTCTTCCACATGGACCAGACCAAAGTCATGGATGGCACATTTGTGCGCATTTTGACCTGGTACGACAACGAGTGGGGATTTTCCAACCGCATGGCCGATACGGCCGTCGCCATGGCGACGTTGATCTGAAATCAAGCAGAAGAAATTCCAACCGGCGGGGTGCATGTTCGCCCTGCCGGTTGTTTTTAGAGAAGCCCCGCTTTCGTGACACCGCAGGAATGCATAAGCTGTGGCTAATCACAACAGAGTGCGCGCCAGTCAGATCAGCAGGCTCTAGACTGGTCGCAGGCTCCATACATATTCAAAATCAATTGTCGTCGGGGTTTAGATCCAACTTTTCCTCCGCAGGAGCGACGCCTGCACCTGCACTCGGGATGCGTATCCCTGCGGAGAGATCCTGCAAGACATCCAGTCGGACCCGATCCAACAGGTTTCCGTCGGGCTCATGGGCTTCAGGTTCAACCCCGTCCCAATCCGGTTTGGCCTCCTGACCAGCCACTGCCTGTTCATTCAGATCGCTCTCACTAACGCTGAAGTGAACCCAGGGCCGCGTCATCGGCCTTCAGAGCCATTCTTTGTATGTCTGTTTTTGTCATCGGAGCGACCTCGCCTGTCACCGTACCGATCATGCTCAACAGACACTTCTTTAACAAGGCCTCAGGAGAATCAGGGCGCCTGCTCGATTCCGAAGGATCGATAACATCGGCGGATTGAATTTCTTCTGGCTCAGCATAGCTGACAATTGATTGAATTGAGTGTTGGATATCATTCCCCAGAGGCATTTTCGCGTCGGCCGGGCCCGTGACTGGTCCTGAGCGGGCAGTACTGCTCATTCCTTTTCGGATCAACATCTTCAGGACATCAACTGCGGTGCTGTACGCCTGTTCGAGCGCGATTTTTTGGTCACTATTTTGAGGAACTCCGGCATCCGCCGCCATCATCTGAGCAGCCGATTTTAAGAAGTCCGTCAATGCAAGTCCAATTTGTGCGCCGTCGCCGATGCCATGATGATTGCAGAAATTTTCGACAAATTGGCCTGCAAAACTCGAAAAGTTCTCGTGCGTCCCGCGCTCGGTCAGGCCATAGTCTGGATTGAACCGTCCGCCCGCCTGCAACATGAACTCGGAAAACTGCGGGAACTGTTGTAGCCCGTTCAGGACCTCCACCTCGTTTGGATTATGCAATTTGCTTGTCGGATCGTTGATCCGTGCAGCGATGACCTTGGCGTAGACCGGCATCATGAGAGTGTGAATGTCCGGCGGAGTAACAGCGTGCTGAATCCCGAATTGTGCAGTTTTTAGGGCGCGCTGTCGTTGGTTCAGTTCTGTAGTGCTCGCCCCGGGAGCGCCTCCCGCCTCAGTCTGCAGAAGGTGTTGCAACGCACTGTCCGCTGGCACATGCTGCAAGATATGAATGACTTCCGCAAATTTAAGTTTGCTGGCCTTGGATATGCTAGGATCTTCACATCTTTTTATGAGTTCCGCAAATTGCATTGAGTATTTACGCAATTCTGACGCCGTTTCCCTATGCTTTAATCTAGTCACTGACCCAGTTGTATTCAGAAGCATTTGATAGTCTTTATTCGACAACTGTCGACCATATTTATCGGAAGATTTGAATGCACTATTTGGGTTCAGGCTCAATCCTATCCAGAATGCGACGAGTGTTGCGAGTGCGACAGCGGACAGGAAGTTCCTGGCGAGTTTGTCGTATCGGGTTGCGACGCGCCGGAAGTCCTTGAGGCGGCAGAAGGCGTTTTCGATGAGATGGCGGCTCTTGTAGCGCTTGGCGTCGTAGCGAATGACGCGCTTTCGATTTGAGCGGCCGGGAATGACCGGGATGATTGCGCGCTGGCGCAGATGTCTGCGCAAGCTGTTGGCATCGTATCCTTTGTCAGCGAGCAGGTACCTTGCCCCCTTCAAGCCGGCCAGCAGATGCGGCGCAACCGGACTGTCTGCGGCATTGCCGCCAGTCAGCATGAACGCGAAAGGACGGCCAATCACGTCGGTAAGGGCGTGGATCTTCGTCGTTTACCCGCCCCGTGACGGCCCGATAGCCTAATTTTTCGCCCCCCTTTACCGCCGTGCGCCGAGCGATGCGCCTTGACGTAAGTGCTGTCGATGGACGTGCTTTTCGTCACCGCGCCGCAGATGGCCAGTCCCTCGACAAGATCGATCCAGAAGCGTTTGCGGGACCAGCGGTTGAAGCGATTGTAGATTGTGGTCGAAGGACCATACTCTTCGGGACAGTCGCACCAACGGCACCCAACCTTGAGCCCATGAATGATGCCGGAGATAACCCGGCGATCATCAACCCTGCGAGCGCCACCCTTGTTCCTCGGCAGAAGCGGCTCGATCGCCGCCCATTGCTCATCCGACAGCCAAAACAGGTGTCCCATACAAGCCTCCAAACTACCGATTTGGAAACTTGAATCTGATTTGCTAATTCAAATCAATGCTATCAATGAGTTTTGACCCTAAGACCGCAACGCATCCGAAATTGGCAAGGTTCAGTCACGCGGAATGACATGTGGGAAAAGCTTTTCAAGCGACCCGCGCTTTGGAGCACTTGTCCTCAGCATACAAAAACCACTATGGAAATACGAATACCCGCCCCACAGTGGCCCCGCCCGAAAACACATTCAGAGATTTTCATGATTGAGCTTTTTGCTGTCATTTCACTCACGATTGTTGTTGCCGTTGTCCCGGGTCCGGATTTTGCCGTGGTCCTCAGGAACGCCCTTGTTGGCGGGCGCTTGGCTGGAGTGATGACCGCCCTGGGGATCGCATTGGCACTTGGCGTTCACGTGACTTATGCCATCGCCGGGATCGGGCTGATCGTCTCTCAGTCCATATTCCTGTTCAATGCGCTCAAACTGATAGGCGCCGCCTATTTGGTTTTTCTCGGCGCTACGATGTTCCGTACTGCCTCATCGGACGTTTCATCGGACCCGTCCGACACCGGCATGGTGCCTCTGAAAGCACTTCGATGGGGCTTTTTGACAAACGTTACGAACCCCAAAGCCACGATGTTCGCACTCAGCGTTTTCCTGCAAGTGACATCGCCCAACACAAGCGTGTGGACCAAAGTCGGCTACGGGACGATTATGGCCGGAGGTGTCTTTTTGTGGTTTGTGTTCGTCACGCTGTTCTTCACACTTCCGCCGGTTCGCAATGCGTTCCTGAGGATCAAAATCTGGATGGAACGGTCTTTCGGGGTATTGCTGACGCTGTTTGGCATCGGCCTTGCCGCCACAACCAACTCTTCCCGCCCATAATGATGCATTTTAGGACCAGACCATGACTTTCAAAACACTCGACAACCTAACGGATCTGGCTGGAAAGCGCGTTCTTGTCCGCGTGGATCTGAATGTACCGATGGAAAGCGGCAAGGTCACGGATGCAACGCGCATTGAGCGTGTTCTGCCGACGATCGCCGAATTAGCGAGCAGAAGTGCAAAAGTTATCCTTCTCGCCCACTTCGGTCGTCCGAAAGGCCAACGTGTTGCAGAGATGTCCCTAGCGCCCGTCGCGCCGGCCGTTGCTGACCTGCTCGGCAAGCCTGTTGCCTTCGCCGATGATTGCATAGGCGATGTTGCATGTGCTGCGATTGCTGCCATGGAAAACGGGTCGGTCCTTCTTCTGGAAAACACACGTTTCCACGTTGGCGAAGAAAAGAACGACCTGGAGTTTGCCAAGGCATTGGCCGAGAACGCCGACATCTATGTCAATGATGCATTTTCCGCGGCACACCGCGCCCACGGTTCCACGGAAGGTATAGCACGGCTCCTACCTGCCTTTGCGGGCAGAACCATGCAAGCCGAGCTAGAGGCTCTTCAGTCGGCACTCGGAGATCCAAAACGTCCGGTTCTCGCTGTAGTAGGTGGAGCAAAAGTGTCGTCGAAGATCGACCTTCTCGAGAATCTTGTTTCGAAAGTCGAAATGCTAGTTATTGGCGGGGGAATGGCAAACACCTTCCTGGCTGCGAAAGGCGTGGATGTCGGCAAATCCTTGTGCGAACACGATCTTGCTGGCACAGCCAAGAAAATCATGGCCGCAGCAGACAAGGCCGGTTGTGACATTATCCTGCCAGTCGACGCTGTTGTGGCTAGGGAATTCAAGGCGGGCGCTGCCAACGAAACCGTCGCTCTGGATGCGATCCCAGCCGACGCAATGATCCTTGATGTGGGGGCGGCCACCATTAAATCTGTACAAGGCAAGATAGACACTGCGCAAACGCTGGTCTGGAACGGTCCACTCGGCGCTTTTGAAATCGCTCCGTTCGATCAGGCAACTGTTGCAGCGGCCAAACATGCGGCGGACCGAACTATTTCAGGCAACTTAAATTCCGTCGCCGGCGGCGGTGACACCGTAGCGGCGTTGAACCATGCGGGTGCGGCTGAAGCATTTTCCTACGTTTCAACGGCCGGGGGGGCTTTTCTTGAATGGCTGGAAGGCAAGAAATTGCCCGGCGTGGAAGCCCTTAAAAACTAATATCTTCAAAAACGCCTGGTTTACGCCAGGCTTTTTTATTTGGCCTGTAGTCTTTACCTACCCCTGCGTGATCTCCGAGGCGCAAAAAAACATGCAAGTTTTTGGAATTTAATTGATTTAGGCACCGTTCAGCTGTCTTCCATCTCGGCTGCATTTTGCTAGAACGCTTTCGAAAAGATGCAATGCAATATGGATGTTATGCCAAACCGGTACGCCGGAGTGCTGACAGCCTGGACCATGGGAGACGTTTATGGCTCGTATCACCCTCCGGCAACTGCTCGAACATGCCGCCGAATATGACTACGGGGTTCCCGCGTTTAACATCAACAACATGGAACAAGCGCTTGCAATCATGGCGGCGGCGGATGAAACGGACTCTCCTGTCATCATTCAGGCCTCCCGGGGCGCACGTGCGTACGCGCACGACGTGATGCTAAAACACATGATGGACGCGGTCACCGAAATCTACCCTCACATTCCTGTATGTGTGCATCTCGACCATGGCAACGCACCTTCCACCTGCATGACGGCCATCCAGGCGGGTTTTACTTCGGTTATGATGGATGGCTCGCTCGAAGCAGACGGTAAAACGCCTGCCGATTGGACCTACAATGTAGGGGTAACAAAAACCGTTACCGACATAGCCCATCTTGGCGGCATCTCGGTCGAGGGCGAACTGGGTGTGCTTGGCTCTTTGGAGACGGGCATGGGCGACAAGGAAGACGGCCACGGCGCGGAAGGCAAGTTGAGCCACGACCAGCTTTTGACCGACCCTGAAGAGGCCGTAAAATTCGTGCAAGAAACAAAAGTCGACGCACTGGCCATTGCTATGGGAACAAGCCACGGAGCCTACAAGTTTACCCGCAAGCCCGACGGCGACATTCTTGCCATGCACGTGATCGAAGAGATCCATCGCCGGCTGCCGGACACACATCTGGTAATGCACGGCTCCTCTTCCGTTCCGCAAGATCTTCAGGACATCATAAACCAGTATGGTGGCGAGATGCCCCAAACCTGGGGTGTTCCGGTCAACGAAATTCAACGCGGCATCAAAAACGGCGTTCGTAAGATCAACATCGATACCGACAACAGGATGGCCATGACCGGCCAGATCAGAAAGATCCTCGCTGAAAACCCTGGCGAATTTGACCCACGGAAGTATTTGAAGCCGGCGCGCGAAGCGATGCAAAAACTCTGCAAAGAGCGGCTTGAAGCTTTTAACACAGCGGGCCAGGCTTCAAAGATCAAACGGGTTGCCACAGTTGGCGAAATGGCTGCGAAATACAAAGATGGCAGCTTGGACCCTAAAATCGGCTGACAATTACACTTTCTGGAATGTTTGCGACTGAGGGGCCTTGCGTCCCTCTTTTGCTGTCTTTAGGGACAACAAACACAAACCAATTGGCGCCAGCCAGCTTTCTTGCCGAAGTGGATGTCTTTTGTGAACCGACCACGTTTGTTTCTTGTCACTCCTACCCGTTTTGAGCCGGGCAAGCTGGCAATAGAATTGAAAGCGGCTTTTCAGGGCGGAGATGTCGCAAGTGTTCTCATATACATGCCGAGCGCGAGTTCCAAAGAGCTCCAAGCTGCGGCTGAGCAGCTGGTGCCGATTATTCAAGAGGGTGGCGCTGCTGCACTCATATATGGCGACACCCAAGTGGCGGGCCGCGCAGGAGCCGACGGAGCGCAGATCGAAACGTCCTTGGAGGACGTAAAACTCGCAGTTGAAAGTCTCCAGCCTTCACGCATCGTCGGCGCTGGCGGAACAAAACTGAAGCACGAAGACATGGAGTGGGCAGAAACCGGGATTGATTACCTTTTTTACGGCAGGCTCGATTTGCCGGAAAAGGAAGATCCACATGCAAAAACAATCGCCCGCGCTCAATGGTGGGCAGATCTGTTTGAAACACCCTGCGTTGCCCTTGCCGGGAATACTGTCCGTTCAGCTGAAATTGCCGCAGAAACTGGCGCGGATTTCATAGCAATGAAAGACGCAGTCTGGCAGCATGCGGACGGTCCGGCATCTGCTGTGGCTGCAATAAATACGATCCTAGAAGACTATCCTTTCGAGGACGAAAACTGACAATGAGGCTGTGTTGGCGCGCATGAAGCGGTTTTTCTTGGCACTTTTGATTGGCGCCGCAGTCGGCGCTGCTCAACTTTCTGCTCAAACCCAGGAACAACCTTCGGACATTGCGGATACTGCACAAGAGTTGCCAGCGACGCCGACACAAAACCCCACAGAGGACGACGCCCCGACACAAACGCAAATCACGCTGCCAGCATTTGCCGAACCAACGCTAAAGAGCCCTCTCGATGTTCCGCTGCCGCAACCGGACGAAGGCGAGCAAGCAACTCCTGCTCTAGCTTATGGTATTTTTCAAAGAGGCTGGTATCTGACAGCGCTCGCGATAGCCACTCCACTTGCGGAGGCTGGCGATACTGCTGCGCAAACCCTTATGGGTGTCATACACGAAACCGGATACGGTATCGAACAAGATACAAGCAAGGCGGCTGACTGGTATGGACTTGCAGCGGCAAAAAATGACGCTCAGGCGGCTTTGAGGCTTGCACAGCTTTATTTGTCCGGCGATGGCGTTGAAGTGGACAAAAGCCGTGCGGCAGACCTTTTCGAAATTGCAGCTGAGGCCGGCAATCCCAATGCGCTGTATAATCTCGCTATCCTCTACCAAGAAGGCGACGGGCGTCCCTATGACCCCGACAAAGCGATGGAGTTCTTGCGCGGAGCAGCGCAAGCAAACGATCCCAAAGCGCAGTATGCACTCGGTCTCGGTTATCTTGAGGGCATGAACGGTCTGGACGACCCAGGTCTCGGCGCGTTTTGGCTTGGCAGAGCAGCACGACGCGGCCATACCTCCGCTCAAGTTTATTACGGTATTTTGCGGTTTCAGGGGCGGGGTGTTGATGTGAACCAGGAGGAGGCAGCCGCTTGGTTTGAACGCGCTGCAACATCAGGGAATCCAGTGGCTATGAACCGGCTTGCGCGAATTTACGCCGATGGTCGCGGCCGGAAACAAGACGTCATCAGGGCAGCCACGTGGCATTTCATGGCCCGGGCGCTTGGCGTTCCGGACCTGCAACTCGACGAGTTTGTCGAAGAACTTCCGGAGAGTTTTCAGGAAGCGGCCCGTATCGAAGCCGAAAAATTCACGCCTACCCTATTGCCACCTTCTGATGACCCGGCAGGAGCTTCGCCGTAAAAAGGCTCCACCGTCCGGTCTGTAAACCGGCTTTTTTCCTTGAATCCAGCGATGAATTGTGTAGGACAGGCCACACATTGGATGGTAGCGCGCCCGGATCTCGCGCCCCTGCAGCCATTCGCATCGTAAAAATTCTACTCAATTGGTCGTTCCATGAAAATCAACGGTAACGAAATCAAGCCTGGCAACGTGCTCCAGCATCAAGATACGCTTTGGGCGGTGGTAAAAGTTCAACACGTAAAGCCGGGCAAAGGCGGGGCTTTCGCTCAGGTCGAGATGAAAAACCTGATCGACGGACGCAAATTAAACGAGCGCTTCCGGTCAGAAGACAAAGTTGAGCGCGTCCGGCTCGAGCAAAAAGACTTTCAGTATCTCTACACCCAAGAAGACATGTTGATCTTCATGGATACCGAAACTTACGAACAACTTGAACTGCAGGCTGATTTTGTCGGCGATCGCGCAGCCTTCCTTCAGGACGGTATGATGGTGACCGTAGAACTGCATGAAGAGCGCCCGATTGGTATTACGCTGCCCCAACACGTAACGCTAGAAATTCGCGAAGCGGATGCTGTCGTCAAAGGACAAACTCAATCCTCCTCCTACAAACCGGCATTGATGGAAAATGGTGTCCGCGTGATGGTGCCGCCTTTCATTACCGCAGGTGAAAAAATCATCGTCGACACCGGTACAATGGAATACGTCCGACGCGCCGACTAACACTCTCCTCCCGGCGTGCTGACAATGAAAAATTGCACGCTGAACTCAATTGGCTTCTCTTTATGGCACGCACTGCAATTCTTAACGTGATGGTCCAAGCCGCAACAAAGGCTGGCCGTAGTCTTGTTCGCGATTTTGGCGAAGTTGAAAACCTTCAGGTATCTCGTAAGGGCCCGGGCGACTTTGTTTCAGCCGCTGATCGCAAGGCAGAGGAAATTGTGCGGTCAGAACTTACCAAGGCTCGGCCAACTTACGGGCTCGTAATGGAAGAAGGTGGCGTCATTGAGGGCACAGACGGCCAACACCGCTGGCACGTTGACCCATTGGACGGGACAACCAATTTTCTACACAGCGTGCCAATATTTGCGACTTCCATTGCCCTGGAGCGCCAGGGGCAGATTGTTGCGGCAGTGATATACAATCCGGTCATGGACGAGCTTTACACTGCAGAGCGCGGCCGAGGGGCCTATCTCAATGACCGGCGGCTGCGTGTGGCCGGCCGAACGGAATTGCCTGACATGTTGATTGGTACTGGTCTGCCTTTCATCGGCAAAGGCGATCACGGACGCGCTTTGAAGGAGCTTCGCTTTGTGATGCCGGAAGTCGCAGGGGTACGCCGGTGTGGTGCTGCCGCGCTTGATCTGGCATGGGTAGCAGCTGGCCGCTTCGATGCTTATTGGGAACATGGACTGAACTCCTGGGACATCGCGGCCGGACTTCTCATGGTCAAGGAAGCCGGGGGGTATGTCAGCGACATGGCAGGCAAAGACAGGATGCTGGAAACCGGCGATGTGATTGCGGGGAATGAAACCGCACACAAGCAGGTTTTGGAGCTGCTTAAGAGGGCTTCCGCCTAAATCCGATCAAATCCCGTTCCCGCGTTTAAAAACCGGCCAAAGCTGTGCGCAGGCAGCTGGCCGGTTTCCCGTGGTTAACCAAAGCCATTTTCCAGATTAACTGTTTTCATCGCCTTGAAATTCACGCTATCAATCATGGACCTAGAAACAGGCGATTGTTTAGCTGCTCATGGCACGTGACTTTGATCCTTATAGTCTGTCCAGCCCGAAGGCCTACCTCTCCTTCATGATCATCTTCTTGGTGATTGTGGCCTTCATTGCTTTCATTTTGTACCGGCAAATACAGACCGCATTCATGAGCAATCCGGGGCTGAATGGCCTCATTGTAATGGTTGCCGTATTCGGCATCCTGCTACTTTTCGGTCGGGTTATCAGACTTTTTCCTGAAATTGCATGGGTCAACAACTTCCGAATGGGCGACCCCAATTTGGACACCCGCTCGCCGGTCTTGCTAGCACCGATGGCAACTTTGCTAGGCAATAAAGTCGGCGAAATGGCGCTAACACCGGCCACTGCGCGATCGATTCTCGATTCCATCGGCATGCGCCTGGAGGAATCGCGGGAAATATCGCGTTACCTAACGGGCCTCTTGGTGTTTCTCGGGCTACTGGGGACTTTTTGGGGCCTTTTGCAAACTGTCAGCGCCGTTGGAAGCACCATTCAGTCTCTTGACGTTGGCTCAGGTGATGCGAACGTCATTTTCGAGGACCTGAAGGCCGGGCTTGAGGCTCCCTTGTCTGGAATGGGCACAGCGTTTTCTTCTTCGCTGTTCGGCCTCACCGGGTCGCTGATCCTCGGCTTCCTTGACTTGCAAGCTGGTCAGGCACAAAACCGTTTTTACACCGAACTGGAAGATTGGCTTTCGACTGTTACAGACATTGAACCTGAGGATGGAGCGCTTTTCGCCGACACGTCGACCAGTGCTGAACAAATCCAGGATTCGATCGCGTCACTCCAGAAAACGATCGAAGAGGGCGGCAGCAAGACTTCAGCTCAGGCTATGGCCAACCTCGCCGAAGGCATACAAGGTCTGGTCAAGCATGTCCGCTCAGAACAACAGATGATGCGGGATTGGGCTGAAAACCAAGGCGAACAACAAAAGCGCATCGAAGCGCTCCTGTCCTCGATCTCCGCCGCCTTCGACCGAGCCAAGGAGTAACCTATGGCAGGTTTACGAGCCCGTCGGCGAAATGTCGGAACCGACTACTGGCCAGGCTTCGTTGACGCTATGGCCACACTTTTGCTGGTCATCATTTTCCTGCTTTCGATTTTCATGCTTGCTCAGTTCTTTTTGAGCCAGCAGATTTCCGGCCGTGATGCAGTTCTAAACCGGCTGAACGCTCAGATCAGCGAATTGACAGAATTGCTGGCTCTGGAAAGGGCGGCATCGAATGAACTGGAAGACACTATTTCCGGATTGCAGGCAAGCCTCGGTGACGCCACGAGCGAACGGGACCGCTTGTTAAGCCTTTTAGAAAGCCAGTCCGGCGAAGCGGACGCAGCGGGTGGTCGGGCCGCGCGGCTGGAAAACCTGTTGGATGAGGAACAACAGGTCAGTCAGCGGGCCCTTGCACAAGTCGAATTATTGAACCAACAGATATCCGCGCTTCGGCGGCAGATTGCTGCGGCAAATGCAGCACTTGAGGCTGCAGAAGCCAAGGAAACCGAAAGCCAGGCGAAAATCGCCAGCCTTGGACGGCGTTTGAATGCGGCGCTTGTTCAACGTGTGCAAGAGTTGTCGCGGTACCGGTCTGATTTTTTCGGAAGACTGCGCGAAATTCTATCACAACGCTCTGACATTCAGGTCGTCGGAGACCGGTTTGTCTTCCAGTCCGAAGTTCTGTTTGATTCCGGGTCCGAGGAAATCAACGAGGCTGGCCGCCAGGAACTCGACAAGCTTGCCGAGGCCATTCAAGAACTCAGCGTGCAAATTCCCGAAGAAATCAATTGGGTCCTTCGGGTCGACGGGCACACCGATGCGCGTCCTTTGTCTGGTACAGGACGGCTCCGCAACAACTGGGAACTATCAGCGGCCCGAGCAATCTCAGTGGTGCGATATCTTATTGACCAGGGGGTCGATCCACAGCGTCTTGTCGCGGCAGGTTTTGGTGAGTTCCGTCCACTTGAAGACGGTGAAACACCGGAGGCTTATGCGAAAAACCGTCGAATTGAACTCAAGCTGACAGAGCGCTGAGAAGATCGCCGGATTGTGACTTGCCGTTTTCCATTTAGACTGAACGTCACAACGTCATGTCCAAGGAAGCCAGCCATGCTCGAGATGCGCCCCAATTGCGAATGCTGCCGACAAGGACCTGCCGCCCGGTTCGGCAGATGCCTTTATCTGTACCTTTGAATGCACTTTCTGCCGCGACTGCGTCGACAGCAAGCTGAAAGGGACCTGCCCCAATTGCGGTGGCGCCTTTTCTGTACGCCCGAGACGTCCTGAAGCCCTTCTCGAGCGTTTCCCTGCCTCTGCCCATCCGGTTTTCAACCCGGGAGGCTGTGCCCGCCACTGACGCTATTGCGTCCACGCAGCTGCCCCGGCGAATTCAAACTCGAAGTGCAACGCAATGTAAGCCGCTCAATCTGATGCGCTCTTTCTCAGGGAAGCCTGATCAAGGCATAAGGGATTGAGTGTCAAGGGCGCTTAAGCGCCGCCAAGCGGTTCTCCAACCCTTGATTCTCAATCCCTTGTGGCGAACCAAGCCGTCCGGTTACCTTGTTGCACTTCACGGCTGAATCCCCCCCCCCACCGGCCTCGCTCCACAAACAAAAAAAACCGCCTCGAGAGGCGGCTTTTCGCTGATCAACTGGTCGAGTTGGCTTACTTCTTGTCTTCGTCCTCGTCCGTGGTTTCTGCAGACTTCAGCGAGTTCAGTTTCGCAAAAACGGCGTCTGCATCGATTTCTTCTTCCTCAGGCGCAGACTTCGGTGCGCTGGTGTCAAAAGAGAATGCTGCCGAAAGGGCCTCGTCACTGGTCGTCTCGTCCACTGACATCAAGGTCTCGTTCGCCTCGGACGCCGACGGAAGCGGCGCGTTCTTAGCGGCCTTTTCGACTTCCATGTCCAGTTCCAGCTGACTGCATAGTCCAAGCGTTACAGGATCGGACGGGGTCAGATTCGCTGAATTCCAATGTGTACGGTCTCTGATAGCCGCAATCGTTGGCTTGGTCGTACCGACCAAACGGATAATCTGTGTGTCCTTAAGTTCGGGATGGTTACGGACAAGCCATAGAATCGCATTTGGACGGTCTTGACGGCGTGAAACGGGTGTGTAGCGCGGGCCTTTCCGCTTGCTTTCCGGAACGACTACTTTCGATCCTTGCAGCTTCAAATGATAGTTCGGATCATTTTGAGCTTTTTCAAGCTCTTCCCGAGACAGCTGGCCGGTTAGAACCGGATCAAGGCCCTTGATACCTTGGGCTGCTTCACCGTCTGCAATGGCCTTGACCTCTAGCGGGTGCAATTTGCAGAAGCTTGCAATTTGCGTAAAGCTGAGAGCTGTGTTGTCAACCAGCCATACTGCGGTTGCCTTCGGCATCAGCGGCGTATTCGCCATTGGTCAAAATCCTCTTGTCTGCTCCTTCGCCCACCAAGGCGCCGAAGCATGGTTTGTATCCAAATTTCTCAGGAGATCCCTGCAATATACTTCGATCCTCGCGCAAAGGCAAATACCCAGGCGACGAGAGGGCGGAATTATTTCGGATTTAGCGGCTTCCAAAATCACGAAACAGTCAAGAGAATCTTCCCAATGTGCGCAGATGTTTCCATACGAGCATGTGCCTTTGCGGCTTCAGCGAGCGGAAATGTCGAATCAACAACCGGCTTGATTTTCCCCGCTCCAATCAGCGGCCAAACATGTTGATCTAGTGCCTTGGCAATTTCGGCCTTGAAAGCATCGTCACGGGGCCTCAGGGTTGAGCCCGTGTGGACCAATCGTTTGATCATGAGCCGGGAAAAATTAACCTTGTCGGACACACCGTTCAACGTTGCGATTTGACAAATACGTCCACCAACGGCGGCCGCTTTCCAGTTTTTCTCAACGTAGTCTCCGCCGACCATATCGAGAATGACATGCACGCCTTCATTTCCGGTCAATCGTTGGATGACTTCGACAAAGTCATCTGTCCGGTAGTTGATAGCATGATCGGCACCTAGTGCCTTCGCCGCCGCGGCCTTTTCATCGCTCCCCACAGTGGTGAAGACCTCAGCTCCAAACGCGTTTGCGAGCTGGATCGCCGTCGTGCCGATACCCGAGGTGCCACCATGCACCAGAAACCGCTCTCCAGCTTTAAGCCCGGAGCGATCAAAGACATTGCTCCAAACGGTGAAAAATGTCTCCGGCAAGGCCGCGGCATCGAGTACAGACATGTTCGTCGGAATGCGCAGTGCGTGACCTTCATGAACCTTACAATATTCAGCGTATCCGCCCCCCGAAGTGAGAGCGGTTACCTCCGTGCCTATTTCAAAGGCCGTTGCCTTTTCACCCCGCGCGACTACAGCCCCAGCAACTTCGAGGCCCGGCAAATCCGAGGCGCCTTTAGGAGGGGGGTACGCTCCTTTTCGTTGAAGAACATCTGGACGGTTGACGCCAGCGGCCGTGACTTTGATCAAGAGGTCATTTTCACCCAAGACCGGCAAAGGTCTTTGTTCGGTAGTCAACACCTCGGGACCACCGGGCTGAGAGATTGCTACTGCAGTCATGGTTTCCGGCAGCATGTTCATGAAAAACTCCGTAGCATGAGACAGATATGGTTTAGCCCGCAAAGCAGGCACTGACAATTTGTTGCGATATTGATAAGATTTGCGGCTACCGATCAACCAGGCGCAAGCAGGAGGGGTGTCCGTGACAATATCAGAGGATGACAAGCCCAGCCTTCCGAAACGACCTCAGATCCTTGTTGGGGAAGATCTCAGCAAGCAATCCGAAGAGGAACTTGGTGAGCGCATAAAAGCTCTTGAGGCTGAAATTTTGCGTACAAAAAAAACTCTTGACCACAAAAGGTCGGTCCGGACCTCAGCTGACGCGCTGTTCTCAAAACTCTAACCGGGTGCGGCATTTCACTCAGGTACCGCAATAGGTCTGCAAGACCTGCTCTTCAGGTTTTGCAGGCAACGCATAACGTTCAAGGCCCGAACGGTGTTCAAAAGGCATTGCCAATACCTCAACCAGTTTTTCAAACGGCCTCAAATCTGGCCCTGCCTCCGCAGCGCTAATGGCTTCCTCGATCAGATGATTGCGCGGAATATAGACTGGGTTGACCTGCGCGAGCATATTCGCCCGTTCCGCATGAGAAGTGCCTTCCTGGCTCAAACGGGCGCGATATCGATCTAGCCACTCCGTCGCTGCCAACGGGTCAGCGAACAAAGACCCTGTACTTGCACGTGCCATGTCAGCTGCATTTCCGACTAGACTGAGATCCCGAAATGTGTTGGTGAAATCAGCTCCATGCTTCGCCATCTCATCCAAAAGCGCCTGGGCTAGACTACGATCGCCGGGCTCCTCTTCCAACAGCCCGAGTTTTTTACGAAGGCCCCGGGTGAGATAGTCCTCGAATTGGTCTGGATACCTATCAATCACATCTTGGGCGATCGAAACGGCACGCTCCATATCAGGATCGAAAAGCGGCAAAAGAGATTGCGCAAGCTGGACCAGGTTCCAATGTCCAATGGCAGGCTGGTTCCCGTAGGCATAACGCCCCATTTGATCAATCGAGCTATAGACCTTGCCAGGCTCGTATGCTTCCATGAATGCGCAAGGGCCGTAGTCGATTGTCTCGCCAGCTACCGACATGTTGTCGGTATTCATGACGCCATGGATGAAACCGATTAACATCCAATGCGAAATAAGCTGGGCTTGGCGTTCAACAACTTTTTCCAGCAACGCCACCGCCGCGTTCTCCGCGTCTATGGCATCTGGATAAAGTCGGCCAACTACATATTCCCTAAGTGTTTGCAGAGCCTCTATGTCTCCTTGCGCTGCAAAATACTGAAAAGTACCAACCCGGATATGACCGCGTGATACACGGGTCAAGATTGCACCTGGAATTGGGCGCTCACGCAGCACCGTCTGCCCCGTGCGGACCGCTGCAAGGGAGCGGGTGGTTGGCACACCAAGCGCGAACATCGCTTCACTCACAATATACTCCCGCAGGACCGGGCCAATTCCGGCACGCCCATCGCCCATTCTTGAAAAAGCGGTCCGACCGGATCCTTTCAGTTGGACGTCATAAAGGCGGTCATCCTGCCCGCGCACCTCACCAAGGAGCACCGCCCGTCCATCGCCAAGCTGCGGAACGAAACCTCCAAATTGGTGTCCCGCATAGGCCATCGCGATCGGATCAGCGGTTTCTGGAAGACGGCTTCCCGCCAAAACGCTTACTCCGGACGGGCTTGCGAGGTCTTCAGGACGAAGTCCAAGAAAGCAAGCCAACGCCGAATTGACCTTTATCAATGAAGGGTTCCTCACAGGATCGGGGCGCCGCCTTTCAAAAAAACGCTCAGGCAGCTGAGCATAGGAATTTTCAAAAGGGATTTGCGCCAGCCAGTCTTCGGAATGTGCCATGTACGGGCTCCTTTAGAGAATCAGGAACAAGTCTCTGTCGCCATCACACTATTTAATGGGGTTGACCGGAAAAGTTAGGCATTCCCAAAATGCGACGCTCCAGAAACTCGCGCTGTCGCATCATTGCTAATACTTATAACCCTGCGCTCCAAATAGTCCGATTGTTCTTGTCACAACTGACACTTATTCAGAATACTCAAGATCACCTGTCCAACTTTGGGTCACCTGTCTAGGTAAAATTTTATCTGTTTACCTCTTATTAATCTTTCTAATTCATAAACATAGTCATCCAGTCATCTGGATTTGAGTGGCTCCTGTCCACTCTGTTTGACGCCTCCCTGTTAATGACTCAGAGCCGCGCCTTTGCGGCTCTTTTTTTTGATCGTTCAAGGGATTATCATTCGCCAGTCCCACTCATGAACCACAACGGCGTGACTGGCACGGTCATTGCTCAGTTCAATAATGAACGCTCGCGCCGTCCCGAAAAGAAACAGACTGTGCCGCCCCGGCTGCAATGGTGATTGTTTCCGTTTGGACCGTTGCGGGAAGAGGGAACCAGAATAAAGGCGTATTGATCCCATGACGGATGACACAAGAACAGTTGGCCAATCGCCGGACGCGGTACACATCGCACATCGTCTCGCATCCTCGGACAATTTCATGACGCTTTTCCAAGAAGGCATGTCTCTCGTTGAAGAGACAGCTGTCTATTTGGATGGGGATGGACGCGAAGAAGCCAAATTCCTGGCGCGCCCGGCATCGCTAGCTTACGCGACCGAATCCATGCGCCTCACAACACGCCTGATGCAACTTGCATCTTGGCTTTTGTTGCAACGTGCCGTCAACGAAGGTGAGATGACGCGCGAACAGGCTGGCAGTGACAAAAACAAGGTCCGCCTGGAGAAGCTAAGCAGCGCCACCAGCAGCCCGGCATTTGGCGATCTGCCTTCAAACTTGAAAGCGTTGATCGAGCGCTCTATCCGGCTGCAGGAACGTATCGTCCACTTGGACAAGATGCTCTACCGGGAAGAAAAGCCCGAACTGGAAGCCGCAAATGACGGAAATCCCGTCGCCGAGCACCTCAATCGCCTGCATGCTGCCTTTGGTAAACTTTGACAATAGCTTTGATCACGAACAAAACCGCCCGAACGGGCGGTTTTTTATGACATAAAGTCTTTCAATCTGCATGGGCAAATGATCGGCCAGAGGTTGAAATTTCGAAGTCTTTTATCGCGGCTGTTATCTCGGTCTGGTGTGTATGGTGGGGCATATGGCCTGCACCTTTTAAAACAAGCAGATTTGCGTTCGGAAGATCCCGTTGCAGCCCTTCGCTGTGAATGCTCGGCCAAACCACCGAATCCTCGTCCCCAGTTACAATCAGCGCAGGTTGCTCTAAGAGACGATAGTACTGCGACTGGTGCGCAAGTTGCGGCTTCAAATATGCTATATCGACCGAGTTCGCCCTGAAGGAAGCTGGGCGGAACAGAAGCGGCAAATCGATTTCATCAAAATATCGATCCGGAGCACGATCTGGC
This sequence comes from Roseibium hamelinense, assembly GCF_007830545.1. Taxonomy (GTDB): domain Bacteria; phylum Pseudomonadota; class Alphaproteobacteria; order Rhizobiales; family Stappiaceae; genus Roseibium; species Roseibium hamelinense. Next base: position 130,211 of record NZ_VLLF01000009.1, read on the forward strand.
TTAAACACATTTGATATAGCCTTTGGAACCAACAACTGACCGATGGGCAACGTCAAGGTCCAACAAAACACAGCGCCAAGGATCGGCAGAGCGGCTACCGAATAGTACCAATTCACCCCACCGGGCCACGGATGGGTTGCTGGTGCGAGAAAAACCAATCCCGTGACGACATCCGGCCTCAAGAGGCCCAGCGCCGCCGCTGTGGACGCGCCCAGAGAATGCCCGACAACTATAGCTTTGTTTATCGAAAGCTCGTCCAGCAGCGCACTAATTCGTTCGGCTTGACGCCTCGGTGAGGCGTCAGCAAAAAGAGCGCGCCGGGAGTGCCCAAGACCTGGGCGGTCAACAAAGAGCAGGTCGTAGTCCTGCTCAAAACCTTTCCCAAAGGCCAATTTCAAGTCGAGTGCATTGCCGCTCGCACCATGGAGGAACACCAAAACCGGTCTTTGATCGGCCGACTTTCGCCTTTTAGTATAAAAGAAATGCAGTCCACTGTGCGGGGAGACCGTCCCTCTCGGTGTATATTTTCTAGATATACGTCGCACATTGAATGCTGTGTAGGCGGCAAATCCCAATAGGATTATCGCAACGGTCAATAGAACTGCCATACCTACAAACATAGATGCCTGATTGAAATCGCTGTCTCACCTTAACGCGATCGCCTTCAGATGGGCTCACCGCTCGCGTTGGCTTCGAGGTCTTCAATGGCTGATTTTGCGTTTTCGAGACCCGGATGAATTGCTAGACTTCGTTTGAACGTCTCAAGGGCCCTAGCTTCCTGTCCAAGGCGCCGCTGAATGATTGCTAAACCCGACAGGGCTCCCCAATGTCGCGGCTCAATGGCCAAGGTCCGCTCAATGTCGGCGAGGGACCGCCCGAAATCTTGCTGCATGTAGTAGACCGTCGCCCGGCGATTCCAGCCTTCAGCATAATTTGGTTTTAACGTGACGATTGTGTCCAGAAGATCCAGTGCCAAACCGTGCTCGTCGGCCTGAAGAGCCTTTCCCGCGCGGGACATCAGTACATCTACAGTGTCGCTTCCGCTTCGTAGCCAGATTTTCTGTATCTCATTGGCCAAGGCCTCGGCGACCGAAGGCTCCTCAGATGACGCAAGCTGCGCAAACAGAGTGTCCAATTTAGTGATTTCAGTGTTGCCGTCTGCAACTGTTTTACCCCCCTCGTCGAACTCGACTTCCGGCAAACTGCCGAGATCTTCCAAGGAAGGCGCCTCAACCTCAGGCCCGAGATCAGGGACCGGCTGGGCCAAGGCAACAACCGGTGAGAGAGAAAAAAGAGCTATGAACACAAATGACCGCATGCCAACAAATATGATCTGTCGGACGCAGCGGTCAATCGTGAATTTGTAAAAAATCCCAGAACGCCGGTAAGGCGGCGCCGCTCAGCCCTGGCGGGCTTTGAAGCGCGGATTCTTTTTATTGATGATGTATACGCGACCTTTGCGACGAACCATGCGGTTATCGCGGTGACGAGTCATCAACGCTTTTAGTGAGTTTTTGATCTTCATAACACTATCCCCCAGAAGGGTTGTTTTCTCTAAACATGAAACGAGCGCCAAAGCGCCCGCCGGTCTTTTTTTGGTTTCCCGGAATAGCAGCTCGATCAAATCTGCGCTAAATTTCCGTTCTCCACACGCGGACCAAAACTGGAAGCGCGAATATGGTGGGCGTGACAGGGATTGAACCTGTGACCCCTTCGATGTCAACGAAGTGCTCTCCCGCTGAGCTACACGCCCGAATTCCTCGGTGGCACGGTGCCTTGGCGCCGTGGTGGGGAGCGATATAACGGGGATCCTTTCCCGGTGCAAGTCCCCAAATGCGAAACCGTCGCATAAAATTCACAACCGACAGCCGGCATGCTTAAGCCACTCTCAAGCGGCGAGCATTCGCTCCACTTCCTGAACCAAATCCTTCAAATGAAACGGCTTAGACAATACCTTGGCATCTTTCGGTGCATCGGATTCAGGGTTTAGCGCGACAGCAGCAAACCCTGTGATGAACATGACTTTCAGATCTGGATCCAACTGCGTTGCCCGACGGGCGAGTTCAATCCCGTCCATTTCAGGCATCACGATATCAGTCAGAAGGAGTGAAAAAGGCTCCTCCTGCAAACGCTCGTATGCGCTTCGCCCATTGTCATAAGAAACGACATCATAGCCTGCGTTTTCCAGCGCTTTAGCCAGAAACTTGCGCATATCATTATCGTCTTCCGCTAGGAGGATTCGCGGCATGTCACGCAACCATTCAATCTGTGAGATTTCCACAAGGCGGGGAGACCCACCGGACATTTGCCGGTTATAGTCAGAATCCTACGTAAAGATAGGGTGAAATGATGTTCCACAGCCTTGACCACGGTTTTTGTGGACGGGATGTTAAAACCTTGGCACGATGTTGTTCACATCAAAAGAGGGTGTGTTTTGGCAGCAGACGAAACCGAACCGAATCAGACCACCCGGCACATCGCACTCGCGCAGGCCGATTTTAACGGTTTACCCCCATTTGATATCCTCGCCCCGGCAGACCAACGCCTCCCCTTTGTTTTCAACTCACCGCATTCGGGTCGTCAGTATCCCCGGGAGTTTTTGGAGGCATCCCGCCTTAACGAAGTCTCGATCCGACGATCTGAAGATGCGTATGTCGACGACCTGTTTAAAGCTGCGGTCGAGGTCGGCTCTCCACTTTTGCGTGCTCATTTTCCTCGGGCCTATCTGGATGTGAACCGCGAGCCATACGAACTTGACCCAAAAATGTTTGAAGGCCGTTTACCCTCCTACGCAAATGTACGGTCCATCCGCGTTGCTGGCGGCCTTGGAACTGTTGCGCGGGTTGTCGGCGAGAACCAGGAAATTTATAAGCACCGGCTTCCGGTGTCTGAAGCGCTGTCCCGCGTCGAGTACATTTACAAGCCTTACCATACGGCTCTTCGACGCCTGCTCGCCCAAACCCACGTCACATTTGGTCACGCCATTCTCATAGACTGCCATTCCATGCCGTCGAGTGTGAAATGCCAGAACAATGATGTCCGGCCGGATTTCATTTTGGGTGATCGCTACGGGACGAGCTGCTCGGAGGAGCTGACAAACCGTGCAGCGGCGATTCTGAACTCTCTCGGCTACAACGTGAGCCGGAACAAACCATATGCTGGCGGGTTCATAACCGAGCATTACGGCCGCCCCTCTAGCGGGTTGCATGCGCTGCAGCTGGAAATAAACCGGGGTCTGTATATGGATGAAGCGCGTCACCAGCCGCATGAGGGCTTCTCGAAGCTAGCTTCGGATTTGCGGGATTTCATCATTGAAATCACGGCAATGCCAGATGCGGGATTTGCCGCAGAACCGATCGCCGCAGAGTAGCCCGTCGATCACGTAAATCTGGCACGGACCATGGCACTATTGTTTCATATCCAAAAAAAAGGCCGCACTCTTGCGAGGCGGCCCGAGTCTAGGGAGGAAACGCCCAAGGAGGGCGGCACTCAAGGATAAATCCTTTCGCGCTGCAATAAGTTCGCATTGCAGTGCACAAACGTCAAGCGCCAGCATTTACTTAACCTGCATGAATAATTAGCAGACCTGCTCGATTGTTATACAAATGCTACTCACTGCCCGAGAATTATGCTGTCAGATATCGTTAATTTATGCAAAACAATCGGAGCAATCGCCGATTCACTGTCGATATTCCGTAACGGTATAGCTGCCATGCATTCCAAACATAACTTTTCCGAATTTTTTTCAAAACTTGCGGATGCTTCATCTGAAGCAATCATGCCGCATTTCCGCACAGCATTTGACATAGAAAACAAACTGGAAAGCGGCTTCGATCCGGTCACCATTGCAGACCGAAACGGTGAAACCGCAATCCGTGCGCTGATCAATGAAGCCTATCCCAGCCATGGCATTTTGGGAGAGGAGCATGGAGCCGAAAACCTAGATGCCGAGTACGTCTGGGTGCTGGATCCGATTGACGGAACCCGCGCGTTTATCACCGGCCTGCCGACTTGGGGCACCCTAGTTGGCCTGAATCGCAACGGAAGGCCGTACATGGGCATGATGGCCCAACCATATGTCGGCGAACGATATGTCGGAACCTGTGATTCGGCATGGTACGATGGCCCAATCGGCCGTCGCACTCTTAAAACAAGGGCCTGCGGCAAACTCTCCGACGCCGTCCTTTGCACAACAACACCAGCGCTTTTTTCCCAATATGAACGACCAGTCTTCGACGCCATAGAAAAACAAGTAAAGTTGAGCCGATACGGGACCGACTGCTACGCCTATTGCATGCTTGCAGCAGGCCTTGCAGACTTGGTGATAGAATCTGGCCTCCAAGCCTACGATATCGTTGCGCTGGTCCCGATTATTGAAGGAGCCGGCGGAGCCGTGACTACGTGGAGCGGTGGAAGCCCAGAGAAAGGCGGACAGATTGTTGCAAGTGGAGATCGGCATCTCCATGATCTGGTGCTCAAACAGCTTACATCAGCTGCCGATTGACGCCCGGCGCTCTAGGTCAGCCTCCTGCTCCCTACCCGGTAGAAACGCGTCAAGAGCAGCCAATATCTGACCGCGAAAAATATCTCGCTCCATAAAAAGTTCATGCTCCGCACCGGCGATCTCAATATAGCGTGCATTTTTTGTACGCGAGCAAAATTCCTCGATTGCGCTTGTCGAAACGATACGGTCTCTGCCGGCGGCAACAATCAGACAAGGCAGCGCCATCCGCGGACCAAACTCACGTTTGCGAAACGTCAGGAGTGTTCGGGCAGCTGCGTTCAGCCACGCAATCGTTGGCGACCCGAGACCAAGCTCAGGATAGACCTCAAGCAAAGCGTTAAATCGCTGAAAACGCCCTCGGTCGGACGTCTGCCGGTTATGCTCGACTGCCACGCGAACATCGGCATTGCCCCCAGGAACGAATAGTCGTCCAGCACCGGACAAGGTCAGAACGCGTGCTACCGAAAAAGCAAATTTTTCCATTACGTTCAGTTTTGGCGCCAATACGGGTGGAGGCCGTTTCCGTGGCAACACTCCAAGAGTTGCCCACCTGAATACCGTCTTCAACCGGTGCTTTGTCGAAGTGACAAGTCCTGATTCAGGCAGTCCGATCAACGGGGCACTGATCACGGCACGATCTAGCATCGTCCGTAGCCTGGAAGCGTCAGACAATAACACGGTGCCGCCCATGGAATGCGCAACTGCGAAATGAGGTCCCGGGTATTCGGCAAGGGACACCTTTTTCAATATGGTCCGAAGATCTTCTCGGAACCTCGAAAAATCAGAGACATGTCCGCGAAGCGGGTTTTTCAGGAGCCTTTGCGATCCGCCCTGCCCCCTCCAGTCAAACGCTATCACAGCAAAACCGCGTTCGCGCAGGTCCGATATCAATTCAAAGTACTTCTCAATGAACTCTGCACGGCCCTGAAGTATAGTAATTGTTCCCTGTCGTTGCCTCCCAAGAGCTGGCCAATGCGCGTAGCGAATACGTACTGAATCCGCCGTTTTAACAGAGCCGGTTTTTCCACCAATCGGGATCGGATTGTCAGGGTGATCGAACAGCGCCATGCAATTTCAAATCTGCACCAGAAAGCTAATACTTGATAGGGTCGATAGCCCAAGACTGCAATACCAATCGGCGCCGCCATTCGGCGGCGCCACATTTTTCATTGCCAGCGCTGTCCCCAGCCTATTGGGTGACGGCGTAAAATTTGCGCATTGTAGGCATCGACGACTAGGCGCACCGGACGTCCGCGCCAGCCACGCGCCTTAACGACGTAAACTCTACCCCGCTCTCTAACAATTTGGATCTTTCGAAATCCCTGATGCCTGAGGCTTCTGCGGATTTGACGTGGTCCAAGCCGATCGTATCGCCAAGCTGGCCCTCGGTGCCAACCTCCGCCCCAACGATAGTCGATCTGAGTTGCTGCTGCGGGAGCGTTTTGAATTCCATTACCGAGGGTGCGTGCCGACGCTTCCACCGGCGCGGCAGACAACAGCGCAAGACCCAAGATCCCGGCGGCAACCGACCCAGTGATCTGTGTTTTTAGAACATTCATTGCATCGTCTCCTTTAATTCACCAGCCAGCCCACCGGTGCTGAAGAGACAATTGCATCACGTGCTTGAATAGAGACAGAAGGCCTCATTCATTTCAGGTTCAGCTTTGTCGGACCGTCGCCATCTAACGGTCTTGAAAACGAATTTCTCCGCTCCTACCTCAGGGAAGCGGATGCCAACTTTGGGTCCGTATTTCGCAGGTTCCCGCCGTTTAGCCGGGGGACACTTGGAAACAATCGCTTGAAACCCTTGTTGCTCACGAAAGAGGACAAAAACATGCGTCACTTTGATTTAACACCGCTTTACCGGTCTACAGTCGGATTTGATCGGCTTTTCTCAATACTTGATTCAGCTGCATCGGAAACGCAGAGCTATCCGCCATACAACATCGAGCGTACCGGAGAAAACGCATACCGCATCACAATGGCCGTAGCCGGGTTTGCCGAAAGCGACCTCACGGTAGAAGCGAAAGAACATGTTTTGACTGTAAAGGGCGAAAAGCCGACCGGGGATGATGACCGCGAAGTCCTTTACCGCGGCATTGCCTCCCGAGCTTTTGAGCGCCGCTTCCAACTTGCAGACCATGTTCGTGTCGATGGGGCAAATCTGGAAAACGGCTTGCTCCATATCGATCTGGTGCGGGAAATCCCGGAAGCCATGAAGCCGCGCAAGATTGAAATCGGCAACGCTTCACCCAAGCAGATTGAAACCAGCACACGCTAATATGATCAATCCGAAGGCGCCCTTAGTACCAGGGCGCCTTTCCGCGTTTAGGACGGGGTATCATTCCCCGTATGCGTCAAGAAATCGAGCAACGTCCTCAACCGTTGTAGCAAAGCTTGTGACCATGCGAATGCACAGTTCATCAGCCGACAACTCACTTTGAATCGCATCCTCCCGCAGTGGCCACTCGTAGATCATTGCACCAGCCGCCTGCAGCTTGGTGAAGCGCTGACGATCCATGATCGGAAACACCTCATTTGCTTCTACCGGCCACACGGTGCGGACGCCTTTTGCTCTCAAGCCTTCGGCGAGCAAGAGTGCCATTTCGTTGGCATGGCGCGCATTTTTTAGCCAATGGTCATTTTCGAGATAACCTTCAAATTGCGCTGCTATGAACCGGCTCTTGGAGAACAAATGGCCTGCTCGTTTTCGGTGATATTCAAATCCACGCGCGGCCTCCAGATCGAAAAAGACTACGGCCTCTGCACACCAGCAGCCATTTTTTGTCGCGCCGAATGACAAAACATCTACGCCCGACTTCCATGTCATGTCTGCGGGAGACGTGTTGAGAGACACAAGGGCATTTGCAAATCGCGCACCGTCCATGTGGAGCGCAATACTCCGCGCAGACGCGGCAGCTTTGATTTTCGCAATCTCATCAACACTGTATATGGTCCCCGATTCGGTTGCCTGAGTGATCGATACAGCAACTGCCTGACCATGATGGACGATATTCGGAGGAACGCTTTCCAGCGCCTCACGCAAACCAGCCGGTGTTATTTTGCCGCCATGTCCGGGCACTGGTATGAGTTTGCTTCCACTGGACATGAATTCAGGGCAATTGCATTCGTCGACATTTATATGGGACTCGCGATGACAAAAAACTGCACCACCGGGCCTGGCGTAGGCGGCGAGCGCTAGAGCATTTGCTACCGATCCAGTACCGACAAAAAAGACCGACACTTCCCGTTCAAAAATGTCGCTAAAGCGCTGTGTGACCGACTCGGTGACAGCGTCGGCGCCGTATGCCGGTGCCGCCTTGAGATTATGCCTCGCTAACGTCTCCATGACGGGCTGCGAGGCCCCGAACCAGTTATCACTTGCAAAATTCATGGATCGCTTTTGGCAGTTTACCAATGCTCCAGCAAGCAGAATTCACATCAATAGTAACGTTCGCGCTTCCGGTAGTAAGATCCCAGCAGTGCGTCCAAGGATATTAAGCCCGGCCCTTTCAACATCGGCACGAGAAGCAAAAACACCCATAACAAACGGTCATCTGCGATTATTGCGTAGGGATCGCCATCAAAAAATGCGCCAATCGTTTTTGTATCGACTCCGTGCCCAACAATATCGACATATGTCATTACGCCAATAAAGACGATCATGCCGAGGCTGGCGGCCCTCGTGAACAATCCGATAACAACCAAAAGCGGCAGGACAAACTCACCCCAAGTTCCAAGCAAAACAATCAAACCATAGGGGAAAAAGGCGATCTGGCTGGTATCATAGCTTACTTGCTCCATCATTTTCGGCAGCATCTGGGCATAGGCGCCGGTGCTGGGAGACAAGAACCCAAAAAATCCATCGCCGAGTTTCGTCAGTGCGGAGTTCCAAAAAAACACCAAGAGCACGGACGCGAACACCAAACGCGCCGCCAAACCTAGGAACCAACCATTGGTGAGCCGCTCGATGGCGCCAAAAACCCCTACGTACAAACGCATCAACAACCCGATCAAGGCAGACATCCGACTTCCCCCGTATTCGCGATCGCTTTGCCGTGCTCATTTGATCCGGCTACGACCCTTAAGTCCGTAAAAACACCTTGGCCGAGAAACAAACCCAGTGTGGCCTCAAGTTCAAATCTCGAATCATCAAAAGACGCAAGTGCCGCAGCGTCCGAAAATGTCTTCCCGTTTGTAAGTGCATTGAAAAACGTAACGGCCCCGTTCGGCAAACAGCTGAGCTGTACCTTGATGTCAGGGCGTGTCACCAGGACGGCTTCGGGATTATCCAAATTGATCGGCTTGCTGCAGACGCCACCAAACCGGTTGGCTTGAACTAGAGACAAAACAGGCCAAATCGATGCGATCATTCTGCATGCCGGATGGATTTCGAAACGCACTTCGCCAACAAGATTTGGAGAGACAGATGCGAGACGCGCGGGATCGAGAGGACATGCATCAGCTGAGTGGAAGGATTGCAGCCAACCCCATTCTAGTCGGGCGACATCGCCCAAATAAGGGTAGGCACTCAGCGGCGGGAAAGCGTCGAGGTAGGCTCCAAACTCCCGTCCATACCAGATCAGAACCGGGCTTTTTGGAGGGTTCTCGATGACGAAGGACCTTGCAAGTGCAGCAAAGTACTCTTCACCCACCAATTGTTGCACCGCCGGGAACGTGTGGGCAAGCGCCTCAACCAAACTGACGATCACGTTGTTTCGGTAAACGTTGAACCGTTTGGAGTCCGGCGCTCCATCCGGACCAACAATCCCGGTTGGAATCGATTGTTCTGCGTCGAGCAGCGCCGCTGAAAAGGCTCCGTTGGGAGACAGCTTCGGCTCAGACCGCATATGTCATATCCGGTTGCGCGGCCAGTTTCAGGAGCCCCGTTGCACGCTCGGCCTCAGCAAGCAAAACGCCCCAAGCAGGCACATCGTTGTCCCACTCGACGAGTGTTGGTATGGGACCGATTTTACGCAGGATTTGCTCATAAAGACGCCACACTTCGGCATCGACCTCGCGGTCGTGCGCATCAATAAGGAGCGGGCGTTCGGCCTGGTCCATATCTGGCGCGTGCCCCCCGAGGTGCACCTCGCCAACGGCTTCAATCGGAAAGTCCTGCAGGTAGTGTTCGGGCTGCCGGTCATGATTGATGCAGGAAACATATACATTGTTGACATCCAAAAGTAGCCCGCATCCCGTCCGCCTCACAACTTCTTTCAAAAACGCTGTTTCGGTCATCGAACTCTGTTCAAAAGCAACATAAGTTGACGGGTTCTCCAAAAGCATCTTTCGGCCAACAGTCTCTTGCACTTCATCAATATGGTCGCAGACACGCACCAACGTATCAACGTTGTAGGCGACAGGAAGAAGGTCGTTCACATAAATCTGGTCATGAGTCGACCACGCAAGATGCTCTGAAAAAAGCTCGGGGTCATACTTGGTATTCAAAGTGCGAAGACGCCCGAGGTGTTCGCGATCTAACGGCCCTTCGGACCCGATAGACAGACCGACACCGTGCAATGACAAAGGGTAGCGCTCGCGGATCATAGCAAGGTTTCGATGAGGAGCTCCCCCAGCACCCATATAGTTTTCGGCATGGATCTCGAAAAATCCAACATCTGGATGTGTTTCTAGGATTTCAGGTATGTGCTCGGGCTTGAGGCCAACACCCGCACGCCAAGGCGGCGCGGTCCTCAGCAAAGGCGTGCCTGAATGCTGCGCTTGCATGTGTGCTAATCCAAATACGATGTTCCAGCTGGCCGAGTCCAATATCGGCCAGCCTGGCCCTTCAGTTAGTCAAAATCAAATTTTCAGCTTACGCCTCGGGCAGATCGCGGTCGAGCTCTGTCAATGAGCCTTTTCGGTCTCCTGGCAGTTCCATTGAGACGCAGGTCCCCTTGGGAACCAAGGTCCAAGCATTGCCTTGATAATCGACGGTGGAAGTACCGGCACAGGTCGTTCCTGGGCCTGCTTTGCAGTCGTTTTGGCCTTTCAGCGAAATACCGTAACACTTCTCCTTTGCCTGTGCGTTCGCGGTCGTTGGCGCAGTGAGCCCGGCAACGGCCGTTGCAACAGCACCGGCAACGATTGCGGCAGACATAGCCTTGTTTTTCATCGTACAACTCCTCAGCATCAATCCAGAATGCGCTTCTTTCAACTCGTCGATCCCGACAAATCCGAAAATGGTCAGTTCGCAGATAAATGGGAAATCAAACGCATGTGACCCCTTCGCGAGGCTGAGGTTAACACATCGTCGCAGACGAAAGAATATTGCCGCGCCAGCAGCCTGAAAGTTGCATAACTCTGATTGCCGCCATCCACGCGAAACATTTATAATGGAGGCATCGATAATCGGTCTTGCCCAGCGAATTTAAATCTGGCAAGGTCGCGTCGCCCAGAATAGGACAGGAGCACTGTCCTTTCGTCACCCCCTCTGAATACAGACGAATGTCTTTGAGGGGGCGGGCAACGGAGGTGAGGTGCATGGCGCCTCGTGGAAGCTGCGCTTCCGGCAGCGGAACGATCGCTGCGGCAATGAGACGGATCGCCTTGGCAGGTAGATCCGCTACATACATCGTCTGGGCTAAGGCTAGATAGCCGGGAATGACACACGAGCCGCATTTTGACAGAATGCGACCCGAATAGTCCCCGCCGGTCTAGCTAGAGGAAAATTGGGAAATACGAGGGCGCACATGATTAAGACAGAGCTGACGACCAGCACCTCACTGGAGGCCAAGGCATCTATGGCAAACAAGCGCGCTGCCATGCCTACAGCTCTTGCGACCCGCCTCAAACAAGCCGCACAACACGGGCTTTACGACCCAGCCAACGAACATGATGCCTGTGGTGTTGGCTTTATAGCTCACATGAAAGGCCAGAAATCACACCGGGTGGTCGCAGATGGCCTTCAGATACTTGAAAACCTAACGCATCGTGGTGCTGTGGGTGCAGATCCGCTGATGGGCGATGGCGCCGGGATGCTCGTGCAGATCCCGCAGGCCTTTTTCGAGGAAGAACTTCTAAAAACCGGCGTGTCTTTACCGCCAGCCGGCGAGTACGGCGTCGGGTTCATTTTTCTGCCGCAGAACGCTGACCTCCGCGCCAAGTGCGTCGACATTGTTGAACGCGTTATTACTGACGAAGGCCAAGAACTGATCGGTTGGAGAGACGTTCCGGTAGACAATTCCAGCTTATCCAAATCACCCGAGATCGCCGCGACCGAACCTTTTTCACGGCAGGTGTTTATCAAGCGCTTGGCATGTGAAGACCAAGACGCATTCGAGCGCCGGCTTTACGTCCTTCGCAAAGTGATATCCAATACGATCCGCAGCGAAACCGACGCTGTCAAACACGGCTTTTATATTGTGTCTCTGTCGAGCCGGACAGTGGTCTATAAAGGCATGTTCCTCGCCTATCAGCTCGGAGCTTATTATAAAGACCTGACTGACAAACGCTTCTCGTCTGCATTGGCGCTGGTTCACCAACGTTTCTCTACAAACACTTTTCCGTCTTGGGATTTATCGCACCCGTACCGGATGGTGGCCCACAATGGGGAAATCAACACCCTGCGTGGCAACGTCAATTGGATGGCGGCCCGTCAAGCCTCAGTCTCTTCTGCTTTGCTGGGTGATGATATCACCAAACTTTGGCCGATTTCCTATGAAGGTCAATCGGACACAGCGTGTTTCGACAATGCGCTCGAGTTTCTTGTCATGGGCGGCTACTCACTTGCTCATGCCGCGATGATGCTCATTCCGGAGGCTTGGGCGGGCAATCCGCTTATGGATGACAATCGCCGGGCATTTTACGAGTACCACGCCGCCCTCATGGAGCCATGGGACGGCCCGGCTGCAGTTGCCTTTACAGACGGCCGCCAAATCGGCGCGACGCTCGACCGGAATGGCTTGCGGCCCGCCCGCTATATTGTGACCGACGAAGACTTTGTGATCATGTCTTCCGAGGTTGGCGTGCTCCCGGTCAAAGAGGAGCACATTGTCCAAAAGTGGCGTTTGCAACCTGGGCGAATGCTACTTATCGACATGGAAGAAGGTCGTATTGTTTCCGACGATGAAATCAAACGGCAACTTTCGACAGCAAACCCCTACAAAGATTGGCTGCATCGCTCACAGATTGTGCTTGAAGACATGCCGGCCGTGCGAGGGCGCGCGCCCGTTGCTGGTGAAACCCTGCTGGATCGCCAGCAGGCGTTTGGCTACACTCAAGAAGATATTAAACTGTTGATGCAACCGATGGCGACCATTGGTCAGGAAGCCATTGGTTCAATGGGAACAGACACGCCGATTTCCGCGCTCTCAGACAAGTCGAAACCGCTTTATACTTATTTCAAGCAGAACTTCGCTCAGGTTACAAACCCGCCGATCGACCCAATTCGTGAAGAATTGGTGATGAGCCTTGTCTCATTCATCGGCCCACGTCCAAATATCTTCGATCTGAAAGGTTTATCAACTTCAAAGCGGCTCGAGGTCCGTCAACCAATTCTGACCAATGATGACTTGGAAAAAATCCGGGCTATTGGCGATATTGCAGACAATCAGTTTTCCGCCAAAACGCTAGATATAACGTATTCTGCCGAACGTGGCGCTGATGGCATGGAAGCGGCAATTTCCGAGTTGTGTGATCGCGCGGAAAAGGCTGTGCGTGACGGCAATAACATTATAATTTTGTCTGACCGCTTGATCAACCGGACCCGGGTTGCAATTCCGGCGCTTCTGGCAACGGCTGCAGTGCATCATCATCTCATCCGCAAGGGGCTGCGCACGTCAGTTGGCTTGGTGGTTGAGACGGGCGAGGCCCGCGAAGTCCATCATTTCTGCGTTTTGGCCGGATATGGTGCGGAAGCGATCAACCCATATCTTGCTTTCGAAACGCTGTTGTCCTTGCACGCCGAAATGGACTTCCCTGAAGAGGTTGACGCTAACGAGGTTGTGCATCGTTACATCAAGTCGATCGACAAAGGCATACTGAAGGTCATGTCTAAGATGGGCATTTCGACCTACCAGTCTTATTGTGGTGCACAAATTTTCGACGCAGTCGGTCTATCCAGCGCATTCGTAGACAAATACTTTTTCGGGACCGGTACTCAGATCGAAGGGATCGGCCTGGCAGAAGTTGCAAAGGAAACTGTCCTGCGCCACCAACAAGCATTCGGCGACGTTGCCATTTTGCGCCGTGCTCTGGACGTTGGTGGAGAGTATGCTTACCGAACGCGCGGCGAAAGCCACATGTGGACACCGGATTCGATTGCAATCTTGCAGCATGCAGTGCGCTCAAAACTGCCAGACAAGTACCGTGAGTTCGCAAAGCTTGTAAACGAAGACAGTGGCCGGTACTCAATCCGCGGCCTGTTTCGCGTAAAAAGCGCTGAGGAGCTTGGCCGCACACCTATCGACCTTTCTGAGGTAGAATCCGCCGAAGCAATTGTGAGGCGATTTGTCACAGGCGCCATGTCCTTCGGCTCAATTTCTAAAGAAGCCCATCAGACCCTGGCGATCGCCATGAACAAGATCGGCGGCAAGTCCAACACTGGTGAAGGCGGAGAAGAGGCCGAGCGCTTCAACCCTCTGCCAAACGGCGCCTCCAATCCGAAGCGATCTGCTATCAAACAGGTTGCTTCCGGCCGATTTGGTGTCACGACCGAGTATCTGGTCAACTCCGATATGATTCAGATCAAGGTTGCGCAAGGCGCGAAACCCGGCGAGGGCGGACAGCTGCCGGGCCACAAGGTTGATGCTGTTATCGCCAAGGTGCGGCACTCAACACCGGGGGTTGGGCTTATCTCACCACCGCCGCATCATGATATTTATTCGATCGAAGATCTGGCACAGCTAATTTACGATCTCAAGAACGTAAATCCGGGCGCTGATATTTCAGTCAAACTTGTGTCCGAAATCGGTGTTGGTACGGTTGCAGCCGGCGTCGCAAAGGCACGTGCAGATCATATCACTATTTCGGGCTATGACGGCGGAACCGGAGCATCTCCACTGACATCCATAAAGCACGCAGGCAGCCCTTGGGAAATCGGCCTGGCGGAAACGCAACAAACACTGGTGCTCAACGGTTTGCGTTCCCGTGTGGCACTGCAAGTAGATGGTGGCCTTAGAACTGGCAGAGACGTGCTAATCGGCGCTTTCCTCGGCGCTGACGAGTTCGGCTTCTCAACGGCTCCTTTGATCGCCGCCGGCTGTTTGATGATGCGCAAATGCCACCTGAATACCTGTCCGGTTGGCATCGCGACACAAGACCCAGTCCTTCGGAAGCGGTTCAAAGGCACCCCCGAACATGTCATAAACTACTTCTTTTATGTTGCGGAAGAGCTCCGCGAGCTTATGGCTGCCCTCGGCATTGCCAAACTTGACGACATCATCGGCAGGTCGGAATTCTTGGACAAAAACGCTGCCATTGAGCATTGGAAAGCCAAGGGGCTGGACTTCTCGCGGATCTTCTACAAACCGGATGCCGATCCGCACGAGATCCGCTGGACAGAGCGCCAGGACCATCCGATCAACGACATTTTGGACCGCCGCCTCATCGCCGCGTCAAAACCTGCATTGGAGGAGAGAAAACCGACGATCGTCGAAGAAACCATCTGTTCGGTTGACCGGTCGGTCGGTGCAATGTTGTCAGGAGAAGTTGCCAAGCGTTACGGGCATAAAGGACTTCCAGACAACACGCTTCAGATCAAACTTGCCGGGACAGCAGGGCAAGCATTTGGCGCATTTGTGGCGAAAGGCGTAACGTTCGACCTTGAAGGCGATGCGAACGACTATGTTGGAAAGGGACTTTCCGGTGGCCGCATCATTGTGCGTCCGCCGCAAAACACACGCATTGTTCCTGAAGACTCAATCATTGTCGGCAACACGGTCCTTTACGGAGCAACGGAGGGCGAATGCTACTTCCGCGGTGTTGCAGGTGAACGTTTTGCTGTTCGCAATTCTGGCGCCGTTGCGGTCGTAGAGGGCGTTGGTGACCATGGCTGTGAGTACATGACCGGTGGTGTAGTCGTTGTAATCGGCCAAACTGGCCGGAATTTCGCAGCTGGAATGTCAGGCGGTATCGCCTACGTTTTGGATGAAGACGGCACCTTTGGTTCTCGTTGCAACTTGGCTATGGTCGACTTGGAGCCGGTAACCGAAGAAGATGATCTCCTGGAAAAGCTCCACCATCACGGCGGTGATATTGAACACAAAGGGCGTGTTGACGTATCCGGCGACATGACGAGACATGACGATGAACGGCTCCGCCAGCTGCTTACAAAGCACATAGAATATACCGGTTCGACACGGGCACTATCCATTTTAGACAATTGGGATACCTATCGCCCCAAGTTTGTGAAGGTCATGCCGGTCGAATACCGGCGCGCCTTGCGTGAAATGGAAGAGCAACGCCTAGGTATGGTGGCTGCAGAATAAACGTCAGAAGAATCCGTCGGCTCTCGGGCACTCTATGCCCGATTGCAGCTGGCCCTGAGCAATCAAATCAAGGAGGTCGCCTTGGGCAAGGTTACCGGTTTTTTGGAAATCGATCGGCAGGAACAGAAATATCAGCCTGCCTCAGACCGTATCAGACATTTCCGCGAATTCACGATCCCGCTGAATGATCAGGAGGTCGCCAACCAGGCCGCCCGTTGCATGGACTGCGGCATTCCCTTTTGCCATGGACCAACCGGTTGCCCTGTCAACAATCAGATTCCCGACTGGAACGATCTCGTGTTCCAGGATGATTGGGATCTGGCTTTGCAAAACCTGCATTCAACCAACAATTTCCCGGAATTCACCGGCCGTATTTGTCCTGCGCCTTGTGAGGAAGCTTGTACGCTCAACCTTGAAGATGTGCCTGTAAACATCAAGAGTATCGAGCAGGCAATAGCAGACAAAGGCTACAAAGAAGGCTGGATTGTTCCAGAACCTGCATCGACGAAAACCGGAAAGGCAGTTGCGGTTGTTGGTTCCGGACCGGCAGGGATGGCGGCCGCACAGCAGCTAGCACGCGCTGGACACACGGTGCATCTTTATGAACGTGAGCCAAAAGCGGGCGGCTTGATGCGCTATGGCATTCCTGACTTCAAGATGGAAAAACACTATATCGACCGCCGTGTCGAGCAGATGGAAGCTGAAGGGGTCACCTTTCATTATGGTGTCGACGTTGGGAAAACCGTCTCTCTCGATGAGCTGGCCGAACGGCATGACGCAGTGATCCTCTGTGCTGGCGCAGAGCGTCCACGCGACCCAGGCGTCACCGGAATGGAATATGATGGCTGCCACTGGGCCATGGAGTATCTGGTGCAACAGAATCGCCGTGTCGGCGGTGAACCTGAGGGAACGGAAGCTCCAATCTGGGCAGGCGGAAAGCACGTAATCGTGATCGGCGGCGGAGATACGGCATCTGACTGTGTCGGCACCGCATTTCGTCAAGGTGCGCTTTCGGTGACCCAACTGGATATTCGCCCGATCCCGCCGCACAAGGAAGACAAGCTCACGGTTTGGCCATACTGGCCGACGAAATTCCGCACATCCTCGTCACAGGCTGAGGGCGCTGAGCGGGAGTTTTCTGCCGCAACGCTAGCTCTCGTCGCCGACGAGGGCAAAGTCACCGGCGTGAAATGTGCCCGCGTAGATGAGAAGCGGCACCCAATCGAGGGCACTGAATTCATCATCCGTGCAGATCTCGTTCTGGCAGCAATCGGGTTTTCCGGTCCTTTGCTAGACACGTTCGTCGCACAAGCAGACGGCAAGCTTGAACTCGACGGCCGTACAAATGTGAAGGCGAACACCGAAGACTACAAAACCAGCATCGATAAGGTTTTCGCTGCCGGTGATGTCCGCCGGGGTCAGTCACTCGTGGTTTGGGCGATCCGTGAAGGCCGACAAGCCGCGCGCGCCGTTGACGAGTACCTTATGGGGACAACCAACCTCCCGCAATAAGCCACTGCCACATCACTCGCTAAAAAGACGGCAAGCTGCCGTCTTTTTTACGCCTAATTTGAATCTGAAGTCTGAGTGGTGAGACCGTCGATACGGCCCGGCACTCTTGTCAAGGGCTCGCCCTCAACGAAAAATCTGTAAGCCGATGACTCGGTGTCCGGCGCAACAGTCACCGTTTGAGCTCCCAAAAGCTCTGCTTCCGGAGACGTGGTCCGTCCGGTAAGCACGATGAAATTCGGATCGTCTTCAATACCTTCAAACGCGAGGCCTCCATAGCCGCCCAGCAACCGTGACAGCTCGCGCTCGACGAAAAAGGCAACCTTGCGAAATCCCGCCCAGGTAAAATCAATCTGCGTTTTGGTGCGAAGCCGGGCCCGCTTGCCATCTACATCAGGACCAAAAGAACTGTAGACCCCTTCATCGTTCAAAAAAACGTCCCAAAGCTCAATGAAACGCACACGAGAATCTGATGTTTGCAACTCAAGAAGCGTGTTTATGCTCTCAAATGTTTCATTGACCCGCTCAGCACCTGTCGGTGGCAGGCCTATTAAAAGTACCGGAAGCCGCTCACGCCGAATGGTTTGTACGATGCTCTCAACTTTGTCTTCGAACGTGGCAAACCACTCCTCAGTCGCATAGGCAATTTCGCCCTCTTCAGTGCGAAATATCTCGTCTAGATCAGAACGCCCGGCGATGAATACGACAGCTTTAACGTCGGCCGAACGGATCTGTGACAAGATCAGCGAGGGCCAGTCCAGTGCATCGCCGCCGGCAAGCCCCTTGCCATCTTCGAAGGCAAGATCGACACGAACGTTTGGCTGATCAGCCAGGATATACCGCAGCCCGGAGGCAACCCCTTTTGCCATTTGGTCACCAGCAACCAAAATGACCCCGGCGTCATCGTTCTTTGGCTCTTCAACGAACACCGGCGGAGCCGTTCGGACACGCTGTACTGAATTGCCCTCTTGCGGTCGGCTTCGGACAGGAGATCGGCGCCGCTCATTTCTCGGCTCTCGGGATAACATGCGCATCAACGGCCGAAACGGATTAATACGTTGAAGTCGTTCACCTACACCTTGTGCGACTTGAAACGCGCCGCCTTCGGCATGGGCGTGGTGGACTGCACCGTCTGCGAAACCGAACAGGCACACAGTCAGAAGCCAAGCCACAAGAACCAATTTCCAAGAACGGGATCCGGATCTCACACTTAACCTCTGACGTAGTTACGTTTCCCCAGACTAGCCATCCATCTTGATCTTGGCCAGAAGAACAATGGATGGATATCCGTCCGGGACAAGGCCGCGCGCCCGCTGATAAGCGCGAATGCCGCGCCTTGTTGCAGGTCCGACCTTCCCGTCTGCAGCACCAACATTAAACCCGCGCCTATTGAGGAGCTGCTGAAGTTCTGCTGTTTCGGTCCGGGTGAGCGGCATGTGCTCGCGCGACCAGTCAGATGCCAACGGACCACCACCGATAATCCTATCCGCAAGATGACCGACCGCAAGCGCATAAGCCGTCGCATTGTTGTAGCGCTTAATGACGAAAAAATTCCGCAGCATCAAAAAGGCTGGTCCATTTACACCAGCTGGCATAACGAGGATCGCACGGTCACCCGGACGCGGAAAATTCCGGCCGTTCACACGATCGACACCGCGCTTTTGCCACTCGCCGAGCGTAAGCGTTGTATCGTCGTCTGCAAGGCGAAAATCGAATTTCGCAGGCAGTTTGACTTCGTAGCCCCATGTTTTGCCAGTCTGCCAGCCATGCTTTTTGAGATAGAAGGCTGTGGATGCCAGTGCGTCTTCCACCGATGTCCAAATATCGCGGCGCCCATCGCCGTTATAGTCTGCAGAATACGCTTTCCAACTGGACGGCATGAATTGCGTGTGTCCCATGGCGCCAGCCCAAGAGCCTTCCATGTCTTCAAACCGCACATGGCCGCCCTGAACAATTTTCAGGGCTGTCAGCAATTCCCTATGCCAGAACTCTTTACGCCGCGGCGCTCCATAGGCCAGTGTTGCAAGAGCCTGTATGACATTGTGGCGCCCCATATAGCCGCCATAATTTGTTTCCATGCCCCAAATCGCCAGCACAGCTTCCCGATCAACGCCGTATCTCGCTTCGATGTTCCGAAGCACCTGATCGTACTGCACCAGAAGCTCACGGCCTTTCTCAACACGCGTGTCCGACACGGCAGAATCAAGATATTCCCATATCGGTTTCACAAATTCTGACTGCTTGTTCATCAGACGAAGCGTGTCCGTATCAGGCTCCATGCCCGTAAACACGTTCTTGTAAGTCTGTGGAGAGATCCCTGCAGCCTGCGCCTTAGGCCAGAAATCAGTCACAAACCGATCAAAACCCGGATCAGCTACCGCGCCAGCAGGCAAGGCCGCAACGCCCCCCGCCAGAACCAGTGAAGCACATGCGGCCCGCCAGACAGCACGTGCATTAAATAAACATCCAACCAACCGACCTTGCACTTTCCTACACTCCATCTAAGGCCTCCTGGAGATTGCCGGAATCAGACTTACAAGTTCTTTGAGCCCATTTGCCATTTTCCAGCGGCGAAATCATGACCAATAACTAAGATAATTAGTGCCGGATCCGCACTCCGGCCTCGATAGTATTTGAGGAATAGTCGCCACCCGGCGAAGTCGTATCGAAGTTTTGGTATGTATACTGCGCATCAAGCGCAACGTTTTTCGTTAAGGCATATGTCAAGCCGCCAAAGCCCGTAAATGTGCCCTCATCAATGTCCGCGCCCTGGTAGGTGCGGTAACTGTAGCCGGTGCCAATTTCCCCCACCAGTCGATCGCTAAAGCCGTATGCAAGACGTAGGTCTCCAGAATAGATGATCGATCCGGAAGCTCCATCTATGTCGGTGGTTTCAAAGGACGTTCCCAAACCTGCAGTCACAGTGGTCAAACGGGAAGGCGACCATACCAGGGAGGCATCAACCACCAAACCCGACAAGTCCCCAAGGCGGTCGTCCTGTAAATCTTCTACACGCCATCCAGCCCCAATCTCACCAGCAAGCTTAGGGCCATTGTCAATGCCGAAACCGCCCCGGAATTCATAGCCGTTTGCATCACGCCTTTCACACAGGCTGTCGCTGCACTCTTGATCGAATCTGCGTAACAGCAACGCGCCTTCCACAAACGGCGTAAAGGCAGCACCGGTTTCTGCATTGAGCCGAAGGCCTGCTGAGTAAAGCGTATTGTCACGGCCACCAGCGGAGCCAATACCATCATCTGCGGAGTAAATGTTTCGGTCGATGCCGCCGGAGATTGTAGCGGAAACCACCCCTGCGCCCCTTGTTAAACCTAGGCTGGCGTTGATCTGATGGACATCATCCTGACCAGTCGCGCTTTCGGCACTCGATGCATCCTCTCTGGAATACGTATAGGCGAGGTCGGCATTGACAGTGGTTTCGTTAGCAACATCCAGCCGCAAGGCTGAAGATGCGGTCAAACTGGGGTCATCATCATCGGAAGAATCTGGATAGGCAACATAGGATCCACGAAGGGCAAAATCGAGCTGATGCCTCGACCAGTCAGATGTTGCTGTGATGTTCGGAGATATTCTAAAAAGTCCGCCGCTTTGCCCCCCCGCCGCGCCTTCTACATTGTCTGTATATCCACCGTTTATTGTCACTTCCGGTAATACCGTAAAGCGCCCGATACGGAATCCTGACGCTTGATCGAACACCGTGTCACCTGCAAAAATACTGGTATCGAGAGCCGCACCTCCCCCCTCGGTCCGAGCTACTGCTGCAAGGCGGTCGGAAAAGGGACGTACGGGCTCAATCCGTCCGGCGGCACCGAGCCCGGTAGAGCCCTCTTCTGCCGTAGCCGCGTTGAAACTGGTTCTCAGACCGATGACATCGTTGAAAACAGATGCGTTTCGTTGGTTCGCTGCCAGCTCACTGCTTGCGCCAGTAAGCTCTTCGGCAGCAACGGATCCGTCGGGAGCAAACACACTCGCTTCCTGTCCGACGGCAGACCCGCAGAACAATCCGATAATTGCTAAAGTGTGAAGGGCCCGATGCATTCAGGTTCCGCAAAAAGGAGCAGTAGTCGACAGCGCTGGTACCCAAACTCACAGAACATAGTTAACCGAACCTTTCCACATTCGGTACATGAGGCGATTCCGCTTGCAATTTGCGACCTTTTTTAAGATCCGGGAAACTTGAAGCCGGAGCGCAGCTGGCGTAGACAGAGGCAGCAAAAGAAATTGTAACGGGGTACCAAATGCCGGATGCTTTGACTGCGCAGCTGGAGGGAAAATCCACGGATACCGACTTCAAAAGCCTGGTCTCTGCCGAACGCACATTGGAAACCGAAATCGCGGGATTGAGCGCTCTTCGCGCTGCCCTTAAAAACGGCCTTTCCGTACCGTTCGCTAGAACGGTGGATCTTATTTCCAAAATATCCGGTCGCGTGATTGTCTCCGGGATCGGCAAAAGCGGTCACATAGGCACGAAGCTCGCGGCAACTCTTGCCTCGACCGGCACCCCGGCGTTTTTTGTTCACGCAAGTGAGGCTAGCCACGGTGACCTTGGCATGATCACACAAGACGATGTGGTTATTGCTCTTTCTTGGTCAGGCGAGACACAAGAATTGGCCGGCATTGTAGCCTATACGCGCCGCTTTAAAGTTCCTTTAGTGGCGATCACCTCCCGCGAAGACAGTACCCTTGGAAATGCTGCCGACATAGTCCTCAAAATGCCCGGCGTAACAGAGGCCTGCCCCCATGGCCTTGCCCCCACGACCTCCGCCCTTGTTCAACTGGCAACAGGCGATGCCCTCGCGATTGCACTATTGGAAACCCGTGGGTTCACCGCTCAAGACTTCCGAGTTTTTCATCCGGGTGGGCGCTTGGGTGCAAGTCTCAAGACCGCAAAAGACATCATGCACCGTGGCGAAGCACTTCCTCTGGCACATGAGAGCATGCCCATGCGTGACGGCATTCTCGTCATGACACAGAAAAGCCTTGGCGTACTTGGAATTGTCGATGATTTGAATCGCCTGATCGGCGTCATTACCGACGGGGACTTGCGCCGACACATAAGCTCCAATTTCCTAGATATGACCGCTGGCGAGGTTATGACGCGAGCCCCAAAAACAGTCAGCTCCGATATGTTGTCCGCTGCGATTCTTGAACTTGTTAACGCCGCACAAATCACATCGGTGTTTGTAGTTGAGGACAGCCGACCCGTGGGAATTGTCCATCTGCACGACCTCCTCAGAATTGGCGCAGCTTAAACGCACCGCTCCGCTCACAATTTGGTTAAACACTTAATTTCTAGCTTTAACAGCTGCATTTTGACGGCTTGAGTTAGGAATTGATTAGCCTTGATCCCCGTACACTGCCGCAACCTTGGCCGGTCTTCCCGGCCTTTCAGTTCTGGTGCACGGAATGGATTTAGCAACACTCATTGGCATGATCGGCGCCTTCCTAATCGTCGTAACAGCGATTTTTTTGGGGGGAAGTTTCGGTCAATTTGTCGACCTGCCATCTATTCTCATCGTGATCGGTGGTGGACTTGCCGCAACCCTGATCCGTTTCCAACTTTCGGATATCGTTGCGGCTTTCAGCACAGGCTTCAAAGTTGCCCTTGCCAGCAAGAATGTCTCGCCACGCGACCTGATTACTGAAATCACGAACCTTGGCGAAGTTGTGCGCAAATCCGGGCCTCTTGGCCTGGAGAACGTTGACGTCTCCGATCCGGTCTTGGCAAAGGGCGTGCAATACGTTGCTGACGGCTACGAACTCGAATTCATAAAAGAGTCCATGGAGCGCGAACGGGATTTGCAACTCTCCCGACTATCCGAAGGCCGGCGCGTCTTCAAAGCGCTCGGGGATTCGGCGCCCGCCTTTGGAATGATCGGGACACTTGTCGGCCTTGTCCAAATGCTCGCAAATATGGACGATCCGGCAGCTATTGGACCGTCAATGGCCGTTGCACTTCTAACGACACTTTACGGCGCTCTTATCTCGAACATCATTTGCTTGCCTTTGGTCGACAAGCTCGACGCGAAATTTGAAGTCGATGAATTGAATCAGACCCTGATCATTGACGGCGTCATGCAAATTCGAGAGTCGAAAAGCCCGGCACTCATCAAAGAGATGCTGGTGGCCTATCTGCCGGAGAAACACCGCGCAGAGTTGGAAGAGGCTGCCTGAGGCAGAAAGTAGGTAAATATGGCCCGCAAAAAGGCAAAATCAGGCGGTGGAGCTCCGGATTGGCTCGTTACCTTTGCCGATTTGATGTCCCTCCTTGTCTGTTTTTTCGTGCTTATCATTTCTTTTTCAATTCAGGACAAAGAGAAGCTCCAAGTGGTCGCGGGGTCTATGCGCGAAGCGTTTGGCGTTAAGGACACTTCCCGCAAGACAGGCATCATCGAGGTCGAGGGTATTCCAATCCGGGACTACATGAAGGACATCAGCCAGGTCCCTCAAGAACTCGATTCGGACTTTTCACAAGAACGCCATGAAAAACGGCGCAAGCAAGGCCCTGAAGCGAATACGCATGATACGCTTGAAGCCGATATAGAAAAGCCGCGCCAATTCGCGACAGCAGCCGCTTCTCTTAGGCAGGCATGGCAGGAAATGCCTGAAATAACCGAAGTCTCCACCAATATCATTTTGGAAGAAACTGAAGAGGGCCTCAACATAATGCTCGTCGACCAAGACGGCAGGTCAATGTTTCGCGAGGGCTCCAAATACCCATATGAGACAACACGCCGGTTAATCGCCAAAATGGCCCCAATCCTGTCCCAGATGCCGAATAGGATTGAAATTACCGGCCACACAACAGCAGGTAGGCAGGGCATAGACCCAACCTATACTGCTTGGGAGCTGTCCACTGAGCGAGCAAATATCGCACGGCAAATCCTGTCCGAGTACGGCGTACAGGACAACCAATTCTACGCAGTCGTCGGCAAAGCCGACACTGAGCCACTGTTTCCAAACGACCCGTACTTGGCGTCGAACCGAAGGATCGGCATTTTGCTAAAGGCGGAAGAGCCGCCGATACCACCGGGACATCGACCATAAGGCCGGTTAGCCTCTCGGCTGGAGAGGTTTAACCACCAACTTCACGCCCTCGACGCGGTCAACTGTGACCCGTGTTCCTGCAGGAAGGTCAGGTCCGGAGATACGCCAAACCGTATCGTCTATCGACAAGCGCCCATCCCCTTGTGAAATCGGCGTTGCAAGCACAAATTCGCGGCCAACATAGCGGCTGCCTCTTTGATTAAGACCCGGATCTCCCGATTCTCGTGAAATTTTTGCCATAAGTTTCCGGCCGATAAGCAGACTGGAAAATGCCAACAGCAAGAACACAACAACATCGACTTGCCAAGGCAAGTCGACAAACAAGCTAACTGCCCCAACGACAAGGGCTGCAATTCCAAACCAGAGAAAAATGGTTCCGGGCGCTAAAATCTCCAGACCCAAGAGGACAAGGCCAAGAACAAGCCAGTTCCAGGCACCTAAGTCTGCAAATATCTGTTCAAGCGCACTCACTCTGGTCCGTCCTCACGACGGACACCCGTGACCGGGACACCAGCACGGGGGCGTGCTGGCGGCGAACGCTGGTCCCCGAAGGCTTCCTTGGCAATCTCGCCAATTCCGGTCAATGCACCAAGCAACGACGTTGATTCCATCGGCAAAATAAGCGTTTTCTGGTTTCGAGAAGTTGCCAGCTCTTTAAAAGCCTCAACATATTTGTTCGCAACGAAATAGTTGATGGCTTGAACGTCCCCCTTTGCAATCGCTTCACTGACCATTTCAGTTGCTTTTGCTTCCGCTTCTGCTTCGCGTTCGCGTGCCTCAGCATCGCGAAAGGCGGATTCACGACGCCCTTCGGCTTCAAGGATCAAGGACTGTTTTTCACCCTCCGCCTTCAGAATTTCCGACTGGCGTTTGCCCTCAGCTTCCAATATGGAAGCGCGTTTGTCACGCTCAGCCTTCATTTGCCGGGCCATCGCATCAACCAGATCACGCGGAGGATTGATGTCCTTTATTTCGATACGGGTGATTTTCACACCCCATGGTTCAGCCGCCGCATCGACCACGTGAAGAATTTGTGCATTGATTTCATCGCGGTTCGACAAAAGCGAATCGAGATCCATAGACCCCATAACAGAACGAATGTTGGTCATTGTTAGATTCAAGATTGCATTTTGCAGACCAAGCACTTCATAGGCCGCGCGCGCTGCATCCAATACTTGATAAAACGTAACGCCATCAGCTGTTACAGTTGCGTTGTCACGCGTAATTACCTCTTGAGACGGGACGTCCAGAACCTGCTCCATCATGTTGAGCTTGTGGCCGACCCGGTCGATAAACGGAATAATAAAATTCAAACCCGGCGACAGTGTTTTCCGATACCTGCCGAATCTCTCGATGGTGAAGTTAAAGCCTTGCGGAACGGTCTTTACTCCCGAGAAAATGACGAGGATGACCAGGAACAGTAGGACAATCAGAGCTATATCAAAGCCCAAAAAATCAGCTGGCATCACGAATCTCCGAAAATACGGCCTCAACTGCGGCAGCAGTATGCCCCGCCCATCGCTTACACACCAGATACGACAGGATGATTTACGGTGATTGTTTCGCCATTGTCGCCCGAATAGTTCGTGTCCATACGCACCGCATTGTGCAACGCTGCTGGTTCAAACAGATACAAAAGCAAAAAGCCCGGCATCAAGCCGGGCTTTTTTTCATCTCGGTTCATTGTCAGCTTAGGAGCCGAGGAAACCCGCGAACTTGTTTTTGAAGCGGGAAACGCGGCCGCCACGATCCATGAGCTGCCGGTCACCACCAGTCCAAGCCGGGTGAGAGCTCGGGTCAATATCAAGCTGCAGCGTGTCGCCTTCCGATCCGTATGTGGAGCGGGTGATGTATTCGGTGCCATCGGTCATTACGACCTTGATGGTGTGGTAATCGGGATGGATATCCGCTTTCATGGCCAGTCCTTTTACTCGCCCGGAAGCATGCTTTCGCAGGCCTAGCAAGGGCAGAATTTTTGATACGACATTCGGTCCGGGCAGGACGATGCCTCCAGAAACATGAGGCGGGGGTATACCCTAATGCAGCGAAAGGCACAAGTACCGACTTCGGCCCAATTCCACTCAATTACTTTGCCGCCGAAAACCTGATCGCCGTACACGCGCGGCACCTGTGTAGAAGTGTTGGTAACAAGTTATGCACACCAATCAGGTCATTGCCGCTGCAGCGCCTCGTAAAAGCGCAAAACGCGTGTTGCACAGGAATCCGGGGAGAACCATTTATTACCCTTACCGGTGCTCCGGCGCCTTTCGGACTGTTGAGCCACCCGCAGAGCTCGCGGTTTGACAGCTCCTTGACCAGACCGTGTGATTTGAACTGGCAGAGCCTGCGAACCCAAAACGAACTGGCCAAGATGCAACATTCTTGGGTCAAATCGCTTAAAAACCGGACAGTCACTAAACTACTTTCCAATCGCGAAGATCTTATCAGGTCAACAAATGACCTTTTCGCTGATAGAAAGGCTTCAGTTCCGTTTGACCGGCGCGGTACACTGATCACATGCGAAGGCTTGATGAAAAACAGAAAAAGCAATGACGCCCAAACCAATAATCGCAGCCTACGACCGCTGATCCGATTGGTTCCCTATCTATCGCGCCACAAAAAAATGGCGGCAGCAGCGCTCATGGCTCTCGTTGCCGCCGCAGCCATTACACTCATCTTGCCCACCGCAATTAGGCGCATGATTGATTTCGGATTTGGTGCGGACGACCCGGCACTCATAAACGCTTATTTTTTCGTCTTAATCGGCGTTGTAGCCGGATTGGCCGCTGCGAGTTCAATTCGCTATTTTCTGGTTATGTGGATTGGTGAGCGGATTGTAGCCGAAGTTCGCGCAGACGTGTTCGCACACATGACACAGCTTAGTCCGGCATTCTATGACAGCGCAAAATCCGGGGAGATCCTCTCACGCCTCACCGCCGACACCACCCAGATCAAATCGGCATTCGGGGCAAGCGCTTCGGTAGCGCTGCGAAATTTCATGATGTTTGCCGGCGCCAGCATCATGATGGTTGTCACCAGCCAAAGGCTATCGCTCATTGTACTCGCTGCGATACCGGTGATTATCATCCCTCTGATCGGTTTTGGGCGATCCGTTCGCAAAAGATCCCGGTCTGCTCAAGACACCCTCGCCGAAGCCACCGCCTATGCCAGCGAAATGCTGGGCGGTGTTCGCACTCTGCAAGCCTTTACTAACGAGGAGTTTGCCACGAACCGTTTCCGAGGCGCGGTTGAAAAGGCCTTTCGAACAGCCAGACAAGCGACCGCGGCCCGCGCAATTCTTACCGGATTTGCCATTTTGGTAATCGGATCAAGCATCGTTGCTGTCCTCTGGATCGGCGCCAGCGACGTCTTCGCCGGACGCATGACAGGTGGTCAGCTGAGTCAATTTCTCTTGTATTCGATATTGGCCGCGGGCTCGCTCGCAAGCCTTTCGGAGGTATGGGGTGAGCTCTCTCAGGCAGCGGGCGCGGCAGAGCGTTTGAGCGAACTATTGGACATCCGGCCCGATATTGCAGCTCCAGCTAATCCTGTGCCGCTGCCTAAAGATCCAGCTGGACAAGTCGTTTTCGACGCTGTCTCGTTCGCCTATAAATCGGCAGAATACAACGCTGTCATTGAGGGCCTTGACCTCGTGATCGAGCCAGGAGAAACCGTCGCGATTGTTGGTCCATCAGGTGCCGGAAAGTCCACTCTATTCCATCTGTTGATGCGGTTTTACGATCCCGATCAGGGCAACATCCGGATCAATGGTGCTGACCTCAGGCGAATGGACCCAGCTGAATTCCGCAAAGCAATCGCCTTGGTACCGCAAGATACCGTCATTTTTGGAGCATCAGTGGCAGAGAATATTGCCTACGGACAGCGTTCAGCCTCGAAATCTGAGATTGAAGCTGCAGCCGAGGCTGCGCTGGCCTACGAATTTGTATCCAGGATGCCAGACGGGTTTGATACTTTGGTTGGAGAACGTGGGGTTACGCTATCTGGTGGGCAAAGGCAAAGAATTGCTATTGCTCGGGCTATCTTGAAAAACGCGCCGATTTTGCTTCTGGACGAAGCGACAAGTGCGCTGGACGCCGAAAGTGAATACTTGGTTCAAAAAGCCTTGGATCGCCTCATGCAAGGACGCACGACCTTGGTGATTGCCCACAGGCTGGCGACTGTTTTGAAGGCTGACCGGATCGTTGTGATGGAGAACGGGCGAGTGGTTGAAACGGGCACACATGACGAGCTCGTGACCCAGGCAGGTGTCTATTCGCGCCTATCAAAGTTGCAATTCGATACCGCCAGAATCGGGGCCGCAAGCGAACAAAGCCTGACCGCATAGCGGCCAGGCTTTGTTCGCTTTTCTGCATTGCGCGGCAAGGCTCAGCGCTTATTGGTCTGCCGGAACCTCAACGGTGTAGTTGAGCGGCATCCGCCCCCCATCAGCCATGATAGTTTGACCGGTTACGTAACTGGCATCAGATGAAGCCAAAAATGCCGCAACCCCGGCTATTTCTGATGGCTCACCAATGCGAAGCATTGGTGTACGTGACAAAATGCGATTTCTCGCAGCTGGATCGCTGTTCACCGATGCTAGCATTTCAGTCATGATCGAACCAGGACCGATGGCATTAACACGAATCCCGTATTTCGCCAGAGCCAAAGCAGTGGTTTTCGTTAGCTGAGACATTCCCCCTTTAGAAACGCAATATGGGATCTGGTTCGGGATCGCGATCACAGAGTTCACAGAGGACATGTTTATGATGGTACCCGGCTCGCCGCCGCCTTCCACCTTTTCAACCATGTGGCGCGCAACAGCTTGCGAACACAAGAATGCGCCCTTCAGATTGATCGAAAGCACGCGGTCGAAATCGTCTTCCTCAAGCTCCAAGAAATCTGCACCGACGACAATCCCGGCATTGTTCACCAGAATATCGATGTCACCATATGCGTTCAGTGTTTCGGCTACCATGTTGCGAACATCAAGACGCTCGGCGACATTGCAGTGAATATACATAATGTCGCCAAGGCTCTTAAGATCGTCAGCAGCTGCCTGCCCGGCTTCATCGTCAACGTCCGCCAAAACAACTTTGGCACCATCCATCACGAAACGTTTTGCAACAGCAAAGCCGATGCCGCGGGAGGCGCCGGTGATTATGGCAACCTTATTTTCAAGAGACACGGATGACCTCAGTTTTCAAAAAATTGATTAAGAGCGAATAGCAGTCGGCTCCGCTCGCCAGAGCGCAGACCATAAGTGTGTACAGGCATTATGTCGATGGCCGTTTTACCGGACAATAAACCGGCCTGCTCAGGACGCTTTTGACAAACCATGTTCCGCAAGCGCCGAGGTAATTTCATCCAGAATCGCCGGGTCATCAATGGTCGCTGGCATCTTGTAAGCTTCGCCGTCTGCAATCTGACGCATCGTTCCGCGCAGGATTTTGCCGGACCGGGTTTTAGGGAGCCGGTCAACCGTGATTGCGATCTTGAACGCGGCCACAGGACCGATCCGCTCCCGCACCAGCTTGATCAACTCCGCCTCGATTTCCGAATGCGGCCGGCTAACCCCTGCCTTCAACACCACAAAACCACAAGGCAACTGGCCTTTCAATTCATCTGCAATTCCGATAACCGCACACTCCGCTACGTCCTTGTGTGCGGCCAGGACTTCTTCCATCGCACCAGTGGAAAGACGGTGGCCAGCCACATTGATGATGTCGTCCGTACGGGCCATGATCGACAGATAGCCATCCGCGTCGATTGTCCCTGCGTCCGACGTCTTGTAATAGCCTGGAAATTCGGCCAGGTAGGCATCGAAGAAACGTTTGTCTGCATTCCACAATGTCGGAAAGCATCCCGGAGGCAATGGCAACTTCACGACAATGTTGCCCAGCGTATCAGTAGCCAGCGGATGACCGGCATCGTCTAGGATCTGAACGTCATATCCTGGCATCGGCACCGTGGGCGACCCAGGCTTTACCGGCAATCGCCCCAGACCAAGCGGGTTGCCAACAATGCACCAGCCGGTTTCGGTCTGCCACCAATGATCGACAATCGGAACACCCAGTTTTTCGGCTGCCCAATTAACTGTTTCTGGATCAGCCCGTTCACCAGCCAAAAACAGCGATCGGTACTGCGACAAGTCATATTGTTCTAAGAACGTCCCTTCTGGATCCTCTTTCCGAATAGCTCGAAACGCTGTCGGCGCAGTGAAAAGAGAAACCACATTATGTTCAGAAATAACGCGCCAGAAAACACCGGCATCAGGCGTTCCAACTGGCTTGCCCTCGAAAACAACCGTGGTGCACCCGTGCAGCAGCGGCGCATAAACAATGTAGGAATGACCGACCACCCAACCGACATCAGAAGCAGCCCAAAACACTTCACCTGGCTGGATATCATAGAGGTTGGTCATGGACCATTTTAGAGCAACCATGTGGCCACCGTTGTCACGGACAACGCCTTTGGGCTGTCCAGTGGTGCCACTGGTATAAAGCACGTACAGCGGATCGGTCGCCTTCACCGGGACGCAGTCTATTGTCCTGCCCGACGACAACGCATCGGCCATCGCCGCACCAAGGTCAATATCTTTCCCGGCAACGATGTTTGCTGCGGCTTGATCGCGCTGAATGACAAAGCAAGTGTCCGGCTTATGTGACGCTTGGAAGATGGCTTCATCCACCAAAGGTTTATAGGCAATAATCCGTCCGGGCTCGATGCCGCAGGAGGCGGCAATGATTGCTTTTGGCGCGGCATCATCGATCCGGGTCGCTAGTTCATTGGCTGCAAAACCGCCGAAGACGACCGAATGAATTGCCCCGAGTCTTGCGCAGGCAAGCATCGCCATGACCGCCTCAGGTATCATCGGCATGTAAATGATGACCCGATCACCCTTGGAAATACCACTGTCAGACAAAACGGCAGCCATCGCCTGAACGTGGCTAAGGAGTTCTGAATAGGTGTAGGTTTTCTGGGACCCGGTAATGGGGCTGTCGTATATCAAAGCGGGCTGGCCAGGACGCCCTCGTTCGACATGCCGATCAAGGCAGTTGTAGCAAGTATTGCACTCCCAGTCAGGAAACCAGCGTCCATATTGGCCAGCATCGGGATCGAAGACTTGATTGGTAGTTGAAGTCCAGTCGATTTCATGAGCTGCTCTTTGCCAGAAACCCATCGGGTCACTCTTCCAAGACTGGTAGGTTTCTTGGTACCGGCTTGCCATTTTCATGATCCTCCCATGATGCAAGGCTGCGTCGCAACTCGCGCCCGTTTAAATTCACAGTGCGGTATCTATAGGACAACTTGCAAGGCAGAACGGATAAGACATTCGCAGGGATCGGGACTTTACGTAGAGCTGCGCGGTGTGCTTGGGTCCGTTTCCCTTCAACGAAGCCGTTTCAGCAAAAAATGACACCAATCCTTGATCCTTGGTTTTACGCTGCTGCGATACCTGCCGTTTTTGTCGTTGGACTGTCGAAGGGTGGTTTCGGCGGCACTCTGGCCATGCTTGGTGTCCCGGCTATGGCGCTGGTGATTTCACCAATTCAGGCTGCAGGCATCATGCTTCCTATTCTTGTCGTGATGGATGGGATCGCGTTGCTAGCCTATCGCGGGCGGGCAGACTGGTTATCCCTGCGAATTCTGTTGCCCGCAGCTATTGCGGGCATTTGCATCGGCTGGCTCACTGCCACGTACGTGAACGATGGCATGGTTGTTCTTCTGGTAGGGATATTGTCTCTGTTGTTCGTTGCTGATTACGTTTTCGAGAGAAATAGCCGCCAAACAGCGTCCAAACATAACCCGCTCAAAGGCGGCCTATGGGGCACAATTGCAGGATTTACGAGTTTCGTAAGCCATACGGGCGGTCCACCATTTCAGCTTTATGTGGTTCCTTTGCGGCTGGAGCCCGCCCTTTTCGCCGGAACAGCGGTTATTTTTTTCGCCGCCGTCAATGCAATGAAGCTTGTGCCGTACTACTACCTCGACCAGTTTGACGCGACAAACATAGCAACATCGTTGGTGCTGCTTCCCATTGCTCCAATCGCAACACTTTGTGGCGTATGGCTGGTCAAGAAGATTGACACTGAAACCTTCTATCGGCTGATTTATGCACTGATGCTTTTGATCGGTTGCAAACTTATATTTGACGGCATCGCATCCCTAACCTGATGAGAGACGTTGTGTTTTTAACGTCAGAGTTCCATGCCCATAAAAATCCACTGAAATTTCATTAGAATTTGCCCCTTTACGATTGTGGCAAATTTAAGAAATGGCTGTTTGATTGCCGCCGCATATCGCCAATCCGGCTGCATTGATGCCATTTCAATGCTGCAACCAGAAACATGGCCATGAACCAAGAAACCGCAACGAAAACAGCATGGCCTTCCGGCGTTCAAAATAGGGGGCGAAAACTCTACAATATGCATAGGTGGATGGCAGTCGCCGTCTACTCACTGCTCTTGTTAGTAGTTGGATCGGAAGCTCAAGGCCGCCAGCGGGCGCTAGACAGCTACTTCGATTGCGGCCATTTCATATCGTTCGTGAGTAGAGTGAACGGACCTGACTGGAACTGGAGCGAAACAAAGAACGCGATCAGAACATTTAAAGAAATCGATCGCCGGGAAATCGAGTACCTGTACACATCCTGCTATGCTATTTTATTGGATGTAATCGCAAAAAAAGGCACGCAGGAACAGTTCCACATCCTCAAACAACAAATGGCACTTGTTAGTGTTACAGAAGGGGACCTTATACTGATCAAGCATATTCCAGACAAAATTTTAAAAGACCCGAAGATAAGACATCTTCTTGCAAATTACATTCAATACGTAACGGACCGTCTTCAAGTTATTCTGCTAACAGGCGATGTAGTGCGTAAAAACACTATTGCATACAACTGCTTACAAGACATCGGCATTTCAGAGTTGTGTGTCAAAATTCTCAGGAAGGAGTATGGGCGCTTCCGGTCCGCACGTGTCGAAAAAGAGATCCAAGAGCTTTTCCGCCCTGCCTATGACCGCCCGGATCCATTTATTTCCACGTCCACTCAGTAACTCGCTGTAGCTCGACGAAGCACCCGCCCATCGGCGCATTGCGGAATCAGATAATTCCCGCTTTCATGCTCTCCAACCACATGGGAGGAAATAACGATGGACGCGGCCTCTAGCCCCTATGAAGTTGGACTTGAAAAGAACCAGGCGAACTTTGCGCAATTGAGTCCTTTGAGCTTCTTGGCAAGAGCGGCAGATGTGTTTCCTGACCATCCTGCAGTAGTTCACGGCAGTCAAAAGTCCACCTACAGGACCTTCTACAATCGTTCGAAACAGCTGGCTTCATCACTACGAAAAATCGGTGTACGCAAAGCGGACACTGTCACCGTCATGCTGCCGAATGTGCCGCCAATGCTTGAAGCGCATTATGGCGTACCAATGACGAAAGCCGTCCTTCACTCGCTGAACACCCGTTTGGACGCGCAAGTTATAGCTTTCCAGCTCGATCACGCCAACACGAAGGTGTTAATCACAGACCGGGAATACGCGCCCGTCATGAAAGAGGCCCTCAAGCTGGCAAAAGTCAAACCTGTCGTCATCGACTACTCTGACACGGAGTTCCCCCAAGCTGGCGAGCGCTTGGGCACCTTGGACTATGATGAGTTTGTGAGTAGTGGAGACCCGGAATTTGAGTGGTCCCTTCCGGACGATGAATGGGACGCAATCACGCTCAACTACACTTCCGGTACAACAGGCAATCCGAAAGGCGTGGTCTATCACCATCGCGGAGCGTATTTGCTGGCCCAAGCGAACATCATCACTGCGTCCATGGCAAAGCATCCGGTCTATCTTTGGACACTGCCAATGTTTCATTGCAATGGTTGGTGCTTCCCATGGTCAATGTCCGTAGTGGCCGGCACCCATGTCTGCCTGCGCTGGGTGAGGCCAAAAGCCCTGTGGGACGCGCTTGCCGATGAAGGCGTCAGCCATCTGTGCGGGGCTCCAATCATCATGTCAACACTCCTGAATGCTGCACCGGACGACAAGCGCGAGCTGTTGAACAAAGTTGAATTTTTCACAGCGGCTGCCCCGCCTCCAGAAAGCGTGCTTGCCGCCATGAGTGCGGCTGGTTTCAATGTGACCCATTTGTACGGACTGACAGAGGTCTATGGGCCCGCGGTCGTCAATGATTGGAAAACCGAATGGGATGAGTTGCCGGCCGCCGAACAAGCGGCAAAAAAAGCGCGCCAAGGCGTGCGATATATTGCACTTGAAGCCCTGAGTGTTCTTGATCCCCAAACACTCGAAGAAGTGCCTTCTGACGGTCAGACACTGGGAGAAGTTATGTTCCGGGGCAACGTCGTAATGAAGGGATATCTTAGGAACCCCGAAGCAACTTCGGAGGCGTTCGCCGGCGGCTGGTTCCACTCAGGAGATCTGGGGGTACTGCATCCAGACGGATACGTTCAGCTGAAAGACCGTTCCAAAGACATCATTATCTCCGGCGGTGAAAACATTTCATCGATTGAAATTGAAGACGTCTTGTACAAACACCCGGATGTTATGTCAGCCGCCGTGGTCGCGCGGCCGGACGAGAAATGGGGTGAAACGCCGTGCGCGTTCATCGAATTGCGCCAGGGGGCCGAGCCGTCAGAGCAAGACATCACTAACTTCTGCCGGAACCATATGGCAAATTTTAAGGCTCCGAAAACAGTCATATTCACCGAGCTTCCAAAGACATCGACCGGCAAGATTCAGAAATTTGCCTTGCGGGAGCAGGCCAAGAACCTGTGAATTTTCTAAATGTAAAAACGCCGCGGACAATCCGCGGCGCTTTGTTTGTAATGTGACAATGCGCTCAATGCAGAGTGTCGGTTTTTCGTATTCGCTCAATCTGCTCTTTGAGTTTTAATTTCTTTCGTTTGAGGTCTGTCAGTTCCAAAGAGTCGGTACTCGGGTGAAGAAGAGCGTCCTCAATCTTCCGTTCCATTTCGGCGTGACGGCGCTGAAGTTCTTCGAGATGCGACTGCATGGACATGGAATAACCTCCTGTCTGTTGGCTCAACCGGTCTATCGTGCCATAGGAAAATAAGGCTTGTCGATTGCAGATTATGCATAGCCAGCTAGTTTCGCCGTCAAAATGTGCAAACCGGAGGACAAGCTTAGGAAGCTCTTAAGTTCGAAGCCCATACGCCGTGAATTAATTGCGTTTTTTGGAAAGGAAATTGCGTACGCGCACAACTTGAATGAACCGGCAAGACTTGCTCTTCACGTTTGAGCTTGTCATAGGAAAGGACCGGTATGCGAAAGTCAGGGGAACAAGATGTCGGACGAGGATGAAAATGCTCTGCGCAGGGAGCTCGCACAGCTTCGCCAAGAGCATCGGGACCTCGACGTTGCGGTGGAGGCACTGGGCGCGACAGCCAACTCCGACGCGCTTCAACTACAGAGGCTTAAAAAACGAAAACTCATGATTAAGGATCGGATTGCTCAGCTCGAAGACAAGCTGTTTCCTGACATAATTGCGTAAACGTAGGCTTGGGCACTGCTAAGCCTTGCATGTAGCTTAGACCTGCATATACTCCGCGCCTTTCCGGGCAATGACAGGGATCACGCGCATATGGCCAAGGCGGATGTCGCAATTATCATGGGCAGTCAATCCGATTGGCCAACAATGAAACATGCGGCCGAAGTTTTGGACGCACTCGGCATCTCCTACGACGCACGCATTGTGTCCGCGCACCGTACGCCAGATCGCATGTACGAATTCGCGAAAGGCGCGAAAGCTGCGGGTTTCAAAATCATTATAGCCGGCGCCGGCGGCGCCGCACATCTGCCTGGTATGACAGCTTCCCTGACCCCCCTTCCGGTGTTCGGTGTCCCGGTCGAAAGCAAGTGCTTGTCAGGCGAGGACAGCCTTTTGTCAATCGTGCAAATGCCAGGTGGAATTCCTGTTGGAACCCTTGCCATTGGAAAAGCAGGAGCGACAAATGCCGCTCTTTTGGCGGCTGCTGTATTGGCCTTGTCGGACAAACTCATTGAGCAAAAGCTTGAGGACTTCCGCAGCGCTAAGACAGCATCCGTCGGAGAGCGCCCTTTAGACGCCTAAGCGCATGCCGCGTTGCATTCGGAGCACAACAGCCCATGACCTCAGCGAAACAACTTCGCCCCGGTGACACAATCGGCATATTGGGCGGTGGCCAACTCGGGCGAATGCTGGCGATATCGGCAGCTGAGCTCGGTCTGAAATGCCATATTTTTTGCCCGGACGAAAACAGTCCAGCCTTTGAAGTTGCGGACAAGGCGACGATCGCAGATTATACTGATCTGCACGCGCTCGATTCATTTGCGGCCGATTGCTTCGCTATAACCTACGAGTTTGAGAACGTACCCGGAGAGACCGCCGAACGCCTTGCTGCCACTTCAGTTGTGCGTCCGTCCGCAAAGGCGCTGGAGATTGCTCAGGACCGCTTGTCGGAAAAGGATTTCCTATCAGGATCGGGTATCGCACTTGCGTCCTATCAAAGGATCGACAATCAAAATGATCTGGAGAACGCACTCATCAAAAACGGTGGCCGCGGCGTATTAAAGACCAGGCGCTTTGGGTATGATGGTAAAGGCCAGGTCATGATCCGCTCAATGACAGATGCAAAGACAGCTCTTGAGCAACTGGGGCATGCGCCTGCAGTTCTCGAAGAGCTGGTGTCGTTCGACCGGGAAGTTTCGGTAATTGTTGCACGCGATGTGACTGGAAGCTCTGCCACTTACGAACTTACCGAAAACGTTCACGAAAACCACGTTCTTAAAACGTCGACGGTTCCGGCAAATGTAGACCAAAAAGTGGATGTGGCTGCTCAGGCCATCGCGGTAAAAATCGCGGATGCCCTCGACTACATCGGGGTAATGGGTGTCGAAATGTTCTTGGTCAAAACAGTCGGTGGTGACCGCCTGCTGGTCAATGAAATAGCGCCGCGCGTTCACAACTCGGGGCATTGGACCCAGGACGCATGTTTGACATCTCAATTTGAGCAACACATCCGTGCGGTCGCAGGCTGGCCACTGGGCTCCACCAAACGACATTCCAATGTGATCATGCATAACCTGATCGGTGATGACGTCACTGGTTACGGCAACGTTCTTCAAGAGCCGAACGCGCGGCTACATCTTTACGGGAAAGCGGAGGCGCGCCCGGGCCGGAAGATGGGCCACGTCAATCGACTGTCGCCGCGGGCCTGACCCGACTCCCTTTATGCTCCCTAAAACCGTATCAGCTTGAGCTTCTCGCGCTGGTAAAAGCGGCGATTGGCCAGTACGGCAACGGTCGCAAGCCCACCGGCCAGACCACACCAAATCCCAATTCCCTCAAGGCCTGCAGCAAACCCGAGGCCCAGTGACAAACTGATACCAACCACCCAGTAGCCGAACAGCGCGTAGTAGAGCGGCACTGTGGTGTCTCCCAGCCCTCTCAAATTGTTGACACCGATGATTTGCGCACCGTCCGCCAACTGGAATATGGCCGCGACGAACAAATAAGTGGATGCCAGAGTTAGAACGGCTTGAGACTGCGGGTTGCCGAAATCCAGATAAAGCGCAACAAGAAATTCAGGGACCGTCCAAAACAAGATGGCAAAGCACCCCATGAATCCAAGAGTGATTGCAAGAGCGGTCCATCCTGCACGCCCAATTGCTGACCGATCTCTACGCCCGGCAGCCAGCCCAACGCGCGTCATGGCCGCCTGACTCATACCAACAGGCACCATAAAGGTGACGGATGCGATTTGCACCGCGATCCCATGCGCGGCCAGAGGTATCGTGCCTAACCAACCCATTAAAATAGAAGAGGCTGCAAACAATCCTGCTTCAGCCACGATCGTGACGCCGATGGGCCAGCCAAGCCGTATTATTTGAAAAAAGACCGGCCAGTCCATGCGCCAAATCCGGCCAAAAATGTAATAGCGGCGCAGTTTCGGATGCATGCTTGCGTAGGCGAAGAGTAGAAGCATTGTTACTGTTGAGCTGACCACTGAGGCAATACCCGCACCGATCAGTTCGAGCCGCGGAAAACCAAGGTTTCCGAATATCAGCAGGTAGTCCAGAATGGCGTTCGCTATAGCACCGGCAATTGTGGCGTAGAGGACGATCTGGGCACGCTCCATTACGGTCAGAAAGCCGCGAACTGCCATTATGCCAAGAGCAGGCATCAACGTCCACATCAGAACGTCCATGTATTGTCCTGCCAACCGCGAGATCTCCGGGTCCTGTTTTAAGGCGATCAGGATTTCAGTTGTGAAAGACAACAAGATCCAGAACGGCAGGCAGTACACAACCACAATCCAGAAACCCATTCGCACACAGCGGCGAACCTCACGCACATTTTTTTGCCCCCTGGCGTGCGCAGCCAAAGGTATAACTGCCTGCAGGATCCCCATGCCGAAGAACCAGGTCAGAATGTAGAGATTGAAGGCGAGAACAGCGGCAGCGAGCGGCTCTGCTCCAAGCCTTCCAATCATAATCACATCAGTCGTATTGATGGCGATTTGGGCAATCTGTGCGCCTGCCAAAGGTAGACCGAGCGCCAGTGTCGGTTTTACGTCACTATTCCAAAGCCCGCGATGCTTGTTGCCATGCGGGGTCGTCACCACGCCTGCCATCATATTCTCCATGTCGTTGAGACGGTCAGCGCGCAGTCAGCGATAAACCGTTAAGGCCGGTCTAGTCGTCATTTCACACACTGTCCATCACGGACGTCGGAGGTGACCCGAATAAAATGCTAAATACTGAATAAGAGCATTCGCTAAAATGGGGCGTTGGTGGGCAACCGGGTCTCAGGGAGATCTCAAAATACTCTGCAAACAGCATGGGCAAACATGGGTAGCCCAGTGTTGTGCGCGAGATTTGGCCCTCTGGCACGCTTGTCATGTTGCGCAACAGAC
Source organism: Roseibium hamelinense (assembly GCF_007830545.1). GTDB lineage: Bacteria > Pseudomonadota > Alphaproteobacteria > Rhizobiales > Stappiaceae > Roseibium > Roseibium hamelinense. Next base: position 169,650 of record NZ_VLLF01000009.1, read on the forward strand.
CGGAAAAGTGAGTGCGTGATGTCGGCAATTTCTGGGTGAAGATGTTTGAAACACGGCTAAAGCCATTGAGAATTCAGACGAAATAGCGCATTGTCCGAATATAGTTTCGCGGCACGTCTGTTAGAAAAAGATCAGGTCGTTGTGCTTGAGCACATGGTTTGCCACGGACAACATATCAATATGTTCAACGGTTTAGCCGGGACTGAAACCATTTTTTCTTTTCCCAATTTTCGCCGGATCGCTCAAATTTTTGTGGCCGCTGCCATGGTATCCGGCTGCCAGACCAGCGACGGGTCTTTCCAGTCATCGCCAGTTGATAAGGCGGCGGGTTCATCCGCGAATATAGATTCGCTCACCAGCGTTATTAAGGCAAATCCAAACGATGCTGATGCCTACAACACACGCGGGATAGCCTACGGGCAGGCGGGACGATTGCGACAAGCGCAAGATGATTTCAACACTGCAATTCAGCTAGACCCGCGGTCGCCGGAAGCCTACGCAAACCGCGCCCTTGTATACCGCAGGATGGGCGATGAGCAGGCAGCTATCGCTGACTATACCCGCGCGATCAAATTGCGGCCGGACTATGATGCAGCCTTCGTTGGGCGCGGGAATGCCTACCGGACACTCGGTCAGGTTGGCCCCGCACTTCAAGACTTCAATGCAGTCATCGCGCTTAACAGCTCGAACGCCAGAGCCTTCTACAATCGCGGCCTTATTTATCAATCCCAGAACAATCACACTCAAGCCATTGAGGATTTTGCTACCGCGATCGGACTTAATCCAAATGCCAGCGAGCCATACATAGCCCGCGGAATCTCTTATCTCGAAATAAACGATCCAAATGCAGCATTTTCTGATCTGTCGCTCGCAGTGAATCTGGACAGACGTTCAGCGGTTGCTTGGGCAAACCGGGGCCTGGCGCTCGAGCTGCTCGGGCAGCCGACCGATGCACTACGCAACTACAACAAGGCGGTCAATTTGGACAATTCCAACAAGCTGGCACGTGAAGGCCTCAGCCGAATGAACCGCGGCCAGCGGATCTAGACCACGGTCAAAACGGCACTTGTGCTTCAAACATTACCCGTTCCCCGTTCGCCGGATGGTGCACTTCAAGACTTTCTGCATGGAGCGCAAGCCGGTTCGACTCAGCCAGCGCGTCTGCTTCCGCATAAAAACGGTCACCAATGATGGGATGTCCTATGGATAATAAGTGCACCCTCAACTGATGGGACCGACCTGTCCTTGGATACAATCGCAGACGCGTTGTGCGCTCCAGGCGCTCAATGGTTTCCCATCGTGTAAATGCTGCTTTGCCTAGTTCAAAACTGACCATTTGCTTTGGCCGGTTGGGCCAATCGCATATGAGCGGCAAGTCAATTTCCCCGCAATCCTCCACAGGATGTCCCCAGACGTCTGCCACATAGGTTTTTGCAAGTTTGCGCCGTTCAAACTGAAGCCCCAAATGCCTATGGGCTGCGGCGTTGCGCGCAAGAACCATGACCCCGGACGTGTCCATGTCCAACCGATGTACAATACGGGCGCCAGGAAACTTGGCCTTTGCCCGCGTATCGACGCTGTCGGCATGTTCTGGAGCTTTACCAGGAACACTTAGAAGGCCGCTCGGTTTGTTGACGACAAGAAGATCGGCGTCTGCATGCATGACCTCGAGCCAAGGCTCAACGGGCGGGTCATATATAAATGATTTCGAAGCTCCTCCAACCATGGCAGCGCTTATAGCGGATTACCCAGAAAACAAAAGGCGCGGAATACCCACGCCTTTTGACAACCATAATATACGGCAATCACTAGATCGCCTTGACGATCTCTTCGGTCATCTTTTTTGCATCACCGAACAACATCATCGTTCGATCATTGAAGAACAATTCGTTCTGAATGCCAGCGTAGCCGGAGCTCATGCCTCGCTTCACAAACAGAACCGTACCTGCTTTGTCTACATCCAAGATCGGCATGCCATAGATTGGCGACTGAGGATCGTCTCTTGCAGCTGGGTTGGTGACATCGTTCGCACCGATCACATAAACGACGTCAGCCTGCGCGAATTCGGAGTTGATGTCCTCCAGCTCAAACACTTCATCGTAAGGCACGTTTGCTTCAGCGAGCAGCACGTTCATATGACCAGGCATGCGCCCTGCAACCGGGTGAATGGCATATTTGACCTCAACGCCCTCTTCTTTGAGGGTATCGGCCAACTCACGAAGGGCGTGTTGCGCTTGTGCGACCGCCATACCGTATCCTGGGACAATGATAACTTTGGACGCGTTCTTCATGATAAAGGCAGCATCGTCCGCAGCCCCCTGCTTAACCGGGCGTTCTTCACCGCCATCACCGCCGACTGCCGCGGTTTCGCCGCCGAAGCCACCGAGGATCACGGAGATGAACGACCGGTTCATGCCTTTGCACATGATGTAGGACAGAATTGCACCCGACGACCCAACCAGCGCACCAGTTATGATCAGCGCCATATTGGAGAGCGTGAAACCAATGCCGGCGGCCGCCCAGCCCGAATAGGAGTTCAGCATAGACACCACCACCGGCATGTCTGCGCCACCGATCGGGATGATGATCAAGATACCAAAGACGAATGCGATGATGACCAGCAGCCAGAAAATGGTCATGCTCTCCGTGCTGACCAATACAATGGTCAGGACGACCATGGCAGCCGCAAGACCAATATTAATTGCATGGCGCGCCGGCAGCATGATGGGTTTACCAGACATACGGCCGTCAAGCTTCAAGAACGCAATAACTGAGCCGGTGAACGTAACTGCACCGATTGCCGCTCCAATCGCGCCTTCGATAAGAGCAGAGGTGTGGATGTGCCCTGGGGCCCCGATGCCGAATGCAGCAGGTGCATAAAGGGCACTAGCTGCCACAAACACAGCGGCAAGTCCGACCAGTGAGTGAAAAGCCGCGACCAGCTGGGGCATTGCCGTCATGGGGATCCGGCGCGCAATGACCGCCCCGACCCCGCCACCAATCGCGACGCCAATCACAATCAGGACAAAAGAACCGAAGGTGACACCTGATGCAAACAAGGTCGTCACGACGGCAATGGCCATACCGACCATTCCAAAGATGTTGCCCTGCCGCGAGGTTTCGGGGCTTGATAGTCCGCGCAGCGCCATAATGAAGAGCACTGCGGACACAAGGTAGAGGACTGCTGTTAGGTTAGCTGACATGAGATCGCCCCCTTACCGTTGCTTTTTCTTGTACATGGCAAGCATCCGGCTGGTTACCATAAACCCGCCGAATATGTTTACGCTCGCCAGTATCAAAGCAAGAAAGCCAAAAATCCGGGCCATCATCGCGCCATCCCCGGCGGTCAAATCAACACCAACGGCAAGCAGAGCACCCACCACGATCACCGAGGAAATCGCGTTGGTTACAGCCATCAGCGGTGTATGTAGGGCCGGGGTCACAGACCAAACCACGTAGTAGCCAACAAAAATCGCCATCACGAAGATTGAAAACAGGAATACGAAAGGTTCGATCATGCCGCTGCCTGACGCTGCCTGGAGCGCGATATCGCCAGCGCCCGCCGCAAGTTGGTCAGCATACCCTTGAGCCGCCTGCGCGGCTTCCTGCGCCGTTGAAGCCGCCTCACGCGCGGCTTCTGCCGCAGCATTGGCCCGCTCTAGCGCTTCTGTTTGAGACAGTTCGCTCATCACTCCCCCCTTTAGCTTTCTGCCGAAGCGAAGGCGGGATGAACCACCTTGCCGTCACGCGTCAAAACCGTCGCCGTGATCAACTCGTCGTCCCAATTCGGTGCGAGCGATTTATTTTCTTTGTCGATCATGGTTTCCAGAAACGCCGACAGGTTCTTTGCATATAGAGCCGACGCGGATGCCCCTATACGACCCGGCACATTCAAGTGGCCAACAACTTTTACTCCGGAGACCGTTGCGACTTTTCCGGCTTTTGAACCTTCGACATTGCCGCCGCGTTCAACTGCCAAATCAACCACAACAGAACCGGGTTTCATGCTGGACAGCATGTCTTTTTTTATGAGACGCGGTGCCGGACGTCCCGGGATCAACGCAGTTGTGATCACAATGTCCTGTTTTGCAATGTGCGTGGCGACTAGCTCAGCCTGTTTCTTTTTGTAGTCGTCAGACATTTCCTTGGCATAGCCGCCTGCGGTCTCTGCCTGCTTGAATTCATCATCCTCGACAGCAACGAACTTCGCCCCGAGCGATTCCACCTGCTCTTTAGCGGCTGGCCGAACGTCGGTCGCGGTCACCACTGCCCCCAATCGACGTGCAGTCGCGATGGCTTGCAGACCAGCAACTCCCGCGCCCATGACGAAAACACGCGCGGCAGGAACGGTACCAGCTGCAGTCATCATCATCGGCATAGCACGGTCGAATTCAGCAGATGCATCAATAACAGCTTGGTAACCCGCCAAATTGGCTTGGGACGACAAGACATCCATCACCTGAGCACGGGTAATGCGCGGCATGAATTCCATAGCGAATGCAGTGACGCCCGCATCGGCCATTGCTTTAACATCTTCTTCGTGACCGAACGGATCCATGGATGCAATTACCAGAGCACCCTTCTTCATGGACTTGAGTTCATCCACAACGGGGCGGCGCACCTTCAGGACAACGTCGGCGTCAGCCATAGCTGCGGCAGGATCAGCAGCAATGGTGGCACCTGCAGCTTCGAAATCCTCATCGAGGATACGGGACTTTGTACCAGCGCCTTTTTCGACAATGACGGTGGCGCCCAGGCCCACCAGTTTTTTAACCGTATCGGGCGTTGCAGATACGCGTGTTTCACCCGCGTCGCTTTCGCGCGGCACTGCAATTTTCATGAACAGCCTCCCCGAGGAACATGGCGCGGCCTTTATGACACAAAGGCCGCTTTACCTGTTTCGTAAATTAGACAGTCAGAATTGCTGCCAGAATGGTCAACCCCATTACAGCAGCGGATGGGATCCATCCGGATGCGCCCAGCGCCATCCCAATACCAGCGGCAACAACAGTTGCGATCAGCAAAATCCATCCGAAGAAAGTCGCTGCCCCGCCACCAAACGCGAAAAGAATGAGGCACAGGACCACATTAATGACGGCAACAGTGCCAACTTTTGAAAAGTTGATGAAGCCTTCGTAGGTGCGCTCGTGCTCATTGTAGTCCATCGACGGCGCAGTGTTTTCGTTAGACATAGAGTCCCCCGATTAAATATCTGAAGTTCGGCTGACTTCCTTACAATAAAGCCGCCACCCTCGGCAATGTTTCCAAAGGCTAATTCGTTACGTCACCCGCATTCTCTTGCGACATGCGCAGCATTAAGCAGCATTTTCCGACGGCTGGAACCCAGCCGCTTGCAGCACCTCTCTTTGCCGAGCCGAAACCGTATCGGCTGAGAAGCCTTCAATTTGCTCGTTGAAGAGCTGATAGAAATTCAGCTCCGCCCTCAAGTGCAAAAACACGCCGCCGAGCCCAATCGCGGCGCGATCCATAAATACAAATTCCTGAGGCACCGTGACTGGACCGCGCTCTTTGAGAGCTTTATGTACCTTGAAAGCCTCGCCTCGACCGTATTCAGCTGGGCTCACACCATCTGCAACGGAGCGGACACGATCGGTGAGCAGGGGGCCATAGATAAAACGCGCCCATATGTTGAGGATGTCGATCACTTCTCTTGACAAGCCCTTAAAGCCCCATTGTTCATAGGCATGCACGACCCTGTTCATGTCTTCGTGCAAAAGGCCCATGTACAAGTCGACCACGCCTTGAACGAAACTCGCCGGGAAAACGCGAATACATCCATAATCCAGAAGATTGATCCCTTCGGGGTCGCCGTCTCTGGTGCGAACCGTGTAATTCCCGAGATGTGGATCCCCATGAATCATGCCAAAGTGGCTGAATGGGTGCCACCATGCGTGAAACATTGTTTCGGCAAGGTGATTGCGGTCCTCCAGGGCATGATCCTTGAATTCCAGCATAGGCCGACCATCCAGCCAACCCATCGTAAGAAGCCTGTTGGTTGACAAATTATCCACCACGTCAGGCACCCGGATCCGATCATCGGCTCGAAGCATCTTTCTATAGGCTGCGATGTTTTTAGCCTCGCGTCCGTAGTCGAGTTCCTCACGAACGCGCGCGCTTATTTCCTTAGCGATCTCTCGCGTGTCTATGGCCGGCTGCATGCGGCGATGCATAGAAAAAAGCCATTGCAACTGTTTGAGATCCGCCTCTACAGCAGATGCCATATCTGGGTATTGGAGTTTGCAAGCAACCCGCATGCCCTGAAGCGTCGTCGCCTTGTGTACTTGTCCCAGAGATGCAGCTGCAGCCGGCTCTTTGCCAAATTCCCCGAACTGTTTTTGCCAATCTACGCCAAGTTCTGCGCGCATCCGCCGTTTCACAAAAGCCCATCCCATCGGTGGAGCGTCAGCCTGAAGTTTTGCGAGTTCGGTCGTATACTCTGGCGGAAGTGCATCCGGGATCGTCGAAAGCAACTGGGCAACTTTCATGAGGGGCCCTTTAAGACCACCCAGCGCTGCAGCCAGCTCAGCGGCGTTTTTTTCGTTATCTATGTCAAAACCAAAAACGCGTGCACCGGCGAGTTTCGCTGCAATTCCACCGACATTTGTGCCGACGCGTGCATAGCGGCCAACACGAGCTGAAAATCTATTACCCTCGCGGTCGCGTTCCTGAGCCATCGGCGATCAAATACCCCAATCAAGTTGTCGTTGAACCAGCACCCGTTATGTAGACCTGCCTTCAGAATTGACCAGTCTCGAAAGTTCGTCCGCGAGAGCCTCCCGGTGTCGGGCAAGCCCTTTGTAAGTCAATTGGTCATCCTTTAGGGCGAGCAATTGGTTGCGAAGCCCTCTTGCGATATCGTGCCGGTTTTCCTGAGCTCTTAAAAAGCTGAGCGGGTCGTGGTGGACTTTAATCGTAAAAAGAATATCGCGACTCTTTGGCAACCGCTTCAATGTTTGCCGCTCAACCCTCAGGAAGAGATTCGCCAAGAAATTCCCATCAGCATCTCTTACAGCAGGCTCAATTTGCTTCGGCTTAGGGTGATAAAGGTTCGCGTCATCATATATCGCCCAGTTGTAGCGGCAAACCAGCTGCCCTGGCTTCAGGTTCTCAAACAGTCTCTCGACGGTCCGACCCATACGGGCTCCATTGAAGCCAGGCACATTTTCATGGATCTTTGACATGGGTTTGGAGAATTTCTCCTCCAATGACCAGGAGGAGGGAAAACACAGGCTGGCTGCGGCTAGCCGGTACCCTTCCGGACTCGCCCGCATGATCACAAGATCCTCCTGAACAATGAGCGAGGCCGCAAGGAGCGGGGGGCCGTGGTCGATACATACAGGTTCAGAGACCCCGGCGACAAAAACTTTCCGTTTCTCAAACCTGTGCGATGCGGAATGAAACCGTTCAAGGTTTTCGCAAATAAGATCCAATACCTCGTGTTGGGCTTGGATCATGTCTGCCTCAGCCCGAAACACACTTTCGAGGGCGCCGGATATGAGCTCACGCTTGCGCGCGAGATGGTCAGCTATTAGCGGATCTGGTTCAAGCCAGGTCAGCTCTTCGATCGGTCGCAATCCGACGGTAAACGGATAACTGGAGCCGTCATAGGGTGTATGAGCGAACGGTGGAGGCGGTCCAGGAGATTGCAAGGCCTGCGTTACTCCAGATCTTCGAGTTCATCAATGATCCGCTCGATCACAGACAATCCCTTGCCCCAAAACGCAGGGTCACTCGCGTCAAGCCCAAACGGAGCCAGAAGCTCGGAATGGTGCTTGGTTCCCCCTGCCTTTAGGAGGTCGAAGTATTTTTCCTGAAACCCGGTCTCTGCTTCTTCGTAGACAGCATAAAGCGAATTCACGAGGCAATCGCCGAACGCATACGCATAGACATAGAATGGCGAATGAATGAAGTGGGGGATGTATGTCCAGAACGTCTGGTATCCATCATTCAGCTTAATAGCTGGACCTAAGCTTTCAGCCTGCACCGAAAGCCACAATTCCCCAATCTGTTCTGATGTCAGCTCTCCACTGCGCCGCTCTTCATGAATTTTCCGTTCGAATGTATAGAAAGCCACCTGTCGGACGACGGTGTTGATCATGTCCTCAGCTTTTGAAGCCAGCATCGTCTTGCGAAGTTCTGGGGTTTGAACTTGATCCAATAGCGAGCGGAAGGTGAGCATTTCGCCGAAAACGCTTGCTGTTTCGGCGAGTGTTAAAGGCGTTGGCGCCATCAAAGGGCCGTTGGGCGCTGCAAGCACCTGATGGACGCCATGACCAAGCTCGTGTGCAAGTGTCATTACATCACGCGTTTTGCCCTGATAGTTGACCAAAACGTATGGATGCGCACTCGGAACAGTTGGATGCGCGAAAGCGCCTGGTGCCTTTCCAGGCCGGGCTGGTGCATCAATCCAGTTGCGATCGAAAAACCGTCCCGCGATCTCGGCCATATCAGGAGAAAACCGCGAGTAAGCTGACAGAACAGTCTGTTTCGCCTCTGCCCAGGGGATCACACGAGTGTCCGCATTCGGAAGAGGAGCGTTCCTGTCCCAGGTGTTGAGTTGTTTGGCGCCCAGCCATCGTGCTTTCAGCTGATAGTAGCGATGAGACAGCTTCGGGTAGGAAGATCGGACAGCATCCACCATGGCATCGACAACATCACGCTCGACCCGATTTGCCAGATGACGGCTGTCTGCAATATCGTCGAACTTACGCCAACGGTCTGATATCTCTTTGTCTTTTGCCAGAGTATTTGTAACCAGCGTGAACACTCGGAGATTGTCGGAGAACGTTTTGCCCAGCGCCTCGAATGCAGCCTGACGTTTCTGACCGGACGGGTCCTGCAAAAGGTTTAGCGTCGGCTCCATGCCGAGCTTTTGTCTACCTACCTCGAACTTCAAGGTGGCAATCGTCTCGTCGAACAGACGGTTCCAGGCACCCCGCCCGGTGACCGATTTTTCGTGAAATAGCTGCTCGACACGGTCCTCCAACTGATAGGGCTTGTCTTTGCGCAAGTCCTCAATCCAAGGCCGATAGTGCGCAAGCCCTTCATGCTTGAGCGCTCGTTCGATAACGTCGTCTTCGATCCGGTTCATTTCCAGAGGAAAAAATAGAAGATGCGAACTCGCAGACGTTATGCGCTCTTGCACATCGCCATAGAATTTTTGAGAGACAGGGTCTGTCGTGTTACCCGCATATACAAGGCCGGCATAGGAAACCAGCCGTCCAAGCAGATCCTCGAGGTCTTCATACGCAAGAATTGCTGTCAGCAAACCAGACGGATTTGTTTTTGCAAGATCGGCAAGGCGCTCCTTGTAGGAACTCTCAAATGTCTTTGAACGTTCGAGCGCTGATGCCAAGTCACTGGATACTTCCTCTGCTTCGACAGAGGGATACAAATCAGTCAGATCCCATTCCGGCAATTGACCGAGAGAGACGGAGGCGTCCTCTTTCGCGTGTGAAGCGGGATCGGTTTTTGGCATGTGTCACTCCGTGTCGGCCGTGTTCTGAGATCTGGCTTCGGCCAGAGTTAGCTCACGCATAAATTATGTCTAGGCTTCGCCTGCAGCTAACCGCAACCAATAAGTTTTCGAAACACGGCTCGTCCCTAGTCGATTTGTTTACCAGTTTGCGACCACAATGGCCCGAATTGGTACAATGAGAGTTCTAGGTGAGTGCCCAATGCAATTTGCGAATAGCAAGATTTTGATCGTCGACGATGACCCCATTCAAAGACGCTTGCTGCAAGAAGCCGTTCACAAATTTGGGCACAAGTCTCGTACGGCAGAAAACGGCGCCGAAGCAGTGAGAATTATGAAGGGACCGGAGGCATCCGAAATCGACCTTATCATCCTTGATATGGTGATGCCGGAACTCGACGGGATCGGCGTGTTAACGCAGCTTCGGAAGGAAAAGATTTCAACGCCAGCGATCATTCAGACCGCGCATGGCGGAATCGACACGGTCGTAAGCGCTATGAATGCCGGCGCCCAGGATTTTGTGGTTAAACCGGTCGCTCCGGAACGGCTAAATGTATCGATCCGCAATCTTTTGAAAACATCCGCGCTAGAGGAGGAAATTACCCGGTTCCGCAAACAGGCATCGGGAACACTCACGTTCTCCGACATTATTACGCATTCACCTGCTATGGAACGCGTGATCAATCTCGGGAGGCGCGCAGCATCCTCTAATATTCCAATCCTCATTGAAGGGGAAAGCGGGGTAGGTAAAGAAATGATCGCAAGCGCGATCCAAGGATCCGGTGAACGCAAGTCGAAACCGCTTGTCACCGTGAACTGTGGCGCAATTCCTGAGAATCTAGTTGAGTCTATTCTCTTTGGTCACGAGAAAGGGGCGTTCACCGGGGCGTCCGAAAAGCACGTTGGGAAGTTTCAAGAAGCCCATGGAGGCACGCTGTTCCTCGATGAGGTCGGCGAACTTCCACAAGAGGTGCAGGTTAAACTACTGCGAGCCATCCAGGAAAATGAAATTGACCCGATCGGCTCAAAACGACCAATAAAAGTGGACTTCCGTCTGATCTCAGCAACAAACAGGCGGCTGCTTGATCAGGTCAAGGAGGGGAAGTTCCGTGAGGACCTCTACTACCGCTTGAACGTTTTCCCCATCTGGATACCACCTCTCAGGGACAGACGAGAAGATGTCCCGACCCTCGCAAGGCATTTTTTGGCACGCTTTGCGGCAGAAGAGGGTAAATCGCACGTTGCCGGGATCTCGCAGGAGGCCATGGCCATGCTGCAGACGTATCACTGGCCCGGAAACATCCGTCAGCTGGAAAACACCGTATTCCGAGCGGTTGTGCTATGTGACGGCGCTGAATTGGTGGTCGACGACTTTCCACAGATCGCTGCGGCCATGGACCATGTGGCACCGGTGAGCATGCCCGGAGCGCGCGAGACCAACGTGGGCTCAGATAGCTTTGATTCGCCCTCTCCTAAAACTGACAGGCCGTCCGGGGCAGATGCAGGCGAAAACAATTCGCGGGAAGATGTTGCGATACCAAAAGCGTTCGAACACGCAGCTCCATTCGGCTTTATGCGCAGTCTCGACAATGAAGGCCACGTCCGAAAACTCACGGATATGGAGGAAGAGCTCATCCGGACGGCGATCAACCACTACTCGGGAAGAATGACCGAAGTCGCAAAACGCCTGGGAATTGGCCGGTCAACACTATATCGCAAGCTTAAGGAATACGGCCTGGACGATACTGGGGATAGCGATGCCGCCGCCTGATTTCGGTCAATGTTTGCTTTGATGGCATTTGTTAGGCATTTTCCGTCAGAGAATTTGACTCAGCGGCAGCCTCGTTGCATTTCTGCCACGTTTTGGAAGCAAACAGAAACAAGGTAAAGGGTTCTTAACCTGCGACCGGCTATTGTGAAGGTCCTGCTGGGGAGCATGGGTTGGCGTAGGGCCATCAGGAAACGGCGAGAAAGATAATTGCGTAAACGGTCAGTTGGATACAGCGCCGTCAATGGACTACATCGGCTTGTGGTCCTGACACTGCTTTGCGGCATTTTGTCGGTGGCGATAAGCCTTGCCGCGCATGCGCAGACGCGAACGCTCAAACTTTACAACACGCACACTAAAGAGCGTGTTTCGGTCACCTTCAAAAAGAACGGCCGCTATATCCCTTCGGGACTGCGAGAGGCCAACCGATTTCTCCGTGACTGGCGCCGAAACGAGATTACGAAAATCGATCCTGAATTGCTTGATCTCGTCTGGGAGGTCTATCAGGAGGTCGGTGCTCGTGATTATATATATGTCGTTTCAAGCTATCGCTCCCCGGCCACAAACAACATGCTTCGCAAGCGCTCAAGCGGTGTAGCGCGAAAGAGCCAGCATACTTTTGGCCGGGCAATGGATTTTTATATCCCAGGTGTAAACCTTTCCAAACTTCGGGCTGCGGGCTTGCGCAAACAGGTCGGCGGAGTGGGATATTATCCCCGTTCTGGCTCCCCGTTTGTTCACATGGACACCGGCCGCGTGCGTCACTGGCCGAAAATGTCCAGGTCTCAGTTGGCGCGTGTCTTCCCGGATGGGAAAACACTGCACATCCCTTCCGATGGCAAACCGCTTAAAGGCTATAAACAGGCTTTGGCAGAAGCGAAGTCGGGTAAAAGCCGGTCTTCGAGCCCGACAATTGTTGCGTCGTCGGGCAGTGGAAATCGAACAACCGGTCAGTCGCTCAGGGATGCAGGCGATCCAATCCGTCCAACGGCACAACAGAATAACGACTCTTCGGGAGGCGGCGGCAACATATTGGCAAGCTTGTTTCGGTCGAACAACTCCTCCGAAGAGCGTAGCCGAGTTGCAGCAGTTCGTCCGAACGGCGCACCTGTTCCACCAGGCGCAATTGGATCATCGCGCGTTGCTGCAGCGATCGAGAACCCACCGGTGCCGACATTTAAATCGAGTGTTTTGCCAAAAGAACCTGAAGCTTCTCCGGAACCTGCACTTGCAGAGCAGCCTACCGTGGTGGCCGCGGCAGCGCCGGGTGACAAGCCGGCCCAGCAGCCGACAGCACCTGCTCCCGCACCCAATACACTGGATGCACAACTGGTTGCCATTGCGCGTGGAGAAACCACATCAAGCGGGACCGCTCCGGCGCCAGACGGGCGTTTGGAACAAGCGGTTTCCGTTCCGGGCCAAAAACCATCGCGGCAGTTGCTGACGGCCTCTCTGAAAGCCGCAGCGGCTGAGACGCTTGAAGGAAAAGCGCCTGTCCCACGACCCGCGCCGGCAACAGATGCGGTTGCTGCTATTGCAGCTGCCACGAACGCCCAGCCGCGGCAAAAAGAACTGCCAACAAGTACCACACTCGCCTATGCTTCGCCGACTGCATTGCCCGCTGACTTGCGTGCCGCACCAAAGCCTCAAGTACAGTCCAGATCGGCTAAAAAAACTCAGAGTGATACACAGGCGGTTGCCAAGCCATCAGTGTCCGGACGCATTCCAGCCTCTCAGATCCAGGATCCGTTGGCCGGGTTTGTCGGCTTTCCCGACAAGTCGGAACCGCGATTGCTCTCTGCGTCCGAAACCACACGCAATCGGTTGTTTGCCTCTCTTCAGCATCCAGACCAAAGATCTCTAGATGGTTTCATGCAACCATCTAATCGGTTTCTGACGGGCGGATTTGAAAGGCAGCCATACGGAAGCCTCAGGACTGACAGATTCGAAGGCCCCGCCATTGTAGTTTTGCCAGTGACTTTTGCACGATGAATTCAAAAAAAAGAGCGGCAGGAGCCGCTCTTTTGCATTTCAGCCTGAATTAAAATGTAGTCAGCCGTCGATCGTTGGCGCACCTGCCATACCTAGCGCATGCAAGTAGAGGTCTAGGACGGCTTCTTCTTCTTCACGCTCATGCGGCTGTTTTTTCCGCAGCGACACGACTTTCCGAAGAATCTTCACATCATAGCCGTTTCCTTTGGCTTCGGCATAAACATCCTTGATGTCGTCGGAGATTACTTTTTTTTCCTCTTCAAGCCGCTCAATCCGTTCAACAAAAGCCCGCAGCTGATCAGCGGCCACGCCACCAGGATCTGACATAGGATTACTGCTCCTAATTGGTTGTTATATGGTCAAGATGATAGAGAAAACTGCAAAGTGCCGTCATCTGCTCGTCAGGCTGCATGGGGTGCCAGAACCACCCCTCCTGGTCAAGTTCGAAGCCAATCAGTGCTGAGGTTTATTGGCCTCAAAGGCCACTTTTTGGCTTTCAGAGGCCTCGGTCTGGTACTTCGTTTTCCATTCAGCGTAAGGCATGCCATAAACAATCTCTCTTGCGTCGTCCTTACTTAGCTCAATGCCACGCTCCTCAGCGGCGTCTTTGTACCAATTGGAAAGACAATTCCGACAAAAGCCGGCAAGATTCATCATGTCGATGTTCTGCACATCCGTTCGGTCACGCAAATGAGACATGAGGCGCCGGAATGCCGCGGCTTCTAATTCGGTCTTCGTGCTGTCGTCCATGCTCTGCTCCTAAAAGAGTAAATGTTCCTGACGTCACATGTCGCAACGCGATGCGTAGCGTGCCTGTGTCCGGCATCGAGGTTCCTCGCGAACCTGATTAAGGATCGGCGTTAGGATATTCGCCCAATTATTCACCCCAGCGTCATCAGAGATTAGATCCTGACGGACTTCCAAAAGCGCATTGGCGAGGCCACGCCGGGTCGCATGCCGATATATCGTGTCATTTTTTAGAGCCCCGTCATATGGCTCATTGTCAGCAACACACAAGTCCGGATGATTTCCTAGTCCGTCGAGAACCGGCCGGACGGCCCGCTCGTCCAAATCCCATAACACTGTCGCGTGCCAGGGACGTTTTTCGCCTCGCCAAACTGGCGTAAAACTGTGGATTGAGATTATGACAGGCGGCGGGGCAAGTGCCATCATCTCATCCAGAGTACCGTCGACAAGGTCGTGGTAGGGTCGGTGGTAAGTTTCAATACGCTGACGCCGTTCTTCCGCGTCGATTGCAGCGTTTCCGGGAATTACTGCGCCGTCAGACAACCGCATGACAAGAGTGGGATCGTCTTCCCCCCGATTTGGATCAATGAGCAACCTTGAATAGGTGGTCAGAACAGCGGGCGCTTGTAGACGCTTCGAAAGCTCCAGCGTTAGTTCCCGAGCCCCGATGTCATACCCAATATGTCGGTCAAGCTGAGATTTCGGGAGTCCAAGATTTTTGAGCCAGAACGGCATGTCGTTACGAGCGTGATCGCACAGCAGAAGGACACCACCGTCCATTTGGCCATGGAACATTTCCGTCGGAACAAAATCCAACTCTTCGCTCACAATATTCTGGTTCATCTCGTTAATGCTGTTTGGCAAGTTTGGTCGGCGACACCTCTACAACAACGCAGGCCACCGTCCAAACCGAATCCTAAATATGCACCTCAAAAACACCTGCCTGAGCAGCGCATTCACCTGAAATCACGTGTTAGCGCTAATCGAACGACATGCAATCCGATTTTGACGTCGTTGCGAATGTGTGCAAACACTTTTGAAACCATAACACCGCTTTAAACCTTTATCCGCTCTGGATAATTTGGTTTGTCGACGAGGTGCTAACAATCGTCATTTTGCCGCCGCATTTTTGATTGCAATGATCGCAGCCTTTAATATGCAGCGAAACGCTCATTGCGTCCGTTCAATAAGGTACAGTCTGTCAACGACTTTCGTGCCGTAATCGTTGACATTGATTAATCATGGCAGCAAAAAAGCATTTGTAAAAAAGCCGCGAGACGAACGACAGCTGATGTTTGAGGATGGGGAACGACACCAAGGCTATGCCCGTTCGGCGCTACGTGCTGCAAGTTACGCGTTCGCTGTTGGGTTTGCAGCAACTGTGATACTCGCGGGAAGCGGCAGCCTCGCCAAGGCAGATCTACGCCTTTGCAATAAAACCGAAAGTCAGGTTGGAATTGCAATTGGTTATAAAGACAAGAGCGACTGGGTAACCGAAGGCTGGTGGAACTTATCGGCAAACAGCTGTGAAACGCTGGTGCCAGGGTCACTCGTGTCACGTTATTATTACATATACGCAGTTGATTACGACCAATTTGGCGAGTGGGGCGGGCGCGCATTCATGTGCACCCGCGAACGTGAGTTTACAATTCGCGGAATTGAAGACTGTGTCGCCCGAGGTTACGAGCGAACAGGTTTTTTTGAAATTGACACGGGCGAGCAAAGCAGCTGGACAGTTCAGCTGACCGAACCCGTGCAACAGGGGACAGGTGGGCGATGAGACGAAACCGGCGAGTTAAGATCTTAGCAACTCTCGGACCGTCCTCCTCAGAACAAGAGATCATCGAAAAGCTTTACAAAGCTGGTGCGGACGTTTTCCGCATCAACATGAGCCATACCGATCATGATCGCTTAAAGATGCTGGTAAAACGCATTCGTTCTGTCGAGGAAACGGTTGGACGGCCAATAAGCATTCTTGCAGATCTACAAGGCCCCAAGCTTCGTGTGGGCGCTTTTGGTACTGGTCCTGTATTGCTCGAAAACGGGGCGAAATTCAAGCTAGACGCGGACAAAGCGGATGGTGACATTAACCGGGTCCATCTGCCACATCCTGAGATTCTGCGTGCGCTCGAACCCGGTCACCGGCTTCTTCTCGATGACGGCAAGATACAACTTAAAGTACTGGAAGCTGACCAAACGAAAGCAGTGACCGAGGTTGTTGTAGGCGGAAAACTATCGGATCGGAAGGGAGTTAGCGTTCCAGACTCCGAGATCGCTACCGGCGCCATGACCGATAAAGACCATAAAGACCTCTTAGCGGCACTCGATGAGAATGTTGACTGGATAGCACTCTCGTTCGTGCAGCGCCCAGACGACCTAGCGGAAGTCCGTAAGATCACACGAGGCCGGGCCGGTGTCCTGGCAAAAATCGAAAAACCGCAAGCGATCGGCCGACTTGATGAAATCATTGAATTGTCGGACGCAATAATGGTTGCACGGGGCGATCTCGGTGTCGAGATGCCGCTTGAACAAGTACCTGGCCTTCAAAAACAAATTACCCGCGCGGCCAGAAGAGCCGGCAAACCTGTGGTTATCGCAACGCAGATGCTGGAATCTATGATTTCGGCACCGGTTCCAACGCGGGCTGAAGTGTCCGACGTCGCAACTGCGGTCTTTGAAGGCGCTGATGCGGTCATGCTGTCAGCGGAGTCAGCTGCGGGGGAGTATCCGGTTGAAGCGGTCGAAACAATGGATAAGATCGCGCAACAGGTAGAGCGGGACCCTAACTATCAGAACATTATCCACGCTCAACGCACAGAGCCGGAGGCAACTGGCGCTGACGCCATTTCGGCTGCAGCAAGGCAGATCGCGGATACGCTCAATCTTGCTGCCGTGGTGTGCTACACGACGTCCGGTGCAACAGGGCTTCGCGCCGCGCGGGAGCGCCCATCTTCGCCGGTAATCGTGTTGTCCCCAGTCATGTCAACTGCGAGGCGTTTGGGTCTTGCTTGGGGCCTCCACTGCGTAGTCAGTGAAGATGCCGCGAACGAGGACGATATGGTCGACCGGGCCTGCCGGATTTCTCATAGTGAAGGTTTTGCGCGTCCGGGACAGCGTGTAATTGTCACCGCCGGTGTTCCATTTGGCACTCCCGGCTCTACGAATATGCTCCGTATTGCGTTCGTCGGAAGCGACGGTCTCGGTGGAATTTGACAATTCAATCGATTAACAACCCCGGCCTCTGCCGGGGTTGTTATGTGCAACCGGCACCGTCGATTATTCTACCCAGCCCGAAAGTTCGCGGCGGACTATATGATCGATAACCTTCATGCCCAAATCGCTATCATTCAGGCACGGTATGTGGCTGAATCGCTCGCCACCAGCCTCTTCAAAAATCTCACCCGCTTCGCCTGCGATTTCCTCAAGCGTTTCTAAGCAGTCGGATACGAACCCAGGGTTCATAACCGCAACATTTTTAACGCCATCCTGCGCCAGCTTTTCAACCGTCTTATCGGTATAAGGCTGTAGCCATTCTTCGGGACCAAACCGGGACTGGAATGTTGTCTGTAACTTTTCCTTATTCCACCCGAGAACTTCGCGCATCAGCCGGGTGGTTTTCTGACAATGGCAGTGATAGGGATCGCCTCGGCGGAAATACGATTGCGGAATACCATGATAGGACGTGAGCACGACGTCTGGCTCGAAATCGAGCGTATCAAGATGCCGTTTTACTGAATCTGCAAGAGCCGTCACATAGACCGGATCATCATGATATGGTGGCACGGTCCGAATTGCCGGTTGCCAACGCATTTCAAGGAGTGCCCGACACACTTCATCGTTCACAGTTGCGGTTGTTGTAGCCGAATACTGCGGATAAAGCGGGAAAACCAGGATGCGATCACACCCCTTTTCCTTCAGCGCTTCCAAGCGAGACCGAATAGAGGGTTGACCATACCGCATAGCCCAATCGACATGGAGTTTGCTGTCGCTGTCACCCATCAATTCGGTAAGTTTGTCTGCTTGACTTCTGGTAATTGTCCGCAAAGGCGACTCATCTAGTTCATTGTTCCAGATTTCTTCATAAGCCTTGCCGGACTTACCGGGTCTTGTCATCAAAACGATCCCGTAAAGAATTGGGTACCAAATTGCCTTTGGCCACTCGATGACACGTTTGTCGGACAAGAACTGCCTCAGATAGCGACGCATGGGCCAATAGGTGGTCGCGTCTGGGGTACCGAGATTCACTAGCAAAACCCCGATCTTACCCGTCTTTACCTTCGGATGGTCCCCGGGCAAACGCATTTGGCGCATCTCAAGCTCTGGATCGGCGGAAATTGGCGCAGACGGCTGGACGTTCATGATCATCCCACATATTAGCGATTTTATCAGGAGCCTGAATAGCGTTTTTAGTCATAGGCGCCAAGCTCTAATACTAATACGCAGATCTGCGCAGACAGATCACGCAAGCCGAAACGATATGGAAATGGGATTTAGAACAGTCCTCAACCAGCACGTAAGCGCTAAATTAGCCGTACACCCTCTCGTCAGAAATGACCTTTCCATCATTAGGCAATGCTCCGACCGGAACCAACTTAACCTGGCCGCGGAGCCGTGTGACCTCTTTGAGGGTTTCCTCAACCTGTCTAGTATCGGAGTTGTCTAGGTCATGCACTTCCATCGATAGGGTCATCACATCACTTTCGCCGGACCGCTCCACGACAAGGCGAGCTTTAACCACGTCTGTATACTTCGCTACAATTTCAGCTATTTGCGCCGGATCGACGAACATTCCTTTGACTTTCGTGCGTTGGTCCGCACGGCCCAACCAACCTGCAATCCGTGCATTGGTCCGTCCACATGGCGACGGCGTGTCCAAGAGTTTGGACAAATCACCGGTCCCGAAACGGATCAAAGGATAAACGGGGTTAAAACTGGTAACGACCAGCTCACCAACTTCGCCCGGGGGAACCGGGTCATTAGTCCCCGGCCGGACAATCTCGACAATGTAATCCTCATTGACAATCATTCCGTCTTTCGTTTCGCTCTCGTAAGCGATGACGCCAAGGTCTGCCGTAGCATAGCACTGAGCCACTGAAATACCTTGGCCTTCATACTCTGCGCGCAAGGACGGGAACAAAGCACCGCCTGAGACAAGGGCTTTTTTGATGGAGGATGCATCAAGACCTTGTTCCTTGGCCTTCTCCAACAACACTTTCAAATAATCGGGTGTTCCAATAAATCCGCTCAGCCGCAGGGTTCGAATTGCATCCACCTGCATGTCGGTGTTGCCAACGCCTGCCGGAAACACCGTACAGCCAAGAGCGCGTGCTCCATGGTCCAAGATGAACCCACCTGGAGTCAAGTGATAGGAAAACGCATTGAGAACCAAATCTTCCTTACGGAAACCTGCGGCAAACAAAGCGCGAGCTCCATTCCAAGGGTCAGAACCGGGGGCCTGAGGCTCCCAAATTGGACCGGGAGACATGAATACTCGCTCTACTCCAGATAGGCTGCCCGCTAAAAACCCTCCGAATGGAGGAGCTTCTTTTTGGCGAGCTATGAGTTCTGATTTTCGGAGCACAGGGATCTGCGCCAAAGATCGGCGCGAATCGAGTGTATATGGTTCAACACCTGAAAGATGTTGGGCCCACCCGGGCGCCTGATCCATCGCACGCGCTACGAATTCCGGCAATTTGGCAAAAAGAGCCGTTTCGCGCTGATCCGGCGGTTGCCGTTCAAGCGCGTCATACATCTCAACTTTCATGATCCTCTCCGCCCAATCAGGAGGCTCAGAAAAATATCTAAGCCAGCCAGCGTTTCCTTCGCTTGTAGTGTTTGACGTTCTTGAACGACCTACGCCCTTCTCCGCCCACACCAAGATAAAATTCTTTCACGTCCTCGTTTTCGCGAAGCGCCTTTGCGTCTCCGTCCAGTACGATGCGGCCGGCTTCAAGAATGTAGCCATAGGTGGCGTATCGCAGCGCAACATTTGTGTTTTGCTCCGCCAACAGGAACGAGACACCCTCGTTGTCGTTCAGCTGCTTCACGATTTCGAAGATTTCTTCAACAAGCTGCGGAGCCAGCCCCATGGACGGCTCGTCCAGCAAAATCATCTTGGGACGGCTCATCAGCGCGCGCCCGATGGCACACATCTGCTGTTCGCCGCCGGAGGTATAGCCCGCCTGGCTATTACGCCTTTCGCGGAGCCGCGGAAAATAGTTGTACACCATCTCCAGATCGGCTTTGACGGCGGCTGCACCGTCCTTGCGTGTGTAGGCGCCGGTCAGAAGATTTTCTTCGATGCTCAAGTGCCCGAAACAGTGGCGCCCTTCCATCACCTGAATGCAGCCACGGCGCACGAGATCATTGGGCGAAAGTGCTTGCACTTCCTCGCCCTCAAACAGGATCTTGCCCTTAGTGACCTCACCGCGCTCTGCGCCTAAAAGATTGGAAACAGCCTTCAAGGTGGTTGTCTTGCCCGCCCCGTTCGCTCCAAGCAACGCGACGATGCCGCCGCGTGGTACAGTCAAGGATACGCCCTTAAGAACAAGGATCACATGATCGTAAATTACCTCAATATTGTTCACTCTCAGAATGCTATCCTGAGCTGCAGAGGCGCTTTTCTTGTTGTCGGTCCGGTCAAGTTCCAGTGTCGACATGGATTTCCGTAGCTCCCAAACCATCTTCTGGGGCGCTTCGCGGCCTGAACCGCGAAGCGCGCAATCGTTGAACTACTGAGCGCAGGCCTCAGACCGCTCCGGCCACGGCGCGTTCTTTTCTGAATAATCAGCAGCGGCCGCCTCGAGCAGCGGACGAACTACGTCGCTCATCGGCTCGATCCAGTCGCTAATCTTCACGAAACGCTCGCCGTCCCACTCCTGAATGAACACCGGGTGGCTTCCGGCATGATCCTCACAAGTGATTTGGATCGGGTAGGAGAAACCGGATAGTCCAAGCTCTGCAAGGCGCTCTTCGGTCAGATTCAGGGCTTCCAAGCCCATCCGCATGTCTTCGCCATTGATGACCTTTTTGCCGGTCAGTTCCTGCGCTGTGCGGATTCCTTCTGCGATGATCACAGAGTTCAAAACGCCGCGGTTATAAAGCGTGGTGCCGAGCATTTCCTCATCAGTTTGTGTTTTACCAGTATCCACAAGGTAGGTCTTGATGTCCTGAATTGCTGGAAAATCGGTTCCGACACCCGAGAAATTCATAGCCTTATATCCGGCAGCATCTTGCCCTGCAGCACCCGCATCGTCTTCACCGGCGGACCACCAAACACCGATAAACTTTTCCATCGGAAAACGGATTTTGGCTGCTTCCTTGATCGCTGTTGGGTTCATCGCACCCCAGCCCCACATGACCATGTAGTCCGGGCGGTCACGGCGGACATTCAGCCACTGCGAGGACTGGCTTTGCATTTGCGCAACAGGGACCGGATATTGCAGAAGCTCAAAGCCATAGGTTTCAGCTAGCTGCTCCAGCAGTGGGATTGGCTCGCGCCCAAAACCGGCATCCAGAAAGATGTAGCCGATCTTCTTGCCTTGCAGGTTTTCCATTCCCCCTTCTTGCTCACCAATATATTTCACGACAACAGAGGCACCGTCCCAATAGGTGGTTGGTGCATTGAAGACCCACGGAAAGACGTTGCCGATTGCAGCAGCAGATAGACCATAACCTACTGACAGAACCGGAATTTTATCAACTGAAGCTTTTGGAATCAGCTGGAGCGTAATACCGGTGGAATACGGATTGTAGACAAGTGCGCCCTTGCCTTTCGTAGACTCGTAGCATTCGACGCCCTTTTGGGCGTTGTAGCTGGTCTCGCATTCTTCAATCTCGATCGGGACGCCGCCAATGCCGCCGTCACGCTCGTTGAGCATCTGGAGATAGTCGTTCATGCCATTGGCAATGAAAATACCAGAGCCGGCGAATGGCCCGGTACGATATGTCAGAAGCGGGACGTAGTTGGAGTCTTGTGCTTGGACCGGCTGCGGCGCGATGCCCACTGCCGTCACTCCGACAGCCAAAGCTGCGGCGAACGACCATGTTTTCAAGTGTTTCATTTACTTCCTCCCTTGCGGATCTGAAGGTTTTCAGAAACCACCGGACCAGTTGCGCCATCCTCCCCGGACCGGTCCGTCGTCCGGATGGCGATTGGGTAGGCCGTCAGTACGGGAACGGCCACACCCGCAATTTCTGCTTGGCGATTTGCCAGAGTCTGGCAAAGCCGTGCGGTTCGACAATCAAGAAGAAAATGATCAGCGCACCGATGACCATAAAGGCCAAGTGCTCAACCGTTTCCGCCCCGATATCAACGCCTAGCATGCTTGGGATCGCGCGCAGCACAATTGGCAAGATCCAGATGAAGGCTGCACCCATAAAGGCGCCTCCGACACTGCCTAAGCCTCCCAGGATGACCATAAACAGGATCTGGAACGATAGCGTGATAGAATAGGACGACGGTTCCGCGGCATTAAGCCAAAAGAACACCATCATCGCACCAGCTACGCCGCAGATATAGGACGATACGGCGAAGGCCATGAGTTTGGTTTGAAGCGGACGGATACCCATAAGCTCTGCGGCGATGTCCATGTCCCTAATCATCATCCATGACCGGCCAATCCGCCCACGCAACACATTTGAGATCAGGAATGCGATCACCACAGTGATCGAGAGAACCACGAAGTATCGCGCCAAGGGCGTGGCTTCGGCACCGGAGATTACAACTCCGAGCATCTCGCGCGTAGGAATCTCAATCGCACCAGACGCGTTGTAGTTATAGAGCCAGCCTATACGGATGAAGCACCATTCAAGAAAGAACTGTGCAGCCAGAGTTGTTACGGCCAGATAAAGCCCCTTGATGCGCAAGCTCGGCAGGCCAAAAATCGCACCAACGATGGCCGAGAAAATCCCGGATGTAAGTACCAATAAGATGACATTCACATCCGGGAAAATTGTGGTCAGTTTATAGGCGGCATACGCACCAACCCCCATAAACGCCCCGGTCCCAAGCGACAGCTGCCCGCAAAACCCTGTCAAAACGTTCAGACCGATGGCCGCAAGCGAAAAAACAAGGAAGGGGATCATGATCGAGGCAAGGAAAAAATCGTTGGCTGTCAGCGGGATCACCACAAAGGCGATCAGCAAAATGACACCCAGGCCAATCTTGTCCTGACGGATCGGGAACAGCGCCTGATCCTTCTCGTAGCTTGTTTTGAATTGTCCGGCTTCGCGGTAAAACATGTCGACTTACACCCGTTCGATGATTTTTTCGCCGAAGAGACCTTGCGGCCGGAACAGCAGGAAAATAAGCGCGATGATGTAGGCAAACCAGGATTCGATCCCGCCACCGACCAGACCGCCCCAATAAAGCTCAGCGATTTTCTCGCCGAAACCAATAATCAAGCCGCCAATAATCGCTCCGGGGATCGAGGTGAACCCGCCCAAAATGAGGACCGGGAGCGCCTTGAAGGCAATGATTTCGAGCGCAAAAGACACGTCCGAGCGCGCGCCCCACATGATGCCTGTCGCCAGGGCCACAAGCCCCGCTGCAAACCAGACGATTGCCCAGATCTGGTTAAGCGAAATGCCAACCGACAAGGCAGCTTGGTGGTCATCCGCAACCGCCCGAAGCGCACGGCCGATACGGGTCTTGTTAAAGAAGATACCCAGTGCAGTGACCATCAGGATCGCGATTACTGCCGCAGCGATGTCGATGTGTTGAAGAATGACCAGTCCACGTTCGCCGAACTCGAAGGCAGTCGAACCCGTTGGAAGACCCAGTTCCTCCGTGATCATGCGCTTTGGCTCGCCGCCAAATATAAGCTCGCCGAAACCGATCAGAAAATAAGTAAGCCCAATCGTTGCCATTAGCAAAATGATGTCCGGCTGATTAACCAGCGGCCGCATAACGACCCGCTCTATCCCATAGGCAAGCACCCCCATCACACCAATTGTTAGGATGAGCGCCAGAAAAGCAGGCACACCATTCTCGTGGAGGCCGACCAGTGTCAGACCGGCGAACACAACCATTATGCCTTGCGCGAAATTGAAAACGCCGGACGCTTTGAAAATCAGGACAAAGCCCAAAGCAATCAGTGCGTAGAGGATCCCTGCGACAAAGCCTTCCCACAAGACTTGCAAGAAGAAGTCAGGCATCTGGTACATCTGCACGAAGGGATCAACAAAAATATCATATAGCATGTTTCATCCCTTCAGTGGCTGACGCCGAGATAGGCGTCAATAACGGCTTGGCTGGCTTGGACTTCTTCTGGAGGTCCATCCGCAATCTTTTTGCCGTAGTCGAGGACCACCACGCGATCCGATAGGTCCATGACAACGCCCATATCGTGTTCAATGAGGGCGATGGTCGTCCCAAACTCCTGGTTCACATCGATAATGAACCGGCTCATATCCTCTTTTTCCTCGAGGTTCATTCCTGCCATAGGCTCATCGAGCAAAAGCAAATCCGGCTCCATGGCGAGAGCCCGGCCAAGTTCCACCCGTTTTTGAAGACCATACGGCAGTCGACCGACTGGCGTCTTGCGAATGGCCTGGATCTCCAAGAAATCGATAATGTCCTCAACCTTGCGCCGGTGCTCGATTTCCTCACGTTCGGCGGGGCCACGCCACAAAAGCTGCCAAAAGAAGTTCTTGTGCATCTTCAATGACCGGCCCGACATGATGTTGTCGAGGGTCGTCATTCCCTTAAACAAGGCAACGTTCTGGAACGTCCGGGCAATGCCCTGGCTCGCAGCCTCATACGGCTTCATTTTCCGCCGGACTTTACCCTGCCAGGTAATGGTGCCCTCTTGAGGATGATAGAAGCCGTTGATCACGTTGAGCATCGATGTTTTGCCGGCCCCGTTTGGGCCAATGATCGCACGAATTTCGCCTTTTAAAATATCGAAAGAGATGTCGGTGATTGCTTTTACGCCGCCGAATGACAGAGAAACATTATCGACCCGTAGAAGCTCTTCCCGTTCGGGATCGCCGGCTACCGGGAGCTTTTCTGCACCCACATACGCATTCATTCTGCCGCCTCCTCCATCCCGGAAGCAGCCTCATAAAGAGGCATATCCCGAATTTCGACGGTCGCTTCGATTGAACCGATACGCCCGTCTTCAAACGTGACTTCTGTTTTTATGTGCTTGCCTTTCGACCCATCATAGAGCGCCTCTATGAGTGGGGCATATCGCTCTGCGATGAAGGATCTTCTAACTTTTTGGGTTCGCGTCAGCTCGCCATCATCCGCGTCCAGTTCTTTGTGAAGTACAAGAAAACGACGAACCTGTGCTCCGGCCATCATTGGTTCGCCGGACAGGTCGCGATTAACCTGATCCACGTGCCCCTCAATCATTTTATAGACGTCAGGGTGCGCAGCTAACTCCTGATAACTTGCGTAGTTGACGTTGTTCCGTTCAGCCCAGGACCCCACTGAAGTCAGATCGATATTGATGAACACGCCGACCATGTCTCTTCCATCCCCAAAGGCCACGACCTCTTTGATGTTCGGGAAGAATTTCAACTTGTTTTCAATGTATTTCGGCGCGAACAGCGACCCGTCAGCAAGCTTGCCGACGTCTTTTGCCCGGTCGATAATCTTCAGGTGTCCGTTTTCCGCGATGATGCCGGCATCTCCGGTGTGAACCCAACCATCTTCTGTCTTCGTTGACCGGGTTGCCTCATCGTTTTTGAAATATCCAACAAACACACCCGGAGACCGATACATGACTTCGCCGGAATCTGCGATTTTCAATTCAACATCTGGCGCCGGTTTTCCAACGGTATCTCCAAATATCTCGCCGTCGGGCTGCAACGTTATGTAAACGCTGGCTTCGGTCTGACCATAGAGTTGCTTGAGGTTCAGACCAAGCGACCTGTAAAACCGGAATATCTCGGGTCCGATTGCTTCGCCAGCCGTGTATCCCACCTTTAGGCGCGTTAGACCCATGCGGTTTTTCAAAGGACCGTAGACAAAAAATTCGCCCAGGCCATACAGCAGCCTGTCTGACAACGGCACTTGCTCTCCGTTTAAGATCTTCTCACCGGCGCGCCGCGCGACCCCCATAAAGAAGTCAAACATCTTGCGTTTCAGTTTGCCGGCGTCTTCCATCTTCACCATGATTGCGGTGAGCATGTTTTCGAAAACACGGGGCGGGGCAAAAAAGTAGGTCGGGGCGATTTCGAGCCGGTCGACGTCAATTGTGTCCATGCTTTCCGGGCAGTTGACGCAATATCCGGCCGTAAAAGCTTGCGCGAGGGAAAAGACATGGTCCCCGATCCAGGCCATCGGCAGATAGGCCAAGACCTCTTCGGTTTGATCCAAATTGTCGAAAGCATTGCCGTTGCGTGCGGAGATGACGAGATTGTCGAATGACAACATCACACCTTTGGGCCGTCCGGTTGTGCCAGAGGTATACAGCATAACCGCGACGTCGGCTCCGGTTTGACCGGAAAACCCTTCGGACCATGCTTCGGCAAGATCTGGTTTAGCTTCTAGATTTTTGCGGCCAAGCTGCTGCACCGTTTCAAAGGAATGCAGACACGTATGATCATAACTGCGGAGCCCGCGCGCTTCATCATAAACTACCTGCTCGAGACTCGTGACCTGCTCTTTCATGGAAAGTAGCTTGTCGACCTGCTCCTGATCTTCAACGACCGCAAAGCGGACTTCTGCGTGACCGAGCACATAGGCCATTTCTTCGGCGACTGAGTCGGCGTAAACCGGCACCGGCACCCCACCCAAGGCCTGAACGGCAACCATCGACCAATACAGTCTTGGCCGGTTGGATCCGACAATTGCAACCTTATCGCCTTTTTGAAGACCGAGGTCGGCTAGTCCAAGTGAAAAAGTGCGTATCTCGTTGAGCACCTCGGACCAGGTCCAGCTTTGCCAGATCCCGAAATCCTTTTCCCGAAACGCAGTTCGAGTTCCGAATACATCTGCATTGTGAAGCAGAATTTTCGGAAAGGTGTCGCCCCCGCTGCTCGCGGCACCGGCCAACCCTGCCATAGCGTGTTTCTTCCCTCAGGTTTCGCCCCGTTTTCCAGGGTCGAATTATCGGATTTATGAAACTACTGCTCGGCCAAGGCTTCAAGCCTTTATTTTTTGTCCGGCAGGTTTCAAGGTCCTTTTCCAAAACGCTAGGGCCGCGACATTACGTGAGTATGTTTCAAATGTGACGAATTGTTTCAAAGTCGGTCAGATTGCTCAAATTCGACTGGCCATAGTCGCGAACCATGCCTACTCTCGCGCGCATGGAGGAGTTGAATCATAACAAAAACCAGCTTGATTTGATGCAAGCTGCACTTGATCACCTAAACCAAGGGTTTTCGGTTTTTGACGCCAATCTTCGGCTTGTCGCTTGGAACCGGGGACTTTGGGAAATGCTTGACTTCCCTCAAGAGTTGGCCAGGCGTGGCACTCACCTAGAAGCATTTCTTCGCGTTAACGCAGAACGCGGTGAGTATGGTCCGGGCGACATTGAGGGGAAAATACAACGACGGTTGCGGCGCGCCCAGGAATTCGAACCTCACTATTTCGAAAGGGTAAGACCAAACGGTCAGGTCATTGCGGTGAATGGCAGTCCACTACCGATGGGCGGTTTTGTGACGACCTACTCAGACATCACAGAGCAACGCAGGCGGCAAGAAAAACTGGAAAGAACTGTTGAAGAGCGTACGAGAGCGCTGCGTCAGAGCGAAGACTGGCTGCGTCTTGTGACCGACAACATTCCAGCCCTAATCGCGTATCTTGGCCCAGGACCTGTATTTCGATTTGCAAACCGACGATATGCAGAGTGGTTTGGTCAATCGGTCATGTCGATCGTAGGACGAAGCGCTGAAGAAGTCGCCGGAAAGGATCTCTATCTGGAGCTTGCACCGCACATCTCTCAAGCGTTCAAGGGGCAGGCTGTTTCGTATGAATACGACCGCCGGACGGCTGATGGATCCACGGTTTACATGCGCTCAACTCTGATTCCCGATATAACAAATGATGGTAGGACGTTAGGCGTATTCGTGCTGTCTTTGGACGCCACCGATCAAAAAAGAACAGAAGCAAGGCTTCTCCAATCTCAGAGGATGGACGCTGTCGGCAAACTCAGCGGTGGTTTGGCCCATGACTTCAACAATCTTCTCTCAATTTTGATGGGCAATATCCTGTCGCTTAAACGGCACGGACAAGAGATCAATCCGGACATTTTAAGCAAACACATGACACCAATGTTGAAAGCGACCAGGCGAGGTGCGGATCTCACACAACGGCTGCTAGCGTTCAGCCGGGGTGCCCCTGTTGCCCCGCAACTTTGCAGGCTGGACAAACTGCTATCAGATGTCGAAACCCTGCTCGCCGGCTCGCTCCCTTCATCAATCGACTTTCAAATCAGAGAAGCAGCTTCAGTAAGCGCGCGGATCGATCCGGCTCAGCTCGAAACGGCCCTGGTCAATTTGGTTTTCAACGCCCGAGATGCAATTGGTGAGACTGGGCACATCGACGTTCTGCTTCAACGGGATACACTCTCGAAGTCAGAAGCCGAAGCCATCGGACTCAGAGCGGGCACCTATGCGGCTATCAAGGTGAGCGATGATGGTGTCGGTATGGATGAACAAACCCGCTTGCGAATCTTTGAGCCGTTTTTTACGACCAAGTCTTTCGGCACTGGCAGCGGATTAGGCCTCTCAATGGTCTACGGATTTGCTAAGCAATCCGGTGGCGCCGTAGCAATCTCGACTTTCAAGAGCAGGGGTACGGAAATTACGCTGTACTTACCGTTTGAAGAGACTAGCTCCCAACAAATCTGCGTAATGGGCAATAAACAATCCGACATTTCACCAGTACCCACCGGGAATGGCGAGTTAATAATGCTGGTTGAGGACGATCAGGATGTCGCTTTAACCTTGGCCGAACAATTGAAAGATCTTGGATATACCACTTTGCTAGCTTCCGACGTCGAAGACGCACGAGCCTTGGCACAGGACATTCCAGAGCTTCGAATGGTGCTGAGCGATATAGTCATGCCAGGACAAACGAACGGTTTATCGCTAGCCCGTGCGATTCGCCAGCGGAGGCCGGAACTTGGCATAATACTAATGACTGGCTACGCCGATTGGGGCGTTTTGGACCCGCAGAGTTCTGATTGCGGCTTTCCCCTTCTCATGAAGCCTTTCGAAAATTCGCAACTTGCGATTCTCATCCATCAAACTCTGAACGGCAGCGTGTCATAAATGACCCACTCGACGGAACAGAGCAGTTGCATTCGTGCCTTTATAGTAGATGACGAGCGGGATCTTTGTGATCTTCTCATAGAGACTATGATCCAGTTCAACATTACCGGCACTGGCTTTCCAACTGCAAACGCAGCTTTAGCGGCACTTGATCTCGAAAACCCCGACATTTGCCTGATCGATCTCGGCCTGCCCGACATGGAAGGTTTGGACCTCATAAACAAAATTCGAAAACGGTCCTCCGTTCCAATTATTGTGTTGTCCGCGCGGAGCCATGCTTCGGATAGAGTGATGGGGTTGGAGCTCGGGGCGGACGACTACGTGGTCAAACCGTTCGACCCTCGGGAGGTAGTCGCCCGTATCCGGTCATTGTTACGGCGATCAGGTCACGTTAAATCAACACCGAGGCAACCCTCGGCCTCCAAAGCTCACTTCAGCGGATGGGTGTTTAACCCCGGATCTCACAGCCTCAAGTCGGCCGACGGCGAAGAGACTTTTTTATCTACTGGTGAAGCGAATCTCCTCGAAGCCCTATTAAGAGCACCCAAACGCGTGCTGACACGTGATTACCTTCTCGAACATGGCGGACGGGATGAAAGTCTCGACAGGTCCATAGACGTGCGCATTTCACGTATTCGGAAGAAACTGGCTGATGGGACGAATGCCCAGGTAATTCGGACGATTTACGGCTCGGGTTACATGCTCACTACCAACGTCGAATGGCGGTAGCGCTATTTGAGTAATTCGGGGAGCCAAGTGGCTAACGAAGGGGCGAACCAGAGAAGCACCAGGACAGCAATCTGAAGTCCAACGAAAGGCAGAGCACCAAGGTAGATGTCACTTGTTCTAACTGTATCTGGAGCAACACCCCTAAGATAAAACAATGCAAAACCGAATGGCGGTGTCAGGAATGATGTTTGCAGGTTAAGCGCAATCATGATGCCAAGCCAGGCAGGGGCCATCAAGCTTCCGCCCGGCATTTCCATCTGCAATAAGACCGGCGCCACCAATGGCACCGCGACGTAGGTGATTTCTAAAAAATCCAGAAAGAAGCCCAAGACGAATAGGACCACCATAACTGCCGCGATGGCGCCGACCGTTCCCCCGGGAATAGCATTCAACAGCTCCCGGATGGTTTCATCGCCGCCAAAATCTCGAAAAACCAGTGAAAAAATGGAAGCCCCAATAACGATGGCGAAAACCATTGCTGTCATTTGGACGCTGGCTTCAAGGGTTTCAAACAATATGCGCGCGCGTAGCATCAGCCACAGATTCACAAAAAGCCCGAGTGCCAAGCAAATGCTCAGCACTATCGCAAGAAAATTGTAGACGGCCATCCTCGAAAAAAAGGCCTCGAATGACACAAGCAATGCAAGTGCTGCAAAACTGCAAACCGGCACGGCAAGGGCTGGCCAGCAATACCGTTGAGAGTGTTTTGACCCGGCCAGAACGAGGCTCCCGCCGGCGCCGATTGCAGCCGCTTCAGTCGGGGTTGCAAGTCCACCAAGTAGCGATCCAAGGACACCGACGATGAGCAATATTGGGGGCAACAGGCTGCGGAGGAACGGTACCACTTTATTGGACGTGGTCATGTCCAGCCGGACATCCCGAACACCTCGCCGGTTCTGAGCGTAAGAGACCAGAACCTGGTACACCAGATAAAACCCAACCAGAACAAGACTGGGAATAATCGCCGCGGAAAACAGGTCTGCCACGGAAAATGGCTCAGGGGCAAAGATGCCCATATCGGTTTGGGCCGATTGATAGGCGGCTGAGATCTGATCTGACAGGATGACCAGCACAATAGACGGCGGGATGATCTGGCCAAGAGTTCCTGCAGCTGCAATTGAGCCAGAGGCTTGGCGCGCGGTATAGCCTGCACTAAGCAAAGCCGGCAAAGCGATTAATCCCATAGTCATCACGGTCGCGCCCACGATACCCGTTGATGCCGCGAGCAGCGCCCCGACGAGTGTGACCGAAACCCCTAGACCACCGGGAAACCGACTCAACAAACTTCCAAGACAAGCCAGTAGGTCCTCGGCGACCTTCGACTTTTCTAAAACCAGTCCCATGACGATAAAAAATGGAACTGCGAGAAGGGTCTGATTGGTGACAATCCCGTAAACCCGAATTGGTATAGCACCCCAAGACACGGGTATGCCGCCAAGCGTAGCAACGGCCGCAAAAATCAGCGCAATTCCAGCCAACGAAAAGGCAACCGGGAAACCGGCAAGCAGCCCAACGCACACCGCCAAAAGCAGCATAAGATCGAGGTAGTGGGCCAAGGAATGGCCTTTCTATTTTGACACGCATGTAGGTTCAACAATGCGTGCCCTTTGTTTGAGTGCCAAAGCAACCGCGCCGACCATGGTCAAAAAAGATGCTGCCAGCAGGCCGGACTTCAGCAAAAATACTGCCTGAATCCCAGAGGGCTGGTTGGACCCCTCGAGCGCACTCCAAGAGGCAGCAACAAATGGCCAGCTGGTAATCCAAAGTGCGATGCAGAACGGCAGCACGAATACCGCTAGGCCAACAAGATTCACGATCACCTTTAGAGGCCGAGAGGCGCGCCGATAAAATATGTCGACACGG
The DNA here is from genome assembly GCF_007830545.1 of Roseibium hamelinense. Lineage (GTDB taxonomy): Bacteria > Pseudomonadota > Alphaproteobacteria > Rhizobiales > Stappiaceae > Roseibium > Roseibium hamelinense. The sequence goes on from NZ_VLLF01000009.1 coordinate 201,473, forward strand.
ACATGAGCGTCTTTGTAAAGCGTGTAGCCGATCCCGAATAGCGCTGAGCATACATGAAGATAAACAACGCTTTCTTGAAGCCACAAGAAGCCGGAATCAAAAACATACCTAAGTAACACCACTGAAAGCTGCACAAAAACCATCAACAGTAAGGCAAAGGAGCAAACGCGCGCGGTGATTTGCAAAATGCCGCTTGTCCAACGGATAAGGCCAAACATGAAGAGCCACTCCTCAAAAGACTAACGGGGGTAGAGTTCCCTCTCCCCCCGCAAAAAGCGATTAGCCTTGGCTCGGTTAAAAGTTGAGCGAGACATCCCGGTGATCCGAAAGACAACCGGCGACCTCAAGAGCCATGTCATCAGGCAAGCGGTCTTGTTGGCGCATGCCGATGTTATGCTTAATCACTTCGTCATAGGCAATGAGCCCTGGCAATAGCTCAGCCTCTCCGCGACGGCGCCACTCGAGGTTAGCGGAAAGGGCGGTCAAAGACCGGTCGATTTCCGCATCGGCCGCGGCCAGATCCGGATTGTCTCCGCGCATGATCGACCGTGCATCATTCACGCCGTCGCGAACGTCGCGCGCCCCTTCAATATCCCCAATCATCGACCGGACCTCCGCCAGCCGGTCAACGGCAGCCTCATTGTCCAACTGCCGAATATCGTCCTTAAGGCCAGCAATCAGGGGCTCCAAGGCAGCAAGTTGATCGACTTGCTGAAGCACAAGCTTGAGTTCCATCAAAGGCTCATAGGCATTATCAACCGTCCGCCGGTAGTTGCGCCGGGCATTTGTTTCGGCCCGCTGGATTTCCGCAAACGCATCATGACGCGGATCCCAGTCTTCCGGAATTTGGGCAATCAGAGCGTCTCTCTCGGCAGTATAGCGGTCAATTTGCGCCTGTGCCCGTTGACCTTGCTCTTCCGTGTAGATCCCGTTCGGGCCGGACCTTTGCACGATCACCTGCAATTCCTTTATGCGCTCCTCATATCGGCGCGCATCGCGCTCAAGCGCGCGCACCTGAACATGCAGCGGACGATATTCGACGGCTGCGTCCTCAACCGCTTCCTCTGCCTCACGGATCGCATCCATTTGCGGGATCGCTTGGCGCGCAGTTTCGAAGCTTTCCGCCATGGCTTCCTGATAGTCTTCAGGAAGATAGCTGTAGTCGAGGCTTTCTGCTGTGTTGATGGCTGCCAACACAGTATCGCCATTTTGCTGGAAGTCTTCGTAGATGAGGTTTTCCATGCAATATTGCAGACGCGGGTTGGCCGGAGGCGGCGCCGTTTCAGACAGCAGCGACTGCCGGTTCGGCAGATAGTTCACCAGCTGCGGATAGAAGCCGACAATCCCCAGAGCGAAAAGCTGCAATCCGATAAACGCAATCACGCCCTTATACATATCGATGGTTTTGACCACCGCTGGCGCGACCCCTCGTAAGTAAAACAAGGCAAAGCCAAACGGCGGTGTGAGGAATGACGTCTGAATGTTCAGTCCGATCATCACGCCCAGCCAGACAGCAGTCACGTTAGCTGACGGGTCCGCAAGCAGAATTGGCGCGACAATCGGCACAACCACCACAGCAATCTCGATGAAATCGAGGAAGAAGCCGAGAATGAACACCACGAGCATGACGATCAGGAACTGTGCCCAGAAACCACCCGGCAATCCTTGAAGGAATTCCTTCACAAGGTGCTCGCCGCCAAAAGCTCGGAACGCCGAAGTCAGCATTGCTGCGCCGAGTAGGATGACAAAGACCAGCGATGTCGTTTTCGCCGTCTCGACCATGACGCCGCGCAGCGTGTCTTCGAGTTTGAAGGTTCGCCACCCGCTCCAAGCAATGGCAATAACCACCAGCGATACGGCGATCAGAGCCAAGATCAACCCGAGCAAGTCATCGCTGGTCTCGATCCGCTTGATGTTGACCTCGCCGAAGAAGCTGATCACGACCGCAAGACCAAGCAGGGCGAGAACGGCGATAATTGCCGGGGAGTAGGCTCCCTTTTCGCCTTCCTTCAAACGATAGCCGGCCATGACCATGGCGCCAACCGCGCCGATGGCTCCCGCCTGGTTCACGGTCGCGATACCGCCCAGGATCGAGCCGAGAACAAGGAAGATTAGCGCCAAAGGTGGAACCAGGGTCACGAGAACCTTGACGGCGAACTGCCGGGTGAACGTGCCCTCTTCGTGCACAGCCGGGGCCGACTTCGGGTTCAGCAATGCGAACCCCAGAATGAACAGCATATACAGGCCAACAAGAACAAGACCTGGCAGGAAGGCGCCAAGGAACATCTCACCGGCACTTGTCGAGGTGACCGCGAAATCCGATGGCATTGAAATCTCGCCGGTCGAATCCCGGTAGAGTGTTTGCCGCAATGTGCCGGCTTGGTCGACGGCGCTGGCGAGCTGGTCCGCCAGAATAATCAAGACGATGGACGGCGGAATGATCTGCCCCAGCGTCCCGGAGGCTGCGATCGTGCCGGTTGCAAGCGGGACCGAGTAGTTGTTGCGCAGCATGGCCGGCAGCGAAATCAGGCCCATGGCGACAACAGTAGCGCCAACGATACCTGTTGTGGCCGCAAGCAGCGCGCCCACAAAAACAACAGAGATGCCAAGGCCGCCGGGAACGGGCCCGAACAGACGGGCCATTGTGACCAGAAGATCTTCAGCGATCTTGGACCGCTGAAGCATGATCCCCATGAACACGAAAAGGGGAATCGCGATCAGCGTATCTCGCTCTGCTTCCCAGTAGATCCCGCGGAAGTTCGTTACGCCAGCGCTAAGCCACTGCATGGCCGAGCCGCTGTCGAAAAATGCATCAGGGCCGGAGGAAAAGAGATAACCGGTTCCAGCTGCGAGGCCGATGGCCAGGATAGCGGAGCCGGGAAGAGCGAAGGCGACCGGAAAGCCCGCGCCAAGCGCACAGGCCATCAGGACAACGAGAATGGCGAGAAAAAGAAGTTCCATGTGGGCGATCTCGGAATGACTAATGGGCAGCGGTGGATGAGTGATCCCGGCCGCCCGGTTCACCGCGAATATCGGCAATAGCTTCGAGGAAGTAGCTGACAAACTGGATCATCATGGTGACCGCAAAGACACCCAGGAAACCCGCCATCAAATACTTTACGTAAAGCCCGAACCCCGCCTGCGTGACCTCATAGGACAAAATCGGGGCGTTGATGGCGTTCTGCGCCCCACCCATGCCGATATAGAGAATCACCGCGCAAAGCGACATGCCAAGTACGACAGACCCAACAGCATTCACATATCCCTTGGTCTTGGAACTCATGCCAGCGTAAAAGACGTCAACGCGGACGTGCCCTTCTTCCAGCAAGGTATAGGCACTGGCAAAGAGGAAGAGGGCCGCATACCAAAAGCGGACCAGATCAGCCATGAAAGCCTGTTCATAGGACAATATGAAACGACCAATCACGATCAACAGCTCTGCGACCACTACGAGCAGCGCAAGCCAGATGAAACCGAGCGTTCTGGTGAATGCGGCAATGACAAAGGACAGGCCGATCAACGGCATGTGAACATATCCTCCGCGAAACTGTGACCGGCCGAGGCTTGAGGCCAGATCCTCACCGACAATGCCAGCGAGCAAACCCTCTACGCGCAGGAATGAAATGACAGAATCCACCAGTCCGACAAGCAACACCGCCCAGAACATCGCTCGTATGAGATAGGCGTTGATATCGCTGATCCGCTTGCTGTCGCCACGCAGCGAGACCGACTTGGTCGACCGCACGTGATAGACTGTCCAGCCAATAGCTACTCCATACAGGGCGAGCTGCAGCCAAGACCAAACCATTGACATGGAGCCATTCGCCCGGCCGCCAAAAATCGGCGAGATACCCGGAAGGTCCTGCCAGTATGTCAAGTAATTATTGAGGATGAATGCCGCCATGATTGTCAGGATCAACCATCCGAAGATCCGGAATGGCACCGCACTCTTGTGTGTTCCCTGGGAAGAGTTCCCACCCGCAGACACGTCGTCTTGAACGCCGCCCATGGCCGTCATGGCGAAGGTGTCCCTATCTTATAGTTTTATGAGAAAGTGGGGACGGGTATGATCCCGTCCCCTTAGTTGTTCGAGGGTTAGGCCTTGCCGTTAAACCGTAATGCCCAACACTCGGTTACGCTGTTGCGTGTAGCCTGTATCGGCAAGCAGCATCCAGCGGCCGATCTCGGACCGAGCGTTGGCGAAGCTTTCATGCGTGCGCGCAGCCAGGTCGGAGTGCTGGATTGTTTCGTCGAACACTTCTTCGGCGGCTTCACCGAATGCATCATAAACCTCGTCGTTAAACTGTTTCAGTTCAACGCCGTGATCGTTGATTAAGCGGTTCAGGTAAACACCGTTCTCGGCGTTGGTTTCCGCCATCTGACGCGCGTTTTCTTCGTTACACGCAGCTTCGATGATCGCCTGGTCAGTCGGCGACAGCGAGCTCCACCAAGACTTGTTCATGCCGAGAGCGAGCTGAGAGCCCGGCTCGTGCATGCCCGGATAGTAGTAGTACTTGGCAGCTTCGTAGAACTTCATGAAGTAGTCGTTGTACGGACCCACCCACTCCGTTGCGTCAACCGCGCCTGATACAAGGTTTTCGTAGATCTGGCCACCAGGAAGCGATACCGGAGACGCTCCGAGTTTCGCCATGACGTCGCCGCCAAGGCCCGGAATACGCATCTTCAGACCCTTGAGGTCATCAGCAGTTTCGATTTCCTTGTTAAACCAACCGCCCATCTGAACGCCGGTGTTGCCGCAGGCAAAGTTTTTGAGGCCAAAGCCGTCGGCAACTTCATCCCAAAGCGCCTGTCCGCCGCCGTACTTAATCCAAGCATCTATCTCGGCGTAAGTCAGACCGAATGGAACTGCGGTGAAGTATGCCCAGGCCGGGTGTTTGCCTTTCCAATAGTAGTCGGCGCCAATGTAGGCTTGAGCATTGCCAGACGCGACCTCGTCAAACGAATCGAAGGCGCCGACACGCTCTCCAGCGGCAAAGTACTGAACGTTAATCCGACCATCGGTCAATTCGCCAATCCGCGCGGCGAGGCGCTGCGCGGACACACCCAAACCCGGGAAGTCCCGCGGCCAGGTAGAAACGATTACCATGTCTGTGGTCGACTGTGCGATTGCAGGCGCGGCAAGTGTAGAAGCAGCGACAACGCCACCAGCACCAAGACCCGCCTTTTTGATAAACGAACGACGATCCATTAAGTTATCCTCCCAAATCGGATATACATCCAACCGGCGCTTACACTTGCACCGATTGGAAACTATGTCTAGGTGATCCCGCGAAGGTCAGGCTATTCGTGGTTCTGCGCAGTAGTTACGTACTACTACGCAGCGATATGTAAGACTCACGAAAATTTCGTCCAGCCGGCGCAATTTCAGGATGGGTTTTGTGACGTTTAAAACCAAATTGGTGCTTATCACCATCCTGCCGCTCATAGCTGTTTCTGTTCTGATCGGCGCCGCTACCTACTTTCAGGCCCGGCATCTGATCGAAGTGGAAACACGTGCGGTTGAGGATAGAATCTTAGCAACCAAAAAACAGGAAATCCAGAATTATATCAGTCTGGCCCTGACATCTATTTCCCGAATCTACGAAAATGAGCCAAACGGCCGAGAAGCGGCACAGGAGCAGGTGAAGGAGATCCTTCACAACATGACTTTTGGGGAAGACGGATATTTTTTTGTCTACACCCGCGAAGGTGTCAATCTCGTTCATCCGAAACTCGGTCATCTGGTCGGCGAAAAATGGTGGGACCTCCAAGATCCCGAAGGCGACTTCGTGATCCAGAGCTTGATTGAGGCTGCTGAAGCAGGCGGAGACTTCCACGAATATGTCTGGCACAAACCATCCACTGGGTTAGTTGAAAATAAGCTCGGCTTTGCGATCATGCTCGAAAAGTGGGGCTGGATGCTTGGCACCGGCCTTTACACCGACGACATCGACAGAGAAGTGGAAATTATCCGGGCTGATTTTGCTGCAAGCATCCGGCAGACAGTGTTTGTAATTTTCATAATTGCGCTTGCCGCAATCGTTGTGACAGGAACACTGATTGCTGGGGTACGGTTCTCCGAACAACGCTTCGCAGATAGCAAACTGAAAGAACTCACCAACAGGATTTTCGAGATCCAAGAGCAAGAGCGAAAACGCGTCTCAACCGAATTGCACGATAGTATATCTCAGCTTTTGGTTTCTGTTCGTTATGGGATAGAGCTGATTCACAGCGAGGCGGGCAAGGTGCCTGACCTTCAAACACAAGCAACAAAATGCCTCGGCATATTAGACCGCGCCATTTCTGAAGTTCGCCGGATATCGCGTGACCTACGCCCTAGCGTTCTCGACGACATGGGACTTGCCACCGCCTTGGTAAGCCTCGGAAACGAGTTTGAAACGCATTCGGGCATCAAAGTCACTGTATCCGCAGAGCGTGGCAACGACCGATTGCCCGAAAATGCCAAAACGGCACTTTACCGGGTTGTTCAAGAATGCATGACAAATGTGGCACGGCATTCCAATGCCACCGAGGTCGATATCAATTTAAGCTACAACTCCTCAACTTTGTCTCTCACAATCAAGGATGATGGCGTTGGTATACAATCCCCGCTTCCAAAAGCCGGCGGCCTTGGCATCCGAAACATGCGCGAACGCATCGAAACACTTGGCGGGACTTTGCGAATTATGAAACGCACCAAAGGCGGGACGCGCATAAACGTTACGATTCCGCTATCGACACGCGGGCTGAAAGCGGCTTGAACCGATGAACGATGAAAACACTGCCGCCCTGCAACCAAATAGCACTATCCGAATCCTGCTTGCAGACGATCATGAGCTTGTACGTGATGGGATCCGTGCGAGATTACAGCGCTTCGACAACCTGGAAGTGATTGGCGAGGCCACAAACGGGGCCGAAGCGCTCGCGCTTGTTTCCAGCCTTCGCCCCGATGTAATTCTGATGGACATTTCAATGCCAATTAAAAACGGGCTTGAAGCAGCAGCAGAAATCCGCGAACACCATCCAAACACCGCCGTTTTGGTATTATCGATATATGACAACCCGGAATACGTCAGAGGTGTCGTTCAGTCTGGCGCCCGCGGCTATATACTCAAGGATATCTCGGCCAGCGAAATGATCACTGCGATCACCAGCGTCGCCAGCGGCGGGTACTACTTTTCCGCTGCTGTAGGCCCGACCCTGGTCGGTGGCAACCAAGCGACCGCGGTTGACGACCCTTATGGCCTTACCGATCGAGAAAGACAGGTCCTCAAGGCCGTTGCCCAGGGCCATCCGAACAAGGAAATTGCCAAAACCCTCGGTATCAGCGTAAGGACTGTGGAGACACACCGCTTGAACCTGCGTGAAAAAGTCGGCAACAAAAACGCGGCCCAACTTTATAAAGTTGCCCAGGAGCTAGGGCTATTAGCCTAATCACGCTGATCTGGATTGAATAGAATATGACCCGACCATTGATTCTTGTGACCGCGGACGTGAAACAAATAGATGGCTATCGATGGCACGCTGCGCCATCGACCTACCTTCGGGCAGTTGTCTCGGGATCGAACGGTATACCTGTGCTTCTTCCGTCCCTCGGCGCAGAAATCGTACTTGATGATGTTCTGAACGAAGTCGATGGTGTGGTGGCCACCGGATCGCGCTCGAACGTCAATCCAGAGCTTTATGGCAAAATGCCCACAGAGGAGAATGGCCCGTACGATCCGGATCGCGATGCAACCACCCTCCCTCTATTGCGCCGAGCGGTTGAGCGGGGCATTCCGGTTTTCGCGATTTGCCGGGGAATGCAGGAACTCAATGTGGCGATGGGTGGCACGCTTTTGACGGAAATCCAGACCCTCGAAGGGCGCAAAGATCACCGGGCACCGACATCAGACAGTCAGGATGAGCGTTTTCGCATCGCTCACCCTATCGATATTACAAAAGGCAGCCATCTCGCTGAGATTTTGGGTGAAACAACGGTCGAGGTGAACTCTCTGCACCGTCAGGCACTTGGGCAGCTTGGCCCCTCTGTAATCGTTGAGGCGACGGCAGAAGATGGAACGATTGAAGCTGTGTCGGTTAAAGATGCCCCTGGGTACATCATCGCAACGCAGTGGCATCCCGAGTACTGGGTGCATAGCGACACCCCATCAAAACGCCTCTTCGAAGCGTTCGGCGAGGCAGCAACCGCATACAAAAAGAACAAGCTTACAGCGAAGCGCTGAACTATCGCCACCCGAGCGCCGCGATCAACAACGTTAGACCAAGCAAAAAGACGATGAGCGCACCGACGATTTCAATCGTTCGGTGTACTCGCGTTGCCATAGCGCTTCCTTCTCCGAACAAACGCACGGCCAGATCCTTCACACCCACGGCAAGTCCTGCCAAAATCGCAACTGTGATCCCTGTTCCCACAGCCATCGCGAGCGTGGAAGCAATCCCCGCCGCGATCATGCCTTGCGACAACGCAAAAACCAACACAACCAGTGCCCCGGAACACGGGCGCAAACCAATCGCAAGGACAATAGAGACTGCTTTGGTCAGAGTAAGGGTGCCTTGCAGCATGTCAGGTGTTGGCGCGTGAGCGTGACCGCATGAAGTACAAACCCCATCAGCACCAAAATGATGATGACCCTCGTGTCCATGATGGTCATGCCCCTCGTGGTCTTGGTGATGGTGGTGATGGCCATGCGCGAGAGCGAGGCCCGGACGAGCTTGAAACGACAGGAGAGATGGCCGGACTGCTTTGCTCCACAGTAGCCAGACGCCCAGACCCGTCACCAAAACATAGGAGCCAATCTCAAACCAACGCGCTGTATCCTGAATAGCTATCGACGTCAGGTTCAACAGAACAGCTGCCCCACCAACAAGCGCAATCGCGGTTACCGCTTGCGCAAAGGCAGAAACGAATGACAAAAAGATGCCTTTCTTCAGGGTCTCATTGTTTGCAACTACGTAAGACGAGATGATCGCCTTTCCGTGTCCGGGACCTGCTGCATGAAAAATGCCATATGCAAAAGACAACCCCACCAGCAGCCAGCCAGCATTCGGATTGGAGCGAAATGCTCGAAGTGCACCAACCAGTTTTTGATAGAATTCACTTTGTAGCTGCGCAATTTTGCCGAAAAGTGAGCTGAACATGCCAGTCTGCGAATCAGCACCGGACGGGTTTGTTGCCCTCGGTAGGGGCGATAACGGAGCTAAGGCGTCGATTGCGCTAAAACCATCCGTTTCTGTTGTGCCCGAATCGTCCACCGAAGCACCAGCAGCCCCAGAACATGTCACAATCATCTGGTTGACCTGAGTCTGGGCGGCGGCCTGGAGTTCCGGTGGCAGATCTCTTTGGTCGGGTCCGATCTGTGCGAGCGCATAAGCAGTCGCCTGATCGAGGGGGGGCGGTTCTTTTCGAACCACATTGCATCCGCGCGGCGCATTTTCGATTCCAACAGCGCCCTTTTCCTGACCAAATCGAAAATCGACATAATAAGTTGGATCATAAATGTCGAGGGTGATCGGCTTGCTTGCGTCAGTAGCCTCTTTAAGCGGCAAAGTGAAGTGCAGCTCAAGGAGCTTAACGCTCTCAGGCATCTCACCGCCGTTCATCTCTACATCTTCCCGCATGGCAATGACGTCTTCGGGTTTGATTACCCAATAGTCCTTCATCGGGACGTCGACCACTTGGAGCCAGTAGTCTTCAGGAGGGTTGAAGTCGAGTTCTATGCGGCCATTGTCCCCAAAAGTGAAATATCCAAATTCACCCATGCTTTCGACATTAATATCTGCGAGTTCGGACAGTTCTTCGCGTGAATAGATACCGTCCCCATTCGTGTCGAACCCCTGAATGGCAAAAGCAGTGTATGCATCATCAAATCGGAAACTGTGGCGGACGGCAGTTGCGATACCAGCGTCATCGAATACGAGCTCTGAGCGAGCTTCAACGAACACATGGGGGTGCGCTGCAGCAGGCGAGCAGATGGCTGCGATCATTGCGATCGCTAATGCCGCACATGTACAAATTGCTTTAAATTTCACACGAAGCCCCAATGCCCTGCCATCACGTTATAGTATTACAACCTCTTGCATACGGATCACGGCAGGATCAAGGCAGTCTGACGACTGCAACGCAAAACCGCGAATAGATTATTTCAACGCTCGAAGAATGTTTTTCGAAAAAAAATTGCTTCTCATAGCGATACGTGGGGAACAAAAGCGGTAAATTTTCGTGAAATCCAGCTATTTTTATATCAATAACAACAACCTTCCGAGCCAATCCATGAACGCATTGAACAAATCGATCGAACCCGGTGCCGTCTTTGACCACGGCGAGTTCTGTGACCACGAGAATGTTGTGTTTGTTCGCAACAAGCGAACCGGCCTGTCTGCAATTATTGCTGTACACGATACCACTCTCGGCCCTGCATTGGGTGGCTGCCGTGTTTGGCCCTATCCCAATCCTCATGATGCTCTGAATGATGCATTACGATTGTCGAAGGGAATGACCTACAAAAACGCGCTTGCAGGCCTCAATCTAGGCGGCGGCAAAGCGGTTATTATTGCAGATGCACGCGAGACAAAGACCGCCGCTATGATGGAGGCTTTCGGCGCCCATGTGGACCGTTTGCACGGCACCTACATCACAGCGGAAGATGTTGGGGTGTCGCCTGCGGACATGGATGCGGTATCTCGCAAAACCAAGCATGTGCGCGGAACCAGCGCAATGGGCTTGGGAGACCCGTCTCCTTTTACCGCACTTGGTGTTTTTGAAGGTATTAAGGCGGCCGCCCGCCATGTTTTTGGCAATGATGACCTAAAAGGCGTAAGAGTGTCTGTACAGGGTCTCGGGCATGTCGGCTTTGATGTAGCAAGCCGACTCCACGACGCAGGTGCAAACCTTATTGTCTCAGACATCCATGCGCCCGCTGTTGAAAAAGCGGTTACCGCATTCGGAGCCAAAACCGTGGAGGCGCCGGATGCTCATGCTGTGGATGCTGAGATCTTCGTGCCATGTGCCCTCGGTGCTGGCCTTAATCGCAATACAATACAAAGCATCAAGGCGAAAATTGTCGCGGGGGCCGCAAACAACCAGCTCGAAACCCCCGAAGACGGTCGGGCCTTGAAGGACCGTGGTATTTTGTATGCTCCTGACTACGCGATCAATGCTGGTGGCGTTATTTCAGTTGCACTGGCAACGCACAAAGATCACGAAGAAGGCGTACGTGCCAAAACCATGCTGATCGGGGACACACTCACGGAGATATTCCAAAGATCGGTCCTAGAAAACAAAACGCCTGAAGCCGTCGCCGATGAGATGGCGGAAGAACGCTTGGCGGCAGCGGCAAAACGGCATTTATGAATTTGGCCTGGTTGTGCAGGGGCAACTCATAGCCCCTGCGCTTTCTTAATTGGCTTAAAAGTCTGATTCGTCCAGGTCAGTCTTTTCCCATGCGCGACTTAGCTCATCATACGCATCGGCGAAACCAGCCTTTAAATCTTCCCAAGCATTTTGAGCTCCAACCTGAATAGCGCCATATCGTTCGCTCAGACGGTTTCGAGCATCTTGTAGCGCTTTCATGTTTTCCTCCGCGCTCGCTTTGGCGTCATTACTCATTTCAGACCAATTTTCGCGCAGCTCTTTTTGCCGTGCGGCAATATCCGCGTCTAACTCCGCAAGAGCCTGTTTCGCAGCCTCTACAGCCTTATCGCGCTCTTGTGCGGAATAGGTTCCGATTGCGTCAATGGCTTCGCGAACCTGCTCACGGACTTCCCGAGTTGACAGTTCCGTTTTTTGATCCTCTTGGATCTGGGCATGTACCGGTGGAACAAAGGCAATAGCAATACAAGCAGCCAAAACACCTGTGCGGAAAGACATCTTGCAAAACCCCAGATTGAATTTTAGCGGCAATGTAACCATGTGCAGAAAAGCCGTCCAGCGTCATTGATAAATATATTTTAGGGGCACACAAAAAGCCAGACCGGCACCGCGGTTACACCTTAATCGTTCGCGGTTTCTTTAAATATTCCGAGCACCAAGGGAGAGGCCGAAGTTAGTGCTTTGTCGCCTTGCGCGGACCAAGCGGCAGTAATGCCTTCATGAATCACGTAAAGTTGCTGGCCGCAGCGTGGACAACCGCAAGCTTGGGACAGAAAATCAACAATTTCGGCCTTGTGCCGCAGAACTGTGTTGGAAATCGATTTGCTGTCCGGATGGGCAGACAGGGCGTGGAAGAAAAGGCAGCCGTTGGAGCTGTTTGTGTCCATCCAAATTCCGAGCCGCTTGATCACATGAAACGCGGCCTGAATGCCTGGTGGCGGCATTCTTTCAGCGAGATGTGTCAAATAACGCTGCTGCCTGTAATCCAACGCGCCCACTATCATCTCTTCACGCGAAGGAAAATACTTGTAGAGCGTTCGCAGACTTACCCCGGCACCATCTTTGAGATCCGGAACACTCGGCTCGGCAAAGCCGCGTGTGCGAAAGACGGTTTCCAACCCGGCAGCTATGACATTTTTCTTCGCGTCCATGAGACAATGGTAGAATTCTCATTCTACCATGTCAAATAAAGAGGCAAACCCATCCCCGGGAACTTCAATCGGTAGCCACCAAATTGTTTGCGCTCCGTTTGCCGAACCAGGCAACAAGGAAGTCGACCAGCGCCCTGACTTTACCGCTCAAATGTCGGCGATGTGGATAAACTGCGTAGATGCCCCGCTCTGCAGGCTCGTAGTCATCCAAGAGGACCTGTAACCGGCCATTACGCACGTCCCCGGACACAAAGAACAGCGGCGTTCTCAAATAGCCGAGGTTCAAAAGAGCAGCTTCGCGAGCAGCGGATGCGCTGTTGACCTCAATCGGCCCACTCACACTGACCGAAACACGTTGTCCACCCTGTTCGAAGGCCCAGTTTTGTTTGAAACGATAGTTTGTATCGATAATGCACGGTTTTTGCGAAAGATCCTGCGGCGTTCTTGGAAGACCAAATTGTTCGATTACCTCGTCTGTTGCAACGATAACAGTCCGGAACGGGGCAATGCGCCGCGCAATCAGACTAGAGTCGGCCAAGTCTGTTACACGGATTGCAAGATCAAAGCCCTCTTCAACCAGATCAACAAACCGGTCCTCAAGACGCAGGTCCATAACGATTTCAGGATTTTCTTTCAAAAACTCCATCATGGCCCGGTTCATCATCTGGTCACCCATGGACCGGGGCGCCGATACCCGCAATCGTCCCCGGACTTCGCCATGCGCTGATTGGACGGATGCTTGGAGATCATCAATCCGTTGCAGGATATCTATCGCTTCCTTGTAGTATGCCTCACCGGTCTCCGTAAGAGATACCTGTCGAGTTGTCCGGTTCAGCAAGCGCACGCCAAGCTCATCTTCCAGTTCCCCGATATATTTGGAGACCAGGGCCTTCGAACGCCCCATCTCGCGTGCCGCTGCCGAAAAACCTTTGTGGTCAGCAACTTTGATGAAACACCGCATGCGGGTTATCGCGTCCATAGCCCCTCCTTGGCCCTATTGTCAGGCGATAGCGGCGCCGCCATCAGCGCGTGGATCATGCGCCCCTTCGAGACCACCACGGCTGTTGCGGACAATCATGCCCGCATGCCCCATTGTGTCAGAATAGTCTTCATCCAGTACGACAACGTTGTGCCCGGCTTTTTCCAAGTAACGGAGCGTATCAGGGTCAAACCGGTTCTCAAGCCGCAAAGCGGCTGTTTCATCCCCCCAGGTCCGGCCGAGCAGCCAGCGTGGCGCGTCGATTGCAGCACCAACACTTTGAGAGAACATGATATGACGGCTGTAGATGGCGGCTTGTGTTTGTGGCTGCCCCTCCCCGCCCATCGTTCCATAAGTCACAGTTCGGCCATCTACCATTCGTGCCATTGCCGGATTGAGGGTGTGAAAGGGCAGCCGTCCAGGCGCAAGTGCGTTTAGGGCATCTGGGCGCAGTGAAAAACTTGAACCCCGATTTTGCCAGGTGATCCCGGTTTGCGGCAAAACGCAGCCGGACCCGAACTCCCAGTATATGGACTGAATAAACGAGACACTAAGCCCTGATTTGTCGACTGCTCCCATCCAGATAGTGTCGCCGGCAGATGGAGCGGTCGGCCACTCGAGTGCTCTGTGGAGAGAAATTTTGGCCGCCTCGGAATCAAGCCATTTCTCCTTCAGATAGTGTCTCGGCGACTCAGGTGCGTAAGCTGGGTCTGTGACCAATCGATCCCGGACCAGAAAAGCTCTTTTTGTCGCTTCGACAAGCGCGTGGACATATTCGGGGCAGCTGGCGTCACGAATACTCAACCGATCAAAAAGCGCCAAAATAATGAGGGACGCCAGTCCTTGAGTTGGAAGGGGCGCATTGAATATGGTGCCCATTTTCAATTGCACCTTTAAAGCTTCCTTGAACCGGGCTTCAAACCGTCCCAAATCCGCGCGTGTTACGGGCGAACCGATTTGCTCCAAGTCGGCAGCTATGGACGCTCCGACATCGCCTTTGTAAAATTCAACAAACCCCTCCAACCCAAGATGCTCAAGTGTGTCGGCGAGACGTTCTTGTTTGAGAAGGTCGCCCTCTTGCGGCGGCTTGCCGTCTAAAAGAAAAACATTGGCAAATCCGGGCTGGGGCGCAAGCTCGGGCAGCTTTTGAGTTGTTAGCTCAGCCTGGCTTTTCGAGACAACGATGCCTTCTTTCGCGTATCGCACTGCGGCGGCCAAGAGGTCGCGCCGTGGGGTTTTGCCCTTCCCAAGACGCTTTGCCGCCTCCAAAGCAAGATCCCAACCAGCGACGGTTCCAGCGACAGTGAGAGCTGCCAAAGGACCGCGTGTCGGAACGTATTCATAACCCGCATCATTATAGGCTTTAATGCTTGCACCACTGCCGGCCCCGCCACAGGCCATAAGAGCTTTTGGATCTTTGCCATGCTCAGCGATGAGCCAAAAACCATCTCCTCCGATGGCGTTCATGTGCGGATAGACCACAGCGATAGTACTTGCCGCAGCAATCATCGCTTCAATTGCAGATCCGCCATCGCGCAGAATTTCGGCGCCAGCATCAGCAGCCGCTTTATGCGGCGCCACCACCATTCCGCCAGAAGACGTTACCGTATCCATTCCGTTTTCCATTTCAATTGGGTGCTGAACGCCGGCGGATCCGCACTAAACCAAAAAACACCCTGAGCACAAAATACCCAATGCCTGCTCCAGCGGCAGCGCTAACTGCGCCTTCGATTTTCACCGGAACAGCCGGTTCAAAGTCGGAAACCGTTGCCTGCGCCAACTCTTGGTCCAATCCGGTTATGATAATGACCAAGCGCTCAAAGGAACCAGAACTTTGAAGAACCTGTTGCTGACTTTTTAGTAACCTTACCAGCCGGGCTGCCGTTGTAGACATGCTGTTTCCACGTGCTTGCAGGAAAGGGTCTTCATTATCTTTCAGGCGCAAGATCGCCGCTTGGACAGAAAGGCCAAAGCCAGCCGCATCCCGCTGAAAGTCACCCATGACCTGTTCAAGAGCATCGATCGCGCCTCCCAGCCGCTGACGATATTGTTGCGCGAATTCCGGCAGCCGGGAGGTAACCGAACCACAAGCGAGCATCACCAGCAAAACGAATACTCGCATAAAAGCTGCCCCCGATTTCCTAAGACTGCAGAGAAATGATCCCTGCTTCTCCTTCTTCAGACCCAAAGGCGAGCCGCAGTCCGGCAGGGTCCCAACCGAGCGCAGATACCGGACCTTTTGCCGACTGGCGGAGAAGAACTTCGGCGTTGTCTTCAAACCGGCACATGACAATCATGCCATCACTGTACCCGATCGCCACGACAGCTTTTTTAGGGTGGCAGGATACACATGACACCAGCGCATCACTACGCGTGCCGAGTTGCAAGGGCGACTGACCCATCGGACCCGTTTTACCGAAAAACGGCCAAAGGATCGCAGCGTTGGCACCAGAAGTGGCAAGGTAGCGCCCTTTAACCGACCAGCTCCAGCTTTTGACTTTCGCAGGATACCCGGTCATGCGCATATCTTGCTGGTCGGACAGCCTCCAGCCGTGCAGCGCATTCTCCTGCATGGTTGTTACGAGGTATTTTCCGTCCGGCGAATACGAAGCACCCAGATGAGCACCCTTCCATGAAAATTCAACAGGATTGCCGCCAGCACTCGCCCACCAAAGCGTGGCGCCGCCATAACGAGCGACAGCCAGGCGTTGTCCTTTGGGCGCAAATGCCAAGCCACCTACGGCCCGCTCATGGGTAAATTCTCTCTCTGTACCGGTTTGAAGACGCACCCACGCAGTGCGCCCTGAGGCGAACGCAACAGAACCGCCGGGCCCGCAAGCAAGAATATCAATCCATTTGCGCGGCCGTTCGGCCAAAATGATGACCGTACCATCTGCCTCGAGTTTTTTGATGCACCCATCATCGCCTGAAGTCACCAGGCTCGTCGTATCGCGGCTAAGCTCCGCTGCCAAAAGCCCGCCTGTGTGCACCTTAAGGTCAAGCAACCGCTGGCCAACGCGTTTGACTGTCCCATCGCCGAGCGCAAAAAAACCATCCTCATTCAAAAAACCGCAACTCACGACAAAGCTGCCGGCTTCAACTGGTGCTAGTATCGGCACGCGAAAATTCCCTATTCAGCCACACAGGCTGTAAAACTCTGCTTTAAAGTGTCCCAATTGAGATCTCGGCCAATGAAAACCAGCCTGCTTTGGCGATCTTCTGTTGCCTCCCAATCTCGCTGGTGATCTCCTTCGACAATCATATGAACACCCTGAATAACGTAGCGCTGAGGGTCGTTATTGAATGCAAGAATGCCTTTCATCCGCAAAATGTTCGGACCTTGAATTTGTGTGACCTGATTGATCCAGGGAAAAAACATGTCGGGATCCAGATCACCTGCAGTGAGCGATATGCTTTTGACCGAATGCGGATGATCATGGTCGTGGCCAAGATCATCCTGGTGATGGTGATTCTGATGGTCATGGTCATGGTTATGGTCACACGCAGCGCTACACTCGTGTTCGTGATGTCCATGCCTCAAAAAATGCGGATCAATAGACAAAATCCGGTCCAGATCAAAGGCGCCTCGATCAAGAACAGTTTGCAGTTCAACAGCACAACGCTCAGTCTTTTCGATCGCTGCGTACGGATTAACGCCCGCGATCCGCGCCGCGACCCTGGCCAATTCCTCAGCTGACACGAGATCGGTTTTGTTGAGCAAGATGACGTCGGCAAATGCAATCTGATCTTCCGCTTCGGTCGTGTCAGCCAAGCGTTGCAATACATGCCGCGCGTCAACAACAGCCACAACAGCATCAAGTTTCGCGGCCGCCCGAACGTCATCGTCCATGAAAAACGTTTGTGCAACCGGCGCGGGATCGGCAACACCTGTCGTCTCCACGATAATCGCATCAAATGCATTTCGCCGTTTCATGAGGTTTTGAACGGTCCTGATAAGGTCTCCGCGAACGGTGCAACAAATGCAGCCATTGTTCATTTCAAAAATCTCTTCGTCGGATTCGACGAGGAGATCGTTATCGATTCCAATCTCGCCGAACTCGTTCACGATCACCGCATAACGCTTGCCGTGATTTTCAGTCAGTATCCGATTGAGGAGAGTTGTTTTCCCGGCACCTAGGTATCCAGTCAGAACGGTTACCGGGATCTGGGACCGTTCGACTTTTTGGTTTGCTTCACTCATAAAACGCCTGTGCATTGTTTGGTACGGCTGCGGTGTTCAAACTATCCAGCCTGTAATTTTTGAAGTGAATATAATGGGAGGCTTTGCATGACACGAGGCCCAATCGCTGTTTTCTGTCGGTTTCTTTTGCTCATCACCAACAGTGCTGAGCGCGCCCCCTTCACCAAAGGTCGGCTTTTCCGATGACGCTCACATGAGCTACCAGTCAAGAGGCAGGCACGAAGGAGGTAGGCATGCCAACAACAATTGCCGGATTTGATCGCATCGGTGAGGAAAACGCTTTTGCAGTTCTGGCCCGTGCCACCGAGTTGTCCGAACAAGGCCGAGATATCATTAATCTTGGAATTGGACAGCCAGACTTTAAGACACCAGATCACATTGTTGAGGCAGCTATCAAGGCACTGCGTGATGGTCATCATGGGTACACACCAGCTACGGGCATTCTGCCACTTCGCGAAGCTGTTTCTGCAGACATTGAAAAGGGGTCAGGATATGCCCCTGATCCGGACACTGTCTTAATTGTTCCCGGTGGCAAAGTGACTATGTTCATGGCCATCCTTATGTTCGGCGAACCTGGAACTGATATCCTCTATCCCGACCCGGGTTTCCCTATTTACCGGTCAATGATTGAGTTTACAGGTGCACGCCCTGTGCCCGTCCCGATCAGAGAAGAAAATGATTTCGCGTTTTCGGCCGATGAAACCTTGTCGCTTATTGCTGAGAAAACACGGCTTCTTATACTGAATTCGCCCGCCAATCCGACCGGTGGCGTAACCCCGCGGACGGAAATCGAAAAACTTGTCGACGGCCTTAGTCAACACCCTCATACCGCAGTTATGTCTGACGAAATCTATGCTCACATGACATATGACGGCATCGAACACGTGTCGCTCATGGAATTCGAAAGTCTGAGAGACCGCCTGATCTTGCTGAACGGATGGTCGAAGACTTACGCTATGACTGGATGGCGTATGGGCTATTCTGTTTGGCCAGCATCGCTGGTGAACAAGGCGCGCAAACTTGCTGTCAACGCTTGGTCTTGTGTGAATGCACCAGCGCAGTATGCGGGATTGGCAGCCCTAACCGGACCGCAAAACGCAGTTCAGGAAATGCTCACGGAATTTGACCTTCGCCGAAAGATCGTAGTCGACGGATTAAACAAACTGCCGGGCATCAGCTGCCGTACTCCCCACGGCGCTTTTTACGCGTTTCCAAACATCACCGAGACTGGATGGAAAGCAAAGTCGCTCGCCTCTGCGCTCTTGGAAGACGCAGGTATCGCAGTAATTGGGGGACCGGATTTTGGTATCCTTGGAGAAGGCTACATTCGGCTTAGTTATGCCAATTCGGCCGAAAACATCGAGCGGGCGCTTGGCAGGTTTGCTGATTTCTTATCGACTTGAGCCCCTACTCGTCGGAACACGGGTATGGTCAATCATCCATCTCCGGCCAAAGGCATCACAGTCACCCAGTCATCGGGCCCATCTTTTACGCTACGCATTGCGTACAACGCATTTTCCTCAAAAAAAAGACGTGCAGAAATACTGTAATTTTTACCAGTAAACCCGCACACAGACTTCCGGCACCGTCAAGAAAACGGAAAAATCAGGTATCAATTTGTTTAAATATTCAGGCTAGGCTTCAAATTGGAGGAAGTCGACTGAATGTCTCAAGAGAGTTTACCGAAAGGCATACATCTCGATCTGCATCGCTCTTTTGGGGCGTTGACGGAATGCGTTGTGCTGACCCGCCCAGACCGCCGCATTCTTTATACGAATGACGCGGCTGAAAAGACATTTGGCTACGACCGGCACGAACTTGTCGGTCAGACCTGCGAGATTCTATTTTTCGACAAAGCCGACTTCGAGGCAACCGGAGACCTGAACCAAGAGAAATCCAACACCTCGAAAAACAACCGCTTCACTCTCAAGCTGAAGCGCCGCAACGGTAAGGTGTTTACTGCTGAGGTGGTGAATTCCGCGATTTTTGACGCCACATCAAGCCACGTCGGCTATCTTTTTATTGCACGGGACATCTCCGATCAGCTGGTCCTTGAAGCTTTGGTTACAGAGGCTGCAAAAACCCTCGAAGATGCGATCAATGCTATTTCTGAGGGATTCGCCCTCTACGACAAAGAAGACCGCCTGGTTGTTTGCAACGAGATGTACCGGCAAATCTATCCCGAATCTGCTGCCAGCATGACGCCCGGCACCCATTTCGAGGATATTCTGAGGTCAGGCCTCCAA
The DNA here is from genome assembly GCF_007830545.1 of Roseibium hamelinense. Lineage (GTDB taxonomy): Bacteria > Pseudomonadota > Alphaproteobacteria > Rhizobiales > Stappiaceae > Roseibium > Roseibium hamelinense. The sequence continues at coordinate 221,421 of NZ_VLLF01000009.1, forward strand.
AAAGGCCAATATGACCTCGGCGGAAAAACCGAAGACGAATGGCTGTCCGAGCGGCTTAGAAAACACAAAACTGCAGATGGTAAAGCGATTGAACAAAAACTCGCAGACGGCCGGTGGTTAAATATCGCCGAACGCAGAACCCGCTCGGGCGGGATCGCGGGTATTCGCACAGACATTACCCCGTTGAAAGATGCCCACGCCAAGCTGGCAGCATCCAACGAAAACCTTGTGCGGTTGGCCAACACCTTACCGAGTACCATCATTGAGATCGATCGTGACGGAATATGCATTCTCGCAAATGATATCGCCTGTTCATGGTTTGCGAAAACACGCGAAGAGTTGCTTGGGACAAAAGTCCGCGAATTGCTTCCGGAAGCGGTGCAGAACTCGAGCAAAAACTATTTGGATCTCGCTTTTGCTGGCACTCCGGCCCAGTTCGAATTGCCGATCAACTACCCTGATGGCAACAAGCGGCATGTCCGCTTGGAATACTTGCCGAAAATTGATGAACGCCAACGGGTCCAGAGCTTGGTTGCCTGCGCGACGGACATTTCTGACATCAAAAAGGCAGAGGCCGACTTGAAGGAGGCATACAGGAACATGACGATCCTAGCCAACAGCCTGTCCTGCGCGATCAGCGAGATCGACCGGGACGGCACCTGCATCTTCATCAACGAAATTGGCGCCAGCTGGTATGGCGGCACTCCAGACGAGCTGGTCGGGACCAAATTCCGGGAGAGTCTGCCTGAAGAAGCCCAAGAAAAAAACCGGAAACTGGTTGATGAGTGTCTGGCCGGCAACACCGTTCAAACGGAAATGGAAACAACTTTCCCCGACGGCGAAACCCGCATTGTGGAAATAGAGTACACTCCGAAATACGACGACCATGGAGACATCACGGGACTAATCACGTTGTCGACGGACATCACCCGCCGAAAGCGGACGGAGGAAACCTTAGCCGAACTCTACTCTATCACCTCTACTCGCGAGCTGAGCCATGAGGAAAAAATCAACCTCATCCTCAAGCTTGGATGTGAGCATTTCAACCTTCCTTTTGGCATTATCAGCCATATCATCGACAATCGATATACAGTCGTTCGGGCGGAAAGCCCGAACAACGAAATCAATGTCGGAGACGCCTTCGATATAGGTGACACTTATTGCGCACTTACTGTAGCAGCGGACGGCCCCGTCGCAATCGATGCGATGAAATCTTCCCCCTACGCGGGACATCCGTGCTATGCGATGTTCAAACTTGAAACGTACATCGGGACACCAATCGTTGTTGATGGTGAGCCCTACGGCACTATCAACTTTACCAGTCCGGATGCAAGAATAACTGGTTTTTCACAAACTGACCGCGAGATTATCCGGCAGTTCGCCGACTGGGTTGGGCACGAAATCGCCCGCCAACAGGACCAGGAAGCCCTGATGGAGGCCTATATTCGCCTCGAACGAATTTCAAGCACCGACGATCTTACCGGTGTCTTGAACCGGCGGGCTTTCCTCGACCGCGCGGGCACCGAGCTTGCGCGTTTTCGGCGGACGAAACGCGCCTTTACAACCGTGATGATGGACATCGATCACTTCAAATCGATCAATGATACTTACGGGCATGCGATCGGCGATGCAGTTCTGCAAAAATTTGCCGACATCGTCAAAGACAGCCTGCGCTCGGTTGATGTCTTCGGACGAGTTGGCGGAGAAGAGTTCTGCATACTGCTAGACAGTTCCGGACGAGAGGCAGCTTTCCAAGTGACCGAACGGATCCGCAAGCGTATCGCCGACGAGTGTATTGTGGAACCGCTATCTAGACCGATTACCTGCAGCGTCGGCCTGTCCGCGGTACGCGATGGAGATGTCGAATTCTCGACAATTCTACAGCGAGCGGATGGCGCCCTCTACAAAGCAAAAGAACAGGGTCGCAATCGGTGTGTTGCCTATTCTTCTGTCGCGGACGAACTTGCCCCTATTGAGTAAATCAACCTTCGCAAGGCGCCGCGACGGACCCTGAACTTCATGCTCCAACTTGGTCTTCTGCTGCCTTGCGCAGCGCTAGCATAAGCTCGGCCAAGAAATCGAGGCTTTGTTCATTCGCCAACTGTCCGCTCTCGGTGAAGGCGGCGCTCGGTCCCGCGATCAGGACCTCAGGCCCTTGAATCACATGCGGGTGAAAAGGCGTGAGACAATGCCTCAGAGAATACTGTGCCCGAGCACCCCCGGTCCAGCCCGCAGCCGACACAATGGCCACAGGTTTATCTTTGAAGGGCATCGGACCCTTGCGGCTAACCCAGTCCAGCGCGTTTTTCAAAACCCCTGGAAGGTTCTTGTTATATTCGGGCGTCGAGATGACGACGGCATCGGACCGCACAATCTGATCGTGAAGGCAGATGACTTCCGGAGGCAATCCGTGCTCCGCCTCAAGATCGCCGTCGTACAGCGGCAATCGAATATCAGCCAACTCAAAGATGCAACTGCCAAATAGGCGCGCCCCCTCTTTCACCAGCAGGGTGTTATAAGACGCTTTCCGGAGTGAACCGGAAATTCCCAATAGTTTCAGTGTATTCACGGCACGCTCCTGCATGGAAGTGGTCTAATTTGACAGCACGCCTGCCAGATGTTCAGTTGTTACTCGTTGTGATCCAGGCATCGTGTTTGAGACAATTGGTCGCAAACAAGCCACCGGGCAGCGCAGATAGGACGCTCGACACGCCTTAAAAGGGTGCACCTTGGTGAAAAATTCCTGTGCTTGCCCCGACCCAATCACACGCCATCCGCGAAAGCCTGGATGGAAAAATTGAACCTAAGCAATTACGGGGGACCTTCGGTGTTTGAAAAAATCATGGTGCCAGTTGATTTGGCCCACGCAGATAAACTCGAAAAGGCGCTGACGGCCGCAGCCGGCCTGGCCAAGGCCAATGACACACCGGTCACTTATGTCGCTGTGACCACCTCTCTTCCGGGCAAACTTGCTCACAATCCAGAGGAGTTTGCCGCAAAGCTTGACGGCTTCGCGCAGCAACAAGGCAGCAAGTTCGGCATAAAGACCGATGCGCGCAGTTATGTGTCTCACGACCCAACGATAGATCTCGATGCGACGCTAATAAGAGCGGTGAAAGAGACAGGCGCCGATGTGGTGGTGATGGCCACGCACATTCCAAACGTTGCCGATCACTTTTGGCCATCAAACGGCGGAACGGTTGCCACCCATACGGATGCCTCCGTGTTTCTAATCAGAGGACACTAAAGGCGGGCCCAACCAACAGCTGAATTCGAAAAAAGGGGATAGGTCTCATGACCGAAGAAACGTCGAACGCGGGCATTCCAGAACCGGAAGGCGCCGCGAATTTGATCGAAACTGACTACGAAATTGGCCAGGATAACTTTGAAGCACAGCTGGGGCCGTTCGGCCTCGACGTCCACAATCCCGTCTTTCTTGTCTCCGGACTGACCATCGTTGCCTTTGTGTTTCTCACATTGGCTTTCCAGGCCGATGTTGGTCCGGTGTTCGATGCGATGCGTAAGGCGCTCACCGGCAATCTCGACTGGTTCTTTATCCTTTCGGGGAACATTTTCGTTCTTCTATGCCTGTTTTTGATCGTCTCCCCCTATGGCAGTGTCCGCATCGGGGGTAAGGAGGCGACGCCTGATTACTCCTATTTCGGTTGGTTTGCGATGTTGTTCGCTGCCGGAATGGGTATTGGCCTCATGTTCTTCGGGGTGCTTGAACCGGTCTATCACATGGCCTTCTCCTCGCCATTGGGCGTCCCGTCGCCTTTCGATGCTGATGGCAATCTCATTCCTGAAAACGTAGACGCCGCGCGCGCAATGGGTATGGCCGCGACCATCTATCACTGGGGTCTGCATCCTTGGGCCATCTATGCCGTAGTTGCGCTGGCACTGGCCCTTTTTTCGTTTAACAAAGGCCTGCCGCTCACGATGCGTTCCGTTTTCTATCCGGTTTTCGGCGAACGGACTTGGGGATGGCCGGGCCACATCATCGATATATTGGCAGTTTTTGCGACGTTGTTTGGCCTCGCAACCTCGTTGGGGTTCGGAGCTCAGCAGGCAAATGCTGGTCTGGACTTTGTATTCGGCATTCCGGTCAGCAATACGACACAAGTCATTCTGATCCTTGGCATAACCGTCGTCGCGCTGGTGTCCGTCATGCGCGGCTTGGACGGCGGCGTGAAGGTTTTGTCAGAAATCAACATGCTGATTGCTGCACTGTTGCTTATGTTTGTGATTGTTGCAGGGCCAACCGGGCAGATCATTTCTGGATTCTTCGGAAATATCGCTTCCTACGCACAGGAGGTTATCCCGCTATCAAATCCGTTTGGACGTGAAGACGACGGGTTCCGTCAGGGGTGGACATCTTTCTACTGGGCCTGGTGGATTTCCTGGTCCCCATTTGTCGGTATGTTTATAGCGCGCGTTAGCCGTGGTCGGACAGTCCGCGAATTCGTGACTTGTGTTCTGATCATCCCAACGATCGTTTCGGTTCTTTGGATGACAGCTTTCGGCGGTACCGCGATTGAGCAAGTTCTTACTGACAGCGGCAGCCAGGTACGCGAATACGTCATTGCAAGCTACAGCCCGGAACTGTCGTTGTTCGGCATGCTCGCGGATCTTCCGTTCGCTTCGCTGACTTCAATTGTGGCCATTGTTCTGGTGATCGTATTCTTCGTGACATCCTCCGACTCTGGCTCGCTTGTGATTGATGCGATCACTGCAGGTGGCAAGGTTGACGCACCAGTTTCACAGCGTGTCTTTTGGTGCACCTTTGAGGGATTGGTTGCGATTGCGTTGCTTCTCGGCGGTGGGCTCGGTGCCTTGCAAGCCATGGCAGTTTCAACAGGCTTGCCATTCACGATTGTATTGCTTCTCGCGTGCTATGCGATCTTGAAAGGCCTTGCCAGCGAACCGCGCTGAGCTATCAACACCAAACAAAAAGGCGGCCTGGTGGCCGCCTTTTTTATAGCACTATCGGCGCGAGGCGCACCCCAGGAGGTGGCGCACTCTCCCGAACCCGCAGCTCGGGTTCAATGAGTATAGGATTGTTCGGAACGCGCTCACCTGTAACCTGGCGCAAAAGAGTTAGTGCCGCCAGCCGACCGATCTTGTCTGCGTGATTGCAAACAGACGTTAAGGCAGGTGTTCGGCTATCCGCCCCATCAATATCATCATATCCGGTGATTGCCATTTCCGGCCCAGGCTCAATTCCCGCGCGCCTCAAGCTGGTCATCATCCCAAACGCGACAAGATCATTGAAGCCCATGATCGCCGTCGGACGCTCATCCGCTTCCAATATTGTCGTTACCGCCAATCGGCCGTCGGCCTGTGTCATCAGCTCTGGCAAGTCCAACTGGTGTGAGGGATTGAGGCCAGCCTCGGTCAATGCCCGTTTCCATCCGACATGGCGGTCTCGACCTGTCGAACTCTCCCGGCGGCCGCCAACCATGCCAATTCTCGTGTGCCCTTTTTCGATAAGATGTTTGGTGACCAAATAGCCGCCTTTAATATCGTCACCGTGTACACACGGCGCCCAAACACCAGATACTTCACGAGCCATAAGTGTCACCGGTATTCCTTGCCCAACCAAGCGATTAATTTCTTCCGCAGTGGTTCCAATTGACGGGCAAAGAATGAGACCATCGGCACGGTGTTGCAAAAGCGTGTTTACAAAGGCGCGTTGTCGTTTGACGTCATCTCTGTGATTACAAATGAAAATCATTTGCCCCTGTGCTTCCAGAACATCTTCGAGCGCTGAAAAAACCTCGGCAAAAAAAGGGTTTTGAATATCGTGAACAGCAACACCGACAATCTGACTCCGCGCTGTGCGCAAAGAAGCCGCGGATCTGTTGTAAATATAGCCGATCTCCTCGGCTGTTTGCTTGACCTTGAGCCGCGTTTCTTCTGCCACCAAAGGGCTTTCGCGCAAGGCCAGAGAAACGGTCGCGGTCGATATACCAAGTTGGTCGGCGATGTGCCCAAGCGTCAGCCGCTTGCCTGGTTTTAAAAGATACGGTTCTGGAGCCGATCTATCAATTAATCCGTGGCTTTCTTGGTTTGATTGTCTATGGGGTTCTGTTTTGGAACCGCTTTCTTCATCACTCATGCATTTGAACTCGGCCGCCTAGCAGCACTGTCTTGTGGGGACATGCGCCTATTAACACTCACATACAAGATGGACTTTTCGTCTTAGCGTTGCGGCGCCGATTCGTCGAACTCTTCACGAAGATTTACGACAACCCGCCGGTTTTGAGATTGGCACGTAATGTCATCGCAATCCGTAACCGGCCGCTCGATACCATATCCCTTTGCCCACATGCGTTTGCGGTCAACGCCCTGCGCAACCAGCGCATTCAGGACTGCGTTAGCCCGCTGCGTCGACAGAGTTTTGTTCGCGTTTTCGCCACCCGGCTCATCCGCATGACCCTGCACCTTGACCAGCCAGCGGGTGTTGTCCTTTAGCCAAGTGGCTTGGCGCGCGATCGTCATTTTAGCTTCTTCGCTGACTTCTGCTGAGCCTTTGTCAAAATAGATTCGCCGCCCAACGTTCAACATGAACTCTTCTTCGGACCCAGGTTTCATATCGACAAAGCCTGCAGCTGCCGCATTGGTCACATTTGGGGTGGCTAGATTTCCTGCAGAATTACACCCCTGCAAGATTAAAAGCCCTGCAAGTGCAGCCCAACGCACGGCTCCCCAAAATGCGTCAAAATCGCTCACACCATCCCCCGATTTCCATGAGTTCGCCATGTTGTATTTGTGCCTGCAGCCGACTAGCCGGCACTCGACCCCAAATGTTCAAGCACCAGTACTCGCGTTCCTTTCGGGCACCTTTGGTAAAGATCAATGATGTCCTCAGGGAACATGCGGATGCAACCACTGGATACATCCCGACCAATACTCCAAGGCTCAAGTGTGCCGTGAAGCCTGTAGCCGGTGTCAGCACCATCACGATACAAGTAGAGCGCCCGTGGGCCGAGCGGGTTATTAGCGGCTCCGCCTTCTACACGCCGTGGAAGGTCTGGCTGCCTTTTAAGCATCTCGGGCGGCGGGACCCAACGTGGCCAGAGCGCTTTCCGGTCAATTCGTGCACGACCATACCATTTAAAGCCTTCGCGTCCGACCCCGACGCCATACCGAAGTGCGGTATTATTTTCCCATGTGACATACAAAAAGTGATTGCGGGTGTCGACCACAACGGAGCCGGGCGGTTCGTCGCTGAAATATTTGACCATTTGACGCTGCCAGGCGGAGTCGATTTTATCGAAATTGGTTCGCCGGTAGCGGAAACCATTGTCTTCCGTAAAGCCGTCGAAGTAGGCGTTTGCAGCCGCGTTTGCGCGTGAGATAGAAGGCATGGCGAGCGCCGTGCCGGCACTACCCATACCGATCAGAAACCTCCGCCGTGACAAAAACATATCCAGCCCTCCCTCAAACACCGCACATCATGCGACGATGTCTTCGGGAATATAAGGCTTTAGAAATTGCGTAACGTCAACTTGATGCTCAGACTTATCAGGCTTTGCGGCGCTGTTCCCGGTAGAGCAAGTAAAGCCCAGACGAGACAACAATACCGGCTCCAAGTAGTGTTGCGAGTGTCGGAATGTCTGCGAACACCAAGTATCCAAGCGTCACCATCCAGATGATTTGAACGTAAATAAAGGGTGCGAGTACCGGCGCAGATGCAATCCCATGCGCTCGAATGAAGAGGTAGTGCCCAAGCGCGCCCCAAAAGCCCGTCGAAAGCAACAACACCCAAAAGAACGCAGTGGGCGGCGCCTGCCAAACAGCTATGCCGGCTGGCGCCATTGCGAGTGCACCCACACACCCAGACAAGATGAGCATACCTGTTGGCGACTCTGTTGCTGTGAGCTGCCGTGTCATCAGTGCGTAGACGGCATAGAACAACATGGCCAACACAGAATAGATCGCAGCCCAATGGATATTTCCCAGACCCGGTTGCGTGACCACCAACACCCCGGCAAAGCCAACAATAATGGCTGCCCAGCGCCGTGGTCCGGCCCACTCGCCCAGCATTGGACCAGCAAGGGCTGTAACAACAAATGGTGCGGCAAACATGATCGCAACAGTCTCTGCCAGCTGCAGATACTGGACCGCAAGAAAATTGAATATGGTGGTCCCGAGAAGGCAGAGAGCCCGCACCAGTTGGAGGATGGGCCTCCGCGTTCTTAAAATACCAGGTCGTCGCCATACCTGGAATAGAACCGCGGCGATCAAGACGTGAGTCACAAACCGAACCCAAACAATCTGCAAAGGCGGGATTTCGCTTCCCAAATATTTCGCGGTTGCATCAAGGATCGCAAAACACAAGCAAGCGAGGATGATCAGCCCAATACCGGCCATTGGCGCGGTGTTGGCAGCGGTCGACGAAACACTGTTTGCTTGGATGGTTGGTTCGGGCACGTGGAAGACTACCTCTAGTAAGTTGCCTGCACACTAGTGCAGCAGAGGAGTTCGCAATAGCCCAACGCTTTAGCTTTTGGTACGTCTAGCTGACCCTGCTGGTTATTAACTGGAGAAGCAAAAATTGGCGCAGGTGACAATTCAAACGCCGGTTGGAGATATTACTGTTGTTGAGACAAATGATGCGATCACCCAGCTCGTATGGGGTGGTGCGGGAGTTGCCTCCCAGCCTACTCCGTTGCTCAACGAAGCGGGCCGCCAACTGAAGTGCTATTTTGACGGAACGCTGACGAATTTTGATTTGCCGCTAAACCCTTCAGGCTCCAACTTCCTTCAGTCAGTATTTTCACAGATGATTAAGATTCCATATGGAGAAACCAGAACCTATGGACAATTGGCCGAGCGCTTGAACACATTTGGTCAGCCTGTTGGACAAGCTTGCGGGGCAAATCCAGTACCCATTATTATTCCGTGTCACAGGGTGCTCTCAGCCAATGGCTTGGGAGGATATTCGGGCAGGGGTGGTCCCGAGACAAAAATTGCGCTTCTCAGGCTTGAGGGAGGCTACCCGTTTCTCCTGTAAGCCTCCCGCTACAGGAATAGTTGGCTGAGCAGGAACGCAACTACGCCAAAGGTGATCCATGTCGCTGCATGGCGCATAGTGGCAGACTGCCCTACTCGACCCGACGGGCCTGGCATTTTACGGGACAGTTTAGACGAATTGAATACGCCGACGGAAACCCTTCGAAATCGCCGCTTCAATTCCGCAGCCCGGCGTGAACCGCGGTCTTCATTGATGGAATTCATCGGCACTTCACTGCTCCCCGGTTTTGGTTTGCGATAACGGAAACGTAGGAATGGAGTTTCCCGAATGCAAATTGGAACATCAGAATGCAATCATGTCTTGGCTTCGTCACGATGCGCGCCTACCACGGCAGTAAACATTCACCGAGAACCGCATGCCTACTCCAAAACACCCAGATAACTGCTTTCCGGAACCGGCTTCAGATATAGAGACCCCAACTTTGGCCGAGGTGGCGAAGGTTTCGCTCAAAGTAGGCGTCTTGTCCTTTGGTGGGCCAGCCGCGCAAATATCGATGATGCATCAAGAGTTTGTAGACAACAGACGTTGGCTGTCCGAAGAACGATTCTTGCATGCGTTGAACTATTGCATGTTGCTGCCCGGACCCGAGGCGCAGCAACTGGCAACATACTGCGGTTGGATTGCGGCCCGCACATGGGGCGGTCTCATAAGCGGATTATTGTTTATTTTGCCAGGCGCTTTTGCAATGGCGATGGTGAGCTGGGTCTATACCCAGTTCGGTAACGTGGGTTTGATTGATGCCGTGTTTTATGGGGTAAAAGCCGGAGTTCTTGCCATTGTTCTTCAAGCGTTGGCAAAAGTCGCTCAAAAAGCACTCAAATCCAAGCTTGCTTGGGGCGTGGCTGCCCTCTCATTTTTGGCCCTGTTTTTCCTCTCTGTCCCTTTTCCAGTCGTGATCCTTGCTGCCGGTATCGCCGGAATATTATTTGCTCGAAACCACCCTCAACCAATAGAGGCATATCCAGCAAAACTACCCAGAATTGCATCTACAGCCGTTACCTTGGCAATCGGCTTGTTGGCCTGGGCAGCGCCTGCAGCTTTGGCAACCATTGTTCTATCGCCGGAACACGTTCTTGTTGACGTGGCCCGCTTCTTCTCAACCCTAGCCGCTGTCAGCTTTGGCGGAGCCTACGCCCTATTGAGCTATATGGCGCAGGTGGCGGTCGAGACAAAAGGCTGGCTTACGGCTGGCCAGATGCTAGACGGCCTGGGTCTTGCCGAAACCACTCCCGGCCCCCTGATTCTCGTCACGCAATTTGTCGGATTTCAAGCCGGGTGGACCCATCCAGGCGAGTTAAATCCACTAACCGTTGGCCTGCTTGCAGCGGCTATGACGACATGGGTGACCTTTGTACCTAGTTTCCTGCTGGTTTTGGCAGGTGCGCCGTGGATCGAAAAATTGCGTGGCAACAGTAAGCTAAATGCCGCTTTGTCAGGCATAACAGCCGCTGTCACGGGGACGATACTGAACCTTGCGGTCTGGTTCGCCATTAATGTCTTGTTCGCAGACATTCGCGAGTTGGAAATAGGTCCGCTTGATGTGACCTATCCGATTCCGCAAAGTCTGGACATTGGAATGGCTGCGATCGCCTGTATCGCTGGTGTGCTTGTTTTTACCGCAAAACGCGGGATCGCAACTGTCGTTTTGACGACCGCATGTCTGGGCCTCGCAGTTCGCGCGTTAACAACTGGGATTTGAATGCTAACGCCAGTGTGCTTCTTATGCTGGCGTTAGCTCGGTATTTCGGTCCAGTTCGGCTGTATCATCGCCTTCATTATCCGTTTCGTGATCCGGATCATCATCTAATGAAATCGAGAGATTTTTCTCTACCTGACGAAGCAGCTTGCGCAGTTTTTTCCGATCCTTGTCGTCCAATCCCGCCATCGCTTCTCTTTCGAGACGCTTCCAAGCCTTGTCAACACTTTCAACCAAAGCCCGTCCGGACTCAGTCAAATGTACCCGAGCCAACCGTCCGTCACTGTCTGACACTTGACGCCGCACATATCCCTGCGTTGAAAGCCGCGTCACCATTTTGGTGACGGTTGGCGGCTGAACACCCAACGCCAAAGCAAGTTGGCTCATGGTGCGACCGTCAGAGTCGGCGAGCACTTTAAGCACCAGTTCCTGTCCGGGATGCAGCCCAATGCGCATCAAATGGGCGCCCGATCGCGCTCTTTGGGCCTTCGCAGCTTGAACAAGCCGGAATGTTACGCTTTTCTTGTAGTTGAATGCCATCGGTGAGGTCCCCGTCTCCTCAAATAGCCGAATCATCCAATCGGCCTGTTCAAAGTCGGGCGAACCTTAGCCACGCTATTTAACCGACGAATGACAATGGAGGCCTAGACGAAGTTAGTAGACTGACATCTTCCGCCGGACAGTCTCCAGGTAACAGCGCCTGACTTCCTCAGTTGAGCCGTCTATCTTGTAATGTGCAGTATAGCTGGTCTTACATTTCGGCCCGCACAGATGCCGCATACCACGCAGAAGCGTTCGACGACCCGGTTCGCCGATCAGCTTCGATTGCCACCAGGACGCGCCGCAAGTGGTTATGACAGCGATTTAATTGATGTGCTGCATTTTTGACTGGATAGCAGCAGTTGCCGTAGGCATTTCAAATGTAGCATGCGGAACCCATACCCTGTCTAGCCAGCCTTTCAGCATTGCCGGCAAACCAAACCACCAAGTCGGGTAAACGAACACCAAACCGTCACACCATTTTATGGCCTCAACGTGCAGGCGCACCGGCTCAGTGTTTTTATCGCTGTCGTGATAGGATCGTCGCTCTTTTGCGTTCATTACGGGATCAAAACCCATTTCGTAAAGATCTAGCAGTCTGACACTGTGCCCGGATGATCGTAGAGTTTCCAGAACAATATCTCTGATAGTCGCATTGAAGCTTTCTGGGCAGGGGTGACAATAGACGACCAGCACATTCATCAAGTCATCCCCGTCTTCGTAGCATTCCAGAAATTTTTATTCACAATGCCTGCAATCCCGGAAACAGGAAGTTCTTGCTGTTGCAGTAATCGTAGTGCGGATTTTCCCATGCGATCATCTTGCCGGGATTTAAAAGGCCTTTTGGATCCGCGGATTTCTTGAACGCCAACTGCACCGCATCTGTCTGCTTCATTCCGCCTTCCTCAAGCGTATAACGGTGTGGGTTGAATATCGGACATCCATTATCTTCGTGAATTTGGATGATTTCATTCAATCTCTCCTCCGTAGTGAATCGGACGATTGGCAGACCGAAGCAAGTTATTTTGCCATCGAACCTTACAAACTCGAGATGTCCCGGCACTTCGTCGCCGAAGAGTTCGGTCATCTTCCGGACGCTCTCCACCTGTGTCGGAAAGGGATACAAAACCTGAAGATATGTAATTGTAGGATCTACCCGAAGGCCGCGCAGAGTCGTGTGGTTCCAACTAAGTTCATAGGCGGGAGGCCGAGCCGTTCGCTCGCCCTCGCTTGCCAGGTCCGATCGATACAGCACTTCCGCAGACTTATACCGCGCCGCAAAAGTAGCAAATGCATCCATGGCAAACGGCGCAATCATACAAACGACGACAGATTGATCCCGACGGATGAACTTTTGATGGCGCAGGAAATAATCATGCGGCAGCGGCGCCGCAATCGGACCAATCTCTTTTGCGAGGAGGCCATCAAGATTGCCCAACGCGTCTGAGAAATGAACGGCATCCATGAAGCCATCAAAACCCACCAGAACATCAACCCAATCATATGACGCCGTTAGCGGCATCTCGACTTCTGTAATAATGCCGTTCGTTCCGTAGGCGTGCATAACCTTTTGCAGATCTTCACCCACCAAATCGAGCTGCCGAGGTTCAGCCTCCATAGTTAAAACGCGAAGCCGGTTCACGTTGCCAAGGTCGCGAAGCCCCCCCCAATTGATTGACCCCACTCCACCTGAGCCGCCAGCGACAAATCCTCCGATGGTCGCAGTACGATAAGTTGACGGGTGCAATCTTAGCTCTTGGCCACTTCGTTTTGCCGCAACATCTATGGCGGACATGATTGCACCAGCTTCGGCGACAACGACACCGGTTTGGATTTCCTTAATACGATTGAGCTCGGACAGATTCAAAACCACACCGCCCGACAGTGGCATGGCCTGACCATAATTCCCGGTTCCTGCTCCCCGGGTGGTAACGGGCACATTGTTTTCAAAGCAGACCTGTAGAACCTGTCTGATTTCCGCCTCTGTTTTTGGCGTAACGAGAAGGTCACCTGAAACATGGTCCAATTGGCGTTTTAAAACCGGCGAATACCAGAAAAAGTCACGGCTCTTTTGTTTGACAATTTGAGGATTGTCTTCGGTTTGAATGCCCTTGAGCGCATGTTTCACGATATCAATTGCAGTCATTGCACAGCCTCCTACGGATGGGCTCTTGCAGGCCCAATCATGTATCGAGCTCGCGATAATCCGGCAAAGTGCGATCAATTGCCTGGCCATCGCGCACCACTTCCCGTGGCCCATGGGGACGCGACAAAAACTCATTCCAATTGCGCGCCCGGAATAATACGAGGTCCGCCGCCCGGCCTGGCGTAAAGTTCCCGCCGTCGAATTCAATCATTTTTGCCGGCGCCGCCGTAATCGTTGAGACCCAGTCAGAGACCGGATGATCAAAATGCAGGGTCCGCGTTGCATAAGCGTAGACCTCAATAAGATCGAGGTCACCGTAAGCGTAAAACGGATCGCGGGTATTGTCCGATGCAACGGCAACAGGTATTCCGTGCGCCTTCATTTCATGAAGCAGTGTGACGCCGCGCTGCCTCGGGGTCCGGCTGGCGTGCCGGTCTTGGAGGTACATGTTGCACATCGGCAGACTTACAATACCGATATCCGAGCGGGCCACGAGGTCTAGGGTTTGATCAACGGCCCCGCTATCATGCTGGGAGAGCGAACAGCAGTGACCACACACGATTTTACCATCGTACTTGTTCCGCAGAGCTGCTTCGGCGATATACCGCAAGCTGCAGGCTGAAGGGTCGAGTGTTTCGTCGACGTGAAAATCAAGCGACAACCCATGGTCTAGTGCGGCATGGAAAACAGCGTCCAAATGTTCTTCCAGACGCGGAACCATATATGTAACAGCGCCGAGGACACCATCATGAGAAGCAACCCGGGCCGAAATGTCTTGTAGAAAGTGATCGTCAGCATCAAGCCGGTCGATCCCGAAAAGACAAACGGCCTGCAGGTCAATTCTATCCGCCCACTCGGATTTTATCTGCTCAAACAACGGCCACGATATTTCGTCCTGCGGAGGAATGCTATCAAGATGCGTGCGGATAGCGCATGTTCCGTGCACGTAAGCACACCTCAACGCAAACTCCATCCGCGTCCGTACGTCCTCCTCGGTCCAATGGGCTGAGCGATCGTCGCCCGTCGCCTGAAGTGCTCCTGAAAACGTTCCGTCCGGATTGGGCTGCCGGTGCCAGATATGGCCCTTGTCGAGATGCGTATGCATGTCTATTGGCGCTGGGATCACCATGCCGCCATCGAGATCTATATAGTTTTCGAAACCGCCCGAAACACCTGCTGGCAGAATGCGCTCGAGCTTTCCGTCGGTGACGAACAAATCGACATGGGCCAGACAATCCTCTCGGTTGACAGAAAGCTGTTCAACCAACAGGCAAGTTGGAACATGGGCATTTTTCAGAACATAACTCTCGGCCGGGATCGGCTGATCGAACAAAGTCTTCATCTCAATTCCTCCGCTTCAATGCGCTTTCAGGCCACTTTCGAAGCAGCGGATGCGAGACAAGACTGGTGCAAAGAAAAGTCACAACACCTGTAGTGGACAGCTGTATGGGCGCGGCAAACAGCCAGGGATTACTAAGACGGAACTGCGATTCGCGCATGCGATCAGTAAGGCCGGACTGCGCACCAGCAGATCCGGCAGCAAATTCCGCAACCACCGCCGCTATGGGCGCGAGGCCACCGACTACACGGAGGCCGGCGAGAAAACACTTAGCGGCGTTCGGAAGCTTGAGAAGCGTCAGCGTCTGCAGGCGGGAAGCGCCGTAAAGATCAAATAGAGTAAGCAGATTTTGATCTATGGACTTCGCCCCCTGCATCGTGTTCGACAGGATTGGAAAGGACGCCACAATCCAAGCGCATATCAAGAGTGCCGCCTGAGTTGTCGGCGCATAATTCAGGATCAATGGAGCGACCGCGATGATCGGCGTGACCTGGAGGATAACAGCATAAGGTTAGAGCGCGTGTCCAACCCAGCGGGATTGCGACATCAGGATGGCAATTCCGATGCCGCCGGTCAAAGCGGCTGCAAGCGCTGTCAGAGTGGTTTTCAACGGGATCAATAGGGCGGCTGATAAAGTTCCCCAGTCCACAATAAGCGACAGAAAACCCACGGCGGACTTGGCACGGCATAGTGGGGGACTTGATAGGCATCAACGTATCATGCCCATGCTGCAATGAAGAGAACAAGCATTGGCGTAGGAACGACCAGCGCCCAAAGCCACTCGGGCACCGACACAGATCTCAATCGCGGCGGCGCTTCTGCCTCGTCCGGCATTCTGTGGCTGAGAGCGTTTTGATCAGCCACCGTCATAAATGATCGTTTGCACTCATCGCCGCGTGAAGTGCGGCAGATGCATCCCGGCAATAGGAATTGTAGTCGATAGACACTCTGAACTCATTGTCCCTCGGATATGACGCATCGACCGCAATATTGCTCACGACCCGCCCCGGTCTCGCGGCCATAATCACGATGCGATTAGACAAATAGACAGACTCAAAAACCGAATGCGTTACAAAAATCACCGTCCAGCCAAACTTTTCCCAAAGGTGTAAAAGATCGTCATTCAACTTGAAGCGGGTGATTTCGTCGAGCGCGGCAAACGGTTCGTCCATCAACAGGAGTTTAGGGCGTGTCACCAATGCGCGGGCGATGGATACCCGCATTTTCATGCCGCCAGAAAGCTCTTGAGGGAAGCAACCTGAAAAGCTCTCAAGGCCAACCATCTCAAGTGCTTCTTCTACCCGGTCCTTTGCATTTGATTTCGACACTCCGCTTACACGCAGAGGCAACCAGACATTGTTGAAAACGGTAGCCCAAGGCATCAACGTAGGTTCTTGAAATACAAAACTGATTTCCGGCGCCGCGTGGCTAAGCGGCTCGTTGGCAGATGCCGACCATTCGATGTGGCCCGAGGTCGCCTCAACGAGCCCCGACATAATGCGCAAGACCGTTGATTTTCCGCATCCGGACGGGCCAAGCAAGCTCACGAACTCGCCCTCCCGAACATCGATACTCATATCGTGGAGGGCAGTGGTTCCGTTGGAAAAGACCTTAGATACCCCGGCCAACCGAACGAGAGGCGGTGGCGCAACCGCGCTAAATTCTTGAAAATGAGATTGCTTGTCGGTCTGTTTTGACACTTAAAATCTCCGGTTGCTTGCATAAGGTCCTGTCGCCGGTAAGTACATGGCCGACCAACTCATTTGGTTAGTTTTTGAGCGGCATGCTAACGCCTTTACTTACAAACTCGGCTGTATAGACCTCGGAGATATCGATTCCCGCCTCTACAACAGCAGCGGTGATCATGGCATCGGTCATGCAGCCAACGCCCTTTTCAAAGGCCTCGCCCGCTTCTATCAATCCGAACGATTTCATAGCCTCGATTGAATAGACAGTCTGGGCAAGTCCTGCTTGGAAAAAAGGGCAAGGCTTGTACCACCGCAGAGTTCCCACAAAAGCGGTTTATTTTTTGAGCAGCCTCAGTGTGATTTAGTTCGCGGCACGCCCAGATCATACGCAGGCTCTCTTAGAAAATACCAAAGAACTTGGTAGAACAACCAGCGCTCAGGCACATGATATCCGTCAGGAGCAAGCACATGACACTCACATCGCATACCCCAATCAGCATCAGGTCACCATTTGCGCATTATAGCCACGGCGTCGAGGTGCCCTCAGGGTCAAGAATTTTGTTTGCTTCAGGTCAATTGGGAATTTGCCCCGACGACACCATCCCAGAATGTGCCATGGAACAGACACGCCTTTGTTTTGAGAACATTGGTGAAGTGTTAAAAGAGGCGAGCATGACCTATTCGGATATTGTCCGGATCAACGCCTTTGTTACAGACCGGCGGCATCTAAAGGCCTATATGCAAGTTCGAGATGAATTCACATCCAATCCACCGCCAGCATCAACACTAATTATCGTGTCGGGATTTGCCCGGGAAGAGTTCGTGATTGAAGTCGAAGTCATTGCGGCTAAGAAAGACAAATGCATGCGACGCTAGAAAATTTCTGAACGCTCATACAATTGCAAGCCGGACTTGCACCTTGCGCGGTTCCAGCCGATTATTGCGGCCAACGTCCAAACAGGCACCCCCTCTTCCATATTCCTTCGCTAACCTTGATCAGTAAACCGAACTCCGTGCTCTTCCTCAGGCACCAAATCGAGACATCACATGCGGCTATGGATCAAAGATCCAATCGACATCCTTGGTCAAAACAGCGGGCGCGGCTTGGTTGTCGAAAATGGCTGCATTGCCGAACTTATTGCAACAGGATCTGAGCCAACCTCACCTGTGGACCAGATTTACGACGCTTCTACGCATGTGGTAACGCCCGGCCTGGTGAATACGCATCACCATTTTTACCAAACAATGACACGCGCGCATCCAGATGCGATCAATAAAGAGCTATTTCCCTGGCTGGTGTCACTTTATCCAATATGGGCGAAACACATCACACCCGAAAACTTTCGACTGGCCACCCGCTTGGCGCTGACGGAACTGATGATGTCGGGATGTACCACGACCTCCGACCACCACTATGTTTTTCCTGCAGGACTAGAACAGGCCCTAGACATCCAAGCAGAAGAAGCTGAGCGCGTCGGGATGCGCATGACGCTGACACGCGGCTCCATGAACTTGAGCGAAAAGGACGGTGGATTGCCACCTGATCAGGTGGTCCAAGACCATGACACTATTCTCGTCGACTGCGAACGGGTGATCAAAAAATACCACAACCGATCATTCGGTTCGAAGCTGCAGGTCGCCCTTGCGCCCTGCTCTCCGTTTTCAGTCACACCAGAGCTAATGCGTGAAACCGCCAGGCTTGCACAGCAGCATGATTGCAGGCTTCACACCCATCTCGGTGAAACGAAAGACGAAAACCAATTCTGTCTGGATCGGTTCGGATGCCGACCGGTTGACTATCTTGAAGATTGCGGATGGCTGTCGGACAGAACGTGGCTGGCACATGGTATTCATTTTACTGACGACGAAGTCAAAAAACTCGGACATGCCTGTGTTGGCATTTGCCATTGCCCAACCTCGAACATGATTTTGGCATCTGGCCACTGCCGCACCATAGAGCTTGAAGCGGCGGGTTGTGCGGTCGGTCTGGGCGTTGACGGCTCCGCCTCAAATGACAATTCCAACTTAATCGAGGGTGTCCGCCACGCGCTTATGATCAACAGACTGACCTATGACACTGCAGGCGTGACCCACCTTGATGCGCTCAGATGGGCAACCGAAGGATCCGCCCGGTGCTTGGGAAGATCCGACATCGGATCGATCGAGCTCGGCAAGGTTGCCGATCTGGCATTTTTCCGCCTGGACGAGCTTAGATTTTCCGGTGCAGGCGATCCGTTGGCTGCACTTGTCTTGTGCGGGGCGCACCAAGCCGACCGGGTGATGATCGGCGGCGAATGGACGGTAGAAAACGGTCAACCTGTTGCTGTGGATGTTGCAGGATTGCGGTACGAGCATGGCAAGGCCGCTAAACAATTCCTAGAAAGCTTGTGACCGTCTCAGTCGACCGCCGCTTAGTGCCTTCAAGGTTTTAGCGCACTCGCAAACAGTGGAATGAGTGCCGAAAAAACGGCGACAAGTGCGAAGGCAATCTGGAGCGAAAATGCATCCCCTATGAAACCCAGCACTGGAGGGCCAAACAGGAATGCTCCATATCCCAAGGTCGCTACAGCAGCCAACGCAGCTCCTTTCGACATAGTCGGATCCGCAGCCGCCCTAGACATTGCAAGCGGGAAAAGCGTTGCATATCCAAGTCCCATAACTGCGCAGCCGAGCCATACCACCCAAACCGAATAGCCTGACACCAGCATCATGCCGCCAATCACCGCCGCAAAGCCACTTAGTCGCGCCACCAATACCGGGCCAAACCGCGCAATCAAGCGATCTCCAACGAGGCGCATTATAACCATTGCGACTGAAAATACGGCAAACGCGATGGCCGAAAGCGAGGGCGCATAGCCAAGCTCATTGATTTGATAAAGTGCAGCCCAATCCGTTATCGCGCCCTCCCCTAGTGCGGCGACCAACGCGATTAATCCGACAAACAGCAACGCACCGGTTGGAACAGCAAGTATCGGTGCTTTTCTTTTGTCCGATTGGGCAATGTCGGACGCCCAAGCGGCAGTGCATCCAAAAAACAGAATGATGCAGGACAAGCCGCCCCAGACCACAAAATGAGCAGGGATCGAAAATCCAAACCAGATGGCACCAGCCCCCGCGCCGGCGCCGACCCCCGCACCCAGGCTGTAAAGGCCATGATAGGAGGACATAACGGGTTTCTTTAGAGCCTTCTCAACCTCGGCGCCCCACCCGTTCATCGCTACATCAAGAGCTCCTATGAAAAAGCCGGTCACAAACATGATCGGAGCCATTGGCCAAACGGTGCCCCCGAATCCGAGCAAAACAAAGCAGCCAAGCAAAACGCAACCGCACACCTTCGTAACCAAGGCCGCTCCACGCTTGTCCATTTGGTGACCAGCTACCGGAAAAGAGACAAATGCACCTGCGGCCATTACCAGCAAAAGCAAACCAAACTGGGCTTCATCGAGATTTAGCCGGGCCTTGATATCAGGGATACGGGATGCCCAAACCCCGATAAACGTACCCATCATGAAAAAGATCGCCGCGACTGCGCGGCGCGCGCGAATGATATGCATGTTTGGTCCAGGGAAGCAGAAAAACGCCGGGTGAGAGTGCACCTTTGCCAGAACCGTAGTGTGAATAGAAAGGCTTCGGCAAGCCTTGTCTAACGCCTGATGTAAGTGGCATCAATAGGATTGCTGGCCGCTGAACAGGCCTTGTTCTACGATCACTACCCGGGAAAGCGCCTCGGAATAGGCAGCAATGGCTTGGCTTCTTTGACGGTCCTGCTCACCCCGCTCCAAATCACCTCCGTCAATGAAGCTCGTCCCATACGCAGCGAAATCAGAAGCAGCATCACCGGCGTTTTCTGCACCTTCGGCGTTGTCTATTTGCAGCTCTTCGGCAGCTGCCTGACGCCGTTCTGCCTGCGCTTCAGACAGTTGTGCCCGTGCTTGCTGTGCCACCCGCATGTCCTGACTGGAGGGCTCCGCCGGCGCGAGGGCGGCCCGTATAACGATCTGCATTTTCCGAATTGTGGCATCGGGGGTCCGTTCAGGTGATGTATCGATCTGAACCTCACCACCAATCGCATATCGTTTACCGTCTGGCCCTTGCTGGAAGGTGTAGGATGGGGCACCTGCATACTGACCACCTACCCGGGCATGCGCCTGCTCATGCGCCCGCACTTCACGATCACGCTGTTGAAGTTCGCGAACCTGCTTCTCTTCCTCAGGTGTCAGATCGTCAGGGCTTGTGTCTACCGCTTCGCCTGCCGCTCCTTGATCTCCCTCGACCGCCAGAGAAGCGGTCTGTTGCGTATTTCCTGAAGACACAGCAGGCCGCTTGCTTTGCGGTTGCGTTGTTGAACCGTCTGTTTGTTCACTGCGCCGGCTACCGCCGGTCGAAGCTTCGCCGCTTTCTTGAAGCGCAACAACAGCTTGAGGAGACAAGGTTCCAACGCGTCCAGTCGCCCTGGCAAGCGACTGCGCTGACACCTCGGATTCGCGCGCAGTTTGTCGGCCTCGCTCGAGCAACGGCTCATCAGCAAGGGTCCTGGTATCGCCCGCAAGCCCACTGCCACGAAGGCCGCTGACGGGCGTGTTGGACAAAAGCGCGCTAATCATTCGAAATACTTCTCATGCTTACGCTGCCAAAGTTTTAACATGCCTTAACTTCCGGGATCAGAAATCCGTGAGCAGTTAACGGCAATTGAAGCTTTTGCGCCTGACGGGAATGGCAGAACACATTAGTGTCTCGCCAAATACGAAATTCAGAGGACAGAAAATGCTGCCACGGCGCTTTTGGCACGAAATGACAACCGTTGATTTTGAAGATCCTACTGCCGGTGACTGGATCGCAGTATTACCTGTTGCTGCCATCGAACAACATGGTCCACATCTGCCCGTATTCACGGATACAGCTATTGCTGAGGGTCAAGTGAAACGTGTCCTAGAACTGCTCCCCGATCATATACCGGCCACGTTTTTACCAACCCAAGCTATTGGCAAATCCAATGAACATATATCTTCGCCTGGAACTCTCACACTGTCTTGGGACACAGTCACGCGCGCCTGGATCGAACTTGGTGAGAGCGTTGCGCGAGCCGGCATCCGCAAAATGGTTCTTATCAACTCTCATGGCGGAAACGTACCGGTAATTGATACTGTGGCGCGTGAGTTGAGGATTTCACATGAAATGCTGGTGGTTGCTACCGCGTGGGCACGGTTTGGCCAGCCGGACAACCTATTTCCTGAAGACGAATTCGCATATGGGATCCACGGCGGCGATATCGAGACCTCACTAATGCTGCATCTTCATCCAGAGCTTGTGAGAATGGAGCTCGCGGAAGACTTCGGGTCGGCGCAGCAGGAATATATAAAAGAGTTTTCTTATCTACGAGGTCATGGAAAACACCAATATGGCTGGAAGGCGCAGGACCTCAATCCAAAAGGCGCGCTGGGAAATGCTCTCAACGCGCATGCCGAAAAAGGAGAGGCGTCGCTCGACCATGCTGCTCACGGATTTGTCGAGTTGTTAAAAGACGTGCACGAATTTGATCTCACGCGGCTCTGGAGTACGCCTAAAAGCTAGCTTCACCAAGGAATGGCTTTGCCGTGATGGTCGAAAAAACAACCTGTTTGATCGGGACTTAGTCCGTCAATAACATGGAGGAGGCGTCCGGCGGCCGTCGTAGCGTCCTGCACATCGAGACCGCTTTTGCTAAAGGGTTTCGAAAGTCTGGTATCAACCGTTCCAGGATGAAGCGCAACACATACCGCGTTTTTGTTTTTGCGCGACAACTCAATTGCAGCAGTGCGAACAAACTGATTAAGCGCCGCCTTCGACGCCCGGTAGCTGTACCAACCGCCGTAGTGATTGTCTTCGATTGATCCGACGCGTGCCGAGAGGGTTGCAAAAACCGATTTCTGATCTCGGGCAAGTAAGGGCAAGAAATGCTTCATAAGCAGCGCTGGACCGGTTGCATTGATTGCAAATGCATGGGTCATGTCGTCCGGATCAAGAGACTTGTATGATTTTTCGGGCGCATACCCCTCCCAACTCAAAACACCTGTCGCATCAATCACCAACTGCACTTCCTGGCCAAGGTCCGAGCAATAGCGAACGGCATCCGCAATGCTCTTTTCGTCAAGCAAATTGACCGGAGGAGTGCTTGAGCGGCTTAATCCCACAACACGCGACCACAAGCCGCTTTTATCCAGCTTTTTTAAAAGCGCTGTCCCGATCCCACCGCTGCTTCCAATAACAATCGCTTGCCCGAGTTTCATGATTTCTCCGTTCAAAAACAAAGGCGGACAACTAATTGCTGTCTAGAAAACATCAAGGAGCAGGGATTTGTCATAAAGACCCCTGAACCGATGATGCGGTATTAAGCTGGCTTAATTGCAATAGCAAAAAACCATCGGCCCGCCGAATATTCCAGCCGTCTTGTTATTTTTGCATCGAGGTTTGGTTTGAGATACCCAACTTGCTAACCGGAAGGGGTTGCAGGAATAACCCCCTCCACAAACTAATGCAGGTTGGCAATTCTCTTCCCTGCATGTGCCGGACGAAGACGGCTCCGTTCATAAACAAACCGAATTTCGCGACGTTGCGAACTATGATTTTGAATTGACAGACAATACATGTCTGATGCACCTATTTGTCCCATGACAATTTGGCCACCAGATAAAAACGACCTTAAACGACCCGCCTATCAATCACTTGCGGAATGGGTTGCATCTGCGATCCGCGACAACACACTCAAACCCGGCTTGCGACTGCCTACCCATCGGGAGCTCGCTTACCAAATTGGCCTCAGTATCCACACTGTAAGTAGGGCTTACGAAGAGCTGGTTCGGCGGGGGCTTATAGTCGCGCATGTAGGGCGCGGAACGTTTGTACGCGGTGAAGACAATGAGTCAAAAACGCCCTTCGTCACGGATTCGGCTCAGGAAAGCCTCATTGATTGTTCAATTTTGAAACCCGTTTGTGCGGATGTTCATCTTCAGACCATGCAATCAGCTTTACTGGGTCTCGGCACCGAACTCAGGCGATCCGTTGTGACTTCTTTCCGTCCGGCAAATGCTTTGCAGCCATACACCCCATCCTTTGAAAAATGGCTACAAACTTGCGGGCTGGAAACGTCGGTAGGCAGTGTACTGGTCACAAATGGCAACACTGCCGCCATGACAATAGCTCTCATGACAGTTGCAAGAAGTGGTGATGTCATTGTGACGGAAAAGCTCGGGCATCATACACTGAAGGCGCTCGCTGCTTACCTAGGCTTACGGCTAAAGGGACTGGACACCGACCGGGAAGGCATTCTGCCAGACGATTTCCACCGGGCCTGCCAAGACGGAACGGTTCGGGCACTATACGTAATGCCGTCAGGACTGAACCCTACGGCCGCGATGATGGGCACTGAACGCCGCCAGGATATCGCAGCAATTGCTCGGCGTTTCGACGTAAAAATCATTGAAAACGATGCCTGGGGACCACTTCAAACGAACCGTCCAGAACCAATCGCTCATATTGCGCCAGAACGGACATTTTACTTCACGGGGTTTTCCAAATGCCTCATGCCGGGACTGCGCATCGGCTGCCTTGTTGTTCCGACATCTGCGATCTCAGCGAGTGCAAATAGGCACCTGGCAACGAATTGGATCGCAACGCCTTTAATGGCGGAGATTGCGGCAAATTGGATTGTAGATGGCACAGCAGACGCGCTCCTAGAATGGCAAAAGCAGGCTTTGAATGAACGCAATATGATTGCAGCAAAAGAACTGGCATCCTCATCCTATGCATCCAGCCCAAACGGACTGCATGTTTGGCTCTCCCTGCCAGAAACATGGACCGAGCAGGAATTCGTCGCACAGGCCCACTTAAACGGTGTCGCAGTCGCGCCAGGATCAGTTTTTGCAGTTGCGCCTGACACCCAAAGCCGAGGCGTCCGAATCTGCCTTGGCAGTCCATCGACGGAGGATTTGGAAAGGGCACTGCGGATTTTAGCGCAATTGGCGCAAAGCGTACCGGAACCAGTCGCATTGGCGCTTTAACCGGCTGCCAAACGAAATTGTCATGCTTCAATTTTAAAATTGACATGGTTTTATTTCTCAACCACCGTACTAGAGGTTGGGTCTGATGCAGCATAATTCATCAGAGCGCTTCACCTTCAAATAAAACTAAACAATGGATCCGAACGGGAAGCCGGTATGAAGAGTCCGATGATCCAGCAGTTACCTCACAACGTTTCGTTCGAGGGCCTTCCTGCGCCAAAACGAATAGGCCTCATTGCGCTTGCGACCGACCAGACAGCAGAACGCGATTTCGCTCGAATCTGTGACCCCGATGAAGCCGCCGTGTATGTCTCACGGGTGCCATACGAAAACCCCACCACAGTGGAGAACTTGCGCCTGATGGGTCCCCGCCTTAAGGATGCGGCCGATCTCATTTTGCCTGGACAGCCACTTGATGTGGTCGCCTACGGCTGCACGTCCGCTTCAGTCATCCTTGGCAACGAAACTGTTTTTCGGGCACTCAAGGCCTCCAAACCGGCCGCTGCTTACGTAACGCCAGCGTCTGCCGCATACGATGCATTCACAGCCTTAGGCGTCCAAAATCTCAGCATTCTAACCCCCTACAGCGCTGCTGTGTCGGGAGACGTACTTGCCTATTTTCGCCAGCAAGGGTTTGACATCACCTCGTCCTGCCATCTGGGACTGGACGACGATCAAGTCATGGCGCATGTCAGCCATCAGAGCTTGATCGACGCGGCCGAAGCAACCGTCACAAGCGAAACAGACGGGCTATTCGTCTCCTGTACGGCCCTTCGTTCGATGGAAAGTATCGACCGAATCGAACAACGCCTCGGCAAATATGTGGTGACTTCAAACCAGGCTATGATCTGGCGGTCGTTGAGGCTTGCAGGCATTTCCCGTCCCATTCCAGGCTTTGGTCGGCTTTTTCACCTATGACTAATTTTCAAAAAGAGAGATGTTGGCTGAAAGACAGCAAGATCCGTCTTCAGGACATCTACATGGCCAGGCAACGGATCCACGGCCGTGTAAACCGCACGCCGTTGGTTAAATCCGACGCGCTTTCACAACTGTGCGGCGCCGAGGTGCTTTTGAAACTGGAGCACCAACAACGGACTGGAAGTTTCAAACTTCGCGGCGCAACGAACGCAATTGTCAAACTATCTGATGAGGAGCGGGAGAAAGGCATCGTAGGCGCGTCGACCGGTAACCACGGCCGTGGACTGGCCTACGCCGCGGCTCGGGCAGGAGCGCGCTGCGTGATCTGCATGTCTCGTTTGGTACCTGAGAACAAAGTCGCCGCCATCCGGGACCTTGGTGCTGAAGTGCGCATTGTCGGCAGTTCCCAAGACGATGCCCAAGAAGAAGTCGACCGTTTGGTTGTAGAAAGGGGGATGACCATGCTGCCACCTTTCGACCATCCGGATGTCATCGCTGGACAGGGTACACTTGGCTTGGAGATCCTCGAAGACGCTCCTCAGGTCGATACGGTTTTGATTCCGCTTTCAGGTGGAGGGCTGATCTCGGGTATTGCGCTTGCCATGAAGTCGGCGAACCCGTCAATCCGCGTGTTCGGCATATCAATGGACAGGGGAGCGGCGATGATCGCGAGCATCAATGCGGGCAAACCGGTCAAGGTTGAAGAATATCCAAGTTTAGCGGATTCGCTGGGTGGCGGGATCGGTTTGGAAAATAAGTACACATTCAACATGGTTCGAGATCTCGTCGACCAGTGCATCACGGTAGACGAGGCTCAAATTGCTGCCGCCGTACGCCATGCATACTGGGAGGAGCAGCAAGTCATTGAAGGGGCTGGAAGCGTTGGAATTGCCGCGCTTCTTTCCAAAAAGATTCATAACCCAGGCCGGTGCATAGTGCTCTTAAGCGGAAGCAATATCGACATGGCTCTACACAAACGCTTGATCGATGGTGAAAACGTCGATCTATCCAGTACGTAAGCCGCAGGGGAACCAATTCATGTCCGAAATAAGCATTTTGACTGAAGCAGACCTGCGTCGCGTCATCTCGCTGGATACAGCTTCGGTAGATTGCATCGAAACCGCGTTTCACCTTTTGGCCACTGAAAAAGTCGTTATGCCGCCGGTACTAAGTTTTCACATTCCTGAACACAACGGCGAGATCGATGTGAAGACCGCATATGTTCCCGGAATCGACTCTTTCGCTATAAAAATGAGCCCCGGATTTTTCGACAATCCAAAGCTTGGTCTTCCAAGTCTAAACGGTCTAATGGTGCTGTTTTCTTCACATACAGGGCTGGTCGAAGCGCTTCTGTTGGACAATGGCTATTTGACAGATGTTCGCACTGCAGCCGCTGGCGGTGTTGCGGCAAAATGGTTGTCTAGAAAAGATTCAAAAAGCGTTGGCATTTTAGGGGCTGGCACCCAAGCTCGTCTGCAGCTCAAAGCTCTCACCTTGGTGCGCGAGATTGAAGAGGCATTTGTTTGGGCGAGAGATCCTGCAAAAGCGTCAGCCTTTTCCGAACGTTGTGCCAAAGATCTCGGCATCCCGGTAAGATCCGCGGCGACGATTGATGAGGTAGCAGAACAGTCGGATATTCTCGTTACAACGACCCCCTCCAAGGAATCCCTTTTGTCGGCCAAGCACTTGCGGCGTGGTATGCATGTCACGGCGATGGGCTCAGACGCAGACTACAAGAACGAATTGGCTCCGGAAGTAGTCAGTAAAGCCGATCTGTTCGCATGTGATCGTTTGGAGCAATCTCGCACGCGCGGCGAGCTACGCGCCGCCCTCGCAGCAGGCGTAGTCGCTCCAGATGCCGCCTTTCCAGAGCTAGGCGAGATCATCGCTATGGGGAAATCTGGCCGACAATCAAATGATGAAATTACGGTTTGCGACCTAACCGGAACCGGAGTTCAAGACACGGCGATCGCCACACTGGCCCGAAGCCGGGCAACCACTGCCGGTGCCGGCACTCGTTTTCAAAGCTGACGCTCACGGGAGAGTCCCTTGCCAGATATCGAACTTCCCTTCAGCCGCGCAGAATATGATGACCGCTTAACCAAGGCCCGCAAAGCGATGGAGACCAAGGGCATTGACCTTTTGGTCGTGACCGATCCGTCCAACATGGCTTGGCTCACCGGCTATGACGGCTGGTCGTTCTATGTACACCAGTGCGTTTTGGTTTCAATGGATGGAGAACCGTTCTGGTACGGCCGTCAGCAAGATGCCAATGGCGCAGTGCGCACCGTCTATATGCATGAGGACAATATTCTCTTTTATCCGGATCATTATGTTCAATCGACCGAACGTCATCCGATGGAACACCTCAGCAAAATTATTCATGAAAAAGGCTGGGCCAGCCGGCGCATTGGCGTGGAGATGGACAACTACTACTTCTCAGCCGCCGCCTACGCGACCTTAGTTACACACCTACCGAACGCTAGATTCACCGACGCAACCGCGTTGGTCAATTGGTGCCGGTCAGTCAAGTCCGAGCAAGAACTGACTTATATGCGGACTGCCGGGCGGATCGTGGAATTGATGCATCATCGGATCTTTGACAAAGTCGAACCGGGCATGCGCAAGTGCGATCTTGTTGCCGAAATCTATGATGCCGGCATCCGTGGTATTGATGGCCTTGGTGGCGATTATCCCGCAATTGTTCCTCTCTTGCCATCCGGGAGTGATGCGGCAGCGCCCCATTTGACATGGGACGACAGGCCCATGAAAAAAGGCGAAGGTACTTTCTTCGAGATTGCCGGGTGCTATCGCCGCTACCACGCACCACTCTCACGCACTGTATTTCTCGGCAAGCCGCCTCAAACCTTCATCGATGCCGATAAAGCTGTTCAAGAAGGCATGATGGCCGGCCTTGAAGCCGCGCGCGCTGGCAACAGGTGCGAAGATATTGCCAGCGCGTTTTTTGCGGTTCTCAAGCGCCATGGCATCATCAAAGACAATCGGACAGGCTACCCAATCGGGATAAGCTATCCACCAGACTGGGGCGAGCGCACCATGAGTTTGCGCCCAGGTGATACAACCATTCTACAAGCAGGCATGACATTTCATTTCATGACCGGACTCTGGATGGATGATTGGGGTATGGAAACCACAGAAAGCATTGTCATTACCAATGGTGAGGCGGAATGCCTTGCCTCGGTGCCCCGCGAGCTGATGGTGAAAGCATGACTTTGCTTCGAGACAATCCGATTACTTTGACCGTCGATTTGGAACAGGAAGGGGTCCAGCACGGCTTTATGAAGCTGCCGCATTCTCATGACGCGTCCGCATGGGGATCACTCATGATCCCGATTACTGTTGCCAAGAATAGTACAGGACCAACCGTCTTGTTGACCGGCGGCAATCATGGTGATGAGTATGAAGGCCCGCTTGCTTTGTTTGATCTTGCGAACCAGATTTCCGGTCTCGACATAAACGGCCGTGTAATCATTGTTCCCGCAATGAACTTACCGGCTTTCCGAGCAGCAAAAAGAACGTCACCACTGGATGGTGGAAATTTGAACAGGCTGTTCCCTGGGAAGCCGGACGGGACAGTTACCGAGAAAATTGCCGATTACTTCCAACGCACGCTGTTGCCGATGGCCGACTACGTTCTGGACTTTCATTCAGGCGGCCAAACGCTGGACTTCGTCCCATTTTGTGCAGCACATGTCTTGGAAAATAAAAGTCAACAAGACCAATGTGTTGCAGCGATGCGGGCATTTAATGCTCCATACTCAATTATGCTGTTAGAAGTAGATGCCGTCGGCATGTTCGACACCGCCGCAGAAGAAATGGGTAAAGTGTTCATTTCAACCGAGCTTGGCGGAGGCGGCGCGCCACAGCCTCAACATGTCGCTGTTGCTAAGCGTGGCATTGTAAACCTTCTAAAACACGTCCATGTGCTCGAAGGGGAGCCCGACAAAACCCCAACAATTAATCTCGATATGCCGGACGGGCGTTGTTACGTGTCATCCGAGAGCGACGGCTTGTTCGAACCCTGCGTTGAGCTTGGGATGCGGGTAAAAAAGGGCCAAACGGTCGCCAGAGTTTTTGACCCGACCCGGACAGGAACGCGCCCGGTGGTTTATGAAAGCCCACTGGATGGCATTTTCATCGCTCGTCATTTCCCTGGCTTGGTGAAAATGGGTGACATTATTTGTGTGGTGGCCGTTGAAGTCTAATTTTCAGAGTTCCAGGGGAGCAAATAACAACCGGGTGAATCGGTGCTTTTTGGACCAGGTCAAGCAACCCAAGGAACGGTACTGTGCTCCTGTTGCTCACATACTCAACGGTCGCTGCACAACCCCTTCAAATCCGAACGGTTACGCCCCCGGAGATATTGCCGAAACAAATTGGATCAACAATGGGTGTACAGCGTGAAAGATGATTAAGCTCGACGATCGCGATTTGAAGATCCTTTCCGTTTTGCAAAAGGAGGGTCGCATAGCGAAAACTGCGTTAGCAGCCAGAGTTAATTTGTCACCCACTCCATGTTGGGAACGCTTGAAGCGAATGGAAAATGCTGGCGTAATCGAAGCCTACTGCGCACAAATTGCGCCGAATGCCTTTGGTCCGCTATCGATCGTTTTCATGCAGGCCGAACTGTCCAGCCACATGGCTGAGGATTTCGATCGGTTCGAGCGAGCAATTGCAGATATTGAAGAGATCGTCGAATGCTGGGCGGTTGGTGGAGGCTTCGATTATCTACTCAAGTTTGCTTGCCGCGACATCAACGCCTATCAACGCTGCGTCGATGATTTGCTTATGCAAAACATCGGACTTAATCGCTACTTCACATATGTCGTTACGAAAGGCGTAAAGCTGCTTCCGATACCTCCTGTTCCACGAAATTCATCTGTATCAGGATAAAAGGAGAAATCGTCTAATTCAGCGCCGACTGGCAGAAGAATCGACCAAAACCATCAGACAAAACAGAGACACTGTCGGCGAATAAGTGGCTAGTTTCTTCCGCAACATAACTGCGGAGTTTTGCATGGCTACGGACGCTTTACCTATGGAACGGGTAACGGAGCTGGATCGTTTGAAAGATCCGCGCCTCCTAAAAGAGTTTGCATATGTGAACGGTGAGTGGCGGGCTGCTAATTCAGCGAAGGTGATCAAAGTAACTGATCCAGCAACCGGCCACAGCATTGGTAACGTTCCGTCTCTCAGCAACATTGAAAGCCAGGCCGCCGCCAAAGACGCTCAAAAAGCATTTTCCGGATGGGCGGAAAAATTACCCCAAGAGCGGGCTGACATCTTGCGCCGTTGGCACAACCTACTCATCGAAAACACAGAGGACTTGGCTCTGATAATGAGCCTTGAGCAGGGCAAACCAATATCTGAAGCACGCGGCGAAATCGGCTACGGAGCATCATTCGTGGAGTATTTTGCCGAACAGGCGAAGAGACCGGACGTTATGAGCGTCACCTCCCATTTGCCAAACGCCGAAGTCGAGGTTTGGCTTGAACCGGTCGGCGTTGCAGCGCTGGTGACACCATGGAATTTTCCATCGGCGATGATCACGCGCAAGGCCGCTGCAGCCCTTGCGATCGGTTGTCCCGTCCTAGTTCATCCATCCAACGAAACACCGTTTTCCGCACTTGCGCTTGCCGAGTTGGCAGATCGGGCAGGGTTTCCGTCTGGCGTGTTCAATGTCTTGACGGGACAATCGGCCGATATTGTTGCGCCATGGACAGCGGCAACTGAAGTAAGGGCACTATCTTTTACCGGGTCGACGGAAATAGGACGGTTGCTCTACGCACAATGTGCACAGACTATAAAGCGCGTAAGCTTGGAATTAGGAGGGCATGCGCCTTTCATTGTTTTCGCAGATGCCGACCTCGACCGCGCGGTCGAAGAAGCAATCAGCGCTAAATTCGCCACGTCTGGGCAGGACTGCCTAGCGGCAAACCGAATTTTTGTTGAAAGCCATGTTTACAAATCCTTTTGTAAAAAGTTTGCCGGCAAAACCCAGGCGCTAACCGTTGGGCATGGCCTGTCAGACCCCGATATCGGGCCGCTCATGAATTCGAAGTCTGTTGCTAAACAAGCCGAGCATGTGCGGGATGCGATAGATAGGGGTGCAAGACTTTTGTGCGGCGGATACCAGCTTTCAGAGCTCGGCCCCAACTACTTTGCACCGACTGTGTTGGCCGATGTCCCAGTAGAGGCGCTGGCTATGCGCGAGGAAACGTTTGGTCCGGTCGCCCCCATCACGTCCTTTGAAACAGAAGACGAGGTTTTAAATAGAGCGAACGCGACCGAATACGGGCTGATGGCTTATTTGCACACGCGTGATCCATCTCGGATCTATCGAATGAGCCGGCGACTGCAATTCGGCATGATTGGGATCAATAGAACGAAAGTGACTGGTGCCCCGATTCCTTTTGGCGGCATGAAACAATCCGGAATTGGTCGAGAGGGATCACAAAGCGGCCTGCAAGCCTTTGCGGATGTCAAATATGTGTGCCGAGACTGGTCATAACCGGCAAAATTTTCTGCATGAAAACTAGGAGGCAAATTGGTGCTTAAAAACGATCAGCTTGATCATTGGGATCGTGAAACATTTCTACACCCATCTACAAATTGGGGGCAATTTGCCCGTGGTGATGCACCAAACCGGATCGTGACGGGGGGAAAAGGCGTATACATCAAAGACCGCGATGGAAATCAGCTGCTTGACGGCTTCGCAGGTCTCTATTGTGTAAATGTCGGCTATGGCAGATCGGAAATAGCGGACGCAATAGCAGAGCAGGCAAAGGAGCTTGCCTATTATCATGCCTATGTCGGGCACGGCACCGAGGCATCCATTACTCTGTCCCAGATGATCATCGACCGAGCTCCGCCTAACATGAGAAAAGTCTATTATGGCTTATCTGGCTCCGATGCGAATGAAACCAACATCAAGCTTGTCTGGTATTACAACAATGTGCTGGAACGGCCAGAAAAGAAAAAGATAATCTCTCGATGGCGAGGATATCACGGCTCTGGTCTAATAACAGGTTCCTTAACCGGCCTAGAACTTTTTCACAAACAATTTGATCTGCCGTTGCCGCAAGTTCTTCACACTGAAGCGCCCTACTATTTTCGGCGCCCCGATGCATCAATGAGTGAAATGGAGTTCTCGGCACAATGCGCGGCCCGACTTGAAGACTTAATCTTGACTGAAGGGCCTGAAACGATCGCTGCTTTTATCGGCGAACCAGCGCTCGGGACTGGCGGGCTTGTTCCACCTCCATCCGGTTATTGGGATGCGATCCAATCGGTATTGCGTAAGTATGATATTCTTCTGATTGCTGATGAAGTCGTGACCGGTTTCGGCCGTTTGGGGTCAATGTTTGGATCGGAGCACTATAACATTGAGCCGGATATCATTACTTCGGCAAAGGGGCTCACCTCTGCCTACGCTCCTCTTTCGGCTTCCATTGTTTCAGAGCGCGTTTGGCAGGTTCTTGAACGCGGTACTGATACGTTTGGCCCTATAGGGCACGGCTGGACCTACTCAGCACACCCCATTGGCGCTGCTGCCGGCGTCGCAAATCTCAAGTTGGTGGATAGTCTTGAGCTAGTACGGAATGCATCGGATACGGGAGCATATTTTAAAGCAACACTGATCGAAGCTTTGGGGAGCCATCCTAATGTAGGCGAAGTTCGGGGAGACGGGCTTTTGTTGGCAGTTGAGCTTGTCGAAGACCGGGAAAAACGCACATTCTTTGATCCGTCTCGCGCAATTGGTGCAAAAGTCGCTGCGCATCTGCTCCAAAAAGGAGTGATTGCGCGCGCAATGCCGCAAGGGGACATTCTTGGGTTTGCTCCACCATTGTGTATTTCCCGGGAGGAAATTGACACAATAGTCTCCGCTATGGCGGACGCAGTCCAAAACGTGCTCAATTTCCCTTGATTTCGGGACCTGACTAAAGGGCCTGTCGCAAACTTATAGTCGGCACAGGCCCATTTGTCTTTCGTGACTCAATTATCCCGAGAACGCCATGAACCGTCGGTAAGCGCGAACACCGGCTACGTTCAGCTGCCGATTTATGAATCATTTGAACCGCCTCAACGGCGCACAAGGTGGTTTTTGCTGAAGGAAAAACCTTGGATCCCATAAATCGGTCTAGTCAGTTACATGACGAGCCGGTGATCCTGTTCAGCGATGTCGACCCGGTATTTCAGCCGGACAACGTTGATGAAAGACCACCTACAGCCGGTGAGCAACGCATGCAGATCGTTTTTGCAGATGCTTTATAACTTTTCATCGGGGCCATCTGACCCGCAAGACTGACATATGGGCCCCTTCCTCAGACAACCACCCGCATTTTTTTGCAGGTTTGATGATTTTGGACACAGAGCCCCGGATGTTCGAGGCTTTGTTTGTTATGATTTGGTTTCGGGATCCTGATTTGTCTTTTTTGGCGTTCTGCGTCGGGCGCAGCGCTCCTTGATGGGGCGCGCTGAGGGTCTGACCAATATCCCCGGCCCGAATACACAAAAGGCCGCCCTTTTTGGCGGCCATTTTTGTATTTGGTTGCGGGAGCAGGATTTGAACCTGCGACCTTCAGGTTATGAGCCTGACGAGCTACCGGGCTGCTCCATCCCGCGTTAAGGTGGAGGCTATCGTTGAAGAGGTGTGCTGATGGGTTTGCACACTTTGATTGAAGAGATGCACTCAAGTAGGCGTTAGCCGATCGTGCACTGAAGTGTCCAAATTGCGCTTTGCAGGCCTGGC
>NZ_VLLF01000010.1 GCF_007830545.1 Roseibium hamelinense
AAGGACGGTCCCCCACGGAGCCCTTTGAGCAGGCGGGGCAAGTATAGGGGCAGGGCGAAGGGGCGTGGACAAGTTTTCTGTTTGTCAGGAGGGGGCGGAACTGCGGTCTCAGCCCACCCCCTTGAGGTCATCCCCGCCTCCGAGCGGGGATCCACCCCGTGATGGTGCCCCAGGGAGGGCCGTGACGATTGGAGCCGAAAAGGATTGGATCCATGGCTCAACCCCAAAGACGAGGGGGAGAGTGTGTGGCGGCGAACGGTGTTGGCGAAACCAAAAAACCCGGATCTTTCGACCCGGGCTTTTCAGTCTCACATACAAAAAACACCAGATAACTCAGGCACTTTCTTTTTTCATGGCGCGTTCCGCGCGTTTGCGCTCGTGCGGATCGAGTTCGGCCTTGCGCAGGCGGATGCTCTCCGGCGTGACCTCCACCAGCTCATCATCGGCAATGTAGGAGAGCGCGGCTTCCAGCGTCAGGCGGATTGGCGTTGTGAGCTTCACCGCATCGTCCTTGCCGGCAGAGCGGATGTTGGTCAGCTGCTTGCCCTTCAGGACGTTGACTTCCAGATCGTTGCCGCGGGTGTGTTCGCCGATGATCATGCCCGGATACACCTTTGTGCCCGGATCGATCATCATCGGGCCTCGGTCTTCCAGGTTGAACAACGCGTAGGCCACCGCCTCACCCGTGCCGTTGGACAGAAGCACGCCCGTATGGCGTCCCTGGATCGGGCCTTTGTAAGGCTCGTAGCCATGGAACAGACGGTTGAAGATTGCAGAGCCGCGGGTGTCGGACATCAGTTCGGCCTGATAGCCGATCAGGCCGCGGGTCGGCGCGTTGAACACCAACCGCGTGCGTCCGCCGCCGGACGGCTTCATTTCCAGAAGGTCGGCCTTGCGCTCCTGCAGCTTTTGAACCACCGCGCCGGAGTATTCCTCATCAACGTCGATGATGACTTCCTCGATCGGCTCGAGCCGGTTCCCGGCCTCGTCTTTCTGGAACACCACTTGCGGACGGCCGACGCCAAGCTCAAAGCCTTCGCGGCGCATGTTTTCGATCAGGATCGCCAGCAGCAATTCACCGCGGCCGGACACGGTGAAGGCATCCGGCTCGTCCGTGTCTTCCACTTTCAGGGCCACGTTGCCTTCCGCTTCCTTCATCAGGCGTTCGCGAATGACACGCGACTGGACTTTTGAGCCCTCCGTGCCCGCGAGCGGACTGTCATTGACCCGGAAGGTCATGGACAGCGTTGGCGGATCGATCGGCTGGGCTTGAAGCGGCTCGCTCACGTCCGGGGCGCAAATGGTGTCCGCAACGGTGGCTTTGGTCAGACCTGCAATCGAGACAATGTCACCGGCCTCACCCTTTTCAATGGGCTGGCGCTCCAGCCCGCGGAAGGCGAGGACCTTTGAAATCCGGCCGGTTTCGATCTGCTTTCCATCGCGCGACAGAGCCTTGACGGCCATATTTGGCACCGCTGTGCCAGAGACGATGCGGCCCGTCAGGATGCGGCCCAGGAACGGATCGGACTGAATGGTGGTTGCCAGCAGCTTGAACGAGCCGTCTTCGGACTGCGGAGGCGCGACCTTGTCCAGCACCAGATCAAACAACGGATCCATGCCGTCCTGCGGCCCGTCCGGCTCCAGAGCCATCCACTCCTGTTTGGCGGAACCGTAGAGCACAGGAAAATCGAGCTGATCTTCATTGGCGTCGAGGGACGCGAACAGATCGAACACCTCGTCCAGAACTTCGTTGGCGCGCTGCTCCGGCTTGTCGATCTTGTTGATCGCGACAATCGGCTTGAGGCCGAGTTTCAGGGCCTTGCCAAGCACGAACTTGGTTTGCGGCATCGGCCCCTCTGCGGCATCCACCAAGAGGATCACACCATCAACCATGTGCAGGATGCGCTCCACCTCACCGCCGAAGTCCGCGTGCCCCGGGGTATCAACAATGTTGATGCGGGTGTCCTTCCATTCCAGAGAAGTCACTTTCGCCAGGATGGTAATGCCGCGCTCACGTTCGATGTCATTGCTGTCCATCATGCGCTCTTCGGTGCGCTGGTTGTCGCGGAAAGCGCCGGACTGTTTCAACAGAACGTCGATGAGAGTGGTTTTGCCATGGTCGACGTGTGCGATGATGGCGATATTGCGCAAGTTCATAATTGGGCTCCAAAAGACACAACGGGCCCCCATGGACCCGCAGAACTGTCTCGGCACGTACGTGTTCGGAAACCGGCGCGGCCGCCGGTAATTTCGCGAACTGTATACTGACAAGACGACATTTGTGCAATGCAGTGACATTTGTGCGGAGCTTGACTCTTTCCGCTCCGCCTCTAAAAGTAAGGCAACCTTACTATATGAGCACCCAAATGAGCATTACCGCCCCGAACAGCGGCGCGACCTTGATGATCGTCGACATCGCGCGCTTGCTGCGAAAACGCTTTGAAACGGCACTTGCCCATGTTGACACCGGCCTGACGGTTGCCGAGGCGCGCGCGCTGGCATTTGTGTGGCGCAACCCGGGTCTGCGCCAGGCGGCGATTGCCGAACGCATGAGCGTGGAACCAATGACCCTGGTTGGCTATCTCGATGCCCTGGAGCGCGAAGGACTCGTCGAACGCAAAGTCGACCCGAGCGATCGGCGCGCCAAGCTGGTAACCCTGACCGAGGCGGCCGATCCGGTACTCGAGCGGATCGAAACGGCAATAATGGACGTGCGCAAGGATGCGCTTGAGGGCTTGACCGAAAACCAGCGTGACGCGCTGGAAGCGGCCTTGAAGCTGATGCGCTCCAATCTCTGCACAAAGGATCAGGCAACCCCGGAGGCGGCGCAGTGATTGCCGAAACGCCGTCCAAGATGTCCGAGCGCCGTACCGCCCTGCTCGGCGCCGGGCTGGTCGCCATTGGCCCGATATCCATGGCGCTTTATACCCCGGCCATGCCGGCGCTGGCGACCGCTTTCGAGACGTCCGATGCCCTCATCAAGCTCACACTGACTGCATATTTTCTGGGATTTGCCGTAACGCAGCTGATCTGCGGCCCGTTGAGTGATGCGTTTGGCCGCAAGCCTGTAACGCTCGCCTTTTTGAGCCTTTATCTTCTGTCCTCCGTCATGGCGACATTCGCGCCGGACGTGATGTGGATGATTGTTGCCCGAACTCTGCAGGGCGTGGGGGCCGCCGTCGGCATCGCAGTGTCGCGTGCGATCGTTAGAGACCAGTTCACCGGTCAAACCTCTGCCCACATCATGAATTCAATCGCCATGATGCTTGCCCTTGGTCCGGCCATCTCACCCACCATAGGCGGCTTTGTGCTCGAACTGTTCGGCTGGGAAGAAATTTTCTGGTGCATGGTGATCTACGGCCTTGGCCTCATGCTTGCGGTCCTTTTGTTTCAGCGCGAAACGAACGCCTTTCAAGGCAGGCATCACCTGGCGCCGCGCAGGCTTGCCGGAAACTACCTGACGCTCTTAAAGGATCCTGTGTTCCTGCAGCCAAGCCTTTTGATCGGTTTCAGCCTCGGCAACCTCTACGCCATGACAACCGTATTGCCGTTTGTGCTCATCTACGAAGTCGGCATGTCGCCTTCGACCTTCGGGTTGACGATGATGCTGCAATCGGGATCGTTTATCGCCGGAACTGTCGCGACCGGTCGCTTGCTGAAACACTTCGATGCAAAAAGCCTTTTGCCAGCCGGGATGGCCGGGCTTGCCATCAGCTCAATAACCATGTCCATCCTGATGCTGACGCAAACGCCAAGCGTTTTCACGACCATGATGCCGGTGATGATCTTTGCGTTTTCGCTTGCGCTCGTCCTGCCGGCCAGCTTCACCATGGCGATGGCAGGCTTTCCGCAGATTGCCGGTGCCGCATCATCGCTTATGGGGTTTCTGCAATTTGGCGGCGGTATTGTTGGCAGTCTTTTGGTGGCCGCTCTTGGCGATCCGGTGTTTGGCATGGCAACGATCATTCCCGCAATGCCGCTTGCCGGAATTGCATGTTTCTTTATTTTCGCTCACCGGGCCGCGCCCCGCAGGACGCCAGCGGAGTAGTGCCACCCCGGCGCCAGTTTCGTCCAGCCGACCGTTTTTCGTCGCCGGGGCGACATCTTGAGAAAAGGGTCACGCCAGCGCTTGACCTTTTTAAAGAACTCGGCAGATTCCGGCCTTCAAAATCGGACGGATAAAGATGACGGCCTACACCCTCCCGCACCTGAGGACCAACAAGACCGCGCATGTGATGGGCATCTTGAACGTGACACCGGACTCGTTTTCCGATGGCGGACGTCACGACGCTCATGATAAAGCGCTCGGCCATGCGCGGCAGATGATCCACGAGGGGGCCCAAATCCTCGATCTTGGCGCCGAAAGCACCCGCCCTGGCGCGCAACCGGTATCATTGGACGCGGAGTGGAACCGGATAGATCCGGTGATCGATGATCTGGTCGGGCTGGGAATGCCGGTGTCGATTGACACCTACAAGGCGGAAATTGCACGCAGGGCCTGCGAGCGCGGCGCCATCATCATCAATGATGTCTGGGGTCTGCAAAAAGACCCAGCGATGCCGGAGGTCGCAGCCGCAACCGGCGCCTACGTGGTGATGATGCACAACCGCCTTGAGGCCGACCCGGAAATCGACATCCTTTCCGATATTGATCGCTGGTTCGAAGCGTCGATGACCCTGGCCGACAAGGCCGGTATACCCAGCGAGCTTCAAATCCTCGACCCCGGATTCGGCTTTGGAAAAACCATCGACCAGAATTTCCAGATTTTGAACCGTTTGGAAACGCTGCATAAACACGGACGTCCGTTGCTGGTTGGGGCGTCCCGCAAACGAATGATCGGTGCGGTTCTAAACGTGGAAACCGATGACCGTCTGTTTGGCTCGCTCGCCGTGCACACTCTTGCCCTGCAAAAAGGCGCCTCAATCATCCGTGTCCACGACGTGCTGCCGCATGTCCATGCCGCTAAAATGGTTTCGGCCACCGGCCAAGAACACGTCTGAGCTTCTTAGTTCAGATACACCAAACCCGCATTGAGATATCCGGCAAACGCGACCCAAACCGCATAAGGCACGAACAGCCCTGACGAAATCCGGTCCCGTGCTGCCGCCATCCTGATGAAAATGATAATCGAAGCGAACATGGCAGTCAGAATGACCATGCCGAGCGTAAGATCATTGACTACAAACACAACCGGGCTCCAAGCGAAATTAAGCGCCAGTTGCAGCACCCAAACGCTGAACAAGGCCGAGAGGCCGGACGCAAGCCAAACGCGCCATCCGGCTATCGCGATGAAGACATAAAGCACTGTCCAAACCGGACCGAACAGCCAGTTTGGTGGATTGAGCGGCGGTTTTTGAAGCTCCGCATACCATGGACCTGGCAAAGTGCTCGCACCGATCAACAGGCCCATGCCGACCACCGCGAATAAAAACACGAACAACGAAAACAGTTTCTGCATTGGCAAGCCAACTCTCTCAAAGGTCTCAAAAGCCCATAAAGCTTTTCATGTGAAAGGCGCCGGGCCCTGTCCCGTGACCATATTCAGCGCCATAAGGGCATGCTTTGCGGGCCAGGCATCCCTGCCAGCAGTCGGCCGCGGGCTTGGAAGACAGATACGCCATGCAAGCTGGCACATCGTAGCCGGTTAGATCTGAAATTGCGCCAACGGGACAGGCGGACACGCAAGGTTTCGCCACACAATCAGGGCAGGGGCCCTGAGCACTTCTGGTATCCAGTGCAAGAGCATCGCCGGAGGCAAAGAAAGCGGCGCGCAAGCCAGCCCAAGGGCCAAATTCGTGGTGCGCCAAAACACCGATCGGGCTTGGGGAAAACCCGCCGCAGCGGAGAGCCCATTTCTGAAACGGGTGATAGGGCGGTCCATCGAATGGAAAGGCTGCGGTCATACTGAAGGCGCTTGCCAGCCCGCCCAGAACGCGCCGGGTGTAGCGGTCGAGCGGATCGGCAAGGCCATCCTTATACTCGGCGCTAGCCAAAAAAGGCTCCCAGAGCAGGGGTGCCAGACTGCCGATCATAATCACTTGTGTCACGGGAGGATCATGCGGTGACAGACTGGCCAAATCGTCTGAGTCGGGCGCGAAACCGCCAAGCAAAGTGAAACCGGTCGCGGCGAGATCGTCTGTCAAGGAGCCCGCCGCATCGGTCATCGCCTCAATCCAACCTGTTGCGCTTTGCCAATGTGCGCAGCCGCAAGGCGTTCAGCTTGATGAAGCCCGCTGCATCCTTTTGGTCATAGGCCCCCTGATCATCTTCAAACGTCACCAATTCTTCGGAATAGAGCGAATATGGCGATGCACGGCCGACCACGATAACGTTGCCCTTGTACAGCTTGAGCGTCACGGTACCGGTCACATGTTCCTGGCTTTTGTCGATCAACGCCTGCAGCATCTCACGCTCTGGCGAGAACCAGAAACCATTGTAGATCAGCTCGGCGTAGCGCGGCATCAACTCGTCCTTGAGGTGCCCGGCACCGCGGTCAAGGGTAATTGATTCCATGGCGCGGTGCGCGGTCAAGAGGATCGTCCCGCCGGGTGTCTCGTAGATGCCGCGGCTTTTCATGCCGACAAAGCGATTTTCAACCATGTCCAGTCGGCCAATGCCGTTGTCCCGGCCAAGGTCGTTGAGCTTCTGGAAAAGGGTTGCCGGCGACAAACGCTCACCGTTTAAGGACACCATATCGCCCTTTTCGAAACCAATTTCGATTTCGGTCGCAACATCAGGCGCTTCGGTTGGATCGACCGTGCGTTGGAAGACATAGCCAGGTGCTTCTTCGTTCGGGTCCTCAAGAACTTTACCTTCCGAGGAGGAGTGCAGCATGTTCGCATCGACAGAGAATGGCGCCTCGCCCATCTTGTCTTTCGGCACCGGGATCTGATGCTTTTCCGCAAAATCAAGCAGATCGGTCCGTGACTTGAATGTCCAGTCGCGCCAAGGTGCAATCACCTTAATATCCGGATTGAGCGCATAGGCAGACAACTCAAACCGGACCTGGTCATTGCCCTTCCCGGTTGCCCCGTGAGCAACGGCATCCGCACCGGTCTCTTCGGCAATCTCGATCAGGCGCTTGGAAATCAGGGGCCGTGCGATAGACGTACCGAGGAGGTAGACGCCTTCATAAACGGCATTTGCACGGAACATCGGGAAAACAAAGTCTTTGATGAACTCTTCGCGCAGGTCATCAATGTAGATTTCCTTGATGCCAAGCATCTCGGCTTTCTTGCGGGCCGGCTCCAATTCCTCGCCTTGGCCAAGATCCGCCGTGAATGTGACAACCTCACAGCCGAGTTCCGTTTGCAGCCATTTGAGGATGATGGATGTGTCGAGACCGCCCGAATAGGCGAGCACAACTTTTTTGATATCACCGTGCGCCATAAAAAATTCCGTGATCGATTGGGCCGCTGCCAAAGGCTTCGGCAAGGAAAGTCGCGGCAATTTAGCTGTTAAAACCGTCAAGGCAAGCGCATTTCTGGGTGTTTTTGCGCCCAAAGCCGATGACCGAAACAACATCCTGTTTGCCGGGAGAATGAAGACAGGTAGTCTGCTTTGGCCTGCAGCTAATTGACCTGCATCAGTCTGGCGTCCTATGGATTATCAATAGGGGGCAGGACACCTGCAACGTTGCGAGGGTCTTGGATTTGGGACTGATCGATTTTGAACTCGATGGTTACGACTATCTGACCTTTGCGGTCCTTGTCGTCGTGATCATCGCACTCTTCTATGCGCTCATCCAAATCGCCAGCTTGCCGGGTAAGCTGGCAGAACGGCGCAAGCATCCTCATGCCGAATCCGTGAAGATGATGGGCTGGATTGGCCTTTTCACGGTGTTTCCCTGGGTTCACGCCCTTATTTGGGCTTACCACGATTCCGTGACCATCGATGTCCGGAAATTCCTTGGCAAACGCGAAGAAGACGGAAGCGGCGGGCCAGCCAACCCGATCGCCGAACGCGCGGCCCAGGCGGCAGCGGGGACCCGCAAAGAGCCAGTCTTCAGCGAACCACGTGCGGCTGAAGATGAGGCTGGTGAAGGTAAGGCACCTGCCTCATGACCATCGCGCTGATCATCACCTTCGTCTACGGACTGTCGATTTACCTTATTTTTTTCCGGTTTCAGCTTCTGAAATTCACCATCGTCTGGGGTGTGGTGTCCTTCTGGATCGGATTTCATCTGCTGCTGATCTTCTTGATTGGCCTGCGCTTCTTCACGCCCTATTCGATAGACGGGCACATGATCCGCCAGACCGTTCAACTATCGACAGGCCTGCCTGAACCGACCGAACTCAGGGAAGTTCTGGTGACACAGAACACCCCGGTCAAGAAGGGCGACATTCTTTACCGTTTCGACGACACGCTGTTCCGCGCAAAGCTTAAAGAGCAACAGGCCCAATTGGCGGAAGCGCGGCAGAACGCACTGATTCTTGATCAGGACGTTGACATTGCCAGGGACGCGGTCAGCGAAGCAGAGGCCAACGAAGCCTTTGCACAGCAGGAAGTCACCCGCTACAGCAACCTTGTTCTGCAAGGCGGCGCTCGCCAGGAGACGCTGGATAAGTGGCAGGCGCAGCTCATCGCAGCAAAGGCACAGGTTTCGGAAGCTCAAGCCAACCTGGCAAAGGCTGAACTCGCGCGCGAAGCGCAACTGGATGGCGTCAACGCCCAGGTTGCCGCGGCCGAGGCAGCGGTGGATGAAGCGCAGTATTATCTGGACCGGACGGTTCTGCGCGCCCCTGAAGACGGCACAATTGTGAGCCAGCAAGCACGTCCGGGACTTTACGTCGGAGGACGGCGGATTGCCGCCATAGCGGCGCTGATTGCAGACGCGGATGCGTATTTTCTGGCAACCTACTACCAAGAACACCTTAAATTCGTGAAACCCGGCTTGCCGGTCGAAGTCGCGCTGGATACCCACCCTGGGCGCATTTTTACCGGCACAGTGGTGTCAATTTGGGAGGGCACCGGTCAGGGTCAGATCAAGCCCAGCGGCGATGTTCCCAATTTCCGTTTGCCAAGCCTGCAGGGCCGGTTCGCCGTCGAGATTAAACTTGATGACCCTGAGCTCGCCAGTGCTTTGCCGGGCGGCACTCATGGAGCTGCCGCGATTTACACCGGCGCAGGGTCCAAAGGTTTTGATGTGCTGCGCAAGGTCAATATCCGCCTCTACAGTTGGGCGAACTTCTTGTTCCCACTGGATTTATAGGGACGCATGATGACACTCCGTGTGCCACCGCATTTGTTAGCGCCCCTGTTTGCAACATTCTTGTGCGGTTGCATGGTGGGTCCGGATTTTGAGCGCCCCGACGCCCCGCAACTGGACAGCTGGTCGAAAGGCGCAAATCTTCAGATCGACAGCAGAACCGGTTTCACCACACGCACGGCCGAAACCGCAGCATGGTGGCGTGTTTTCAAGGATCCGGCGCTCAATGCGCTCGTGGCCGATGCTTACAGTCAAAATGTAGAGCTGCAAGCCGCCGGCGTGCGGGTCTACCAGGCCCGGGCTCAGCTTGGGCTCGCGCGCGGCGAGTTGTTCCCCCAGGATCAGCAGGTCAAGGGCGGCGTTCGCTCGATCCGCTGGAGCACTGAAGACCCCT
Source organism: Roseibium hamelinense (assembly GCF_007830545.1). Classification (GTDB taxonomy): domain Bacteria; phylum Pseudomonadota; class Alphaproteobacteria; order Rhizobiales; family Stappiaceae; genus Roseibium; species Roseibium hamelinense. The sequence continues at coordinate 9,603 of NZ_VLLF01000010.1, forward strand.
TCATCCGGGATTTGGAGCGCGTCGGGCTGATCGACAATCACATGACCCGCGTGTCAGCAGGCTTTGACGCCGGTTGGGAGATCGACATCTGGGGCAAGATCAGGCGCGACGTCCAGTCTGCGAAGGCCAATTACGAAGCTAATCTTGCAAGCTACGACGACGCGCTGGTGACACTGACCGGCGACATCGCCGCAACCTACGTTACCATTCGCGAATTGCAGCAGCTTGTCGCGATCGCTAAGCGGAACGCCGCCCTGCAGCGCAAGTCGGCGAACCTGACCAAGCTGCGGCTCGAAAACGGCGCAGCGTCCCGGCTGGACGTTAACGAGGCGACGGTGCTCTTGAACAACACGTTGGCACTGATTCCCAGTTATCAGGCGGAGCTGGCACAGGCCTATAATGCAATGAGCGTGCTTTTGAGCGAACCGCCAGGTGCCATCGAAAAGCGGCTCGGCCCATCGGCCAAGTTACCGCGCGTGCCAGCCGCAGTGGCGATCGGCGTGCCGGCCGGGCTTTTGCGGCGCCGGCCGGACATCCGTTACGCTGAATATTTGGCGGCGGCGCAGTCGGCACAGATTGGCGTCGCCAAGGCGGATTTGTTCCCGGCATTCACCATCACCGGTGCAATTGGCGTGCGGGCGGCCGATTTCAGCGATCTGTTCACAAACAACGCCACAACCGGCTTCATAAATCCGGGTTTTTCATGGAACTTTCTCAACTATGGGCGGATTCAGAACAACGTCCGCATCCAGGATGCCAAGTTTCAGGAAGCCTTGTTGAACTATGAAAATGTGGTTTTGACCGCTTATTCGGAGGTTGAAACCGCGATTGCCGCGTTTCTTCGGTCAAAGCAGGAAGCGGTTTATCTCCGCAGGAGCGTCACCGCAGCGCGCAGCGCGGTCACGGAAGTACAAGCCCAGTATCAGGACGGGACCGCCGCATACAACCGGGTCGTTGATGCGCAGCGAAGTCTGTTAACCTCGGAAGAGCGGTATCTTGCAGCCCATGCGAATGTGCTGACCAATCTGGTCGCGATCTACAAGGGGCTTGGCGGGGGCTGGCTGCCTGAGAACGTGGACGGTCTGATCTCGGAAAAAACGCGGCAGCAAATGGCTGAGCGCACAAACTGGGGCAATCTGCTTGATCCGGTCTGAACACCGGAAATCAGGCGTCGGCAGTCGCCTTCAATAGGGCATACCGCGCCAGCATCATGTCGACACTCTCGGTGATGATCCTGTCCATCTCGTTCCTGTCAGGCACCCGGTTGGCGTAAATATTCGGGTAAAAGGCTCGCGACTTGATCAGCCCTAAAAACTGCTCGGCGGCCAGCGCCGGGTCCGGAATATCAAGCTTGCCCTCGTCATTGGCCCGTTTCATGAACTCGGCAAACACCTCAAGCTTGGTCATGCGTGCATTCATGTCCGCAGCCAGATCGGGGTCTCGAATTGTCTCGCTCATGATCATTCGGGCCAGGTTCATGAAACACGGGCTGATCATAAGATCACCCTCGGCCCAACCAAGCCGGATCAACGCGTCGCGGATTGGCAGTGCAGGGTCCCAGTCAATCTCAAGCGCAGCATTGAGCTGGTCAGCGAGGCACTGATTGATCGCCCGGAAAAGAACTTCTTTGTTGTCAAAATGATTGTAGACAGTCCTCTTAGAGACGTTCGCCCGCTCTGAAATGCGGTCCATGCTCGCGCCCGCAAAGCCCTTCTCCTGGAATTCCGCGATCGCAGCTTCTACAATTTGCTTTCTTTTTTGATCCGTTACGGACATTCCGAGCCCCTGGCCATGTTCCCCCTTACATCCCAAAAGATTCGCCCTAAGTAAACTGCGGCGTTTACACGCTAGAGAATTGCAGATAAACTACACAGTGTAGTTTACACTCCTCAGCCAGTTCAGACAAGCCAAGGGAGGCTCCATCTCCATGTCTGTTACCCTCACAATCAATGGTGAAAAACGCACGCTTGACGCGGCATCAGATACCCCGCTGCTTTGGGCTCTGCGAGACGAACTCGGTATGACCGGCACCAAATTCGGGTGCGGTATCGCCTCATGCGGCGCTTGCACCGTTCATTGGGACGGCATCCCGTCCCGCTCCTGCCAGCTTCAGATCGGGGATCTCGAAGGCGCAAACATCACCACTATCGAAGGCGCGAACGGCAAAGCTGCCGAAGCCGTCCAGGCCGCATGGCAAGAACTGGATGTACCGCAATGCGGATATTGCCAGTCCGGACAAATTCTCGCAGCAACCGCGCTTTTGAGCGAAACGCCAAAGCCGACCGACGACGACATTGATGCCGCCATGGATGGGAATGTGTGCCGCTGCGCCACTTACGCCCGCATTCGCAAAGCGATCCATGTGGCCGCAGACAAGATGGAGGGGTAACCCATGTTGCATCAGCTCCAAAAACCTCTGGAACAGGCAAAACCAAGCCGCCGGACATTCCTCAAGATGTCGGCCGGCGCTGTCGGTGGCCTGATCCTCGCCGCCAAATTGCCGAACACCGCCAAAGCGGCTGCGGGCTCTGGGGAGTTCGCTCAGCCATTTGTACACATCCGGCCGGACAACACGGTCGCAGTTTTGTCCAAGCACCTCGACAAAGGCCAGGGCACCGCAAACGGTCTGGCTACGTTGGTCGCCGATGAATTGGACGCTTCCCACGAACAGATTGTTCTCGAACTTGCGCCGTCCAACCCTCAGCTTTATGCAAACAGCCTGTTTGGCGTTCAGGGCACCGGCGGATCGACCGCAATGCCGAACGCCTTCATGCAATACCGTCAGGCCGGTGCCGCAGCGAAAGCGATGATTGTCTCCGCGGCCGCCAAGGAATGGGGCGTCCCGGCTGGTGAAATCACCGTGTCCAGCGGCGTGGTGTCCCACCCCTCAGGCAAAACCGCAACGCTGGGCGAGCTTGCAGGATTGGCGGCACAGGAAGAAGTCCCGGCGGATCCGGCTCTGAAGACACCGGATCAGTGGGTCTATATCGGCAAGTCGTTCCCACGCAAGGACGTTAAGAACAAGACGGTTGGTGCGCCGGATACCTACACAATCGACTTCAAGCGGGATGGCATGCTGACGGCAACCGTCGCCCGGTCGCCAAGATTTGGCGGGACGGTAAAGTCCTTCGACGCCTCGGAAGCCGAAAAGGTTCCTGGTGTCGTCGAGATTTTCCAGATCCCAAGCGGTGTTGCTGTGGTGGCGGAGAGCACCTGGCCCGCAATCAAGGCACGCGATCTCCTTGAGATCGAGTGGGACGACAGCGCAGCTGAAACCCGTTCCAGCGATGCCATGATGAGCGAATTGAAGGACATGACCACCAAGCCGGGTCTGACGGTCCGTGAAGACGGCGATGTTGACGCGGCACTGGAAGCCTCTGCAAACGTTATGAAGATCGATTACGACTTCCCGTTTCTGGCGCACGGCGCCATGGAACCGCTGGACATCGTTGCCGAGTTCGATGGCGAGAAGGCAGAATTCTGGTTTGCCTCCCAGATCCAGACGCTTGACCACAATGTAGCGGCCACGATCCTGGGCATCCCGTTTGAAAATGTTCAGATCAATACACTCTGGTCCGGCGGATCTTTCGGCCGGCGTGCCCAGCAGGACAGCCATCCGGTGTCCGAAGTCTCTTTCTTGATGAAAGCGATGCGGGATGCCGGCATGGAAAAGCGTCCAATTAAGATCGTGTGGACCCGCGAAGACGACATGACCGGTGGATATTACCGTCCGATGTCCGCGCACAAGATCAAGGTTGGTCTGGACGATGACGGCAACGTTACCGCGGTCAAATACAACATTGCGGCCAAGTCGATCATAAAAGGCTCCGCCTTTGAACCGATGCTCATGGCCGACGGCGTTGATCACAACATGACAGAGGGCGCGTCCGACACGACCTATTCGTTCCCGGTTATGAACATGGAACAGGCCTTCCAGGAAACCCCGGTTCCAGTTCTGTGGTGGCGGTCCGTGGGACACACTCACACGGCTTATGTCATGGAAACCATGATGGACCGAATTGCCAAAGAGACCGGCAAAGATCCAGTTGCGCTGCGCCTGGAGCTGCTCAAAGACGATCCGCGCAAGACCAACGTACTCAAGCTTGCCGCAGAAAAGGCCGGTTGGGACACGCCGTTGCCGGAAGGCCGGCATCGCGGTGTTGCCGTACACAAGTCCTTCGGGTCCTATGTGGCTGAAGTGGCCGAAATCTCGTTCCGGGAAGACGGCACCGTCAAGGTCGAGAAGGTCACGGCTGCAGTCGACTGCGGCATTCCGGTCAACCCGGACAATATCCGGGCGCAGGTCGAAGGCGGTATTGGGTACGGCCTTGGTGCGATTTTGCGCAACCAGGTGACACTCACGGACGGATATGTCGAAGAAACCAACTTCGACACATATGAGTCCTTGCGGATGTCTGACATGCCGGAAATTGAGGTCCATATCGTGCCCTCGACTGAATCGCCGACCGGTATCGGCGAGCCGGGCACACCGCCGATCGGCCCTGCCGTTGCCAACGCGATTGCCGCCGCCCGGGATGAGTGGATCACCAGCCTGCCATTCACCAAAGCCGGCCTGGTCTGACCAGGCCTGCAAGAAACGCAAAAGGCCGCCCCGATGGCGGCCTTTTTTATGCAAAAACGAGTTGTAGTCCTTCAGAGCTTAAACCGCCTCAGCGTCGCTGTCTTCGGCGGCTGCGGTTTCAACGACTGCTTCACGGTTCATTTGGGGTGGCCTGTAGGCCCGGTAAGGGGACGGCTGATGGCCTGGATTGTGCAAAGGCACGACAGGTCCCAACTGGCCCGTGCCACCGCCTTCGGCGGGCATTGAAACGTGTTGTTGCTCCCGCAGCGAAGGCGCAGCAGCAGACCTGCCAACGGGCCCGGCCACCAGATGCACACCATCGGCACCGGCAATAGACGAAAAAACATCCATGGCCGGTTTGAGCGAAGCGCCCTTTTCGCTCAAGGAATAAGTCACCTCTGGCGGAATTGTTGGCTTGTAGTGGCGTTCGACCAAGCCGTTCGCCTCAAGTTTGCGCAAACGGTCCGTCAACATGCGTGCCGAAATGCCCGGGATCAAGCGTTTCAGGGCACTGAACCTGGGAGCGTCACTCCGGGACAGCGCCCATAAGACGGAAAGCGTCCACGGACCGGAAATCTGCGAAAGAAAACCGTGCATTGCCGAAGCTTCTTGTTGTTTTTCCATCCCTGCTTCCAAAGCAATACCTGGTAAATTATTACAACCAAGTACATGTTTCCGAACTTGATTGCCTCACTACCGGGATTGGTAGTTTTCACAGGTGAGCAACGGGTTAAGAAAACGCGTCAAATCTCAAATTGTGGAAAAGATCTGGAAACATGGCGGACCGCAATATTCGGCCCGCCGGAAGTTGCTGATGTTAGCTGTCGGCATCTCGGAGCCGGAAGATTGCAGCGACGGCAACGCCATAAAGCACGTGACCGTAAAGCGAAGCCAATGCAAGGTTTCCGAACCCAAGGAACGGCGGAAATCCGGCAACAAGATGTGCCATCACATACATGGCGAACACCCACAGGCCGACACCGAACCCAGCGCCAACAATCGGCCAGGGCAGGCTAATCGGGAAGTATTTGGCGAGTGGCCGGGCAACGAGCAGATAGCCCAGCGGATAGGCAATCACGCCGGTGACGATGTGAATGGTTTCGGCCAGGAAACTGGAGTTGATACCAAAGCTCGATTTCACCAATGCGGAAGCCTCAAGCGGCCCACCGATGAACAAGGGTGTGATCGCACGGGCCCAGATTTCCCAAAGGCCGGAAGCGACCGCACCAGCGATCAGAACGGTCAGGATGGCAGCAGCGGAGGGCAAGGGAGAGACCGGCGGAGTGTCGGTCTTACGCCGTCGTGGCATGCTGGTACCAATTGAAGTCATAGTCGTCTCCTTGGGTTTCTGTTCAGCAGAAAAGCCAGGAGGTGCTTCCCGGCTCCCAGGAAATGGAGAGACCCGTTGTCACGTTCAAATCACAGCTAAGTTAGGAACTGATCGGTTTCTTTTCTTTCTCCTGGTGTTTATGCGCAAAAACCAATCCAAACCGCTGCCGGTAGCTGTTCGGGGTGAGGCCGGTCAACCGATGAAAGACTTTCCTGAAAGCTGCCGGATCGGAATATCCAACTTCCCATGTAATCTGATCAACCGTCTTTACACTGAGTTCCAAGTACTCGCGTGCCCTGCTGATCCTGACATTTTGGACATATTCCGTTGGCTTCAGGCCGGTTGCCTTCGCAAAACGCCGCAGGAATGTGCGGCCACCGAGGTTGGCAATACTTGATAGCTCTTCGAGACTGTGCGGGGCGGCAACGTGCGCGTGAATGTGGTGCTGGGTGGATAGGATTGAATCGTCGCCGTGGTCAAATCTTGGAATGAACTGGCTGAAAGGCCGCTGTAGTTGGCGCGGGGGATCAATCAGCAGAAAGCGGGCAGTCGCAAGCATCGTGCTGGGTCCCATGAGACGGTCCACCAGTGTCAATCCAAGATCGGTCCATGCGAGAATTCCACCGGCAGTAATGATGTCGCCGTCGTCTAAAACCATATGCTGATCTGCAACGCTAACCTTAGGGTACTTTGAGGAGAGTTCTTGAGCGAAGGCCCAATGGGTCGTCACCTGCCGGCCATCGATCAGCCCACTCTCTGCCAAAACGAATGCACCTGCACATACCGAACAGATCCGGCTGCCCCGCCCGTGCTGGTGAGTGAGCCATTTGGCGGCCTCTGGAACAGATTGCATCTTTTCCGGCATGGCGATGCTCGGCGGAACGATCACGTAGTCTGGCTGATGATCGGCACCGGGATGTGTATCGAAGGTGCAGGTAAGCTCAGGGCTTCTGGTGCCTGCATGGGAAGCCCAGTGTGTGACCCTGATCCATCGGTCTGAGCCAGCATCGGACCATTCGCTGGCGATGCGAAAAAGGTCCGTAAGCCCGTGCACGGCAGCAAGTTGGCAGTCCGGATAGTTCAGCAGGGCAATTTCTGCGATACAGCCCCCTAGACGATTTGTCACTTATGCCTCGATGAAAGTCATTTACGCCAATTCTGAGCGTACGCCCAAACATCTATCTGTGTCCATGTCGAAACAACGGCAGAGACCTAAGACCAATGACTGATCTTAAAACCCTCATCCCTAACCGGCGGCAGGTGTTGCAAGGCAGCGGAGCGCTGCTCGCGGTTGCCGCTGTGCCCGGCTTTGCCGCGGCAACATCCAAAAACGATGGAGACTTGAGAATGGCGACTTTCACAACCACGGACGGAACTGAAATCTTCTACAAAGACTGGGGTCCGACCGATGCTCAGCCGATCGTCTTTCACCACGGCTGGCCACTGAGCGGAGATGACTGGGACAACCAGATGCTCTTTTTCCTGTCCAAGGGCTATCGGGTGATTGCGCATGACCGGCGCGGGCACGGCCGGTCGGAACAGACGGACCGGGGCCATAACATGGACACCTACGCCGCGGATGTTGCAGAGCTTGTCCGGGAGCTGAACCTGAAGAATGCTGTTCATATCGGGCATTCCACCGGTGGCGGTGAAGCCGCACGTTATGTTGCGCGGGCTGAACCTGGCCGGGTTGCCAAGGCTGCTCTGCTGGGTGCCATTACGCCATTGATGTTGAAAACTGAAAACAATCCGGATGGCATTCCGTTGGAGGTGTTCGACGGATTGCGTGCGGCTCTGGCGCACAATCGTGCGCAGTTCTTTCTGGATGTGCCTTCCGGCCCATTCTATGGCTTCAACCGGGAAGGTGCAGACGTCAGCCAGGGCCTCATCCAGAACTGGTGGCGCCAGGGCATGATGGGCAGCGCGTCTGCGCATTATCAGTGCATTGCCGTGTTCTCGGAAACCGATCAAACCGAGGATCTGAAGGCGATCGATGTTCCGGTGCTGGTGCTGCACGGCGGCGATGATCAGGTTGTCCCGATTGCGAATTCCGCGGACAAAGCCATCAAGCTTTTGCAAAACGGCACGCAAAAAACCTATGCCGGTCTGTCCCACGGGTTCTTTGCAACCCATCCGGATGAGGTGAATGCCGATCTGCTGGCTTTCATCGAAAGCTAAAAAAAGCGGGGCCAGGTTGGCCCCGCTTGCCGCTTGTCACGCGTTCCAGCTGATGTGTCACCGGGCAGGGTTTGGCCTTGGCCAGCTTTTGGATATGCTTGAGTGCTTCCAACACTTCGGGAATTGCAAATAGGTCCGGAATTGAAATTTCATCTCACTCAGTTAATCGAATTACGGCATTGGCTGCACGCGCATCCGGAAGTCTCCCGCCAGGAGGTCGAGACCGCAAAGTACATGCGCCAGTTTCTGGCAGACTATGCGGCACCTGATGCCTTTGTTCCACTAGCCGGGGCCGGGTTTGCCGCTGTCTATAGCGGCGAAAAACCAGGCAAAACGGTGATGCTCCGGACCGAGCTGGATGCCTTGCCAATTCATGAGGTGAATCAAGATCTAACCTACAGGTCGGTCTATGACGGTGTCGGCCACAAATGCGGTCATGACGGCCACATGACGATCATGGCCGGTGTAGCCCAAACGCTGGCAAAACGCCCGGACGAAGGCCGTGTTGTTCTGTTGTTTCAGCCGGACGAAGAAACCGGAACCGGCGCCCGGACCTGTTGTCTGCACCCGAACTTTGAAACTATCCGGCCGGACTTGGCCTTCGCTCTGCACAATCTGCCCGGATTTCCAAAAGGAGCCGCGGTTTGCAAAACAGGGACCTTTGCTTCGGCAGTGAAGTACGCCGCTGTCAAATTTTCCGGAAAGGAAGCGCACAGCGCCCAGCCGGAAACCGGCGCAAGCCCATCCTTCGCTATGGCCGAACTTACCCTTAAAGCGCGGGAAATCCAGGCGCGTTATGACAAGCCTGATGCCTACGCGCTGATTGTGCCGATCTATACCGGTATGGGCGTGCAATCTTCGGGCGTTTGTCCGGGAAGTGGCGAGGTTCACTACACGCTTCGGGCCGCCGACGGTGGTGTGGTCGAGCGGATGTGGCAAGAACTGGCGAAAGAGGCGCGGGCTTTGGCCCAGGCCTATGGTCTTCACGTCGCATTTGAAACAAGGGAAGAATTTGCGGCCAATGCCAACAGCCAGTTGGCCTTTGGTATGATCAAGAGGGCGGCAGCGGACGCGAATGCGGAGTTTGTTTCAATCGACCGGCCCTTCCGTTGGGGCGAAGACTTTGGCGAAATCACCCAGCGCTATGAGGGCGGCATGTTCGGGCTCGGTGCAGGCGAAAACCAGCCGGACCTGCACAACCCGGACTATGATTTCCCGGATGACTTGATCGTGCCGGGAATTACGATGTTTTCAAACCTGATTCGGTTGTCGTTGTCTGAAGATGCCGGGCATTGAAATCCGAATCCCGGGATCAGTAAACAGCGGCTTTTTTTGCGTTCAATGCATCCCGGTCCTTTTTGCGCATACGCTCAGAGGTTGACTTCAGCTGGCCGCAGGCGGCAAAAATGTCGCGGCCCCGAGGTGTACGGATCGGCGAGGCGTAACCGGCCCTGTTGACGATGTCAGCGAATTCCTCGATCCGCTCCCAGTCGGAACAGGCATATTGCGAACCCGGCCAGGGGTTGAACGGGATCAGATTGATCTTCGCCGGAATGCCCTTGAGCAGCCGGACCAGCTCCAGCGCGTCTTCGTTGCTGTCGTTGATGTCTTTCAGCATCACGTATTCAAAGGTGATGCGCTTGGCATTCGACAGGCCTGGATAGTTGCGGCAGGCGTCGAGCAGTTCCTTGATGTTCCACTTCTTGTTGATCGGCACCAGGATGTCGCGATCCTCGTCCCGAACAGCATGGAGGGAAATTGCCAGCATGCAGCCAATCTCGTCGCCTGTCCGGAAAATCTCCGGGACAACGCCGGATGTGGACAGGGTGATCCGCCGCTTGGAAAGCGACAGTCCGTCGCCATCCGAAGCGATCAAAAGCGCCTTCTTGACGTTCTCGAAATTGTAGAGCGGCTCGCCCATCCCCATCATGACGATGTTTGTGACCAGACGGCCTTCGGACGGTACGATCGCGCCTTGCGGCGTGTGTGCATCCGGAAAATCGCCAAGCCGGTCGCGGGCAATCAGGATCTGGGAGAGGATCTCTTCAGATGTCAGATTGCGGACCAGCTTTTGCGTGCCGGTATGACAGAACGTGCAGGTCAGAGTGCAGCCGACTTGGGACGACACACAAAGCGTTCCACGGCCTTCTTCCGGGATGTAGACGGTTTCAACTTCGACGGGGTTTCCGGCGCCGCGCGGCGGAAACTGGAACAGCCACTTGCGGGTTCCATCGACGGAGATCTGTTCCGACACGATCTTTGGACGGGCGATGGTGAACGCCTCATCAAGCTTGGCACGCAGATCCTTGGCGATGTTCGTCATGTCCGCAAAGTTGGAAACACCGCGCACGTAGAGCCAGTGCCACAGCTGCGACGACCGCATGCGCCATTGCTTTTGCGGCACACCGATCGTTCCCAGAGCTTCGCCAAGTTCCTCGCGCGACAGGCCGATCAGCGTCGGCTTCTCCTCGCCAACCAGATGTGAGGCACCGGTCGATGCAATAGTCTTGGCGTTCGGATTGTCCCGAGCGATGTCGATCGTTGTCACCATTTTCTGATCCAAATTCGGCCGGCGCAGCCGGTCTGAATGGCAATTGGCCGACGTGGCGGGGCGCCCATATTGAAGCTTCAACGTCCACCGGCTTTGGGGCGCGCTTAACAATCGGCGCGCATTTGCGGGACGTCGTAGCGGCAAAACCGGAAAATTGCAAGATTTTGGCCGCAAGAACGCTGCAGATCAGCCATGCGGCAGCTCACGAAAAAGGGCCGGTTTCCCGGCCCCTTAAAACACTCAGATCGTGGGCCGAATTACCGGCAGGCCTGCGCAGCCGTATCAATTGCGGCAGTCACGCCCGACAGGGAAAAACGATAGGTCGTTTTAGTGCCCCGGCTCGATTCGCCGCGCACTGTCATTTCGCGGCCCGCTTTCATCGCTGCGACAAGCTGGGCTTCAGTCGCTGCATTTTCCACCCAGGCCCCATCATTGTTGGTGAACAGGGTAAACCCGTTTCCATCGACATCGGCGGTGACGGTCGACTGCGCCTTTAGCGGATATCCGACCAGCAGGCTCGGCTCCGAATTCACACCTTCCGCTGGGCGGGAAGTCACGAAGAAGAAAACGTCTCCATGGTTCCGGTCGCCGGGCAGCATTTGTGTGGGTTTGGTTAGGGCGTAACAGACTTTCCCGCTTCCGCTCGACAGGGAATAGGCGGCCCAATCCTTGTGCTGTTTCAGCAGGGTCGGGGTTTGTGCGAAAGCCGCTGCACTTGAAAGGACAAGACCTAAAAAGGCCAGAACCAGCGTTTTTGCTTGCATCATCTCCACACCGTTTGGATCGTTCAGTCGATTGGTTACATTCTATTCAAATGCCACCTGACATATAAACCTTGCTTTAATGATAACTTAAAGCGGGTTACGAAAGGGTTGAAGTTTTTCAGGCGGCGTTTTCGCCGGATCGGATCGAACGTCTTCCCTGTCTTGAGCAACCACGGTTTCGCGATAAATTCGGCAAGAGTGTGGCGTCACCTCTTCCGTATTTGTGTGAACCTGCTAAACACAACGAGAAGAAAAACGGAGTTAGCGGTTGGTGGGTCAGCTGCAGTATTATTCAGACTTGGTCGTCAAAGTTGCATCAGACCGCGACAGATCCGCTTTCGCGGAGCTTTTCGACCATTTCGCACCGCGTCTGAAGGGCTATTTGATGCAGCAAGGCGCCGACGCCAACCTTGCTGAAGAGATCGCTCAAGACGTCATGGTGACCTTGTGGCGGAAAGCGGAATTGTTTGATCCGTCTAAGTCGTCTGCGAGCACGTGGCTGTTCCGAATCGCGCGGAACCGGCGTATCGACCGTTTGCGGCGCCAGAAAACCGCGGAGCTGGACCCCGAAGATCCCTCTCTGCAGCCCAGCGCGCCGGCAGATGTTGCTTCCGAAATGGACGCCCGTCTGCGCGAAGAGCGGGTGCGCGAAGCCTTGAAATCCCTCCCAAATGAACAGCAGGACGTGGTTCGGCAGGCTTTTTTCACCGGATTATCGCACAGCGAAATCGCCGACCGGACGGGACTGCCGCTTGGCACAGTTAAATCCCGTATTCGGCTTGCCTTCGGCCGTCTGCGCCAGGTGATCGAAGCCGACCAAGCGGTAGACGTCGACTAGCCTCAGGTTCCCGGCACCTTCCGGCCCGTTCTCATGACCGGGCCGCCACTGACATGTCTTGGCCGCTCGCTCTTTGGCCCGCCGGCCGTGGTAGACCTGTCCGCATATCGGCCAAGCGCCCGGTGTCGGTCATACATGACGATCGCCCCGGCCATAGCCACGTTGATGCAGAACTTTGTCGGGATTTTCACCACATGATCGCAGCGGGACAGCATCTCGTCAGACAAAGACCCGCGCTCCGGACCCAAGACATACGCGGCCTGCAGCGGGTGGCCGAAGCTCGGCAGATCAATGGAATCTTCGGTAAGCTCGATCCCGACAAGCTGACAGCCGCGCGGCAAGTCCATGGTGTCAACGCTGTCCCAATTGAACAACGGCAAGTGCCCCGGGCTTTTTGACGTATCAGAAGCAGGTGCTTTGCGCAGGTTCTGCGCCGCATCGACTGTGAAAAAGAAGTTGGCACCGAATGCATGTGCAGAACGCATCAAGGTTCCAAGGTTCATGCGTTTGGAAAGACCCTCGGCCCCGACTGCGAAATATCCGCGCATGGTGTTATTTACATCTCAAGGTTTCGACTGTGCGGTCCGTTTAGGCCGAAACCGGCGATCAACACAAGAGCTGCGCGGTTCTACGGCTTTCGGAGGGGATGATGAGCGCATATCGGCATGCTAGCAAAATCGGACATTGGGTGTGAAAGACAAGGAAGTAGGTTTTGCGCGCTAGCCTTTGCCAGAAACTCGGCCCGCCGGAAACCCTGACGGTTCAAGAGTTGCCGGACCCGGCCCCTTCAGCATCTGAAATCCTCGTTCGGGTAAAAGCCTGCGCGCTGAATTTCTTCGACACCCTGATTATCCAAGGAAACTATCAGTTCAAACCCGATCTGCCGTTTTCTCCTGCCGCCGAATTTGCCGGAATCATCGAAGCGACTGGAAGCGATGTGGCGCAATTCAAACCCGGTGACCGGGTGATGGGCTACATGAAATGGGGCGCTGCCCGCGAGCTGGTCCTTGCAAGCGCGAACGACCTGATTCCGCTACCCGACGGAGTTCCGTTCGAGATCGCGGCCGGTCTTACAGTGACCTACGGCACGACCCTGCATGCATTTCGTGACCGCGCGCGTCTTCAACCCGGAGAAACGGTTGCCGTTCTTGGCGCGTCAGGCGGTGTCGGCCAGGCAGCGGTCGAGATTGCCAAACTGATGGGAGCGCGTGTCATCGCATGCGCCTCGTCTTTGGCCAAGTTGAGCTTTGCCAAAAAGCTCGGTGCCGATGAGTTGCTCGACTATTCCGCCGTACCCTTAAAGGAAACGCTCAAGGAACTGACTGACGGAAACGGTGTGGACGTTGTCTATGACCCGGTGGGGGGAGACTTGTCCGAACAGGCCCTACGCGCAACGGGATGGGAAGGCCGCTATCTCGTGATCGGTTTCGCGTCCGGCGACATTCCGAAAATCCCACTCAACATCGTCATGCTCAAGGGCTGTGATGTTCAGGGCGTTTTTTGGGGCAATGCCGTTTCTCGGGACCCGGGCGGACACAAAGCCAATATGGAACTGCTGCTTGGTTGGGTCGCGGAAGGCCGGATCAAACCGCACATCCACGGGACCTATGGACTTGACGACATTCCAAAAGCCTTGCATGAACTGAAAGACCGCAAGGTGAAGGGCAAGGTGATCGTTACCCCATAAACATGGTCCAACAAAACAGCGGCGCGACGGAGACCCCCATAGACGCACAACAGACAGACGGCACCCCGAATCATCTCGCGCCGGACCTATCGACGGGCGCGGCGTGGATGAATGGCCGCATTATGCCGATTGCAGATGCATCAGTTCCGCTCAACGATTGGGGCCTCATCCACTCGGATATCACGTATGACGTCGTCCCGGTTCTGGACGGAGCGTTTTTCAGGCTCCCGCTTTACCTCGACCGTTTCCTCAAATCGATGCAGGCCCTCCGCCTCGACCCGGATATGGACCGGCCCGCGATCGAGGCCGCCTTGCATGGGCTGGTCGCGGCAAGTGGACTGCGCAAGGCCTATGTCGCGATGGTCACGACGCGCGGGGTGAACATGGTGGCAGGCTCCCGCGACCCGCGCGACTGCAAGAACCGGTTCTTCGCCTGGTGCGTGCCATACATCCACGTCATCAGACCCGAGATTGCGCAGACCGGAGCACATGCTCACATCGCCCGCACTGTTGCGCGAATCCCGTCAGAGAGCGTGGATCCCCGTGTGAAAAACTATCACTGGGGAGACTTTACCCGCGGCCTGTTCGAGGCCAAGGACGCAGGCGCCGAAACCGCAATCCTGCTCGACGCCGCGGGCAATGTTACGGAAGGCCCCGGCTTCAATGTGTTCTCGGTCAAAAACGGCCGGCTCATTACGCCGGACTCAGGCGTGCTGGAAGGGATCAGCCGGCGGACGGTGCTCGACATCGCCCGTGAGCATGGGATTGCGGCCGAGATTCGCCCACTTCCACTGAGCGAGTTCATGCAAAGCGATGAGATCTTCGTTACCACCTCCGGTGGCGGCGTTGCACCGATCTCCCGGGTCGATAACCGGGTTTTCTCGAACGGAGTACCTGGCGAAATAACCAATGCGATCCATCGGGCGTATTTCGAATGGGCCACCCGGCCGGAAAACCGGACGGAGATTGCCTATCCCGCGTAACGCCGGATCAGGCCTCGAAAACGGCAATCACAGGCGCGTGGTCCGACGGCTTCTCCCAACCGCGCGCATCTTTCAGCACAGAAGTGCTCTTGATATGTCCTTCGAGCGCTTGAGATACCCAAACATGATCAAGACGGCGGCCCTTGTCCGCTTTCGCCCAATCTTTTGCCCGGTAGCTCCACCACGTGTAGAGCTTTTCCTCCATCGGTGTGAAACGCCGCATGGCATCAATCCACCCCCCGGCCACCCGGACCTCTTCCATGAGCTCAGTCTCAATCGGAGTATGGCTCACCACTTTCAAGAGCTGTTTGTGCGACCAAACATCGTGTTCGTACGGCGCAACGTTCAGATCTCCGACCAAAACGGCAGGCTTTGAAGTCTCTTCACCCGTCAGCCAATCCCGCATTTCCGCCATGAAATCGAGTTTGTGCGCAAACTTGTCGTTGACCGCACGATCTGGCTCGTCGCCACCCGCAGGGACATAGAAATTGTGAAGCCGCAGGGCGCTGCCATTGAACGGCACGTCGACCGCGATGTGCCGTGAATCGCCCATGCCGCAAAAATCCCGGCGTTCAACATTTCCCAGCGCCCGCCGCGACAGTGTTGCCACCCCGTGATAGCCCTTTTGACCATGTACATGGATGTGTTCGTAGCCGAGTTTCTTGAGCGGGTTTTCAGGAAAATTGGCGTCCGGGCATTTCGTTTCCTGCAGACAGAGAACGTCCGGGTTCACCTCATCCAGCAACTTTTCGACAATCGGCATGCGCAGCCGGACGGAATTGATGTTCCACGTAACAATGGTGAGGCGGTCGGTCATGAGATCCCGGTATGTTTTCCAAAATAACAGGGTCAGTCATAAGGATTCGCCGGGAGACCGCAAATGGAATTCACTTATGCCGCCAGTCCACGGCCATCGTGCTGCGCTGTCATGACCAGGCGCCAGCGGGATCATCCGGGAGCAAAATACCGTCGAAATTTTGTTCACAAATGCAACGCGTCCATATTCCGTTAGTAAAAACCCGGCATTTTGAGCGGCACAAGCAACTATTGCTTAACCAAATGAGGTCGCCTTGCTCGCCATTTTGAAGACACTCTGCACGGTCGTTGGCTTTGCCTTTCTGGCGGCCTGCTCAGCCTATGATTTCCCCGATCCAACACCAGAGGACTATGCGATTCACGGGATCGATGTTTCCCGCTGGCAGGGTGACATTGACTGGAACAGGGTCAAACGGGCCGGAACCGAGTTTGCCTGGATCAAGGCAACCGAGGGCGGCGATCACTCTGACCCCCGGTTTTATGACAATTGGTTCGGTGCGAAGGAAGCCGGCGTGCGGCGCGGCGCCTATCATTTTTACTATTTCTGCCGCCCGGTTGAAGAGCAGGTCTCTTGGGTTAAACAGATCGTGCCGGTCGATCCGGAAGCGCTTCCGCTTGTGCTGGATATGGAATGGAACGCACATTCAAAAACCTGCACTGAGCGCCCGCCACGCGAGAAGATCCTGCGGGAAATGAACCATTTCCTTGATGAAATCGAAAAACACTACGGCAAACGTCCGGTCATCTATTCCTCCGTTGACTTCCACCGCGATCGGCTGGTTGGTGCCTTGAAAGGCGAGCATTTCTGGCTGCGGTCGGTCGCCGCCTTCCCGAATAATATCTACGAGCAGCGCAATGACTGGGTGTTTTGGCAATACACCGCCGAAGGCCGGGTCGACGGGGTGAACGGTGATGTTGACCGCAATGCCTTTTTTGGGACGCGTTCCCAGTTTAGAAAATGGCTCCAGGGAGACTTGGATATATAGGTTAGGATCACGATACGGTGAACGGGCTGACGCAGACACGGAAGGAATTCGCATATGACGAGGTGCAAATCACTTTTGGCAGCAGCTCTCTTCCTGCTGGTATCCCCTGCGGCGTTCGCCCAGTCCGGCGGCCCTTTTGAAGCCATCTCCATAGGCAACGTGAATTTCCGTGCTGGCCCCGGAACCAACTATCCGGTGATCACGACAGTTCCACGCGGGCAACCGGTTTTCGTATTCCGCTGCACGAGCGACTACCGCTGGTGCGATTCTGCTTATGCTGGGGCGCGTGGCTGGGTATCCGCCCAGTATATTGGCTCAGCTCTTCCCGGCCCTTATTACGGACAACCCTATTCGCGCATTGCCGGAAATCTCGGCGTGCCGCGGCTTGCGCCGAATTACCCGGTTTTCCGGGCTCCGCCGCCGGTGGTGTATCAACAGCCCCCACCCGTCTACCGCCGCTATCCACCGCGCGCCTACCGGCCTGCATTCCCGTATTAAGCCCGGCTATCGAATCGTGATTTGATGGGCAAAGTTGTCACCGTTGCTGACCGTGACCTGCTCAAACCCCATAAGCTTGCAAAAATCCAGGAAGTTTAGCTCGTAAGGCTGTGCTGACTGGGCAAATAACGGGGTAGCACGCGCCATGCTGGTCAACGATGCGAGAAGCGCCCGCATGCGAAACAGATTGTCGTAACGTTCCGGCCCCGTGGCTACGATGATGATCTTCTCCAGCTCCGCTCCCTTGGCAAACAGATGATAGCCAGGCGCGTGGCTTTGTTTCAGCTGCTGCGCTGCAAGGCCAACTACAAAAGCCGCTCGGGAGCTTTCGGTTGCATCATTGGCCATCGGCACCTCGGAAATATAGACCTCGCGCGTTTCCGGCTGAGGATAATAATACCCCGCATGCAAATCATTCGCCTGTGCCGGCATCGCCGCCAGCAGCATCCATGCGCCAAGAATAACAATGCCTCTCACGTGTCGCTCCCCCGTTTACGTAGGGAACAGAGTGTTCAATTGTGCCCCAGCAGGCAACCCATGCCACGCATTTCGCGAACACCAAGTCACACCCAAATGGCGATCCGGAGACCTTTGCTATCCCGCTTGAATTCGGCGGGGAAAGGCTCGGCCAGGCCGTCCCGCAGCCTTTGTGCGATCAGGCTGTTGGCCGCCGCATCCAGAAAGTCATCACGTCCCACGCCCGTCGGCCGTTTTTGATCGAGAAACACTCGCGAAAAGCCATGCGCCAGAAGAAGATCCCGCCGTTGATCGAGCCCCTCCAGATTTGCCCTGCTCTTGACCTTTTTCGGCAAGCTCATCTCGCAGCCGCCGTTCAGCCGCCAAAAGGCAAGTTCTGGGTGCACCTCATAAACGCGCTGTTCCAAAGCAGGCGACATCAGTTCATCGATCTCGCGGATCTTGGGAAACAGGTAAAATGCTTGCTTTGAGACTTTTCTCGGCGGATCCGAGGTTTCCTGAGCAACTTTGCAAGCCTGCGGATAATCCGTGCAATAGACCGCCATACGCGAGGGAACGGAGAATACGGAGGATTGACGCATGCCCAAGTGTTTGCGCACTGACTGCTCGGGCCCGCGCCCACCGGCACCAACCATGTCCGGAAGCCCTATCGGCATGTCGACGGCAATGGTGCTCAAGCGCGGCACTGCGTTCACAAGGTCGTCGAATTTATCGAACACTTGCAACTTCGCACTTTGCGGGTCGCCAGACTTCATCAGGACCGCCGCCCAACCGGACTTGCAGCCATCGACACCTGCGAGCCAGATCCCGCTTTCCCCAGCGACGCCACTCAAGCCCGGGCTGCTTCCAAAACCCGGCGGTTGGACACAAGCGCCATTGGACGGACAAGCGATTGCTGTTCTTGTGCCAAAAGCAGTTCGTCCGCTTCCCGTTTTACGCTTCGCGCAACGATCTCGAAGGTTGCAGCCGCCGCGCGTGTCAACGCCACGTCTTCCGCTGCGCCGTCCAAATAGGCAGACAAGAACAGGCCCGCAATCAAATCCCCGGTCCCGTGGGGAGGATCCTGGATCGCGGCATGTTCAGTGCAATAGGCGGCACCTGGCGCAACCAGAAGATTGGAGATCGCATTTCGGCGTAAAGCGGGCGCAGAGGTTACAAGCACCCGTTCGTTGCCGAGATAACGTGCTGCCTGAAGCGCTTCGGTCTCGGTCCCTATTTCAGCACTTGTGAGCCAGCCAAGCTCAAAACTGTTTGGGGTTACGATGTCTGCGGCTGGAACAAGCGTGTCTCTGATTGCTTCTGCCCGTGCCTCTGGAACATAAAGCCCGCCGCCGGATGCGCTTTGATGATCACCCATGACCGGATCACACAAGTAAAGCGCCTTCGGATTGACGGATTTTACCGCAGCAACCAGCCGGGAAATGACATCCGCTTGCCCGCTGTCTCCAAGATAACCTGATATGACAGCATCGACATCGCCAAGTCTATCCGATGCAATCAAATCATCGACCAGAGCCCCAAAATCGTCATTCGGCGGCACAATGCGGTGTCCCGGACCATGCCCCGGATGCCAAGGCAGAAGAATGGTTGGCAAGAACCAGACGGTGTGGCCCAGCCGCTCAAGCGCAAACACGAGCCCGCGGCCGCTGATCGCGCCGCGCACAACTTGGGAGGTGACGACCAGGATCGTTTTTTTCCCCGAACCTGGATCTTGAAGGCCATGCGACATGAGAGAGGCTGCCTGTTATGCGGCGTCTGTGGTGGAAGAAGAACTGCCCTGGCCATAGCGTCGCTCAATATAGTCGAGCACCATTTGTTTGAACTCGTCTGCAATGCTCTCGCCGCGCAAGGTGGCCACCTTTTCGCCGTCGACAAAAACGGGTGCTGAGGGTGTTTCACCGGTGCCGGGCAGCGAGATGCCTATATCTGCATGCTTCGATTCACCCGGTCCGTTCACAATGCAGCCCATCACTGCAACGTTGAGGTTTTCGACACCCGGATACTGCTCCCGCCACTTCGGCATGGAGTCCCGAATGTGACCCTGAATGTCGCCGGCCAACTCCTGAAACACGGTGGATGTTGTGCGCCCACATCCCGGACAGGCGGCAACGATCGGCACAAAGGCGCGAAAACCCATCACCTGCAGAAGTTCCTGTGCTACCTGCACTTCGCGCGTCCGGTCGCCGCCAGGCTCTGGGGTCAGCGAAACCCGGATAGTGTCTCCAATGCCCTGCTGCAACAAGATACCCATCGACGCGGCGGAGGAGACAATACCCTTGGTGCCCATTCCGGCCTCTGTCAGCCCAAGGTGCAGGGCATAGTCGCATCGGCTCGCCAGATCGGCATAGACTGCAATCAGATCCTGAACCTGGCTTACCTTCGCCGACAGGATGATCTTGTCGCGCCCCATGCCCAGCGCTTCAGCCCTTTCAGCCGATAGCAAGCCAGATTGAATGATCGCCTCGCGCATGACCGCAGACGCCGATACAGGGTTTTCGCTGGCGGCGTTGTCATCCATCAATTTGGTCAGCAGCTCCTGATCCAAAGACCCCCAATTTACGCCGATCCGAACGGGTTTGTCGTGTTTGAGCGCAATATCGATGATCTGTGAGAACTGCGTATCCCGCTTCGCCTTGAACCCGACATTGCCCGGATTGATCCGGTATTTTTCAAGAGCGGACGCACAATCGGGATAGTCGGCAAGCAGTTTATGGCCGATGTAATGAAAGTCACCGACAAGCGGCACATCGATACCAATCCGATCGAGTCGTTCGCGGATCCGCGGCACCTGCGCGGCTGCCTCAGGCCGGTCGACCGTGATCCTCACGATTTCCGACCCCGCGCGGGCCAGCGCGGCGACCTGAGCCACTGTGGCATCTGCATCCGCCGTATCGGTGTTCGTCATAGATTGAACCACAATCGGCGCATCGCCGCCCACGGTCACATTGCCAACCCGGACTGGCACCGATTGGCGGCGCTGTTTCGGCTTTGCAAAATCGTCGATCATCTGCTCACTAATCCGAAGTTATTGCCGGTGAGATCGTTCCCCCGCTTGATTAGTGTGCCACAGTCAAAAGGGCAATGGCGAGCGCAGCTTTCATCAAGGTGAAATACGCATTTGGTTGCAATTCCAACGAGCGGAGTTATGAGTGCGCGCAACCAAGATACATATTTATTTTACGGATTTGGACAGCATAATGCTCAAAAGACTGATGTCGGACGCCTTTCATCTCGTGTTCTGGAACCTCGAAACCGTGTTTAAGGTGACCGGTGCCTGGTTCGTCATCCAATTCGTGCTGACCCTGGGCATTCAAGTACTTGCCGGGCAAACCGAGCCGGGCGCCGCACCCAGCGCAGCAACGACACTGGGCGCGTTCCTCGTCATGGTGGTCAGCCTTGTCGCCTCCTCGTCAATTGCCGTTGCCTGGCACCGTTTCGCTCTTTTGGGCGACCGGCCAGGGATGATCCACCTTCATTTCGGCAAGACCGAGGGCATGTTCCTTTTGAAGTCATTGATGCTTGGCGCATGTGCTGGCCTTGCCTTTTTCTTGGTTTTTTTGGTCGGCGGACTGACCGGTGGCGCCGTTGCGGCAGGCGTGATTGGCCTGATCGTGGCGTATTTTGCAATTCCCACCTTCATTCGTTTCTCGCTGATCCTACCGGCAACGGCGGTTGAGCGCCCGATTGGCCTCAGGCAGGCCTATGGGATCAGTGAGGGCCTGGGTTGGCGGCTGTTTTTCGCAAGTTTCGCCCTGTCCCTGCCATTTGGAGTGTTGATGCTGCTGTTGCAATTCCTCGTCCAGCAATTGTCATCAAGCCTTCCGGTCATTTTCATTCAACTCAAGATCGTTGTTCTGAGCGTTCTGGTCCAAATTCTTCTAACCGTTCTCAGCATTTCCGTGCTGACCGCCGGTTACAGAATCGCGATGGAACGCCAGCAACCGGCGAGCGGTTAACTTGTCCCGGTGAAAGGCTTATATGTGCAGCGAATGAGTATGCGCTGACGCGGGAACATCCGGGAGACGAACAGATGTTTTTTACGGTGCTTGAAAGGTCTGTTTCCTTGGCCCAGCACAACATCGGCACGCTGTTCCGGACCGGATGGGCCTACATTCTTTTGTTGGTAGCCCTGAATTTCGCCATCGGGTCGGCCCTCGCGCCAAATGCAGGCTTTTCAACCGTCTCATACATGACCGAACCCGTGACCGCCCCTGACCAGGGAGCACTGCGTCTGCTGGCTTTGCTGGCAAACGTCCTGATCGGTTTTTCGATCGCAATCGCTTATGTGCGTAAACTCTTGATTGGTGCTCAGGATTTTCCTGTCACAATCAGCAGCAGAACGTTCAAGGTCATCATCAACCAAATTGTTTTGTCGCTGATCGGCATTGCCGCCCTCATTCCCTTGGTCATTGTCTCGCTTTTGATTGCTGCGGTTACCGGCGGGTTGGGCGTGATCATTCTGTTTGCCGCCCCATTCGTATCCTTGATGGTTGTACAGCGGTTTTCCGTCGTTCTGCCTGCGGCTGCCGTCGATGATCCGCTCACCTTAAAAGAGAGCTGGCGCGCAACCTCGGGCCTCGGGTGGGCCATGGCCTTTTCCGCACTGATCATGAGCTTGCTTGCTCTTTGCCTTGTCGGCATTTGGGCGCTTGTACTCACCGCGTTTGGCGGACTCCTGCCGGCAGATCCGATCCTGCAGCAAATCAGGTCAGCGGCATTTCCCATGGGCACGATGTTGATAAGTGTCTGGGTCTTCGCGAGCCTTCACGCGACCTTTTATGGGCTAATCCGGGAGCGGTTTGCAGAAAAAGTTGGCCTTCGCCAGCGGGACATGGAAGCTGCCGCGCAATCTCGTGATCTGGCCCGCGAGAAAGCAGCGCGCGTACTCTCGAGAGTCAACAAAATGGGAAAGGACCGCTAGAGGCCGCCGCGCGACCAAAAATCAGTCACGGGCAAGACACATGATCCCGATAAGCGAACAGTATATTGCACCGCGGCACAACTTCATGAAATGGTGCCGGTCTGACTAAAGGGAGTTTCGGGAATGCTGTCGAACAAAACCGCCGTTGTTACAGGATCCACATCCGGCATAGGTCTTGCGATTGCTCGCGGGCTGGCCAAAGAAGGCGCGAATATCGTGATCAACGGCCTGGGGGATGCCGGCGAGATCGAGGCGGAGCGCGCGGGCATCGAAAAAGACTTCGGCGTCAAATGTGTTTACTCGCCGGCAAACATGATGAAACCGGATGAAATCGCCGGCATGATCGACTTGGCACAAACTGAATTCGGCGCCGTTGATATCCTCGTAAACAATGCTGGTATTCAACACGTCGCACCTGTCGATGAGTTCCCGCTCGACAAATGGGACGCCATCATCGCCATCAACATGTCATCCGCCTTTCACGCAACGCGTGCCGCGCTTCCGGGCATGAAAAAAAAGGGCTGGGGCCGCGTAATCAATACAGCGTCGGCACACGCGCTCGTCGCCTCTCCCTATAAGTCTGCATATGTAACCGCAAAACACGGTATCGCCGGCTTCACAAAGACCGCAGCCCTCGAGGTTGCCCAGCAAGGCATCACCGTCAATGCCGTTTGCCCGGGCTACGTCTGGACGCCATTGGTTGAAAAGCAGATCCCGGACACGGCCAAGGCACGTGGAATTACCGAGGAACAGGTCAAAACGGACGTGATGCTGGCGGGTCAACCGACAAAGGAATTCGTTACTGTCGACCAAGTCGCAGGTTTCGTCGTGTTCCTGTGCTCGGATGCCGCGGCTTCCATCACGGGCTCGATCCTGCCAATCGACGGTGGCTGGACCGCACAATAAACTTTCATGTCAATCGGAGATGCGTTTGTGGCCACTCAGCCGAAACGGATAAACCTTGCCCTCCAGGGTGGCGGCGCTCACGGCGCTTTCACCTGGGGCGTTTTGGACTGGCTGCTCGAGGACGAACGGTTCGAGATTGACGGTGTTACCGGCACCAGCGCGGGCGCAATGAATGCCATCGTGTTGGCGAGCGGCCACGAGAAAGGGGGCAACGCAGGCGCGCGCGAGGCACTTGATACGTTCTGGCGGGAGATCAGCCGGCAGGCGTTTTTCAGCCCGATCAAGCGCTCTCCCGTCGACATTGCATTGGGCGAGTGGAGCCTCGATTATTCGCCGAGCTATTTGGCCTTCGATCTCATATCCCGCTTCTCTTCGCCTTATGAATTCAATCCGCTTAACATAAATCCATTGCGGGATGTGGTGGACAGCGTCGTTGATTTCGACGCTGTGCACGAATGTAGCGGTTTGAAGATCTTCGTAGCCGCGACCAATGTCTACACCGGAAAAATCCGAGTTTTTAGCGAAAAAGACGTCACTTTGGATGCGGTTATGGCCTCGGCTTGCCTGCCCCACCTTTTCCAGGCCGTTGAGATCGACGGTGAGCCCTATTGGGATGGCGGATATATGGGAAACCCGCCGCTTTACCCCTTGTTCTACGAGACGAACACACCCGATGTCATTCTCGTTCAGATCAATCCGATGGAACGGCGAGAAACCCCGCGAACGGCCCGGGAAATCCTGAACCGCCTCAATGAGATTACGTTCAACTCCACCCTAACCCGTGAGCTGCGCGCTGTGGATTTTGTTGGCCGATTGATCGAAGAGGGCAAGCTCTCACGCCAGGACTATATGAAAGTACACTTTCACCGCATCGATGGCGAAGAGCTCAAACCGCTTCAGGCGTCTTCGAAGGTAAATGCGGAATGGGAGTTCCTGTCGGAACTGAAAGCCATTGGACGGCGGGCTGCTGAGCGCTGGGTCGCCGAAAATTTTGAGGCTATTGGAGAGAAATCAACGGTCGATTTACGCACCGAATTTGCGTGACAGCATGCAATGAGCGACGCGCATCAAAACGGCAAGAGGTAAATACATTTTCACACGATTTGCCAGAGCGCCTTGCAAAATGCAATGCATCCATGGTGAATAAAATTTAAACAAAATCAACATTTTGACGATTGCCACGCTCTGACCGCTAGGGGTTGAAAATTTTCGCTGCCAACCATTTGGCAAGGCTTTTGCGATGTAATTGGCACGCTGATCGTCAGGTTGTGCGTCGTCAGCGACTTCAGAAGAAAGGGGCAGGCACCTGCGACCCCGCCTGCCCCTTTCCTCGTGATTAGCACGTGGCCCTGCAGCACCTACACCGTGTCGGCCTGACAGCGATATGTGCTTTCTGCACTCATCATCCGGCGCAGTTTCGATCATTTCTGCCTTTAAGCCGACACCAACAATGCTTAAGTCAGACTAGAACTCGAAAACTAACAACGGTTACCCGAGATGCTCATGCGCCCCCTTCCCCTCGCTCCTGTCATGCTGGTTATGATCCTGGCGGGCACTGTTCAAAGCGCAGACGCCCAGGACATAAGCGCCATCGAAAAAGCGAGCGGCTGCCCGAAGTGCGATTTGCGGCTTGGGGAATTGCGGGCCCTCGATATCCGTGAGGCGGATTTCGAAGGGGCGATCCTCCGGGAAGCTGACATGAAGGAAGTCGTTCTCACCGAGAGCAATTTCAAAAATGCAGACCTGAGACGCACCGAGATGGAACGCGCTAAACTCCATTACAGCGACTTCTCCGGCGCCTCCATGCGCGGTGTCGACATGGAGCGTGCAACTATGATCGAGGCGACATTCAATCGCGCCGACCTGCGGGACGCAGACCTCAACGGGACGGAATTGTCGGGGGCGAATTTTGAAAGGGCCGACATGCGGCATGCCTCGCTAATTCGCGCCAGCGCCCCGAACTCGAGCTTCAAGAATGCAAAAATGGATGGGGTCGACTTGGAGCGGGTAGACCTGACCCAAGCCGATTTTTCCAACGCCCGATTGCGCAATTCCGACTTGGACCGGGTGTTTGCCCGCGGAGCAAACTTTGAAGGTGCTGATCTCAGCGGCGTACGGTTGTCCAGTGCGGATTTAAGCGACGCCAACCTAAAAAATGTGGATTTGACCGGAGCTCTCTTGCGCCACACGCGTTTTGCCGGAGCGGACCTGACTGGCGCCAAAGGCATGGATCCAGCCCGCATCGTCGGGGCCTGTGCGGACGAAAATACCAAATTGCCTTATGGTATCGAGCTCAAGCCCTGCTCATAAAAAACGCGGCTTTTCCGCCGCGCCTTTTTTCATATCCATAAAACTAGTCAGTTAAACACGTCAAACGCGAAGCGATAGGTCACACCGACCCCGATGCTGAATTGGTTTTCATCACCAACCTTAGCAATCGGGCTGTCTGCAGCCTCTCCGACAAGCCGGTCATACCGTCCCTGAAGGTGCAACCGGACACTGTCCGTCCAGTCATAGCTGACGCGTCCGGCAAGACCGACGCTTTTGAAACCGCCTCCCGGGTCATATTCGGACAGTGTTCCGCCGCTCGCTGCCGCCTCAGCTGCAGTCACACCGAAATAAGTGTCCATGTAGTCACCAGCGGCAAAAGTGGCACGAGGACCGATGCTGAGCTCAACTTTTGGCACGGGATAAAAAATCCCGTCCGCCCCGATTTGGCCGGTCTGGCTGGTGTGTCCGTTAATCCCCTGACGCAACTCTGCGAAAACCCGGAAATTCTGGAACCGGTACCCTGCACCTGCGCCAAGCTCGAGAGCCCAATCGACCGTGTCGGTTCCGCGAAGATCGCTGTCGTCAGATGCTTTGCGCTCGCCAAGGAAATTGAACGACGGATAGAAAAACACGCCCTGACGTTTTTTGCCGTCGGCGACCTGCCCCAGCCCTGGAACGTAAAACCGCCCGACCGAGATCAGGGGGAATGGCACGAACAGATAAGAATCTGCAGCCTCGTACCGCGGCTGAACCATTCCGCCCACACCGACATCCAAAACATACTGCCGCTGCGGCAAAGGGACGGTGCCGTTTTGGGAAAATGCGGCGCCAGCGCTGCCAGAAAGAATGGCAAAGCTGCTGACAGCCACGGCGAACTTCGAAAACAATGCGGTCATTCAGGCAACCTTGTGCGCGTTCTTCACTTTAGCCGGACACTAGCACAAACCAATTAAAGGAATGGCTCGGTCCAATGTGATTTCTGCCGACCTGTTGCATTTCCGCACCGCTGCAAACCGGTGAGCGCCAGACAAACAAAACAGCCGGGTTGCAGAGACCTGCCGCGACCGCTACATGATCACGAAAGCCCGATGCATTATGCGATGGAAGGTATCCGATGCGAGCAATTCTTGATGTGGTTCTGATTGCCCTGAACCTCTACACGTACATTATCATCGCAAGTGCGATTTTCTCGTGGCTTTACGCTTTCAACATTGTGAACTCAAGCAACCAGATCATCTCCGCGATTGGCCAAATGCTCTACAATCTGACGGAACCGGTTTTAAGGCCTGTTCGCCGGATCATGCCAAATCTCGGCGGGATCGATATTTCACCGATCATTGTTCTTCTCGGCATCATTCTGATCCAGAACATCATCGTGATGTACGTTTATCCGAACGTTTTCTGAGTATGCCGTAAGGAAAGTCCGCGTCTACTCTTCGAGTGGGCGCGCCTCTTCGGCAAGCATGATCGGGATTCCATTCCTGATCGGATACGCAAGCTTCGCCGCTCTGGAAACGAGCTCTTGTTTTTCCCGGTCGTATTCAAGCGTCGTTTTTGTCACCGGACACACCAACAACTCAAGCAGCTTGCGATCAATCTGCCGTTCTTCAGATTTTTCTTCGCCCATTTTTTCATGCCCTGGTTTGGGATGTTTGCCGAACCGGCACCCGTCGCATGCAGATCACTGCAACGTGGTTCCGCCGTCGCCATTCTGTGAGCGAGCAATATCCATTTCGGTAATGGCGATCAATGTTTCAGCGCGTGTTTTCAAATCTCGAGCTTCCAGAAGCGCTTGTTTTTCTTGCGGTCCGTAGGGGCACATCATACAGAGCGCATTCACAAGAACCTCGGTTTCGGCTTCCGACACGCTCTGCCAATCAGCCTCTAGGTTGTTCGCATCTAGGTAGGCGCGCAGTGTCTCGAGCAGACTGTTGCGATCGACGTCATCCTCGCCCATGCCGCTTTGCAAGTCTGGCGCAAAAGGAGCAAAGTCACATTCGACCTGCCGGTAGGCCGTGATGGCTTCCAGTTCCGGTCCAACAGCAAACCGTGTAACCCCTTGCAAGGTTATCAGGTATCTCCCGTCGCCCGTTTCTTGAAAACTTGTAAGCCGCCCGGCACAGCCGACATGTGCCAAGCGCGGCACATCAGGGTCTTCGGGCATTTGCAACGGCATCGGCTGGACCATGCCAATCAACCGGTTCCCCGAGAGCGCTGCATCGATCATCGCGATGTAACGCGGCTCGAAAATGTTCAGGGGCAGCTGCGTGCGGGGCAGAAGCAACGCGCCAGATAGCGGGAAGACGGGCAAGACCGGCGGAAGATCAGCTATTGTTTCGTAAATGGCATTGCCGGCCTGCATGCGCCCAATCCTTTTGACTTTATTGTGTCGAGCAGTGCCCGCAGCACAGACTGCGGGCGGTGTCACGGGTATGTGTAGCGCGTGGGATGCAAGGTCAAGCGAACAGCACGGCAGAAAGCTTGCGCCTTCCGTAGTTTGTCGCTTCTTCTTTAGGCCCCCAGGCTTCGAAAAACTGCAGCAGTTGCTTGCGGGCCCCATCTTCGTTCCATTCACGGTCCCGCCGCACGATCTCGATCAGATGATCAACCGCACCGGTCTTGTTTCCGCGGCCGTTCAAACCGAGTGCGAGATCAAACCTGGCCTGATGGTCGAGCGGATCTTTGGCGATCCGGTCTTCCAAATCGGCGAGATCACCAAGTGCTTCGGCTTGTTCGGCAAGCTCAAGAGCGGCAGTGGCTGCGGCGAAAGCACTATGATCACGGGCCTCATCGGGCACCATGTCGAGCGCCTGCTTGCCGCGCTCCAAATCGCCCGTGGCGATGTAGCACTGCGCCAGCCCGCAAATGCCACGGACATTGTCCGGCTCCATCTGCATTACGCCGCCGTAAAGCTGGGCAGCTTGTCCATAGTCTTTTTCAGCAAGCAGTGCGTCGGCCTGCTCCAGGAATGTCTCGGCTTGGCTGACAGCGGGCGCACCGCCAAGCTTTTCAATGAAAGCTTTTACCTGGCTTTCGGGTTGGGCACCCATAAAGCCATCCACTGGCTGGCCGTCTTTGAACGCAATCACAGCCGGAATGGACTGAATGCCAAGCTGTCCGGCCACCTCCGGGTGTTCATCGATGTTCATTTTGGCAAGCTTCACGGCACCACCCGCAGCGGTAACCGCACTCTCGATCACCGGAGTCAACTGTTTGCATGGGCCGCACCAGGGAGCCCAGAAATCAACCAGAACCGGCTGGATCTTGGACGCCTCCATGACGTCCTGCATGAAGGTTTCGGTGGTCACATCCTTGATCAGGTCGCCGCCAGCAGATGCACTTGTGCTGTTGCTACCGCCAAATCCATTGCCATCGCCATAGCTTGCGCCAAAACCGCCACCGACAGATCCGCCAATAGTGAAGTTCCCGTTGCTCATTGCCCTGCCTCTTTTTACTGCGGCTGCTTTAACGTGCAAAAGGCAGCCATTGCTGCCCGTTTGACCTAACGCCTAACATGGCGCCCGCACGGCCGAATTACAATCGTCTGCTATACACCTGTTGCTCAACACGCGCGTGCTTCTTCACTCACCGGAAGAACCTGGGGCTCATGGCCGCAACTGCGGGTGAAAACCAGCAGATCATCCGCCGAAATAGAGGTCGTCGCATCATTCGACAGCGGGTGGTAATTGAGGACCTCATGCGTCATCATCGCACTGTCGAAAATGGGGGTGACCCTTTGCGCATCCCTGTCATTGATCAAGGAAAAAGGTGTGACCGATCCGGGTGCAACACCCAGCGTTTCCATTAAAAGGTCGGCATTGCCGAAGGAAACCCGGCCCTGAGCGCCGATCACCTGGTGCAGCTTTTTCAAATCGATCGTTGCGTCGTGAAGCGCCACCACAAGAAACAGCCGGCCCTTCTTATCTTTCACAAACAGGTTCTTGGTATGCCCTCCTGATATCTTCTCATGCAGGTCCTCCGATTCCGCAACGGTGAAGACGGGTGCGTGATCAGTCGTGGTAACCTCGATATTTAGCGCTTCCAGATAACTCATCAAATCTGCACGGCTGGCTGGCATGGCTGTATCCTGAAATTGTCATGGCTTGTTTGCTGTCTAACGCGGATCACAGCGGGAACTCAAGTTTTCAAGGCCTGCAAACCGCTGAAAAACATCGGCTTTTATCGTAAAATACGTTGCTCCATCCACAACTTGACACCTACCAAATTTTTTCGAAATACGCTGTTGCAATCCGCGTCCGCATGGTTCATATACTGCGCACCTCGCCGACGACGGACCCATTCGGATCCGCATCGGGAACATATGCGGGTGTAGCTCAGGGGTAGAGCACAACCTTGCCAAGGTTGGGGTCGAGGGTTCGAATCCCTTCGCCCGCTCCAGATTTTCAAAAAAGCTCAGGCCAGTCCTGAGCTTTTTTGTTTCCTGTGACTTTGCCGCTTAAGCGCACCAAGCGCAGGCTTTCGTCTGGAACGCCGCGGTACGAGACAACAGAGCACCGCGGCAACCATGCACCCACTTTACCCGGGTTCAGTATCCTTCGGTCAGCGCACCTGAACGCCTCGGGTCCGAGGCACCCGCAAGCTGCCCCGACACTTTCATGATCGACTGCGTAGACCCCATCACGTTCTTGACTTCGACTTGATGCCCAAGCTGTTCCAAGAGAAAAACCGTGTCGGGCGAAACGCCCTCTTCAATTCGAATTTCATCGGGCAGCCATTGATGGTGAAAACGGGGCGCTGCACTTGCTTCTGCTATGTTCATACCGTGATCGACGACATTTAAAATAATCTGCAAGGTCGTCGTGATGATCCGGCTGCCACCGGGCGAACCTGTGGCCAGAAAGAACGCGCCGTCCTTGAATACCAGGGTTGGGCTCATGGATGACAGTGGCCGTTTATCGCCGGCCACCGCGTTCGCCGCGCCGCCGATCAACCCATAAGCATTGGGCACACCCGGTTTTGCCGAAAAGTCATCCAATTCGTTGTTCAAGAGCACGCCAGTTCCATCGGCCATCAGGCCTACGCCATAGGAAAAATTCAACGTGTAGGTGTTGGAGACAGCGTTGCCATCCCTATCGACCACGGAATAATGCGTTGTTTCGTTGCTTTCATATGGCACGGGATTGCCGGGCTTGATGCTGCTGGACGCTGTTGCCTCGTCAAAGGACACCGTTTCCATCAGCTCCTTTGCGTAAGCCCGATCCGTCAGACCGGTGACCGGCACCTCTACAAAATCAGGATCTCCAAGGTACTCCGACCGGTCCGCATAGGCGCGTTTCATTGCCTCGGAAATGAGGTGCATCGTTTTCGCAGAGTTGTGCCCGTAGTCCGAAACAGGATGATCTTCCAGCATATTGAGGATCTGCACGATGTGTACACCGCCTGAGGATGGCGGCGGCATCGATGCGACCGTGTACCCGCGGTAAGACCCCATGACCGGCGACCGCCAGACAGCTTCATATCCGGCCAAATCCTCCAAGGTCATTCCGCCGCCCTCGGCCTGAACCTTGGAGACGATCTTTTGTGCAACTTCGCCGGTGTAAAAACCGGCGGCACCTTGGCGCGCGATTTTGCGCAGGGTTTCCGCAAGATCAGACTGTTTCAGGGTTTCTCCGGGCAAATAAGGGATGAAACCGTTTTTGTAGAAAACCTTTGCAGTTGCCGGATCCTGGGTTAGCCGGTCAACCCGGGACAAAAGAGAGCCAGACAGATCCTGCGTTACCACAATACCGTTTTCCGCAAGCTCGATTGCAGGCTCGACAAGATCGGCCCAGGTCAGGCGTCCACTGCCATGTTTTTCGAATGCGGCTGCAAATCCAGCAACTGTGCCTGGTACACCAATCGCCAATCCGGAAAACCGCGACTTCGTCTTGTCAGGTTCACCATCTTCGTTGAGGAACATGTCCCGCGTTGCAGCTGCGGGTGCCTTTTCGCGGTAATCCAGCGCCTCGGTTTCGCCGGTATTCGCCATGTGGATCATCATGAAACCACCACCGCCAAGATTCCCGGCACGCGGCAAGGTAACGGCAAGCGCAAAACCGGTGGCTATTGCTGCATCGACGGCGTTACCGCCTTTTTTTAGTATTGCGACACCCACCCGGGTTGCGACCGCCTCTTGGCTTGCCACCATTCCATTTTGCGCCAGCACCGGGTGAAACCGGTCTCGCCCGGAAATGATCGCCGCTTGTTGTCCAACCGCTTCGTGGGCTGTCACCGCTGCCAGGAAACCGCTGACCAAAATCGTCAAAAAGTTGCGCCTACGCGTCGAGAAAACCATGCTCATCCCTTCATTCCAGGTAGCCATCATCGATTGGCTACACTTTGAAATCTATCGTTAAAGTTGACAATAGTGGATTTTGCACGAGCACCAGCGAAGCTACGTAGACATCCGGTCGATACAAAGCTCTGAATAATTTAGGCTTCCAGAATCGATTGCCGGCGAGAGGGAGAGATGCCTGTGCGGATAATGACGAATTTCATGGTGGCCGCTGTTGCGGCTGTGGTGGCAGGCGGCTTTGCCCAAGGGCCGGCACATGCCGATCCGAATGCAGGCAAAACGATCGCTCTACAATGGTGTGCCTCCTGTCATCTAGTCTCCGACGATCAGCCCGTTGCCGACAGCGCCTCTGTGCCGAGCTTTCTCGACATTTCCAAGGACGCTGATTGGAATGAGGCGTCTCTGGCAACTTTTCTGGCAAATCCCCACCCCAAAATGCCGGACATGAACCTGACGACACGCGAAATTGCCAATATCGCTGAGTACATTGATAGCCTGGCCCCTTAAGTGCTGGCTTTTTGCCGGGTCGCTCCATCAAGATCAAAGATTAAACTCTGCACATACGGCAGCATGAAAGGACGCGTTTTTCGCGTCCGTTTCAGCCTCCAGGACTTCGTCTGCGAGGCCTGAATTGAATACGGAAACACTGCTGAAGGTTTCATAAAGCGACGGACTGACAAGGATATGGTCAAGCGTTTGCCCGCGGCCTTTGTGGATGATGGTGTTTCGCGCGTCTGGCGGCAACAGCGCATCAACTTGTATGAGCTGCCGGTGATGTAAACTGGGATTGCCTGTGTCCTCGGGATCCGCGCAGGCCAACCGCAGCGCGCTCGCATCTCCACTGGCGTTAAAATCTCCAGCCACCAAAATCATCCCGGCAGGGTCGATTTCAAACACCTTGTCGACCGCAAGCCTTAAATCGAGAGCCTGTGCGGTCCGTTTTAAGGCGGACAAGAAATAACCTTCTGCCCAGGCAGGCACGCTGCGCCATGAGGACACTGAAAGCTTGCCGCCGGGAATAGGGGCTGCGATGGGCGCGCGCAAGTGGACAACAAACACATGCAGTGTGTTGCGTGCGCCAATGTCGATTTCAACCTGCAGAATCGGCCGGTCGAACGTTATCGGCTGCGGCGCCTCGGTGTATGGATCGGCGTGGGCCGGTCGCCAAACCGGCACTTGCAGATGGGTTTGGAACAACACCTTCTGATCCACAATCGGATAGCGCGACAGAACCATCAGATTGTGGCGGTCAGCTGGAAGCGCTGCGTTGGGGCGTGTGCTGTGCCCAATTTCATATTCTCGGTATTCGGTTCCGGACAGCAAAGCTTCAAGGGCCAAGAATTCTCGGGCTTGCGCGCCTTGACGCTTCTGCGCATTGACCTCCTGAAGGCACAGTATATCCGCCTTGAGTTCGCTCAAGCGCGGGCGCAGAGCTTTTAATCGAGGCGCCAGCCGATCAGGATCAAACCGATCGTCGCCGAAAGACTCCATATTATACGTCGCAACCCGCAGCATCCTGTTTGCCCTTGTGGTTCACAAGGTATGCAGGCTATCCCGGCCAAGCGTATGACGGTAGGCGTGCCAGACAACCCTTGGAAACATTGTTCAATGCAAACATCAAAATGCCCCTGCGGTTCAGGCAAAGACCTTGCGCAATGCTGCGGGCTCTATTTGCAGGGCCGCGCACTGCCCGAGACTGCAATGGCTCTCATGCGTTCGCGATACTCAGCCTACGTGCTGCAAGAAATTGACTATCTAAAGGAAACACTCTGGCCAAAGTTCCAACCGGCGTTCGACTTCGAAGGAACAGCAAGATGGGCCTCGGAAAACCATTGGGTAGGTTTGACGGTAATTCAGTTTCAAAACGGCGGTAGGGACGATCGCGCGGGAACGGTTTTGTTTGAGGCGAATTACCTGTCCGGTGGACAAATGCACAAGCATCGGGAACTGAGTAAATTCCGAAAGAAAGCTGGCCGGTGGTATTATGTGGAAGCTATTGCTGAAACATGATCTGCGCGGCAAACCGCGCAGATCCGGCGACATCAAAATGCTAATTCCGGCCCGCCATTACGCCGACATCGACATCCCACACAGCACCAGTTACCCATGCGGCGTCCTCTGACAACAAAAAGTCGATAGATGCGGCCACATCGTCCGGAGTTCCGATCCGGCCAACCGGGTGGAAGGCGTCGAAGCCGTTTTTGAGGGTCTTAGAAATTTCGGCTTCCGGGATAAAGGCGCCGTATATTGGTGTGTCCACAACGGCCGGAGCGACTGCGTTGACCCGGATACCATGATCTGCGAGCTCCATTGCAAGGTGCTGCGTCAAGGCGTGCAGACCAGCCTTCGCCATCGAATAAGCTGACGATGGTGTTGCCTTGATTGCCTGATGGGCCCACATCGAGCCGATATTCACAATAGAGCCTGTTTTTTCGTCAACCATTTTACGGGCAACCGCCTGCGTAATTTGAAACGTGCCCCGGTTGAACGCGTGGTAGTGGTCAAAGTCTTCGGCGTCATGGTCAAGAAATGGTTTCGGGCTGAAGGCACCCGCAGCATTCACCAAATATCCGACCGGTGCATCCAGACCAGCGATGCGATCGACAATCCGTGCCACTTCTTTGGGCTTGGTCACGTCTGCCCGCCATAGATCGACGGGAACATTCGAAATAGCCTGGATTTCGGAGCGCGCGGCTTCGAGTTTTGCACCGGACCGGCTGACCAAGATTAGCGGAATTCCACGGCGCGCGAGCCGTTTCGCGGCCGCGAGGCCCATTCCGGATGATCCGCCCTGAACAATTGCTACTGAATTCTGCGTCATCACTGTCGTCTCCATTTTACTGTCGCTGCCAAAATTTATCTACTGATAGATAGATCAGATGATTCAGAGCTAGTGATTGCAATCCGGCATGTCAAGCTTTATCTATCGACTGATAGATTTTGGAGACCAGAATGCCCCGCAACCCAGACACCGAGGCCAATATCCTGTCCCTTGCAGAAACACTGATCCGCAAAAACGGCTACAACGGGTTCAGCTTCCGGGACCTTGCCAGCGGCATAGGCGTCAAAAGCTCCAGTGTTCACTACTATTACCCCACCAAGGCAGACCTTGGCGCCAAGGTTGCGCGGCACTATACGGACCGGTTCTTAAATGCGCTCGGCGCACCGGAAGATGCCCCGGCAGCAGCCGAGGGCGTTATCGCCAAGCTTCATTCCCAGTTCGAACAGGCCCTGCGCAAAGATGGACAAATGTGCTTGTGCGGTATTCTGGCAGCTGAATCTGGAGGCTTGCCGGACAGCGTAATCAACGAAACCCGGGCCTTTTTTAACCGCACTTCTGCCTGGCTCATATCCGCGCTCAAACAAACCAGCTGGGGCGAAGGCAAAACCGACACACAAGTCGAAAGCGCTGCAATATCGATGCTCGCCTTGTTTGAGGGTGCACTGTTGATGGCACGCGCGAACAAGAACCCGGATTTATTTGACAATATCGACGCGCTTGGTCTGATCGCACGGTAGCGCTGGTTACGCTCTGCCCCGCGCATTTATGTGTCGCCATTATCAAGGGATGATTTGACCGTTTGCCGATCTAGGTGCAACGTGGTCCCCGGCCATTTAGCCCGGAGTGCGATAACATGAATTTCTTCTCGGCAATCAGGACAGTTGCCGTCACCACGATGCTTGCTTTGCCGCTATCTGCTCCGGCCACAAGCCAAGAACAGCCCCCCGCAGTGCTCGTCGAGCAGGCTTCGAACATGAAACCGGGTATGGCCGATGTCTATGTCGGGCGGGTCGAGGCCGTCAATTCGGTCGACATTCAGGCCCGCGTCGAGGGGTTTCTCGAAACGCAAAATTTCATCGAAGGCGGCTTGGTCAAAAAAGGGGACATCCTGTTCCAGATCGAACAGGGCCTCTATCAGGCGACAGTTGATCAAGCCAAGGCGGGTCTCGAAGGCGCCACCGCCACGGCTCGCAACGCACAACTGGCTCTTGCCCGCCAAAAGGATCTGCTGGCCCGAGGCGATATTTCACAAGCAACCTATGACGCTGCAGAGGCCACCTATAAATCTGATGAAGCCGCGGTTGGTGAAGCTCAGGCCAGTCTTGAAACCGCCAAAATCAATCTCGGATACACCACAATCACAAGCCCAATCAACGGGCGCATTTCCAAGTCGGCCGTTGATGTCGGCAACCTGGTGAGCACGACCTCCGGCGTGTTGGCCACCATCACAAGCATTGATCCGGTGTATGTAAGTTTTTTCATAAGTGAGCGGGATCTGATCCTGAAGCGCCAGGAGGGTTTGATCGGAGAAAACTCATCGACGCTGAATGTGAAACTGCGGCTGTCCGATGGCGCATCCTACGATGCGAACGGCACCATCGATTACATCAGCAATCAGGTGCAAACCGCCACTGATACTGTAGAAATGCGTGCCAGTTTTGCAAACAACGACGGTCTTCTTGTGCCTGGTCAGGTCGTCACGGTGACATTTGAAGATCCGAATGCAAATGAGGTCGTGGTCATTCCGCAAACAGCCATACAGCTCGATGCAAAAGGCCATTTTGTATTTGTTGTTGGCACGGACGACACCGTTGAACGGCGCGACGTAACACTGGGCAATCAAATCGGCCGGGACTGGGTGGTCAGCTCCGGTTTGAAAGCGGGGGATCCTGTTGTCATTCAAGGACTTCAGAAAATTCATGAGGGCGTGAAAGTCACTCCGACCGAAACCCAATCCTAAGCCGGGGTTCTTCACATGCTCTCGAAATACTTTATCGACCGGCCGAATTTTGCCTTTGTGATTGCCATTTTAACGGTGCTGGTCGGCGCCCTTTCTATCCGGTTTCTGCCGGTTGCCCAGTTTCCGAACATTGCTCCACAGCAAATCCAGGTCACCGCGACCTATCCCGGCGCTGACGCATCGCTCATCCAAAATTCCGTCGCAACCCCCATCGAAGAAGAGGTGAACGGCGTCGAGGGCATGATCTACATGTCGTCGTCCTCTTCCAGCGAAGGCACCTACCAGCTCACGGTGACGTTTGCGATCGGCACTGATCCGGATATTGCGGCAGTTAATGTCCAAAACCGGGTGGCATTAGCAACGCCGCTGCTGCCCGAAGCGGTCACCCAGCAAGGTATTTCGACCTCAAAGCAAAACAGCAACATGCTGCAGGTCATCAACCTTCTGTCGCCGAAAAAGTCCCACAGCCAGCTTTACCTGAGCAATTACGCGGCAGACTTCCTCCAGGATCCGCTCAGCCGGATCAATGGCGTGGGATCTGTGAGCCAATTCGGACCGCTCAACTACAGCATGCGGGTCTGGTTGGATCCGGAAAAGATGGCAGCGCTCAATCTGTCTGCGTCCGACGTGTCGGCTGCAATCAAGGCACAAAATGTAGAGGCGGCAGCCGGCCAGATCGGGGCGCCGCCTTTCGCGGACGAGAAGACCGCTTTCCAGTTTTCGCTTCAGGCTGACGGGCTTCTGGAAACACCGGACCAGTTTGAACAGATCATTCTGTCTGCCCAGTCCGACGGTTCGTTTGTCCGCCTGAAAGACATTGCCCGTGTTGAGCTCGGCGCGGAAAGCTACGCTGCCACCGCCTACTACAATGGTCAGCCCTCAGCGATCGTGGCGGTTTTTCAAGAAAGCGGCGCAAATGCGCTGGATGTGGCAGACGCGGTGCGCGTTCAAATGGAGGAGCTGTCCAAGCATTTTCCAGCGGACATGGAATATGTCCTCGCCTACGACGTGACGACTGCTGTCCGAAAATCGATCGAAGAAATCGCCATCACACTTGGCATCACGGCCCTTCTGGTGATCTCTGTTACGTTTTTCTTTCTCTTGAGTGCTCGGGCAACCCTCATCCCGGCTATCGCAATACCGGTGTCTTTGCTTGGAACAATGGCGCTGATTTACGTGATCGGTTTCAGCGCAAACATGATCACGTTGTTTGCGATCGTTCTGGCAATCACGCTCGTGGTCGACGATGCGATCGTTATCATCGAGAACACCGAGAGGATCATGGAGGAAGAAGGCCTTGAACCTCGGGAGGCAACACTGAAAGCGATGTCCCAGGTCACACGGCCAATCATCGCAACGACATTCGTGTTAGCCGCCGTTTTTGTGCCGGTGTGCTTTTTCCCTGGCATCACTGGCGAAATTTACCTTCAATTTGCGCTAACCATCACGTTTGCTTTTGCCTTGTCTGCTGTCAACGCACTGACTTTGGGACCGGTATTGTGCTCCATGTTCTTGTCACGGCGAACGGGACATCCCAAAGGCCTGTTGAAGGTCATCCCGAAACTCATAGACAAAGTGCGCGACGCCTATATGGCAGTCGTCCGTTTGATGCTGCGATTCATAACCGTTTCACTTCTGCTGTTTGTCGGGGTTGTTGCGGCGACGGTCTATCTGTTTGAGACAACACCGACCGGCTTTATTCCGCCTGAGGACAACGGCGTTCTGTTTGTAAGCGTCGAATTGCCTGACGGAGCATCTTTGCAACGCACTCAAACCGTTATTCAGGACATCGGCGCCAAGGTCCAGGAACACGAAGGCATTCAGGCGGTCACATCCGTGGCCGGATTCAGCATTATCGCTGGAAACAAATCCAATGTCGGACTCCTTGTCTTGCTGCTTGAGCCGTGGGACCAGCGCAAAACACGAGACACCCAGTGGTGGGCGATCATGATGTCGTTGAACCGGTCGCTTGCCGCGGTGCCCGAAGCAACCTCATTCGTGTTCCCGCTTCCGGCCATTCAGGGTGTTGGGTCCAGCGGCGGTCTGTCGGCACAGTTGCTTGACTACCAGACCGGCAATATCGAGGACTTTGATGCGGTCAAGACTGCGTTCTTGACTGCACTTTTGAAAGAACCCGAATTTCAGTCTGCCTTCAGCAGCTTTTCTGCGACATCGCCGCAATACCATCTGACGATCGACCGGGACCGCGCAGAAGCGCTTCAGGTAAAGGTCAGCGACATCTTTACCGCTCTTCAGGCCAGCTTTGGCTCACTCTATGTCAATAATTTCGTCAAGGATGGCCGCGTCTACTGGGTCGTTATGTCGGCAGATGCCCCGTTCCGCCAGACAACCAGCCGGGTTGAGGGCATTTATGTTAAAAATGCAGCTGGCGACGCATTGCCATTGCGCACCTTCATTACCGCCGACCCGACACTCGGCGCGCAAACGATCTACCGCTACAACCTGTTCACATCCGCCGCCATCAATGCCCAGCTCGTGAACGGCGTCAGTTCAGGTGATGCAATTCAGAAATTCTCGAAAATCGCGAATGAAAACTTGCCCGACGGATACGGCTATGAGTGGACGGATGTCACCTTGCAGGAAGTCGAGGCCGGCGGCCTGGTGACCTATATTTTGATCCTTGCGGTCGTTTTCGCCTACCTGTGCATGGTAGCCCAATATGAAAGCTGGGTTCTGCCCTTATCGGTCATGGCGTCGGCTGTTTTTGCCGTGTTCGGCGCGCTGCTCCCGCTTCAGCTGATCCCCAACCTGAACAACAATATTTACGCCCAGATCGGGATGGTTCTTTTGATTGGCCTGGCTGCGAAGAAGGCGATCATGGTGGTTGAGTTTGCGAAAAACCTGCGCGAAGAAGGTCACAGCATCCAGGATGCGGCACTCATGGCTGCCCATATGCGGTTCCGGCCTGTTACTATGACAGGCTTATGTTTCATTCTCGGGGTGTTGCCATTGGTGATGGCGAGCGGTGCCGGAGCAGCGGGGCGCTTGTCGATCGGGTTTCCGGTGTTTGTCGGAATGATTGTCGACAGCACGCTGGGCCTTTTGATGATCCCTGTGCTCTATGTCTTCTTTCAAACGGTCAGCGAAAAAATCAGGGGCGGCAGAGACAAGCGGCCCGACACGGAAGAATCGGCCGAAGCCTCGTGATCATTAGTGAAAATTCCGTCCACCCGGCAGGGCCTTCAAGGTTTCCGGTGCCAGCGTTTCCTGTCGCAACGCATGCGGCTTGTGCTTGAAGATATCCTGACGGAGCTCAGGAACCTCTTGTACCAGCTGCTTGAGCCGGCTGGCCGGCTTGATCTTTTCCGACAGCTCGATCACCGGCCGCTTAACTTCATCCGCGCGCGCCAGGCCGGCATCTTTCAGATCCATTCCGGAGATCCCCGCCATCAGCGGCGTAACATCCTCGACACTTTCGGCAACCACATGGATGACCCCGGCTTCCGATTGCAAACGTCCATGAACCTTCAAAAACCGCGCACCCAGAACAAGCGGCCGGTATTTTTCAAAAACCTTCGGCCAGACAATCACATTGGCAATGCCCACCTCATCTTCCAAGGTCATAAAAATAACGCCCTTTGCCGATCCAGGCCGCTGGCGAACCAGAACGAGACCGGCCACGCTGAGTTTGCGACCAGATCGGACTTGGTCAAGCTCCTGACACGGCGTAACTTTTTGGGACGACAACACACTACGGACGAAAGCCACCGGGTGCGCCTTGAGGGACAGGCTGAGGCTGCGGTAGTCGGCCACAACGTGGGCGCCGGGCGGCATTGCCGGCAGATCAGCATCCGGCTCTGGCCGCAAATCCCCGTGAGATGCGAGGTCAAAGAGCGGCAACCGGTCTTTTTGGCTGCCTCGTTCCAGACCTTGCGCAGCCCAGATGGCCGCCCGGCGGTCGAGCCCCAACGACCGGAACGCATCCGCCTCGGCCAATTTCATAATGACGGACCGTCCAAGACCTGTGCGCAACCAAAGGTCACGCACAGAGTCATACCCTTCGCCGCGCAAGGCGATCAGCCGCTCCAAGTCCGCCTGTTTCAACCCCTTGACCATGCGAAAACCCAACCGCACCGCCCGTTCAGCTTTTATGACCGGTCTCATGCTCCGGTAGCGGCGGTGTACTCGCTGTGCCGCCGGCACGCCCGGCTCAAGCACGGCATCCCAGGAAGACAAATTGACATCCACCTCCCGCACTTCAACCCCATGCTCGCGCGCATCGCGGACAAGCTGGGCCGGGGCGTAAAACCCCATGGGCTGTGAATTCAGCAAGGCTGCGCAGAAAACGTCCGGATAGCGGGCCTTGATCCAGGAAGACGCATAGACAAGCAGCGCGAAACTGGCGGCATGGCTTTCAGGAAAACCATACTCGCCGAACCCTTCGATCTGACGGAAACACCTCTCCGCAAACTCCCGGTCATAACCGTTGCGGGCCATCCCTTCGATCATCTTGGCCTGAAAAGTGCCAATGGTGCCGACCCTGCGAAAAGTCGCCATCGCCCGACGCAACCGGTCGGCTTCCGATGGGGTGAAACCCGCAGCGACAATTGCGATTTTCATGGCCTGCTCTTGAAACAGCGGAACCCCCATGGTCTTGCCCAGCACCTGTTCAAGCTCCTTGCTGGGATAGGACACCTGCTCAAGCCCTTGGCGGCGGCGCAAATACGGGTGGACCATATCGCCTTGGATTGGCCCGGGACGCACGATCGCAACCTCAATCACCAGATCATAGAAGGCGCGGGGTCTCAGCCGCGGCAACATGGTCATCTGCGCCCTGCTTTCTACCTGAAACACGCCAACGGAATCAGCCTCGCACAACATGTCGTAGACATCGGGATCTTCGGGCGGGATCGAGGATACTGAATAATCAAGGCCATATTCTCGGGAGAGCATTTCGAGGGCCTTGCGGATTGCTGAAAGCATGCCAAGAGCCAGGATATCAATCTTCAAGATGCCGAGCGCATCCAGATCATCCTTGTCCCACTCGATCACGGTGCGATCTTCCATCGCCGCATTCTGGATCGGCACCACCTCGTCGAGGCGCCCGCGAGTGATCACAAAACCGCCGACATGCTGGGACAAGTGCCGCGGAAATCCGATTAACTGCCTGGCGAGCTCCAAGACCTGTGCAATCAGCGGATCGGAAGGGTCCATACCTGCCTCCCGCACCTGCTGATCATCCGTGCCGGCTCCGCCGCGGCCCCAGACCATGCCGGCCAGCGCGCCGATGGCATCTTCTGACAGGCCAAAAACCTTGCCCACTTCGCGCAATGCTGATCGCGTGCGGTAAGTGATGACGGTTGCCGCCAGTCCCGCGCGCTCGCGGCCATATTTGCTGTAAATGTATTGAATGACTTCTTCGCGCCGCTCGTGTTCGAAGTCGACGTCGATGTCCGGCGGCTCGCGGCGTTCGGGCGAAATGAACCGCTCGAACAAAAGATCCGCGCGTTGCGGGTCAACCTCTGTAATTCCAAGACAAAAGCACACGACGGAATTTGCGGCAGAGCCCCGCCCCTGACACAGGATACCCCGCTCCCTGGCAAACCGGACAATGTCATGAACGGTCAGAAAGTATGGCGCATAGTCGAGCTGGCGAACGAGATCGAGCTCATAGTCGATGGCTTTTTGCACCTTATCGGGAACACCTTGCGGATACCGGGTGCGTGCGCCCTCACCTGCCAGCCGCTCCAGCTCCTCTTGCGGGGTAGCACTTTGACCGCTCGGCTCCTCGGGATATTCGTACGCCAGATCATCCAGCGAAAAACTAAGCTCGCTTAGAAGGTTCAGGCTTTCGGCCAAAGCCTCCGGTGCAGCCGCAAATAAGGCGGCCATATCAGCGGCCGGTTTCAGATGCCGCTCCGCATTGGCCTCAAGGCGCCGCCCGGCTGTCTCCAGCTTTTCGTGTAAACGGATACAGCTCAAGACATCCTGCAAGGGACGTCGTTCAGCGGCATGATAAAGAACATCGTTTGTCGCCAGCAAAGGCACGCGGGCCAGCTCCGCAATCTGGCGCGCCAGAGCAAGACGGCGTTGGTCAACTGCGCCATAGGTCAAACGGCAAGCAAGGCGCAGGTGGGCACCAAACTGGCTCTTAAGCCGGGTAAGGACCATTAAAACCGGCTCTGAATCCGGCAAACCATCCGGCAGCAACAAGGCCATCGGCGCCCCGTCTTCAAGACACTCCAGATCGGACAGCAGCAGTTGACAGTCGCCTTTTTCCGCGCGGCGGTTGCCGAGAGTCAGCAAACGCGTCAAACGCCCGTAGGCGGCTCGATCCTGCGGCCAGACAAGAAGATCCGGCATGCCGTCAAGAAACACCAGTCGGCATCCGGGCTGAAACTTCACGCCTGTTTCCTTGGCAGCCATGTGCGCCCGCACGACCCCCGCCATGGAGTTGCGGTCGCAAACGGAAAACCCGGACAGCCCAAGCGCGGCCGCCGTCATCGCCAGCTCTTCCGGATGTGAGGCCCCGCGCAGAAAAGAAAAATTGGTCGCCGCGCACAATTCGGCAAAATTCGGCGTGCCGGTCATGCAAATACACCCTGCAAATACCAGCGCGGAGCTCCGGTTTCGCGCTGGTAGAGCCCCTCGCGGTACAGCCAGAACCGGCGCCCATCCTCGTCTTCAATGCGGAAATAGTCCCGGGTTACCCCATCGCGATGCTCTGGCGGTGCATCACTGGCCCCAATCCACCAGGGCGGAGCAATCCGCTCCGGCCCCTCAGAGCGGACCACCTTGTAAAGCACCCGCCGCCAGCGGAACCGCAAAGGCGGCCCTTCAGGCACCATGGCAACCGCCTCAACCGGCTCTGCCGGTTCAATCAGACGCAAGGGGCGGTCCACAGGCAGCTCCTGCCAGGCGCCATCCGGCTCAGCCCTGTCACATTCCGCTGAAGCATGCTCAGAAAACCCAAGCCCAAGATCCGGGCCGGACAGGCCCACCCATGACAAGGCCTCCTCGCGCACCGTAGCTGCCGGAACGACGGCGAACTGGCTTTCCGGCAAATGCCGGTCAACAGGCAGCAAACGGCCGACCCGTTCAATGCCAAGGCGAGCACCCAACCGGTCGATCAGACCAGCCAGATCCGCCTCTGCCTCCGACCGCCCCCTGCCTACAAGGCTGAGCTGATCCGGGGCGTCGGCCTGCGCCTCCAGAACCGCGAGCCGCACGAGATCATACCCGAAACCGGCATCCAGAACGCTTTCGTCCGCTTTCAGCTTTTCAGCAAAAAGCGCAAGGATCCGCTTCGCATCGCGCAAAGGCTTGCTGGTGCCGACAA
Organism: Roseibium hamelinense; assembly: GCF_007830545.1. Taxonomy (GTDB): domain Bacteria; phylum Pseudomonadota; class Alphaproteobacteria; order Rhizobiales; family Stappiaceae; genus Roseibium; species Roseibium hamelinense. The sequence continues at coordinate 53,728 of NZ_VLLF01000010.1, forward strand.
CGATTTTCTGGACCGCACCATCCACTCGGAACAAGGCCAGTTCAAATGCTCTTCCCCCCTCGACACGGCGCCCAAGGGCCTCACAGATTTGCCGCCCTAAGGACAGGGTCACTGCCTTGATGTCTTCAACAAGACCGATCGGGTCGAAGAACCGGCGCTCGGCCATAACAACCGGCGTTGCAAAACGCGGCGAGATCGGGTCGCCTTGCTGGCCCAGCGCCTGGTCAAGAAGCTTAACCAGTTCCGGCCCATAACGGCTGGCCAATGGGGCACGGGGCCGCCCGGCAATATCGGCAATGGTTGTCAGGCCTACATGCTCGAGCGCCTGTACAGTTTCCCGCGCAATACGCAGCCCCGCCAGAGGAAGCGGGGCAAGAGCTGCAAATTCATTGCCCGGCTCGATCACCTCTCGCGTGCCGAAGCGGGCCACAGCCCAAGCCGCACCGGGCGTGCCGGCCACCGCGCCAGAAACACAAAAGCCCTGCTTTTCTAATCTTTCAAGCACATCTGCCAGCAACGCTTTTTCACCGCCAAACAAATGCGCGCATCCGGTGACGTCGAGCAGGAGGCCGTCACTTCCATCCAGCGCCACCAGGGGCGTATAGCGGTCGCACCAATCGGCGATAAACCCCAAAAGCGCCGCCTCCAGCTCGGGCGCGGCCTCCTCGACCAAAAGATGCGGCACACGGGCCCTTGCATCCGCCAAGGGTTCGCCGGCCTTGAGCCCAAAGGCTTTTCCCGTGCCATTCACGCAGACAAGGCGTTGCGCATTGCGTGCGCGCGCAGTGACGACAAAAGGCGGTTCAGCTTGTCTTGCCTGAGGCCGTGCGGCCTGACGCAAGTACCTCAGGACCCGGTCGCAAGCCAGTTCCGGAAACCATAGGGAGAGAATACGCTGGTGCGGCAAGTTTTCTCGCGGCATGGCTCCACTCCACAATCAAATGACCCTCGCGGCCATCCCGGTTCCGGGTCAGGTTGACAGTCCAAGCAGCCCGACCCAAACCGTCGTGTGGCCTTTGGCCGGACAAGAGCGGTGGGGCTGAGGCATGCGGCGCGGCTTTCCAGCGCGTCATCGCCGCCGTCGGTTCGAATTCCGTGCCGTGACGCAACAAAAACACGGGTGTGCCCCCGATCCGGGCCCGCAGCATCAGGCGGCGTGTTGCCGTCAAATCGAGCGCTTTCGAAGCCCCCCGGACTTCCCCGACCACCGCAGCAAGCGCAGAACATTGCGCACCTTCTTCCATGGCCCACAACAGATCTTCGGTGCGCCGTGCAGTGACACAAACCACCCTGGCAGGATCCATGCCGAAACGGAGCAACCCGGGAGGATACGGCATGCCAGCCTCACGAAGAACACCCTGATCCATAACCCAAAGCACCAGTCCGTCACGCGCTTTCAACAAACTGGCGATAACGGATATGGCAACCCCTGACAGGGCTCCTGCATCGCGGCTTTGCGGCGTGACAACTTCATGCAGCCCCCCCTCCAGAAAGGCCGAAGTTCTGAACAAGGGGTCCAGCTGCTCCAGACCGGGAACCGGCGTGAAACTGGATGTGCCCCCCTGAGAATTGCCCGGCCCCTGCCAAGAGGCAGCGGAAGCAGGGGCCGGACCAAGCTGCGTATCCAAGGGGAGGCGGCCCTCAAGACCCGCAATACGGCGGCGCAGCTCGGTAATTCTGTCGGGCTTGCATGTCTCCTCGTCCCGGCCATTGTCTGACCGGTCCATGTTTGTCCTGTTCTGGGCGACACGGTGCACGGGCGTTCCAATCGGCTTTGTTCTCTATTTGTTCCTATAGATTCCGGAGACGGCCCAAAGAGTCAAGCAGGTTTTCAAACATAATCTTTCCGCAAGGAAATATGCCAGCATGAGCTGATTATTCGGACCATGTGCAACTCAAAAAAGTGACTTCAAATCAAACATGAAACAACTCGAACAAATCGAAAGATAAAGTATGTCCGATATTTAATTTGAACCTTATGCCACAGCATCCACCTAACCCTTGTCACTGCACTCTAAAAACAAGGGACCACTCGTATGATCAAACGTTTTGCCAAACGCCGAAAATACCACATAAACAACCAGATTGCCGCAATTATCAACAGACAGGACGTTCTGACCCATGGAGAATACCTGGAACTTCAACAACTTGACAGAAGCCACCAGTTCTGGGGACGCTTTTCGTAACTTAAAACGCCTTGGACCTTTCTAAGGCGTTTTACTTTCAGCACATCATGCGGCATCGCTTCACACCTCTGTGAAAAATCACAGGCTCCACATGCACATCCAGCCATAGACTGTTAATTCCTACATGTCATACAGTGGCTATGTCGTGACAAGGAACGCAGGTCTTGCGGTTGACCGATCACCAAGGATTACAGCGCCTGCCAAACTCGGGAACGCGAAAGCTTGCCTCAAAAGCCTTTCACCCGCTGAAAACCTTGATTATGGGCGTAGTAAACAGCCCGGATTCCGCCGGACGCATGGCGGTGACCACTTTTGCTGTACGGGTTGGCGGCGCCGCCCTTGCCTACATTTCTCAAATTCTGCTGGCCCGCTGGATGGGGGCTCATGAATACGGAATTTTTTCCGTTGCCTGGACCTGGATCATCATCCTTGGCCTGCTTGCCTGCATCGGCTTTTCCTCATCCCCGGCAAAATATATCCCGCAATATAAAAAAACTGGCGATTTCAGCCGGCTTCGGGGCTTTCTATATACCAGCCGTCTGGCAGCTTTCCTGATAGCCAGCATTATCGCTGTCTCAGGCATCTTTATCCTGTTCAGCCTGCGTGGCTATATTCCAACCCACTATGTGCTGCCGATGGCCATGGTGCTCTTTTGTCTGCCACTGTTTTCGGTCGGCGGCGTCCAGGACGGCATTGCTCGAAGCTATGACTGGCCGTCCCTGTCCGTACTGCCAACCTATATTTGGCGCCCGCTTGGCATTCTGGTCATCTTGTTCGCACTTATGACTTTTGGGGAGCCGGCCACTGCCGTGACCGCCGCCGGCGCAGCAGTCGCCGCGACATGGGGTGTTGCGTTGTACCAGATGGTCCGGCTGAACACGCGAATTGCACAAACGCTGCCGCCCGGCCCCCGCACCAATGAGCTCCCCCTATGGCTCGCAGTGTCCCTGCCGATGCTCATGGTTGAAGGGTTTTTACAGCTGATCACCAGTGCGGATGTGATCATGGTCAGCTTTTGGCACAGTCCTGAAGAAACGGCCGTCTATTTCGCCGCGTCCAAAACGCTGGCTCTCATCCACTTTGTCTACTTTGCCGTGCGCTCCGCATCGGCGCACCGGTTTGCAGGCTTTGTAGAGACAAACGATCAGGCCGGTTTGCGCTCTTATGTGCAAAAATCCAGCCTTTGGACCTTCGGGCCCTCGTTGCTTGGTGGCGTCATCCTGCTGGCACTCGCACCGTTCCTTCTCAGCCTCTTCGGGTCCGGCTTTTCTGCCGGTTATCCGGTCATTGCGATCTTGATGCTTGGTGTTTTGGCCCGAGCGTCTATCGGACCGGTGGATGCCCTGTTGATGATGACCGGGCACCAGCGCAGCTGTGCGGCTATTTACGCCGCAACATTTGCAGTGAATGTTGTTTTGAATGTTATCTTCATACCTGCCTTCGGTCTCGCCGGGGCGGCCGCCGCAACCAGCCTTGCCATCTGTTTTGAAGCTGTATGTCTGGCAACTTTGGCCCGGCACAGGCTGAGCGTGACAACCTTTGTTCCGTTGATCCTATTGCAGCGCAGGGGGGCGTGATGTTGTTTCCATCTCACCTTACAAGTGGCCTGACCCCGCTGATTATCGACCCGAAGGATCCAGGGGAGCATTACGCTCCGTGGCAGGAGTTATCCAAAGCTGCGATAGACCCAAACCCTTTCTTCGGGCCGGAGTTTTTGATCCCGTTTCTGGAAAATATGGAAACACCAAAGGTGCATCTGTGTGTTTTGAAAGAAGCGGAAACGGGCCGGTGGATGATGGCAGCACCGGTTGTCCGCAGACGGCCCGGTCTTGCCATTCCCGTAACTTCGCTTTACGCGACCGAATATGGCCCGCTCGGTGTGCCGCTCATGCAATCAGACGCCGGCCCGCAAACCACGGACGCCTTCTTGCAGCTTGCCGCGGAGCAAGGCGGCATGCCCGTTGTTGCCATGCCCTATATGCCCGTTGAAGGCACAAGCGCGCGTATTTTAAGCCAATCCGACCACTGGCATCTGGCGACATCAACACCAGCCGAACGCGCCGCCCATGACGCTGGTCTCCTTGGGGAAGCACAATTCGCCTCGGCCTTTAGCGGCAAACGGCGCAAGGAGCTGCCACGTTTGATGCGCCGCCTTGCCGAACAGGGCGAGGTCAAATTGGCGAGTGTTTCCGGCCCGCAAGCCGTTGAACAGTTTGAGGCCTTTCTTGAGCTCGAAGAAAAGGGCTGGAAAGGCAAGTCCGGCACAGCCTTGAAAAGCAGGCCACAGACCCTGACCTTTGCGCGCGCGATGATTGCAACCCGCGCCACACGAGATGGGGTGCGTATCGATACACTCCAGGTCGGGGGAGAAGCGATCGCTCTTTTGGTGATCTTACGGGAAGGCACCAAGGCATTTTCCTGGAAAATTGCCTACAACGAAGACTTCGGGAAATACTCACCCGGCGCCCAGCTTGCGCTGTATGCCCTAGAACGCAACCTGAATGATCCGGATCTGACCGATGGCGCGGATTCCCTTGCGGTTCCGGGGCACACGATGATCGAGCCTTTGTGGAATGGCAGGATCCGCACCGCGACCATGCTGTTCGCCAGAAGCCTGCCCGGCCGCTTGCTTCAAGCCGGCGCCAAGGCTGATATCGTGACAGAACAACGTCTTCGGCGCTACGCCCGAAAATACCTGAAGCGTGGCAAGAACACTTAAACGCTCTCGGTTGCCTCCCCAGAATGTTCGGACCGGGCTTTGTCGCGCAATTTGCGCCGGATCACCTTACCGGTCGTGGTCATAGGAAGTTCGGTTACAAAGTCGATCTCACGCGGATATTCATGTGCCGAAAGGCGTTTGCGCACATGATCCTGAATGTCAGCGGCGAGCTGTTTGTCCGCCTGGGATCCGTCTTTTAGCACCACATAGGCCTTCACGATTTCCGTACGCAATGGGTCAGGCTTCCCCACGACCGCCGACAGCGCCACGGCCGGGTGGGTCAATAGGCAATCCTCAATTTCGCCCGGACCAATCCGGTAACTCGCAGAGGTGATCACATCGTCATCCCGGCCGACAAAATGGAAATAACCATCTTCGTCACACAGACCTTGATCTCCCGTGATCATCCAGTCACCAACGAATTTTTGTTTGGTCGCATCGGGATTGTTCCAGTATTTGAGGAACATCACGGGATCAGGCCGGCGAATGGCAATCTGGCCAAGTGTTTCCGCAGGAAGCCGCTCGCCATTCTCATCGATAATCGCAACATCATGACCAGGCGTCGGCTTACCGATCGCGCCACCACGACTGATACCAGCCGCAACGCACGACCCGAGAACAGCATTACACTCTGTTTGACCGTAGAACTCATTGATGGCAAACCCGAACGTCTGTTCAAACCAATCGTAGGTTTCCCGCCCCAGAGCCTCGCCCGCTGAGCCTACGCTGCGCAACACCAACTCGAAGCGGCTCGCCGGTTTTTCGACGGACCGCAGCATTTTCAAGGCGGTTGGCGGAATGAACGCATTTCGCACCTTTTCGTCCTGCATCAGCAGATAGGCGCGCTCCGGATCAAACTTTCGAAAACTCCGTGATATGACTGGCACACCAAAATGAAGCGCTGGAAACAGAGCATTCAGCAGACCGCCCGCCCAAGCCCAGTCTGCCGGGGTCCAGAGCAGATCGCCATCATGGGGCATGAAGTTCTGAGACATCTGAATGCCGGGCAGATGGCCGAGAAGCACCCGGTGACCATGAAGCACCCCCTTCGGCGGGCCCGTCGTACCGGAGGTATAGATCATCAAAGCCGGGTCATCAGCCAAGGTCCGCAGCGTTTCGAATGTGTCCCTGGCTTTTTCAAGCTCCACATGGAAATCCGTCACGCCAGACTCCGCACCATCAACCGATAGCACATGTTCGAGCGCCTTGGGTCGAACATCAAGTTGCGCCAGCTTTTCGACCCCGGACGTGTCGCAGACCAACAGTTTGGCTGCCGAGTCTTCCAGACGGTACCTCAGCGCCTCAAGTCCGAACAGCGAAGCAAGCGGAACGGCCACTGCCCCCACCTTGTAAATGCCCAGATGCGCAATTGCGGTTTGCGGGCACTGGGGCAGCAATAGAGCAACCCGATCGCCTCGCCGGACTCCAAGACCCACAAGTAGATTCGCAAAGCGGTTGGCCGCTTGGTTGAGCGTTCTGTGACTCCAATCTTCCCGGCTGCCATCCTCCTCGACATGACGGATCGCGACTGCATCGGGAAGCACGCGTGCCCAATGATCGCTGACACTGTCGGCAATGTTGTAATTTTCAGGAATGAACCATGAGAACCGGGATCGGAGACTGTCCAGATCGCTGGCGGGCTCGAGCATGAAATGGTATCCGCTGCACAAAAACGAGGCAGCGGAGACTAGCGGCGCTCATAATGCAACGCAACAGGCAATGTGGCGTTGCAAAAAGCCGTATTATTGGGGCTTGGCCTCCGGCACGGCAATAGATCCGGTTGCCGATGGGGTTTCTTCGCCCCGAGCGCCGCCGAAAGGCAGCCAACGCTTGATGATACCGCCAACACCGTCGCTGCTTTGCGTTTCAGGTGCGAAGGCTGTTGCAACACCGGTTGTTGCACTTCCCGGCCGCTGTGAAGCTGCTTGAATAGCGCCCGGAGCTGCTGTCTCTTCCGGCACTGCGGCGGCCACCGCACTGCCTGCATCGGCGGTATCCGAACTAGGCTGGGCTAGCCCACCCTCGTCATTGCCCCCCAGGAAATTGGCAATCTGGCTCTGGCGCTCTTCCCAACGGCGCTGACGTTCTTCGCGCGCATCCAAGCGGGCAACGATCTGCTGAAACTTTTTATCGTCTTCAGACTGTTTTTGCTGAACAAGCTGCTGCAGGCGCGCCGGCACTTCATATTCGGGGCATTTTGCGGTCGCACGGAACGGCACACCTTCTACAAGTGTGGTCGCATCGAACACGTATTTCTTCTCGCAGACCGAAATTTTCGGCGGCACTTTGGTCAGTTCAAAATGGTCATACCCGACTTTGAGCATCCGCCAGAAATCCATATGCTCGCTGTCACGGTGTTCAGCCATGTTTTCCGGCGTCATGCGGAAGGGAAACGCCTGAACCTGGAAAGCCCTCTGACCGCCTTTAAAACTGTCGCGAGCCAGCGCATAAATGTCCTGAACCTGAGCATCGGTCATTGCGTAGCAGCCACGAGACGAGCAAGCACCGTGAACCATCAGATGCGAGCCGGTCCGCCCGTGCGCACGGTCAAACTTGTTCGGATAGCCCAGATTAAACGCAAGATGATAACTGGAATTCGGGTTCATCAAACCCGGCGTGATCTCATAGAACCCTTCAGGCGCCTGCCGGTCACCTTCCTTGAATTTTGGCCCCAGTTCACCAGACCATTTGCAGATCTCGAACGATTCCAGAAGTTCGAAACGCCCGTTTCGGGCTTCCTTCCAGACCTCCAGTTCGTTTTCTTGCTTGTAGATCCTGATCATGATTGGCGACGTCGCACTCATGTTCAGATCGGTCATTTTACGTTTGACTTCAGCGCTTACCGGACGTTGCGCCTTCGGACCGTACCCGAGTTCGTCCGCCTGGCAGCCTGCAAGAACGCCGGCGACCAGAATGGCTCCGGCAAGCTGGCGTATACGCTTGCCATTCATACGGCCTGCGATTGCTTGACCACGCATTTTCAAATCTGCCGCAAGACACTGCCAATCGGCCATATGATCGTCCCATACCAATTGCGCGCAGGTGAAACCCGCCGCCAATCGCCCCAACATCCTCGAAAGGAGGCTATGAAACTATAGTTGACAGTCTGTTACCTGTGCGAATGGACACCTGCCCCCCACCGCAAATGACGTCTGCCAGCATGCTCAATGACGGTAGAATCTGGCTAAACCACGGCAAAGCTACCACGCAATGAACAGCTATGCACCGCGGTATCGTCACATTCCCGTCAGAGCAGCTTCCAATGGCCGGTCTAAGACAAGGAGCGCCCGATCGTCAGGAACTTTTCACGGCGTTGCTGACGCAGAGCTTGTGCATCAAGGTCCGACAGTTCGCCGAGCGCGGCGTCGATGGCCGCTCCCGCGCGGTCAATGACGGTCTCTTTTGCCCGGTGCGCGCCGCCTACAGGTTCTTCGACAATGCCGTCGATAACACCGAGCTGCAAAAGATCTTGCGCAGTGATCTTCATATTGGTCGCAGCGTCTTGTGCCCTGGTGCTGTCACGCCAAAGGATAGATGCCGCGCCCTCAGGGGAAATCACCGAATAGATCGCATGTTCAAGCATCAAGACCTTGTTGGCCGTTGCAATGGCGATCGCACCGCCGGAGCCGCCTTCACCGATCACGATCGAAACGGTTGGAACGCCAAGCCCCAGGCCTTTGTCTGTAGACCGGGCAATGGCTTCCGCCTGGCCGCGCTCCTCGGCACCTATGCCCGGGTAAGCACCGGCCGTGTCAACGAGCGAAATCACCGGAAGGCCAAAACGCTCCGCCAAATCCATGATCCGGACAGCCTTGCGGTATCCTTCCGGCCGGGCCATGCCAAAGTTGTGCTTGAGCCGGGTTTGGGTATCAGAGCCCTTTTCTTGCGCCAACACAGCAACCGATTGGCCTCGAAACCGGCCGAGGCCGGCAATGATCGCATGATCTTCACCAAAACTGCGATCACCCGCCAGCGGCGAGAAGTCCTCGATCAGTCCTCCGACATACTCGGCCGCATGCGGCCGGTCCGGATGCCGGGCAACCAGTGTCTTTTGCCAAGGTGTCAGTTTTGTATAAAGGTCTTTAAGGGTCTGGGACGATTTACCCTTCAGCCGTTCAATCTCATCATCAACATTGACGGCTTCGCCGCCCGCAGCCAGCGCCCGAAGCTCCTGGATCTTACCCTCGATATCGGCAACCGGTTTTTCAAATTCCAAATAACTATGCATGTACTCGACAACCTGACTGCAAGCCGTTACGCCGCATGGTGCGGCTTTATTGAGCAGACGCCAAAGGCCAGCTCAACAAGACCCCGCGGACCGACCGCAGGACAACAAGATTTGCCTAGGGCTCTACCAAGACTGAAGAACACGCGCAAGAGTACCCGAAGGCATGGTCTTTACCGCTTTGCGCTGTCGGTTTGCTCGGATTCAATGTTCAGCTTTGAGGCCTGAACCACCAATTGCCCTGATTTGGTCTGGAGCGAAATACGATACGGTATTAGCACATCGTCCCGCCCGGCAGGCGCGAGCCAGGCTTCCATGCTCGCTTTTTCCATATATTTGACACTGGCCTTTGACGGACGGTGGCCTGCAACGGGCACCCAACGCGCATTGCACACGACAACCGGACCGTCATATCCACGGCCCTTGACTTGTTTAATCTCACGAAAGCTCAGCTTGATGTCGAAACGGGTCCAGCCATCGAAAATCGGCAGCTTGCGCTGACAAGCCTCCGGCCCCAGTCCTGATTTTGTCTTGACCGGCATCAGCGCAGCACTGAGCGGGTCCATGGCATTGCGCTGATGTTTTTTGGTGACCTTAATACGCTCTTTGTTCGGTTTGAACTGGGGCGTGACTTCCATCTTCCGGATATTACCGGATCCCTGCGCCAAGGCGACATAGAAGTCCCGATTGGCGGCATGAGATGCCATCCGGTATTTGGACGGGACGACCTTGGTCCCGACAAGCCAGCCTGCGGCTTCCGCACCACCCTTACCGGTCGAGAACAGCGTTCCGATCCCGGCAGGCTCCAGCCCGACTTTGGCCGAGTACGCATTGCCCTGAAGAGCAAGTGATAAGGTCCCTTTCCCGATCTTAAGCCCGGAGATCGAGATGGCGTAGAGGCCTCCGACACTCGCCTTCTTCGCGTCGGCCGGGGCCGGCAAACAGGACAGGGCAAAAAGAGGCAGAGCCAGAAACCGCCCCAAAATCTTGGATACCGACACGTTCATCCTCCGCGCCGCCAATGTGGCAACGAAACAGCGCTACAATTATCCGTCAGTTACCTTACCAGAGCCTGGACGGATTCGTTGTGAGATTGTTCGCAATCATGGTAACTCTATCGTTAACATACCATGACGGGGTCTGAGGAAAAGACAGATTCAGAAACAAGTCCCCTAAACATCTTGACGGTTCGCGCCCCTGCCTTTATAGCGGGGCAACTTTTTCCGAGAAATGCCGGGAATGCGATCGCTGGACTTATTGTCCGCGCCGTAACCGGTTTAAACTGCCGGATCCCCCGTAACGGACCGGCCACGAAGACAAAAGGTGATATCATGGCACGCCGTTGCGAACTCTCCGGCAAGGACGTGATGACGGGAAACAACGTCTCGCACGCCAACAACAAAAGCCGCCGCCGGTTCCTTCCGAACCTGTGTAACGTTTCTTTGATCTCCGACACACTCGGTGAATCGTTCAAACTTCGCATTTGCGCCCATGCCCTGCGTTCCGTAGAGCACCGCGGCGGTTTGGACGCTTACCTTATGAAGTCATCTGATGCCGATCTTTCCGACAAGGCACGGCAGATCAAGCAGAGCATCAAGCGCAAGCAGGGCGAAACAGCCGCTGCGGCCTAAGGCTATCTGGAACTGAATATGACAAGCACCCGGAATTTTTCCGTGGCCAGCCTCGCCATCGCGGTTTTCGCGATGGCGGTTGTCGTTGTGGCCTCCAATTTCTTAGTCCAGTACCCGGTACATGGCACGATTGGCGGCATCAACCTCGCTGATCTGCTCACCTGGGGTGCGTTCACCTATCCAGCCGCGTTTCTTGTCACCGATCTGACCAACCGTCGCTTCGGACCCAAGGCTGCGCGCATTGTGGTGCTTGTCGGCTTCGTGACAGCGGTGACACTTTCCTACTGGCTTGCCACGCCGCGCATTGCGATCGCATCCGGGTCGGCCTTTCTTGTCGCCCAGCTGCTTGATGTCACGATCTTTGATCGCTTGCGACGCATGACCTGGTGGAAAGCGCCGTTTTTCTCATCGATGCTCGGCTCAGTAATCGACACTCTGCTGTTTTTCTCAATCGCCTTCGCCGCCAGTTTCTCGGTTCTCTTCGGCTATCATGACGAGTTTGCCGTTGAAACAGCACCGCTCTTCGGCGTGATGGAATTCGAAGCCGCGCGTTGGATGTCCTGGGCACTTGGCGATTTCGCAGTAAAAATTTTCGTAGCGGCTTCCATGCTTGCGCCGTACCGGGTTGTGCTATCCCTGCTCCAGCCTGCCCCAAATGGATCTGCGGCCTAAGCCGCCGTCCTTTTCAGGCATATCGCAGAGAACGCTGGCCGCCGCTGTGTGCGGCCGCGCAGTCATAACTCTCCAATTTGCGGCAACTTTGAATGTCTGCACCACGCAGACAGGCAGCTTCCAGATCCTCAAGCCGCAGAATACTTTTGTCTCCAGAACCGGCTTTTTCTCCGCAAGCAGCGCAATCCATCGAAATGAAGCGTCCGCGGGACACGAAGATTCCGATTCCGTTCTCACCGACATAGACGGTGCTGACGTTTGCTTTGCACGAGTTGGGCTCACTTTGACCGGTCACATACCATCCACGCACTCCAGCTTGATTGGTTGTCATCCCGCTGGCTTAAAGTCGTTGGGCGGGCGAGTTCGCGTTACTCGACCCACCCGATGTAGGTTGGCATGCGGCAACCAAAACGGTTCACCCGCTCACAAAGACCCATCGCGACAAGTTGAAACGCATTAGACGTCACGCGCATCCTCGTATTTTTAAGGCGTGGTGACGTATTGGTTAGAGCCAGATTTTTGAAGCAAACCGCCGCGTTGTTCGCATGGCAAGACTTAAGGATCCAAGCGGAAGCGCAGAAACAGCGTTCTCTGCAACAAGGACCGGTTGTTATCTGACAAAAGGGTTAAGATCAGATCCCCCGTGGCGCTTTCATGCAAGGCCATGGCTTCCATATTGTCGATCTGATGGCCGAAATCAGCTTCGAGAAGCACCTCACCCGAAAGCCGGGCACCTGGAGCGATTTCCGCTCCGGAAAATCTCCGCAGGCGCATACCGATAAAATCCCGCAGATTAAACCGGCGCTCCAGCAACAGCAGATCTCCGTCTGGCAAAAACACGGCGTCTGTCGCTTCAAACCGGCCAGAGCGGACGATTGAAAACCGCGACACAGTTCCACCGCGAATAATGAACGCCGGCAGGTCGTGAGTATCGGTTTCCCCGCGCTCGGCGACGGCTATGAGGCTGCCTTCAAGAGCAGAGCCCGGCGCGCCTGCCGCCAGAGCTTCCAGTCCTTTGTTCCGGCGAAGCCGCTTGATGTACGGTCCAACCCGAAGCTCGCGCAGGATCGGCTCTGCGCCGGTCACGAGTGGCCACGGATACTCGTAGATCGCATTTGCCCGTTCGGCTGCAACATAAAGCCGGTTTTCAGATCTGGCCAAAGCCTCAGTATCATGCCCCCAGCTTGCACGCAGGCTGCCGCTCGAACCACTGGCGAGTTCATGTTTTTTGACGCTCGACAAGGTCAGTGGTTTGCCAGCGGGGTCTTGTTGCACCGTGGCAGCCACCCAAAACCCGCTGTCGGTTACCGCCAAGACCTGCTCGCCTTGCGCTACGCTGACAAGACCGGACAACCCTCCCAGATCCCGGTCAGCGGAGATCAGTTCAAGGCCACCCAGATAGGTTAATTGTCCGAACCGGACGGTTTCACGGCCAATATGAAACTGCTCGATCGTCCGCGTTTTTACTGTAACCGGTTCGCCCTCAGTGAGGAGCTCGACCGCATAGCTGGAACGCGTGGCCGCAAGAAACAGCAGACATCCAAGAATTTTTGGAAGCCGCATCCGACCCAGCGAGATCACCGGTGGCGCCGCGCCCGGCGGCGCCCACGCGGGGACTGCTCCCCCTGGACTTCATCGTCGAACAGATCCGCAAGCTGGTCTGTCATCGCACCTGCCAGTTCTTCCGCATCGACAATTGTCACAGCGCGGCGGTAGTACCGGGTGACATCATGGCCGATACCGATTGCGATCAGCTCAACCGGCGACCTGGTTTCAATGTCTTCGATGACATAGCGCAGATGCCGTTCGAGATAGTTTCCCGGGTTGACTGACAATGTGCAATCATCCACCGGAGCGCCGTCGGATATCATCATCAGGATCCGGCGTTGTTCGGGACGGCCAAGAAGCCGGTCATGTGCCCAAAGCAGCGCTTCGCCGTCGATGTTTTCCTTCAAAAGCCCTTCACGCATCATCAGCCCCAGATTCCGGCGCGCGCGCCTCCAAGGGGCGTCTGCGGACTTGTAGATGATGTGCCGCAGGTCGTTCAAACGCCCGGGCGACGGCGGCTTGCCCGCGCCGATCCAGCTTTCGCGGGATTGCCCCCCCTTCCAGGCCTTCGTGGTGAACCCGAGAATCTCGACCTTCACCCCGCACCGCTCCAGGGTACGGGCCAAAATATCCGCGCAAGTGGCGGCAACCGTGATCGGCCGGCCGCGCATCGAGCCGGAATTGTCGAGAAGAAGGGTCACAACCGTGTCGCGGAAATTCGTGTCACGTTCTTGCTTGAACGCCAGTGGTGCCATTGGATCGGTCACCGCACGCGTCAACCGCGCCGTATCGAGCAGCCCTTCCTCCAGATCGAAATCCCACGCCCGGCTCTGCTGGGCCATCAATTTACGCTGAAGCCGGTTGGCGAGACGGGCAACCGCCCCCTGAAGATGTGTCAGCTGCTTGTCCAGAAAACCGCGCAAGCGGTCGAGTTCAGCTGAATCACAGAGGTCTTCGGCGGAAATCGTTTCATCAAATTGCGTGGAGAAAACCCGGTAGTCCGAAACCGGAGGCGAATTGGAAAACGGCTGTTCCTGACGATCAGACTCGCCAGGTTCTTCGGATTCTCCGGCCATATCATCGTCGGAAAGCTGGTCGACCTCAGCTTCCGCAGCTTCGGTTTCACCGGTCTCCTGTTCCTGACCGGACATTTCCATGTCCTGCGGCGGAGCTTCTTCCTGCCCGGCATCTTCCTCATTTTCAGCGCCGGTTTCGGCATCGTCGTTGTTGCCGTCATCCTCATTTTGTTCAGGCTCGTCGTCCTGATCAGCGTCGCCAACCTCATCGGACATGTCGAGATCACGCAAGACATCCCTGAACCGTTCGGCAAACTGCCCCTGATCCTCAATCGTCTCGGCGAGACCGTCCAGATTTGACCCGGCTTTTTGTTCAACCCAGTCGCGCCACATATCGACAAGCTTAGACGCGCTTTCAGGCGGCGCCACACCGGTCAAACGCTCCCGCACGATCAACGACAATGCATCCTGGAGCGGGGCTTCTTCACGGCTATTGATATCCGGCGCATTGGTCTTCAAGTACCGGTCATTGAGCATGGCGGACAGATTATCCCGTACGCCCTCCATACGGCGAGCGCCTACCGCCTCACACCGCGCCTGCTCCACGGCTTCGAAAATTGCACGCGCGTCGGTGCCATTCGGCATGGCTTTGGCGTGGATTTTCGTATCGTGACAGGCAAGCCTGAGCGCCATGGCATCGCTGATGCCGCGGGTGATAGCAATGTCCTGAGCAGAAGTCTTGCGGGACGGGTCAGGCAGACGTGCGGTCGTGCCGGAGAGCCCGGGCCGGTCACCGGAGAAGATGACCTCTAGCTCCGGTTCGCCGGAAATTGCCCGCATGGTTCCTGCAACCGATTGTTTAAAAGGTTCGGTTGTCGGTTGGGGCTGATTGCCCGGGATTGCGTTACTGCCTGGCCGCGGCGCCATATTGACCTCAGCTCATTACAACATTGACGGCGGATTCGGGGAGTTCGACACCAAAACACCGCTGATAGAACTCGGCAACGAGCGATTGCTCCATGTCATCGCACTTGTTCAAGAAAGTGAGACGGAACGCAAACCCGACATCGCCGAATATTTCTGCATTCTCCGCCCAGGTTATGACGGTCCTCGGGCTCATAACGGTCGATAAATCGCCGTTGATGAATGCGTTGCGGGTCATATCCGCAAGCCGCACCATCTTGGATACTGTCGCGCGCCCTTCTTCGGTCTGGAAATGCTTGGCCTTCGACAGCACGATATCAACTTCATTGTCATGTGGCAGATAATTCAGCGTTGTGACAATCGACCACCGGTCCATCTGAGCCTGGTTGATCTGCTGCGTTCCGTGATAGAGCCCCGACGTATCCCCGAGACCGATTGTGTTTGCCGTGGCAAACAAACGGAAGGCGGCGTGCGGACGGATTACCCGGCTTTGATCGAGCAAGGTCAAGCGCCCGGACGACTCGAGAATGCGCTGGATGACAAACATCACATCAGGACGGCCTGCATCATACTCGTCAAACACAAGTGCGACATTGTGCTGGTAGGCCCAGGGAAGAATACCGTCTTTGAACTCGGTGACTTGCTGGCCGTCCTTGATGACGATGGCATCTTTGCCAACCAGATCGATGCGGGAAATGTGGCTGTCGAGATTGACCCGGATACATGGCCAATGCAGTCGGGCCGCCACCTGCTCGATATGGGTTGACTTACCGGTACCGTGGTAGCCGGTCACCATGACCCGACGATTGTGGGCAAAGCCAGCGAGAATGGCAAGGGTCGTTGCCCGGTCGAACAGGTAGTCTTCATCACGTTCTGGGACATGCTCGGACGGTGCGGAAAATGCCGGAACCTTCAAGCTTGATTCAAAACCGAAGACATCCTGTACGGAAACTTCGGTGTCAGGCATGCTCATCGCCGCAGTGGTCGTTTCAGTCATCAGTCCTCCGCAATCCCGGAAATGTTCGGGAAGGGTCTTATGGGAAAAGCCTGCAGGGGCCTGCGGGCCTAAAGGAAACCGGCTTTTTTCAGGACATTGTAGGCCTGAATAATTTCCCGCAAGCGGTCTTCCGAAGAACGGTCGCCGCCATTGGCATCCGGGTGGTTGAGTTTCACGAGTTCTTTATAGCGCGCCTTGATCTCATCTCCACGTGCCGTCTGTGGGAGATTGAGCACATCCAAGGAGCGCTTTTCAAGAGCAAGCAGTTTGCGCTGCCTCGGACGGCGTGTTTGCGTCGAGCGCTGCTGCGCGTTGTTGCGCATGGTTGCACGCGGATCATACCCGTCCGGACCGTCGGCGGCCTGACGATTCACGCCCATTTTCCATGTCGGGCGGTGGCCTGTCAGGCTGTCTTTTTGATAGTCGCGGACATCGTCGTCCTGCATTCCGGAAAAATAGTTGTAAGACTTGTTGTATTCGCGCACGTGATCAACGCAAAACCGGAAATATTCACCTTCGCGGTCGCGGCCTTTCGGAGCTTTGTGCGTTCCAGGACGCTTGCAGCCCGGGTGGTCACAGGACGGATGCAAATCTTCCTGAACCCGTTCCTTGTCGGGCTTCACGCGGATACTGTCGAAAATTTTGGAATCCAGTTTCATGCGGCAAATTATGGTTTGTGTGTCACCGCAAACAAGCGGTGCGGGGTGTTTAGGCGTTTTGGAACTCGCGATCCTGTTCAGCTGCGACTCAGCACTTAGAGGCGACCCGGGACAATACCAGCCTGAGATGCCAAGAAACAGACTTGACCTTTTGCGACGGCTTGATCATCAAGAACCTATGTCTGTGAAAAAAACCATCGAAACCAAATTGCAGGAGCAATTCGCTCCGGTCCACCTCAACGTTATAGATGAGTCTGAAAATCATCGGGGTCATGGTGGGTGGCGTGAGGGCGGCGAAACCCATTTCCGCGTTCAAATCGCTTCAACAGCTTTCGATGGTATGAGCCGAGTGAATAGACACCGCGCCATTAACGATGTTTTGGCGCAAGAGCTACAAGACGGAGTTCATGCGTTGGCAATCGAAGCCCGGTCACCCGACGAACCGGACACCCGCATTCGCTGATAACGCGCTTCTTGAGCCCGTGCAGGACGTATCTTCGGCGGCTTCACTCTCTAAAGTGTACTGCAATCAAAGATCGGGCCGCCTATGTTGAGACATACGTGGCCCTTTCAGTACTTAACGAGTATCAATGAACAAGCATCAGGCACCGGCAATTGTACTGATTATTTGACGAATCGACGTTAGGTTAAATTGTTTGTTCACGATCAATTCTGAAAAACTTTGCTCAAATTTTCTGAAAACCCTAGCTTAAGGCATAGGCACCAGCCTTGGCAGGGAGAGGTGGCAGAATCGTTCGGCAGGTGCGTTCGGTTCATCCCAAGGGCTCCCTTTAACAAGTCTTCATGTGCCAGATTTCGTCTGAGCTCCAAACCACTCGACTTCAAGCCCCGCAAAGTGCGGGGCTTTTCTTTAAGCGACGACGCTGCTCGTTTTTTGCTCGGCTGGTGCAGCGGACACGGGCTGTGACGGCTTGTGCCCAAGCGGAAGGATACGAAGACGCGTCACACGGTTTTTCTCCCGCCGCAAAACGGTAAATCGAAAGCCGTGAAAGGTGAAAATCTGCCGTTCTTCCGGGATCATGCGCGCTTCGTGAATAACGAGGCCGGCAATCGTCGTCGCCTCGTCATCCGGCAAAGTCCAATCGGTGGCTCGGTTGAGATCCCGTATCGGGACCGACCCATCGACAATAACTGACCCGTCAGCTTGTGGCCGAAGGCCTTCAAGCTCCACATCATGTTCATCGGCGATCTCGCCAACGATCTCTTCCAATATGTCCTCAAGCGTGACCAGACCCATCACTTCGCCATACTCGTCAACAACAAGCGCGAAATGGGACTTGTGTTTCAGGAAGGCGTTTAATTGATCCTGGAGGCTGGTAGTGTCCGGGACAAACCAGGGCGGTGTCGCGATCTGCAAGATGTCGATTTTGCTTGCATCTCCGCCTGCCGCGTGAAGTGCGCGCAGCAGATCTTTGGCATGCAGGACACCAACGAAATTATCGGTCTCGTCGCGCCACAGCGGCAACCGGGTATGTGGAGAAGCAAGCGCCAATTCGATGAGCGTTTCAACGCTTTCATCCGCATTTAACGCGACCATGTTGGTCCGGTGGACCATGACATCAGATATTTCCAGTTCGGCGAGATCTAAAAGACCACCGATACGGTCCCGTTCAGCCTTTACCAGCCCACCTTCCATATGCTGCAGGTCGACTGTACCACGCAATTCCTCGTGGGCCGACAGGATCGACGTGTCCCCGCTGACATCAACGCCAAACACTTTCAGCAAAGCCCGCACAATGTACTCAACGCCGACCACAATCGGCGCAAACACGCCGACAACAACACGCACAATCGGCGCAACCGTGACAGCAAAACGCTCCGGGTTCGAGATCGCCCAGGTTTTTGGGAGCACCTCGGCGAAGATGAGGACGAGCGCTGTCATGACAAGTGTTGCAATCGCAACACCAGCCTCACCGAAAAGATGCAAAAATACCGTGGTCGCCAGTGCCGACGCCAAAATGTTGACCAGATTGTTGCCCAGCAGAAGTGCGCCGATCAAGCGCTCCCGCGACGCGATCAACCGGCCAACAATCACCGCCCGCCAGTCACCGCTTTTCTCAAGTTGGTGGATGCGCGCTCTTGAGGTTGCTGTGAGTGCGGTCTCGGATCCGGAGAAGAACCCAGACATGAACAACAGCACAAAGATGGCCAAAATGGCCAGCCACAAGGTCCCCTCCATCATGCCTCCAGCTTTTCTAAGAGAAATGCTCTGACTGTGGCCGGATCAACCGCCTTTTCGACGAAAGCCTCGCCGACCCCGCGGGTCAGAATAAATGTCAACTCGCCCCGGCTGACCTTTTTGTCTTGCATAATCGCGTCCATAAGAGTGTCGACGGGCGGCAATTGGCCCGGTATCTGGGCCAATCCAATCGGCAGCCCTACCTCAGATAGGTGTTTTTCCACGCGCTCAACAGTGTCAGGTTCAATCAACCCTAAACGTTCCGAAAACTCGTGCGCCAGCATCATGCCGATCGAAACGCCTTCGCCGTGCACCAAACGGACGGTTTCATAGGCAACTGCAGCCTCCAGGGCATGACCAAATGTGTGCCCGAGATTCAAAAGTGCGCGCCGGCCGGCTTCCCGCTCATCCGCCGCCACAATGTCCGCTTTCGCCTTGCAAGATCGTGCGATGGCCTCATCGCGCTCCGGTCCACCGTTAAAGACACCTGTCCAGTTGGCCTCCAGCCAGGAGAAAAAAGCGCCATCGCCAAGGAGCCCGTACTTTGCGACTTCTGCATATCCAGCTCTGAAATCCCGAATCGGGAGGCTGTCCAGAACCGCAGTATCAGCCAGGACCAGACGCGGCTGATGAAACGCGCCGATCAAGTTTTTACCGTAACGTGAGTTAATCCCGGTTTTCCCGCCAACGGAGCTGTCCACCTGCGCCAGTAACGTTGTCGGCACCTGAATGAAGTCCATACCCCGGCGCACTGCAGACGCCACGAAGCCGGCAAGATCACCCACGACTCCGCCGCCCAATGCGACGATTGCATCGCCACGCTCAAGTTTTGCTTCCAAAATGCCGTCGCATAGCCGCTCGAATTCGGGAAAGCACTTGCTCTTTTCGCCGGCAGGAACACGCAACACCGTGTGCACAATTCCGGCCCGATCAAGCGAATCTGACAATGCAGACAGATGGAGGGCTGCGACCGTTTCGTCTGTGATGACCGCGACGCGGCCTCTGCCTACGGTTTCCGCGATCTCTTCGCCTGCGGTCTCAATCAAACCGCGCCCGATCAATATGTCATAGCTGCGATCATCCAGCATGACCTGGACTGCATTCGCTGCTGCGGTTTCTTCGAGCATGGTGTTGCCCATCTGGGTTCCGTTTCCTGTTATGCGGGGCCGCTGCCCAAAAGCTTGGCATCAAGTGCGTCGAGTATTTCGTCAACAACTGTTTCGTGAGGCACTTCGCGCGAGTGAACCGTAAGATCGGCTAGGGCATATACCGGATCACGCTTCTCCATCAGGGCACGCATGGTTCCCTCTGGATCAGCATTTTGCAGCAAGGGCCGGGTCGGCCTTTTGCGCACCCGCGCCATCACGGTTTCAAGATCTGCGCGCAGCCATACCGACACACCATGGTCCGCAATTGCCCCACGGGTCGCCTCACTCATGTACGCGCCGCCTCCAGTTGCCAGAACCTGCGGCCCTTCAGCAAGAAGGCGGGCGATGACGCGCTCTTCGCCGCCGCGGAAATAAGGCTCACCGTGCTCTGCAAAGATTTCCGAAACCGTCATATTTGCCGCCCGTTCGATCTCAGTATCCGCGTCGACAAATGGCAAATTCATTCGGTTTGCCAGCCTTCGCCCGACGGTGGACTTGCCACAGCCCATGATCCCGACCAAAACGATTGAACGCTGACCTAAACGCTCGAGCAGCGCCGAGATGATCGGGCTACGATCGTTTCCGGCAAAGGGCGCGGCAGTCATCGGCGTGTTGTCTTCCGTGTTGTTCATGTGCGCGTTTTAGCATATTTGACAAAAAAGACAGGCCCGGAACGCGCCGAAATCCTGTCCTCCCCGTCTTTGCGAAACTTGCGTCCGTTTTCATTTCCCTGACAATACCACCATGCGATTCGCGCCAACCGGAGTAGCGCCGCTTTGCCCACGCTGACCCGCCTTGTCCTTGTCCTGATCGTGCTCGGCGCGTTGGGCTATGGTGCAGTCTATGCGTTGGCCAATTTTATCGAACCCCGCGAGCGTGAAATCACGGTTCGTGTCAAAAAAGACGGTTTCGGCCGTTAGGTTGCCAGTATAATGGACTACACACTCGAAGGTTTTCTGGAAATGCTCTCCGCAGAGCGCGGTGCGTCAGAGAACACGATCGCCGGGTATCGCCGCGATCTGGAAGACTTCGACGCGTTTTTGGGAACCACACGAATCTCAAAGGCCGAAAGCAAAGACATCAGCCTATATATGAGCGACCTGGCCGGTAGAGGCTTTGCCGCGACCAGCCAGGCACGCAAATTGTCTGCGCTGAAACAATACTTCAAGTTTCTCTATTCCGACGGGATTCGGCAAGACGATCCGACCCGCACTCTCTCGGCTCCAAAGAAGCGGCAAAGCCTGCCCAAGGTGCTGACGATCGAAGACGTCGACCTTCTTATTTCATCAGCAAGGGCAGAGACCCTGAAGCCGCATAAGTCACCAGCCGCCAGACTGCGCGCCTATCGCCTCCACACATTGCTGGAGGTGCTCTACGCAACAGGATTGCGGGTCAGTGAACTTGTTGCCCTGCCAGCAAGTGCCGCAAAGCAAGATGCCCGGTTGATGCAAGTGCGCGGCAAAGGCAACAGGGAACGGCTGGTTCCACTTTCAAATGCAGCCCAGGAGGCCATGCGCGACTACCTCGGCCTGCGCACGGCCGAAGGCGCATTCGCGGCCAGCCCCTGGCTGTTTCCATCACATGGAGCAAGCGGTCATTTTTCCCGGCAGGCTTTTGGCCGAGATCTAAAGGACCTCGCTGTAAACGCTGGCATAGACGCGTCCAAAATATCGCCCCATGTTCTGCGCCATGCCTTTGCGTCACATCTTTTGCAAAATGGAGCCGATCTCAGAGTGGTGCAGCAATTGCTCGGACACGCAGACATCTCAACGACGCAGATCTACACCCATATCCTGGACGCGCGGCTCAGCGAGCTTGTGGAAAAAGCCCATCCCTTGTCATCCAGCTAACCCATAGGCACCACGCCCGGAAGATCAGGTTTTTTCCGGCAAGCCAACCACGACTCCGGCCCGCAATACATCCGGGTCGTAGGCCTTGCGGGCAAAGACGTCCCGTACCATCGGTTCGAAAAACGACAAGAGCTCGTTGGCATAAGCCGGATCGAAAGACGCCTGGTCCCACCGCTCGCAAAAATCCGAGCAAGATTTGAAGTAAATATTGCCCTTGAACCGGTCGCGCGCATTGGCATCCCAGCCATAATGATGCGCGTAATACACCATTTGGAAAATTCCATGATGCTCGACGACCCACGCGACTTCTTCGCGAACAAACGGACGGATCACTTCAGCAGAAAACCGATCGTGGTTTTGCGGTGCAAGACCGTCACCAACATCATGCAACAACGCCCCGACCACCCAGTCGATGTCTGCGCCTTCCCGGTGGGCCCGCGTCGCTGACTGGAGCCCGTGTTCAAGCCGGGTGATCTGATATCCTGAAAGAGTGTCTTCTCCCTGACGTCTCAACTCCTCCAGTATCCGATCCGCAGTGCCCGCCTGATACGGCTTTTCGGCCTCGGCAAGTAGATCATAGTCGTCTTTGGTGCCGTTCTTCATTTGCGTGAATGAAACGGTTTTCATCGCGCGCTCCCTAGCAGTTCAGGTGGCGAGTTTCGCGCGCCGTCCAAGGGTCTGTCTATCATTAAGATATTTGCTAGCGTCGAGGCGCCGGTAGAGCCGGTATTGCCGCCTCAACAGCAAGACCAATGCTCAGCAGATGGCGGTCGGAAAAGGCAGGACCGTCAAGTTCCAATCCGACCGGCAAGCCACCTGACGTCAGTCCGATCGGCAAACTCAGCCCGGGAATACCGGCATTCGATCCCGGATCGGTATGACGAATATAGGTCGCAAATGTCTCCACCTTTTCTCCGTTCAAATCGACAGTCAGATCAGAGGTTTCAATAGGCTGAGCTTCCAGAGGCGTTGTCGGAAATGCCAATGCGTCAAGCCTGTTTTTCGCAAAAAGTTCGCCATAGGCTGCCTGCAGTTTTGGCCGCAGGTCACGAATAACCGTTTGATACACGGCATCGGGAATTGCCTTTTCGCCCAGGACCAGCTCTTCGAATACGAACTTTACGTCGGGGCTTTCAATGCCTTTTGTGACCGCCTCAATCGTCAGGCCTGTTTCATACGCATTTAAAAACCGCGCAAGATCGCGGCGCACTTCCCAAAGCACAATCGGAAAACTCACCTGATCGTTGATCTCGTGAATTGCCGACAAATCTACGGAAACAAGTTTTGCTCCCCGCGAGGTCAGTTTGTCCAAAGCGCTTTCGAAGAGCCGCGCTGTTTCGGGCCCGACACTGTCAGCAAGCCCCTCAGGCACACCTATGCGGAGCAACTTGAGGTCCGCAGGGTCGCTGGTCACTTGCGCCCCAGCTAAAACACCGTCAAGCAGAACAAGATCAGTAAGGCTGCGGGCGATCGGGCCTGCCGTATCACGCGTGGTGGAAATCGGCACGATGCCGGACAATGGATAGCGTCCGACAGACGGCCGGAAACCCGCAACTCCGTTCAGCGCCGCAGGTATGCGGACCGAGCCGCCTGTGTCAGTGCCAAGCCCGGCGGGAGCATAACGAGCGCCAACCGCCAAACCTGTGCCTCCGCTGGATCCGCCGGCTGTCATCGCAGGATCATATGCATTGCCAACAGCTCCGAATGTTGCATTGTTTGATGTGATGCCAAAGGCAAGCTCATGCATGTTTGTCTTACCGAGCACGATTGCACCGGCGTTTCTGAGGCGAGACACAACGGAAGCGTCGATTTGCGGAACCCAAGAAGACAGCGCGGATGTCCCAGCGGTGGTTGGCAGACCGCGCGCAGCAATATTGTCTTTTATGACAATCGGCACACCATGAAGCGGTCCGATCGCACCGCCGGAATTCAGGGCTTGATCTGCAGCCAGAGCAGCCATAAGCGCGCCTTCACTGTCAAGAGTGATGAAGGCGTTGCGCTCGTCATTGCCAATTGCGTCCAGAAATGCTTTGACCACCTCGACAGAGGTCGTTTTGTGCGTTCGAATTTCCAGTGCGAGTTCTGAAGCAGTCTTTTGGACGAGTCCGGTGTCGGCGTGGGCTGCGGACGCAAGGCCCAACAGCGCGCCGGCAAAAACAGTTCGGATAACGCATCTCATCAAGTCTACCTCCAATGTCTCCTTTGGACATCAGACCCCGTTCTTGTGGCCGTCGCCTCCTTAAAATTGAGGAGGCGAATGGCTTTGATCCCCCGCGCCTAGCTGTGCTGATACAGCAATCGGGACACAAGCTCTGTGCGTCCGCCCATGCCTGACTTCAAAAAGATGCTTTTTAAATGGCTGCGGACGGTGGTGACGGAAATGTTCAGTGTTTCGCTGATGTCCGAATCCCGGCTATGTTTCAGAAGTGCCAGCACCACATCCCGCTCCCGCTGGGTCAATCCCCACGTCTCAATGGTCTTATGCGCCTGCACCATTGGATCTAAGTTGGCCAAACGGTCATCAAATGCGCGGATCGAATTCAAGGCATTCCGATAGGCCTGACCAACCGCCTCCAGGATCAGGACATCCCTCCGGTCAAACGTCTCGCGCCTGCGGTGCCGCCACACCCTAAGGTCACCGAGGTGAGACTTGCCGGCATAGGCATGATAATTCATGCCAAAGCAAAGTCCGTCACGAGCGAGAAAGTCATTAAAAAACTCGGTTCTTTCGAGATCAGCTTGCGGCAGAACTTCCGCCACATGCGTGGCAACCCGCCTGTCCCGGAGTTTATGGGTGATGGGGTCATTGAACTGGAAGTACTCTTCGTAATGGCCCAGGTTTTGTCGATCCATGTTGATGGAGACACCATCATCGAACATGTCGCCATTCCGCTTCCATACGAAGGATGCGAAGTAGTCTGCTTTCAACAGAACAAGCAAGCGCTCGCCTACCCTGCGCCTGAGACCTTCCATGTCTTCATAAGCGGCAAGATCTTTCATGATCTCAAACAGCTCGGACGTTTCCGCAGAAGTCAGCGTTGTCAACATGCGCACCCCTGAAATCAACCCAAGGCTGCACAACGATGACGGATATCTGAGCTTTTGCCAAGCTTATTTTGAAAAATGCAACCCTAAAGACTAAATCGGCATCAAGGCCCAATAGTCAAAATCAAGAACCACACTGTCATGATAGCTGCCATCGGGCATTTGGTGCGGATAGGCCGAACAAGGCATGTTCTTCGTTGCGACCAGCCGCAGGCGAACCGCGCCGACATCCCGCCGCCCCTCGATCTCGGCAATATCCAGCACTTCCGACCACGCATAGACCGTGTCTCCGGCGAACAGCGGACTGACATGCCGGCCGCCATTGATCGCCGCGATGTGGAACGCATTCCCCAACCCGTTGAAGGACAATGCCCGTGCAAGAGAAATGACGTGTCCGCCATAGATCAGCCGCCGTCCGAACCGGCTCTCACTCTCTGTATGCTGGTTGAAATGGACCTTTGCCGTGTTCTGATAGAGCCGGGTGGCAATCTGATGCTCCGCCTCTTCGACCGTCATTCCGTCAATATGGTCGATTTTTTCTCCGACAGCATAGTCCGCGAAGCGGTCCTTCGACCCAGACAGATCATTGTCCCAATGGTCGGTATCCAGAAGAGGAACGGCTGTCCCGAGCGCTACGGGTTGCAGGGCTGCCGGCAATTCCGGAACAACCGGCTCGGGCGCTGGGCTGTTCGCGTCCCGTTTTTTGACCATCACCCACCGGACATAATCGAGAACTTCAGTCCCTTCGGAGGTGTAGCCTGTAGAGCGGACATACACGACACCGGTGCGGCCGTTCGAGTTTTCCTTTTTGCCGATCACCTCGGAAACGGCCGACAGGGTGTCTCCGGGATAGACCGGCGCAAGAAACCGTCCCCCGGCATAACCCAAATTGGCCACCGCATTGAGCGAAATATCCGGAACGGTCTTCCCAAAAACAATATGGAAAGTAAGGAGATCATCAATCGGCGCATGCGCGTAACCCAGCCCCTTTGCAAAAGCATCAGAAGACTGGACGGCAAAACGTGACCCATAAAGCGACGTATAGAGCGCCATATCACCTGAAGTCACAGTGCGCGGGGTTGCATGCCGAATAACTTGGCCGACGTAAAAATCCTCAAAGAAGTTCCCAGCATTGGTCTTGCTCACCGCACTCACCCCGGTCGTTTGCCAAATCCTACCGGGATTAAGCAGACCAGCGCTCCAACGTGCAAGCTCGACCTTTTACGGAGACCTTGGGGAATGATTATTCCGGCTTCTCGATATCTTTGATATCAACCGCTTCAACGCGCGGCCCGTGCGCCTGAGCATCAAATCCGGATCGCAAATGCAGATCGCGCTGCGGGAACGGGATTTCAATGTCTTTCTCACGCAAACGCTGGAAAACATCGAAATGCAGATCGGAAGAAACAACCAGGAAATCGTTGATGTCCGGCAGGTAGCACCGCAGCTCGAAATTCAGACCGCTTTCCCCGAACGCCATGAAAAACACATCCGGCGGCGGATAGCTCGTCACTTTTGGATGGTTCTTCGCTGCCGCATGCAGGATGTCGCGAACAACCTCCGGATCCGTGTCGAATGATACACGGACCGGTACGATGACGCGTCCCAGTGAACTGCCATGCATCCAGTTTTTGACCACTCCCGAGATCAAGTTGGAATTCGGCACGATAACGGTTGATCGCTCGAAGGTCTCTATTTCGGTCGCGCGCACATTGATCCGGCGCACATATCCCTGATCCGTGCCAACGACCACCCAATCGCCGACCTTGATCGGCCGCTCGGCGAGCATGATCAGACCGGAGACAAAGTTGTTGACGATACCCTGAAGGCCGAGACCGATACCAACGGACAGGGCACCGGCGACAATAGCAATATTCTGCAGGTTCACGCCAGCATAGGCGAGGGCCAAGAGCGTAGCAAAAATGACGCCGATATAGCCGAATCCGGTGCTGATCGAACTTTTAAGCCCCACATCCATGCGGGTTTTGGGCAAAAACCGGTCTTCAAGCCATCGCTTTGAAGCCCGCGTCAAACTGAAGACCACTCCAAAGACAATAATTGCACCAAAAATGCCGGTCAGCGAAAACCGTAGCGAGCCCAGGCGCAACTCGCTCAAGATGGGCCGGAACATGCCCTGAATATCGCCGGTGGTGAAACCCCACGGCACGATCAAGCTGAATAACGCGAATATCGTAATGAGAAGCCGGAGGACGCCTGACAACACCACACCGACCTGTTCGGTTGTCTGAGATTTGAACCCCATGGAATTGCGCAAAGCGCGCGCGACCGGCGTGCCGTATTTGAAGCTGCTGGACAGGGCATCATCGACAAATTGCAGCAACAAATGCGTGAGCCCGAACAACAGCAGGACCCAGACCAACTGGGCGGCAACAAACCAGCCAAACCATATGTAGCCGGATAAAACAGCACCGATTGAAAACAGCGCCCCACCCCAGAACAACGGGGCGATCCACCCCAAAATCGAGAGGATCCCGGTTTGCACGTCGTCGGGCGATTCTTCTTCCTCATCGCGGTCGCTCGCGACAATACGCAGCCCTCTCATAACGAACAGTGATGTCGTGATCGCCATTAGGCCGCCGACCATGAGTTTCGAACTGTCTTCGGCAAACAGCACATTCAGCAGCGACGACATCAAGATGCCCAGCGTATAGAAGGGCACAGCAATCAAAATGTGCCTGTAAAGCCGCTGCGCGGTTCGGTCGGAGACCGGAAGCAACCGCCAATCCGGAAGCGACGGGGCAAGAACGGCTGTCGCCAAACCGAGAGAGAAAGCTGCAAAGGTGCCGGAGGTGAAGATCCCGCTGACGGCGTTCTCCACCCGGGGCGGCGCGACGTCGAGAAAATTGATCAGATAATGAAAGGCCACCCAGAAAACCACCGGGACTGCAGTTGCGAGCAATACCATGGCCAAGGCGGCCGACGAACGCCTGATGGCCGATGGATTGGGCATATCCGGCTGCCGGTCAGCATGTTTTAGCAGGCGCCTGCGCAGGGGCCAGATCGAAATCAGTGCCCCCACAAAACCAACCAGAATGAAGATAGCGGGAACGGTACCAACCTTCTGGCGGATCAGGCTGTACCAGTCGATCAATAACAGTTTCAGCGAGTTTTGGAGCTTGGGCACCTCGGCAGCGGCGCTCCGCCAAAGCTCGGGCGCGACGAAGCTGTCCGTCCTGACCAACAGACGGTCGACAAAAGCACGACGTCGCTGAACACTGATCCGCCCAGAAAGGTCAAAGGCCTGGATCTTGACGACTTCAACCTGCTTTATGAAAGATCCGAGTACATTTTGGACAGCCTCAAGGCTGTTGCGTTGCCTCGTCAGACTTTCTGATTCAGAAGTCGGCTCGGCCTGGTTCGAATCAGTCGTAACCTTGAGCCCGTCAAGCCGCTGGTTGATCGAACTCAGAAGCGGCCGGGCTGCCTTGAGAAAACTGTCTGCTTCCTTGTCGATCTCTGAGACGCGCGTTTCCAGGGCAAGCAGTTGATCCGATGTCAAATTCCCTCTTTGGATCGACACCTCAATCGCGTTCAGCCGTGAGATCCAGCCAGTAACACGTCTTTGAATTTCGTCCGTGACGCCCGGGTCAAGAAGATCAGAGGCAATCGCGCGCTGGATTTGAAATGCACGTTCTCGAGATGAGCTGCCCGCGGACGGAGCCGGCGAAGATGCTGCTTTCCCCGAAGCTGGCGCTGCAGTTTGTGGCGTTGATGAATCGGTGGATTGGTCCTCGGCGCCACTGTCAGAAGGCGCGTCCGTGTTTCTCAGAATAGAACCGTCTTCCGACAGAAGGCCGAAAGGCGACGGCGCCTGGGCGTATGCCGGATAAGCGAAACTCAGTACGGCCGCGATGAGAACACCGGCCAGGACCGCAAATTCGCTTTTGCAACGCGTCTGCACTAACCGCATCAGCGCGCCCTTTCCTATGTTTTCAGTTTTTGGCCGGTTTACCCTGCACGGGTGCATTTTTCGGACCGGCCATCACAAGAGACCAGAAAACCTTGTGTTTTGCACCAGCTGAATAAGCGGTCGCAATGCCGATCCGCGTCGCGGGCTCGTCGAGCATCACTGCATTGTGTTTGGGCGACTCACGCCAGCCGGAAAACGCCTCGGCCAAAGTCCTGTAGCCGGCGCTAACATTTTCCACTGCTTCAGTGGAAGGCTCGCCGATCGCCGCCAAACGTGCACTGAGCTGCTGTTCAGGAGCGAGCGACGCCCTGACCGTGCCCGCTTTGGCCAATGCTTCTGCATGGCTTCTCGCAATCGCGGACAGGGCCGGATCCACAGTCACCGCCCCCAAACCGTTATTGGCGCGGTAGTGGGAAATCATGCTGGCGGCAGCCGCCTCGCTGACTTGTGCGCCCGGCGTTGCAAGATCCCTGTAAAACAACGGTGTTTTGTCGGCATCTCCCACACACCCTGCCAAAACCAGCATGCCTGCCAGGCCAGCGGCGAGCTTTAATGCCTGTGGTCTCAACATCTCAATACAGGCGGCTGGAAAGGTTCTGGAAGAAAACGGCATGAATGAACCAATCGCAAATGGTCGAAGGTGGAGATGGAGGTGCCCGGTGAACGAAGCGGAAATGAGGCACGGATCTAAAGTGTGCACTCAAACCCATTCCTATTCCTAAAATCTTAACCAAATCGCCGCAAGCCGCCTGCGATCCTCCTAATGTTTACCAAAACAAAAGCCAGGCAATGGTTCTTCTGTCACAGCAGCCGACGAACCGGATTGGCTAATTTGTATGGACGCTATGCGAGAGCAGACCCCGATCAAGGCAATTGTTGCCGACGATGCCACAACAATCTGCCGTTTTGTAGAACGGGCTTTGATGATGACGGGCCGTGAGTTCGACATTACAACGGTTCATGACGGTCATGAAGCGGTCGAGCAGTTGAGCAAACACGCCTTCGATCTTGCGTTTCTGGACATCAACATGCCGCAGCTGAGCGGCATTGAAGTCATGGCCGCTATCCAGGTAACCGGATCAAAGACTTTCGCGGTTTCAATGTCGGATTCGCTGGAACCTGAAGCCGAAGCAAAACTCAAGCAGTTCGGCGCTTACGATTTCCTCGTCAAACCTTTCAACAACGCTCAGGTCCGGCAGATCGTAGAAACCTATGAGGCCATACATACTGACTATGACGTGCTGGTCGTTGACGATTCAGCGACCGTACGGCGCATTGTCGAAAAAGTCCTGAAAAAGAGCATATTTTCCTTGCGGATTGCGCAGGCCGGCGACGGTGCATCCGCCATCGAGATGGTCAAGGCAAAAAACTATCGAATCGTTTTTACCGACTTCAATATGCCCAATATGACTGGCATCCAGTTGGCAGAAAAACTTGCGGCCCATACGCGTGCCTCGGACGTCATACTGATGTCGACCGAAATCAACGATGCGCTGGACAAGGCGGCGCAAAGCGTTGGCGCGAAGGCGTTTTTGAGGAAGCCCTTCTATCCCCAGGACGTAGACTCGATCCTGCATCACCTGTTCGGGCTGAGGCATTCCCGATTTTCAAAACAGGTCCGAACCTTTGCAATGACCTGAAAAAGAACCGGTCCGCAAGTAGCGGGCCGGTAGGGTTGGACTGCTCGAGCAGGCTCGAGCATCCGGGAATTGAAAGATGACCCGGCAGATCAGCGAGCTGCTTCTAGCGTGTCCTCGAATGTCCGTAGCCCGGTTGTCGGGGCGCACACGAGTACCGCCATGTTTCCGGGTGCATGCTCGTTTTTCCACATTTTAGTATGCGCCTTGGGAATCTGGTCCCATGGAAACACTTCGGACATATACGGGTCGATGCGCCGTTCAATCATGAGTTTGTTTGCAGACGACGCCTGTTTGAGGTGCGCAAAGTGCGAGCCCTGTAGCCTCTTCTGGTGCATCCACATGTAGCGCACGTCGAACGTACAGTTGAAACCGGTCGTTCCCGCACAGATGACAACCATGCCACCTTTTTTGCACACGAAGGTCGAGACAGGGAATGTGGATTCTCCGGGGTGCTCAAACACGATATCGACGTTGTTGCCTTTGCCGGTGATATCCCAGATCGCCTTTCCGAATTTACGGACTTCCTTGAACCATTCGCCATATTCGGGGGAGCCGACTTTCGGCAATTGGCCCCAACAGTTGAAGTCTTTGCGATTGATGACACCTTTTGCCCCTAGATCGAGTACAAACTGGCGTTTGTCTTCATCGGAAATCACCCCGATCGCGTTGGCGCCGGCCGTGTTGATCAGCTGGATCGCATAGGACCCGAGGCCGCCTGAAGCACCCCAAACCAAAACGTTCTGGCCAGGTTTCAATTCATGAGGGTGATGACCGAACAGCATCCGGTAGGCGGTGGCCAGTGTGAGTGTGTAACAAGCGCTTTCTTCCCATGTCAGATGCTGAGGACGGGGCATAAGCTGCTGTGCTTGGACACGGGTAAACTGTGAAAAAGAACCATCCGGCGTCTCATATCCCCAAATCCGCTGAGAAGTTGAGAACATCGGGTCCCCGCCATTGCAATCCTCGTCGTCACCGTCGTCTTGGTTACAGTGGATGACCACCTCATCGCCGACTTTCCAGCGTTTGACCTTGTCGCCAACGGCCCAAACAATCCCGGACGCATCTGAGCCCGCTATGTGGTAAGCCGCTCCATGTCCGTCAAAAGGGCTAATCGGCTCACCAAGTCCAGCCCAAATACCATTGTAATTGACGCCAGCGGCCATCACGAGAACAAGAACCTCGTGGCTGTCCAACTCCCAGGTTGGCACGATCTCTAGCTGCATTGCGTCTTCCGGGGCTCCGTGCCGCTCACGACGGATAGCCCAAGCGTACATGTTTTTCGGAACATGGCCGAGCGGTGGGATTTCGCCAATCTCATAAAGGTCTTTCATCGGCGCAGTCTCCGCCGTGGTGTTGTCATTAGCCTGCGCCGAAGACGCCATGAACTTGTCCTCCCAATTGGATTTCGCCCGCGCGCATCTTTTCGCACACGCAAAAGGCAAATCAGGCCCAAGGCCCGCGTTTGCGCAACTATTGTTCGAATTTTAATACGTATCTATACGACTATTGCTTAACTTGCGTTTTGAGCCAAGTCACTTTTTGCATTGCATATAAAAACCCTTTCCAGTCGGGCACAAAACCGGCAGGATTGACGTTAAAGGAAGCTCAGG
The DNA here is from genome assembly GCF_007830545.1 of Roseibium hamelinense. Lineage (GTDB taxonomy): Bacteria > Pseudomonadota > Alphaproteobacteria > Rhizobiales > Stappiaceae > Roseibium > Roseibium hamelinense. Next base: position 85,729 of record NZ_VLLF01000010.1, read on the forward strand.
GCCATTCTTGCATCCTGTACAAGATTGCCCGGACTGCATTGTCAGGGCCTTGCGTGGGCACCTGAGGAGGAAAAACACATGTCGGACGCACAGCCACAGGGGCGCGACCGCCCATGGATCTTCCGGACCTATGCCGGACACTCGACTGCAGCGGAGTCGAATAAGTTGTACCGGGGGAATCTGGCCAAGGGGCAGACCGGCCTGTCCGTCGCCTTCGACCTCCCTACACAAACCGGCTACGACCCGGATGATCTTCTGGCGCGCGGTGAGGTCGGCAAGGTTGGCGTACCGGTCGCTCATCTTGGCGACATGCGGACGCTGTTCGACGAGATTCCCCTGGAGCGGATGAACACCTCCATGACAATCAACGCGACGGCGCCTTGGCTTTTGTCGCTTTATGTCGCTGCTGCCGACGAACAAGGCGCGGATCGAAAGCTCCTCGCCGGCACCACGCAGAATGACATTATCAAAGAATACCTGTCGCGCGGCACCTACGTGTTTCCGCCAGCGCCGTCTTTGCGCCTGACCACGGATGTCATCGCCTGGACCTATTCGGAAATGCCGAAATGGAACCCGATGAATGTCTGCTCCTATCACTTGCAGGAGGCAGGTGCGACACCGGTGCAGGAACTCTCGTTTGCGCTCGCAACCGCCATCGCGATACTGGACGGGCTGAAGGCAAATGGTGCCATTCCGGCAGAGGATTTCCCGAAAGCGGTCGGCCGCATCTCCTTCTTCGTGAATGCCGGCATGCGTTTCGTCACTGAAATGTGCAAGATGCGCGCCTTCACCGAACTTTGGGACGAAATCTGCCGCGAACGCTACGGCGTTGAGGACGAACGCTACCGCCGGTTCCGCTATGGCGTTCAGGTCAATTCGCTGGGACTGACCGAGCAGCAGCCGGAAAACAATGTCTACCGCATCCTGATCGAAATGCTGGCTGTGGTCCTGTCCAAGAATGCAAGGGCCCGGGCCGTCCAGTTGCCTGCGTGGAACGAAGCGCTCGGCCTGCCGCGCCCGTTCGATCAGCAATGGTCCCTGCGGATGCAGCAGATCGTCGCCTACGAGACCGACCTTCTGGAATATGCGGATATCTTCGACGGCTCGGCGGAAATCACCCGCAAGGTCGAGGCGCTCAAGGACGAGGCGCGGGACGAACTTGCGCGCATCGATGCCATGGGCGGCGCCGTCGCAGCGGTTGAATCCAGCTACATGAAACGCAAGCTGGTGGAAGCCAATTCCAGTCGGTTGGCCGGGATCGAGACCGGCGATCAGGTGGTCGTCGGCGTCAACAAATACATCGAGTCCGAACCTTCACCGCTGGCGGCCGGCGAGGATGGCGGCATCCTAACCGTACCCGAGCATGTCGAAGGCGAAGCCATCGAGAAGGTGAAGGCCTGGCGCGAGGCCCGCGATCAGTCCGCTGTTGACGCGGCTCTTGCGGATCTCAAGTCGGCGGCAAGCGAAGGCCGCAATATCATGGAGCCTTCGATCGCCGCAGCAAAAGCGGGTGTTACCACCGGCGAATGGGGCCGCACCTTGCGCGAAGTCTTCGGCGAATACCGGGCCCCGACCGGCGTCGGCCAGTCGGTCAGCGACGATGCGGGTGATCTCGCAGCCGTCCGGACCGATGTCGACACGCTGTCGAAAGCCCTTGGCCGGCGTCTGAAATTCCTTGTCGGCAAGCCCGGGCTTGACGGCCATTCCAACGGGGCCGAACAAATCGCCGTCCGGGCCCGCGATTGCGGCATGGAAGTGGTTTACGAGGGCATCCGCCTGACCCCGGCCCAGATCGTCAACGCGGCGATTGAAGAGGATGTCCATGTGATTGGCTTGTCGATCCTGTCCGGATCGCATCTGGCCCTTGTGCGCGACGTCATGGATCGCCTGCGCGCGTCGGGTGCCGATGACATCCCGGTCGTGGTCGGCGGAATCATTCCGGACGAGGATTCGGCCCAACTCAAGGCCATGGGCGTGGCAGCTGTCTATACGCCCAAGGACTTCCAGCTGACCGACATTATGGGCGACGTCGTGAAAATCGTCTCGGCCCGGGCCGACAAGGCGGCCTGAGCAGATTCATGCAGAAATCTCAATAATCACTGGAGATCAAGCAAGGGACGGGTAGAGTAAAACCAACATCAAGACGCGGGACCTGCCCATGCTTCAAGGGGCCATGACTGTCTGGTTTCTTCTTACCGCCGCCAGCCTGATATTCGTCATCTGGGATTCGATCTTCAACGGCGTTACCAGCTGGGTGCAGAAATTCGCCTGGATTCTGGTTGTCGCCTATACCGGCCCTGTCGGCTGTTTTGTCTATCTGCTGGCCTGCCGGAGACCGTTTCCCGGAGGACATGATGCCTTCACCAACGTTCCCTGGAAACAGGGCATCAACAGCGAAATGCACTGTCTTGCGGGGGATGCAACGGGAATTTTGATCGCCGCGTCGATTGTTCCACTTCTCGGACTGACCAACGGCTGGGACAGCATCTTCGAGTATATTGCGGGCTTTGTCTGCGGACTGTTCATCTTTCAGGCCTTGATGATGCGCGGCATGTATAATGGCGATTATTGGCTCGCCGTCAGGAAAACCATCTTTGCCGAAACGGTTTCGATGAACTGCGTCATGTTCGGCATGTTGCCGGCCATGATTGTGTTTGCAGCGATCTGGCCCGGCTCGACAGATCCGCTTTCGGCCGAATTCTGGTTTCGCATGAGTCTGGCCTCCGTTGTCGGTCTGATCACCGCCTTCCCGGTGAACTACTGGCTGGTTGCAGCCAATCTGAAACACGGCTGCATGACCCTTCCCGGCGCCGACACGATCTCGATCGGCCACCGGTCTCCGGAACACTCCATCGTGTCTGAAACGGGTATGACCCATGACCATGGCGGTCACGGCAGCGGCATGAGCCATCATCATCACGGTAAAATGGACCATTCGAGCCATGGCGGCCACGATATGTCAGGCCACACGATGTCAGACAAGGATGCGCCTGAATCCGGGCACGGCCTGCACGCCATGCACGGGAATATGGATCATGACCATGCCAGCCACCAGCTCGGCGGCAGCCATGAAGGGCATGGCGGGATGGCCATGAAATCCCTGCCGATGGCAATCCAAATCCTCCTGATCCTGGCAAGTTTCGTGCTTTTGATCGGGGCAGGGCTGGTCACGAACATATTTGTTCCGATCCGTTTCTAGCCTGGTCCCCTTCCCTTTTCCGCCGAGCCTGTTAAAAGGCGCCACATCTGTTCAATGGACAGTTCACCGGTCGCAGCCTACCCGGTGCCAGCGAAAACAAGGGACCAAAATTGAAAACACTTGTCATCTGTTCCGGCGGAATGGATTCTGTCACCCTTGCGCACAAGGTTGCGCGAGAGCACGAGCTAATCGGGCTCGTGTCATTCGACTATGGCCAACGGCACAAGAAAGAACTCGACTTCGCCAGGGCCTGTGCCGACGACCTGGAAACCGAACATGTCCTGATCGACATTGCCCATATCGGTGCACAGCTGACCGGCTCGGCGCTGACCGATGATGTGGAGGTGCCGGACGGACATTATGCTGAAGAAAGCATGCGCATTACGGTGGTTCCGAACCGGAATGCGATCATGCTGACCATTGCCTATGGAATTGCCTCTGCACGCGGGGCTGAAGCCGTTGCAACGGCAGTTCATGGCGGCGATCACTTCATCTATCCCGACTGCCGCCCGGCCTTCACCGAAAGCTTCGAGACCATGCAACGTCATGCCCTCGACGGCCTAGGCGAGGTCAAGCTGTACACGCCCTATGTCCACAAACCCAAGGATGCGATTGCGGCCGAAGGTTTGAAACTCGGCGTCGACTACCGGAAGACCTGGTCCTGCTACAAGGGCGGCGCCATCCATTGCGGCCGTTGCGGAACCTGCGTGGAACGGCGCGAAGCGTTTCATCTCGCTGGCGGGATCGACCCCACGGACTATGCGGATTCGGACTTCTGGAAGGCAGCTTGCGATGTTTAGAATTACCAAGGAATTTCATTTCTCCGCCAGCCACCAGCTTTTCGGACTGGAAGAGGACCACCCTTGCGCGCGTCTCCATGGACACAATTATGTGGTCGAGGTTGAGCTGGAATCTTCGGAGCTGAACCGGATCGGTTTTGTCCGCGACTACCGGGAGCTCGGCGCATTCAAAACCTATCTTGATGACTGTCTTGACCACCGGCACCTGAACGACGTGCTCGGGGATGATTGTGTGACAGCGGAAACCATGGCCCGGCATTTCTACAACTGGTGCAGGCAGCATTGGCCGGAGACCTCCGCGGTCCGGGTCAAGGAAACGCCGAAGACCTGTGCCGAATACCGCCCGATAGGGATTGCAGCGTGAGCGAGAGCCTGATCCGGGTCAGCGAGATTTTCGGCCCAACCATCCAGGGCGAGGGCGCGTTGATCGGCCAGCCGACCGTGTTCGTACGCACGGGAGGCTGTGACTACCGATGCTCTTGGTGCGACACGCTGCATGCGGTCGACAGCAGCTACCGCCATGACTGGCATCCAATGGATGCGGCCGGGATTTTTGCGGAAGTCGAGCGGCTCTCGGGCGGGACACCGCTGACCGTTTCACTCTCCGGCGGCAATCCGGCGATCCAGCCCCTCGGGGGCCTGATCCTGTTGGGCCGTGAAAAGGGCTACCGATTCGGACTGGAAACCCAAGGGAGTCTGGCAAAGGACTGGTTTGCGGATCTCGATGTCCTGACGCTCAGCCCGAAGCCGCCGTCGAGCGGCATGGAGCCCGATTGGGACGCATTTCAGGATTGCATTGCTGCCGCCGGCGCGAACACCCGGCTTGCGCTGAAAATCGTGATCTTTAACGAGGCTGATTATGCGTTTGCCAAAGACGCGGTGGCCCGCCATCCGGATTTGCCGGTTTACCTCCAGCCTGGCAACCACACGCCCGCAGCGCCCGCGGAAGATGACACCACCATTGATATGGACGGCATCATGGAACGCATGCGCTGGCTGATCGGGAAAGTCTCCGCAGACCGCTGGTTTGACGCAACCGTGCTGCCACAGCTTCACACCCTCATCTGGGGCAATCTCAAAGGCGTTTAATAGAATGTCCGACAAGTCGATTTACGAAAACCTCACTCAGCTCGGCTCCGCAACCGATCTGCCGCTTTCACCGGAAGACGCTGTTCTGGAAAAGGTGCCCAACCCTCAGGCTGGCACTGGTTACATGGTGCGGTTTGTAGCGCCCGAATTTACTTCGCTGTGTCCGCTGACCGGCGCCCCGGACTTTGCCCACTTGGTCATAGACTATGTGCCGAAGGATTTCCTGGTTGAAAGCAAGTCCTTAAAGCTGTTTCTCGGATCGTTCCGCAATCACGGCGCGTTTCACGAGGATTGCACAGTGTCTATTGCAAAGCGGCTCATCGATCTTCTCGAACCGCAATGGCTTCGCATCGGTGGGTACTGGTACCCGCGCGGCGGCATCCCGATTGATGTGTTTTATCAAACCGGCGCGGCACCGGAAGGGGTATGGATCCCGGAGCAGGGTGTCCAACCCTATCGGGGCCGCGGCTGATCCCGATCAGCTCAGCACGACAACCTTGGCGCCGAGCTCGACCCGTTTGTAAAGGTCGATAATGTCCTGCTGCCACATGCGGATACAGCCGCTGGAAGCATTTGTACCAATACTGGACGGCTGGTTGGTACCGTGGATACGGTAGAGCGTGTCCTTGTTATTCTGCCAAAGATAAAGCCCGCGCGCACCAATCGGATTGCTGGGACCGCCATCTTGTCCGTCACGGTACTTTTCGAGATGCGGTTCTCGTTCGATCATTTCATCGGGCGGGAACCATTTTGGCCATTCCCGCTTGAAGCGGATTTCAGCTTCCCCGTTCCAGGCAAAGCCGGCCCGGCCAACGCCAATACCGTAACGGATCGCCCGTCCTCCTGGCTGGATCAGGTAGAGAAACTTTTTGCGCGGATCCACCACAACCGTGCCGACGGGATAGCGGGACGGGTAGAAAACGGTCTGGCGAAGGTATTGGGGATCGAAATTTTGATAATCGATGCCCGGCAGGTTGAACCCGCCGTCGCGCACGGGAGCGTATGCACTCGCGTAATTAGGTGTTCCGTCAGATCGCGGCGTCAAGCCTGCCTGAACCACACTGCTTTGTTTGCTTTGGCAGGCAGCCAGCGCAAGTGGTAGCCCGATCACCACCGCCCGGCGGCTAAATGTCTTTAGCATAATGGACCCATTCCCCTTCAAACAGCGGCGATTCGTGCCCGGCGCCTGGACGCACCGGGAACCGGCATTGCAAATAAAGCAACAAGATTATGGTTAACCTTACGTGAATTTTAAAAATGCGTGCCGTCACAGTGGCGTGAGGGGTGGTGTCCTCGTTTTCATGGATAGTCTTGCGCCAGCGCCGAACTACACCCACTGGTAGAATTTTACGCTTTGTTAAGGACCGCCCCGCATTGATAGAAGATCAAAAAAGCACACGCAAGGCGCTGGCCAATGTCTGTCTTTTCGATCATTCAACGTGCGGAACAGCAGCAGTTTGCTCTTCAAATGAAGGGCAAGAGTCTTCCGTCAGCCCGCACGCTGCCAGCAGACAAAACCGAAGAGCGCGACGAAAAAGCAGCGGACAAGACGAAACAACTGGCCGAGACGCTGGTAGCGACAACATCATCCAGCAACACCGGCGGCGGCAACGCTTCTCAGAACAGCAAAGACGCCGACATCCTCAAGGATTTCAAGGATGCGGTGGATCTCAACAGCACCTTGTCCAGGGCAGTTAAAGATGGTGCGGACGCTGAGCGCCAGTTGCGGATCGAGCGCCTCACCCAGCAGATCGAGCGCATGAAGGAGATGCTGAAATTCGTGACGCCGGAAAAAGCGGAAAAAATGCTGAAGGAACTGCAGCAACTGGCCAAAACCTTCCGCACCGCATCGATTGAGTTGAGAAAGGCAGCTGAGAAGATCGGCCCTGACCTCCCCAACGCTGCTGTCGATGTCGCGGCAGACGCCACTGCACTTGCGCTCACCAATCCACAACAGGCACAGGCTGATCTTCTAGACACCGTTTCGAAGATCACCGACACGCTGCTTGCCAGATTGCAGGGTCCCGCCACAACGCCCGCTTCTCTTGACCTATCCCCGGCAGGAGAACAGCGTGTTAAGACGATTAAAACGCCAGCCAGCCGGGCAGAGAGCGGACATGAGGCATTTGTCTCAACCCAACCCTCAGCGAAAACCAGTCCGGTCTATTCCGGGCAGGACAAAGCTGGAAACGAAAAAGCTGTCAGTCAGCCGCTTGCGGCCAGTCGTGAGGATAGCCTGCCGGTGATTACCGGCTTTGCAGGGGTTATGACAGAATTACAGGGCGCGGTGCAGCGCGCCAATGATGCGGCTTTCAACACAGCTGCGGTCTACGCCTACGCTGATCTTCAGCACCAATCCGACACCCTGTACCGGCAAGGCCGCAAGGAAACCATGCGCGCCGAACACGAGCAACTGACCAAGATTTTCGAAGAATTGAAAATGCTCGCAAAATCCCTTGAGGCATTGGTCGACATGGAAGACGAGGAAAACCGCGAACGCATGCTCGATGTACTCGTCAAGCTGCTTGAGGGGTTCACTGTCCTGGATGACGACGACCTGAAACAATTCCTCGGCGTTGGCGAGCACACCCCACTAGCAGCCGACGGTGCGGAAAACGGCACCCGGACAATAAGCTCCAGCATGGTTGTGAGCAGCGTGTCGGTGGAAACGTCGGTCTCCATCACCATTTCCACTTCTGGCGCAGCCGAAGCCCCTACCCCCGCCTTAGGCGCCGGCATTGTGGCCTAACCGCATTTCCAATTATCTCAGCGGCTTTACGCATGCCGGTGGAACGATCGCTGAACCGGCTATATTAACTGCCTAACGAAGCTCTCTGGGAGATGCCATGAGCCTCCCGCGCCTTGGTTACATAGGCCAGGTTCTTTTCCGCCCAGCGCTTGATTGCATGAATGAGAGGCAACAAGCTCGTTCCTTTTTCGGCGAGCTGATACTCAACCCTCAGCGGCATTTCATCAAAAGCCTTGCGAAGGACCAAGCCATCGGCTTCCAGATTGCGGAGGGCCTGCGACAACATTTTTTGCGAAACACCCTCGATCTTCCTTTGCAGCGCACCGAACCGCATCGGGCCGTCTTGAAGCGCGAATACTTTCTGACATTCGACGTTCAAAGCGCAGCGCCGCGGCTCACCCTACCGTTCCTGATGATCCATGGGCCGAACGCGCTGAACCCCGCCCGGGCAGACAAGTTCTACAGCGCCGTAATAGGACAGAAACAACGCGCGGCCATCCAATCCAAAGGTCAGACAGACATCTACGATGACCCTGCGATTGTCCGGACCGCTGCTTCTCAGGCGGCGGCTTTCCTTAAAGAAGCGCTTGGCAGTTGAAGCAAGCTCTTTCCCCACTCCCCATAGACGCATAGGAGAAACTGATGCTCATGTTATCCCCTTTTAAAAGCCTGCTGGCTGCGGCCGGGCTAATCGCCTTTACAGCACTTGCGCAGGCTGGAGGCAGCCACGGCGACGGCCACATCTTCAAGTTCGAAGATGTCGCTTGGGAACATGCCCGTGTCGAAGGCGTCGAGATGGCCATTCTTTGGGGCAATGAAGCCGATGAGACTGCCGTTTCTGCGTTCCGCATTCAGCCTGGCGCCTCCATCCCGCCGCACACCCATACCAATGATTATTGGGGTCTGGCGGTGCAGGGCACCTGGGTTCATATCGATGCAGACGGCCAGGAAATGAGAACCGGTCAGGACGCCTATGGCCGTATCAAGGGCGGCGATCTTCACGCGGACCGTTGCGCCGGTCCTGAAGTGTGCATCAATATTCTCGACTTTGACGGCGCCCGCGACATCGCTTTCCCGGAGTGAGCGCAAGCTTATCGGCGGTAAATCCCGGCGCCTGATATCGCGCCCTGGCCAGGAATCCGTCACCGGCCGCATCGACCGGCACGAATAATCAAGCCTGTCCAGTCTGTCAGATCCGGTCTTGGATCTGGCGGACCGGCAATCCAACCAGTACCATCGCCGCCAAAGCCCCAAGATGAAAAGGCTCCGACCGGCGATGAAACTGGAATTTCACCACATCAATTTCGTGTCCGAAAATGTCGACCGCATGCACGATTTCTACACGAACGTACTTGGCCTTGACGACATCCCCCAGTCGAAATTTCCACGCACCGAGGCCACAACAAATGCGGGCTATGACGGCAAGATCCGCTTTGCCACCGATGGCGGGATGCAAATGCATCTGGCGGAACGGGCGCTGGACGTTGCGTTCAAGAACGGTCAGGTGATCAACCCAGTCGACCGCGGCCATATCGCCTTCCGCACGGATGATATCGCCGCCTTTCTCAAACTCCTGAACGAGCGCGGCATCCCCTATTCCGACTATGGCACCGCCTTTGCCAAGGAATGGCACCAGGTTTTTTTCCACGATCCGGAAGGCAATGTCATCGAGGTGCACCAGCAGGTAAGCTGATGCAGGCTTTTGGAACCGCGACCTCGCGCTCTAAGCGTCCATACCGCACGGTATTAACACCAAATGAGCCTTAATCCCCGCACATCTCCGCTTCGCGGGGCAGGGATGACATCTTGCAGAAACCAACGCATAGGGATCGACCGGAAAGGGTACAAACCCCGCCGCACCCCGGATTGTCATCCCGGGCAAACACTGCGCAGATCCGAAGTCCAAACCGTTCCAGTTCAACACGGCCAGCGGGAATGGGGGTGCGAACAAGTCAATTCTCACTCCAAATCTGTAGATGTGCGGGCACTGTTCGACCCACCCTGACAAATTGATTGCAAATCAAAAACACACCTGGAGACTGTCGCCATCAACTCATTCCGGCGAAGAAATATCAGATAACGAAATCTACACAGAGCACAAACAACCCACAATAAATTGCAACTCACTAGGAAATATCCAAATTTTGGATACAAATATATAGCAATAATGATTGAATCTTCTTTCTCAATTATCAGTTACTCTAATAGTACTAATGGATAATTGGTAATTCATATATTCTGCAATGCAATTTTTTCAAAGATTCACCGGCACTGCGTTTTCTAAGCAATCCCCGGTAATCTGACAATTCAACGATACGGATTGCGCGGAGCCCACCAGCAAATAGCGGCGCTGTCCGCGGCCGTTGGCGTGGCTTCTCCCAGAGATGATATACGGTGTTTTGCAAAGCCCGGACGGCTGTAGCCCCAAACGTCAAGAGTGTAGCGGCCAAACTGGATGTTGAACCTCTCTCCGCTGCGATAGCTGACACGCAACACCCCAGGTGAAAAAACCGGGCTTGCATCTTTGAAAAAGAGACGCAAACCTCCGTCCCACCGACTGGGGCAGACCTGCAGCGTTCAAAATGTCAAAGAGGACCGAAATCAGTGGCCAAGCATGTCATCCTGATCCATGGGGCCTTTGCCGGGCCCTGGAGCTTTGAAAACTATCGGCGGTTTTTCGCAGACCGCGGCTGGACGTGCCACACACCCGCCCTTCGCTTCCATGACGGCGATCCGGCAGCCGAAACCGATCCCGCTTTTGCCCAGACAAGCGTTGCCGATTACACCGATGACATAGCAAAGCTTGCCGCATCCCTCGACGAGCCACCCATTCTCCTCGGGCATGCCATTGCCGCAACGATCGCGCAACAGGTTGCCGCCCGCGGCCTTGCTTCCGGGCTGGTGCTGATCAACCCCAACGCTCCCTGGGGCCTTTTGCCCGAGACAGATGATGAACGCGCCGTTGCCAAGGCATTCATGCAGATGGGGCCGTTTTGGGAAAAACCGATGCGGGTCGACTTCGATCTGATGGCGCCCTTCGCTCTGAACAAACTGAGCGAAGCCGAACAGCATGCAGTTTTTGACCAGCTGGGCCCTGAGTCCGGCCGGGTCATGTTCGAGCTGTTTTTCTGGATGTTTGACGACACTCAGGCCACAAAAGTTGCCTTCGACCAGGTCACATGTCCGGTTCTGGTTGTATCGGGCGAAGAGGATCGGGCGGTCCGTCATCAGGTTGGCGCGTGGATCGCTGCACAATATGGCGACAAGGGCACGTTCCATGTGGCTCCGGATCACGCCCACTTCCTGTTCATGGAACCAGGATGGGAGAAGATCGCTGCTTTGTGCGCCGACTGGATGGATACGCGCGCCGCGTCCGCCGGGTCCTGAGACGGCCCGCCGAGACTGTGCAACAAACAGGATTTCCCCGGGCTTTGCTCGAGGATCCACGCCGTCCCATCAACATGACAAATTGTGCTTGGGGCGCGACCACGGAATGGATCCCATGGTCAAGCCATGGGATGACGGAGTGCGAGGCGAGCATCGATCCCGACCGGAAGCAAGGTATTCATCAAATCCGGCTCAGCAAACGCCAAAGCGGCCCTGAGGCCGCTCTGGGGTATTCCTCTCTGCTTCACCCCGTCACGAGGTTGCGCAGCACGTAGTGCAGGATGCCGCCGGCCTTGATGTATTCCAGCTCGTCCAGCGTATCGACACGGCACAGGCACTCAATGGTCTTGGTTGAGCCGTCCGCATAGGTGACCTCCACATCCATCATCTGGCGCGGCTGGATGTCGGCAATGCCCTTGATCGTCACGCTTTCCGTACCGGTAATGTTGTGCGACTGCCAGCTTTCACCGTCCTTGAAGGTCAGCGGGACGACGCCCATGCCAACAAGGTTCGAGCGGTGGATACGCTCAAAGGACTCGGCGATGACGGCGCGCACGCCCAAAAGCTTGGTGCCTTTCGCGGCCCAGTCGCGGGACGAGCCGGTGCCGTACTCTTTGCCCGCGAAGACGACCAGCGGGCGACCCGCTTCCTGGTACTCCATGCAGGCGTCATAGATCCACTTCTTCTCGCCGTCCTTCATGGTGACGCCGCCTTCAACGCCCGGCACCATCTGGTTCTTGATGCGGATGTTGGCGAAGGTGCCGCGCATCATGACCTCGTGATTGCCCCGGCGCGAGCCGTAGGAGTTGAAGTCCTTGCGCGCGACCTGATGCTCGGCCAGATATTGCCCGGCCGGGCTGTTTTCCTTGATCGCGCCGGCCGGCGAGATGTGGTCGGTGGTGATTGAATCCAGGAACAGGCCCATGACTGCCGCATTCTCGATGTCTTCAAGCGGCTTCGGCTCCATGGTCATGTCTTCGAAATAAGGCGGGTTCTGCACATAGGTGGACCCGGCCGGCCAGCCATAGGTCATGCCGCCCTCGACCTTGATTGCCTGCCAGTGCTCATCCCCCTTGAAGACGTCAGAGTACCGCTCGCGGAACATCTCTTCGGTGATGGAGGAACGGATCAGCGCGGTGATCTCTTCCGTCGTCGGCCAGAGGTCCTTCAGATAGACGGGGTTGCCGTTCCGGTCTTCGCCGAGCGAATCTTCGGCGACGTTGATGTGCATGGACCCTGCCAGCGCATAGGCGACGACCAGCGGCGGCGAGGCCAGATAGTTGGCGCGTACATCCGGGTTTACCCGGCCCTCGAAGTTGCGGTTGCCGGACAGGACCGAACAGGCCACCAAATCATTGTCGTTGATGGTCTTGGAAATCGCCGGGTCGAGCGGGCCGGAATTGCCAATGCAGGTGGTGCAGCCGTAGCCGGTCAGGTTGAAGCCCAGCGCATCCAGATCCTTCTGGACATCGGCCTTTTCGAGATAATCCGTGACCACTTGCGAGCCGGGCGCGAGCGAGGTCTTCACCCACGGCTTGACCTTCAACCCCTTTTCCAGCGCCTTGCGGGCCACCAGACCGGCACCAATCAGAACGGACGGGTTGGAGGTGTTGGTGCAAGAGGTGATCGCCGCGATCACCACATCGCCATCGGCAAGGCCATGGTCCTTGCCTTCCACCGCATAGCGCTGGTGCGCCTTGTCGAGAACGCCGGTCGCGCCCTCATCGACAAAGCGGGATTCCTGCGCTGTTTCGGGAACACTGGCCGGGCCGCCCGTGCCCTTGATCTCTTTGAGCGCCTTTGCAAATTCCGGCGCCGCATCGGACAGGGTGACCCGGTCCTGCGGGCGTTTCGGTCCGGCCAGCGACGGCACGACGGTGGAGATGTCGAGTTCGAGCGTATCGGTGAAGGCCGGCTCTTCGCCGCCATCACGGAACATACCCTGCGCCTTCGAATAAGCTTCCACCAGCGCGACCCGGTCCTTGTCGCGGCCGGTCGCTTCCAGATATTTCAGCGTGTCCGTGTCGACCGGGAAGAAGCCGCAGGTCGCGCCATATTCCGGGGCCATGTTGGCGATCGTGGCCGCATCTTCGAGAGACAGGTTATCGAGGCCCGGGCCGTAGAATTCCACGAACTTGCCGACCACGCCCTTGGCGCGCAGCATCTGTACGACTGTCAGAACCAGGTCGGTGGCGGTGATGCCCTCGTTGAGCTTGCCGGTCAGCTTGAAGCCGATGACTTCCGGGATCAGCATGGAAATCGGCTGGCCGAGCATGGCCGCTTCCGCCTCGATACCGCCGACGCCCCAACCAAGGACCGCAAGGCCGTTGACCATAGTGGTGTGGCTGTCCGTGCCGACCAGTGTGTCCGGATAGGCGATTTCCTCGCCGTTTTCCTGTTTCGTCCAGACGGTCTGGGCCAGATACTCCAGGTTCACCTGGTGGCAGATGCCGGTGCCGGGCGGCACAGCGCGGAAATTGTCAAAGGCGGACTGGCCCCAGCGCAGAAACTCGTAGCGTTCGCCGTTGCGCTCATATTCCAGTTCGACGTTTTTCTTGAAGGCATCGCCGGTGCCGAAATAGTCGACCATAACCGAGTGGTCGATGACGAGGTCGACCGGCACCTGTGGGTTCACCTTTTTGGGATCGCCCCCGAGTTTCACTGCCGCATCGCGCATGGCGGCAAGGTCAACAACAGCCGGGACGCCGGTAAAATCCTGCATTAGAACCCGGGCGGGCCGGTAGGAAATCTCGTGGGTGGATTTGCGCGTCTTCAGCCATTCGGCACAGGCGACGATATCCTCTTTGGTCACCGTCCGTCCGTCTTCAAAGCGCAACAGGTTTTCAAGCACCACTTTCAGCGAGAACGGCAATTTGGAGACACCCTCAAGACCGTTCTTCTCCGCTTCTGGGATGGAAAAATAGGTGTAGGTCTTGCCACCAGCGTTGAGCGTTGTCTTGCACTTGAAGCTGTCGAGGGACTGGGTCACGGCGCGTGGTCTCCTTCATTGGCCGGACGGTTTGGCCGCATCCTGCCAACCTCCGGTCTACACTCTGAACTGGCTTTACACTGAGCAAAGCCGTTTATACCGCCATCGGCTCCGCATTGGACATAAACAGAGCCTCTCCCCCATTCATACCCCTGCGAATTCGCGGGATGTTGTACGAAATTCTGGCTATAATCGCCAGACATCTCAATGTGATGTAAGTGCGCGAGGTTTACTTTTCACCCGGCAGGCCGGATTTGAACCGGGCTCGACCGAGGTAAGAGATGAACTGAAACGGTCCGGTGCGGGCCGTCGTTCAGGATGCTGAAAAAAGATTGCATACCGTTGTATACTGAATTATGTAGTGCCCAGCGAGCTTCCCCGGCGAGCCAGTAATTGTGCGGTCCGGCGCGAGAAGCTCTTCCCATCACGACATGACGCCGGGGGTCCCATGAGCCTTTACACAGATTACCTTTCCGAGATCGAAACCCGCAAAGGCCAGGGCCTGCATCCGAAGCCGATTGAAGACGGCGCATTGGTTGCCGAGCTGATCGCGCAGATCAAGGACACCGGCAACGAACATCGCGCCGACTCGCTTAAGTTTTTCATCTACAACACCTTGCCGGGCACCACGAGTGCTGCGGGTGAAAAGGCGAAGTTTCTCAAAGAGATCATTCTGGGCGAAGCCGATGTTCCGGAGATCACTCCGGCCTTCGCTTTCGAGCTGCTGTCGCACATGAAAGGCGGGCCTTCGGTCGAAGTGCTGCTGGATCTGGCGCTCGGCGAGGGCAAGGCGATTGAAAAGCAAGCCGCAGACGTTTTGAAGACGCAGGTGTTCCTCTATGAAGCCGACACGGACCGGCTGAAGGCCGCCTATGAGGCCGGCAACGAGATCGCCAAGGACATTCTGGAAAGCTACGTTCAGGCCGAGTTCTTCACCAAGCTTCCGAACATTGAAGAAGAGATCAAGGTCGTCAGCTATGTTGCCGCCGAAGGTGACATCTCGACTGACCTTCTGTCGCCGGGCAACCAGGCGCACTCGCGCTCCGACCGTGAGCTGCACGGCAAGTGCATGATTTCCGAAGCCGCTCAGAAAGAAATCGAGGCGCTGAAGCTTCAGCACCCGGACAAGCGCGTGATGCTTGTCGCCGAAAAAGGCACCATGGGTGTTGGCTCGTCCCGCATGTCCGGCGTCAACAACGTCGCGCTGTGGACCGGCAAACCGGCCAGCCCCTATGTGCCTTTTGTCAATTTCGCGCCAGTGGTTGCGGGAACCAATGGCATTTCGCCGATTTTCCTGACCACGGTTGGCGTGACCGGCGGCATCGGCATTGATCTCAAAAACTGGGTCAAGAAGCTCGGCCCGGACGGCAAACCGATCCTCAACAACGATGACAGCCCGGTTCTGGAGCAGAAATACTCCGTTGAGACCGGCACGGTTTTCAAGATCAACACCAATACCAAGAAACTCTTGAGCGAAGACGGCAGCGAAGAGCATGCCGACGTCTCATCCGCCTTCACGCCGCAAAAAGTCGAGTTCATGAAGGCCGGCAGCTCCTATGCCATCGTGTTCGGGAAAAAATTGCAGACATTTGCCGCCGAAACCCTTGGCGTCGAAGCCCCGCAGGTGTTTGCCCCGTCCAAGGAAGTCTCCCACGAAGGCCAGGGCCTGACAGCCGTTGAAAAGATCTTCAACCGCAATGCTGTCGGCTCGACGCCGGGCAAAACGCTCCATGCCGGGTCGGATGTGCGTGTCAAGGTCAACATCGTCGGGTCGCAGGACACGACCGGTCTGATGACTGCGCAGGAACTGGAAGCGATGGCGGCAACCGTCATCTCGCCGACGGTGGACGGCGCCTACCAGTCCGGCTGCCACACGGCGTCCGTGTGGGACCTTAAGGCCCAGGCGAACATCCCGAAACTCATGAAATTCATGAACAATTTCGGCCTGATCACCGCGCGCGATCCGAAGGGCGAGTACCACGCCATGACGGACGTGATCCACAAGGTGCTGAACGACATCACCGTGGATGACTGGGACATCATCATCGGCGGCGACAGCCACACCCGCATGTCCAAGGGCGTTGCCTTCGGCGCAGATTCCGGCACCGTGGCACTGGCGCTTGCGACCGGCGAAGCCACCATGCCGATCCCGGAAAGCGTCAAGGTCACCTTCAAGGGCACCATGGCCGACCACATGGACTTCCGCGATGTGGTGCACGCGACCCAGGCGCAAATGCTGAAGCAGCATGGCGACAACGTGTTCCAGGGCCGCATCATCGAGGTGCATATCGGCACGCTTTTGGCCGACCAGGCCTTCACGTTCACCGACTGGACCGCGGAAATGAAGGCCAAAGCCTCCATCTGCATCTCCAACGATGACACGCTGATCGGCTCGCTGGAGCTGGCGAAATCCCGCATCCAGACCATGATCGACAAGGGCATGGACAACGGGAATAAAGTCCTCCAGGGCCTGATCGACAAGGCCGACAAGCGCATTGCCGAAATCAAGTCCGGCGAGAAGCCGGCCCTGACGCCGGATGCGGACGCGAAATACTTCGCGGAAGTTGTCGTCGACCTCGATGAAATCAACGAGCCGATGATCGCGGACCCGGACGTCAACAACGAAGACGTCTCCCGCCGCTACACCCACGACACGATCCGCCCGGTGTCCTACTATGGCGGTGAAAAGAAGGTCGACCTTGGCTTCGTCGGCTCCTGCATGGTGCACAAGGGCGACATGAAGATTGTGGCCGGCATGCTCAAGAACCTGGAAAAGGCGCAGGGCAAGGTCGAGTTCAAGGCCCCGCTTGTGGTTGCCGCGCCGACCTACAACATCATCGACGAGTTGAAGGAAGAGGGCGACTGGGACGTTCTGCAGAAATACTCCGGCTTCGAGTTTGACGACGCGGCACCGAAGGCAACCGCGCGGACCGAGTATGAGAACATTCTCTATCTGGAGCGTCCGGGCTGTAACCTGTGCATGGGCAACCAGGAAAAGGCTGCGAAAGGCGACACGGTTCTGGCGACCTCCACACGCCTCTTCAAGGGCCGCGTCGTGGAAGATGCCGAAGACAAGAAGGGCGAGAGCCTGCTGGCCTCCACGCCGGTCGTGGTCCTGTCCGCCATCCTCGGCCGCACGCCGAGCATCGACGAGTACAAGGAAGCGGTCGAAGGCATTGACCTCACCAAGTTCGCCCCGCCGCGCCAGAAGCCGCTCGATCCAAAGTCGGTTCATTTTTAAGAGCTGACAAAGCGAGTTGAGTGGCGGCCGCTCGGCCAGCGCCTGAGATCGGGAAAGACCGGCCAGGCTCTGGTGGTGCGGCCGTCATTATTCTGTCATGCTCGGATGCGCCAAGATGCTGAAAGTTCTGAAATTTTCAGGCTGAAAACAGAAAACTGGCCTCAAAAGTAAACCAATCCGCAAGACTGTTGCCGTAACGCTCTGCCCATCAGTTATGGGAGGTTCCACGTCGCCGCCGCTTATCCGGCCGCGCAAGGAGTTTGAAGGCAGTGTTGAAGAATATATCGATCGTCAAGAAGATGCTTGGCGTTATCACCCTTTTGAGCGTTGCGTCCGCCGGCACGGCCTGGTTCGCCTATAATCAGCTCGATGCCGTCACAACGGCCTTTAACAAGGTTGGTCAATCCGAAGAAGCGGCCCGCGAGGCCATGGATCTTCGGATCGATATCGTTGCCATCAGCCGGATGACCTACCAGTTGGCAGTGGATACCGAGAACGCCTCCGAGTACCACGCCCAGAACAAACGCCGCAGCGAGGAAATGCTCGGTCGCCTGCCGAAGCTTGAAGCTGTCGCTGACCGCGAGCAAAAATCGCAACTCACTGCGATCAAAAGCGCATTGACCGCCTACTTCTCTGACATTGAAAAAATGATTCAGATGGCGGAACAGGCGCCGGAAGACGCAGCGGCGATTTCCCAAGCCCTTGATGTTGCGCTGGCCGGTCAGAAAAACGTCACTGATACGGTCAAGGCCTACAGCCAGTATTCGGCGCAGGCCATGGCCGACGAGCGGGCCCGCGCAAGTGCCGAAGCCCAATCGGCCGCCCTTAATCTGGTTGTTGCTGCAGCGCTGGCCGTTTTGTTCTGTATCGTGCTCGGCGTTTGGATTTCGCGCTACGGGATTTCCAAACCAATCGCGGATATCGTCCTCACCTTCAAGGAGATGGCGAAAGGCAATCTTGATGTCGCCATTGCGGGCACCGACCGCGCCGACGAAATCGGCGACCTTGCAAAGACCGCGCATTTTTTCAAGGAACAGGCTGAAAACAGTGCGCGCATGACCGCAGAGGCAGAAAAGCAGCAGGCGACAGCCGAAGCTGAACGCAAGCGTCAGCTGACCGAGATGGCGGGCCAATTCGAAAATGCCGTCGGCGGCATCGTCCAGTCCGTCTCAGCGGCGGCGAGTCAGTTGGAAGGCTTCTCCCGCGAAATGGCAGAGACGGCCAACCTGACCTCAGACAGGTCTTCCACCGTAGCCACGACATCTGAAGAAGCGTCGCACAATGTGGAGACGGTCGCGTCTGCTACGGAAGAATTGACCGCCTCCGTCCAGGAAATTTCAGGTCAGGTCGAGCGGTCCAATCAAATCTCCGAGGAAGCAGCCCGCGATGCGGATTCCGCGGCCGGCAAGGTTCACGGACTGTCAAGTGCCGCCCAGAAGATCGGCGATATTGTCGAGCTGATCTCTGGGATTGCTGAGCAGACCAATCTTCTCGCGCTGAACGCCACTATTGAGGCTGCACGCGCTGGCGAAGCGGGCAAAGGCTTTGCGGTCGTTGCCGCCGAGGTAAAAGAGCTGGCAACACAGACAGCCAAGGCAACCGAGGAAATTTCGGCGCAAATTGCCGGCATCCAGTCTTCGACCAACGAATCTGCCACGGCCATCAATGGCGTTGCTGAAACAATCAGCCGTGTGAAAGATATTAGCACGGCCGTTGCTGCCTCCGTTGAACAGCAGGCCGCAGCCACTCAGGAAATTGCGTCAAACATCCAGCAGGCTGCCGCCGGTACGGCCGAAGTATCAAGGTCAATCGCGACCGTTACGGAGGCCGCGGAAAAGTCGAGTTCGACCGCCAACCAGGTTTTGCAGGCTTCAGGAGATCTGGCAAAACAGGCAGAGTTCCTGCGCTCAGAACTGGATAAATTCCTGTCGACAGTTCGCGCAGCCTAAAAATAGCGTTGCATTTCGCCGCAAACACCCCGGCCCAAGCCGGGGTGTTTTTAATACAGCCGGTTTTCGCGCTTGCATTTGCGGGCCTCAGGCACCTAACAAGGGTCAGCAAGACCAACCTGGAGCCTTTCCCTGAAACTGACAGCCGACAATTTGACGATCGATCGCGGTGACCGTCGGGTGTTCACGGGACTGTCGTTTTCTGTTGGAAGCGGTGCATCGCTGCAGGTGACCGGCGCAAATGGCATCGGCAAATCTTCCTTGTTGCGCACCATTGCCGGATTGGTTTCCTTGACCGAAGGAGAGCTCACAGTCGAAGACGGGGATCCTGAGCTTACTGTCGGCGAGCACTGCCACTATTTCGGCCACCAAAACTCCAACAAGCCAGCCCTGACTGCCCTGGAAAACCTCAGTTTTTGGCGCGATTTCACTGCGCCTATGTCAAAAACGGTTTTCGACGGTTCGGCGCAGGCACCGCTGGCCGCGCTGGAAATGCTCGGGATAGGCCATACCGCCAGCATACCAGCGGCTTACTTGTCGGCCGGTCAGGGGCGCCGCCTCGCACTGGCCCGCCTTATAGTGACACCACGCCCGATCTGGCTCATGGACGAACCCACATCCGCGCTCGATACGACATCGGAAGCTCATCTCCTCTACCTCATGAACCTGCACTTGAAACGCGGCGGCATGATCATCACCGCTACGCACACCGAACTTGCCTTAAGCAAAAAACAAAAGCTTCACCTTCAAGCGGCGGAGTTGGCATGACCGGGTGGATGGGGTCGCTTTTTCGGCGCGAGTTGCGCCTTGCCGTGCGCGTTGGCGGCAGCGGACTTGTTGGCGTCCTGTTCTTCCTGGCTGTGGTAACAGTCATCCCATTCGGCGTTGGCCCGGACCTTAATCTCCTTGCCCGCATCGGCCCTGCGGTTTTGTGGATCGGCGCTCTGCTCGCGACACTGCTTGGTCTCGATCGGTTGTTTCAGGCAGACCGAGACGACGGCGCATTGGATCTGATCTTGATGTCCGGGCGGCCGACGGAATTGGTCGTTCTGGTGAAATGTGCGGCGCATTGGGTGGCAACCGGCCTTCCGCTTGTGATCGCAGCTCCAGTGCTTGCGATCTTTTTGAATCTCGAACCCGTTGCCATTGGGGCGGTTACGATCACCCTTCTCGTCGGAACGCCTGCCCTGACATTAATCGGCGCCATTGGTGCATCCCTGACCGTGACTTTGCGCCGTGGCGGCCTGCTGCTTGCTGTGCTTGTAATCCCGTTGGCGATCCCGGTGCTGATCTTCGGGGTCAGTGCGGCTGATGCCGCGGTAAATGATCCGGTACCATTCCTCACACCGTTTTCGATTCTTTGCGCGCTAACGCTGATTTCAGCCGTCGTCGGTCCCTTTGCATCTGCCGCTGCATTGCGGTTCTCGTCAGACTGACACAATGGTTTGATTGCATTTAGTGCAGGCTGCGGCTCTGTTGTCCATTGAAGACCGTGAATTGGTGATTTAGAACAATCTCATGGCAATTTGGGATTTCGCAAATCCGACGCGGTTCGTGCGTCTTGTTGATCGGACGCTTCCATGGCTGGTAACGGCCTGCGTGATCGCTTTCGGTATCGGTCTTTACAAAAGTTTCTTTATGGCGCCCGAGGATTACCAGCAAGGCGACACCGTGCGGATCATGTTCATCCATGTCCCGGCCGCGTGGCTGGCCATGATGTGTTATTCGGTCATGGCATTGTCGTCGCTGGGGACGCTGGTGTGGAAGCACCCGCTCGCGGACGTATCCGCCAAGGCGGCCGCTCCACTTGGTGCTGCGTTCACTTTTATTTCGCTCATCACCGGCTCACTCTGGGGAAAACCGATGTGGGGCACTTACTGGGTGTGGGATGCGCGGCTGACATCCGTTTTGGTGCTGTTCATCATGTATCTCGGCCTCATGGCCCTTTGGCGTACCATGGAAGACCCGATCAAGGCCGGAAAAGCCGCTGCCGTTTTGACTCTCGTTGGAGCGCTTAACCTGCCGATCATCAAATTTTCCGTAGACTGGTGGAACACGCTCCACCAGCCGGCAAGCGTCATCCGCATGGACGGGCCGACCATTCATCCAGACATCCTGGTGCCGCTGCTGGTCATGGCTCTTGCCTTCACCCTACTCTTTTTCACGTTGCATCTGATGGCGATGCGCAATGAGGTGATGCGTCGTCGTGTCCGGGCCATGCGATTGAAAGCAGCGGCTGGCCCACGGGCAGCGAGCGCCACGGCAGCACCGCAACCGGCCGAATGACGATGAATCCATTTGACCTTGGCCCGCACGCGGGCTTTATCATCGCCTCCTATGTGACGACGTTTGGGATCGTAGCAGGGCTCATCCTTTGGGTACTGATCGACCGGGCGAAACAAAAATCCGACCTTGCGGACCTTGAAGCGCAGGGCATCAAACGAAGCGCCGCCACGTCCCAAGACCCTGCGAGCGAGGAGACTTCCGGCTAACCATGAGCGAGAACACCTCCACCGCACCACAGCCGGAATCTGGAAAGCCCCGGCGCCGAATTCCAGTCCTTATTCTGTTGCCATTGGTTATTTTTGGCGCGCTCGCAGGTTTGTTTTTGTTTCAACTGACCTTGGGGAATGATCCAAGCCAGATCCCTTCGGTGTTGATTGGAAAAGAAGCGCCGGACCAGAGCCTGCCGCCGGTGGAAGGCCTAACACTTGAGGGCAAAGTTATGCCCGGTTTCTCAAAGCAGGATCTGCTGGGCAAGGTATCGGTTGTCAATGTATTTGCCTCGTGGTGCGCGCCCTGTCGGCAGGAACACCCGCTACTGGAGGAGCTGGCGAAGATCGACGGCATCCAGATGATCGGCATAAACTACAAGGACAATCCGGAAAACGCCCGGCGCTTTCTCGGCAGCCTCGGCAATCCTTATGATCGTGTGGGTGCAGACAACACTGGGCGTGCGGCGATTGATTGGGGGGTCTATGGCGTACCCGAAACCTTTATCGTTGGCCCTGAAGGAACGATCCGCTACAAATTCATTGGCCCTCTGAGCCCGGACAGTTACCAAACAGTCTTCTTGCCTGAACTTTCCAAAGTCCGCGATAGTGCTCCAGACTAACAAATGTCCTGAGACATCGTTAAACACCGCCATCGTTCGCTGAAACGTGAAAAGCAATCATCCACACGTGTGTCACCAGCTCGTGACTCGCGCTTCATCCAGCTTTTCGCTAGTTTACCGCCATGATTACCTACCAAGAAATACGTATATCGTGGAAAAAGCGCGCGGCTCGGATCCACTTGCCGCTCCTTGTCTTCGCATCAGCTGCGATCACGGTGCTAGCTGGCCCTGCACTCGCACAAGAGCGGCCAAAAGTCGTGGCTGAATTATTTACCAGCCAAGGATGTTCCTCCTGCCCGCCGGCGGACAAACTGCTGAAGGAGCTGGCGACCGACAGCGATATTCTGGCATTAACGCTCAACGTAGACTACTGGGACTATCTCGGCTGGAAAGACACGCTCGGCGAGCCGGCGCATTCAGAGCGACAACGGCTCTATGCTGCGCGCCGCGGAGACCGCTCAGTCTACACGCCGCAAATCGTGGTCAACGGCAATGAACATGTGGTTGGCAGCCGAAAAGGCGATGTGATGAGCGCGCTCAAGCGGGCGGATCCGTTCTCGGCAACTGTTGAAGTCTCCATGACTGATATGGGTCTTAAAACGACTGTCGATGGCACCTTGCCGGAAGGCACAAAGATGGCAACAGTCTTTTTTCTGCGAATCCGCGAATCCGAACAAGTTGACATAGGCCGCGGGGAAAATACCGGTCGGCAGATAACCTACGTCAATATCGCTCAGCCGGTACAGCCAATCGGAATGTGGTCCGGAGGAAAGGCGACCTTCCGTATGCCAAAGTCCGAAATGGTGAAAAACGGTGCAACGCGATGTGCTGTCCTGATCCAACTGGAAGACGAGACGGGACCGGGACGGATCATTGGTGCCGGGGTGATGCAATGGGATGCCAAGTCCTAATCCGCCCCACAAAACAGGTGATGGCATTCCGCTTTCGCTTGCCTGAGCTGTGAAAACTGCTAGGGGTTTGGCCGGGCGCCAGACCGAAGGCGCGGACACGGCCACGGAGACGTTTTCATGAGCCTTCGGCTGCAGGTCGGCTTTGCGAGCATCGCGATAGGCCTGCTGGTGCTCGGTCTGAAAATGGCATCCTATTGGCTGACCGGCTCTGTTGCGCTTCTGTCGGACGCCCTCGAGACGATCGTCAATGTTGCATCGTCATGCGCTGCCGTCTTTGCCATCTGGTTCGCATCCAAGCCTGCTGATTCCAACCATCCCTATGGACACGACAAGGCAGAGTATTTCGCGGCTGTTCTTGTTGGCGTAATGATTGTTCTCGCTGCAATCTCAATCTTTTATGCTGCTTGGCAGGGCTTTGTCGCTCCGAAGCCAATCTCTTTTTCCGCAACCGGTATCGGTGTGAACCTGCTGGCCGCTGTGATTAATGGCCTTTGGGCCTGGTTCCTTGTCGGATTCGGACGCAAGAACAGATCACCTGCACTGTCTGCTGACGGACGGCATCTTTATACTGATGTCGCAAGCTCCCTAGGAGTTGTTGCCGGTGTCCTGCTGGTGTTTGCCACCGGGTGGCGCTGGTTAGACTCGCTACTTGCGTTGCTGGTTGGTTTGACAGTTCTCTGGTCGGGCTGGAACGTCATGAAGGAATCTGTCAGTGGCTTGATGGATGAAGCAGCATCCGAAGACGTGCTTGAAAAGATCCGCGGCCTAATCAGTGAACATGGTGACGGCGCGCTTGAAGCCCACGACCTGCGTACCCGCCTGGCCGGCCGGATCACCTTCGTCGACTTTCATCTAGTCGTACCCGGAGCGATGACAGTGGAGACCGCACACGACATCTGCGATCGGATCGAAGAGGCTATCGCCTCCGACATTCCCGGCGCACGCATCACGATCCATGTCGAACCGGAGCACAAGGCAAAGCACTCAGGCATTGTGGTGCTTTGATTTTAGAGAGTTGAGAGGCTGCCCATGGCGTTTGACGCAATCCTGTTCGACTGCGACGGCGTTCTCGTCGATTCGGAAATTATCTACGGCGCGGTGGAACAACTGTTTCTAAGCCGGTTGGGCCTTACTTACGACCACGCCACTTACAGGACGCGTTTCACTGGCCTTGATCCGCGGGCCTATGTCCGCGAGGTCCAAGCCATTTACGCTCGGGAAATCGGCACCCCTTTCCCCGATGGTTTTTTTGATGACATGAATACCGAAATCGAAGCGCGTCTTGACACGGATTTGCAGGCGATACCCGGCATAGACCGACTGCTCGCCGGACTGAACGGAAAGACAAAGGCTGTTGCCTCATCTAGCCAGCTGGATCGCTTGCATCGAAAGCTCGCCAAAACGAAGCTCGCGCGCCACTTCGGCAGCCATGTGTATTCGGGGGAGCAGGTAGCGATGGGCAAGCCGGCGCCCGATCTCTTTTTATTCGCCGCTCGGCAGTTGGGCGTTGGACCGTCAAACTGCCTCGTGATTGAAGACAGCGCGAATGGCGTGAAGGCCGGTGTTTCTGCGGGCATGACTGTCTGGGGTTTTACCGGCGGAGGGCACAGCCATGCGCGGCATGAAACCGATCTCCTTGAAGCAGGAGCAGCGCAGGTATTTCCTTCTCACGAAACCATCGCCGCAGCGCTGCGGCAGCATTGAAATGGTGCGTGATTGTTTGCACGCTCCGCCCTCTTTCGCAGAACTGAAAGGGGCGGCCGCCGGTCCAGTGTCGTGGGCAGGGAGCGGACCGGCGGCAGAACTGGAAGGGGTTTCCAGTATCAAGGTGGTCGGCTGCTCTCCTTGATGTAATTAACATAGGGATTGATGACGAGCTTCGTTGTGATGCATATCACACGGTGACCGTTTCCCAGCTAGATGGCGATCCGGTCCATCAATAAGAAAACCCGGGGCGTACCCCGGGTTAAGGTTGCGGTCCGAGCCAACGAGACCGCGTTGGGAGTTGATAGCGAACGCATCACATGCGCTGCGAACCTGTTCCAAATTCCGGATAGGCTTCGACACCAACCTCGACCTTGTCGAGACCCAGTGCTTCCTCCTCGTCCGACACACGGATGCCGATTGCCGCCTTCAGAATGAACCACACAACCGCGGAAGCAACCACGGTGAAGACACCGTAAGCGACGATACCGGTAATCTGCGTACCCCAAGAAGCCCCATCGTTTGACAGCGGGACAATCAAAGTGCCCCAGATGCCGGCGAACAGGTGGACCGGGATCGCACCAACGACATCGTCGATTTTCAGCTTATCGAGCAGCGGTACGGTAAAGACGACAATTGCTCCACCGACGGCACCGATGAACACGGTTTGCCACACGCTGGGCGCCAACGGCTCGGCAGTGATCGCGACGAGGCCGGCCAAAGCACCGTTCAGCGCCATGGTTACGTCGACCTTCTTGTACATCACCTGGGTTAGGATAACCGCCGCAACAACACCAGACGCAGCCGCCAGATTGGTGTTGGCGAAGATGCGGGAAATGTCGGTTACGTCACCGATCGAACCCATTGCCAGCTGCGACGCACCGTTGAAGCCGAACCAGCCGAGCCACAAGATGAAAGTGCCGAGCGTTGCAAGCGGCATGGAAGAACCCGGGAGCGGGTGAACGCTGCCGTCGGCCGCATATTTGCCTTTCCGGGCGCCAAGGATGATGGCACCGGTCAGAGCCGCCCAGCCACCCACAGAGTGCACAAGCGTTGAGCCCGCAAAGTCGGAGAAGCCCATTTCAGCCAGCCAGCCGCCGCCCCACTGCCAGGAACCTGCAATCGGGTAGATGAAACCAGTCAGCACGACAACGAACAACAGGAATGGCCAGAGTTTAATCCGTTCGGCGACGGTACCGGATACAATAGAGGCCGCAGTTGCAACGAACACCATCTGGAAGAACCAGTCGGACGCAGTGGAGTAACCGGTATCGAGGGCGTCGCCACCGACAGCATCGAAAGCGTACGGGCCAAAGGAACCTATAAATCCGCCGTCAACGCCGGAATACATCAGGTTATAGCCGGTGATCCAGTACATCAAACCAGCAATAGAATAGAGCGAGATGTTCTTCAGACACTGCATGGATACGTTCTTGGAACGCACCAAGCCAGCCTCAAGCATGGCAAAACCTGCTGCCATCCACATGACGAGAAAACCGCCAATCAGGAAGAGCAGAGTATTGAAAATGTAGGCGACTTCCGGGGAGACCGGGACCGCCTCGGCGTCCTGTGCGAGCGCAGGCATAACCATCAGGCCAAACGCTCCGAGTGATGCCGCGCCTCTTGCGACGAACTTGTTCATGGTGGATTTCCTCACAATCATCAAAGAGCTTCGACGTTGGTTTCGCCGGTGCGGATGCGCACAACCTGATCAATCGAGTAGACAAAAATCTTGCCGTCACCGATCTGCCCGGTTTTCGCGGAAGACGAGATGGCATCGACAACCTTGTCGACGGCGCCCTCGTCCACTGCGACCTCGATTTTCAGTTTCGGTAGGAAGCTGACGGCGTATTCTGTGCCGCGGTAGATTTCGGTATGCCCTTTTTGGCGGCCATAACCCTTTACTTCCGTAACCGTCAGGCCCTGGATGCCGATACCGGTTAAGGCATCTCGCACCTCGTCGAGCTTGAACGGCTTAATAATGGCCATCACTATTTTCATCGCTCGTTCCCGTTCCTTCTCATTTCGCCCCTCCCCGTCGAAGAGGCTCGGCCGGCCCGCCTGGTTCCCCCCTTCAAGGTTCCGCCCTGCCGATCCTTCAAGAAGGTTCCCAGAGCCCGCAGACGCACGAAGACGTGCCGACATCGCTGCATGACTAATCAAGGAGCGTGCCAACTTGAGCTAACCTATATTTTCTTGCGTAGTTTCAGATGCTTGAGACCGAGAGTACGACTTTGGAAGAGGGTTTTTGCCTGCCTTATAGAAGCCGCAATGACGCTTAAATATTGGGCATAATCAAAATACTGCACTTATAATAGGCAAATAATTGAATTTTCAATAATGAGGCTAAAAAACAGGCAGGAACTGGTTAGGCTGAGAAGCCATGGTCTGCCAGATAGGCGCGCTCCTGCTCTGTGCTCTCCCGGCCCAAGACTTCATTCCGATGAGGAAACCGGCCAAATCTTCGGATCACATCCATGTGGATCAGCGCATAGTGATAAAATTGTTCAATTCCGAGCCGCCGGCACAAATCAACGCTTTTTTCTTGAGCTGCCATGTCTTCAGCATGCTCAAACGGCAAATAGAAAAATACCCGGACATCTCTGGGAAAGGCCTGATCGAAGCCCCGTTCGACCGCATGCGTTGCGACATCAAATGCACGTGCATCAGCTTCGAAGGCTCTTGCGCTTCCGCGGAACACGTTGCGCGTTAACTGGTCGAGAACGAGAATGAGTGCCAGGGCACCGTGCGGCATTTCCTGCCACGCATTAAGGTCTCCGCGCTGTGCGCTTTCGATGGTCGGCAAGAATCCATCCCGGCACTCCTGGTCGAATTTCGCACCTCCGGCGAACCACTTTTCAGCTCCCGCCTGCCACCAGAAATCCAGAACCTCAAGCGGTGTTGCGACGGATGCAGACATGGACTCAATTCCTTTCGAAGCGATTTGCAGATCAAAACAGCAACCTATATCACTGCTCAACCGCAACGTTTCAAGAACAAGGCAAGCTGAATTGAGCGCCGACCATACACTCGACGTGAAGGGACTTAAGTGCCCGCTCCCAGTCCTCAAAACTCGCAAAGCCATGAAATCCCTGGTGCCAGGAGATACCATCACGATCCTGACGACCGATCCCATGGCAGCTATCGATATACCGCACTACTGCCAGGAAGACGGACACGTTTTGATATCGGCCGACATGGATGATACCAACGGAACGTTCGTGATTAGGAAATGCTGAGCTCGATCCACAGACGGCGCCCTAACCGGCCAGACGATCCATTTCTGTGGCCAATTTCATATCAAGTTCAGTCAAACCGCCGGCATCATGCGTCGTAAGCGTAACTTCAACCGTTCGATAGACATTTGACCACTCCGGGTGGTGATCTATTTTCTCGGAAACAATAGCCACACGGGCCATAAATCCGAAAGCATCGATAAAATCCTTGAACCGATAGGTCTTAGCGATCGCTTCCCGATTTTCGACCATGTGCCAGCCCGTTAAAGCCTGCATCGCGGCTGCCCGGTCCTCCGGTTTTAAACGCTCGGCCATTCTTCCTCCCCTTTGGTTCAAATAATATGCGATAGATCTGCACATAGGCCGTGATTGGGCCTATTCCAGTCTGCCACGAACGGGAAAGCCCCTCATGACATGTCAGCGGATTTTGTTTGTCTGTCTCGGGAATATCTGCCGATCCCCTCTGGCTCAGGGTATTTTTGAAAAACGCGCCCAGGATATCGGACAAGCTGATGCGTTCAGTTTCGATTCAGCCGGAACGGGGGCGTGGCATGTTGGAAATCCGCCAGATCCGCGCTCGATCGATATTGCCCGTGTGCACGGCATCGATATTTCGTCTCAGCGGGCCCGCCAGATTGTTCGGTCTGACTTAGAAGACTTCGATGTGATCCTAGCAATGGACTCGAACAATCTGGCGAACCTTAACCGGATGGCACCTGTTGGCCCGGTGGCCAGAATCGAGCTGCTTTTCCAAAGCCCCGCACGGGACGTACCAGATCCTTATTATGGCGGTGACGGTGGATTTAACACCGTCTTTCGGATGATCCGTGAACGGTCAGAAGAAATACTACGTTAACGCTCTGAGGTGGCAACTGCCGGTGCATGGAAAATGGTCATAATTTCGACGTCGATTCTGCGCTATTGATCAGCCAAATCTTGCAAAGGTTCCGGAAATGAAGCTCGTTTGGTGGGCTTTGGCCGCCATCCTGATTTTTCTTGGGCTTGCCACAGTGTGGCTACCCATCCCAACGGGTGTGCCGCTAATGGCACTCGGAGCAATTGTCATAATCGCGACCAGCCGAGGCGCTGCGCGGTCTATTCGGAACCGACGCCGAAGTGGAACACGGCTTAACCAGGTCTTTACCTGGCTGGAAGACCGAGCCCCAATCTACTTCTCTCGTATCCTGCGCCGCACACGCCCCCGGAAAAAGCACTGATCGAGCAGGCCGGCCAATACGGATTATTTTCGGCATGCAACTCTCCGCCATTAGAAGCGTTTTTTAACTGCATCAAATTTGCTGCGAACCCTCGAAAGGAGAAGCAGATGAGCGGTTTGAAAATCGACCGAAAGGCATGGGTGCTGGTCGGAGACGGCGAAAAAGCCTTGATTTTTCGAAATACCGGGACGCGCGCGCACCCCGAATTGGAAGTCATCACGCTGTTGGATCAGGATAATCCGAAAACGTCACATCAAGGCACTGACGCCCCGGGACGGAAAAGCGATGGCCCTGGCAATCAGGTGAGCGCCATGGAGGAGACGGACTGGCATCAACTGGAGAAGCATAGGTTTGCAGTCGAAATGGCCGAGCACCTTTACAAGGCCGCTCACAAAAACAATTTTTCGCAACTGATTGTCGTCGCCCCGCCAACAATCCTGGGCAACCTCAGAAAAGAATTCCATCCCGAGGTTGCCGACCGGGTTGTTGCTGAGGTCGACAAGACTTTGACCAACCATCCGCTGGATAAAATTGTATACATACTGACCGAAAAAACGGCAGCGTAACTTTAAGCCGTTTTCGTGAAGATGTGTTTCAGGTGCGCCCCCCATAGGCGCGCCTTTTTCATGCAGAGAGCTGCTCCGGTCGCCAGCTGACGCCCACAGCGGGTAAACCAAACATCCAAATGCCGATCATGCACAAAACGCGGCCCGGCCACATACAGGAAACGGTAGGTCAGAAGCAGCACCAACAGGGTTAAACCCCAAGATATAAGCGTATCGGATAGAAAATGGCCGCCGAATGCAATCCGGTTAAGCGAGAGCAAAAACCCGAGTGGCAAGACGAAACACAAAATTGCCGAACGCCAAGCACGCGGCGCAACAAAAGCCAGTGCAACCAGCCACATCGCAGCAGACGCTTCTCCGGACACGAAGGAACAATTGCTGTCGCAGGCGTTTGATGGAACCCAGACATATTGAAACGGCAAATCTCCACCAAACTCCTCAACGCTGCGCGGACGGGGGCGGCCCCAATTGTCCTTGAGAATCGCATTCACCAATATGCCCGGTCCAATGATCAGTGTCGAAACGAGGAATACCGGGATCCTCAGCGGCAACAAGGGAGCACGGCCCGGCACCAGCAGCTTGAGCAACAAAACCAGGACACAAACAATCGCCGTAACCTGGATCAAGTAGGGACCGAGATGCCGGAATTCGCGCAGGATCGGAATGTTTCCCGCAGAAAACCCTGCATCATCAGAGTAGAACAGCCCGCTCGCCCATATATCGACACGAGGAAAAACCAAAAAAAAGACAGATATAACAATAACATATAGTGATGTTGCGATGATTGGATGTGAACAAGTCCAATCGCGTACCTTGCGCAAATACATCCGCGTTCTATTCTGTTTTTTGTCGGCTCTGGTCATGGCGGCTGTTTAGCCCATCCGCGCCAAAGGGCCAATGGTTTCGCTTCAACTGGCGCAAATCGCGCTGCAGCTCGGGAGCTGAGTGGACATATGCACCATCGCCCGAAACTTGCCATTCCTCACTTGCCGACCACATCCGCTTTTCGGGCCACCCTCCCTGCAAAACCAAAATTGCAATTCTGGTTCGATTTCGCCTCCACATACAGTTACCTGTCTGCAATGTGTATTGACCGGATCGCCAAAGACCGACAGGTGACAATCGTCTGGCGGCCGTTTTTGCTGGGTCCCATCTTCAAACGCCAAGGTTGGACCACATCACCGTTCAACATTTACCCGGCAAAAGGCCGCTACATGTGGCAGGACATGGCACGCCAATGCGAAAAACTGAACCTTCCGCTATGCGTTCCAGACCCCTTCCCGCAGAACAGTCTGCTTGTGACCCGTATTGCGCATGACAACCGCGAGGAGCCATGGCTGCCGGCATTCGTTCAAAGCGTGTTTTCCGCAGAATTTGCACAAGGCAAGGATATCTCAGACCCTATGGTTCTCTCTTCCCTTCTCGCCGGTGCCGGCGCTGAAGACCCCGCACTTCACCTGAGACGCGCTGAAACCGACGGATTAAAGATGAGTCTCCGAAGAACAGTGGAAGAGGCAGAATATCGCGGCATCTTCGGAGCGCCAAGTTTCGTCACCGAAGGTGGTGCGCTTTTCTGGGGGCACGACAGGCTGGAAGATGCGATCAATGAAGCCCTGATGCTGCCCGGCTAGCGGCGGTACGCAAGGCGTCTGTGATAGGGGCCCTGCCACGCGTCAAGCTTGTTCCAGACTGTATCAGTCCGCCGGTTTCTATCGAGGCGTGTTCAGTTCAGCCTTGAGAACAGCGTAGAGATTTGCCGGGTCAAGAGGCTTGCTCACCGTTTGAACGATCCCTGCTAATTTGAGCTCGTCCGCACTGACCGTTTCAATCGCTGCGGTCACAGCAATCAAAGGCGGCAGGTTTTGATCAGCAAGCACCTCTCGCGCTTTCCGTGCCACTTCCATCCCGCTAATGTTCGGCATGTACAAATCGAGCAGCACGGCATCGAAACGGTTCTCGCGCAAGCTCTCAAGGGCAGCCTCGCCGCCGGATGCCTCCGCAAAAGTCAGGCCAAAAGTTTCAAGCAGGGCGCCGAGAAGCCGTCTGTTCGTGCCGTTGTCGTCAACAATAAGGACATGCCCCTGAAGGCCGGCCCCCGACGACTGCCCGTCGTCATGCAAGTACGGGGTGTCTGCGCCACAAACATGGACCTGCGAAACCCGAAGCGCGAAGCGGCAGCCTGCTCCCTCGGTGCTCTCAAGCGTCAATTGGCCGCCCATCTTGCCAGCGACATCCAAGGCGCTCGCAAGACCGAGCCCGGCCCCCTCAATCGCGCCTTGTGCTGCGCTACCGCGGACATAAGGCCGGAACAGGCGCGCCTGGTCGATCTCTGCAATGCCGGGGCCGGTATCGGAAACTTCGATGAGCACATCGGCGGGCGCGCCATCCTGTTCCACAAGACGCGCCGATAGTGTCACAGTACCAGCCACGGTATATTTGATGGCATTGTCGAGCAATGTGGTAACGACGCGCCAAACCGCAGGCGCGCTGACCACAGACGCATCGTGAGGCAAGCTGCCCAGGTCTACGCGAAATACAAGACCTTTTTCTTCCGCCAGCGGCGCAAACAGGCCCGCGGCCGAACGGAGAACCAAAGCGGTTTTTGCAGCATGAGGGCGAGACTCGATTCCCGGCTGGCCATCTTCAATCAAGCTTGTCGTCATGGCTGCAAGCGAAGTAATCGCGTCAGATAGCAGAGAAAGCCTTTCCCTCTGACGGTCACTCAGAGGTTCCGCCCCGATTAAATCAGCAGTCAGCTTCATAGCTGACAAAGGTGTTCGCAAATCATGGGCCAAGAGTGTAACCGGATCTGCGTCTTCGTGATCTGTCATGTGCCGCTGTCCCCGGCAAGTCAGAGAGGAGCATCTGCTGAACTTGCAAAACCCTGAAAACACCTACATTGTCCCGCAGGATCGCCGCCGGCGAGATGCTGAAAACCGGTTACCGGCTTCCTCCTTGATCCTGAGGTTCTTTTGCATTTTCACCACGACCATCCCCAGGTTGGCAAACCCGCGATTGGCGAAATCTGACTAGGCCCATGGCATCAGGCGTTTTTTCTATCGTTGTCCCCGTCTTTGTTCTGATCGGCATCGGGTACACGCTTGCCCGATTTAATGTCCTTGGAAAAACCGTAGGCGAGGCCTTGGGGCAATATGTCTATGTCATTGCAATCCCGGTTCTCATCTTCAAAACGCTTGCAGTTGTCGATCTGGCCGGCGAAAGCCCCTACGCTTTGTGGGCGAGCTACTTTCTGGGGGTCGGCGGTGCTTGGTTGCTTGGGACTCTTGTCATCCGCAAAGGGTTTGGCAGGGAAGCAAGAGCCGGTGTTATCGGCGGCATTTCCGCGGCCTTTGCCAATACAATCATGGTAGGCTTGCCGTTGATTTCCGAACTGTACGGAGACGAAGGCCTTGTTCCTATTCTAATCATTATTTCGGTTCACCTGCCGGTCATGACGATTGTCACCGCCATCTTGATGGAGCGCGCCGTTGCGCTCGATGGTCAGGGCGGGCCGCCAAATCTTGCCGCACTTCTCAAGCAGATGGCAAAAAGCCTGATTACGAACCCGATTGTCATCGGCATTTTGTGTGCCGTGCCATGGCGGCTGGCCGGACTTCCGGTTGAAGGCGTTCTGGCAGAGGTATTGAACAGAATTGCTGCGACGGCGCTGCCGGTGGCGCTGTTGTCGCTCGGGATGAGTATGGTGCTTTATGGTATCCGCGGAAACACCCTCCCAGGTCTGATTTTAAGTGCCATCAAGCTTGCGATCATGCCCGCGCTTGTGTTTGTGGCAGGAGCTTTTGTGTTCCAGCTACCACCGCTATGGACAGCGGTTGCAACCCTCACAGCTGCCTGCCCGACCGGGATAAACGCCTATATCTTCGCGAACCGATATGGCACCGGCCATGCCATGTCGGCAAATGCGATCACTGTCACTACGGCCGCCGCGGTTGTCACCACCAGCTTGTGGGCAATCCTGATCGGAATCTGGCAAAGCTCGGGATAGGCCTTCACAAACCAACCAGTTGGCGGATATCCGCGGGTGTCGATCCTGCTTCGCGCAGTGATCTCAAGCTGGTTGACCGAGTCGACTTCGAGAGCTTCTTGCCATCCTCTCCCAGGACCAGATCATGGTGGCGGTAGACGGGTGATGGAAGTCCTAAAAACTGCTGCAAAAGCCGGTGTAGCGAGGTTGCATGATAAAGGTCCTTACCACGCAGAATGTCTGTCACGCCCTGATATGCGTCATCCAGAACGACCGACAAATGATAGCTAGTTGGAGTTTCCTTGCGCGCCAGAACAACGTCCCCCCACTGAGAGGGATCACAAGAAACCGGATGCGGAGCTTCGGCCAAGGCGTCCAATGACGATCCTGCCTCTTGCCAGGTCAAAGAGGATTTCAGATACCGCATGGCCCGAACCATATCGACGCGGACAGCATAACTGGCACCGCTTGAAAGCCGCTCGATGCGTTCGTCATCCGACAAGACCATGCCATCATTTGGGGAGACCGGGACGCCATCAGGATCCTTTGGCCAATCATTGCCTTCTTCAACACAGTCCGCGACGAACTGCTTGATTTCGGACCGTGTCAGAACGCTCCGGTAGAGGATACCGAATGCCGAGAGTTTTTGGAGCCCGGCTCGATAGGCATCGAACCGATCGGATTGACGCAGCACCGGCGTTTCCCACTCGAGGCCAAGCCATTCCAAATCCTCTAACATGTCCGCTTCAAGTTCAGGCGTGCAGCGGGTCTGGTCGATGTCTTCGATGCGTAGCAAGAAGCGTCCGCCCATTTGGCGCGCGGCTTCGTAGTTCAACAGCGCCGACAAGGCGTGGCCGATGTGCAAGTGTCCGTTTGGGGACGGTGCGAATCGAAACACCGGGATGGACATGGGCGAGAAGGCCTTTCAAAAGAAGGAAAAGGCGTAAGCACTTTATTTCTCCTACCACGTCGCCAGTTCAAGGCAACCGGCCGACCATCGAAAGACCACAGAGTTCCGTGAAACCGATCGAGACGCATGCCGACATCGCAGCAGGTCTTAACGCGTTGTTGGAAAGCGACCCCAGGCTTCAAAGCGTTGCTGAACAAGCTGGGGACATTCCGCTGAGGCGGCGCCCAGCCGATTTCGCTGGGCTCGCTCATATCGTCACAGGCCAGCAAGTCTCGGTGGCCAGTGCGTCGGCGATCTTTGCGCGGCTGCAAGACCGTTTCGATCCGCTGACATCGGACCGCATCACCATGGCCAGCGATCAGGACTTGGCCGATGTTGGCTTGTCTCGTCCAAAAATCCGGACGCTACGGGCAGTATGCAAAGCTTGTCACAACGGACTCTCCTTTAACCGGCTGGTTGAGCTTCCAGCTGACCAGGCTCATGCGCGGCTCTGCGAAATCAAGGGGATCGGCCGCTGGTCCGCCGACATCTTCCTTCTGTTTTGCGCGGGACACCCTGACATTTTTCCAAGCGGCGATCTTGCCCTGCAGATCGCGGTTCAAAAAGCCCTTGGCCTTGAGGCACGTCCGAAACCGCAGGAGCTCGATGAAATCGCAAATGCCTGGGCACCCTGGCGCGCAGTTGCCGCACGGCTTTTCTGGTCCTGGTACAAGGCTTACAAAAATAGCAAGCTCTCCCTGCCATTATAGCTCCTTTACCGCTCGGTGGAGTTGCTTGATGCAAGGGTCTCCACCGAGCGCAAAAGCAAGTCGATGTCCTGAGGCCTTGAAAGCCGGTGATCTCCGTCCGGCACGAGGGAAAAGACAACATCATCGTCCGGTAGGGCGCGCACCAGCCGCTCGGCGTGTTGCCAGGGAACATCCACATCACGCGCACCTTGGAGAATCGTAATCGGCAATCCGAACCGTAACAATTGATCGAGAATCAAGTGTTTCCGCCCATCCTCGATCAGCCTTTGCGTGATGACATAAGGATCTTCGGAATATTCGGAAGGCGCTTCCCAGCGCCCATCCCGTTGAATTGTCTCGCGTATTTTGTCGTTGAATCTGTGCTTCCACATAAGTTCTTCGGTGAAATCTGTGGCAGGAGCGATCAGAACCATTCCGGCGACTTTAGCGGTTTCCCTGCGCTTCAACGCCAGAAGAAGTGCTATCCAGCCTCCCATCGAGGAGCCGACCAGAACGGTCGGACCATCACAAAATCTGTCAAACACTGCGGAGGCTTCTTCAAGCCAGTCGCTCACGCAAGCATTTTCGAAAACACCGCCCGATGACCCGTGGCCGGAATAGTCAAAGCGCGTGCAGCGATGGCCATTTTTCTGAGCCCATTCGCCCAAGGCTTCGGCCTTGGTGCCTGTCATATCCGACTTAAAACCCGAAAGCCAAAGCAAACCCGGCGCCGTGCCCGGTACATCAAGCACAGCGATCTTCCGAAGGTTTTCCCCGATGCCGACATCGATGAATTGCGGTTCGTGCGCGGTCATATTATGGCTCACATCCGTTTCTAACGATTGCGCTCCGTGTTGCACAAGGCACGCCGTTTGAGAAGTGCCGACCTTAAGGACCTGTTCGTGTCGACCTCAAATTCTCTGATTGTCCTGCAAGTCTTGCCAGAACTCGTGACTGGCGGTGTAGAGCGCACCACCATCGACGTTGCCCGCGCCATTGTAGATGCAGGTGGGATAGCTTTGGTCGCCAGTGCCGGTGGCCGGCTGGTGAGTGACCTGGAAGCCATCGGCGCCGAGCACTATAATCTGCCGCTGAAATCAAAGAACCCGATCACCATTTGGAAAAATGCTGCTGCGCTGCAGGAAATCATGGACGAACGGGCCGTGGACATTGTGCATGCGCGTAGCCGGGCACCGGCCTGGTCGGCTTATTTGGCTTCAAAACGCTCAGGAACGCCCTTCGTTACCACCTATCACGGCACGTATAATCAAAAGTCCAGGCTTAAGGCGCTGTACAATTCAGTCATGGCGCGCGGCGATAGCGTGATCGCCAACTCCCACTTCATCGGGCGTTTGATCGCAGAACGGCATCCATTCGCCAAGAGCCGGATCACCGTCATTCAACGTGGATCGGATCTTGACGGCCTTGCTCCGCAGTCAGTGACACGGTTGCGCAAGCAGATCCTGTCGGATAGTTGGGAAATCAAATCCGGGCGACCTATTGTTCTTCAACTTGCCCGACTGACAGCCTGGAAAGGCCAAAGCGTGCTTATCGGCGCAATGGGTGAATTGAAGAAGCGCGGCCTCACCGAGGCGGTTGCTGTTCTTGCAGGTGATGCCCAGGGCCGAGAGGCCTATACTGCAGAATTGCAACAGCAGATCGCGAGCCTGGGTGTCCAGGATCAGGTAAAGCTGGTCGGCCACTGCACGGATGTGGCTGCAGCGTTGGCCTTATCCGATGTTTCGGTAGTCGCTTCTGTGGAGCCGGAGGCTTTCGGGAGGGCCGCCGTTGAAGCTCAGGCAGCTGAAGTCCCGGTGATCGTTTCTGACCTTGGTGCTGTACCCGAAACCGTTCTGGCACCGCCGGAAGTCTCCGAAAACGAGAGAACAGGCTGGCGGATACCACCGGGTGACAGTTCGGCTCTCGCAAACGCGATCGAACACGCGTTGCTGATGAAACCTGCCGAGCGCGCTGCACTTCTTGCCCGCGCGAGAGAACACGTCTCAGCCAAATTCAGTGTCGAAGCGATGACCGAGGCAACGCTACAGGTGTATAAAAAGTTGCTCGACAGAGCTTAGGCCGCGCGGATCTGTTCCAGGAACCGGCTGACTTGTTCGCGCATAGACGCTGATTGCGCGTTCAGCTGTTCTGCCGCTGCCATTACCTGGCCCGATGCCGTGCGCGCATCGGCCGACGCTTCGCGAACCACAGAAATGCTCTCCGAAACCTCCCGGGTGCCATTGGCAGCATCAGACACGTTGTGGGCAACGCTCTGTGTCGTCGCACCTTGTTCCTCCATGGCTGAAGCAATCGCACCGGACGTATCCTCGAGATCGCGGATCACTTCACCGATCTTGCTGATCGATCCAACCGCCGTTTTGGTTTCCGTCTGAATGTTGGTAATCAATTCAGAAATGCTCTCTGTCGCCTTTGCCGTTTCATCGGCAAGCGCTTTGACTTCTGCAGCGACAACCGCAAAACCTTTGCCTGCTTCACCAACCCGCGCGGACTCGATCGTGGCATTCAGAGCCAAGAGATTGGTTTGCGCGGCAATTTCGGAGATCATAGAGACCACTTCGCCAATCTTGTCGGCCATCTTCGCCAAAGCATCCATTTGCGCCGCTGTCGTTTGAACATCAGAGGCCGCGACCTTAGAGGCTTCAGAAGCCCGGATCACTTGTTGATTTATCTCACTGATTGAAGCCGTCATCTCTTCCGCAGCAGAGGCAACCATCTGCACATTGTCCGTGGTGCTCTGCGAGGCGACAGATGCCTGCTCGGCGCGTGCGCTCGTGTTTTCAGATACGTCCGACATCGAGCGTGCGGTATGGTCGAGTTCCTCTGCAGCCTTCGACACGCTTTCAACGATCGCACCGATGCTTTCGTCAAACTGGTTTGCCAGCCGTTCCATCATTGCGCGTTTTTCTTGCGCAGCCTGTTCTTCACTCAGCCGCTGTTGGGCTTCCAGCTCGTGTGTCCGAACGGCATTTTGCTGGAAGACCTCGACGGCGCGCGCCATATCGCCAACCTCACTCCCGGTCTCCGCATACGGCACCGTAACGTTCAGCTCGCCACCGGCGAGTGTTTTCATGACCCCTGTTAGTCCCCGGACCGGACGGGTGATGCTGCGGCCAATCAGCCAGCCAAGTGCAATCACGACCAGAAGCGCAACACCCGCTGTTCCAAAGATGATTTTCTGAGCAAGGCCTTGTGCGACCGCCAGGTTTTCCTGTGCCGCAACCTTGCCCTCATAGGCCGCTTCGGAGAGGGCTGCAAACTCAGCCTCCCGCTGCTCAAAAATCGCCTCCAGCGCCTCGGTGCGCGAACCAATTTCCTGGGCCATTGCAGCAAAAGCCTTAAAGCCACTTTGATAGCTGTCCATCAGCCGGGCGATTTCAGCCTTGTCTGCGTCGGAAAGTGAAGATGACGCCAGCAAGGGATCAAACTCCGATCTTCGTTCATCAACGCGGTCAATGTATTTCTGTCCGCCGCGCAACATGAAATCCTTCTCATGGCGCCGCATCATCAACATTTTTACGGTTAACGCGTCCAGACCAGCCGCATTCAGTTTTTCTTCCACTTCATGCACGACAGAGCGCAAAGCGCCACGCAGACCATCATTTTCGGTCAATCCCATTGTCGTGATATCTGCGCTAAGCTTGTCAAACTCAGCCTGGTGGCCGGCAAATGCGGCCCCTAAGCTGTCTAGCAAACCAGAAACTGATTCCGCATAGGCAGCATCCTTCATGACAGCGAACTGCTCGTCTGCCGCGGCAACTTGTGCAACGTAGGAGGCAAGAAGGTCTGGGTTGTTTGATAGCACGAACTCGTTGCTCAGCTGCCGCATTTGAAGAGCGTGCGCCTGAACCTGGGATTGACGCCAATCCATGTTCGAGTAGAGAGCAAGGTTCTCATTTTGCTGTTCGACGACTTCACCGGCGATATAGAAAGTCGCTGCTAGCACGGAGATCGCCAACACCGCGAGAACCGATAAAGCACCGATACGCATAGCAATTGGGGTACCGTAAAGCGCTTTCATTCTGCAAATCCAACTTTCAAAGTGTTGCGGAGAACCTTAAAGGTTCGAGTTTGCAGAAAATTTAAACAAATCTTGCTTCCAAAACGTTTACGCATCCAAAAGTTCAAGACTTTTTGGGTAGAAGGCAAACAGAATTTTACAAACTATTTAACGAGCAAACCTTTTTATTGCAATTTTTGGTTGGTTTCGAGGCGCTCT
This sequence comes from Roseibium hamelinense, assembly GCF_007830545.1. Classification (GTDB taxonomy): domain Bacteria; phylum Pseudomonadota; class Alphaproteobacteria; order Rhizobiales; family Stappiaceae; genus Roseibium; species Roseibium hamelinense. The sequence continues at coordinate 125,741 of NZ_VLLF01000010.1, forward strand.
GCAGCCAAATGCTGCGCCATTAAAGAATTATCCAATACTAGTAAATGGTTAGTGATCATCACAGATCAGTGTCAGGTGCTGATGTTTGCTAGGCTGCAAGAGGATAAGCTTCTTCAACCAAATATGGCCCGCCACCAACGCTTGCTTTCGCAGAGAACAAAACAAACCTGCCAGCCACAAAGGGTGGGGCCTGAAAATTGCCCCGTTCTGCAAGCCATTTGGCAACCTCAGCATTGGTCGATGTGCGGCACCGGGCAATCGTAACATGCGGTGTGTATTTTCTGCGTTCAGCGGGCAAATTGAGACGTTGGATAATCCGCTCCTGCTCCGCTTGCAATTCTGCAAGTTCTGGAGTGGGCTCGACCCTGGCCCACACGGCGTGCGGCTGTTTTCCGTTTCCAAAGGACCCAAGACCGTTAATGCGGATCGGAACGGGCTTGCGGCGAACCCGGTCAAGGGCATCTGCAATCTCGTCGGCCGTCCGGTCGTCGATATCGCCAATGAAGCGTAAAGTGAGATGATAGTTTTCTGGATCTATCCAGCGCGCGCCTTTAAGGCCACCCCGGAGCATAGATAGCATCAGACCCGTTTGGGACGGAATCTCGAGACCAGTGAACAAACGCGGCATGAGGGAGCCCTCCGCTGTCGCTAACAGCACCATCAGGAATCAACTCAAAAAAAAGCGCAAGCAAAAAACATAATGCTTTGAAAGGCATACTTTTTTTGCCGAATTTGGTTGTCGAGCAACGTTCAGAATTAGACAGCCATGTACGTTACCTGCACAGATTGATTCTGTACCGGCATATTGAAAAAAGCGCCTTACTGGGCGTGCCTTCGCGTGGATTAATGATGTCCATGCGAGGATTCTCGATCGCCCTTCAACTGCGTCTAGTTGGCAAGCTATCTCAGCGAATAACCAAGGCGAGTCAAAATCTGTCGTCCGCGCAATTCAGTATGATCAATCGATCAAGGACATGGGTTGCCAGTCAACTGGTGAATGGCATCGATCCGCTCCTGGAGCTCGGGAGTGATGTCCACATTGACGGCTTGTAAATTCAATTCAAGTTGTTCCATGCTCGTCGCGCCGATAATCACCGACGTCATGAAGCTCCGGTTTAGCGCAAATGCCAACGCCATTTGAGACGGGTCCAGGCCAAATTCATCAGCCAAATCGAGATATGCATTTATTGCGGCTTCGGCTCCTGGTTTTTCATAGCGCTGCAGCCGGTTGAACAGGGTTTTCCGGGCTCCCTTGGGCAACATTCCATTGCGGTATTTTCCCGACAAATAGCCTTGACCAAGCGCAGAATAAGCCAACAATCCGACGTTTTCGCGCAGCGCAACTTCAGCGAGGTTGGTCTCGAATGTGCGATTGACCAGCGAATACCCGTTTTGGATGGAAACGACCCGAGCTGCGTTTCGTTTTTCAGCCTCGTGCAAATAGGTCATCGTCCCCCAGCTGCTTTCATTGGAAAGACCGATTTCACGGATCTTTCCAGCTTTCACCAGGTCAGTGAGCACCTTCAGAGTTTCACCAATTGGAGTTTCGTCTGTTGCCGGTTCAACATCCTGCCACCGTGCTGGATTGGCCCCGAACGCAGAGACGTGGCGATCCGGCCAATGGATCTGATACAAATCGATATAGTCCGTCTGCAAGTTCCGCAGGCTGCGGTCGACGGCCTGCTCAATCTGCCACCGTACAAGTTTGCCGGTAGAGCCGTCATGGCGAAACCAGTTCATGTCCGTGCGTCCGACGACCTTGGTCGCCATGATAATCTTGTCGCGGTTTCCACGCGCCTTGAACCAGGTTCCGATAATCCGTTCGGTACGCCCCTGCGTTTGTCGGCTCGGCGGGATCGGATAAAGCTCAGCTGCATCGAAAAAATTGACGCCCCTTTCGACCGCACGGTCCATTTGGGCGTGCCCCTCCGCCTCTGTATTCTGTTCGCCAAAGGTCATTGTCCCCAAGCATATGGAGCTGACCATTATGTCGGTGCGGCCAAGGCGGCGCTGTTCCATCGGATATTCCTTTGAAATACGAAGTCTCTAGGTAGTCAGTGTGTTGACCCGCTCAGGAGGATTGGGCGCGGGCAATAAGCTCTTCGACGTCGGGTAGCACATTCTCGACAATGACCGAAACACCCTCGCCGGTTGGGTGTATGCCGTCTGCAAGATTAAGCTCTGGCACCATGGCAACCCCTTCCAGAAAGAATGGATACAGGAGCGCACCGTGAGCCTCGGCGACCTCTTTGAAGATCGGATCAAATTCTGCAGCATAGTCATCGCCGAGATTTCTAGGAGCGAGCATCCCAGCGACGAGAACTTCAACCCCACGCTCCGACAACCGGCGAACCATTTCGTCAACGTTTTCACGTGTTTTGACCGGTGAAATGCCTCTGAGTGCGTCATTCGCTCCGAGCTCAAGAATGACAGCATCGACGTCAGGGCCAACAGACCAGTCAAGGCGCGATAGGCCGCCAGAAGTTGTATCCCCGGACACACCCGCGTTTACAACCTCAACGTTGTAGCCGTTGTCGTCCAGAGCCTTTTGCAGCTGGACCGGAAAGGCCTGATCGGGGGGCAGTTGATAGCCGGCGGACAGGCTGTCGCCCAGCACCACGATCTTCAGTCTATCGTCCTGTGCAATCGACAATCCGCTAAAACCAAGCAAAACCGCCAGAATAATGGCAGCTTGATACATTTTTCCGAAAGTCATTGGGGTGGAAGGCCTTCTCGCTGTGTCCCATATGGGCTCGGTGTAGGAACACGAAATTATAGCAAAATGGTCATGCGACAATCTTATGCAACGCCTGACGCGTATGATCGCCACTTTCCCAATTTACGCGGACCAAAAGATGACGACCGAACCTGCCATTGATTTAAAGAACGTTCACTTGACCTTGGGCGACGGCGCAGGACGGGTGCACATCCTCAAAGGTGTCGATCTTCAGATCGACAAAGGAACTTCTGTTGGTCTTGTCGGGCCATCAGGTTCTGGAAAGTCTACGCTGCTGATGGTCATGGCGGGTCTCGAACGTGCAGATACCGGCGATGTCCTGGTTGCCGGATCTTTATTGGGCCCACTTTCGGAGGACGAACTAGCCCAGTTCCGGGGGCAAAACATCGGTATCATATTCCAGTCCTTTCATCTCGTTCCAAATATGACAGCTCTTGAGAATGTCGCCGTTCCACTCGAACTGGCGGGCAACAAGGACGCCTTTTCGAAGGCTAGGGCGGAGCTGGAAGCCGTGGGTCTCGGGCACCGCCTGGCACACTACCCGGCGCAAATGTCCGGCGGCGAACAACAGCGCGTTGCAGTTGCCCGCGCCTTGGTAGTTGAGCCGGAAATCCTGATCGCCGACGAACCGACCGGCAATCTTGATGAGGCCACCGGCAATCAAATTATCGAATTGATGTTCAGCGCCCAAAAAGCACGCGGAACAACTCTGGTCTTGGTGACACATGATCCGGGGCTTGCCGCGCGATGCGACAGGACCGTACACGTGCGTTCTGGTGAGATTGACGAACTGCGAGCAGCGCCTCAGATGGCCGCAGGCTCGGCCCCATGAGCGGCTTCGTCGCACCACCCTCCCGGCCCGGGCTGATGCTGGCCGCCAAATTCGCCTATCGCGAGCTTCGTGGCGGATTAAAAGGCTTTTATATCTTTATTGCCTGTATTTCGCTTGGCGTTGCCGCTATTTCCGGTGTCAACTCACTGTCGCGTGCACTGACCGAAGGAATCTCGGAGGAAGGTCAGGCCATTCTCGGCGGTGATGTTGCTTTTTCGCTGATCCACCGCGAAGCAACGCCGGACGAGAACGCGTATCTTCAGACACTCGGAACCGTGTCACAGGTAGCCACTTTGCGCGCGATGGCTCGCCCCCAAGCTACCGAAGAACAAGCACTGGTCGAACTGAAAGCCGTTGATGGGGCGTATCCGCTTTATGGCGAAGTCACAACAGAAAGCGGTCAACCGCTCCAGAACGCGCTGGCAGAGCACGATGGCATCTGGGGGGCAGCAGCGGATTTGTCACTTCTCGCCCGCCTTGGGCTGGACGTCGGTGACAGCGTAGACATCGGCAATTCGACGGTCCGGATCACTGATATCCTCACAAAGGAACCAGACAAACTTGCAGGTGGCGTGGAGTTTGGTCCAAGGCTAATGATCTCCGATCAAGCAATCCCGGAAACCGGCCTTGTCCAGCCGGGCAGTCTTGTTCGCTGGCACTATCGCATACGTCTCGACAATCCGACCGACGCACAACTCAATGCGGCCATCGAAGATTCGAAAAATGCACAGCCCAGCGCAGGATGGCGCATCCAGTCGCGCGCAAACGCGGCGCCTGGTCTTCAACGCAGCATCAATCGGTTTGCCCAATTCTTGACACTTGTCGGGTTGACGGCGCTGGTCGTTGGAGGCGTCGGAGTCGCTAACGCTATTCGCGCTTTTCTAGAGACCAAAAGAGAAGTCATCGCAAGTTTCAAATGCCTTGGCGCCACCGGTGGGTTTGTGTTCCAGATCTACCTGCTGCAGATGCTTGCTTTGGCAGGGATAGGAATCGGAATTGGTCTTGTTTTGGGTGCACTGGTTCCGTTTGCAGCAGGAGCAGCACTCTCCACCGTACTGCCGGTCAAGCTTGTCACGTCCATTTATCCGACCGAGCTTGGTCTTGGGCTGATTTATGGCGTATTGACCGCCCTTGCTTTCGCCTTGTGGCCACTTGGTCGGGCCCATGACGTTCCACCAACCGCCTTGTTTCGGGATTTGGTCGCAGCGGGAACGAAACTGCCGCGCAGGCGCTATATTTCAGCAACGGTTCTTACGGTCATTTTGCTGGGCGGCATTGCCATTTTCATGGCTGCCGACAAGAGCCTCGCCACGGTCTATATCAGCGCGTCAGCCGCAGCCTTTCTGCTTTTGGGCTTTGTTGCGCGTGGCATCATGGGTGCTGCTCGACGCATGCCACAGGTCAAATCAACCGAACTGAGGCTCGCGATCGCCAATATTCACCGTCCGGGCGCCCTGACGCCCTCGGTCGTTCTTTCTTTGGGTCTCGGGTTGTCTCTTCTGGTGGCATTGGCGTTGATCGATGGCAACCTGCGCCGTGAATTGACAACCACAATGGCAGATGACGCTCCGAGCTTTTTCTTTGTCGACATCCAAAGCCACGAACGGGATGCATTCCGATCGCTTCTGGACGAAGAAACAACAAACGCTCAAATCAGAAGCGTACCGATGCTGCGGGGCCGGATCACCAGCCTAAGAGGCATTCCCGCCGACGAATACGATACCTCACGCGGGTCCGGCTGGATCTTGCGCGGAGACCGCGGAATTACCTACGAAGCCACCATTCCAGACAACGCAAGTCTAGTTCAAGGCGAATGGTGGCCTGAAGACTACACCGGAAAGCCACTCGTGTCGTTCGAAGAAGAGGCTGTCCGGGAACTCGGACTGTCGATCGGTGACGAACTCACAATAAATGTTCTGGGCCGTGAGTTGACCGCAGAAATCGCCAACACTCGAAACATCGAGTGGGAGTCGCTTGGCATCAACTTCGTCATGATCTTTTCGCCGAACACCTTCACCGGGGCGCCACACGCCCATCTTATGACCTTGGGCTGGGAGAACGAGGTGCCGGTTAGTGAAGAACTCGGCTTGCTGCGCACGGTATCCAATGCCTTCCCGACAGTCACGACTGTTCGCGTCAAAGATGCCATTTCGCAAGTCAATGAACTTGTTGCCCAACTCGCATGGGCCATCAGAGGGGCGTCTTCGGTAACGCTTATTGCAAGCGTTCTTGTCCTGGCTGGTGCCCTAGCTGCCGGCCATCGCAGCCGTATCTACGATGCGGTAATTTTGAAAACACTTGGAGCGACCCGTGGCCGGCTAATCGCGGCCTATGCGCTCGAATACGCGATCCTTGGGCTCGCTACCGCAGTCTTTGCGCTGTTTGCCGGTGGCTTGGCTGCCTGGTATGTCAGCACGCAGATCATGGGGGGCGATTTTGTATTCATGCCAGCAACCGCGCTGTCGGCTGCACTGATAGCCCTCTTACTAACGGTCGGCTTTGGTCTTTTCGGGACGTGGAAAGTATTGGGAGAAAAACCAGCCCCGGTACTCAGGAACCTTTGAAGCAGACCGTTCTCAAGCCCGGCGCAACTTGCGTGACATAGCCAAGTTGGTTATCGAAAGCGGATCTGGGTACGGGAAAAGGGCTTACCTCATGTTGAAAAGAAGAAACGCGTTTGCTTTCAAAAGGTTTTTGGCAGGCGCAGTGATGGCAACCTTTGCGGCAACCGGTTTTTCAGTCACTGCGTTGGCCGAAAGCCCGTTTCACACTGGTGTGTGGCAGCTGAACACGCCAGAAGGCCCACGTGGGTTAGTGGTAAGCGATTGGCTCGTGTTTGAAGATGGCCTGCCAAAACGTTGGCTCTATCGCCGGGCCGGCACCAATGACGCCAATCAGTTCGACTTTTTCACCCGTACAATCGGAGATCCTGACTACACACCGGTTGGGATTCGTGTGTACCGCACCGGCGAGCATGAAATGAAGTACACAATTGCCGAAAAAGGCAAGGATCCAATTGAAGTTTCAGCTGTACGCCTTTCGATCCCGAACTACAAGAATTCCTGCTTGTCGGTCGAGAACAAGGGAGAGCGTCTGTTTGGAACCTGGGCAGGCACGACCGCTTCCACGGTCAAAAAGCTCAACGTCAATAAGACTTCCATGACAATTGACGGCGAAACCACCAAGGTGTCAGTCGAACCGGTCCGCGTTGGACGCCTTGGAATTTCGAAAGATGGTAAACCGATCGCTTTTTTGACAGACGCAGGCGGTGATTATGCCGTGCTGCAATGGTTCAAGGACGGCGTAACCCCGGAATTGATGCGCGATCCTAAACGCGAAGTGCTGGATTTTAAGGCTGAAGAGATCCTCCGCATGCCGTCTGGCACCTGCGACAGACAGATTGCTTCACGTCTTAAAGCTATGAAATAGGACGCTCTCCATTTCGAATTTGGACCCTCGGACATAATCCGTTCGAATTTTTCGGCCAATATACCTTGTGTGCGGGTTAGGGTTTTCCCATATTCTGTGGGAGTATTGTTGCGAGACCTGCAACCCGCAACTTTTATAAGTGAGAGGGACTAACGGAAAACATGTCGACCTTTGATCGGAACACACAGGCACCCTATTCGGTCGCCGGCACACGTGCCGAGGCCGGCATTGATGAGGGCCTACGCGCCTACATGCTGGGCGTTTACAACTACATGACCTTCGGCCTGGCGCTGACAGGTTTGTTCGCGCTCGGCACCTTCATGCTTGCGACAACACAAGACCCATCCGCCGCCGCCGCACAGTTCGGCAACGGAATGATGCTCACAAGCCTTGGCGCAGCGCTATACGGCAGCCCATTGAAGTGGGTCGTCATGCTGGCGCCGCTTGGTATGGTGATGTGGCTCTCCTTCCGGATTCAGTCCATGAGCGCGTCTACCGCTCGCACGATGTTCCTCATCTACGCCGCAGTGATGGGTGTTTCGCTGTCTTCGATCTTTTTGGTGTACACAGGCGGATCGATCGCGCGGGTGTTCTTCATAACCGCAGCTGCATTCGGCGCGCTTAGCCTGTTTGGTTACACAACCAAAAAAGACCTCTCCGGATGGGGCTCGTTCCTGTTCATGGGTCTTATCGGCATCGTGCTTGCGTCGATCGTAAATATTTTCCTTGGCTCGTCCGCCCTGCAGTTTGCCATCTCTGTAATTGGTGTACTCGTGTTCGCCGGCTTGACCGCCTACGACACGCAGCAGATCAAGGAAATGTATTACGAAGGCGACGGTCATGAAATCGCGACCAAAAAATCTGTAATGGGTGCCCTGCGCCTATACCTTGACTTCATCAACATGTTCTTGATGCTTCTGCAACTGTTCGGCAATCGCGAATAATCAGCATCACGCATGACACAAGAAAAAGAGAAGCCCGGCAATTAGCCGGGCTTCTTTCGTTTTGTGGCAAAAGCGACCATTAGGCGTCCACAAGCCGGAGATGCCTCTTTTTTTCCAGAACTTTCAAAACCTGCGCAAGATCATGCCCACGTTTTAAAATCATACCGCCAGCCGCAACCACCGAATAGGCGCCCTGCCTCTTCGCAAGTTTTGGGTCTTTTTCTATCCGGAATAGAGGCATTTCCGATGTGCGCCGGAAAACTGAAAAAACTGCACGATCTTTTAAAAGATCCATAGCGTAGTCCCGCCATTCGCCCTCGGCAACCATACGTCCATAGAGCCTGAGGATGATGTCGAGTTCCCGCCGATTAAACACCACGACCGGCTTGTGAACTTGCCCGCTTTGTTGTGGCGCAGAGATCATCGTGGTGGCCGACCCCGCGCCAAACTGAGATGCTTTTTCTTCGGTCTCGCTCATGCCCTCTCCTATACGGGTTGGTGGGTGACGTCAGTCTTCATCCAAGTCTGGTCACAATGATGCGCAGTGCGGAAAGTGTTTGGCAAGACCTGGCAAGGGCTGAGAAATCAGTTTGACAGCAAAACAACCTGGCCGGGTTGCTAGTTCCCGGGAAAAACAGGAATTCGAAGCAAAAAATCTTGATTTTGCCGCAATGCAGCCCTTGGCCAGCCATTTTGCATATCCATATTCTTGACATACCCTGATGGGTCAAAGGTGATCGGGTTTCGGAACGCATTAGCCCCCCAGCCCCCCGAAGTTCGATCAACCGGCACACCAGATTTATAGAGTAAAACATCAGGGCAACTGAAGGGCCGGCCATACGCCGGCCCTTTTCCGTTTGTGCACTGTCCCATAAAAATTGATAAAAGTTCGCCCGACTGCGGAAAATTGCGGCTTTCCGAAATCGCAAAGCCGTGCCAGCATGCCTAGTATGAGCACGGCCCTGATTGACTTGAGACCAGCAAACATGTCCGATTGCGACGCACTTGCCGCGATCCACAATGAAGCTTGGCTGAATGCGTATCGTGGCTTGCTAAACGGCGTTGAACTGCAGCGGCTTGTCTCCCGTCGAAGCCCAGGCTGGTGGAAGGGAGCACTTGATCGTGGCGTTACGATCAAGGTTATTGAAGTGGCTGATGAACCCGCAGGGTACGCCACCTACGGTCCTTGCAGGTTGCAAAATCTCGCCGCTGAGGGCGAGATTTATGAGCTTTATCTCAAGCCCGAGTACCAAGGTCTTGGCTTCGGTCGCACATTGTTCGGATCTGTCCGCAAGGAACTGAAGGGCAGAAACCTGGAAGGGCTTGCCGTACAGGTCCTCAGCGAAAACCAGCCGGCAAGGAACTTTTATCGTGCGCTTGGAGGAAAGCTCGGCGCAAAAACGTGGTACCGAAGCGCGGGAAAACGTTTCGAACTGTCCATTTACGTTTGGCCTGAAACGACGTCAGGATAACCGGCTAGTATCTGAAAATGCCCGGATTTCCGATAACCTGAGGCTGATTGGCGCAATCGAAGGTCCCTGCCAGTAGGTCCGCGGCCTGCCGGGCAAGCACATTTGCGTCCGAGTTCGCTTGCGCATCGACCCGCGCAATCTGGCAGGTCGCCCCGGGCTCGAGCTGTGTGACGATCAAAACACTTCCGGTTCGGCCGGTATCGTCCAAAGACGGGAACCAGCGCAAGATTGTTGCAAACGGGATACCGAACCGCATACGCCATTCAAGCCTGTCATTGATACTATTGAAATTCGGAAGGGTCTGGCCGGCCGAGGGTTCATTCGCGGCGTTATTCCCAAATGAGACGAACATGCGCAGGTCGCCTTCAACAATATATACAGGAATACCATCATGTCCGCGGCATAGCCAAGAACCGCCAAACGTTGTCTCCCCATCGGGCACACCGGCTTGGACACATGTCGGGAGTTCAATAGTCGTGTATACGCTTTCCGCCTCTTGGCCCGATACGGCCGCCGCCCCAGACCAAAGGAGAAGAACGGTAGCAAGCCCCGGCGAAACCCTTGAAAGCATGGCCATGTTTCCCCTCTCGAAACCAACCGGCATTGCATTGCAGCAACAATGGGCTTGCGCTCAAACGCTGAGGCTGTAATAGACCCCCCAACAGTTAAAGGGAGTCAAGCTCTATGCGTATCGATGCTGTGCCGATCGGAAAAAATCCGCCAGAAGACATCAATGTCATTATTGAGGTTTCAGTCGGCGGCGAGCCCATCAAGTACGAGATGGATAAAGAAGCAGGCGCGATGTATGTCGACCGCTTCCTCTACACACCGATGCGGTATCCGGGCAACTACGGTTTCGTACCGCACACACTCTGCGGCGACGGGGATCCAATCGACGTCATTGTGATAAATCAGCGGCCGATCGTCCCTGGTGCGATCATGAACTGCCGCCCGATCGGCGTTTTGATCATGGAAGACGAGTCGGGCCTGGACGAAAAAATTCTCGCCGTACCAACCCACAAGCTCACCAAACGCTACGACAACATCCACGATGTGTCAGACTTGCCGGATATCACCGTTCAGCAAGTCAAACACTTTTTCGAACACTACAAGGACCTGGAGCCCGGCAAATGGGTGAAGGTGACTGGTGTGGAAGGCGTTGACGTTGCAAAACGGATGATCGCCGAATCCATCGAGCGTGCCTCGAAACAGGCTGCTGAATAGGCCGACATCGGAACAGTGTGCGCTGAGGCTGCCTTGCTGCGCAACTATTCAGCGGCTGCCTCAATGCGCTCCATATCGTCGTCTGACAGGCCGAAATGGTGGCCGATCTCATGGATCAGAACATGTGCGACGACATCGCCAAGGGTTTCGTCGCCCGAGGCCCAGTAGTCCAGTATAGGGCGGCGGAACAGCCATATACGGTTCGGCATCTGGCCGGTGATCATAGAGGCAGCCGCCTCGGTCAGCGCATTTCCCTCAAAAAGACCAAGAAGATCGTGCGGATCTTCGATGCCAAGCGCATTTAGCACTTCGTCTTCGGCATAGTCCATCAGCCGGATTTCGACATGTCCGCACATGGCCAGGAATTCGTCAGGCATGGTGGCCAGCACGTCGCTTGCCAGCGCCTCGAACACTTCGAGTGTTGGCGCACGCCGGTTCGTCCAGTCAGACCGGCGCAGCGGATAAACAGAAGCCATATCGGCTTGCTCCAAGAGTTTCGTTTCGTCTTTGAACCGAGCCCCTATCACACCTGGTTCAAATACGGAAATTCGAGACCAGTCTGACCTAGAGATAAGTGGTCACGAGATAAATCACCAATCCGATTGCAAAGATGAGACCAGCGACACGCCCGATCCGCGTTCCCCAGACTTCGATTTGATCGTCGGGATCCTTGTCGGCCGCACCAAGATGATCCTGCGCACGGTGCGCCATGCGCGCGAACGTGGAATCTGCAATCGTTTCGCTTTCCGCCTGAACCCGGTCAATCGCCTTTAGGGCTTCTTGGCGTTTTTTATCGTGTTTGGGATCATTCATGCCGCAACCATTTTCCCGGATCGTCTGAGTAACAATGCAGCAACCAGGCCCAGCACCGCAAGTCCGCCCGAGACGACGGCATTCCATCCGGCGAAAGACAGTCCGAGAAACCTCCAGCTCGCCTCAGTACAGCTTACCAACCGCGTCGATTGGAGCGCGGACAGCATGTCTGCCGCCGAATCCGGACCACCTGAGCTGCCGCCGCATCCGTTTGGACCGAGCCAGAAGCCCCATTCGGCTCCTGCCTGATAGAGCCCCAGTCCACTGCCATACGCAAATATGACAGTAACCGCGCAGAACAGTAGCGCGGCCGCACCAAGCTTGTTCTCCAAGGACAAAAACAACCCGGCGAGCGTCAGCGGCAAGCCGACGTAATACGGCACCCTTTGCTCAAGGCAGAGCTCACACGGCACGAATCCACCAATAATCTGGTAGCCCCATGCGATTGCGATCGCCGCCAATCCGACTGTAAAAAGAAGAATCGCCGCATTATTTGCGAGGGATTTAGGAGTTGCCTGGATCAACGCATATCTCCCAAAATTATATGAATTTCAGTGCTACAAAGCCGCCGACCAACAGCACGACGAACAGCGTGAACATCAACCCGAGCCGTTTTTCGATAAAGTCCTTAATCGGTGGCCCGAACAGGTAAAGCAAACCTGCCACGATAAAAAACCGGATGCCCCGGGAAACCAAGCTTGCGAAGATAAAGACAGGAAGACTAAGAGCGGCAACGCCAGACGCGATCGTAATCACTTTATACGGAAAGGGTGTAAGCCCGGCGATAAACACGAACCACCAGCCCCATTCGTTAAACACGCTGCTGAATTCCTCCAGCCAGTGCAGCTTGCCGTAAAACGCGAGCACCGGCTGGGCGACCTGATCGAATAAGAACATGCCGATAAAATAACCCAGTACACCTCCGGCCACTGAGGTCAGCGTGCAGAGCGTGGCAAACCACCAAGCTTTTTCCCGTTTTGCGATCACCATCGGGATCAATAGGATATCTGGCGGGATCGGAAAGACCGAGCTTTCTACAAATGAAACGGTTCCGAGCGCTGCGGGAGCGCGCGGTCCGGCGGCAAGGGACAGGGTCCAGTCGTACAGGCGTCTTATCATGGGCTGTCCATTAGCCTCAGATGTCGGAAAAGTCACCTGACGATTTTCGAAACGGCCCAGCTATGGCTGCGGCCAATTGGCCATACCATTGGCATTTCAGTCAGGAACTAAACGCTTTCCGCCCGTTGAGAATACATCAGTGCCGTGCGGAGGAAACGAGGCTAAAGAGCCTCAAAACGCAATGAAGTGGTGCCCCCCGCCGGGCCACGCGCATTGAATAAAATCAGAAGCTTAGCCCGAAGTGGGACAGCAAATTGTCCCACTATTTCTGCTATTATCTGGGATCAGTGTCCCACCGATTTTACCCAGCCTTGGAGGCGTTGATCGACTGCAACATGCCTACCATTCATGTGAGTGCGTGTCACCGGTTTCTGTAAGTTTTTCAGCCAGATCGCGGAACGACTTTGGCAATCCGGACAATACTGGGTCGTCGAAACTCAGGCGAAGATACTTGGTTGCGATCTCAGCGACTATGCGAGCCTGTTGCTCATCACGGTATCGTTTCGCCGGATCGCGGGTAACATCATTTTCTACGATCCATTGCTTTTGAAGAGCATAGACCCTCGGATCAATGGTTACGATCCTTAGAGGCAACCCACGTTCGTCAAAAGCCGTCGCCGTGAACTTGGGAGCATTCAGGAGCCATCTGCTGCTGTCTGTTGTTGTGGCAATCAGGTCCTCCGGATGGTCGGACAACCGCGTGTGCCCCTCCCTCATGATCCTGTCATGGTCCTGAGGTTCCAAGAGATCGACCATGTAGCCTTCTTTATTGGCGGCTGTGTATGTCTTGCTCTTCGCACGTTCGAACGACCGGTCAACCGTTTGGAGAGCGCCAATCAGCCCCTTCTCATTGACCTCACCTGTCATGACCAACCGGCGTCTGGCATCAAACAGGATATCTACATCCCCTGTAGCGACCATGCTCGCATCGATCCGAACTGCAGCCTGTGCCTCATAGGCATAAAGAGCATTCGTGCCCAAAACGATCAGAGACGTTCCCAGCCAGCCCAAATCATCCAGCTTTCGAATGACCCTCGCTGTCAGCAATGGCACCCGGCCCAAGCCCCTTGCCCGCAGGACAGGAGCACGGTCCTCTAGCTGTTTCCTCAGCCCGGCAACGCGTTCCTCAACACGTGCCTTGCCGTCAACAAAATGCTCAAGAGTTTGCTCAGTCTCAGGACTGCGCCGACCATAGGACTTCCGGGTCGAACTACCATGCGGCCTTCGGATGAGGTATTCTACCTCACCTCTGGCTTCGAATTTCATTGACCCGCCATAACTATGCCGAGCTTCAGCCTGTGCTGACCTCAGCAAATCATAGCGATCCCGAGCATCGATAGCATCACGGATGCTATCTCCATCCAACTGACTGATTTCAAACATTTTTGCCAACCCAATATCAATTTTTGCATCTTATTGGCAAAAGTGTTTTAAGTCAAAATCTTAGCCTGAAAGATTGTATCAATTTACACGTAGGAATCAGGCATTATCCAACGAACATCAACAACTTCGCGGCACACATACAAAAGTTAATAATTTGCACCAAAGGTTGTAAATTCTAATATTGACACAGCACATGATTCGACTCATATAGGGGAAATTATGGCCGTCCCCTCTGACCTGCAAAGGTCATGGGCGGCCTTCTTACTTTAATGAGATATTCCAAGCCATACCTCACAATTCCTGAACAGCGGGAGCTGCTTGAAAGAAGAGGCATGACTGTCGCTGACCCCGCAAAATGCGAGGAATATCTGCGGCGTATTGGCTATTATCGACTGAGTGCGTACTGGTTCCCCTTCCGGCAATTAAGTCAGAACCCTGAAGGCACGCATACCCTTGCGAATAATTTTAAACCCGGCACTACTTTCAAAAATGCGACTGATCTATACGCCTTCGACAAAGGGCTTCGCCTAATTGTTCTGGATGCGATCGAAAGAATTGAAGTCTCAGTGCGAACCGAGTTTGCGTTGGCTATGGGCAGCATTTCGCCTTTGGCTCATCGAGACCGGAACAATTTTAATAGACGCTTCTCCCAATTCGCCCCGCCCAGAACACAGTCGATGTATCAAGGCTGGCTTCAAAAGCTAGATGAAAAAGCTGCCAATTCGAACGAGGAATTCGCCGAACATTTCAGGACGAAATATGCTCGTGAAATCATGCCAATCTGGATTGCTGTCGAACTGCTCGACTTTAGCCCGCTGTCTATCGGACTATCTCAGCTTAAACATCAACAACAACAAGCAATTGCAGCCAGCTATGGCGGCATTAGTTTCCGCCTAATCCAATCTTGGATCAGGTCACTTTGCAATGTCAGGAACATCTGCGCGCATCATTCAAGGCTCTGGAATAAGCCCGTGATAAATCAGCCCGCCATCCCGAGGCGTGGTGAAGCTCCTGACTTGGATCATATTGCAACAGCTCCGGACACCAACAAGAGGGTCTATGCCACCTTGGCAGTCATGCGCCTGCTGTTAAAGGAGATAAACCCCCGCACACGGTGGGCTACAAGACTCAAAGGGCACGTCGCGACATTCCCCAATGACGCACCCAACATAAGCCTCAAAGACGCTGGTTTCCCTGACAACTGGCACCAACTCCCTTTATGGAGTTAAAAAAAGTTCGTTCGGCCCACGGAAATGCCAACGGGCACAAATAAGTAGTAAGCTCGCCATTTGCTCGGCAACCGTGTCTGAGCTAATCATCGATTAGTGCGTTGCGGAAAATCCCGACGCGAATCGAGGTGTGTAGCGGAGACGCGTTATTGGGAGGACCTCTTCGATGGCAATCAGTGTCTACGCGTCGCAGGCTCTTTCACAGGAAGGTGGCGAACATTCCTTCGCTAAGCATCTTCAAGATAACCGGGCCACAGGAAGTAAGACATGACAAGCAGCTTCTTCTTTCTTCAGACGGAGAAAAATGAGGAAAATCAACAGCTATTAGACGTTTTGGAAGAATGGGCTTCCTCTGAGAAAAAGCAGATATACGTTGTTGATCGTCCACTCGGTGATGAAAAGTACGAATATGGCCACGAAGGCCACGTAATCATCCTCGCCCCTGGACGCAAAATTTGCCTCGTTAACTTTGGAGAAGCAGATGATGATTTTGAGGAGTTTGTCGAAGACTTCATCGAAGACCTCGGGTCCATTTCAGATAAATACAATTACAAAGACTCCATCGGCCGCCCACGCAAATGGCGTGACCAACTAATTTGGGAAGTTCCAGACGGCCATAGCCTCGACATTGATGCGTACGTTGAAGAAAGCTTCATTTCTGATCCCAGCAAAAGGAGAGTCTCTGAACTATTAATTTCTCTGATAACCGGCAGTATAAATGACATCGAAAGGACTAGGTCCGATGTTCCAGATAATTTGCTTGATAAAGTCAAGAAAAAGATAATATTGTTTGACGGAGACCAAACAAGATTTATCTATCAACAAATAGATAAGAAGTCTGTACACATTCAAGGATTGTCTGGAACCGGAAAAACAGAGCTACTGCTACATAAGCTCAGGGATATATATGTAAAAAATCCATCAGCTAAAATTGTTCTTACTTGCCATAATAGAATTCTTGCTTATAGCCTGCAAAAAAGAATTCCAGAGTTCTTTAACTTTATGAGAGTCGAGCAACAAATTGAATGGAACAAGCGACTTTGGTGTATGCACGCTTGGGGGTCACAATCGAACCCGAATTCAGGCACCTACCGATATATTTGTAGCCACTTTGACATACCCTTTTTCACCTTTGGGGACGGATCATTTGATCTAGCTTGTAAAAGAGCCATAAAAGCCATTGAGGAAAAAAAGAAAGATACCTTCGCATTTGATTATATCTTGATTGATGAAAGCCAAGATTTCCCTCAGTCATTCATCGATCTATGCGAAGTCTCTGCGAGGGAATACGTAGTTGTTGCTGGAGATGTATTTCAGAGTATTTTTGACGCCAAGATTCGGCCTAGCATTTCACCTGACTTTTTGTTGAGCAAATGCTATCGAACAGACCCGAGAGCACTCATGTTTGCGCATTCATTAGGAATGGGGCTCTTTGAAAAAAGAAAACTAAGATGGTTAGAAGACGACGAATGGAGCACATGTGGATACCTCGTCGAAACCAACCCTGACAAAAGCTTCTACAGATTGAGGCGAGAACCACTACGAAGGTTTGAAGATATTTCGAATTCCGATTTTGATTCTGTTGCGATAATTGAAGAGGATACAGAAAGCGATCAAGAAGTCGCTGATCTAGTAATTAAGGCGATAAACGAGATATGCGAAGAACACCCAACGACAACTCCAGATGATATTGGAATTATTCTGGTGGACAGCGGGAGAACAATTTATCGCCTCGCAGACAAGCTTGAACAACTCATTCCTCGCAAAACTGGCTGGCCAGTCAACAAGGCATTTGAAACCAAAATGCGGACTGCAGGCAGCATCTTTATAAGCAATAGGAATAATGTTAAGGGATTAGAGTTTCCTTTTGTTATCTGTGTCTCAAGAAGAATTAACAGATCATACCCCTATAGAAACTCACTATACATGACATTAACTAGATCATTTCTTAAATCTTACTTGATACTTTCTTCGAGTCAGGATGAAGACATGATGTCTCAAATCCGATACGGCTTGTCCATAATAAATGAAAAAGGATTTATCGAAGCTCAACCTCCAACAGAGGAGGAGCGCAGTGAAATAATGACCACGATAACCCAGGCTAATGTGAAAGCATCCTTCTTCGATTTGTGTGAAAATATTTTTGATGAATTGGAAGTTCTCCCGATCTTCAGAAAAGAATTAAGAAAAGTCGTCACTGCTACAAGTGGTGAAGACTTCGATAGAGACGAAGTTCTTGAAATTGCGAGATTCAACTATACAAAAATGCTCAAGAAGGAGGGGTGATGAAAGAATTCCTCTTTGAACTAGATACTTTTCAGCTAAAAAATCTCTTCCGCTCCTTCCGTTCGAAGACCAGCATCATCTCATTTTGGATGCATGCCATAAAAACTGTTCTATCTTATGCTCGCCCAGATAGAAAAGACGTGCTTGGTCTTATGGCTATTCGGGCAGACAAAATGAGGCGGGTGTTCGTTGAGAGCCAAGGAAAAACATTTTCGGCATCATTCCCTTTTTCTGTTACTGAAACAGAGGGAGACTATACATTCCATTCCGACTCTGGGATCGAAGTTGATAGCAAACTTTCTTCCGAAGTCATTTCGGCGATAGACACCTCACTTATTTTTGAAAGAAGCCAAGTACTAGATTTTGCGGACGGACTATCGGACACGAGTGATGACCCGGATGCTCTTTGGCAACTAATTAGTGACCTTATTTGTGCCGACGACGGATACCTTCGAATGGATCATGACCCAGACAACGAGAATGGCGACCTTCATCCATTGGATCACATCGATATTTTTTATTCTCAGTCGGCAACCTTTAAGGTTGGTCTACCAAGTAGCATTAAACTCAATCAGCTAACTGATATTTTGGACCTAAAATCCAATTGTCATTTCCTTGGTCCGAGATAAATCGTGCCGCATTTGCTAATGCGTAATTCGGACTATTCAAGTGAAGGTGTAGCCAGCAGCCCATTCTCGATGGGCATTTAGGTGTAAAAATCGCTCCACCTCGACAAAACCTACAAATCCGGGCCTTGAAGCTACAACAAGCGATAAACACTCGCCCGCCCAATCCCGAGCCGCTTTGCGATCTCAGATGCCCCAAGGCCAGCCTCTTTTAGCGCCCTGACCTCTGAAGGGTCTATTACGGCGGGACGACCTTTATATTTCTCAGGGTGCTTGGCCTTCGCCTTAGCAATCCCTTCAGCCTGCCGACGCTTTGCAATAGCACGCTCCCATTCGGCGAATGAGGCGAGCATATGAAGCTGCAGTCGGGCCAAGGGATCATCGTCATGGCGACTGAAGCGAAGGCGTTCTGATATGAACTCGACGACAACCCCTTTGTCATTCAGTTCGTTGACGATGTTCAGCAGGTCTCGGATATCTCGCCCCAAACGATCCAGTGAATGCACCACGACGACATCACCTTCACGGACGAAGCCAATCATCTCCTCTAAGGCTGCTCGGTTTCTTGAAGCTCCGCTGAGCTTCTCCTCAAAGACCCGATCAATGTCAGGCTGGTCGGCCAGCTGACGATCCAGATTTTGGTCTTCTGTACTGACACGTCTGTAGGCAACCCGCATTCATCCTCCATCGTCTTAATTAGGTTTAGGCCTTTAAGAGGATTCATCTTTTAAATCAAATTATAATCCTAATGAGACAATGCGGTTCAGCATTCTGGTTGTCTTGTATGGCTACACCCTTACAAGGCATCTGCGATTACCAGCTGGGAAGTTTGTTCAAGCCTATCAATCGACGGGACCAGCCGGTGACATTTTGCACCAGCGATATTGCCAAGAACGGAAAACCCCGATTGACATATGGCCCATGAAATCGGTGGGTCAGATAGTTGATGAATTGCTCGCCAACTTCAAATGCCACGTACCCCAAATGATAGTTCGCATCTTGGTCCTCCCAAAAGTCTACGAACAAGGAGCCTTTAATCCGAGGCCCGAGAACCATTACAGCACTGGGAAGAATATGAAGGGGGCGGTCAGCCGGATATTCTGACGATATTAATCTTGCGCTTAAGAATACGTTC
The DNA here is from genome assembly GCF_007830545.1 of Roseibium hamelinense. GTDB lineage: Bacteria > Pseudomonadota > Alphaproteobacteria > Rhizobiales > Stappiaceae > Roseibium > Roseibium hamelinense. Next base: position 144,970 of record NZ_VLLF01000010.1, read on the forward strand.
TCGTCTTCATTTAAATCGAAACGGTCGAGCAGCATTGGCTCTAATAAATTCTCCGTAGGGAATGCCATGATTTATCCTTTAAATTGATTTGAAAAGTATTACCCAGAAGTGTCGTCAACAATTTCGTGCCCATCTTCAATATATGCTTCCCAAAGAGCTTCGACAGCGTCGTCTATTATGCTTCCAAATGTCAGCCTAGTATAACGACGAAGAATAGCTAACTTAATATGGGTTTCACGCCTTACCGAGCGGACTGTTAATCGAGATGTCTGTTGTTTCATATTTGTGAACCTCCCGTGTATTTAGTGTTTGATCATTGACCCTCTAAAAGAAAAGATCAGTTAAATAATAGTGACGCACAAATGTTAAACATAATCGAATATATACTTGAGTACTTTTATGAAGAAGTTTGATACGGACCAGTCATTACAAAGAACGGATGGAAGCAACTCATTTTCGCCGAGAAATAGAAGCTTGGCAGAAACCCGCGCAAAGGCTAAAGATGGGAACGTTCAACGAATAATTGGAAAGAGCAATACTTTTCCTGATTGGTTCAAACAACATATCCAGAATGATATGTCTTGGATTTTGGAACGTCCGTTTTTGAAAACGGAGTTGAAAGCATTCAAAAGAATGCTGAACGCTCTTTCAAAGACCAACAGTACCGAATGCAAAGACCTGCATCGACGACTCTATGAAAATACGAAAAGTATTTCAGATCGAAGTCCCCTGTGCCCGATTTGGCGACATGAAAACGAGTGCGAACTGTTAGTAACAGCAAGAAGTCGTTACCTTTTTCCTCGCGTAAGGAATGAGCTGTATCTTGTTACAGTCATCTTTGACTTCGCTCATAACCTTAGCCAGCTTGAAGATGCACTGTCCAAGGCACATCAGAATCTCAAGGCTGTCGTTTCAGCCATGACGAAAAAGCGAAGAGGTGTTGTGATGTTTGGCACCTTTGAACCTGACTTGGTATCGCCCCAACAACTTCATCAGGAGCCTTCCAAAGCCAAGATGGTAAGAGATTTCGGTGTTCAGATCACGGACTCAGGAGGATGGATACTCACAGGTCACTTTGTTGTCCGCGCCCCTCATGTGGAAACATTCCAGATGATACTGAATGCGTATTTTCCATCCTTTGGCTGGGAGCGTGTTCAAATCAAAAGGATCAGAGACAGAGGAGCGCTAGAGGCCAATATTATGGACATGCTGGGTTATGCAGGAAAATACCCAGAACCGTTGTTCAATGCCCCCTCTAAAGGTCCCAGACGTGATGATGCCGATAGACAGATTTCAGCGCTGAGAGCTGCGTTTACAGGCCCTGAGTTTGCTGCTGATCGGGTCGATGCGTCATCCTTCAATATTAATGCTGCAATTTGCCAGTGGGCGCTCTTCATAGATCGCATGGGAGCCAAAGGAATTCATTTTTCGGTTGAGAGTGCTTATGCTCAAAAATGGTATTCAGAAAGCGAAATGGACTATATTCGCGCACTGGATTTAGACATTTGCAATAAACGTGGTCACCGTATTGAAATGCATCGGGACACAGGCCCATTTTCTAGTCGACGACCTAAATTGAAACATGGCCGGTATCGGTTGTTAAAGAGCCGACCAATGATTTTTGATAACGAGTGGGTTATGGAGACAAGCTGCACAGGTATCAATCTTGATACGGAATATCATGATATCGATAGCTGGATGATTGTATCTACTTCACAATGATGTTTCTCAATAGGTTTTACATAGCTATTTTAAACACACACTTTAATAAATACTACATACTTAGATATACACTTAGATATACACTTAAATATATAATTTGCATACCTACTACAATGACAGTACTCGCGTATGTCAATTTTCGGCACATCACAGTCTTGTAGGGCGGAATAGGGTTCAGAAGAAAATCGGCCCTGAACCCATCATTTATCAGTTTTTGATTATATTTACTTGTGCGCCCGTCACTCGCTTTTTGGCGCATATTGCCTCGTTGCAATAAACTGCTCAGCAGTCCAGCGATCATAACCTCGCCTCTCCATCTCAGCCTGATATGCGGCTTTTGATTGTTTATTTGCCTCGATGAATGCCTCAGCTGTTGGCTGATCATAGCCACGCTGATCGTCAACAGGCTCTTTCTGTGTGGTAACTGGTTCTGCCAGCGCAGAGGATGCGATAAGCAATACAGACAGGGTGATGTAGATGGCTTTCATAAATTTGGACTCCCAATCAATTTAATTTTCATCTCACCCAACGGTCATGCAGGCCATCGGAGCGCCACTGTTGGAGTTGGCTTCCAGACATGGAAGACCGACCAGATCGTTTGGTGTCACTAGCCCTTCCGACTCCTCATAAATCCGCAGCAATAGCCCTTTGCGAGGCACCACGAGCCCCTCCGAAATACGGCTGACGGTAGCGGTCGTGGTTCCTATCTTTTTGGCAAATGCGCTTTTTGAAATGCCGAATCTGTAGAGGTAATCGTTGAGCGTCATAACGCTTACTTTCTTACTTTGAGAGTAATAAGATTGCGAGTCCAATTTTGATCGCTAGGCAAATCAAAGCGTTACATTTAATGTAAAGGCACACGAATTGATGATAACGAGACCATCCAATTGGCCATCGGAACGACAATCAAAAAAGCACGGAAGAAGGCTGGCTTAACTATCAGACAGGCCGCCGAGACCATCGGCATTTCTGAGCCGAGCTTTTCCCGTATGGAAAATGGCTACAACGAGTTCTCTGTCCAGCGTCTTTTGAGATTGGCTGAGTTATATGACGTGTCACCCTCAGCACTCTTAGAGAACAGCATTGTAGCGGCTCCCTCCAAAGTCGATCTGAATAGGATGCGGCAGGTGGTGGAAACCGTGCAGGCGGTAGTCAACCGCATGAAGGCACGCACATCACCTGAGAAGATGGGGCTGGCTGTCTCGGAGGTCTACCGAATTGAGATCGAGCACATCATTCAGGACCCGAAGGCGGAATTCGACCCGAAACGCCACCAATCGCTCATAGAAGCGATGTTCCGCAAATAATCTGGGACAGCCACCAACCTGTGGGAACACGGTTGCATAAGCGCACTCACCTTACAGCCTTCCCTTGCACAAGATGCAAAGGCCGGGCTACGTCTAAATCAGTGATTTCCCGCCTCAATTCTGAGGCCAAATACAAAGATAGATTGATGCCCGTACTCGACTGGATCGGCAAAAAAGCTGTCGTCAACCATCACCAAGATGTTCCTTACCGTCTTATCCATTGCGACAGCGAATTATCAGCAGGTGACCCAGACAGCGGAAATCTTCTCGTTCAGGGGGACAATCTAGAGGCGCTTAAGGCCCTGCTTCCTTACTACGCCGGTAAGGTGAAATGTATCTATATTGACCCACCTTACAACACCGGCAACGAGGGCTGGGTCTACAACGACAATGTCAATTCTCCCGAAATCAAGGCATGGCTCGGAAAAATCGTTGGCAAGGAGGCAGAAGACCTTTCCCGTCACGATAAATGGCTATGCATGATGTATCCGCGACTGAGGTTGTTGCGCGATTTTTTGCGCGAAGATGGTGTAATATTTGTCAGTATTGATGATGAAGAGATACACCACATCAGAATATTGATGGATGCAATATTCAAGGAAAAAAACTTTATCTCACAACTAATATGGAAATCCAGACAAAATAAAGACAATAGAAATATAACGGGTGTTTCAACCGACCATGAATACATTTTGGCGTATGGAAATAGATTGCGCGGAGATGAAAGAAATACTAACCAATACTCAAATCCTGACAACGACCCACGTGGACCATGGGTCAGCGGCAACATGGTCGGGATTGCCACAAAAGACGCCCGACCAAACCTCCATTTTGATCTGGTCAATCCTTTCACCGGAATAAACTACGGCTGCCCAAATATGGGTTGGAGATACGATCGAAAGCGGATAGCGCATATGATCGACGAGGGCCGAATTCTCTGGCCTTCGAGTCCAGAAGGGCGCCCGAGAGCAAAAAACTTTTATGCAGACCTAAAAGAAAAATTTACCGGATTTTCTTCGATCGTTGGCTCTGAAATATACACTCGGAATGGCACGAAAGTAATAGATGAAATCTTTGGGGAGAGAAAATTCGATTTTCCAAAGCCTTACGAGTTGATTCAAAAACTGGTCGAACAAGTAGCGGAGCCGGGCGATATTGTTATGGACTCGTTTTCCGGTTCAGGAACCACCGGCCATGCGGTGCTGAGTTTAAATGCACAGGACAACGGCGACCGAAAGTTCATACTCGTTGAAATGGACGAAAAAATTGCTTCAGAAATAACATCTGAACGTTTGCGGCAAATCATCAAAGGTTACAATAGGGGCGGAGACCCCAATAAGCCCGTTGAAGGACTCGGCGGCGGATTTCGTTACTGCCAACTGGGCACACCACTGTTCAACGAGTTTGGTGATATCGACGCTGCAGTTTCCTTCCCAGATTTGGCAGCACATATCTTCTTTTCCGAAACAGGAACCCCCCTGCCAAAGAAGGCAGACGGGTCAACACCTCTCATTGGCGAACATAAGAAAAAGCTCGTCTACCTTCTGTTTTCTGCCGCCGAACAGGGCTTTGCGCGCGAAGATGCTGGAAACGTTTTGACGCCCGATGTACTGGCCGGACTGCCACCATTGCCAGAGGACTTTGAGGGAAGCCGGGTCATCTATGCCGAGGGCTGCACAGTCACCGCTGATCGGCTGAAGGCTGAGAATATCGTCTTTAAGCAAATCCCCTATCAGATTGAGGGGAGCTGACCATGGCGGCTGTGAATTTCGAATTGAAGGAATATCAGCAAGCTGCTCTGGAAAAATTTCGGAAGTATCTTCGCGATTGCACATCTGATGGTGCAAACGTTGCCTTCTACAAAGCCACTAACCTCCCATTTCTCCCGGCCCCTGCGGTTGCCGACGAAACACCCTATGTCTGCCTTCGCATACCTACCGGCGGCGGAAAGACAATCATGGCGGCGCATTCCGTCGGTATCGCTGCGAAGGAATACCTGCAAGCGTCCAATCCAATGGTTTTGTGGCTTGTGCCATCGACTCCGATTCTGGAGCAGACGGTTGATGCCCTAAAAAACCTCGATCACCCGTACCGTGTGGCTCTGGCGAAGGATTTTGGCCGCAATGTAAATATCATGACCAAGCCCGAAGCCTTGGCCATGTCGCGAGCTGATGCCGAGGGTGGTGCCTGTATCATTGTTTCGACCATACAGTCATTCCGGCGGGAGAAACCAAATGGCGAAGAAAACACTGAAGGGCTGAAGGTCTATCAGGATGCCGGATCGCTCATGGATCATTTTTCTGGCCTGAGCGAAGAACAGGAAGCCCGTCTGGACAAAGTCGAAGGGACCAACCGGCCCATCGCATCCCTCGCCAATCTATTGAAGTTGCACCGGCCCATGGTGATAGTGGATGAGGCTCACAACGCCCGTTCCCCGCTGTCCTTTGATACCCTTTCCCGGTTCGACCCGTCTCTGATCTTGGAGCTGACAGCAACCCCGCAAGTGAAGAATGATCCGGCAAAGGACCTTCATGCTTCCAACGTCCTTTACTCAGTTTCGGCTGCCGAACTGAAAGCCGAGGAAATGATAAAGATGCCGATCCGGCTGACCACGGATCGGGATTGGCGGCGGACGATTGGAGCTGCGCTCGACTGTCAGGCTTCCTTGGAAGAAGCGGCAAAGGCCGAACAGACCGACACGGGAGAGTACATTCGGCCCATCGTTCTGTTTCAGGCACAGTCTTCCAAGAAGGGCGACGACACTCGCATCACATATGACAAGGTCGAAGAGTTCTTAAAGAACGACAAGCGTATTCCTGAAGACCAAATTGTGGTGCATTCCGGCACACGCAAAGACTTGGACGCAGTGACTGACATTGCAGCTACTGACTGCCGGGTAAGATATGTCATCACCGTTCAGAAGCTGAAGGAGGGCTGGGACTGTCCGTTCGCATATGCTCTTTGCTCTGTTGCGGAACAGTCGTCTTCAACAGCCATTGAGCAGATACTGGGCCGCATTCTCCGAATGCCAAGGGCGAAGCTGAAGACGCGACCGGCACTCAACCAAGCCTATGCCTTTGTCGCTTCCGCGAGCTTCAATGATACCGCCCAACAGCTCAAAGACGGTCTCGTTGACGGAGCAGGCTTCAACAAAATCGACACTGAAACTCTTGTCACGGCGCAACCGGATATCGGCTTTGAAGCTATGGCGGATGAGACCGTGCATGAGTCAGAGACGTTCGAAGACCCGGCAATGCCGCCTGCAGATGTCTCCTACGCAATCACTCGGCTTCCGGCGTCGGTTCGAAACCGCCTCGAATTCGATGAGGACAAACAGTCATTCAGCTACAAAGGCGCAATGACCAAGGAGGCCAGAAACCATATTCATCTGGCCCTTTCAAAGTCAGCCAAAGCTGCTCCGGTGGTTGACCGCCTGTTTGCCAAATCAAACAACTTCCAGACATCAGCTGCGACTGAGATCAACAAACCTGCCTTCATTGTGCCAATGCTGGCATTTACCAAACAGGGGAAGCTGGAACTGTTCTCACAAGAGCATTTCCTCGACCTGCCATGGCGGCTTGATGAATGCGATGCGTCGGACATCGTCAATCGGTTCCGGATCATCGATCAAACTGAAACCGGCCAGATAGATGTTACCGCGAAGGGCAAAGTTGAGATCAATTTCGCTCAACGTGTCCAAGGAGATTTGGCTGCTGTGGTTCAAGAGCCAGCATGGACAGAGGCTCGGCTGGCCAACTGGCTCGATACAGGCATACCGCACCATGATATTACCAAATCAAGTGCGATTATCTTCATCTCCAAGGCCCTAAAAGCACTGTTACAGAGCGGATTGAACCTCGATGTGATCGCTCGGCACAAATACAACCTCCGCCAAGCTCTGCGGCTGTTTATTTCCGACCTTAGAGGCGAACGTCAGAGCGGGAATTACAGTGCACTGTTCAAGGCACAAGCGGATCAATTTTCGACGAGTGCTGAAGTATCGATGATATTCGATGAGCAACGCTATTCCTATAACCAGCCATATGCCGGTTTGACGAAATTCAATAAGCACTACACGAGCATCGTCGGCGATCTGAAGCCCAGCGGCGAGGAATTTGATTGCGCTGCCTATCTGGATAACATGGATGAAGTCGCCTATTGGATCAGGAACGTTGAAAGCAAAAAGACATCGTTCTGGCTTCAACTTCCCCATGGCAAGTTCTATCCGGACTTTGTCGCCCTGTTGACCGATGGCCGGATATTGGTCGTCGAATACAAAGGCGGCCATCTCTACGAAAGCGAAGAAGCCAAACGGCAGATTGGAGCCGTCTGGGCCGAGGCTAGCGACGGCAAGTGCCTTTTTTGTATGCCGACCGAGAAGGATTTCGAATTGATTTCCAGAACAGTCAGAGGTGGCTCAAGCACGCCTGATATTATGCCAAAGGTCCTATTGTGATGGCACCATTTACAATCCGCATTTTCGTACCAGATGGCGACCCGGAGAGCATCCGGGTCATCGATAAAATGAATTGGACTGGACGTGCCGTCGTATTTCCAAGAGGGGAGCTTCCGGCAGCCTGTACGCGCGAAGAATTAAATACGAATGGCGTTTACATTCTCGTTGGTCGAGATACTGCAGACGGCGATGATTTTGGCGACCTGCCGCGACTGTATATCGGCCAGACTGATGATTTGAAGCAGAGGCTGTTTCAGCACGACAAGGAAAGAGATTTCTGGGACTGGGGATTGGTGTTTGTGTCAACAAACAACGGTCTCAATCGCGGTCATATCACATGGCTTGAACATGCACTGATAGGGCGGGCAGAAAGTCTGAAGCAGTGCACTCTCGATAATTCTACAATGCCGAATGAACCTCCGCTCACGGAATTTGATCGTGCCGATATGCAGGTATTCCTCGGTGAGATGCTGCAAATCCTTCCACTCGTTGGCCTGAATGCACTGGAACAGCCTAAGAAGGTGGAACCGCCGAGGATCACGAATAATACAGAACCCGATACTGTTATTGTCCCTGCCAAGGACGATGGCTTCAGACGTGTCTTTCTTGGCGAAAACCAGTGGCACGCCATACGCATTTCTGGGGGGATGCTGAAAAAGATAAAATACATCGCCGCCTATCAGACCCGCCCGGTCAGCGCGATCACCCATTGGGCGGAAGTGGACCACATCGTCCCGCACGGTGACACAGGAAAATACAGGCTCATGTTCAAAGGTCCGGCGAAGTCTTTCGATCAACCGATCCCATTTGCCGATGCCCCCAGCGGGGCAATGCAGGGTCCGAGATACACAAAATTCGAAAAGCTGAAGGCCGCAAAATCGGTCGGTGACGTTGTCTAATACGCTATCCCGTAATGCAAATCTCAATTCTCGGCACAGACACATTCCATTGAGTACAACCATATCAGTGTTTGGGTTTTACAAAAAATTTGACTGTAAAGGTTGTATTCCGAGATTGTCCCACCTAATTCAAAAAGTGAATTCTGATTGCCCAACATCTGGGCTTTTCCCTGAAGACGGGTGGTAACCACGGTCAGGGCCTTTAAGGAGGCTTTGATTGAACCCGTCTGTATCTATTACTTCCCAACTCAAATCCGATGCGGTGCTCACGCAGGCTGTTTCCAGTCTTGCAGAGGCCGCCGAAGCCATTGGCCGGATCAGCCAAGCTTCGGCCCAATCCCTTAAACCTGCAGCACCCCGCCGGGGCCTTTCCAGAACCGAAGCCGCCCAATACATCGGCGTCAGTGCGTCCATGTTCGACAGCCTGATTAAAGACGGCACCATGCCCGCCCCGATCCGCATCGGGTCCCGGACGGTCTGGGATATCAATGCACTCGATGAGGCATTCGACCGTCTTGCAGCCCCCGCTGCTGGCAATCCTTGGGACAACTGAGGGGGCAGCCATGAAGGTTGATCTTAAGTATGTGACCCGTGACCGTGACCGGCATGGAAACGTTCGCCTTTACTACCGCCGCAATGGCCGTAAACAGCGTCTTCGTGGCCCTGAGGGGTCACCGGAGTTTTTGGAAGACTATCGATTGGCTTGTGTAGGCCAACTTGAAAAACCAAAACCGAAGGAGGTGCCGAGCAACTCAAAGCCCAAAACATTCCGCGATTTGGTGGAGCTATATTATCAGTCGTCTGATTTTATGTCTCTTTCCCCCAGAACACGTCGCGTCAGACGCCAAATTCTTGATCGTTTTTGCGCCAACAAAAATGAAGGTGATCATCCATTTTCGATAATTGAGCCAAGGCATCTAATGATGCGGAGAGATGCGATGAGTGACCGACCCGAAGCCGCCAACGGAATGCTCAAGGCTGTTCGTCAGGTATTCAATTTTGCTGTCGAATATCAGTATCATGACCGAAATCCAGCACGACTGGTGAAGAACCTAAAGTCCGACAGCCAAGGGCACGTCGCTTGGACTAGTGATGATATTGATGCCTTCGTCAATGCGCACCCGCCCGGCACTACAGCTTATTTGGCTGTAATGCTCGCGCTCTATACCGGGCAGAGAAAGAGCGATCTCATCGTCCTTGGGCCACAGCACATTGTCGAAAAGGATGGGATGCCGGGTCTAGAGTTTACTCAGCGCAAAAATATTAGACGCAGACCAGTTAAACTCTGGATTCCTATCGCCGATGAGTTGGCGGATGCGCTGACACTATCGCATATCGGAGAAAGCAGTTTCATTGTGAACGCCCATGGCCGACCTTTCACCGAGGGTGCCTTTGGAAACAGGTTCCGTAAGTGGTGTGATAAAGCCGGGCTGACCGGTCTTTCCGTTCATGGCCTCAGGAAAACCGCGGCCGCCGCATTGGCTGAGGTCGGGTGTACTGAACAGGAGATCATGTCGATCACCGGTCACAGCACATCTGAGGAGGTCATCCGTTACACCAGAAGCGCAAGCCAGACGTACCGGGCCAGGAACGCAATGGAAAAGCTGTCTGGGCGACGTTCTCAGTAGGGTTTAAACGAAGAAGCATAGCATGTTGGGCCTTACATGTCTGATTCACAGTGACAAGAACCTCTCATAATTTGCCGCTGCGCCGATTGCCATCGCTTCTCTGTTGATCAAAAAAGGAGAAAACCGAACGCCCCTTGTCCTGAGTTACGCGGCTATAGATTCTGGTTGTATTCAACGTTAGTTTGACGAATTGGTTGAGTGCTGTTCGATTCAAATTCGAAACAAGTCTCAAATGGATTTGCCAGAGATTCTCGGGGTTAGATTGTCAGAGTTCATAAAAAAAAGAGTAATCCGCGATCTCATGGGTGAAATCGCAGACCTCGATGCATCTTCGCTAGAACTTGTTGGACATAAGATAGTCGAATTGATCGAGTCCAAAGACTTAGTGCATCATGGTCTAAACAAAGATCATAAACCTGTTGGTCACACTGTAGACACTTTTTCGCATGATTTCGCGATTGTTGGCGAGTACAGCACTGAAAAAAATTACTTTGAAGAAACGTCCAGCGCGAAAGACAAATATAAATTCAACAAGATAGAAAACGACATCAACCACGCAATAGACAAAGCAGCACTTATTCCACTTTCAAAGATTTATCTAGTTTCTAGTGCTGAAGAACCCCCATCGTTTAGAGGCAAGTTCAACAAAACCGACATAGCCGTCAACAACTCTGGAAAGATTGTATTTCTCGACTCCCGGCAATTGGCGGAGAAAATATTCCAGTTTTCACGTGATAGACCGCAGACAGCGGATTTTTTCCGCTTCTACCTACCTGACTTTTCGCAGAACTTGGACAGCTACGCCTATTACGGACTTGTGCCGTCGCTATGCGCTAATCATCAATCAGAACCCTTATTCGGCAGGGCACTCCGAGACCACTATGCAACAGGCGTAGCCGTTTGTGTTCTGCATGGCCTTAGTGGTTCGGGGAAGACCCAAGCGGCAATAGATTTCGTGCATTCCGACGGGGAACGCTACGGAAATTATTTATGGATATCAGGGGACGACTGGGGTGAAAATGTTCCATTGACGGCGATCAAGCGTTCACGCGGCGGCGTAGAGATTAACGTCGCAGGCGTGTTCAACAACACTAAGACTTTACTTGTAATAGATGATCTTTCCCGCCCAGTATCAATCGAGATGTTCGCTGAACTTAAAAAAGGAATTTCCTTAGGCGGGCACATACTTGTCACCTCACAGATCGGCGACCCCGACAGCCAGATTCATATGCAGGTTCCGCAGTTATCTGCTGAGGTTGCCTATGCGATCCTAGGAGAAGATCGAGACACAACAGATATTGACACCCAAGCTTTCGTAGAAGCCTGTCGGTTCTGCCCACTAATTTTGGCTGTTACGCGTGAAGTCACCAAAATGGATGGCGTCGAAAAGCAAGAACTATATCGCGAAGTACTAAAGATACCTCAAATTGCGCAACTGAATGACGGTCGTTCCGTCATGGAAAAACTTCTTCGACGCCTCACCGATCAAAATCTCCAAGCATTGATTAAGATAGCGAATAGCGGGTGCAGTACGTTCGATTCAAACTTCCTTACAAAATTTATTGGGGCATATCCACGCTCATCATTGCAGAAACTAGCGATTATTAACCGCTCTGCAACAGCGTCAGCACTTGTAGTTCACGATCTCATTTGTAGTGCTGTGCGTAACAAAGAAATAGATGGAACTGAACTCGCAACCGAAGTAGCTCAGTATGTCGAAAAATATCGCGGAGAAATGGTACCGAGCGTTCTGAGGCAGATTCATTTCTCAGCGAAAGAACTGCTTTGTGCACATAAAGCCAGAGGAAAGCCAACGCTAGATTGGCTTACATATGCACTGCTGCAGCTTGAGAGTGGTGATCGACTGGGTCTTTCACCGGGTTCACATTCAACTCCCATTCGGCCGAACATGTCGATTGCTGAATTGTTATGTGTATTCGACCTCAGAGAAGCACATTCATACACTTTACCCGGAAGAGAGAGACCGGCGTTTTATTCGCAATGCGCTAAGGAATACGGTGAAGTCGCTGAGCAGATCGACAACGTCGAAATGCTGGTGGAACTATTGCACCATCAAGGAAAGGCGCTTCGACGCAGCGATCAACTTGAAGGTGCTCTCGATTGTTTCAGAGCAGTTCTCAAGGAACGGCCAGGTTGGCATGCAGCATACGGCCAGATCGCACATGCAGGAACTCAAAAAAGCGCCTCAGACTTAGTGAAGAAGGAAGGTGAGGCCGCGATTAGGACGCTCATAGACCTCATCCTGCATGATGGTGCTTCTGTACCTTTGCGAGTGTCTTTAGCGTCATTAAGTAGATTGCGATCCTATCCTTCACTACGCACTGAACTGCAGAACCAGCCTGAAGCTGTTAAGGAGTTGGCGGAGGTTGTCGCAATGGCGGCCCTAGACGGATTTGAGCAGTTCTACGAGGGTTTTTTGGCGTTTACGAGTCTGTTTGCCTATGAGAACGGAGAACATCCAGTTGCAATCGCCGAAATCTATCCGGACATGCTGGCTATCTACCCAGACGCTGTCCAAAAACGTCAATGGCCCAACGCATGCGAAGCCCTTGCCAACGTTGCCACTGCCGCCGCAGCAGCAGAGAAAATGGACTTGGCTGACCGACTCAATGAGACCGCCTGCGCCTTCGCCGACGCTCTGGCCAATTTAGATAGAATTTCGCCTTACAATCTGAGAGTCGTTGCCAAGACCTATGTCGGCGCCGGGAGGGCCGAGTCTGCCATCTCCGCACTCGCTAAAATGTCCGACGCAGAAAAAGATCACTGGGTACTTTATCAGCAGGCGAAAGCCGAGTTGGCAATTGATCAGCCGGGGAAGGCATTGCAGAGCGCACAAACTTCACTCGATTTGGCCTCGCAGGACCCCAGAGCAGAGAACAGGCTGGGTTCATATTCAGACCTTGTCGGCCAGTGTCATGAAGCCCTTGGAAACATAAGCTTGTCATTGGAAGCAACTAAGGAGGCGTTGCGACTGACATCCGGCGAAAAGTATCGTCAACAGTTAAAGAAGCGTCTATCACAGCTGGAAATGCAAAAAGCAAAGAATGACGGTTCGATTTCGTCTTCTTGACCTATCAGTCGGCTTGGCGAAAAAGCTCGTCGCATTCTTCGAGATTCAAATCGCAAAATACATGAGCTGAACACGTAATTGTCCCACTTTTCGAAAACGCCCAATTAAGTGGGACAAATCCGAAACACAAGACACTGACTTTATTGAGAAAAAACTTTTAGATGGTGCCCCCCGCCGGAATCGAACCGGCACTCCCGAAGGAACGGGATTTTGAATCCCGCGCGTCTACCAGTTCCGCCAGAGGGGCAACTGACACCGAGTTGGCCTCTTATCACGCTGTTTCCCGAATTTGCAAGATCTGCTTAATCACAAACCGCAAAAATCACAGAACCTGCCTATCGCCCGGTCTCAACTCCTCACCGTGTTTTCAGGGTGCACCTGTTTTCGCTGCAAATCGGGGGAAGTAAATCCGCTTTTGTTACGAGAGCGACCGCGGAGTTAGTCCGAAGTCAACGGTTCCCATGCTAGAAAGCTGGCGTATCCCGGAGTTGAGACATGAACACAAACACAGACCGCACGTCTGAAAAACACTCGGAGGACGACAGAACCAACGTTTCGGCTGGTTTGCACAAGCTGCACGCTTCTGCTGCTCATGCCGAGATGGGGGCGGTTTTTCCGATCGGCGCTCTTGACCGTGGCGCTCTGCTACCCGCTCCGATCAATCCAAACTGGATTTTGGAAGGCAGTCCGGACGCCTATTGCGCAAATATGACAGGCGCAAACCGCGGCTGGACGTCAACGGATCATTGGTCGTGTACGGCAGGCAAATTCCGCTGGCATTATGGTTGCGATGAGGCTGTGATGTTTCTTGAAGGCGAGGCTTTTATTACTGACGCAGCTGGCGTGCGCTATCATGCCCGGCCAGGGATCTGCCTGTTTTTTCCAGTCGGCACATCTGCCGTCTGGGAGGTGCCGGAATACGTTCGCAAGATCGCCTTCAATCAACGTGCCTTGCCGAAACATCTGGTTTTCCTCGCCAGAGTACAAAACCGTTTGAAACGCATGATCGGCCTGGACAAAACAGTCGGCACTGGGTTTGGAACCTGAGGCGCAGTATCGCGCGTCCAAATCAAAAAAAGCGCATCTCGTGCGCTTTTTCTGGACATACGATTTACCCTTGGCTAGAAAAAGCACATGAGCAAAACGAACAAGGAAATCGAGCTGAAGCTCGACATCTCACCCGACGTCCTGGAGCGCGTGAAAAAGAGCGCGTCTTACGAGGGGTTCACGGCCGGCCGGGCCTCGACCAAGACGCTACAATCGATCTATTTCGACACGCCGGACCAAGCCCTTCGCGATGCCAAAATCTCACTGCGGGTCCGTAAGATTGGACGAAGCTGGGTGCAGACGGCAAAGGTTGGAACCGGAATGAACGGTCCGCTGTCCAGCCCGATAGAAGCTGAACACCCTGTGAAAGGCGCGCAGCTCGATTTTTCGGTGATTGAAGACCCGGAAGTGGTTGAGGTTCTAACAAGAGCGATCGCCGACAAGCCGCTCGCGCCATGTTTTGAGACAGTGCTTAAGCGGACGACACGCATCTTAACCGCCAAATCTGACGGAACCCAAATAGAGGTCGCCTTCGACAGCGGGGAAGTGAAGGCAGGTCAGAGATCAACACCATTGGCCGAGATCGAGCTCGAGCTAAAAAGCGGGACAACAGCTCCCCTTTTCGTTGCAGCCCGAGAAATTATCGGTCAGGAACCGTTCCGCTTTTCCAACTACAGTAAGGCAGAACGGGGTTTCCGCTTTGCCGGCGGCGAAGTCGACGACGTCAAACTTCCAAAACTTGCGCAAGAGGTCGGGTTGTTTGCAGATGAAACGGTAGAACTGGCCTACCGTGAGATCTTGCGCTCTTGCCTTTCTCAAATTGCGCATAACAGGATTGTCATGCTGGAAAGCGGCGACCCGGAAGGACCGCATCAGCTGCGCGTTGGTCTGCGTAGATTGCGCAGTGCGTTCCGGATGTTCAAACCCGTGCTCAATCCGGTTTCGCTGGAAAAGCTGGACAAGACCGCTCAATCGCTTGCAGGCGAGGCCGGAGAGCTGCGCGATCTCGACGTTCTGACTGAAGAAATCGTTGCCCCCTTGTCGCAACACGCGCCTCCGGGATTAAAGCTGGATGCGCTGCTGGATCACATGAATGTGGTTCGCGAAGATTGCCGTGCTGCCCTGCAAACTCATATGGCCGCGCCTGACATCAATGGGTTCCTGTTCGATTTGGCAGCTTACACGGAAACCCGTGGCTGGCTGGATCCGGAAAACTTCGACCAGACGGCATTGCTCGCGCAGTCGGTTCGCAATTTTTCCAAAGTCGCGCTTCATAGGCGCTGGAAGAAAGCTGCAAAATATGGTGCGCGGATTGACGACCTCACCATTCCAGAACGCCACGACATGCGTAAGGCGCTGAAAAAACTCCGCTATGGCGTAGAGTTTTTTGGCAGCTTGTATCCCGCTTCAGAGATTAAACCCTTCCTGAAACGCATGAAGAAGCTGCAAGATGTTTTCGGATATCTGAACGATGTCGCAATGGCCGAAAAGCTGCTGGTTCTACCGGCGCCTAAGAAGACTTCGGGCACCGGCATCCATCAGGCCGTGGGCTTTGTGATCGGTTGGCACGAGGCGCAGGCCCATGCCATGTGGTCACACGCGAAGGAATACTGGAAAGATACCAAAAAAACCAAGCGTTTCTGGGAATAGACCGCGCTTTAGTCCAGGACTTCAATGACGTCGCTTCAGCTGTCGACAACAAGCTGGATGCGGCCCGGCACCATGCGTGCCCGGGTGTGTTGAACCGGACGCCCGTCAGGATCAACATTGACGCTTTCCACGACCAGCACGGGGTCTCCGGGTTCAATTTCAAGGTACTGAGCATCGCCGCTTTGAGCCCGCTCCGCACTGATGCGGCTTTCTTTGCGCCGATAATCCGGGACACCCGCCTTTTCAAGCGTTTTGGTGATTGAGCCCGTTTTCTCGTAATCGGCTACGAACGTCGGAAACCGATCTTTTACAAGCCAGCTTGTCGCGATGATCATGGGCAGATTGTCGGCGACCCTAAGCGCTTCAATACGAATCAGATTCGTGCCTTCTGGAACATTCAGAAGTCGCGCCAGCTTGCTGGTCGCAGCTTCTTCCGCCGAGGCGATCAAACGACCGTCCGGCGACAGATTTTGCCCAGATACAATATCGGAAAAGCGAGTTCTCGCACCAATTGGATAGTCCATGGGCGCTGCGGCAACAAATGTGCCCCGCCCTTGGTCAGCACGCAAAATCCCTTCGCCGCTTAACTCCGAAATGGCCCGGCGGACAGTATGCCGGTTAACACCGAAACGCTCGGCAATCTCAGCTTCAGTCGGCAACCGGCTGCCGGTTTCAAAAGTGCCGGAAGCGATCTCAGATTTCAGCCATTCGCTGATTTGTCGCCAGATGGCGATCCCTGCGCCACGATCAAGATTTACACGGCCTGTCATACAAATCTCATCGAACCTGTACATGTTGGAGTCAATATCAAAATTTGTCTATACAAATAGACATATTTGGACTAAAATGCCCTACCCATATCGGTTCACCGCACCCACGAGGCCGAGACTATGAACCATCCATCACCCGCAGAGAACGCGGGCGGTTCCGCGCCGAACCGCCAACAGGTCATGGCAATTTTGGCCGCGGCTTCTCCGGAAGATCTCTCAAAGTTCAAAACCGCGCTGTCTTTCCCAACGGATTTCGACATCATCCGTCAGCCGGAAACCGGCCTGGTTATGATCCGGGGCAGGGCCGGCGGCACCGGAGCCGAGTTCAACCTCGGTGAAGTTACGGTAACGCGCTGCGTCGTACGGATCAGCTCTGGCGAGACCGGCTCATCCTATTGCCTCGGGCGTCACAAGCAGAAAGCGCTGGATGCGGCTTTATTCGATGCCCTTTGGCAAAACCCCACGCATCGTAGTGCCGTCGAAGAGAAGGTGATTGCCGCGCTCAAACATAAGCAGGACCAGGCGAAAGCGGACGTAGCGGCCGAGACCGAAGCGACGAAGGTCGACTTTTTTACCATGGTACGGGGAGACAATTGATGAGCTTGGAGACACGGCAGGCTCCGGCCGGTTCCAATGCGGTGCTGGCAGCGGGTTTCAGCGACCCCGTACATGACGCCCAACGTTGTTTTCGTGCGCTCATGAACGCCATGGCTCAGCCGGGAAAGAGGCAAACCTACGACGCCTCGCAGTTGAAACCGCCTGTGCCATTAACGCCTATGGGCGCTGCGCTGGCGCTGACCTTATTCGACTACGATACGGCGATCTGGCTTGATCCCGGGCTTGCACGTTCACTGGACGTACTGGCCTTTTTAAGGTTTCACACCTCGGCCCCGATTGTGTCGACACCTGTCGAGGCTTCATTCGCTATAGTTAGCGATCCAGCTCAAATGTCAGCACTTAGCAATTTCAACCAGGGGTCTGCTGACTACCCAGACAGATCTACGACCGTCATTCTACTGAACCAGACATTTAGCACGGATGAGCATGTGGAGCTGTCAGGTCCAGGATTAAAAGAACCGGAAAGCTTCTCTTCCACACCCGTGCCAAATGGCTTCTGGCGGCAAGTACAAGCAAACAACGCCCAGTATCCAAGGGGAGTAGACCTCGTCTTTGCAGGCACTGACAAAATCGCCGCCCTGCCTCGTTCAACGCGTATCAGCCCGAAAGGAGCCTGAAGATGTATGTGGCCGTCAAAGGTGGCGAGGAAGCCATTTCGAATGCACACCAACTTCTGGCAAAAAGACGCCGGGGCGATACGAGCGTGCCCGCACTCACCGTCGACCAGATCGCAGAACAGCTGTCGCTGGCTGTTGCCCGCGTTATGGGCGAGGGATCCCTTTATGATGAAGGCTTGGCCGCGCTTGCCATAAAACAAGCCCGTGGAGATCTCATTGAGGCTGCATTTCTGATGCGCGCCTACCGGACGACCCTGCCGCGCCTCGGCTACAGCCAACCCCTGGACACGGGGCGCATGTATATCGAGCGCCGGATTTCGGCCACCTATAAAGACCTGCCGGGTGGCCAGGTACTGGGCCCGACCTTCGACTACAGCCACCGGCTCCTGGATTTTGCACTGGCGGCTGACGCCGAAGGCTTGCCAGAAGCAGTAGCACGGCGGGTCAGTACCCCGGCAAGCATGCCACGCGTAACCGATCTTCTTGGAGATGAGGGCTTGATTGAGCCTGACCCGGCCCGCTCTGCAGATGCCGCGGTCAGCGACTTGACCCGCGAGCCGCTGTCCTTCCCGGCTGACCGCGACTTGCGGCTGCAAAACCTTGCCAGAGGCGACGAGGGTTTTCTTCTCGCACTCGCCTATTCTTCACAGCGCGGCTATGCGCGCACGCATCCGTTCACCGGCGAAATTCGCTATGGCGCTGTTGAAGTCGAGTTTTTCGCAGAAGAACTAGGTTTTGCGATCACGCTCGGCACCATCAAGGTCACCGAATGCCAAATGGTCAATCAATTCTCCGGATCGGCCAAGGCAGCCCCGACGTTTACGCGCGGTTACGGACTGGTCTTCGGCCAGGTCGAACGCAAGGCAATGGCAATGTCCATGGTTGATCGGGCCATGCGTTGGGAAGAACTGGGTGAAGAGCTGACAGCCCCGGTTCAAGATCATGAATTCGTGCTGTCCCATTCCGACAATATCCAGGCGACCGGATTTGTAGAACACCTGAAGCTGCCGCATTACGTCGACTTTCAGGCGGAACTCGATCTTATACGCAAGCTGCGGGCCGAATGGCTCGAGGCCCAAGGAGCCGTAGATCCGGCAAATGGCAAAAAGGAGGCTGCAGAATGACGTACGCACCTCAAACACCATCGGAAAGTGCCTATAATTTCGCCTATCTCGATGAACAGACAAAACGCATGATCCGCAGGGCGTTGCTGAAAGGCATCGCGATCCCAGGCTATCAGGTGCCATTTGCTTCCCGCGAAATGCCCATGCCGTATGGCTGGGGTACGGGAGGCGTCCAAGTGACCGCATCGATCATCGGCAAAGATGACTGCCTGAAAATGATCGACCAAGGATCCGACGACACCACAAACGCAGTCTCTCTGCGCGGCTTTTTTAAAAAGACTGCAGGGGTGGCTACCACATTCGAGACGGCTGATGCCTCCATCATTCAGACCCGGCACCGAATTCCGGAAAAACCTCTACGCGAAGATCAGGTCATCGTGTTCCAGGTTCCAATTCCCGAACCCCTTAGGTTTCTGGAGCCGCGCGAAACGGAAACCCGGAAAATGCACGGATTGGAAGACTATGGCCTTATGCACGTGAAGCTTTACGAAGACATCGCGAAAAACGGTCATATAGCAACAACTTACGCCTATCCGGTGAAGGTCAATGGACGATACGTTATGGATCCGTCGCCAACGCCCAAATTCGATAATCCCAAGATTGACCGAATGCCGGCGCTGCAGCTCTACGGCGCCGGCCGCGAGCAACGCGTCTATGCCGTACCGCCGTATACAGATGTCAAAAGCCTCGACTTTGAAGACTATCCATTCGAGGTGCAAAGCTTCGACAAACCTTGCGGTCTGTGTAGTGCGGAGGGCGTGTATCTGGACGAGGTCATTCTCGATGACCATGGAGGGCGCATGTTCGTCTGCTCGGACACGAACCACTGCGAGGAACGGCGGGCGCAAGGCCTCACGGGCCCTATGGCTGCAGCCCCCACCGCCGCCCAGCTGTCCGACGGCAACGAACCAAAACCGGAGACCCGGACATGAGCCTGTTTTCAAGTGATAATGCGCTCCTTCAAGTCCACGGGGTCACAAAGTATTATGGAAGCCGCATAGGCTGCAAAAATGTCTCCTTTGATCTCTGGCCCGGCGAAGTTCTTGCAATTGTTGGCGAAAGCGGGTCGGGAAAAACAACCCTGCTGAACTGTATGTCAACACACCTTGCGCCGACCGCAGGCGCAATCGAATACCGCATGCGCGACGGATCGATGCGCAATCTCTATCAATTGTCCGAAGCTGAGAGACGGCTTCTGATGCGGACCGACTGGGGGTTTGTCCACCAAAATGCAGCCGACGGACTGCGTATGACGGTTTCCGCCGGCGCTAATGTCGGCGAACGCCTGATGGCTGTCGGTGATCGCCACTATGGCCGGATACGCGAGACGGCTAACGACTGGCTCGGACGGGTAGAAATCACCTCAGACCGCATCGATGACGATCCGCGCAGTTTTTCGGGCGGCATGCGCCAACGGCTGCAAATCGCGCGCAACCTGGTAACGCAGCCACGGCTGGTCTTCATGGACGAGCCGACCGGCGGACTCGATGTCTCAGTTCAAGCACGTCTTCTCGATTTGTTGCGACGTCTCGTTTCGGAGTTGGGACTTTCCGTGGTCATCGTCACACATGACCTGGCTGTGGCGCGGCTGTTGTCACACCGGATTATGGTAATGCGCCAGGGCCATGTCATCGAAACCGGTCTGACCGATCAGGTCCTGGATGACCCACGCGAGCCCTATACCCAGCTGCTTGTCTCTTCGATTCTGCAAGTGTAAGGACACAAAATGCCTGTCCGTCTTTATCTCAATGCCGTTGGCAAGACTTTCACCATGCACTTGCAGGGTGGCACTCAAATCCCGGTAGTGTCGAATGTCGAGTTTTCGGTCAGCGCCGGTGAATGTGTTGTTCTCGGTGGCCCATCCGGCGCGGGCAAGAGCTCAATATTGAAAATGATATATGGCAACTATCGGTGCGACACCGGCCAGATCCTGGTGACGATCGCAGATGACATCGTCAACATCGCCGGTGCAGAGCCTCGGAGAGTTCTGGTGCTGCGTCAAAACACCATCGGTTATGTGAGTCAGTTCTTGCGCGTTATTCCAAGGGTTTCGGCGCTAGAGGTTGTCGCCGAGCCGCTTGTCGTACAAGGGTCGAGCGAGGCAGTCGCGCTTGATGAAGCCCGCACCCTGCTCGCCAGGCTCAACGTGCCAGAGCGGCTTTGGGGTCTGCCCCCGGCAACATTTTCCGGCGGAGAACAACAGCGAGTGAATATCGCAAGAGGTTTTATCGGGCGTTATCCGCTTTTGCTGCTGGACGAACCAACTGCATCTTTGGATGCGGCCAACCGGCGTGTTGTCGTGCAATTGGTCGAGGAAAAGAAAACGGCAGGTGTCGCCATACTCGGCATCCTGCACGACCAAGATGTGCGCGACGAGATCGCCGACCGGATCTTGGACGTCACAAATTATCGGGCGGACGCTGCCTAAATCGCTTAAATGGGGAAAGCGTCACAGGATCGACACGCCTGAGGCTTACCCGGCTAGGCAGTCTTCCACCCCCCTCGAAACAGCACTGGCCGGACCATGCGCTACGCAATTTATTTTGCAACTGAACGTTCAGCCCCTTTGATGGAGTTGGGCAATGCATGGCTAGGCCGCGACCCTTTTAACGGGAAATCGATCCGGCAACCCCACATTGAAGGGTTTTCACACGCTGAAATCGAAAAAATGACCAGCAATCCAAGCCGTTACGGATTTCACGGGACCTTAAAAGCCCCGTTTGAACTTGAAGTCGGTCAGACCGAGGCGGCCTTGGCCCAGGCATGCCGGGACTTTGCATCTCGGATCACGCCGTTTGAGCTCAAGGCGCTGACCGTGTCAGAAATCGGTGGTTTTTTGGCACTCGTTCCGGCCGGGGATGAAGCGGAACTTTCCGCCTTTGCGTCAAGTTGCGTCCGCTATTTCGAACCCTTTCGTGCTCCGCTTTCGGAAGAAGACCTAATCCGACGCAGGCAGAGCACCTTGACCAAGGCCCAGGACAAAAATCTTGTCCAGTGGGGCTACCCTTACATTTTCGATGAGTTCCGGTTCCACATGACGCTAAGCAATAAGATCGAGCACGACAATGATCGGGCGGATTTGAAGATGGCCGCTCTCCGTCATTTTGACAGCGTTCTGGCTGGGCCAGTGCCGGTCACGAGCTTCGGCCTCTACTTTGAAGAAAACCGGGGCGCTCCTTTTCGAGTTCACACCATTTTTCAATTGACCGGCGCGGACATGCCATCCGTCGCCGCACAGCAGCTGTTCGAGGAGCAGGCATGAGCGCTAATCCGACACATTTTATGAATGCGCGTCTGGTTTTGCCGGATGAGATCGTGAACGGGTCGGTTGTTTGCGACCGAGACGGGCTAATCAGCGACCTGGACAGCGGCAGCCCAAGTACCGGCGGCCATGACTGCGACGGCGACTACCTAATCCCGGGGCTGGTCGAGCTGCACACGGACCATCTCGAAGTCCACTATGCGCCTCGCCCGAAAGTGCATTGGAATCCCGTTTCTGCGGTTCAAGCCCATGACGCGCAGATCGCATGCGCGGGGATCACCACGGTATTCGATGCCTTGCGTGTTGGCATGGATGAAGATGCCGATCTGCGTTACCAGGATATGCGCCTGCTGGCGGACGCCATTGAAACCGGCCAGACTGAAAACCGTCTGCGGGCGGACCATTTCATCCATTTGCGCTGCGAAGTGTCCGCGCCAGATGTTCTTCAGGCCTTTACGGTCTTTGAAGACGATGACCGGGTCCGTCTGATCTCGCTCATGGATCACACACCCGGCCAACGCCAATTCGTATCCTTGCACTCTTTCAGGGCTTATTACCAAGGCAAAAAAGGCTTCTCCGACGCTGAAATGGACGCTTTCATCATTGAGCGCCAGCAACGTGCAGACAAAAACGCGCCGGAAAATCGCAAAAAGATCGCAGCTCACGCCAAGGACCGTGGCATCTCGATCGCCAGTCATGATGACGCGACCATCATTCATGTCGATGAAGCGATCGCGCTGGATACGAAAATTGCTGAGTTTCCAACCACTCTGGAAGCGGCAAAGGCATCGCGTGGTGCCGGTATGGCGGTCTTGATGGGCGCTCCCAATGTCGTGCGCGGTGGCTCGCATTCCGGCAATGTGTCAGCCCGTGAACTCGCAGAAAACGGGTGTCTTGACGTTCTATCCTCCGACTATGTGCCCGTCTCACTGGTGCAGGCTGCATTCCAGCTCGCCGAAGAAGTCGACAGCATTTCCTTGCCGCAAGCTATTTCCAAAGTGACTTCCATTCCGGCCGAAGCCATTGGTCTGAATGACCGCGGCAAACTGGAAATCGGCCGCCGCGCCGATCTCGTGCAGGTGAAGATGGTTGACGCCATTCCGATCGTGCGGGGAGTTTGGCGCGAAGGACGGCGTGTTGCCTGAGCAGTCGCAAAATGCAGCCAACCCGGCGGGAAAATTGGGACCAGGACGGCTGGTGCTCGTTGTCGGCCCGAGCGGCGCCGGCAAAGACACACTGCTGGACGGTTTGAGAACAAGACTTTCAGAATGCGAACATGTGTATTTTGCCCGCCGGATGATCACACGGGCAGCCAATGCTGCCACTGAGAATCACGGCACACTTTCAGAAGCAGAATATGACCGCCTGTCTGGAGATGGAAACATTGCCCTGTGCTGGCGGGCCCACGGTCTTGGATATGTTCTACCGGCTGAGTGCGATACTAAGATCCGCAACGGATATACCGTGATAGCCAACGGGTCCCGGCGCGCGCTCCCCAAGGCATTTGAAAAGTACTTGAACCCGAAAGTGATCCTGATCACCGCGCCGATCCCGGTGCTTGCGGCCAGGCTCGCCCAGCGCGGACGCGAAACCCGGACAGAAATCGAAGCGCGGCTTTCCCAAGCATCGCTCGAGCTAGAAGGGATTCCCGGGCTGATCCGGATCGAGAACACCGGCACGGTCGATCAGGGTGTGAACGCCATACTTCAAGCTTTGGGCTACGCCAACGGATAGGCGAAAGCTGGCATGCCGAATTCACTGTTGCTGTTCGGTCTCGCTATTCCTACGCCCGCCAAACACGTTGCCAAGCAGCCCGGACGGAAGGCCAAACCCTTCCTCGACCGCCTTCAAAACCTCCTGATCATTGACTTCGCCATCGATGACTTTCTGGACATCGATCTGCGAGTTTCCACCCGTCGCCCGGTTTATGATTTCATTGGCCGCGTCGACGAGCTGGTCTTCGGGCTGGTTTTTGATGATCTCAATAAGCTCGCCGCCCATGCCCTCAAGCTGCTTATAGGCTTCTGCAGGGTTTTCGAGGATACCTGCAATGTCAGGGTAGATACTGGGCCGGTCCCAGGATCCCTTGATCAGGATTGGCACGCCAAGTCCGGCGAGCTTTTTGTCCTCGCCTTTTTTGCGCGGGACCGGCGCCTGCCCCTGCAGGGTCGGTACAATCCTCGGCTCCACTCTCCAATCCAAAACCTCTGCAGGAATGTCAGTCATGCCCGCGCCTGTCATCCGCACCAGCGGGCCAACCATGGCCAAGTCTTCGGAAATCGCGATGCCGTTGGTGATATTGAATGAGGCACTTAGTGAGCTGAAATCCGTTTTTTGATCCCGGTTTTCCTGCCAGCCCAAAAGGGTTTCCACAGACAGACCGCGAACCATTTTCGGAAGATTGATCCCGCGTATTGCACCATCGGCAAACGAGAATTGGGCTGCACCGTTCAAGCCGGAAACCAATTGTTGTTGCGAGGCGCCGGAAGACGTCACATCAAGGTCAATCGATGCAATCCCCTCAAGCCATTCGAAATCCGCAGCATCTCGGAGAACGGGAAAAGCTTGCACTCCATTGAGCGCAAAATTCGCGGCAACGCTCGGAAGCGCCGCCGCTCCGTTCAAAACCACCTGACCGCTGCCACTGCCATCGTAGAGCGACAGCTCCTGCAGATTCGCTGTCAGAACACCGCTCCTAATTGTGGCGGACAACACACTCCGGCCTATCGAGATTTCGTCCCAGCGGATCTCTTCCGCACTGACTTTAAAGTCGACATCCACTGCGCTTAGCCCAGAAAAATCGATTGGCTGGGCACTCCAGCCGGTTGAGCCGATTTGAGATGAAGTGGCGGAGTTGTGTTGATCTTCGTTGGTGTTTTTTCTAGAGCCTAGGCTGCTTTTTCCCAGATATGGATCAAGGACCAGGCGAGTCAGCCGCAGGTCACCCTCAACTGTCGGCTTTGCACCAAAGGTCACCCGGCCTTGGGCCTGCCCGGAGGTTTCGTCTAGCGTAAAGCTGGTTTCCTCAAAACTGAGCGCGCTCGGCTCAACCGTGAAAAGACCCGCCGCCTTAAAACGCTGCAGTCCACTGCCGTCGGCCACTGGCTGCCCCATCCAGGCAAGCAGATTCCTAAGGCTCTGCGTCTCGACCGTAACCGCACCGTCCAAACCGCCGGACGCCGAAGCTGTTCCAACAAATCCAAAACTGACGCGTTTGCCTTTCACGCTCGCAGAAACCGGCGCAGCCATACCAGCAAGGATTGGTGCTGGCGTAGCGCCACCGGTTATCGTGAAGGCTTCGTCTCGCCAGGAGAACGTTCCGGACAGATCCACCGGATTTGAGAAACCTGCGAGCACCAAATTCAAGTTGATATTCTCAAGACGGTCCGCCAAAGGATCGCCAACGGCCTCCGACAGTCCAAGTCCCTCTACAGTCCCACCTTGAACATCGACGCGACCTCGCACATCCATCGTTCCAAGGATCATGGCCGCATCACCCCCCCTGGCCCTGACCGCAAGGTCAGCCTCCAGAGTTCCGGATGCCGGGTAGCTTTGACCTGCAAGTGCCAGAAGGTCCGCCAGCGACCCGTCCTTCATAACAAAACGCCCGGAATAGGAAGGGATTTCCGAAGACAGATCGGCGTCCAATGCACCCGTAAGAGCAAGACTACCAAGGGATGCGGAAAAATCACTGAGCTGCGCAGCCGCCTGCGTTCCCGTGATTTTCGACGCCAGCGAGAATGCCCCTGGATCGACGGGAAGCGCCGTACCCACAACGGCAGCGAGGTTTTGGACTGAGGGACCCTGCCCGCCAATCTCGAGATCGAGCTGAAGTGGTGTTAGGCCCACCTTGCCCTTTGCAAACACCTCCGCCTCTGCAGCGGCCAGTGTGACGGCCAATTCAGTGACTTTCCCTTGAGAAAACGCAATCGGATCAATCAATGCCCCTGAAATCCGGACTTCCTCGCCGTTCCAATCAAAAGAAGCATCAACGGTCACCTCGCCGGTGAGGTCGGGCGCAGATAACTCTGCGTTCAGGCCGCCCAGTTTCACTTGATGACCGTCCCGAAGGTCCAGATATGTTAGGTGACCGTTTGATATGGTGAAACGGTCGACACCGACACGCTCCAAAAATTGGTTGGCGTTTGCGACTGCCTCTTCTGCGTTTTCAGGCTCGTTGGATACGATCGGCTCAATGTCGTCACCAGCAGCCTCGGCCGCAGCACGTGCCAAGGCGTCCTCCAACCGTTTGCGAGGTGCCCAGCTGGTCTTTCCTTGCTGGCTGACTTCCAAAAGGATTTCGGGATTTGAAAGCGTGATTCCCGTGACGTTGATATCGCCCCCCAAGAGGGCTGACCAAGTCAGGCCGAATTCAATTTTGTCTGCCTTGGCAAACTCAATACCGTCGGCGCCCGCCTCGCCAGACATACCAACTTTTTCAGCAACCAACGTAAATTGAGGGATCAAGGAAAGGCTCACGGGCCCATCAAGCCGTAGCCGCCAGCCAGAGGCGCGCTCGACCTGTGTAATGACCTGAGCCTTGATCGTGTCTTTTGGCAGCAGGAAAGGCGCCACGACCACAATCGTTGCAAGCACAAAGAAGAGTGAGCCAAGTCCTATTATCAGCCGCCGCATGCGCAGGTCCCCAATCGCGATTCGCACGCAGTCTACCGCTGCGCCCTCCTGACCCCAAGAGCAGGACCGACACTGATGCCCGATTTTGGCAGGAGCGAGATTATCCGGTGTCTAGATCACGAAAAGGTGGTTGTCCCAAGCTACCCCAGCCGGTCTCATCAGAACTTGCGGTCGATCTTCAGGATGCTCCAGAGCGTGCAATGCACCAGTTCCGTCCGAAATCATGAAGCCGGTGTTGCCAAGCGGCGCAACCCCGCAACCATCTTCAACTGCTTGTGTTCCTAAAAATGCCCCGTCAGCCGCATTCCAGAACAGGATCTGCCCACCCCTTGGGGCTGAAGTCGCAATCACGTTGCCCGACCGATTTGCTGTGACCGATCCAATATAGTTTTTCAAACGCTCGCTCAGTGATGTTGGGACCTGATACAAAACTGGAGTTTCCTGCTCTGACAACCGGCAAACAAGCGGAGGAGTCTCGCTCTCGCTTCCCTCGAATTGCCCGCCGACCCAGATCCGCCCAGCGTCGTCCTGAGCCATATGTCGGAGCGACAATTGGTGCATATCTCGATCAAGCACCTGTTTTGCCTTAAGGGCACCAGTGTCCGAATCCAGGAAAACAATCGATGGCGCCATTGTCGGCAGATTCAGCTTTTCGCGCGGTCGCGCAGGATGAGTTTCGATGCCGCCATTTGCGACGATTAGTGTCCGGCCGTCAGGGGAAAGCAAAATATCATGAGGCCCCACACCAAAGGTGTCCAACTCGCCAATCCGATGGACGGATGCGCCGCTTGCATCGTACACGCCTACGACACCCCGCGCTTGATCGAAGTCGTTTTCGACCGCATAGATCAGCCGGCCGTCCTTTGAAAAACAACCGTGCCCGTAAAAATGCCGACCGGCCGCTGCTTGGATAACAAGCGGAGCGGTGTTTTCAAAAGGGGCAATTACCAAGGCGACCGTCCCGGGCCGGCGCGCAAAGGCGACAAGTCGTGTGCGATCAGGCGCTACGGCAATGCCGTGCCCCCGCACGGGCAGTGGAACCATGGCCAGCACAAAACCTGCGTCATCTGTCAGCGCTATCGCATAGCTTCCGTCTGCCTCCCGTCTCGCACTCGCGAACATCGGTGTTTCGAGCGCACCCAAATCCAACAGCGAACCGGCAAATGCGGCACGAACCGGCGCAAACAACGAAACTGGAGCCAAACTGCCCAGCGCACGAAGCAAATTGCGCCGCGAAACAACTACACGGTCAGTCGCCATCAAGGGCATTGAACCCTCCAGAGAGCGCGAGGGCTGGAGACAGCTGGTTGGACAATGCGCTTTTTGCGCCGCTTAAACCATAAACCGCGGCATTCATTTTTCCGAACGCTTCAGGTGTTGTCAGGCTTTCGCGCACAGGTACGGGAATATCTACAAGCAGCCTGATCACATTGCGAAGCTCAAAATCGAGGCCTCGAACGATGTAGACGTCCGCCCCGATCAGGTATGCGTCAAACCCGGCAGAAGCGATTGCATTCCGTATGCCGCGGACCTGAGCAATTAAGTAGCCTAAGCCATTTTTGGAACGCGAAAACGGAATCCGGTGCGGTTTGGAGCTTTCCGGGTGTTCACCCAGCGCCGGCAGAATATCCTGGTCCTTGATGACCACAACTCCGGTCGTCAAGGCATTGAACATCGTTTCAAGCGCTTCCTTGGGATTTCGGATATGACTGTCATTTGCGTCGGGAGAAAGCAGGGTTTTGCTGAAGCCTTGCGGGTCGTACCAGGCCGCCTTGGTATCCTGAGCGATTTGAAGGACGTTTTCGCCAATCGCGCGTGCGTAATTGCAAGTGAAAGATGGTTGCGCCTCGTCACCCCCAAGCGTGACATTCCCAACTTTGTCGAACGCAATCAGTTCCAAAGCGCCAAGCCCTTGGACGGCGACACTCTTGCCGGAAAGGGTCTTAGCACTGGTAACCTTATCGTCCTCGGAAGCTAGTATCTTCCTCAATTGTCTTTCCGTGATGCCGCGGGGGTCCGGAAGAAATGCCAGCCGTGAAAGCCGGTTTTCTTCCGCAAGCGGACCGAAACGCAGAAAGGAGATGCCGCCGAATGCATCGACCACATTCCCATATGCCGAGGCGAAAGCGGCTCTGGTTTGGTCATTCGGCGCTGCGCAGACGGCATTGATTGCCGAAGGAAGCGTGGCAGCTTGATCTGCAAAGTTTGCAGATGCAGGACGTACATATCCTTCTATTAGATGCGCAACCAATCCCCGGTATTCCACGGGTGTGGGTTCCGAAGCAGCTGCGGGCGCACAGATGAAAGCCGACCAAACCGTAACAGACGCAATGAAGGAACGGACACTCATAACGACTCCAAAAATGCAATCAGGGCCTTGCGATCTGCTGGCTCCATGTTGGTGACCTTGTCCCGCGCCATCGCCGCTTCTCCGCCATGCCACAACACGGCCTCCAACAAACTCTGTGCCCGGCCGTCGTGCATGAATCGCGTATGATCATTGACGGTCTCGGTCAAGCCAATGCCCCAGAGCGGCGGGGTCTGCCATTCCCGGCCAGTCGCATCACCAACCGGCCTGCCATCCGCCAAATCCTCACCCATATCGTGTAGAAGCAAATCCGTGTAGGGCCAGATCAGCTGGAATCGGTGCGCCGGATTTTCTGCATGCCGGCTGGTTACATATTTCGGCCTATGGCAAGAAGCACATCCGACATCGTGAAACAGCTGCTTGCCTCGCAAGACCTCCGGGCTGTCAACGTTCCGGCGCAAGGGAACAGCCAGATTTTCGGAATAGAATGTCACCAGATCCAAAACAGGATCCGGCGCTTCGGTTGGCCCAAGATGCTCCTGGTCGCCATGCGGCATTTCCCGGCAATTTTGTTGAGCCTCGGTGCAGTCCCCCCAAGGTGCCGGCTTGTCTGGTGATCCAATCCCGATGTCGCCTGAAAAAGCACCTGCTGTTTGCGAACGGATCGTCGGATTCGATGCCTTCCAGCCGAACCGCCCGATGACCAGATCGCCGGTATTCGGGTCACGCACATAGCTGACCTTGCCCGATATGCCATCACCATCAAGATCGTGGGGATCCGCGAGCGCTTCTATGTCCCCAGCGTGAATGGCTTGCAACAAGCCCAACCCAATCATTGGCGGCGCAACCCTTGGAGATATCAAAGTGCCCGGATGCATGTCGCCATACCCAAGATCCCGTAGGGCATAGACAGGTTTTTTTAGGACAACGTCCTCTTCACCTTTCAAAGAGACGATAATGTCCTGATAGCTGATATCAAACCGGCCTTCGGCTGGCAGCCCGGGCACGGCAAATGCTTGGAATTGCCCGCCATAGGTCGGCTCCGGGATGCTTAAGAGCTCCTTTGTCTCCAAGGCAGCAAGGTGCGCGGCAGTTTGCGGTGGTATTGAAAGACGCAGAAACAGCGAGACCGCTTCTTCACCAGGGCGCGGTGGACGCCCGCGGCCGTCCTTTAAATGGCACCCCTGGCAGGACCTTGCGTTGTAGAGGGGGCCAAGACCATCAGAAGCGAGAGTGGAAGACGGCGAAGAGGCCCACATTTTTTTAAAAAGGCCGTTGCCAACCTTAAAAGTCTGCTCCTCTTCGAAGGTGAGGTTCGAGTTCGAGTGGGAAAACGCGTCCCGGTTGATGCGCTTTTTCGATGTCCCGGCGCCGCCGGCCATCGGTTCAAACAATTCTGCTTTTGAAAAGTCGTTTGGCAACACAAGCACCGACGCCGCTTTGGCACGATCTGTTGTGTTCAGATCATCTCGATGAGAGAGCGGGTCGGCCCCTTGCGCAGGTGCCAAGGTGACCACAATAAGCGCCCAGACAGACGCACCAAAAAACCATCTTGTCATGACAACATGACCAATATGTTCGCATCCAAAAACCACCGTTCAGCGCCCCTCCCGCGCTAAAAGGCCAGCTGAAAAGCCAGCGGCCATGTGGCCGCTGGCATGATTTTTTACTGGAAGACTGCAGTCGGGTTATCGAGGCTATCAGAGCCTTCAAATGCGATATCTTCCAGTTCGAGGATTTTCACCACTCGCTCGATGGAGCGCGTCTGATCGACAAGCGCATCAATCGCCGCTTGAACAACCGCGTTGCCCTCATCATTGCCTTCGCCAATCATTTGGTCATAGGCCTCACCCCCTTCGGCGCGTTTTTTCATCGCTTCGAAAGCCGCGAGAGTGGCCCCCAACTTGGCGTCCATTTCCTTGGCGAGGTCGGCGTCTTTTTCGGCAATCAGGTTCGCCAGAGAAGCCCCCTCGATGTCGCCATAGGCGCCGTAGTAAACATTCCGTATGCCAACGACGTCATTGTAGTGTGACATGTGCGTATTGTCCGAGAAACAATCATGTTCCTCTTCCGGGTCATGCAGCATCAGGCCGAGCTTCATGCGCTCACCAGCTAATTCGCCATACGAAAGGGAGCCCATACCGGTGAGAATGGTGGCGAGACCGCCAGCCTCCCCTTTTTCGGCCAATTCCGCGCGGGCATCACCACCCGGAGCCCAGGCTGCCGCCATTTCTTCCAAATCCGTGATCAGAAGATCAGTGACAGCCTTCAAATACTGGATCCGGCGCTCGCAATTGCCACCGGTGCAGTTGTCAGGATCGAAGTCGGTTGCCGGACGACTACCAGCTCCGGCATCCGTCCCATTAAGATCCTGGCCCCAGAGTAGGAACTCAATCGCATGATAACCCGTCGCGACATTCGCCTCGACTTCGCCAGCTTCCTGGAGTTTTCCTGCAAGGAGTTCCGGCGTAATCTCAGTTGCGTCAACCGTTTCGCCGCCCACCTTTAGTATTGGATTGGCGATAATGTTTGCCGCGTAGTACGCATTTTCTTCGGATTCGGTTCCATAGGATGCATCGACATAATCGATCAGACCTTCATCCAACGGCCACGCGTTGACCTTGCCTTCCCAGTCATCCACGATTGCATTGCCAAAACGGAAGACTTCGGTTTGCTGGTAAGGATTGCGGGCCTCAATCCAAGCGGCACGCGCAGCAGCAAGCGTATCATCGCTCGGGTTTGCGACCAGAGACTCGACTGCAGCCCTAAGGTTTTTGGCCGTCTCCAGGGAGTCCTGATATTTGGCCTGCGCGATATCGCTATAGGTTGTCAGGATTTCTGAAGGTGTGTCTGCCATTGCAGGCAATGCGACGAGGGCAGATGCCGCGAGGAAGCCGATCTTCAACTGTTTCATGATGCAGTTCCTGTTTTGATTTACCGCACATTGCGGAGTTTTGAAGTTTCAGTGTTTTTGAATGAGCTTCTTGAGCGGACACTCAGCAAGCTGAAGTTCTTCGAGTGAGACCGGGCTAAGCTGAAGGTCGATTTCCATCAGCGCACCAGCAAGTGCATTGGCAGAATGAATGGTTGATGCAAGACCAACGTCTTGAACCAAAAACTGCGCGATCGCTGCTGCCACATCCGTGTCCCCCGCCTGGCTGGCAGACACCAAAGCTGCGACCAAGCATTCGTCCTGGCATAAATTCGGACAGCCATACGGAAACACGCACATGGCCTGCTTTCCGAAAAGATGCAGATCGCGGGCATAGAATGACAGATCCGACAAGGGGTGCCGGGCCTTGGTTCGTCCAAGTTCGGCTTCAAACAGTTTGAGAACAAGCTCCCAGCAGCCATGATCTTTTGTGGCATAGCCAGACAGGCATCGGCGCACACCCTCGACCACCAACCGGTCGGGTTTGTGCGACATACGGATAGCTTGATGACCAGGCTTCATGACATCCAATTGGGTGCGTCGAAAAAGAGGTGATGCCCATGGGGAACCATTTTATGAATATAATAGTCAAGTAATTTTTTCAACAAAATCAGTAGTTTAGAATGATTCAAAACTGGAGTCTATCAGTCAATATTACGAATAAATGTGTGTTGTTGTCAGATAAACCCCTGAATGCACTTCGTGAATACGAGGATTGCCGGAATGGAGTTTTACCCTTACTTTCCAGGCAACAATTGCAGCAAACCAATGGAAAGTTCGGCATGCTGACAGCTTTCAAACACTTCATTAAAGAAGTGACACTCGGCGAGAGTGGCAAAGTGACATTCGCAGAAGACGACAAACGTCTGGCTGCTGCCGCGCTCCTGTTTCACCTGGTTGATGTCGATGGCATTGTGGACGAAGCAGAAAGCCGAAAACTGCGCGAAATCCTGCAGGATCATTTCAAACTGTCCGATGAAGAGACAACTGAGCTCATAAAAGCAGCTAAACAGCGCGACAGCGAAGCGGTGGACCTTTACGGCTTTACGTCTGTTTTGAAACGTACCATGGACGAACACGAGCGCTTGTCAGTAGTCGAAATGATGTGGGAAATTGTCTATGCGGACGGCCATGTTCACGAGTTTGAAGACAACACCATCTGGCGGGTTGCTGAATTGCTTGGCGTTTCAACGCGAGACCGGATGACGTTACGACAGAAAGTAGCCAAGAGCACACCTGGTTCTGGAAGCAGCTCAGAGGAATAATCCTCCTAAAATGTAACAGGGCAAAAGGGGCTCGATTTTGCATGCGTATTACCACATATTGGGGTCATGCATGCTCCAAGACCAAAAAGTTCGTCGCACCCCCGCGTACTAATTGTGCTTCATCAGGAAAATTCCACGCCCGGACGGGTGGGGCAGGAACTGGTCAAGCGCGGCTTCAATCTTGACATTCGCAAGCCACGCTTCGGCGATGTGCTGCCCTCAACGCTGGAGGATCACGCTGGAGCCGTCATTTTTGGCGGACCAATGAGCGCAAATGATACCGATGCTTTCGTTCAAAGGGAGATCGACTGGATTAGTGTTCCGCTGAAACAACAAAAGCCTTTTCTTGGCATTTGTCTCGGCGCCCAAATGATGGTGAAACAGCTCGGCGGGACAGTTGCGGGCGCAAAAAACGGGCAGGTTGAGATCGGGTATTACGGGCTTCAAGCGACACCCGCGGGTGAAAGTCTGATCAATTGGCCATTAAAAGTGTATCAGTGGCACAGGGAGGGATTCAGTCTCCCGTCCAGCTGCGAGTTGCTCGCAAGGGGCACAGGCGCCTACGTCAATCAAGCCATTCGATATGGTGCCAATGCTTACGGCATTCAGTTTCATCCCGAACTGACCCACTCCATGATGGTCCGGTGGACCACGAAAGCTGCGGAACGCATGACGCTCCCTGGGGCTCAACAAAGGCGGGATCATTTCGCAGGACGCTTCATCTACGATCCAGCCGTGAAATCCTGGCTGGACCGGTTCCTTGATCTATGGATAGGCACAGCTGAAGCACCCTCGCTAACTGCAAGACTTCACGCTGCGGAGTAGTGCGGTTGGCACCAATGCATTACCGGCCTGATGACCATTCCAAATCCTACGGCTTGAACACCACCAAGAGATCCTTGGCATCGATTTGCGCGCCCGGCGTCACCAACACTTCCGTGATCTCACCGTCACGCTCGGCATGGAGTGCGGTTTCCATCTTCATGGCTTCGATCGAAACCAAGACATCACCTTTAGCAACCTTCTGGCCCGATTGAACGGCGACGGTCGAGATAACGCCCGGCATTGGCGCGCCTACATGACAGGTATTGCCCACTTCGGCTTTTCTCAGCGTGGCTGCGGCGCTAGCACCATGGATCCGGTCCGGCACCTTGATGATACGGGGCTGGCCATTCAGCTCAAAAAAGACTTTCTTTTCGCCCTTTTCATCGGTTTCACCTATCGCCTGACAGCGGATAACCAGTGTCTTGCCAGGCTCGAGATCGACAAAAACCTCGTCCCCAGGCTCAAGACCATAAAAATAGACTGGCGTCGGAAGAACCGAGGTCGGCCCGTATTGTTGCTGGGCTTTTTCGAAATCGGTGAAGACTTTCGGATACATGAGATAAGCGGCCAGATCCGCGTCATCCATGTCGCGCCCGCATGCTTCGGCAGCCTTAGCGCGTTCGGCCTCCAAATCGGCCGCCTCGAGCATAGACCCAGGTCGAACCGTAATCGGCACCACGTCTTTTAGGACCTTTTTCTGTATTTTCTCCGGCCAACCGCCTGGCGACTGACCAAGATCTCCGTGAAGCATATTAACGACGCTGTCCGGAAAGGCGACATCTTTGTGTGGATCCTGAACCGCCTCAACGGTCAGCCCTTGGCTGACCATCATCAACGCCATGTCGCCAACCACTTTCGAAGATGGCGTTACCTTGACGATATCCCCGAACATCATGTTGACGTCTGCGTAAGCTTGCGCGACTTCGTGCCAACGGCTTTCAAGTCCGAGCGAACGGGCCTGCTCTTTCAAGTTTGTGAACTGGCCACCTGGCATTTCATGCAGGTAAACCTCGGAAGCCCCGGACCTGAAATCACTCTCAAATGCGCGATATTGGGTACGAACCGCTTCCCAATAGAAAGAAATCTCACGGATTTTCTTCGCATCCAACCCAGTGTCGCGATCGCTGCCACGCAGAGCTTCAACAATCGAGCCCAGACAAGGCTGAGAGGTCAGCCCGGACAGAGCGTCCATGGCGGCATCGACCGCATCTGCGCCGGCTTCAACTGCCGCAAGCACAGTTGCAGCGGAAATTCCCGACGTGTCATGAGTATGGAAATGGATCGGCAGGCTGGTCTCATCTTTCAGCGCTTTGACCAGCACCTTGGCCGCTTGAGGTTTCAGCAAGCCAGCCATATCCTTGATGCCAAGGATATGTGCTCCGGCTGTCTCGAGCTCTTTTGCCAAGCAAACATAATATTTTAGGTCGTATTTTGGCCGAGCGCTGTCCAACACGTCACCCGTGTAGCACAGCACGCCCTCACATAATTTGTCAGCCTCAATCACCGCGTCCATCGAGACACGCATGTTTTCGACCCAGTTGAGGCAATCGAATACTCGGAACAGGTCAACACCATTGTCGGCTGCTTGCTGAACGAAAAATCTCACCACATTGTCGGGATAGTTCGTATAGCCAACACCGTTCGACCCGCGCAGCAGCATTTGCAGCAAGATATTTGGCGCTTTTTGCCGGATCAGTCGAAGCCGCTCCCATGGGGATTCCGTCAAGAACCGCATCGCCACGTCAAATGTCGCTCCGCCCCAGCACTCAAGCGAGAACAGGGTTGGCAGCCCTGACGCATAAGCATCCGCGATTCCCGCAATGTCGTGGGTGCGCATACGGGTTGCCAGAAGCGACTGGTGTCCGTCGCGCATAGTTGTATCGGTGACAAGCGTACGGGACTGGGATTTCATCCAGTCTGCAAAGCCTTTTGGACCCAGTTCATCGAGAAGCTGGCGCGTACCTGCCGCCTTGTCCGTGCCGTAGTCGGGCACCAGTGCGGGCGCCGCATCTTGAGGCAGACGCAGCCGATCCCGTGTTTCGGGATGACCGTTCACCGAGACATCAGCAATGTAGGTAAGAAGCTTTGTTGCCCGGTCCTGGCGCTTTGTTTGTTCAAAAAGCGCAGGCGTTTCATCAATAAACCGAGTGGTGTAGTTGTTGGACCGGAAGTCCGGATGATCGATAATGTTTTCCAAAAACACCAAGTTGGTTGCCACGCCGCGAATCCGAAACTCGCGAAGGGCGCGGTCCATCCGCTTGCAAGCGTCTTCCGCCGTTGGCGCCCAAGCCGTCACTTTTTCAAGCAGCGGATCGTAGAAACGGGTGATCACCGCTCCTGAATAGGCGGTACCGCCGTCGAGCCGGATACCGAATCCGGTCGCTCCCCGATATGCGGTAATCCGGCCATAGTCGGGAATAAAATTCTGCTCCGGGTCTTCCGTCGTGATCCGGCACTGAAGTGCGTTTCCGTTCAGCCTTATTGCGTCTTGTTGCGGAACACCACATTCCGGCGAACCGATCCGCGCTCCGTCTGCAATGTGAATCTGCGCCTGCACAATATCGATGCCAGTCACCTCTTCAGTGACCGTGTGCTCGACCTGTACTCGTGGATTGACCTCGATAAAATAGATGGCCCCAGTATCGGCATCCATTAGAAACTCAACGGTACCAGCACCGCGGTAATTTACGGCACGGCCGATTTTCAGACCGTACTCACAGAGCTCCGATCGTTTGGCTGCGTCCAAATAAGGTGCCGGCGCCCGCTCAACAACCTTTTGGTGCCGGCGCTGAATAGAGCAGTCGCGCTCAAAGAGATGTACAAGCCCGCCGTGACCATCTCCGAGTATCTGCACTTCCACGTGGCGCGCTCGTTGCACCAGCTTTTCCAGGTAAATCTCATCCTTGCCAAAAGCAGCCATAGCCTCCCGCTTGGCAGCCACAACCTCTTTCTCGAGAGTTGGCTCATCTGGAATGACACGCATGCCGCGCCCACCGCCGCCCCAAGACGCCTTCAGCATTACAGGGTATCCGATATCCTGCGCCTGGCGCTTAATGTCCTCCAAGTCATCCGGCAAAGGCTCGGTCGCCGGCATAACCGGAACCCCAGCCTCTATGGCAAGATTTCGAGCGGCGACTTTGTTCCCCAATCGCCGCATCGTTTCCGATTTCGGGCCAATGAAGATGATGCCAGCCTTCTCGCACGCATCGACAAACTCGGGACTTTCCGACAGCAGACCGTATCCGGGATGAATTGCGTCGGCCCCACTTTGTTTGGCAACCCGGATAATTTCGTCAATAGACAGGTAGGCTTCGATCGGCCCCAGCCCTTTGCCAACCTGGTAGGCTTCATCGGCCTTAAATCGGTGCAAGGCCAATTTGTCTTGCTCGGCGAAAATGGCAACCGTCCTGATGCCAAGTTCATTGGCAGCTCGGAATACGCGGATTGCGATTTCGGAACGGTTAGCGACGAGAATCTTGCGGATTGCCAAACGGATACCTCCCCATGCGTTTCGCACTTGCGAACAATCGCGTCGAAAGTTCTACTTAAGACAAACGCAGAAGAAAAGAGGCAGCTAAACTGATTTAAATTGTTGCAACCGCAACGAAATCAGCAGCAGCGCGCAAAAAAGGGCGCTAGGCCACAAGACCGAGCCGGAACGCAATAGCAACCGCATGTGTCCGATTAGCCGCTCCAAGCTTACGGGTTGCCTCTTTCAAATACCAGTCTGCGGTATGCCGGGAAATGCCGAGCACGTCGGCGATGTCTGTACTGGTTTTCCCAGCGGCCGACCACTTCAGACATTCCGTCTCGCGCTTGGTGAGGACAGCGCCCGTATCGGAAGTGTCGACGCCATTCTTTATCAGCCGAAAGAAATGCTGATATGCGTAGACCCCGGCAATATGAAGCGCCTTCAGATCACTTGCGGTCAGGTGCTCTGTATCTCCGCCGAGGGAGAGGCAACCTTCAAAGCCGCTGGGCCCATATACCGGGATGAACACCCCGTCCGTCAGACTGTAGGCGCGCGCTTCCTCGCGTATTTTATGCGCCCGGTCACTGATACCAGGTGCTTCGAGAGCCTCGTGATAAAAGAATGGCAACGCGGTACGCGCAGCACGGGCGATCACCGGATCATCCAGGATATAATGTTCGCGGAGGTATTTTTCTGTCCAGGCCGCATCCCAGGCTGTCGCGAGCACATACGGATCCTTGAGTGATCCGGGCCCCGTAAAGGCAGCGATGACATAGGTGTCAAAACCAAATGCTGCAACGAAGTCTTTCAGTTCAGCCTCGGCTGCCTGCATATTCACCCGCGCCGTAATGCTGACTGCAAATTCCAACGCCTTACTCAGCCGATCACTCGACATGCATATCACTCGCCCAATGCCCTTACATCCGCATTCGGACCAAGCTCATTGCGCACCGTCCCAAATTGGAACGCCTGATTAACAATCAGACTGCAATAGCGTTGATGAATAGTGATGCACCCAAGGACATATTGATCTTTTTAGGCGCACAACCTCTAAATAGCGGATGAACAAATATGAAACACCGTTGAATCATCGATTCGTGCAACCTCTGTTCACGGTATGTGAGCATTGCTTGCCTTTTGGTCAAAAAAATCAACCCCTAGTTTTCAGGGAAAATTAATCGCTTGACGCAAAATCGCGACACATGGACTGGAATTTATCGCCACGCCAATCACAAGCCAGCAAACCCCATATCTATGCGCTTTCGGAAAGCGCGCACGATATATCGTGTAGAACGAAACCTGAATCTAGCACTGTAAGCGATTCGATCAGCCTTTGTTCCAGACTCGTTCCAGTTGCAAAACCCGGCTTTCCTTACGTCGCGGCTGATGCAAAAAGACTAGGGACAAGTTCACCCGGCCTGTGCTAGATAACTCGCCAAATCGGCCGATCGCGGCCCAAGCCAATGAGCACTCCCCATTTGATGCCCACTCCCCAAAACCTGACGCTTCCCAGAGCCGCACGCTCGAGAACGGTAACTGCTGTCTTGGGTCCGACCAACACCGGCAAGACGCACCTCGCGATAGAGCGGATGCTAGCCCAGCCGTCTGGACTAATCGGCCTGCCTCTGCGGCTTTTGGCCCGTGAGGTGTACGGACGTATTGCAGAGCGCGCAGGTTTGGATTCCGTCGCTTTGATTACGGGCGAAGAAAAGATCATTCCAAAAGCGCCGCGCTACTGGGTCTCCACCGTAGAGGCGATGCCGCTAGACCTGAAGACGGATTTTGTCGCTATTGACGAAGTGCAGCTTGCTGGAGATCTCGATCGTGGTCATGTTTTCACAGATCGAGTTCTAAACCTCCGTGGTCAATCCGAAACGCTTCTCCTAGGCGCATCAACAGTCCGTCCTCTTTTGGAAAAGCTCATTCCGGGACTGAATGTCATCACACGCCCGCGTTTGTCAGTGCTGACTTATGCGGGCTCGAAAAAAGTATCACGCTTGCCGCCAAGGTCCGCCATCGTCGCGTTCTCGGCCGATGAAGTTTACGGAATTGCCGAATTAATCCGCCGGCAGCGCGGTGGCGCAGCCGTGGTGTTAGGATCTCTCAGCCCAAGAACGCGAAACGCTCAGGTCGACCTATTCCAAAACGGCGATGTGGAACATCTTGTAGCCACAGACGCGATAGGTATGGGACTGAACCTTGACGTCGATCACATCGCGTTTGCAGGCAACAGAAAGTACGACGGGTATCAATACCGGCAGCTTACCCCTGCCGAGATGGGACAAATTGCAGGACGCGCGGGCAGACATACGAGAGACGGCACGTTTGGGGTCACCGGCCGAGTGGATCCATTATCGGATAATCTGATCGAACAGATCGAAACTCACCAATTCGACACCCTCAAAGTGCTGCAATGGCGCAACAGCATATTGGATTTTTCGACCGCAGACGGCCTGCGCCGTTCGCTTGATGCAGTGCCAAAGGAAGACGGTCTCGCCCGCGCCCCGACGGGTGACGATGTCTCCGCCCTTGAGCACTTACTTAGGGATCCTGCCGCAAAATCAGCCGCAAAAGGTGAAAAAGCGGTCAAATTGCTCTGGGATGTGTGCCAAGTTCCGGACTATCGGAAAATTGCGCCAGCCAATCATGCAGAGATTTTGAACACCATTTATCTGCACCTGATGCAGGACGGAAAAATAGAAGATGATTGGTTCACCCGCCAATTGGCCTTCGCAGACCGGACAGATGGTGATATCGACACTCTTGCAAACCGGATCTCGCACATCCGGACCTGGACATTTGTCGCAAATCGCCCCGACTGGCTGGCAGACCCGGCCCACTGGCAGGGGGTGACGCGGGACATTGAAGACAAACTATCAGATGCGCTTCACGACCGGCTGACTAAAAGGTTCGTGGACCGCCGTACAAGTGTATTGATGCGACGTTTGAGAGAGAACGCCATGCTGGAAGCAGAAATTACAGCGAGCGGTGATGTGCTCGTCGAAGGTCAGCACATCGGAAACCTGCTCGGCTTCCGGTTTGCGCCTGACAGCCAGGCAGACGGCCCAGAAGCCAAAGCCCTGAAAGCCGCAGCCCAGAAAGCGCTGGCCACGGAAATTGAAAGCCGCGCAGACAAACTTTCCAGGTCAGACAATTCTGATTTTGTCCTAACAACGGACGCCTCGATCCGGTGGCGGGGGGAAGCAGTTGCGAAACTGATCGCAGGCGACGATGTCTTGGCGCCCAACGTGATTCTCCTGGCCGACGAACAGTTGACCGGCCCCGCTCGTGACAAGGTTCAAAACCGGGTGTCCCTTTGGGTAAATGCGCATCTCGATACGTTGTTGAAGCCGCTATTCGACCTAAAGTCTGCCGAGGGCCTCGAGGGCCTCGCACGCGGCGTCGCGTTTCAGATTGCCGAAGGCCTAGGAAATCTTGAGCGTCAGTCGATTTTCGAAGAAGTTCGCCAACTTGATCAAGACATGCGAGCCTCATTGCGCAAACTCGGTGTTCGCTTTGGTGCCTACACAATATTTATCCCAGCTCTGCTAAAACCTGCTCCAAGCCAGCTGATTGCGCAGTTGTGGGCATTGAAGAACGGCAATCTCGACATGGACGGCTTGTCGGAACTGCCGCAGTTATCTGCATCAGGAAGAACATCGATCCCAGTCAATCCGGCAATTGATCCTGCACTTTATAAGACCGTGGGCTTCCGCGTATGCGGCCCCCGCGCAGTGCGCGTGGACATTCTGGAACGGCTTGCTGATCTCATCCGGCCCTTGATCGCCTGGAAACCGCTAGACGCAGAAGTGGCTCCGCCGGACGGAGCAATCGCAAAAGGCGGCGGCTTCACGGTGACAGTTGCCATGACATCACTCCTTGGGTGTGCAGGTGAAGATTTCTCAGCGGTGCTGAAGTCGCTCGGCTATCGTGTCGAAACACAGCAAGTGCAGCGCCCGGTACGCCCCAAAACAGAGACCGGCGCTGCAGACACCGAGGCCAACACGCCTTCTGAAGACGTGCCACCGACAACAGCAACACCCTCAGCGGACAACGACACAGCTGCAAACGACAATGCCAGCGAAACCGCAGACGCGGAAGAGGTTGCAGCACCGGAAGCCAACATCGGGATCAATGCAAACGAGACAGTGCCGCCGGAGGCCGAACAGACGGACAACACGTCCGAAGGTGTCGCGTTGCCGGCTTCCGGGGAGCTGGTCTCTGAGGCAGATAGCCCAACTGGTACCGACACGAGTTCAGACGCCGGCGAAGCGGTGGAGATGGAAACCGTCACGATCGAGATCTGGCGTCCGGGCCGCTCTGAGCGCAGACCCCGGCACAATGAGGGGCGAAAGAGCGACCAGCGCCGCAGTGGCGGGCAGTCGCGTAGCGAAAAACGGGGTGCCGGCGGCAACAAGCATGGCAAAGGTCAGGCAGGCAAGCCACGCGGTGACCGGAAAGCTGCCGAAGGCCACCCAAAGCGCTCCAAGCCTCCGCAAAAAGACAAGCCGATTGATCCGAATTCGCCATTCGCGGCACTCATGGCTTTGAAGGCGGACATGGACAACAAGGGTAAAAAGTAATTTCTGAGCAAAAACCGGATAATTTAGCGAGTTTACGAGTTGATAAGTGGCTTTGGTATGCCCGCGTCACAAAAACCCGTTCCCTGGCTCAAAAGCTCGCGGCCGGTGGCCAGATCCGGTTGAACAAAGACAAGATATCGTCGGCGAGCAAACTGGTCAGGGTCGGCGATGTCCTGACGATTACGCTTGATCGTCGAATTTTAGTGCTGAAAATTCAAGGCCTCGGTGTTCGACGAGGGCCGTACACCGAGGCCCGGCTTCTTTACGAAGACCTTTCTCCACCACCTTCGCCAAAACCCGAAGCCCCGGCCCGAGCGGCGCTTCGCGAACCTGGGGCCGGTCGACCGACCAAACGCGATAGGCGGAAGCTCGACGCATTGCGCGACTCCGACTGAAATCAAAATGCGCAAACCCGCATTTAGCGAGCAAAACGTTTTCAAAACGTCCGGACTTCCGCCACCGCTAGCGCTTGCGTGCGCGGATCAAAAAAGCTAACCAACAGTCCAAGATAGCCGTCATGCACTGGACATATGCGGTGCCGCCCAAAAGCAGCACATCGGAGCAGCGTCCCGGCACGTAGAGAGGAATGCGATGACCTATGTCGTCACCGACAACTGCATCAAATGCAAATACACAGATTGTGTTGAGGTCTGCCCCGTGGACTGTTTCTATGAGGGCGAAAACATGCTCGTAATCAATCCAGATGAATGCATTGATTGCGGCGTTTGTGAGCCGGAGTGCCCTGCTGAAGCTATATTGCCGGACACGGAATCCGGACTTGACAAGTGGATTGAACTGAACGCCGAGTACTCGGAAAAATGGCCAAACATTACCGAGAAAAAAGACCCTCTACCAGAAGCAGCAGAGTTCGACGGAAAAGAAAACAAGTTGGAAGAGTTCTTTTCCCCAAACCCGCCTTTATGACGCCAGGATAGGCCGCTGGTTTCTTGCGGTCAATTAAAACAAACAACAGCCCTGTAGTCTGAAGCAACGCTGGCGTGTGACCTTAGCACACCAGCTCGCATGGCTGGTTTGTACGTAGAACACTTTAATTTTCCACAAGCATATGCTATCTTGGCGAGATAGTCGCTTAACCCCGCTGATCTCCCCCGCGCCCGGAGGACGTCAAGCAGCGCAATTCTCTGGCTTTCCAGTGGATTGTGAACAGGATCACACGCTTCGTATGACTGATATCGCTTCTAAAGTGGAAAAGAGCGACTGACCAGCCAGACACGCAACATATCAACAAGCCTTCCATAATTGGTCCGGTTTGACGAACTGCGTGTCTCAAAAGCATCAGCTGCCGCATGCGGCACCGTCTCGGTCACGTAGACCGACAACTGCGCAGGAGTAGAGATAAGTATGGCAACAAACACAAAGAAAACCGCGCAGCGTCAGGGATTTAAGACAGGCGAGTACATCGTCTATCCAGCACACGGCGTAGGCCAAATCACTGCCATAGAAGAACAGAAAGTTGCGGGTCATTCACTCGAGCTTCTCGTTATACAGTTTGAAAAAGACAAAATGACCTTGCG
The DNA here is from genome assembly GCF_007830545.1 of Roseibium hamelinense. GTDB lineage: Bacteria > Pseudomonadota > Alphaproteobacteria > Rhizobiales > Stappiaceae > Roseibium > Roseibium hamelinense. The sequence continues at coordinate 188,716 of NZ_VLLF01000010.1, forward strand.
TGTACCTGTCGCCAAAATTGCTTCCGTTGGCATGCGCAAGCTTGGCGAACCGGCTGCTGTTAAAAAAGCGCTGGAAACCGTTCGGGGTCGGCCACGCGTTAAGAAGACAATGTGGAGCCGCCGCGCGCAGGAATATGAGGCAAAGATCAACTCTGGGGATCTGATCGCAATTTCCGAAGTGGTTCGTGACCTGTTTCGGTCAGAAACGCAGCCGGAACAATCCTACTCCGAGCGTCAGCTCTATGAAGCAGCACTCGACCGGATGGCTCGCGAAATTGCAGCCGTGAACAAGTGTTCAGAAACCGAAGCTGTCAAGCAAATCGAACAAAACCTAGCAAAAGCCCCAAGCCGGGCAAAAGCAACTGAAGAAGAAGTTGCCGAAAGCGATGACGATCAGGAAGAGGCTGCCTGATCGGCAAATTGTCGCACACTCATTGTTGAATAGATTCGCGTTTAAGCCCGGGCAACCGGGCTTTTTCTTTGCCTATGCGCTGCATCCTCACGGTCTGCTCACAAAAAGGTGCTCTCATCGTCGCGCAAGGAACAGAATTCAATGATCCACTCTTGGTTAGGCGGCGTAAGCTGAACAAACAAGGTGGAGCAGTAAGGTTATGTCAAACGCACAGAGTGAACGCCGCCAGATGGTCAGGACGGCAATGAAAGCGCCATACCTCACGCGTGAAAAGGAACTGGAGCTTGCCTACCGTTGGCGTGATGAACGCGACGAAAAAGCCTTGGAAAAGTTATCGCTGTCGCACATGCGCCTGGTCATTGCTGTTGCATCACGCTTCCGCAATTTTGGCTTACCTCTTGGAGATCTGATCCAGGAAGGCCATGTGGGTCTGCTTGAAGCTGCCGCCCGGTTCGAACCTGAACGCGAAGTCCGGTTCTCAACCTACGCCACTTGGTGGATCCGAGCCTCTATACAGGACTATATCCTACGCAATTGGTCGATCGTTAGAGGTGGAACGTCTTCGTCTCAAAAAGCCCTGTTCTTCAATCTGAGGCGGCTTCGAGCAAAGCTCGCCGGAAGTCAACAAAATATTTCCGACTCAGAACTCCACAGGCAAATCGCAGATGCGATCGGCGTAAAACAAGCGGACGTCGCTCTCATGAATGCGCGTTTGTCTGGCCCGGACACGTCCTTAAACGCTCCGGTGATGGATAATGAGGGGAGCAGTGCAGACCGTCAGGATTTTTTGGTCTCGGATGCGCCCCTGCCCGATGAGATTGTGTCCGACAGCATTGATACGGAACGCCGTCGAGAATGGTTGTTTTCAGCTCTCGATGTACTGTCAGACCGCGAATTGCGCATCGTAAAGGAACGCCGCCTCTCCGAGGATGGAGCAACACTCGAGTCGCTCGGCGAAAAACTTGGCATTTCTAAAGAACGCGTTCGCCAAATCGAGAGCCGCGCGATGGAAAAGCTGAAGATTGCCCTTCTGAACAACCAACCGGATCAGTCAGCTTACGCAATCGCGTAAGCTGACTCCAAAGCCCCCAACCACTCGGCCGCCCGGCACCTGCCGGCGCGGTCATTTTTTTAATCAACAACGAGTTTCACGGCGGTTCCCGGGGGGATCGCCTGTCCGCGTTCAAGATCGTTTAAAATCAAGAAGAACTCCAGCCTGCGGGACGGTTCAATGCCGCCCATACCGCGCGCAACTTTTTCCGGCGTATCGCCCGCTTGTGTCGTGACCACTTTGATCCGCAGGGAGCGAAGTCTAGCCCTCTCGGTCGGTGTGAGCTGCCTGAAACTGTCTATCGTTTGCCGGAACTGCGCTTCAAAAGCGTCATTTGGCCCGCGGCTCGCGAAAATGAACCGATATCCTGTCCGCCCGATACGAACCACCGCAATCCGGAAGGACCAGCCTTGAGTAATCGCAGCGCCAACAACGGCAGGCATGCCGTTGATCGTGGTGGTCCGAACGCTTTGCGGCAACAACCCGTTGATCCAACCGGCGTTCATGTAATCCGCCAGATTGTCATATCGACTCAGGTCTGCCCCGTCGAAACGCATGGCGGTGCCCGCTCCGTTGCTAGCCAGAACCGCTTCGGGCGAGTTTTCCAGCACATAGCCTGATGGCATCGTAAACGCGATCCCAAGCGCCTTATGCAAAAACGACCGGCCCCGAACGAATCCTTCAAGCGGGTCGTCACCAAACAGCATGCCATTGATCCGGCTCAGGTAGCGCTCGCGGTCGCGCTCGCCGATGCCGGGCGCTCCGAACTGCCGGGCTGATTTGGTTGCAAGAGACAACCGCTCGGGCGTTGAGGGGTGCGACGACAAGAAGTCTGGCGCACTTGCGGCGTTGTCCTGCGCGCTCTGAAACTGGGCGTAACTGGCCATCGAACGCAAAAAACGTGCAGCCGCATAAGGATCATACCCTGCTTTTGCCAGTGTCCTTACGCCGACGACATCCGCTTCCAGCTCCTGCACTTGGGAAAAACGCGCAAAAGACAACTTTGACGAAATGATTGCCTGCCGCGCCTTTTCTGAGTCTTGCACGACATTGGTGATGATCCGGTCCGCAAGCTCTCGTGCTTCGGCGCGTTGCTGACGCTCGATCGCGTGGTTTGCAGTGACATGCGCCATCTCATGGGCGAGAACAGCGGCAACCTCTGACGTATCATTTGCAAGCGCCAGCAGACCGCGCGTCACATACAAATACCCACCCGGCAACGCGAAGGCGTTGATCGCGGGGGAATTCAGGATGGTAATCCGGTAACTTTGAGAAGGATCGTCAGAGGCCGCGACAAGGCGGCCCACCACGCTTGCGACCGCCCGCTCCGCATTCGGGTCGTTATAAACACCGCCATAGGTCGCAACCACACGGGGGTGTTCCCGTGCGCCAATATCGGCGGCAAGGTTGGGCCGCAATGTGCCGGGGGCAATCGTTCCTACATTCGCGCTGTCCCCAGTGAGCTGGCAACTGGCAAGAAAAAGACACACAACCGCAGACGCTACAGCTCCAGCGCGCCTTTGCAGCCGCTGAAAAGCCGGTTGAGCGGCACGAATTGGGAACTGTAAAGGCCCCGGGATGCTCACTGCGGTTTTCTTTCCCTATCCAGCACGTGAAGTTGGCCGGGATGCTCGATCTCTATGTAGGGGCCGTCTTTGACACCGACCACTCCCCTTATTTGTAAAGCGCGACCGGCAAGATCAGAAAGGCTCATGCCCTTATGTTTCAAATAGGTTTGCATATTAGTATCAAGGCGCGACGGCCAAGTAACGGTCAGATCTGTTTTCCAGTGCCGACCAAAATTCAGATAGCGGGTACTGCGCGTTTTTCCAAGCGAAACCAGCCTGCCTTCGATCAAAACATACCGGCCCGAGTGCGCCTCGATACGGGCAGGATGGCGCGATGCATGCACCATCCCATTATCCGCCCAGATGCCCAATTCCTTTTGGCGTGCAGACGCCTCTGCCTTCCGCAATTGCTGATGACACCGGTAGGATCCGTAGCGCGGCACAAAGACAGCGCTGCCCTGTCTCAGCAACAATTCCTGCAACAAAACCTTCCGCTCTCCTGTACTCAGAACCACCCAGACAGGTTGACGGCCCCACCGATCCCTATTCGCATTGGCGGGATAGGCAAAAACTTGCTTGGACGCTGTCAGAGGCTTTGGTGAATCTTGGGTCGGCACATCCACATCCGCCATTACGTAGAGCGCGCCTTTTTCATCAGCAAAAACGCCATGTCCGTCCGGCCCGTATACCGCCATAGCGATTGAATTGGGCAAACACGCGTGGATGTCTTGGTCAGCATCCACTGGCCGCACGAAAACGCCCAGCAGCAAAAGGCACGCGCCCAAAATTGAAAACGACCGAGTGTCCTCAAGAAATAAATAATTCATTACCATACAACTCACAGGACCCGTAGAGTTCGCCTAGGATCCAAATACGGCCATCAAATGACTGCTTTCAAAACAAAACAGGCAATTTGGGGGGCAAGCAAACCCGGATTTTCGTTGGAAAGCTTATCAAGATCAGAGAGAGGCTCGCCCCGGATCATAATTCATGCTATGCGCAATCCACGGCCCCGTAGCTCAGCAGGATAGAGCATCAGATTCCTAATCTGAGGGTCGCGCGTTCGAATCGCGCCGGGGTCACCAATTATTTCAATGACTTATAGCATATTCGGAAACCGAACACACCCGAAAATTCGGCTGGGTAAGCACCGGGTAAGCAGATTTCAGCCGTTCAAAAACGCTCGTTCCAGACAGGCTCAAATCTCCTTCCTTCGATTCTTGAAATGAAAAAGGGCCGTCAAAGCCGTCACAGGTCGTTTTCGGTCAGGAAATCCAATGGTCATTTTATGCGCGCTTAGCCGTCAGCAATTGTCTCAACCTGTCAGTTGTTGTGAAGTTTGGCCCCGACGAACGTCATCCTAAACATCAAGATGACCTGTGTTCCAAAACCGCCGTGTGTTTTGAAGTCCAGTGGCCGGGAATGGCCCCGTAGGACAACTAAAAGCCCTGAAAGGACCCGTCGTCATCGTCAGGGGCTCTGCGCTCAGCCTGACAAGCTAAGCATAAACATGACCCTGACAATGATCCTGACACCTTGACTGCCACCGCAGACGTCTATGTCCCGCGGTCGCGAATGTCCCCGTAGGACAATGAAGTTAGCTGAAAGGACCCGCTAATTCAGTTTAGCTTCCAAACACTGTTGTCTGGCTGGACGTTTCGCGTCATAAATTTCTTCAACTAAAAACTGTGAATTTTTGACCTGCAGCAAAGCTTTATCTCCCCTTTGGAAGCATATTGTTTCGAGACGGTATACCAATGAATTTTGCGCATTCGGGCCGAGAACAGGATAAGAGTGACTGGCAGAAGCTGGATGCTCACTTGGTCGCGGTAGGAGAGCTGGCTTCCAAGTATGGGCATGACTGCGGACTGGATCGCGCGGCGTATTTCGCCGGACTTCTTCACGATTTGGGAAAGTACAGCCCACCTTTTCAAAGGCGGCTTGAAGGTGAAGACATCCGGGTCGATCACTCGACAGCTGGCGCAATTGCAGTGCTGGACATTTTTACGGAAAACAATCTGGATCGCGTAACAGCTGAGTTGATCGCCTATTGCATTGCTGGACATCACGCTGGGTTGCCTGACCGGCAAAACGAGACCGCAGCGTGTCTTGATCGGCGCTTGGCGGCTGAGTTGCCTGCATTAGATCCGGTGTGGAAAGAAGAACTGGACGTAGCCCTCGGAAGCATATCACCGGAGCTGTTATCGTCTTTCATCGGCAAAAAGGGCGCATTCTTCTCCATGTCCGTAATTACGCGGATGATTTTCTCGTGTCTTGTAGATGCTGATTTCAAGGATACGGAGGCCTATTACGCTGCCCTTGAAAGCCGTTTTCACGATCGTGAGTGGCCAAGTCTTCAGGAAAGCCTGCCTGTTTTGTCAGACCGGTTTTCCGCCTTCATGGATCACAAGCGAAATCTATCAAATGACCTCAACAAGCTGAGGTCCAATATTCTGGATCACATGCTGGGTAAAGCCCGGGATACTCCCGGTCTTTTTACGCTAACCGTCCCAACTGGCGGCGGCAAGACACTCGCCTCTCTCGGCTTTGCCTTGGATCATGCCCGAATTCATGGTCATCGCCGGATAATCTACGCGATCCCGTTCACATCAATCATTGACCAAACGGCCGACATCTTCAGGAAGGTCTTGGGCGAAGATGTCGTGCTGGAACACCATTCCGCGATTGACGAGGAAACAACCGGAAACCGGCAGCAGCGCGGCAAACTAAAGCTCGCGATGGAAGACTGGGCGGCGCCGGTGGTCGTGACGACAAATGTCCAGTTTTTCGAAAGCCTTTTTGCGTCCAGGCCATCACGGGCGCGAAAGCTGCACAACATTGCCAGGTCCGTGATCATCCTGGACGAGGCACAAACACTGCCGCGGCCGCTCTTGAAACCTGCGATGCGGATGCTTGAGGAGCTAGCTAACTCCTATGGCTGTACAATTATATTATGTACGGCGACTCAGCCCGCGCTTGATAAAGCGCGGCTTGAAGATGGTTTGCCGCTCCAGGGCCGGGAGTTGGCGCCCGATCCGCAGCAGCTTGCGAAAAAACTCCGGCGGGCTTC
>NZ_VLLF01000011.1 GCF_007830545.1 Roseibium hamelinense
CAAGAGAACCGCAGGGCAGCACAGGAAAAGGCTGACGCTGTTATCGCAGACCTGCGGGCACAACGTCTGACACGAGCTGCCGATCTCATTGAAGAGAGCATCGACGAGACGCTGACCTACTACGGCTTTCCGGACAGCCATTGGCGCAAGATCAGGACGAACAATCCTCTGGAGCGGATAATGAAAGAGATCCGGCGGCGAACGCGAGTTGTCGGGGCGTTCCCGGACGGTCAATCATGCCTGAACCTGGCCGCGGCAAGACTCAGACATATCGCGGCCGGCAAATGGTCCGCCCGAAAATACATGAACATGGCACCGCTCTACCAGGAGCAACACCAAACCCACGGAGCCGTCGCCTGAAAACAAAAGTGCGAAAAATATTTGACACTACCATTATTTCCTCACTGGTAAGCAGTTTTTAAGAAAACAGCCGCTGTCGCCGACTGAACTGAGCCTTCAAAACGCAACAACTGATTTCATTCGCTTGGTTGCTCCGGCGCGTGGCCCGGCCCTTCAATCAAACCCTCCAGATGGTCCGTAAAGGGCTTCAACCATTGTTCCCCACCGCTTTTTGTCGTCCGACAGTCTGCATCTGTTGTTGGGCTACACTCCGTTTTTGTTAAAACCGGCGATGTGAAGCTCTGATGGAAAAGATCGTAGGGTTTGCCATCCACGTCCAGGAGCAACTCACCTTCCTCACTGAGACAGACCTCGTTTTTGTCCGTCCCGGTCTGCGCGAAGGCAGTGGCACCATCCATACACTGCTGGGTAACGGGGTTGAAATTTGCGCAAGACTCCCAGTCCACATCCTTGCCGTTGATGGCATAAACCGTGCCGACAATCGTGTACCCATCGAGAACTTGTATTGGATCTGCAAATCTGAGCTGTGTTTGTCTGGGACACGGCAACGGATCAGTGCCTAGCGAAAACGCAACGGTTCCACAAACGGAAGTGGGTTCCTTGTCCAGCGACGCAAACATGGCGTTTACATCCGAGCCGAGCGCGGACATGGAAACCTTGTCAGCGGCTGATTTTGAGGCGCTGCGTTTAGCTTCCGCTTTCTTGAGTGTGTCCTGCTTCTGGTTGGCCTCATCAAGCAGACTGTTCAACTCGTTCAAAAGCTTCTGATTGGCAGTCCCGTCCGCTTGCGCGTGTTGCGCATCTGAGCGGTCTCTTTGTAATTGGCGCCCAATCCGGTTGATATCATCCAGCGTTCTGGCCGCCTTGATGTCTTGACGATATTTTGCCGCTTTTTTTGAAATCTCGGCGTCGCTATTGCCAGCTTGAATTGAAACAGACTTTCGCGCCTCGTCTGCCGCAAGTCTTTCTTCATGGGTAAGGGCCGGCAATTCCTTGTTTTTCTTCTTTGCGAGCTCTTGAATACGCAGAGCTTTTTTCCGGTTTTCCACTTCCTTCGGGGTGCTTCCCCCCCAAGACGCAGTCCCTTGATCCTTGTTGTCACAGCACTCATAGTCCATGACCACCAAGGGGCGTGATACCGAAATCCTTGCGGTTTTCCCGGTCCGGACAAGGTCAACACGGCCGGATCCAGACAGGACCATGGCCTTTGTGCTGCCGTTTATGACTTTGTGATCTTCATCATCTTTGCAATCGCATTCGCAATCGTTTGCGATCAAGATAAAGTAATATCGGGATTCTTTTTTGTTCCATACGATCCGAAAAGAAACATTGCAACGACCAGCCATGGAAGATGAAGATAAATTCGGCTTGAACTTCAGTCCGGTCAAATAATCAATCCATGACGTATCCTGGCTCGCCATGTTGTCTTCATAGACTTCAGGCGGAAGCCCTTTCATATACTTCTGTGCTATTTCCAGTGCTTGTTTTGCAGCACTTTTCGCTTGATCAGAGACAGCATCTTCAACCTTGTCTGCGAAAGCTTTGCGACCGACATCTCCAAGCTTCTTGGTCATACTGGTTGGCAAAGTCAGGATGTCTTTAATAAAATTTACCCCGTCTTTGATCGCCGCTCGATTTCCTAAGAGGCTGTTTCGATCTTTGACATGTTGCCAGGCGGCAAACGCTGCGTTTTTCTTGCAGCCACTGCTTTTCTCATATTGATAAATTGAATGGAGCTGGTTCTCGATGCGCAGCATGATCTGCGCCATAGCAGGTGTCTTGTTTTCTCCTATGGTCGCATCCAATAAGAAATCATCGGGCCAATAGCTGGTCGCCCAGGCTTCTCTTTCGTTTCCAGCCTTTGCTTTCGTCCAGACGTCTGCAATGTCCTTTGCCGAGGTGGAGTTGATTTTACCAAACTCAAACTGCTTGCCATAAGCTGGGCGAATTCCACTTTGCGAACCGGCAGCAACAATAAGCATTGAGAAGGTAAACGCGGCACGCAAGAAATTGAGCATTGATGGAGCTCCTTATCCTCTCCACGACAATAGCTTGCCGTTTGGATGGTGTTTGCCGATGGGTGGCAGAGAGTTTGCGCACATCATCTTTTTTGCTCTCAGCTGGGCCGGGCGCGTCAAGCCTATCTGGACATCCCGCTTTTGACGGCTGTCCGCCGACATTCCAGCCGGTCCATCGCCTCTAGCCGGCAATCACACGGACCCAGTCCCGGTGCACCCAACCTGCCTTTGCCCCGGGACGCACCGCGGGCTTAGACCCATTGATCGGACCGCAGTCGATCTCCTGAACGCCATAGAGCACACCGAACCAGTCGCCGTGCTGGTCGAACAGGAACACCTTGTCGTTGTTGTAGACCTCATCGATCTTGTCGAACTGGCTGCCCGGGCCCGTCCGCACGGCGAGGAACCCGTCTCCATCCGATTTCAGGCCGTATACCTGGCCCTGACCGCAGGTGTCCCAGTCTTCCGTGGCATGTTCCATAACGGGCACCGTAAGTAACTGGGCGTGCAGGGGCAGGGCAGCGATTGCTGCCATGCCAATGCCAACTCCAAACCGCTTGGAAAAAGACCAGATCATTGATCTGCCCCGGTCACTTCGTTGATGACAACGCTGTCGATCATCATCAGGACCTCGCCGCTGGCATTGCGGCCGGGGCGGTCTACCGTAAAGGCGAGTGTGCCCGGCGAGCGCAGCGACGTGTACTTGTCGGAAGACACCACGTATGGGTCACCGTCTGCGTCCGTGAAACCAAGCATTTCCACCGTCGAGGAGTAAGACCGGCCCCGCTTCGAGAAGGTGAGCTTGATCGGTTTTTGGCTATGGTCTTCCTGGATTGTGGCCCAGTTTTCCGCGCCGATCGGTGTCGTTGCATAACAGGACCGTTGGTTGGACCGGAACAGACGGCCTTCGCGATCCTGTGTTCCTGAGGACATTTTGGCGAGTGCCAGTTCCGACTTCAGGCAACCGGTACCCGGTGCACTTGAATAGTAGCTGGTGGCCAGAAAATTAGCCTCATCCTTGCGCATTCCAAGCGTTAGACGGTCCGCGTTGGTGGAGTATTCACCCGTGTAGGTGATCTCCACATCCCAGTCACCGGCTGGAAGGTCGCCAGCATAAGTAACAAGGTTCTGAGGCTCAGCGCTCTCAAAGCCGCCGCCCCGTGTCGACAGCATCAGCAAGTTGCCGTCTTCGACGATAAACGCATCCGGGTTTGCGTTTTCCACGGTCCAATTGTCCGACAGCTCGACCCCGTCGAAATCCTCCCTGAAAAACTCTGTGATCACCGGACCAGCGGGCTCCGGTTCCGGCTCGCTGACAGCGACCGGCTCTGGCGCCGGCTCGGCGGCTTGAGCCACTTGAACCACTTGAGCCATGGCTGCTTGGAATCCGTCCGTATCAGCCGCGTCAAAATACTGTCCGCTGCCAGCATTCGCGATGCATTGCAGCTGGTCCTTGGCTTCTTTGTCGACGTCGAACCCCACGACATGGACTTTCATATCCACGCCCAAATACTGCGAGAGGGCAGCATTTGAGCAAGGATCCGCGTCGCACGTCTCGATACCGTCAGATATCAGAACCACCGCCTTTTGCCGGTCTGTCGGTTCGGTTTTTGAGAGTTGGGTAATGGCCAGGGTCAAGGACAGGGCCATAGGTGTCTTGCCAAGGGGCGTGATCCCGGCAATCGACGATTTGATGTCATCGCGTGTCGATCCCACTGCGTTCAGCGTCATGAAATCGGTGCAGCTTTCCTTGCTTTGGGTCCCGTAGGTCATCAGGCCGACACGCGCGCCCTCCGGAACATCGTCGATCAGGCGGCTGAGCGTGTCTTTAGCCGTTGTGATTTTCGCAACCTTGTCGATTTGCCCCCACATCGAGCCGGAGCCATCCAGGATAAACAGAATATCGGTCGAACTTGCCTGCGCCGCAGCGCTCATGCAGCTGATTGCCGTCGCGGTAATCAATACTTTTTTTGTTGCTTTGAAAGTACTGGCGATTCTCATTCCGATCTCCAAGTTTTTTTCAAAATAGAAAGACCTATTTCACAGCATAAGTGTACTTAAAATCTCAGATTAATTTGTGTCAATTGTCACATTAATGCTCGTTGATTTGTTCGCGGGCAGGCGGTGGAAACGCTTAAATGCACAAGAGACCGTTTTGCTCCATGCTCCTGATAGTCAAGCAGTTCCCCGAAACGCCGTTCTTCGTTGTCCGGCAGATGACCCGGCACCTTCGGAACGAAGGGCATCCGGTGAACTAGAAGCGCATCCGGCGGCTCATGCACGTGATGCTGATCCACCAGAAACCGAACACCAGCAAGCCCGCCAAGGGACACAAGACCTACCCCTATCTGCTGAGCGGGCTACGGGTCGATTAGCCCAATAATGTCTGGCGCGCCAACATCACCTATTAGCTGATGCAGCGAGACTTCCTCTATCTGGTTGCAATCATGGACTGGTCTACCCGCAAGGTTCTGTCCCGGCGCATCTTCAACACGCTGGAGGCGGACTTTTGCGTTGAGACGTTGAACGAGGTAACCTGTTCATCCCAAGCAAGTGAGAAACCGCGCGTGTCATTTTGTGTTCTAAACATCCGAAGATAGAAATTTCGGCCCCGGTTCGTGCCGCTAACGATGAAGTTCTCTTGCCGATAAAACGTGTATTCGATTTGGCGGCTTGCTGTTTCCCTCGATAGCCTTTGGAAAAGCTGGTCATAGGACGTGTGTTGGTGCGGAATACGGAGCGTCTCCAATTCCACATGTCCATTTCGGTCAATCCAAGGTTTCCCGCGTTCGGTGTGTTCCGTTGAGGCAAAAAGGCTCTCCAGAATTCCGAGGGTGATGCCGGTGGTCAAATCGTCTCTGAATTCAAAACCGACCTTTTCCATCACAGAGCCGCCTTGGTCCCAAAGCAGTTGGAGCTCCCATTCGCTTAGGACGCCGTTTTGCCGTCTGTTATTCCTCGATTGAAAGGACCTTAGCGCCTCATAGGTCCGGTTCCCGAATGCGGCATCGACAATCGCTACATAATCGCCCGTGAAAATGAGCAGCAATTGAATGACTACTCGCTCTTGTTCGGTTTGCGAGTTGAACCACGCTCTCGATTGATTGTAGTCAGCATGTGCGGACCCACGAAAAATGAACAAAAACAGTAATATGAAAATTACTCTACGCATCACACACACGCGCTCTTTTCACGGTTGCTCGCATATGTTGCACTAAGTTAAAAATCGGATCAATTCAAACGCGCTACTCAACGGAAGGTTTGCAGGGTGCCCAAAACTCAAAATCCGAAGACACTTAATGAAGTATACGCTCAATTAAGCGCAGCCGAAAAACAGCGCTTCGACAAAATTCTCTTGTCGATCGACCCGCGATATGTGCCTCCGACAAGCAATAATCCGGGCGCAAAAGCTGTGCGGATTTAGGGCTATTTTTAGGGTGCGTAGCCCGATGCGGGCAAAATATGCAATGAATTCAGCATATTAATGAAAAGTAATGGCGGACAGAGAGGGATTCGAACCCTCGATACGGTTGCCCGTATACACGCGTTCCAGGCGTGCGCCTTCAGCCACTCGGCCACCTGTCCATTTCATGCGGTCGCCCGCTTGAGAGTTGCGCAATATACCCATGAGCTTTGGAAGCGCAACCTCCTTTGAAAAAGAAATTTTCAAGCAGGATTGATTGGTGTGGACGGGTTATTTTGGCCAAGAAGGCTGCTTCGTTTACCGGCACAAGTGCCGGCACCGCCCCGCCAATAGAACTTTGCTTGTCCGCGCCGAATTGAACCATCGTTTGATTCAATTATATCCGTGACGGGGAAGATGTGCCATCTCACCGCGGCCCAGCCGCAAGACGGAGACCTGAATGCTTGCACTGTTAAAATTTGTTTTCCGTATCGTTGGGCTTATGTTGCTCGGGATCGCAGTGGTGGCATTGATCGCCGATGGCAGCCGTTCGATTGCGGAGAATTCACTCACTGTCGTTCCCCTGGGTCAGGCCTGGTTCACCTATTCACCGGACACGCTGAATATTGCCCAGGCTGCCATCCAGCGTCATGTGAACCCTTATCTCTGGGATCCTGTGATACAAACGGTTCTGACATGGCCGGTATGGGCTGTCGCCGCTCCCTTGGGTCTGATTTTCCTGGCGTTGGGCGCCCGGCGCCAGAAACGGAAATCAGCACTGGCGTGATTGTTGTCAAACTGCGCCGGGGAGGGCGCCCGCATGTCTTTCATGACAATGTTGTCGAAAAAATTCGAGTTGCCGTCTGAGGCGGAAGCGTTGCCGGGACGTCGCGAAGCTGTGCAGCCTGAGCACGCGCATGCGGTTTTTGGGCAATCGCTACTGCCACCTTACCCGGACGATCACGACCAGCTGATCGTGGGGATGGGCAGTTTTTGGGCTTCGGAACCTTTATTCTGGGACCTGGGCGGTGTTCATGTGACAGCAGTTGGTTATGCGGGCGGATTTACTCCGAACCCGACTCACAATGAAGTTCAAACCGGCCGGACAGGACATGCCGAGTGCATAAAACTGGTATTTGATCGAAAAATGGTTCCACTATCGTCACTACTAAAGATATTTTTTGAAAATCACGACCCGACACAGGGGATGCAGCAAGGCCACCTGCAAGGCACACAATACCGGTCTCTTTTGGTTGTAGAGCCCGGAGATGCCGAAGAGGCAAAGGACTGTCTTAATGCTTATTCAGAAGCGTTGCAGAGTGCCGGTGCAACAAAGGCTATCACCACGCAGATTCTGACGGGAATGCCTTTTTATTTTGCAGAACAGCGCCATCAGCAGTTTGCGGCAAAGGCTTCCACTCCGCCAGCCAGGGCAAAAGGGCTTGGCATTCAGATGACGTGAAGCCTGTTTGAACCGACTGGCGCTACGGTCAGCGCTTGCGTGTATCTAAAGTCTTATTCATCTTTTGATAGAGTATTGAGAGAAAAAGTTTTTTTCTCACTCTGCGTCGAAATTTCAGAATATTTTAAGTCCCCGCGGCGATTATTGCTCAACGACATCACTCACCGCTTGAGCGAAGAGACGCCATGAAGGCCAAATCCAATACAGCATTCGGCTACGCATATTTCGGGGCAGCATGCACATTATTGGTACTGGTTGGTCTTTTGCCTGGCCGAGAAGGGCCTGTTGCAGTGTTTGCCTCCCCCTTCGGATCAGGAACGGTCTACGAAGTCCTAGCAAAAAGCGGTGGTTCACTTATCAGCGCCGCGCCTTCTGGATGGGTCGCGGTCATTGACCGGAACGGCACCGCATCAAACAGCGAGCTTTATGCCGCAGGAGCATTTTTCGTTGCGTCCTCGGCAATTGCCTCGACTTGCATTTGGCTGAGCACCCGCGGCTCTGGAGTAAATTCATGACGGCACTGACCAATTCTGAAGCAAGCCTTGATAGCCTTCGGACCGCCTTCGCACGAAACATCGTGTTTTTTATCTGGTTTAACGTTTTCCTTGTCATGGGGACCTCGCTCTTCATCGGCGGGGTTTCCTGGGTTGGGGCCTGCGGAGCGGCCCTCCTTCTCGGTGCGGCGGCTACGGCGACCTGGTTGAAATATGGAACCGGCGTTGAAACCCGCATTGCGACCTCCGTTACACTGGCCGTGCTTGTCGCACTCTTTGTTGCCTCATTGGCAACGCCGGATCCCGCAGCGTCATTCCAACTTGATGCCCACATGTATTTCTTTGCCGTCCTTGCAATTCTAGCGGGCTGGGTCGACTGGCGAGCCCTGGTGGCCTATGCAGGTGTTGTGGCTGTTCATCATTTGGCGCTCAATTTCGCGCTACCATTCGCTGTCTTTCCGGCGGGTAGCAATTTTTCCCGTGTGGTGTTTCATGCGGTGATTGTCATTGCCGAAGTTGGCGCTCTGTGGTGGGTGACCGACAGATTGTCCAAAGCGTTCGGTCTTGCAGATGCGGCCAAGGCAGATGCGGAGCTTTCCCAAGAACAGGCGCGTAACATGCAGGCGGCCGATCAGGACCGTGCCGAGCAGGAACGGCTGCGCCGCGAACAAACAAGCGAACGTATCGCCCAATTCCGTCACGAAATCGAAGAAAAAATCGCCCTCGTCGTCAGTGAAGTTCAATCCATGCGGTCTGCGGCGAGCGATCTGACCGCAGTTGCCGACGACACGGCTGAGCGCGCCTCGACGGCAAACTCAGCCTCCGAAACGGCCTCCGGCAATGTGCAGACAGTTGCCTCCGCTGCCGAGGAATTGTCGTCTTCGATTTCTGAGATCTCGCGTCAGGTCGAGCAAACCACATCAATTGTTGCCATGGCGACCGAAGGTGCCCAGTCGAGCAACAAGAAAGTGGCTGGCCTTGCTGAGGCCGCAAATCGCATCGGTGAGGTGGTTACGCTGATCCAGGCAATCGCTGAGCAGACGAATCTCTTGGCGCTGAACGCCACGATCGAGGCCGCCCGTGCCGGCGAGGCCGGCAAAGGATTTGCTGTGGTGGCTGCCGAAGTGAAAGAACTGGCCACACAAACCTCTAAGGCGACCGAGGAGATCGGGGCTCAGATCTCAGCCATTCAGGCAGAGACAAAGGATGCTGTCGAGGCGATTGGTTCCATCGCGGCAACGATGGATAAGGTGAACAACTACACCGCCACCATCGCAGCGGCAGTCGAGCAGCAGGGAGCCGCGACACGTGAAATTTCCCAAAGCGTGTCTGAAGCCGCCAATGGCACCAGCATGGTGGCAACCAGCATTAGCGGACTGACAGAGGCCGCCGAACGCACAACAGGTGCTGCCTCGACCGTTTCCTCATCGGCTGAGCAGCTGGACCGCGAGGCGCAGGACATGAGTGTCTCGGTGGACGCATTCCTGAACGATGTGGCTGCTGCTTAATTGGTCGCACGGCGTGTCCGAAGTGAGGTAACATCTACCGGAGCGCTAGACCGGAAACCGGAATGCCGCCGAAATAAGACGGTGAGCATGGGTTGACGAGGTGTCGCTTCGATGCCATTTGCCGCCGTCAAAACAACTTCCCCGGCATATTGTCATCATGCATAGTCCTGATGGTCGGGTTAGAGGGACGGTCAGCGGTCACAAATGGCGTCTTTTCAAATATCGAACGGGTCTGTGCTGCTCTTGGATGCCTTGCATGCCAAGACAGGACGCCTTTACCAGTCGCCGCGCGAGGTCATTAGCTGTGACAGCTTGGATGGCGTCAGGCAGGCACTGCAACGTGTGGACAAAGCCCGCGCGGCCGGAGCACACCTTGCCGGTTTTTTGGCTTATGAACTCGGGTTCGCCTTCGAGACGAAGCTTGAGCAACTTCATGTTCCAAATGGTGAGCCACTGTTGTGGTTTGGGGTTTATGACCGATACCAGACCGTCACGCTCCAGGAAGTTCAAGCGGCACTTGCGGATCACAACAAGCATAAAAAAGCCGAGATCGGAACTCCGGTATTCGATACAGGCCGCAGCGGATATAATCGCGCTTTTTCGCGCGTCCAACAGCATTTGGCTGAGGGCGACATCTACCAAGTTAATTTTACAATGCGCGCCGACATGGAGCTTCATGGGACGCCCGAACAGGTGTTTCTTGATCTCGTTGATCGACAACCTGTGCCCTATGCGGCATTTATCCGGTTGGACGGCCGAAGTATACTGTCCTTGTCCCCGGAGCTCTTTCTGCAGCGCTGCGGACAGACAATAAAAACCAAGCCGATGAAAGGCACTGCGCCCCGTGGGCGTTCCAGTGCTGAAGACACTCAAGTTGCCAACGAGCTTGCGCGCGACCCGAAACAGCGTGCGGAAAACACGATGATCGTTGATTTGATGCGCAACGATCTGTCCCGCATCGCCGAGGCCGGGTCTGTCGAGGTTACCAAGCTGTGTGAAGTGGAGCGCTATAAGTCTCTGCACCAGATGACATCGACGGTGATCGCAAGCCTTCGGCCGGAAATGGGGTTTCCGGAGATAATCGAGCATCTGTTTCCGTGTGGGTCGATCACCGGCGCACCCAAGCTTAGCGCGATGACGATTGCACAGAAGCTGGAAGGGTCGCCAAGAGGCGTTTACACTGGATCAATTGGCTATATCGAACCTTCGGGTGACTTTCAGTTCAATGTCGCGATCAGAACACTTGATCTTCTGGACGGCGGCACGGCGCGTGCAGGCACAGGATCTGGGGTGGTCTACGATTCTGGGGCTGGACCTGAATACGATGAATGCGCTTTAAAGCTGAAGTTCCTGAAAGCGGAAGAACCAGAGTTCTCGCTTTTTGAAACGATGGCCTACACCCCACAGGATGGCTTTGTGCTTCTCGATCGCCACTTGAGCCGTCTTGAGCGCTCAGCGGATTATTTTGGCTTTTCCTTTGATCATGATGAGGCCCGCAGGCTGCTATTGGAAACGGTTGGAGGATCATCCAAACGCCTGCGCTTGGATCTTCGGCCGGGTGGGGAAATGACCCTGAAAGTATCTGATCTTCCAGTTTCCTCAGATTCGCAGGTTTGGTCCGTCGGCCTCGCTGAAGAGCGGACCTGTTCGCAAGATCGTTTCTTGTTTCACAAGACATCGAACCGCGCATTTTACGACACCACGCGCAAGCGCTACGCAGACTTGTATGGGTTCAGTGAAGTGATTTTTGAGAACGTGGATGGCTTTCTGACGGAAGGAAGCTACACCAACCTGTTCGTTCGAAAGGCGGGCCGTCTCCTTACGCCGGCACTCACCCACGGCCTATTGCCCGGCACATTTCGCGAAGGTTTGCTTGAACACAACCTGGCATATGAGGCGGATTTGACGCTTTCGGATCTGAAAGCGGCAGATGAAGTGTTTGTTGGGAATTCTGTCCGCGGTTTGATCCGGGTCCGAATTGCGGCACCCGCACTTCTGAAAAAGGCCTCCTAGTTCTGAACCGGGAGCGGTTTGGCGGCCACTTGTTTGCTTGCCGTTTCAGGCCAAGGAATTACGGTCAGTTCCGGCCAGACCCGGGTCATCCTGGCGGCCTTCTCTCGGTAGGTTTTTTCATTGGCCAGGCGTGTATTGGGCGTCAGACGCAGCGCGAAAATGTCCTGAAGTCCGAAAGGTGCCTGTATGTCCAGAGTTCCCATCTTGGTCAGCCGGACGGCAACTGCGTGAGTTTTGGATGCATAGTTCTCTAGAGACTGAAGGCTGGTTTCGAGCTGCGGATAAGGGTGCCCGAAACGCTGCTCAAACCAAAAGTGTACGCGTGCTTGGTTTTTGATCTCCAACCGATCCGCCAAATCCGGCAACGCTGCCCGAACACGCTGAATGACGCGATCTTCAGCCTCGTAGCTTAGATCGCACGAATCAAAGTAAATAACGTCAAAATCCTTGATACCATTCATCGGACTGCGCGCGGTCAATCTGTTCCAGACAGTCTGATAGATGGCGCCGGACACAAGCCAGGCATCTGGAAGATCCAGCTCGCGCAGGATCTTCAGAATATTCATCAAATGTGGTGTCGAAAGAACGATTCTCTGGAGGTCTGAGATGAGACCTGATTCCCGGCACTGTGAAAAGTTCATCATAAGGGCGACTGGCTCGCTCGTTTCTGGGGCGCACAGGTATGCCGTGCAGCTTTATGCTCAGACGATTAAAATTCTACACCAGTTTGCTCGTGAAGTGTTGCTGTTTGTTGTGTGGCTAAACCAATAGTATGCGATATTTAAAGTGCAACCTTAAAAAAATTTTCAACAATTTCCTGGATTTACTCAGGGTAAAAATGAGTAGATAACTTCATGAATGCTTATTGGGGGGAAGAAATGGCAGCAATTACTCGCGCGCAAACAGCGTCCTCGTCCAATCCGTACCTTGCGGCATTGATTTCGCCGGAAGGCGCCTGGGACACATCGACAACTGTTACGTATTTCTTTGATGATGGCCAAGGGAAAGCCTGGACCGACGCAGAGATTGCAGCAATCGAAGCTGGTTACCAGACCTGGGCCAATGTTGCCAACATCACCTTTACACGTGTGTTCGATGCCGGGTCAGCAAATATCGTCAATCAATTGTTGACGGCTGTTGCTCTTGGGGGAAGCGAAGCGGACGCTCAGCTTCCGATCAATGGCGGTTCAAACATAGGCCTTCAAACACGGTACAATTTCGAGAGCGCGTCCTGGGCTCAGATAAATTCAGGGGGCGACGGGTTTTACACCATCGTTCATGAAATTGGCCATTCAATCGGACTGGAGCACACGCATGACGGAACGACGTTCCCTGGCGTTCCGGTAAATGAAGACCAAAACACGGGAACGAACGCTCAAAATCAGGCGATTTTCTCTGTCCTGTCATACGTCGTCGGCTGGACCGGTCAGCCCGTCCCCAGTCTCGCATCCGGGCAGGCGGCAACGCCAATGGCTTACGATGTGGCTGCCGTTCAAGCGATGTACGGCGCCAACACGAATTACAACACGGGCAACAACACCTACACCCTTTTCACTGCGGACGGTTCTGGCGTCGGCTGGACCGCGATTTGGGATGCTGGCGGTACGGATACGATCACGGGTGCCACTGCAACGTCCTCTTTGGTAATCGACCTGCGCGAGGCACCGCTATCTGGTGAAAATGGCGGGGGGTATGTTTCTTGGGTCAATGGTGTTGCTGGCGGCTACACGATTGCGAACGGCGTGACCGTTGAAAACGCGATCGGTGGCAGCGCTAACGACACAATGACCGGAAACAGCGCAGCAAATCAGTTTACCGGTAACGCGGGCAATGACACCATGGACGGCGGAGACGGGTTGGACGTCGCTATATATGGCGCGACCCGGGCATCCGTAACGGTTTCAATCACTGATACCACCGCTGCAGGAACCATCACAGCGACCTCCGCAGGTCTGGGAACTGACACGGTCACGAACATTGAACGCATTCAGTTCAGTGATGGTACGCTCGCTTTTGACCTCACAGGTGCAGCAGGTCAGACGTATCGTTTGTATCAGGCCGCTTTTGATCGGACACCGGACGATGCCGGACTGTCGCACAACGTCAATCTTATGGATGGAGGGCTCGGTATATTTGATATGGCAGCGGCTTTCATTGCGTCAGCCGAATTCCAGCAAACATACGGCGAGAACGTAAATGACACGACCTTCATCACCCTCCTGTATAACAACGTTTTAAACCGTGCTCCGGATGATGCAGGTCTTTCAGGATGGCAAGATGCCATAAACGGTGGCCAATCGAGGGCGCAGGTTCTTTTTGGATTTTCCGAGAGCACGGAGAACAAGGCGAACGTCTCATCGGCGATTGATGATGGGATCTGGCTCGTATGAGCCAAGTGTAGGCAAGGCTTCCGCGGTCACTTGAAGTTGTTCCGCGATTGCTTGACGTTTGAACCGACGGCTCCAAAAACGGCTTATAACCAACTTGGAATGGCACACTATGACGGTTCAAACTATTCGCGCCATACGAACAGTGTCTCAGGCGTTCGCGCTGGCGTGCGTTTTCGCCGGCTTGAATTTAGTCACAAGTTCTGAAGTTGCGGCACAAGCGCGGCCCGATACCCGCAATTATACCTGCGAACAAGCGCAAGCCCTTGTAAAACAACGCGGGCAGATCGTTATGAACACAGGGCCAAGCACATTTGACCGATTTGTGGCCAATGGTAGCTACTGTGTAGAGCCGCATGCGGTGACCCGTGCCCTGTTCGCGCCGACTAAAGATGTCAAGCAATGCAATGTCGGGCGTAGATGCGTTGAGCGGGTAAACCCACGCAGTAACCGATAGAAAGAAAAAGAGCCGCCCCGTGCGGGGGCGGCATTTTCTTGTTAGCCTCGCAATTCGCCGCCGGTTGCCTTTTTCACCGCTGAAATGATCTTTTGCGAGATTCCGTCTATCTCTTCATCGGTCAGTGTTTTCTGCCTTGGCTGCAAAACGACGTCGATTGCCAGAGACTTCTTGCCCTCATCCACGCCGGGTCCTTCGTAAATATCGAAAAGCGTGACATCGTTGATCAGGGTCTTGTCCGCTCCGCGAGCCGCCTTGAGAAGCGTTTCAGCACTAAGGCCTTTGTCGACAACGAAAGCAAAATCGCGACGGACCGGCATCAGCCCGGAGGCATTGAGGGCACCTTTCGAACGTCCGCCTTTGCCTTTTGGCTGTGGCAGATTGTCCAACAGGACTTCAAATACTGCGAGCGGACCTTCAATGTCGAGTGCCCTCAAAGTTCGCGGGTGCAGCTCACCAAAAACAGCCAGAGTGTTTTTGGGGCCGAGCTTTAGGGTTCCGGACCGCCCGGGATGGAAATAGTTTGGAGCATCTGTGTAGACTTGAAGCTTGTCGACGGGCGCCCCAATCGCCGCTAGTGCCGCGACCGCATCTGCTTTCGCATCAAAAACATCAACGGGCTTTGCCGTTCCAGACCAGTGGCGGCCTGCACCGTCGAGCGTGGCCGTGCCCCGACGCACGCCGCTTGCAACCATTGACTGCTCTTCCGGTTTGTCGCCGGCAAACACTTGGCCCACTTCGAACAATCCGACATCACCATAGCCACGATCTGCGTTCCGCTGTGCCGCAGCGAGTAGACCGGGAAGCAAACTAGGCCGCATGTCCGACATGTCGGAGGAAATCGGGTTGGCGAGTTTCAGCGCCGCATCGCCGCCGCCAAACAAGTCTGCTCGATCTTCAGAAATGAATGACCAGGTCACAGCTTCGTTCAGTCCGCGTGTGGCGAGCGTGCGCCGAGCCTTGTTTCTCCGGATCTGACCAGCCGTCAACACCTTGCCGGAAACGCTGCCTTGCCGGGGAAGCGGCGTGTTCGGAACACGGTCAAGCCCGATGATCCGGACAATTTCCTCAACAAGGTCAGCCTTGCCTTCCACGTCCGGGCGCCAGCTCGGCGGCGCAACCTTGACTGTGTCTCCTGAGCCCGAGACCCAAAAGCCTAGGGCACGAAGGGTCATGTTCATTTCGACAACGGCGACATCGACACCCGCTAGCCGCTTCACTTCAGAATAGGGAAATTCGATAATCTTGGAGGTATCGGGTACCTCACCGGCTTGCACGACTTCGGATGATTCGCCGCCACACAGGTCCAGAACCATCTTGGTGGCCGCCTCAAGGCCGGGCAGCATGTAATCAGGATCCACACCGCGCTCAAACCGGTAGCGCGCATCGGTGTTGACTCCAAGTTTGCGGCCGGTTGCAGCGATACCGTCCTCATCCCAGAGCGCAGATTCAATCAGAACGTCACTCGTGCTCTCGGTGCAGCCGGAGACCTCGCCGCCGAGGATGCCTCCGAGGCTTTCAAGTCCTTGATCGTCCGCAATGACGCAAACGCTGTCATCAACCTCGTAGGACTTTCCGTTCAGACCGTCGATTGTCTCGCCTTTAACGCCGCGGCGAACAACCAGGTCACCCTTTACCTTTGCTGCATCGAATACGTGTAGCGGGCGGCCCTGGTCGAAGGTCATGTAGTTGGTGATGTCCACCAAGGTGTTGATCGGGCGCAATCCGATTGCGCGCAGCCGGTCTTGCATCCATTTTGGCGAAGGACCGTTCTTAACGCCCCTTACCATGCGCAGTCCGAATGCCTTGCAAAGCGGCTGTGTGGCGCCGAACTCCAAAGAAACCTCGGTGGGGCAAGGAAAGCTGCCTTTAATTTGCGTGTGACTGCGTTCTTTAAGCTTTCCTATTCCCGCCGCGGCCAAGTCTCGTGCAATGCCATACACACCGGTACAATCTGGCCGGTTGGGGGTCAGGCCGATTTCTATAATCGGGTCGTCCAATCCGGCCCAGGTCGCATAGCTTTCGCCAACCGGCGCATCTTCGGGCAGATCAATGATCCCGTCATGCTCATCGGAAAGCTCAAGTTCCCGTTCGGAACACATCATTCCGAAGCTCTCGACATCGCGGATTTTACCCACTGACAAAGTGATATCGATGCCTGGAACATAGTCACCAGGGCGGCCGAGCACGCCGACGAGGCCCGCGCGGGCATTTGGTGCTCCGCAGACGATCTGAAGCGTTTCGCCTGTGCCAGGATCAACTTTCAGCACCTTCAGCCTGTCGGCATTCGGGTGTTGCTCTGCCTCAAGAACTTTTGCAATCTTGAAATGAGCAAGCCGAGCGGCACGGTCGCTGACCTCTTCGACCTCCAGGCCGATCATGGTCAGTTTTTCGACGATCTCATCTAGGCTCGCATCCGTCTCAAGGTGTTCCTTGAGCCAGGAGAGTGTGAATTTCATGGGTCTGCTCTTTTGCGTATCGGCTGCGCAGGGGCTGCGCCAAAAAAGGTTTCGTTACAGTACGTCCGGCGGCTAGGATCCGCCGCCGCTAAATCGGTCAAGTTCCGGGATTGGTGAGGCTTCTGCATAAGCTTCGGCGAACCGGCGGCCAATCGCGGACATCTCGCCGGTCCAACCAACCACCATCTGCGGGGTGATTTGCTGTCCGGTTGCGATCGCCTGGGCGGCTTCAGCTTCAATCCGGTCGCGCAGGATCCCCAGCTCAACCTGAGCGGCGTACTCCGCGCGGTATTTTCCAAGCCAGCCGACCGACACAACGACAATAACGACCAGGAGAGCGGTGGAGCTGGCAAGGCTGGCCCATTTCGCTGTCCCGCCAATCCGCCGTTCACTAGCGACGAGGACGATCGAGCAGATTGTCAAAAATGCCACAATATAGATGGCCGACAGGAAGCTGGCGTATTTTTCGCTCGCGGACTGTTCATGTGATGCGCGCAGCGTTGTTATCCGATCCCGAAGGTACAGCAACGCATCAGCCTGTGTTCCAAGCTGTTCCTGAAAATACTCGCCGCAGAAGCGAAGACGGCCGCGATCCTCAATCTTGTCGGCACACGCCTCAACAAACGAAGTCGGCGCCCGGCCTGGGTCCGGCGGGCTGTCGGTTTCCGTAGTTTGTGCGAGGACCTGTCCGCCAAAAACGAGGGTCAGTGCAAGGACTATGCTCAAACACAAGGAACGCATCATGGTTGGTGTCGCTCTCTTTCGTGGTCCGGTCGTTAGCTGCTTAAACCGCCGAACAGTGTCGGCAGGTCGAGTGGGCGGAAGCCATAGTGCTGGATCCAGCGAACATCAGCGTCAAAGAAGGCGCGCAGGTCTGGCATTCCGTATTTCAGCATGGCAATCCGGTCGATTCCCATGCCCCACGCGAAGCCCTGGTATACGTCCGGGTCCAGCCCGCAATTTCGGATAACGTTCGGATGCACCATGCCGCATCCCAGGATTTCCAGCCAGTCTGCTCCCTCGCCAATCTTAACCTCGGCGCCGGACCGGTCGCATTGAATATCGACTTCCATGGAGGGCTCGGTGAACGGGAAGAAGCTCGGTCGGAAGCGCATCTTGATGTCGTCAACCTCGAAGAACGCCTTGCAGAACTCTTCCAGGATCCACTTCAGGTGGCCGAAATGGCTTTCCTTGTCGATCACGAGGCCTTCCACCTGGTGGAACATCGGCGTGTGCGTCTGGTCGCTGTCACAGCGGTATGTCCGGCCCGGGATGATCACGCGGATCGGCGGCTCCTGATCGCGCATGGTGCGGATCTGCACTGGCGAGGTGTGGGTGCGCAGCAGCAGCCGTTCGCCGTCTTCCTTTTCATTAAAAAAGAAAGTGTCATGCATTTCGCGCGCGGGGTGACCTTCGGGAAAGTTCAAAGAGGTAAAGTTGAGCTCGTCCGTTTCGATGTCCGGTCCTTCGGCGATCGAAAAACCCATATCCGCAAAAATAGCTGTCAGTTCATCAATCACCTGACTAACCGGATGAATGCGGCCGGTTTCGGCAGGCGAGGGGCGCAGAGGCAATGTGACGTCAACAGTTTCGTTGGCGAGCCGGGCCTCCAGTGCGGATTCTTCCAAAACAGCTTTACGGGCCGCAATTGCGTCGGTAATTTTTGCTTTCAAGCCGTTTAGGGCCGGCCCCATGGTTTTGCGTTCTTCCGGGCTCATCTTGCCCAGCGTTTTCATCTGCTCGGAAATGCTACCCTTTTTGCCAAGGGCCGCGACACGGATCTCTTCAAGTCCGGTCTCGGAGTCTGCATTTTCAATAGCTGCAATCAGGTCAGTTTCAAGCGTGTTCAGATCAGACATAGAAGCTCAAGATGCTCGTTCCGCGCCGGGTAGCGTCGCGGGAAAGGTGGAAGTCGTTCGGTCTTTTAGCAGAATTGCCGGGCGATGCCACGGCTAACGGTCCGCATAGCTGCGTCCGGCACGCCTTCGAATTGGCATGCGCGCAGCTCAGCCGGTAAATCGACCGCATGCAGGCCCATGGTTGCGGGTCCAAGAGGGGCGGGAATAGCTCACCGTGTGGTGCGCAGCAAACAGGTCATGAGCCTTAGAGGATGTGGGTTTTATCATGCACCTTAAAAAACAGACCAGCCGCCCCCGCGCAAGTGGAATTGCGGAACATATGTCGCGGGAGGTCCAATTGAACCCCGCGCGCTACAGTCGGAGAATTTTAAAAACGCGGTGGCCAGTCGACAGCAAGGCTCTCATCAAGCGTTTTTACCAGCCAGTCTTTAAAGGCATTCATGGCGGAGGTTGGTTGTCGGCTTTGGCTGCCGATGAGCCAATAAAAGAAACCCGTTTCGTATCTATCCGGAAACGGTGCCACGATTTGACCGGCGCGTAGAGCTTGAATGGCCAGGGTTTCCCAGGCAAGAAAGACGCCCTGACCAGCAATTGCTGCGTCCAGGCAAAGGGCGCCATCGGAAAAGGTCGGGCCATCCGGCAGGTCTGCCTCACTCATGCCGCTGGGCTCAAGCCAAGTGTTCCAGGAAAACATTTCGCCCGGATCTCGAATAATCGGAACGCTGAGCAGATCCGCCGGTCTTTGCAGTTTTTGGCCAAGTTGCGGATTGCATACTGGAAAAACACGATGTGGAACCAGCTTTTGTGCATACAGTCCGGGGTAGGGGCCGGGACCAACGCGGATACACCAATCCACATCTGTTAGATCCGGATCGACGAGCTCAATCGTGGCTTCAACCCGAACGCGCAGTCCGGGATTGGCCTTGTTAAAGGCTTTGAGGTGCCACACCAACCATTTACCCGCAAAAACGGGAGCAACCGAGACAGTGAGCAGGTCATCGCGCCGGCTGGTTGCAACCGCGACAGCGGTCGATAGCGCGTCTATCCCGCGGGTCAGATGAGGCAGAATAGCCAGGCAAATTTCTGTTGGGATCAGAGCTCGTGAGCGCCGCTCGAACAATTGGATGCCAAGTTGTTGCTCTGTCTTGTGTACCTGCTGACTGATCGCGCCGACTGTAACACCCAGTTCTGCGGCTGCAGCTTTCAAGGATTTCAAACGTCCAACGGCTTCTACTGCGCGCAAGCCGTTGAGATGGACGAGGTTCAGATTTTTCATTCAGAAAAACTAAACAAAATCGCAGAAGAAATCGATTATTTTTTGGGGGTCAAGTAGCTATATGTGGAGGTGAGCTAAATTCACAAACTAAGGAATTTGGCATGAGAAAAACAACAATAAGGAAGATAAAGATCATGTTGAACTTGTTTAGGCGCCGTCATTTGACAGCCCAATCTGAAAACAGCTTTGACCGCCGCGATCCACTGGCACACCCCGCAATCCAGCGCATGAGCCCGCGGGAATTGGCGGATCTGCCGTTCAACCGCCGCTAAGCCAACCGGCCGGTTTTCGAACCGGCCTCAAGATTTCTGATCGTCAGGGTCCGGTCAGGTAAAACTGTGAAAACAGAAGCGGCGCTCGGCTCCTATTGCAGACACTGCCTCTGGCTCTTGATCTTGTTTATCGCGAAAGGGTCAGAACGCGCTGGGCCTTGCCCGGTCCGTTCGGGGTCTGGATGCGCCCAACGGTCACGCCATAAAGAGTTTTCGGATCGACTGCGAAAAGATAAAGCGTGAAGTCGACGTCCTGCCCAGATTCTGGATCCCGATAGCGGCCTTTCGACTGGAGCCGCGGTAGGTCGTTGGGATCGCAATTGATCAGCACCCCAAGATCTGAACTTGTGAGTATTTCATTGTCTGCGAGCGGCGAGGATGCACTTGTTGCGATTTGCCACGGGGCGCCCTTGTAAAATGAGAGCTCGAATTCTCCGCCGATCTGGGACGACATGATTTTCATGCTTCCATTGGGGGCGGTCTCAATGGCTGCGTCTGAGCGATTGCCAGCCGGCAGAGCCATCGTTCGACCAGCCATCGACAGGACGCCAGCCCCGTTTTTTACGGCGTAAAAACCATCAAGTTCTGGGGCAACATCAGAAGCCCATGTCGAGGGGTTTTTCCCGCAATAGGTGTCGCTGGCCGACGCGTTTGTGGTTAGACCCGTTAGGGCGGCAAGTGAAACACCAAAAAGAGCGAGCAAGTTTACCGATAGGAACGAGGCCATGGTCTTCTCCAAGGGGACAGTTCCACAACCATACCTGCGTCGCAAAAAAGATGCGTGACGCAAATCACGCGTCCAAGCGGCTTCTCAATCGTCCATTTTGAGCGCCTGAATGAACGCTTCTTGCGGGATTTCGACCTTGCCGAATTGGCGCATCTTCTTCTTGCCGGCCTTCTGCTTTTCCAGAAGCTTGCGTTTCCGGGTGGCATCGCCTCCGTAACACTTGGCGGTCACGTCCTTGCGCAGCGCAGAGAGCGTTTCACGGGCAATCACCTTGCCGCCAATCGCTGCCTGGATCGGGATCTTGAACATGTGCCGCGGGATCAGGTCTTTCAGCTTTTCCACCATGGCCCGCCCGCGGCGCTCGGCTTGTGAACGGTGGACGAGAACAGACAGCGCGTCGACGGGTTCCTCGTTGACGAGGATCGACATCTTGACGAGATCGCCCGCGCGGTAGTCGGAGATCTGATAGTCGAACGAGGCGTAGCCTTTGGAGATCGACTTCAGCCGGTCGTAAAAATCGAAGACCACTTCGTTAAGCGGCAGGTCATAGGCGACCAGCGCCCGGCTGCCAACATAGGAAAGATCGACCTGAATGCCGCGCCGTTCCTGGCACAGCTTCAAGATACCGCCCAGAAACTCGTCCGGTGTCATGATGGAGGCCCGGATCCACGGCTCGCGGATTTCGTCGATCTTGACCACATCCGGCATGTCGGCCGGATTGTGGAGGTCGATCTCGGCGCCGTCCGTCATGGTCATCTCATAGACAACCGACGGCGCCGTTGCGATGAGATCGAGATTGAACTCGCGGGACAGGCGCTCCTGAATGATCTCCAGGTGCAAAAGACCCAGGAAGCCGCAACGGAAGCCGAATCCGAGCGCGGCGGAGGTTTCCATCTCATAAGAAAAGCTGGCGTCGTTCAGGCGCAGCTTGCCCATGGCGGCGCGCAGATCCTCAAAGTCGTTGGCATCGACCGGGAACAGGCCACAGAAAACAACGGGCTGTGCCGGCTTGAAGCCCGGAAGCGCCTCGGCGCAGGGCTTCTTCTCAAGGGTGATGGTGTCACCCACGCGGGTGTCCGCGACTTCCTTGATGGAGCCGGTGATGACGCCGATCTCGCCGGCCTGCAATTCGTCAACCTGCATGAATTTCGGGGTCATGACGCCGACGCGGTCAACGTCATAGGCCGCGCCCGTGCCCATCATCTTGACCTTCTGGCCTTTTTTCAGGGACCCGTTGATCACGCGCACCAGAACCATCACGCCGAGATAGGTATCGTACCAGCTGTCGACCAGCATGGCCTTCAGCGTGTCGTCCGGATCGCCTTCCGGTGCTGGCAGCTTTTCAACGATCGCTTCCAGAACCGTATCGACGCCAAGACCTGTCTTGGCCGAAATCATGCAGGCCTCGGACGCATCAATGCCGATCACGTCTTCAATCTGCTCGCGGATGCGGTCCGGCTCAGCGGCTGGAAGATCGACCTTGTTCAGAACAGGAATGATTTCATGGTCGTTGTCGATGGCCTGATAGACGTTGGCGAGCGTCTGCGCTTCCACACCCTGGGACGCATCCACCACC
This sequence comes from Roseibium hamelinense, assembly GCF_007830545.1. Taxonomy (GTDB): domain Bacteria; phylum Pseudomonadota; class Alphaproteobacteria; order Rhizobiales; family Stappiaceae; genus Roseibium; species Roseibium hamelinense. Next base: position 22,272 of record NZ_VLLF01000011.1, read on the forward strand.
AGCAGCGAGCCTTCACAGGCCGCAAGTGACCGAGACACCTCATAGGCAAAGTCGACGTGGCCCGGGGTATCGATCAGGTTCAGGATATATTGCTGGCCATCCTTGGCGTTATAGACCAGCCGGACGGTCTGCGCCTTGATCGTGATGCCGCGCTCGCGCTCGATATCCATGCTGTCGAGCAGCTGCTCGGTCATTTCCCGGTCGGTCACGGTGCCGGTCATCTGGATCAGCCGGTCTGCGAGCGTCGACTTGCCGTGATCGATATGGGCGACAATCGAAAAGTTGCGGATGTTGGAAAGCGTCTTCTTCGTCATAGCGCCCCTTTAGCACCACTCGTCGGTTTCGCCTAGTGGATTGCATGCCGCAGTCCGAAGGATTTACAGGGTATAGAAAAAGATAGTCGCAGACATAGTAGGGCCTACGCCCGTTTCAAATCGAAGTGGCTGTCAAACAGCAGGGTAGAATGAACGAGACACCCCAGATATCGAGCGGAACACTGCGCATTCGCAGCGCCGAGGATCGTGATGTGCCGGCTCTTCTGGAGTTGCACAATCATGCAGTTTCCCACACCACAGCGGCGTGGACGGACCAACTCGCGACACTCGAAACACGGCACGCCTGGTTTCTGGCGCGGCGAGCTGAGGGGTTTCCTATCCTTGTGGCTGTCGATGCCAGCGATGCCGTCCTTGGTTACGGCAGCTATAGCTGGTTCCGGGGCCGGGACGGATACCGCAAAACGGTTGAACACTCGGTCTATGTGGACGCAGCACACAAGCGGGCTGGAATAGGTCGTGCATTACTGGAAGAACTGGTCACGCAGGCCGAACGCGACGGATTTCATGCCATGGTGGCGGTGATAGACGGCGAAAATCTTGCGTCAATCCGCCTCCATGAAAAAACAGGTTTTGTCCAAACCGGGCGTTTGCCCGAGGTCGGAACGAAATTTGGTAGGTGGCTGGACTTGGTTTTGATGACGCGCCTGATTGATACTGCGCCACCACCTCATGGCGGCACAGTCCGAAGCTAGTTGGCCTCGAGGACGTCTCTGCAGTCATTTGGCAGTGCAGCGAGTGCCATTGGCCGTTTCTTGACAATAGGTTTGTTCGCGTCACGCGGTTCCTTCGGGACCCATGGCTCATCCGATAGCCAGTAGGTTAGGTTAGAGCCACAGCCATCCCCCGGGGGCGGAGGGTTTTGGTTTTGGCAGCCGCGGCTGTCCTTCGGACACGCCAGGCGAACATGAAAATGGTAGTGGTGTCCCCACCATGGCCGGACTTTTCTCAGCCAAGCCCGGTCCGGGCCCGTTTCGAAAGAACACAAGGCTTTTTTGATCGTCGGATTGACGAAAATGCGTGCAACGCGCTTATCTTGGGCGGCCCGGCGGATCAGTCTGGCGTGGATATCCGTCCACTTTTTCGGGTCGACGCTGCGGTCCGCTCCCTTAACGTCCAAGGGGCCCTTGAGCATTGATACTGCCGAAACTTCCTCGCGTTCCTCACGTGTCAGCCGCTTATCCGGCATTTGAGTCAGCCATATGTCTGCATCGAGGCCGATCTGATGACTGGCGTGCCCTGAGGTCATGGGCCCGCCGCGCGGCTGGGCAAGATCGCCAACCAAAAGACCGCGCCACCCCAAAGAAGGCGCGGCGTCGGCCAAGTCTTTGAGATAGTCGATTAACTCGGGATGCCCCCAATTCCGATTGCGGGACAGACGCATGGCCTGCCAGGACGGACCGTCCACCGGCAATGCGGCGCCGCCAGCGAGACATCCTTTGGCGTAGGATCCGATTGAGCGAGCCTTGAGGGGGGCGGGGCCTTCCATGGCTCCGAAATACACTTTTGCCGGGGCGTTGTTGTGTAGGACTAGCGCTTGTTGTGCAGACGGGGGCACGTTTGCCTTTGGTGTCGGGATCGGCGTCTCACCAGGCGCGAAAGTTTTCACGATTGCATCCGGCTTGCCTTGCGGTATCGGCGGACCTTGTGACGCCAGCGCACTGGTGGCCGAAAGCATCAGGACGCCAACAAGCAGTGGTCGTGCGGCATTCCTGCGGTGGTTAAAACAGATGTGATCGAACACCTTTCAAGCTCCCCTAAGGTCGCAATTCCTCCTCAGCTTGCGCCGATTACCTGAAAATGTCGATCAGGAACAGTTAAACTAGGCCGCGTTTTCCATAGACCCTGTAGCATCCGTCGGCTCTGTCTCCGCATTGTCGCGAAGCATATCCGCCAGCCTGTCAAGCATCACAGTCTCATCCCGGATAATGCGATCTGCGGTCCCGTTCAAGGCGATGAGATTTCCAGGGCGGGCATTGTCGAAATCCTCAGATTCCGGATCGAGGACACCGTTCAATCTGTAGTACTGCGCTGACCCCAGCTCGGTGAACAAGCGGGAGGCTTGGTAGCTCGCGGTCTGGCTTTGCCCATCGGAAAACATCGACAGGATAGGAACCCCTTTGGAAGGCTGCATCCAACCGAGCGCACCCCAGCCAATTGCTTGTTTGTAAGGGAAGGGGCGCTTTTGCGACTGACCGGTTCCCAACGAAATGATGACTGTATCTTCCGAGCTAAAGCCGAGTTTTCGGGCTTCGAGATACGCGGCCATGGCCGGGTCGTTCATGAAGACGCCTCCGTCGACCATGGCTTCCTCTTTTCCGGTCGATAGGTTCTCCACTCTCGCTGGCTCGAAATAGGACGGCGCCGCCGTCGTTGCGCGGACGGCTTGCCAGAAATAATAGTCGTTCGGCCGGCTGCCGTTTTCCTCCAGTCCGTTGGTCATAAACACAGCCTTGCGTTGCTCAATATCGTAGCTCGTCAGCACAATTTTGGTCAGTGCACTGGCCATGGACGTCCAACCGAACCGTTCCTTTAAGAGCCGTTCAAGGGGACGGGCATCGTAGGTTTCGTCAAACAGGTTGAACGGATTTATGAAGGCGCGAGCAAGCCGCTTTCCCAGCGAATAGGTGAATATGTCGCGGGCTTCAAGCTCATAAAAGTCGCGAAGCTCCTTGATCGTTGCTGCAGCTTCGCCCTTTTCGCCGCCTGGTTTGGGGGCCGCTAAACCTGCTACAATCAATCCGCCGGTGGACGTTCCGCACATTAAGTCAAAATGCTTGTGCATCGGCTCTTTGATGGCCCTTTGGGCCAGTCTGCTTTCGAGGGATTCAAGAACACGAAGCGGGATCAACCCCCGGATACCTCCGCCGTCGATTGAAAGGATAAAACGTTTTTTCTTCGACATGGACGTCTCCTTCGAAAATAGACGGCACAGGGCTGGGTTGTTGAAACTCAGCCTGGTATGGGATTGCCAGAAGTAGCTTGTGTCAAGCATTGCTCCTGAAATGCGACAGCCAAATGGCAACCCGCACTTCGAGCTCATACGATTGCAAATTGGCTAGGAAGTTGTAAATCCATAAGAATAATTTGTGCAGGATCACGTGACCTGGATGGGATATCCGGCTGGCCAGCCTTGCGTCCAGGAGAGAATACAACAAGCTATTGGGAGACCTCATGAACATCGATTTGCTGCGCCGCCTTTGTGAAACACCCGGGGTGCCGGGGCACGAGCACAGGGTTCGCGACCTGATTAGGTCGGAGATAAAGGGCCTGTTTGATGAGGTCGAGGTGGATGCAATGGGATCGCTGCTTTGCAAGCGAAATCCCCGCAAGGACGCAAAAAAAGGGCAGAAACCGAAAAAGGTCATGCTCTTGTGCCACATGGACGAGATTGGCTTTTTGGTTTCGCATGTCACTGACAAAGGGTTTGTCCACGTTCAGCCCGTGGGCGGCTTCGATCCCCGCAATCTCTTTTCCCGGCGGGTTCTGGTGTCGACCGACGAGGGCGATTTCAAGGGGGTGATGAACCCCGGCGGTAAGCCGATCCACATCTCCACGCCCGAAGAGCGCAAGAAGGTTCCCGAGCCAAAAGACTTCGTGATCGATATGGGGCTCGGTGAAAAGGCCAAGGATATCATTAAGATCGGCGATATGGTGACGATGGATGAGCCGCTGATCGAGATTGGCGACAAGGTCGTGTCGAAGGCGCTCGACAACCGGATTGCCTGCTGGCTCGGGATCGAGTCGATCCGTGCGTTGGGCAAGGCAAAGCATGAGTGCGAGATCCATGTCGCCTTCACTTGTCAGGAAGAAGTGGGCCTGCGCGGCGCGCGCACGGCAGCCTTTGCCATCAAGCCGGATATCGGCCTCGGGATCGATACGACTCTTTCATGTGACACGCCGGGTGTGCCCGACCCGGACCGCACCACAGTACAAGGCGAAGGATTTGGCCTTCACGTGAAGGATTCCAGCTTTATTGCGGACCGCGATCTGGTGCGCGAAATCGAGGCCCTCGCGATCAAGGAAAATATTCTCTATCAGCGGACAATGTTGGCAGCAGGCGGCCAAGATGGTGCCGCCGCTCAGCAGGCGGCCGCTGGTGCGAAAGCAGTTGGTATCGTTGTTGGCACACGCTACATCCACACCGTGACCGAGATGATCCACAAGTCGGATCTTGAGGCGGCGCGAGACATCATCGCGGCCTACTTGAAAAAGGCGTGATCGGGCTCAGTCCCTGGCCATGCGATCTAAAGCGGAGTGTTCCGCAAACTGCCAAAACACAGATGCGGCGTGGGAGCGTGCCGCATCCGGTATCCGGGCCAATGCCAATTCCCTGGGAGCGGCCGGGGCCAGCGGAATGGCGGCCACGTGGCCAATATCCTTCGGCAATGCGTATCGCGCCATGATACTGACGCCGAGACCCGCTTCGACGAGAGCGAGGATCGACGCCGTCTGCCGGATCCTGTGGGCTGCGGGCGGCAAATCGTAGCCGTTTTCCTTAAACCACTGTGTGATCAAGGGTTCGCTGCCTGCTTTGGAGAGCACAAAAGGCCGGGCTTCGAAATCGGCCGGGAGCAGCACATTCAGGTCAGCCAGTCGATCATGCTGCGCCACAATTCCGACCAGCTCGTCATGACCAAGCAACACGAGATCCAGATGGCCAGGCGGATTTGCCAAAACGGCCGTATCAATCACCCCGTCATTCAAAGCGGTCAGGATATCTTGATCGTCATATTCCCGGATCGAAACGGTGATCTCCGGGTAATTTCGGGTAAAGGCCTTGAGCAGTTGGGGCAAAAGACGTGTTGAGGCGCTTGCCCCAAAGGACCCGATCGTGACGGCCCCTGCTTTGCCCTTTTTCAGGCGTGCCAATTGATCCGATAAATCCATTAGATCGAGCTCAATCCGTTCAGCGTGCGACGCCACAAGCTCGCCTTCGACGGTCAATGTAACCGGCCGGGTATTCCTGCGCACGAATTGCAGCCCGTATCGGTCTTCAAGCGCGCTGATTGCGCGGCTGATAGCCGGTTGAGAGACCCCTAAAGTGTCTGCAGTGCGCGAAACAGAACCGCATTCTCGTAATATGCGGAGAGCCCGTAGTGCCGTTACTGGTAAGTCTGAACTGACCATAATATAATCTCAAGTTATTTTATTATGCATAGTATGATGAATATGTAGGTTTTGTCGCCGGGCGCAACCGGTTTTCCAGATAGACCGCCGCAATGAACCTTGATCCTGCGTTACTCCCCATGTTGCGATTGTTGCCTGACCTGGCATTGATTGGGCTGGGAGCGTTTCTGGCTACCCGGATTGATGACACGGCCTGGAAAGCACTGGACCGCTTGAACTTCTCGGTGCTTTTCCCTGCACTCCTGTTTGTCGCCGCTTCTTCCCGGCCGATTGCGCTCAGTGATTTGTTATCCATCGGGTTGGCCGTATTGGGCATTCTCGGCCTCGGTCTTGCTGCAGGTTTTTTTCTGCGCCGGTATGGTCCTCGTGAATGGATTGATTTCGCAGGTGCATGGCAAACCGCTTGGCGTTTCAATACAGCGTTGGCCTTCGTTGCAGTGCAGGCTTTCTCGGATACAGTTGCCGGGTATCTGGCGGTGGCCATTGGAATGGCGGTGCCGATGGCAAATATCCTGGCCGTAGGAGCATTGACCGGAGGATCGGGATCGCGCGCAAGGCAGATTTTGGAGATTGTCCGCAATCCTTTTCTGATTGCCAGCCTTGCGGGTGTAGGAGTGGGGCTGGGAGGTGTCACGCTCCCGGAGCTGCCCAATCAGGTAGTTGCACGTCTGGCGGAAGCCGCATTGCCGCTCACGCTGCTATCGCTCGGTGCGGCGCTGGATTGGTCGATTATGTTCCGGATGACCCGGTTCAATTCCGGTCTACACGTTGTGAAATTGTTGCTGTTACCAGGTTGCGTACTGACAGCTTGTCTCGCGCTTGCGGTTCCCGGGCCCATTTGTGCCGCCCTCACGCTCTTCGCTGCGTTGCCAACGGCCTCTGCTGCTCATGTCCTGGCATCCCGTTACGGTGCCGACCGGGCACTGGTTGCGTGTATTGTTACCCAATCCTCTCTGATTGGCTGTCTCACTTTGCCGATCTGGTGCTACGCCCTGCTTAGCCTTGGTTGAAGCCACTGGGATTGTGTCTGGATAGGGGAATCCAACACCGGCAGTTGGCATTCACCGGAAAACCGAGTGCAGGTATCTGAAAAATATCGGTAAATTATTTTTGTAAATTTCCTTTTTCTAAGAAATCCAATCGCGGAAAATACCTCCTATGGTTGCTTTATCAGGGGCGGAAGTCAGTCCTTGGTGAACAACCATTTCAGGAGCAGGCACTTGTCCATATTACCAAGCCTCAGACAGTCAACAGACCCGGTCAAGGAACAGTCTTACATCGACACTCCGGACTTCGATTATGCTTTGTGGCTGAAAAGCTGGCCCACAATCGGCCAAGCCCCGGAAAAAGTTGGGCCAATCGCGGTGATTGGGGCCGGCATTTCAGGACTGACGGCATCTTATGAGTTGGCCAAGGCCGGCTATATCGTTCATCTTTACGAAGCGACTGAACGTGTCGGCGGGCGGCTCTATTCAAAACATGTTCCGCAGGACACGTCTCCAACCCTGGTCGAGCTTGGGGCCATGCGATTCCCGCCAACCGAGTTTCTGCTGGACCACTACATGCAGACCATGCTGGATCAGAAGATCGAGGATCTGCCGGATTTTCCGGACCCCGGCGTGAACAACACCTACGTGTGTTATAAGAACAATCCGCCGCAGGTTTGGAAGAAAAGCGACTCCGCGTTCCCGCAGGGTTTTGGAACAGTCTTCGATGGTTGGGGCGCGCTGATCAAGGACGGCATTACCGCCCAGGGTGGGACGGTTCAAGTTTTGCCGGCGCCCGAAACCATCCAAAAAGAGCTTCAGGATGCCTTTGCGTATCGCAAGTATGCCAATTGCGAGAAGCTCGGTGTGTCTTCGGACACGGCGCGGGAGGCATGGCAGCAGTGGATCTATTATTTCGAGAACATGTCGTTCGGCGATGCGGTCTATCAGATCTTCGTTCAAGGCGGCCCGGACGGCAGCTGGGATATTCCGGGCGGCAGCCGCTGGACGCTGGAGGATGTGACCCGTTTTGCAGAACTGGGCATCGGGTCCGGTGGCTTCGGTCCGCTGTATCCGATCGGGTTTCTTGAAGTCGTTCGCCTGGTGGTCAATGGGTTGGAGACATCTCAAAAGAAGTTTGCGCCAGGCATTCAAAAGTTAGCGTTGAAAATAGCGTCAGAATTTACAGCGTTTAACCCGAACAACCGGATTTTCATCAAGGCGCCGGTGTTTTCTGTCAAAAAGACTAGCGAAGGCAACTTCAAGCTTGATGTCGGCACCCCGCACGGTGAACTAGCAGCCGAAACCGAACCACCGGTTTATGATCGGGTCATCGTCGCGACGACGACGCGCTCAATGGAACTGAGCATGGACATCACCCGCTTCTTCCAGACACAGGATGGCAACCCGCTAGTGCTTCTTCCGGAGATTTCGGAAGGGATCAAGGATGTCGAGGTGATCGCGTCCAACAAGATTGCGGCACGGATTCCCAAGTTCTGGAAGGACGATCCAAATGCGGTTCGGACTTTGTTGACGGACACAGCTGTCAAGCAGGTCTACACGATCGATTATGGTGACCCCGACTATGCGATCTGTTTCATCTCCTACGCCTGGGTTGCCGATGCCGTCAAACAGCAAGCCATGAAGGACACTGGCTACATTCCAAACAACTTGCCCGAAAAGCTGCGGGTTTATGAGAGCCTGCTCAACATTCTGAGAACGGAAATGGGCCCGGACGTGGCGAAATGGGCAGAGAAGCTGGTCCCGGTCGGTGGTGACTATGAAAACAACGTCGAGTTCATATTCTGGCAAAACGAGCCATTCTACTACGGCGCGTTCAAGCTCGCGCTTCCCGGACAGGATGAGTATCTGCGCAGCATGATCTTCGACTATCAGAAGGGCAATCCGGAAAACAACACCATCGACACCGGTGTCTATCTTGCCGGCGATTGCCTCGACTGGAATTCGGGGTGGATCGAGGGCGCGCTCCGTGCGGCCCTGAACGCGGCCTGTGCGGTCGTATCTTCCACGGGCGGCAAACTGCTGCCGGTAGCCGGCAAGACACCGATGACGATCAACCCAAACACCTACACCTATTTCCCAACCCCGCAGGATTGGGAAAACGCTGGACCGTCCTCGGGAACACCAGAGATCTCGCAGCCGCAATAGGCAGATGGTAAGGACCACCGCTTACTAACCGGGCAAGGAGCGGAACCTGTTGTTCAAACGGGTAAAGTCAGGTTTGAGCGGAAGGTAGTTTTGAAGCAGGACCTGGGAGGTTCCCTCCCAGGTCCAATCCGCAAATCATGCGAAAAGATTGCCGAGCTGTGAGATTTGAGCACCCGTACCGGCGTATAGCGAACTTGTCGACGCGCTCTGGTAGGTTGCGGTCAAGCCGCCAAACTCTGCTTCGATACTTGATGCGCTGGCAGTGCGGACGGACAGGCCGGTGTCATTGTTGTACGAAACACGCTCAAAAGAAACGAATTCGGCTGAGACTGTTTGCCCGTCGATCTCGGCTTCAATCGTAGTTGTCGTCGTTGATCCGCTCTCGTAGCTGATGGATACAGGGCCGCTGGCGCCTTGCTCATCCTCAAAGCCCAAAGCGGACTTTATGCGGCCTGCCGTGTTCTGATAATCCTCAACCGTTGCGAGCTTTCCGTCGGCGTCCTCATCGTCTTTTTGTTCTTTTTTTCCAGCTTCAACGGCTTCCTGGAGCGCGGCGATAACGACAGCATCGTTTTCAGCTTTTTCGGACGCAGCCTCAAGTAGGTTGACTGTTGCGGGCTTGTTTTCCTGACGGTCCTCTTCCTGCAAGAGCGGGCTCTTGTTGGCCCCACCAGTAGTCGACATTTGGAAAACACTCGCGCTCTGCGTCGTTGTCTCTATCGAAATCTGCATTGCGAGGGCTCCAGCCTTCCCGAACAAAAATTATTATCGACCTACCTTCGGAGAGAACCCTTAATTTTACTTTAACTATTTGCCCCAAACGAGCACCAGTCCGGGTCTTTAACAGAACAAGGCCTCCAAGAAACGTCCACCGAGAACCATGCCGCGTTCATCAATACCGTGGCCCAAGCCGTGGAGCAGATGCGTTTCTACCGCAACACCCATGTCGACAAGCTGCTGTTCCGCTGCCTGCAGGAAGTCCGGCGATACAACATCGTCTTCGGCACCATGAATTATCTTTATCGGCGGCGCGGGTTTTGAAACGGAACCCGGTCCGGCAAAGACACCCGAATAAGCCAAGATACCGGCAGGCGGGCTCATGCGTGTCAAGCCAGTGTAAAGCGCCATCATGGCCCCCTGACTGAACCCGACCAATACCAGATCTTTGTTGTTCAAGTTTTGAAGTTGCAGTTGCGAGTCCAGAAAACGGTGGAGTGCTGGGGCCGCACTTTCAACACCCAACCGATACTCCCTGATATCCCGGTCCGCGAGCGCAAACCATTGCCGCCCGCCAAAGCCGTCAAAGGGCAGTGGCTCCGGCGCATCCGGTGCGATAAAAATGGCGTCTGGCAGTACTGCGGTCCAGGCGCGGCCAAGGTCGATTAGGTCGCGGCCGTCCGCCCCATAGCCATGCAGAATGACAACAAGCTGTTTGGGTGAAGAGCCGGATTGGGGACCAAAGCTTGGGCCGTTGAGTGTCACGAGAGCCATTTTGCCGAACCTTTTCCGGTTTCACTGTCTATGCGGTTTGGCCGAGGCGGGCCGCGCCTGTCCCTGGAGGGCGACGAGGCAAACCATGGTGGAGAGGGCGATCAGGCTTCCCGCGACCAAAAAAGGCGCACCTGGAAGATAGACCGGTGCGTCTCCGGCCGAGAAAACGGCAAAGGTCTGGGTCATCAGGACCGGACTAATCATCATGGAGACGCCGACGACACTGTAGATGAGACCCTGTAGCTCACCCTGGGCATTGTCCGGAATCTGATTGGCCATCAAACCGGTCAACGCGGCTTTGGTCATGGAGCCGAACGCCGCAAACGGGATGAAGACATAAACCATCCACCCCGCATCGATCAGCGCCAGGCCGATGAAGCTGAAAAGATTGGCCGATTGCGCCATAAAAAACGTCCAGGCCGGTCCGAATTGCGGCTCCACAACCCGGATGAGATAGCCTTGGACAAACGCAAATCCAAGTCCGACAGCGGCAAGGGAAGCGCCGTTTTCACCAGGCCCCCATGCGAACGATACCTGTGTGTAGTACGCCCAGATGGCCGGATAAACGGCCTCTGCGACCTCGAAGAGGAAGAGAGATAACAGCAAGAGCCTAACTCCTGGAAACTTGCCGATCTGCAGAAGCGCGCCGAGCGGGTTTGCACGGCGGCAGTCAAAGGCCCGGCGTTTCTCGGCCGAAAGGCTCTCGGGCAGGACCAGGTAACCAAGAAGAAAGTTCGCAAAGGACAGGCACGCCGCCGCATAAAAAGGCGCGCGCGGGCCAAATTCTCCCAGCAAGCCGCCGATCGCCGGCCCGAATATGAATCCAATTCCGAACCCGGCGCCGATCAGGCCAAAATTCTTCGTCCGGTCTTTTTTGGCGGAGACATCGGCTATGTAAGCAGACGCGGTAGCGATGGTGGCCCCTGCGATACCAGATAGTATGCGCCCGACAAAAAGCATCGCCAGACTGCTTGCCAGCGCCATGATTATATAGTCGAGCGCCATCGTAATTTGGGAAATGAGCAAAACCGGACGGCGTCCGAAACGGTCGGACAGATTTCCAAGAATCGGTCCGACGAGAAACTGCATTCCGGCATAGACCAGGCTGATGAGGCCGCCCCATTTGGCCGCTTCGCTCAGCGGCGCGTTTGTCAGTTCAGTGAGCAAATCCGGCAGGACAGGCAGTATGAGCCCGATGCCCATCGTATTGAGGGCAACGGTGGCGAAAATGAAAACAAGAGCCTTTTTGGGGTTTGACGCGTCAGTTGTACTGGAAATCAAGAGGCTCCTATGAACTCACTCCGCCGCAACCAGACCAGGTGAGGCCCATTCGCCAGTGTCGATCTCCTCGATCTGAGCGTCGATTTGGGTCATGACAAAGCGCGAAAACGGACCAAGGTGCACATAGAGCGCCAACATCATCAATACCGGCTTGATCGCACGAACATTTGTAAATGCCGTATAGGCCAGCGTCTTCCAGAACAGTCTGCGATATTGTGTGTTGGTGAAGGTCATTGCCCAGATCAATCGGCTGAACATCTTGATATCGTGGATAAATCCGGCGCTTAGAATTGCGCCGTTGGCACCTTTCATATTCAGCATTTTCGCAACTTTTCGGACACGGCGGAAATAGGCTTCAGGCGCATATACCCGGTCGATGATGGTTTTAAAGTCGCGCAGGATTTCCTGCCTCGGCCGCTTTGTTTCAAAATTGAGGCCTGCGGTACACTGATCTCCATGTTCCGTATCCGGGTCGTCTGTGGCAAAATCGGCATGCAGACGGCCTTCTTTTGCGAGGCGGCGTGTCAGCTGGGTGTTTGGCAGGGCATATAAAAGCCCCGTCATGGAGACCGGAATAGCCGCTTCTTCGATCAAGGCCGAGATTTCGTTGGCCACCTGATCGCTTTCCTCGTCAAAGCCGACAATGAAGCCGGCTAAGACGAAAATACCAGCTTCGTAGATCTTGTGTACGCTCGCCGCAATGTCGCGGCGCGTGTTTTGCTTTTTCCGGGTAGCAACCAAGACCTCTGGATCGGGGCTTTCGATCCCAACAAACACCGAAAAGAAGCCGGCATCTTGGAGCATCGTCAACAGCGCTTCGTCATCTGCCAGATTAAGCGAAGCTTCCGTCGACATTTCGAACGGGTATTTCCGCTGTTTCTGCCACGCGCTAAGCTCCGGCAAGAAGCCTTTCACCGCCTTTTTGTTGCCGATCAGATTGTCGTCAACAAAGTCGACATGGCCACGGTAGCCGAGATCGTGCAATCGCTGAAGCTCGGCCAGCATTTGCTCGATTGTCTTTGTGCGCGGGACGCGGCCATATAGTTCGATAATGTCACAGAACTCGCACGTGAAGGGGCAGCCCCGGGAAAACTGAACGCCCACCTGAACGTAGTCATCGAATTTCAACAAATCAAAGCGCGGAATTGGACTGCTGGTCACATCCGCCTTGAATTTTTCGGCGGTAAAGGTTCCAGATCGTTGGCCGTCTTTCCAGGCGGCGATGAACTGATCCAAGATGCCTTCTGCCTCACCAAGTACTCGAAAATCGGCATGTTCGTAGATCTCCGGACTGGATGTGGCATCCGGGCCGCCGACGACCACAGGGATACCGTTTTCGCTCCCAAGCTCGATGATTTTCAGCGCGTCTGCTTGCTGCGGCAGCATGCCGCCCGTCATAATCATATCCGCCCACGCCAAGTCGTCAGAACTCAGCTCGGATGTGTTCCGATCGACCAGCCGGACGTCCCAAGTGTCCGGAAGCATGGCGGCAACGGTGATAAGACCGAGAGGCGGAGCCGGATATTTTGCGCCGACAAGTTCACAGGTGGAGCCGTAGTTCCAAAAGGAACCTGAGTTGAAACGTGGGTAAACCAAGAGAACACTACAATGTTCGGCAGTCATTCAGTTCCTCCAAGCCGGGTGGGGCATCCGGGCTGCAGATTGTTGAGCGTCATGTTTAGCCATTGGCCGCAGCAGATCACAGGAGCGGGCAAAATAAAAGGGCGGTCGAACCGCCCTCGCTTTTGAGATGGATTTGAGTATCGCGTTCAGAGGACCTTCAGGTCTTCCGCAACCGCACGGCCGCGGCGCCATTCCAGATCATAGGCGACCAACTGGCCTTCCTTCAGGCTGTCGATCCCTGATTGCCGCAGAGCTGAGATGTCAACGAGGATGTCCTCGCCTTCAACCGGCTCTATGAGTCCAAGCCCTTTGCCGATATCAAACCATTTTACGTTTCCATGTTGCATGGAGTCTTCTTTCTTAATCGAATTTACGACGTCAGCAGTCTTGCCTAGCAAGAGATTTCAACGTCATGATGACAGTTCGTTTGGAAATTAGAGAGTCTTGAAAAGCTCTCTTTTTGCAATGTCTGGTTCTTGTTATTGTTTAGTCGTCGAACCAGTAAAGACAGGGCGCATTATGCCGGCGCCTCTATCAATCTAAATGGTATTAGTTAAGGGCATTACAAGGGGCGTGCTCTATCTGTTCAGTTGACCCTTGGTGACGTACTGCAAGATTTCAACCACCTGTTCCGGCGTTTCAGCCACAGCCAGAGCTGCTGCATCGACCTCTTTGAGTGGGTGGGTGAGCGCTGGATCATGAAGAACGATGAGCGATTTTCCAAGTGCTGCTGCATACCCGGCGTCGAAGGCCGCGTTCCACTGCTTGTACTGGTCCCCAAATCTGACAACCACAATATCGGATTGCTCGATGAGTGAACGCGTTCGAATGGCGTTCACCTTGGCGCCCTTGTGATCGTACCAAAACTTTTTGTCTTCATCGCCTAGAATGTGCGCGCCGCAATCATCACTGGCGCTATGATCTGTAACCGGTGCCGAAAAGGAGACTGGAAGGTCCAGCTTGCTGGTTCCTTTGACAATCTGCTCACGCCAATCTGTGTGGATTTCTCCGGAAAGATATACCGACCATTCCATCATGAGTATTTCCTCTGTCATTTCGTCGCGGCATTGCCGCGCTGCCTTGAGATTAATACATAGCACTGCTGTGTTACGACACCGACGCGCTTATCTGTTTTCTGGTTCGTGAGGCGAAAGGATTGAGAATGCCCGCATTGCTTATTGGCGACGAAGCCCCAGATTTTGAAGTTGAAACCACCGAGGGCCCGATCCGGTTCCACGAAGTCATTGACGGATCCTGGGCGGTGCTGTTTTCGCACCCAAAGGATTTCACACCGGTTTGCACAACCGAACTCGGCATGACAGCAAAACTGAAGGACGACTTCGACAAACGCGGCGTAAAGGTGTTCGGGGTGTCCGTAGATCCTCTGGACGATCATCGTGCCTGGATTGGGGATATTGAAGAAACGCAAGGGATTGCGCTCAATTTTCCGCTTATTGCAGACCCGAACCGCGAGGTTGCGACTGCCTACGGCATGATCCATCCCAATGCAAACGACACGCTGACAGTTCGTTCCCTTTTCGTCATTGGGCCGGACAAAAGAGTGAAGTTGAAGATTGAGTATCCGGCGTCCACAGGCAGAAACTTCGATGAAGTCATCCGGGTGATTGATTCGCTGCAGTTAACGGCAAAGCATCAAGTTGCAACGCCGGCCAACTGGACGGCGGGCGAAGATGTGATCATCGTGCCTGCGGTCAGCGATGAAGATGCCAAGGCGAAATTTCCCGACGGCTGGAAAACACTGAAGCCCTATTTGCGGGTTGTTCCGCAGCCGCAATGATGGCCTGTCTATCGAAATGATTGGCCCGCCCCGGTGCGGGCCATTTTCATTTGGAGCGCATGTGCCAAATGCCGTCCCAGCTGTCAGGCACACCGTTGCGCTCAATCAAATCAAGCCGATTCGAGAAGATCGGCGCGATCGTATCAGTGGGGTCCAAATCTGCAATTTTTTGGAAAACACTGCGGGCCTTAATCCAGTTCCGGCTGGCGTAGGCATCGACAGCTTCCTCCGACAATCCGCAGATCTCCGGGGTTTTAGGATCGTCACCGATCAGCGGTGTGAAAACACGGGATGCGTCGGTCTTGCCGACGACCTGGATCCGGTCAACCAGGCGGAATGCAATGCCATGGGTCATGTCCCTTGTGCGTTCGCAGACCAGGATAGAAGTCCCGTAAAGCTTGTTTGCGCCCTCCAACCTCGAGCCGAGGTTTACCGTATCGCCCATGACGGTATAATTTTTTGTTTGCTCGGATCCAATTGAGCCGACAACTGCTTCGCCTGTTGCAATGCCGATGCGTTGCCGGAGCCGCGGCAGATTTTTCTGCAGCCCGGTCAAGTCCGGCAGTTCGTGCTGAAATGACGTCATCCGCAGCTGATTTTCCAGAGCTGTTTCTACCGCAAGGCCCGCTTGTTGGCCGTCCTCACAAAACGGCGGCGCCCAATAGGCCATAATTGCGTCGCCGATATATTTGTCGATCACACCCTGGCGGCCAGTTATCGGGACTGACATCAGATCGAGGTATCGGTTCAAGACCCGGACAAGCCCTGACGGGGTGAATTGCTCGGAAATGGTTGTGAAGTCCGCAAGATCAGAAAAATAGGCTGAAATGATCTTTTTTTCTCCGGCAACAGCCTCCGGCCGCTCACCGATCAGGCCGGAAACCACCCGCGGGTCGAGATACTGGCCAAATGTGTCTTTGATCTTCTGCGTCGATTGCAGCCCCTCAACCATTGCGTTGAATCGGTCTGTCAGATCACCGACTTCATCCCGGGTGAGTCGTGGGACCTGTACACTTAGGTCGCCCTCCGACACCCTTCTGGTTCCCTCGGTGAGTTGGCGCATGGGCCGCAGCAGACCCTTGATCACGGCGGAAGACAATAGAAGCGCAAGGATGCCCGCTGACACGGTTGCGGTCATGCTGGCATAAAGCGCTTCCTGCTCATGCCGGGCAGCGTCTGCAATGGATTTGATCGTAAATTCGCTTATCTGACGCCTCAGTTCGTCAACCGCTTCTGCCAACTGAGCTTCTTCTGCTTCAAGCTGTTCTTCGAGCGACTCACGTGTGTTTTCCGGCAACCCGGATGTGCGGATCAGATTGAGGGAGTGGCTGTGAAAGTTGGCATGCTGGCGCTCAAGCGCGACCAGGCTGGGTGTCAGTGCCGCAAGTTCGAGCCGGTCTTCGAAGGAATTTGTTGCTCCCTGTGCCGTTGCGACCCTTTGTTTTGAGCGGGCAAGCAGAGCCTCAACCTCCGCAGACCGCTGTTCCATCGCACCGATCTCCAGTTGGATCCGCTCATTCAAATGATCCATTTGTCCCGGTTGCTGAGGGTGTTGTGGAGAGGCGTCTACTGACCCTAGCTGTTGTTCAGGTACCTGCTGCCAATCTGAAATGCGACGCTCAGCTTCGAGCTTTTCCACCCGCTCCAAATGCAGTTCCTGCTGAAGGGCGGCAATCTCAACCTGCGCAATCTCATCGGACAGAGGCGCAAATACCTTGGATATGACCTGAAGTTCACCGTTGATTTTAAAGATCTTGTAGATCGAAAACGCCGCCGAGACCGCCATCACCAAGAAGACGAGCAGGGAAATGCCGAAGATTTTCCAGGATATGCGCATCATCAATCCGATTGCCGTTGCGAGAATCGATAATTAACCGCTCTCTTTCGGAATGGGTAGTGATGGACGTCAAATTCAAAGCCGCCCTCTGAAGTCTGGAAGGGCGGCATTTGGAGGTCGTAGCGGCACCGTTAAGCCGCACGGATGTTTTCCGTAAAGGTACGCATGGCGCTTTGCAGGTTGCTTGAGCGTTCCTGCAGGGCACGGATTGCTTTTTGGATATCGGAACTCAACACACCGGTTTGTCCGGCGCTCGATTTGGCCGATTTCAATGTACCTGCCAGATGTGTGGCGCCATCTGCCGCTTCAGTGATCTGATGCCCGATTTCTCGACTAAACCGGCTTTGTTCTTCGGTCGACTGTGCCATGGCCTCACTTTGCTCTGCGATCGCAGACACTACTTTGGAGACGGCACCTGTTGCCGCAACGGCTTCGTGGGTTGCCGATTTTAGAGATTGGATTTGCTGGTCGATTTGATCGGTAGCTTTGCTGGTTTGCTCAGCAAGCGCCTTTACCTCGGTGGCAACAACCGCAAAACCGCGTCCAGCTTCGCCAGCACGGGCGGCTTCTATCGTTGCGTTCAATGCCAACAGGTTGGTTTGCTCTGCAATGTCGGTGATCAGTCTCGTCACATCCCCGATTTGATCGACTACAGTCTGAAAGGTTTCGATGGCAGAGTTAGACTGTTTGACATCGCGGATCGCATCGCGGGCAAGATCGGTGAATTTTCCGACCCGCCCCGAGATTTCTGCTATTGAGCCGGTCAGTTCATTAGTCGACTTGGCAACCATTGCAATGCTCTGCGTGGCTTCTTCAGAGGCGGCACCGACACTGAGTGCCTGGTCGCTGGTTTGGTTGGCGACTTCCGTCAATCCACCAGCAGACTGGTCAAGATTGCTCAATGCCGTTCCGATTTCATCGCTGAGCTTGAAGACCTCCGCTTCGAATTTGTCCGCAAGGGCCCCGCGTTCACGCTTCCTGCTCAAGCGCTGATCTTCTTCCAGCTGTGCTGCCTCAGTCTGCATTTTCTGGATCTTCACCAAACTGTCCTTAAAGGCTGACAACGCCGTTTGTATCTGGCCGACCTCGTCATTCCGTGCGTTTGAAACAAGCTCGATGTTTGTGTCCCCGGAAGCAAGCTTTCGGACTTTTCGGGTGACTGAAGACAGTGGGCGCGCCACCAAAAAGTGATTCAATGTTCCAAGGATGATCGCAAAGACGATCGTCGTGGCGGCGCCCATTGTTGCGGTGCGGGCCGCAGCTTTGATTGAAGCATTCTGCGCTGACCACAAGAGTTGTGTCCGTGAAGCGAGCTCCTGGTTAAAATCGGCATGGGCCTGGTCGATTGCGCTCCACAGCGCATCTGCTTCGGGCGTCAGCTCCATGGCGCGTGCCATATCAACGTTTTCGGGCTGGCGCATGAGCGTCACCTGGCGTTGAGCAAACTGGAGGCGCCAAGACGTCCAGACGGTCTCAAACGTGTCGGCGAAGGGCTTCAGGTTGGCCATCGAGCCAGTCAACTCGGAAGACAGGTTTCGAAAACCTGCAGAAATCTCGCGTTCCTTTTGCGATAACTCCGCCTCGAACGCCAGGTCGCCAGTCAGCAGGAAATTCTTCAAAGCCTGGTTCTGGACCTGAATCGCGTGATCGATTGCGTGCACCTCGGACAACAAATTGTCGAATTGAATAACATTTTGCGCTGCTGCTTGGACCTGCTTGGTTTTGTCGTGGATCATGGCGCTGGCGGCGGCTGCGATCACAACGAGGAGCAAAAAGGCAGCCGCACCCTTGAGAGACACTGAAAGCGAGCTAATCATGATAGTGGCCCATCGCTGATCAATTGATGTGTGCGGTGCGGCGCTGAAGCTCTGTGAGATTCACCTCCACAGTTGCCGCGCCGATCGGATCGCCCGCCACATCGCTTAATGTCAGGTTAAGCTGGACCCGCCAAATCGCCCGATCTTCATCCCACTCGGGCTCGTCAATGAACACCGCTTTCGCGCCAACATCGTAAGTCTTTTGAAATTTGGCTTCGTCTCCCTGCCAATAATCGCTGGTGATTGCGCTCTGGCCGACATTCAGACCGTTTTGGTCCATGACGAAAATCTCAGTGTAGAGGCCCAAGGTTTGGGCTTGCTTGCGAACAAGGTAAATGGACAAAGGCGACGTCAAGGTGGCCGCAATGAGGGGTTTGTCCTGGTCTTCCCGTTCGGAACGCCATTGTGCATCCAGATCCAGGATCTGTTTTTCAGACAATGCTCCTCGGCGTGTGTTTTGCGCGTTTATAGACATTGCGACAACAGGCACATCAAGCCAGTCGCGTGTTTGCGAGATGAAGTCTTCCGTGATCAGCTCCGGTACCGGTGGAGGACTCGCTGCCGCGTACGTTTGGAATGTCAAATATACGACACACGCGAGTGTGTATTTAATTAAACCCAGCATAGCAAACCCCTTATTTACAATTTAATGCTATGCGTGTCAGGTTAATAAAATTCTACATCCAAAAGTAGAAATAAGAAAAATACATACAAAAAAGTGTATTAATTGAGATTGTCAGAAATTATACTGCAATTGACATCAATCGTTATTTTTCGTGCTGTAAATATTACGGAGTGACTCTCTGTATTCAGGGTATAGGAACTGATACCCGAGCTCTTGTTTTACCCGTTGATTTGAAACGCGTTTGTTCTCCCCGTAAAATGACCTCGCCATGGGTGAGAGCTCTGCGGTCTCAAACGGAATTTCGACTGGCGGATCCACACCAAGTAGCGTTGCTGCAAAAGTTACAAGGTCCTGAGGCGGCGCTGGTTCGTCATCGGTCACATTGAATATGCGGCTGCGCGGGTATTCGATCGCAAGCTCGAGGACGCCGGCAATGTCCTCCACCCTGATTCGATTGAACACCTGTCCTGGTTTGATTAGCCGGCGTGCAGTCCCTTTTTTGAAGTTCTCGAAAGTGTTGCGTCCCGGGCCGTAAATGCCCGAAAGACGAAATATCTGGACGATTAAGCCGTTGTCGTCGCCAAATGCCTGCCAAGCGTTTTCAGCTTCGACGCGTTGAATCGAGCGCTTTGAGACCGGCTTGCAAGGCGTCTCCTCGTTAACCCACAAGCCATCGTGATTACCGTAGACGCCAACGGTCGACAGGTAGCCAATCCAGTGCGGTCGAGCGGCAGCGATGTCTTTTGCGTGCTGGTGCAGGACCGGGTCACCGGTCTCGTTGGGTGCAATTGAGACCAGCACATGGGTTGTGCCCTTGAGGGCTTCGGAGATCTGAGCAATTGGTTTTTCGCCGTCAAACAGAAATGGTTCCACCCCCATAGACTTCAGCCGGTCCGCTTTTTCAGCGGACCGCGTCGTGCCGCCGATCCATTCGAAACGGTGCCCGGCCTTTTCAATGAAGGCCTTTGACGAAAACCCGGCACCAAACACAAACAGGCGCATGATCTTATAACTCCAGATGAGGACGGCGGATTTCGTAGAGGGCAATCCCGGTGGCAACTGCAAGATTCAGGCTGTCGGCTTGCCCAACCTGAGGAATCCTGATCAGGCAGTTGCAGGCCCCGGCCATGTCGTCTTCAAGCCCCTGTTGTTCATTGCCCATCAGAAGCAGCGCCGGCTGTTGGTAGTCCACCGTCCGGTAATCCACAGAGCCTTTCAGATGAGTGCCAGTCACCGTTCCCGGCCAGCTAGCGGCCAGTTGTTTGAACCGGTCCTTCGGCATTTTGGAGATCGGAACGTGGAACAACGAGCCCATCGTCGCCCTCACAGTCTCCACGGCGAACGGATCGGTGCAGTCTCCTACCAAAATGACGCCTGCGCCTCCAACCGCGTCAACAGTGCGAATTACCGTGCCAAGGTTGCCCGGATCGCGCACCCGGTCGAGCGCGACCCAAACCGTTGTGTTCTCGGGTTTTAGATCGTCGGCGTGCACCAATTTCTGTTCGTAGACCCCAACAACCATCTGCGGATTGTCCTTGCGGGTCATCGCGGACAGAACGGCAGTGTTGACTTCCAAAATCAACGCCCCGCGCGCCTTTGCCGTTGCAGCGGCTTTCTGGGCAACCGGATTTTCCCGCGCTTCCGGCCCAAGCGCGAGATATCGAACGTCCCAGTTCGCAGCAAGCGCGTCCGTTGCCAGCTTGAGGCCCTCAGCCACAAACAGCCCTGATTGGGTGCGGTGCTTGCGCTGTGAAACCAATCCCTTGATTTCCTTGACGATTGGGTTGGAGTGCGAGGTGATTTGTTTGACGGCGCCGATGCGCTGCGGTTTCCCGGGTTGTGGCATGTCGCACTCCAATGGGCCCACGTTTGTCGGGCATCTGTTTTATTTTCCAGCGCTGGACTAGGCGGGGACACGGCAAGCGGTCAAGCCTTTTCAAGCCTT
Organism: Roseibium hamelinense; assembly: GCF_007830545.1. Taxonomy (GTDB): domain Bacteria; phylum Pseudomonadota; class Alphaproteobacteria; order Rhizobiales; family Stappiaceae; genus Roseibium; species Roseibium hamelinense. The sequence goes on from NZ_VLLF01000011.1 coordinate 43,306, forward strand.
GGCTTTGGCGGAAGCAGGCTCTTGGTCGCAAACAGGATCGCCTCGTCGATATCAACCGGGAAATTGTTCACGTCTAGCTTCCCGTCAATTACCAGGAAGGACAGGCCATGAACATGTGTCCAAAGTGGAAACGAGGTCCGGTTCACAAGGTCGTTTATCTCGGATTCGCCAAGGTACAGGGCGACTTCATTGAGCAGGACGCCATAAGACTGCCGGCCAACACTGCGCAGTTCCTCAATGCGGCCTGCATGTGATTTGGTGCTAAACATCAACCGGAAGATATGCGGTTCCCGGATTGCGAAATCCACATAGCCCCGTCCGATCGCTGCGATGGCCTCCACGGTGCCGCGGGGCAGTGGCTGGGCGCGCGCTTCCGAATCCTGTCTCAGCCGGATCAAGCCATCTTTCGCCACTTCAGTGAGCAGATCTTCTTTGGACGAAAAATGCCGGTAAGGCGCAGCCGTGCTCACACCAGCCAGTTTACAGGCATCGGACATGGTGAAACCGTCCGGTCCGTGCTCTTCAATCAAACGCCTTGCAGCGCTCACGAGCTGTCCACGCAAGTCGCCATGATGGTAGCCTGCTTTTTTTTGAGTTTTGTTTTCAGCCACTTGCGGCGTTTCCTGCAGAAATTCTTGTCTCTATCACTTGTCGAAGTTAGATATTCTAACATATGTTAGCAACAGTAACATAGTTAGCGATGCTTACATTCGCGTAATTGGCTCGCGGCGGGCGCAAGAGTGAGGGCTGGAAAATGTCTGATAGTCGACCAGATCAGGCTGGTGGGCCAGTTGAGTACAGCAAGCCCGGCAAGAGATTTGGGTGGTATGCGCTCAGCGCAACGACTTTTCTCCTCACCGTCGGAGTTGCTGCGGCCGCGGTATTTCTTGGTGTTTCGACCATTCAAATGCGTGCGCAAGAAAAGCCGGAGGTCGTGGCGGCTCCGCTTGTAGAGGTTGAGGCAATCCTGCCGAGCGCCGAGCAAGGTTACGAGATTACAAGGACCTTCGTCGGGCGCTTGGAGCCGGCGCGCCGGACCGATCTCGGATTTGAGCTTGCCGGTGCTGTCCGAGAAATTCTTGCGGATGAGGGCGACCGTGTGGCGAAAGGCGATGTCATCGCTCGTCTCGACACACGGTCATTGAAGGCGGAACGCAAACGGCAGATCGCCAGTCGCCAAGCGACGGAAAGCGACCTGGAACTTGCAAAACTGACGTTCGACCGCCGCAGAAGTCTACGCGATGCCGGTCATGTCAGCGCCGAGGTTCTGGACCAGGCGCGCCTGGCGCTCAGCCGATTGGAGGCAGCGCTTGCTCAAACCAATGCCACAATTGAGGCAATCGACATCAATCTCGACAAGTCCGTGCTGACCGCGCCTTTCGAGGGCCAGATTGCTGAGCGCCTTCTGGATGAGGGGGCAATTGTTGCTCCCGGTGCGCCGGTGTTGCGCATTTTGGAAAGCGCCAGGCCAACCGTCCGCATAGGTCTGGCGCCTGAAATTGTCGACAAGCTTGATCCAGAAAAGCGATATGACATCACACTGTCCGGAAGACAGTTCCATGCCAGCTTGGCTGGTCTGCGTCCTGATCTCGAAACCCGCACCCGTACCGTGGAAACCCTGTTCGAACTCGAGCAATCGGACGCCGTACCGAGCTTCGGACGACTTGCCGAGCTCTCTTTGACCGAGCGTGTCGAAGCGCAAGGTTTCTGGATCCCGATATCCGCGCTGAGCGAGGGGCCTCGCGGGTTGTGGACCGTTCTGACGCTGGTTCGCGCGGGAGCGACTGAAAATATCTCTCTTGTCGCCCGTGAGGCGGTCGAGGTCTTGCACGCAAATGAGGACATGGCCTTCGTCCGGGGCACGCTGCGCGAAAACACGCCGATTGTTGCCGGGGGCATACACAGGGTTGTGCCGGGCCAGTCCGTTCGGCTCGCAGGAAACGGTGCCTGACCCATGGAAACGCTGTTTTACAAGCAACCGCGGTTGGTGGCGCTCAGCCTGTTGGTCATCATTGCGGCCGGGCTGTCTGCGCTCGTCGGGATAGGGCGTCAAGAAGACCCTACAATCACAAATCTCTTCGCCACGGTCACGACTGTCTATCCCGGAGCAGACCCGGCCCGGGTTGAAGCCCTGGTCACCGAAAAGATCGAAGAGGAGCTGCGTGAAGTCGAAGAAATCGACGTTATTGAGTCGACCTCAAGTTCTTCCATTTCGATCATTCAGATCGAGCTGCTCGATACTCTCAGCGAGAGCGTTATAGAACAGGCTTGGTCGGAGATTCGAGACAAGATATCGGACGCGACCCGTGAATTTCCGGCCGGTGTTCTGGAGCCCGAATTCAGCACCGAAGGGGCGGGGGCATTTGCCGCGATAAGTGCATTGGTTCCCGACCATGACGGAGCGTCTCGAGCGGTTTTGAAGCGATATGCCGATGCGTTGTCCGACACACTCCGCAATGTGCCCGGTACAAAATCGGTCGAAATTTTCGGTGAGGTCGAGGAGGAAATTCTTGTCCGGATCGATCCTGCGGTACTGACATCCCTGTCGTTGTCAGTCGATCAGGTTGCAACTGCGATTTCGCAAGCGGACGCAAAAGTGCGCGCCGGACGTCTCCGCGGCCTGGAACGCGAACTCTTGATTGAAGTCGAGGGTGAAATTGCAGTGCTGGACCGCATCCGCCAAATCCCAGTTTCGACCAGCCTATCGGGTATCGTGACGCGTGTGGGCGACATTGCAACCGTCGAAAAGGGCATCCGGGAACCGGTTGACGAATTGACCTTTGCGGCCGGCCAGCCGGCCGTGCTTGTTGCTGCAAAAATCGCAGACGGCCTGCAGGTGGATAGCTGGATGGAGCGGGTTCGGGAGCGCCTTGAGCGCTTCGAGGCCGACATGCCGTATTCAATTTCCCATGAACTTATATTCGATCAGAGCTTGTATACCATCGACCGGCTGAGTGGTGTGGGTCAGAATATTGCCATCGGGATGACGCTTGTCGTCGCTGTTCTGCTCATCACTATGGGTCTTCGGTCTGCTTTGATCGTCGCCATGGTCCTGCCGGTCGTCACGCTTGCGACCTTTTCGACGATGAGCATGATCGGGTTGCCGCTGCACCAGATGTCATTGACGGGCCTGATCGTGGCGTTGGGACTGCTGGTTGACGCGGGGATCGTGATGACTGACGAGGTTGGCCAGGCCTTGCAGCGCGGGGAGAACCGGACCGAGGCAGTGCGTAAGGCTGTTCGCCGTCTGTTTGCCCCGCTGCTGGCTTCCACCGCGACAACGGCTCTGTCCTTTATGCCAATGGCACTGTTGCCCGGACCTGCCGGCGATTTTGTCGGCTCAATCGCGATCGCGGTTATTATTATGCTGATTTGGTCGTTTGTCGTGGCGGTTACGCTGACGGCGGCGATCGCCGGATGGGTGCTGCCAGCTACAGCTTCAAGCGCAGTGCAGCATCGTTTTATGCTGTCTTCACTTGTGTCTGTCCCGTTTCGGTGGTCGCTTCAGCTTGCCATGCGCAATCCGGCAAGTTCCGTTGTTTTGGCGTTGGTGTTGCCAATCACCGGCTTTTTGAGCATGCCGACGCTAACCGCTCAGTTCTTTCCAGGCGTAGATCGCGACCAATTTCATATCGAGGTTGAACTTTCCGAAGGAACCGCCATCGCCGATACGTCCAATACGGCACTTTCAATTGACCTTTTTTTGGCCGGAACCGATGGAATTGAAAATGTTGCTTGGGTTGTCGGCAGAAGCGCACCGGCCTTTTACTACAATATCGTCGGCAACCGGGACCGGGCACCGGCGTTCGCACAGGCGTTGGTGACCAGCGCCTCCCCAGAAACGACTGCCCAGCTGGTGCCTTATCTGCAGTCCGCCCTTAACGGCCGTTTTCCGGAAGCCCGCATTCTGGTGCGCGACCTTGTTCAGGGGCCGCCTGTCGATGCTCCAGTAGAACTCCGGCTTGTCGGCCCGTCATTGGAGGTGTTGCGTGAGCGTGGGGAGGCATTGAGAGCGCTGGCAGCAAGGGTAGAAGAGGTCACAGTGGTGCGGACAACGCTTGACGGTGGTGCGCCACAGCTGAAATTCGCGGTCAACGAAGACAAGGCTCGGCTTCTGGGGCTGGGCTTGTCGGATGTTGCCCGCCAGCTTGAAGCAACACTGGAAGGGGCGACTGGCGGCAGCTTGATTGAGGGAACCGAGGAATTGCCGGTCCGCGTGCGTGTTGGCGATACGGCGCGCGGAAATCTCTCTCAGATCGCCAGCTTGCCGCTTTTGCCAGCAAACGCAGCCGCCTCAGATGAGGGGTACGCTGGAGTGCCGTTGTCGGCGATTGCCGATATCCGGATGGAGCCGTCGCAAGGGCAGGTGAACCGGCGCAATGGCGAGCGAACAAATACCGTTCAAGCGTTTGTGCAGTACGGTGTTCTGCCCGAAGAAGCGCTCAAGAAATTGCAGGCTGAAATGGAGCTTGCCGGGTTCGCCGTTCCCGACGGATACCGCATTGAGACCGGCGGTGATTCTGACGCTCGTGACGACACTTTGACCAATCTGATCGGGTCGCTGGGCCTGATCGTGCCGTTGTCGATTGCGGCCATCGTTCTGACTTTCAACTCCTTCCGCCTGGCCGCTGTAACATTCGTAGTGGCGATTCTGTCAGCGGGTCTCAGTATCCTGGCGCTCGCCGTCTTCCAGTACCCGTTCGGTATCAACGCGATCATCGGTGTGATCGGATCGATCGGGGTATCGATCAACGCGGCCATCATCATCCTAACGGGGATGCAGCAAAACGAGCGGGCTGTGAACGGCGATCAAGCTGCCATGGTCGAAGTCGTAATGGGCTCGGGCCGGCACATCATCTCTACGACGCTGACCACTTTCGGAGGTTTTTTGCCGCTAATTTTGGCGGGTGGTGGGTTTTGGCCGCCTTTTGCGATGTCGATTGCAGGAGGCGTGCTCTTGTCGACTGTAATCTCGTTCTACTTCGCACCGCCGATGTTTGCACTTGTCTATGCGCGCAGAACAAAACCGAGTGACAATCTGGACCGGCAGGATCCCGGTCAGACACTTAGCCCGGCGCCAGAGCGTTGGCCGAATGACAACCAGATGCGCCTCGCCGCGGAGTGACTAAGCGCTGCTCCAGCGTGAAAACAGGGAAGTTGACAACGCGCGCGTTCCGTCGTCTTCGCGGATGACCAGTTCGCCGGATTCAAGCTGCCCCCCCTGTGTGGACAGGGTTTCGGCCATCAGCTCATGGATTGCCAGAAAGCTCGACCGGATCGCATAGGCGGTGAGGATCATGAAAAGCGCGTCTTTGGCCATCAGCTGCTTGAGGTCGGACAACATGCCAGGAAGACTTGTGTAGAGATCCCAGACCTCCCCTTTCGGCCCGCGGCCATATTTCGGCGGGTCCAGGATGATGCCGTCATAGGTGTTGCCGCGCCGCACCTCTCGGGCGACGAATTTCGACGCATCTTCGCAAATCCAGCGGATCGGGAGATCTTCCAGGCCGGAAAGTTCCTGGTTTTCCCGCGCGTATCCGATTGCTTTTTTCGAAGCATCGACATGTGTGACCTGCGCGCCGTCCGTTGCCGGAAGAAGTGACGCCAGTCCCGTATATCCGAACAAATTTAAGACTTTGAGAGGCCGTTCCGGCTGCTTTTCAAGCGCTGACTTGATCTTGCTGTTGACCCAGTCCCAGTGGGCGGCCTGCTCGGGAAAAACCCCCACATGTCGAAACGACATAAAGCGGCCATTATAGCGGACAGGCCCGTAAGCCATTGGCCAGGTTTCCGGCACATTTCCGGCAAATTTCCATCGGCCTGGGCCCTCTTCTTCGGTATCGCCGGAAAAGACGGCGTCGGCCCTGTCCCATTGAGAAGGTTTCTTGCGCCGTTGACCCATCGCTTGAGGTTCCGGGCGAACGATTGTGTATCGGCCGTAGCGTTCCAGTTTCTGGCCTTCGCCCATGTCCAGAAGCTTATAGTCTTTCCAGCCCTTGGTTTCCAAAATGACTGGATAGGTCTGAACCGGAGGGCGTCCATAGTCGGCGAAGCGGGATGTGTGCGGCTGGTCGGACAAGAGGGTCTCGCTTGAGGCATTTGTTCACGGGTCGACGTGTCGAACACCGCCTGTTTGCGGCCTGACATAATCTCTCAATCGGCAAACCGCAAATTCTTCCGGTGCCAAGTTTGCACGTCGCCGGAAGCTTGCGCTTGCCAAAATCCCCATAAGCCGGTCCGCCGCGGCAGGAATACTCAAAACCCTTTGACAATTCCGTAGCGTTTTGATCGACTTGCCATAAGCGAGACATAGATCCCGCTTCCGATGGAGGAGAGGTTAATGCAGCCGGCGAGCCAGACCGGGTCCCATTCGGACCTTGTGGAAGCGACGGTTAAAGAAAGCGCGAGCGCCGCGTTTTCGGGGGTTGCCGCATCCTGGCGTCGTTCGATGCTGTATCATGGGCTGGATCCAAGCCAGTCACGGACGTTGGGTCAAGTTTCTGCGCACGAGCTCAAGCAAGCTCAGGATGCCGTTGGAAACCTCCTTTCTATCGCCCAGCCTACGCTTGACGGACTGTTCCGCTTGGCAGGACAGGCGGGCTGTTGCGTCGTTCTGACCGATGACCAGGGTTTGATCCTGTACTCCAACACCAAGCCGGGGGATGCAGATAGCTTCCGCAGCTGGGGGCTCACCGAAGGCGCGATCTGGAGCGAAGCGGTCGAAGGGACCAACGGCATTGGCACCTGCCTTGCCGAAAAAGCGCCGGTCGTTATTCATCAGACCCAACATTTTAGAGCACAAAACACCGACATGAGCTGCATGGGTGCGCCGATCTATGCGCCCGACGGCGAGATTCTCGCCGTGCTCGATGTTTCAAGCTGCAGGCGGGATATGGATCTCGCATTTGCACATGTGCTTGGCTCCGTGGTGACCGAAAGCGCGCGTGCGGTCGAAAGCGATTTGTTCCGTTCTGCCTTCAGTGGTGCCCGTATTCTCATGGCCGGTGAGCCGGGCAAAGCCGGTGTCACTCTCCTTGCTGTTGATGAGGACGACCTGGTCATAGGCGCGACGCGCCAGGCCCGCAAACTATACGGGCTTAACGATGACACGGTTGCGCAGCGCCCGCCGGTTGCGGATGTCCTGGATTTGAGCGAGCCGCTTTCTGCAGGAGGCGCAGCGCGGTCTGACTTGAGGCGGGCGCTTTATCGTCATGGCGGCAATGTTTCGGCCGCCGCCAGAGCTCTTGGTATCAGCCGGGCAACAATGTACCGGCGCATGAAGCGGTACGGCCTCGACCAGAGCTAACCGGTGGAGATGAGAAGCCGAAGCAGGTTTTTGCGCTGCGAGATGTGTCAGCTCTGATACAGTTGCCCTGCCGGCGGGGTGATCCCGCGTGGCGGAAAAAACACAAATTGCGCAGTCTTTACGCCCGGCTTCGGGTCTTTGGAGGATGTTTTTCGAATATGGATATGAGCGGCGAATACCGGATTCCGGCACCTCGTGAGACAGTCTGGGAAGCTCTGAACGATCCAGACATTTTGAGAGAGTGCATACCGGGCTGCGAGTCTTTGGAGATGACGAGCCCGACTGAAATGACCGCGGCTGTCACGTCGAAGATCGGCCCCGTCAAAGCCAAATTCAAAGGGGCGGTGACCCTTGAAAACATTAATGCGCCGGAAAGCTACACGATCGCAGGAGAAGGCAAGGGTGGTGTTGCCGGCTTTGCTAAGGGATCCGCGGATGTTCATCTGGCCGAAGATGGGGCTGAAACGGTTCTGACATACACGGCCAAGGCGCAAGTTGGCGGCAAATTGGCCCAGCTGGGCAGCCGGCTCATTGATTCCACAGCGAAGAAAATGGCAGACGAGTTTTTCGGCAAATTCACGGAGAAGGTTGGCGGTACCTCGCAAGGAGCTTCTGCTTCTGCGGATGATCTCGATGCCGGCGTTGTCGAAGAAGCCAAGTCAATTTCGCTGGATCACGCAGCCGAAGATGCTGTGAAAGCGGTGTCTGAGGCTGAGCATGCGGTCGAGGAGCGGCTGCACCAAGCCGAGGAAAACTTGGAGGCCGCAGCTGTCAAAGGCAGGTTCGGCGGTCCGATGGTTTGGGGTTTGATCGCGTTGGGCGCAGTGATCGTGGTTCTGGCGCTCTTGAATTGACGGCTCGCCGCGGCTTGGTGAGCGCCATATTTAGAAAAGGACTAGGGCGGCACAGATGACAATGTGAGGCCCATCAGAGGGAGAGTAGAATGACAAAAGTTGCCATGACTTTGAATGGCAAGAAGGTGCAGGCGGATGTGGAAGACCGCACACTTCTTGTGCACTACATTCGTGAGGCGCAGGGGCTGACAGGAACCCATGTCGGTTGCGATACATCGCAATGCGGAGCGTGCGTGGTGCATGTGAACGGAAAAGCGGTCAAGTCCTGTTCCATGTTGGCAGCGCAGGCCGCGGATGCGGAAGTGGTGACTGTCGAGGGGTTGGCAAAAGGTGGAGACCTGCATCCGGTCCAAGCCGCGTTTCGCGAACACCACGGTCTGCAATGCGGCTTCTGTACGCCGGGCATGATCATGACCGCGGTCGATATGATCAACCGGTACGGCGGAAACTTGGACGAGAAAACCATTCGCCACGAGCTGGAAGGCAATATCTGCCGCTGCACCGGCTACCAAAATATTGTGAAGGCGATCAAATCTGCCGCCGATCAAATGTCAGCCATGAAAACGGCTGCCGAGTAAACGCAGATAATACGTTGAACGCGCCCGAAGCAGCGCCCGGGAGGAGCTGGACGTACCGTCCAGCTGGGCAGGTCTTCAGGATGGAGCGCACCATACCTTCTAGAGATGAGGACCGGCCAGTTCGGTTCGAGGGAGAGATCAATGGGAGTTGAAGGCATCGGGGCACGTGCCCTGCGCAAAGAAGACAAGCGGTTCATCACCGGTAAGGGCCGTTACACCGACGACATCGTTTTGCCGCGGATGGGATATGCGGCATTCGTTCGCTCACCGCATGCCCACGCGAAGGTGGTCAGCATTGATGCACGCGCAGCCTTGGAGATGCCAGGCGTCGATGCCGTGCTCACTGGGGACCAGCTGGTTGCGGACGGCATTGGGAACATCATCTGCGGCTGGATGATCCACTCCAAAGACGGGTCGCCGATGAACATGGGGGCCTGGCGCGCTCTGGAGCCGGAGATCGTCCGCCACGTTGGCCAGGCTGTTGCTGTCGTGATTGCGGACAGCCAAGGCGAAGCAAAAGACGCCGCTGATGCTGTTGTCGTGGAGTATGAAGAGCTGCCGGCAGTCGTGGATCCGATTGCTGCCATGGCGGACGGAGCACCCCAACTTCACCCCGAGGCGGCAAACAATCTTATTTTTGACTGGGACATCGGTGATGAGGCCGCGGTCAACGCCGCATTTGAACAGGCCGCGCATGTCACAAAGATGGAAGTTCACAACAATCGCCTGGTGCCGAACGCTATGGAACCGCGGGCGGCTGTTGCGGACTACAATGAGGCGGAAGAGCACCACACTCTCTATACCACTTCACAAAACCCGCATGTGGCGCGTCTGGTCCTGTCAGCATTTTACAACATCGCGCCCGAGCACAAACTGCGGGTGATCGCACCGGACGTCGGCGGCGGGTTCGGTTCCAAAATCTACATCTATCCCGAAGAGATGGTGTGCCTATGGGCCTCCAAACGCGTCGGCCGTCCCGTAAAATGGGTGTGCGATCGCACGGAAGCATTCCTGACCGACGCCCATGGCCGTGACCACCGGTCCGAAGCTGAACTGGCATTGGATGCGGATAACAAGATCATCGCGTTCCGCGTCAAAACGGTCGCCAACCTTGGCGCCTACATGTCGTTGTTCTCCTCGTCTGTGCCGACCTACCTATATGCAACGCTTTTGTCGGGGCAGTACGACATTCCCGCGATCCATTGCAATGTGAAGACGGTCTACACCAACACAACACCAGTCGATGCCTATCGGGGCGCTGGTCGGCCGGAGGCGACTTATCTGGTCGAGCGGATCATGGAGACGGCTGCGCGCGAGGTTGGCCTTTCGCCAGCCGATTTCCGGCGCAAGAATTTTATCCGGTCGTTTCCGCACCAAACGCCGGTCATCATGTGTTACGACGCGGGTGATTATGACGCGACCCTCGACGCGGCCTTGAAGGCAATCGATTATGATGGCTTTGCGGCGCGCAAGGCGGAGGCAGCCTCACGCGGCAAACTGCGTGGCATCGGGATGTCTTGTTATATCGAGGCCTGCGGTATTGCGCCATCCGCGGCCGTGGGGTCGCTTGGTGCCGGCGTGGGTCTTTGGGAGTCAGCTGAAGTGCGGGTCAACCCGGTTGGTACAATTGAGGTGCTCACCGGCGCGCACAGCCACGGCCAGGGGCATGAGACTACCTTCGCTCAGCTGATTAGCGAACGGTTCGGCCTCGACACCGATGCCGTGTCAATCGTTCACGGTGACACGGACAAGGTCCAGTTTGGCATGGGCACTTATGGATCACGGTCCGGTGCGGTTGGTATGTCAGCAGTGGTCAAGGCCCTCGACAAGGTTGAGGAAAAAGCCAAAAAAATCGCTGCACACCTGATGGAGGCCGCAGAGGGTGACATTCAGATCGAGGGCGGCGAGCTCAAGGTCGCAGGAACGGACAAAAAGTTGACCTTCACCGAAGTCGCACTGGCCGCCTACACCGCGCACAATCTGCCGGAAGGTATGGAGCCGGGGCTAAAGGAGGGCGCATTCTACGACCCGACAAACTTCACCTTCCCGTCCGGCACCTATATCTGCGAAGTTGAAGTTGACCCGGAAACCGGCAAGACAGCAATCATCAGCTTCGTCGCAGCGGATGACTTCGGGAACATCATCAATCCAATGATCGTGGAAGGTCAGGTCCATGGTGGCTTGACGCAGGGCATCGGGCAGGCGCTTTTGGAAAATGCTGCTTATGATGAGAACGGCCAGCTGATCACCGCTTCCTACATGGACTACTGCATGCCACGTGCGGACGATGTTCCATCCTATCAGCTGTCAACACACGTGACTGAGTGCCCGGGCAATCCGCTCGGAATGAAAGGTTGCGGGGAGGCTGGCGCAATCGGCTCTCCTCCGGCGGTTATCAATGCTATCACAGATGCGATCAACAACAACGACTTGACCATGCCGGCGACGCCTGAGCAGGTCTGGCAACTTTGTCAAGGCAGCATGAAAATGGCTGCCGAGTAAGCTTTTCAAAACCTCCGCGGCGGGAGCAGACCTGCCGCGGGTTCAACTGAATTAAGACCAAATCCCGCGCGGCAGCGCTTGCCGCCGCCAAGAACTGGGAGAGGACCATGTACGAAACAAACTATCACAGGGCCGGGACGCTGGATGAAGCGGCAAGCCTTTTCAGCAAGAGTGATGACCCGAAGTTTTTGTCAGGCGGCCAGACACTGATCGCGACCATGAAGCAGCGTCTCGCGGCGCCGTCCGACCTGATCGACCTTGGTCATGTTCCCGAAATGCACGGCATCTGCGAAGACGGTGACGCCATTGCGATCGGTGCAACAACAACCCATTCCGAAGTTGCCGCGTCGGAGCTCGTCCGCTCAAAAATTCCGGGTTTGGCCAAACTCGCGAATGGCATTGGCGATCCGGCTGTGCGCCATATGGGGACGATTGGTGGGTCTGTTGCAAACAATGATCCGGCTGCGGACTATCCGTCCGCGCTGGTGGCACTTGGAGCAACAGTATCGACAAACAAACGCAGCCTGCCGGCAGAGGACTTCTTTACCGGCATGTTCGACACTGCGCTGGAGGAAGACGAGATCATCGTCTCCGTGACTTTTCCAGTCGTAGAAAAGAGTGCCTACGCCAAATACCCGAACCCGGCGTCTCGCTATGCAATGGCGGGGGTCTTTGTGGCCAAGCACAAGGACGGATCAGTCAAGGTCGCGGTGACGGGGGCCGGTCAGGATGGCGTGTTCCGTGTGGCGGCCATGGAAAGCGCGTTGTCGTCCAACTGGTCGGCTGATGCTGTTGCGGACATCAGTGTCAGCGCAGATGATATGATGGCCGATATTCACGGTTCTGCCGCCTACCGCGCAAATCTCGTAACGGTTATGGCAAAGCGGGCTTTGGAAGCCGCTGGCTGAGCCAGACTATCTGCAAAAGAAAAGGCGGCAGGTCGGCCGCCTTTTTTATTACGTGGTATGCGGGAACGGTTAAGCCGCTGCCACCTGTTTCAAGAAGCGGTCGACCTCGCCGCGCAAACTGTCTGTTTGCACATTCAGTTCACCCGATGCGCTGACCACTAGATCTGCAGATTGAGCGGTTTGATCGACCGCATGCGACAGCTCGGTGATGTTGCTGGTGACCACCTCATTGCCCTCGGCAGCCCGTTGCACATTGTGGGAAATTTCAGAGGTTGCTGAGCCCTGCTGGTCAACTGCCGCGGCAATTGCATTGGTGTAAGTGTTCACTTCTTCCATCGTTTCGGTAATTGCAGAGATGGCCGAGACGGCTTCTTCAGTCGCGCTCTGGATAGCTGAAATCTGACTGGAGATTTCTTCCGTTGCTTTGGACGTCTGGGTCGCCAGTTCTTTAACCTCCGCCGCTACTACGGCAAATCCTTTACCCGCTTCACCGGCGCGCGCTGCTTCGATGGTGGCGTTCAACGCGAGAAGATTTGTTTGTTCGGCAATTGCCTGAATAAGTGTAACGACTTCGCCGATTTTGGCTGCGGAATCTGCGAGGCCTTCCACCTTTTCGTTTGTGATGCGGGTACCGTCGGTCGCCTTCTGGACGACGTCTGTCGTACGGGTGACCTGTGAACTGATCTCGCCGATTGAGGCAGCGAGTTCCTCGGCCGCCGAGGCCACCGTTTGAACGTTCTGCGTCGCATTGCCTGATGCGCTAAGTGTTGCGCCAGCCCGGCCGGAGCTGTCTCGCGCAATCTCGGTCAGCGACTGAGCTGTGCCATCAAGGCTCTCGGCAGTGTTGCCAACGGCCTCCAGGAGTCCCTGCATGGTGGATCTGAAACCGGTAATCAGCTCTTCCACCTTTTCTTGCCGGGCTTCCCGCGCCTGGCTTTCTTTTGCCTGCAGTTCCCGCAGACGAGCCCGCTCAACCGCATTGTTTTTGAATACCTGAACAGTCCGGCTCATTTCGCCGATTTCATCACCGCGTTCGGTGTCGGGAATATCGACATCCCGCTCTCCGCCGGCAAGCCGTGCCATCACCTCAGTGATCATTTTGATTGGGCGTGTAATGGCCATATTCAGCACAAAAGCTAGACAGATGCCGATCACGATCGCAATCGCGAGGGTGACGCCAATGGTCAACAAGGACGTTTGCCCTGCCGACCGGGCCAGCTCCGATTGAGCGGCAGCAATCGCTGTGATTTCGGTTCCAACGTCTTTGGACAATTGATCCAGCTTCATTTGCAGAGCATTCAATTGTTCTTTGGACGCTACGATCTGCTCGAAAGCGTCTTCAAACTCTTTCGTCGCAACAGACATGTTTTCAATGCTCTCGGTCGCTGCCGGCAAGGTTTGGCTTGCGCCTGCCAGTTTGGCTGAGATTGTTTGAAGGTTCGCAACTGCGTCTCGCACCTCGTTGGCCGTGATTGCACCAATCCCGCTTACAATTTCGACAGTGCCGGAGCGGGTCACTGTTGTGGCGCGCGCGAGCGCTACGGCTTCGCCACTAATACCAGCCAGGTTGGCTAGCAAGGTCTGTGTCTTTGAAGCAGCACCAAGCTCAAGATCTAGTGTTTCAAACGTCGCGATGCGTGCGGCGAGAGATTGCGCTTTGAGAATCTCAAGCTGGTCAGCAACATTTTTCTTTTTCCCAGCCCGGTTGAACAGGTTCGTTTCAGCCAAGAGATCAGGCAATGCAACCTGAAATTCCTTAGCGGCTGCGGCCAAGCTCTGCGTTGTCTCTGCATTTAATGTCGGTAGATCGGCATTTTCCAGTTTTGCAGCATTGTCGATCATGACTTTGATCGACGCGTTGATTCCGGCCATTACATCATCGGTCAGATCTTTTTTCTTATACTGGCCTTCAAGTCCAAACCGGGTAGACAGATCTAAAGCGGCGTCCTGAATATCTGCTGCTGCCTGGCCCATAAGCCGGGCATTGTCCTGGGTCGCCTTTGCAATTTGCGCATCGGTTGCGGCAGTTTGTTGTTCCTCGGAAACGCTCTGACTAATGATCCGCGTGAGCTCGGCCAGATCATCGCTCGCGGTCATAACCGTATCCAGGTAGTTTTGCTGTGCAGTGGTTTTCACGGTGACTTGTTCGAAAGCCGTTTCAAACTCTTTGATCTTCGCGATAACTTCATCGACTTTTCCAGCTTCTTCAGTGCCGGCCGGAATAGCCGTCTGCAAAGGCTCCATCCTCTCATAAAGTTCATGGATCGAGGCTTTTGCTATGTCGGCATTTGCCGGACTGGGGTTTGTCAGGAAAGCTTCGCGGGCGCCGGAAACATCTCTTAGGGCAGCCATTGCGGTGGTCGCCTTTTCGGAGATGGAGGTGCGCTCTGACAAACCTCGAATAGCGAGTGTTCCGACTCCGCCAACGATTACGGTGAGCATGAGGATAGCCGCAAAGCCGCCCCAAACTTTGTAAATGAACTTCAAGTTATTGAAAAAGCGCGCCAAAAGATGCATCGAAATCGGCCCCTGGATGCCGGACAAAACCAATGCATGGAAAATTGCATCGAAGGAATGAACTGAAAGTAAATAGATAGCTGGCTAAATATACCAAGTGTGTGAATGTACTGTTTTTTCGGGAAATATTTTCGAAAATAAATACGAAAAGGTGCAGTTCGTCTCTCTTCTTCTGTGCATGTGCGAAAAAGAAATGAAAAACAAGCAATCTCCAAATCGCCCGGAACGCCCGCCAAACGTTGAGAGGAGCGGCGTTCCATTGCACTTGCAAACGTAGCTTTTCCGCGTGGGTATCCGTGATATGCGATCTCAGGAACAAAAAAGGCGGGCCATCGAAGCCCGCCTTTTTGTGTTATTCCATTTTGGACTAGGCCGCGGCGACCGCCCTCAAGAAGGTCTCAACCTCATCCTTCAATTTATCAGTCTTGCTAGAGAGCTCCCCAGAGGCCGTCAGCACCTCTTCTGCGGAGGAGGAGGTTTGGTCCACCGCATGCGAAAGCTCTGTCATCGCAGATGACACATTTGTTGTGCCTTCGGCGGCGCGCTGTACGTTTTGCGATATTTCCTGCGTGGCAGAGCCTTGCTGCTCAACAGCCGCCGCAATCGTAGAGGTGTAGTTGTTCACCTCTTCCATGATCTCTGTGATCTCTGAGATCGCTTCCGCCGATTCTTTTGTTGCGCCTTGGATCGCGCTGATCTGCGATGATATCTCCTCGGTCGCTTTCGATGTTTGTGTCGCAAGTTCCTTCACTTCAGCCGCGACAACAGCGAACCCTTTCCCAGCCTCACCTGCCCGGGCGGCCTCGATTGTAGCATTAAGCGCAAGCAGGTTGGTTTGCTCCGCAATGGCTTGAATGAGGGTAACAACTTCGCCGATCTTGGCTGCGGACTCCGCCAGCCCTTCGACCTTGCGGTTGGTGTTTTGTGTGCCGTGAGTAGCCCGCTCGACCACTTCAGTTGTTTGGGACACCTGCCGGGAGATCTCGCCGATAGACGCGGCTAGCTCTTCCGCTGCGCTTGCAACGGTCTGTACATTTCCGGTTGCCTCGTCCGAAGAGTTCACGGTGCTGCTGGCGTAGCCTGAGCTTTGCCGCGCGATTTCCGTTAAAGCATGGGCGGTCTTGTCGAGGCCGCCAGCTGTTTCTTCAACCGACCCAAGGACCGTCTCGGCTGTTGCACGGAAGTTGCTTATGAGGCTGTCGATCTTGCTCTGCCGTTCCTGTCTGGCAGACTGTTCTTGCGCAGTTTCCTTTTCAAGCCGAGCGCGTTCGATCGCATTGTCTTTGAACACTTGTACGGTGCGATTCATTTCACCCACTTCATCGCCGCGGTCCAGGCCATCGATCGCGACATCGTTTTCGCCATTTGCCAATCGGGCCATGACTTGGGTTGTTGCCTTGATCGGCCGTGTGATGGCCATGTTCAGGCCGAGGGCGAGCGCGACCCCAACTGTCACCGCCACCAGAATGGTGATACCAATCAAGGTGAGTGCGTTTGTGGAAGCGTCGCGCGCGAGGGCTGATTGTCGCGCGGTGATGGACTCAATCTGCTGATTCACAAGTTCAGATAGGTTCGCGAGCTCGGCCTTTTGGTTTTTAAGACTTGCCTTCGCTTCGACCATGTCTTTGAAGGACCGGTCGAAAGAGGCTAGCGAAACCGGGATTTCGCCAATGATTTCGGCAGCTTCCGGCAACACTTTTGTAGCTTTGGCCAACTCGGTTTCGAGCTCGGCTAGTGTTGCGACCTCCGCGGTAACTCCGGCTTGATCATCCACGCCAAATTCGCCGAACAGGTTGAGGACTTCGGCGCGCGCCCGGATGGATGCGACATTCAACGCCTCGGCATTCACAGCGATGTTTCGGACGCTGGCGAGTTTCGTTTGGGCGTTGAGTGCGGCAGATTTTGCTGTCGTGACAGCCGGCATTGCCTGCGAGCGAATATCCTGAGCCGTTTTGATCAGCTCATCGATCGCGTTGCTGACTTGCTCCTTGGCTTCAAAGACTTCATTGAAGTCGAGGTCGCCTTCGAACTTTTTCAAGGACCGGTGCAGGACCGAGGCGTGGCGCGCCAGCAAGCCAAGACTCTTCGAAGAAATGCCTTCTACACGTTGATACCGGAGTGATTTGGTACTTGGAACGAGATTGCCAGTGATTTCGAGCGCGGCCTTCAGCTGATCGTCGCGAAGGTTTCCGCGATTTTCAAGATACATTAGCTGAACCAAGAAAGCCTCTTCCTGAACCGTGAATATGGTCCGGGCGAGCTGGTTTGCATCGTCCAAGTCACTGTTGGACTTGAAGGCGACAGCGCTGGTTTGTTTCTCAACGTCAGCCACAATCTCTTCGATGGCAGCTGCTTGCTTGCGCAGTGCGGTTGTATCCGCCAACAGGACCTGCAGCCGCTGGTCTTGCGCTTCTGTCCCGCTGACCACTGCATCAAAGGTAGATCCGAATTGCTCTACCGCAGACAGCGCAGTCGACACTTGGTTGCTGGATACTTCATCTGATCCGATTGCTTCGCCGAGTGTATTGAGCTGCCGTCCGAGTTCGGAGAGGTGCTGCCGCGTCTGGTCAGCAAAAACGGCCTCTTGCGTTTCCAAGAATTTTTCACGCGCATTTGAGGTTTGTTTGACAAGAACCGCGATTTCAGTGGCTTCATCTGCAACCTGAAATCTAGAGGACAGGTTCGAAATCGCGACAAACCCGACCGCGCCAACGACAATGGTGAGAAGCAAAATAGCAGTAAAACCGCCGCCCACCTTGTACCCGAATTTCAGATCAACCAACCACTTGAGAGGCAGTCTCATGTCTCACCCCGAATGAAATATGCATGCTTGCGACGAACTGATCGCAGCGTGACGGAGAGGCATGAAAAATAGGTAAATATCTCAGTAGTTCGTTATCGAAGGAATTGCATGCTCAAACATTCAATCATTTATTTCTTTTCGCGATGGGTCCTATGGAGTCTTTTTCATTGATGTTTTGGACATGGGTGAAGTTTAGGCGACAGGTTTTTTGTACGCGGTTAAAGTCATGGTGTCTCGGGCGACAAGTAAAAAATTACGCTGCGTCATATTTGACCCTTAGACGTGCTGTCCGCCATTGATATGAATTTCGGCGCCGGTTACGTAGGACGAAGGGTTTGTGCAGAGAAAGTGAATTGTATCTGCGACTTCCTCTGGTCTGCCAAGGCGGCGTAGCGGAATGTCTTCAATCATGTCCTCGGTCCCGGGTGAAAGAATGGATGTGTCGATTTCTCCAGGAGCGATTGCATTTACGCGGATGCCATGCGGACCAAAATCGGCAGCCATTTCCCTCGTTAACCCGGCAAGCGCAGATTTGGAGGTCGCATAGGCGGTGCCTGCGAAGGGGTGAACCCGCATCCCTGCAATCGATGTCACGTTGACGATCGATCCACCTGCGTTCTTGAGCTCTTTAAAAAGGCCCCGGCCAAGCATGATGGGCGCGAAGAAATTAACCTGGAAGACGTGACGCCAGACGTGCATGGACGTCGTCAGGGAATCGAGCCTTGCTCCGTCATCGCCTTTCGGACTTATGCCCGCATTGTTCACAAGCGCATCGAGTTTCGATCCGTGCGGCTCTAGCCGCTTGCGCATCTCCTGTACCGCATAGCCCAAGTTCTCCGGGTCGGAGAGATCGACCTGTATGTGGTCTTCCGGTCCCATCGGCCAGGGACACTTGTCGGAGAATGCATGCCTTGAACAGGTGATCACCCGCCAGCCTGCTGCAGAGAAGCGCTTCACTGTTGCGTGGCCGATCCCCCGGCTTGCACCCGTGAGAACAATTGTGCGCCGTTCGTCTATCGTCGTGTCGCTCATGGACCGTGCCTTGTCTCGAGGATGTAGCATGTTAAAAGTTGACTTATTCAGCCCACTTTAGTTTATGCGCCGAACGTCATATATGCCAGATTGGACTTGAAAGCGAACCACCGCAGGCCCGTGAATGATCATCTGTTCGTGTAATGTGTTGTCGGACAAACAATTGCGCAAGGCGGCTGAGGAAATGCGCGCCGACCCGAACGGCAAGGTGCCGACGCCGGGGGCTGTGTTCCGGCACCTAGGGTGCCGTCCGCGTTGTGGCAGCTGCTTTCCGTCTGTTATTGACATCATTCACGAAAAGACGTCTGAAGAGACCAATAAAGTCAAAAATGAAACCGGTTGTCAGTCCGAATGCCTGAAAGCCGCTGCAGAATAAGGAAATCGCGCCATGAAGGGCGAAGCACGCGTCATTGAATATCTGAACAAGGCACTGCGGCACGAGCTTACCGCGGTGAACCAGTATTGGGTGCACGCGCGGCTTCTGGACGATTGGGGGTTTGGCAAACTTGCAGCAAAAGAGCTCGAAGAGTCAGAGGAAGAACGCGGTCACGCCCAAGAGATCATTGACCGGATCATTTTTCTGGAAGGCCTGCCAAATCTGCAAATTCTTGATCCCCTTCGGATCGGCCAAAACCTGAAAGAAGTTTTGGAGTGTGATCTTGCCGGTGAGTATGTGGCCCGGGCGCTATACCACGAAGCGCGCGAAGTCTGCCGGGACGCGGGTGATTTTGTCTCCATGAAGCTGTTCGAGCGTCTCCTCAGCGATGAAGAAGACCATATCGATTTCCTCGAAACCCAGCTCGACCTTGTTGAGCGGATCGGCATCGACAATTACGCGCTGCTCCAAGCGAAATCAGCGGACGCTGCCGAATAGACGTTTCCTTCGTTGAACTGGCCTACAGCTTAAACAGATGATCATCCGCGGCGACTGCATCGTCCGGATCGTGTGTCACCAGAAGGACGGGCAAGGCACGCTCTCGCGCCATACCAAAAACCAGGCTTCTGATCTCTGCGCGCAGCTCCTGGTCCAGTGATGAAAAAGGCTCGTCGAGCAAAAGTGCCTTGGGGTCCGCCAAAAGCAGACGCATCAATGCGACCCGCGTTTGCTGCCCGCCGGACAAGGTGGCTGGGTCACGTTCGCCCATCCCGTCCAAAGAAACATCCTTCAGTGACTTTTCCGCCAACGCGGCGCGGGCTCGGCGTCCTTTGATGCCCGCAGGCACCGCGAACATCAAGTTCTCAACTACTGACATGTGCGGGAACAAAAGAGGTCTTTGAAACATTAAGCCGACATGCCGGTCCTGAGGCGGGAGGCAAGTGATGTCTTTGCCGCCAAGGATAATCCGCCCTGTTGCTTTGAACTTCGGGTCGAGGAAACCGGCGACCATATTAAGCAGGGACGTTTTACCGCTCCCACTCGCTCCCATGACGGTCAGAATACGGCCCGGGGGGACATGCCGGTCGATGGCAATCAGCTCCTTTTGGTCAAGGCTGATACGGATGTTGTCCAGGGTGAGACCGGTTCGAGGCATAACAAAAACAGACCTGACTTAGACCCGGAGCCCGGATCGATCTCGATGCAAGAGAGCGGGAATGATCGCAGCGGCGGCGAAAAACATAAGCGGAAGCAGCAATTGAAGCATACCATAGACGGCAATCAGGGAGCGGTTTCCACCACTTGAAAGTGCCAGACTCTCGGTTGTGACCGTTGTGACCCGTCCCGCACCAATCATTATTGTTGGTAGATACTGACCGACCGAGACCGCAATACCAATGGCCAGCGTAACCAGTAAGGGACGCATCAGCAAAGGAAGGCGAATCCGGAAAAGTACTTTCCATTTGGACGCGCCGAAAGACATTGCCACCTGCTGATACCGCGGATCAAGGTGGTTCCAGGGATCTGCGAAGGCAAGGTACATGTAAGGCAAAACGAAGATGGCATGTGCCATGGCAACGCCCAAGAGGCTGCCGTCGATCCCGACAAGCACGCTTAAGATCTGGAGTCCGAACAAAAACGACACCTGCGGAATCAGAAGGGGAACAAACACCAGTTTGCGCAGTGTGCCGTCTCCAGATGGTTTCATCCGGGTCCGGCTTTCAAGAACCGAAATCACGAGGATCAAGCACACCAGCGTTACGGAAACAGCAATTACGAGCGTTTGCCAGATGACTTCCGTTCCGGTTTTGCCTAGATCGGCCCAGTGCGAAATCGTAAAACCAGATGGCAATGCACTCGGGAACCACCATCCTTTGCTGATCGACCACAACCCGAGGACGGCAAGGCCAAGTATTGCTGGAAACACAGTTCCAGCAGTCAGAATGAAGCCGATACAGCGCGCTGTATGCTCGCGGCGCCGGCGCTTTCCACGCAGTGTCGAGGCTTGAAGGAGGCCTCGGACAACCCGTTCGCCGGCAAGCCATAGCAGAATGGCGCCCCCGCTTAGCAGGCACTGCAATACCGCGCCTGCGGAGGCTTGAAAACGCATGGCCGGGTCCGGATCTGCCATCCAGCCAAGAATTCGGGGGGCAAGCGGCGCAGGTGTTGTCGGGCCCAGAATTTGAGCAACATCAACAACCGAGGTGGAGTAGGCAAGCACGGCGATGATTGGGAGCCGGATCTGCGGATAAAGCACCGGCAGCACCACCCTAAAGAAGGCGGAGGTTTTCGAGTATCCAAGATTTTGAGCTGCCTTGGACAGTTGATCGGCATTGGTTTGCGGTAGGGCAGCTAATGCCATCAAGAAGAGAAACGGCACCTCCTTGATCACAAGTCCGAATGTCATTGCAAGCCCGAGCGGATCATTCAGGATCAGCAAATCGGGCGGGCGTTCAAAACCGGTCGCCCATGGTGAAAACAGTCGGACGAGGAAACCCGATGGTGCAATTAAAAACGCCAGTCCGAACGCCGCCGCCGCGTGTGGAACGGACAACAACGGCGACATGAGCCTCGAAAGAACTCCAAAGGGTCTCGTACCGTGGAGTGTGGCAACAAAAAGCAGGACTACAAGAAGCGAGAGAGCGGTTGCGGCAAGCCCGGTTCCGGCGCTCAGTGCAGCAGATGTCCATATGGCAGGAGCTTCGAGAAGGTCGCGGACCGGTGTAAGAGAGACTTGATGGCCGCCAAGCGCCGGCAAAAAACCGGCAGCCGGCAGCAGCGTTCCCGCCAAGCCTACAGCAACCGGGGCGCTGAGCAGTAGGACAACCGAAGCGGAAACCCAGTCTGGCCGCGTGGGCTGGGGTTTTTGCATTGCGTGATATCGTGTCTATGAGCCACCGTAGCGCGCTGCCCAGGCGTTTTCGACCGCCTTGACCCAGGATGGGTGAGGTTCCGGTAAAGTCTGGCCCAGCTCCGTCGGGCTTAGTGTTGCAACGCCCAGCTCAAGCATTTCAAAACGTTTTTGATCGGCCTCCTGTAGGCTCGTTACCTTCAGAACTGTTGGGTCGCCCCAAATCGCAGGGTCCTGCTTGCGTGCCTGAGCTTCCGCTGACAGGAGGAAGTTCGCCAGCACCTTGGCGCCCTCCTGCGCTGAGCTGTTAAACGGTATGGCCACGAAATGCGTGTTGCCGATTGTGCCGCCCTCTAAAACGAAGCTGCGCACCGTTGGAGGCAGTTCACCATTGGCGATCGCGCTGGAGGCATCGCCCGGGTTGAACGTAAAGGCAATGTCGATCTCGCCATCGGCAAGCAATTGACGCATCTGGGCCGCGTTCTGAGGGAAGGCCTCTGCGCTGCGCCAAAGGTGCGGGTGGAGATCATCGAGATAAGCGAACAGAGGGGCGAGATCCTGATCCAGCCGGGTGTCAACCACCGGAGATTGGAGTTTTTGCGGGTCGTCAATCAACGTGATGAGCGCTTGCTTGAGAAAGGTAGACCCGTGAAAATTCGGAGGCTGAGGATAGGTGATCCGGCCGGGGTTTGCGTTCGCGTATTCGGCGAGTGCGGAAAGGGACTTCGGTGGTTCTGGCAGCCTTGCACTGTCATGCATGAACACCAGCTGGGCCATGCCCCAAGGGCTTTCCTGTCCGTCGGTTGGAACCGTGAAGTCCGACACAACAGTCGGTTTGCCTTCAACATCGACGTATTGCCAATTGGGTAGGGTCTCCGCCCAGCCTTTTTCCGCCAGCAGGCCCTGGGTCTTCAGCGTGTTAAAGTTTTCGCCATTGATCCAAACCAGATCCACAGTGCCACCAGAGGTGCGTCCGGCCGTTTTTTCGGCAACAATCTGCGTTACCACACCGGCGGTTTCGCTGACTTTGACATGTTCGACGGTCACGCCATACCGGTCTTTTACCGTCTCGGCCGCCCAAGCGATATAGGCGTTGATGCGCGGTTCTCCGCCCCAAGCATGAAAGTAGACGGTTTGGCCATTTGCGGCCTGCTCAATCGCGCTCCAGCTGTCTGCCCCATTGCTGGCAATGGCGGCGGGTGCCGCAGATGCGGCCACAACGGCAAGTGCCACTCCGGCTGCATAAAGCTTGGAAAGCATAAAAATCCACCCCTTTGATTGTTTAGCATCTTGGTGCGTCAGGGCGCGATGACGGTCAATACAAGGCTTTGTGATCTCTTGTAAAAACGTGTGCCAACGCACCTAAACCGGCAGGACGTGCGTGTCCTTGATTTCTTCCATCACAGCATAGGTGTGCGTTTCGCGCACGCCGGGAAGTGTCAAAACGACGTCCGCCAGGAATTTTCGATAGGCGTTCATATCCAGGACCCGGCTTTTAAGCAGATAGTCAAAACCGCCGGCAACCATATGGCACTCCAGAATATCCTCGGCGCGCTCCACTTCGCGTTTGAACGCATCAAAGATTTCAGCGGATGTGCGATCAAGTTTGATCTCAACGAATACAAGGAGCCCCCGCCCGACCTTGTGAGGGACGAGTGTGGCACTGAAGCTTTCTATAAAACCATCGCGTATCAGGCGTTTGAGCCGGTCCGCGGTGGCTGTACCGGACAGGCCGACCTTTTCCGCTAGGTCGGTGTTAGTGATCCGGCCTTCTGTCTGTAGCACCCGGAGTATTTTCCGGTCGGTTCGATCAAGGTCCGTGAAATCTGCGGTCATTAAGTGAATTTGCCTTCAAAATTGATTTTCTTGCCCAAAAAATAAGTGAAAAAGAAGGGCAAAAGCAAGTTACACTTGGGAATTGTCTGAGCTTTGCCGCTCTTTCGGAGGAGAGTTACGAATGACCGCATCGGCCCAAGCTGCCGCGCTTGCTCTTGAGAATACCAGCATCCCGCCATTCCGCGCCGACTATGCGCCCAACGACACGGCGCTTGTGAAACGGCTGCTTATGGACACATCGCTTTCTCAAGAGAGTGAAGACCGGATCGATCAAGCGGCAACCGGCTACATCCAAGACATGCGGTCAACTCCTGTTGGCCTTGGCGGTGTTGAGGACTTCATGCGGGAGTTTGGCCTGACCACCCGCGAAGGGCTTGCCATGATGGTTCTGGCAGAAGCATTGTTGCGGGTGCCGGATGCTGAAACCTCCGACAAGCTGATCGAAGACAAACTCGCCGCCGCGAAGTTTGACGATCCAAGTGGTCCGAAGTCAGACACATGGCTTGTGTCGGCCTCTTCCTGGGCGCTGGGAATCACGTCGCGCCTTTTGCATCCGGGTGACACGCCGCAATCCATTCTGGCGTCTCTTGTGAAGCGCATGGGCATGCCGGCAGTGCGCACCGCGACCCGCAAGGCAATGCGCTTGCTCGGGCACCAATTCGTGCTGGGCGAAACCATTGGCAAGGCGCTTGACCGGGCCCGGGCGCAGGAGAAAAAGGGCTATCGCTATTCCTACGACATGCTGGGTGAGGGAGCCAGAACGGCGGCCGATGCCGAGCGGTATTTCCAGTCCTATGCCAATGCCATCAAAGAAATCGGCCGGGCCGCTGGAAACCGGGCGCTTCCGGAACGGCCGGGCATTTCCGTAAAGCTCTCGGCGCTTCATCCGCGCTATGAGGCCATCAACGGTGAGCGGGTTCGGGATGAGTTGCTACCGAAATTGCTTGAACTCACTAAAATGGCCCGCGACTACGATCTCAACTTCACTGTCGATGCGGAAGAAGCGGACCGGCTGGAGATTTCACTTGATGTGATTGCGGCGGTTCTGGCCGACCCGGTGACCGAAGGGTGGGACGGTTTTGGTCTTGCCGTTCAGGCCTATCAAAAGCGCGGTGTTGAGGTAATTGACTGGTTGGTCAGTGCGGCCCGCCAGACCAACCGCAAGCTCATGGTCCGCCTTGTCAAAGGCGCCTACTGGGACACCGAAATAAAGCACGCTCAGGAAAATGGTGCGGACGGCTATCCTGTCTTCACCCGGAAGGCAGCGACAGATCTGTCCTATATTGCTTGTGCCGAGAAAATGCTGGCCGCGCGCGACGTGCTCTATCCGCAATTTGCAACCCACAACGCCTTGACGGTTGCCCAGGTTGCTGAATTGGCAGGTGACAAGAGTGGGTACGAATTCCAGCGGCTCCACGGCATGGGCGAAAGCCTGTTCAAGTCTGTCACTGAGCGAAATAGTTACCCATGCCGCATCTATGCGCCGGTTGGCGGCCACAAGGATTTGCTTGCCTATCTTGTGCGCCGGCTGCTTGAAAACGGTGCGAATTCGTCCTTTGTCACCATTGTCGGCGACAGCTCGGTTCCGGTCGGCTCCATGCTGAAACGGCCTGCGGAGGTCTTGGAAAACGGCAGCCGCTCCACCAACCGCTCCATTCCATTGCCGCTTGATCTGTATGGTGACAGCCGGAAAAACTCGCGTGGTATTGAGTTCGGTTGGTCGGCAGAGCGGCGTGCCCTGATAGACGGGATTTCCAAAGCAAGTTTTCCGCTCGAAACCGCTCGGCCGATGGTTCCAGGCGTTGCGTCAAGTGGCGCGGAAACTGTCGTCCTGTCGCCGATGGACGGCAAGACCGAAGTCGGCAAGGTGGTTTGGGCCGATTCTGAGATGGCGGCCAAGGCCATGGCGGTTGCGAGCAAAGGGTTTGAGACCTGGTCGCGCCGCCCGGTGGAAGACCGTGCCGCGGCCCTCGACAAATTGGGCGATCTTTTGGAAGAACACAGCGACCGGCTGATGGCTGTCCTGTGCATGGAAGGTGGCAAGACCCTCCAGGATGGCATTGCGGAAGTGCGCGAAGCCGTTGACTTTTGCCGCTATTATGCCGCCGAAGCACGTGGGCTGTTCGGCGGAGGACGTCTTATGCCGGGGCCGACAGGCGAAGAAAACCGCTATCGCTATCGTGGACGCGGCGTGTTTGTCTGCATTTCGCCCTGGAACTTCCCATTGGCAATTTTCCTAGGTCAAATTTCGGCGGCCTTGGTTGCCGGCAACGCGGTTGTTGCGAAACCTGCCGAACAAACGCCGCTCATTGCGCATGAAACCGCAAAGCTGATGTTCCAGGCAGGTATCCCGGAAGACGCGTTCCTGCTTGTGCCAGGCGATGGCTCCGTTGGCGCGGCGCTTACACAGGACCCGCGGGTTGCCGGTGTGGCGTTTACCGGGTCAACAGAAACCGCTTGGGCCATCAATCAAACGCTGGCGCAAAAACGTGGCCCAATTGTCCCTCTGATCGCGGAAACCGGTGGCATGAATGCGATGCTGGTCGATGCAACCGCGCTGCCGGAACAGGTCTGCGACGACGTCATGATGTCGGCGTTCCGGTCGGCGGGCCAGCGCTGCTCTGCTTTGCGTCTGCTGTTTGTTCAAAACGATGTGGCCGACAGCCTTTTGAAAATGCTGGAAGGGGCCGCTGGAGAGCTTGAACTCGACGACCCGCGTCTGCCATCGACCGACCTTGGACCGGTGATCGACCGCGATGCGCGCGACAATATTATGACGCATATCGAAAAGATGAGAGCCAGCCAAAAGTTGCGGTTTGCCGGCAAAACTCCAGAAGGCGCGCTTTCAGGTGGGTCTTGGGTTGCCCCGCATATTGTGGAGCTCGATAAGCCGGAAGCGCTGGAGCGGGAGGTATTCGGACCGGTACTGCATGTGGTGCGCTACGACAGCAAAAAAATCGATGGTGTTCTGGATGCCATCGCGGCCACTGGGTACGGCTTGACCCTCGGCGTTCACAGCCGCATTGACGCAACAGTCAAGAAAGTGGTCGACCGCTTGTCGGTCGGCAATGTCTATGTCAACCGGAACACTATCGGCGCTGTTGTCGGCACCCAGCCGTTTGGCGGTTCGGGACTGTCTGGAACAGGCTTCAAAGCCGGAGGACCGCTTTATCTGACACGATTTGCGCTTGAGCAGGTGGTATCAATCAACACGGCTGCTGCTGGAGGTAACGCCAGTCTTGTGGCCGCTTCCGACGATTGATGTCAGCTTTCGCGGTCGAAGGGCACATGTTCTTCGGCCGCCAACGGCTGGGCTGTGTCAAATGGATCGAGCGACGTCCATGGAGCGACATGGAGTGCAGCTTCGAACGCCTCTTCTGTTCCGGCAAACGTTAGATAGCCTTTTTCCCGCCTCCAGGCCGGGTCAGAATTGTGTTTTGCCGCTTCAGCAAGGTCCGTTTTAAAAACTTCATAGTCTGCGGTCGAGATGCCCAAAGGGCCTTGCAGAATGCGCCCGCTCTCGAGGCATTGGTCAACAATCGGAATCATATCCTTCAAGGCAAGATCTGCAATCGTGTTCATCCATCCGGACCAAAGCGGACTGTCATCGTCGATGGCAGGATTGTCAGGCAAAGCGGAAAGGAGTTTTTGCGCATTTCCAATCGGAAAACGGCCGTTCAAAACCTCAAAGGCCCACGCGTTCAAAAATACTTCATGGATCAGCCAGTCCAGGTCCGGGTTGCCGATGCCGTCCCACAGGTCTTTGGCACGGTTTTCACTGAAGCCCATGAGAACCTGCGGTATGGAGACCGCGATCGCATCGCCAAGATACTCGGCCGTGCAGAGTTCGTCGCCGTTTAGCAGAAGGAACAGCGGTTCGAATGCGGCAATGCATTTTTGGGCGCCAAGAACATGAACGCCAAAAAACATTGCCCGTTGCTCAAGTGGCGAAACCGCCCGTCCATGGGCCGCGTGCTGAAGGATTGACAGGAAAACCGGCTGGCTGACTTCGGGCGTTTCAAGACAATATTTCAGCGTCCGCCACGGCAAGGCCTGCGCGGTTGCCAGATCTGAGATAATATCCTGCCGTTCCATCGAGTCCGTCCCTTGCCGGGAAGCTATCACATTCTTTCAATGAGCCAACGACCTAAAGTCCAGGTTAATTGCGCTTGTATTTGGTTTTGCGGGTTGCTTGTGCAGCTGTCGGATCGTCAGGCCAGGGGTGTTTCGGATAGCGCCCTTTCATGTCCGCCTTCACATCTGCCCATGAGCCTTTCCAAAATCCGGGCAAATCTTTTGTGATTTGAATTGGCCGATGTGCGGGGGAAAGCAGCTCAAGCGTCAGCGGTACAGAGCCGCCGCACACGCTTGGATGTTCATCCAAGCCGAACAATTCTTGGACCCGGATCGAAATGGTCGGACCGGTTTCACCCTCATAGTCAATTGCAGCCTGGGTTCCGGTTGGGGCCGTGAATGCCTCAGGGGCTTTTTCGTTGAGTATCGAAACAGCTTCGAACGGCAACATTGCGGCGAGAGCATTTCCAAGGCAGGCAGGATCAACAGCAGCGATGCTTTTCTTGCCGGCTAGAAACGGAAGGAGCCAGCTGTCCAGACTTCTCTGCAATGCGGCGTCGGAAAGGTCGGGGAGGTCCCGCGTGTCGTTGGAGCGCACATAAGCAACCCTGCCGCGCAACCGCTTTTGGTCTTTGGTCCAGGGCAAACGATCAATGCCAAGCCTTCGGATTTCCTCGATCAGCGCACGCTCAATTGTATCGCCTGAAGGGGTATCGAGTGTTTTGGAGTGCAGTTCAAGTGCTCCATACATCCGCACACGCCGCGCCTTTAGGCCGCCATCCTTGCCAAACTGAACAACATCCTTCTGGGTGATCTGGTTGTGGAAACGCTCTTCTATTTCGCTCAAGGTGACCGGAGCGCACAGAACAATTCGGCCATTTGCGGCCTTGCCCTGGATATCTGCTACGACGAGGAAGGGCTCTCCTGCCAGATCATCCTCCGGCGGAAGTTCTGCTCCACGTCCGTTTGCAAGCCGGTAGCGGCCTCTGGCACCGCGCGCCTGAGCCACCCGATCGGGGTAGGCGAGCGCAAGCAGGATCCCTGCCGTTTCGGGCTCAAGTTTGCCCGCCCGAGTACCAGCGAGTTTGCACCAACGGATACTGAGGTTTTTCGCATCTCGGGCGCGCGGTGTCGTGTCGTCTCGCAAGTGCCGGAGCCTGGCACGAATGTCTGCACTCCGGCCGCCCAAGCCTGGCTCAGACAGTAGGGCAGCGAGGAGAGTGGCTGTGCACGCTTGGTCGGCTTCAGCCGCTTTCAGGACCATATGGGCAAGGCGGGGGTGGAGCGGCAGGGCCGCCAGCCGTTTGCCCTCGTGTGTCACCCTCCCTACCGGGTCGAGGGCCTCAAGCGCACTCAATAGTTTACGCGCTTCGGCCCAGGCGGCTTCAGGCGGAGGATCCATGAATTTGAGCTGCGAAGGATCGGATGTGCCCCAAGCGGCAAGGTCAAGCATCAAACCACACAGATCGGCTTCCAGGATCTCCGGAGTATCTGCGGCAGGAAGCGCGCTTGTCTGCGCTTCACTCCAGATCCGGTAGCACACACCTGGCTCGGTCCGGCCTGCACGGCCCCGGCGCTGGTCAGCGGAGGCGCGTGAGGCCCGAACTGTTGCGAGCCTTGTCAATCCTGTCTGTGGTTCAAACCTGGGAACACGCGCCAGACCGCTGTCGATCACAACACGCACGCCTTCAATCGTG
This sequence comes from Roseibium hamelinense, assembly GCF_007830545.1. GTDB lineage: Bacteria > Pseudomonadota > Alphaproteobacteria > Rhizobiales > Stappiaceae > Roseibium > Roseibium hamelinense. The sequence goes on from NZ_VLLF01000011.1 coordinate 72,640, forward strand.
AGCGAGGTCTGCGCGATGGCGCTCGATAAAACGATTTTTCGGGTTCCCGCCGGCGCAGGGCGAATGGCGGCATCTTGAGCTTTGGTGTCCAGTCCGCCATAGAGCGGCGCTAGCTGGCAGTTCGGTGGAAGTTTTCGGCTTAACAGTTCGACCGTGCGCCGGATCTCCGCTTGCCCTGGAAGAAAGACCAGGATCGATCCGGTTTCTTCCGCGAGTGCAAGTCGGATAACCTGAGCCAACTGCTGTTCGATTTTTTGATCGGGTTTCCGGCCGATGTAGCGCGTTTCGACCGGGAAAGACCGGCCCTCGCTTTCAATGATACTCGCATCGCCGAGCAGATTGGCCACAGCTTTTGCGTCGAGCGTCGCGGACATTGTCACGATACGCAGATCGTCGCGCAGCGCACTTTGGACATCTAGAGCAAGGGCAAGCCCGAGATCCGTATCAAGGGCGCGCTCGTGATACTCGTCGAAGAGAACTGCAGAAACACCTGTCAGTTCAGGGTCGTCGAGGATCATCCGGATGAAAACACCTTCCGTAACGACTTCTATCCGGGTGGTTTGGCTGACCTTGCTTTCAAGGCGGACGCGGTAGCCAACTGTGTCCCCGACCTGTTCGCCAAGCTCTGCGGCCATGCGCCGGGCGGCAGCGCGGGCGGCAAGTCGGCGTGGTTCAAGTACGAGAATTTTTCCGTCCCCTCGCCAAGGTGCGTTTAAAAGGGCGAGCGGAACACGCGTGGTTTTGCCGGCGCCCGGCTCTGCAACCAGCACCGCGCAATTTCCTGTTTCCAGAACAGACAAGAATTCCGGGAGGACGTCGTCTATTGGCAGAGGGCTACTTAAGGGCATGTCCATGTCACTGGCGCAACTGATCAGCCTGTCCTGCGATGTGGCGCAATCGCGGATTGCCAGTGCCGCCCCGTTAGCGAGACCGCAAAGTTTTCCGGGTGCCTTGCATAACAGGCCAGCCCTTCCAGCGCCGGGTTCGGATGACGGACAATGAAGGTCGGAATTGTCCTGAGCAGGGCTTCATGCGGCGCCTTGGTCTCGAAAGAGGACCGGAACGCACCAGTAACCAGATAATCGGCAATTCGCGGCGTCACGCCGCCGGTGAGATAAACCCCGCCACGGGCCAAAAGGGAAAGGGCAAAGTCGCCGGCTACCCGTCCAAGTGCTTTTGCAAAAAGGCGCAGGGTCTTCACTGCAACGGGATCACCTGCATCGGCGGCCTGGGTCACTTCGGCCGCCGATGTGTATGTGCCGTCTGCCTGTTCCGCGCTACGCACTGCGCGTGCCAGCCGCGGCATCCCGGTCCCACTAAGCAGATGCTCGGCTCCGATGCGTCCGCCGACTTTTTCGATATGATCCCAAATTGCAAAATCTTCGTCACTGACGGGTCCAAGTTCCACGTGCCCCCCTTCTCCGGGCACCGGGATCCAAGTATCCGCGGCATAAATCATCGCAGCTGCACCAAGGCCGGTTCCCGGTCCAAGGACGAATTTAGTTGAGGCGGGCAGTGGTGTGCCGCTGCCGATCTGTTGAAGATCTTCGCCTTCCAGGTTCGGCAAAGCCAGTGCCTGGGCTTCGAAATCATTCAGGACGACAACTTCTTCCAGCGCCAGATCGGAAATCATGGCGTTCGGTTCGATCACCCAGGCCGCATTGGTGAGCGGAATGCGGTCTCCGGTGACCGGTCCGGCAACCGCGATTATGGCTGTTTTGGGTTTCTCGCCTGCTGCAGTAAGTGCGCAGGATTTTATTGCATCTGTCAGGGTGTCGTGATCTGCAGTCGCCGTTGTTCCGATGATTTGTGTCGGGCTGCCTGGACCTTTCACAAGGGCAAAGCGTGCATTGGTGCCGCCAATATCGGCAACCAAAACAGGGAAAGCAAAAGCAGTCTGTTGTCTATTGCGAAGGTTCATATGTCAGCTGCATTCACTTCCGGCGTTGTGGACGTCGTTTTTAAACCGGTTAGCCTCGCCGAGCGAAGCAGTATTTCGGCAGTCGACAGATTTAATGCCATGGGTAAGTCGTAAACTAGGGCAAGGCGCATGAGAGCCTTCACGTCGACATCGTGCGGCATGGGGGATAGAGGATCGACGAAAAACACAAGTCCGGCGAGTTTGCCTTCCGCGATCATTGCGCCGATCTGCTGATCGCCGCCGAGTGGGCCACTTTTCAAGCGCGTAATGGAAAGGTCTGGGCAAGTATCCCGGATGCGTCCGCCGGTCGTTCCGGTTGCAACAAGATCGAAGGCAGATAGCTTTTCTTGATTTCGCATGGCAAAATTCACCATGACATCTTTTTTGGCGTCATGGGCGATAAGCGCCAGGACCGGTCTTTTCGACATGCAGGCGGGCTCCGGATCGGACTTCAATGAAGCCAGGTTTACCCGCATTACGCAGACGGTGCAAAGGTTGGACAACCCGTTCTCTGAAAGCCGGAGAAGCTTCCGAAGTTAAGCTTCACTTCGGCCTCACAGCCTGAGATGCTCTGTGAGGCGTCAGCGCTCAGTCAAAGACATTGCAGCGGATCGGTTGTCGGTCTGCGACAGTGCGAACCAGCGGTTTTTCAAAAGTCAGGCCGGCAATTTCCATCACCAGTTTCATGCGGATCGCGTCAGCAAAGCCCTCTTTTGATTTGACCGGAATTGCAAAAGACCCCGGGCCGCCAATCACGCAATCCTCGTAATAATGGTCGAGGTTCAACATGGCTTGCCAGGTGTTCGAAGACGACTTCATCATCAAAGGCAGCCCGTTGATTGTCACGCCGGCAGCGATAAGCTGATCCCGGACTTTTGTAACCGAGCCGCCCTGGTTGTTGGGGCCGTCCCCCGAAATGTCGATGACCTGTCGCAGTCCGGTATACTGGTTGGTTTTCACAAGGCTGACTGATTTTGCCAGCGCCGAGGCGATTGATGTGCGCTGTACCTGCCGAAGCGGGGCTTCCGCGATTTGCGCAGCAAATCCTTCAGCGGTCTGTTCGTCCTGAATGACAGTCCAGTCGGCGACCATAAAATGTTCGTCGACACCACCCCATTCCATATAGGCGATCGCAACACGGCCAATGGGTCCGTACTTAACAGCTTCTAGAAACTCAGGAGACGTGAGGGCAGCAACATACCCGGCACGCTGTACTTCCTGTTCTTCCGTATCCATAGATTGTGAAATGTCTACGGCAAGTACGAGTTCAACATCTACTTCATTCGCGGGATCATAAGCATACCCGGTGATGATGTTTCGTTGATGTGTGTCGGCCGTGGCCGGGGCAAAAGACGCGCCAAGCAATGCTACTGATATGGACGCTGATACCAGAGTAACACGTGGTATGTCAGCTGCAGCTTGAAGTATTCTATCGAGACGCATATCCGGTTCTCCTTCGATAACCTGCGATCGGTTCAGCACGTCTCCCCGTGACTCATTTTGCAGACGAAATTCTTATCGTTTCGTTCCTCGTCAAAAGCACCAGCGTTGTTCTTACTACTTAGCTGTCGCATGGAAAAAGCTTTGCAAAGCCTGTGCCAATGCGATTCATCTTAATTTTGCTGGCAAATTCAAAGGCGCACAAGGTGCATCTGAGATTAACATGGGGGTAACAGTGCCCGATCGCTAGGCATCAAGTAATACTTTGAAAGATCTTGGGTGTTACTAAGCGTAAAAATGTGAGCAGTTTCAGGGCTGTAATGGAAATGTCACGAAGTGGTCAAAAACGTATCATTCGCCTAGTTTTTTTGCGGCATATCCGCTTGACCTGCTGTCCATTTGCGGGCAGTGTGTGAATAAATCCTCATCAAGTGAAGAATTTTTCGGGTTGTGTCGGCTAATTGTTGCCGGGTGTTCGCAGTAAATTTCGAGAAAAGGCATGCTTGAGAAGGATTGTGCCGGGCGGGTTCAAATGCAGCGTTCGAGTGGAGGGGGCTTATGCAGGTGCGCGATCACGATTGGACGGACTATCTGGCGATTCGCGCTGCATGGCTGTCCTTTGTGGGTGGCCGCACCCAAGGTGAGATCGCAGCTCAACTCGGCATGTCGCCAGCCAAAGTCCATCGCCTTATTGCGCATGCGCAGCGCGAGGGCTTCGTAAAATTCCAGATCGAAGGCCGCCCGGTTGAGTGCCTCGAAATGGAAGACGAGCTCGCAAGGCGCTTCCATCTCAACAGCTGCATCATTGCTCCTGACCTCGGCGACGGCGGTCAGGCAATTGCAATCCGGGCCGTCGCCTCTTCAGCAGCGCATATTCTCGAAGGTGTGCTGTCCAGCGAGGGGGTTCAAAGAGTTGGTGTCGGAATGGGCCGCACACTGAAAGCCGCTGTAGAAGACATGTCGCGGCTTGCGCGCCCAGATCTGGAAATTATGTCCATTTGCGGCTCACTGACCCGGACATTGGCAGCGAACCCTTATGATGTTGTTCAAAAACTACAAGAGCGAACAGGTGGGGAGGGGTATTATCTGCCCGTGCCCTATTTCGCTGAGAACCGCGATGAAAAGAATGTGTTTCTAGCACAGCGGAGTGTTCAGGATCTAATTGTGCGGGCGCAGCGCTCCGATGTTTTTATTATCGGGATTGGCTCGGTGGATGCGGAGGGGCATCTCATCGAACGCGGAATGATCTCGGATCGGGAGCAAGCAGAACTTGCGGCAAGTGGCGCAGTTTGCGACCTGATGGGACGCTTTTTGACAATTGACGGCTCGCTTGCTTCAACAAGCCTGGGTGATTGTGCCGTTGGTCTTCATTTTGAAGATGTGCGTGGTGCGCGCGTGATTGCGCTGGCAGGCGGAGAGAGCAAGGCAGAAGCAACCCTTGCCGCTTTGCGGGCTGGCGTCATAACCGATCTGATTGCGGATGAAACCCTGGTGAGGGAAATGCGCAAATTGATCGGAGATCAGCTGATGCGATCCGCTTGACTGGCTCGCATTTTTGAAGGGGAACCAGTGAACGCCGGGTGGTCCGGGTTTCACGTGTCGGAGGACAAACGAGTGAAGAAGCTCCTGACGATTGGCGCGCTTTTGGCGGGCGTTACCATGGCAGCATCTGCTTATGCAGACGAGATCAAGCCTGCAGTGCTGTATGACCTTGGAGGCAAGTTCGACAAGTCGTTCAACGAAGCTGCCTACACTGGTGCTGAGCAGTTCAAGGAAGATTTCGGGATAGAATATCGGGACTTCGAGCTTCAAAATGATGCCCAGCGTGAACAGGCACTTCGGAACTTTGCACGCCGTGGTATGAGCCCGATCATCGCAATCGGTTTTTCACAGGCCAATGCCCTGGAAAAAGTTGCGCAGGAATTTCCTGATCTGCAGTTTGCCATCGTCGACATGGTTGTCGATCTGCCGAACGTACGCTCCATCGTGTTCAAGGAGCACGAAGGTTCCTATATCGTTGGTATGCTCGCTGCTATGGCATCGGAAACCGGAACCGTCGGTTTTGTAGGCGGTATGGACATTCCGCTGATCCGCAAGTTTGCCTGCGGTTACAAACAAGGTGCTCTTGCCGCAAATGAAAACGTCGAAGTTTTCCAAAATATGACCGGTACGACCGGCGCCGCATGGAACGACCCGGTCAAAGGCGGCGAGCTTGCCAAGTCACAGTTCGATCGCGGTGCCGATGTCGTCTACCATGCGGCTGGTGCCACCGGGATCGGTGTCCTGCAGGCGGCAGCGGATGCTGGCAAACTCGGCATCGGTGTAGACAGTAACCAAAATGCTCTTCATCCGGGCTCGGTTCTGACCTCCATGCTGAAGCGGGTAGACATCGCTGTCTACCGGACCTTTGAAGATGCAAAAGACGGATTGTTTGAGCCGGGTTTTGAGGTTCTGGGTCTGGCCGAAGGCGGTGTCGACTGGGCACTTGACGAAAACAATGCCGAACTCATTTCCGATGAAATGAAGGCGACCGTTGAGCAGGTGACCAACCAGATTGTGTCCGGCGAAATCGTTGTGCACGACTATATGGCTGACCAGACCTGCCCATTCTGATCCGCTTGGCGGCCCGTTGTTTCGGGCGGGCCGCCAGACTCTTCTGCTCTCTCCTTACGGCGGTTTCAATGCTGATCCTGCGAACGTTTGCCTCGGTGTTCATTGCCGTCGCTGTTTTCAGTGCTGCTCCTGCGCAGGCCGAACCCGCGATTGTCTATTCTGTGGGTGGAAAATTCGACGGGTCGTTTAATGAGAGTGCCTATCAAGGTGTCCAGCAATACACCCAGGAAACCGGGAACAGCGTTCGTGAATTTGAGCTCGAGCGGGACGCTCAGAGCCGGCAGGCGCTGAGAAATTTCGCAAGCCGCGGGTATGAACCGGTTGTGGCAATTGGTTTTAACCAGGCAAATGCAGTTGCAGCCGCCGCCAGTGAATTTCCCGAAACCTCGTTCGTCATTGTTGATATGGTGGTCGAAGCACCGAATGTGGCCTCCTATGTGTTTAAGGAGAGCGAAGGCGCCTATCTTGGCGGAGTGCTGGCCGCTATGGCATCTGAAAGCGGCACAGTCGGGTTTGTGGGCGGTATGGATATTCCGATCATCCGCCGGTTCCTTTGCGGGTATGTGCAAGGAGTTAAATCCGTAGGTCAGGAAACGGAAGTCCTGTTCAACATGGCTGGTGACACGCCTGCGGCCTTCACTGACCCAGCGCGGGGCGGTGAACTGGCGCGGTCACAGGCTCAATCAGGTGCTGATGTCATTATTCAGGCAGCGGGCGGTACCGGTATAGGAGTATTGCAAACGGCTGCCGATACAGGGGTTTTGGGCATTGGTACGGATTCAAATCAAAACGGGCTTCATCCTGGTCAGGTCCTGACCTCGATCCGCAAGCGGGTCGATCGCGCCGTCTACGACAGTTTCATCGCGTTTGACCAAGGCACGTTCAAACCGGGGTTGAATGTCCTTGGGGTGAAGGAAGGCGGCATGGATTGGGTGCTGGATGACAACAACCGTGATCTTATCACGTCACAAATGCAGCAAGCAGCCAACGCCGCCTTGTCAGGTATTTCGACTGGGGAACTGGTGGTCGAAGATCTGGCCGCTGACGGATCCTGTCCTGTTTCTTGAGCGTGGTCACGAAAAGTGGGTAAACCAATGATAACAACATGCCAGCAACCGCGGGGGGCGGTATGAACGGGACGCCGGCAATTGAACTGCGCAAAATCAACAAGCGTTTTGGACCTGTTCATGCGAACCGGAATATCGATCTTGTTGTGAAGAAAGGTTCCATTCACGGAATCATCGGCGAGAATGGGGCGGGCAAATCCACCCTGATGTCGATCCTGTACGGGTTCTACCACGCGGATGATGGCGACATTGTCATCAATGGCAACAAAGTCTCGATCCCCGATTCAAAGTCAGCGATTTCGCTCGGAATCGGCATGGTTCATCAGCATTTTATGCTGGTCGATAATTTTTCGGTACTTGAAAACGTCATTTTGGGCGCAGAAGGAGGCGCACGTCTGGCCGGCGGCGTGGATAAGGCGCGGCAGGAGCTCCGCCGGCTTGAAGAAGAATATGAGCTGCGCGTCGATCCGGATGCGATTGTACAAGACTTGCCGGTTGGTTTGCAGCAGCGGGTCGAAATTCTCAAAGCGCTTTTCCGCGGCGCAGACATCCTTATCCTCGACGAACCGACCGGTGTTTTGACACCCGCAGAGGCCGACCACCTTTTCAAAATCCTCGAAGTGCTGCGCGATGAAGGCAAAACCGTGCTTTTGATTACGCATAAACTGCGGGAAATCATGGCTATAACCGACACTGTATCCGTCATGCGGCGCGGCGAAATGGTGGCAACGCGCGAGACCTCTCAAACCTCCATGTCTGAATTGGCCGAGCTGATGGTCGGACGCAGCGTGCTTCTTCGCGTGGAAAAAGAACAGGCCCAGCCTTCGGACACGGTGCTGGCGATCGAAAATCTGACCGTCACCGATAGCCGCGGCGTTCAAGTCGTAAAGGATGTCTCCTTTGAAGTACGCGCTGGTGAGATCGTCGGGATCGCCGGGGTTTCCGGAAACGGTCAGTCTGAATTGCTTGAGACTTTGGCGGGCATTCGGCGCGCTACGTCTGGCACCTTGCGTATCGGGGGCCAAGTGATCGACCTCGCCGATCGCATTATTGACCCCGCTGAAATGCGTCAGCTCAGCATGGGACACGTGCCTGAGGACCGTCACAGGATGGGGCTTGTTACCAGCTTTCCTGAATATGAGAACGCGATCCTGGGCTATCACCACGATCCGGAATACTCCAACGGGGTCTTCCTTGATTTGGCGGCGATCAAAAAGACCGCACAAACAGAAATCGAGCGCTATGATATTCGCCCCCCAAATCCACTGCTGAAAACGGCAAACTTCTCAGGCGGTAATCAGCAAAAAATCGTTCTGGCCCGTGAAATCGAACGTGATCCTCAGGTTTTGCTGGTCGGTCAGCCAACCCGCGGTGTCGATATTGGCGCGATCGAATTCATTCACAAACGGCTGATTGAAATGCGTGATGCCGCGAAGGGTGTTCTGCTGGTTTCGGTCGAATTGGATGAGATCAGAGGTTTGTCAGATCGCATTCTGGTGATGTTTGACGGCCGGATTGTGGGTGAACGCGGACCGGACGCAAGTGAGGGCGAGCTAGGTCTTTTGATGGCAGGTGTAGAAGGAGAAGCGTCATGAACGCCGGACAACTGCCGCGTTGGGTCGACTTCGGCCTCATCCCGCTGCTAAATCTCACGGCCGCGTTCCTGGTGTCGGGTCTTGTGGTGCTGATTATCGGCGAGAACCCGATCGAAGTCGTGCAGGTCTTGCTTTGGGGGGCGCTAGGCTTTGGAGAAGGGGTTGGATTTACCCTGTTCTACGCCACCAATTTCATATTTACCGGCCTCGCTGTCGCCGTCGCCTTCCATGCGGGTCTGTTCAATATCGGAGGCGAAGGGCAGGCGTATATTGGTGGTTTAGGCGTCGCGTTTGCCTGTCTCGCTTTGGATCAGGTGGTGCCCTGGTGGGTGACAATGCCATTTGCAATTGTTGGAGCAGCGCTGGCGGGTGCGGCCTGGGCTTTCATTCCAGCTTGGCTGCAAGCGACGCGTGGCAGCCACATCGTGATCACCACGATCATGTTCAATTTCATTGCTGCGTCCCTGATGGTGTATTTGCTGGTCAACGTGATTGGCGAAGCCGGCTCTATGCAACCCGAAACCCGAACTTTCGAAGATGGCGGGCGTCTTCCGTTCCTGAACGACTTCATCCCATTTGCAGACTTTGGGACAGCGCCCGTCAATCTGTCGCTCGTTCTTGGCTTGATTGCATGTTTTGGGGTTTGGCTTTTGATCTGGCGGACGCGGCTTGGGTACGAGATCCGGTCGTTCGGTGCGAATCCGACCGCCGCAGTTTATGCGGGGATTTCGCCGGTTAGGACCATCGTCGTGACAATGCTGATCTCGGGCGGGTTGGCCGGCATGATGGCGATGAATGAGATCATGGGATCGCAGCACCGCCTCCTCATCGAATTCGTCACAGGATATGGTTTTGTCGGGATTGCTGTCGCATTGATGGGGCGCGCCCATCCCATCGGAATTGTTCTCGCGGCAGTGCTCTTTGGCATGCTGTATCAGGGAGGAGCCGAACTCTCATTCGAGATTCCGACCATTACCCGGGACATGATTGTCGTCATCCAGGGTCTTGTCATCCTGTTCGCCGGAGCCCTGGAGCACATGTTCCGGCCCGCTCTCGTTCAGTTCTTCACGATGCGGCGTTTGAACGCTGCACAGACAGGATAAGGAGCCGGATATGTTTGAGACCCTGATCCTCCTCCTTGATTCAACAGTACGATTGTCAACGCCCCTTCTTCTGGCGTGTCTCGCTGGACTTTATTCGGAGCGTGCCGGTGTGGTTGACATCGGCCTGGAGGGCAAGATGCTAGGCGCCGCCTTCGGGGCAGCTGCGGTTGGCTACATCAGCGGCAACGCCTTCCTCGGCCTATTGGCCGGTATTGGCGTTTCCATCGGTCTGGCGCTGATTCACGGTTTTGCGTCGATCTCTAACCGCGGAAATCAGATTGTTTCAGGCGTTGCAATCAACTTCCTGGCTGCGGGATTGACCGCTTTGCTGGGGCAAGCCTGGTTCCGCCAAGGGGGGCGTACGCCGCCGCTTCCCGAAGGAGGGCGGTTTACGAATATCGAGTTGCCGTTTGCCGAAGCCGTCCGCGATGTTCCATACATCGGTCCGCTATACGGAGAGCTTATCTCGGGGCATAATATACTTGTTTACGCGGCTTTTGCTGCCGTGCCCCTGACATGGTGGATTCTTTTTAAAACCCGGTTTGGACTTCGGCTCCGTGCGGTTGGCGAGAACCCGGCCGCTGTCGATACGGCTGGCATTTCGGTCATTTGGCTGCGCTATCGGGCGGTCATCATGTGCGGTGTCCTTTGCGGTTTTGCTGGTGCCTATCTCTCAATTGCCCAGTCTGCCGGGTTCATCGCAAACATGACCGCTGGTAAGGGTTTCATTGCACTGGCAGCCCTGATTTTTGCCAAGTGGCAGCCACGCAATGCAATGTTTGCCTGTTTGCTGTTTGGTTTTCTGGACGCGGCTGCGATCCGTCTGCAAGGACAGGAGATTGCAGGGATTGGCGAGATTCCGGTTCAGTTCTTCCAGGCGCTTCCTTACGTCCTGACCGTAATTCTGCTGGCTGGGTTCATTGGCAAGGCCATCCCTCCGAAAGCCGCCGGCATCCCATACGTGAAGGAGCGTACATGAGTGACCTTGACGCTTTGTTTGAGGCTGCAAGGGCTGTTCGCGAAAAGGCCTACGCACCGTATTCTAACTTTCTGGTCGGTGCAGCTTTACGGACACCTGACGGAACGATTTTCACCGGATGTAACGTTGAAAACGCATCATATCCGGTGAGCGTATGCGCCGAAGGCGGCGCAGTTGGCGCATTGATCGCCGCAGGTTATAGGCAGATTGCTGAAGCCGTTGTCGTCGGCGACGCAGCGCTATGCACGCCGTGTGGCATGTGCAGGCAACGCCTCAAGGAATTTGGCACCGAACATTTGGTTGTGCATGTGGCGGATCTTTCCGGTATCCGCCGCAGTTTCACAATGGACGAGCTGCTTCCTGCAGCATTTGAACTCGAAGACAAGAAGGACTGACCCTCCATGAGTGGTTTTGGCCGCGAGTGCGCGGAAATTGTCCGCGCCGCCCGTCCGGGCAGCTATCGTGTTGGTATGATCCTCGGCTCTGGCCTTGGGTCCATGGCGGACGAAGTGGAAGATGCTGTCCGCATTCCTTATGGGCATTTGGCAGAGTTTCCCGTTTCGACCGTGACCTCGCATTCCAGTGAACTGGTGGCCGGGACCATGTCCGGCGTTCCTGTCGTGATCCTGTCGGGCCGCGCGCACTATTACGAGAGCGGCAATGCGCAGGTGATGCGCACACCAGTGGAGACGCTGAAAGAGCTCGGTTGCAACATCCTGCTTGCCACGAATGCGGCTGGTTCGTTGCGTGAAGATGTTGCACCTGGCAGCCCCATGCTCATCTCTGATCACATCAATTGGTCCGGCCTCAATCCTTTGATAGGCGAGGAAGACGAGCGCCGGTTTTTGGATCTCAGCGCAGCCTATGATGCAGATTTGCGCGCAGCGATGCACAAGGTCGCCGAGACAACCGGTCAGGGAATTTCAGAGGGCACTTACATGTGGTTCTCCGGCCCAACTTTTGAAACACCCGCCGAAATCAAGATGGCCAAGATGCTTGGCGCAGATGCGGTCGGCATGTCGACAGTTCCTGAGGTCATCATCGGGCGCTTTCTGGGCATGCGGGTTGCCGCGATGTCGGTCATCACCAATTTTGGTGCGGGCCTTCAAGCGCATGGCCTGTCGCATGACGAAACCAAGTCGATGGCGCAAGTCGGCATGGACCGAATGAAAGAGCTGGTACGCGGGTTTGTTCAGGAGGTCGGTCATGAGTGAGGCAATGGACCCCAAGGACGTTGCAGCCCGCGCGCTGCCGCTGGTTGACCTCACAAATCTAAATGATGACTGCACTGCCGAAGACATCACCGCGTTGTGCAAACGGGCAGTCACGGCGCATGGCACGGTGGCTGCTGTATGCATTTGGCCACAATTCGTTGCGCAGGCGGTTGCCGAGCTGTCTGGATCCGGTGTCCGGGTTGCCACCGTTGTCAATTTCCCTGCCGGTGGCACCGAAACGCTGGATGTCGTCGCAGAGACCGCGAAAGCAGTTGCAGACGGTGCTGATGATATCGACCTCGTCATGCCGTACAGGGCCTTTCTGGACGGGCGGAGAGGCTTTGCCGAAGAGCAGATCATTCAGGTTAAGGCTGCGATCCCCCAGCCCAAAATCCTCAAAGTCATTTTGGAGACAGGTGAAATAAAGGATCCGCTGCTGATACACTCAGGCTGTCAAATAGCAATTGGTGCAGGCGCCGACTTCATCAAAACGTCAACGGGGAAAGTGGAAACGAATGCCACTCTCGAGGCGGCGGAAATCATGCTGACAGCGATCGAAGAAGCTCGGCGCGATCATAAAAAGTCCGTTGGCTTCAAGCCTGCGGGCGGCATCAAGACCGTTCAGGATGCTGCGGATTATCTCGCACTCGCAGATCGCATCTTAGGGCACAATTGGGTGTCCGCCCAAACATTCCGTTTTGGAGCCAGCGGCTTGCTGGATGCCTTGATTGGTGCGCTCGACGGAACCAATGCAACAGCCGGAGAAGGGTATTAACCCCATGCTGCCTCAAGAAATCATTCGAAAAAAACGCCATGGCGGCGAGCTGACACCCGAAGAGATCCAGTTTTTTGTAAAAGGCTTGGCCTCTGAAGCCGTTACAGAAGGCCAGGTCGCGGCCCTCGCCATGGCCATCTATTTCCAAAGATTGACAGTAGATGAGCGGGTTGCGCTGACACTTGCCATGCGCGACAGCGGCGAAGTCCTAGACTGGTCGAACATATCAGCGCCGGTGCTGGACAAGCACTCGACAGGTGGTGTCGGAGACAATGTCTCGCTCATGCTGGCTCCGGCCCTGGCTGCATGCGGCGCGGCGGTTCCGATGATTTCCGGACGCGGTCTTGGGCATACCGGCGGAACGCTTGACAAGTTCGATACGATCCCGGGCTACCAGACGCAGCCGGACAATGCGCTGTTCAAAAAGGTCGTCAAGGAGGTCGGCTGCGCCGTCATCGGTCAGACTGGCAATTTGGCGCCGGCCGACAAGCGCTTTTATGCGATCCGTGATGTGACTGGAACGGTTGAGAGTGTCGACCTGATAACGGCATCCATTTTGTCTAAGAAGCTGGCAGCCGGACTTCAGGGGCTCGTCTTGGACGTCAAGTGGGGCACCGGCGCTTTCATGGCGACGCTCGAGGAGGCGCGGGCCCTGGCCGAGAGCCTCGTGCTCGTAGCGAACGGCGCCGGTTTGAAAACGACCGCGCTTTTGACGGACATGAATGAACCGTTGGCATCAGCCGCCGGTAACGCTGTGGAGGTTCAAAACGCAGTTGATTTCCTGAAGGGAACAGCGATCGACAATCGGCTTTGGGATGTCACCGTTGCGCAGGGCGGCGAATTGCTTGCAACCGGCGGGCTGGCTGAAACCGCAGAAGCCGGATGTGAGCAAATGCGCGAGGCGTTTGAGAGCGGCCGTGCTGCCGAAGTTTTCGGCAAGATGGTCGCTGCCCTCGGTGGTCCGGTCGATTTCATGGAAAAGGCAGAGCTGTATTTGCCAAAGGCGAAGGTCGAGGCCCCCGTCTACCCAGAGCAGGCGGGCGTGGTGACCGGCATTGATGCCCGGGCTGTCGGCATTGCGGTTGTTGCCCTGGGCGGCGGTCGCCTAGCAGCCGCGGATGTGATTGACCCTACGGTGGGTCTGACGAGCCTTGCCGGCATCGGGAATACGGTTGATGCGGATTCGCCAATCGCAATTGTCCACGCAGAGAGCGAAGGAGCCGCCGAAGCTGCCGCCGAGGCTGTTCGGCGAGCCTACGCAATTGGAGAGGCTATCGACGCACCGGACCGCCCAAGCGTCGTTGATCGAATTAGCGCCTAGCCCTGACAGTTGGGCATTCTGACCCGGCTTTTTCCAATGTGACGGCTGGTAGAAAACAAAAGGAATGTGACATGCCTCGCGCGATACTGTGCGTATTGGACAGCTTCGGAATCGGCGGTGCACCGGATGCAGATAAATTCGGCGACATGGGCTCGGATACTCTCGGCCATATCGCGGAAGAGTGCGCCGCGGGCCGCGGTAACCGGGAAGGTCTTCGCACGGGGCCCCTGTGTTTGCCCAACCTCGATCGATTGGGGCTTGGTGCTGCCGCCAAGAGATCAAATGGAATATCGGTGCCAGGTCTCGATTTTACCGGCGAACCCGTCGGCCTTTGGGGGCATGCAGAGGAAGTCTCAAACGGGAAGGACACTCCCTCAGGTCACTGGGAAATTGCTGGTGTGCCGGTGCTTTTCGATTGGGGATATTTTCCAGAGGCAATCCCGACATTTCCGGCAGAGCTGACTGATGCGGTCATCGCAGGATCCGATATTGAGGCTGTCTTGGGCAACAAGCACGCGTCCGGCACAGTCATTATCGAGGAGCTGGGTGAAGAACATGTCCGGACCGGGCATCCAATATTCTACACTTCGGCCGATTCGGTCATTCAGATTGCGGCCCATGAGAGCCACTTCGGATTGGACCGGCTTTACAAACTCTGTGAAATCACACGCGAACTCGCCAATCCGTATAATATCGGCCGGGTGATTGCGCGACCGTTCGACGGGGATGATTCCAAGACTTTCAAAAGAACGGCCAACCGCCGCGACTATTCTGTTTTGCCACCCGAGCCCACGGTGCTTGACCGCCTCGCTGCAGCAGGCCGGACCGTTTACGGGATCGGCAAGATCTCGGATATCTTCGCCCATCAGGGTGTCAGCCATGTTCTGAAAGGTGCCGGGAACGAGGAGCTGTTCGACAAGACACTCGAAGCCTTTAGTCTTGCTTCGGACGGCGATTTGATATTTGCAAACTTTATAGACTTTGACTCGCTCTACGGTCACCGCCGGGACGTGCCAGGATACGCGGCGGCGCTGGAACATTTCGATCAACGGCTGCCCGAAATGATTGATGCCCTGAAAGATGGTGATCTCTTAATTCTGACCGCGGACCACGGCTGCGACCCGACATGGCGCGGAACCGATCACACGAGGGAAAACGTGCCGGTCATTGCAACTGGTCCCGGTCTGTCCGGGAAGCCGATCGGAGGCCGGAAAACATTTGCAGATATTGGCGAAACCGTTGCAAAGCATCTCGGCATTGAGCCGGGCAAACACGGGCAAAGTTTTATTTAGAAACTGATTTTGCGGAGGAAGCACATTGGAAGCGCGAAATTTTCAAGCGACCCAAGACGGCCATTTGACCGACGATATGAAGCAGGCTTACCAGGAAGATGGTTTTCTGATTTTGACCGGTTACAAGTCGCCCGCCGAGTGTGATCAACTGCGTGCCCGGATGGCGGGTCTCATAGATGCATTTGACCCGCAAACGGTCGCCTCGGTGTTTGAAACCAATGCGCAGGCACACGCCAAAGACGACTATTTCCGCAAAAGTGGTGACAGCATACACTTCTTTTTTGAAGAGAAAGCCTTTGGCGAAGATGGCAAGCTCACAAAGGATAAACACCTGGCGCTGAACAAGGTGGGACATGCGCTCCACGATGAGGATCCTGTTTTCGAGGCTTTTTCCCGGGACCCAAAAATGGAACGCACTGCAACGGATTTAGGCCTCGTCAATCCACTCTTGGCGCAATCCATGTATATCTTCAAACCGCCGCACATTGGCGGAGAGGTGAACTGCCATCAGGACTCGACCTTTCTTCACACAGATCCCCTGACCTGCACCGGTTTCTGGTTTGCGCTCGAAGATGCCGATGACACAAATGGTGGTCTTTACGGCGTGCCGGGTGGCCATAAGGGGCCGCTCCGCCGCCGCTTTCATTATCATGGCGAAACGCTTGCCATGGAGGAGCTGGATGAGACCCCGATGGCTCCAGGAGACCGACATGCCCCGCTGATCGCGCCGAAGGGAACGCTTGTCATCCTACATGGCTTGGTGCCTCACAGATCCGCGCCAAATACCTCAGACCGTTCACGGCACGCCTATGCCGTCCACATGGTCGATGGAAACGCTACGTGGTCGGCAGACAATTGGCTGAAGAGATCTGACGATAATCCCATGCGCGGTTTTTAATTATCGTCTGTTCCTGGCGCGGTATTCAGTAGAGAGGATTGGGCAACGGATTATGCCAACTCCGCATTCATCGGTGCCGAAGGTCGAGCTGCATTGTCACATTGAAGGCGCCGCACCGCCTTCGTTGGTCAAACGCCTTGCGGAACGCGAAGGTATTGATGTCTCAGGTATAATCGGACCCAACGGCAAATACATATGGTCCGATTTCACCAGCTTCCTTAAAGCCTATGATCTCGCCAGCTCGGTGTTCAAGACACCGGCTGACTACGGCTTGCTGGCCGAAACCTATTTTCGGATGCTGGCTGCGGAAGGGACCATTTACGCCGAAGTGTTCATTTCACCCGATCACGCGCAGGCGGCCGGTCTTTCCTACCGCACCTATGTGGAGGGGCTCGCCGCAGGCATTGAGCGTGCGAAGATCGACACTGGCATTGAAGGTCGTATGATCGCAATTGGCGTCAGACACTTTGGCGCTGCCTCAGTTGAGCGGGTGGTCAAGGAAGTCATCGGTTCGCCGCATCCTATGGTGTCCGGCTTCGGCCTGGCAGGTGACGAGCGTGAGGGGCATCCCTCTAATTTTGCCAGGGCATTCCGGATGGCAAATGAGGCAGGGCTGGGGATCACGGCTCATGCTGGTGAGTTCGGTGGCCCTGAAAGCGTTAAAGCCGCGCTTGAGTTCTTTCAGGTCAAACGTATCGGTCATGGCGTGCGCGCGGTCGAGGAGGCGGCGCTGGTCGACCGGCTTGCTGACGAGCAGATCGTCTTGGAAACTTGTCCCGGATCCAACGTAGCGTTAGGCGTCTACCCGGTCTTGCGATTTCATCCCATCAATATCTTGAAAAATCGCGGTGTGCGCATCACCCTCAATTCCGATGATCCGCCCTTTTTCGGCACGACGCTGGGAAAAGAGTATTCCTCCGTTTCCAATACCTTCAATTGGTCAGAAAACGATCAAATCGCCATTTCACGCACCGCCATTGAAGCTGCCTTTTGCGATGAAGCCACGCGCCAACGCCTGATGGTTCGGCTCGGAAGCGCACAGAAAAACGCAGGCCTTTAATTGTCCCTGGATTGCTCCAGCCTAGCTTCATCAGCGTCAAGACGAGGATCGAGGACGGCTGTTTCAGGCGTCGAGGGGCGGGCGGTGGCGATAACGGGTACAAACTCCGTTTTTTCCTCACCGGTGACGGGGGCGCGCTTGCTGATCCGCCAAATGGCGAACAGGATCATGCTCAAATGGGCTGTGGCTGTGACCTGAAACAGCGCCCCCGGATAGGTGAGGGACATGAGCAGCGATGCAGCGATGGGGCCGACCATGGTTCCAATGCCGAACAGCAATAGCAACCCGCCGCTTGTTTTCAGGAAATCTCCAGGGTCTGCATGATCGCTGGCATGCGCAACGATGACCGGGTACATCGAATAGATCATTCCACCGAATAATCCGATCAGTGCAATTGTCGTAATCGGATCGCCTCCGCCGAGCAGGGAAAGTGCTCCGCCGAGCGCCATGGCACACACTGCCATAGCAATCAGCACAATCCGCCGGTCGAGCCGGTCTGAGGCAAATCCCACGGGGATCTGGATCATGGCGCCAGCAAGAAGTGCAAGGCTCATCATTATCGCGATTTCGGTAACATCCAGACCGATGCGCTTGCCATAAACAGCACCTAAACTGCCAAAGGCACCGTTTGATATACCGACGAGGAAAATCGCGACGACCGCGATCGGCGAATTTTTCCAGAGTGTAACCGGATCCAGTTTTGCTTGCGTCAGTGGTGCGGGTGTTGCGGCCGTAGACAGTGCCGTGGGCAACAAAGCCAGCGAATAGATGATCGACCCGATTATGAAAAACGCGTAGCCCGTTGTATCGCCAAGAGTGAGCAACATCTGGCCAGCAGTGGTGGCTCCCAGATTGATCATTGTGTAAATGCCGAAAACCTTACCCCGGTTTTGTGGCGTTGCGCGCTCGTTCAGCCAGCTCTCAACGATCATGGCGGCGCCGGCAAAGCAAAAACCGCTTACAGCTCTCAAGACTACCCAGAAGACTGGTTCGATGAACAACAGGTTCAAGAGGACACTGATAGCGGCCAAAGATGACAACACACCGAATGCCCGAATATGGCCAACACGTTTCACCACCATCGGCGCAAGGAGGCAACCGGCCACGTATCCGGCCGCCCAGCCTGCTCCCAACAAGCCAAGGTCTCCATCGGAAAACCCCTCTTCAAGGCCTCGGACTGGCAGAAGCAAACCGTGCAGCCCCCCGGCAAGAAGAAGAAGTCCGGAGCCGGCCAGAAGGGCGAGGATCGAAACAAATCCTGTCATTTCACAAGTATCTTCATAAACCCATTGCTTGTAACAAATGCCAATCTACAGAACATTTGTATCTGGACAATGCGGTATGGGGTTCTATGAAGCGATAATGCTCATAAAATATGAAACTACACCCAACGAAGCAGGTTACATGGACACTGCACGACAAAACGGAAACAAGCCGGACATCCTCTCCAGCAGTGTCTTCCGCGAGGTTCAAAAGGATTTGGAAAGGCTGCTTCTCGGTAATGGGTTCAATACTGTGATGTTCCACCCGCATGCGCTTAACGCGCTGGCAGACCGAATTATGGAGCAGATGCAGAAAAGCTATCCGGATATGCAAATCCCGCCAAAAAGCTGTTGGCGTGCCCTGGAGGGCCAAAACGTCGACAGGTTTGGTGTTCTGGCGAGCGCTCAGGGCTTTGCGACAGAGACAGATTTTTTCCGATCTGCAAGCGATCTCGCAATCTTGTGTGCGCTTGCGGATATCCGGCTGCCGGCTGATTGGACCTTTCTAGACCCGATGTCGGGTGCGCGCTTGGAGGGAGTTTCTGCGAAATCCGTTGCTACGGCGGTCATGTTCGGGTCAGGAGTGTTTTCGTCTGATCCTTCTGCTCCGATGCGAGCCGATGCCTATGCCCTTAGCCGGGTCACCGCAGACGAGGTGTCTGCCGGGTTTCAATTCGAAAACGGGCAGGGAGCCAACGCTGCAAATGCCCTTGCGCGGCAGTTTCGAAGGCTGGGCGAGTTGATCGCGATTCGCACGGACCTGTTTGAAGACAGCGACGGCATTCGGCCCGGCAACATCGCAAATAAGCTACGCAGTGAACTCGTAAGCCCAAATATTGATGCAGGTGTTTTGCTTGATGCAGTATTCGACGGCCTGACAGCGATCTGGGATGGCGGTGCGGTCGAAAAAGACCGCATTCTGGGGGACGTCTGGGCGTCGTCGCTCGAAAACACAAATGAAGGCGCAGACCTGTGGTCATTTCATTTGCCGGCCGGAGCCGTGTGTCTCAATCTCATAGAACCCTTCGGCTGGACAGGTTTTGGCATGATATCCTTGGATGTTTTGCCTGCGCCCTCAGACACGGGTCATGCGGCGCTTTTCAAAGAGTCAGGGCTTTTGAGCCGAACAGAAGGTGCCGATCCGACTCTCGCCGCGTGCGAGCTGAGAGCTGCAACCATGGCTGCAAGCAAGTTGGTGGCAAGCAGTGTTCGTCAAAAACTGGAGGTCGGTTCCGATACCTTGCCTATGGCCTGTCTCATCGAAGCCGGGACGCAGCCGATGTGTCGTAAGCTAAGATTGGAAAAGCCTCAGCTTTGGTCCGATCTTGACAAAATGATGGACCCAAGGGGTGTTCATTGGCTTCCATTCGGGGCATAGCACGATACAAGAAAAACCGTTTTGCTAGGCAGCGCGAAACCGCCGACCCAAGGAAGAGAGGCAGACATGTCCGGAGCCAACGTAATCAGCCATCCGCTCGTGCAGCACAAACTTACCATCATGCGCGACAAGGGGACTTCCACCCAGGGTTTCCGGCGTCTGCTGCGCGAGATTTCGACCCTGCTTTGCTATGAAGTCACACGTGATTTGCCCTTGGTGCGCCAAACAATCGAAACCCCGCTCGCGGAAATGCAAGCGCCGATGCTTGCGGGAAAAAAGCTTGTCTTCGCATCGGTCTTGCGCGCAGGCAACGGGCTATTGGAAGGCATGCTGGACCTGGTTCCCTCTGCCCGCGTGGCGCATATCGGGCTCTACCGCGATCCGGAAACCCTTCAGCCGGTTGAATACTATTTCAAAGCGCCTGAGGATCTGAACGAGCGGCTTGTGATCGTTGTCGATCCCATGCTGGCCACGGCAAACTCGGCGATATCCGCAGTTCAGAAACTCAAAGACCGCGGTGCCAACAACGTTCGGTTCTTATGTCTGCTTGCTTCTCCGGAAGGGGTCGGTAAGTTCAACGAATCACATCCGGATGTCCCGATCTATACTGCGTCAATCGACGAGCGTTTGAACGAAAAAGGCTATATTGTGCCGGGGCTTGGAGATGCCGGGGACCGCATGTACGGAACCAAGTAAGGCCACGATTGCATCGCGGCGCGCGTCCCCCGTGCGCCGTTTCATTCGTTTTGATGGTTTGCCCCAAGCCGACGATCAACCTATCCAATTGCCTTCACGGAATGATAAGGCAGCTGGTGTAGGGTCCCGGTATTGAGACGTCTGGCTGGGTCATGTTCCGAATTCTGATCATCGCAGTTCTTATTGCCGCTGTTGCGCCGCTGGTTCCCTACTACTTTGAAAAGTACCGGACAGCACCGACCCCCGCGGCCAGCACCAACGAGCTGAAAGCGGCGCAAGAACCAACCGTCTCAGGTCGGCGCTTTGAAATCGCAAAAGCGGTCAACGGTCAATATATGACCGAAGCCGAGTTGAACGGCCGCTTCGTCACCATGCTGGTTGATACCGGTGCGTCTACCCTGGCTCTTCCGGAAAAAGTGGCTCGCCGTGCGGGCATCTTTGTTCAGCCTTCGGATTTCAAACAACCGGTGAACACGGCGAATGGAGTCACCTATGCAGCCAGCGTTACCGTGCGCGATCTGAAAATTGGCCCGATCCGTCTTAAAAATGTCGAAGCTATGGTCCTAAAAGACGACCGCTTGGGGGTTCCGCTGCTCGGGATGTCTGCTTTAGGCCGGTTGGAGGGTTTCGATATTTCGGATGACACTTTGGTGCTGGTCCAATAAATTCACAGGCAACCGCGTTCTGAATTTCTCTGCTTTTCAAGAGGTTTTGTATGTTTTTGAAGCCGGTCGCAGCGCTCACGCCGAATACGCTCGCCTACGAATCCCAGCCGATGGTCAAACCAACTGGTTTTCGTGAGTATGATGCGCGTTGGCTCTTTGAAAAAGAGATCAACTTGATGGGCATGCAGGCCCTCGGCATGGGAATCGGCACACTAATGAACGAACGTGGTATCCGACCGGATATTGTCGTCGGCCACGATTTTCGCGGCTACTCTGCGTCGATTAAAATGGCTGTCATCAATGGCTTGCTGGCAGCGGGGATCAACGTTCACGACATTGGGTTGGCCCTGTCGCCAATGGCGTATTTTGCACAATTTTCGCTGGATGTGCCTGCCGTCGCCATGATCACGGCCTCCCACAACGATAATGGCTGGACAGGTGTGAAAATGGGCATTGATCGCCCGCTGACCTTTGGCCCGGATGAAATGGGTCGTCTTAAGGAAATTGTTCTTGAAGGCCAGTTTGTTCTAAAAAGTGGCGGAAGTTACCGGTTTGTTGAAAATTTCCCCGACATCTATATCAAGGACCTGACAGGCCGTGCCAAACTCAAGCGTCCGATCAAGGTCGTGGCCGCCTGCGGAAATGGAACGGCCGGAGCTTTTGCTCCGAAAGTTCTCGAAGCGCTTGGCGCGGATGTTATTCCGCTGGATGCGGAATTGGATCATACCTTCCCTCGCTACAATCCAAATCCTGAAGACATGAAGATGCTTCATGCGCTACGCGACAAGGTTCTAGAGACTGGGGCCGAAGTCGGTCTTGGTTTCGATGGTGACGGAGATCGGTGCGGGGTTGTCGACAATGAAGGCGAAGAGATTTTTGCCGACAAGGTTGGCGTGATGCTGGCGCGCGACATTTCTGCGCTTCATCACGGCTCCAAATTTGTTGTAGATGTGAAATCGACCGGCCTGTTCAATACCGATCCGGTTCTGAAAGAGAACGGTGCGGTGACCGATTATTTCAAAACCGGTCACTCTTATATCAAGCGCAGGGTTAAAGAGCTTGATGCAATCGTTGGCTTTGAAAAGTCAGGCCATTACTTCTTCAATCCGCCTATCGGGCGCGGCTATGACGATGGTCTGGTCTCGGCCATTGCAATCTTGGATATGATGGATCGCAACCCGGATAAGACAATGGCAGATCTGCGCCGTGACCTACCGATGACATGGGGCTCTCCAACGATGTCGCCGCATTGTCCTGACGAAATCAAGTACGATGTGGTTGATCGCGTCGTTGCCCGGTTTGAGGACATGAAGTCCAAAGGTGAAAAAATTGGAGGGCATGAAATCACTGATTTGATAACAGTCAACGGAGTACGGGTCGTTACCGGAGACGGAACATGGGGCCTTGTTCGTGCCTCTTCGAACAAACCGGAGTTGGTCGTGGTTGTAGAGAGCCCTTCTTCAAAGGAACGTCTTCACGAGATGTTCCAGGCTGTCGACGCAGTGCTGCGCGAAAACCCGGAAGTCGGTGCGTACAATCAAACAATCTAGTTCGGCGAAAGTTCATCGCTGCGGGCAGGTATGTACGGCCCACCAGTCGATGCCCGATTGTTTCATTCGATACCTTCAGAAGGCCAACAAATGATCCGCACGTTCGGACACTTGCCAAACGGGCGGGAAGTTCAGGAGATCACCCTAAAGAAGGGCGCTCTGGAAGCCGATGTCCTGACCTATGGCGGGATCATCCGGGACTTGCGGTTCGATGGCCAAAGCGTTGTCTTAGGCTATTCAGAACTAGAACCATATTTGACAGAGCCGGGGTACGTCGGGGCCATCATCGGCCGATGTGCGAACCGGATTTCTGAAGGCCGTTGTCTTGTAGATTGCCAGACTGTCCAGCTGGACATCAATGAAAGTGGGACCACTCATTTACATGGCGGCATGACCGGTTTCTCCAAGCGGACATGGGCTATTGAACAACATGACAAAGCCAGCGTTTTGTTCAAGCTTGTGTCAGAGGACGGCGACCAAGGCTATCCTGGGCGACTGGAAACGCTGCTGCGCTATACGTTGACTGGATCCGGTGCCTTACGGGTTAAGATTACGGCGACGACTGACAAAGCGACTCCCGTCAACCTGACCCAGCACAGCTACTTTAACCTGAATCAGAGCCCTTCTGTGCTGCGCCATAGGCTAGAAGTTGCCGCCGACAGCTATCTGCCTGTCGATGCCCGGAAAATTCCGACAGGAGAGGTTCGGAAAGTGGCGTGGACACCATTCGATTTTCAGGAGAACCGCGTCATTGCCACGGGCGGCCGGGCAGGTGAACTGCTGGACCACACATTCTGCCTTAGCAGCCAAAAGCGGAGCGAACCGGTCTTCGCCGCAGCGCTGGAAAGTCCCGATGAAGACACACGCATGGAGGTTTGGACCACCGAACCCGGATTGCATATCTATGATGCTGCTGGCTTGAGTGGAACCAGCCCGGGTTTAGCAGGGGAGGCCTACGGTCCGCACGCCGGCCTGTGCCTGGAAACTCAAGGCTGGCCGGATGCGCCAAATCATGCAAATTTCCCTAATGTCTTATTGCAGTCCGGTGAAACTTATCATCATATCACTGAGTTTAGATTTTCCTGATCCGGTTCACGGATCCTCACCGGCCTGGGGGCTCTCTTGAAAACCGTCTTCTCGGACCTGCAGCTCTCGCATAGTCCAAAACATGAAATTTCAGATGGTGAGCTGAAGCCGGCAGTGGAAATTCCATCGCGTGCTGAAATTGTTCTGAAGACTGTTCAAGAACGCGGTGTTGGCGATGTTGTCTCACCGGAAACATTCGGAGCGCGGCCGGTCAGACGCATCCACGCTCCGGATTATGTCGATTTTTTGGAGTCTTTTTGGGGGCATTGGAGCGGAGCAGGCAGGAAGGGCGAGGCGTTCCCGTTTGTTTGGCCGATCAGATCGCTAAGGCCAGACCCAGCTCCCGCCCATATCGACGGGTTGCTCGGCCGCTATTCAATGGATGCTGGCACCCCAATCGGCGAACACACCTATTCGGCGGCGACAGCGTCAGCCCATACGGCACTAACAGCTGCGAAGCTTGTTCACGAGGGAGAACGTAGCGCGTTTGGTCTTTGCCGTCCCCCGGGACACCATGCAGGAATCGACTTTTTCGGCGGCTACTGCTTTTTCAACAACGCGGCTATAGCTGCCCAATGGCTTCGCGACCATGGGGCCACTCGGGTCGCCATCCTGGACGTGGACTACCACCACGGCAACGGGACCCAAGCGATTTTTTATGAGCGTTCGGACATTCTGTTCTTGTCGATCCACGCGGATCCGACGCAAGAGTATCCGTATTTTTTAGGCCATGCGGACGAGACCGGAGAGCACGCTGGAACTGGTTTCACGCGCAACTGGCCGCTCCCGATCGGGACCACTTGGGAGAAGTATTCAGAAGTCCTGGATGACGCGAGCCGGTGGCTTTTGGTCTACAGACCGGACTATCTCATCGTCTCGCTCGGCCTCGACTGTTTTGAGCACGATCCAATTTCTGGATTCAGATTCAAAAGCGACGATTTTTTTTGGCTTGGCCAACGGCTTTCTTATGTTGGCGTGCCGACTGTGTTCCTGATGGAAGGCGGCTACGCAGTTGATGCGCTTGGCACGAATTGCGTCAATGTTCTGGAAGGCTTTGAGGGCGGATAGTCCGCATTGTCGGACCGAAAACGCCAGGCGGATGAACAAAAGCTGCGGGGTGTAGGTGTGCGCAAGCCTTTCACAAGAACGCTATGCATCACTCTATTGAGTATCAGTGTGGTTTTCGCGGGTGGCGCTGTATCGAAAGCTGAAGACTTTCAGCGCTTCAAAATGGGTATTGTTGTCGGGAAGGATCCGACCGTACGCGAGCGAATCGAGCCGTTTCGCAAAGAGCTGGAGTTTGAGCTTGATCGCCCCGTCGATCTGTTTTTGATCGATACACTTGGGGAGCTGGTCGATGCGATCTCAGCAGCAGACATTCACTATGCAAGGCTCTCCCCGTCCGCTTACGCTACGTCGGATGCGCTTTGCTCGTGCGTTGAACCTTTAGTGACAGCCCGCCCTGATGAATTGGAAGCGCGGTACTTTTCAATTTTGGTCGGCAAAGCCCGCGAGATACGTCCTACAATCGAGGATCTCAAAGGTGGCCGGATAGGCGTCCAGTCGCCGAGTTCGGTGACCGGCTATCGTGTGCCGTTGGCGAACCTTGCCGCCGAGGGGATCGATCCGCGGAGTTTCTTCAAGATCTTGGTGCGGACGAAGGATCCGCTGGAAGCTCTACATGCGGTTCTGGACGGCAGGATCGACGCTGCTTTTGTGTGGTCAACCCTGTCGGGCAAAACAGCCCAAGGCTATTCGGCAGGCACGTTGAACGAATTGTACATTTCGGGGGCGTCTGGCCTGGAGAAACTGGATGTTTATTGGCGGTCTCCGGCCATCCCCTATAGCGCGCACACGGTTCAAAAAGCGCTTCCAGACGCGCTCAAACGAAAACTGCGCGCCTTTCTGGTTGATCTGCGAGACAGTGCTCCAGACGCTTACTTTGCAGTTGAACCGGACTACCCCGGTGGCCTCGAACCGGTGGTGCATTCCGACTTTCGAGCTGTCCTGCGAACATACGACCCGGGTCTACAGGACATCCTCGTGCCCTGACCGGAACACGTGCTACATCAACGCGGCAGTGTGGCGGCGGATCATGTCTTCCTCATTTGTCGGGATGACGAGGACCTTGACCCGCGATGTTTCCCTGGAAATGACGCCAGTGTTTGATGCGTTCTGTTGCTCGTCGATCTCAAGGCCGATCCAGCCTTGGTCCTCGCATACCAATTGCCGGACGAGCGCTGAGTTTTCACCTATCCCACCTGTGAAAACCACAGTATCAAGACCGTGAAGAACGGCGGCCATGGCACCAAGCTCCCGCCGGATCCTGAAAACAAAGTAGTCGATCGCTTCCTTTGCCTTCGGGTCGTCGCTTTGGGAAAGCGTACGCATGTCCTGACTGATCCCGGAGAGCCCTTTCAGTCCGGAATCCTTATAAAGAAGATCTGATATTTCAGAGGCGGACAAACCTTTTTCGGTCATAAGATACAAAACGACGCCCGGGTCCAATTGACCGGACCGCGTGCCCATCGGCAACCCGTCAAGAGCTGTAAAGCCCATAGTGGAGCCGATACTCTGTCCATTGTTGATCGCACACATCGACGCGCCGTTTCCAAGATGTGCCACGATCAGTTTTCCAGCGTATGCGGCCGGATCAGCGGCTTTTAGGTACTCGCAAATATACTCATAAGACAGCCCGTGAAATCCATAGCGGCGTACCCCTTCGTCATAATAGGATCGCGGCAACGCGAATGTGTCGTTCACCCAAGGATGGCTGCGATGAAACGCAGTGTCGAAACACGCGACTTGAACCGCGTTCGGAAATGCAGCTTCAGCGGCTTTCACGCCAGCAAGGTTATGCGGTTGGTGAAGGGGCGCAAGCGGGATGAGCGTTTCCAGCTCTCTAAACAAATCGGGTGTTAGGCAAATAGGTTCGGAAAATGAAACGCCACCGTGAACGACTCGGTGGCCAACTGCTGCCACCGGATTGCCAGCAAGTTCCCTATCCAAAAGTGGAAGCAGGGCCTGAAGGGCGGCGGAATGATTGGTACCTTCGGTGGCCGAGAGCGGGCGGTCGATCGAGGTTCTTGATTTTGTTGCGTTGAATTTCAGGTTCGGGACCGCACCTAGTCCTGAAATTTGACCTTCAACAAGCACTTCATCGCCAAGAAAGAGCGTGAACTTGATTGAGGACGATCCTGCATTTAGCACCAGGATATGATCGGTCTTGCCCATGTCTCAAGCCTCGTCTTGAAGCAACGCTGCTGGGGCGCCTTCCGTTTTCCAATGATTGTAGAGAAGCGCGAGTGCGCAAGACGCAAGGCGCGCCCGCCCATCATCCGCCCGGCTGGTAAGCATTACCGGTACTTTCGCGCCAATTACGAGGCCGGCCGCTTCGGCATGGGCGATGAATGTCAGCTCTTTTGCGAGCATATTTCCAGCTTCCAAGTTTGGCACGATCAGAACTTCGGCATGTCCAGCGACAAGCGACGTAATGCCCTTAGTCCTTGCAGCTTGGACATCAATTGCATTGTCCATCGCCAGCGGACCATCGACGATACCTCCGGAGATCTGATTGCGTTCAGCCATTTTTGAGAGAATCGCAGCATCTAGGCTTGATGGTATTGCGGGGTTCACTGTTTCTATCGCAGACAAAATGCCGACTTTTGGTTTTTCAAGACCGATGGCAAGCGCCGCATCGATCGCATTTTGGGTGATGTCGACTTTGGTATTCAGGTCCGGTGCGATGTTGATTGCGGCATCTGAAATCACCACCGGTGTTTTCCGCCCAGGGATGTCCATGACGAAGACATGGCTGATACGCCGTTTGGTCCGTAGGCCGCCATCACGTTTCACGACGTGCCTCAAAAGATCGTCTGTATGAAGGTGTCCCTTCATCACCGCTTTGACGCGCCCCTCGTGGACCATCGCTACAGCGCGGGCCGCAGCCTCGGATTCGTCTTCGATATCGATAACCTCATAGCGATCGAGGCTCATCCCGATTTCATGCGCTGCTTTTTGAATTCTGGAGATGGCCCCGATGAGTATCGGCTCGATAAGACCGGCATCGGCTGCCATCATGGCGCCTTCTAGGGAGTTGGGGTCATCAGGCGCAACGACAGCAGTCGGCATCTCCGGAAGCTGTTTGGCCGTCTCGATAAGGCGATTAAAGTGCCGGTGTCTTTCGACCAATAGTGTGGGGAGGTCTGAAGAATCGTACACTATTGTTTTGGTGGGTGCCGTTACTTCTGCGACCCCGTCGGCGATCAATGTCCCATCTTCGCGGATTACTTTCACAGCTAGCGCCACGATACCCTCAGGCATTTTATCTGTTACCCTGACAGATACCGTAAGAGCGTCGCCTACAGCGACCCGGTCATGGAATGCAAAGGTTTGTGTCCGGTATATTGTGCCAGGACCCGGCAGGATGTTTCCAAGGACGGCCGAGACCAACGCTCCAACCCACATTGAAGGCGCTACCGGCTTGTCGATCTTGCCATCGCCCGTCCAGTCGGTATCCGGAAGGTGCAAAGGGTTCGTATTCCCCGATGCATGCGCGAAGACCAGCAAATCGTTCGCGGAACACACACGGGATATCTCGGCTACATCACCGACCGAAATCTGATCGTATGTACGATTGGTCGCCATGGTTCTAAACCTTGAAAACTGAGACTGTTTGAAAATGGGGCCGTACTGCGTTGCAGCATGCCGATCGTGCAGACACTATCGAGCGTTTGCGACGGAACAAATACGGTGAAACATGTAATGGGTGACGAAGGCACCGGCTTCTATCAGGATGGACCAGCAACTCTTTGTACAAGCCGTGGGCGAAGATAGAATGTATCGGCCATGTCAATCTCTGAAGCCCGAGGAAAGTAGCTCGTCAACTTACCTGCCAATATCGGCACATGTGTGTATTCCGTGTGACCAACGATCAAAAACGTATTCGGCAGGAGTATAGGTTCGGGAATATTGATGGGTGGTTCTTCGCCCGGAGACCATGCAGATCCATCTTTATTGCTGTTGCTCCAGTCAACTTCCGCGTCTCCGTCATTGTCAATCTCTATGCTGGAGATCACGATCGTGAGCGGTGCAGCAGTGTAAGGCGCCATGATTTGCTCGGCGGCATCATAAATATCGTTCAGGTCCGCAGCCGAGACACTTTCAGCCTGAGCGGTCAGATCAGCAACCGTGCTGGCGACCTGACCGACTTTCCGGCTCACATTAAAGGTCTCGACGGTCTCGGAGGTTCCGATAAGGATGATCAGCAAGATTGGAAGAATAAGGGCAAACTCCACCGCTGCGACCGCCCTTGTGTCGGAACAAAATGGCCATAAAAGAGCTTTGAGTGCGTGACTTGGGGAATGCCTCACTTTTAAACACCCCCATCTGCAGTGTAGGGGAACGGCTCATTGCGGAACACTTGAGTGGAGTAGAGGTAACGTTCGTAGTTACCGCCGTCAGCCGCACTTAGACCAAGGATCGACGTCACCATGGGCCATCGATAGATTGTTCTGACCAAAATGATTGAGCCGGCGGACCCAACTTGAAAATTGTAATCCTCTCGAATTTCGCCATCGTCATCAAGCATGTCGTCGATGGAGTCGAGCTCGGAGAAAAACTCGAACTCACTGACTTCCAAAACAATTCTATCTACATCGCACATGAAATCTGGCATCGAACTGCAGATTTCCGCCTTGAATTGTGTCTCGTTAAAGCCGTCTCTCAAAGCCTGGCCAGTCTTGATTTTTCGGGAGGCCTCAAGCACCGCATTATCGGCCATTCTATGGACCAGGAAAGAGATGCCGATTTCCATGGTGCCCAGCACCAGCACGAAAAATACCGGAGCGATCAATGCAAATTCGATCGCTGTGACGCCGTCCCGCGAACGGCGGAACTTTCTCATCAGTGGGGTTGCGAAAACCGAACGAAAAAACAACAACATCTGTGCGCACCTCGAACTTGGTGTGCACTAAATTTCTGAAGCTCAGATTAACGGTTCAGTTCTGTCCACCGGCTGCAGTCGTCGCCAGTGTGTTTTTCGTTGTGGCCTGAGCCGATGCGGCATCAAAAGCAGCAGCCGAATCGCCGAGGCGAATTACCGGTTCGCAGGAAGGCGTGCATGAGTAAGAAAAACGATCTGTCTTGCGTGTCACCGAGATGATGTTTTGTTGGTTTGCAGAAACGACAATTGTCTCGTCAACTATCGGTGTACCGTCCTCACCCAATATGATGAGGTTGGTGCTGCCGTATGACTTGCCTGTGATAACAACCGTTGTACGGTCTTGAAGAGAAACATCAGCTATCAGGGGATTGCCAATAATGATTGTGCTCGCATTGTCTTCAATGCGATAGACGGTTGCTCGGTCAATTTCGACCGAAACAGATGATGACTGCGCCACTGCATTTTGTTGAAGCCAGCCACCGGTAATGGTCAGCACGACAGTGCAAAATAGCAGGTCACGAGCGCGACGTTTGAACATGGCTAGCTCCAAGGAATTACGACAACTCTTTTAAAGTCTAAGCTTATGGTAAATTTAGCGCTAATGAACACGCCAATTCTCGGCTTATCGCTTTTGCTTTGAGAGCGAATGGGTAAGAAAGTGATATTGTGTAATCGGAATAATAGATTTGACAGCCTTAAATAAATCAAGGGTTGCAGAAACTGCATAACCTAAGAAATTTAGCTCACCATTCAGTCAGTCCGCTTTCCATTTAATAAGTTGGAAAGGCCTTGCTGTTACCGTTCAGTTAGTTCGAACCGTAAATTAAAATACGGCGGACATGATATCTGACGAGTGGTAGTTGGAGTTAAGAGATATGAAATCTTTGTTGAAACGGTTTGTAAAAGACGAGTCTGGCGCGACTGCGATTGAATATGGCCTCATCGCGGCCATCATCGGCGTTGGACTTATCGCAGTCCTCGGCCTCCTAAGCACTGATTTGTCCGAGATCTTCTCGACAATCGGCAGTGGCCTTGACAACGCATAAGTTTCGGTAAAGTCGTGTGACGACTTGACGCAGGATTGGGCGGCACTGGCCGCCCTTTTTTGTTATTGAATTGATTCGAAGAACCTGTGATGCAAACCTTAGTTTGGTACATTCTCCCGGTACTGCTGATTGCTGCTGGCGTATCGGATATCCTCACAATGAAAATTCCAAATGCCATCCCTGGAGCTTTTGTTTTGCTCTTTGTTGGCGTAGGGCTTTATTGCTCGGTGGGCCTAGACATGTGGGCTTCGCATACGGCAACTGGAATAGGTATACTGGCCGTAGGTTTTGCTTTTTTTTCGTTTGGTTGGATGGGCGGTGGCGATGCTAAGCTGTTTGCAGCTATCGGATTGTGGTTTGGTTTTTCCGAAGCCTTGATGAACGCCCTGTTGGCAACAACTTTGATTGGCGCTGGTCTAACGATTGCGCTAATTGGGTTTCGTCTCCTTCCGGTCCTGCCAAAATTTTGTCAAGAGCTGCCTTGGTTGCTTCGCTTACATGACAAAAAGTCGGGTATTCCTTACGGTGTTGCGATTTCTGCCGGGGCACTCATGTATTACCCGGTCGCCGAATGGTCCCTTTTATTGGAATAAACATTGGGCTCTCGGGCCGATGCTATGACCTTCTGAGTTCATCAATATTTAGAAATCAGTAATTTACGTTAATTTTCTTTTACCATAGTCCATTACCAGCGATTAACCATGTTTTGACGAATTCATGACCAAACTCTGAGGCAGGGCGATTTGTATTGCCTGTAATCTGAGGGTTTGATCGTCATGAAGTTAGCAAGGCTCTTGATATTGGTGATCGCACTAGGGGCGGGGCTCTTGGCCGCGCGCCTTGTGATGAACAGCGGTTCGCCAGCGCCGGAGCCTGTCGCTGCGCCCGCTCAAGAAACCGATACAGTAGAGGTTCTCGTTGCCAGCAAAGATATTCAGTTGGGCGGAAAAATCACGCCTGGCGACGTCACCTGGTCAGCTTGGCCGAAGAGCGCCATTCCGAAAGGAGTCGCGACCAAAGAGGCTGAGCCGGATGCCGACAAGGTGTTGCTAGGACGGATTGCCCGTGTCCCAATTTTCGAGGGGGAGCCGGTCCGCCAGGAACGGCTGATAAGTACCGACAAAGGGTTCATGGCCGCGATCCTCCCGAAAGGAATGCGCGCGATAGCGGTGAGTGTTGAAGCCGAAACCACCGCAGGAGGCTTCATCCTGCCCGGTGACAAGGTCGACTTGATCCTTACCCGAGAAGAAGAAGAACGTGGCGCGATCAGCGAAACAATACTCGAAAATGTCAGGGTGCTTGCAATTGATGGCACCACGGCTGGCGAACAAGAAGAAAAGAACCTGAGCCCAAAAAGAACCGCGACATTGGAGCTGGATCCTGCGGAAACCGAGATTGTCGCTTTGTCTCAACAGCTTGGCACGATCTCATTGGCGCTCCGAAGCGCACAGGATTCTGCGGACGACGCTGAGGAGACCGTCCGTAGGCGTGACGGTGTCGGCTTTTTGAAATACGGAATTCCAACGAGGGCAAACATCCAATGACCAAGAAAAAAAGTGCTTCGATGGCCTTTGATGTCTCCTTGAAACGTTGGGTGTCCGCCGTCGCCACCTTGATGATGTTGGCAGCGGCATTTCAGCCCGCAAGTGCCGTTGCCGAGGCATTCCCGCCCAAAATTCACATAGCAGCCGGTGAGCGCGTTCAATCCCGCGTTGTAAGCGTTGGGATAGGACGTTCAACCGTGGTTGATCTGGCTGAAGAAGTGGCCGACGTGTTCGTTTCGAATCCTGAAGTTGCTGACGCGGTGGTCCGGTCTTCCCACAGGGTCATCATCCTGGGTAATGCTGCTGGCCAGGCAACCGTCGTGCTGTTCAGCCGTTCCGGGCGCGAACTCGCAAGTTTCAACCTCAGGGTCGAGCCGGACACATCGGATTTGTCGGCGATCATCCAGCGCATGTTGCCGCGTGCCAACGTCACTGCGGAATCGATCAACGGCAATATAATCCTGTCTGGCACCGCCAGCAGCACTGCGGATGCACAGCGCGCTGCCGATATTGCTGCCCGATTTGCTGGAGAGGGGGTAAGCCCGACTTCAATCCTCAATATGATTGCGGTTAAAGACCAAGATCAGATCCATCTAAAGGTGACTGTTGCCGAGGTCGAAAGGTCGATCATCAAACAGCTTGGCGTGAACCTTAATGGAACAGTCGGCTTCGGTAACTACTCGGCAGGGTTCAACAATTCATCGAACTTCCCAGTCAATTCGTCGATTGTGAACCAGGCTGTCGGCGGCGGAACGTTTTTGTCCGGTGATACGAACATCACCGCCAGCATCGAGGCTCTTCAGCGCGACGGTGTGATTAGAACACTTGCCGAACCCACGCTGACTGCGATTTCCGGAGAAAATGCCTCGTTTCTTGCCGGTGGTGAGTTTCCCATTCCGATTTCGCAGGATGACGGCGAGGTTACCGTTGAATTCAAGAAGTTTGGTGTCGGACTTGACTTTACGCCCATCGTTTTGTCGGGAGGCCGGATTAGCCTGCGTGTTAAAACGGAAGTCAGTGAACTGAGCAACGAAGGAGCGGTTTCGGCCGGCGGGATCACGATTTCGGCTTTGAAGGTGCGCCGCGCGGAATCCACCTTGGAGTTGCCCTCGGGCGGCACCCTTGTCATGGCCGGCTTGCTTCAAGAATCCTATACACAGTCACTCGACGGGGTCCCCGGGCTTATGCAGTTGCCGGTCCTCGGGGCCTTGTTCAAAAGCCGAGACTTTCTTAGGCAGCAGACAGAACTGGCGGTGTTTGTCACCCCATATGTCGTGAGCCCGATCGCCGCGAGCGAGATGACACGTCCTGATCAGAACCTTATGCCACCGACGGACGCAGAAACCGTGTTCCTGAATCGTTTGAACAAAATATTCCGGACCTCAACGGACCCGGGGACTGAGCCTTATCATGGCGAAGTCGGTTTCATATACAAGTGAGGAGCGTCCTATGATGCATAAATGGACATCCAATATCGGGTTCAGACCAGGTCGCCACGTGTTGCTTGCAGCGGCAATGGCCGTAGTGGCGGGGTGCCAGTCAAATACCTCGCAAACCGAATTGCTGGCTGCGAACGATTACCGGCTCAGGCATCCGATCGTTATCACAGAACAACCCCAGACACTCGATTTGCCTGTAGGCTCTCACACGCGTTCGTTGAACCGTGATTTGAAAGATGCGGTTGCCCAGTTTGGGGCCGAATCCGTTCATCATGGGAACGGGCGGGTGGATATGCAGGTGCCATCAGGTGCCGCCAACGAAGCAGCTGTTCATGAGGTTTCGAAGCAGGTGCGTGCAGCGCTGAAACGAGGCGGCGCGCGATCAGTCACGACCCGGAGCTATCCCGTCGGAGATGCCAAAGCTGATGCACCGATAAGGCTGTCTTATCCGAGATTGAAAGCGAGCGCTGGTCCGTGTGGTGAATGGCCAAAAAATATCGGTGGTTCGGTAAACCAGAACGTGGACTATGAGAACTTTGGATGTGCGACGCAGGCAAATCTGGCTGCTATGGTTTCGAATCCGGCGGACCTTCTAACGCCGCGGGCATCCGCACCAGCCGACCAAAACCGTCGTGCCACAGTTTACGAGAAATACCGCAAGGGTGAATCAACAGCTGCGGAATTCACGGAAGGTGTCGGCGCAGAAGTTGCCGAATAATCTTAGAGCGGGCGGCAGAATAAGATGGCAAACCTAGATTACAGCAATCTTGATGCGCAGGCATCCGAACGCTTCGAGGACAATGGGAACCAAGGGATAAACATCCCTCCAGTTCCTCGGGTATCGATCCAGTGCTTTTGTGCTGAGCAAGAAACCGCTCGGGTTGTTGATGCGGCAGCCGAAGACCGGCGAATGGCCAAGGCCCATGTCAAAACGAGCATGGGCGGCATCGAGGCAGCCATTCAACACTTTGCACAGGCGCCCAGCCCGAATCTGATTGTGGTGCAGGTTTCCGGGGGGCGGGATAAGATCCTGCAAGACCTGGAAAATCTCGCCGAGCACTGCGATGCAGGAACAAGTGTCATTGTTATTGGCTCAATCAACGACGTTACCTTCTACCGCGAACTCATCCACAAGGGCGTGAGCGAGTACCTGGTGACACCGGTTGATGTCTATCAGTTCATTGGTGCTGTAAGTGATCTGTTTGGGGACCCTGACGCCGGTCCGCTTGGGCGCATCATCGCTTTCTTTGGTGTTAAAGGCGGATGTGGATCTTCCACCGTTGCACATAACGTTGCTTGGGCACTGGCACGAGAATTCCAGAATGAAGTCAGCGTGGTTGATATGGACCTTGCCTTCGGGACCGCAGGTCTCGATTTCAACCAGGACCCGTTGCAAGGTATTTTCGAGGCGATATCGTCGCCCGAACGCCTGGATGAAACGCTGCTTGACCGGATTTTGTCCAAATGTTCGGAACATCTGAACTTGTTGGCAGCGCCTGCCACCCTCGAACGCACATACGACTACAGTGAGACGAGCTTTGACTCTCTCATTGATATCATGCGCGGCACGACACCGAATGTCGTTTTGGATATTCCCCACGCTTGGAATGCTTGGGTGAAAAGAACACTTGTTGCAGCAGATGACGTTGTGATGGTTGCTGAGCCGGATCTCGCAAATCTGCGAAACGCTAAAAACCTGGTTGATACGTTGAAGCAACTGAGGCCGAATGACAGGCCCCCGCATCTTGTGATCAACCGCTCCAATGTTCCAAAGCGTCCAGAAATCAAACCCGACGAATTTGCTGCAGCTCTCAATCTACAGATTCTATCGGTTCTGCCGTTTGAGCCACAATTGTTTGGAACGGCAGCCAACAACGGCCAAATGATTGGCGAAGTTGATGAAAACCATGCCAGCGCGAGGCTTATAAAAGAAATCGCGCATGTTGTCTCGGGCAAGGCAGCTCCCGTTAAAAGCAAAAAGAATCCGTTAACCGCTTTGTTAACGAAACTCGGCAAAAAATAACTCCTCAAAAAGGTTCTGGTGATTAGATGTTTGGACGGCGCGGGACAAAGCAATCTGACGGTGCGACTGGACGGCCGATGGCGCCGCTGCCAGTCGAACCGGACCTTGCCCCGTCTATGGGAGCACCGGAGGCTAGCGCCGAGCCGACAATGCCGCCGCCGCCTGCCGCAAGACCGGAACCCGAGACAGTTTCCGAAGAGCCGCCGAAGCGGAGAAAGACCGAAGATTACTACGCAACAAAAGCACAAATATTCAATGCTTTGGTTGAAGCGATCGATCTTTCGCAGTTAAGCCGGCTTGGACCTGAAGATGCGCGCGATGAAATCAGAGACGTCGTCAATGACATCATCGCTCTAAAAAATGTCGTCATGTCGATCTCCGAGCAGGAAGATCTGCTGGAAGACATCTGTAATGACGTTCTTGGATACGGTCCTCTGGAGCCGTTGCTGGCGAGGGATGACATCGCCGATATCATGGTGAACGGCGCCGAGACAGTCTACATCGAAACACAGGGCAAAGTTAAGCAAACCGCTGTTAGTTTCCGGGACAATGCGCAGTTGATGAATATTTGTCAGCGCATCGTCAGTCAGGTCGGCCGCCGGGTCGATGACTCCAGCCCGATATGTGATGCGCGTTTGCCCGACGGCTCTCGCGTCAACGTCATTGCACCGCCGCTCGCAATCGACGGGCCAGCACTCACCATTCGTAAGTTTAAGCGCGATAAGCTGACACTCGACCAACTGGTGAAGTTTGGTTCGATTACGCCCGAAGGCGCAGCGATACTACAGATCATTGGGCGCTCAAGATGTAATGTCCTGATTTCTGGAGGTACGGGTTCTGGTAAAACGACCCTTCTCAATTGCTTGACAGCTTACATCGAGAATACAGAGCGGATCATTACCTGCGAAGACTCCGCAGAACTTCAGCTTCAGCAACCGCATGTGGTCAGGCTCGAAACACGCCCGCCTAATCTTGAGGGTGAGGGTGAAATAACGATGCGGGACCTCGTCAAAAACTGCCTTCGTATGCGTCCGGAGCGCATTATTGTTGGTGAGGTGCGGGGACCCGAAGCATTTGACTTGCTGCAGGCAATGAACACGGGCCACGACGGGTCCATGGGTACATTGCACGCCAACTCGCCGCGCGAAGGCCTCTCACGTCTTGAGTCGATGATCACAATGGGAGGGTTTTCGCTTCCTTCGCGGACACTCCGGGAAATGATTGTCGCGTCGATTGACGTGGTTGTTCAGGCTGCGCGTCTTCGTGATGGATCCCGTCGGATCACCCACATAACTGAGGTCGTGGGAATGGAAGGCGATGTCATTATCACCCAAGACATTTTTCTTTACGACATGGTCGGTGAAGATGCGAATGGCAATATCATAGGCCGTCACCGCTCCACCGGTATCGGGCGGCCGAAATTTTGGG
Source organism: Roseibium hamelinense (assembly GCF_007830545.1). Taxonomy (GTDB): domain Bacteria; phylum Pseudomonadota; class Alphaproteobacteria; order Rhizobiales; family Stappiaceae; genus Roseibium; species Roseibium hamelinense. The sequence continues at coordinate 109,979 of NZ_VLLF01000011.1, forward strand.
ATCGTGCAAGATATTTTGGCGAGGAAGCCCGTCTTGCTCAGGCTTTGGACGCGTCTGAAATGCCTGAATATGTGAGCGAATAGGGGCAGCTGATTGTGCTTGAGAGTCTGTCAAACCCCAATGTCCAATTCTTACTCGTAGCCATATTGGTGTCGCTGAGCATCGGTGGGCTGATTTACGCTGCTTTCGAACCGACACTATCAGGCAGGAAACAGCGCGAACAGCGTATGTCTTTCGTCGCTGAACGCCCGCAGTCTTCTGATCAGCGCAAGAGTGTGCGTGATACGAACCGAAAGAAAAAATCTGTTCAGGATCAACTCAAAGAATTTGAAGAACGTCAGAAGGCGAAGCAAAGCAAACAAAAGAACCTATCACTGACGATGCGGATCGAGCAGGCCGGGTTGACTTGGAGCCGCCGGCAATTTGTTTTGTTCAGCCTCGCGGCGGGCGTTGTGTTCGGGGTTCTGGGTTTGGTCTTGGGTGGAGGTCTTCTTGTCGCAGCCGGGCTCGGGTTTGCAGGGGCATTTGGTTTCCCTCGTTGGTATTTGGGCTTTAAGAAGAAAAGCCGGCTAGACTCTTTCCTGGATGAGTTACCCAATGCCGTCGACATTATTGTTCGGGGCGTTCGCGCCGGTCTCCCGTTGTCAGACTGCATCCGGATTGTTGCGCGAGAGGCGCGAGATCCGGTGAAAACGGAATTTCAAAAGATACTTGAAACCCAGGTTATGGGGATTTCGCTGACTGAGGCGGTTCTCCGACTGCCCGATAGAGTGCCCGTGCCCGAGGCCAACTTCTTTGCTATCGTGATCTCTATTCAGCAGAAGGCAGGTGGCGGTCTTGCCGATGCTCTTGGGAATCTGGCCCGAGTTCTCCGTGGCCGAAAATCCATGAAAAGAAAAATTAAGGCAATGAGTTCAGAGGCAAAAGCTTCTGCTGGTATTATTGGGTCACTGCCAATATTCGTTACTGGTCTTTTATACCTTGTGGCCCCGGAATACATATCTGTTATTTTTACAGAGCCGTCTGGAAATTATGTCCTTATTGGTTGCGGGCTTTGGATGATGGTTGGCATATTTGTAATGCGTCAAATGATCAACTTTGACTTCTAGCGGGGGGCGCACTTGGAGAATCTGCTCGGCACACAAATGATTGCAGCAATCCTCGCTATGATTGCCGTATCGGGAACCGTTTTCACTGTTGTGATGCCATTCTTCGAGCGGGATGCACTCAAGTCTCGCATGAAATCTGTTGCTATTGAGCGCGACAAACTCAGGGCGCGCGAAAGGGCGCGTGTTGCTGCCGAAAGCACCCAAGCCCGGACGGCGATACGTGCGCAGCCAAAGCAAAACCTGAAAAACATCGTTGACCGCCTTAATTTGCAAAAGGCATTTTCTGACGAAGATACACAAGCTAAACTTCGTATGGCCGGCTTCCGAGGAACTGGTCCGCTCTACACGTTTGTTCTAGCTCGCCTGATCACGCCAATTGTGGTGTTTTTCATAGCGCTTTTTTATGTGTTCGCGTTTTTGCCAGATACATATCCGTCAATAACAAAGGTTTGTATTGCTCTTGTGCTTGGCGGCATTGGTACGTTTGGGCCGAACATCTACTTGAAAAATAAAATCACCAAACGTCAGGCAGATATCAGGAGAGCATGGCCAGACACACTCGACTTGATGCTTATCTGCGTCGAATCAGGCATGTCGATTGAGGCGGCTTTCCACCGTGTTGCAGAAGAAATTGGAACACAGTCGATACCGCTTGCTGAAGAACTTTCGCTCACCAACGCCGAGCTTTCATACCTCAGTGACCGTCGTCAAGCTTACGAAAATCTTGGCGCGAGAACCGGTGTTGAAGGCGTCAAGAACGTCATGATGGCCCTGATACAGGCTGAACGCTACGGAACACCGGTGGGGCAAGCAATCCGTGTTATGGCCGACGACAACCGTGAGGCGCGCATGCAGGAGGCGGAAAAGAAGGCTGCATCTTTGCCGCCTAAGCTGACCGTGCCTATGATTGTGTTTTTCCTGCCGGTATTGTTCGTGATCATTATGACGCCCGCGGCATTCCAAATAATGGACGCATTTTAGGGCAGTCAACGCGGGGACTGAACATAAGTGCTGAAAACGCGTTTCTTCAGCCGTTATCCCTGTTGGCGTTTTTGAAGCATCTGGCGCAGATAGGCGATGTTTGCTTCTGCCTGCTTGGGGTCAATCTCTGCCTGTGCCACCTGAATAGCTTGGTCGAACTTACCTTGAAGTCCAAGAACAAGTGCCAGGTTTTGCCGAATCCTGCTGTCGGCTGTTGGCAGGGCTGCTGCCTTTTTGAGGGTGTACTCCGCCTTGGGGAGATCGTCGGTCAAAAGATACGATAGGGCCAGATTGTTCAAAAGGGTCGGCTCGTTCGGTACGATTTTTAGGGCTTGATTGTACAGAGCTCTGGCTTGCTGGTGCTGTCCAAGCTGATCGTGTACAGCGGCCTCTGCTGACATGAGTTTCCAGTCTGGGGTTTCAGGCGTTTGAGCACGCTGCAGGACGTTCAAGGCTTCGTCGAACATGCCGTTCATAGCCAGGACTTTCCCATAGGCGGATGATATTTCGCGGTCATTTGGGTAAGTAATCACGGCGCTCCGTAAAACAGCCATCGCCTGTGTGATTTGGCCATTGCGCTGCAACGCGTTTGCGTAACCGAGGATCGCGGAGCGGTCCTTTTCGTTGCGCGTGTAAGCATTGGTCCAGCGGGCAACCTGTTGACGAGCCTCGGTTGAGCCCGGTGCAACGTAAGCGGTGTTCGGTGTGGCCGAGTGAGTTCCGGTGCCGCCGTTTTTCGAAGAGGCGCATGCAGATACTATAACCGCCGCAGACAACACCAGACCAAGTCTCAGTGCTTTCAAACCGACTCGCCGCTGCGAATGTGTTGCGACACCCATAATCGTCTCCTCACGGATCAGAAACTCAAACTCTAATTAGCAATAATCAATTAACCCTAATGCATGGTTAAACTTGCAGATTGCGAAACCGGTTATGGGAGTTGCCAAGTGGTGACCTAGTCAGTAGGTGTCGGAGCACATACCAGCCAAAGAGAGGTTTTGTCGTGCATCCAGCTCTTGTTCACCGCAACAGTGTCGATCAGGTGACGCGTGTTTTGGCCGTCAGTGAAAACACGCTGGCAGAAACCCTCAGCACTTTGAGCGACACGCAATTGGAATGGTGCAAACTCAATGGCTTTACCGGCAAACAGGGCAGCGCACTCCTTTTACCTCGTGGCGAAAAAGGCGAAATGATTGCATTGTTCGGAACAAAACCAGATGGCTTGCATGAAACGCTTGCGTTTGGCGCTGTGATTACTCTCCTGCCGGCTGGCGACTATGCGTTGGATCCAGCTTTCCCGGATCAAGAGCAGGCCACGCTCGGTTTCCTGCTTTCCAATTACGAGTTTGCCGCCTACAAGGCCGGGAAAGCCCCGGAATATCGGCTTGTTCAGCCGGAGGGCATTGATGTTGAAAAGCTTCTCCACATAGCCGAGGGCGTAAGACTCGCCCGCGACCTCATAAACACACCGGCGAACGATCTCGGTCCTGAGGAGCTCGCACTTGCCGTTAAGGACCTCTTCGACGCACATGAAGGTGAGGGCCGGATAGTTGCCGGTGACCATTTGCTGGCTGAGAACCTTCCGATGGTGCATGCGGTTGGCCGCGCCAGCCGTCGTGCTCCGCAGCTTGCCGATTTCTGCTGGGGTGCGCCTGATCACCCGAAAATCACGCTGGTCGGGAAGGGGGTTGTGTTCGATACGGGCGGGTTGAACATCAAGCCCGGAAATTCGATGGCCCTTATGAAAAAAGATATGGGTGGAGCTGCGAATGTACTTGGCCTCGCCCTGATGATTATGGCGCGAAAGCTTCCTGTCCGGTTGCGGGTAATTGTGCCTTGTGTTGAGAACGCTATTTCCGGCAACAGTTTCCGGCCCGGTGATGTCTTGGAGAGCCGCAAAGGGCTAACGGTCGAAATTGGCAACACCGATGCCGAAGGACGCTTGATCCTCGCCGATGCATTGGCGCTTGCAAGCGAAGAAGAACCGGAATTTCTTATTGATATGGCAACACTGACAGGGGCTGCCCGTGTTGCTCTTGGTCCCGACTTGCCGCCATTTTTCACCGATAACGAGGCATTTGCCGATGAGCTTCAACTTGTGAGCGAAGCATCTGCCGACCCGGTCTGGCGTTTGCCGCTTTGGCAGCCCTACATGAAATATCTCGAAAGCCAGATTGCCGATATCAATCACATCAACACATCGGGGGCCGGGTTTGCTGGCTCCATTACTGCGGCATTATTTTTGTCCCGATTTGTTGAGGATACATCCAAATGGGCCCATTTCGACATTTATGGTTGGAGCCCGACCACGCGTCCAGGCAAACCGGCGGGCGGTGAGGCGCAAGCGATCAGAGCTCTGTTTGACCTCCTATGCGAGCGCTATGACAAAAAATAACGCAACCGAAACGAAATGATGGTTGTTTTTACCGGTATCCGATAGGGGACTGCAAAAGTATGCCGGTTGAAATGAGAGCGTCTCAGGCGTTGAGATTGCTGCACGATGTAAATTTGAGTCTGGTTCGCGGCAACGACGCGGACCTATCGTCGCGCCAGCTCACGATCCTTTTAAAGGTCTATCTTGAACCGCCGCCGCATACAGTTAGGGGGCTTGCCGCTGAGCTGGATGTGACCAAGCCAGCGATCACACGTGCCTTGGACACTTTGGGCTCACTCAGATTGTTGTCTCGAAAGCGGGATGAAGCCGATCGCCGCAACGTCATCGTGACACGCACCTTGGACGGTGCGCTCTATCTTGAGCGGCTGGGTGATCTGGTTGTTGAAAAAGCGCGGGCTCTAGCACGATAAGCCCGGTCTGGAGAGATTCGCATGGCGTATGACCGCCGACTGCATCCCGTACGGCCCGATATCGCGGCAGAGAGTTATCGCGGAATATACGAAGCAGAACGGTACTCGCGCGGTATTCAAAGGCGTATTGTCTCAGATAAAGTTCCGATGACCGCTAAGCCGCGTCTGGACCAGCCAATCGACACGGAGATTCTTTACGGAGAGGGATTTACTGTTTTCGAGGAAACGCCGGATGGATGGGCCTGGGGGCAGTTGGAGACTGATGGATATGTTGGTTGGGTTCCATCGGAGGCGTTGAGTGATATGCCCGAAACGGGTCATATAGTGTCGGCCCTGCGAACATATCGCTATCCCATGCCCGACCTAAAATTTCCGCCGCGAGGTTTGCTGTCCATGGGAGCGCGTGTTGCCGTGACGGACCGAACAACAGTTCGCGGCCTAGACTACGCAAAGCTGTCTGACGGATCTTTTGTCGTTGCGAAACATTTGTCTCCGCTGAACGGCGTTGCCGGGGATTGGGTGGCCGTTGCCGAAGAGTTCCTCGGGACGCCCTATCTTTGGGGTGGCAGAAGCAGTTTGGGGCTCGATTGCTCAGCGCTTGTACAGCTTGCCGCTCAACGTGCCGGCATAAGTGTTGCGCGGGACAGCGATATGCAGGAGAGGAGCGCAGGCATTCCCGTAAAGTTCGACGGCTGTGGAGACGGCCTCAGCCGTGGTGATTTGATATTTTGGAAGGGACACGTCGCCATAGTGACCGGGCCGAACAAACTCATCCATGCCAATGGATACACCATGACAGTGGCTTTCGAAGAAGTGCAGGTTGCGTTAAGCCGGATCGCCGAAACCGAATGGGGCGATGTTACGTCGGTCCGGCGTCTCGAAGCCGGAAGCAACTAGAACACGCTGTTGCTTGCTATCCGCGAGACGACATCAATGGTGCGGTTGACGCCTGGTCTGTTTCTTTTCCATTTTGCTCGCCAAGGTCCAGATCTTCGATTTTTCGGCTTCGTTTACTGATTTTGTCAGTTGAAATCAGGATTTGATCGATATCCTTGTTGGCCTGGGAAAAATGGGTTTGAAGTTTTCCGACGCGGTCATTTAGACGGCTGACATCGTCAATCAGGTGGCCAACTTCTGCTTGAATCAAATGCGCTTGCTCACGCATTTTTGCATCCCGCAGAACGGCCTGAATAACTTGGATGGAAAGCATTAAAAGAGACGGGGAAACAATTACCACACGAGCCCGGTGCGCTTTTTGCACCAAGTCCTCAAAACGCTCGTTCAGTTCTGCAAATACACTTTCGGATGGAACAAACAGGAACGCCGTATCTTGTGTCTCACCGGGCAGCAAATACTTCTCGCGGATGTCTTGAATGTGTTTGGTGAAATCTCTGCGGAATTGGGCTTGTGCTTGTTTAAACTGTTCTTCTGTTTCAGCGCCCTTGAGAAAATTGAACCCTTCGAGCGGAAACTTGGCGTCTATTGCAAGAGGCGGCGCGCCATTCGGCATGTGAATAAGACAGTCCGGCCGGCTGTTGTTCGAAAGTGTCGATTGAAAAGAGTATGTGCTGGGCGCCATCTGGTCTTGAATGATGGCTTCCATGCGGCCTTGCCCGAAGGCTCCGCGTGTCTGCTTATTCGACAAGATAGACTGAAGCTGGCCGACTTGACCGGAGAGATCGGAAATCGTGCGTTGGGCACGGTCGATAACTGCCAGCCGCTCGTGGACTTGCCGCAGGCCCTCATGTGTCTGTTGGGATGTTTGGGACATCGATGCGCCAATCTTGTGCCCCATGCCATCAAGGCGGTCATTCACCGCGCGCATCATATCGGTCTGGCGCGATCCGAAAACCTCTGCCATCGTTTGCATGCGGCCCGTCATCTCACCCTGCGTTTTCAGGAGTTCCGACAGATGGGATTCGAGCTCATGTATCCGGGCTGCGGCCTGATCTTCCGTCTTGGCACGTGAGCGCATTTGCTTGAGTATTCGGGCAGCCAACCAGCAGGTTAGGAGGAGCAATACGAGTCCGGCCACTGCGGACGCTTCCCAAACTGATACCGATCTGTTGCCGATGACGAGGAGTGTTTCTGACATGAAACAAACATAGAACGATTCGCGTCGCAATGCAGTGCAAGCTTTTGAGGATACGCGGTTTCGCGTTGACCGTTGCGCCTGCTTTGCCTATTTGGAGCTCATGACGATACGAAACATTATAACCATTCCCGACCCGGTGCTCAGGGAGGTTTGCGCGCCCATCGAAAGTGTGGATGACGCAGTACGCAAACTTGCCGACGACATGCTCGATACCATGTACGACGCGCCCGGCATCGGTCTTGCCGCGAGCCAGATCGGCATTCTTCAACGCATATTTGTGCTTGATGTTGCTGCCGAAGGTGAAGACAAATCTCCTATGGTTTTCATAAATCCGGAGATCGTCTGGTCGAGCGAAGATCTTTCGATATATCAGGAGGGATGCCTGTCCATTCCTGAATTTTATGAGGAAGTCGAAAGACCGGCGTCAGTACGGGTCAAATATCAAAACCGTGATGGCGAAAGTCAAGAGCTTGAAGCCGACGGGCTGCTTGCGACATGCATTCAACATGAGTTGGATCATCTGAATGGGAAGCTGTTCATCGATTACCTGTCCAAGCTCAAACGCGACCGGGTGGTCAAGAAATTTTCAAAGGCGGCCCGGATGACGGCAAAAGCCTAGGTCGATTGGCTGGAACGGTGGGACATGGACACGGCGTTTTTCTTGAAAATGTTTGCCGCCTTGTTCGCAATCATGAACCCGATCGCCAATTTGCCCGTGTTCTTGTCCCTCACGTCCAGTCGGGACGCGCGCGGCCAAAGAGCGGTTGTCGTCACACTTACGATTGCGCTGGTGACTGGAACCGCCTTGGTTTCTGTTGCCGGCAACGCATTGTTGGCGCTTTTCAGCATCAGCGTTGATGCCTTTCGGCTCGCAGGCGGTTTTTTGATTTTGCTGATCGCTCTCAAGCTGATTGCAGGGGAGCAAAGCAAGGCGCACCACGGCACAGATGCTGAAAAAGCTCATCACGCGGACGTTGAGAATCCCGCGATCTATCCGCTCGCGGTACCCATCCTGCTCGGCCCTGGAACAATATCAACCTTGATTATCTACCGGGGACAGATCAGCACGGTCGGGCAAGACATCGCTTATGCAGCCGCTGCATGCGCCGCTATTGCGCTTCTTGTTGCTACCTTCTGGAGTGCCCCGGTCCTGTCCAAGGTACTCGGGCAAACCGCACAGAGCGTGATGGGGCGGCTTATGGGCATGGTATTGTCGGCCATTGCAATGGAAATGATGGTCTCAAGTCTCAAATCTTTGTTGCCAGGCTTGGCCTGACAACGCGCACCTTTCAAACCAGCAGGAATACCATGTCACTTCGCGTTGTTTTTATGGGGACGCCAGACTTTTCGGTCCCGACCCTGATGGAAATTGTCGGGCAAGGACACGAGGTTGTTGCGTGTTACTCGCAGCCGCCGCGTCCTGCCGGACGGGGAATGGATTTGAAAAAATCACCAGTGCATGAGGCCGCTGAGTCTCTTGGGATACCGGTTCTTACGCCGAACTCGTTGAAAGGGACTGACGAGCAAGCAGCATTCAAGGCGCTGGAGGCTGACGTCGCGGTGGTTGTTGCCTACGGTTTGTTGCTGCCGAAGGCTATTCTTGATGCACCTGCTCATGGATGTTTGAACTTGCATGCGTCTCTGTTACCCCGATGGCGTGGAGCTGCCCCGATCAACCGGGCGATAATGGCGGGAGACCCGGAAACCGGTATTCAGGTCATGCGTATGGAAGAGGGGCTGGATACTGGACCTGTGTGCATGTCCGAAACCGTTGCGATTGACGCATTGATGACCGCGGGCGAACTACACGACCGGTTATCTGCCTTGGGAGGTGATCTGATGGTTCGTGCTCTGGCGGCTCTCTCACGAGATGCCTTAACCACAGCACCGCAACCCGGAGACGGCGTAACTTATGCCCCGAAACTATTAAAGGAAGAGACACGCATAGATTGGTCGGCTTCAAATACAGATGTCCATAATCACATCCGCGGATTGTCGCCCTTTCCAGGCGCTTGGACAGAGTTTAGCATCGGGAATAAGCAAGAGCGGCTCAAGATACTTCGATCGGCGCCAGACACGTCTTCTGGAGCTTCTGGATGCGTTTTATCTGTTGACGATGATCCGGTCATTGCCTGCGGCCGCGGGGCAGTGCGTTTGCTTCAGGTGCAGCGCGCGGGTAAGAAGCCGATGTCCGGTAAAGAGTTTTTGCGTGGCGCGCCGCTCAAGACTGGTGACCAGCTATCGTAGAGCTGTGCGGCCGACGAGGAAAACAAATGACAATTCCCGAACCTGATACGCGTTTTGAAGTGAGGCCGTTCGCTACAGCAGATGGCGGAGCAGTGCGTGAGGTCATTGCAGATGCTTTTGGCCAGGAAAGAGAAGCCCGCCTGGTTCATCGCCTGCGGCACTGCGGGGCGCTTGTGAAAGAACTGGTAGCGGTCAACACGGCGGACCGGGTGATTGGCAGTATTTGTTTTAGCAGGGTCACAGCCGCTGCCGCCGGGCAGAGCCATGCGCTTTCGATCGTGTGTCTTGCGCCGGTATCAGTCTTGCCGGACTACCGGCGGCTTGGCATCGGCGCCGCTTTGGTGCGCACGGGTCTGGAAGCTTTGAGGGAACACGGCGAGGATCTGGTGCTGGTTCTGGGCTCACCCGCTTACTTCGGCAGGTTTGGATTTGATCCAGAATTGGCAAAGAAGGTCAAAGGCCCGTATGCGGGCAAAGCCTTTATGGCGTTGGCCCTTTCAGACGCCGGTTCCTTGGATCTTCCCGTCGAAGTCGCATTTGCAACGCCGTTTGAAGAGTTCGAATAACAACACATGCCCCGCTATAAATTAACCGTGGAATATGACGGGCGCCCGTTCTGCGGATGGCAGCGTCAAGCGAACGGACCTTCGGTACAGGCTGTTATCGAACGCGCACTCAAGGCTTTTACGGGTGAGGAAATCACCATTGGCGGTGCTGGGCGCACCGACACCGGTGTCCATGCGACCGGTCAGGTTGCGCACGCGGATCTCTTGAAGGACTGGGCCTCCGAAACAGTGATGGGGGCTTTGAATTTTCACTGTCAGCCCGACCCCGTCGTTATTTTGAATGTTGAAAAAATGCATGAGGGATTCGATTCCCGGTTTTCGGCAATCCGGCGAGCATATCAATATCGGATCCACAACCGATTGCAGCCCCTGACGCACCATCGGGGTCTTGCCTGGCATGTAAAGTATAACCTCGACGAAAAGGCTATGCACGAGGCGGCGCAGGAATTTATCGGACACCACGATTTTACGACCTTTCGCCACTCGCGTTGCCAGGCAAAGAGTCCGATGAAAACCTTGGAGGCGTTCAATGTGCGCAGAGAGGGGGAATTCGTCATCGCCGAGTGCGAGTCGCGCTCTTTCCTGCACAATCAGGTCCGTTCAATGGTCGGATCGCTCCGCCTGGTTGGCGAGGGAAAATGGGGCCTTGGCGATATTACCAGGGCGCTTGCCGCCAAAGACCGGAGAGCCTGTGGTCCGGTCGCACCGGCCGATGGACTTTATCTCACTCGTGTCGATTACCGATCGGCTAGGAACGACCTTGAGGCTCTGGCTGATTGGAAGGCAAGAAAAGCGGAGCTCGATGAGGCTGAAAATGAACGAGCTAAAGGTTAGCCGTTCCACTCTCCGAGGATTTGGGTCAGATTCATGAGGATGTACCCGAGCAATATGACCCCTGCGATGATTATCACAGTCCATGTGAACAGCTGAAAACCGATCGTCATTGCACCTAGGCTTACCGACATTGCCGCAAGTTTTCGATCTTCTCGCAAGACGAATGATAGAAGGCCCAAAATAATCGCACTGGCACCAAGGATAGGCCCAACGGTCTGAAGGATGCGATCGGTGTCCCATCCGGCAGGTTCAGGCTTCGGCGCGGGCTGCCCTTTAAGAGCGCGCACGGCCGAGTTGCGAATATCAGCCGCGGTTTCTCCGATTGTCTGGCCAATGGTTGGTTTAGGTTCAAACGGACCAGCCGAGAAATGCGCAATCACAATCAGGAAGCCTAGGGTGCCTAGCAAGGCCCCGAGTCCTGAGATCAAGTGCCGCCGCGGTCCGGATGATGCGCTCATGATATGGAAACCCCGATTGACTGCCGTTTTAAACCCCTATGATCCAGAAATGGAAGGGAACGCCTAATTTGCAGCTTCCTCCATAATGTCTTTACGTTCGGGAAATGAGACGCACTTTTTGTAAAGATGCCATGTCGTATGCCCAAGAATCGGTAGCGTGATTACAAGGCCCAAGAAGGCAGGTGCCATCGATACGATCAAGACGATCGTCACGATAAATGCCCATCCGATCATGGGGATAGGGGAAGCTGTGACTGCTTTCACGCTTGTGATCATTGCAGTAATGAAATCACGATCTTGCTCCAAGAGCAGTGGGAACGAAATCACCGTCAATGTAAACAGAATGAGGGACAAAATAGCGCCGACCACGTGGCCGACCGCGAGAAACATCAAGCCTTCTGGCGTTGAGACAACCTCGTTCAGGAACTCTCCGAAGCTCGCAAACGAGCGGAATCCCAAAAACAATGCGAGCAGCAGCCGTACCTGGTACATCCACATGATTTGTATGAACAGTACCACGAATGCCATCCATGACAGCTCCCGGCCCTTTTGTTCCCACATTGTTGTGAATATCTTGCTCCAGCTGATTTCCTCTCCCGCGCTGATCCGTCTGCTCACCTCATAAAGCCCAACTGCCGCAAATGGTCCGATCAGTACGAATCCCGCAGCAAGCGGGTAGCTAAGGTAACTCATGCTCAAAGCAGAGGCGCTGAGAACAACAATGAGGCCGCCTAAGGCAAAAAAGGCTCCAATCACCAGTCCGTATTGAGGCGCGCGTTTGAAATCATTGAGCCCTGCCGACAGTGCGTCAATGACGTCGTCAAATGAGATCGTTCGAACCTTCGGCTCCGGCGGCAATGCCGCTGGCACCGTTTGGGTCGTCGTTTCGGCCTGGTCAGCCATGGTGCATCCTCCCAAATGCAGCAGATAAGATGTAGGATGACGTAAAAATCTGGGCTGGCCAATCCCGATAAGCACTGACAAGTTCTTGACGTACTGCATTCATGCCCCAAACCCGTCGGAATTTTCTATTCTTCTTGATCGGTTTGGCAGTTGGCATTACCTCCTTGGCAGCTTTGAATTTTACCGAACACACGGGAACTCCATGTCTCTTCCGCGTCAAGACGCCAACACCTCGCCAGGACTTCTTTGGGCGCTTGCCAGTCCGATCGGCCGTATGAGCCGCGAACCCTACTGGCTGGGATTCGGACTGGTGTGGATTGTTATTGGTATTGCGATGCGGCTTTGGTGGCTCTCGCTTGGCGCAGACACACCTGTCGAACAATTGAATATTGTCGATTTCGTAGGCTCTAACGCGCTTTTCCCGATCTTGTTTTTTGTTTTGAACTGGATCGAGCTGGCCATGGTTATCAAGCGTGCGCAAGATGCTGGGCTGACGGGATTTTTAGGCCTGCTGGTTTTTGTTCCCATCATTAATCTGATAGCGGTTGTTATCATTGGACTATTGCCGAGCCAGCCGGCCCCAAACAAATATGGTCCGATGTCAAACAGCTATTTTCGTCGTCCCTCCTGATCATAAGGCATTATGGCCAATATGAATTCCGAAACACAGCTCGTCACCGAAATCGCTCAGGAGTTGATCCGTTGCGACTCCGTCACGCCGAATGAGGGCGGCGCACTCACGGCGCTTGGAAACCGGCTTGAGGCAGCGGGTTTTGGTGTTGAACGGATCATGTTTTCGGACGACAAGACGCCGGACGTAGACAACCTTTTCGCGACAATCGGCACCGGTGGTCCGCATTTTGTGTTTGCCGGACACACAGATGTGGTGCCGCCCGGGGCTTCGCAAGATTGGACGTTTGGGCCATTTGAAGGCCACGTCGATGCAGGCTTACTTTACGGTCGCGGCGCTGTTGACATGAAAGGAGGGGTCGCAGCCTTTGCCGCAGCGGCCATCTCCTTTCTGAAGGAGCGGCCGATGCCGATGGAAGGCCGGATTTCGTTTCTGATTACCGGAGACGAAGAGGGGCCGGCCATCAACGGAACGAGGAAGCTGCTCGAATGGGCGGAGGTGCAGGGCCATCGGTTTGATGGTTGCATCGTTGGCGAGCCAACCAATCCGAAACAGATTGGCGATGCGATCAAGGTTGGCCGGCGCGGCTCCTTGTCCGGTACGATTGTCGTGTCAGGTGTTCAGGGTCATGCTGCCTATCCTCACCTTGCGGATAATCCGATCCCGAAACTGGTAACGGTCTTGTCCGCTCTGAATGGGATGGTGCTGGATGCCGGAAATGATCGGTTTCAGCCATCAAATCTCGAGATTGTGACGGTCGACGTCGGTAACACTGCGTTTAACGTCATTCCCGCCAGGGCTGTCGCCCGGTTCAACATCCGTTTCAACGATGAATGGACGCTTGAGGCTTTGAAAGAACGTGTCTCCGAAACCGTCGTCAGCGCAGCGGTGGGTGTAGATGCCCGGGTTAGCCTTGAGTTCAAGCGCGATGCCAGCGAGTCGTTTTTGACGCGGGATTCCCGGTTGATCGAGACCCTAAGCAAAGCCGTCGCAGATGAGACCGGTCGTTCGCCGGAACTTTCCACCGGAGGGGGGACGTCGGACGCAAGATTTATCAAGAACTATTGCCCGGTCGTCGAGTTTGGTCTGGTCGGGCAGACTATGCATAAAATTGATGAGAACGTCCCTCTAGCGGATCTGGTTCAGCTTGAGGCAATATACCTGCGGTTCCTTCAAAGGTACTTCTCCGCTTGAAAGGCGACGCACTGGATGATCAGACAGGCTGAAGTGTACGCTGCATTCCGGGGCTCACTGCAGCTTCTGCGTTATGACCCGCGCGGCATGATGGGTTTTGACACGTCCGTGGGCGGATTTTGGCGCTCCTTTCTTGTTGTGTTTTATTTGCTTCCGCTTTTTTGGATCAGCTCCCTTGCGGAAAAGAAGCACATCGTTGAGCAGGCCAATATCCTTCCTGAGAATTTTCCCGAAACAATATATTGGAGCGCAAAGTTAACCGGGCTAGGGCTCGATTGGATTGCGCTGCCCCTGCTACTTGCAAGTTTGGCGGGGCCAATCGGGGTAACAAAGGGCTTTGTTCCATTTATCGTGGTCCGCAATTGGACGAGTCTTTTAACAGCGATCCCTTACGTTGTAATTTCGCTGCTTTATCTGGCGGGTATCATCAGTTCGGGCGCTATGGTCTTCGCGTCACTGGCGACCCTTCTGGTCGTTGTTTGGTTCCGCTACGTGATTGCACGCATCGCTCTTGGAGCCGCAGCTGGGACTGCGGTGGGAATCGTCTTGATGGATGTGTTGATTTCGTTGTTCGTCACCGAATTTGCCTACAAGCTGTGGGGCGGCTGACCGGATTAACCTTGTACGCATACAATTTGAAATTAACCTTAGGTTAACTTTACGTTTTCAACTCAGAGAACTACGGGGTAACAAGAGAAGGCGCTCCACCAAGGCGCATCAGAAAGTATATGTTTGTCAGTTATACAGCAGGTGGTTGTGCTAAACATTTCTCCAGTCTCGCCGAACAACAGTTTCCGCAAAAGGCGCGTCGCGCTTCTTGCTAAAATCATTGATGAATATATCGCGATAAAAGGCCGTTGCCGCCTCATCGATATGGGGGGGACGCTCGAGTTCTGGAATGTTTGGAATACTTTTTTTGACTACGAAAAGCTCGAGATCGTATGTGTGAACTTGCCAGCCCAATCGATGGCTGCGCCGCATTCAAACGTCCGCTATCTTCAGGGGAATGCATGTGACCTAAGCGACTTTGAGGACAAAGCGTTTGAGGTCGCATTTTCCAATTCAGTTATTGAGCATGTTGGCTCTTGGGCCAACATGCAGCGATTTGCGAACGAGACTGCGCGGGTTGCAAAAAGCTATTTTGTTCAAACGCCGAATTTCTGGTTTCCCGTTGAACCGCATGCCCGTTTGCCGATCGTTCATTGGCTTCCAAATCAGATCAATTATCGGATCCACATGGCAACCAAGGCCGGTTTTTATGCCAAGGCCGCCAATGTCGGGGAGGCAATGGTCAGTGTCGAGGACGCCGAATTGCTTGACGCGCGGCAGATGGCCTATCTGTTTCCAGATGCGGACATCAAGCACGAGCGTGTCCTTGGCTTGTCAAAGTCTATTCTGGCCACGCGGCATCAAACCCCGGCTTGAAAGAGTCACGGAGTTTGATGCGGTAGCGTGAGCCGATTAGTCTCGAAGCAACTCGTTGATGGATGTCTTGGAACGTGTTTGCTCATCAACGCGCTTGACGATGACTGCACAATATAGACTTGGACCTGGAGTACCGTCCGGCAGCGGCTTTCCTGGCATGGCTCCTGGCACAACCACTGAGTAAGCCGGGACTTCACCAATGAATGTTTCGCCGGAATTGCGGTCGATGATTTTGGTCGAAGCACCAATGTAGACGCCCATCGAAAGCACCGCGCCTTCACGCACTACAACACCTTCAACGACCTCCGAGCGCGCGCCAATAAAGCAGTTGTCCTCGATGATAACAGGGCCCGCCTGAAGCGGTTCCAGAACACCGCCGATACCGACCCCGCCCGACAGATGTACGTTTTTGCCGATCTGGGCACACGATCCGACGGTTGCCCAAGTATCCACCATCGTACCTTCATCGACATAGGCACCAAGGTTCACGAAGGACGGCATCAACACAACGCCTTTGCCAATGAACGCAGACCTGCGGACGGTCGTGTTTGGAACTGCACGGAAGCCGGCCTCTTCGAAGTCTACACCACGCCATCCGTCGAACTTTGAAGGCACCTTGTCCCACCATGTCGCGTCACCCGGCCCGCCCTTGATCACTTCCATCGGATTGAGACGGAAAGACAAAAGAACGGCCTTTTTCGCCCACTGGTTGACGACCCAGTCCCCCTGCTTTTTCTCTGCGACGCGCAGGTGGCCGCGGTCAAGCAGGTCGAGGGTTTTGACTACGGCATCACGGATGTCGCCTGTAGTATGGGTGTCGATGTTGGCCCGGTCTTCAAAGGCCGCATCAATTGTCTGTTCCAGTTTGGCTAGGTCAACTTTCATAAAGGTTCACTCTCTGAAGCGCGCTGAATGTGAGCGCGACCTAAGCTTTCCGTTCTGGCACTGTCAAGCCAATCAGCACGGCTTCGCGAACAGATCACGCGAAACAACAGGCTTTCCGGCTGTGCAGTCTGTTTTACCTCACGGCCGGCTATTGTTGAGGAAAGGTCAGCAATGCTGTGCGAGGTCACATGATAGATTGTAATGCGTTGTTAACAGGCCTTTTCCGACATGGAACTTTGGATCCCGATCACTATTTGCGCCGCCTTTTGTCAAAACGCGCGTTCGGCCGTTCAAAAGTCTTTGCAATGCCATGTCGGTACGACCGGAGCAACGTTTGCACGTTTCGGCTACGGTCTTCCATTCGCGGCAATCTATGTAATCGTCTTGCATGTTGGGTTCAGCTTGCCGCTTCCCTCACTGAACGCGGTTTTTCTGGTGGCCGGAGCAGCCGGTGGGCTTGCCCAAATCGCGGGCACCTTCCTGCTTGTCTACTTGTTTTCGCAAAGAAATTTTGCGGTTGGAACGGCGTATTCAAAAACGGAACCGATACAGGCAGCACTGTTCGGTTTTGTCTTGCTTGGAGAGAAAATATCCTGGGCATCGGCCGGGTTCATATTGGTCGGAATCGGCGGCGTTGTGGTGATTTCCCTTGCCCGCAGCAGCCTCAGCCTCGCGACCATATTTTCCGCTGTTCTTGGCCGCTCCGCATTGATCGGTATGGCGTCCGCTGCATTGTTCGGTGCTTCGGCCATCGCATATCGTGTTGCCTCGTTGGCACTGGAAGGCACCGGTGTTGCCATGCAGGCGGGATTTGCTCTGTTTTATGCGACCGTATTTCAGACCGTTTTGATGGTTGTTTGGATGCTTCTGAAGTCCCCTGCCACTTTGCAAGCCAGTGTCAAAGCGTGGCGCAGCGCGACCTGGGCGGGTGCGCTGGGCATTGCAGGATCGATTGGGTGGTTTACGGCCATGACCCTGCAGAATGTAGCCTATGTCCGCGCGCTCGCTCAGATCGAAATGGTCTTTACGCTTCTCGCCTCGTTTTTTGTCTTCAAGGAAGCAGTTTCAGACCGGGAAATCTTGGGGTGCATTTTGATCATCGCGGCAGTAGTCGGCATAGTACTCACGCACTGACGCTGCCAACCCTGTTATGGATTGAGAACAATCACTCGGGTTTGGCCCCCATCGCAAGTGTAACAACAATTCGAACAGCGGTTTCGATTTTCATATCCGACGCCCCAGTAAGTACTCGATCTGTTGCGGACCCAGGCTCCGTAACAGATCGTTTCCCCGTACCGGCACGAAATGCCTATGGTTTTTGTTGAATAGTCATCCAAGACATAGATCCTGCCGTTCCCAGGCCAGACATGGCCAAGCCGCGTATCGGAATATAGTTCTACATCAACAATTTTCGGGTGCTGACTCTGGAAACGCTACGTCAGAGATTCGGCCGAAACATGCGATGACGATGACATTGCAAACAGAAGTCCGGCAAGCAGTGTGGAAGAAAAATATATGAGTTGCCGCATAGGGAGCTTCCAAACGCAGGGGGATGCAATTCGTAACTTGAATGAAATGCGATTGATGTCTGTGCGGCAAGAAAAAAACGCAAGCAATGGCCCGCACCGACGAAACGCGGAACGGCATGTTTTTCTGCCCTTTGCATTTGGTCAAATTGGATTCAGCTGCGTTGCAAGAGGCTCTTGAATGCCCCCCGAAGATTGTTATCCGCGCTTTTGCTCTTCCATAGACGTCTGCCCGCCGTGAACCACGTCATTTTTAACCACAAATCCACACCGTCAGGGTGCTTCAGACCGAAGCCAGTCTCTGAAGCTCGATACTGGTCTTGACATTGGGCGTGTTGGGGAACGCACGAACCAATAACCGGTCTCCAGCTCAACCTGAGGCCAGTTCGGAACAACTAAGTGACCTGCTTCGAGTTCGGTTTTCAAAAAACGCCTATCGATTACGATTGCCCCCATACCTGCGATCGCTGCTTGAATCGCGAGGTCCCGTGTTTCCAAAACCATTCCAGCCGCACTGTCGGCGTGATCCAACTGTGCTGATCGCAGCCAGGTTGCCCAATCAGATCGACGGGCCGCACTATGCAGCAGCCTTTGGGATTTCAGTTCGTCAATTACAGGTTTGTCGGGCGCGTTCAGAAGCCGCGGCGCAAGAGCGACAGTAAGGTGTTCTTTCCAAAGAAGTGTGCTTTCCACCCCGGGCCAGTTTCCTTTCCCCAATCGGATGGCGCAGTCATAACTTTCGCGATTAAGATCAACAATTCGAGTTGAGGTCGATAATAGAATTTCGACATCAGGCTGAAGACCCTGGAATTGTGGCAGGCGGGGAATAAGCCATCGGGTCGCGAACGTTGAAACTGTGCTGATCCGCAATTCCGTGCGCCCGCGCCGGCGGAAACTGTCGACCGCCTCATCAATCTTGTCGAAAGCATCTCCAAGACCAAGTGCAAGTCGCTGACCTTCTTCCGTCAGAGTGAGTCCGCGCCCATCACGCAGAACCAGCGTTGCCCCGAGTTCGCCTTCCAGTTTCCGCAATAGGTGGGATAATGCAGAGGGCGAAACACCGAGGAGTTCGGCAGCAATTGATGCCCGTCCATGCCTGGCAAGAAGCGAAAATGCATGCAGAGCACGGAGGGATGCCATTTAGATCTTCCAGAATGGAGTCTGAGATGATCAAGAAAGACCAGCTTTTGCGCGTGTTTTCAAGCACCTATGTGACCGGTGTGCCGGGCTCTGCCGGTATTTCGTCAGTCTCCGGCAACGGTTTGTTGATTATGGTCACGAGAACGAATGATATGATCATTAACAAAACCCACGCATTCAATTTGTGCAATGAGACCAGCGACCAACCATCTAGTTGATCCGGGTACTGCCAGGCATTTGCGAAGGTGCCGATGTTTTCTGCAATCCAGATAAACACCGCGACCAGAAAGAACCCGAGTATTAGGGGCATTTTGTGCCGGTACCGATAGACCGAATAGTGTACCCAGGTCCTCCCAAACAAGACAAAGAGCATTCCAAACAGGCCGAGTCGTATATCCACCGTGAAATGGTGAGCGAAGAAATTGACATAGATTGCCAGCGCGAAGATCCACGTTGTCCAAAGCGGCGGATAATGCATGTAGCGGAACTGAAAGATCCTCGAGATTCTCGCCAGATAGCTTCCGACGGCCGCATACATGAAACCAGAGAAAAGAGGAACGCCGCCGAGGCGAAAGAAACCGTTCTCCGGATAGACCCATGATCCCGCGTGGGTTTTGAAGACTTCCATAGCCGTGCCAACAACATGAAAGATGAGAATTACTTTGGCCTCATCCCAGCTTTCTAGTTTGAAAGCCAACATGCTGATCTGAATGACAACCGCGCACAGGAATAAGAAATCGTAGCGTGTGACCCAAGCTTCCTCTGGGTAGACGAAACGGGTCAACAAAATGAGCGCCAGCAGGAGGCCGCCGAAGACGCAGGCATAGGCTTGTTTGAAGCCGAAGGCGAGAAACTCGGTAAGCGCCGCGCCGAACTGGCTGGGACCGAAATAACGGTCCACGTAGGGAAGGAATTGGTGCAGAAGGCGTTCGGTCCGTGAACCGGGCGTGACGGTGGTGTCCAAGCGGATGGCAAGGTGTCGCAGCGTCATAAGAGGCATCCTCTATCAGCTGTGCACGGCGCCGTTCACTGCTTTCAAAAACCCGGTCAAATCGTCTGTAACGAAATCCACATGAGGGGCATTCGCACCTTCGAGTTCCCAGCTCTCCCGGAATACTTCCCGGGTTCCCGAAGGGACGATGAGGGCAGTTCGCATCCCAAGCCGGTGAGGCACCTCAAGATTGTGGTGCAGATCTTCAAACATGGCTGCGCGGACCGGCGAAACGCCGGTTTTCTCTATAAACAGGTCATAGGTTTCTTTATTCGGTTTCGGCAGCAGTCCTGCAGCAACGATGTCGAAAATGTCTTCGAAGTGTTCGGTGATACCGAGTGCCGCTGCAGTCCGTTCAGCATGCGGGCGGTCCCCGTTTGTAAAGATGTATTTCTTTCCGGGAAGACGCGCGATCTGCACGCCCAAATCAGGATTTGGCCGGACATTCGAATAGTCGATATCATGAGCGAATGCCAGGAAATCGTCAGGATCGATTTCATGTTCGACCATCAAGCCGCGTAATGTTGTTCCATATTCGCGGTAATAAGCTTTCTGCTGTTCGGTCGCGGTTTTTCGATCAAGGTTCAACAGTTTGGAGACATATTTCGAGATCTGGTCGTTGATCTGACTGAACAGGTCCGTTTCCGCTGGGTAGAGCGTGTTGTCCAAATCAAAGATCCAAGCCTCGACGCCCTTGTAGACCCGCAGGTCTTGGCTGTGCGCGTACGTGCCCTCGGCGCTAGGTTCGTGACGGCCGGTCATGGGCAGATCAATGTGCCAATACCGCGATCGGTAAAGAGCTCTAGAAGAACGGCATGCGGGACCTTGCCATCCAGGATAACCACGCCTTCGACGCCTCGATCCAAGGCCTCAATGCAGGTTTCGACCTTTGGTATCATCCCACCCGATATCGTTCCATCTGCCATCAATTCGCGTGCGCGTGCGACGGATAATTGCTTAATCAGGTTTCCGTCCTTGTCGAGAACTCCCGGCACATCGGTAAGAAACAACAGCCGCTTTGCATTCAATGACCCTGCGATTGCGCCTGCAAATGTGTCGGCGTTGATGTTGTATGTCGCACCATCGATTCCAGGGGCCACCGGCGCAATGACCGGAATGAGATCTTCCTTTAGCACCAGTTTGAGCACGGTTGAGTTGACTGTGCCCGGTTCGCCGACGAATCCGAGATCGACGACTTTTTCAATATTGGAATCAGGATCCACCGCGGTGCGTTGCAGTTTTTCGGCAACCACCATGTTCCCGTCTTTGCCGCACAATCCGACAGCACGCCCCCCCTCGGCATTGATCGACTGAACGATCTCCTTGTTGATTGAGCCGGCAAGCACCATCTCCACGATCTCTACGGTCGCCTTGTCGGTCACACGCAATCCCGCTTTGAACTCGCTGACGATGCCGAGACGCGTCAACATTTTACCGATTTGCGGCCCTCCGCCGTGAACGACCACCGGATTCACACCGGATTGCCGCAGCAGGGTTACGTTCCGTGCGAAAGCTTTTCCTAGTTCCGCGTCGCCCATCGCGTGGCCGCCATATTTTACCACGACCGTCCGGTTGTCATAGCGCTGCATGTAGGGAAGCGCCTGTGCAATGATATGGGCACGGCTGTGATTGTCGGGCAGTGTCATGTTAAGCGAAGCTCACTGAAAAAGTCGATTGGCCGGACCGGCTCTATAGCCGGTTTAGCACCGGGGCTCAACGAAACTGTCTGTTTTCAGCGGTCCGGACCGCATCGTTATTTGTCTATAGTGTCGAAATACGGGCGATTTCCGCCTTTAACTCGTCCACACCCAGATTTTTTTCTGACGATGTTGCGATAATCTCCGGATAGGCTGCAACGCGTTTTAGAAGTTGAGCCTTGGTCTCTGCGATCAGCTTTTTGAGGGCCGGGGGCTTGATCTTGTCGGATTTCGTCAGGACGACCTGATAGACAACGGCCGCTTTGTCCAGAAGAGCCATCGTCTCAAGATCGTTTTTCTTTATGCCGTGCCGGCTGTCGATAAGCAAAAACACCCGTCTCAAAGATGGGCGCCCCCGCAGATACGAAAACACAAGCTCAGTCCAGGCATCAACCAGATCCTTGGGCGCTTGCGCATAGCCATAGCCGGGCATGTCAACGATGCTAACCGGCGTGCCGTCGGACACAAAAAAATTTAGCATCTGCGTCCGACCCGGGGTACTGGAGGTTCTGGCGAGGCCTTTGCGCCCCGTTAATGCATTGATCAGGCTCGACTTGCCGACATTTGACCTGCCAGCGAATGCAATCTCGTTGGCGTTTATTGGCGGCAGTTTCGCCATGTCCGTAACACTGGTCTGAAACTCCCATGGTGCGGCAAAAAGAAGACGGCCTGCTTCCAGTTCAGCTTCTGAATAGGTTTCGTCTTCGTTTTGGGTCATATTTGTTTCCAGGAGTTGTTGGCAAACAGGCGGCGCATACTGCAAATCTAGTCAGCTGTTTGCTGCGGCCTCAAGAGTTTTGATGTCGGCGCCACGAATAGCCGGCAGATGGCGCGTGATCTTATCTACCGGCCAATCCCACCAGCTCACCTGGTTCAGGCGGTTGATGGTGTCATCGTCAAACCGCATCTTTACGATACGCCCGGGATTGCCCACAACGATTGCATAGTCTGGCACATCCTTGGCTACAACAGCATGAGCACCAATAATGGCGCCATTGCCGATGGTGACCCCGGGAAGGACAGTTGAGTTGGTGCCCAGCCATATGTCGTTTTTCAAGACCGTATCGCCGCGCGTGCTTTCGGAAACGCGTTTCGGATCGAGCCCTTCGGACCAATCCGCACTGAAGACGTTGAACGGGTAGGTCGAAAAGCCATCCATATAATGGTTCGCCCCATTCATGATAAAGGTCGTACCACGTGCAAGTGCGCAGAATTTGCCGATAACGAGCCGGTCGCCGATGAAGTCGAAATGATAACGCACATTGCGGTCTTGGAATGCCGGTGCATCTTGATCATCGTGGTAATAGGTGTACTCGCCGACCTCAATATTGTCGCGGGTGATGTGGTTCTTTAGGAAAATCATACCCGGATCGACAGCGAGTGGGTGTTTGGCGTCAGGCGATGGACCTGGCATGCGAAGTCTCCAAGACAATAATTGTACTAAATGCTGCTGGCCAATTGACGGGTCCGGTCACGCGACAGGCCTAGTCCGTGCCGTTGCATAGGATTGAGCGGCTCGCTGTGAGGCGAAAGAAAAGGCCCGAAGCCGGGCCTTTCAAAATCGCTTAGCTTTTGTCTTCCGGAGCGGGCTTCTTTCGTTTGAACGTCGCGCCCAGATTGTCCCAAAGCTCGATCTTCACGCCCTGGCGACTCATAATCACCCACTGTTGCGCGATCGACAGGAAGTTGTTCCATGCCCAGTAAATCACCAAACCGGCCGGGAACGACGCCAGCATGAATGTGAACAGAACCGGCATCCAGGTGAAGATCATTTGCTGTGTCGGATCTGGTGGAGCCGGGTTCATCTTCATCTGCACGAACATGGTCACACCCATGATCAACGGCCACACACCGAGCATCAGAAGCTGAGGCGGATCCCAGGGGATCAATCCAAACAGATTGAAGATCGTGGTTGGATCGGGCGCCGAAAGATCCTGAATCCAGCCGAAGAATGGCGCATGACGCATTTCGATGGTGACAAAAAGAACCTTATAGAGGGCAAAGAACACCGGGATCTGGATCAGGATCGGCAAACAACCGGCCAGTGGATTGATCTTCTCCTTTTTGTAGAGCTCCATTAGCGCTTGCTGCTGCTTCTGCCGGTCATCCGCATACTTTTCTCGGATCTCTGTCATCTGCGGCTGAACAAGTTTCATTTTGCTCATCGACACATATGACTTGTTGGCGAGTGGGAAGAACACCAGCTTGATGGCAACAGTCACAAGCAGGATCGCAACACCAAAATTGCCGACCAGATGGAACAGCCAATCGATGGCATAGAACATCGGCTTGGTCAGGAAGTAGAACCAACCCCAATCGATCAACAGCTCAAATCGCTCGATACCGAGTGCGCTTTCATAGCTGTCCAGCAGGTTTGTCTCTTTTGCGCCGGCGAACAGGTAGGAAGAGGTTTCTGCATCTCCACCTGCGGGAACCGTGACCCCGGTTCCAAGATAATCCGCCTGAAAATAGTTGCTTGCCGCCGAATAGCTGAAGCCCGGCTGGAATGTGCTGCCAGGAGCTGGGATAAGTGTTGATGCCCAGTATTTATCCGTGAAGCCGAGCCAGCCTTGGTCGACAGACGCTGGACGAACCGGGCCGTCTTCCTCAAGATCGGAATAGTCGATTTCCTGCAGGCCTTCCTCGCCGAAGACACCGAGAAGGCCTTCGTGAAGAATGTAAAACCCGGTGGTTTCCGGCTTCCCGTTACGCGCAATCAGTCCGTAGGGGAAAAGCGTGACGGCTTCGGCTCCAGTGTTCTCAACAGCCTGCGAAACCGTGAACATGTAGTTCTCGTCGATGGAGAACGTACGTTTGAAGACAAGCCCTTCGCCATTGCTATAGGTCAGCGTCACAGGGGTTGACGGTGTGAGGGTTGGCGAGCCTTCAACTGACCAAACCGTGTCGGTGCCCGGAAGCGTTAGGTCGCTGTTGCCGTCGCCAACCCAGCCGTAATCTGTGTAATACGGCTCGGGGCTGTTCCTTGGTGAAAACAGCACAATCGTTGGGCTGCTTTTGTCGACCGTCTCATGATAGTCTTTCAGACGCAGGTCGTCGAGCCGCCCCCCGATCAGGTTGATCGAGCCGGATAAACGCGGTGTTTCAATCTCTACCCGGGCTGTTTGGGCGATTGCCTGATCCCGGTTCAAGGTTCCAGAAGAAGAAGCCGCCGCCGGAGCCGAAGAGGTGCCGGATTGCTGAGGCGAATTGGTCAAACTGGGTGTTTGCGGAGCGTCTGCGCCTTGTTCGGTTTGCTGTGCAGCTTGCTGCTGGGCTTCAAGCGCTGCTTGTTGCCGCTCAAGTTGTGGCTGTGCAATAAAATATTGCCAACCGAGCAGGACCACCAGGGATAAGACAATAGCAAGAATGGTATTGCGGTTTTCGGCGAACAACTGATTTTACCCCTGTTCTTTTTTCGGCAGCTTCGGTCGGACCTGGGAGCCCTTTTGCCGACGCGGTTTGCGGTGGTGACTGCTCGCATTTGGGTCGAGCGCCATCGACATACCCGATTTAAGGTCGCGGACCAATTTTTCGAAGGGCATTGAGAGCGCATTTTCGCGCGCAACAATCACGAAGTCCGCATTTTGCGGGACCGACGCAGGGTCCAGCGCGGCAACCGCGGCTCTCAATCGCCTCTTTATCCGGCTGCGTGCAACAGAGTTGCCCGTTTTTTTTGTGACCGTGTAGCCAACGCGCGATGCCCCGGCTTCAGGCTTTTTCGAACCCTGAACGACAAAAGCGCGCCGTCCGACGCGGCCGCCTTTGGCAACTGCGAGGAATTCGGAGCGCTTTTTGAGTGTTTTCATGACGGGCTGCGAAAGGCTGGTTGCGAGAGCAGACATGCCTGGCAGCGCCGCACGCGTTGCGCAGGATTAAGCGCTGAGACGCTTGCGGCCCTTTGCCCGGCGGCGTGCCAGAACCTGACGGCCGTTTTTGGTTGCCATGCGTGTCCGGAAGCCGTGACGGCGCTTGCGGACAAGGCGGCTCGGTTGATACGTACGCTTCATTGTTCTTCCCCGCGCGCCCGGCGCGGCCCTTGTTTTTCAAAATTCTTTGGAGGAAGCATCCGAAGCGAATTCATCGCGCAGCAAATAGCCATGGGTCCGAATGCATGTCCCAGTGACGCGGCTTATAAGGTCGCTGAACTCGCAAGTCAACGATCCTTGGAGCTAAATCCATCCATTTTGCTCAGCTCACGCTACCTTGAGATGATTTTGACGAGCGGTCACTTGTCGGTGAGAACTCCTCCAAAACCCAACAAATCGTCTACACGTGAGTGCGAGCTGTAAACCTGGTTTGCCTAAATTCCAGGTTTGTAGAGTATCGCGGAGCGGTGGATGATGACAAACGAGAGCGCAACTGTGACCAAGCCCCCAGAAAAAAGCGACCTGCCGAATGCCTCGGAAGATGGCAGCAACAAGCTCCGGTCATCTCTGCGCAGATGGTTGCCCCTAGCGGCACTTGGCTTGATAATGATCGTCGGGTTTTCCCAGGGCTGGCACGAGAATTTGACCCTTTCCGCGCTCATTCGCGAACGGCAAGACCTGATAGCTTTTGTCGACAGTCATCTGTTGCTCTCCATCCTGGGCTTTGTCGCGGCTTACGCCGCTGCGGTCGCTCTATCTTTTCCTGGCGCTTCCCTGTTGACGATTGCAGGCGGGTTTCTTTTCGGTTGGGCTTTGGGGGGAGCTATGACCGTGTTTGCCGCAACCCTCGGCGCTGTCGCGGTTTTTCTGGTTGCAAAGACCTCCTTGGGCGAAACGCTAACCGAGAGGGCAGGGCCGTTCTTGTCGAAAATCTCGAAGGGGTTTCGGGAAGACGGGTTCAACTACCTTCTTTTCTTGCGACTGACACCGGTGTTTCCATTTTGGCTTGTGAACATAGCACCCGCGATCTTCAAGATGCCGCTACCGGCCTTTGCGCTGGGGACATTTATAGGCATCATTCCAGGTACGTTTGCATTCGCGTTTATCGGGTCGGGCCTCGACAGCGTCATCGCAGCCCAAGAGCAAGCAAACCCCGGCTGCGCCGCACAAGGAACATGCTCGGTCGAAGTCGGTGCTTTGGTGACACCACAGCTGCTTGCAGCACTGTTCGCCCTCGGTGTAGCCAGCCTCATTCCAATCGGTCTTAAACGGTTTCGGAAAACCAAGTAATCCGCGCCAGGCGCATTTTCAGAACAGGTGATTTCATGAGCAAACAATTGACGCCCGACATCTGTGTGATCGGCGCCGGGTCCGGTGGATTATCCGTTGCCGCGGCGGCGGCGGCCTTCGGCGTAGAGGTTGTGCTGATCGAGAAAGGTCTCATGGGCGGAGATTGTCTTAATTACGGCTGCGTTCCCTCAAAAGCTCTTTTGTCCGCTGGGAAAAAAGCATTTGCGCTCAAGGGTAACAGCGCCATGGGCGTGTCCGCCTCTGGTATTGAAGTCGACTTTGGGCAGGCCAATGATCATGTCCGCGCGGTCATTGCAGCCATTGCTCCCCATGATTCTGTGGAGCGTTTCGAAGGCCTTGGTGTAACGGTGCTTCAAAACCAAGCCAGATTTGTATCACCGGATTGCGTCGTTGCCGGCGATGCCGAGATCCGGGCTCGCAGATTTGTTGTTGCAACAGGCTCTTCGGCAGCGGTTCCACCAATCCCAGGTCTCTCTGACGTCCCCTATCTCACTAACGAAACCCTGTTCGGACTGCGCGCTGCCCCGGAACACCTGATCATTATTGGCGGCGGCCCGATCGGAATGGAAATGGCGCAAGCCCATCGCCGACTCGGTGCACAGGTAACTGTTATTGAAGCTCAAAAAGCCCTTGGCAAAGACGATCCGGAACTCTCAGCGGTTGTGTTGGACCGGATCCGTGAGGAAGGGGTTGATCTTTACGAGCAGACCGCTGTTACCAGCGTTGAAGCTCGAGACAGCAAGATTATTGTACATATCGAAGGGGCGGGCAACGAACCGACTTCGATTGAAGGCAGCCACCTCTTGGTGGCAGCGGGACGCAAACCGTCGGTCGACGGACTTGACCTTGAAAAGGCCGGCATCACTTTCGACCGTAACGGTATATCCGTGGACAAGGGTTTAAGAACCTCCAACCGAAAGGTCTATGCCATCGGCGATGTTACCGGAGGGCTGCAATTTACCCATGTCGCGGGCTACCATGCAGGGCTTGTAATTCGATCCATCCTGTTTCGGCTGCCGATCAGTGAAAATCGCGACATAATCCCTTGGGTCACCTACACCTCGCCCGAGTTGGGACATGTCGGCATGACCGAAGCGCAAGCACGCGAACGCTTTGGGGGAAAGGTCAAGATTTTATCCGCAGACTATTCCGGCAATGACAGGGCTCAAGCGGAAGCGGCAACACAAGGGCGATTGAAGTTGATCGCCGGGCCCGGCGGCAAGCTTCTGGGCGCGGATATTGTCGGTGCCCAGGCAGGGGAAATTATAAATTTGCTGTCCCTGGCGGTATCGCAAGGAATGAAGATGAAAGATCTTGCAGGCTTCGTAGCAGCCTACCCAACCCTCGGCGAGTTGGTTCGCCGCGCTGCGATTTCCTATTACGCCGAAGCGCCGAAAAAACCATGGATCCGCCAAGCGGTCCGCTTTTTACAGGTGTTTGGATAGAGTGTTTTTCGGGGCTTGTTCGCGCGCACCAACCCTTAGTATTGTAATCCGAATTTCGATTGGAAGCGGAGTTCATGAAGCACGAGGGACCGCAGAAGGGGACTGTTGATCCTGCTGCATCCAGCCCGGGATCCCTGTTCCCGCTACCATCCCGTCGCAACGGGCGGTTTCGGGTGTTGGGAGGACTGTCCGGCAAACTGCTGCTTTTGACGATCGTCTTCGTCATGCTTGCAGAAATTTTAATCTACGTACCGTCGATCGCGAATTACCGAAACAACTGGCTTTCGGACCGTTTGTCGACCGCTGGCGTGGCCGCATCCGTTCTGGCCGAAACGAACACGATCGCCCCGCGGCTGCAGGAAGAGCTCTTGCGGACAACCGGAGCAGTCGCCATCGCCTTGGACCAGGGCACCCGCCGTAGTTTGATCGCCATGGACGATCAATTGCCGGACAACATTCGCTATGTCGTCAATATGGGGCGAATGAATCCGCTTCAATCCATTTTGGAGAGCTTTCAGATCCTATTTGACCGTGGCGAGGGCTACATGCGGGTCGTGGGGGCGGTGCAGATGGGCTATGTCGAGCGGGTTGATATTGTTCTGCCCGTCCGCCTGTTGCACCAGGACATGCTGGCGTTCTCGGTCCGCATTCTGGTGCTTTCAATCATCATTTCCGGCATCACCGCAGGCCTTGTTTATGTGACTTTGCGAGCGGTGTTCGTTCGACCCTTGCAGCGGCTGACAAAATCGATGGATCATTTTGCTGAGGAGCCGGAGGATCTGTCGCGTGCCATAAAAGTTTCTAGCCGAAATGATGAGCTTGGGGATGCTGAAGTTCGGCTGCATGCAATGCAAGAGGCCTTGTCCCGTGCCTTGACCCAAAAACAGCGGCTGGCCGACCTCGGACTGGCTGTTTCTAAAATTAACCACGACCTGCGCAATCTGCTTGCGTCGGCTCAATTATTTTTGGAGCGGTTGGAACACGTGCCCGACCCAACCGTAAACCGTTTAGCTCCGAAAATTTTGGCCACCCTGGATCGTGCCGTTGGGTACACACAAGCTGTGATGGCCTATGGCAAGGCAAGCGAGCGTGCGCCGCAACGGCGGCTGATCGCTCTGCGCAAAGTAGGTGAGGACATTGCGGACGTACTTGGCTTGGCGGACAATAGCTCGGTCCAATTCCACAACCGCGTGGATGAAAACCTTGAGGTGGATGCCGATCCCGAGCAGATTTTCAGGGTCCTTCTGAACTTGTGCCGCAACGCGTTGCAGGCGATTGAATCAGAAAATGATCCGACCTTGGTGCGGCGCATTACGCTTGAAGCCGAGCGGGACAAAAACTGCGTATTCATACGCGTTGTCGATACGGGGCCGGGCATTCCGGCCAACATCAAAAGCGCGCTGTTCAAAGCCTTTCACAGCGGCTCGAAAGCAGGCGGAATTGGGCTTGGGCTCGCAATCGCCTCGGAACTGCTAAAGGCGCATGGTGGCCGGATCGGGCTTGATGAAAGCGTACCGGGTACGTGCTTTTGTATCGAACTGCCTGACAGAAACTCGACCTGAGTCTTCGGACTAAGGATACGTATATCGGAATTCCACGGGCAAATATCCCGTAAATCAGCGGCTTCGCGACATATCCCTGGCCGATGTCAAAAAAACATCAAAAACCCACTTGCAATCCCGAACCTTCAGCAGTAGGAGTAGCGCCCTGTTCGGGAGCAACCGCAGCGGCTGCCCCAAACCATAGCCGACGCAATTCTCTAAAAGAACTGCGGTATTTGGCCAAAAGCACCGGTAGCTCAGCTGGATAGAGCACCAGACTACGAATCTGGGGGTCGGGGGTTCGAATCCTCCCCGGTGCGCCATCACTTAGCATGCTTTTGCTTCTCCTGTTTTGCAGTCCGTTTTGCAGAATTTGTTTCCAAAACGTTCTCAAACTTGGCAATCGCGTTGTCGGCCATGGTCGATGTGCGGGCGAGATACTTGTCCAGAATGTCCTGTGCCCGCCGCAGCGAATGACCGGTGATCGATACAATCTCGCCAAGATTGCAGCCTGCCTGAAACAACATCGTCACGGTCGTGCCGCGAATGTCATGGAAGTGGAGGTCTTCAATGCCTGCCTCCTTGCAGGTCTTTTCCCATTGGAGCGCGAAATAACGCTTTTGAAAAGCGCGGCCCGTCTTGGTGGTGAGGATGAGCGTGGAGCGCTTCGGCAGGGCATCCAAGGTCTCCTTCAGTGCCTTGGTGCATTTGATGGTGACCAGTCGCCCCTTCAGCTTTCCTCGCCGGGCTTTACCCTGATGAATCGAGATGCGCTCGCCGTCATAATTGTTCCAAGTCAGCAGCAGAAGGTCTCCTTGGCGTTGTCCTGTATGCAGGGCAAGAACCATCGCGAGCTTCATTTCCGGGGTGGCAACGGCCATGAACGCTTCAACATGCTCCGGCAGCCAGATCTTTTCAGACCGGTCGCCTTGATAGGCGCGTTCAAAGCCATCCATGACATTGCGTTTGAGCGGGCCGTCCCGGGTTGCCCATGACAGGACGCGGGCAAGGACTGTGACACGGTTGTCGGCCTCACGCGGTTTTTCTTCAGAAAACTGGTCGTGCCATTTGATGACCGCCCGTCGAAACGCCTTGTCTTCCAAAGCGGGGTAGGGACAAGTTCCAAACTGATCTTCCCAGAAGGTGAAGATGCGCCTGTATTCCGCCTTCGTGGACTCAGCCAGCCGCCGCCATTTTGCCGTTTGTTGAAACTCGCGGATCAATCCGGCGAATGTGCCCTTGTCCCTTTGGCGGGTCGACGCTTCGGCTGCTGCAATTGAGGCCAGGAATTCAGGAGATCCAGGTGGGCCTTGCAGGCGTTTGCCGGTGGCCCTGTGATAATAATAAGTCCGTACCTCGCCGCTTGCGAGTTTGCGCTTGATGGTATTGATACCCTTAAGATGTGTTCGCATGCTCCATCTCCCATTGTTCGAATGGCGATTTGGATGGCTGCTCATGTTCAGAGTTTCGAGGACGGTCTTCGCCGATGATTTCAAGGCGGCCATCAGGGTGGGCAATCAGTCGTCCACACTTGAACCCGGAGGTCTTGATTGCCTTGAGATAGTTTGCGGTCTCGGAGGGGCGGATGGGTCTGTGTCGCTGTGCCATTTTTTGTTCCGTCTTTTGGCAAGCAACACGCGAAACTTAAGGAAGCTTGGCCTTTTTTCTGTTTTTCAGCAGCTCGTCTCTGGCTGCCCGAATTGCCTTGTCCGTTTCGGATTTTTGATCATCCGGAGTTTCGTCAAATTGGATGTCATTAATCCCGTGCGCTACATAGGACGCAATACGGGTCAGGGATACCTGGATGAAGGCCATCCGGTCGCGCGCCCAATCATCGCCATAAGCGAACCGTTCATTGTCCTCTGGACTTGAGATGAGATTTGCGAACAGCCCGTCTGCATCAAAAACAATCCTGCCGATGTATTCCTTGTCCAGGTTCTCAGCTGCCACCCTAAGCCAATCGCCAACCTTTGCTCCTGGTTTATAGAACAACTGCGAAACGAGGTTTGGAGAGACGCCAAGCGCGCTCAAATGCGCGATCATCGTCACCGCCATGATATCGAGCGCCGAATACAAACGCCGCCGCCCTTTGCCGACACCGTCCTGGCTCAGGCGCAGGATCCCGCGATTGGGGTCCGTCCAATTCTGGAGCGTTTTCGCGCTCACTCCCGTGATGCGAATGACGTCCGCCTGGGTGAATTCAGGGATCTCAATGTCGACTCGATTACTCACACTAAGAACCTCGCATGAGGCTGAGGCAGTGTCAAGCGAGAAACTCGTGTGAGTTTTAATTATGGTGATCAACGGGCGGCGATGACTTCGTTCTTCATCAAAGACTCAGGGCTTGGTGCGATGCCCGTTACCCGTCTCGCGAAGTGTCATCATTTGGATCCTGCACAACCGCGTCTGGCAAATCGGGCCCCGGGTCCAGGTCCGGAGCGGAAGCGCCTTGCATTCCGTCGTTATCGAGACCGTCAGGATATTCAACCACTAGCACCACCGGGTCCGTAGCATCAGATGCCGACACGGCTGCGCCCGGGTCAGCATCGGCATCAAGATAGCTGCTCAACTGCGAGACTTGCGCGAAAGGGGCTGGAGCGGCGGCCGGATCATGGCCAATCGCGTCGAAGTAGGCCATCCTAGCCATAGGTCTGGCCCGCAACGATTATGACATTCTCACCGACCTGGCGGACCACCTTGGCATACGGGTAGACTTCACCGGATGCCGCGACGAGGCCGCCTGGCTGCGCCGCCTTTGGGGAGTTGCGCGCGCACGGCGCACATGTCGGACATGGGCTGGGTCATGCGTGGGGCTCTCTTTAGGTCCGCGACTTGCTGCAGAGACCCGGACCTAGAACTGGAAGTTGAGGCCGGCGAATATACCCCATTCGGGCTGGCCGTCACCCTCGTCGAAGACGGTGTATTGCGGCTCCACGAAGGTGTTGATCACCGCACCCTCCGTCTGAAAGACCTTGCCGAGACCGAGCCCCAACGGAACGGCGTAGT
Source organism: Roseibium hamelinense (assembly GCF_007830545.1). Lineage (GTDB taxonomy): Bacteria > Pseudomonadota > Alphaproteobacteria > Rhizobiales > Stappiaceae > Roseibium > Roseibium hamelinense. The sequence goes on from NZ_VLLF01000011.1 coordinate 142,635, forward strand.
TGTCAGTTTCGAAATCGTAGGTCTAGACAGCCGCCGAGCGCAGGTACCACCCCTCGCCCAGTTGATAGAAAGCGAAGGGCTGCAGCGCCGCGATGTTGACATCGGCGCGGTCGTCGTTGCCCGCGACGCTCATCTGCCAGGTCAGCAGGTAGCCCCACTGGAACTTCGGGTTCGACGCATTGAACAAAACGTTGGCGAAGCCGAGAGACCACTTCTCCGACCCGAGCGCGTTGTCCGTCGCCGACGGTACGGTGACCTGCGGGCCGAAGCCGAAGCTCACTGCCGGATTGCCTGTGTCGAACAGGTAGGCAGCGAAGAGATTGATATCGCCAAGACCCGTCTCGTCATCGCCGCCAGCCTGCGGAAACGTGTTCACCGGAACCGTGAGGCGCGCGATCCAGTTGCCGCCGAACGCCTCGAATGGCTGGGCATAGCGCAGGAAGAACTGGTTGGCGTCGCGATCGGAGCCCGTCAGATCGCCGGTGTATTGGTTCTGGAAGTTCAGCGCGGTCGTGCTGGCGAGAGGGTTGTTGGCCTGCGCCGCGCTGTCCTGCGCGTGGGAGGGAAGCACGGTGCCCAACACGAGGATGGCCGCGGTCATGCATCTCATGAGTTTTCGGTTCTTTTGACCCGTCACAACGCGCCCCTTCCGTATCCGATGCTGCGGTCTTTCTTGTCTATACAACCCAGGCCCCAAGCCACGTTCGCGGCTCGGGGCGTAGGTGCCCTGATGGACGCGAGTTTTGTTGCAGAGCGTCACTCGACCTTCACGATGTCGTCGGGCTTCCAGGTCTGGTCATAGAATTCGATCTCGGCACCGTAGAGCCGCACGGCCGCCATGAAGTTCCGCCCCGGGATCGTCTGGATGAAGTTGGTGTCGGCACCCCCCTCGGGCTGCTCCGGCGCGAACCAGATGTCTATGGAGCCGTCTTCATTGGTGTCGACGTCATAATAGCCGTTCTTCGAGGGCAGCAGCTGCTCGGTCTCTGGCATGGTACCGTCGGTAATGTTGTAGGCGGTGACGGCCCAGAACAGCGCCGCGGGCGGATCGGCAGGTAAACGCATCCGGTAGGTGTGCTCGCCGCTCAGGAACTCGCCGTCCGCATCGCGCGCCGTGAGCGGGTATTTCGAGCCCGCGCCGATGGTGCGCATGACCATCGCTGGCGCCGAGGAATAAGCATAACTGAAAAAGCCGGCGCGCTGATCGATGTCGAGATAGCTCTCCTGCATGAATTCGGCCGTGGCGCCCGACCAGGCGCGCTCGTACTGCCGGTCGTCGTAGTAGAGGTTGCGCTCGTCGTCACGGCCCAGCTGCTTCGTGGCAAGGATCATCCTCGGAGCGGTCTCGACCGCGCGCAGCAGAAGCTCTTGCTCGCGCTCCGTCGGCTCAAAGGGTTCGCCCTTGATGATGCCAATGGAGGCCAGCACGCCGCGCAACTCGGGCGTAATGGCCGTGACGGGCTCCTCGTCGACGAAATCCTTCAGCTTGGTCCAGTAGTCGTTGTCGACCGGATACATCATATAAACGCGCTGACCGCTGGCGTTGGGAAACTCCATCGGCGGGATGTTCTTCTCTTCCTCCCAGAGCGGGTAGATCCGTGTCTGTTCGGCACGCGCGACGGCCGGTGCCGGATCGGGCACGCCGTCGCCCTGTTCCATCACGGTGCGGAAGAATAGAAAGACGTTGTTCGTCGATGACTCGAATGTGAAATAGCCGTCGGGTACGTGCCCGTCGTAGTTCGGCGGCAGGAGCAGGTAAAGTCCGCCGCGCGCCCGATCCGGCCCGATCGCGCCCACGTCCGTTATGGTGCGCTGGAAAAAGTCGGTGAACATGCCGATGACCCCGGGAGGGGCGGCGACTACGAGCGGTCCGGTCTCGCCCAGATCGAGATAGTTCATGGAATAGATCACGTCGGCATTGGGCGTCGTCACCAAGGTGCGGCTGTCCATCCGGTCCTTCCAGATCGGCAGCACATTGTAGCCGGCGCCGAAGGCGGCCTCCGACCCGTCGCGCATCCCGATCACGTTTAGCGCCGGCAGCATGGTCATATAGGCGTGCACGGCGCGCTGGTAGAACAGCTCGTCGCGCAGCGCCTCAGCCTCGTCCTGGTCGAGCCAGTTGCCGTCGTTGAGCTGGTCGACGAGAGGAGACATCGGCGCGGCTGCGTCTTGCGCTGCGGAGGGTGCGGCGGCGAGTGCAAGGCACAGGGCGGTAAGCGCGGTGGTGCAACGGAGTGCCGTCCGTTTCATGGCGTATTCTCCTTTCAAACGGATGATGGTCTGGTTGTCTTCTGTCACCGGGTCGTTGTGGGTCCAGGTGTTGACCGGGGCCGCCGCTTGTTGTGCGGCAAAATTCCAGTCGGTTTCCGCAATGACCTAATTCTCCAGTGTGACGGGTTCGGCCTGTGCCAAAGCGGGGACCAGAAGTGCTGATCCAAGCAACAGCGCATGGCGAGCAAGACGTGACATCGGGACCTCTTCGTTTTGAAACAATCAAACCGGCCCCGGTGCCGTCAGCCCGGGGCCGCTAAAGAAATCAGTCGACCGGCTCGAAATCCGGCAGGGCGAAGCTCTTGTCGAAGAAGGGCTCTTCCGGGCCATAGAGCCGGAAATAAACAAACCAGCCATCATCCCCGACGGTCGCCATGTGATTGGACTCCATGCCCTCCGGAGCCTCCGGCCCGATGAACAGGTCGACGCTGCCGTCTTCGTTGACCTTGAGCTGTTCCATGCGGCTGTCGAGGCTGGCATCCGTCAGCTCCGGGCCATTGTCATAAGGCCGCCGGGTCTCCGAAGAGTAGAGCGTGAGCGACCAGAAATTGGCGACCGGCACATCCGCCGGCAGGCTCAGGCGATAGGTGCGGTCGGCGCGCAGGAGGTCGCCGTTCGAGTCCCGCTTGGTGGTCATGTAGACCTGTCCAACGCCCGGCTGGGGGTTCACCATCCCTTCGCTCGACCCGACGGCCTCATAGAACCACACCGCGCGTTCATCCAGTTCAACGCGCTCCTCGGTGATCTGCGGCACAGAGAGATCGAAGCTCTTGTACCAGGACGTGCCCTCCCACCAGGGCTCCGTGAAGCGCGGGTTTGTCTGCATGTTGCGGGCCATCAACTCGCCCATGATCGCGCCGCGGGTCAGGATCGCCGTCTGCCGCGCATCAGGCTCAAAGGGCTGCCCCTTCTCAATGCCCAGCGGTTTCAGCATGGCCATCCAGGCCTTGTCCTCGGTGCGCACCGGTTCTTCCTGGATAATGGCATGCAGCACTTCCCAAAACGCCAGGCCGCGCGGCGGCGTCGACGACCAGACCGGGTCGGCACCGATAATCGGCGTGGAAGATTGCGGTTCCTCGCCATGCCAGGCCAGCTTCAGGCCTGACTTCACAGTGTCGACCGACTCCGGCGAGGTGTCGAGGATCCGGATGGCGATCTTGACGTTGTTGGTCGCGCTCTGCACCACGAAGTCGGCTTCGCCTTCGTACTCGGCCGGGTCCGCCTCCGGTCCGACGACGAGTTACTCCCGCCCTCGCCCTTGTCCGGGCCGGTCTCTCCGATATCGGCGACCGGGCGCTGCCACGCATCCAGGAACGCGCCGGCCACGGGCGCGGCGGGCACTTCAAGATAGAGCGGCGCCTCGGAAAGGTTGACGAAGTTGAAAATATACGGCGTCGTCAGGTTCGGCGTGAGAATGCCCCCCTTTTCATTGCGTGACACGAGCACCGCGAAATCGGTCAAGGCTTCGTCGCCAAAGGCGGCATCCTGGGTCAATTGCCACTGTTTGAAGCCGAGATATGGGATGGCTCAGAGGAAGGTCTGGACGGCACGCTGGTAATCCATCTCGTCGAACAAGGCCTGAACGCCCTCATCCGTGATGTAGTTGTCCTGAAGCTCGATCACGCCAATCGGGGTTTCGATCCGCTCATCGCCTTTCAAGGTGGCATCGTCGAGTGTGCGAACCTCCTGGGCAAAGGCCGCTGCAGTTGTGAGAAATGAGAGACCTAAAACGAGGGAAATCAGGTTCATGTTTGGAATTCCTTTCAGATTTACAGGATTTTTTTCCGTCGTCCTGCACGCTCGACACAAGAGTGACGTAGCGTCATTAACTCATCGTGAATGTTTGCCGGCTGACATCACTTTGCAGGCTCTGCGATTACGGATGATCCAACTCATCGGCGGCATACTGTTCATCCACCGGTTTGCACAAATCAGGCCACGGCAATTGATGAGGATATGTTTTTGCAAAACAAACGCTTAAGAAAAAGCTTCCCAATTTGACCGGTCCGCTCCATTCAGAGTTCGAAAACGGGTCTTGCAAAACTGGAATCTGCGGCCGGGGGGAAACGCAAGCTATCCGAAGCGCTCAAATCTCCGAACTAACGCTCACGTGCGGACGGAAAATGCCTGCAATTGAAAACCAGAACCCGGTTACTTGCGCCCACAAGATCAGCGGTTTAGCTCTGCGGATACCGACCATCCACTCAATTCGCAACACGCGTCGGCTTTCCGCCCTTTGTCATAGTCGCGGCTTGTGCAACGAACTGCCGCTTTAAGAACAATGCCGAGAGTGGGCGACGACCGAATTGGCAACGTTCTGCCACCAATTGCCCCGTTGAGGATCTGTCATTCGACCTACGATGTGAATAAGGCTGGCGGACTTTTCGAACTAATTTTGGTTCGGGTCAGGATATAGCGCCATCTTGTCTCCTAGTGGCTGACGGGGAATAGGGAAGATCAATCGGCTTCATGGTAGTCTTTGACAGCGATGCCTCCATCGCTTGGGTCCTGCGGAACCACATCGGCACATTTGATGCTGTAGTGTGGCTACATCCACCGCATCAATTCAGGATGAAGAACATCGTTTATCCAAAATGCGGGATATGTGTCAGCAGGAAGATCAGGCCACCCAGGATCGCGCCCAGGATGGCTCCGTTGATGCGGATGAATTGCAGGTCGCGGCCGAATTCGGTTTCGAACTTGTCGACCAATTCGGCGCTGTCCCATTCTGAGATCACCTCGGTGACATAGCCGGCGATGGCCGGACGCGCGGAGACAACCATATCGGCCGCAGAATCAGCGATGACCACATCCATCTCTGCGCAAGCCGCATGGTCTTTGGCGAGGCGCCGCGCTGCATCCTGAAGGCCCCCGGCAATCATTTGGGCCACACCATCGGGTTCGGTCGCAAGACGCTGCCCAAACTCTTGGAAAGCTTCGTCTTCCAATCGGTTCAATAGCGATTCGATCAGGCCCCGGTCAAAAGCATGGTCGCGTGCCTGGTTGATCAGGCGTTCCATGGTGCCATCCTGGTGAAGCCGGTTGAACAGCCCGGCGACTGCCTGATCGAACTCGGTCCGAAGGGGTGTGTCTTCGGTTGTGAGTTCGTCGATGACCGAGAGAACGCCCTTGACCAGAAGGCCCGCTATTTCTTCATCGACCCTGCTTGCGATCCACCATCGGCTGCGGTCGCGCACAACGGCCACCACCTTCTGCCGGTTCTGCTCGATGGCGTCGCGAACAACCAGAAGAAGGCTGTCGGTCACCGCGCCGGTCATCGCCTCGCCCGCAAGCCCGGCAATGCCGCCTGCCAGTTTTTCACCGGACACAACGCGGCGCAGGGTCGCCTGGATGCCATTGCGCAGATCTTCACTCAGGCGCAGCCCGGCGACGTCGCGCAAGGCCAGTCCAAGGGCGCGGACAAGAAGGTCGCCGACCTTCTTACTGTTGTCCTTGCGGCTGAGCCAGATTGCAGCCCGCCGTGTCGGGTACTTTTCCAGGATCCGGGTCCGGAGCAGCGTTTTGTCCAGAAAGTACCGTTGAATGAATTCGGCTACGCCGCGCGCGGCCCGTTGTTGGTTCGATGGCAGAAGGGCTGTGTGCGGGATCGGCAGACCCAAAGGCCGGCGAAATAACGCCTCTACCGCAAACCAGTCGGCCAAAGCGCCTATTAAACCAGCCTCGGCCATTGCGCGGATCAACAGGAGCCCGAAGCCGGGTTCGTCCACGGCGAAGGTCGCCGTAAACACCACCACCAGGCATACCGAAAGTCCGGTAGCGACCCGGCGTATGTGCCGGATAGCCCGCCGTTTTTCGATGTCTGTGTCCGCTGCGGCGTCACCTAGGCGCATTTCGCGGCTTCGGGCGCGAAAATGAAGTCCTCGATCAAAGCGGCTGTCTCGGCCGGGCTGGTGAGAATGAAAAGATGGCCGCAGGGCATGGTCACCAGCTTGGCGTCCGGCAGGCGTTCCGCCAAGATGCGGCCATTGACGATCGGGACAATTGGATCGTCGTCCCCCATAACAATCATGGCCGGCATCTTGAGCTGAGGCAGCCAGACCCAACTGGTCCAACCGACACCGGCCAGCAGTTGATACAGGTAGCCACGGTTGTTTCCCGGTTTCAGCGCCGAGGCGTGCTCACGCAATACGGCATCTGAAAACCGCAGCTGGCCGCCATATATATCGGGACCGACTTCGACCATGTAGTCGGGACTGAGATAGCGTTTGGGCGTGGCCATCTTCGACAGAACCTTGAGGTTGCCCGGAACCATGACAAAGCCGGCCGAGGTTGCCGCAAGGATAAGGGATTGTGTCCGTTCGGGATAGTCATGCGCGAATTGCTGTGCCGCCGCACCGCCCCAGGACACACCGAAAACGTCGACCTTGCCGAAGCCGAGTTTGTCCAGCGCTCGTACGATCATCCGCGATAGGCCGGTGAACCTGTAGGGGAGAACGGGCGTGGGCGATCCGCCCACGCCTGGCACGTCAAAGGTAACGATTCGCGTGCGGGCGAAATGCTTTGCCAAAGGGAACACACTGTCCAGACTGGCTCCGATGCCGTTGAAGACGAGCAAGCTTCGCTCGGCATCGTCTGGCCCGAGGATCGCATATCGAAGATCCTGTCCACCAATCGTCACAGTATTGACTGTCTCTTTCATGTCATCTTTTCCCGGGCCTTACTGCACATATAAACCGGGCGCGTCGACAAGCGGCGGATGTTTGGCGGAGCCAAGTTCCTGTTTCGCTTTAACCTGCTTGCCGCCTCGCGCAACCAACCAGTGATTCCAGTGTGGCCACCAGCTGCCCGAATGTGTTGAGGCGGTCTCGGAAAACTCTTCGGGCGTCCCATGATCGGCCTGATTGGTCTTGAAGCGCGCGCGCGGATTGCCCGGAGGATTGATCAGTGACTGGATATGCCCAGCTTGGCTGAGCACGAACTCGGACTTGCCGCCAAATGCATGAACAGACGCATAGCAACCGTCCCAAGGCGTGATGTGATCGGTTTCACCGCCGACAACGAACGCATCGCACGTGATGTTCTGCAGCGAAATTTTGTGGCCATCCATGATCCAGCCATCACCGCCATCGAGACCGCCTTGGTTGAGCAATTGCAACATATCATTGTGCAGGCTGGCAGGAAGGTTGGTTGTGTCAGCGTTCCAGTAGAGAATGTCGTAGGCCGGGGGCTCGTTGCCGAGGAGATAATTGTTCACCCAATAGGCCCAGATCAGATCATTCGGGCGCAACCAGGCAAAGGCACGTTCGAGGTCCTTGCCTGCCAGCACGCCCTTTGAACGCGAAAACAGGCGCGCCAGTTCGAGCGTCTCGAAGTTGGCGAACAGTCCCATCGTCGTATTCTTGGCTCCGTCGACTTCTAGTATCGCGACAAAGAGCGAAAAGCTGGCGGCGCGTTTGATCTTTTTGGCCCCCCAAAGCGACAGGAGCATGGCTGCGGTAATGCCGCCGGAACAGGCGCCGACAACCTGAAGAGATTGAGAGCCTGACACCTCACATGCCACTTCCGATGCCCGGTCAAGCGCCGCTACATAACTGTTGAAATCCCAGTCGGATTGCGATGGATCGGGATTGCGCCAGACGACGACAAAGACCTGATGACCCTGCTTGGCAAGATATTCTACGATCGACCGGCCCGGTGCGAGATCCCAAACATAGTACTTGTTGATTTGCGGCGGCACGATGAAGATCGGCTTTGAATACACCTTCTCAGTTTGTGGCGTGTATTGGATGAGCTCAAGATGATCTTCACGATAGACGACTTGGCCGGGACTCAAGGCGAGGTTCTTACCGACCGTGAATTTCGACTTGTCGACCATCGCAGGCAGGCCGCCATTTCCGGCCATGTCGCCGATGAAATTCTTGAGCCCCGCAACTAGGTTCTTTCCGCCGTGGTCGAAGGTGGTCTTGGCAGCGGTGGGGTTGCCCAGAACGGTGTTCGTGGGCGAGATCGTATCGGCGACGACACTGGTTAAAAGCTTGGCCCGAAGCTTGTTGCGATCGTCGAGCTGCAGCGAATCGACCCATGCATCGATCCCTTGCGTGAAGGCCAGGTAACTGCTCGCCATGGCCCGGTAAGCCGGGTTCGTGGTCCATACCGGATCATTGAAGCGCTTGTCGCCCTTGGGAATGCTCAACTCGGCCTGGCCCAGAGCGCCCTTGATCGTTGCCGACCAGATGTCGTGCGAATGGCTCAGGAAGCTCTTGGGATCGCGCAGAGCGGCGGTGTAAAATCGTGTAGCCGCGCGGGCGAGCTCGGTCGCAGATCCAAGACGTTTGTCGGTCATGATCGCATCCTCCTAGCCAATGACCATGGCGAGCAACTCGCCAACAAGTGCCGGTTTGTCGCTGCCATCGATCGCGACCGACGCTTCGACCCGCAGAAGCTGGCGATCATCGCCCTTGGCTTCTACATCCGCGAGCTTGAAATGCGCACGAACGGTTGCGCCCGAGGGTACGGGGGCGAGAAAACGCACTTTCTCGAGCCCGTAATTCAGGACGCCCTTGGCGTCCGGCGGCACCACACCGGCCGACGCAACTGCGGCGGCCATCAGTGAAAGGGTCAGAAAGCCATGTGCGACCGGCCCGCCAAAAGGGCTGTGCTTTCGGGCCTTGGCCACGTCGACATGGATCCATTGGTGATCACCGGTCACATCGGCAAAGGTGTTGATGCGGATCTGATCGACATCGATCGGCTCGGACGCGCCGAAATCGTGGCCGATGAACTCCTTTAGCGTGCCAACGGAATACCCTTGGGGAGCACTCATCTTGCGCCCCCCTCAGAACTGATTGCGCAATTCGCGGCGCAGGATCTTGCCGACATTCGATTTTGGCAATTCCGTAACCAGCCGGATGTGACGAGGCGTTTTGTAGGCGGCAAGCTTTTCACGGCAAAACGCCACCACAGTGTCCGCGGTGATCTCGACACCCGGCATCGCAACGACGAAGAGGGCAACCGCCTCGCCGGTCTTTTCGTCGGGCACGCCAAAGCAGGCGCATTCCGCGACACCGTCCAACGAAGCGGCGACGGCCTCAATTTCGTTTGGGTAGACGTTGAAACCGGACACGATGATCATGTCTTTCTTGCGGTCGACAATCCTTAGAAAGCCGCTTTCATCAAAAACGCCGATGTCGCCAGTCCGGAAGAACCCGTCGTCGGTAAATGCGTCGGCGTTGACATCCGTGCGGTTCCAGTAGCCGCGCATCACTTGCGGACCACGCGCGCAGATTTCGCCGGCCTCCCCAGGTTCGGCCTCTGTATCGTCTGCCTTCAGCAGCTTTATTTCTGTCGAGGGCACCGGAAGCCCGCAGGACCCGGTAAACGCCGTCATTGACATCGGATTGATGCACAGGACCGGCGACGTTTCCGACAGGCCATAGCCTTCTTTGATATGATGTCCGGTGAGGGATTTCCATTTTTCCGATGTGGCCGGTAGCACCGCAGCGCCACCGCCAATGGCGACCTTGTAGCCGGACAGGTCGATCTCTTTGAAAGCGGGATGCATCATCATCCCGGAAAAGAGCGTGTTGACCCCAGCCATTATCGAGAACTTCGCGTCCTTGATCGCGTTGATAAACGCATCCATGTCACGCGGGTTCGGTATCAGGATGTTGCGACCGCCCACCGAGATATAGGACAGGGTCAGCATCAGCCCGAAAATGTGATAGAGCGGCAAGGCTCCGATCACGACTTCCTTACCTGGTTCGAGCGCTTCCGGCATGAAGGCCTTGTACTGCTCGATATTGGCCAGAAGGTTCCGGTGGCTGAGTGCCGCGCCTTTGCTGAGGCCAGTCGTGCCGCCCGTGTACTGCAGGAATGCAAGGTCGGTGCCGGTCAATGCGACCGGTGCGAACTGGATTTCCGCACCTTCGGCCAAAGCATCGGCAAAGCGGAGGACGCCATTCAGGCGTACATCCGCCTGCGGTGAGGGGATGGGCAGGCCCGATCCATCGCCGAGATCTGCGACAATGATGTTTCGAATTGGCGTTTCGGCCGCAATCTCGGCCAGAACCGGTGTGGAGCCGCCAAAGATAATCATTGTTTCCGCTTCGGCGTCGATCAGCTGATGCGCCAGTTCGCGCGGCGTGTAGAGCGGGTTGACGTTGACCTGAACCGCACCGGCTCTCAAAATGCCTAGCATTGCGATCAGAAATGCGGGAACATTGGGCATCATCAGCGCCACCCGGTCACCGTGACTGACACCGAGTTTGTTTTGCAAATAGGCCGCGACACTGCGCGAGAGGTCGTCGATTTCGGAATAGGTTAGCGATTTCCCGAAACACGTGAATGCTGGATGGTCGCCGTAGGTTGCGACCGAATGTTCAAAAAGGTCGGGGATGGATGCGTAAACGTCAGGATTGATTTCCTGCGGGACGTCAGCCCCATAAGACTTGGTCCAATGCTTCATGTTTCTCCTCCCAAAGAAATTGTAAATCCGGGGCGCCCGAAGCCGTTCTTTGTGCTTCGGGCGCTGCTGTTTTCACGCCGCTTTCTTGGATTTGACCAAGTCGACGATCGGCTCGATCACGTCTTCGCTCTTGGCGCGGGCGAGCTCGACGACTTCCTGCGCATGGGCTGCGCTTGTTTCGATACGGTGCTGCGCAAAGCTCACCTGAAGTTCGGCCATCTCGCGCATCGATTTGGCATTCAGGCTCGCCTTTCCGTGCTGCATAGCCTCATCGAGCGTTTCCTTGCCGAAGCGAAAAATAGTGCGACCGATCTCACCGACCCCAACGGCATAGGCCTTGCTGCCTGCGGAAACGGCGGAGGCAACGCCGGCCGCGGCCTGTCGCAGCTCATCACCGCGGGTGGCAGCTTCTTCGGTGTTTTCGACGATGGCTTTTGTGATCTTTTCGCTGGTTTTGGTCATGTTTGTCTCCATTGGCGGGCCAAAGATGGCCGGGATTGGCTAACCTGAACTACCGTAAAGTCCAGATTTCCATCATCGGCGCCGGGCGGACAGAATTCTTGTGATGACGTGACAGAGATTTGAGTTCAGATGACTGAACGCTGTCTTTTATCCTCCCGTGGGACAGCATTTACTTAGAGTCAGATCCTAGAATATTGACCGGCACGTGCTCGAACAGGTTCGCCCAGACCCGGAAAAAGGTGATTTGAGGCCAGGAACTTACTTGCTTCGATTGACCAATTGCGGCCCGGCGCGGCGGCTTGCCCTCGCCGCCTGAGGCAAAGGCAAGCCCATAACGGTCGTGTTCAGCGGTCTGTGGCTCGGGGATGTTTGGCTGCCAAAGGTTAGCGGCGCGCTGACGACGACCGATGTCCTGATATCACCCCTTTGCCGGTCACGGCCCACCTTGTCGTCCACCCGTTCTTCGATGGATTGTTTTCGGATGCTGGCACGCGAGAAATAAAAACGGCGGCTGGATGGGAGGAAACTTATGAGGGTACAAAATGGCATCGACTGCACCTCGCAGCACGCACACGGCGTATCTGGGATGCCCGAAAGCCAAATCGCACTGACTGGCCTGTGAAAGCGGTAGGAGACTTTCCCTTCCAGTGAAATGGCCTGCCGCGATGCAGGCGTCAGGCTGCAATCCGGGTTTCTTTTGTCGGGTGCAATGGCTCCATTTAACACCACGCCAACTGGGAGCGCTGGGAACTGCTGGCGGCTGACAGAAAGTGCCCGAATGTAAAAGAAGCCGAAGCCCGAATTGCCATTGCAATCAGGCTAGAAGACGCATCGAACAAGCTCGTGCAACGACCATGGGAGGCACCATATGACGGACCGGCTTACACCCGAACTTGCCTGCGATATCGGCAAGGCCCGCGGAACAGACTATTTCCTGATGAAAGATCAACTGACAGAAGAAGAGCAAGACCTCCTCTATACTGTTCGGGCGTTCGGTGAGGCCGAGATCCAGCCAGTGATCAACGACCATTGGGAAAAAGGCACGTTTCCATTCGAGCTGGTGCCAAAACTCGCCGACCTCAACATCATCGGCGACTGGAACATGCATGATTACGGATGCCGCCCGATAAGCGCCGTCGGGTCCGGGCTGGTCGTGGCCGAACTTGCGCGCAATGACACCAGCATCCAGACCTTCATTGGCGTGCACATGGGTCTGGCGATGCAATCGATCAACATGCTGGGTTCAGAAGAGCAGAAGGCGCATTACCTGCCGCAGATGGCCCGGCTTGAAAAGATCGGCGCCTTTGCCTTGACGGAACCCGATCATGGCTCGGATTCGGTTTCGCTCGAAACCACCGCCGAGCGCCAGGGCGATGACTGGATCCTGAATGGCCTGAAACGCTGGCCGGGCAATGCAGTATGGTGCGATTACATCATCGTCTTTGCTCGTGACGTGGCCGATAAGCAGGTCAAGGCCTTCGTGGTCGAAAAGGACAATCCCGGCTACAGCGCCACCAAAATCGAGCGCAAGTTGTCCCTGCGGTGCGTGCAGAACGCCGATATCGTGCTCAGCAACTGCCGTGTGTCCGAAGATGCGCGGCTTAAGGAGTGCCGCTCCTTTGTGGACGTTGCAAAAGTGCTCGCAGGAACACGCAACGGTGTCGCCTGGGCCGCGGTCGGCAATGCCACGGCCGCCTATGACATCGCATTGACCTATGCCGAACGGCGGGTCCAGTTCGGCAAACCCATCGCCAGCAACCAGATGATCCAGCGTATCCTCGTGGAAATGCTCGGCGATCTGACGTCGATGCAGCTTTACGTCCTCCGGCTGGGTCGGTTGATCGATGAAGGCAAGATGACCGACACGATGGCTGCCCTTGCCAAGTATTATTGTACGGTGAAGGCTCGCGACGTGTGCCGCAAGGCCCGCGATGTGCTGGGCGGCAATGGCATTACGCTCGACTTTCACATCATGCGCCATCTGTGCGACATGGAATCGCTGGTCACCTATGAAGGCACGGCCGAGATCCAAAGCCTGATCGTCGGCCGTCATGTGTCGGGGCACAGTGCCTTTGTCTAACCCAGCATCGACCGGAGCCGGGAGCGGACGGAGTGGGGGCGCAAGATGACCGGGCCCTACTACGCGCGGGCTACAAAACTGACCGGCCTCAGCGCCATTGCACGCGGCAAAACTCCAAATCTCGTGTCGCTGATGCTGGATGCGGGGCTCGATCCACAAGCGCTGTTCAATCCCGAAATGCGGGTCGAATATAGCGGGTTCTGCAGCTTGCTGCGGCTCTGCGCACGGCAATGGGACATGCCGGATATCGGTTTGCGGCTTGCCAAGCAGCAGGAAATTGATTTTCTCGGGCCCGTGGCTCTTGTCACACGCTCCGAGAAAACGGTGCGTGGCGCCATCGACGCAATCATTGCCAATCTGGTGATCTACTCCAATGCAACGTTTGTGGCGCTGGAAGAAACCGGCGGTACGGCCTCCGTCATTCTGGTCCAGCGCGACGATGCCCCCCAGGACCGCTGCAACACCGAGCTCGTAGTGGCCCAAGCGAAATCTGTCCTCAACACACTTGTGGAGCGGGACATTGATCTGGTCGAAGCCTCCTTCGGGCACGAAAAGGGACCATCGGCTGCCGCGGTCTCGAGCTATTTCCAATGTCCGGTCCGCTATGAGGCGGAGCGCAACGCGCTCAGTTTCGACGCCGGACTGCTGGACCGGCCGCTTGCCTATGCCGATCAGTTTCAACAAATGCCGATCCGTCGATACCTGACCAAGTTACGGACGGAAGCGGCAGGCAATATTGTCGAGATGGCCCGCCAAGCCGTGGCGCAGCGTATGGAGCAAGGCAATTGCACGCTAGAGACCGTCGCCGAAACGTTGCAATTGCCCCCGCATACGATGCAGCGCCGCCTGCGGGCCGAAGGCACAACGATCCGCGGATTGGTTGAGGAATGGCGCCGCCACCGGGCCTTGTCATTGGTGACAAATACGCGGCTGCCCCTGTCGCAGGTGTCGGACGCGCTTGGCTATTCGGAGCAAAGTGTGTTCACACAGGCCTTCCGTCGCTGGTATGGCGCGCCTCCGAAGCGCTACCGCTCAGAAATGCCTGTGGCAGGCAATTATGCTACTGGTCATCGAAGTTAACCGGTGGCCTCAGTTGCGGGCGCAGACCCCTCACAGCACTTACGGATGAACAGGTGCTGGACTTTATGGTTGTGATCAATTGCCGCCAGCCAATCGTCGAGGCCTTCGGCGATCAGGCTGCACAAGGTTAGTCCGGACATGGTTTTCTCAGCCTCGGTCTCGGCATCTGTCGAAAACGTCACGAACCCGAGCTTCTTCTCGAGAACGGCCATTGGCCGGTTGTCCATCAACCTCGTCATATGCACGACCTCCACATCCGCGTTTCGGGCTCGTTGAAGGCAACGTCGAACGAGAGATTTGGCAACACCTTTTCCGCGCCAGCCCTGCAAGACCGACACCCCGATATGGGCGTGCTCCGCGTCCATAGAGAGATGCCCGACCCCGACAAAATGTAAATTGGTGTCTTCGACGGCAAAAAGGGTGTCGTCCTGAAGATCGATCATCTGGACATAGTCCTGCAGGTTGCCGTCGGAAACCGGCGATCCAAACCGATAGCGCCTGTCGTTGCTGTCGAGCTGCAAGAAGTGGCGCAACAAGCGTTGTTCGTCTTGGGCGTGGACGCGGCGTGGCAGACCAATCGAGCTCATTCTATCCGGATTTCCGATATTGTCCTGGCAACAACTTTGGATCTTGCAGGTTTCACGTCCGGTGCATGGATGCCACCGGTCGTAATTTTGAACATCGTAACCCGGGTTGCGCGGATTTGAATTGAGATGAGATGACAGCAATTTTATTTCAGACGACAGAATGGCGCGAATTGAAAGGAAATATTGTTTTGAGAATGCAGGGGGTGCTAAACTCTGAAGATGAGGAGACGTCAAGAGACCGCGGGAAAAGAGGGCGGTATAACATGGGTGGCGCGAAATCCGGCGCCATCATACAACGCGCGTGTTCACAAAGCCGACACCTTGTTTGCAATCGTCGAACAGTTGCGATCCGAGGGCGTTGATGCACGTCATGCCTTAGCGGACACCGACCTAACGCCAACGCAACTTGCTAGTCATAATTGCAGGATGTCTTACCGGCAGCTGGAAGTCGTCATTCGTAACGCGCTGCGCCTTTCGACAAATCCGGCGATCGCGCTCAACGCCGGGTCGCGGGTTTGTGTAACGTCCTATGGTATGTATGGCTACGCGATGCTGAGCAGCCGCACCCTGGCCGAAGTCGTCGATTTGACGAACAAGTACATTCGGATCGGAACGCCCTGTTGCATGGCAGTGATGACCAAATCCGAAACCAGCGTTCTGTGCTGTCTCTCCCCGATGCATTGGTACGACGAAACCACCGAGATCTACCGTTTTGCCGTCGAATTTGCCTTGGCGGCGCATCAGAAAGTCATCCGCGACTTGCTCGGACCGCAATTTGTCTTCAAGAAAATCATGTTGCGGTATGGACGGCCAAAGCATAGCGCCCTCTATTCAGAATTTTTTGGTGACCAGATCGACTATCGGCAAGCAGAGAATGGCTACGAATTCGATGCCGCGCATCTGCATGCACCGCTTCCCTTTGCAGATCCGCGATCGAACGCGATGGTTAGTGAGATTTGCGAGACCATGCTTCTTGAAATCGAGCAGGTTTCCGATATGGCAGGTGCCGTTCGCAGAATATTGGTTGAAAACCTGGGACATATGCGGCGGCTGGGCGATGTGGCCAAGACGCTGAACATTCACCCCAGATCCTTGCGTCGCGCCCTCGCCGCTGAGGGCACCAGCTACAGCGAAGTTTTTTCATCAATCCGGGCCGAGTTGGCTATTCGCTATCTGCGCGAAACTGACATGACAAGCGAAGACATTGCCTATCGGCTTGGCTTCAGCGACGCAGCGAATTTCCGGCATTCTTTCAAACGGTTGATTGGCGTCCCGCCATCCGAGTATCGGCGCAATGCCAAGCATGGCACCGTCCAAAATGTCTGACGGCGAACCTCTGGAGTGGTCCCGATTTTCTAGACAAGCTAGCGGCTTGTTTTAGGTGCATCTGTTTGGCTTCCACGCCGCCAATGTCGAATTCCCATCAGTCCAAAATGCCTCCTTGGGTGTTTTGGGCTCAAGAGCTGAGTGAGGACGTTCAGTATTGTGGAAAGTTATCCAAACGCGAATGACCTTTGTCCGTTCAGATAGATTTACCAGCACAAGATCACTCTTCTTTTTGTTGCCGAATACACTCGGTAAAGCCAAAATTGCGGTGACGATGACGGAGCAATCTTGAATGCCGCTGAAAACGTTTACCCCGGATGAGCCGGCGTTGCCGATGAACTACCCGGGCTTTGTCCTGCGCCCTTTGCGCGAAGAGGGCTATCCGGCAATCGCGTTGCTGGCCGATACCGGACTTGACGAAAAGCAGCTGGAAGATCCTCATTTTAGATGCGGCTTTCAACCGCTGCGCCGGTTTTTCCTAAATGCTATCGAACAAACAAGCGACCCGCATCTTGGCGCCCATCTCGCGCTGAAGTTCGAACCTGCATATGTTGGCCTTCCGTCCTACACCGCCATGAACGCGGCATGCTTCGAAGATGGACTTAAAGTACTGGAGAGGTTCTTCTTTTTGACCTTCCCGGCATTCGACTTCACGCTGATCGATATGGGCAATAGTCTTGAGCCTGGCGAGATGGCCATTCGTCTGCGATCAAAGTTTCCATTTGACGACATTGAGTATTTTGGCTTCAGCAGCGCGATGGTCGCCATTGACGGTCTGCTCAAGGCGATGCTTCGGAGCGACCAGGTGACGGGCCGTGCCGAGACGACGGTCAAACAGCCTGACGGCTGGTCCGATGTGGCGCCCAAAATCGGGTTCCAGGTCCAATTTGAGGCTGCAGAAAACCGGCTTTTGTTTCCCAAAGACCTGTTGCCCCGGCCTCTCCCGGGCGCTGATCCGATCAATCATGCGCGGCTTTTGGCGCTTTGCGAGCAGTTTGCTGCTGACGTGTCGCAGGTGACGACCCCGCTTGCGCAGGTCATGGCCCGCCTTGAGGCCGCAGAGAACCTTTCGGTCCAGCTCTCGGAGATTGCGGAAGAGCTTGGATATTCCGAACGCGGGTTACGCCGGCAGCTGGATCGGTGCGGAACTTCTTACCGCTCCCTTTTGGATCAAGCCCGGGTGCAGCGGGCACGGGCGCTTTTGTCGGGCACTGCGCAGCCAATCAAAAGCATCGCGAGCCTCCTTGGCTTTGATTCATCTTCGAACTTCGCCCGCAGCTTCAAGCGCTGGACGGGCCTTACACCAAAAGCTTTTCGGGACCAGGCACATGTCCGGGAAGCCTCTGGCCGAAAATGAATGTTCTTTGGCCGTAGCTGATCCCGAACAGCGTCCGTAGTTCCACATATCCACGCTATAAGTCGCCAGACGACTTGCGGTCCAACCCGCGAGCGGAAACGCGTGGAGCAGTCATGTTAGGCAGTGCGGGGATTCCATTGGAGGACGGCGCAAGCGAAGGCGCCTTGAGCGGGCCCAGCCGCGGCCAGGTCTTTTGGAAGCTGACCGCGCTCGTCGTCTGCGCCGCTTTTCTCGGCGCGCCTCAGGTCTTGGCTGACGTGACCAGCACAGATCTGACTGATACCACGGCGGACATGGCACTGCCTCGGCAGACTGATGGCCAATCGGCTGAGCTTCTGTCGGCTTTCTTCGGGCTCGACAACGCCTTGCCGTTGTTATCCCGCCTGATCTGCTGGGGCGCGCCCCGCTAGGATGGGATGCCGGTCATTTTCTCGACGGAGATCGATCACGCAACGATGCAAGCCGGCGATTTTCGGGTCACCACCGCATCCGGCAAGACGGGTGAGATTCAGTGCGTCACGCTCTTGCCCGCGACCGATGGAAGCGAATTGCGGACAGTGCTGCTGGTAGGGGAATTCGGCGATGCCGACACCGATCCGCCCGTGAAGGTCGAGATTGCAGGTGTCAACGGCGGAGTAAAATCAGGCCACTGGGTGGAGTAAAATTCGGCCACTTGCGGCGCACGCATGAGAGCGCCGGGAGGGCGTAGCCCGAGCGGGGGTCTCATGCGTGCGTGGCATTTTCCGGGTGGGGGTCAGCCTGCCTTTCGGGCTCGGCTTTGGGCGAGGCGGTAGCTGTCGCCGTTCATCTCGAGAATATTGACGTGGTGGGTGACGCGGTCGAGCAGCGCGCCGGTCAGACGTTCGGATCCGAGGGTTTCCGTCCATTCGTCAAAGGGAAGATTGCTGGTGATCAGGGTCGCTCCGCGTTCGTAGCGTTGCGAGATCAACTCGAACAGCAGTTCCGCCCCGGTCTTTGACAGCGGCACAAAGCCTAGTTCGTCGATGATAAGCAGCTTGCAGGCGGCCATCTGTTTCTGGAAACGTATAAGACGCCGTTCGTCGCGGGCCTCCATCATCTCATTGACCAGTGCCGCGGCGGTCGTGAAGCCCACGGACAGGCCCTTCTGGCATGCGGCCAGGCCGAGACTGAGGGCGATGTGCGTCTTGCCCGTGCCGCTGGGACCAAGAGCTATGACGTTCTCGCGGCGCTCGATCCATTGACAACGGGCCAGTTCCAGCACCTGCATCTTGTTGAGCTTCGGTATGGCGGCGAAGTCGAAGCTGTCGAGGCTTTTGACGACCGGGAACTTTGCCGCCTTGATGCGGCGCTCGACCTTGCGGCGATCCCGCTCGATCATCTCCCTTTCCGCAAGACGGGCGAGGTATCCGGTATGATCCACGCCCTCGGTGGCGCATTGCCGGGCCAGCTTCTGATATTCCCGCAGGAAGGTCGGCAGCTTGAGGGTTTTGAGATGGTGGGAAAGCAGGATCCCAGGAGGTGTATCTGGCGCTTCGGTGCTCACGCCGCGTCCTCCGCTTCAGCGCCGCCGAGCAGGTGCATATAGGCCTTCGCCGAGGTCTTCTCGACGGTCGCCCTCGGCAGGTAGGGATAGATGGACAGGTCCAACCTCGGTGGCCGGCGTTCCACCCGGCATAGGATCAGATGCTTGACGGCGTCAAAGCCGATCGCGCCAAGCTGGAGAGCCTGCTTCACCGCTGCATGCAAATCGGCAAGCTCGAAGCTTTCCATGAGACGCAGCACCTGCACGTATTCCCGCCGGCCGTGCTTGCCCATTCTCGCTTCCATCAGGCGGCGCAACGTGGCGAATTCTTGCGGCAGGTCCCAGCCCTGGAGCGGGGCGGCCTGATCCAACGCATTTATCTTCCGCTCGATCAGCGGCAGGTAATGCAGCGGGTCGAAGACGACATCTTCCCGCTCCCAGCACCTGGGATGACGGGCTATGATGTCGCCACGGCAACCGATCACCACCGCGTCGACATAGCCTCGGACCCAGACGTCTTGATGGCCATAGGCGACGGGAACCGAATAGTCGTTGGTCTTGTAACGCACCAGAGATTGAGCCGTGACACGGGCACTGGCCTGGTCGCAGGCATCGAAAGGCGAAGCCGGTAACGGCTGCATGGCGGCCAGATCGCGTAGCAAGCGATCCCCAATCGCCTCCCTCTCGCCCCGCAGCCTGTCGCCCTGGCGCTTGCGGCATTGCTCTTCCAGCCAGAGATTGAGCTCATCCCAAGTCGCAAACCGCGGGATTGGAACCATGAAGTTGCGCCGGGCATAGCCGACAAGACCCTCGACACTCCCCTTGTCATTGCCTTTGCCCAGACGGCCATAGCGGTCCCGGACCAGGTAGTGGGACAGAAAGCCACTGAACAGCGCCGCGCGCTTGCGCGTGCCATCGGGCAGGATCTTCGCCACAAGGCACCGATCGTTGTCGTAGACGATCGATTGCGGCACCCCGCCGAAGAAGGCGAAGGCATGGATGTGGCCGTCCACCCAGGCCTCAGCCACGGCCGCCGGATAGGCCCGCACATAGCAACCATCGCTGTGAGGAAGATCGAACACGAAGAAATGTGCCTTCTGTTCAACACCGCCGATCACCACCATGGCTTCGCCGAAATCGGCCTGCGCATGACCGGGCGGATGCGACAGCGGTACGAACACCTCCTGGCGACGCTGCGCGCGTTCGCGCATGTAATCCTTGATGATCGTGTAGCCGCCGGTGAAGCCGCATTCGTCTCGCAGCCGGTCGAACACCCGCTTGGCCGTATGGCGCTGCTTGCGCGGCATGTTCACGTCCTCATCGAGCCATTGATCGATGATCTGAACAAACGGATCAAGCTTCGGACGGCGCACCGGCGACCGGCGCTGATAGCCGGGCGGCGTCTAATACGACAGCATCTTGCGAACCGTGTCGCGCGATATGTTGAAATGCTTCGCCGCCTGGCGCTGCGTCATCCCTTCGGAGCACGCAAGACGGACCCTCAAATACAATTCCACGGTATAGATCCCCTAACCCTCCTGCCGTCTTCGCAGAAGGAAAATAGGTGGACGACTTTTACGCCGCCCGCAGCAGGACTATCCCGCCGCTACCGTGGTCGAGTTTTGCACCGCCGCTCTCATCTGGGAGTGGACTGATAGTCCGTTAGCACCCGCCGTGCCGCGGTTCACCATCAAGGGCGGTTCGTATCTGTGCAGTGAAGACTACTGCCGGAGATACCGTGCAGCTGCCCGCGAAAGCCTGGAGATGGATTTCAGCACCGCGCATATCGGGTTTCGCATTGTGCGCAGCAAAAAGGCCAAGGATGAACCAAGCTGACTTCACCGTTCGGCAAATATCCGCCTGTGTAACCTGCAAAAGGGGCTTAGCTGATGTCGATTGATCAGGCGCAGAGGCTGTTTCTTGTGGCAATGGGCATCGGCCTTGTGCCGATTGCATTGACCTATGGCGCGGTGCCCGAGACGAGCCTGCCTTGGCTCTACGGTCTCAGTGACCCCGATTTACCCACGCGGCACCTCTTGCGGGCTGTCATGGGCCTTTACCTCGGCATGATCGTCTTCTGGCTGACCGGTGCCCTGCGGGCTGAGCTTCGTATCCCCGCGCTGTGGAGTGTCTTCGTGTTCGTCACCGGCATCGGGTTAGGCCGATTGCTGAGCCTGGTTCTCGATGGTTGGCCGCAGCCGATCTTTGTCTTTTATCTGCTCGCCGAAATCGTGCTTGCTGGAACAAGCTGGGTCCTCATCACCAAAGCCCCCAGCAGCAGCAACGCGGGGAATGGATGATCTCCGGCCGCATGTTCTTTTAGCATAAAGGGGCGAAAAGCCGGGGCAGTTTTGCGCCACCGGCTTTGCACTCCATCCATGTCCGTCCAGCTGAACAAGATAAGACACCGCGCCGTTACGCGGCCTTGATCATGTCAGCGGCTTTTTCGGCGATCATGATGGTCGGAGCGTTTGTGTTGCCGGATATGAGATTTGGCATGATGGAGGCATCAACCACGCGCAGACCCTTAAGGCCATAGACCCGCAGCGCCGGGTCCACAACGGCCATAGGGTCTGTGCCCATCTTGCAGGTGCCCACGGGGTGATAGATCGTATCGGACCGCGCGCGGATATGCTCTTCCCAATCCGCGTCGGTGCGGGCCTTTTCGGTGCCGAAAAGTTCGCGATGGCGATACTTGGCGAGTGGTTCGGCCTCCAGGATGTCTCTTGTGATGCGGGCGCCCTTGATCATTGTTTCCAGATCGCGCGGATCACTGAGGAAGGCAGGGTCTATGGCCGGTGTGGCAAGTGGGTCGGTGCTTGCCAGCGTGACCGTGCCACGGCTGTCGGGCCGCAGCTTGCAGACATGACAGCTGAATCCATAGCCATAATGGAGTGTGCGTGCGTGGTTTTCGATCACTGCGATGGCGAAATGCAATTGGATATCCGGGCGGTCCAGGTCCGGCGACGTCTTTAAAAAGGCCCCACTTTCTACGAAGGTGGAGGCGGCCATCGAGACACCATTTTTGCGCCATCGCCAGAGATGCCGGACAAGGCGCAATGCGCCAATAAAACCGAGACCGGCGCAGTCGGTATCGCGTGACTTATAGGCCAATGAAAAATCCAGATGGTCTTGCAGGTTTTTGCCAACACCTGGCAGGGCGTGCCGGACCTCAAGGCCGTGGGGCTTCAAGTCTTCCGGGTCGCCAATTCCGGACAGCTGCAGGATTTGAGGTGTTTTGAGCGCGCCGGCACAAAGCAGCACCTCGCGGCCGGCCAGGGCTATCTGTTCCTGCCCCTTGTGACGGAATTTTACCCCCGTTACCCGGGCGCCCTCAAAGGTCAGGCCAGTGCAATCGGCATAGGTGAAGACGGTCAGGTTCGGCCGGTCCATGACCGGAAAAAGATAAGCTGCGGCGGCCGAGCACCGCTCGCCGTTGCGCTCATCGTGGAACTGCGTGACCTGATACAGCCCGCAGCCCTCGTTCTCACCTGTATTGAAGTCCTGCCTTTCGCGGACCTGCAGGCACTTGGCCGCCTCAACGAAAGCATGGGCCATCGGGCGCGGCTCTTGCGGTTCCGAGACGTGCAAAGGCCCGCTTGATCCGTGATAGGCATCTTCGCCGCGCTCATTGTTTTCAGCGCGCCGGAAATAGGGAAGCACACTGTCCCAATCCCAGCCGTGGCACCCCTCGGC
>NZ_VLLF01000012.1 GCF_007830545.1 Roseibium hamelinense
GCAACCAGGCCGACAGCTTGTCGGCAAAGGCATCAAGTTTGCTGGGCCTCTCGGGAACCTTGAACACGGGTTCAACCGTATCATCCCGCAAATACTTGCGCACTGTGTTCCGGGACAATCCGGTGCGCCGGGAGATCTCCCGGATCGAAAGCTGATCACGAAAATGCCAGCGTCTGATAACGCTCAACAACGCCATGTCTATCACTCCGTATTCCCCCGCCGAAATCACTCAGGGGTGGGTTTAAACATGGGTCAGTTCTCAGTGAAAAAATCGGGCCTCACCGGGTCAGTTCTCGGTGAAAATCAACAGCCAGACCTTGGCGAGGCGGACATCAGCGCCTCACTCGCCCAATTTGACGACATGTGGAAGGCGCTGATCCCGGCCGAGCAAGCGCGCGTGGTCAGGCTGCTGGTGGCGCGTGTCACAGCCAGCGACGCCGGACTGGCGGTCGATCTGCGCCACGAGGGCTTGGGTGCAATTGCGACGCTTATGGCACCGGCCAAGCCGGAGGTGGCGTGATGGCAGAGCCCGATACCCTCCGGGTCCACATCCCGCTCACCCTGCGCAATCGAGGCGGCCGCCCCCGCATCCTGCCGCCAAAAGAGATCGAGGTCGCCATGGATCGCGGCCAGGACGCGCGCCTTCTGCGCGCCATCGGCCGCGCGTGGGACTGGCGGCGCAGGCTCGAGCGCGGCGACGTCAACACCATCGCCGATCTCGCCAGAGAGGAAGGTATCTCCGACCGTTATGTCAGCCGCGTGATCCGGCTCGCATGGCTGTCGCCTTCGGTATTGGAACGACTGGTGCTGCGGCGCGAGCCGACGGTCCTTTCGATCTTCGACCTCTGCGGCGTGTCGGAATTGCCATGGGTCGAGCAGCCGGGGCGCGTGTTTGACTAACCCTTAATGGAAGCTGGCCTGAAAGCTCGTAGCGGTCAGCGACACGTGGGCGTCCAGCGGCGGGCGCAGTTCGAACGCCTTCGGCTCGCGTGCAAAGTGATAGAGCCGCATGAGGCACCAGTCCGCCCACCGTTCGTCGGCAACAGCCAGCTCGTTCCGCGAAATATGGAATGGTGTGCGTTCCCAGCCGTTGGTCGTCTTCACTTCGATCAGACGGGGCCGACCATCCGGCGCATAACTGGCGATATCATACCCCGCGCCATCGCCATCCTCCTCCGAGACCCATCGCACCTTTGACGCAAGATCAGAGCGCCCGTAGCCAGCCAGCACCGCTTTCTCATGCGCCAGCGCGCGTTCCTCTCCCGCCCGGCCAAGCGCGCGGTTGCGCTCGTCACGCTCCGCCACATCGAATTTGCGGGCGGTGGCGATGGTTTGCTCAAGTTCAGCCGGAGGCGGTTGGTTGCTGAGCGTCGGGGGCGGTCCAATCCAAAGTTGAGCCGCCTCGCGGAGGCCCATCGCGGGCCGGTCCGGAATGCGGGACAGCCAGCCGGGGTTGAGTTCCAGCCAACGCGCCACCGCCTCTTCTAGTGTGCCCTGGTAGTTTTGCGCGGGCTTATAGCCGGGGATCCAGTCCTCTCCGAGGGCCCTGAGAACCGCGCTGATGTTCTGGTGCTTGAACTCAATCGAACTGCGGTTGCGGTCTATCTGGGCCTGAAGATCGCGATTGTGCGCGGCCTTGTTATAGGACTGACCAGCGAAGTCCGCAGCCAGCATCGCGAAGTAATCCGCGACGATCAGGTCATTCTCTGCATCTGTCCAAGGCCCGTTCGACATGCGGCCAGGCTAGACGCGGGAAAATCATTTGTCATCAGCGGTTTCGGTTGGGGGAATGGGATGCAAACCTACCCAAGAAATCCGTCGATTTACGCTAGCATCCCGAGCAACGCGCCTACCGCATGTTCTGGCTATATTGCCATCGATGTCGTTCGGAACGCACGTTTGGGTTTTGGCGGAGTTCGGCAGCAGTGCATTGAAAGGTAACGAGAAAACGAGACCGAACCGAAACGGGTGAGGTTCGCCCAAACTGAGACTGAGGGTCATTCTGAGCCCAGCTTCGGCTAGGCGGCGCGTCTATGAGGTTCGGTCGGTTTCCGCAAACCCCTTTGTTAACACGGAAAAATCCGTGCCCGTCAGGGCGGTGACACTGGTTCGCAATGGGGATAATGGCGGAGAGGAAGGGATTCGAACCCTCGAGACGGTTGCCCGCCTACTCCCTTAGCAGGGGAGCGCCTTCGACCACTCGGCCACCTCTCCGGTTAGTCCCGTTTAGTTGTCCGACTTCTGGAGATCAAGGTTTTTTTCCTTGGCTGTGGAATTTTTCAAAACCTCGTGCCTGAAGCGGTGTCTGCCCGCATTTTGGGTTGAAAGCCGCCCGGGGCTGCAAACCGCCAAAGCAATGAGGCTCACCCGTTAAAAATGCCGTCGTTCCCTCGCCCCGCCAGACGCATCAAAACGCTGCCGGGGAGCGAAGCGCAGGAACGGGCATGCGGTGAAGGCGGTTCTGGAGGAAACAGGCGTTGACCCGCCGATGACCTTCTTGCTTTGGGTACGGCCCCCTCTCACGGCACAAAGCCGGCAAAACACCTTGCCCCACTCGATCGGCCTTCCACCGGCCGAAGCCCGGAGTGACAGGATCAGTTTGAATGGGCTTTGGCCTTCGCTGCTTGCGACACCTCGGTTTTCCGCCGCGCGGCACGCCACGATGTTACAGCCTCGACACTGAACGAAACAACGGCCCGCACGAGTGGCGTTTCTGTGGAAAACATTATTCTTCAGGGTCTTAAAGGGTAGAAATTTTTCAACCTGGACGTGGTCGGACAAGATGCCTTGAACATTCGAAAACTGTCGCGCGGCAGGCTGGGTCTCATGGCCTTCAACGAGGCCTCCTTTGAGCACCACGTGACACCGGATGAGCTGGACCGGCAGGAAGTTGAGCGGGTCTATCGGGTGAAGGACCCGAGCGGTCCGCTACAAATGGCATTCCGGAAGAACAGTGACCCGGACTTGATTGCACGTTTCCGGGAGGGATTTGAGGCGATCACGCGAAACGGAACACGAGACACAACCCCTGCGCGGCATCTTCGATCCCAATTTTCTACCAATGGTTGTCGAAACTATAGGCGAGCTCTGCTGATATCCACGCTTTAGTCCCCGGTTTTCAATGGGTTACAGGCGAAGCCGCTTCGGTAAATCTCAATGTTGTTTTTTCCGACAAATCACTCTATGGTTGCATCTTGACGGCTATCTACTCGGGATAGTCGATGCACTGGGCAGATACTAACACTCTAAGGAAATTAGGGGGAATTTATGAACGCAGACGAGTTTCAGCATTGGTGCCAACGGATGGGCTTCAAAAGCACCGCGGCGACGGCAGAGGCTCTGGGAATTGGATCTCGGAATACGATCGCCAAGTTCAGGAAACAAGGCGCTCCGCGTTACATCGCTTTGGCGTGTGCGGCGCTGGTCAACAATCTGCCGCCCTACGCCACTCCGGATGCGGACGCAGCGGCGAAAGAATCGTCGCAACACGCGGCATAGGCGGATGAAGATGCCGGACCTGGCCCAGAATAGACCGGCCAGGTCCGATCAGACCGTGCCCATAGAAGAAGACCGGCAGAGCGCCGGAGCGGCGCGCTCAATGCGCTGACAACCACTCACGCGCCGACCGCTGGGCTTCAGCAATCTGGGACGGGCTCATTTCCGCCGAGATTTCTTTGCGGTATTGGGCAGCGTCCCTGTTGCCTTTCAGGGCAGCAATATTGAACCATTTGTGTGCTGCGATCAGATCGGCCTCGCCATGCCGCCCGCATGCGCTGTCCAGACCCATCTGGAACAGGATTTCCGGATTTGCCGGCGCTTCGCCGAAACCGGACATATCTTCTGAATAAACTTCAAACCGTGCCATGACGCACTCCCCGTTTTGTGAGGCTTCACCCCCGTGAAGCGTCCCCGAAACACCGTGATATGACGCAGCGTTTCTGACACCGATCTTGCAAAACGGCGTTGAACGGGCCGTTAAAAACTAGAATTAACGCAAATCAAACAAAAGCTTACCGAGGTGTGAACTTAACACTTCGAAAATCATCATTTTTGAAATTTCATTTGTTTTTCAAGGCCCGTTAGAGACAATGTGAAGAATTGCAGCAACATTTTGTTTACGCTGATGTAAGGTCGCATGCCCGGACATGGGCATAACAGGCCTGAGCGGGAGACCATCATGCCGAATGCGCCAATCGTTCTTTTGCACGGAACCAATGCGGCTCCGTGGACCATGCAGACCTTCACCCGGTTTTTTGAGCAACAGGGCTATTCCTGCCATACGCCGACCTACCGCCATCATGACCTGCCTGCCTCAGACGAACGCCAAACGGCACTCACCGGCCTAAGCATTGCCGACTATGTCTCGGACATCAGCGCCTTTATCTCCGGTCTTGAACAACCTCCGATCGTTATTGGCCACTCTCTTGGCGGCCTGATTGCGCAACTCCTGGCCGCGCGCGGCGAGATCCGGGCGGCTGTACTCATCAACAGCAGCATTTGCCACGGCACCTTGCCAACCACCGACATGGAGCGGGCGTTGGGCAAGGGTTTCATGTCTGCCGGCAGGTTTTGGGAGATGGCTCCGGGACAGGACTTCGAGCTCCTGGCGGCCTACGGCCTGAATACGATGCCAGAACACCAGCAACATGCCATTTGCGACCGGCTAGGGACGGAATCGGGCACTGTTCTGTTCGAGCTGTTTTTTTGGATGTACGATATCAACCAAACGACTTGGATCGATCATGCCACGGTCCAGACACCCTTGTTGTTCCTGTCCGGAACGGAAGACAAAGTTGTGCCTCCATCTACCAGCAGAGCAATGGCAAGCCGCTACGGCGACTGGGCGCGTTTCGTCGAGGTTGAAGGCAAATGCCACTATATGCAGCTGGAAGACGGCTGGCAGGACATTGCACAGACCAGCCTCGATTGGATAAGCGCTCTGCCCGAAACATCCTGAACACGGCTCGGAATTGCGAAAAAACTCTCCAATGTGACGTAGCGACACGGGTTTGCAGCTCAGGATTTGCGCTGTAGGCTCCGTTTCCGTAAACGGAAGCACGACGCTTTCTGGGAGGAAAAACATGTTCAAGTCCACACTTGCAGCCGCCTTGATCGGCTGCGGTCTCGCCGCCGCTTTCGCAACCCCAAGTTATGCAGCCGACGCCAAAGGCGAATGGGTACGGCCCAATGGTGCGTCCAAAATCCGGATCAGCTCATGCGGTGCATCGCTGTGCGGAAAACTGGTCTGGCTGAAACAGCCGCGCAATGACACCCAAAACCCGGATGCGAGCAAGCGCAGCCGCCCACTCGTCGGCGTCCAAATCGTCCAGTCCATGAAACCGACTGGAAAGGATGGTCAGTGGAAGGGCAAGGTTTACAACGCCGAAGACGGCAAGACCTATACCGGCTTCATCCAGCTGACATCCGCAAACAAGCTCAAGCTAGAGGGCTGCGTCATGGGCGGCCTGATCTGCAAGGGCGAAACCTGGTCCAGGGTCAAATAAGCCTGTTCAGATCCGGTTCAGGACCAGCCGTATAAACCCTTCTTCAAGCGCATGATAATCTTGCATGCAGCGTTTGCTTCGGGGCTTGTCGGCTATGGATCTGCACAATGTGAAACACCGCCGGAACCGCCACACTGGCGGCCGGCCTTTATCGGCCAGTGGAATGCTGGTGGCCGGTTTCCTGCTGGCGCTATTGCTCACCGCGCCCGCTCAATCCGCGTCCGACATTGCCGGCAGGTGGCGAACACAAGACGGCGCGACGGTCGAGATTTCGGACTGCGGCGGCGCGCCATGCGGGAAAATCATCAGCTTTCCGCCACCACCGGGCGAAACACAACAAACTGCCATGGATATTCGCAACCGCGACGCGTCGAAACGCGGCCGGAAAATTCTGGGATTGACGATATTGTGGCGGCTTGCACCGGAGGGAACCGGCTGGAAAGGCCGGGTCTACGATCCGCGCCGGGGTTTCAGCGCGAACGCGACAGTGACCCGGCCTGATGCCAACCAACTGTCAATACGAGGCTGCGTTCGGGCAATATTCAATGTGTGTGAGACCGAAACCTGGCGCAGAACAGGGGATTGATCCCGCCCCGAACCAAAACACCCCGGCTTCCGCCAGGGTGCCTTTATGTAAACCCGTGTTCGGGCGAGCTTACCGCGCGCGCTGGCCGAACAGAACGCTCTGAGCGTTCTTGTCGTCTTGAAGGGCAAATTTCTCGCGCTCTTCCTTGCCGACAACCAAGCCTTTTTGAACCGCGGGACGCTCTTCCAACCGCGTTTTCCAGGCTTTGACATTCTGGAATTCTTCGAGATCCATGCCCTGGCGTTCCCAGCCTTGCGCCCAGCCGATCATCGCCATGTCCGCAATGGTGTACTCGCCGGCAGCCACGTAATCGCGGCCTTCAAGGCGTCGGTCCAAGACCCCATACAGCCGATGCGTCTCGTTGAGATAACGGCTCATGGCATATTCGATCTTTTCCGGTGCGTAGATCCGGAAGTGATGGTTTTGGCCAAGCATCGGCCCGAAGCCGCCCATCTGCCACATCAGCCATTCCTCGGTCTCGACCCGCTTGCGCTCGTCGGCTGGATAATACTTGCCGAATTTGCGGCCGAGATACTGCAAGATCGCACCGGATTCGAAAACTGTGATCGGCGACCCGTCCGGACCTTCCGGGTCAATAATGGCAGGCATGCGGTTGTTCGGCGAAAACTTCAAAAACTCCGGTTCAAACTGGTCGCCCTTGCCGATGTCGATGAATTTGACCTCGTAAGGCACACCCAGCTCTTCTAACAGGATCGACACCTTCCAGCCATTCGGCGTCGGCCAGTAATAGAGTTCGATCGGCTTTACTTGGGAAACGGACATAAAATACTCCTTGAAGACAGGTGGATCGGATCACCTTGCCCCGAGATTTAGGACTGACCGGTTCACAATTCAACCAAGGTGCGTACGTCCGTTGTTGCCCTCGGTTCACACCAACATTTTCTTGTAACCGAGATGGCTTTGTTCGTAGCCGAGACGCCTGTAAAAAAGATGCGAGCCCTGCCGTTCCTTGTTTGACGTCAGCTGCACAAGGCACGCGTCCGCCACCCGTGCAAGCTCTTCGGCATGTGCCATCATCGTCCGGCCGACGCCCTTGCCCTGCTGATCGCCTCGCACATGCACACTTTCAAGCTCCACACGCGGCCGGCCTTGATAGGCAAGCCCTTTGAGAAAATGGATCTGGTATGTCCCGACAACCTCGCCAGACGTGTTCAGCGCGACGTAAATATCGGCCTCGGGGGCGGCACACAGGGCCTCGAAGGCCGGACGGTAGTCCTGCCAATCGGTAAACTCCTTATTCTGGCGGGCCGAAGTTGCGCCTGCATTCACGATCGAAATGATCGCCTGGAGGTGTTCAGGGCGGGCTTTTTCTATCCGGCAAGTCGGCATGACGGGCCTCTTTCGGGTTATTCAGATAAGTGGCAGGCCGGGTCTGTGGGCTTGAGTTCGGCAACACCCCAATATGTCGTGCGCCAGCCGTCCGTCTTCCAAAGATGGGGCCAGTTCCCTTGCAGATACCGTGCGGAAATCGGCGCCCCTTGCAAACCGGCTTGTGCCTTGACCGCCTCAAACTGCTCGGCCGCCGGCAACGCCGGTTCCGCATCACCCTCCTCCCAGATGTAGAAGCAGCTGTCACGCGGCGGTGTACGCGCCGGAATGGCTGGTGTCACCACCCGGGCACCGGGCAACAGGACCCTCACATTGCCACCCGTATAGCCATTATCGGTCAGAAGCGTAGCCTGCCCTGCGCCCACATCCAAAAGCGGGGTCCGAAGGTCTTCATAAGGCTTCATGTGTCGGCATTTTCCGCCGCACCAGAACCGATCGGGCGCGAGCAAACCCGGAACTCGGGCCACAAAGACGACCACAACTAGACTGGCAGCGACTGCGCCCAAGATCCGCCATTGGCGCCCCCACCGATAGCGGTCAAGATCCGCAAACAGGTAGATCGGCAAGAGCAGCATCAAGGGGTGCATGTGCCGTTCCTTGACATAGGTGGCACCCGTGACCGCGATCAAAACAGCGGTCAGCAAAATCATCGCCAGAACCGTGCGGCCACACAGGCGCGCGGCCGGGGGAACTCCGGGGCTCACAGGGGTATTACGTCCTGCGAACCGCTGCCAGAAGATCAAAAGCACCAAGGGCACAAGCGGGACCGAGAATCCCAGCAAGCCGAACAACAGCCGGCCCAGCCCCTCGCCTGCCCGTGCAAGGTGGGAGGTTTGCGCAGTCACGCCCATGGTCTGGGACACAGAGGGCAGAAGCTTCAAGCCCTCGCTGAAGATCCAGTAGGCATAGGGGCTGTAGACGAAGAGGGCCGCGATCGGAACAAGCGCCAAACCGGCAAGCCGAAGCCGTGAGCGCCAATGCGCATCACTGAGCGCTGCCAGCAGCAACGCCACAACAAAAATCGGATAGGAATGCTTGCCAAGCAATCCTGTTCCGACAGCAACGCCGAACAGGACATAGAAGCCGAGCTGGCCGGTCTCCAACGCCTTTATGAAGAAAAACGCGCTTGCGGCACAGGCGACTGTCAACACAACGGTGTGCGTCACTCCCTCATGCAGGTTCCAGCCGAACTGATAAAAAAGCGAATAGCAAAACGCGCAGAGCGCAGCCAGACGCGGGTCCGGCAAAGCCTTGCGCGCAATCAGAAACAGAAACAGCGCCGCCACTGAAATCAAGCCATACTTAACAGAGAGCGCCGCCCAGATTGTTGGCCCGAAAATCTGCTGGGCGGACCATAACAACCACTCGTAAAGAGGTGGCTGGCGCAGCATGTAGCCTGCTTCGAGTGTTTGGACGAGCACGTTTTCAAACATGTCATCCGTTCCCAGCACCGGAGAGTTCAATGCCCTCAGGAGCAAATGCATCAGCCCCCAGCCCGCGGCAATGGCCCAAACACCGAAGGGCGTGGCATAAAAAGGAACAGGTGCAGGGTCGGCGGAGGAGTGATTTGATGTCATGTTGCGCATCTTGGTTTCGGCCATAGCCGTTTAACCCACCCGGCGGGCATTGCCTAGCGCAGGGTAGAGATCAAAAACCACAACCAATACACAACTTTTAATTCCCCCATCTTCTTTTTGGTTACTTTTTACAATGATTGAATAAATACCAATTCTTTCAGGGTATACCTTGGTATTTTTTCGATTAAGTGATCCATATTTACAACTTGGATTAGACGTTTGTTAAGAGAGCAGGCCAATTACTCGTTGAACAGGATCACTGTTCTTTTCAAAGGGAACCAATTGGCGATGAAGAGCTCGAATGGGGTCAACAACACGTGTGTTTCTGAGCTTGAAAGTTCTTTCATACGTCGCAGTCCGTCGCGCGGAGTTTCCGGACAAATCCAAAATCTGGTTCATGCAATGAGACGCCATCTCGATATGGAAGTCGGATTCTTGAGCGAATTCGCCGGCGGACAGCGCAAATTCCTAAACGTGGATTGCGAACCCGGCAAAGGTCCGCAGCCCGGCGCCGCTGATCTACTTGAGGAAACTTACTGCCACAAAATTGCAACCGGGAAACTGGCAGGCATCATCCCCGATACATCCGCGGAACCGCAAACGGCCTGCATGCCGGTGACAAAAACGCTCGGCATCGGTTGTTACCTCGGGGTGCCGATTGTGCTGCCCGGCGGTCACGTATTCGGTACGCTGTGTTGTTATAGCGGGAACCCGAACACTTCGTTGAACGATCGTGATCTGAGCACCTTGACGGCATTTGCGGAGATCGCCACCCAGCTCATCGAAATGAGCAGTTTCAAGGAGCGTTCGAAAACGGAAATGCTATTCAGGATCAGGGACGTACTGGAAAATGACCTGATGGCCATGCATTTGCAACCGATCATGGACCTTGGATCTGACACAGTCAGCAGCTTTGAAGCTCTGGCCCGGTTTGAAACCGCCCCCCAACAAGGACCAGACAAATGGTTCGAGGATGCTCAGGAGGTTGGTGCCGACGAGGAATTGCAGCTCCACGCGATCAAAAAAGCGTTGGAAGCCCTACCGGCCCTACCTCAAGAGGTCACCCTGTCGATCAACGCCTCTCCTTCCGTAGTCCTGTCACCGCGTTTTGCCCGACTGTTCACAAGCGCGCCCCTTGACCGGGTCATGCTTGAATTGACCGAGCACGCAGCAATCGAGAATTACCGGCATTTGCACGACGCTCTCTCGTCTTTGCGCAGTGCCGGGCTCAAGGTTGCCGTCGACGATGCCGGAGCCGGATATTCCACCTTCCAGCACATCCTCAACCTGCAGGCCGATGTCATCAAGCTTGACCGCTCGCTTGTTACCGAAATTGACCGCAATCTCGCGCGCCAGGCGTTGGCCTCAAGCTTGATCTTCTTCTCGCGCCAAACCGGGAGCAGGTTGATTGCCGAAGGCGTCGAAACAAAACAGGAGCTGGAAACCCTGCGTCATCTGGGGGTCGAAATGGCTCAAGGCTATTTGATGGGGCGGCCGGCGCCGCTGCAAAACGCACTTGAGAGTCACACAGGCTCTCCTTTGGCGAACGCGTGCTGACCCGCCATCTCTGCTTGCAAAAAACCCGCGCACCAGGCGCGGGTTTTCTTTACAAGACGGGAACCGTCACGCTCACTCCAGCCCGATCTTCTGCTTCAAGAGATCGTTGACCGCCTGCGGGTTGGCTTTACCCTGCGACTGTTTCATCACCTGGCCGACAAACCAGCCGAGAAGCCCTGGTTTGTTCTTCGCCTGCTCGACCTTGTCCGGGTTGGCGGCGATGATGTCGTCGACAATGGCCTCGATCGCGCCCAGATCCGTGACCTGTTTCATGCCGCGGTCTTCGACGATCTGCGCCGGATCCCCGCCCTCGGTCCAGACGATTTCGAACAGATCCTTGGCGATCTTGCCGGAGATCACGCCGTCCTTGATCAAGTCGACAATCGCACCGAGCTGCGCGGCTGACACCGGGCTTGTCGCCAGGTCCTTGCCTTCCTTGTTCAGCCGTCCGAAGAGCTCGTTGATCACCCAGTTGGCGGCCAGTTTGGCATCGCGGCCCTTGGCAACTTGCTCGAAGAAGTCGGCCGACTCCCGTTCGACAACCAGAATATCCGCGTCATAATCGGTCAGGCCATAGTCTTTTATGAACCGGGCTTTTTTATCGTCTGGCAGTTCCGGAAGATGCGCAGCCAGCTCATCGACGTAAGCTTGGCTGAATTCCAGTGGCAGCAGGTCCGGATCCGGGAAGTAGCGGTAGTCATGGGCTTCTTCCTTGGAGCGCATGGACCGGGTCTCGCCCTTCACCGCGTCAAAAAGCCGTGTCTCCTGATCGATGGTACCGCCATCTTCCAGAATGCCGACCTGACGCCGGGCTTCATACTCGATGGCCTGGCCGACAAAGCGGATGGAGTTGACGTTCTTGATCTCGCAGCGCGTGCCGAAGCCTTCGCCCGGACGGCGCACGGACACGTTCACGTCCGCCCGCATGGAGCCCTGGTCCATGTTGCCATCACACGTGCCGAGATACCGCAGGATCGTGCGCAGCTTCGTGAGGTAGGCTTTCGCTTCGTCAGCTGAACGGAGATCGGGCTTGGACACGATTTCCATCAGCGCGACGCCGGACCGGTTGAGATCAACGAAGGACATGGTCGGATGTTGGTCGTGCAAGGACTTCCCGGCATCCTGCTCCAGGTGCAGGCGCTCGACACCGACCTCGACCTTTTCGTCCGGCATTTCCAGAAGGATGGTGCCTTCGCCGACAATCGGCTGCTTGAACTGGGAGATCTGATAGCCCTGCGGCAGATCCGGGTAGAAGTAGTTCTTGCGGTCGAACACGCTCTTCAGGTTGATCTCGGCCTTGAGGCCCAGACCGGTGCGGATCGCCTGGCGCACGCATTCCTCATTGATCACCGGCAGCATGCCGGGCATGGCAGCATCCACGAGGCTCACATTGTCATTCGGGTCCTTGCCGAACTCGGTCGACGCGCCGGAAAACAGTTTCGCCTCGGAGGTCACCTGGGCATGGACTTCCATGCCGATCACGATTTCCCAGTCGCCGGTCGCGCCCTTGATGAATTTCTTCGGGTCGGGAGTGCGTGCGTCGACAATCGTCATGCGTCTTAAATCCTGTTTTTGTTCTTTATGGCCGGGCGCGCCGTGGAGGATCGGGGCCAGCCATCTAAAATCGCCGGCTTGATGCCTAGTCGGGAATTGCCGAGGCTGCAAGAGGGTCTCGCTTAGAAGCGCCAATTTGCGCACAAAAGCGGCAGATTTTCGGCCCCGGAGCCCTGGTCAGTCCGGCGGGTTTTGCGCCATCCCTGTGCGCATGATGTAGCCGATCAGGACAGCAACCGCCTGATAAAGTTCAATCGGAATTTCCTCGTCGAGTTCGATCTGCGACAAGGCCTCGGCCATCATAGGGTTTTGCTCGATCGGAACCCCGGCCTCGCGGGCCAGCTCTTCAATGCGCTCTGCAACCGACCCGGTGCCTGTGGCACTCACATAAGGTGCTGTGCCCTCGCCTTCGTATTTCAGCGCGACCGCAAGCTTTTTTCCGTCATTTTTGTTCATGATCTGCGATCCAGATAGGCACCGGACGGTGTTTCCGGGCGTTTCGGCAATCCGTGAAGAAATCTCAGTTCCTGCAAATTGAGACCGGCGTCTGCAAAGGTTGCCTCCAAGGTTTCATGCCCGGCGCGCAGCATATCCAAAGTATCGCGGCGTTCGACCCAGACGCTGACGAATGTACCGCCGCCGCGCAGGCTGACAGCGGCCTCAAGCGGACCCGTCGCTGTCAGGTCGAGGGCAAACCGCAAACGCCACGAGCTGTCATCGTCTTCGCCGGTTTGATTGCCCTCCCGGTCCCTGCCGATCTGCATCTGGACGATCGCTGTCTCCTGACCAACAGTCATGGGGAGCTCGAGCACAACATCCATCGGCTTTCCCTGCGCGGCCTGAGGATCGTCACCGCCCAGGCCGCGGCTGACCATCTGCGTCAACCGGATACGGGACAGCGCATTGTCCGTTTCTTGCAGCAACCGGTTCATCGCATCTGCATCATCCGCGCCCGCAACAGACGCCGCTGCCGCAGGACGCTGACCCCGCGGCGCGCCGGCGAGGCTCGGCACCGGCGGTTGTGTAAAGGGTTTGGCAGCTTTGCTGCCTGCCCCCAAATCCTGCAGGATCCCGCGCAAAGTTATCAAAAGCGACTTCAGATCCGCCGGTTGCCCCTGCTGCGGCAACGGCGCTTTGGCGCCCGAAAACAACGCGCCTTCGCGGAAAATACCAGAAGCCTTCACCGCATTGTGGACGGACTGTGCCGTCACCTGCCCGCCTGCGCTGTTCAAGCGCAGTCCGAGGATTTGCTGCATCACCTTGTCGACAGTGTCAGGAAGCTTGCTGCCGGAGGCCGCTTGAGCCGACTTCATGGCTGTAATTTGCGCAAACAACCCGGCAAGGCTTGACTGTTGCTCCTGAAGTTTCGGCAAAACAGTCTTTGCTGCAGAAGCAAGCGCCGCAGAGACCGGCTGCGGGCCGCTGCCGGCCGCCGACGCCTGACCAGCCGGAGCTGTGAGCGACACCGGTGTTCCTTTTATCGGGTAACCGGCCTGCAGGGGTTGTGGGCTCTGCACAGTTAGCGGCTGGACGGATTGTGGCTGGACAGTCACGTTTGCGGAAATCTGTGGCAATGGGGTTCCCGCAGATCCTGCGGGCGCCGCCCCGCTTGCAGGCAACTGTGCACTCCATTGGGTCCCGGTTGCCGTACCACCCCCGGCCAAACCGCCCGCAATACCGGCGCCGCCTTGCTGGGCCACAGCCTGTGGAACGGCTGCCGACCCCGACAAGACCAACGGAGGTTGAGGCCGGACGGCTTGGCCGGGTTGGAGAGAAGCATTGCTGATCACCTGTCCCGCACCGGGCGGAGGTGCTGAACCCGGAACAGTTTGCGCCCCGCCGACTGACAGCGATGGCGCTTGACCGGCCGGGACCGGGCCGGGACCCGTCTGGGAAATGACGCCCTGACCTGCAGTCTGTCCACCCGGCTGAATGGCTTGTCCTGACGCTGCGGATGGCAGCGGAGCTGTTCCAACACCGACCTGCACAGAAGGTGCACCTTGCGGCGCGGGTGCGGCCGAACGCACCACTTGCTGCGGTCCGCTGTTCTGCGAAATTATGCCCTGGAGCGATGTGGTCGGCGTACCGCTTGAAAGCACGCCAGAAATCTGCGCCGCTGCCAGGTTTGGGGCAGCGTTTTGCGGGATCGCGGCCGGACTTGCCGGGCTTTGCGATCCAGGAAGCTGCGGCGCGGGTCCCTGAGAGACTTGAAGATTCGCCCCGGACTGTGGCACTTGCGCCAGGGTCGCGCCGGAGCCGATCTGAACCGGCGCTGTCGGAGGAGCAGAACCAGCCCCCTGGCTCACGGCTGGCCCGGATTGCCCCTGACCTGTCGGCAGCTGGCTTGATGGCGTTTGCCCGGCTTGTGGTTGCACGGCCTGGGGCTGACCGGTCTGAAGCGGAGCACCCTGCGACGGATTGGACGCGCTTTGAACGTTCAGGAGCTGTGCAGTCACGGGCGCGGATGTTGCGGGTTGTCCGGTTGGCAATCCGGTAGGCGGCACTTGCACCGTGGGAGACGGCGCGCTCCCGATTGCGCCTGCACCGCCTGCCGCAGGTCCTGCGACAACGTTTTGCGGCACAGACTGTGATTGCGTGTTCAGCACAGCCGCCAGCGATGGACGGGCTGCAGCCGCCGGGGGCGCCGGTGGAGCGGGTGTGGCGGGGGAGGCTTGCGGAGTTGTCTGCGGTGTCTGCGCTGCCGGCGGCTGGCTGCCCGGCTGCGCCGGTTGGATTGCCGGCTGCGCTGCTGGTTGCGGCTGGACACCCGGCTTTTGCGGAATGATCTGGATTTGTGGACGGGCGGCATCGCCATCCACCTTGATCGTGACTTCCGTGCCGGGGGGAAGCGGCGCGCTGGCACGCACTTCAATGGATGATTTGCCGACGGAAAGGCGCAACGTGTTGTCGGGCCCTGCGCTTTCAACGCGCGCCTGCACTTGCGTTCCAGGTTCAAGACCGGCGGAACGGACAGCGCTTTCTGCGGGAAGCGTTGCCGGAATTCCCTGAACGGCACCGACCATGTCAGCTCTCCTTCACGCGGACATTAGAGCCCGGCATCGGAAAATCAGGTTAATCGGAAAGGAAAAATTGTGCCAGTGCCGCCCACAATCGTGCCGAATTGATCGGTATCAAAGCACCGGGTCACCGGCTCCGTCACATTCCCGAACGAGAGGGGCCCCGCGGTCAAGCAGTCAAGGAGAGCGCGCATGCGCTGGATGGATAGAATGAACGAACGGGCAGACCTAATGGGCCGTATGCTCGAGACGATCGGCGCCATGCAGTCCCTGCCGGAGGGACAGCGCCTCGATCAGGAGTTAAGGGAGGCCTCAAGCCGTTGCATGCATTGCAAAAATGCCGAAGGCTGCAAGGACTGGCTGTCTGAAAACGCGGCTGGTGCTTCCAAGCCGTTTCAGAACTGTCCCAATGCAGCGCTGTTCAGCTCCTGGCTCAAACCCGGCTCCTAGCGGGGCCGTTCGCCGCGCATCCGCCGGACACGGTAAGCCAGTGCGGCCGCAACAGCCCCTGCCACAAACCGGAACGGGAACATGGCCAGCGCGCCGGCATCTTGATCGATTGGATGCGGCAGGCCCGTGAAACTCCAGGCGGTTTCGGCGATCAGCGACAGCGCGGCAGCTGCAAAACCGGCAATCCAGATCTTCGAGACCTGGTTGGCGTGCCAGCCAAGATATACACCAATCATCAGGGCGATTGGATTGAACAGCCCGGACACCCCGAACAGATCAATCCATGTTTCGGACATAGTCATCATGGCGGGGTGTTTAGCTGCAATCGCGATTGAATGCGAGCGGGAAATCATCTGCCCGCCATGCGACAAATCGATTGTCGGGGACGAACTGCGGTCCGGCAGGAGAACCAGCTTCTTGATCGGCTTCGCAGCTGTTACAGTCCACCTACCAGCCGCCGAAGCCGCCTTTTGGGAACAGCTCATGACCACCCTGCCCGGTCCAAAACGGTCTTTGCTGACGATCAGCGACCTGGCGCTTATGGGCCAGCGGCTCGCAATCAATTGCCGCAGTTGCGGACGGTTCCGGTACCTCAAGGCCGACAAATTCGCGCCTGACCAAAAACTCAGCGAGCTTCAAAAAGAGCTGAGATGCTCCCGCTGCCGCTCCGATGATGTCGAGGCGCTCGCCGTCGCGCGCGATTTGGAAAGCGGTTATTGGCCGGCCGAGCGCAGCTGACAGCTTGCCAAGCGCCTTGAATTCGGCGGGGTGAGGTGCTATCTGCGGACTGTCTTTGATCGGAGTTTTTATGCGCGGACAACAAGAGTCCCGGTAACACCCGGTTTCATCTGAAAGCCGGGTCAAAAGCAATAGCCACCGCTGCATGCGAACGCTGCAGTGCGCGAATGTTTGCATCTGAACTTCAAAGATCACTACCAATGGACATATCCAAACCGGAACAGCGGGTGCTTCACCTGCTGGCTCAGGGCGGCTGCATCCTGGTCGAAAAAGACGAAAGCGGCAAAATATCGAAAAACAGCACGGTCACGCGGGACGGCTGGTACTGGTCGGGCTGCGACCTCAGACTTTTCAGAAAACTGAAACGGCGGGGCTATATCGCCTCGCGCGGAGGCGGCCCGTATCGCATCACCGAATTGGGACTGCGCCGTGTCCGTTCCCAGCTGGACAACAGATAGAGAGCAGCAACGTGCACTCACCGTGACCGATGCGCAGGAAGGGCCGGCCGCAAGTTCCGGCCCTTTTTAGCCTCAGTGCTGGGATGCGATATCGCGGTCTCTGGCATCGCCCTTGGTAACGCTGTTGAGATAGCCACGCAAAAGACGGTTGTCGTTGAATTCAAAATACGCAATCGCAAAGGTCTCGAACGGCTTCCCGCTGGCCAACGAAACGCCGGACAGCTCATGCATGCTGAACAGTCGATCACCGTCCTCCATCATTTGATGAAAGACTTGATTCTGCACAACAGCTTCTTGCCGCATCCGCTTGATCCGACTCCCGAATTCCGCACGGCTGAGACTGTGCCAATCAATCACTGCTGTGAACCCTGGGTCGAAATAGGTCTCCAGAACCTGTTCGGGCGACATCTCATCACCAAACATCCAATCGTAAAAAAATGCCTGAAATCGTTTCTCCAAGCGGCCGTTAAAGCCATTGGTAATCTGCTTGCCGGGCGGGTTCATGGAGATAACACCTCGTGGTCAGAAGCTTTTCTGCATGACTCAGCTTGCCACAGGTTTGCGAATTTCGAGCATAGCCAAAACAACGGGCTCGGGCGCATGTTCTGCCGGGATCTGAAAAAGGCCCACTCTTCGGGCTGCTCTGCCAAGACGCACGGAAGCCGTAACAAAAACCAGCACCGGCGCGAGGATCAACGGGACGGTGACCGGCATCAACCAGAAAAACAATTCCGGCGTGATGTGGTAGGCGAAGGCCATTGCCGCACCGCCTGTGAGCGACATCCACCACGTCGCGGAAAAACTAGCGCCCAAAGACAAGGATCCGTCGGCCCGATCAGCCGCAGGCCAGCCAGCATCCGCTCCGGTCAGGATTTGCAGGACCGACCGGCATTGAAACATCATGTGAATCGGCGCGAGAACAGATGTCATCAGCGTTTCGCAAAAGCCGCCAAACGCAAGCCGGGCACCTCCGCCAAAACCGCGATTGCCGCCCCTGACGAGCGCACGCACGACCAGCATCAGTTTTGGCAGGATGAGCAGCGCCACAAGACCGAAAAGAAGCGCCAGCGCGGTTGCTGTTTCGGGATGGGGAAAGGTCGGAAACGGCGACAAACCCACAAAGTACACCGGAGCAGAGGCGAACAGCGGCGCGGCAAGGCTGGCAATCAAAAACAGCAGCCAGATCGGGGACGCCAGATAGGCGAAGATACCCTGAACAATCGCAAACCGGCTCCACAGCTTGAAGCGCGGCGCCAAAATCAAGCGGGCATGCTGAAGATTGCCCTGGCACCACCGCCGATCCCGCTTGGCATATTCCACCATATTGGCCGGCGCTTCCTCGTAGGAGCCGGTCAGATCTGGATCGATCCGCACTTGCCAGCCGTCGCGGGCCAACAGTGCCGCTTCGACCGTGTCGTGACTGAGGATGTGTCCGCCGAACGGCGGTTTGCCGGTCAAAGGTGCCATGCCGCAAGAGCCGGCAAAGGCGCGCACCCGCACCAGGGCATTGTGCCCCCAAAACGAACCTTCTCCGCCCTGAACCGAGGCCAACCCACGCGCAAAGTACGGCGCATACAGAGCGGTTGAAAATTGGAGCATGCGGCCGAAGAGCGTTTCAAGGCCCCGGATCTGAGGCAATGTCTGCAAGAGTCCGAGCTTCGGCTCGGCCTCCATCCGGCGCACCATCTCGCCGATCGCTGACGCCGTCATCAAACTGTCGGCATCCAGGATGAGCATGAACTCATAGGCCGCACCATAAGTGCGGACAAAATCGGCGATGTTCCCCGCTTTCCGGCCGGTGTTCTTGTCCCTGCGCCGGTAAAAAAGCCTGCCTTCCACCCCTTCCCTGTCAACCACGCGGCGGTAAACCCCCGCTTCGCGTTCGGCAATGGTCAAATCGGTGGTGTCGGACAGAATGAAGAAATCAAACTGCTCTGCCTCCGGCAAAGCCGCGACAGACCGCATCATCGCGGTCATCCGGGCAAAGACCGCCTCGGTGTCTTCGTTGTAAACTGGCATTAAAACAGCCGTGCGCGCAGCAATCGGTTGATCATGACGCGCCACGGCCTGGGGCGGGAACAAGAGCCCGAAAAAGGCGATACATCCGCCCCATGCAAGCCAGAAAGCGGCAACCGACAGAAGCCCGATCCGCACCACATCCAGCCAAACGAACCCGTCGGCTTGCGCGACCGTTCCGAACATGGCGGCTGCAGCAAATGTCAGCGCCCCAGCAAATACAACCATTCCGCACCGGCGGATAAAGACGGCACTTGCCATCTATCCGGCCTTTACCGTTTGGGCAATCGGGCAGGCGCCCGAAGACCAGACGGCACATCGCCGCGGAAAAGGGATCTGACCCAGCCAACCGCCCCAGAAATCCGTTCGGAGAGCGGTGGACATAATTCGTGATCGGGCATGCTCAAAGGTGCAAGGGCTGCCGGCATGGTCGAAACCGCAAGCCGGTTTGATGCTGGCTCACTCGGCAGGGTGTTTGCGAGAGTGTGTTGGCTCACGCTCATGTCAGGCCGCTCCACTGATACATCCAGGTTTCGGTCACATCCTCGCCGCCATCGGTAAGCGACAGAATGATTTCCACCGGCGTGTTTTTGTCATCGCGCCGTATGTCGACAATGAATCTCCAGGCGCCGCCTTCAATTCTTTGGAGCAGCATCTCCTGGGGTTCACCGAAACGAACGTTCAACCGGGGAGAAAGTTCCTTGTCGGCCCCCATCGCAGCCAGATTATCGCCGCCGAACTCGACCACGAATTTGCGCAGGTCCGGATCGGGGTCGGATGCCGCCGCGCCGCCATGTCCGGTGGCGGTGCGGATCACCCGCCCGAGTTCGGTGCCTGGCTCCGGATCCATACCCCAGATCATGCGGTATTCGAAACGGTGCTCCGAGCCCGCTTCAAGACCGCTTTCGGGTACCCAGAAGGCAACGATGTTGTCGTAGATTTCCTTATCGGCCGGGATTTCGGCAAGCATGACATGCCCAGGGCCCCAGTCCTTGACCGGCTCGATCCACAGCGACGGGCGCTTTTCGTAGCGCGCTTCGGTGTCCTGATAATGGTCGAAACTCCGGTCGCGCTGCAGCAGACCGAAGCCACGGGGGCCATTTTCCTCTAGAAAAGACAGGGACAATGTGTCCGGGTTGCGCAGCGGCCGCCATAGGCGCCTTCCGTCCTTGCGCAGCACCAGCATGCCGTCATTGTCATGCACCTCCGGGCGGTAGTCGTCAAA
The DNA here is from genome assembly GCF_007830545.1 of Roseibium hamelinense. Classification (GTDB taxonomy): domain Bacteria; phylum Pseudomonadota; class Alphaproteobacteria; order Rhizobiales; family Stappiaceae; genus Roseibium; species Roseibium hamelinense. The sequence continues at coordinate 20,033 of NZ_VLLF01000012.1, forward strand.
GCCGACCCGGTCATTTTCGCCGAACAGGAACATCGAGGTGAGCGGCGCGATCCCCAGCCGCGAAATCGTGGAGCGGATGAAGATGCGCGCATCAACATCCATCACGGTGTTGGCGCCCGGCTTGACAATGAACTTGTAGGCCCCGGTGACACTCTTGCTTTCCAGCTCCGCAAAAACGGTCAGCTCCGCATCGCCGTCCTGCGGCTTTTGCAAGTAGAACCTTGTAAACCGAGGAAACTCCTCCGGTCCGGAAATCGCCGTATCAACGGCCAAACCACGGGCGGACAGACCATAAACATTGGCCTTGCCCAGCGCTCGGAAGTAACTGCTGCCCAAGAACGCGATCAATTCATCATGGTATTCAGGCGTATTGAGCGGGTAATGCAGCCGGAAACCGGCAATACCTGGGAGCTGCATACCGTCGAATTTTTCTGCTTCCAGTGGCGCCCGGTATTCGAAATCCGCACTGGAAAACACCAGCGGGTTCACGCCTTCACCGGACACCTCGAAGAGCTCCACAGGCTGCTTGTACAGCCAGCCGGGATGAAACGCCTGCAGCTGGTAGTTTGAGGGACCACCGGCCCAAACGGCCCGGTCCGGCCGGTAGCGGATGGCGCGATGCTCATCATAGTCGAGCCCGGTCAAGACTTCGGGCAGGTCGACTTGTTCGGACCTATAGGCCTTTGCCGCCTTTTCCTGCATCTTTGCAGCAAGAGCTTCGAAGTCGAAAGGCTGAGAGGTTTCAATGGCTGCCGCTTTTGGCGCACCGGGCTCCTGCGCACGGGCAATTCCGCCTGTCGCGAGTGTTCCAGCACACAACGCGGTGGCGGCGAGAAATTTGCGTCGATCGATCACGTCGGTCGGTCACCCTGTTCGGTCTTGGTTGTTTTATTTTGGGGCAATAGGGCGCCGGACTACGGCAAAAATAAGAAAGAATCCAGACCTCTTGGCGGCAATTTTGCAAAGACAAGCAATTGTTATCAAATGTTAATTCGGATTCGGGCTGGCGATGGGCAGGACCGTAGCGTCTGCCTGCCTTCATTTCGTCACGCCGGAGCGCGAGGCATGATGGAAATACAATCGATCATGGCAAATCAAAGCCGCACCATGCAGCAACGGACCGTACCCGTGATCTTCTAAAGAAGTTTTTCGACATGATCGCCAATGGCGAGTGACGCTGTGAGGCCCGGTGATTCGATGCCAAACAGCGCCACGAGGCCGCCAACGCCATGCGCCTGCGGGCCATCGATGCGGAAGTCTGCGGCAGGCTCGCCCGGTCCGGTGATTTTGGGCCGGATCCCGGCGTAGTCCGGTTCCAGCGTCCCGTCTTCAAGCCCCGGCCAGTAGGACCGGATTGCCGCATAAAACCGGTCGCCACGCCCGGCGTTCACCTCAAAATCGGGCGCCTCGATCCATTCCACGTCCGGGCCAAAGCGTGCCTGGTGCTGCAGATCGAGCGTGAGGTGAACGCCCAAACCGCCGGGTTCCGGAACCGGGTAAATCAGTCTTGAAAAGGGCGATTTTCCGGTCAGCTTGAAATAGTTACCCTTGGCAAGATACGCCCTCGGCGGATCGGTGCCGGGGATCTGCGCGGCCAATCCGGTAGCCCCATGGCCTGCGCTGATCACAAGTTCACGGCAGCTGATTGCATAGTCCTCTTGACCTGCATCAGAGACGGTCACCTTGAAACCGTCCGCGGCGAGCAACCCAACTTCTTTGATGCGAGTATTGAGGACCACTTGCCCGCCATGCGCCTCCAGCTCCCCCTGCAGCGCGAGCATGAACCCGTGGCTGTCCAAAATACCGGTTGAAGGCGACAACAAGGCTCCGGCTGCATTTAGCTCAGGCTCCAGCGCCAGCGCGTCTTCCCGCGACAACAATTTAAGGTCATCTACGCCGTTGATCTCGGCCTGACGCTTGATCCGCGTCAGATCCGCCAGCTGATCCTCATGGGCGGCCACGATCAGCTTGGTGATGTTCTCATGGCCCACGCCATTCGTCCGCAGATACGGATACAGCAAGCGCTTGCCCTCGACGCACAGGCGGGCTTTCAAGCTTCCCGTCGGATAATAAATCCCGGCATGAATGACCTCGGAATTGCGGGCGCTGGTTTCAGATCCGATGATGTCGTGCTGTTCCAGCACCATCACCTGACGGCCAGATAGCGCCAGGGACCGGCCAATCGCCAATCCAACCGCCCCGGCGCCTATCACGATGGTTTCGATGTCATGCAAGGGACTTCTCCCACTTCAAGATCGCACTGGGCCGGTGAACGAACCGGGTGGCCTCTTTGGCCTTGAGCCGGAGTCCGGTCTCAGAGCCACAAAGCGTTCCACAGGACTGAAATTGCCAAGGTTCTTGAAAGAAGCGATCCCGGGTTACGCCGGTGTTCGCCGTGGATGACAGATTGTATCTCCATTCCGACGTGGGCCGCCCCGGGGCCGGCAACTATAGAGGCATAGCCCCGGATATGATCCGGGGCTGCCAGGCATTCGCCGTGAGGCCTCAGCCCCACCACTTTTCCGGTGTAAACGTCCCGGCGGCGTCTTCGATCACCTGCCCCATCTGGAACAGTGTGCTTTCATCAAACGGCTTGCCGATCAGCTGGAGGCCCAGCGGCAGACCATCTGAATCCAGACCGGCCGGAACAGAAATGCCCGGCAGGCCGGCCATGTTCACGGTCACCGTAAAAATATCCTGCATGTACATTTTCACCGGATCGGAATGCATTTCCTTGTCGCCGATGGCAAAAGCTGCCGATGGTGTTGCCGGGGTCAGAATGGCATCGACACCGTTTTGCCAGGCCAGGTCAAAGTCACGCTTGATCAGCGTCCGGACCTTCTGGGCCTTCAGGTAGTAGGCGTCATAATATCCGGCGGACAGCACGTAGGTGCCGATCAGGATCCGGCGCTTGACCTCGTCCCCGAAGCCTTCGGCACGGGTGTTTTCGTACATCTCGACAATGTCCTTGCCCGGCACACGCAGGCCATAGCGGACACCGTCATAACGCGCGAGATTGGACGAGGCTTCGGCTGGCGCCACAATGTAATACGCAGGCAGCGCATATTTCGTATGCGGCATGGCAATGTCGACGATTTCAGCTCCCGCGTCCTTCAGCCAGTCAATGCCCTTTTGCCACAACGCATCGATCTCGCCCGACATGCCGTCCACGCGGTATTCGGCCGGAATGCCAATCTTCAGGCCCTTTACGGATTTTCCGATAGCAGCTTCATAATCCGGCACTTCAATGTCGACCGAAGTCGTGTCTTTCGGGTCAACCGAGGCCATCGATTTAAGCAGGATCGCGCTGTCGCGCACCGTATGGGCGATCGGGCCCGCCTGATCGAGCGAAGAGGCGAACGCCACTGTGCCCCAACGCGAGCAACGGCCGTAAGTCGGCTTGATACCAACCGTTCCTGTCAGTGCAGCGGGCTGGCGGATCGACCCGCCCGTATCGGTCGCGGTTGCACCCATGCACAGGTTGGCGGCAACGGCGGATGCCGACCCGCCGGAAGAGCCGCCCGGCACCAGCGCCTCGTTGGAGCCCTTCTTGCGCCAAGGGTTGATCACGTTGCCATAGTAGGACGTCTCGTTCGAGGAGCCCATGGCAAACTCGTCCATGTTCAGCTTGCCGAGCATGACGGCGCCGTCTTCCCAAAGGTTGGCGGTGACAGTCGACTCGTATGACGGCTTGAACCCGTCGAGGATGTGCGAGCAGGCCTGTGTGTGAACGCCTTCCGTCGCGAACAGGTCTTTAACGCCAAGCGGAATGCCTTCCAGCGCCCCGCCCTCGCCCTTGGCCAGCTTGGCGTCTGATGCCTTGGCCAGCTCGCGGGCCTTTTCGGCTGTCACTGCGACGTAGGCATTGAGCGCCGCATTCGCCGCTTCGATGTTGCCGATGAACGCCTCAGTCAGCTCGGTGGACGTGTAGTCCTTGTTCTTTAGCCCGTCACGGGCCTCGGCAATGGTCAGTTTTGTAAGATCGGTCATTTTGTAATCCAAATCCGGGAGACATTGGCCGGAGGAGCCGTGGCTCACTCGACGACTTTCGGCACCATGAAAAAGTTGTCTTCGGACGCCGGAGCGTTTTGGGTCACGTCAGCCGACTTGCTGCCGTCAGTGACGCCATCTGCCCGTTTTTTCATGGTTTGCTCGACGACGGAGGTCAGCGGCTCGACGCCGTTGATATCGACTTCATCCAGCTGCTCGACGAACCCGAGGATGCCATTGAGCTCTCCGGTCATTTTGGTGGCTTGATCTTCGCTCACCTTGATGCGGGCGAGACGCGCCACGCGTTTTACGGTTTCAGTATCGACAGACATTCAGCGTTCCTCGATGACGATATGATGTGCTGCTTCTATCGCGGGAGGACCAGGAAGGTTCAAGTCCGCGGCACTGGCAACCCGCCAACAAATTGCATATACGGTCCCAATGAGGACCGGCATAAAAACAAACAGCACCCAAAGCCGCGGCCGGCCGGGGTCGGACGCGGTAACAGAACGTATTCAGGCCGCGGCCTTGGAGCTTCTGGCACAAAACCCGCCGGAGGACGTGGCGCTTTCGGATATCGCGGCCGCCGCCCGCACCAGCAAGCAGGCGCTCTACCGGCGCTGGCCGGACAAGGCGGCGCTCGTTATCGCTTGCATCGAAACCGGACTTGCCAGCCGCCCGCTCCCACCCCCCGAGCGGTCCAACGTGGCGCGGGATCTCTCCCGCCTGATGACAGCCGCTGCCAATACCCTGACCCGGACCTGCACAGGCCGTGCGCTGTTCAACACCCGGCGGCATACAGCCTATCAGGCTCCGGCGCGGCATTTTGAAGACACCCTGCGCTTTTCGGTCCGGCAATGCCTGATTGCGTCGTCATTCGAAAGCCACGCGGATCAGCGGGCCGATTTACTGATCGGCTGGCTTTGGCTGACCTGCGACGCAAAGCATCGCGCGGCGTCTTGGACGCTGTCCTCCGCCACCGATATGGAAGCTGAAATTGAAAAGGTTGTTTTTCTGGTGCTTGGCCTGGCACCGGCGGCGCCGGTGATCCGCTGATCAATCTGTTTTGGCAAGTGTGTGATGAGGCGTGATTGGCAATCGGAAACCGGAGCCCGCATTTGTTTTTGCGGATACCGCACACCCTGTCTGCTTCATCCGTTAGGAGATTTTGACCCATGAACCCGTTTTTGAAAACCGGCCTCAGCGCCCTCGCCCTGACTGTTGCCGTTTTTTCCGCACCAGCCTTTGCGGATGAGATCACCACCTTCGTCAAAGATGGCGCAGCTATCGGCGGCACGGACCCTGTGGCCTATTTCACCGAAGGCAAACCGGTCGCCGGCTCCAACGACTACACGTTTGAATATGACGACGTGACCTGGAAGTTCTCCTCTGCGGAGAATCGGGACAAGTTTGCCGCCGACCCGGCAAAATACGCTCCGCAATATGGCGGCTATTGTGCTTTTGGCCTCAGCAAAGGCTTCAAGGTTCCCGTTGTTCCGGAAGCCTGGAAAATCGTTGACGGCAAGCTTTACCTCAACAACAGCCTTGCTGTTCAAAAGCGATTTGAAAGCAACCAGTCCGAACTGATCAACCATGCAGATCTCAATTGGGATGTCGTTAAAGAAACGAAGCCGGAAGATATCAAAGAGCCGATCATCCGCTAGCCGATCCGCATCCTTCATCACAAAAAGCCCGCCTGTCTGGCGGGCTTTTTCGCGTTTGGCCGCAGACTCAAATGTCTATCGTCTCGCCTGGCTTCGGCAATTTGACCTTTGAGGCCGCATCGCCCAGCGCTTCGATGAACTTGTCTGCCGTCTGGTCGATGATCGGAAAGGAACCGAAGTGACACGGCACAATCGTGTCGAACATGAAATAGCGGTTACAGGCCAAGGCCGCGGCGCGCGCGCCCATGGTGAACCGGTCCCCGATCGGAACAAGGCCAACCTTCGGCGCATAAAGTTCGTTGATCAGCCCCATGTCGGAAAAGATGTCCGTATCCCCCATATGGAACAATACCGGCTCGTCCGGCGCTTCAATGACGACCCCGTGCGGATTGCCGAGATAAACCGCAATGCCGCCCTCGGTCTGCGTGGAAGACGAATGCTGCGCGGGGGTCATAACGACTTTGAACGGCCCGACGTCGACCATGCCGCCCGAATTCATCGGGTTGATGTTTTCGATGCCCTTCCCCCCGGCCCACATGCAAATCTCGAAATTTGCAGTCAGCTGGGCACCGGTTTTCTTCAAGATGTCGATACTGTCTCCGATGTGGTCATCATGTCCGTGAGTAAGAATCAGGTGTGTGACGCCTGCCGCCACGTCGTCCACCGACAGGTCAGACGGAAACGCGGGGTTTCCGGTCAAAAACGGATCGATCAGGATCGATGCGTCCTTGATCTCGACCTTGAATGCGGAATGCCCATACCAAGTCAGTGTCATGCAATCAGCCTCCGGAAATGAATTTGCGCTTTTTAAGATTGGCCACCATGCCACAAGGCTCAAGACCAGACCATGACCAGGACGGACACTTGCGGTATCCGGCCGGCACCATCGCTTCATAAAAGCGCTGCCCATCTGGTGCTTTCGCAAAGGGCCTGATAAAGCGCAGACCATGGCAACAGACTCGACCCTTTCGCTTGCGGACTTTCTGAAAGTCCTGCCGCGCAACACACGCCTGATCGGTCTCGATCTTGGCACAAAGACCATCGGACTTGCTCTGTCCGATCTCGGACGTGGCATTGCCTCGCCGATGGAGACCATCCGGCGCAAGAAATTCACCATTGATGCGGAGCAGCTGCTGTCCATCTGCGCCCGGCAGGAGGTCGGCGGCGTAGTGCTGGGACTGCCGCTGAACATGGACGGGACAGAAGGTCCGCGCGCTCAGGCAACCCGCGCTTTTGCCCGCAATCTCGCGCCCAAGTCGGACTTGCCGATCACACTGTGGGATGAGCGCCTGTCCACATCTGCCGTCACCCGCACGTTATTGGAAGCCGATTCAAGCCGTGCCAAACGCGCAGAAGTGGTAGACAAAATGGCGGCCGCTTATATTCTGCAAGGGTTTTTGGACCGGCTCGGCCACATGAGCGCCGCTGGCCGCCCCACCTTTGATGACCCGCCCGAGGCCGGCTAGTCCGGACCTGTTATGCTGACAACACTCAATGCCATTCTGCCGGTGATCCTGGTGATCGCGTCCGGACACGTCTTGGCCCGCAGCGGGCTGATCGGCCCCAACGACTGGCGCGGTATAGAGCGGCTTGCCTATTATCTTCTGTTTCCAGCGGTTCTGTTTCAAAAGATCGCCCTCCTAGACTTTGCATCGGTTCCCGCAGCGGCACTGAGCGCCACGCTGGTTGCTTCGATCGTGACGCTGGCGGTGCTGGTCATGGCGTTCCGGCCGGTTCTGGAAAAGGTCTGGGGCATTCCGGGCTACCGTTTCACGTCGATTTTTCAGGGAACCGTGCGCTGGAATGCGTTCGTGGCCCTCGCAATTGCTGACAGCTTGCTGGGGACCGAAGGGGTTGCCCTGATCGCAGTGGCAATGGCCGTGATGATCCCGCTGCTGAATGTCCTGTGCATTCTGGTCCTGTCCCACTATGCCAGCGCCGAACCGCCCACCCTGTCGAAAACGCTGAAGGATCTGGCGACCAACCCGTTCATTCTGTCGATCGGGGCCGGTCTACTGGTCAATGTGTTGTCGGTGCCGATCCCCGGTCTTCTGGACAACACACTGATCATCATCGGCAGCGCAGCACTGCCGGTCGGCATCATCTGCGTTGGCGCGGGGCTGGATCTGGCCTCCCTGCGCCGCCCCGGTCCGGCGCTCACCTCCGGCACGTTTATCCGCCTGTTGTTGATGCCCGTGGCGGGCGCAGCCTTTGCTTGGCTTTTCGGCATCACGGGAACAGCACTCACGGCTGTGATCATTGCCTTGTCCGTACCGGCGGCTAGCAACTCTTATCTGATGGCAAAACTGATGGGCGGAGATGCCAAACTCATGGCAGAAATCCTGACTCTGCAAACTCTCGCCGCTATCGTCACCATCCCGCTGATGATCTATTTTCTCGGTTAGCGGTGGACAGTTGAGGGCCCGGGCAATCGCGCCTTGTGAAACGGCTCGATTCCACCTATAGCCATGATCTCGATGAGCGATACAGCCCCCCATCGGATCAGCCCCTTTCCCCATCGCCATTTGCTGGGCATTGAAGGGCTCCAACCCCAGGACATTCTCGGCCTTTTGGACCGGGCGGAAGAAGCCGTTGAGGTCAGCCGCCAGGTCGAAAAGCGCAAGTCTGTCCTGAGCGGCCGCACGCAGATCAATCTGTTTTTCGAAGCCTCGACCCGTACGCAAAGCTCGTTCGAGTTGGCGGGTAAACGTCTCGGCGCAGACGTGATGAACATGGCGGTCTCCCAGTCCTCCGTGAAAAAGGGAGAAACCCTGATCGACACGGCGGCAACATTGAACGCGATGCACCCGGACCTTCTTGTCGTGCGCCACCACGCAGCGGGCGCTGTGCATCTTCTGGCCCGCAAGGTCGGCTGCTCGGTGGTCAATGCCGGGGACGGGCCGCACGAACACCCGACGCAGGCGCTTCTCGACGCTTTGACGATACGCCGCCACAAAGGCAAGATTGCCCGGCTGACAGTCGCGATTTGCGGCGATATTGCCCATTCGCGCGTCGCCCGGTCGAACATTATTCTCCTGAACGCGCTCGGCGCCCGGGTGCGGGTCATAGCCCCCTCCACATTGCTGCCCGGTGGCATCGACAAGATGGGCGTCGAGGTGTTCCGCGACATGCGCGAGGGCCTAAGGGACGCCGATATCGTCATGATGCTGCGGCTCCAGCGCGAACGCATGAACGGCGCCTTCATCCCGTCGGTGCGCGAGTATTACCGCTATTATGGCCTCGACCAGGAAAAGCTGGGCTATGCCCGCGACGATGCCTTGGTCATGCATCCTGGCCCGATGAACCGGGGCGTCGAGATTGATCCGGCGATTGCCGACGGCCCGCAAAGCCTGATCCGCGAACAGGTGGAAATGGGCGTGGCCGTGCGCATGGCCGTGCTTGAGGCGTTGGCCGCCCATCTGCCCAACCATCACTAGAGGACCCGACCGTGGCTGTTGACACACCCAAACCCCTCGTCCTCTCCAATGCGCGGGTGATCGATCCGGCGCGCAAACTCGATGCGCCGGGCTCGGTCATCATTGCCGACGGCACCATTCTGGCCGCCGGGCCGGAAGCGGCCAACCAGGGTTCGCCCTATGGCGCGGATATCATCGACTGCGCCGGCGCCATCGCCTGCCCCGGCCTCGTTGACATGTGCGTGTCTGTCGGCGAACCGGGCGCTGAACACCGTGAAACACTGGCCAGCGCCAGTGACGCCGCCGCCGCGGGCGGGGTCACCACGATCTGCACCATGCCGGAAACCGATCCGATCATTGATGATCCGGCCTTGGTTGACTTCATCCTGCGCCGGGCGCGCGACACGGCAACCGTCCATGTCCATCCGCTGGCAGCGCTGACCAAGGGCCTGCGCGGTGAGGAAATGACCGAAATCGGTCTGCTGAAGGAAGCCGGCGCCGTCGCCTTTACCAATGGCCACAAGTCGGTCCGGAACGCGCAGGTCATGCGCCGCATGCTGACCTATGCACGCGATTTCGATGCGCTGGTCATCCATCACACCGAGGACCCGGACCTTGCCGGCGGAGTGATGAATGCAGGCCTGAATGCCAGCTGGAAAGGCCTGTCCGGCGTGCCGCGCGAGGCGGAAATCATCATGATCGAACGCGATCTGCGGCTGGTCGGCATGTCGAAAGGCAAATACCACGCAAACCTGATCTCGACCTCCGACAGCGCCGATGCCGTCCGCGCAGGCAAAAAACGCGGGCTCGACATCACAGCGGGCGTGTCCATCAACCATCTGACGACCAACGAAAACGACATCGGGCCTTACAGGACCTTCTTCAAAATGTCGCCGCCGCTGCGCGATGAGGATGACCGTCAGGCTATGATCTCAGCGCTGGCCGACGGAACGATTGACATCATCGTCTCAAACCATGATCCGCAGGATGTGGAAACCAAACGCCACCCCTGGGCCGAAGCAGAAGACGGCGCAATCGGCTTGGAAACCCTGCTCGCCGCCGCTCTCAGGCTGTATCACGGCGAACAGATTGACCTCGTCCGGCTGCTTGCGGCCATGACCTGCAATCCGGCAAGCCGCCTCGGCCTGGATGCGGGAACGTTGGCCAGCGGTGCGCCAGCGGACGTTATTGTGTTTGATCCCGACCGCCCCTGGATCCTGGAAAAATCGGCGATCAAATCGCGCTCGAAAAACTCCCCCTTCGAAGATGCCCGCTTCTCGGGCCGGGTGCTCAGAACAGTGGTAGCCGGCAAGACGGTGTTTGACCGAGGGTAACGCCATTCGACCGGGCGTGCCGATTGCCAGAAGCGGTGCGCAGCCTACTTTCTTGGGTGACAGCCTGGCCCGGGAGATCGGCGTGCGTCTTGTACTAGCTCTTATTCTTTGCGTGCAGTGTTCAAATGCCCATGCAGTTGGCGATGAGGATGACTACGCGCCGCCCCGGCCCTCTGAAACAACACGGGATTGCGCCGACGGGACGGTGTGGGACGCCGAGCGCGAGAGCTGCGTCGATCCCGACGAGACGACGAATGACCGCAAGACCATGATGCGCGACGTGAGAGAACTGGCCTATGCAGGCCGGTATCAAGACGCCGCGGCCTTGCTCGACCGTCTGCCGCATAATGACCCGTTTGTGCTGACCTATCGCGGCTTTATTGCAAGAAAGCACGGCGATCAGATCAGCGCGAACAAATACTACACGGCCGCAATCACCGCCGATCCCGACAACCTGCTCGCCAGGTCCTATATGGGTCAGGGTTTTGTAGAAGCCGGACGGCTGGATGCGGCCTTGATACAACTGTCCGAAATCCTGAAGCGCGGCGGTCGGGAGACCTGGCCCGCGTTTTCACTCCGCTCAGCGCTGAAAAGCGGCAAGGGTTTCAACTACTGACGTACATGCGTGTTGCAGAACACCGCGTTCGGTTGGCTTGAATTTGTCGCTTGGCCGGACACTGCCAAGTTCAACAGCCATACGACACGTTTTCCGGCACCACCCCACAACCAGTCCGGCCGAAACACCGCCGCCACCCAAACCGGATTACAGCTGGAAACCGCATGCGACGGTTGATGACCACCACCGCCGCACCCGCCGTTGGGAATGCGGATTCCTTCAGCGGACAGGGCCGCATGTAACCAGATCACAGAGACAATTTCCGACAGGATCGTTTTAACCCGGCACACCAATATCCGGCCCAGCCGCTACACCCCGTGCCACAAAACCTGCCGGGATAGCAGGCCGCTGCGCCGTCTTGGCCCTTCACACTCTGAAAGGCGCAATCACGCGTAAGGCGCCACAGCGCTCATAGAATTGAAAACGCTCAAGCACCTGCCGCGATTGCGTCCGCCGATTTGCTCTACACAAGCATCGCTTTTTTACTTTGCGTCAAAATGTGAACGAAAGCCTCTTGTTTACTGACCTCTCTTGGTGCCTGCAAATTTTCAGCGATATAATATTTGTCTGATTGTTGGTTATTCGTTTTTACTTTGGAAACCCCGCATCTGCGCGACAGGTCCGCCGACATGTTTCCCAGTATCGCACCATATGCTTCGTGGTGACTTCCCAAAAAAGACTTCATATCGTTGCTATTCATCGACCCAAGCTGTTTCGAACCGTCAATCTTGTTCAACGCATCGGCAATATTTTGCGCGCCCTTTTTTGCTTTGGCGTGATTGTAGATAAAACCGCCAGGCGAAACCTCATATCCAGCGGGCGTGTTGACAGTCTGAGGATCAAAGCGAACGCTTCCCCATTTCTTTACCCCTGAAAAATCGAAGTTGGACAGATTCACCCCAGTAACAATAGTATTTTTATACCTATTTAAGTCGTCCGGAAGCTTGAAATTGGCAACAGAATGAAGACTGCCAGGTAAAAGTTTCGAAAGCCGCTTTACAGTAAAAGGCGTGGAAATACTCTTGATCTGGTTTTGCTTGTTTTTGAAGCTCCCAAGCGCATTTTCCGGTTTGAATGGGGGCGCGACAGCCATCTGCAAAAAGCGCATCTTCTGACCGTTGTTCATTTCAAGCTCGACAACTTTGGAGTCTTCAAGCCTGCCCTCATTGAGAATTTGCTGCAGAGGCGACACCTCGTAATTGTAGACACTCTCAAAGTATTTTTTTGTAGATTTTTTACTACCACCATTCATGAAATCATACAGAGTATGGTCTTTACCATCCTTGTAATGTTTGACGATCCCGTCATGGTCATATTTCTGTTCGCTGCTTTCCATGAATGATTTCACATGTCCGGAGTCGATCGGGCCTTTGAAATGCTCATTCGGAAGCGGAATCAAGGCTATACCTCCGCGTTCATGAAGCATGTTGAAAGTAAGCATGTATTCCGGTCGGCGTTTACCGGCTTCAAAATCATTTTGATCATCTTTGTCCGGAGCCCTCAGTATATGAGCCAGGCCGGTCACAATAGCCGCCGGCTTGGAACTGCTCCTTCCATAACTGTAGGCGTTGTTAAACGCGGCCAAATAGCTGCGTTCCTCGCCGTTTTTAATCTCGGTATCGGTTTTTATACTTGCACCATTGAAGAATTGTGTTTTCACCCCAGTCTTGCTGACCGAATCCAATGCATTTGTATGGCCCGGTGTATTCTTTGTATCCGGGCAGTCTTCGGCCCAGGCTTTCCCAACAATTCCGCGGTTTGCGAGAGAGGTCAAAACATCGTAGGAGAAATCCAGACCGTGAATATCGCCAATCAAAACAACATTGGCGGCCTTATGGCGGGCCGAAAAACCGGCGATGTCTGACTGAACACCTGCCCAGTCCCCTCCGCGGTTTTTCACCTTACTCGGCTCATAGTCTGGCAGTCCGGGTCCAAACTCGCCCGGTTCGAACATTGTATAGTTTTGGATATCAAATGCAGTGGGAATTAAAGGGCGTTTTCCGAGCTGAATGCTGTTTTCGTATTTTTTTGCAATATCAATAAGTAGTTTTCCGTTTTTACTGCCTTTTGAGGGCTTCTGATCTTTTTGAATATCGAGACACAATGTCTTTAATTTACAATGCAGCAGATCAATTTCCGACGAAGTTAAAGCAATCAGTTTGTTTTCGTTATTTTTTTTACATAAAATATCCGGGTTTTTTGGATCGGTGAAAACCTCTAGCTTCGCAGCATCAAGCAGCGCAGGATGTGCGGTCAAAATATCCCTTGCTTTTTGAATTTCCGCCGATTTTTTGAAGAACGTAAGCTTTATGCTGCATATGCTATTTACGCTGGCCATAATGGCCTTATCGGTGTTAAAGCCAAATTGACCCAGCGTTTTCGACTGTCTGGCATATTTCTTTTGAACGCCATCAAAGTTATTCAAGACGACTTTCGATTTTGCGATCTTTACGTTGTTTTTCGGAAAAACCATCCCGGTTTTTGGAATATTGGAAATACCATGTGCGGACGAATTGATTTTTGAGGCATTTAGCCCATCAGGTAGCTTTGCCATTAGGCAAACTTCTCCTCTCGAGTATTAACGACATGCCCAAGGGGACCCTGCATCCGCCGCAATGGATCGTCCGCGATACTGGGAAAATTAGGAAATAGAGCAGACCTATTTCGTCATAACCATTCTGTATTTGCGAAGTGTTCCTTAGGGTAAAACAAGATCGGTCTCTTTTGGAATGTCGCGCCCGTCCAAGCCCCATCGCGTTGAGACAGCGCTCCGTTCAGGGCCGACTGCTCAACCATCTTCTCAAGGCCCGGAACCGCGCATCAGGAAGACTGCAGGCAACCAGCAGGGTTATCGAAGTTGTCCGAACACGGTTCAGCAGTGTTTCATTTTCACGGCGGGAGAGACGAAAACTTCCCAGTTTCGCGCCCTGCCCTAGAACTGGTCATGCAGCCGGATCTGGTTGCCTGACCGGAACACGTAGGATTGGACAGCACATGAAAGCCCTCGCACTCGCCGCCGCCTTCGCCGCCCTCAGCACCGGAGCCTTTGCCGCCGAACTTGCTTCGGGCGAAGCGATCACAGCGGCAATTTCAGGAAAAACCGTTCAGGGCAGCATGAGCGATAGCGGCGCTTACACCGAGTTCTATGCCGCGGACGGCACGATCCGGGGCAATGGCTACACCGGCACCTGGACGGTCAGTGACGATGAAATGTGCTTCGCCTATGGTGAGGAACCAAGCTGCTGGGGTGTCGTGCTGGACGGCACCAGCGTGTCATGGATCAAAGATGGCAAAACCGGCGGGACCGGCACGATTGTCGACGGCAATCCAAACGGATTTTAAGATCCGGCCTGGCTGAGTACGGGTAAGGCGCCGATTGGAAATAAGATATGTCCAGGCGCTTTTGTTGTGCCGGGAACCCGATGGTTGCCGGATGATTTTGCTGATCGGGCCGAAGCCTCGCTGCTGCGGCCCGTTTGGTAGGACTGGCATGGCATCTTCCTGACCACTTGGCGGGATACCGGCTTCATCCAGTTTTCTCTCCCCACAGGCCTTGGGACCAGCAGATTCTCGAAGCCGGTCGCCTCTGTGTGGCGCTGGCTCCAAAGCGGCCCCCGTTTAATGCCGTTTCCCGCGACGCCGCCTCGATGAAAGAGATCACATATCTTGATCGCTCCCATTTGCTCGCCATTGGAATCAGCGAACGGCTCTTGGTCATCCTTTTTATGAATGGCCCCAGAAGACGCCGTGATCGTGAACCCAGAGGGGGCGGTGATTTTTGATCTGATCTTCGAGCTGGTTTTTCGTTTTTCGGTCGGCAGGACCTCGTCTGCGCAGGAAGGCTCGGACATCGATTTTTCCGGTAATTGCTGCTGACAAGACGCTGTGGGCCAAGGCGCCTTGTTCGTGGATCGATGTTGATGAAACGGGCGGCCCGTGGCATGACGAAGCCCTTCGCCCGCGCCGCCTCTTCACCGCACCGAGCGGCCGATGCCTGGAGAGAAAAACAAAAATGCCTGATCCGATCAGTTGGGAATTCGCCTGGCCCTATTATCTCGCGGCCCTCGCCTTTGGATACCTTTGCGGATCGATCCCGTTCGGCCTGGTCCTAACGAAAGCGGCTGGCCATGGTGACATTCGCAAGATTGGCTCGGGCAATATCGGCACCACAAACGTGCTGCGGACCGGCAACAAGAAACTGGCGGCGGCAACCCTTCTGGGTGATGCGCTGAAGGGCACGCTTGCGGTGGTGCTGGTCAATTATCTCTATGGCTTGGAAATGGCGCTGGTCACGGGGCTCGGCGCGTTTCTCGGGCACCTGTTTCCGGTTTGGCTGCGGTTCAAGGGCGGCAAGGGTGTTGCGACCTATTTGGGCATCCTGATCGGGGTCTTTTGGCCGATGGGGCTGCTATTCGCGCTGATCTGGGTCGGTGTCGCCTTTGCGGTCCGCTATTCCTCGCTGTCCGCCTTGACGGCAAGCCTGTTAACGCCGCTGATCCTCTATCTGGGCTTTCAACAGGTTCAAATGGCAGAGTTGTTCGGGTTATTATCGCTCTTGCTTTGGGCAAAACATCATGAAAACATCGGGCGACTGCTGACAGGCAAGGAAAGCAAAATCGGCTCGAAATCAAAAGCCCCTTCCCCTGGCGAGGCCGGGTGAGCGGCGCGACGGACCAGACTAAAACACCCAGCCTTTCCACGGCTCAGCGCCTTGCATGGCTCCGGCTAATACGCTCCGAAAACGTTGGCCCGCACACGTTCCGGGATCTGGTAAACCATTTTGGGTCGGCAGAAACGGCGCTGGACGCCCTGCCTGACCTGTCGAAAAAAGGTGGCAAAACCCGAATTCGCGTGTGTCCTGTCAGCGAAGCGGAAGCCGAGCTTGACGCCCATGACAGGTTCGGCGCCCGGCTGGTTGCCATGGGCGAGCCGGATTACCCGTCGCATCTGCGCCATGTCGACGGGCCGCCGCCGCTGTTGTCCGTTGTTGGCGGCGATGTGCTTCGCCTGCCAAAGACCATTGCTATCGTGGGCGCGCGCAATGCCTCCTTGTCCGGACGAAAGCTTGCAGGCCAGATTTCGCAGGATCTTGGATCGGAAGGTTTCGTGATCGTGTCGGGTCTTGCCCGCGGCATTGATGCGGCAGCGCATGAGGCCGCGCTTGCCAGCGGCACAGTCGCCGCCTTTGCCGGCGGAATAGACGTGCTTTACCCGCCCGAACACGGTCAGTTGCTCGCACAGATTCTGAAAATGGGCGGCAACGCGATCAGCGAAATGCCGATCGGCTGGAAACCGCGCGGCCGCGACTTTCCGAGGCGCAACCGGCTGATTTCGGGAATGGCGCTCGGCGTTGTTATCATCGAGGCGGCCAAGGGATCCGGCTCGCTGCACACTGCGCGCTTTGCCCTTGAGCAAAACCGCGAGATCTTCGCCGTGCCGGGTTCACCGCTCGACCCGCGCTCGGAAGGCGCCAACACGCTCATCCGTCAGGGCGCCATGCTAATCCGCCATGCGGGCGATGTTCTGGAAGCGCTGAGCGGGCGCATTGCGCCTGAACTCCCGTTTGACCAGACCTTCCAGTCCGGGGCGAGCAGCGATGGCTATGAGGCAAGCGAGCCGACAGACAAAGCGCGCGAAAAAATCATCTCGGCGCTCGGCCCCACACCTGTGGAACTGGATGAACTTATCCGGTTTTCCGAAGAACCGGCACGCGTCGTTCATATCATCCTGCTGGAGCTGGAACTGGCCGGGCGCCTCGAACGCCACCGTGGACAACGGGTCTCTCTTTTGTATTGATCAAGAGCGAAACCGAACCGTCACTTGACCGGCGCTGAGCAAAGGTCCATTTGACACGCGGCCTCTGATCCTAGATCGTCTCGGGCCATAACAACACTTTTAATCGCCGGAAAGTGCCGTCATTGCGTGCCTTCCGGCCTTGTGCATTTTGGGTACTGATGAACATCGTCATTGTGGAATCGCCGGCAAAAGCCAAGACGATCAACAAATATCTTGGCTCCGATTATCAGGTGCTCGCCTCTTACGGCCATGTAAGGGACCTGCCGCCGAAAGACGGATCGGTGAAGCCGGATGAAGACTTCGCCATGAGCTGGCAGGTGGATTCCAAATCCCAAAAACGCCTTTCCGAAATCGCAAGCGCCGTCAAAGACGCCGACAAGCTCATTCTCGCGACCGACCCCGACCGCGAAGGCGAAGCCATTTCCTGGCACGTACTTGAGGTTCTGACGAAAAAGCGGGTTCTGAAGGACAAACCGGTTCAGCGTGTGGTCTTCAATGCCATCACCAAACAGGCGATCTTGGAAGCGATGGACAATCCGCGCGACCTCGACACGCCCCTGGTCGATGCCTATCTGGCGCGCCGCGCGCTCGACTATCTGGTCGGTTTCACCCTTTCGCCGGTTCTGTGGCGAAAACTGCCCGGCGCGCGCTCGGCCGGCCGGGTCCAGTCGGTTGCCCTGCGCCTGATTTGTGACCGCGAAATGGAAATCGAGGTCTTCAAGCCGCAGGAATACTGGTCGATCCTTGCCAATCTGAAGACACCGGGCGGCGACGGCCTGCAGGCCGGTCTGACCGGGTTTGACGGCAAGAAGATCAACAGGCTCGACATCACCACTGAGGCCGATGCGACCCGCATCAAGACCATGCTGGAGAGCGCCGACTTCACGGTTGACAGCGTTGCCTCGAAGCCGGCCAAGCGCAACCCGGCTGCGCCTTTCACCACATCGACGCTGCAGCAGGAAGCCTCGCGCAAACTTGGCTTTTCCGCGTCCCGCACCATGCAGGTGGCGCAAAAGCTTTATGAGGGCATCGCGATCGGCGGCGAAACCTCCGGCCTGATCACCTATATGCGGACCGATGGCGTGCAAATCGCCAATGAAGCTATCGAGGCCGCCCGGCAGGTGATCGGCGACGATTTCGGCAGCAAATATGTTCCGGAAAAGCCGCGCCTTTATTCGTCCAAGGCCAAAAACGCACAGGAAGCTCACGAAGCGGTCCGGCCAACCGACCTGACGCGCCGTCCAAAGGATGTTGCTCCGTTCCTCGACCAGGACCAGGCCAAGCTTTATGAGCTGATCTGGAAGCGGACGATGGCCAGTCAGATGGAATCTGCTGTTCTGGAGCGGACCACGATCGAGATCGTTGCCAAGGGGTCCGGCAAGTCGGCAACCCTGCGCGCTACCGGTTCTGTCGTGCGTTTCGACGGCTTCTTTGCGCTGTATCAGGAAAGCCGCGATGATGAAGAGGATGAAGCCTCCAAGCGCTTGCCTGCAGTGGATAAAGGCGCAGCCCTGACCGCTGCCGCAGTCGATGGCACTTCGGCCCCGATCGAGGCCAGCCAACACTTCACCACCCCGCCCCCGCGCTACACCGAAGCAAGTCTTGTCAAAAAGATGGAAGAGCTCGGCATTGGGCGCCCGTCCACTTACGCCTCCACGCTGCAGACGCTGCGCGACCGCGAGTATGTCGAGCTGGAAAAGAAACAGCTTGTCCCGCAGGACAAGGGCCGGATCGTTACCGCGTTTCTTGAGAGCTTCTTCAACCGCTATGTCGAGTTCGACTTCACTGCCAGTCTGGAAGAACAGCTCGACAAGATTTCAGCAGGCGAGCTGTCCTGGAGAGATGTCTTGCGCGATTTCTGGACCCAGTTCTCCGGCAATGTCGATGACATCAAGGACCTGCGCGTTGCCCAGGTGATCGACGCGCTTAACGAATTGCTCGGGCCCCATATTTTCCCGCCCAAGGAAGACGGAACCGATCCGCGCAAATGCCCGTCCTGTTCTGATGGCCAGCTATCCCTGAAGGTCAGCCGCTTTGGTGCCTTCATCGGTTGCTCGAACTATCCCGAATGCAGTTTCACCCGCCAGCTGGCAAAACCGGGCGAAGGGGATGGCGATGCAGCCGCAGATGGCCCGAAAGTGCTTGGCCAGGACCCGGAAACCGGATTGGATGTGTCCTTGCGCACGGGCCGTTTCGGTCCTTATGTCCAGCTCGGCGAGGAAGCCAAACCGAAACGGTCGTCGCTGCCGAAAGGTTGGTCTGCTGCCGATCTCGATCTGGAAAAGGCGCTGCAACTTCTCTCTTTGCCACGTGAAGTTGGCCCGCATCCGGAAGACGGCAAGATTATCACGGCCGGTATCGGCCGTTACGGGCCATTCGTGCTACACGAAGGCACCTATGCCAACCTGTCATCCCCCGACGAGGTTTTTTCAGTCGGAATCAATCGCGCTGTTGATGCCTTGGCTGAAAAGCGTTCCAAGGGCGGCGGGCGGCGCGGTGCTGCTGCAACACCGTTGAAAGAATTGGGCGAACATCCCGAAGAAGGCGGTCCGGTCAACGTCTATGACGGGCGTTACGGCCCGTATGTCAAACACGGCAAAATCAATGCGACGCTGCCGAAGGACAGTGACCCAAAGGAGATCACGCTTGAACAGGCCGTGCAGCTGATCGCGGACAAGGCTGCCAAGGGCGGCGGCAAAAAGAAGACAGCGGCAAAAAAGGCTCCTGCCAAGAAAACGGCATCCAAAAAGGCTGCGGACGGCGACGCCAAACCCGCAGCAAAGAAGACGGCAGCTAAAAAACCGGCGGCAAAAAAGACAGCCACCAAAAAAGCTGCGGCAAAAGCTGAGGTCGACACGTCTGCGGATGCGGTGCCCTGGGACGACGCGTCTTGAGTGCCAAACGCATCAATCCGCGAAAGCATTCCAACCGCGCCCACGCCAAGGTTCCAGGCGAGATGCCGTCTCGCGAGGACATTCTCGCCTTTGTGGCCGACAATCCCGGCAAGGCCGGCAAACGTGAGATCGCCCGCCATTTCGGCATTATCGGCGGGGCCCGCATACAGTTGAAAAAACTGCTCAAGGATCTGGCAGCGGAAGGACTGATCGAGAAGCGCCAGAAGCGCATGATCCGTCCGGGCGATCTGCCGCCGGTCTTTGTTGCGAACATCGTGACCCGCGACCGCGACGGAGAACTGCTCGGCGAACCGCTGGACTGGGATGAAGAGGCAGGATTGCCGCCGAAAATCCTGGTTATCACGGGAAAAGCAAAAAACACTCAGCCTGGCGTCGGCGACCGCGCCTTGATCCGGCTGACCGAGGCAGACACCGGCAATGAGGCCAGCCACGCAGCGCGGGTTATCCGCGTTCTGGAAAAGCGCCAAGGCGCGATCCTGGGTATTTTCAGAAAACGGGATGGCAAACGCCCGCCCTATCTGGAGCCGATCGACCGCAAGCAGCGCGAACTCGACATCGACCCGACGGACCTGAAGGAAGCAGACGACGGCGATCTTGTCAGTGTCCAGGTGACCCGGTCCGGCCGCTACGGCCATCCGGTTGCCTCTATCGTCGAACGCTTTGGCTCCATGCATTCGGAAAAGGCGATTTCCGAAATTGCGCTGCAATCCCACGGCATCCCGCATGTTTTCCCGGGCAGCGTCGAAGCTGAAGCCGAGGCCGCCAGGCCGGTCACGCTTGGCCAGCGAGAAGACTGGCGCAAGATCCCCCTGATTACGATCGATCCACCGGACGCCAAGGACCACGACGACGCTGTCTATGCGGAACCTGATGCAAATCCGGACAATGAGGGCGGATATATTGTCTTCGTAGCGATTGCCGATGTCGCGCACTATGTGCGGCCTGGGTCCGCGCTCGACAAGGAAGCGCTCAAACGCGGCAATTCGGTCTATTTTCCCGACCGGGTGATCCCGATGCTGCCCGAGCGGATTTCCAACGATATGTGCTCCTTGAAGGAGAAGCAGAACCGCCCTGCAATGGCGGTGCGCATGGTGTTCGACAAGACCGGGCGCAAGACGAGCCACAGCTTCCACCGGGTGCTGATGCGGTCAGCGGCCAAACTGTCTTACGTACAGGCGCAAAAGGCGATCGACGGGGTTACGGACGAAGCGACCGAAACGCTCGTCGACGGCATTTTGGAGCCGCTTTGGGCGGCATACGCCTGCCTCAAAAAGGGGCGCGATGCGCGCGAACCGCTTGAGCTTGATCTCCCGGAACGCAAGATCAAGCTGAAAGACGACGGCACCGTTGACCATGTTTACGTGCCCGAGCGCCTGGACGCACACAAACTCATTGAAGAATTCATGATCCAGGCGAATGTGGCGGCGGCCGAAACGCTGGAAAAGAAAAAGACCCCGCTGGTCTACCGCATCCACGATGCCTCAACACCGGAAAAGCTGGAGAGCCTCAAGGAGTTTCTGTCGACGCTGAACATGAAACTGCCCTCATCCGGCGGTCTCAGGCCATCTGCATTCAACGGGATCCTGCAAAAGGTCAAGGACACGCCCCAGGCCCATCTGGTGAACGAGGTGATTCTGCGCTCCCAGGCACAGGCCGAATACAACCCTCAGAACATTGGTCACTTCGGTCTGAATCTTCGGCGCTATGCGCATTTCACCTCGCCCATCCGACGCTATGCCGACCTGATCGTCCACCGCGGTCTGATCCGGGCGCTGGAGCTTGGCGATGATGGCCTACAAGATGGCATGGAAGCCAAGCTGGAGGCGATCGGTGCCGAGATTTCAGCAGCCGAACGGCGTGCCATGCTGGCCGAGCGCGATACGATTGACAGGTTGATTGCCTTGTGGATGGCCGACCAGATCGGCGCAAGTTTCAAGGGCCGAATCGCCGGCGTCGTCAAATCCGGACTGTTCGTCCGCCTTGAAGACACCGGTGCCGACGGTTTCATTCCGGCTTCCACCATCGGTATCGACTACTATCGCTACGACGAAGGGTCGCACGCCCTGATAGGTGACAAGACGGGTGAAACCTACCAGCTTGGGGATGTCGTTGACGTAAGGCTTGTGGAGGCAGCTCCTTTCGCAGGCGCATTGCGTTTTGAAATCCTGAGCAAAGGACGCACCGGCGGAAAGCGCGCGCAAAGGACAGGCTCGAAGTCCAGGGTCCAGAAAAGCCGGGCCAGCCAACGCGGTGCTGCGCCTGCGCGCTCCAAACGGGGCAAGAAAAGCTGATGAATGTTGAATACAAAACCGGTGCACCCGAGGCCGAGGATGAACCGGAGAAACCGAAACGGCCGGTCATGCCGGCCATGTTGCGGGGTGCTGCCGGCAAATGCCCGAATTGCGGACAGGGCTCGCTGTTCGATGGTTTTTTGAAAACCACTCATGCTTGCGAGGTTTGCGGCGAGGAGCTGCATCACCACCGGGCCGATGACGCCCCACCCTACTTCAACATGACGATTGTCGGACACATCATCATCCCCGCGCTGTTGATCGTCGAAGTCATGTGGCGGCCAGCCCTTTGGATCCATATGGCGCTCTGGATCCCGTTGACCTTGCTTTTGACATTCGTTCTGATGCGTCCTGTAAAAGGCGCTTTGGTCGCGTTGCAATGGGCACTCTACATGCACGGGTTCGACCCGGACGCGGCCGAAGACCTGCCGGAACCCGATCCAGCTGCAGGAATGAGATGAGCGAAACAATGGCCGACAAGCTGGCCCGCGACGAGCAAGTCGGCGACCATCCGTATATCCGCCCCAAAGATGCTTCGACACTGTTGATCCTGGATAGGACAGGCAAGGGTCCGGTCCGCGTTCTAATGGGACGGCGTCACATGCGGCACACGTTCATGCCGGGCAAGTATGTCTTTCCGGGCGGCCGTCTGGATGCAAGCGATTCGCGGATCGCCATCTCAGCTCCCTATCATCCCGCCGTTGAGGAGAAACTGCGCCGGGATCCAAAGGCGGTTCGCACCGATGCGCGGCTTAAGGCGCTCGCCCTTGCGGCGATCCGGGAAACCTATGAGGAAGCCGGCCTGTTCATCGGCCGCAAAACGGAGGGGGCGCTCAAGCTCGGAAAGGGGTTTGAAGCGTTCGAGGAGCGGCACATCTGCCTGGATCTTGCGCCCTTGCGTCTCGTGGCCCGGGCAATCACCCCACCAAAGCGGCCCCGGCGCTTCGATACGCGGTTTTTCGCGGTCTGGGCAGACACCATTGCCGACAAGCTGGACGGCGGGACTGGCCCCTCCGGAGAACTTGAAGACGTCGCCTGGCTTACTCTAGAAGAAGCGCGCGGCAAAGAGCTGCCGTTCATCACCAAGACCATCCTGTCCGACCTGGAACAACGGATCGAGACAGATCCAGAGCTCAGGCCCGACACACGCATTCCCTACTACTTTTTCCGCAACGGGGCTTTCCTGCGCGAGGAGATCTGAGTTCAGGCTGGCTGCGGCCTTGAAGAATTCACTGCCGACTGACTGCTTCCCCTTGACTTTGGCGCGCCGTTGAGTACGTTGCGCGCTGATTTCAGACACAGGGGCAGATCACCCGCCAGCCATTCTGGCCATGAGAACCGTTTGCCCAAACAACCAAAACAGGATCCAAGGCCATGGCCAAGGCGACAACAATCAAGATCAAGCTTCTTTCGACGGCCGACACAGGTTTCTTCTATGTCACCAAGAAGAATTCCCGGACCATGACCGAAAAAATGGTCAAAAAGAAATATGATCCGGTTGCAAAGAAGCATGTTGAGTTCAAGGAAGCCAAGATTAAGTAAGATCTTGCACGACCAACTCAAAAAAAACCGCTGGCAAAAACCAGCGGTTTTTTGTTTTCAGTCGCTGACGTCAGTCTTTGAAAACAGGAGGACCAAGGGGGCAGTCAATAAAGTAGCCCCAACCCCCGTTCTCCAGTTTGCGAACCACTTCAGTTGATTTGCCTTCGGCCAAAAGGGTGCCCCCGGCATCACAAAAGCGCCAGTCGGATTGCACCAGCGCCGTGTCCCCTTTCACCTGCAGATTGACAACCTTGCTGTAGGCTTTGGGCTTGACCCCAATCAATCCGGCAAACACCTCTCGCACAGCCACATGCCCATGCTTGGGTGGCTCTTCTGGCGGAAAGCATATGACGCAGTCGGGGTGGAACATTGAAACGATGCCCTCCAGATCCCCCTCTTCCAGATAGGCACTTACACAGGCGCCGACGTCCTGCGGCTTTTTCGCGATTCTTGTCATGTCATCTTTCTCCAAAGTCCAGGAAGCCGGTCAGGCAAAGTCGGCCGGCGACACGTCCGGCGGTGTGTTGTCCATATCGAACAAGATTTTCCATGCCCCGGACGAATCCCGCCGAAACATCAAGCCTACACGGCCGGTGCTGCCAGGGGCCGGCTCTGCGCCGTCGTTTTGAATGAAGTACTTTCCCACAAGAAGCGCAGTTTCGCCTTGGATGAAACTGGCCTCTTCCTTGAAACGCATATGCCCTTCGATTGACTCGAAAGCACCGGCAAACCACGGCTTGATTTCACCGGGTC
This sequence comes from Roseibium hamelinense, assembly GCF_007830545.1. Lineage (GTDB taxonomy): Bacteria > Pseudomonadota > Alphaproteobacteria > Rhizobiales > Stappiaceae > Roseibium > Roseibium hamelinense. Next base: position 44,350 of record NZ_VLLF01000012.1, read on the forward strand.
CGCGCATGATCGGTGACGCGGCATTCGCATACACACTGTCTTTGTCATAGAGACTCATCAGCGTATTCAGATCCCGGCGGTCAAAAGCGGCCAGCCACGCCTTCAGGGCGCTCCTGGCCGCAGCGAGATCGTTTGAAATGGTCATCGCACCTTCCTTAAACTAGAGTGAGCCGAAACGATGCCGCATCGGCTCTTTCCATATATTCGCCGGCAAACCGGGGTGTAAGGAGGCACGAAAAAAGTGGATAGTGACCTTAAAGTAACCGTCAATCCGGTGACGGGCATTCTGCGCGAGATCGAGGAGGCTGTCAGCAGCAGTGGGCAAACACCCTGCCCGGTTCGGGATGTCCTGGACCGCATTGGCGACAAGTGGAGCGTCCACGTCATGCTGCGTCTCGCGAGCAAACCGGAGGGCTTCAACAGCCTCCTGCGGTCCGTTTCAGGCATCTCGCAACGTATGCTGACTGTAACACTGAGGAGCCTTGAGCGGGATGGTCTTGCGTCCAGAAGCGTTTTCGATACGCGCCCACCAACCACGGAGTATCGTCTAACCCCTATTGGTTCCTCTCTGATCTCGCATCTGGCGGCGATTGCCCAGTGGGCGGTGTCCAATGCGGACGCGGTCGAGAAAAACCGCCAGGCATTTGACGATCGGAATGGCGCTCCCTCAACCTTCGAAAAACGCTCCGCGTGACCTGTCAGTCAGAGCTTTGAAGACAAAAACCCGCCGAAGGCCGGCAGGTTTTCCTCAGGTGACAACAGCGGCGATCAGGCAGCGGCGACGGAGGACAGAAACTTTTCGACCTCATCCTTGAGCGCATCGGTTTTTTCCGACAGCTGACCGGAAGCTGACAGCACCGATTGAGAAGAGTTGGACGTGTGCTGTACAGCGGCGGAAAGCTTGGTCATGCTCCCAGATACTGCCGCCGTGCCTTCGGAAGCGCGCTGAACGTTTTCCGAAATCTCGGATGTTGCCGATCCCTGCTGCTCAACGGCGGAGGCGATCGTTGCAGTGTACTTGTTCACCTCCTCCATGATTTCGGTGATCTCGGCAATCGCCTGCACCGATTCCTTGGTAGCCCCCTGGATGGCGGCGATTTGCGATCCGATTTCCTCCGTTGCCTTGGAGGTTTGCGTCGCCAGTTCCTTGACCTCGGACGCAACGACCGCAAACCCACGGCCCGCCTCTCCTGCCCGGGCGGCCTCGATGGTCGCGTTCAAGGCAAGAAGATTGGTTTGCTCGGCAATCGCTTGGATGAGGTTAACCACCTCACCGATCTTGGCGGCCGATTCCGCAAGGCCTTCGACCTTTTGATTGGTCGCCCGGGTGCCTTCGGTGGCCCGGCCCACGACATCCGTGGTCCGCGACACCTGTCCGGAAATCTCACTGATTGACGCCGCCAGTTCTTCCGCTGCGCTGGCAACCGTTTGCACATTTTGGGTTGCTGCATCAGAAGAGGCCGCGGTTTCGCTCGCATGATCTGCGCTTTCCGTGGCGATTGAGCTCAATTCGGTGGCGGTTTGGTCGAGACTGTCGGCCGTTTCTTCAACCGAAGTGAGCAGTGCCGACGAACTGGTGCGGAAGGTTTCGATAAGACCCTGAATCGCCGTTTGCCGAGACTGCTCTTCCATCTTGGCGCGTTCCTGGCTTTTCGCGAGTTCCAACCGTTCCTGGGAACGCACCTTGAGGACTTCCACTGACTCGGCCAAGTCGCCGATTTGATCCTTGCGATCGACAAATGGAACATCCTCCGACAATTCGTCCTCTGCGATCTTCCGGGTCACGCTTGCCAGCTCCGTGACCGGGCGGAGCTGCCACTTGACCATGAACCAAGTCAATACCAGGAACACGCCAATCACCGGGAGCGAGAGCATGGCGAAGTTGCTCATGATCTCACCGACATTCGACTGGACTGCTGCCTTTTCAACGCCGGCGTAAAGAATGCCGATGATTTCGCTTTGCGGTGTAAAGATCGGCTCGTAGATGGTGTAATAGTCCTTACCCAGGATGTTGGCTTCGCCGATGAACGTGTTGCCCGCCATGATCACCGGATAAACCGCGCCATTTACACCAAGCGGTGTACCGACGGCCCGGCTGCCGTCCGGTTTGATGATATTGGTCGTCTTGCGCCAAAAATCACTGGTTTCCGGGTCAAAGGCGAACACGGTTGCCGTTTCGCCGGTCATGCGCGTGATGGTCTCGATCATCTCGTGATCATTGAAAACCGGAAGGGCTGCCAGCTCGATCCGGCTGACATTGCCGTTTCCGGCCCAAGTCACTTGGGTGCCCTCAATGCGTTCCTGAAAGATCGTTGCAGCGACGCGCAAACTTGCGTTTTGCTTGGAAACCGCCGTTTCCTTCGCCTGATTGTCTGCAACGGAATAGACAATAAAACCAACTGCAGCCATGGCAAGGAGCAAGAAGCACGCGCTCGCCAAAGCAAGTGCAGTGGTAATCTTAAGTCTTTTTAGAAAAGCCACATCCCGTCTCCCAAAGGGAATTGAAACCGGACCGAGTATTCCACCGCGGAATTAACGCAAGATAAAAGGGAAATCGATTATAACGCTCTTTAAAAGGGAAAAATTAGCCGTCATACGGGGCTGGCTGGGCATTTTTGACAGGAACCGACCCTCTGCCTGGCACCGGAAATTGCCAAATGTGAGCCAGGACCAGGCCAGCGCCGGTTTTGTACGTATTTACAGTGACAAGAAACTGGTGGCCGGCGGGAGACTGGGGTGTCGAGGAGGCCACTCTTCGACCCGTCTCACCACCGGCCAACCCCACGGACCCAGGAGATGCGGCGGACCTGAGCACTCCGTAGGGAATTCTTAGTGTGTTTTTCTATGAGGCATCTTCGAAGAAACGCCGGGAAACACTTGAGCAGGCAAACAAAATTGCCTACCCCGATGCTCGCACCGTACTTATCTGGTGTAGAAAATCAACACAATCCAGACTTTTTACACATCTGTGAAGGATTTTTAGTAAATTAGTAATGTTAATAGCTGCAAGCGCACGCGCAAACCGCCCAATATTGGTCCAGCCTTAACAGTTTAACGGCGTCTAGGCGTCGCCCAAATAGGTGCGCACCGTTTCAAGAAATTTCGCAACCGAAATCGGCTTTGAAATGTAGGCCTCACAGCCACCTTGGCGAATGCGTTCTTCGTCGCCTTTCATCGCAAAGGCGGTGACGGCGATGATCGGAATCGTGCAAAGATCCTCATCTTCCTTGATCCATTTCGTGACCTCCAGCCCGGAGACTTCGGGCAACTGAATGTCCATCAAAATCAGATCGGGACGATGTTCACGCGCCAGCTGAAGGGCCTCGATCCCTGTCCGGGTTTGCAGCGTCTGATAGCCGTGAGCCTCCAAAAGATCATGGAAGAGCTTCATATTGAGCTCGTTGTCCTCAACGATCAGCACGGTTTTTGCCATAGCACGGCCCTTTTCCGGCACTTGCCGGTCATTCTATTGTTAAATTGTGTGCCTGCTTTGATGGCAGTGGCACACGCCCCCACTCCGAAGTAGGCTCCTTGTAAACCGTAATCGTTTCAGAAAGGCAAAAAATCTCAATGCTAAACAAGCCCGGCAAAACGATGTCTGTTGAAGAAGCTCAAGGAATCGCAACGGAAGCGCTCACACAGCTTGCCCGCGACCCCGAACAGGTTGGCCGATTTCTCGCTGTAGCCGGCATCGGGCCGGAATCGATTCGCGAAGCGGCCGCAGAGCCCGGCTTTCTGGCCGGCGTTTTGGAGTTTTATATGGGAGATGAGGCACTGCTTCTGGCTTTTTGTGAGAACGCGAACCTTCGCCCGACGATGATCGCGGCGGCACGTTTTACACTGTCAGACGACGGTCTGTTCGATGCCTGAACCGCAACCGGTCCGGCGGGAGGTTCTCGACCAGATTGCGCGCTTGCCCAGATCCGCCAGGCCGTTGATCATCTGCGATGTCGACGAGGTCATCCTGCACCTTGCAAGCCATCTGGAACAGTATTTGAAAGCCCAAGGGCTTATCTTTTTGAATTTTGAATACCGGCTGACCGGCAACATTGCGCGGAAAGGCGAGACAGTGCCCTTGCCGGCTGAGGCGGTTAAACGCCATATCGAAGCGTTTTTCGATGAAGAAAGCCACCGCCAGCAACCCGTCGACGGCGCGGAACGCGCGCTCCGGTCGCTGTCCGATAATTGGGACATCGTGTTATTGACCAACCTGCCAGGTGCCCACAACAAGCCTGTGCGGGAAAAGCTCTTGCGAGATGCCGGCATTCCCTATCCGGTTGTCACAAATTCGGGGCCGAAAGGCGGCGCAGTCGCGGCCCTGTCAGCAGGCCGGCCGGTACCAGTCGCCTTTATCGACGACAGCCCGACGAACCACAGCTCGGTGCACGCAAGCCTGCCGAGCTCCAAGAAAATTCAATTCATTGCCGATCACCGGTTCCGGAAAAACTATCAACCTGCCGAACATATAGATTTGCTGACCGGAGACTGGAACGAGACAGCTGCATTCATCAAAGCTATTTTGTCACCTTAGCAACGCCGTGAGCTGCAGGCGGCCAATGGTCCACAAACACGTAGACATGCCGGAAAAGGACAAGGCGGAAAAGCCATTTGAAACAGCCCGCGCACTGTGCAGGGATTGCGGGGCAAGGTCGGCTGCGGGCACGGTCCGGTGCAAGGCCTGTGGCAGTCCGCGTCTTGTGTCTCATCCGGAGCTGGACAGCCTGACGATTGCCCATATCGACTGTGATGCGTTTTACGCCAGCATCGAAAAACGCGACAATCCGGAACTGCAGGATCAGCCGGTCATTATCGGCGGCGGTCAGCGCGGAGTGGTGTCGACCGCCTGTTACATTGCGCGGATTTACGGCGTCAGATCCGCCATGCCCATGTTCAAGGCCCTAGAAGCCTGTCCGGATGCGGTTGTGATCAAGCCGAATATGGAAAAATACGCGGCGGTTGGACGGGATATCCGGGAGCGCATGCAGGCCCTGACGCCGCTCGTCGAACCTTTGTCGATCGATGAAGCCTTTCTGGATCTGACCGGCACGGAGCGCCTGCATCACGCAACGCCGGCTGAAACGCTTGCAAAGCTGATCCGGGAAATCGAGAACGACATCGGTATCACCGCTTCGGTCGGACTGGCCGCCAACAAATTCCTCGCCAAAGTCGCCTCCGATCTGGAGAAACCGCGTGGTTTTTCAGTCATTGGCCAATCTGAGGCAAAGCGGTTTTTGGCAGATCAGCCTGTCAGCCTGATCTGGGGCGTTGGCAGGGTGTTTCAGAAAAAGCTGTTTGCCGACGGCATCAAGACCATAGGCCAGCTGCAGACCATGGAACCGTCGGACCTTGCAGCCCGATATGGGTCGATGGGGCTGCGCCTTGCCCAGCTCTGTCAGGGAGAGGATGAGCGCCTGGTGAAACCCGAACGCGGGGCCAAAAGCGTTAGTTCGGAGACAACCTTCAATCAGGACATTTCTGATTTTGATGCCTTGCGTCCCGTGCTCTGGCAATTGTGCGAGAAAGTCTCTGCCCGTCTGAAAAAAGCGGGCATTGCAGGCCGGACCATCAATTTGAAACTCAAAACCGCGGATTTCAAAACCATCACCCGGGCCCGCCAATCATCCGACCCCACTCAATTGGCAAACCGGATCTATCAGGCTGGCGTTGATCTCCTGGCCAAGGAGACCGATGGCCGGCGGTTCCGTCTGATCGGCATCGGTGTTAGCGATCTCAGTGCAGCCGACACCGCCGACCCGACAGATCTGATCGACGAGCAAGCCGAGCGGCGAAAGCAGGCAGAGCTTGCCATGGACAATCTCAAGACCAAGTTCGGCAAATCGGCAGTGGAACTCGGCCTCGTGCTAGACCCGAAGAAGAAGCACTAGCGCGGACTGTCATTCCGCAGCGCACGGCGCGTGGTCATAAAACTCCAACTCGCGCAGTTTGCCTTCGATTGTGAAGTCGCCGTAGTCGAGATTAAGCCGCCGGCTGATGCCGTTTTCATAGAGCACGAAGGACAGCTGATAGGCGGGGGTTTCCTCGCCGACCTGATCTTTTGCGGGATCGAAATAGGCGATCGTGACCGGCCAATGTTCCGAATCCTTCAACCGCTCTTTCATCGCCGCGACCGCGTCTGCGGGAAGATCGCCGGTTTTCGCAGCGCCGATGACGGTTGTCGTGGCGTAAACCTTGTCACCTGTTTCCGAGCCATCGTAAATGTCGGCCGCGACAAATTTTTCGCCCGCGAATGCGGCATTGATGATGCGCTTCAAGTGTTCTGTCGGGAACATGGCGCTGGACGCGATTTCAAGAGACCGTTCGTCCGGCTCGCTGAGATTCACCTGTTTGCCGCCCTGCTCGACCCTCGCCTCCCCTTTGGTGGACTCAGACAGTTTTTGGTCAACATAGGTCTTGGACAGGAACTGATAGGATTGGGCGTCCGGTGCCTCGAAAGAAGTCGTGCGCAAATCTGTTACCTGACGCGATCCGGACGTGTCCTGAAACTCGGTCACAAACCGGAAGCTGACACTGTAGCCGTCGCAGGCATTTCCGGAAAAGTCGTAGACCATCAGTCCGTTCAAACCGGCCAGCCCGGAATTGGCATCGATATCACCAAGCTTCATGTCGTAGACAGCCCGGTGGGGTGCCAGTGCAACGCCTGAGGCGGCAGATACAGCAGGAGCCACTCCCAGGATCAGTGTGGCGGCAAACAAGGCGGTCCCTAGATTACGATGCATAAAAGTCTCCAAACCACATCGTCGTGAAAACGACACACCGGCAAGGTGCGGCCCGAATCTTAGGCGCTTCTGAGCCAAAGCACCACCACGCACTTTACCTGACCATGCATTCTTCCTCAGTTCATGAGCGCGGCGTAAAGATCTTGAGACAAAGACGCCGTCCGCCCCTGCTCGTCACACCGTGTCGCTTTCTCAACAGCCTTTCGTCTTGCGTGCGCATACAAGATGGGCCAAGACACAATCAGTTTTTTGATTTGGAGCTTTTGACTATGACCGGAACCATTGACGCCCGTCTTGCCGAACTCGGCATCGACCTGCCCACACCTGCTGCACCTGCGGCAAACTACGTTCCGTTTGTCCAAACCGGCAACCAGCTTTTTGTGTCCGGCCAACTGCCAATGAACGCCGACGGCCTGCAGTTTGTCGGCAAGCTCGGTGCCGAAATTTCCGTGGAAGATGGTCAAGCAGCCGCGAAACTGTGTGCCATCAATCTGTTGGCACAGGCGAATGCCGCAACCGGCAATCTCGACAAGGTCAGGCTGGTCAAGCTGGTCGGCTTTGTAAACTCGGTAGCCGACTTCACCGAACAGCCGAAAGTCGTCAATGGCGCTTCCGACTTCATGGTCGAAGTTCTGGGCGACAAGGGCCGCCACGCCCGCTCAGCCGTGAGCGCAGGCAGCCTGCCATTTGGTGTTGCGGTTGAAATCGAGGCGATCTTCGAGATCGAATAATCTGCTCTCCCGACACGGATTTTACATGAGCGACTTGGACGCAATCATGGCCCGGCCGATTGCCCACCGTGGGTATCATGATGCCGATAACGGGATCATTGAAAACACCCCATCGGCAATCTCCGCAGCGGTTGAACACGGCTTCGGCATCGAGGTGGATGTTCAGGAAACTGCCGATGGGGAAGCGCTGGTTTTCCACGACTACACCCTTGATCGTCTGGCGGATGGCACGGGGAAGGTCATAGACACACCGGCCGCAGCCCTCACCCGGATGAACATGCGCACGGGAACAGACAGTCTTTGGCTGCTTTCGGATCTTTTTGATCTGGTGGACGGGCGCGTTCCGCTGGTGATTGAGATTAAGTCCCTCATGACGCGCGGCGCTCAGCAGGATTTCGTCAAACACGTTGTCGATCAGGTGGCGGCCTATCGGGGCCCCGCCTGCATCAAGAGCTTTGATGCCGACATGCTGTCGATTGCCAGAGGGCACAATCCTGCCGTGCTGCGCGGTGTCGTGGCCGATGGCGCCCACAACAAGGCCGACTACCGCCGCTTCACGCGTATGGACCGGTTCATCCTGCGCAACATGCTGCATACACCGCGCACCCGGCCGCACTTTATCTCATATGGCATCAATGACCTGCCGGCTCTGGGCCCATCCTTCTGGCGCAAGGCGTTTGGCATCCCGATCATGACATGGACTGTCAGGACGGCAGACCAAAGGGATCGGGCAACCCGATATGCGGACCAGATCGTCTTTGAAGGCTTCGATCCAGACAAAGCTTAGCGGCAGGCACACCTTGCGTGCCTTCACCCGCACCCTACTTGATCTCGTATGATCCGCATTTCAGAACAGGCAAGGCTGCATGTCCGCAATGGATGAACCGGACGTTCCGACCGCACAGCTTCGCATTTTGTCTTCCCTGGACGACATTGCCCCGGAGAAATGGGACCGTGTTGCGAACCCTGGCTGGACGCTCGGACCAAAGGGCGTATTGGGCCGCGATCCCGCGGTGGCCCCGCTTGAATCACTTTGCGAACAAAATGAATCGCAACATGAAGAACTCCCATTCAACCCATTCTTATCACACGCTTTTTTGAGTAGCCTCGAAGAAACCGGCTGCGCCACCCGCAACACTGGCTGGGCGCCGAGGCATATGATTTTGGAAGCCGAAGACGGGGCGATATGGGGCGCTGTTCCAGCTTATCTTAAAAGCCATTCGCAGGGCGAGTACGTTTTCGACTATGGCTGGGCCGATGCCTTTTACAGGGCCGGTGGCGACTACTACCCAAAACTCCAGATCTCTGTCCCCTTCACCCCCGCCACGGGCCGGCGTTTTCTCATCGCACCCGACATCAATCGCGAGGCCGGCCTTCAAGCGCTGGCCAGCGGCCTCGTTGAGGTTTGCAGCCGCAGCGGTGCATCGTCGGTTCACGCGACTTTTTTGACAAAACCGGAATGGGACGATCTTGGCGAAATCGGGTATCTGCAGCGGACCGATCAGCAGTTTCATTGGGACAATCGCGGCTACGCAACCTTCGACGATTTCCTCGCGGACCTTGCCTCGCGCAAGCGCAAGGCGATCAAAAAGGAGCGGCGCGCGGCGCTTGAAAACTCAGGAATAGAGATCGAGTGGGTCACTGGTGACGACCTGACAGAAGCCCATTGGGACGCTTTTTACCGCTTTTACCAGGACACCGGGGCGCGCAAATGGGGGCGGCCGTACCTCAATCGTTCTTTCTTCTCTGTGGTCAGTGAAAAACTGGCTCACCAGACACTTCTGGTCATGGCAAAACGCAACGGGAAATACATCGCGGGCGCGCTGAATTTCATTGGTTCAAACACCCTGTTCGGCAGGAACTGGGGGTGCACGGAACACCACCCGTTCCTGCATTTCGAGGTCTGCTACTACCAGGCCATCGACTTTGCGATCGCACGCGGGCTGCACCGTGTCGAAGCCGGTGCGCAAGGCGCGCACAAGCTGGCCCGCGGCTACATGCCGACAACCACCTACTCAGCACACTGGATCGCGCATCCGGGTCTTCGGGACGCCGTCGCAGACTTTCTGGAGCAAGAGCGCCGCGCGGTTGAGCGCGAAAACGCAGTCCTTGCCGAACATGCGCCGTTCAAGAAGACCGCAACCGGTGGCGCCGCTGAATCAGATTAGAAAAACAGCAATACAACGAGCTGAAAAGAAACAATATTTTCGCCAAGCCACCTCAACAAGACTACCACTTGCTTGAATCGGTTTGTGAAGCTTTCAAGTGCTGCTGAAACGCAAGTGCCTTTCCATACCGGCCTTATCCGGATATTGGCGCCAGCCAGTCCGGCGGTCGGTTCGGGGCCTCACCACTCAACAGGGCTACAACACAATCGGACAGGCTGCCGAAACGTACGGCGCGGGCGCTCAGACCCGGCGCGTAATGGGCATATTTGCCGGAATTGGTCATGATCACCCTGGCGGTAGGCGGAAACACCGGTTCCGTGATCGAGCACCAGCAAATATCGGCATGCAGCCTCACACCGGCGGCTTCCAAAGTGGCCGCGGTTCCGTCCTTGCGCATAGCGGCAAGCGTTGCCCGTCCGAGCGTGACAATTCCGGTGACCTCTCGGGAAAGGCGTTTTCCGTCCAGCGCCCTTGCAAGCGCATGGCATTCGGAAGACGATGCATGAGGACTGCCAAACGCCACAAGGTCCACTTTCGCAGAACCGGTGTTGAAGCTGTCCCATACACTTTCAAAATCCGCGGGACCAAGATCAATGGCTGGAGCATCGGGCGCGCCAGAGGCCGCTTCCGGCGTGACCCCGCCGACATGCAGCATCGGCGCTCCGGACGTGGTTCCAAAGGCTGCGCAAAGCGCTTTCAGATCATCTTTTGCAGGTTTGAGCTGGTCAACACCGCGGATCAACGGGATCGCGTCAGGCGCATGGATTCCGGCCAGGTATCCGAGCATCGGCCAGAAACTGTCGTCACAGTGGTCGATACCGCAGACGTTGATCACTTTTCGCGCTGTTCTGTTTTCCTTGAGATAAACGCCTGACAACGGCGCGCGGCCGGTCAGGGCGATGCACAGGTCGAGATAATCAGGGTGTTTTTCCGTGCGCGCGCCAAGAACAGTGTTGGCGTAGACAACGGCATTTGATTCTGACCAGCCTATTTCCTCACCAGCCTGAGGCGCGTCTTCCAGCAGATAGGGTGCGCAGGTAAAACTGCGCTGCGCGCCCATCTCGATATAAGCCTCTGCCAGCGTATTTGCGGGGACGCCGAACCCAATTGGCACGCCCTGCGCTCGCCACCGGTCTTGCTCGACCGAGATCGCGTTCATCGTCGTCGGCACGCGGACACGGGCCTTCATATCCCGAAATGTTTCCGCAAATCGCAGGTTCGCCGAATTCGCCAGGATGCAGCCGTCGATATGAGCGCGTCTCACGTCGATCAGTTCCCGTGCGCCTTTTATGGCCGCGAAATGCAAAAGGATTTCCATGGCCAGCTGCGTTGCCGGGCCGTGCGCTCCGCGCTGCATGGCAAGGTCTTCCGGTGACTTTGCAACGGCGGCTGCCTCAGCATTCATTGGATGCTTTTCATTGAGGAACTTTAAATGCGTGCCAGTGACCTCAGCATTCTCAGCCTTCGCGAGCCGCGCAAAAACCTCTGGAGAAGCGCGCAAGACAGGCACGCCCGCACCAAACACCTTCTGAGACACCAACGCACCAAGCGTCAAAACCTCTTCCGGTTCACGGAAGATGAGCGCGGCGGGCGCATGTCCATTGTGGATCAACTCCAAAAGGACGCCGCTGCCCGAACAGGATCCGCGGCTGGTGGGGAGCATAAGGATTTTACCTGAGATCTTTTGGCCGCGCAGGGGGTGATGCGCATCGATAACAAGGCCGTTGTCCGGATCGACACCACCCCAAAAACTGAGCCCGATTTCGCTCGCCAAAACCGGGCCTTCAGCCGTTCCGGGGATAAGGCAGCGGATGACAGACATGCAAACTCCTGGCGGCCGGGCGCCCCGACAACACTGACAAACACAGAGCTTACGGAGACGGATCAGCTCTCCCTTGCGCGAAATCCGGTTCAAGGTCTAGTGTCCGGCGAAGATTTTCGAGAGGCAGATGCCCTGCCACCCAAAAAGGACTGTTTTGAACATGTCGACACCGGCTTATGACGACCAAAACATTTTTGCGAAGATTCTGCGCGGTGAAATGCCGTGCCACAAGGTTTACGAGGACAGCAAAACCCTTGTCATCATGGACATCATGCCGCGTGGCGACGGGCACGTTCTGGTGATCCCAAAAGCGCCGTCGCGCAACATTCTCGACATCGCAGAGGATGATCTCAACGCTATGATGGCAACCGTTCAAAAAATGGCCCGGGCTGTCGTAAAGGCATTCGGCGCGGACGGCACCACCATTCAGCAGTTTTCAGAACCTGCGGGCGGACAGGTTGTGTTCCACACGCATTTTCATGTCATCCCGCGTTTTGAAGGCGTCAGCCTGAAACCGCACACAGGCGAAATGGCCGACAACGACCTGCTGGCAGAACATTCGGAAAAAATCAAAGCAGCATTGGCGTAACACAAATCCATCCAAAGCAGGCGTCTTTGGACGCCTCCTGTTGCTTTTCGCCGCCCCTTCCGTCGCAATCAGGCCGGGTGGCTTTCTACACTCTCATCCTGGACGGCGGCCAGGGCGGCTTCCTCTTCAAACACACGCTGGAAACTCGGCCTGCCGGTAATGCGCTCAGCATAATCCGCAAAAACTGGCCAATCCGGAACCAGATCAAACATCAAGGTCCAGCGCAGCGCCGATCCCCAGAGGATATCTACCACAGAGAACCGGTCTCCAAGGATGTACGGCGCATTCCTCAGCTGTGCAGCCAAAGCCTCCATAACCTTGTCATAGCTGCAGTAGGGTGCAAGCAATTGCGGCATTTCGAAACCGGCTGCCTTGTCGACCACTGCCGGCTCAAAAGACTCGGCGTAAAACACCATCCAGCGGAGGTAATTGCCGCGTTGCGAATCCCCTGAAGCCGGTGTGAGTCCAGCTTGCGAATAAAGGTCAGCGGCATGCAACGCGATGGCGACGGATTCGGTGATGATCGTCTCCCCATCCTGCAGGACCGGGACCTTGCCAAGCGGGTTGATCGCCAGAAACGCTTCGGTTTCCAACGCTCTCTCCCTGACATTGTGTATTTTCAGGTCGTATTCAGCGCCGAGCTCATCCAAGAGCACCCGTATGGTGCTGGCGCGGCTGCGCGGCGCGTAGTGAAGGACCAGTTTGTGGTTGGTCATGAGAGGCTCCTGCTTTTTGGATTTGGCCATATGGCCGGAACCCTTTAGCAACCCGCTCCTGACAACCTGCTGTCAGGAACCGAGCACCAGCCAGCCGCCAATCAGAAAAACCTCTGCAGCCAGCACACCGAGCACGACTTTCTGACGGACACCCAAAAACACCACGAACCCAAAGGCGGCAGCGCTGATCCGCAGCCACACCGGCGTGGTTTCCAAAACACCTTGCGGAAACAGGATCAGTTTTGAAATCACGCCTGCGACCAAGGCCGTTGCAACGCAGCGCACCCAGATCAGGAACTCACCGTCTTCCCGCAGCCGACCGCCGGCAAAAACGCCCAGCCAGCGCCAGATGTCGGTTGCTAACCAACCGGCAACAAGGATCATGACGTAAGGCCACCACCAGGCCCCGGCGAAGTCAGCCCCGCTCATCTGAAAAACCTGCGGCGATAGAAGACCGTCGCGGCGTAGGCGAGACTCCCCCCGGCAAGACCGGTCCAGAGCAGATCAAGGCCAGGGAGATAAACGAAAAAAAACGGGCCGAGCAGAAGGCCTGCCACCATCGCCGCCTTATCGGCCGGAATTTTCGCAGCCCCCCACAAGGAACACAGGAAATAGACCGGGGTCAGCAGAACCAGAGCCCCGGCCACAAGCGGCGGCAAACGCTCGACGGACAAGTAGGCAATTCCCGTCATGACAAAGACGAAGCTGCTGACCGTACCACCAAAGCCAATGAAGAACGGCAGCCGTCCCACCCTCGGGAGATCCGGCAGGTTTTTCATCGCATAGACCCAGGCCGTCACCGCAACAAAATGCGAAGCAATAAGCAGCTGCCAGGTTTTTGTCTTGCCCGGCACCTTGACCATCGGCATCAAGGCCATGGTCATCGGCATCAGCCGCACGGATGCCAGGGCAACGGCAATCGCTGCCGGGATCAGACCCATGCCGGAGGACAAGGCTCCGGTCAAAACGACAATCGATGGCAGCGCCCAGATAAAGCCGGTCATCGCCAGCGTTTCACCCAGGCTCAGCCCTGTTTCGCGCGCAAGTCCCGCGTAACCCACGAACGCAGCCGTCAGGATAAAGGCCGGAATGGAGACGGCAGCGCGCGCGCCGCGCATCATCCAGACCCGGCCGGGTTCGGCGGGCTCTGCTCTTATGGCGTCAGGTTTTGGATCGGCGGACACAGCACTTGCCGTTTTGGAAGATCAAATTAGGAAGGCTCCCTTATTAATCTTCCGGCTGGACTGCTGTCAATCAGTGTAGGCAGGCAGGTTCACACCGAACGGGTCAAACCACCGTCGATCCGGATATTCTGGCCGGTGAGATAGGCAGCGTCTTCCGAAGCAAGGTAGGAAATCAGGGATGAGACTTCGCGCGCATGGCCGTAGCGGCCCATCGGGATGCGCGCCTTGCGATCCTCTTTTTCAGGAAGGCTGTCGATGAACCCGGGCAACACATTGTTCATGCGCACATTTTGAGCTGCGAACTTGTCGGAAAACAGCTTTGTAAAACTCGCCAGACCAGCCCGAAACACGCCTGAGGTCGGGAACAGCGGATCTGGCTCAAAGGCAGCAAATGTCGAAATATTGATGATCGTACCGCCCCCCTGCGCGGCCATTGCCGGCGCCACGAGGCGCGCAGGACGAATGACGTTCATCAGATAGTATTCCATCCCCAGATGCCAATCTTCGTCAGAGATTTCCAATATATCGCCTTTGGGCCCATGTCCGGCCGAATTCACCACAACATCAATGCGGCCGAAGGCATCCATGGTCTTTGCGACAAACGCGGCAAGATCATCAGCGGACAGGTTTGATCCTGTAAATCCAATGCCACCCAATTCAGAAGCCAGCGCCTCGCCCTTGCCCGATGAGGACAGGATCGCAACATGAAATCCATCAACGGCCAGACGGCGTGCGGCTTCAGCCCCCATTCCGCTGCCGCCTGCGGTGATCATGGCTACTTTTTGTTCAGGCATTCGTTGTCTCCATTTTCGGTCTTCGCGACTTTAATGCTCCAGAGCACCGATTGACCAATCATGCTTTCTCCTGCAAGGCTGCAGGAAATCTACAGGCTTTGACATTTCATGAAGATCCCTAATCTCAACCGGCTGCGCGTCTTTGATGCCGCCGCGCGCCATCTCAATTTTCATCGCGCTGCCGAAGAGCTTCTGGTGACACAGGGCGCAGTCGCCCAGCAGATCCGCGCCCTAGAAGCAGAAGCTGGCGTTCTGCTGTTCGACCGGAAGGCCCGCGGTGTTTCACTGACCGCGACCGGCCTTGCCTTTCACGCAGCGCTCAGCCCGGGTCTCGCTCAGTTGGACAGCGCCATGCGGGTTCTGGCAGACAACTCAGGCCGCATGGTCACGCTCAGTGTCCCGCCCTCCGTAGCAGCAAAATGGCTGGTCCCCCGCCTCAAGAGTTTTCAGGATGCCTATCCGGCCATCGATCTGCGCTTGCAGGCAAGTGAAGCCCTCACCGCATTCGGTTCCGGGGGCAGCGATCTCGCCGTGCGCATCGGCAAACCACCCTTCGACGGACTAAGCTGCCATTTGCTCGCAGACATGTCTTTGATCGCAGTTGCAAGTTCCGGGTTTGCTGCAAGTCTGCCCAAACTGGACTCAGCAGCTGCCTTTCAGCACCTGCCGCTGCTTTACGATGGTCACGGCCACTGGCAGAAGTGCTTCCGCAGCGAGGGTTTGACACCGCCAACGCCGCATTTTGAATTCAACCACTCAAGTCTGGCCATTGACGCAGCAGCGAACGGACAGGGCATCGCGCTCGTCCCCCGGCTGCTGGCAGCCGGCCAACTTCAAACCGGCGCACTTGCAGAACTTTGGCAGGCGCGCATCCAGCCCGAAAGCGGTTACTATGCCGTCTATCCCGCGCGACCGGATGCACTGGGCGACTCAGAGCAAGCGGTCTTGCAGTGGCTAATCGCGCAGGCAGATATCAGTCATCATTCGGAACAGCCAGCCAGGCAACCGATCTGAACCACTTGTTTTGGCCACCGATCCGCTGATGACTTTGGCCGGTTCAAACCGGTTGGCAGCAGGTTGCAAAACCTTTGCGCAGAGCTTCGCCTGCCGAATCACGATATCTTCAATACTTTCCAATAAGTACGGTTTGTCTGCAGCTTGGAGGAAAGATGGTTTTTGAGGCTTTTTCCATCGGGGCCGCCTTTTTGTTCGGTCTTGGGGTTCGGCAAATCGGACTGCCCCCACTCGTTGGCTTCCTCGCCGCGGGCTTCTTCATCAATCTTGTCGGGCCGGGTTTCGGCATGCCCGCCGAGACGGGACCCATATTGGAATACATCGCCGATCTCGGCGTGATGATCCTGCTCTTCACCATTGGCCTCAAACTCAAACTCAAGCAGATTGCAGAGCCGCAAGTTGTTGGAGGCGCACTGCTCCATTTTGCGCTTTCAGTTGCGATATTTACTCCGATCATTCGGCTGCTGTTCGCTTCGGAGTGGATGGCAGCGCTTCTTGTGGGTATCGCCCTCGCATTTTCTTCAACCGTGCTGTCGGCCAAAATGCTGGAAGCCAAACGCGAGTTGGGCAGCTTTCACGGCCGCACGGCGATCGGCATATTGATCGTTCAAGACATCATAGCGCTTGTGGTGCTGGCGGTATTTGCCGGTGATGTGCCCGGCCCCTGGGCACTTCTCGTCTTCGCGGCGCCTTTGCTCCGGCCAGTTCTGTTCAAGATGCTGGACATGGCCGGACACGATGAGGTGTTGGTGCTTACCGGCATGATGCTGAGTCTCGTTGTCGGCGGGGTCGGTTTCGAACTGATCGGGCTGAAGGGCGAGATTGGCGCGCTGGTGATGGGGCTTCTCTTGTCCGGACATCCCAAATCCGGCGAACTCTCCAAGTCGCTCTGGTCTCTCAAAGAGGTCTTTCTGGTCGGCTTCTTCCTGTCGATCGGCATGTCCGGCCTGCCGGACTGGGGCTCTATCTGGTTTGCCGTGGTGCTCGCCCTGCTCCTGCCGCTGAAGGGCGTGCTGTTTTTCTTCATTCTTCTGGCGTTTAAGCTGCGGGCCAGGACCTCTTTCATTACGGCCTTGTCCCTCACCGCCTACAGCGAATTTGGATTGATTGTGGCGGCCGGCATTCCCGCCGCAGAACCGTACCTCGTGCCGCTCGCAATCGCCGTGTCCCTGTCCTTCCTGCTGGCCGCTCCGCTCAACCGGTTCGCACACCCGCTCTATGAGCGGTTCGAGCCCCAGCTTCAGCGCTTTGAACGCGTGACCCGACACCCGGATGAACAACCGAAAGACCTCGGCAAGGCCGACATTCTGATCTTCGGCATGGGGCGCACGGGCACGGCCGCCTACAAAGCACTTGAGGACGCGGGACGGCATCCAGTCGGCCTGGATGCAGACATTTACAAGGCAAAGGCCCATGCAGATGCCGGGCGCAATGTCATCTTCGCGGACGCGGAAGACAGCAACTTCTGGAACGGAGTTGATCTCAGCGGCATCTCCTCCGCCGTCCTGGCAATGGATGATCTCGAGGCCAAACTGGTCGCGGCGCGGATGCTGCGCGCGAGGGGGTTCAGCGGCCCGATCGTCAGTCACGCACTTCATGCCGATCATGTTGAAAAAATCTCGCAAGCAGGTGCGGATCAGACATACCTGACCATGCAAGAAGCGGGTAAAAGCCTGGCGGCCCGCGCTCTGGCCGGAAATGACATGGTTGCAAGCTAGGAAAGCAAACGAAACGCTTTGTGACTTTGGAGGGATTACAGTCGGGGAAAGCGGCTTTGCCTCGATAGCCCTAGGTTCGCCATACTATTTAACGGGCTGTAAAACCTCGTTGAATAAACTATGTCGACAAATATAACGCCTGCCTGCGTCGAACGGACCCGGCAAGGAAATCCACTGGGAAACGCTCATGCCGCTCAAATGTCTTGCGGTCCTTGCCATGCTTGTTGCCGGATCAATGCCGGCCAATGCAGCATGCATCGGTGCAATCACCTCAAGCACCGAACATCAGTTTTGGCGCGAGCTCATCCGCGGCGTCAACGCAGCCGGTGCACACGCCAATGTCGAGGTTTATGTGCGCTCTCCAAATACGGAGACAAATGAGGAAGGCCAAAGAATTATAGTCGAAAAGGCAATTGATAAAGGCTGCATTGGAATCGTCATTGCCCCGAACTCACCCCAGGTACTGAAGGGTATTGCGGAAGTCCAAAACGGCAGTATCCCCGTGGTTTTTGTCGATAGGGATGTCGGCACGCCGCGTATCAGCGCGGTCAAGACTGACAATTATGCAGCGGGAAAACTTGCCGGACAAAAGCTGGCGGAGATCCTCAATGGCAAGGGAAAGGTGGCCTTGTTGCGCATGCTGGATGGCGTATCGTCCACCATGGATCGGGAACAGGGTTTTTTAGATGCGATCCGCGACACCGAATTGGAGGTGACGCTCGAAACTCACATCGGCTCGACTGTCGGAGAAGCGCGCATAAACACGTCAGTCCTTTTTGCGGACGGGGCACATGTCGATGGAATTTTTACGCCCAATGAATCCACCACTGTTGGTGCGTTGGTGGCCCTGAAAAAGCTAGGCTTTGCCGACAAGATCCATCATGTCGGTTTCGACTTCACGCCAGTACTGACCACGGCACTCGAAAGCGGTGAACTTTCGGGCGTCGTGATCCAAAACCCCTACGAGATGGGCTATCAAGGCACCTTGACGCTTGTGCGCATTCTGAACGGCGAAAGCGTGGACGAATTCATCGACATTCCGGCCACCTATGTCGACAAAACAAATCTGCACTCCCCAGAGGTTCAAGACATCATCAGCGGCAAGTAGGCTTTGGAACGAAGCGGTCCGAGCCGCTTCCGGCCACGACACATGTCCATAGGGCTTAAACATGAAAACGGGCGCCTTACGGCTCCCGTTTTCATTGACTGATGCTTTTGGGACCTCAATCTGCCAGCGGCACTTTCGGAACCATGCTCTTCTTGGCCGAACCGCCACCGCCCTTGCCGTCAGACGGTTTGGACGTTTTTGCAGACGCAGTCTTAGCCGTCGCAGGCTTGCGCTTGCGTTTCGGCTTCGCCTTGGTTTTGTCCTTCGGTTTTGCCGGAGGGGTCTTGCGCTCCTCGACACTCTCGAGCAACAAGCCAGCTTCGTCTTCGGAGACCGACACTTTCACGGTGCCGCCCTTTTGAAGTTTGCCGAACAGAACCTCATCTGCGAGCGGCCGTTTGATGTGCTCCTGGATGATCCGGCCAAGCGGCCGTGCGCCCATTGCACTGTCATAGCCCTTGTCGGCCAGCCACTTGGTGGCGCCATCTGTCAGTTCGAAAGTCACATTCCGGTCAGCCAGTTGCGCCTCAAGCTGCATGACGAACTTCTCAACGACCTTGTAAACAACCTCCATCGGCAGGTTTCCGAATGGAATGATCGCATCCAGGCGATTCCGGAATTCCGGCGTGAACAGCTTGTTGATCGCCTCCGCATCATCGCCTTCGCGCTTCACACGATTGAAGCCGACCGGCATCTTCGCCATATCGGCCGCACCCGCATTGGTCGTCATGATCAAAATGACATTGCGGAAGTCGACCTGTTTACCGTTGTGATCAGTCAGCTTTCCGTGGTCCATCACCTGCAGAAGGATGTTGAACAGATCCGGATGTGCCTTTTCAATCTCGTCAAGCAACAGCACGCTGTGCGGATGCTGGTCGACCCCATCGGTCAAAAGGCCGCCCTGATCGAAGCCGACATAGCCTGGAGGCGCACCGATCAGGCGCGACACAGTGTGCCGTTCCATATATTCGGACATGTCGAACCGGATCAGCTCGACGCCGAGGGAAGACGCCAGCTGACGGGCAACCTCCGTCTTGCCGACACCAGTGGGGCCCGAGAACAGATAGCTGCCGATCGGCTTGTCCGGTTCACGCAAACCGGCACGGGCCAGCTTGATGGCCGAGGACAAAGTCTCAATGGCCGTATCCTGACCATAGACAACCCGCTTGAGATCTGCCCCGAGGCTGGAAAGCACTTCCGCATCATCCTTGGAAACGGACTTGGGCGGGATCCGCGCCATGGTGGCAATCGTGTTCTCGATTTCCTTGACGCCTATCGTCTTGCGGCGCCGCGATTCGGGCACCAGCATCTGGCTGGCGCCGGTCTCGTCCAAAACGTCGATCGCCTTGTCCGGCAGCTTCCGGTCGGAGATGTATTTCGCCGACAATTCAACCGCGGTCTTGATCGCATCGTTGGTGTAACGAACGTTGTGGAAGTCTTCGAAATACGGCTTCAATCCCTTCAGGATGTCGATGGCATCCGGAATTGTCGGCTCGTTGACGTCGATCTTCTGGAACCGGCGCACCAGGGCGCGGTCTTTTTCAAAAAACTGCCGGTATTCCTTGTAAGTGGTCGAGCCAATGCAACGGATGGCCCCGGACGCAAGCGCCGGCTTCAACAGATTGGATGCATCCATGGCGCCGCCCGATGTTGCCCCGGCGCCGATGACGGTGTGGATCTCGTCGATGAACATCACCGCACCAGGATATTCCTCGACTTCCTTGACCACCTGTTTCAGGCGCTCTTCAAAGTCGCCCCGGTATCTCGTCCCCGCAAGCAGGGAGCCCATGTCGAGCGAGAAAATCGTTGCGTCTTTCAAGACCTCCGGCACGTCACCGTTCACAATGCGATGCGCCAGGCCTTCTGCGATCGCAGTCTTGCCAACCCCGGGATCGCCAACGAACAATGGGTTGTTTTTCGAGCGGCGGCACAGGATCTGGATCGTGCGCGAAATTTCGTCGTCGCGGCCGATCAGCGGATCAATTTTCCCGGACGTCGCTTTCTCGTTCAAATTGACGCAATAAGCTTCCAGCGCATCTGTCTTCTGCTTTGGCTTTTTCTCGCCTTCGGCACCGGTGACGGTGTCTTCATCTTCCGCGCCCTCCACCGGTCGGGCTTCCGACATGCCTGGACGTTTTGCGATCCCATGTGAAATGTAGTTGACCGCGTCATAACGGGTCATGTCCTGATCTTGCAGGAAATAGGCCGCATGGCTTTCACGTTCAGCGAAGATCGCGACCAGCACATTCGCGCCGGTAACTTCCTCTCGACCTGACGATTGAACATGAATCACGGCGCGCTGGATCACGCGCTGAAAACCGGCGGTCGGTTTGGAATCCTCGTTATTGTCAGTGACGAGGTTGTCCAGCTCGGTCTCAATGTATTCAACCAGGTTCCGGCGGATCACATCAAGATCGACATTGCAGGCGCGCATGACGGCCGCTGCGTCCTGATCGTCCAGGAGCGCCAGCAGCAGATGCTCAAGCGTCGCGTATTCCTGCTGTCGCTCATTGGCGAAAGCAAGCGCTTGATGAAGTGCTTTTTCAAGACTGCGGGAAAATGACGGCACGTGCGATATCCTTCATTTCTTTTCCATAACGCACTGCAAAGGATGCTGGTGCTTACGGGCGAAATCCATGACTTGCGTCACTTTTGTTTCGGCGACCTCATAGGAATAAATCCCGCACTCCCCGACACCGTGGTGGTGTACATGAAGCATGATCCGGGTGGCCTCTTCCCTATTCTTCTGGAAGAACGCCTCCACCACATGGATCACAAATTCCATCGGGGTGTAGTCGTCGTTCAGTAACAGCACCCGATATAGATTCGGGCGCTTGGTGACTGTTTTGGTCCTGGTTGCGACGACAGTTCCGGCGTCTCCGCCAGCGTCGTCATAATCAGCCCCACCTGACATTGCTATGCTCTTGCCTTTCGTCGACGACCGACACGATGTTACCAACGCTGGCGAGCGAGGAAAAGTCTGGAAACTGCTGTATTCCCGAGATGCTGTGTGCAATCGAAAACCGTTCCTTAATCCCGCCAACGAACCGTTGGAGTTTAGATCCTGCCGTGCCTGCGCGTCCTGCGCAATGGTCGATTTGGCCAAGTGTTGAGTGGAAGGGCGCTCAACAGTGGAAGCGCCCCGTCACTCATCCATGTAGGTCAGGAAATTCTCTTTAAAAGATCATAGGCCAAACGCAGCTTGCATGACGCTGGAGGCCGGGCGCAAAACTGATCACAGACTTGTTCAAAACTGCGAAAGTCACCTGTGAACAAAAAACCCGGCCTGATGGATCAGACCGGGTTCTAATGGGATCACGAGGCCGCTTGGCAGCCTCATTGTATCAGTTGGCTTACTTGCCGACTTTGCTCATCAGGCCTTCATATGGCTTGTAGGCCTCTTTGGACATGTCGGTAACCATTTCACCGATCTTTGTCATCTCGCCAACAAAGCCCTCATAGGCTGTCTTGGCATAATCGGCTTGTGCCTCAAAAGCCTTGTCGAGCGACTTGGAAGACGCCAGCTTTTCCATGGCGGCAGAGCTCTCCTCGAAGGACTTTTTCTGGTAGTCGGCCATTTCGGACGCGATTGCCTGAAATCCCTTCGCCATAGAGCCGAAGGACTCCATCGCCATGTCCATCTGGTCTTTGCTCAGCTTTTGGATTTCGTCCATGTTGTTCAGCATTCGTCCTGCCCTTTGTGTATTGCTGCGCGGGCCCCGCTAAAGACCACCTTGCGCAAATTGACCTAGCGACAAAATATTATGCAGTGCACAATGAAAGTCAACATTTTTTCGCATTGCAACATCACCTTAAAAAATACATTTTCGCTGACAGCAACCTTTGAGCGAAACGACAAAACAACCAACACCCACCGGACGAGATCCGTCACCCACGCAGCGTCTAGGCCCTAAAGCTTTTTTTCAGAGCAAAATCAGCATTCACGGCAAATCTTTCCAAAAATTCTTCAATTAAACGCACCTTTAACAAAATATTATATATATTTTTCATGAGTAAACCACGATTAAAAGAATGAGATACTTAAGAAATTCTTCATAAGCCAAGCTGCCACTGTTTAACCAACTATTAACACTAACATTCGTCTAAAAATTTTTGTCAATTTCGGGAATTGTCTTTACACATTCGTAACCGCGTTTCTATCAAATTGACCCAGGAAATTGACAGGGAGAGATACGGATTCGCTTGCGGCCCGGCTGCGGGCACCTCCCGTCTCCCCACCCAAAGTGACCCAAAACGGGAATAGAGTAGTGTTTAGTATGCGTCTTACGAACGTGGGTCGAAAAGTCAGCTGGGCCGTGAAGGCCGCACTTGTGGCAACAGCGCTGACAGCAGCAGCTCCTGAAGCCTCCGCCAATCCGAAATTTGCCGGGATCGTGGTTGATGCCAAAACAGGCAAGACTCTCTATGCGTCTTCCGCCGATGCATACCGGTATCCGGCTTCGCTCACAAAGATCATGACACTGTACCTTGTCTTTGAAGAGCTTGAGGCCGGACGGCTTACCCTGGATTCGCGATTTAAGGTCTCAAAATACGCCGCTGGCCGCCCGCCTTCAAAGATCGGCTTGAAACCAGGTTCGACCATCAAGGTGAAAGACGCCGTCCTGGCTTTGGTGACCAAGTCCGCCAATGATGTCGCGACGGTTGTTGCGGAAAACATCGGTGGCTCAGAAGCGGGATTCGCGCGGCGCATGACACGCACAGCCCGCCAACTGGGCATGTCCAAGACAACGTTCAAAAACCCGCATGGTCTGCCGAACTCGGGACAACGCACGACAGCGCGCGATATGGCAACGCTTGGACGGGCCGTACAAGAGCGCTTCCCACAGTACTACAAGTACTTCAATACCCGCGTTTACACCTACAAGGGACGCAGGTACGGCAATCACAACAAGCTGCTTGGCCGGGTAAAGGGTGTCGATGGTATCAAGACCGGCTATATCCGTGCATCGGGTTTCAACCTGGTGACATCGGTAAAACGCGACAACCGACACATCGTTGCCGTTGTCATGGGCGGACGGACCGGCGCATCGCGCAATGCTTTCATGACCAAGCTGATCGGAGAGCATTTGCGAAAGGCCAGCACCGGACCGCGCACAGCACCCCTCGTCGCAAAGGCTTCAGGCATTCAGCCAACATTTGTCGCCGCGAAGCTGAACGACATTCCGCTGCCAAACGCCAAACCGGGTGACGAACCGGCGGCCACCGGCGCGCCCATGGTGCTTGCCATGACGGCCCCGCCTGCCCGCGGAAGTGCCGGCAGCATCACAAGCCTCGTTACAGGTTCCGTCCCCGTCCCCCCCAAAGCGGTCGGATCTCGCGTTGCGACCGCGTTTGAAGTGGCCACCGCGCCCGTCCCGCGCAGCAGCCCGGAACGTGACGAAGACACGTCGGTGACAGTAGCAACGAACAACACCGAGGATCAGATCCCTGGCTGGCAAGTCCAGATCGCCGCAGCCGAAACGGAAACAGCAGCGATCAAGATGCTGAAAAAGGCGTCGGCGGCAACAGGGTCTGCGCTCCGGTCAAAGGTGCCGCACACCGAACCGGTCGAGACAAATGGTCAAACGCTTTATCGGGCACGCTTTGTTGGATTTGAGACCAAGACTGCCGCCTGGAACGCCTGCAAAACACTTAAAAAGGCGAAATTCGCCTGCTTCGCCATCTATCAGTAATGCGTAACGGATGTTGTTAATGTCTTCTGAGAAGCCTGTCTTTAGCCTCGTTGAGTTTCGCGGCCAGGAACGTGGTTCCGCCATGGTCGGGGTGGAGCCTCTTCATAAGCCTGCGGTGCGCCGCTCGGACTTCCGCGTCCCCGGCGCCGGGCGAAAGCCCCAGGATCTGGTAGGCCTCCTCATCTGTCATGGGGCCCGCGCTCGCCGGACCTCCCTGCCGATCTGTTCCATCCGCCTCGAAGTCTTCACGCCAGCTGGCAAGCCGGCGGTCGAGATAAGCTTCGATTAAAGCCCTGCTCTGGCCGTCGGCGTCAGCCTCTTGCCACAACGCCTTGAGCTCGGCTTCACTCAGCGTGTCAAGCTCACGCCCTTCAAACATACCAGTCAGCACGGTGCCGTTCATGGCACCGCTGTCATGATCCAGCTCCATTTCCACCATCGCAGACCGCACGCGGGACTTTTGCCCGCCGGAGGGCTGACCGGATCCCAAACCGGGAAAACCGGTCATGCGTCCCAGACCGCCCAGTCCCAACAGCGACAATCCAATCGCGGCCGCCGGAATGGCGAAGGCGATGCGCCCGGTTATTGCGAGGAAAGCAGCCAGCAGCATCAACACCACACCGCCGGTTCTGCGCAGCAAACGGGCAAGGTCGGCAGGGTTGGCATGTACGAAGCTGTTTCCGACAAACAGAAACAGGATCAGGGCAAGAACGCCAATCAGCAAGAAAACCATGAAGTCACTTCATCTGTTGAATCAGGAGGCGGGCTCCGGCGTTGCCTGACTTCTCAAGAGCGGTCAATGCCTGCCGCCCACCCGATGCAAAGATGGCAACCGCTTTCAGCAAGTCGGCAAGCTGCTGCGCTGCCCCAGCATCGAACCGGCAAAATGCCCCTTTGGTAATACGGGCGATTTCCCGGAAAGCCTGCTCCGCGACCGGCTCGCGGCCCTCTTGAAAAAGAAAAACCGGAACACCGAACAGCGCAAGCTCTCCCGCCCGATGGCACAACTCGTCGACATCTTCTTCCATGCAATCGCCGACATAGACCACTGCGCTGACCTTTTCGTCGCGCGAAGCGTTGATCGCTGCGGTCAGGACTTTGCGAATCTGAGTCCGGCCACCCCGGCAGTCTATCCGACTCATCGCCTTCGACAGCTCCGCCGGATTTGAGAACCATTTTGAAGCGCGGCATTCGCTAAAACCGCGGAAATACACCAGCTTGATCGACAGCCCGGAGATTTTCCCGGCTTCGTTAAACATCTCCGCCTGGATGTGACAGGCCTGATCCCAGGTCGGTTGCCGGCTCATGGTCGCATCCAGCGCAAAAATCAATTTGCCGCCGCCTTGCGCGGGCCCGGGCATGGCCGCGGCCTGCTGCAGAAACGCGGAAATATCATTTTCGCTCGAAACAGCAGGCGCTTGGCCCTCGGCAGCCTTCGCCGCGGTTTTCATAGTGTCGGGTGCATGTACCGGTGGTTTGTCCGCCATATCCCTGCCTGAGTAATTGCCCTGCCCTTTCAGTTGGGCCATTCCGGGGGTCTTGGCAAGGTTGAGCAACCTTGTGCCGCAGATCAAGCAGGATTTACCGCAAGACGACCCGTCAACTCGGGCATCAAATCAGGCACAGTTCCGTCAGGTCGCGGCGCATTGCATCGGGCATTGCGGCGGCTTCGTTGCCGCCTTTGATATCGGCAGGGGCGTCCCCGCCCTTCAGATACCGCCAGCCCTGAAACGGGCGCTTTGGCTGGTATTGGGTCAAGATAAGCCGTGGTTCGAGCACGAGATCACAGCGTTTGACCCCCGCCTGATCGGTAAACGGCCGAATATCGAGCAGGTGCTGGCGCACCTGTATTCGTCCCTTGATCACCCAATAGAGCGACCCTCCATCGAGTAGTTCGTCCTTGCGCGTGGGCACCATGCGCGTCGTATGAATTTGCTCGGCAGGTTCACCGGCAAGCCGGCGCTGTTCCTGCCGGAAATCCACCCAGGCCTGAAGGCTTTCCACGCTGTCCGCGCCCACGCACAATTTCATCAAATGCAAGGTCATGTCTCTGAGGTAGCGATCTTCTGTGCAAGGTCAACGTTCCCCTCTCGACCGGCCATGTTTTTGCACAGATCACCACGTACCGATTCTTGGAGAGGGCGTTCGAACAGGGTTTCTCAACGTATGGAAGTATTTGTAACCGGCGGAACCGGCACCATCGGCAGTGCGGTCATCAAACGTCTGGTGGCCGATGGCGCCAGCGTCATAGGCCTGACCAGGTCCGAACAGGCAAGCGATGCCCTCAGGCGCAAGGGGGCCAGCGCGTATCCGGGAGACCTCAAGGTTCCGGAGGGGTGGGCCGAGCGCGCCGCAGCCTGTGACGCTGTTGTTCACGCCGGGGCGACCTTCGACGCCGAGATGGCGCAGGTGGACAGGCGCGCCATGCAGGCCCTTCAAAAGGCGGCCATGTTGCGCCAGACCAAATTGCGCCTCGTCTATACCGGCGGCATTTGGCTGTTTCCCGCTGCAGGACCTCAATCTCCGCTGCTTCAAACGACCGCCTTCTCCCCCGTTCCAGCCTTTAAATGGGCAGGAGAACAGGTGCGGTCGCTGCTGCATGCGCAAAACCTTAATCTGTCCGTGATACATCCGGGCCTGGTTTGCGGGCCGGATGCGGGGCCGGTTTTCGAAATGGCGCGCTCTGCAGCCTCGGGAGAGACCTTTCGGACGCGGGCGCAACCTGAAACGCGCTGGCCGCTTGTCCACGTTGATGACCTAGCAGGGCTTTACGCGAAGGTGTTGGCCCATTCCTCCTTCCGTGTGGCTGTTATTGCCGCACCGGTCGCCGGAGCACCTGTGCATGACATTGCCGGATCCGTTAGCGCAGCATGCGGGCTCGAGGTGATTGTTGAAACCATGCCAACGCCCGACGATGCAGACCCCCGGGTGGATTGGGCGGCCGGTTACGCGCGTTCACAGGTCGTAAACACAAACGCGGCCAAACGACTGTCCGGATGGTCCGCGGAACATGACACCTTGCAAAACCTTGTCGGCGCGATCTGCGTTTAACCACGTCGTTCGCCCAGAACGAAAAAGGGCGCGGCCAAGCCGCGCCCCAAATATCCAAATTGCCTGCCAACCTATTTGGCAACCGCAATTGCCTGTTGTGCACCGTCGACATCGTTGAACAGAACCAGAAGTGCCAATGCACCACCGACAGCCAGCACTGTCCAAACCGTTACGCCCCAACAGGACTTTTGTACGTTTTCGTCCATGAACACCCTTTAGTGTCTGCCCGGCCACATCTTGAAAGGCTCCGCCCCCCGATGCCCGAATGTGGCCTCATTGCGGCGAGGAGGTAAATGATCGGTTACCATTTCGCAAGCGCAAAATTTGATCACCAGCCGTGCACGCGATGCATTTCTATCATCGGCAATTGAAAAGACTGACATTTCCGGCACATAGAGGCCTGTCAGTTACCGAACAAATCGGTTTAAATACGCGCTGTGCATTGCAAGGAATATGACGCAAATGGATCCACTTACACCCATCGATCTGGCCGCTGTTGCCTGGTTCCTGTTTGCATGGTTCGGCTTAAACATTGTTGTGGAACTCTCGCCCTTGCGAAAAAGGACCCTATCCCATGCAATGGACCGTTGCCGGCGCGGCTGGATGCTTGCGATGGCAACACGGGACGTGAGGATCATGGACACTGCGATTTTATCAGGCCTGCAACAAGGAACCGCGTTTTTCGCCTCTACTGCGCTGCTGGCCATAGGCGGCTGTTTTGC
Source organism: Roseibium hamelinense (assembly GCF_007830545.1). GTDB lineage: Bacteria > Pseudomonadota > Alphaproteobacteria > Rhizobiales > Stappiaceae > Roseibium > Roseibium hamelinense. The sequence continues at coordinate 72,397 of NZ_VLLF01000012.1, forward strand.
CTTGCTCGATTCCACTGAACGAATACTGCAGGTGGCCGCGGACCTGTCGATCCCAGTTGATGCCAGCCGGGCTCTTTGGGAGATCAAGGTCCTTGGGCTGATGCTGATTCTGGCCTATGCATTCTTCAAATTCGGCTGGGCCTACAGATTGTTCAACTATTCCAGCATCGTAATGGGCGCGGTGCCCGAGCGCACACAATCGGAATTGCCACGCATCAACATGATTGCTTCGAAAGCCGGCGACATGAACGTTCTTGCCGGACGCCATTTCAACCGCGGCCAACGCGCGTTGTTTTTTGCGGTCGGCTTTCTGGGATGGTTTGCCGGACCGGTCGTTTTTTCAATCACGACCCTTGCCGTGTTGTCGGTGCTGTTGCGCCGTCAGTTCGTTTCCAAGGCGCGCGCAGCGCTGTTGGACTCCAGCGAGTTGATGGCTCCTGGGCACCGGTCTTCCGGTCTGTCACCGACAAGTTCGGGCGAATACACTGAGACGGGATCCTCAAACCCCTTCACCCGGTAGCTGCCGAAAATTCCCTTTCGGCACCCCATGATGCCGGCGATGGCATCGGAGACCAGGATTTCCTTGTCGAGGTCCTTTGCAAGCTCGGCAATGCGCGCGGCGAGGTTCACAACCGGTCCGATTACCGTGAAATCGAGCCGTTTCTCGCTTCCCACATTGCCGAAGAACACATCTCCCGCATGCAATGAGATCCCGACCCGCATGTCAGGCGTGCAGCTGCACGTGTTGTGTTGGTTGATGTCCTGAATTCGGCGTGACGTTTCCCGGGCGGCCATCAAGGCCCGCCTCGCCGCATCCACTGCGCCCTCCTCCGTTTCGTAAGGAAAGATCGCCATCACTTCATCGCCAATGTATTTCAGCACCTCGCCGCCATGTGTCTCCACAGCATCAGTCATGGCACCAAAATACTTATTGAGAAAGAGCACCAATTTGTCGGCCGGCAGCTCGTTCGACAATTTGGTAAAGCCGCGCAAATCGGCAAAGCTGACAATCGCCGATATCCATTCTCCGTCACCGCGCTTGATGGAGCCGTTCAGCACCCGGCCTCCGGCACGCGCGCCCACATAGGTATCGAGCAGCGTTTCTGCGGTCCGCCGCAATGTACGAAGTTCACAAACCAGGCCCACGGGTTTGACAATCGATTCGAAAACGCCGACATGCCCGGCGCTAAAGCCGCCAGGCGCTTTCGTAGCGAAAGTCAGCGCCTTGGTCGTCCCATCTGAAAACGGCATAGGCAGCGCGATATAGTCGGAATATCCGTCCTGGCGAAGATCGTCGATGATGCCGAACTCGCCCTCCTCGCGTTCGGCTGCAATCGGGCACCGGACGGTCTGACCTTCCGTGTAGACAATTTTCAGCGGGCTGTTGTGATACCGCTCATCCAGCTCGTCACTGGCCGGATAGCGGTTCAGCTCCCGGGTGCCATCGCTTGTCCAGACCGCCGCCTCGGCCCGAACGTTTGGATGCAGCAAGACGATGCCGGTGGAAATCCGGTCCGCCGGAACACCTCCGGCCCGCAAGCGCACCGCCAGCTCCTCAATAAGCTCGAGGCTGTCCTGCATGCCAATGGCTTCCAAATACAGCCATTGAACCACGTCCGCAGCGACCAGCGGGGCTTCCATCACCATGGGATAATCTTTCTTTTTTGAGCCACAACCTGTATATGGGACCAATCAGTCCAAATTAAAGTGTCCCAATGTGCCGGTCACATGTTTTTTCTGAAAGTCTGCTATTCGGTTTGCGCAGGTCCCGGGAAAAAGGCACTGCTCCGTCCGGTCAAGCGGTACACGGCCAACCCGATCCATTCTTTGAATGCAATATCGAACCGTCTCATACCAGTGGACGCGCCGGCAAAACCACGCCACACATCCTCAGGTCCTCGTGTTCGATAGTCTACCGGATAAGGCACAACACCTGACCATCCAGCTGCTTCGAACACCCCGACAGCGCGTGGCATATGGTAGGCTGAAGTCACCAGAAGCCACTTCTGTCCCGGCTGGGGCTGGAGAACGCCTTTGGTCAGAACCGCGTTTTCCCAGGTGTTGCGGGATTTGTCTTCAAGCACGACACGTTCTGGATCAATGCCAAAGTCGGCAAACAACCGCGCTGCCCCTTCGGCTTCTGTTGCCTGAGATGGAATGATCACGCCATGACCGCCGGTATGGATGATCTTTGCGCCGGGCAACGCACGCGCCAGTCTTGCTGCGATGGTCAGCCGCTCTCCAGACGAAGTCAGAGCCGTATCCTTTCGGGCCCCGGTGACAACGGTATCAACCGAGCCTCCCAGAACGATCACGCCGCTGATGTCTTGGAGTTCGGAAGGCCTCGAAAACCGGTCCTCGAGCGGTTGAATTAGCCAGTTTGCTGCTGGGGAAAGTCCCAACAACAACATCCCGGCAAGACTGAGAACCACAGCCGCGCGCCCTACCCCGCCAAAACGCGTAAACAACAGGATCGCGCCTACAACTCCCAGAACAATCAGAAAGTTGGATGGGCGGATCAGGAAATATGCGATTTTTGAAATGTAAAAAAACACTGCTCAACCTTCGGCGCGGATCTGGTGATCCATATGCCACAAGACGCAACCGGGTGCCTTAAAAACGTTTCACCGGGTTTCATGGCGGGTGAACATACTATTCCAGCAAGCTGCCGACCGCACCTATTGACAAATTTCGTATGATCCAACGAGAAAAACCGCAATTTACGCAGCGTATTCATGCACTTAAATAGTCTGTTTACATACAAACCTGAAACTGTGGTCCAGATCAACGCAATCTCCGGAAACCACTTACGCAACTTACCAAATTTTGAAACCATACCATGTGCCCAAACGTATTGATCTTATGACGCATCTGACAAAAAGGCAGGCGTTGGAATGCAAAACGAAGCTGGCAAGGTGCAAAAGGTGCGCGATGCATCGCTTGAACTGCACACCGAAGACTTCTTCAGCCGAATTCTGCGCGAGTTGTCAGGAACGCTGTAAGACGTGGTCGGTCTCAAAGAAGCAGAGGGTTTTATCACGGTGGTCGGAAGCCGGATCGGCAATGCAATCGACAATGAATACAAAACCGCAATGCGCGTAAATGCCCTGCCCCGTGATGTGGTCTCGAGTGTTCTGGTGGACCTGAAACGGCGCGTCGGCAGCGATTTCGAGGTTGAATATGAGGACGATGAGAAGATCGTTCTTCGAAATTCCCGCTGCCCGTTTGGGGAAAAAGTCAAAGGCCGCCCTTCCCTTTGCATGATGACGACCAATGTTTTCGGGCGGATAACGGCTAACAACACTGGATATGCAAAAGTTCACATTGAGCAGGCCATAGCCACCGGCGCCTCGGGCTGCCGCGTTGTTGTCTATCTGAGCGAAACCGCTGCCGGTACCGAAGGTGGCGTCGAATTTTTCAGGACTGCATGAGAGTATGGACAGCCTAACGGAATTGGCGCGCCAATTTGTCGAAATGTTTACCGATGCCGCGTTCATGGTTGACGCTGACGGCACGATTGTGGTGTCGAACGGCTCGGCATCGGCACTGTTCGCCCAGCCGATAGCCGACGCGAACGCTTCCCCATTTGCAGAGACATCGGAGATTGCCAGACTTATTTCGGCAGCGCGCACGACCTCGGCCCCGGTTCCAGCTCGGGTCAAACTGCCACACGGGAATGAGTGTATTGCCTATGCCACCCGGATATCTCTACCCGAAACGCCATTCGACGGGAGCATTGTTGTTCGCCTCGATCAACGCGTCGATGTGGCAACAAAATTTGCAGCTTTGAACTCCGAGCTCAAAGCACTGACCGCCAAATACAAACACACGCACCAGCAAAAGTCGGAACTTGAAGTCCACGCATTCCGCGATCCGCTCACCCACGTTCTTAACCGCCGCGGGTTCGACGAAGCTCTCGAAAGCGAACACAAGCGCGCCCTCAGGTACCAGCGCAAGCTGAGCCTCGCCGTACTCGACCTGGACCATTTCAAGTCGATCAATGACCAGCACGGTCATGCCGTTGGCGATGCGGTACTGAGCCATTTTTCGCATATTTGCCAGGATGCGCTCAGAGACGGTGATGTGGTCGCGCGAATAGGCGGCGAGGAGTTTGCAATACTGCTGCCGTAAACAGACTTGTCCGATGCTTCTATTGTCATATCCCGGGTCCTGCAGAATACAGCGGCAACAGTGGTCGAAAGCCTGAACACCACCGTTTCCTTCACAGTCAGCGCCGGTGTCTGCGAGTTGAAACACAACGAGACTGCGAAAGCCTTTTTGCACCGCGCAGACCAAAATCTGTATGTGGCGAAAAACTCCGGCCGGAATTGCTTCATCAACGATACGGATTTGGCAGCCTAGAGCCGGAGGGAACCAGCAGCTGGGCCGGCAGTGTCTAGGTACACGCCGGACACAAAAAAGGCGCCCATCAAGGCGCCTTCTTCAATTCGGGAAATACGATCCGCGATCAGCTGAGTTCGTTCACACTCGTTACGACCTTGCCGACCAAACCGTACTCAATGCCTTCTTCCGGGCTCATCCAGTAGTCGCGATCGGTATCCTTCTCGATTCGCTCGATGGGCTGACCGGTGGCATCCGCAAATATCTTGTTCAGGCGGTCACGCATCTTGATGATCTCTTTCGCCTGAATCTCGATGTCTGTTGCCATACCGCCGGCGCCACCGGACGGTTGGTGCAACAAGAAACGGGTGTTCTGGGTGCAGAAGCGCTTTTCCTTCGGAACGGACACGTAAATCAGTGCCCCCGCACTTGCGACCCAGCCCATCCCGAGAATGCGGACTTCCGGGGAAATAAATTTGATCGTGTCATGGATCATGTCACCCGATTCAACGTGTCCGCCGGGAGACGAGACAATCACGGTGATTGGATCGTTGGAGACCTGTGCCAGAGCCAGAAGGCGTGCGCACACATCGCGCGCCATTTCCTGTGTCACCGGGCCGGTGATCAGGACCGTACGGGCCTCAAACAGGTGCTTGTCGACCTGGATGGACGGCTGGCTCTTGGTCTTTTCATCTTCCTCGTCATCGAGGCGAGCTGGCACCGTTGTCGTATAGTTTTTCATGCGCAGGATTGGCTCCGTTGACTTGCTGCCGACAGGACATCGGCCGGTTCTTGGTCCCTGTGTAAGCGATGCAAACGCGGTCCGCAAACAAAGACCGGAGGAATACCCTTAAAAGAGTTATCAGACCCGCAACATAAGCGTCCTTAAGCGCGCGTCAATCGGTGGTGCGCGGCGCCGGTACGGCTTTCTCGTTGCGGGACATCATAAGATGCCAGATCAGAGCGACAATGAACGGCAGCGATGGCCAATAAAACCAAAGCGAGGACAGACCGGACGTCAAAATATTCAATACAAAGAAAAAGCCGATCATAAAAACACAACTGCGAACGCGCCGGGGTTGTCGCTTGAACCAGTCTCTGGCCTGTTCAAAACCACCCTTGGCGGTCTTGGCCACATTCGCATCGCGCATCCCGTATGGTGAGTCGTTGTCTGATTTGCCGGATGCCCCATCCGGCACCGGCTGTGCCGCCTCCGGCGCGTTGCGCCCGCCCAGGCGAACCGAATAGGTGCCAACGGGTTCACTGACGTTTTTAAAGGTCTTTTGACCGAGCGCATCAAACCCAAGGGCTAATTTGCTGCGCACCTGATCAAACACGGATTGGGACAGCATGATCCCACCGCGTGGCGCCAGTTCCTGAAGCCGCGCGGCGACATTGACGCCATCGCCATAAATGTCGTCACCCTCCACCATCAAATCACCCAGATTAATGCCGATCCGGAACTCCATTTTCTCGGTTTCGGGAAGCTCCGCGTTTTTATGGGCGAGTTCGTTCTGAATATCGACAGCGCACTGGACCGCCTCGACAACGCTGGAAAACTCAATGATGACCGCATCGCCCCAAGTGTTGACGATCCGACCATTGTGGCGCTCGGTTAATCCGCTCATGATGCTGCGGTAGGCGCGCAATCGCGACAAGGTCCCGTCCTCATCGCGCTCCATCAGCCTCGAGTAGTGCGCGACATCGGCGCACATCACGGCTGCAAGGCGGCGCTTGGCCCGCTGCATGGTATCTACCCCTGGTCCGTATCCACCTTAAGGAATGGGAAGTCCGGCCCCAAATTGCAACCGTGAAAATCCGTATGCCCTGACCCGCCTGCCAATTCAGGAGCCGGCAGTAGCCGACATCTTTTGCAAGACGCTGAGAGCGTTCTGTGCTTTTTCCACTTGAACGAAAACATGATCATGAAAGTAACCGGCGACAACATTTGCGGAAATACCGTCTTTGGCGAGGGCCTGCGATATGGCCGCCGTCAAACCGACCGCCTCCAAACTGGAATGCACGGTCAAAGTGATGCGCCGGAATTGACCGGTTTCACCAAACCCGAGAGTTTTTGCCCGCTCGACGGGCAGGATCGCCGTGATCCCCTCCACCTCACGGATGAGCCCGGCCGGTTCCAGCTCCGAAAGCTGGGCCATGGTCCGGTTGGGAAAGGTGCAGAACACATAACGTTGCGGGTCAAGCTCCGGCTGCATGTGCACCAAGAGCGCCGAGAGATCGGTTTCGCCGGTCATGGTTGCCGTCACGCCGTCTTGTTGAACAATTCGCGGCCGATCAACATCCGGCGGATTTCTGAGGTGCCCGCGCCGATCTCGTAGAGCTTGGCGTCGCGCAGGAGCCGGCCTGTCGGGTACTCGTTGATGTAGCCATTCCCGCCCAGAAGCTGAATTGCGTCAAGGGCCAGTTTGGTTGCGTTTTCCGCAGCGTAGAGAATTGCGCCAGCGGCGTCCTCACGGGTTGTTTCACCACGGTCACACGCCTGCGCCACCGCATAGACGTAGGACTTGGTGGCGTTCATCGTGACGTACATGTCCGCGACCTTCCCCTGGACCAGCTGGAAGGTGCCGATCGGCTGGCCGAACTGTTCCCGCTCATGCACGTAGGGCATGACCACGTCCATCGCGGCCTGCATGATCCCAACGGCGCCGGCAGCCAGCACCGCACGCTCATAGTCGAGACCCGACATGAGAACATTCACGCCCTTGCCGACCTCGCCGAGCACGTTTTCTTCCGGCACTTCGCAGTCCTGGAACACCAGTTCGCCTGTTTCCGAGCCGCGCATGCCGAGCTTGTCGAGTTTTTGCGCCACTGAAAAACCGGGGAAGTCTTTTTCGACCAGGAAGGCGGTGATGCCCTTGGGCCCGGCATCCGGATCGGTCTTCGCATAGATAATCAGCGTGTCGGCGGACGGTCCATTGGTGATCCACATTTTGGAGCCGTTGAGCACATAGCGGTCGCCCTTTTTCTCTGCCTTCAGCTTCATCGAAACAACGTCCGATCCTGCGCCCGGCTCGGACATGGCCAGCGCCCCCAGATGTTCGCCGGTGATCAGTTTTTCCAGGTACCGCTTCTTTTGATCCTCATTGCCCCAGCGGCGAAGCTGGTTGACGCACAAGTTGGAATGCGCGCCATAGCTCAGGCCAATCGAGGCTGAAGCCCGGCTGACCTCTTCCATGGCAATGCAGTGCTCAAGATAGCCAAGGCCGGATCCGCCCCAGTCTTCCTCAACCGTGATACCATGCAGGCCGAGCTCGCCCATTTCCGGCCACAGCTCGCGCGGAAACCAGTCGTCCTGATCGATCTTGTGGGCCAGCGGCGCGATCCGGTCCTGCGAGTACGACCGCACACTGTCGCGCAGCATGTCAGCCGTCTCGCCCAGGTTGAAATTGAAGCTCGGAAAGTCGTTGCGGATCATCGTTGGTCCTCCCATTTGCGCTTGTCGTAGCGCACGAAATTGCTCAGCACACCGATGCGGTCATACAGCCGGCGCGCTGTGGTGTTGTCATCATGCGTATGCCAATACACATTGGTGCACCCGGCGCGCTCTGCGGCCTCGTAGACGGCATTGATCAACTTGGCACCCACCCCTCCGCCCCGCGCGGTGCTGGCGATATAAAGATCTTCCAGATAACAGGTCGGCGCGGTCGACCAAGTGGTCGGATGCGGCAGATAATGCACAAACCCGATCAGCTTGCCGTCCCGCTCGGCAACAAGGGCGTCGTGATTGCCATCACCCAGCAGCCGCTCAAACAATGTGTCGGTGATCTCTGGTGCGAGCACTGTTTCATAAAAGGTCAGGTAGTCCGCCCAAAGCGTATTCCATTGTGCCCGATCGCCGGCATGGAGCGGCCGGATCAATGTTTCGGTCATGGTTCTTAGTCCTTCATTCCGGCAAGCGCCATCAGCGTGAACAAACCGGTTGCAAGATGAATTTCGTTGCCGGCATCAAGGCCGAAAACGTCACTCTGGCAGATGGTGAGCGTCCGTCCCGGCTTGACCACCCGTCCGCGTGCAACGATCACCGGTTGGCGCGCAGGGTTTAAAAGATTGATCTTGTATTCACTCGTCAACACGCCCGTATCCGCCGGAAACAAGGTCAGGGCGGCATATCCGGCTGCGGAATCCGCAATGGATGAGGTGGCTCCGGCGTGGAAAAAGCCGTGCTGCTGGGTCAATTGGGGAACCAAATCGAGTTCGATATCCGCCTCGCCCGGCATGACATGGGTAAGGCGGGCACCCAAATGGGACATGAACGCTTGGCGTGCGAAACTGGCCCGGGTCTTTGTCTCCCAATCCTGATCTTTCGGCTCAAACCTCATGTTTCGCTCTCCGCGGCCCCGGGTGCCAATTCAAAACCCAGTTCAGCCATGCGGCTGCGGCACCCCTCCTCTACGTCGTCAAGCTCGGCAAGGGTAAGCTCAATGTCCCTCCGCTTTTCGAGAAGTTCAGCCCGCCGGTCGGCGATTTTGGTCATCAGCAGCCGCAACTGCCCGGCCTCCCCCGGCGCCTTGCCGTACATCTCGATCATTTCCTTGATCTCAGCGAGTGAAAAACCGAGACGTTTTCCGCGCAGGATCAGCTTGATGCGGGTACGGTCGGCTGGCGTGTACAAACGTTGCCGGCCCCGTCGCTGCGGTGTCACAAGGCCTTGCGCCTCGTAGAACCGCAAGGTTCGCGTCGTGACATCAAATTCCTGGGTCAGATGAGTGATCGTAAATAGACGCTGCATGCCTCTGTCCTTTGGGCGGACATTCCAGCCTTTTTACGTTAAAGTCAACAGAGACAATAAATACCATTTATTACAGTATCTTAATTCAAAGAGATCAGATTTCCAGGTGTCATGCCAACCGCAAGCACATTCAAATCAACCTCGGTATCGATACCCCGGATCGCGCCGCGCTGGTGATATTGCCACAGGGTCCAATCAGCGCTGTAATCGGGCGATTTCCACAAAGAGCGCACCCACAAACGCCGGTTCAGCCCGTTGTCCTTTAAATAGGCTTCGTAAAACGGCTGTGGCGCATAGAGAATCACTGGTTTTCCCGTGCTCTGCTCAACGCGGCCGACATAGTCGGAAATCTCAGACAGGACCTCTTCGACCGGCGGCCGGCGTGCGCAATTGCCCTCGAACTCCAGGTCTACAACCGGCGGCAACATCCCATCAGTGTCCGGCAGCGCGGCCAGAAAATTGTCCGCCTGGGCTGCGCCGGTCCGGCACAGGCTGAAAAAGTGGTAGGCGCCATGCGGCAGCCCAACGGACTTTGCGCCCGCCCAGTTGTCCAGAAACGCGCGGTCTTTAAAATCCGCGCCCTCACTTGCCTTCATATAAACAAAGGCGACATCGTCATCAGCAACGCGCGCCCAGTCGATGGGCCCGTTGTGATGCGAGATATCGATGCCGCGAAAGGCGTATTCGTCCCTGTCCGGCTCCCAGGTCATGAAAAAATACGCCACTCCCGCCACAACAATTACGCCGCCAACGGCGCAATAGAACAAGAACCGCAACAGGCCATAAAGCCACTGCACCATGCCCCAACCCCATTAGACCCACCAAAGCGGCGCAGCCTGTCTAACCCGTGTAATTGGGCCAGAGCGGCGGCGACGCCAGTTCCAGCACATTGCCATCGGGATCTCGAAAGTAAAGGCTGGTCCCCCCGGCAGGCCACACAACTTCCGAGATGATTTCTACACTCACCGCGGCGAGATAATCCCGCCAGGGCTGAAGGCTTTCAGCATCAATCTTGAACGCAAAATGGGACGGCCCAGACGTGTCATGGCCCGGGACAAGCCCGCCCGGTGTCGGCACGTCCTCGCCCGTGTGACCGCGGTGAAACACCAACAACGTCTGCTCGGGTCCCGCGTTATAGGCAAAAAGCCGCTCGCCCTTAACCATGCGCTTTAGACCCAGGACCCCCTCATAAAACGCGTGGGCCGCGTCCATGTCGTCGACATACACAGGCGTTTCAAGAATTCCGCCAAGTCCCGGAGGATGTTTCATCGGTTTTCCGTTGTTTCAAAGGTCATTTGGAATAGCCCGCCGGCACAAAAAACACGGCTGCGATAGGCTTAACAGCCTCACACCAGCTTTGCAGCCTAGCATTCGCCCAAACAAGCCGTGCCGCATTTGAGAGGACAATCCTACGTGCTTCAATCGTCTAGCCCGCGCAAAACCTCGCCCTTGCAAGCCCAATACAACAAGGGCATGGCCTATTTCGATGCAGAAGACTACGCAAAGGCCGAGAAAGTATTCACAAAGCTGGCGAAACATCTCAAGAATTCGGCTGAGATAAGAACGCTGCTTGGCGTCACAAACAAGCATCTTGGCAACCATGCGAAAGCCAAAACATATTTTCTGAAAGCATCACAACTCGAGCCGCAAAACGTGGCGAACAACCTTCTTCTTGCCGAAAACATGGTCCTGGTGGGCGATCCCCCACTTGACATTATCAATGTCGTGGACAGGATCCTGGACCGTGACCCGAAACGGCTGGACGCGCTGTTATTGAAGCTGAGTCAGTTGTGCCGGTCGGGTAAAACAGACGAGGCGTTTGAGCTTGCCATGACGGAAGCAAATGCCTCCTCACCAGACTTGAAGCTCTTGTTCAATTTCGCGGTCATTTTTCAAAACAAGCGTCTGTACGACCATTCCATCACGGTTTTCAATCGCTTGATTGAATTGGTTCCAGATTGCAGCGACTATCACGTTCAAAGAGCGCGGGTTCGCGGCCTTGCCGACGATCTGAAGACATCAACCGAAGAGGTTGATGCAGCCCTTAAAACATTTCCAGGCAACCCCGATTTATTGCTCAAGCAGTCCGACAATTTGATGCGGCAATCAAGAAACGTCGAGGCGTTGGAATTGATCAATGAATATTTGGCCGCGGTTCCCTTTGACCAAATGGGCCACCTGATAAAGGGCAATCTCTTTCTTGCACTCGGACAATATGATGACGCGCTTGTATCCCTGGCGGAGGCTGAGCGCCATTTTGACAAAATCTCGAAGAAAGAAGATGTGAAGGAACAAACCGCCAAGTTGAATATGATCAGGTCGGAAGTGGAATTTGGCCTGGGCAACCTGGAAACAGCTTGGGAGCTCAACAACGGCCGGTTCGGGTTTGATACTTCGGCCATTTGGAGAGACTATTCGCCACCGATCTGGTCAGGGGAAGATCTCTCCGGCAAAGATTTGTTGGTCTGGCAAGATCAGGGGCTGGGCGACACAATCAGGTCTGCAACGTTGTTTCCCGAGCTCATCAAATCCGCAAAAAGCATCACGCTCGAGGTCGACGAACGATTTGTCGCTTATTTCGCCAAGTCTTTCCCGCACATCAAGTGCCGCGCATGGGGTGACACACAAGAAAATAATGCGCAACAGGGCGCAGCGGGCGAGTCATTCGACTTCAGCTGCAACATCACGGATATTGCCCGGCATCTCAGGCCAAACCTGCAGAGCTTCGATGAAGCTGTGCCAACTCCCTTTGCTTTCGAACGCGAAAAGTCGCTGACATTCTTGTCGAAAATCGAAAATCCTGAAAACAAACCGATCATCGGAGTGTGCTGGCGCTCGAACAATATGTCTGTCTACCGAGCGCGTTACTATCTCACGGCCGATGAAGCCGTTGAAATTCTCGACGCGCATGACGCGATCTACGTGAACCTCCAGACAAAATACACACAAAGCGAAAAAGACCTTTTGGCCCAAAAGTCCCAAAGGCCTTTTCTCACGTTTGATGACGTGGATTTGTATGATGATCTTTGGTCCACTGCGTCACTGATAGCGGCCTGCGATGTTGTTGTCTCTGCAAATACCAGCATCGCTGAGCAGGCAGGGGCTTTGGGCGTTCCGTGTGTCCGCTTCGGAAATGGTTCGACGCCGGTGACGTTCGGCAAGGACTACGTGCCCTGGTCGCCGTGCGTCTCATTCATCAAAATTGACGAAAGATATCCGGCGGCGCACATGGTGTCCGAAATCACCAAGCAGATGCGGTCCAAAATTGCGGAGACATTTCCGCAAACCCGGAAAGAGCGGCTTTTTGGTTCGTAGAAACACGAAAGGGCAATGACTGCGTCCGGGCAGAGATTTTTAGGATGTTTGGCTGATCTTCCCAGTGGCCAGCGAGATATCACGCCGGGCCCGGTATCCGTTTTAACCCCTGCATGCGGATCTGTGCCGGCCCGCCGGAGTTTGGCGGGCCGGCAGCGAAGATCAGACGACGGACAATTTCACGTCGATGTTGCCACGCGTTGCGTTGGAATACGGGCACACCTCGTGCGCCTTGGCAACAAGCGTTTCTGCGGCGTCTTTTTCCATTCCTGGGACGGACACTTCAAGAGCAACCTCAAGTCCGAACCCGCCCTCGGACTGCGGCCCGATACCCACAGTTGATGTGATGCTGGTGTCAGCCGGAAGCACCGCCTTGTCCTGAGCGGCGACGAACTTCATCGCGCCAATAAAGCAAGCCGCATAGCCGGCCGCAAAGAGTTCCTCGGGGTTGTTTCCTTCACCACCGGCACCACCCAGCTCTTTTGGTGTTGTCAGTTTGACTTTGAAGCTTCCGGACAAAGTTTCCGCCTGACCATCACGGCCGCCGGTCGCTTTCGCTTTGGTGGAATAAACTACATCAACGCTCATGTTCAGTTCCCAAATCTAGGTCTCAATCACCAAATTATATCGCGCGCGATATAATTTGGTTGTAGATATCTGTTTGCCCGGCAACCGTCAACTGCTTGCGATTCTATCGCGTGCGATTTATAGAGCGCTGATGAGCAAACAACCGCACCAGATGTCCCTGCTGGGCCCGTTGGGCGTCGATGCAGAGACACCAAAAGAAAAGACAAAACCTGAAGATCCCGGCAGCGCGCGCTCGGTCAAGAAGGCGGAAAGAACCAACAAAACGGACCGTAAAACGCCCAAGGCAAAAAAGTCAGCTCCCAAGCGCCGGGAACCGAAAACAGCTGCCGATGGCAACGTTGTTACGCTGGACCAGTTTTTATGCTTTTCGCTCTATTCGGCCACGCACGCCATGCACCGGGTCTACAAACCCTTGCTTCAGGAAATCGGACTGACCTACCCGCAGTATCTCGCGATGGTCGCGCTTTGGGAAAAAGACAATGTTCCCGTCAATTCATTGACGGACCGGCTGCAACTGGAGACGAACACAGTCACCCCGCTTCTCAAACGCCTTGAAAGCATGGATTTGCTGACACGCACACGAAGTCAGAAAGACGAGCGGCAGGTGACAGTCAAGTTGACCCGGCGGGGTAAAAATCTGCGCCAAAAATGCGCGCATTTCGCTGGCTGCGTCATGGCCGCGACAGGCTTGGAAATGGAGGAAATCATCGACCTTCAAAGCCGGATCATGACCTTAAGAGATCAGCTCAGGGCCGCCGGGCACTAACGTTACGCAAAATCTTGGCAAAACCCCGCTAGGCGGCGTTTTCCCATGTCATCGGCCGGCACACCCCATGATGCCGCTGATACAGCCTGTTCTTGCGTTTAAAGCCCGATCCTCACGGATCCCAGCCGGACAACAGACCGACTTTACTTCATCGCCGCCTTAGAGAGTTTTTGCATCACATTGCTCGCCGTTTTTGTGTATGGCGGCCAGAACATGGCTTCAGCAAAAAAATCCGGGTTTTGCTCGATCAAAGGGTTGGAACCGGCAAGCGACGAGGCAGCAACCATGCCCAGTCCATTCACCACGCGATCCTGGACCTCTTTGCCTATGAAATAATTGGCAAAAATCTCAGCAGCTTCCAGTTTTTTCCCGCTGAGGCCCTTGGAAAAGTTGATTGTGTCGAGCCACACCGTGTTGCCTTCGTCAAACTGCACAAGTTCCCAATTTCCACCCGCAGCATTGTGAGCAGCAGCCCCCGGCCCGTATGAGGCCACCAACAGAAGATCGTCGCTAAATTCGGGACCGGCTTCCCAAAAAGCCGCGACCTGGCCATACAGTTGGGTAAGCTTTTGCTGGATTTCTCCATCGGCCGCCGAGGCGGCAGCCAGCGTTGCTCTGTCACCAGAAATGTCATTGATGTGGAATGGCGGCTTGTCCAAGGCCAAAAGCGCGATCGCGATATTCGGCTCGATTTGCCCTTTGGAGAGCGACAACTTTCCCGTCCATTTGGGATCAAACAAATCATTCACTGATTTGGGCAGGTCCGAGACCTTATCCTTGTCCGCCCAGATCCCATAAGCACCGCCACCCCAGGGAACATAGAGCACGTCGTTGCCTTGCATGCCCATCGGGATGTTTGTGAGGCTTTTGTTGAGGAACTGATAGTTGCCCAGACGCGGTGAACTGGTGTCAATCGGCTGCAGCAGTTGAGCGGAAAACGCGCTCTCCATCGTTATATAGTTTAAGGTCAAAAAAGAAATGTCGACCTTTCCGGATCTCAGCATGTTGAACATCTGCTCCGGACCTTCAGCGGGTGTTTCGAGCAGCTTGATTTCGTAGTCGTATCCCTGCTCTTTCAGCAACGCATTCACCGCCGACACTTCTTCAGGTTGAACATAACCGTCCCAGGTGAAAACGTTTATCGGTTCGGCAGCTTGCGCGAAGGTCGCACCGAAGCAGGCGACGAGAGGAACGAGAAACTTCATCATGATCAACACCCCGGGATCATAGTCAGATGCCAGTTCTGTATCGCGCCATTATAAAGGATCGATAACGCCCGCGCCGTTCCCGGAGGGAAACAAAAACATCATGAATTTTGTTTGAAATCCAAAGTGACCATTACGGCAAAATAACTGGGCGGCCGGCGTAACGCAATCTCGCGAACACGGGGCATTTCAAATCGCACGCTTGCTAAAGCGGCAAACCAAACCAAAAGGCGGCAATTCCCAAAAAGGCGAAAAACCCGACGACATCCGTCACCGTGGTCACAAACACGCTCGACGCGATTGCCGGGTCAACTTTCAGCTTATCGAGCGCAATTGGGATCAACAGACCGGACAACCCGGCAAAAAGCATGTTGATGATGATTGCGGCCGCTATGACGATCCCCAGCCCGGCGCTTTGAAACCAAAGCCATGCGGTCAAGCCAATCAGTACCGCCAAGGCGACACCATTTAAGAGACTGACTATGACTTCACGATTCAAGATCCGCATCATATTGCGGGCCCCCAGTTCTTGTGTCGCCAGGCCGCGCACAGCAACCGTCATCGTTTGGGTGCCCGCATTGCCGCCCATGGACGCCACGATGGGCATCAAGACGGCAAGCGCAACCATCGCCTCGATCGTGTCTTCAAACAGCGCGATCACGACGGAGGCCAGCACAGCAGTTCCCAGATTGACCACCAGCCAGGTCAGCCGGGAGCGGGCAATGGTGAGCACACTGTCGGAGATCTCTTCATCGCCAACGCCGGCAAGCGCCCTGAGATCCTCTTCCGCCTCTTCCTGGATGACGTCAACGATGTCGTCGACCGTCAAGACCCCGACGAGACGCTCGTTTTCATCAACAACCGCGGCCGACACCAGGTTATAGCGCTCAAACCGGCGCGCAACTTCCTCCTGGTCCTCCGTGGCCAGCACCGACTGGCGGGTTTCCTCCATGATAGAGGTGACTTTCTCCTGGCGTTTGGTGCGCAGGATCTTGTCGAGGTGCACGGATCCAAGCAGCTTGAACGCGGGATCGACGACGTAAATCTGGTAAAAGCTATCAGGCAGATCCCTGGCTTCGCGCATGTAGTCGATTGTCTGACCAACCGTCCAGAAAGGTGCAACGGCGATGAACTCCGATTGCATGCGCCGGCCGGCGCTGTCCTCGGGATAGTCCAGCGCTTTTTGCAGCTGGGCCCGGTCCGCATAGGGCATTTCGCCAAGGATTTCGGCCTGATCCACCTCGTCGAGATCTTCAAGGATATAAACGACATCGTCGGAATCGAGTTCGCCCAGACCTTCAGCAATGTCCTCGTTGGAGAGCTCCTCAAGCAGCTTTAGCCGGATCCCCTCATCGGTCTCCGTTAAAGCCGTGTAGTCAAACTCTTCCCCAAGCAGGCGGACGAACGGCGCCCGCTCCTCCTCTTCCAAAGCCTCAATCAGGTCGCCTGTATCGGCTTCATGGAGGTTGCCAGCCAGTTCCTTCAGCCGCTCGGCGCTGTTATCGGTGATTGCTTGCTCGACAGCAGCAATAAACTCAGGATTGAGCCGCTCTTCTTCATCGCGCACTGGAAGGTCATCGAGGACATGCTCAAAAATTTCGACCTTCTCAGCTTGCCCCATTTAAGATCTCCAACCCCGGTAAAAAGCGCACATATTGCGCACTTGTATAAGCCATTCCGCCCGCGTTGTCACACCACAAGGCGTTATTTCTGAATAGTTTATTTAGATGAATAGCTGGCGAACGCCACTGGCATTTTCAATTATTCACGCTGCTGACATCACGCAAACCGAACGCGGTCTATTGTCCTGCATCGCGTCAAGGGAATGCGAAGATCCAACCACTTGAGACAGCCTGTCAAAAGAGTTTTGTCACTCATGGGCCGCAGACCCAGATCTATTTCCGTTCAACCAACTTCAAACGAGCGCTGGGATGTCACAAGAAGCGCCATACACCAGCGCTGCCCGACGGTGTTTCACCTTAACACTTCGCCGTATGCGTGCTTTTACACCTAAATAATTTACCGTGGGTAGATACCAATTATTATCAAATTAATGCAACTTTTCGTAGCGGAAGATTTGATAGAAGATACCGAAGGACGGGAGCCTGCGCACCGGGAATGAAACATCTTCTTGAGGTCCCGAAACACAACACCGCGACAGATCGCGGACTCGCAGCCAGCGGAAAACTGCGCGCCGACACGCGCGCCTCGATCTTTGCCATTATCCTGTTGCTCATCCTGACCGGCGTCGCTTTTCTGGGCTACCACTATTTCAATCTTTCCGGGGAGTATCGCCAGCGGAACTTTATGCACCTTGTTGAGACGAAAGCGGCCCGCGACATCGTGATCGAAAGCCCGATATTGCGGGCACCTCAGATCGAACAGGTCAGGAGCCATATCGAGACCGCACGGGCCAAAGCCATATGGTGTACGGACAATCTGAACGCTGTCGAATATGCGCTTATCGAGCAAATCGGGGCTTCCCGCGCCTTTACCCTGTGCCGCGAAGATGTGGACCGTGCGGACATGGTCCTGCAATTGCTGGCAAGAATGAAGTCACAGGACGCGAATATGCGCGACCCGGCTCAAAGCCCTTTTGCCAGAGCGCTTGAAGTACGCGCAATCATCGAACAGATGATGGAAGCAAGCGTCGCGTTTCAGCCGCAAGTTGATCTGATACAAAGCAGACTGAGCAACGTGGTGATCGGCGGCACGACCTTTGTCAGCTTCGCAATGTTGATTGTGATGACCTTTCTCTTGAAAGAACTGGAGAAGGTCTGGACCCGGCTTTTGTCTTCAAGCGAGAGGCTGAAGGAAATCAATCAACGGTTCGGTATTGCCATGGAAGGCATGTCCGACGGATTTGCCCTTTTCGACAAGGACCGGCGCCTGGTGATGTGCAACGAAACCTACCGGCGCCTTGCCCATCCAAATCCCGACCGTGTGGAAGTTGGCATGACGGTAGAAGACATCATTCGGGATGCCATGTCTCACGGCTTTTATGTCGCGATCCCCAAAGAAGAACGGTCCGACTTTATTCAACAACATATTCAACGGCTTGCAGAGGGGGACGCCGATATTAGACTCGAAATCGTCGGAGACCGTCATGTTCAGGAAAAACTGACTGAAAGCGCGGTTGGCGACAAGGTTGTCATCCGCACCGACGTAACGTCTTATGTCCAGGCAAATCGCAAGCTGCAGGAACTCACGCAGCGGCTTGAATCGGCGAAGACCCGCTACCGCAAGCGGTCTTTGGAAGACCCGATGACAGAAATTGCCAATCGCCGGTGTCTTGACGAAGCGCTGAGGGCGGCTGTTGGCACGGGACCGCGCGCTATCATTCGGATTGACCTCGACCGTTTCAAACGGGTGAACGATATGCTCGGCCACGATGCCGGTGATCACGTTCTTAAAACAGTTGCCCGCAGGCTGGAATTGGCAACGCGCGATACAGATATGGTCGCCCGTGTTGGCGGCGACGAATTCGTCGTCCTGTGCGCGCAAGGGACCGATCTTGACAGCGCCAACGAAATTGGCCAGCGCTTGTTGGCAACGACCCTGGAACCGGTTCTCTACGAAGGTAGGCCCTGCGTTTTCAGTGCCAGCCTCGGCCTTGCAGTCAAGGAGGTGTCGGCGGACAACCCCCATGAAATCCTCCAAAATGCCGATGCAGCCCTCTATGAGGCAAAGGCCGCCGGACGCGGGGATCTCAAGGTCTTTTCGCGCGAGATGGAGGAAAGGATCGCGCAAGACCGCAAAATATCGGATGACCTGATCCGCGCAATCTCTGCTGGAGAACTGGTTCCCTATTACCAGACCCAGCATGACGCCAAGACACACGCAATCACCGGAATAGAGGTTCTGGCGCGGTGGGCGCATCCGGAATTCGGCGTGCTTGCCCCGGGTGCATTTTTAAACACGGCTCAGCAAATGAAACTCGATGGCGACATCGACACGGCGATAATGTCAAAGGCCATGGGTGAACTCGACGTTCTCATGGCCGCCGGTTTCCGGGTTCCCAAAACGTCTTTCAACGTCAGTGCCAAGACCCTTTCCGACCCGGCATTTCTCGGGGTCGCAAGCGATCTTTATCGCAGGGCCAAGCAGCCGATTTCCTTCGAGATCCTCGAATCCGTCTCTCTGGAGGAAGAGGACCAAATCATCCCGTTCGCAATCGAGGGCCTTCGGGAATTGGGTTTCGATCTGGAAATAGACGACTTTGGCTCCGGCCACGCATCGATCAAAAGTGTGATGCAGGTCCGGCCGAACGCGCTGAAGATAGACCGTAGCATCGTTCTTCCGCTTGGATCGGACCCGCGCACGAAAAAACTGGTTGCCGCGACCATCGATATTGGCAAGGCTCTCGGCATAAATGTGATTGCAGAGGGTGTTGAAACCCCGCTTCACGCAAAGATTCTCGCCGATCTGGGCTGCAACATTCTCCAGGGCTACTACTTTTCAAAACCCATGTGCGCGCAGGATCTGAGCGCTTTTCTGGTCGCCGAAGCACTGCCACAAAACGCGCACTAGGCTTCCGCGAGAAAGCCAGACCACCTGCACCCGAAAACCGGGTCAAGCCACGTGCGGCACGGTTGTCGCGGCGCTGAAGGGCTGTACAAGCCGAACCGGTGTTCCATTGATCTCTTTCAACTCCCCGCCCCAGACAAGCCGATAAAGCGTCTTCAAGTCGCGTCTGTCGTTTTCGGTCAGAACGCTTTCCGGTCCGTAATTCATGATGGTAAAGCGGCACTGCTCTCCGAAGGTCTCGCTGGCCCACTCCGTCTCGGAGATTTGCGCGAAAAAATGCCTTAGCCCGAATATATGGCCAAACTCGTGGGCCAGGGTTTCGATTTGCTCAGTTTCAATCTGCTCGAACAAGGTTGGATACAGCACCAGTTCGTGCTGGCCTGCGTCTGGAAAGAACGCGGAAGCCAGGACACAGCCATTCGCCGAGCACCGGCTTTGGTCACGCACGACCACTTCAAAGTCCAAAAGGTCGTTGTGTTCCGAAAACCGGACAGGAACTGCGTCGCCCCACAGCGCAAGGCCCTTCGCCATCAGGCTCCGGATCCGTGCTCGGGCTGCATCCGGGTCTTCAAAGGCCAATAGGGAGCGTTCCTGAAACCGCCAGTGCAAGGTGACGCCTTCTGCCCAGAGCGGAACGAAACCGTCCCCGGCATGCAGCACCAGCTCGAGTGGTGATCTGTTGCCTGGTGTTTTAAAACCGCGTTTTTCCGTGTCGCAAACAGCTTTCGCAGGGCCATAGATGTGAATATGCGGCGCTTTCTTTGCAGCCGTCTTATCCGCAGGACAAAAGCATAAGGGTCCGGTCGAAGTGACCTCACTCCCACGGGCTGCACTATCGTTTTCAGTCATATCTTTGAGCCTCGCAAACATTCCAGGCGTGCGATCGAATCGGGATCACGCATCGCTCAGGGGTAGCAAATCATCAAAATGTGACTATAGCGGGAAATTTCGGACAGGCTGGCCGCGCGATGCAGACGAATCCACGCACAAAAAAAACCGGCCATGGGCCAGTTCTTTTCGTGCTCAACAAAATGGTGCGGTCGAGAAGACTCGAACTTCCACGGGTTTTACCCCACAGCGACCTCAACGCTGCGCGTCTACCAATTCCGCCACGACCGCATATTCTGTTGTGATCCCGGCGCCTCTCAGCGTCGAGGCGCCCCATTTAGCAAATCGGATTCGGGGTGGCAAGAGGCGTTTTAAACTTATTTGGGCTGTCCCCAAGCGGCGCGAACGCAGCCTGTTCAGGTGCGCTGAAGCGGCCCCTCTGTCCGCATCGGACGGGTCTCAGGTGGCCTCATGAGAACTTCAGTGATCGAAATCCCAATACGCTCTCCCAACATGACAACCTGCCCTTTTGCGACGAGCGTGTTGTTCGCCAAAATGCGCACATCGTCGTCTTCGCTCACGTCAAGGTCGATCACCGCACCCCGGCCCATTCTCAGAAGCTGGTGCACCGGCATTTCGGATTCGCCCAGCACAACTGAAATATCGACATTGATATCGTCAAAGGTGGTCATATCTTCATTCTGCCTGTAGTGAAGGCGCTTGTCCATGCGCCGTCGGCGCAAGCCGGTTAACAAACCCTTACACAACCATACGCAACCCAAATGGTTAACAAAAGACTAACAAGCATGTCCGCCACCGATCGCGAAGCCCTTGCCATTGATTTTCATCCCCATGTTTCGGCCCCACCTGTCGAATGGCGGATTTCGGATGAACCCGTCGACTATGAGAACTCAATTGAAGAGATGGAACGCCATGTCGCTGCAATCAGCGCAGGCACGGCCCATGAGCGGATCTGGCTGCTGGAGCACCCGCCGCTCTACACCGCTGGAACCAGTGCGAGTGATTCAGATTTGATCGATGCCAACCGCTTCCCGGTTTACAGGACCGGGCGCGGCGGACAACACACCTATCATGGCCCGGGCCAGCGGGTCGCCTATGTCATGCTGGATTTAAAACGCCGTCAGCAGGATGTCCGCGCCTTCGTCGCGGCGCTGGAAGCCTGGACCATCAATACGCTCTGGCACTACCACGTGCGTGGAGAGCGCCGGGAGGATCGGGTCGGCGTTTGGGTTCGCCGCCCTGACAAGGGGCCTGAAGTGGAGGACAAGATCGCAGCGATCGGCATCCGGCTGCGCAAGTGGGTTACCTTTCACGGCATCAGCTTCAATGTTGAACCGGACCTGGATCATTTTGGCGGAATTGTTCCGTGTGGTGTCACAGCTCACGGCGTGACCAGCCTGGTCGACTTGGGTTTGCCGGTAACCATGGCCGAAAACGACAGCGTGATGCGGGCAGAGTTCGAAAAAATATTCGGCCCGACTCACCTTGTTTGAGCCCACCACGCCGTTGTCAGAGGTTTTGCAGGAAGCTCGCCAGCTTTTCGAACCCGCCGGGTGACCAGCCCAGCGCGCGCAGCCGGGAACAGTCCATCACAGCCGGATAATCGCCTTGTACCGGTTGCGGCGGACGGGCACGCAACGATCGCCCTTGGGCAAACCGTGCGAGAAGATCGTGTCGATCGAGCATGATATCGGACACGTTGAACGCGCTAAACGCAGGAAGATCCTCGGCTTTCTCAAGCACCAGACGAACTGCGGAAGCCAGATCCTCGCCGTGCACCTCGGTCCCGCACCGTGAGGCGATCGGCTCGCCATTTTCGAAAGAGCGGAATAAATCGGACCATTTGTGACCAGCAAGCCCCGGCGAGCACCCATAAACACCCGTTGCCCGCAAGCTGACACCATGCATTCGGTGGTCAGCAAGAGACGCCAAGGCCTGTTCGCCCGCCAACTTCACGCGACCATAAAGCGTATCCGGCTTGGCATCCATATCCTCGGCTAGCTGCCGGTTTCGGTATGCGTCCCCGTAAACCGCGCGGCTCGACAGGAACACGACACACCTGATACCGGATGCCTTGGCGGCTTCAAACAAGCGTTCAGTTCCGATGGCGTTTGCTGCCCAGAATTGCTCCGGATCATCGCCCTCCCCCCCTCTATAACGCCCCGGAGCATGCAACAGCGCGCAATGCACCAGCACGTCGGCTTCGGGCAGCGTTGCCGGCGGAGAGAGCAAATCAAACGGCTCAACGGGTGCGCCGTCGTCAAAGGGACGCTGCCGTCCGAGGTAAAAAAGGTTATGGCCGCTTTCCGTCAGTCCGCGCGCAATGAACCGGCCGACCTGCCCGGTTCCGCCGGTTATCAGGACACGCATCACCCGGCGTCTTGCGGACCGGCAAGACGGCCAAGCTGATCTTCTAATCCTTCGCCGGTGTAAAACGCCTGCCACAAATCGATCAGCGGCCGAAGCTCTCCGGACTTGGCGTGCCCCGTCTCCCACGGCTTTTCGTATTGAAAATGCAGGATCTTGATGTCGTTCCAATTCCAAAGGCCGGGCAGGTTGAACCAGACGTACTGCAGCATGTTGTAAAAGACCGGCAGTCCGTGCCAGTCCGGAAAATAGGTTTCGAGAAACGTCTGATCTGTGCGGCGCCAGAACACGTTCCCCCCATCCAGCTTGTCAAGCATGTCGGCGAATGTCCGCTCGTTTGGTTTTGCTGTGAAGACACCGCTGTTGAGCCGGTGAAAGTCTGCCACCGTTTCGTAGACATTGGGGGCTGCGCAGAACTCCGGATAGGCGAACAACCGGTCGCAATTTTGCAGCACCAAGGCATCCGCATCGATAAAGACGACATTCCGGTAGTCGGTAAGCTGCCAAAGCCGCAACTTGACGAAGTTGTTGAGCGGCGTGTGGAATGCGGGTTTGCCGCCTTTTGTGAACGGGGCCGCCGCATGCAGGCGGCCGCGCTCATGGCGTTCGTTGAATGCATCAGAGGTCGGAAGCAACTCACATCTGGCCAGCCTGGGTGAAAACGCAGCCAAGCGCTCAAGTTCTTCAACGCTCAATGCGGTCGGATGCATGACAACCACATCCGCTTGCGGGCGCGTGCGGCGGAGCGAGCGCAAAAGCGCGACTGCTCCGGTCACATAGTCCGGATTGGTTACCAGCGTGACATATGCGTTTTCGTGGCCCGCGCTGCCATCGAGTTGCGGGCCATCGGACAAACGAGACATGCTTCAAGACACCGAACGCAGCCGCGGATGTTCCGGATCGCGCTCCACGCCCTCGGCAATGTCCTTTGTCCAGGCAGAAACAGCCGGGACACGGCTGCGATCGACGCGGTAGGCGAATTTCTTCGCCACATCGACAACCTCGGACAACAGCCCTTCTTCAAGTGTAGTTGGATTGAGCCCCAGATCGAGGAACTGCTTGTTTTCCACCACCAGATCGTTTTCCGGAGCTTCTTTGCGCGGATTGGGCAGCCAGGCGATTTTCGCGCCGGTCATTTTCGAAATCATCTCGGCCAGATCGCGGACCCGGTGGGTCTCGGTCATCTGATTGAAGACTTTCACCCGGTCGCCGCGTTTCGGAGCAGATTTCAGCGCCAATTCGATGCACCGCACCGAATCTTGAATATGGATGAATGCGCGGGTCTGACCGCCGGTGCCATGTACTGTCAGCGGATAGTCAATTGCCGCCTGGATCAAAAACCGGTTGAGCACCGTTCCATAGTCACCATCATAATCGAACCGGTTGATCAACTGGTCATGGCGCCGGGTCTGATCTGTGTGCGTGCCCCAGACAATTCCCTGGTGGAGATCCGTGATCCGCAGCGCGTCATTCTTGGCATAGAACTGGAACAGCAGCTGATCCAGGCACTTCGTCATATGGTAGATGGATCCCGGATTGGCAGGATACAAAATTTCCTGCCGCACGGTTTCTCCGGCCATAGTATCGATGCCGACATTGAGATAACCTTCAGGAATGGCCGCACCAACGGTTGAGTAGCCATAGACACCCATGGTGCCCAAATGCACCAAATGGGCATCCAAATCGAGCTCGACCATTGCGTTCAGCAGGTGGTGAGTGCCGTTTACGTTGTTATTGACCGTGTAATTCTTGTGCTGATCCGATTTCATCGAATACGGCGCGGCCCGCTGTTCCGCAAAATGGATGATCGCGTCGGGGCGGTTCGCCGACAGCCAGTTCTTGAAAACCTGATAGTCCTCAGCGATGTCAATCAGGTGGAAATGGATCGTGTTGCCGGTTTCCTGCTTCCAGATGCGTGTCCGCTCCTGGATGGAATCCATCGGCGTCAGGGATTGCACACCCAATTCCGCATCGATCCAGCGCCGGCTGAGGTTGTCGATAATGTGAACCTCATGACCAAGATCCGACAAGTGCAAGGATGTTGGCCAGCCAACAAACCCGTCTCCGCCCAAAACAGCGATTTTCACTGCAATCTCTCCATCGCTTCGGCACGGAACTGAACGCCGCGCCACCAGATTGATTTAGTCGTCGAAGGAGAGTTGCATCCGAAAAGCGTGACAGTTTCAAGACTTGAAATGCAATTGATACAGGAGAAACGATCTAAGTGTCCGCTCAGACCGTTTCCCGAACCTCAAAAGATCCATAAACAAGAGGCACTTCATCGATCACCTTGACCTCTTGAACCAGAGCATTCGGAGGCCCTTCCCGAGCCGCGATCAAAAGCGCCTTCACGGTGGCACTCGGCCCGCTCAATACCGCTTCAACAGCTCCATCGCTCAAGTTGCGAGCCCAGCCGGAAAGACCGAGCGAAGAAGCCCGCTTCGCAAGCCACTTTCGATAGCCAACGCCCTGCACGCGGCCCATGACCATTATGTGGACAGCTCTTTCTTCTGCCATAGGCCGCTCCTCACGACCGGGACCCCGCCGTCCCGATCTGGGGTGATTCTGTTCGCAATTCTAACGTCTCACGCAACGTTAGAAAACCAGTCTAAAATGTCTTTGGGGCGTTTCGCCAAAAGCGCCGGCTGCTCCCCCAAAAGCTCCTCATGACTTCCGTAGCCCCAGCCCACTCCGATGCCTGCGACCCCGTTCGCATGCGCGCCGACCAGATCGTGTCTCCGATCACCTACCATCACACACGAGGACGCCTTGGCCGCTTCCGACTCCAGGACATACGCGATGAGATCCGACTTGTCGGACCGCGTACCGTCAAGCTCCGACCCATAAACGGTTTTGAAAAACGGCATGAGCCCGGCGTGAGCAACGATCTTGCCTGCATAGGCGTGCGGTTTGGATGTGACCACACACAAGGTCTTGCCCCGCTGCTTGAGGTTCTGGGCAAGCGCCGAAACACCCTCGATCAAGGTGTATTCATAAAGCCCGTTCACCGTAAACCGTTCGCGGTAGTAAGCCACCGCTGCGTCCTGAACGGACCGGTCCGTGGTCTGCAGCAACACCTCAAAACTGCCCCATAGCGGCGGTCCAATGCACCAACGCAGGTCTTCCGCAGGAGGCACATCAGCACCCATCCGCTCAAGAGCATGCTGGATTGATCTCGTGATCCCGACAAACGGATCGATTAACGTCCCGTCGAGATCAAAAAACACGTGCGTGAACATCGGCCCAGCCTCGAGTACATCCTGTGCTGGAAAGCGCTATCAAGTTTAAGCCTTGCAATCCATCACAATATGATATTTAAAGGTTGTATATATTATATATATATACTTTAAGTTTATATTTTCTATCCTGTTGTTGCCCCTTGCCTTCAATTGGCAAAGAGCAACAACAGGAGAGCATCATGACAAAACACCATAATTTCGCCGCCCTGTTCGCGGCAGCCATGACCATATCACCAATTCCCGTTCAAGCTGCCGGCGGATATTTTGAGGTCGAACCCGGAGTTGATATCTACTACGAGGACCACGGTGCGGGAAAACCTCTGGTTCTGGTCCCCGGCTGGACATTCACCACGGAAGTTTTCGAGAATCAGATCCCGGCATTTTCGCAAAAACACCGGGTCATCACCTTCGATCCACGAAGCCATGGACGGTCTACCGACACCCTTGAGGGCAACAACTATGTCACGCAAGGGGCGGACCTTGTCCGTCTGCTTGAACATCTGGAGGTAAAAAACCCGGTCTTGGTTGGCTGGTCGTTTGGATGTCTGACGACTTGGGAGTTCATCCGGACCCAGTCGACTTCAGCCGCAGCAGCCCACATGTGTATCGATCTTCCGCCGACCCCCATGACCGGACAGGCCGAAGACTGGGTCGAGGGCTCAATACCGGATATCTCGAGCCTCTATCACGGGGTCCAGTCGGCCTCCGGTCACCGTGACGTGGTCAACTGGTACGCCGACGAGATCATGATCGAACAGGACTACACCCCGGAGCTGTCGAAATGGATCATTGACCAGTCGACCAGCTCTCCGCCATGGGCGGCAGCCGCCTATTGGGCTGCCGGCAATTTCAGCGACTATATGGACACAGCCAAACAGATCGACCGGGAATTGCCGTCGGCATTTGTGGTCGCAAGCCACTGGGCGGACAAGGCAAAGCCGTATTTGGCCAAACACACGCCGAACAGTGCTGTTCACGTATTTGGCGGCCATATGATGTTTTGGGAGTATCCGGACAGGTTCAACGAGGTCCTGGCCGGTCTCATCGCACAGGCTGAGTAGATGCTTGTGGTCCGTTCAAACGCAAACCCCGGGCCTGTTTGGTCCGGGGCACCTTTGCAGCCAAGAGATAAAAATCGCCGAGGCCTATGAGAATTCCATGATCACCGCATCGACTGCGAGACTGTCGCCGGCCTGGGCCTTGATGGCTGTGACAGTACAGTCGCGTTCGGCACGCAGCACGTTTTCCATCTTCATGGCTTCAACGATTGCCAATTGTTCCCCGGCCTTGACCTCCTGGCCTTCTTCCACCGCAATGGACACCACAAGACCAGGCATTGGGCACAACAGCATCTTGGAGGTGTCCGGCGGCAGCTTTTCGGGCATCAGGGCGTCGAGTTCGGCAACGCGCGGTGTCATAACCTTTGCCACGACCGAGTACCCCTGCCAGTCCAGCCGGTATCCACCAAGAACGGGCCGGACCTGAACCGTCATCGGCTTGCCGCCAACTGCGCCGGACCACAATAGATCGCCGGGTTTCCAATCCGCTTCAACAGCAACGATGGGGCCGTTCTTTACCGCGACGTCGATTTCGATCGGGTGTCCCGGATAGCCTGCAGCCAAGCGGATCGGTAGATAGGTCTTGTCGAGTTTGACGACCCAATCCTCGCGAATTGCGCCGCTATGAGGCCGCAAACGGCCTGTCAGATGATCAAGGCGCTCCCTTTGCAGCGCACCCATCGACAATGCGACCGTGCCCAGCAGCGCATAGGCCTCTTCGCTGGGCTCAGCCGGCGCGAAACCATCCGGATACTCTTCGGCGATAAAGCCGGTCGACAGGTCGCCCGACCGCCAGCGCGGGTGATTCATCAAGGCTGTCAGGAACGGCACGTTGTGTTGAATGCCGTCGACATAATAGGCATCAAGCGCATCGCTCATCGCGTCGATAGCCTGTTCGCGTGTCGGCGCATGCGTAATCAGTTTTGAGATCATCGGGTCATAGAACATCGAGATTTCGGAGCCTTCCACAACGCCCGTATCGTTGCGAACCACGACGCCTTCGACCGAACTTTCTTCGGGAGCGCGATACCGCACCAGGCGGCCGATTGATGGCAGGAAGTTGCGGTACGGGTCCTCGGCATAGATCCGGCTCTCGACCGACCAGCCGTCAAGTTTCACATCTGCTTGCGAAAGCGAGAGTTTCTCGCCATAGGCAACCCGGATCATCTGCTCGACCAGATCGACCCCGGTGATCATTTCCGTTACCGGATGCTCCACCTGAAGCCGCGTGTTCATCTCAAGAAAATAGAAGCTCTTGTCCTGGCCGGCGACGAACTCCACCGTACCTGCAGAATCATAGTCTACAGCCTTGGCAAGCGCGACGGCCTGCTCCCCCATCTTGCGGCGGGTATCCTCATCAAGAAGCGGGGATGGCGCTTCTTCGATGACCTTTTGGTTCCGCCTTTGGATCGAGCATTCACGTTCTCCGAGATAGATCGCGTTGCCGTGCTTATCGCCAAGGACCTGAATTTCAATATGCCGGGGATTTTCGATGAACTTTTCAATAAACACGCGGTCGTCGCCGAAAGAGGAGGCCGCTTCAGATTTGGACCGCGTATAACCATCGCGTACTTCCTCATCGTTCCAGGCAATCCGCATGCCCTTGCCGCCGCCGCCGGCGGACGCCTTGATCATTACCGGATAACCGATGTCTTGCGCGATCTTTACGGCATCCTCGGATGATTCGATCACCCCCAAATGTCCGGGGACAGTGCTGACCTTGGCTTCATTGGCGAATTTCTTTGACTCAATCTTGTCACCCATTGCCTCGATCGCGCGTGGATTGGGCCCGATCCAGACAATCCCCTCTTTCGCCAAAGCCTCGGGAAAGCTGGAGCGCTCGGACAAGAAGCCATAGCCGGGGTGGACCGCTTCCGCCCCCGTCTCCTTGCAGGCAGCAATGATCTTCTCGGCCACCAAATAGGATTCTGCCGCTGTAGCCGGACCAATATGGACGGACTCGTCAGCCATCTCGACATGCAAGGATTCGCGGTCGGCATCGGAGTAGACCGCAACTGTCTTTATGCCCATACGTTTCGCGGTCTTGATGACCCGGCATGCAATCTCGCCGCGGTTCGCGATCAGAATCTTTGAAAACATCCACTTCCCATCCGCACAAATATTGTTTGTCGAGTTGTAGGCGGTGGCTGGCGCAGGCGCAATATAGCCAAAGGATGACAACCTAACGTCTGGTCCGTGATGTCACGAACGTAAACTCATGGCTAAGCCCCGGATCGCGTACAACACTTTAGGAATACCGAAATATTTATTTAAGATATCTACGTATAATTGACCGGTGTATTTGATCTTATCCAACGGTGACGGGATGTTGCGTCGGTTTGCGGCCTTTATGGTTTGTTTTGCAATTCTGTGTGCGCCCGCCTTGTCCGTTGATGTCAAGTCCTGGCGCAGCAGCACCGTGGATGGCTTCACCAAATTCTGGGTAGACAACCATGATGGAGCCAAATTCATCATTTGGTGCCATCCGAGCCGGCCAGTTTCCGGCACGCTGGTCGATATTCACATCGACGGGCAGCGGGCGCCGGCAAACAGCCGCGTGCGCATTATTGTCGACAAGGACATGGTACAGCTGCCCGCCGACAGCCGCGGCTACATACTGACCGACACAGCCACTGGAGCTGACAGTTTCAGGATCCTGTGGCACGAGCTGCGATCCTCCTTCGGCCTTGCGGTGAAATTCAAGGACGAGCGTTATGCGAGTTTTTCGCTGAACGGCGCCAAGGATGCGCTGCCCGGCATTGCATGCCCGGCAGACTTTGACAAGCAGTAGGTCTGCGGTTTTCCTGTTCGTCATCTTGCTGCCGGAAATCCGGCAGATACTTGATCAGGCTGACAGACCGGAGACCAAGACATGACTTTTTTCAAAAGGAGCAGTGTTGCCAAGACGGTTCTTGCCATTGCCGCGTTGTCCGCAAGCGCCACAACCGTGCTCGCACGGCCGGATCTTCGGCAAATGACCTGCGCCCAGGCCCAGCAAATGGTGCGCCAACAGGGCGCTGTGGTGTTCACCACCGGGCAGTATACCTACTCCCAGTTTGTTTCGAACCTGAGCTACTGTGATCCGCGTCAGCAACTTTTCCGGCAATACGGTCCGACAAAAGACAATCCCAGGTGTCCGGTTGCTTTCAAATGCGAAGAGCCGCTTTTTGAAAGCAATTTGTTCAACCGCTGGAACTGAACGATCCGCCGGGACAAAAAAGCCCGGCACACAGGCCGGGCTGTCGGTTTGATTTTCCTCACCCCGCTACAGCGGGATGTTGTCGTGCTTTTTCCACGGCATCTCTTCTTCTTTCGAGCGCAAAAGCGCCAAGGCTCTTGATACCCGCTTTCGCGTCGAATGCGGCATGATCACTTCGTCAATATAGCCACGCTCTGCCGCCACGAAGGGGTTTGCAAACCGGTCTTCATAATCCTTGGTCCGTTTTGCGATCTTCTGCGGGTCACCCAGCTCGGACCGGTACAGGATCTCCGTAGCCCCCTTAGCACCCATGACGGCGATTTCCGCCGTCGGCCATGCGTAATTGATGTCGCCGCGGATGTGTTTGGAGCTCATCACGTCATAGGCTCCACCATAGGCTTTCCGTGTAATGACTGTGACCTTGGGAACGGTGGCCTCGGTGAAGGCGAACAGCAGTTTTGCGCCATGCTTGATCAGACCGCCATATTCCTGAGCGGTACCTGGCAGGAACCCTGGAACATCCACAAAGGTCACAATCGGAATGTTGAAGCAATCGCAGAAGCGAACAAAACGGGCGGCCTTGCGGCTCGCATCCGAATCGAGAACCCCGGCAAGGACCATTGGCTGGTTGGCCACGATGCCAACGGTGCGTCCTTCCATCCGCGCAAAACCGGTGATGATATTGGCGGCGAAGCTGGGCTGAAGCTCGTAAAAGTCGCCTTCATCGACCGTCTTTTGAATCAGCTCCTTCATATCGTAGGGCTTGTTCGGATTGTCCGGGATCAAGGTATCCAAGCTGTCATCCAACCGGTCAACGTCATCCTGCGAGGAGATTTCCGGAAGATCTGCCTGGTTGTTTGCCGGCAGGAAGTCGATCAGCCGCCGCATCTCTTGAAGGGCTTCGACATCATTGTCGAAAGCACCATCTGCAATTGAGGACTTTGTCGTGTGGATCGAGGCACCACCGAGCTGTTCCGCCGTCACGGTTTCGTTCGTCACGGTTTTCACGACATCCGGGCCGGTGACGAACATGTAGGACGTGTCGCGAACCATGAAAATAAAGTCTGTCATGGCCGGGGAATAGACATCGCCACCGGCGCATGGTCCCATGATCAGGGAAATTTGCGGAATGACGCCCGACGCAAGCACATTGCGGGTGAACACCTCACCATATCCGCCCAGCGCGGCAACACCCTCTTGAATCCGCGCGCCGCCCGCATCGAAAAGCCCGATAATCGGCGCTCGGTTGCGCAATGCCATATCCTGTATTTTGATCATCTTTTCCGCATGGGTCTCCGACAGCGACCCGCCGAACACGGTAAAGTCCTTCGAAAACACGTAGATCGTGCGGCCGTTGACCGTTCCCCAGCCCGTGACGACACCATCGCCCGGAATATGCTGTTCATCCATGCCAAAATCGGTACAGCGATGCTTCTTGAACATGTCGAACTCTTCAAAAGAGCCCTCGTCCAGAAGGATTTCGATCCGCTCGCGCGCGGTCAGCTTGCCGCGGTTATGCTGCGCTTCGATCCGCCGCTCGCCTCCGCCCAGCCGTGCCGTTTCACGCCGGGTTTCAAGTTCGGCAAGGATTTCCTTCATGGGTGCCTCCGCTAGATAATTCCGCTGTGGTCGTAGCATGAGGCTTTGGCGAGTCAAAGTCAGCACAATGGCGAACATCAGCCTGCGCTGCATGGAACTGCCCAAGAAACAGGCAAGACCGCCTGTACTATGCGCTTCAGTTGCAAATTGGTTTTTGTCATGCTTCGATCGGACAACCAAGCAAACGCAAGGGGAGGTTATGCAAGGGGAAAGAAAATTTTTTAATGAAATGCTAGATGAGGCAGGAAATCCCCGGCCCGCCTACGCAAATTTATCACGCTGGCTCGAAGATAAACCACTGAATTTTCTTAGCCGGAAAAGTCGGGAAGCGGAAACTATATTTCGACGCCTTGGTATTACATTTGCCGTATACGGTGCAGACGAGGCTACGGAACGGTTAATACCTTTTGATCCAATACCCCGCATAATATCCGCAGCCGAATGGCGCAAATTGTCAGCAGGCATCGACCAACGCGTGCGGGCCCTCAATGCGTTCCTGCATGATATCTACCATCGCCAAGAGATCATCAAAGCCGGCCGCATCCCGGCAGACCTGATTATCCAAAACGACGCCTTCCTGCCTGAGATGGTCGGCTACTCCCCTGCCCGGAAAGTCTATTCACACATCATCGGCACTGATTTGGTGCGGGTGTCGGAGAATGAATTCTACGTCCTTGAGGACAACACGCGCACACCGTCCGGCGTTTCCTACATGATGGAAAACCGTGAGACCATGATGCGCATGTTCCCGGAACTGTTTCAGGCGCACCGCGTGGCCCCGGTCGAGCAATATCCAGAACTGTTGCGCCAGACTTTGGAAAGCGTCTCTCCGGACCAATCGCGTTCCGACGTCACGGTCTGTGTCTTGACGCCGGGTATTTACAACTCGGCCTATTTCGAACATGCCTTTCTCGCGGATTCCATGGGCGTCGAGCTTGTTGAGGGGCCCGATCTCTTTGTCGACGAAGGCAAAGTGTTCATGCGCACCACACGCGAACCCAAGCAAGTGGATGTCATTTACCGCCGCATCGACGATGCATTTCTCGACCCCCTGACATTCAATCCGGACTCCATGCTTGGTGTACCCGGCCTTTTTGATGCCTACCGGGCGGGCAACGTGACCATCTGTAATGCGCCAGGCACCGGCATTGCCGACGACAAGGCGATCTACGCTTATGTGCCTGATATTATTGAGTTTTACACAGGTCAAAAACCGATCTTGAACAACGTCCCGACTTGGAACTGCTCACGCGAAGACGATCTGGCTTACGTGCTCGACAATCTGGAAGATATCGTTGTCAAAGAGGTTCACGGATCCGGCGGCTACGGCATGCTGATTGGCCCGACGGCAACAAAACGCCAAATCGCGGATTTCCGGAAAATTTTGACTGCGAACCCGTCCAACTACATCGCTCAGCCCACGCTGTCCCTTTCGGCCTGCCCGACCCACGTGGCCTCGGGTGTCGCCCCACGCCACGTTGATCTGCGTCCCTTCGTCCTGATCGGCGATCAGGTCCGGATTACGCCGGGAGGCCTCACTCGCGTCGCTTTGAAGAAGGGGTCACTGGTGGTGAACTCCAGCCAGGGCGGCGGCACGAAAGACACTTGGGTATTGGAGGACTAATAAAAAGCATGCTTGGAAGAACAGCCTCCTCGCTTTTCTGGATGTCGCGCTATCACGAGCGTGCCCAAAACATCGCCAAACTTCTCGAAGTCGCCTACCGGACCGCTATGGTGCCCCATTCGGGACAGAACGACATGGGGGATTGGCGGTTCGCACTTGCCAGTTCCGGGTGCGAATTCGGGTATTCGGAAAAACATGGTGAAGCCACCCCGCGAGGGGTGATCACCTACATGGTCTTCGACAAGGACAATCCGTCTTCGGTCCGCACCTGCCTCGAGACAGCCCGCAACAATGCCCGTGCGGTGCGAACAGGCATTACCGCAGAACTGTGGGAAGCCATCAATACAACCTTCATAGAGTTCAATGATGTCTCACCGCAATCGATCACCCAGGATCGCCTGCCGGATTTTCTCGCATGGATCAGCCAGCGGGCCCACCTGTTCCGCGGCGCCTTGCTGAACACGGTTCTACGCGATGACGGCTATTATTTCAGCCAGCTCGGCAACTTCGTGGAACGCGCCGACAACACTGCCCGCGTACTCGATACCCAATATTGGGTGTTGTTGCCGGACAATGACGTTATTGGCGACGGCTCCATGGAGCGGCATCAATGGTCGGGCATCCTTCGCGCCCTGTCAGGCCACCGCAGCTACCGCTTTGCCTATCCGCACGCCAAACTGAAAGCCTTCAACATCGCGGAGTTCTTGATCCTGCGAAAAGAAATGCCGCGCTCGCTTGCTCATTGCTACGACTGGATCGACGACGTAACGGAAGATCTCGCCCAGTTTTACGGTTCGCGTGAACCCAGCATTGATATGGCGGCAGGGATCTGGCGTGACCTGCGTGAAACAGAAATGAGAGAAGTCTATCAGACAGGCCTGCATGATTTTCTGACCGATTTCATCGGCCGGAACAATGCGTTCGCAGCACAGCTGTCGAAAGACTACAACTTCGCCTGATCCATTAAAAACCGAGCTTTAGCTTCATGCGATTAACAGTCCAACACACGACCCGCTACAAATACGAAAGCCCAATTGCCAACGCGATGCAGCAATTGCGGCTGACACCGCCGAATAACCAGGCCCAGAAGATCGTCGACTGGACAATTGACGCCCCGGGCATTCTCCGCTCGACGACCTACCGCGACGCTTTCGGCAACCTGGTTCACATGGTGTCCACCCAGGAGGTGATCGACGACGTGGAAATCACCGCACACGGCACCCTGGATGTTGTCGACACGAACGGCGTCACAGGACGGGACAAGTACGCACCGCCGCGGCGGATCTACACCCGCATTACTCCACTCACGAAACCGAACCAGGCGATCCGGCGCCTCGGATCCATTGCAGAAAAGCAAGACCAGATCCCCGCATTTCATGAGCTGATGCATTCGATCCGGGAAAAGGTGGCTTACAAGACCGGGGTCACCGAAACCCATGAAACCGCAGCATCCGCGCTTGCGGCTGGAGAGGGCGTTTGCCAGGACCATGCGCATATTTTCATTGCGGCAGCGCGTTCGATCGGTGTCCCGGCACGCTACGTTTCTGGATACATGCTTTTGGAAGATGAGCAGGTCGCAGAGGCGCACCATGCCTGGGCAGAAGTCTTCATAGAGGACCTTGGATGGGTCGCCTTCGACATATCCAATGAAATATGCCCGACAGACCGGTACATTCGCTTGACCACGGGCTTGGATTCGCGTTCCGCTGCTCCCATACGCGGAATTCGTTTTGGCGGCCGGGAAGAAAACCTGGATGTCGAGGTGAATGTCGCGCAAGGGGCCATGCAACAGCAACAGCAGCAACAATCGCTTAACAGCTGATGCGGTACGCTGGTAGGCTGATGTAGTCATGGTCCCCGACAAACGGGTGAACCTGCAGATGAGATCGGTCCGATGACATATTGTGTTGCGCTGAAGCTGGACCGCGGACTTGTATTTGCGGCGGACACGCGAACCAATGCCGGTCTCGACAACGTCGCGGTCTTCAAAAAGCTACATGTCTGGGAAAAGGCCGACGACCGGGTCATCACCCTGCTCTCAGCCGGAAATCTGGCCGTTACTCAGGCGGTCGTTTCCCTGTTGTCGGAACACATGAGCGGCACCGGAGAGAACAAAACCACCCTGATGAACGCCGAAACCATGTTTCAGGTTGCGCGGCTTGTCGGCAGCGCCGTGCGTCAGGTGAAAGACATCGATGGTGAAGCCCTCGCCGCAAATGCCGACAATTTTTTCGTCACCTTCATTATGGGCGGGCAGATCAAGGGGGAAGAGCCACGGCTGTTTCAGATTTATGCTGCCGGGAATTTCATCGAGGTCTCCGATGACACGCCGTTCCTGCAGATCGGCGAACACAAATACGGCAAACCGATTCTCGATCGGGTCACACGCGCGGATATGCGGCTCGGAGAAGCCGCCAAAATGGTTCTTTTGTCTTTTGATTCGACACTGCGCTCGAACTTGTCGGTTGGTATGCCCATCGACTTGATGCTCTACACCAAAGACAGCTTCAGCACTGACCGGCATATGCGGATCGAGCAAAACGACGCCTATTTCCGGAAGCTTTCAGATGGTTGGTCTCAAAAACTGCGCGAGGCGTTCAGCGACCTCGATGAGCTAGATGTTTGAAACCGGTTAGTTTTGCTGTCATGTGTGCGCTCTAAAAGCCAATGGGCACATAAGGAACGCAACGCATGACAAAATCTGCAGAAGCTCCAAATCTCGTCTGGCATCGCGAACCGTCCAACGAGCCTCTGCCGGAAAACGACGATACCCTGGTGCTGATCCGCGACATGATCAAGGCAGGCCAGAAGAACGAGCTCATCGAGCTTATGCGCCGCTGGGACCCGGTCGATGCCATGCAGCTTCTGACCCGCTTGCGCCTGAAACATGCGCGCAAACTGTTCCGCTGGTTGCCCGCCAATCCGTCCATCAAAGTGATTGCAGCGCTCAAGCCCGAATATCGGTCCATTCTCATGGAAGAGGCGACCATCGAGCAGCTCCGCGATATATTGGCCGGACTGGACCCGGAAGATGCCAACGAGATCCTCAACGAGTTTCCCGA
Source organism: Roseibium hamelinense (assembly GCF_007830545.1). Lineage (GTDB taxonomy): Bacteria > Pseudomonadota > Alphaproteobacteria > Rhizobiales > Stappiaceae > Roseibium > Roseibium hamelinense. The sequence continues at coordinate 108,886 of NZ_VLLF01000012.1, forward strand.
GGATGTGGCCGAAGAAATTGCACGGCGTTTGCCGGACGTCGAGGACGTTTCCTTCCGGCAGACCTTTGCCGACGACAGTGCGGGCAGGATCATGGCGCGCAAGTTTGTCGCCCTGCCGGAGACCTGCCTGGTCAGCGCTGCCATCACCCAGATCCGCTCGGAGGCGGCACGGATCAGGAAGATTTTCACGGTCTATGTTGTCGATGCCAACGGCAAGCTGACCGGCACGGTGGAAGTGGGTAAACTGTTGCTTGCGCCGGCCAATGACCAGCTTGGCAAAATCATGAACAAGGACGTCGTCGCGGTTTCCGCGGATATGGACCAGGAAGAGGTCCTGCGCATTGCCCGCAAGCGCGACATGCGCACGGTGCCTGTGATCGATGCGGAAGGCAAACTCGTCGGGCGTGTCACACCGAAACAGCTCACCTGGATTGCCTCGGAAGAAGCGAATGAGGACATGCTGCTGATGAGCGGTTTGTCGGCAGAAGCCAAGGCGGACGACACCGTGACAAGGATTGTTCGCGGTCGATTGCCCTGGCTCTTGGCAGGACTTATCGGCTCGAGCATCGCGGCAACCGTGGTTGGTTCCTACGAAGACCAGCTGGCCGAGGCTGCGATTCTCGCCGCCTTTATTCCGGTAACGATGTCGCTTGCCGGCAATGCCGGATTGCAGGCCTCTGCCGTGGCGGTGCAAGGCCTTGCGACCGGTGCGCTGTGGTCCGGAGACATTGTCTACCGGCTGCTCAAGGAACTCGCCGCAGCGATGATAAACGGCGCGGCGGCAGGCGCAATTCTGGCTTGCCTCGTAATGACCGCATCGACGGTCGTCGTAATCGAAGACCCGCTCCGGCTGGCCCTTGCCACCTCGATGTCTCTTTTATGCGTGTGCACATTGGCTGCAATGGTCGGGGCAACGATGCCGCTCCTGCTCGACAGGATCGGCATAGACCCGGCCATGGCCATCGGCGTGTTCATCACCACCTCGAACGACGTGCTTGGGGTGCTGATCTTCTTCGTGATGGCCACGACGTTTTATCTAGGCTGACGGGCGGGCTCAGATCGCCTTAAGGATGAGGACTGCAGCGTCGAATTCCCGGCGCTTGTAGGCGCGGATTTCGGCTGCCTCGGCGTCTTCACCCCACTGTTCAATATTCCAGTCTTCCTCCAGGTGCGCGGCCGACCAGATCTCATCCGGCGTGCGCAAACCGTGAAGCAGAGCCAGCGCAAGCACCGCAGATCCGGTCAGTGTCGTCACCGTGTGAAGGCCTGCAAGGCGAAGTGCGCTCAATTGATCCAGTTCACCGCGATATGCTGACAGGAGGCTGTCCGGCTGAGCGCTGTGGATCAGTCCTTCAATCCGGACGAACCGGCCACCAAGGCGCTGCTCGGCCCATTGCAGCACCGGCTCCCAATGAGTGTTCTGCCGCTCGACCAGCGTCTCCGGACCATCCGCCCGGTAGCAAAGCGCGTCGGTTCCGGCATACTTGGCCAGATCGTCGGCCACTTCGGCAAACCGCTCGGCAACCGCGTCAATCGCGGAGTTGGATATCCGGGTCAGCGGCATGGCTGCCGGGTTGATTTCCTTTTCCTGCGCGTCCCATTCGGCCGCCACAGCCGCGGCCAATTCCGAATTGGGCAGGAGCAGGAGCTTTTTGGAAGGTGTTTTGACGGGGCGCCCATCGAGCTTGATGACAAAACCGCCCTCACCTTCTTCATGAAAAGCCTGTTTGTAAAACCGTTTGGGCAGCTCCCGGCGCGAAAGTTCGCGCGCCCGCTGTTCCGGGTCTTTGGCAGCTTCATCCTGCAGTGTCTCGAGAAAGTCCCGCATCAGGCCGGCTCCCTGTCAAGTTTCAAAAGCTCGGCGAGCGCGGCATCCAGTTGCTCAAAATCGTCGATGACCATCTGGGCGCCGCTGTCCCGCAGATGGCTGTGATCGTGATATCCCCAGGTCACGCCCAGAGCATGGGTTTTTGCCGCCCGGGCCATGGACATGTCAAAGCTGGTATCGCCGACCATCACCGCGCGGTGCCGCTCCACCCCGGTTTCCGACAGCGCACGCTCGATCATGTCCGGATGTGGCTTGGAGGGCGAGGTATCAGCGGTCTGAATGGTAACGAAACGGCCGTGCAAATCATGGACGTCGAGCAGGTGGTCTACACCCCGCCGCGCTTTTCCTGTGGCAATTCCCAACACAACGTCGTCGCGCGCGCTCAGCCGGTCGAGCGCCTCCCGCGTTCCCGGATAAAGCGGGTCATGATCCAGCCCGGCTTGACGGCGCGCAACCTTTGCAGCGCGGTAGGCATCAGACATCATACCAACCTTATCGGCGTGATCAGGGCCAACGAGGTCCAGGAAGGCGCGCTCAAGTGATAAACCGACAATTGAGAGCGCTGTGCGCCGGTCCGGCATGGGCAGACCGACCGCTTCGTACCCGACACGAAGCCCGTGCAAAATAGTGTCCTGACTATCCACCAGCGTGCCGTCGCAATCAAAAATGATGAGATACATGTGCGTTTTCCGGTTCCGCCCAAACAGGCTCCCGCATGTGCCGGGTTTTCAAAGCCTGGTCAAGTACCGGCGCCGCCACCGCCTGACTGTTGTTGCGGACGACGCAGAGTGTTTGAGACGCACACTATCGGAAAAATATTTGTGCAAATGAATTGCCGAAAGAATTTGAATAATTTGTGCAGGCGAAGCCCCGGAACACTGAGTTGTTCCGGAGCTATGCAGTTTATTTATCAGTCTACCCGCTTAATCTCTTGAGATACGGAATGCCATTCGCTCATAAAGTCGTCGCGGAACCGGAATCTAATTGTTCCTTCCGAGTAGTCTGTTTTGAGCAGTATTTGCGCATTATAGTTTTCCGGGATGACCGGCCCGATCCCCGCGCCGCCCGGCAACCGGATCTCGGGCCAGCCAGCCAAATCGATCCGGATTCTGGATTTTTCCTTGTCCATCACCGTCGCAAAAATCAAGTTTCCACTGACATGAGATTCAACATTCAGCGGAGGATTGATAGCCTGATGCACCGACGAATGGCCGGTAACTGTTTGAGTAGGCGCGTAAACAGTCAGCATTAGTGTATTGGTGGGGGCCCCAGGCATTCCGACGCTTTGCAACTTCAGTAAAAACAAACCTACCCGGTTTTGCGCAAAGGCCTCCGGCGCAGCAGGATCTAATACATCAGCCATTTCATCCTCCAATTTGTAAACACAAGTATTTGATAGCTTTTTTAACGTATATATTCAATTTTTTTCTTATAACTCGATTTTTACCAAAATATTTTTAAGTAAACTGATCAAGTTTGTGCTTTTTAATTCCAAAATTTTTCAAAAGAAATTCTATATTGTATATTTCGCAAATAGATAATTTTATTTAACAATTCAAATTGCGTATTTCTATTCTTACGACAGCCACCTCAACCGAAAATAGGAACTTGAATGAATTTTGACTATCGACGCCTCTATCCCGATGACTGGCAGGATTGGCAGGCACTTCGACTGGAAGGAGCGCGAGACTTTCCAATGGGGTTTCTGGTGACGCCTGATGAGGTCGAAGCAGATCCCGCTGAGGCGTGCCGGCGGATATTGTCCTTCGGAAATAGCCGGGGCGTTTTCGCCAAGAGCCGATTGGTGGGGTTCTGCAGTTACCGTCCCTTGAAACCGCTGCAAATCCGTCATCGGGCCGAAATCGGGCCGTTTTTCGTTTCCCGCAGCTTTCAAGGGAGCGGAGCGGCCCAGGTGCTGATGACCAGCGTGATACGGGAGGCCCGTGCTTCCAACGAGGTCGAGCAACTCGAACTTTTCGTGGACACGGAAAATCACCGTGCTATCGGTTTTTACGAAAAGAACGGATTTGAACGCATTGCGACCCACCCGGATGGTGTCCGGATAGGCGGGCGTTCAAGAGACGATCATTTCTACGTGCTGCGCCTTCAAAAGCCGGAAAAGGCCTGACCTTGTCAAAGATCATCCTCATTATTCTGCTCGCACTTGCCGCCATTCAGGTGATCAAACCGCTTGGATGGCCCGGCTTGAAAAAACGCTCTGACGCGTGGAAGCTGGTGATCGGCGCAATCGCTGTCACGCTTGCGGCTGTCATCTTGTCAGCACTCTTTCAAACCGTTTGATCTTATGCCTGCTTAGCGAATGACCTGTTCGTCCGGGTCATCCGCCTCTGGATCATAGTCGGAGACATCGAAACCAAGCAGGTTCCAGGTTTGCTGCATATGTGGCGGCAAGGGCGCTGACACATCTATCGTGCCGTTGCCGGAAGGGTGCGGGATAACGATCCGGCGGGCCAGCAGATGAAGCCGGTTCTGAATGCCGCCCGGCAATTCCCAGTTTTCGATGTTGAAATATTTGTCGTCGCCAATGATCGGATTGCCGATATGGGCAGCATGCGCACGCAACTGATGGGTACGGCCCGTGACGGGTTTCATGGTTACCCAGGACAATTTCTGTGCCGATTGTTCGAAAACGGAATAGAGCGACACGGCGTGCTGCGCATCGTCCGCCCCGCCTTGGCGCACCACCTGCATCCGCTCCTCATCCTCGTCACGTGCAAGAAACGTTGAAATCCGGCCCTGCTTCGGCTTGGGCACACCGGCAAGCATGGCCCAGTAAATCTTGCGGGTATTCCGGTGGCGGAACGCCTTGGTCAGTTCCTGTGCCGCCTTGCGGGTTTTGGCGACCAGAATGATGCCGGAGGTCTCCCGGTCCAGCCGGTGAACCAGCCGCGGTTTTTCGCCTTTCTTGTTCACAAAGGCCTCGAGCATGCCGTCCAGATGGCGCTTCAAGCCGGAGCCGCCCTGCACGGCAAGCCCGGCAGGCTTGTTGAGAACCATGACCTGTGAATCCTCAAACAGCATCATGTCCTCAACTGCAGCCTTGTCGTCGGCAATCAATTTCGAAGATTTCGGCCGCGCGTTCTTTTTGTCATTGGCCGGCAGCTCCACTCCAAGCGGAGGAATACGGATGGTCTGTCCGGTCGCGATCCGTGTGGAGCTTTCTGCACGTTTGCCGTCGATCCGCACTTGCCCGGTGCGCAGCAGTTTTTGAAGTTTTCCGAAGCCAAGCCCGGGATAGTGGGACTTGAACCAACGGTCGAGGCGCATGCCCGCTTCATCTGCGGTCACTTGTTTTTGCTCAATAGCAGACATGTTGTGTCTCTGTTCCTGCGCGCGTTTCATTCGCCAGCGCACATGTGTGGGCCGCTTTGCGGCCACGTCCTGTGATTTATCCCGCTCTTACGCGTAAAACCCGTGTTTTGAAAGGGGGAGGCCCTAAAGTCAGACCAAATCGCGCTAACTCGCGAACTGCCGCATGACATGAAGACCGGCAAACACCGCTGCAATTGAGGCAAAAATAGAAAGACCGACATAGGCCAGGGCAAGGCCGGTATCACCGCGTTCCCACAAGACCGAGGTATCCAGCGAAAAAGCGGAAAAGGTTGTGAAACCACCGAGCACACCGGTCGCGACAAAGTAGCGGACCCCGTGCATCTGCGCAGAGTCATGGCGGACCAGCCAGCCGATGAAAAGCCCCATTGCAAGCGATCCGATGACATTGACGGCAAGTGTTCCATACGGAAAACCGGGCCCCAAAAGCCGTAATGTCAAAAGCGACACCAGATGCCGGAGCCCGGCGCCAATGCCGCCTCCAAGCATAACGAGGACGAGATGGTTCACGTCCCCGGCTCCTTATTCGCCGGGCACAACAGGTTTGGGATCCGGCTGTTCACCGAGTTTCTCGAATACCTTGACCTGCTCGTCATATTTCGGATCGATCGTGCCGCACACCCGGTCCCAGAACGAAAAGAAGTTCGCGAAATTGTAGCGGAACCTGGAATGGTGCTGGTCGTGAAAGGTGACACATACCATCGGCGACGGCATGCGCGACATGGGCGAGGCGTAAAACTCAAAACCCGAGTGCCCGATGGTGCCGTTGAAATGATCCCACAAGCGATGCGCGATCAGCACCACCACCGGAATCGGCAGAATGATGACCGCAAACAGGTAATAGCTTTGCATTACGAACGCATCGACGAGATCGTCGGAATAGGTACTCCAAACCGTCGGAGCGACCGAACGGTGGTGTTCGGCATGAAACCGGTACATGAGCTTTGTATGCATGAACCGGTGCATCCAGTAAAACCACGTGTCGAACGCGATCACCGAGATTGCGAACATCAAGATGAACGACCACCAGCTAAGCTCCAAGGGGGAAACCAGAGTCCAGCCTTTCAGCGACAGGAATATCCCGCCTGCAAGGCACCCGGCGGTTACGGTCAGCGACAAGACACTCGCGCGGATTTCTTTCCACATCCGTTTTTCGCCGCGGCGGTTCTGCTGGATGCGCCGCTCGGGATGCCGGTTCTGGATCTTGATCAAGACCCAGCCGGTGGCAAAATACAAAAACACATTGATGGCATAGACTGCCGCATATATCGGCAGAAACTCAAACAGTATGGCGAGCGCCTGATCCAGCATTCCAATGACCTTTAAAAACTGCGTCGCGCGTGTGGCGCGTTCTCAGGCTGCTGATTTTGCAACCTTTGTCTGTTCCGTATCCGGTATTTCACCGGTCGTCTCCATCTCGTGCACCAGACTGTCATACTTGGGATGCACGGTCCCGCATACCCGGTCCCAGAACGAAAAGAAGTTCCCATAGTTATAGTGAAACTGGGAATGATGCAGATCATGGAATGTGGTGCAAATCATCGGCGACGGCCAGCGGGAGGATTTCGACGCAAAGTACTCGAATCCGGAATGGCCGACCATCCCCGATATCTGGTCGAAAAGCCGCAGCGCAAACACGGACAGTGCCGGGACCGGCAAGACAAACCACACGACCAGATAGAAGCCATGCTCAATCAGAGTGTCGATGGTTGTCGAGCTGTCATTGCTCCACACTGTGGGCGCAATCGAGCGATGATGCGGCACATGCCACTTGTACAGCGCAGGCAAATGCAAGATCCGGTGGCCCCAATAGAACCAGGCGTCAAACAGCACAAGGCATACGACAAACATCAACGGGAATGACCACCAGCTCAACGCCAGCGGTTGGAACAGGACCCATCCTTGCAACTGCGCGAAAAAGCCGGCCGAGAGCAAGACAGATGATGTCGCCAGCGCGCGAAGAGAGGCGAGGATTTCCTCACGCACCCGCTTCATGCCGTCCCGGTGCTTTTGAATGCGCCGCTCCGGAAAACGGTTGTTGATCGCAATCATGGTGAACCCGGTTGCGAAATAAACACCGAGCATCGCCGCGTAGATGGCAAAAAAAACGATCAGAAAATCGATCACAAGACTAGGCAAGCGTTAGTCCCTCTGCTGGGCGTAAATGTTTTCAAAGCCAACCACCTTGTCGTCATAGGTCGGATGGATCGTGCCGCACCACCGGTCCCAGAATGAAAAATAATTGGCGTAGTTGTAGACGAAATACTGGTGATGCTGGTCGTGGTAAAGGGTGCAAAGCAGTGGCCAAGGCTTGCGTGCAGAGGCGCTGGCAAAATGTTCGTACCCGCAATGGCCGATCGCAGCGGACACCTGATCGAACAGCCGGTGCCCCAAAAACACAAGCGGCGGGATCGGCAAAACGAACAGCACAAGTGCATAGTAGCTGTGCGCGAATAGGGTGTCGACAGTCGACCCGGCGTCATTGGACCATACGGTTGGTGTAATAGTCATGTGGTGCGGCTTGTGGAACCGGTAGAACATCCTGGTGTGCAAGATGCGGTGGCCCCAGTAGAACCAGGTGTCGTGGAGGAGAAGCGACACACAGAAAAACAGCGGCACCGACCACCAGCTCACGTCGACCGGCGCAAACAATGTCCAGCCCTTGGCCTGAGCAAAAAGCCCGATCGAAAGGCAAACGCTTGTCACAGCAAGTTGGCGCATGGACGACAAAATGTCCTTACGGGCCTGGTGCGAAGGCGCGCGCTTCTGGATCTTGCGCTTGGGATGGCGCCGGTTGAGCAGTGTCATCACGCTGCGCGTTGCGAAAAGAATCGTCAGGCTTGCCGCATATAGCACCGTGCAAAGGCCTGCAAAGCCAAGCCACCCGGCCCCTGCAAACAATTGGAACATCTCGGACATTCAATAGTGGACCCGGTCTTGAAGCACGTGAACGAACCAGCTCGGCATGACGCGCTGGTTAAACCCAAAGCGTGTCCAAGCATACTTTACGTCAGCTGAAAAGCACCGGGACCATTCGCCTCAGATTCACTGTCGTCTGTATCGGCCGGATCCAGTTCATCAAGGAGTTCTTCTATCAGCGCCTCACTCCCATGCAGATGATTTCGTTCATCTTCCAGGATGGCCCTTAGCAATTTTTTGCGTAGGTGCAGCGCCTGCATTTCAGACAACGCACCGGCGCCTGCTGCAGATTGCACAATCCTGACCAGCCGGTCAGCGGCATTCAGCCGCCCCCACAGATAGTCGTGCTCCCGCCAGCGGCGATTGAAAAAAGCGCCGAACGTATTGAGATCCTTCCCTCTCAGCACCACCCCCTCAGGAGACAGCGTGCCCGGATCATGGGAACTTATGCGGTCTACCCGTATCTGATTGATTTCCGAAAAATCATTGGTTTGCAACAGCGGGAAGGTGACGATGTCGTAGAACGCAAAACCGACATAGGCCCGCATGAGGTCAGCATGCAGGTCCTCTGGAAGCAGCTTGGCCGCCTGTGTCGCGATCAGATCGTCCTGCAACCTGTCGAGGTCGGTCAGACCCATCATCTGTGAGAGTTGAGCCACAAGATCGCTATAGCTGTAATCCGTTTTCTCAAAGGAATGTTCTTTGCCCGCGCGATGGGTCACGCCAAGGCCATACACCGCACACAGATCCCGCGTCTCAGGTCCATAAAACGCGGGGTCGAGCCGCCAGGTGAGATGATCGATTTGTTCGTAAAGCATGCCTTTCAAGCGATCGAGCGCATCGCTGTCCAAAGCCTTTGCACCGTCGGGCGGTTCGAAACGGTAATAGCCGTTGAGCCTCCGGATTACGAAGCGCAGCCGCCGAACCCGGTAGTCCACATCCAGACTACGGAAGATGGTGACCAGCTCGGCATCGGGCGACGGGGCCTCCGTATTCTCGATGCCGGCCAGAGCCGCCAAGCGGCCGGAAATATCCGACAACACGCCGTCCTCATGAAGGTCTGTCTCCCGTCCACCGCCGAGGCCGCAGACAAGACCCGCAATGCGTTCACTCATGGCGTGCAGTTTCAGGGATTGGTAGTTCAGAAAAGCGAACCCCGCCTGGCGATGGGCTTCTGCATTGGCCTGGGCACGATACCGCGTGAGGTCAGCGGGTTTGATGCGGCCGCTTCTGGGCAGAATTTTGCGCACAGCCGCGGCGACAACCGGATCGGCAGCAGCAATCGTCTGTGCGAGCCAACGGCTTTTCCGATTGTGTCGCTCAATATCCTTTAATTCCTCGCCGATCGGCTCATTGCGCGGGATATGCGCAAGCGAAGCGAGGATTACCCGGAAGAACCCTGGCAGCTTCGCCTCCTCTTCTGTGCGCTTTTCGGTTGAAGGGACCGGATCGATGTAGATCAACCGGCGCGCAACCTCCCGTGCGGCCGGTCTTTGCTTGATGGCCTCGACAACCGGGGCAAACGGTTTGTTCATCACAACACTGCCATCGACAAACGCATGGCGTTCGAGATCCTCGTTCCGAAGATCGAGATGTTCATGGACAAAGGCATCGCGGTGCGGCCAAAGGTCATTTCGGTCTTCAAGCACCTCCTCCATCTCATCCAGAGTGGCGGGTGCAAATGCGCCTGGAAAAGAGGACGTGGCCCGGGCGGCAAACACCAGGTCGGGCACGAACTCCGGCCCGAGGCGGCTTTGCAGCACGCCGGGCACACGATGCTGACAATGGAAATTCAGGATCTTTCTGTGGTCCCGTTCTTCAATGAAGGCCGGATCGTCAATCCGGATGAGCCGGTTCCTGCCATAGAAATCGGTCAGGGTGACAAACAAATCCAGCCGCTGCCCGCGCGGGATGAGCGTTGCCCCTTCCCGGTGATGGGCATCCATTCCGGCGCAAGCATCCAGCATCCAACTTATGTAGCTCTCCCCTGAAAAGGGAGGCGAAAACCATCGCGCCTGCATGAAGTAGCGTAGTTTTTCGCGTGTTTCGGGGTCTTCGATCTGCCTTTTGAGGTGATTTTCCACCAGCCTGTTCAACACCGGCCCGGCGCCCGACTTGAGATAACGGGTGACGCCGTTCTGCGGTTTGGTCAGCCGGGTAACATCGGCGTTTTGAAGCCAAAGATCGCGGTGATCATCCAGCGGCAGATCATGGGCGATCGCCCGCGCAAGCATGATGCCGTTCACTCCGCCGGCCGACGCTCCTGCGATGGCATCGCCAACGACTTGTATGTCGATTGTTTGCGCGAGCTGATCAAGCAATTCCCGGTAAACGGTCTCAACGTGCGACAAAGGCCGCAGAGACTGACCGGTCTTTATCTCGCCGCGTTGCCGCGACGATCGATCGGCGGAGGCGCGGATGAGATGCAAAACCTCCCGGCTGACGCCATGCATGTAGATGGCCAGCGACACCCCGCCGTAGAACACCAATGCCAAGCGCAATTCAATCTGCTTCATCGCCATCCAGTCTCACTCAAAAGCCCCCCGTTGGTCCATCTCAAAATGGATCCGCAAGCTCTGCTCATCAGGTCGGAGTCGGACATGTTGGCAACAAGGTGAACATGCATCAAACCTGCGCACATGCCTGTGTGTTTCGAGCCTTGCCTCAAAACAAGCGAGCCCCTGGCAACAATCCAGGAGCTCGCTGCGTGTTCCTACGCGGCGCGCGTTCTGTGCAAGAAGACCGAGAAACTCGTCGTAAGCACATATGCGCTGCCATAGATCACACCGCCAAGCGCGAGAAGCATGGGCATCTGCGCGGTCTTGAGAACCGAGGAAGCCCCCAGCATCAACGCGTAGAGCCAGCTGGCTCCGGAAAGCGCTGCGCAATTGGCAACCAGCAGTTTCTCTGGCATGGCCATGTCGGCCAGTGGTCGGCCTTCATACTTGTCGATCAACGGGGACACGAAGCGCCCCATCATCACCGCGTCGATCGTCAAGATTGTGACTGTGACCAGCTTGGCCAATAGTTTTGGCGAAAAGGCGCCTGGATCAAAGTTTGTCCTGATGCCGATCAGGACAATGCCCGATGCCCAAAGAACACAAATCGCCAGCACAATTTGCCTGTGAGCCCGGTGCAGAATACTCAGGAACCGGTCATCCGGGCCATTGACCATCATCTGATGCACCGACATGGCAACGAAAATCACCGTCCCAAGTCCAAGTGCAACCCCACCAAGATGAATCAACCGGATCATGTCCAGATGGGCTTGGGCCCAGCTAAGATCCGGGCACCATGATTTGAGCAGCGTAAAGTACTGCCCGATCGTTTCTACCGCCATTTAAGTTACCCCATTCGGCTACCTGCCCCGCCGACGGATAAAGACTTGGCTTGGAATTTCGATCTGAGTTTCACGAAAACGTGTTCATTTCAGGTGGAGATGTGGCTCGACTGTGAAATGTACTTTTTACGTGCATTTTGAAAAACAGCAACCGAAGTGCCGTTGAGACAGCTCAGCTTTTACCTGCAAATACGGGGGCACACAAACACCCGGTCGAAATCCGCCACGGGTTGGGGCAAACGCTTGCGACGGGGCCAAGCTTAAAAATGGGCAAAAAGCGTGACATCGGCACGGCAGAAACGACGGAGGTGACTGAACATTCCGCCGGGTCGGCCGATGGAATGCTGGTTGACCTGATGGCGGAGAATCAAAGTCTCAAGGCAGAACTTGAAGATCTCCGTCTGTTGTACGAGGCGACCATCGAACATGGCGAAGCTGTCGAAGATCAGCTCGCTGAAAAAAACATCCTTCTCGAGAAAGCGCAAAATCGTCTGGATGACGCAATCAATGCGATCTCTGAGGGGTTTTGTCTGTTTGACCGAAACGACCAGCTCGTGATCGCCAACCGGCAATTTCGTGATTTGCTTGACCCCGATGACGAATTCAGCATCGCGCCCGGCACGGCTTATCGGGACATTCTCGACAAAGGGATCGGCAAGGGTCTTTACACCTACGCAAAAGACGAACCGGAAGTCTGGCTTGCCGATCGGATCGGGAAACACGACAAACCCGGACCGCCCTACATTGAACGCTTTGAAAATGGGCGCTGGTGTCTGGTGAACGATCAGCCGACACAAGATGGCGGCGTGGTGAGTGTGTACGCGGATATTACAGAGCTGAAAAAACGCGAACGCGAACTCGGACGCAAAACAACACAGCTTGAGCAGCTGTCGAAGCAACTTGCGAAATACCTCTCACCGCAGGTCTACAACTCGATCTTTGAGGGCCGCCAGGAAGTCAAGATTGCGTCCTCGCGCAAGAAGCTGACCGTCTTTTTCTCCGATATTGCCGGCTTCACCGAAACATCCGACAGGCTTGAATCGGAAGACCTGACCCAGCTTTTGAATCACTACCTGACAGAAATGTCGCGAATCGCCCTGGCTCACGGGGCGACGATCGACAAATTCGTCGGCGATGCCATTTTAATCTTTTTCGGAGATCCCGAAACCCGCGGTGTAAAAGAGGACGCCTTTGCCTGCGTGAAGATGGCCATCGCCATGCAGGAGCGGATGGTAGAATTGCAGGACATCTGGCTGAGTTCTGGTGTTGCCCGTCCGCTTAAATGCCGGGTCGGCATTCACACGGATTATTGCACAGTCGGAAATTTCGGAAGTGAAGACCGCCTGGATTACACGATCATCGGACGCGGCGTGAACACAGCCTCCCGCCTTGAGGCGCTGGCCGACCCCGGGCGGATTGTGATCTCTTACGAAACTTACCTACAGGTTCGCGACGAAATCGAATGCCGCAAGATCGGCGAGATTTCAGTCAAAGGGATCGCCTATCCGGTTTCGACCTACGAAGTTGTTGGGTTCCGCAGCACGCAGGAGCCGGTTCCGGAGCTTGACGTCGTCGAAATGTCGAAAAGGCTCAAAGACTTGGCCTTCGTCGACAATGAGGCAATTTCAGGCGAGGAACGACGCCGGCTGGTGGCCTCACTTCAGTCGGCTCTTGAAAAATTCAACCAAAAAGACTGATCGCGCGGACGCCGAATTTCGAGCGTGACGCGACTTAGGAATGTCCGCGTTCCCGGCGAAGCTTTTCCCAATAGTCAAGGCGCTTGCGCAGTTCCCGTTCAAACCCGCGTTCCGGTGGATCGTAAAAACTCTGGCGCCCGAGATCCTCTGGAAAATAGTCCTGCCCTGAAAATCCGTCTGGCGCATCATGGTCATACTGATACCCGTCGCCATAGCCTTCCTGTTTCATGAGCTTGGTCGGTGCATTCAGGATATGCTTGGGGGGCAATAGAGAACCGCTGGTCTTCGCAGCGCGGACAGCAGCCTTGTACGCCGTATAGACCCCGTTCGATTTGGGAGCCGTAGCCAGATAAACAACGCTCTGTGCCAATGCCAGTTCGCCTTCGGGCGAGCCCAGCATCTGATAGGCGTCTCGGGCCGCATTGGCCTGAACAAGTGCGTTCGGGTCAGCCAGCCCAATGTCTTCAACGGCCATCCGGATCAGGCGCCTTGCAAGATAGAGCGGATCTTCGCCGCCATCAAGCATCCGGCAAAACCAGTAAAGCGCAGCATCGGGGTCCGACCCGCGAACTGATTTGTGTAAGGCGGAGATCAGATTGTAGTGGCCGTCGGCGCTTTTGTCATAGATCGGCGCCCTGCGCTGGACAATCTCCTGCAAACGTTCGGCGTCGAACACCTCCCCTTCAGAAGCTGCCCGCCAAACGTCCTCGGCAAGGGTCAGCGCCGAACGCCCGTCACCGTCTGCCATGCGGATCAAAACTGCCCTGGCCGCCTCATCCAGCGGAAGGGCCTTGCCTTCCTCGTCCTCAGCCCGAGCCAACAGCTTTCGAAGCGCATCCTGGTTCAACGAATGAAACGTCATGACATGGGAGCGCGACAACAAAGCAGCGTTCAGCTCGAAGGAAGGGTTTTCCGTTGTCGCACCCACCAGCGTGATGGTGCCGTCTTCCATGACCGGCAGGAAGCTGTCCTGCTGCGCCCGGTTGAACCGGTGAATCTCGTCCACGAACAAGAGCGTCGCACGCCCGCTCCCCCGGCGCATGCGGGCCGTCTCGAACACTTTTTTAAGGTCCGAAACACCGCTGAAAATGGCCGAAATCTGTTCGAAGGCCAGATCGGTCTCATGTGCCAGCAAACGGGCAATCGTTGTCTTGCCCGTGCCAGGTGGCCCCCAAAACACCAGCGACCCGAGCGAACGGGTCTTGAGCATCCGGGTCAGCCCCCCTTCTTCGCCCAGCAAATGGTCCTGGCCAACAACATCGGCCAATTGTTTCGGCCGCAACCTGTCGGCCAGAGGCCGCGGTGCGCTGTCGGCCAGACCGGAGGCTTCGAACAGATCACTCACACTGCGTCCAATCAGCTTCTCAAGACGATCCGGTTGATCTGGCCGTTGCGTTCGATGTCGAGACGCCAGACACGTGGCGGGGTTTTGGTAATGACCTCCAGCATGCGCGCGCTTTCGATTTCCTGATCGTTGATGGCCCGCACAATGTCACCGGGACGCAATCCAACCCGCTGAGCCGTGCTGCCCGCCTGGATTTCCGAAATCACCACGCCCTCAAACTCGTCGTCGAGGCGCAGTTCATCGGCGACAGCTGGCGACAGGTTCATGACAGTCGCGCCTTCGAACGGCGAGTATTCGGTCAGCTCGCGGGTATCACGCGGTACGGTTTCGGGTGCAGGTTCCAAAACCACGTCGATCTGCTTTTGCTCGCCACTCCGCAGCACTGTAAACCGGGCCACCTCCCCGACAGGCCGTGTTGCAAACCGGTAGCCAAAAGAATCGGGGTCAAGTACTTCCTTGCCGTCAACGGCAACGACGAGATCACTGACCCGGAGCCCGGCGTCCTCAGCAGGCGAGCCTTCAAAAACATTTGTCACGATCACCCCCCGCGGACGGTCGAGTGCCAGCGCCTCTGCAATCTCGGCACCGACCAATTGGACGGTTGCCCCGAGCCAAGGCCGCTGGACCTTCTCTCCCTGGCCTGCCGCCGAAGCCACAAACCTGGCCATATGCGCCGGAATGGCAAAGCCGATACCGTTCGAACCGCCGGAACGTGAGAAAATCGCCGTGTTGATGCCGACCAGCTTGCCGGTCATATCCACCAATGCTCCGCCGGAATTGCCCGGGTTAATCGCTGCATCGGTCTGAATGAAGAACTGATAGTCTGTCACGCCAACCTGGGTGCGGGCGAGTGCCGAAACAATGCCTTGGGTCACGGTTTGACCGACACCGAAAGGATTACCGATCGCGAGCACAATGTCTCCAACCTCCAAACTGTCAGAGTCGGCGAACGTTACCTTGTCGAAGGGGCCTTCGTCCTGAATCTGCAAAACGGCAAGATCGGTGCGTTCGTCCTTCAGAACGATCTTTGCGTCGTACTCACGCCGGTCATTCAACGCGACCCGGACCTCGTCGGCGTCCTTGATAACATGGTGGTTGGTGATAACGATGCCGTCTTCTGAAATGATCACGCCCGATCCCAGCGACGACTGCACGCGCTGTTGGGGACGCGACAGACCAGGTCCCGGTTCGCCAAAAAAGCGGCGGAAGAACGGATCGTCAAAAAACGGCGATACCCGGCGCTGCTGCACGACTTTCCGGCTGGCGTAGACATTCACGACCGCCGGCGCCACATCCTTGACGATCGGCGCAAAAGACAGCTTGATCTCCTGCTCGCTGGTCGGAACGAGCCGAAGGTCGGCCTCTGACACGGTTTGTGCTGCCGCCCATCCCGGCAGGGAACACAGACCCAGTCCCGCCAGCACAGCAAGCTGCGCAAAACGGATTGCTGCGAATTTGCCCATAGCACTCTCCTTGTTTCCGAATCTGCCAATCGGCTGTTCGATTATCCGACAGATAGGGATAAAGAGAGGCAGGCAAAATGAAAAGGCCGCCGAAATCACGGCGGCCTGTTAAACTGTGAGTTCCCCGTGAACTTAAGCAGAGCGGACCTGTTTCAGGAAGACGCGCACTTCGCTGTCCAGATGATCCGCCTCACGAACGAGATCCGAGACGCGTTCAACAAAGTTGGTTGCGGCAAGATTCGTCTGCTCGGACATGGAAGACACCGCTCCGATATCCATAGACACACTGGACGTTCCGCTGGCGGCCCGTTGCGTGTTCTCTGCGATGCCTTTGGTCGCATAGCTCTGTTCGGTCACCGCTGCGGCAACTTCCGTGACCGACGATGAGATGTCACCGATTGTTTCTTGAATATCGCCGATGGCGGAGACCGCATCATCCGTCGCGGTCCGGATCGCATCGACCTGCTGCTGGATTTCGCCGGTTGCCTTCCCGGTTTGTGAGGCAAGTTCCTTGACCTCCGCAGCCACGACCGCAAAGCCCTTGCCCGCCTCTCCGGCGCGCGCGGCTTCAATCGTGGCATTCAAGGCCAGGAGATTGGTCTGATCCGCGATATCGCTGATCAAGGTGATAACCTCGCCGATCCGGTTTGCCGCCTCGGCCAGCGAGCGCACGGTTCCGTTTGTCGATTGAGCCTTTGAATTGGCGGTCTCAGCAACGCCGGTGGAGCGTTCAATGAGCTCCGAAATCTGCTGGATTGAACTCGACAACTGGTCGGAAGCAGATGCAATCGATTGCACCTCGGTCATGGCTTCCTGAGAATCAGCGGCCGCACGTGCGGAGGTTTCCCCGGAGTTTTGCGTCAGGTCACGCATTTCGTTGGCAGAGTGTTGAAGGTCAGACGCAGATTTGGCAACGTGATCGACAAGCTTGCCGACTGTTGCCTCAAACTCCGCCGCCAATCCGGATAGCATTTCGCGCCGTTCCATATCGCGCCGTTCGGCTTCTTGTGCATCCCGGGCAGCCTTGCGTTCGTGTTCTTCCTGCGCGTTCTGTCGGATCTGGACCACCGCGCGGCCAATATCCCCAATCTCATCGCCGCGGTTCGCCGCAGAGATTTCCGCCTGGGTATCCCCCCGGGCAATATCGCTGAGTGCGGCGGCCAGCAAGCCAAGCGGCCGGGTGATCGAGCGGGAAAACAACAATGCAATGACGGCGCAGATAGCAACTGTGATCAGCGTGGAGAGGATCATCGAATTCCGCATCTCGACGACGCTGCCAAGGGCTTCTTGCTCCGCGCGCTCGGCGATCACCGACCACTGCGCCGAACCGAAAGCCACCGGCTCAGCCGCAGTGAGCCGCGCCAGGCCATCAGCGCCGGTCACCGTCCCGGCAGCGGGGATGCCAGAACCGGCTTCTGCGATGACGGCATTGTTCAGTGTTTTTGTAAGAGCGGTAGGCTCTTCAGCCAAAGGCTGGTCCGTCACCAACGTCCCGTTGCTGTCCACCACATAGACTTGGCCTGTCTCCCCCAACCCTTCACGGTCGGCGATAATATCCCCCAGGTAATCCGGCCCGATGCGCATCACCACCACACCGGCAAGTTTTTCGCCAGAAACCGAGGACTGGTACACCGGCTGGGCGGCAAATAAAGACGGCTTGTTGTCTGCGGGCTGGTAGAGTGCAAACTCTGAGAAGACCTGCTCTCCGCTTTCCGCCCCAAGTGCCGCATCGAATACGGTTTGCATGGGGGATCCGGCAAGGTTTCCGGATGTCACATTTTCGAGAAAGTCAGCCGATTTGGTGACCGAATATATGACCAAACCATCCCGGTTCAGAACATAGATGTCGCCATAACCGCCATTGGCCCAGGTGGACCGGAAGCTGCCATGAACCTCGGTATGACGCCAAGCATACATGGTCTTGTTGTCTTTGCCGTCCAGTTCCGCACGGGCTTCCGCGGTAGACCCACCGGGCTGGAAATATTCGCTCAGTGCCGGACGGTCCTTTTCGAGATTCGTGAGCGCGCGCTCCATGTCGGAAAGAGCAAGTGCAGCCCCTGCCCCGGTCGCCATATTGGACAAATCGGCCGCCGCATTTCCGAGGCGGACCTGAACAAGATCCCGGCGCGCTTTCGCCACCATGGCCAATTCGCTTTCAACGGCAAAAACAAGGCCGGAACGCGCATTCAGGTAACCGCCGATCCCAACGGCGATGCAGGACGCCAACGTGACGCCAACCATAAGCGCCGGAACCACAACGGATAACTTGAAAATGCTTTTTGGGCGTATCTCGCCTTTGGCCGACTGCATTCGTTCCCCCATAGTCCGCAACTGTTAGGGCATGATGCAAGTATCATTGTTAAAATTAGCATAATCAAATGCGTAAGAGCTTCGCTATTTGAAATAATCGAAACAAAAACGAAAAAGGCGGCCAGTCGGCCGCCTTTCCCAAATGGATTTTCGTATTGCTTACGCTGCGGTTTCAGCAACCGCTTCGCTTGCTTCAACACGCGCGCGGTCGTCTGCACCGCGGGCTTCGGGATCGCGATCAACCAATTCGATCACAGCGAGCGGTGCGTTGTCGCCATACCGGAAACCGGCTTTCAGAACGCGGCAGTAACCGCCATTGCGTTCCTTGTAGCGCTCGCCAAGCGTGTCAAACAGCTTGCGGACCATGGCAGCGTCGCGGATCTGCGAAATTGCCTGGCGGCGTGCGTGAAGATCACCGCGCTTGCCCAAAGTGATGAGCTTGTCGATGATCGGCTTCATTTCTTTGGCCTTTGGCAGGGTCGTGACGATCTGTTCGTGCTTGATCAGCGACGCTGCCATGTTTGCGAACATAGCCTTGCGGTGGCTAGAGGTCCGGTTGAGCTTGCGGCCGGCTTTACCGTGGCGCATGGCCCTCTCCTTTTCGTTTCAGGCAGTCTTTCAGCTTCTATCTGAAACTTGCCCGGTTGCTCCGTGAAGGACGCGAACGCCCTTAATACTGATGGTCTTCGTAACGCTTTGCGAGATCTTCGATATTCTCCGGCGGCCAGTTCGCGACCTCCATGCCGAGATGGAGACCCATCTGGGCGAGAACTTCTTTGATCTCGTTCAGCGACTTGCGGCCGAAATTCGGCGTGCGCAGCATTTCCGCTTCGGTCTTCTGAATGAGATCGCCAATATACACGATATTGTCGTTCTTCAGGCAGTTGGCCGAACGGACCGACAATTCCAGTTCGTCGACTTTCTTCAAGAGCGCAGGATTGAACGCGAGTTCCGGGACGGTGTCCTCGGCGACTTCACGCTGCGGCTCTTCGAAATTGACGAAGATGGACAGCTGGTCCTGAAGGATGCGCGCAGCAAAAGCGACCGCGTCATCCGGTTTCACCGAACCGTCGGTTTCAACGGTCAGGGTAAGCTTGTCGTAGTCGAGAACCTGTCCTTCACGGGTGTTTTCCACCTTGTAGGAAACTTTCTTGACCGGGGAGTAAAGACTGTCGACCGGGATGAGTCCGATCGGAGCGTCTTCCGGGCGGTTCCGGTCGGACGAATGATAGCCCTTACCGGTGTTGACCGTGAACTCCATGCGGATTTCCGCACCCTCGTCCAGCGTGCAGAGCACGAGGTCCGGGTTCAGGACTTCCACATCGCCGACTGTCTGAATGTCGCCTGCCGTAACAACGCCTGGGCCCTGCTTGCGCACGACCATCCGCTTTGGGCCTTCGCCTTCCATGCGGATTGCGATTTCCTTGATGTTCAAGACGATGTCAGTAACATCTTCACGAACACCTGGGATCGACGAAAATTCATGCAGCACGCCGTCGATCTGAACAGCGGTCACCGCAGCGCCCTGCAGAGAAGACAGCAGGATGCGGCGCAGCGCGTTGCCCAAAGTCAGTCCGTAGCCGCGTTCCAACGGCTCTGCAACAACGGTCGCAACAAAGCGCGGGTCATCACCCGGCTTGATTTCGAGCTTTGTTGGCTTGATCAGTTCTTGCCAATTTTTCTGAATGGTCACGTTTTCGTCCCTTCGGCTATCCCGCCCGGCTCTTCAGGTCCGGGCTATTCTTTGCCACTGGAGAAACAGGAACCTAAGGCAAGAAGCCTTAGACGCGGCGGCGCTTGCGCGGACGGCAACCGTTGTGCGGGATCGGCGTCACATCGCGGATCGACGTGATGAGGAACCCGGCGGCCTGAAGCGCGCGCAGAGCGGACTCACGACCCGAACCTGGACCACGAACTTCAACTTCCAAAGTGCGCATGCCATGTTCCGCTGCTTTCTTGGCCGCGTCTTCCGCTGCGATCTGAGCCGCATACGGCGTGGACTTACGAGAACCCTTGAAGCCGAGAGCACCTGCGGACGACCAGGAAATCGCATTACCCTGAGCGTCTGTGATCGTGATCATGGTGTTGTTGAACGTGGAATTCACGTGTGCGACGCCAGAAGAAATGTTCTTGCGTTCGCGGCGACGCACGCGCGTCGTTTCTTTTGCCATTTTGTTGTCCTTTTATTGATCTCGTCACTGCCGTAATTCCGGCAGCTCCACCACCAATCCCGTGAAGATTACTTCTTCTTACCGGCGATCGGTTTTGCCGGACCCTTGCGGGTGCGGGCATTCGTGTGCGTCCGCTGACCACGGACCGGAAGGCCGCGGCGGTGACGCAGGCCGCGGTAGCAGCCAAGGTCCATAAGACGCTTGATGTTCATTGCCGTTTCGCGGCGCAGATCACCTTCAACAATGTAGTCGCGGTCGATCGCTTCGCGGATCTGAAGCACTTCGGCATCCGACAATTCATTCACGCGCCGTTCAGCAGAGATGTTTGCCTTTTCGGTGATTTCCTGAGCAAACTTCGGGCCAATGCCGTGAATGTACTGAAGCGCAATAACAACGCGCTTGTTTGTCGGAATGTTAACGCCAGCAATACGTGCCACTGTCAGTCTCCATGTCATGCGGGCTTGGCCCGCGTTCTTTATTATGCTCCGCGTCCGGTGGAGGCCGGCCCTTGCAGAGAGTGAATGCGCAAAAACGCCCCGGCATCGGCCGTGAGTGCCCAAGCACAGAATGTGCCGTACCCATGTTGAGACGGGTACGGCACAAAACCTTTGGATAGAGCGCGTCGTTTAACGACTCTAAACCTTTTCGTCAAGACCCTGCAGAAGGCTCTCAATAGACGCTGTTACGTCGTCAATTGCCTGCATGCCGTCAATCACGGAAAGCAGTCCCGTTTTCTCGTAATAAGGGACAACGACAGCCGTATCCCTATTGTAAGCTTCGAGACGCTGCTTGAACACTTCCGGATCATCGTCTTTGCGCACCGGCTCGCCTGCGGCTTTCGCCTGCTCTGCCCGATTGATGATCCGATCGACCAGTTTAGACTGATCGACACGCAGCTCGATTACCGCGTTCAGCTTCATGCCGCCATCGGCGAGCATCGAATCCAGAGCCTCTGCCTGAGCAAGCGTGCGTGGGAAACCATCGAGGATGAAACCGTTCTTGGCGTCGTCCTCCGCAATACGGTCCTTGATGATACCGACGACGATCTCGTCGGACACCAAACCACCGGCATCCATGACTTCCTTTGCCTTCAAACCCACCGGGGTCTGGGCAGCAACAGCTGCCCGCAACATGTCGCCCGTGGAGAGCTGAGGAATTCCGTGTTGTTCGACGAGGCGCGCGGCCTGTGTTCCCTTCCCCGCACCCGGCGGTCCAACCAGAATAAGCCTCATCGGCGTTTCCCCCTCAGTTTTGCTTTTTTCACCAGACCCTCATACTGGTGCGCAAGCAAGTGGCCCTGGATCTGCGAAACGGTATCCATGGTCACGCTGACGACGATCAGCAGTGAGGTCCCCCCGAAATAGAACGGAACGCCTGTCGCCGAAATGAGGAATTCGGGTAATAGACAAACGAGGGTGATATAAAGTGCACCCACCACCGTAATACGAGTTAGTACGTAATCAATATATTGGGCCGTCCGCTCCCCCGGACGGATTCCGGGAATGAACCCGTTGTGCTTCTTCAAGTTGTCAGCGGTATCGCTCGGATTGAAGACAATCGCCGTGTAGAAGAAACAGAAGAAGATGATCATGGCGGCATAAAACACCATGAACAAAGGCTGGCCATGGCCAAGCAGCGCGGTAATCGTGGTCAGCCACTCGTTGCCCGAGCCGCCACCGGCCGAAAAGCCCGAGATCGTTGCCGGAACCAGAAGCAGCGACGACGCAAAAATTGGCGGAATGACACCAGCCGTGTTCAGCTTCAAAGGCAGGAACGAGGTATTGCCCTCGAACATCCGGTTGCCCATCTGCCGCTTCGGATACTGGATCAATAGACGCCGCTGCGCCCGTTCCATGAACACGATGAACGCGATTACGACAACTGCCAGAATGATGACCGCGAGGATGATCCACGTTGCCAGCGCACCTTGGCGGCCCAACTCGAGAGTCGAAACGATCGCGGAAGGCAGACCTGCGACGATGCCGGCGAAAATGATCAACGAGATCCCGTTACCAATGCCGCGCGATGTGATTTGCTCACCCAGCCACATCAGGAACATGGTGCCGCCGACCAGCGTAATGACAGTCGAGGCCCGGAAGAACCAACCCGGATCGGTCACAACGTTTGTCGCGCCTTCAAGACCAACGGCAATACCGTAAGCCTGGAACGCTGCGAGAATCACGGTGCCGTAGCGCGTGTACTGGTTGATGACCTTTCGGCCCTGCTCACCCTCCTTCTTCATCTGCTCAAGCGACGGCACGACGGTCGTCATAAGCTGCATGATAATGGAGGCGGAGATGTACGGCATGATGCCGAGGGCGAAGATGGCCATACGCTCCACAGCACCACCGGCAAACATGTTGAACATGCCGATGATGCCGGACTGAGCCTGGTTAAAGGCCTGCGCAAACGCATCAGGATTGATCCCGGGCAACGGAATGTAAGTGCCCAGTCGATAAACCAAAAGCGCCCCCAGTGTGAACCAGATGCGCTTCTTGAGTTCTTCAGCCTTGGCGAAAGCTGAGAAATTTAAATTTGACGCCAGTTGCTCGGCGGCCGATGCCATGCCCTACTCCGGATATTCCTTGCCGACTGATTGGGAAAGCCCAGGCCGTTAGGCCTGAGCTCCCGGAACGACGACTTTTCCGCCAGCCTTCTCAACCGCTGCGATAGCGGCTTTGGAGGCTCCGGCGATTTCGAAAGTCACTGCGGACTTCAGCTCGCCATCGCTGACAAGACGAACGCCATCGCGTACGCGCTTGACAACTCCAGCGGCTTTCAGTGCCTCGACCGTAACGGTCTGCGATCCGTCGAGCTTACCAGCTTCGATGGCAGTTTGAACACGGCCGAGGGACACAACATTGTAGTCCTTGGCAAAAATGTTCGTGAAGCCGCGCTTTGGAAGACGGCGATGCAATGGCATCTGACCACCTTCGAAGCCTTTGATCGCAACACCCGAGCGGGATTTTTGACCCTTGACGCCACGGCCACCGGTCTTGCCCTTGCCAGAGCCGATGCCCCGGCCGACGCGCATGCGGTCCTTTACGGCACCTTCATTGTCACGAAGTTCGTTGAGCTTCATGTTTCTCTCTCCTCACCCCGTGTTCAAGCGTTGTCTTCGACGACGCGTACGAGATGCTGGACCTTATTGATCATGCCGCGCACTTCAGGAGTATCCTTCAGCGTCGAACGGCGGTGCATCTTGTTCAGGCCGAGACCGATTAGCGTCGCACGCTGGTCCTTAGGACGGCGCAGCGTGCTACCGGTTTGCTCGACCGTAATGGTCTTTTCGGTGTTCGCCATGGAACTTACCCTCGTTCAAGTGGGAACCGCGTCCGCTGAGATCAAGCCTCAGCGGCGGCCGGTGCCACGTCGTCGTTGTTGTCCCGGCGGCGTGCCTGCAACACCGAGACCTTAAGGCCGCGGCGCGCTGCAACGGAGCGCGGGCTGTCTTCCTTGGTCAAAGCTGCGAATGTCGCACGAACCATGTTGTACGGGTTCGAAGAGCCAAGAGACTTGGCAACGACGTCCTGCACCCCAAGGGTCTCAAACACCGCACGCATCGGACCACCTGCAATGATACCGGTACCGGCCGGTGCTGCGCGCAGCAGAACCTTACCTGCGCCGTGACGGCCTTCAACATCATGATGAAGCGTCCGGCCCTCGCGCAGTGGCACCCGGATCATGGTCCGCTTAGCCGCTTCCGTTGCCTTGCGGATCGCTTCCGGCACTTCGCGCGCCTTGCCGTGTCCAAAGCCGACGCGGCCCTTCTGATCACCTACCACGACCAGCGCGGCAAAACCGAAGCGACGGCCACCCTTGACCACTTTCGCAACGCGGTTGATGTGAACGAGCTTGTCGACGAATTCGCTGTCGCGCTCGTCGCGGTCGCGATTATCCTGTCTCGCCATTTTATACGTCTTCCGTTCTTAAGAGCGCCAACGGGCGCTGGTCAGAATTCAAGTCCACCTTCACGGGCTGCATCAGCAAGCGCTTTTACGCGCCCATGATACATGTACCCGCCACGGTCGAACACGACCTGCTTGACGCCAGCGGCTACTGCCCGCTCCGCGACAAGCTTGCCGACGGCAGCAGCTGCTGCGGTGTCGGCGCCCGTCTTCAAGGTGCCCTTCAGATCGTTTTCGATCGTCGAGGCCGCGACAATGGTATTCCCTTGCGCATCGTCGATGATCTGAGCGTAGATCTGCTTCGATGAGCGGAAAATAGAAAGCCGCGGACGTCCGTTCGCCACTTTCTTGATAGAACGGCGCACGCGATCGCGGCGGCGTTCGAAAGCATTTTTGCTGTTCGCCATGATCTCGGTCCGTTACTTCTTCTTGCCTTCTTTGCGGACGATAAACTCGTCTGCATACCGCACACCCTTGCCCTTGTAGGGCTCTGGCGAACGGAATTCGCGGATTTCTGCCGCAACCTGACCAACAGTCTGCTTGTCGATCCCCGAGATAACAATCTCAGTCGGTTTTGGGCACTTGATGTCGATCCCGGTCGGGATCGGATAAACCACATCGTGCGAGAAACCCAGCGCGAGCTGAAGGTTCTGACCTTGGACCTGGGCACGGTAACCAACACCGGTGATGGCCAGCTGCTTCACAAAACCGGAGCTGACGCCGGTAATGATGTTCTGAACCATGGTACGGCTCATGCCCCACATGGAGCGAGCCTTCTTGGACGTGCCGCGCGGATCAACCTTGATCCCGTCGTCTGTCATTTCGGCCAGAACGTTGTCGTTCAGGACGAAGGAGAGTTCTCCCTTCGGGCCCTTTACCGATACCGTCTGACCGTCGATCGATGCCGTTACCCCGCTTGGCACGGGGACTGGCTTTTTGCCAATACGAGACATTTGACCAACCTTGTCGTTGTTTTAAAAGCGAGTGTGCCGCATCAGAAGACGCGACACAGAACCTCGCCACCTACGTTTTCGTCCCGCGCCTGATGGTCGCTCATGACGCCGCGCGGAGTCGAAAGGATCGACACGCCCAGCCCATTAGAAACATGCGGGATGTTTTTCACCGAAGAATACACCCGACGGCCTGGCTTGGACACGCGCTCAATCGTGCGGATCACCGGCTCGCCGTCAAAGTATTTCAGTTCGATTTCCAACTCGGACTTGCCGCCGTCGTAGTCAACCGTGGTGAAGCCACGGATGTACCCTTCCTTGGCGAGCACTTCAAGTACGTGCGCGCGCAATTTTGAATTCGGCGAGCTAACCTTGTTCTTCCGGCGCATCTGCGCGTTCCGAATCCGGGTCAGCATATCCCCCAACGGATCAGAAATTGCCATGGGAGTATCTCCTTACCAGCTCGACTTGACCAGGCCCGGGATCTTGCCCAGGGAACCCAGTTCACGAAGCGCAATACGGGACATCTTGAGCTTGCGATAGTAACCGCGCGGACGGCCTGACACTTCACACCGGTTACGAATCCGGTTCGGTGCAGAGTTCCGTGGCAGTTTTGCAAGCTTGAGACGTGCGTTGTAACGCTCCTCAAGGCTCAGGCTTTCGTCTTTAGCCATCGCCTTGAGAGCTGCGCGCTTCTCAGCGTATTTCTTGACAAGCTTCTCACGACGCTTGTTTTTCTCGACCGCGCTCTTCTTCGCCATCGTTGTTCCTCGTTCCTTTCCCGTATGCCGCTAATTACTTAGTGAACGGGAAGTTGAACGCGCGTAGCAACTCACGCGCTTCGTCATCATTCGGAGCCGAAGTGCAGACGATCACGTCCATACCCCAGATCTGGTCGACTTTGTCGTACTCGATTTCCGGGAACACGATATGCTCCTTGATGCCCATGGCATAGTTGCCACGACCGTCGAAGCTCTTCGGGCTCAGACCGCGAAAGTCACGTACGCGCGGCAGCGCGATTGTGATCATACGGTCCAGAAAATCGTACATTTGCTGGCGGCGCAGCGTAACTTTCACACCCAGCGGCATGCCTTCACGGACCTTGAAAGTCGCGATCGACTTTTTCGCCTTGGTGATGACCGGCTTCTGGCCGGCGATCAGTGCGAGGTCTTCAGCTGCAGTGCGAGCCTTTTTGGAATCGCCAACTGCTTCGCCGACACCGATGTTGAGCACGATCTTTTCGATTTTTGGAACCTGCATGGGGTTCTTGTAACCGAACTTATCCTGCAACTGCTTGCGCACGACTTCATCGTAGTGCGTCCGCAGACGCGGCACGTATTGGGTCTCAGCCATCGATCAGGTCTCCCGAGCGCTTGGCCACACGGACCTTTGTGCCATCGTCCTGCACCTTGAAGCCGACGCGGGTCGCCTTGCCGTCCTTCGGATCGGCAAGAGCAATATTCGACAGGTGAATCGGAGCTTCTTTGGCAACGATACCTGCTTCTTGCGTTTGCGTCTGGCGCTGGTGACGACGAACCATGTTCACACCGCGTACCAGGGCTTTGTTGTCGGCGGTCCACATCTGGATGACTTCGCCGGACTTACCCTTGTCGCGACCGGTGAGCACGACAACCGTGTCGCCTTTTTTAATTTTCGCAGCCATCAGAGCACCTCCGGCGCGAGCGATATAATTTTCATGTGGTTCTTTGCACGGAGTTCGCGCGGCACCGGACCAAAGATACGGGTGCCGACCGGCTCCTTATTGTTGTTGACCAGTACGGCCGCGTTGCGGTCGAACCGGATCACGCTGCCATCGGGACGGCGAATGTCATTTGCCGTACGCACGACGACTGCCTTCATCACGTCGCCCTTTTTAACACGGCCCCGCGGGATAGCTTCTTTAACGGAGACGACGATGATATCGCCAACCTTCGCATACTTCCGCTTGGAGCCGCCGAGCACTTTGATGCACATGACACGACGCGCGCCGGAATTATCCGCGACGTCGAGGTTTGTTTGCATCTGAATCATGACTGGCTGCCTTGTTCTTCTATTGACGCACCTGTCACGGGCGCCTGATGCTCACCTGACGGAGCGCGGTCACTGGGTGACCACGGTCCAACGTTTGTTCTTCGAAATTGGCGCGCACTCTTCGATCTGAACGGTGTCGCCAACCTTGTATTGGTTGCTTTCGTCATGTGCGCGGTACTTCTTGGTCCGGCGCACAGTCTTCTTCAGCAGCGGGTGCGTAAAGCGGCGCTCTACGTTGACCGTCACCGTTTTGTCATTGGCGTCGCCGACTACGGTGCCCTGCAAGATACGCTTTGGCATTGCCGTCTCCTTAAGCGTTCGCCGACACGCGCTTTTCGCGCATGATCGTCTGGATGCGGGCGATATCGCGGCGGATTTGCCGGACGCGCCCTGTATTTTCGAGCTGACCCGTTGCCTTTTGGAAGCGCAGATTGAACTGCTCCTTCTTGAGGCCCTCAAGCTCCGCACGGAGCTCGTCGAGAGTCTTTGCTCTTACGTCAGTTGCCTTCATGGCTCTAACTCCTCGACTGCTTATTCAGCGATGCGCTGAACAAAGCGGCACTTGATCGGCAGCTTGGCTGCGGCGAGACGCATTGCTTCACGCGCTACGTCTTCCGACACACCGTCGATTTCGAACATGATCCGGCCAGGCTTGACGCGGCAAGCCCAGTAATCCGGAGAACCCTTACCTTTACCCATGCGGACTTCGGCCGGCTTCGATGAAACCGGGAGGTCCGGGAAGATACGGATCCATACGCGACCCGCACGCTTCATATGGCGGGTCATGGCACGGCGGGCCGCTTCGATCTGACGCGCTGTGACACGCTCTGGCTCAACTGCCTTCAGACCGTAAGCGCCGAAGTTGAGGTCTGTGCCCCCCTTCGACAAGCCGTGGATGCGGCCCTTGTGCTGCTTGCGGAACTTCGTTCGCTTCGGTTGCAGCATCGTTTTTCTCTCGTTTCTCGTGTTACGGGAGCAGCAAGCAGCTTAATTAAGCTGCGCGCTCACGACCCCGATCCCGGCGTCCGCCGCGATCACCCTGGTTGTTGTCCGAGCCTGCCGTCGCGCGCTTTTCAGACGCCATCGGATCATGCTCGAGGATTTCACCCTTGAAGATCCAAACCTTCACACCGCACACGCCATAAGCCGTGTGAGCGGAAGCGACACCGTAGTCGATGTCGGCACGCAGGGTGTGCAGTGGCACGCGGCCTTCACGGTACCACTCGATACGCGCGATTTCCGCGCCACCAAGACGGCCACCACAGTTGATCCGGATGCCCTGAGCGCCGAGGCGCATGGCCGACTGAACGGCCCGTTTCATGGCACGGCGGAATGCAACACGGCGTTCCAGCTGCTGTGCAATCGAAGCGGCGACCAGCGTCGCGTCGATTTCCGGCTTGCGCACTTCAACAATGTTGATGTGCACTTCCGAATTCGTGATGTCGGCAATCTTCTTGCGAAGACGCTCGATATCCGCACCTTTTTTACCGATCACGACACCCGGACGGCCGGAGTGGATCGTGACGCGGCACTTTTTGTGCGGGCGCTCGATAACGATCTTGGAGACCGCTGCCTGCTTCAATTCCTTCATCAGGAATTCGCGGATGCGGAAATCTTCATGAAGAAGATCCCCATACTCACCCTTAGGCGCAAACCAGCGCGAATCCCAGGTACGGTTGATCCCGAGGCGCATGCCGATCGGGTTTACTTTATGTCCCATCAGGCAGTCTCCTCGACTTCACGCACAACGATGGTCAGGTTCGAGAACGGCTTCTCGATCCGGCCAACACGGCCACGGGCACGGGCTTGGAACCGCTTGATCACAAACGCCTTGCCAACGTGCGCCTCGGCAACGACCAGGTTGTCGATGTCGAGATCGTGGTTGTTTTCCGCATTCGCGATCGCAGACATGAGCGTCTTCTTGACGTCTTGTGCAATGCGCTTGCGGGAGAATGTCAGATCCGCAAGTGCGGAGCCGACCTTCTTGCCGCGGATAGCAGCCGCAACGAGGTTCAGCTTGCGGGGAGAGACACGGATCATCCGTGTCATTGCCCGGGCCTCGTTGTCAGCGAGCGTCCGCTCACGCTTCGGCTTGCCCATCGTTACTTCCTCTTCGCCTTCTTGTCGGCGCCATGTCCGTAGTAGGTCCGGGACGGTGAGAACTCACCGAACTTGTGACCAATCATCTCTTCAGACACCAGCACCGGAACGTGCTTTTGACCGTTGTAGACGCCGAAGGTAAGACCAACGAACTGCGGCAGGATCGTCGAGCGGCGGCTCCAGGTCTTGATAACCTCGTTCCGGCCGGATTCACGAACCTTGTCCGCTTTCTTCAGCAGATACCCGTCGACAAACGGACCTTTCCAGATCGAACGTGCCACGATCCTTGCCCTTTACTTCTTACGCGCGTGGCGGCTGCGGACGATATACTTATCAGTCTGCTTGTTGCGCCGCGTGCGCTTACCTTTGGTCGGCTTACCCCAAGGGGTAACCGGATGACGTCCGCCCGAAGTCCGGCCTTCACCACCACCATGCGGGTGGTCGATCGGGTTCATTGCAACACCGCGTGTGTGCGGAACCCGGCCCAGCCAGCGCGAACGTCCAGCCTTACCCAGGTTGATGTTCGCATGATCGGGATTTGATACTGCGCCGACGGTTGCCATGCAGGTGCCGAGAACCCGGCGCTGCTCACCAGACATCAGACGCAGTGTTGTGTAGCCCTGGTCACGGCCGACAACTTGAACAAAAGCACCCGCAGACCGCGCCAACTGCGCACCCTTGCCCGGCTTAAGCTCGATGTTGTGAACGATCGTGCCCACCGGAATGGATGCCAGCGGCATCGCGTTGCCCGGCTTCACGTCGACAGACTGACCTGCAACCACTTTGTCGCCAGCGGCAAGACGCTGCGGCGCCAGGATGTAGCTCAGTTCACCGTCTTCGTAACGGAGCAGGGCGATGAATGCGGTCCGGTTTGGATCGTATTCAAGGCGCTCAACCGTTGCCGGAACGTCCCACTTGCGGCGCTTGAAATCCACAAGACGGTAAGTCCGCTTGTGACCGCCACCACGGTTGGGAGCCGTCAAACGGCCGGTGTTGTTACGGCCGCCAGATTTGGACAGGCCTTCGGTCAAGATCTTAACCGGTTTGCCCTTCCACAGATCCGAGCGGTCAACCTGTACGAGCTGACGGCGGCCCGGCGACGTGGGATTGAATGTCTTCAGTGCCATTTTCTTGTCCCCGCCTTAGAGCCCGGTGGTCACGTCAATGCCGTGACCTTCCTGAAGCGTTACGACGGCCTTCTTGAAGTCGGACTGACGGCCGATCCGGCCACGGAAGCGCTTTACCTTGCCCTTGCGGACCAAGGTGTTCACAGCCGTGACTTTCACACCAAACAGTGCTTCCACAGCAGCCTTGATTTCCGGCTTGGTCGCGTCGTTTGCGACCTTGAAGACCACCTTATTTTCTTCAGAAGCCATCGTGGACTTCTCGGTGATCACCGGACCAACGATTTTGTCGTAGTGAGGAAGTTTGCTCATTTGAAGCGCTCCTCAAGTGCTGACACCGCTGCCTTGGTCAACACAAGCGTGTTGGCGCGCATGACGTCATATACGTTGATACCCTGCACCGGCAAAACGTCCACATGCGGGATGTTCCGGGACGCCAGTGCGAAGTTCTGGTCCAGCTCAGCACCGTCGATGATCAGCGCGCTCGACAGACCCAGCTTCGAGAACTGAGACTTGAGAGCCTTGGTCTTCGCTTCAGCCGCCTTGGCGTCTTCGACGATGATCAGGCTTTCTGCCTTCGCCTTGGCGGACAGAACGTGCTTCAAGCCGAGGGCCCGAACCTTCTTCGGCAATTCATGGCCGTGATCGCGTACGACCGGACCGAATGCACGGCCGCCACCGCGAAACTGCGGAGCCTTTTTGTTGCCGTGACGTGCACCGCCGGAACCTTTCTGGCGTACGAATTTCTTCGTAGAACCAGTGACTTCCGAACGGCCGAGCGTCTTGTGGCTGCCGACCTGGCGCTTTGCCAGCTGCCAGCGCACCACACGGTGGATCAGATCGGTGCGCGGTTCGAGACCGAAAATCTCGTCAGACACCGTGATCGAACCGGCCGCCCCGCCTTCGAGGGTCTTGACCTCAAGTTCCATCACTCACTCTCCTTCCCGGCGGCTTCGGCAGCTTCCGGAGCCTTGAAAGCTCCAGGGACCGGAACACCTTCCGGCAGCGCCTTCTTGATCGCGTCGCGAACCAGGATCCAGCCGCCTTTGGCGCCCGGAACAGAGCCCTCGACCATGATCAGGCCGCGTTCAACATCAGTGCGCACAACCTTCAGGTTCTGCGTGGTCACACGGACATCGCCCATGTGACCGGCCATCTTCTTGCCCTTGAACACGCGGCCCGGATCCTGACACTGACCGGTCGAACCGTGAGAACGGTGCGAGATCGAGTTACCGTGGGATGCGCGGCCACCACCGAAGTTGTGGCGCTTCATCACACCGGCAAAACCCTTACCGATCGATGTGCCGGTGACGTCAACGAACTGGCCTTCAACGAAATGGTCGGCGGTGATTTCCGCACCCACATCGATCAGGTTGTCGTTCGACACCCGGAACTCGGCCACAGTGCGCTTCGGCTCGACCTTCGCAATAGCGAAATGGCCGCGCTGCGCCTTAGGCGTGTTCTTGACTTTGGCCGCACCAGCGCCGAGCTGCAGCGCTGTGTAGCCGTTCTTTTCTTCAGTCCGGTGGGCAACCACCTGACACTTTTCCAGCCGCAATACTGTGACTGGAACATGTTCACCCGCATCGTTGTAGATGCGTGTCATGCCCACCTTCTGAGCGATCACTCCAGAACGCATAGACGTGTCCCCTTCGATCCGCCTCAGAGCTTAATCTCGACGTCCACACCAGCGGCCAGGTCGAGCTTCATCAGCGCGTCCACCGTCTGGGGCGTCGGATCAACGATGTCGAGAAGGCGCTTATGCGTCCGCATCTCGAACTGATCGCGGCTTTTCTTATCGATATGCGGTCCGCGAAGCACTGTGTACTTCTCGATCCGCGTCGGCAGCGGTACGGGTCCCCGTACCTGTGCACCGGTCCGCTTTGCCGTATTGACGATCTCCTTGGTGGAGGCGTCGAGAATACGGTGGTCAAATGCCTTAAGGCGGATCCGGATATTCTGACCGTTCATTTCAGAGTTCCCGAGTAGACTGGCGGGCCTGCCGCCGATTGTTACCAATGAGCCGGCAGGCCCTACCGTCAATTATTCGATGATGGATGCGACGACGCCGGCGCCGACGGTGCGGCCACCTTCGCGGATCGCGAAGCGCAGGCCTTCTTCCATGGCGATCGGCACGA
>NZ_VLLF01000013.1 GCF_007830545.1 Roseibium hamelinense
GACCGTTCGACTTGCATGTGTTAAGCCTGCCGCCAGCGTTCGTTCTGAGCCAGGATCAAACTCTCAGGTTTAACTTAAAAGTCCAATCACAGGCTGCTTTAATCAATCGCTATAAAGCACTCAAACAATCGCATCTCTGCGACCGTGAATTAACAAGAGCTCAACTAACTCAAGGCCCTAAAACCCCAAGCCAATCGGCTTCCTTGTTTGAAAGATCAGCGTACCTGCGTAACTCTTAAAACATCCCAGGATAAATACCCCAGAACCGCAAGAGCAACGCCGTCCACGCTTCCCTTCCTTCAATACCAAATTGTCAAAGAACAGGGACAAAATCCCTAGGAGTTCAGCCGAAGCTGTGAAAACAAGCTCGTCGCCTGAAGAGGCAGCCGATCTGATTTTCTGGTAGAACCGACAGCGAGACGCACCGCGTTTCAGCGGCACCGCCGTCGATGGGTGGGTTATACGCACAGCCTTTTTGGGAGTCAACACAGATTGTCAAAAAAGATTCATATAGCGGATTCTTCCGCCCCCCTATCTCATAGAGAGCGAGCGCACCAAAAAAGCCCGGAAAGGCTTGGCATTCCTTTGGGCGTTTGAAACTCAGCCCGTTTTCATGCCAACCTTTGTTGCGGATCCATCTCAGCGGTCAATGAGCCCAAATATTACCAAACCATGCTCGAGAGAAACCAAAAGCCGCTCAATACGCTATGGCTGTTGCCAACCAACAGGGCTGGTTGAGGCGCAGGGCTGGAAAGAAATGGCAGGGATGTGTATAGAGTATGATCGGCGCTCCCCGGGGGGCGCTTAATGTCTTCGTCATTAGAACCGGAAATTTAGCCTCGGATGCATTTCGCCCCGTTCAAGAATTCGCACACTTTCGCGGTAGACCTCGGCGAACACCCCCCATTGATCGCCGGGGAGGACAAAAGCCTTCTGCATGACCGTAAAAGCGTTTCCATTCGCTGGTTAACCGGGACGATCCTAACTGGTGTCACTTCGCTGGTATTGATGGGCGGTGCTCTTTTTTCCGCCCTTGATGGGCAATACAGCGTCTCAGCGGCGACAGGCTTTGGGAGCGACCGTGTCGCAGGCGACGCGGGCCGCGGAACGCTCCCTGGCTCGAAGGGTGACCGGATGATCAAAACGGCCGCCGAGTTCGCGAACAAACAAGTTGTCCCGGTTAACGTGGTCACCCGCGACGGCGACAAAGAGCATATTCGTGTCAAACCATACGCGCTAGTAACTTCGAGCCTTGCAACACGAAAAGAGACGGAGCTGGCGCAGCAAATACCGGCTTTCAATCCGCTAAATATGTTTTCTGAAAATCAAGACGTCCCCGAGCGAAACCCGAGCAATGCAAGTTTCTCGGACTCGATCTACGGCGCAAAGGTGGAAGGGGAAGTCAGCATCACGCTCGCGCGCTTCCCAGCAAACAGCGGTGATATTGATTTTGAAGAAACTCCCTCAGAAGCAGAGGTTGAGTTGAGCGTTCGAGAGACGGCTCGCTTTATGACCGACCAAGCCGAAAACCCGACGGTGAGCGCTCTTTTTGATCCAGGCCGTTTCGACTTCAATCTGGCGCGCCAGCCTGAGCTGCAGCGCTATGCTGTGCGTATCACACCAGAAAACGTGTCGTTTGTCTCAAAAAGGGATGAGGACATCCGTTTTGCGGGTATGGATGAAAAGATTGTCCCCCTCACAGAAGACATGGATCTGTTCGACGTCATGCGGGACAACGATGCGACCGAACAAGAAGCAGAGCTGATTCAGTCCGCGTTCGACCTTCTATATAATGTCACATCCTTGTCCGATGGCCAAAGGCTAAGGATCGCCTATGCGCCTGTCGCGGACGGCTCTGGCCGGATGCGCCCTGAACGCGTGAGCCTTTACTCTGATACCGTACACCGTGCGACAATCGCAAAATCCGATACAGGCGCCTATATCAAAGCCAACGCACCGACGACTTTTCTGGCCGACGCTTTTGCGGAAGCGGACCGGATTTCATACGGTGGCCCAACCCCGGCGCTGTATGACAGCATCTACCAGACTGCACTGGAACAAGACCTCTCTGAACCTTTGATCGACGAGCTGATTCGGATCTTCTCGTTTGATGTCGACTTCAATTCGCGCGTCCAGCCAGGCGACTCGCTCGAGGTGTTTTTTGCAGAAGAAAATATTTCAGATGGGCCGCCGGAAGTGTTGTATGCAGCTTTGAACACCGGCAATTCAGAGCGCAGATTTTACAGGTTCCGCACACCGGATGACGGTGTGGTTGACTATTACGATTCCAACGGTCAAAGCGCCAAGAAATTTCTCATGCGCAAACCGCTATCCAGTGGACGCTTCCGATCGGGCTTTGGCATGCGGCGACACCCAATCCACAAATACAAGAAAATGCATACCGGGGTTGACTGGGCAGCTCCGCGTGGCACCCCCATTATGGCCGCGGGCAACGCGACTGTAGTCAAGGCGGGTTGGAGTTCTGGATACGGCCGCAGGATCGAACTGCGCCACGCCAATGGGTATACAACGACGTATAGCCATATGACGGGTTTTGCGAAGGGTGTGCGCGAGGGTACCAAGGTCAGCCAAGGCCAAATCGTCGGCTATGTTGGATCAACGGGCTTGTCTACCGGCCCGCATCTCCACTACGAAGTCTTGGTAAATGGCCGTTTTGTTGACCCAATGAGGATCAGGCTGCCCCGCGGCCGCGTCCTCGATGGCGATATGCTCACAGCGTTTGAGACGGAACGACAACGCATTGATGCATTGCTTGACCGGGCCCGCCCGCCATCGAGGGTCGCTTCGGCGCAGTAATGCAGCCAGTATGAAAGCCCGGTAAAAAGCCGGGCTTTCGTTTTGTGCACTTTAAGCTGCGGCGCTGGCGTCTGTATCGGCAGCAAACACAAGCCGATCTCCCCCAGCACTTACATTGATGACCTGACCATCCTTAAACTCACCAGATAGGAGCTTCTCGGCCAAGGGATCTTGAACATCCTTTTGGATGACCCGCTTCAACGGGCGCGCGCCATAAGCTGGATCGTACCCTTTTTGTGCAAGCCAGCCAATGGCGCCATCATCCAGCTGAAGCACGATTTTGCGTTCTTTGAGCAGACCGCGCAGGCGTTCAAGCTGAATCTCGACAATATCGGTCATCTGATTCCTCTGTAGACGATGAAACAAGACGATCTCATCAAGGCGGTTCAAAAACTCGGGCCGAAAGTGACCACGAACACTCTCCATCACCTGATCACGTACCGCATCGGTATCCTGCCCCTCCGGCTGACTGACCAGAAACTCCGCACCCAGATTCGATGTCATAATGATCAACGTGTTACGGAAGTCGACTGTCCGGCCCTGACCATCGGTCAGGCGTCCATCGTCCAGAACCTGCAACAACACGTTGAACACGTCGTTGTGAGCCTTTTCGATTTCATCGAACAAAACAACCTGATACGGACGCCGCCGGACGGCCTCTGTGAGAGCACCACCTTCCTCATATCCAACATAGCCTGGCGGTGCACCGATCAACCGGGAGACCGAGTGCTTTTCCATGTATTCGGACATGTCTAGCCGAACCATCGCACTATCATCGTCGAATAAAAAGTTGGCCAGCGCTTTGGTCAATTCGGTCTTGCCGACACCAGTCGGACCGAGGAACATGAAAGAGCCGATTGGTCGGTTCGGATCTTGAAGACCAGCCCGTGCCCGCCTGACAGCCGTCGAGACTGCATGGATAGCTTCCGCCTGTCCAATAACACGGCCGGCCAAAACATCTTCCATCCGTAGGAGTTTGTCTCGCTCGCCCTCCAGCATCTTATCAACCGGAATGCCGGTCCATTTCGAGACAACCTGCGCCACATGCGATGAGGTCACCGCTTCATCAACCATGGCATCTTTGTCTTCCGAGGACTCAGCTTCGGCCAGCTTGCGCTCAAGCTCAGGCACGACACCGTAGGCAAGCTCGCCAGCTTTCGCGAGGTCCCCTTGGCGTTGCGCAATTTCTAGATCAATCCGCGCTTGCTCCAGCTGCTCTTTGATCTTTTGCTCAAGATTCAGTTTTTCCTTTTCCGACTGCCAGCGCCGTGTCAGTGTAGAAGACTCTTCTTCAAGGTTGTTCAGCTCTTTTTCCAGATTAAACAAACGGTCTTTCGCTGCCTCATCATCTTCGACCTTAAGAGCTTCGCGTTCGATCTTGAGCTGAATTATCCGCCGGTCCAACTCATCCAATTCCTCAGGTTTGGAATCCACCTGCATCCGCAAACGGCTCGCTGCCTCGTCAACCAAATCAATGGCCTTGTCGGGCAAAAAACGGTCGGTGATGTACCGGTTGGAGAGGGTTGCCGCTGAGACAATCGCAGAATCCGTTATCCGAACACCATGATGAAGTTCGTATTTTTCTTTGATTCCACGCAGTATCGAAATCGTGTCTTCAACTGTAGGCTCACTTACAAAGACAGGCTGGAACCGCCGAGCGAGGGCTGCATCTTTTTCGACGTGTTTTCGGTATTCATCCAGCGTCGTCGCGCCCACACAGTGAAGTTCACCACGTGCAAGTGCTGGCTTGAGCAGATTGGACGCGTCCATGGCTCCGTCCGCTTTACCAGCGCCGACGAGTGTATGCATCTCATCAATGAACAGGATGATGCCACCAGCAGCGGCCTCGACTTCTGACAGGATAGCCTTCAGGCGCTCTTCGAACTCACCACGATACTTGGCGCCGGCAATCAATGCGCCCATGTCAAGTGCTAGCAATTGTTTGTCTTTCAAAGACTCAGGCACATCACCATTGACGATTCGCAAGGCAAGGCCTTCCGCAATCGCGGTCTTTCCAACGCCAGGCTCACCAATCAAGACCGGATTGTTTTTTGTCCGGCGAGACAGCACCTGGACTGTTCTGCGTATTTCTTCGTCGCGTCCAATGACCGGATCAAGCTTACCGTCACGTGCAACCTCTGTCAGGTCACGGGCATACTTTTTCAAGGCATCGTACTGATTTTCGGCAGTCGCGCTGTCAGCTGTCCTACCTTGCCGAAGCTGATTAATCGCCTCATTGAGCGCGTTCGGCGTGACACCCGCTTTAGCCAGCAGTTTGCCGGCATCGGATTGCGTATCCATAGCCAATGCAAGAACCAAGCGTTCAACCGTGACGAAGCTATCGCCTGCTTTCTCAGCGATTTTCTCCGCTTGATCAAACACCCGCGCAGTTGCTGCGGACAGATACAGCTGACCGGAGCCTCCTGAAACGGTCGGCATTTTGTCAAGCAACGCCTGCAGTTCAGCTTGCGCCAGTTTTAAGTCACCGCCAGCTTTTTGAACGAGACCGCCAGCCAAACCTTCTTTGTCGTCGAGCAAAACTTTAAGGATGTGCTCCGGCGTGAACTGCTGGTGGCCTTTTCCCAGTGCGAACGTCTGGGCAGCTTGAATAACGCCTCTTGCACGCTCTGTGTATTTCTCAAAATTCATTCGTCTAACCTCCTTAACGCCGGCACCACCCGAAGCATGGTCGGCGTTCAAGATTGCAAGCCCCTGTTGACGGGCACCCGCACGGCCCTTACGCGCCGCACTTTAGATATAGTGTTGCAAAAGAACAACAAAAGAGGCTGACAGCACAACAGACAACAAAAAACGGCGCCCAGTCGGCGCCGTTCTATCCGATAAAACAATTTTGTTATTCGCCAGCGGCAACGGCCTCTTCTTCGGCAGGAGCTGCTTCCGCAACTTTCGCCCGTCGTGGCCGCGTTGTGCGCCGTTTTGGTTTAGCATCTTCTCCTGCATCATCCGCAGCAGAAACATCAGCGCCACCATCAACTGCAGAATCGTCAGATGTTGCTTCGGACGTCCGCTTTGTAGTTCGGCTACGGGTGCCTCGCGCTCGGCGCTTCGGCTTCTCTTCGCCGGCATCTGCGTCGGCAGAAGCACCATCGGCTGAGGCGCCATCGGCAGCTTGGCCATTTAGCTGACCAGCCTCATCGATGGTTGGCATGCTCTCAATAAACGGTTGCGGACTATCCTCTTCAACCATGGTCGGCTGTTCACGACCATTGGTCGGATTTCCACGTTCATGACGCTGACGCTCGCTGGAGCCGTTCTGGTTCCCGTGACCATTTGCGGCCTGGCCGTCCGAGGCTTCATCATCTTGGCGCGTTACCTGCTGGTTTGGCTGCGATTGAGCCTGGGCAGCAGCTACGATTCGCAGATAATGCTCAGCGTGCTGGTTGTAGTTCTCAGACATAATCCGGTCGCCCGATGCCTGCGCATCTCGAGCAAGTTGCTGGTACTTTTCCGCTACATGAAGAGCGGTCCCGCGAATTTTGACGTCTGGACCATTCGATTCATAGGTCCGGGTGAGCGGATTAGGTCCTTTGCGGCCCCGTCCGCGCATGCGCTTGTTGCTTTGATTTCCTGGTCTCATCCTGCCGTTTTCTCTTAAGGAACGGCGACCGGCGTAACGCTGGTCAAACATCGGAATTGCCTAAAACCGATACGAAATAATTACCGATACCAAAGGTGATGGTCAGCGGATGTCACGTATAAACAGAGTTTTGCCGTCCCGCACTCGAATGCGCGTTTAGGCGTTACAAAAGTGACAGTCCGAATGTCCGGATGCTATGTTGAACAAAAGTCCAAAACGCGAGAATTAGCGCTTGTACCCGTGTTACCTCTCAGGCAGCCCCTGCGTCACACAAGATCACATTTCCGGTGTCGGCAGTTGGAAACTAGCGTGTTCTGTCACGTTTTCCAAGTGCTTTTTCACACCTAGCCGAAAACCAGCGTCACTTTGCAATTAGACCGGTAATAACCCTTGGCTTTCCGGCTAAATCATAAATGGTTTCAACATCTAAGAAGGATGCCTCCCTGAGCAAATGAGCTACTGCAGCTTCTTGATCGAAACCGATTTCAAACGCGACACGGCCATTTTTTCTTAGCACACGCGCTGAGTGGGCCAATATCGCCCTGTAGGCATCTAGACCATCTGCGCCACCGTCCAGAGCCGCAACTGGATCAAATTTCCGAACCTCCGGATCAAGCTCGTTGACCACATTCGTTCTGATGTAAGGGGGGTTGCTGACCAGACAGTCAAGACCCTGCGAAACCGCACTGCAGAAATCGGAGCGAGCGACCAAAAGTCTGTCATGGACCATGTGACGCTGAGCGTTATGCTTCGCACATATCAGTGCCTGCTCTGAGATATCTGTCGCAACGCCAATCCAAGCCGGGCGTTCATTTAGGAGGGCGATTGCAATCGCTCCTGTTCCGGTTCCAACATCGACAAAACGAAACCCTCGGTTGGTGGGCGAACGTTCGAGAATGACATCGACAAGGATTTCTGTATCGGGTCGAGGTTCAAGGGTTGCATCATTGAGCCGAAATTCGAGACCGTAGAATTCCCGCATTCCCAAAATGCGCCCAACCGGCCAACCTTCAAGGCGTGCTTCGGAGTACGCGAGTGCCCTGCGACGCACCTCTCCGGTGGCGACAAGATCTTCACAGATAACAACGTTGCTTGGAGGAATACCGGCCGCGTACCCGACCAAAATGCGCGCATCCAATTCCGGTGTCGCCAATCCAGCTTTCCGAAACCGGTCACGCAAAGTGCGGTAGAGCGGCCCAACATGCATCACAGCTATCAAACTTCTTCTGTAGCAAGAAGCGTTGCCTGGTGGTCCATAATCAGAGCCTCGATGATTTCATCCAAGGCTTCACCGGCGATCACCTGCTCCAATTTGTAGAGAGTCAGGTTAATCCGGTGGTCAGTGACCCGGCCTTGAGGAAAATTGTAGGTTCTGATTCGCTCCGATCTGTCGCCGGATCCAACCTGAAGACGGCGTGCTTCAGTCCGCTCGCTTGCCGCTTTTTCGCGCTCTTCATCATAGATACGAGCACGTAGAAGCTGCATGGCTCGCGCCTTGTTCTTGTGCTGAGAACGCTCGTCCTGGACCGCGACAACGATACCAGTTGGTATGTGGGTAATTCGAACAGCTGAATCAGTTGTGTTAACGTGCTGCCCACCCGCACCAGATGCCCTGAAGGTATCAATGCGCAAATCGCTGTCCTGAATATCGACGTCCACATCCTCAGCCTGGGGCAAAACGGCGACCGTGGCCGCCGAGGTATGGATGCGCCCTCCAGATTCGGTTGCGGGAACACGCTGCACACGGTGGACACCGGATTCGAATTTGAGCCGGGCGAACACATTGTCTCCAGAAACGGAAGCAATTACTTCCTTGAAGCCGCCGACTTCACCTTCGCTTGCGGACAGGATTTCCACCTTCCACCCGCGCAACTCCGCATAGCGCTGGTACATTCTGAAAAGATCGCCAGCAAATAGCGCGGCCTCATCGCCTCCCGTCCCGGCGCGGACCTCCAAAATGGCGTCATTTGAGTCGGCCGCATCCTTTGGCAACAAGCCAAAACGCACATCCTGTGACAGGGTTTCGACCTTTTCAGCCAATTCCTGTTGCTCGGCCTCCGCGAGTTCGCGCATATCGAAATCTGTAGCAGGGTCATCCAGCATCGCTTGCGCGTCCGCAAGGTCGGCTTCCGCTCTATCTAGCTCGCGGATCTTGTGGACAAGTGGCTCAAGACCTGCGTACTCGCGCGATAATTTTACATAACTATCCGGATCCGCTCCTGCCGACATTTGATGTTCGAGCTCGGCAAAGCGATCCAAAAGCAGGTTCAGTTTCTGACGCGCCAGCATAAGCGCAAGTCTCCTTCCAAAACTGGAATGTCTTTAAGCAGCTATAGCGCGACGTCGAGTTCAGCGGCGAAGCGCCTTAAATAGGTCCGGATATCTGTGTCGGGGTGTCCGGGCTCAAGCCTTGGAAGCAAGCGAGCTGACAAACGGCCCGCATCAAGCGTTCGCAACATGGCTTTGACCGGGCCTAATGATGCCGGCGACATCGACAGGTCCCGATAGCCGAGGCCGATAAGCGCCATAGCTTCTAAAGGGCGGCCAGCCAGTTCTCCACACAACGTCACCGGCACATGCGCCTTGTTTGCCGCATCCACGATCCGCTTTAGCGCCCTCAGGAACCCAACACCCAATACATCAAACCTGTCCGCAACCCGTGTGTTTCCCCGATCGGCAGCGCAGAAAAACTGGAACAAATCATTGGATCCGACAGAGATAAAATCGACCTGATCCATGAGTTCATCCAGCTGAAAAAGCAAGGATGGCACTTCAACCATGACACCCAGCCGGATGTTCTCAGGGGTTGCGTGACCGTGGCGGCGTAGATGCTTGACTTCCTTGTCGACGAGCTCTCGAGCTTGCCTAAACTCATCCACCTCCGCAATCATCGGAAACATGAGCTTAAGATCTCGGCCAGAGGCGGCATTCAACAGCGCGCGTATCTGCGTGCGCAGCAAACCTGGCCGATCCAACCCAAGACGCAGTGCCCGCCATCCCATGGCAGGGTTTTCTTCCTGTATCGACCTCAAGTAGGGCAACACTTTATCACCACCGATGTCGAGCGAACGGAAGGTGACGGGTTTGTCCCCAGCGGCTTCAAGAACCTGTTCGTATTGGAGCTGCTGCTCACGCATACGCGGAAACGAAGAAGCCACCATAAATTGCAATTCGGTACGGTAAAGACCTACTCCAGCAGCCCCCGCCTCTGCGAGATGCGGCAGGTCTACCAGCAAACCCGCATTCATTTGCAGCGTTATCTCAACGCCATCCTTGGTGAGTGACGGTTTGTTTCGCAAACGCCGGTATTGCGCCTGCCGACGCGCCCTAAACCTGACCTTCTCCGCATAAGCATTTTCAACATCGGAAGCCGGTCTAAGGTGAACTTCCCCGGCATCGCCATCGACAATAATTGCATCACCGGCATCTGCCAGGCTAACGATGTCTTCAACCTGACCGACCATCGGAATCCCGAGAGCCCGGCTAACAATCGTGATGTGGCTAGTTGGGCTTCCCTCTTCCAATACGAGGCCACGAACCCGATCCCGCCCGTAGTCAAGCAATTCGGCTGCGCCCATGTTGCGGGCCACAATGATCGCGTCTTGCGGCAGTTCAGACGATCCCGGACCGTGTTGCCGGCCCATGAGCTCCCGAATCAGACGATGCGCCAGATCATCCAGATCATGCAGGCGCTCACGCAAATAGGGATCGGTTTGCCGCAACATGCGTGCGCGTGTGTCGCTTTGGACCTTCTCGACAGCTGCTTCGGCAGTCAGGCCATTGTGGATCGCCTCTTCAATCTTCCGGATCCAGCCGCGGTCATAGGCAAACATCCTGTAAGCTTCGAGAACATCGCGATGCTCGCCTGTAGCAGCAATTTCACCGCTTGCAAGTAGGTCGTCAATCGAAAGCCTCAGCCGGTTGATTGCACCTTCTAAA
Organism: Roseibium hamelinense; assembly: GCF_007830545.1. GTDB lineage: Bacteria > Pseudomonadota > Alphaproteobacteria > Rhizobiales > Stappiaceae > Roseibium > Roseibium hamelinense. Next base: position 10,355 of record NZ_VLLF01000013.1, read on the forward strand.
CGCTCGCTTTCAGCATCGACATCCTCAGCGATCAGATTGGTAACAACCACCCTCGGTTCATGCAGGACTACGTGCCCTAGACCAACACCCTCGGCCAAGCCAATGCCCGGTGCGTGGATCGGCCGGGACAAATCAAGCCCGGTATCCTTTTGCGAGATCGCTTCAAGTTCTCCTGCGGCAACCATTTCTGCGATTACCATCGCGGTGGTTTGCAGTGCCTCAACTTCGTCTTCCAGATAGGTCCTGTGCGACTGGTTCTGAACTACTAGAACCCCGAGTGTCCGGCCTGCACGTAGAATGGGCACGCCCAGGAAAGAATTATAAGCTTCTTCGCCCGTTTCGGGCAGATAAGCAAACCCAGGGTGAGCACGCGCATTTGGAAGGTTTAGTGGACGCGCCTCTGCGGCGATCAAACCAACGAGACCTTGGCCGACCCGGAGCGACGCTTTGTGAACCGCATCGCTGTTCAACCCTTCAGTAGCATAGAGTTCAAGAACGCCGTCAGCCCTCAAGATGTATACTGAACACACCTCGGCGACCACGTTCGACGCGATCAAAACCACGATCTTGTCGAGCCGCTCCTGCGCCTTGATCGGCTCCGCCATAACCTCGCGAAGCCGGCGGAGCAACAAGCGCGGACCGGCCAGGTTGCTACGCATCGCCTACCCCGTCTTGCCCCGGATGCGGGATGGCGTCTTGAACCACCGCAACCACTATGGGAATATTTATCCGTCCAACCCGTATAGCGAATGGAGAGTCCGGACCGCAAGTTCCGTGTATGCGGAATCAATGAGCACTGAGATCTTGATCTCAGAAGTTGTGATCGCCCGTATATTGATGCCCTTTTCAGCCAAACCCCGGAAACACTGAGCTGCTATACCGGCATGAGAGCGCATGCCGATACCGATTACGGACACTTTTACAACGTCAGTGGCACCTTCGAGGTTCTGGAATCCGATCTCTCCCCGGTTATCTTCAAGAACCGAAATGGCGCGAATATAGTCGGCCTCCGGTACTGTGAACGTAATATCGGTGGTCTTGCCATCCGGCGAAATGTTCTGAACGATCATGTCCACGTTGATGTTCGCATCAGCCAGCGGCCCGAATACAGATTCAGCCACACCTGGTTTGTCCGCGACGTCGCGGATGGATATTTGTGCTTCGTCTTTGGCAAAAGCAATGCCAGTCACAACTTGCTGTTCCACGAGTTCGTCCTCGTCGCAGATTAAAGTACCGGGTGGGAGTCCGCCGTTTCCAACTTGAGGGGCGTCTGGATCGTCGAAGCTGGACCGTACGAAAGTGCGTACGCCGTGCACCATAGCCATTTCGACTGAACGGACTTGGAGGACCTTCGCGCCAAGTGAGGCCATTTCCAGCATTTCCTCGAACGAGACGCGATCTAGTCGTTTTGCCTTTGGCACAATCCTTGGGTCCGTGGTGTAGACACCGTCTACATCCGTATAAATATCACAACGGTCGGCCTTCACGGCTGCCGCGATCGCAACAGCGCTTGTGTCAGAACCGCCACGACCGAGTGTGGAAATACGGTTATCGGGAGATATCCCTTGAAACCCGGCAAGAACAGCAACTTGGCCCTGAGACAATCGTTCGCTCAGAAAATCAGCATCAATCTCCTTGATCCGGGCTGCACCGTGGTTTTCATCGGTCTTGATGGGAACTTGCCAGCCTTGCCACGAGCGGGCATTCACGCCCATGTCTTGCAGCACAACTGCCAGTAGCCCGGAAGTTACCTGTTCTCCGGAAGCAACGACCGCATCATACTCACGAGCATCATGTAACGGAGATGCTTCGCGGCAAAATTCGACGAGTTTGTTGGTCTGACCTGCCATTGCCGAGACAACAACAGCTACCTCATTGCCAGCGTCCACCTCACGCTTGACATGACGGGCAACATTCCGGATGCGATCAAGGTCGGCAACCGACGTGCCGCCGAATTTCAAAACCAGTCGCGCCATTAGGGTCGTTTTCTTTATTATCAGAACACAGAACGCGCCTGCGCCCTGTTCAATCGGCGGACATGCATACAGGCACAGTCCTCTCGCCGCAACCATACGCCTTGACAAAAGTCGAGCCACCCTAGATCGAACGCTAGGTGTATTTCTATACGCAGGCCTTGAAGGGAACAGAAATGAACGACTCCGCGACCAGTCAGAAAGCCGGCACGACCATTGACGATAAAGAAGTGGCGCGATTTTCAGCATTGGCTGCTGAGTGGTGGAACCCAGCCGGAAAATTCAAGCCTTTGCACAAGTTCAATCCTGTGCGGCTGGCCTATATCAAACGGGAGGTCTGCCGGCATTTTGGGAGGGACCCAAAAGCAGTAGATGCGTTCAATGGATTGCGTTTTTTGGATATCGGCTGCGGCGGTGGGCTGTTGTGCGAACCCATGGCTCGTCTCGGCGCCGACATCGTAGGTGCGGATGCGTCTGAAACCAACATCAAGGTTGCCCGCCTTCACATGGAACAGTCCGGATTGGAAATAGATTACCGGGCGGAGACTGCGGAAAAGCTTGAAGCCGACGGAGAAAGCTTCGATGTCATTTTAAACATGGAAGTGGTCGAACATGTGTCTGACGTACCGCTGTTCTTGTCGGCGACGGCAAATATGGTCCGTCCAGGCGGCCTGATGTTCGTAGCAACGATCAACCGAACACTGAAAGCGTATGCCTTGGCCATCGTTGGAGCGGAGTACGTCCTTCGTTGGCTACCCAAAGGAACCCATAGCTATGAGAAGCTGGTAAAGCCGTCCGAAATTGAAGGCCCTCTCGAAGCTTCTGGCATGCAAGTTATCGATCGGTCAGGTGTGAGCTTTAATCCTCTCACCGATACATGGAGCCAGTCCAAGGACATGGACGTGAATTACATGTTGTTGGCAGAGCGTTTAACTAAATCATGAGCGGAAATTACCATCCGATTGTTTTTGTTCCTGGGCTTTTGTGCACCGAGGCCGTTTTTGCGCCTCAAATTGCATCCCTTGCCGATACTCCAATAATGGTTGCCAACCATTCACGGCATGAAACCATCTCGGACATTGCAAGAGACATTCTCAATTCAGCGCCAGCGGAGTTCACACTCGTCGGATTGTCGATGGGTGGCTACATCGCAATGGACATTCTCAGAACCGCTCCGCAACGGGTTTCAAAACTCATTCTCATGGATACGAATGCCCGGCCGGATACAGCTGATCAAACAAAACGGCGGGAATTCCTGATTGGCCTCACCCAGAAAAAAGGCTTCCATAAAGTTCCGCACCTTTTATATCCGGGCTTCGTTCATAAAAGCAGGGAGGAAGACTTTACCCTTCGTCAAACGGTGGTGAATATGGCTATGGATACGGGCAGCGAAGCTTTCATACGCCAAAAAAGAGCGATAATCGCGCGTCCGGATTCCCGGCCTCATCTGCCGGCTATCAAGTGTCCAACACTCATCATTGTCGGCGACGGTGACACGTTAACACCACCCCAACTTGCAGAAGAAATCCATGGACTCATCCCAGGCAGCCAGCTGACGCTGATTGAAAACAGCGGCCATTTGCCAACACTGGAACAGCCAGAACACACAACAACCGTTGTCCGAAACTGGCTTGGTTTTTAAGGGATCAGTTCTTGTCTTCCGGCAACCGAGGCAACGCAACGACCGGAATACCTTCCTCTAACAGAGCTTTGGCGTTGTCCGGTGTGGTTTCACCGTGGATCGGGCTGACACTCTTTTCGCCGTAATGCATCTTTCGCGCCTCTTCCGCGAAGTTGGACCCTACATACCTTGAATCTTTCAGCAGTTGCTCCTTGACGCTGCGCAGAGTCGATACGAATTCTGCAAGCTTTTCAGGCTGGCCGAAATCGGATGGTGTTTCCAAGTTCGCCACGTTTGTACACTCGCGGGCATCTGAGAGACTGTTAGAGGCTTCCTTTTTCTCGTCAGGATTGGAGCTCAATGCTTTTTGGCGAGCTGTCGAAACGGCGGGCGCCATTAGGCTTTTCTCAATCTTCTCCGACCCGCAGACCGGACAAGTCAAAAGCTTCTTTCGACGCTGTTCATCGAAATCGGCCGAACTTCTGAACCAAGCATCAAACCGATGGCTTACCCCTTCCTCGCATTGCAAGCTGTACCGGATCACGCGCGGGTCTCCGCCGCTCTAAAATCACCACTGATTTCAAACTCTTTGTCGTTTTGAAGAGAGGGGATACGCTGCCGCGCTCGGGTAGAAGATTCCGGATCAATCATTGCTGTCATGTAGCCCGGTTCGTTGTTGTCGAGTTCTGCCAGTACGTCTCCCCAAGGCGAAACGATTATACTGTGGCCATACGTTTCCCGGCCATCTTCATGCAGTCCGCCTTGTGCTGCGGAAACGACGAAAGAGGTGTTTTCGATGGCCCTAGCGCGCTGTAGTACGTGCCAATGTGCCTGCCCGGTTTGTTGGGTGAACGCCGCAGGGGCCGTTAACATAAATGCGCCAGCCTTTGCTTGTGCCCGAAAAAGTGTCGGGAAGCGAATGTCGTAACAAATAGCGACACCGAATCGTATCCAGGGAAGGTCGCAACAGACTGCCGAATTGCCGGGCTGGTATGTCGCAGATTCTCTCCAGCTCTCCCCACCCGGCAAATCAACGTCAAACATATGAATTTTGTCGTACCGCACAGCCACAGAGCCCTCAGGTGAAATGACAAAGGCCCTGTTGACAATCTTGCCATCCTCCCGAAGCACAGCCAAAGAGCCGATATGCAGCCAAATAGAGAGTTCATCGGCAAGGCGCTTGAAAGCTTTCAACGAAACGTCCTGCCACTCAGCTGAGATCCGGTCGAGCAACTCAGCTTTCGAGCCAACAAGCAAGTTTGTCATCTCAGGTGTTTGTATGTAGGTCGCTCCGTCTGCTGCCGCTTGCTTGATCAACGCGCTCGCCTGCAGAGAGTTTTCGGACGGGTTTTTCCCGCTGCGCATCTGAACGCAAGCAGCCCTAAAGGCATTCATTCGACTTCCAATCTGGTTCGCTTTTGGCCGTTATGCCGCCAACATTCCATCAAGTTTACCCGCGCGATCGATATCGAATAAATCGTCGCAGCCACCAATATGCTGGCCGCCGATAAAAATCTGAGGAAATGTCGAGCGGCCATTTGCCTCTTGAATCATCTTTTTCCGCAGGTCCTGGTCAAAGGTGGCGTCACGTTCCACATACTGGACGCCCTTTTTGTCCAAAAGGTTTTTGGCGGCAGTGCAAAAACCACAAAGCTGGCGTGTGTAAATTACTACATTGGCCATCGAACTACCTCACATAATCTGTCAGCAAAAGCTTTCATGCGTATATGTGAAATGAAGTAGGAAACACAAGCAGTGTCATGCTTGCCCGTGCATTCGGTGCCTTTTGGAGGTCAAGGCAGATTTGTTTGATTTGCCGTTGTATCCGCCATTGAGAAAGTCAGAACATCTACCGAAGAAGCGCCTGCGGACAGAAGCGCTCGCACACAGGTGCGAACCGTCGATCCAGTGGTAAAGACATCATCTACCAGCAGAACCCTCTGAGATGAAATCACAGGCGCAGACGCGGCTTTCACCCGGAACGCGCCCCGCACATTTTTTGCGCGCTCTTTTCCGGTCAACCCAACTTGATTCTGAGTGCGGCGGGTACGCTGCAGACCACTTATCTCAATGGGATATCCCGTATAAGCTGCAATCTCATTCGCCAGATCAGCGGCCTGATTGAACCTTCTTTCGACCAAGCGGGTCCAATGCAAGGGCACGGGAATAATTATACTTCGTTCTTGTAAGATGTCTTTGCCCGCGCGCACCATCATCTCAGCCATTGGCTTGGCAAGCTCACGGCGCCGCCCGTATTTTAATTTGTGAACACACTCACGTGCGGAACCTGAAAACAGTGTTGCTGATCGTGAGCGTGCAAACAGAGGCGGATCGGAGATGGCCTTCGGACTTAATGCACCCGCTCCCATGTGATGTACGAACGGAATGCCTAATTGCTCACAGAACGGGCGTTCAATAAGCGGTAAGTCTTTCCAGCAGTTCGGGCAATAGGCGCCGCCCCTGTCTGTCGCAGCGCTACAAATCAAGCATCGCGGCGGCAATAAAAAATCGAGGCTGGACTTAGACGCGCTGGTTAATAAACCGACGCATTTGTACCGCAAGTCTCTGGCCCAACTACTCAATTGACAGGACTCATAAAAACAGGACTTCAAGAGCGAATTGACCAAATCGAACCTTATGCCATATGTCGCGAGGCGCACAGGTCTCCGGAGCAAAAAATGCAACAAGTAGAAATCTTTGATCGCAACGCTGTCAAAAAAAGGCGAACACGCGCGGTCAGACAATTTCGTCCTGGCGCCGATTTTATCGCAGCCATAGCCGCCGCTGATATTGCTGAACGCCTTGCGCCGATCAATCGCAGCTTTGATGTTGCAATTGACCTAGGCGGCCACAATGATGCCGTCTGCGACGTGTTGAAATCCAGTGGAAAAACAAAACACGTTTTCAGTGGTGATTTGTTTGTAGCAAACACCCATCGTCGGGCAACGGACTTCGTCTTTGACGATGCGCTACCACCGTTGGCAGACGGCTGTTGCAATCTTATCCTCTCAGCGTTGACCCTTCATGCTGTAAACGACCTACCGGGCAGCCTGGTCCAACTTCGTCGGGCCCTTCGTCCGGACGGTCTGCTGTTGGCAACGCTGGTCGGTGGGGACACGCTACACGAACTCCGAGACGTCTTGATGCGGGCCGAACTTGAGATGATGGGTGGCGCAGCTATCCGTGTGGCACCTTTCACCGACACGCGAGATGCGGGTGCCTTGCTCCAACGTGCCGGCTTTGCGCTCCCCGTCGCCGATAAGGACAGCATTATTGTCCGCTATGACAACATGTTTGGTTTGCTGAACGACTTGCGCGCCATGGGTTCAACCGCCGCACTAGCGGACCAAGGCTCGCCATTGAGCCGCCAGACCCTTTTTAAGGCCGCGGAGATTTATGCGTCTGACTATGCGGATGAAGATGGCCGGATACGGGCGACCTTCGATCTGATCACGTTATCTGGCTGGGCAGCGCATGAAAGCCAGCAAAAGCCCCTTAAACCAGGCTCCGCTCAAAAGCGCCTAAGTGATGTGCTCTAAAAAGGATCAGCTGTTTATTTCAGAAAGTGCGCTATTCACGGGCTCGTAGAAGTTATTGTTGAGCGACTCGGATATCGCGATTAAAGCCGTGATTATGCTGATCCCTACCAAGAGCGTGATGAGCCCATATTCGATGGCCGTGGTCCCATCTTCATTCGAAATGAAAGCTTTGCACTTCTTTAATAGGCTATCGCGAATTCTCTTAACTCCAGCCATTTGCACAAAACCTCACTGAAACTCATTTGTACTAGCTAGGCACAAGATCCATCAGGTGTGGAATTAACGGCTCGTCCGCCGCGGGCATCGGATAATCGCGAAGCCGATTTGGCCGAACCCACTTGATCTGCTGCTTTTCCCGCCCGGATGGAAACCCGTCCCATCGCCTGCATACATAAAGGGGCATCAAGAGGTGAAAATCTTCATAAGTGTGACTGGCAAACGTGAGTGGAGCCAGACACGCTTCATTAACCGTAATGCCAAGCTCTTCCCGCAATTCCCGGATCAGTGTTTCCTCCGGGCGTTCGTCCTTTTCTACTTTGCCCCCTGGAAACTCCCACAAACCAGCCATCGCTTTGCCTTCGGGCCGTTGTGCAAGCAGAATCCGCCCATCGGGGTCGACCAGTGCGCAAGCGGAAACCAACACCATTCGGGTCATAAAAACCGTCCCAAAATTCGACAAATTGTTCGGAAAATGGAAACCATAACGTCCAAGATTTTAATCATTTTGTGTGCTGGATTGCTAGCTACGGTAATCACCGTTGATCTCTACATATTCTTTTGTGAGATCACATGTCCAAACGGTAGCTTGCCCTGTTCCAAGCCCAAGATTGACGCGAAGTGTAATATTTTCAGCTTTCATGATCGCGCTTGTTGCTTCCTCGCTGTAGCAAGGGTCACGCTCTCCTTGAAAAGCCACTCGGACGTCACCAAACCAAATCGACAAGCTGTCGCGGTCTGCACGTTCACCGGCCTTACCGACCGCCATCACGACTCGTCCCCAATTGGCGTCTTCACCGGCAATGGCAGTCTTGACCAACGGCGAATTTGCAATCGACAGCGCAATTCTTTTTGCTGACACATCACTTTCGGCGTCTTCAACTTCAATTTGCACGAATTTTCGCGCGCCCTCACCGTCTTTGACAATCTGATGCGCTAAATCTGACATGACATCCCCGAGCGCGGAACGGACCACATCGATACGCGGGTCATCCATCTCGTTTATCGGAGCTATGCCTTTCTCAGCAGCCGATCCGGTCGAGAAGAGCAGCACCGTGTCAGAGGTCGAAGTATCGCTATCTACAGTGATCGCGTTAAAAGAGCCCTCAACCCTTTCTGACAAAAGTGTTTGCATGACATGGGAACTGATATCTGCATCGGTGAATATGAATGACAGCATTGTCGCCATGTCCGGTGCGATCATACCGGCACCTTTGGCAATGCCGTTGATGGTTATCTTTTGGCCATCCAGATCTACGTTTGCGGTAGCAATCTTTGGATAGGTATCAGTCGTCATGATCGCCCGGGCCGCCTCCAGCCAGGTTGCCGGCTTATCTGCAGCTACTAAATCGTCGATGACAGACGAAAACTTATCGGCAGGCAACGGCTCTCCGATTACTCCTGTCGAGGCCAGAAGAACCTCTTCATCCAGGCACCCAAGCGCTTTTGCAGCGATTCTGGCAGAAAGCGCGACAGCGTCCGCTCCCTTTTTTCCGGTGAAAGCGTTTGCGTTGCCCGAATTCACCAAAAGGCCTCGTGCGGTTCCACGTTTCAAAATCGATTTGCACCAATCAACGGGGGCCGAAGGGCATTTTGATTTGGTAAAAACACCGGCAACTTTGGTGCCTGGTCTAAAATTGGCCAACAGAACATCAGCGCGACCGGAGTACTTTATTCCAGCTTCGCCCGTTGAAAACGTGACACCACCTATGTCCGGCAATTCCGGGAAAGCGGTCGGCGCGAGCGGCGAAATCTTGGCAGACATAGATGTTCTCAGGACAGTGTTGGCACGTAATGAGCCATGCCCTACCAGACAAACGCGTGCAAGCGATACTGAAAGTTTGGCGCGATGACCCGAAATGATCCGCGCATAGTAACAACCCGGCCTCTTAAGTATAAAGGCCGGGCCATTTCTCTACAGCAGTAATAACGTCACTCTGCTAGGTCATCTGTCTCGCCATTGGACGGCTGAGCGAGTGTTTCATCCAGGATCTCGACGTCGATATCCGCTTTCAACGCCTCCATTTCCTGCTCATAACGCTCTCGGACTAACGCCTGGCGGAGATTGGTTTGCACCTCTTCCAGTGCCGGCTTGGGCTGCCGGCGTTTGTCTTCAAGTTTGATAACGTGCCAGCCAAACTGCGTTTCGACAGGTTCTTCGGTGTACGAACCCGGCTCCAGCGCAAACACAGCGTCTTCGAAAGGCTTCACCATCTGCCCTCTTGTGAAATAGCCTAAATCACCGCCGTTTGCGCCCGAAGGTCCGGTAGACTTCTCTTTAGCAAGCTCAGCGAAATCAGCACCGCCGTTCAACTGCTGAATGATATCATCCGCTATAGCTTTGTCCTCGACCAGAATGTGACGGGCATTCAACTCCTCATCCCCTTCATAGTCGGCATACTGTTCATCATAGGCGGCTTGTAGATCCTCATCCGAAATACCACCGTCGATTTTTTGCGCAAGATAAGCATTTCGCAGCGCCCGAAGCGTCAGAAAATCGATTTGCTTTTGGAAATCGTCCCCTTTGTCTATGCCCTCACGCCGGGCCGCTTCTGCAAGAAGCTCCATGTCCACCAAGACATCGAGGAGAATTGCTCTCCATTGTGCTGGCGGGAACCTTTGGAGCTCCGACCCAAGGTCTTGCGCCGCGAACGCGATATCCGCTTCCGTAATTTCTGCATCACCCACTTTGGCTATGACGTCATCGGGCTCTGCTGCATGCAACCCGCCAACACTCGGCAATGCTGTTCCGAGCGATACAGCAAACATCGTGGCAACGAGCAGCCGAACAGGACGGCGCGAAGTTAGTCGGAACATATGATGTCCTTCGGTAATTAGTTCTGGGGTTTCTCTAGCACGGACCAGCCGCTCGTATCTAAGAAAGGCAGGACGCCGTCTGGCCAGCAACTTTGCGCGTCCGCACAGCGTTGACAAGCATTCTAGCCCCTCTTATCTGTCGAACGGCTCCAATCCGGTTGGGGCATGACCTTTTCTACGGTTTGTCTACCAGGGCCATGAGCCAGCTCAGACCGTGGACAACAATTGAGACGATTTCATGGGCAGGCCGTCATCAGCCAACAAGGACGCCGCCCAACAAGAAAGGACCGCCGCATGGCCGGCCTTGGCGCGCTAGCACGAAAGATTTTTGGATCCTCCAACGACCGGAAGGTCAAAAGCTACAGGGCTCAGGTCGACAGGATCAACGCTCTGGAAGCCGAAATGCAAAGCCTGAGCGATGATCAGTTGAGAGCCCGGACAGGCGAGTTCAAAGAACAGCTGGAAAACGGCGCCAACCTAAACGATTTGGTGGTTCCGGCATTTGCAACAGTCCGAGAAGCTGCGAAACGCGCTCTTGGCCAACGGCATTACGATGTTCAGCTAATCGGCGGCATGGTCCTCAATGAAGGCCGCATTTCCGAGATGCGGACCGGGGAGGGTAAGACACTCGTTGCAACGGCACCAGTGTATTTGAATGCGTTGGCCGGCCGAGGTGTTCACGTTGTGACCGTAAATGACTATCTGGCACAACGCGATAGCGACTGGATGGGTCAAGTCTACCGTTTTCTTGGGTTGTCCGTTGGGTGCATAACCCACGGGCTGTCCGACGAACAACGCCGGGCCGCCTATGAGGCTGACGTCACTTATGGCACCAACAACGAGTTTGGGTTCGACTACCTTCGCGACAACATGAAGCACGATCGTCAATCGATGGTTCAGCGTGATCACGCGTACGCCATCGTGGACGAAGTTGATTCTATTTTGATCGACGAAGCCCGTACACCGCTCATCATCTCCGGCCCATTGGAAGATAGGTCCGACTTCTACAACACCGTAGATGCATTCATTCCGATGTTGACCGAGGAAGACTTCGAACTGGATGAAAAGCAGCGTGCGGCAACCTTCACAGAGGCGGGCAACGAGAAGCTGGAAACGCTGCTTGCAGAGGCGGACCTTCTCAAGGGCGATTCCCTTTATGACGTGGAGAACGTGTCTGTCGTACACCATCTCCAGCAGGCCTTGAAAGCGCATAAACTTTTCCAGCGAGACAAAGACTACATCGTCCGAAATGGTGAGGTGGTCATAATTGATGAGTTCACTGGTAGGATGATGCCCGGACGCCGGTTCTCAGAAGGGCTTCACCAAGCCCTGGAGGCGCGCGAAAAAGTACGCATCCAGCCAGAAAACCAGACCCTTGCATCCATCACTTTCCAGAACTACTTCCGCATGTACGACAAGCTGGCGGGCATGACCGGTACAGCCTCGACAGAAGCTGACGAGTTCATGGACATTTACGGCCTGGAAGTCCTCGAAATTCCAACCAATGTCGCCGTTAAGCGTATTGACGATGATGACGAAGTCTATCGCACGTTTGAAGAAAAATTCGCCGCAATCGTCAAGCTCATTGACGATTGCAAAGAGCGCGGGCAGCCGATTCTGGTAGGCACAACGTCCATCGAAAAATCCGAGTATCTTGCCGAGCTGCTCAAAAAGCACGGGTACAAGCAGATCGATGTTTCAGATCCGAAGGCAATCGCTGACGCTCAGAAACAGGAAGGCGGCAAGTCTAAGGTCTTCTCTGTTTTGAACGCACGCTATCACGAACAGGAAGCTTCAATTATCGCTCAAGCCGGTTTGCCGGGTGCTGTAACCATCGCAACAAACATGGCGGGGCGAGGCACGGACATTCAGCTCGGCGGAAATGCCGACATGCAAATCAGCATCGAACTGGGCGACGTGCCCGAGGGCGAGGAACGCACGCGCCGCGAAGCCGAGATCAAGGCCGAGATCGAAGAGAAGAAAAAGCAGGCGCTAGCAGCCGGTGGTCTCTACGTTATTGGAACTGAACGTCATGAGAGCCGGCGCATTGACAACCAGCTTCGTGGCCGATCAGGACGTCAAGGTGATCCTGGCCACTCAAAATTTTTCTTGTCGCTGCAAGATGACCTGATGCGGATTTTCGGATCTGAACGCATGGATTCGATGCTGCAAAAACTCGGTCTTGAAGAGGGTGAAGCAATCATTCACCCGTGGATCAACAAGGCGCTTGAGAAAGCGCAGCAGAAAGTCGAAGCGCGCAACTTCGATATCCGTAAGAATCTCTTGAAATTCGACAATGTTATGAATGACCAGCGCAAGGTCGTTTTTGAACAGCGCATCGACCTTATGGATGGCGACAACCTGCAGGAAACAGTCAGCGACATGCGTCACGACGTGATCGAGAGTCTTGTCGGTCGCCACATTCCCGAACGCGCCTATCCTGAGCAGTGGGATACAGAGGGACTTCAAGAAGAAGTCAGAACAATTCTCAATCTTGATCTTCCGGTGACAGACTGGGCCGCTGAAGAAGGCATTGCGGAAGAAGAGGTCAAAGACCGCTTGCGCCGCGCCGCAGATGAGGCCATGGCGCAAAAGGTCGCCAGATATGGACCGGACATCGTTCGACAGTTGGAGAAAATGCTCCTCCTCCAGACGCTCGACAATCTCTGGCGCGAGCATCTGTCCAATCTGGATCATCTGCGATCTGTTGTCGGGTTCCGCGGGTATGCGCAGCGAGATCCGCTGCAGGAATACAAGACCGAAGCCTTTACCCTATTTGAATCTATGCTTTCGCAACTCCGCGAAACGACAACCTCTCAGTTGCTGAAGGTTGAGCTGGTTCAGGAACAGGCCCCGGCATTCCAACAAGCGCCGGAATTGCCGGAAATGCATGCACATCACATTGATGCGACGACAGGCCTTGATGAGATGGCACAAGCAGATGCGCAACTCGCGCCAAACCGCCCTTCAGCCGAACGGAATCCTGAAGACCCAAGCACATGGGGCAAAGTCGGGCGAAATGAGGCCTGTCCATGTGGCTCAGGAAAAAAATTCAAACACTGCCACGGTGCACTCGTGTAATTGATCATAAAACGCGATCGAAAAGGCCAGCCTTAGGGCTGGTCTTTTTTTTGAATATCCGGCAGTTTGCCGCCCAACTGTTTGACCGTCGGCACAAAAGCATGAGCACCAGCACACAAAGCAAAGTCTATCTAACGCGCCGAGCTGAAATCCGCTGCGCAAAGCCTTTGCTGAGCATTGTGGTGCCGGTCTTCAACGAAGCCGACGTTATCGGAATCTTCATCGAGGAAACTCAAAAGGTTTTAGCAGATCTTGAGCTTGCCTACGAATATGTCTTCGTCGATGACGGCAGCCTGGATACCACGGCGGATATTCTCGAAGAAAAGATCAGGGACGGCCTTCCCGCCCGTTTGCTTGGACTGTCCAGAAATTTCGGCAAAGAGGCAGCGCTTTCCGCAGGCCTCGAACACGCTCACGGCGACATTGTTGTCATCATTGACGTGGACCTTCAGGATCCGCCGGAACTCATCCCGCAAATGGTCGATGGCTGGCGGGCAGGCTATGACGTTGTCTACGGCCTGCGGGTCGACCGTTCCTCAGATACGCTGATGAAACGGTCAACCGCTGGCATGTTCTACCGATTGTTCAACCAGCTGGCGAATATCGAAATGCCGCCAAATGCCGGAGACTTCCGCCTCATTGACCGGTCCGTGGTGAATGCACTTTTGAAGCTTCCGGAACGAAACCGGTTTATGAAAGGGCTATTCGCCTGGGTCGGCTTTCCGTCGATGGCCTTGCCTTACGAGCGCCCTGCTCGCCGGGCAGGCGAGGGAAAATGGAATTACTGGAAGCTCTGGAATTTCGCCATTGATGGTTTGACCGGCTTCACAACGATGCCACTGAGAATATGGTTTTACGGCGGTGCCATAATAGCAGGCGCGGCGTTTGCCTACGCACTTTATTTGACCATTCGTGTGTTTTTCACAGGTGTCGATGTTCCCGGGTACACGTCTTTGATGGTGGCCCTGTTGTTCTTTTCCGGCATCCAGTTGCTTTCCATTGGAATGATTGGTGAGTATGTGTCCCGGCTGTTCAATGAATCGAAACAGCGACCGGTTTATCTTCTTCAAGATGTGATTGAAGGCCCAAATTCCTTACCAAATCGGGCGAACAAGGAAACATGATGTCCAACTCCGATCGGCTGCCCCTGGTGAAACAGCGCATTAAAACCGAGGTAGGGGCCGCCAGCCGATTTGCGATTGTGGGCGCGACAGCTACCGGTGTACACGCGGCGACTGCGGTTGGCCTTCTCGAATTCGGAATCCTCAGTGCATTCCCGGCAAATATTGTCGGCTTCATGATCGCATTTTGTGTGTCATTCACCGGACACCATTTCTGGAGTTTTGGCGCATCCAGACACGATGCAGCAGTCAGCCGCCGCATGCGGCGGTTTTTTACGCTTGCCGCCAGCGGTTTTGCCCTAAATTCGACCGCTCTGGCTGCTTGGTTACAACTGACACCGTGGCCAGACGCGCTCGGAATTCTGTTTTCGATCGCAGTCGTGCCAGGCCTTACCTTTCTTGGCTCTCGCTTATGGGCTTTCTCCGGACACTCACAAGACAAAGATGTTTAAACGGCTGAGCGCACGAAATGCCGCGCTGTTGTATGGGACAGTCACCTGCTTGCTATGGGCTTTGGTTCCGACACTCCTTTTTCCCAATCCGCCTCTGGATGTCGTCGAAGGCTTCGCCTGGGGCCGGGAACTTGCGCTTGGCTATACCAAGCACCCGCCCATGCAAGCCTGGCTGCTCGAAGCAACCTACCGGCTTACTGGCGGCCATGTTTTCGGCGGATACTGGCTCAGCGCCGCCTGCGTTGGTCTAAGCTACATCGCCATTTGGAAGCTTGCCCGCCGTCTGCGCATATCTCCGGCCGGTGCTCTCTGGTCAATACTCCTCACGAGTATCACCTTTTACTTCACTCAGCCGCTGCCGGAGTTCAATCCGAACATTCTCCAAATCCCTGTTTGGGCCTGGATGATCCTGTTGTTCCACCAGGCGCTCGCCAATGGCAAAAAGACGGACTGGCTGCTCCTTGGCGCCGTGGCAGCATTCGGCCTCTATACAAAGTATTTCGTTGCCTTGCTGGTCGGCGCGATCGGTCTTTATGTGCTCGTCTTCCCACGCGCGCGGCGGTGCCTTTTAACTGCGGGTCCGTGGCTTGCCGCGCTCACCTGCGTGATTTTGCTCATCCCGCATATTTGGTGGCTTTTTCAAACTGATTTCCTGACCCTTCAATATGCTGCAAGCCGCAGCAAGACAGCCGTGGGTATTTTGGACCACATCCTAAACCCGTTGTCCTTCTTCGGCGCACAGCTCGGCAACCATGCGGCACTGATCCTCGCAGTTCTGGTAGGGCTGGGTGTGGCTGGGCTGAAGCACAGGAATGACCCTGCGACGCCTGCACTTCCAAAGGATTTGCAGAGCAAGGTTTTTGTCCTGTGGTTTGCCTTCTTGCCTCTTTCAGTGCTTCTGCTCGCCGGTTTGAGTACCGGTAACGAGTTTGAGCATATGTGGGGCACGCCCATGTTTGTTCTTTCCGGCCTGGCAGCCGTTTATCTGCTGGATCTCCCAAAACGCTTCCGGCACCAAAAAGCGGCTTTGTCACTCGTTGTTCTCGTGCAAGCGACTTTTATTGTCTTAGCCATAGGACAGGCCACGCTGGAGCCGCGGTGGAAAGCAAAACAAACGCGCATGCACTATCCCGGAGAGGCCGTCGCTCTTGCGCTCTCACAGGCATGGAAAAACGAAATGGGTTCCGAATTGCGTTACATTGCGGGAGACATGTGGTCGGCGGCCAATGTAACGATCCATGCGCCTGAGCGGCCATCCATGTTCTATCTTCATGATGTCGAACTGAGCCCCTGGATCAATCTGTCGGATGTGCAGAATAAAGGGCTGATGATTGTCTGGCGGGGAACAAATGACCAGCCGCTCGCCGAATTACTGAGGTTTTATCCAAACGCCAGACGCCAGAGCAGCATTGACATCGATTATGCTGGCAATGGCATCATTCCGCCGGTCACAGTCAATTGGCTTATTATCCCGCCTGGATCTGTTGCAGTAGAACCGATGGCAAACTGAATGCCCGACAAAGACATAGTACCGCCAACCATTTCCACCTAATTTAGCCTTATGGTGGACATGCAAAAAATAGACGACGTCGAAGAATGGATGATCGGTCAGGCGCTGGCCTCACAGCCGGTCCCTGATATGTTTGGCGAAATGTGCGAACGTTTGCGCGCCTGCGGCATACCCGTTGAGCGCTCCTTGATGGCTTGGGCAACCCTTCACCCTCTAGTTGAGGCTGAAGTCGCATACTGGACAGCCTCGGAAGGTGTCAGATTCGAGCAATTTCACCACGACGAAAACGATACCGAAGAGTGGCTGAACAGTCCTCTTCGCATGGTCATCGTCAACCGGGAAACCATGTTCAGGAGCCGACTCGATCAAGGCAATTCGGAGCATGACTTTCCGTTGTGCAAGCAGCTAGCTGAGGAAGGATTTACCGACTATCTCATATTGGCGACAGCCTTCCGCATGCCCGCAATGGACGATCAGAGAGCCTACACCGGGATCGTTGTAAGCTGGTCAACCCGCCAGAAGGGCGGATTCACAGACGCGCAACTCAAAGCCATCAACTACATTCAAAAAAGACTGGCCTTGGCCGCACGAGGCAATGTCGAAGAACAGATCGCCAGAACGATTGCCGAAACCTACCTGGGAAAATGGGCTGGAAATCGTGTTCTGAGCGGTCAAATCCAGCACGGTGACGGCGAACGGATTCGGGCCGTCATTTTTTACTGCGATATGCGCCGATCCACCCAGATCGCAGATGTCCTTGGTCCTGAAAAATATCTCGCCTGGCTGAATGATTTCTTTCGGGCAACGGCAACTCCTGTCCTCAACCATGGTGGCGAGATACTGGATTTCATCGGCGACGCGGTGCTGGGCATTTTTCCCATCGACAGCGCAGGCTTTACAGTTGCCGTACACCGTGCGCTTAAAGCAACCGATGAGGTCCACAACAATATTCGTCGGGCAAACGATGCTCGTCCGGAGGGACCTGAACTCCGGGCAGGCATTGCATTATCAGTTGGAGAAGTCATGTTCGGTAATATCGGAGTGTCCGAGCGATTGACGTTTTCTGTCATTGGGCAAACCGTCCACGCTGCAGCCCGCCTTGAAAGCCTGACTAAAACCGTTGGGTCCGATATTCTTATCACGGAGGATGTCGCAACCCATGTTGGGAACCGCGCCAAGCCAGCAGGCGAGTTCCTGCTGTCTGGCTTTAAGACCGTCCAGCCAATTTTTGAACTGTTGCCGCCATCAGCTTAGGTTCATGCGCAGAACTGCGTTCAGCGGACCTTGACCGTCGTCCCGATTTTGACCTGCTGATACAAGTGTTCGACGTCTTCATTCCACATTCTGATGCAGCCAGACGAGACTGCGCGACCGATGCTCCAGTCTTCATTGGTCCCATGAATCCTGTAGAGCGTATTGCCCAGGTAAAGCGCACGGGCACCGAGCGGATTTTCAGGACCGCCCGGCATATAGGAGGGCAGTTTTCGGCCGTTCTTGCGTTCTCTGACGATCATCTCAGCCGGTGGCGTCCAGCCCGGCCACTTCTTTTTCTGGGTGATTTTTTCTGTTCCGCGCCAGGTAAAGCCTTCCTTGCCAACACCGATGCCGTAGCGGATCGCTGTTCCGTCATCCCGGACGAAGTACAGCCAACGTTTCTTCGTATCGATCACGATCGTGCCCGGTTCTCCTGCGCCCCGGTAGTTGACGATTTTTCGCTTGTACTTCTTGCGGGCGATCTTGCTCGCCGCTTCCGGTGTGAGCCTGTAGGTTACCCACTTTTTCGTATTTGGATCGAAAAAGCCGGACTGAGCCACGACAGGTGACGTGCTTAAGACGCCCAACCCAAGCAGCAAGACCAAAAATAACCGCATCAACGTCACCCCCACTTTGGTCCGAAAGGAGCCACAAGGGCGAATCGGAACCTTGACAGAGCTAACACAGTGGCCGTTTTGGCTCCATAACGTTTTGCCGGACGTCTGATGACACTGGACTTTCCAATCCGGACTGGTATGCCCTTTTGGCGAATGTTTTAAATTCAGGACTGAGAATGACCAACCTACGCCCTTCATCGCCCAAGCATTTGCCCTTTAGCGCTCAGGAAGGCCCGGCAGGCGGCAATGCAGGCGTTATTGTGTTTTTGCATGGGTTTGGCGGCGACCGCCAAACTTGGGTTAATCTGCAGACTGCACTCGCCTCTAAGGTTCAATCGTTGGCCTTCGACCTTCCAGGGCATGGCGAAGCGCTTGACTGGCCTGTCGTTGGTAACGCTGGCATTGCCGCAAAAGCGGTTCTTCAGTCCATAGAGGCGATGGGGCTCTCCAAAGTAAACCTTGTCGGACACTCGATGGGGGGCGCGGTTGCGGCGCTGATTGCACTAAGAGCGCCCGAAAAGGTCGGCAGTCTGACGCTTCTTGCTCCGGGTGGGTTCGGACCCGAAATCAACCAAAAGCTGTTGCGGCGTTATGCGGCTGCCACTGACCCTTCGGAAATGGAAATGCTTCTAGAGCAGTTTTTCGGCTGGGAGTTCAAGTTGCCAAAGTTTCTTGCAAAGACTACCGCCGAAGCCCGTTCCAGACCGGGCGCTGTTGCGACGCTTGAAGCGATTGCAGAAGAGATTATCGATGGCGACGTCCAAAAAACGCTGCCGCGGAAGGAGCTTGCTGAATTGCCACTTCCAGTCAAAGTGATTTGGGGAACCCAGGACCGCGTTCTGCCAACTAGGCAGGCCCACAAATTGCCTGGTGTAGTTGCCACGCATATATTCGAACGCGTTGGACACATGCCACACCTCGAAATCCCGCAGGAAGTTACGCGGCTTATCCGGCAGAATATCGGGCTCCCCAGCTAGGTCATTGGCTCAAGCTTCCGGAAGCAGCCCCTCTCGCCATGGCTCGCCAATAACACGGCGTGCCATCATGTGCGAACGCGGCGCATTGATGCTGTCAACCGCGACGAGAATACCGGCTTTCAGATAGGCCACATAAAACTTGTCATCGGCCGGTTCGCCGACGAGTACGGTATCATCATAGCCATCTGACAACCCTGCGATCTGCAGTTTTACGTGATACTGGTCCGACCAGAACCACGGGAGAGGATCGTAATCGACGTCTTCTCCAAGGATAGCTTGGGCGACCGCTTTGGATTGATCGATCGCGTTTTGAACGCTTTCCATACGAACCGAGCGGCGGTACCGGTTTGAGTAAAAACGAGTGCAGTCGCCAGCCGCGTAAATTGCCTCGTCACTCGTCAGTCCCGCGCCATCGACAATGATGCCACTGTCGGTCTCAAGGCCAGCCTCTGCGGCCAAATGGTCATTCGGAACCGCACCAACCGCAATCAACACGAGATCGGCGGGCAGGCTTTCTCCAGTGGATAATCTTACGGCCTCCACCGAGTTGGTGCCCTCAATCGCATCAACTCCGGTTTCCAAACGAAACGCCACACCTTTTTTGCTGTGAAGGTCGGTGTAAAAGCTTGAGATGACAGGAGAGACCACCCGCTTCATCGGCCTGTCTTGAGCTTCGACAACAGTGACGGATTTGCCAAGCTCTTTGGCGACCGCCGCAACTTCAAGCCCAATATAGCCGCCACCTATTATGACGATGTTGGCATGTGTTTCGAATTGAGCGCGGATGTGTTCCACATCTCCAATGCCGCGGAGTGTCACCACACCCGGCAGATCGTGTCCAGGGATGGAAATGCGCCGCGCCTGCGTACCCGTCGCAATAACCAGCTTTCCGTATCCAAGTGTATCGCCATTTTCAAGCGCAAGTCGTTGCTTGTCCCGGTCAATAGCGGCTACTCGGGTGTTCGGAATGAGGTCAATGTTCTGAGTGGAATAAAAAGCCGGCGGTCGAAGCCACAAATTCTCATGACCGATTTCGCCGGATAGGAACTTCTTAGACAGGGGCGGGCGCTGGTATGGCGGGTGCGGTTCTTCGCCAATCAAACGAATTATGCCTGTGTGTCCACCTTGGCGAAGCGACTGCACCACTTGTGCGCCTGCCTGCCCTGCGCCGATCACAACTACGCTATCCTGCATTTTTCGGTCGCCTCACCCAATCTAATTTTTCCGGATTGGCCTATCACGTCTTTGCGGCGCCGACCAGCCAAGCAAAACGCCGCAGCTGTGCCCATACTGCGGCGTTTCGAAAAGGATTGATATATTTGCGTTTTAGGCTGCGCGCACACCTTCAAGGAAGTTCGAAATCTCGTCGCGCAGCAACACACCCTGCTCTGCCAAGGATTTCGCAAGACGCTCAACCTCAACCCCGGTCGAGCGGGCATGTTCGGCGGCCGATCCGACGGCAGACATCCGTTCTGCTCCCTCTTCCGATCGTTCCGATGCATGACTGACATTTTCGGAGATTGAGCTGACAGCCGAGTCTTGCTGTTCCACGGCTTCAGCCACAGCAGAAGCCAGGCTTTCCATTTCCGAGATGATGCTGCTGACCTGTTCGATGGCCTGAACAGCGTTCTCCGATGACCCCTGGATGGCCTCAACCTGCGCTGCAATGTCTTCGGTCGCCTTTGATGTCTGTTCAGCGAGCTGCTTGACCTCAGCAGCAACGACAGCGAAGCCTTTTCCGGCTTCACCGGCCCGTGCAGCCTCGATCGTCGCGTTCAAAGCCAGCAAATTGGTCTGGTTGGCAATGTCACGGATCAGCCCCATCACTTCGCCGATCCGATCAGCCGCATTGGAAAGCTCCTGCATGGTTTCAAATGTACCGCTGGCGCTGGCGACGGCCTTTTGAGCGACTTCCGTCGATTTGCTCGCCTGTCCCGATATTTCGGTGATGGAGGCCGCAAGTACCTCCGTGGCATTTGCGGCTGTGGACACGTTTTCCGTGGCAACGCGCACCGCATTGCCTGCCTGGTCCGCTTGAGCGCTCACATCATCGGACGCCGTTTCCATAGCTTTAGACGTCTGAACCAGTTCGTCCGTTGAATGATCCAAACTTCCCAGAGCTGAAGACACTGTCGCCTCAAACCCTGAAATGATCTCCTCAAGGCGCGCGACACGTCGATCGCGTTCTTCGTTTTCGTGCTCCTGGGCAGAGGCAAGTTCGGCCCGCTCGATCGCGTTGTCCCTAAAGACATTCACGGTCCGGACCATGCGCGAGATTTCATCCTTGCCATTTGCCACCGGCAGATCGACATCGGTTTGACCGCTAGCAAGAGCCTCCATCGCCATCTGCAATCGGCCAAGAGGGCCTGCAATGGATTGACCGATAAGGATGGCGAGGCCCGTCAACCCGATGAGCAATCCGAGCACCACCGCACCTATAACAATCGAGGACAGATCGCGGGCCGTGGCCAAGTCAGCAGAAGCAGCCTGCTCGGCAGCCCGCGCCGCGTCGTTTAGTGCGGCAATGTGTGGAGGAACAAGATCAAAGAGATTTTCCAAAAGCTCCACATGCTTCATTCGGTCGGCCATCAAAGCTGTATAGCTGTCGAAGGCCTCCCTGTAGGTGGCCATATTTGTGGAGATCTCTTCCTTGATTTCATTCGGAATATACGCTTTTTCCAAAAGCCGTTCGAACCGTCCGAACGCGACTTCAAAATTACCTAGCGAAATATCGGTCTGATCCAGGGTGTATTCTTTTTCGGATAATTGAACTTCCAAGATCGCCCGGGCCAGCTTTTCAAAATCCGGACCGCCTCCGAAATTCATTTCCTTTTTGAGTCTGGCTTTAACTGCGCCAGCGGTCTCGCCCAAGATCCCCCTCAGTCCTGATTCTGAGTCGTAGCCAATTTCCTGCTGAACACTGTTCAGCATTTCGAATGCACCGCTCGTACCCTCTAAAGTATCCCGGACGTCGGCGATTTGAGCACTCAGCGCCTGAGCAACCGGCTGGTCGGCGATCTGATCAATAACAACCTTCGAAGTGCTCAGTGCCTTATTGAACTGCTTATGCGCATTTTCGCTTGGAATGGCTAGATAACCCTTTTCAATATAGCGCATCTCTCCCGCGCTCTGAGACAAGTCACTGACTTCGCGTGAAAGGCCAGCACTTTGGTCAAGTTGAGAGAATGCAGTTTCAATCGCGGTCTGGCTCCACCAGAAAACGCCGCCAATTGTGAGCAATCCAACCGCCGTTATGATAGTGAGCGAAAGGATGCGAACTTTGACTGATAATGCGCCGCCAATCCGACGCAGCGATTGAAGTTTGATTCCCATGGGTCTAACCAACCGATGCTGTCCACCAAATTCTCAGGAGTGTGCGCCCGAGTGGTTAAAGAAACCCTCAATTTTTAGACAACTTGGGATTTAGACACCATGGCGGTAATAACATTGATCGAGTTGACGATAATTAGATCGTTCTAAGAAAGCTTCCCTTGCGAATTTCCGTTACAAAACTGGCCCCCGTACTATTCGTTTTGCTCTGGTCAACTGGATTTATCGGATCCAAGTTGGGCGCCCCGTATGCGGATCCAATGGTTTTCCTGTCGATTCGATTTGCATTGGTTCTGCCCTTGCTCGGCGTGATCACGCTAGCCTACGGAGCAACCTGGCCTACATCCAAAACGCAGATCCTCCACTGCATCATGACAGGCATCCTTGTCCACGGGGTGTATCTCGGCGGCATTTTCTGGGCCATTGACCAAGGCATGCCTGCGGGCGCAAGTGCCATTGTTGTAGGGCTACAGCCTGTTCTAAGTGCTCTGACAGCCGCTGCCCTTCTTAAGGAAGACATCAGACCAAAGCACTGGGCCGGCATGGCTTTAGGAACTGTCGGTCTTGTTGCAGTTCTCGGACCGAAGATCGGCGTTTTGGGGTCGGGCATCAATCCGTGGACCTTGGCCGCAGCATTGACTGCGGTGTGCGCCATCAGTCTTGGCACGGTCTACCAAAAGCGCTTTGTCCCCGGCACCGACCTACTCGCGGCAACTTTTTGGCAGTATGTCGGAGCTCTGCTCGTTTCACTGCCCTTGTCCGGATTTGAGAGCTGGAGCATCGATTGGTCCGGTCAGTTCATATTTGCTTTGGCCTGGCTGGTGTTTGTCCTGTCTATCGGCGCAATCCTTTTGCTGATGGTGCTTATCCGCAAAGGTGCAGTGTCCCAGGTCGCCTCCCTATTTTACCTCGTGCCCGTGGCAACCGCGATCGAAAGTTATTTTCTGTTCGGTGAGATACTGAGCGTCATTCAGATAGTCGGAATGCTGCTGGTTGTTCTCTCGGTCCTCCTCATCCGCCGACGCGCCTGACTGCGTTACGCAGCCCGCTTTGCCTGTTTGCGCATCGCCCGGACCCTGTAGAGAGCCGCATTCAATTCACCGCCAAGGATAAAAGCAGCCGAACAAATGTACAAAAACACGATGGCGCTCATGATCCCCGCGAGCCCGCCATAGGTCGTTACATAATTCGCAAAGCTCGCCAGATAGGCACCGAAGCTGGCGCCGGCGATCATCCAGAGCACCATCGTTGCCGCAACCCCGGGCAAGAGATCTACTATCCTGCGATGCCCGGCGGGCAGCAGCCAGTGAGTGGCAACAAGGCCAAGCAAAAGTAGCGAACCCGCGACGCCGAAGCGAATGATATCGATCGACAGCAAAAACTCTTCAAGGCCGGGAAGATAGACTTTGAGTGCGGCCAATCCCAATGGCGCCAAAACCACCAGAAACGTGTAGGCGATCAAAATAATCGCCCCAAGAACGACCAACCCGAGCGATTGAAGACGCAGGTAAATGAGTGAGCGTGTTTCGCGTTGGCGGTATGCCCGGTTCAACGCGGTGCGCAGGGCTTCGACGCCGTTGGATGCAAACCAGATCGCAGCCACGACACCGAAGGTGATCAGATCAGGCCTTCGCTGCGTAAGCACTCTGTTAATCTCGCCGGAAAGCGGCTCGGCGACGCGCTGTGGCCACGCCTCGAACACGATCTTCGAAACGCTGTCGGCCGCGCCATCCAGCCCGAAAAATCCGGCGAGCGCAGCGATAAAGATGAGGAGCGGAAAGACCGCCAGCAAAGCGGACAAAGCCACATGGCTGGCCATTGCAAAGCCGTCATCTCTGCCGAAATGGCCGAGCGCATCCTTAAGGACTTGATATGTTGCGACAATTAATCCTTGGTGAGTCATGTAGCGATGTGATCCCGACAAGGCACAAAGGTCAAGTGCGCCGATACGCGGTGCAATTGCTGCGACCTATTCTCCCAAAGGCCTACAAATAACCGCTCGACAAACCCGCTGCTGCAACGCAACATAGTAAAAAAAATTGTCGCTAATATGCGAAAGAAATGAACACGGAGAGCCACACATGCCAACAGCCGCTGTGCCGATTGAAACCCCAGAACGCCCATTGCTTGACCTGACTCAGAGCGCTGTTGCGACAGTGGATGCACTGCTGGACACGGCCGCAGCGAAAGTCCGTGCGCAGGTCGTCGATGGTGACCGCATTTCCTCTTCAGCAATGGAGCGCGAACAGCGCGCCACGCATGGATTGGCATGGCTGGCAACCTATGTCGAGGCACTACGCCAGCTCGATGCCTACGGCAAGCGCCTGTCAGATCAAGGCGCGTTCGGCGAACTTGAAGAGTGCATGGTTTCCCTCGGGTTTTCGGAGTATCTGTCACAAGTCTTTGGCGGAATACCGATGAACCAGACCGAGTTCATACGGCTTACAGACCTTTACCTCGATGAGCCGACCATCGCAGGGTTCCGGACCCAGGACATTGAGAGCTTGATCTCATCCGGAAACACGACTTCCGTTCGCAGTAAGATAACCAACCTTGTCCGCCATCAAGCCGGCCAATCAACATTTGGCAATCCAGGGCTTGACGACACCATGGAACAGATCCGCAATGAAATGCGCCGGTTCGCTGAAGACAACGTTGCGCCTCATGCGCACGAATGGCATTTGAAAAATGAGTACATCCCGCTGGATGTGGTGTCCCAAATGGCTGAACTCGGCGTTTTCGGGCTAACGATACCCGAGGAATACGGCGGGCTTGGGCTCGGCAAGGAAGCCATGTGTGTCGTATCGGAAGAACTGTCACGCGCCTATATTGGCGTAGGGTCACTCGGTACGCGGTCGGAAATTGCAGCCGAGCTAATCCTGTGCGGAGGCACGGAAGAACAAAAGCAAAAATGGCTGCCGAAAATCGCCTCTGCTGAAATCCTTCCAACCGCCGTGTTCACCGAACCAAATACCGGTTCAGACTTGGCATCTCTCAAAACGCGGGCAATCAAGAAAGACGGCATATGGAAGATTTCAGGCAATAAAACCTGGATTACCCACCCGGTTCGTGCAGACGTCATGACTCTGCTCGCTCGGACAAACCCAGATGAGCCTGGCTACAAGGGTTTGTCGATGTTCCTGGCCGAGAAACCACGCGGAAGCGACGAAGACCCATTTCCGGCAACGGGAATGAGCGGCGGTGAAATCGAGGTGCTCGGTTATCGCGGAATGAAGGAATACGAGATTGCCTTTGATGACTTCGAGGTCGCCGAAGACAACCTTTTGGGCGGCGTAGAAGGCGAAGGCTTCAAACAACTGATGCAGACCTTTGAAGGCGCCCGCATCCAAACTGCAGCGCGGGCTATTGGTGTTGCCCAGTCTGCCGTTGATCTTGGTCTGCGTTATGCCGAGGATCGCATTCAGTTCGGCAAGGCGCTCATTGAGTTCCCCAGAGTCTCGGACAAGCTCGCTTTGATGGCGACCGAAGTCATGATTGCACGTCAGCTGACATATTTTTCGGCCTGGGAAAAAGATTCCGGCCGCCGATGTGACCTTGAGGCTGGAATGGCAAAACTGTTGGGTGCACGAGTTGCATGGGCCGCAGCTGATAACGCTTTGCAAATTCACGGCGGAAACGGGTTTGCACTTGAATATGCAATTTCTCGCGTTCTTTGCGACGCGCGCATCCTCAATATTTTCGAAGGTGCGGCCGAGATCCAAGCACAGGTCATCGCACGCCGGATCCTCGAGACACGGGCTGGTACCTGATCGGAGCAATCGGTGCAGGAAGAGGCGGCTGTTCCTGCACCGGGTTTCTGACTACTCGACCGTAATCGTGATCGGATTAGAAATCACTGGCGGGTTGTGTGGAATATGAGACCAATCGCCTAATACAAGTTGAAGAGTATATTCCCCTGGGGCCAACTCTATAGACGCTTCCGTTTGACCGCCTCCATAGTGGATGTGAGCATCATCGGCTGGAATTACATCATTCACCTCATCTTCAGACAATGTGTCATTGATAAAGAGGTGGTGATGGCCAGTGTCAGCTTTGTCATCTACGCCAGCAGGTGCAATCCCCATACCCGACAATCCGAATTGAAGGAATAGAGGACTCGTGACGCGCGCTCCGTCTTCAACATTGATGATGTAAGCTTTTGCTCCGTCCGGTGACGGTGTTTCACCAGCCCAGGCGCTGAATGTAACCGGCAATAGCAACGCGGAAGAAAGGGCCATTACTTTCGGGATCTTGTACATCTTACATCCTGATACTGCTCATTGTTGCTATGCATTCGAATTGAAACTGACATAAACATCAGCCGATAGAAAGTGACATCGGTCACGATCAAGCCGAATTGAGCTCAGTTGAATTTATGCGGGTCGATCACTACATCATCAGTATCCGACTACGGAGATCGACTGCGTGAAAAATACATTTGAAGATCTCGGATTTGACCCGGAAATACTTGGGCCAGAGGAAACCCAGAAGCAGACTGTACGCGAGCGGCTGCTCAAGACAGCGCGCAAAGCCGCACGCCAAATTCCGTTTATGGAGGACGTTGTGGCGGGCTATTATTGTGCTCTTGATCCGGCCACACCCTCGAAGGTGCGCGCCAGCCTCCTCGCTGCACTCGCGTATTTTGTATTGCCTGTGGACGTTGTTCCAGATTTCATTGTCGGCATTGGGTTTGGTGATGACGCCACGATCTTAATGGGGGTTATCGCTATGGTTCGCTCACATGTGCGCGATGAACACATCACCGCAGCAAAAGAAGCGCTTGCTGGGGATGACCTTGATTAGCCGCTAAGCTAGTTGCCTCGTTTGGCGGCAGCCCATGAACCTGACGTTCTCCCGGCAACTATCCAGTAAACGAAACCGCCGATAAAGCCGGAAGCAAGTGCCACTGTGGTTCCCGGTCGCAGGTTTGTCGCGTGATCCGCCGCCCCAACGTTCCAAACAACAAAGCCCAAAGCGCCGCCAGCGCCCACGAAATAGAACAGGCTACGCCATCTGAAAATCTCGGCAGCCGCGATCGCGATCAGAGCCGGAACAAAAACGGCAGCCCCGAGTATTGCAGACGATACGATCGCAGAGCCAATGGCCGCCGCAATCTGCATGGGCTCACCTTGCGAGTTTGCTGGCACCAAATATCCCCATGACAGAAATAGCGCGGCCGCAAAGACAGCGAAAATAAAAGCGAAACAATCCAAAATGATCTGGAGAACAAACCTGGTACCACTAATTTCGGGCTGTTTGGCCGTATCGGGAGGGCGCTCCATAAGGGAACCTTTGCTGGATGTCGACGCTATATCAATTGCTGCGTTGCAATGCGTTCGGGCTGGTTTCACGCCAGCTTGTCGGCTGGAAACCTATTGACTTTTCGGCCAATTCACGGGATTTTCCAAGTTGATTGTTCGGAAAGCGATCAAAAACAGCTCCGTCGTGCGCGTTCGGGGCTTAAAACGCGTAGGCCGAGCATCCACATAACAGAGAACAGAAACAATATAGGAGATCGCGACCATTCGCCGTCCGTTCCGCGCCCCGCCTCCAACCAAGGAAGGTCCGCGCACCAACCAAGAAATTCGCGTCCGCGAAGTCCAGTTGATCGACCACGAAGGTTCCAATCGCGGAGTCATCCCGACCGAAGAAGCTCTCGATATTGCGATGGAAGCTGGCTTGGATCTCGTTGAGATTCAACCGAATGCCCAGCCGCCGGTTTGTAAGATCCTGGACTACGGACGCTACAAGTATCAAGCGCAAAAGAAAGCTGCGGAAACCCGCAAAAAACAGAAAACCGTTGAGATCAAAGAGATCAAGATGCGGCCGAATATCGACACCCATGATTATGAGGTGAAGATGCGGAATATGCAGCGTTTCTTCAATGACGGCGACAAGGTCAAGGTGACCCTAAGGTTCCGCGGTCGCGAAATGGCACACCAGGACCTTGGAATGAAACTCCTCAATAAGGTTCGTGAGGAAACCGAAGAAATCGCTAAGGTTGAGTCTTCTCCGAAACTCGAAGGGCGCCAGATGGTTATGGTGCTTGCGCCACTCAAGTAGCACAGTGAGTTGACCACTGAACGAAAAAGCCCCGCATATGCGGGGCTTTTTTATTCGGGTCTTCCGCTGCGCGTTTCACCGTACAGTTTGCCCGATCTCAACCCAGCCGCCCACGCGCTCAGACTCGAACAGCGCGTCGAGGATTTTCATGTTCTGAACCGCATCTTCCGGTCCATATGGCAGAGTGTCTTGCTTGAGCACAGCGCGACCGAAGACGTCAATCATTTCGGCATACTGATCGAAGATGCCGATGCCCTCTGGCTGTGCCGACGCGTCGCCCAGCGCAGTGCCCTCATCCAATTTCAGAGATACCGGCTCTGTCTGCGGCGCGTTGAAGGGAACCGGGATTTCAAGACGTTGCGTCGTGCCAAAAAGATGGAGCCGCTGGTAAGGCACAAGCTGAGTTGAAACTGTGAATTCAAGCCTCCGCCCTGCGCCAAAGTCGATCAATGCACTCGTGAGCCGATCCGTGCCGAATTCCGGATCGCGGTCCGCCAGCGTAAGGACACCCACCGGTTCACACTCAAAAAAATATCGACCGGCAACCAATGGATAACATCCGATATCCATTAGTGCACCTCCGCCGATGTCTGCTTTGTTGCGGATATTGCCAGGGTCTGCATTGAAATAACTGAAAAAACCCTGGATCACTTTAAGTTCGCCCAGCGCACCCGACCGCACAATTTCCCGAGCCCGGATCCACTGCGGATGCGCGCGCACCATAAACCCTTCCGAAACATGCTGTCCCTTCGGCAGGTCCAGAAGTTGGGCCGCCTCCTCCGCATTCAACGCAATCGGCTTTTCACAAAGAACATGTTTTCCGGCACGCACTGCCGCCAGTGTCATGGGTATATGCATGTGATTGGGCAACGGATTATAAATCGCATCAATATCGGTGTCGGCCAACAAGTCTTCGTAGGACTCGTAAGCCCGCTCAATTCCAAGCTCGTTTGCCGCTTTTTGGGCCGATTCCCGGTTTCGAGACGCAATAGCCAATGGCACCCCCGTGCGGGACCTCTGTATACCAGGAACCACTTTCGTCCGACCAATCTTTGCTGTCGAAAGAATGCCCCAGCGGACAGAATTGGCCTGGCTCATCAAAGTCTCCCTTAAAAAAAACCTGCACGGCTCATCCGTGCAGGTCAACTCATGACAAGGGTCAACCTGGCTTGCAAGACGTGTTCAGAGCCAAAAGCCTAATATTTTTTAGGCACGTAGAGATGCTCTGGCAGCACTTTGCGTTCGTAATCGGGATTGAACACACGATCCGGCAAGGTAATCGGCTCGTGTGCAATTTCATGATATGGAAGCATGGACAGGAAGTGACTGATACAGTTCAGGCGGGCCTGTTTTTTGTCATTGCCTTCAACAATAAACCATGGTGCTTCGGGGATATTTGTACGCTCGAATGTCGCTTCCTTTGCCTTGGTATAGTCTTCCCAACGCACCCGGGACTCAAGATCCATGGGAGACAGCTTCCACTGCTTCAAAGGGTCGTGGATCCTCATGAGGAAGCGCAATTGCTGCTCCTCATCGGTGATCGAAAACCAATACTTAATCAGTCTGATGCCAGAGCGCACGAGCATACGTTCAAATTCAGGCACGTCGTTGAAAAACTGATCCACCTGATCTTCGCTGGCAAACCCCATCACGCGCTCGACACCGGAGCGGTTGTACCAGGATCGGTCGAACAGAACGATCTCACCAGCTGCCGGCAGATGAGGCACGTAGCGCTGAAAATACCATTGGGTCTTTTCACGCTCAGTTGGCGCCGGCAGGGCGACCACCCGGCAAACGCGGGGGTTTAGCCGCTGGGTGATCCGTTTGATCACACCGCCCTTGCCGGCAGCATCGCGGCCTTCAAAGATGACGACTACCTTTTCGCCGGTATGCTGAACCCAGTCCTGAAGCTTCACAAGCTCTGCCTGCAATCTCAGCAATTCGTGAAAATAGAAATTCCGGTCGAGAGGTGACTTGTGTTTCTTGTCGGAAATGAACGCCAGATCTTTGGCGATCAGATTGTCGTCGATCTCCATTTCCAATTCTTCGTCAAGGCTATCAGCCCACTCTGCCTCGACCCATGTTTTGGCAGTTTGATCGTCGCTCATCTTCATGTCCTTCAAAAATCCACGAAACGTATCGCTACTGTGAAGCTGGTTACCATGTAGCTTTTTTGACAATTTTCCAACCATGAGCAATTGGATGCCGCTCTGGCTGACATGACATGAACATTCCGGTTGAAAATGAATGATCGTTCATTTATTTTTGCAAGCGGAGGACCGACTTGGATATTTCACCGGACAACAGAACACATCGGACAAAAGGCTCTGAAACGGCAGCACGTGTGCGCGGCGCAGCGCTACGGCTGTTTGCCCAGAACGGCTACGCAGCCGTGTCCATGCGTGAAATCGCAAATGAAGTAGGTGTCCGGCCCGGCGCGCTCTACAATCATTTTTCGACGAAGCAAGACCTGCTGAAGCATCTGATGCTGTCGCATATGGCAGCGCTGATGGAAGCTTGGCATCACCAACTTGGCAATCCATCCGCAAGCGACCCGCTGGATACCTTTGTCCGCTTCCATATCCGCTATCACCTCGACCGGGCAGACGAAGTTTTTATCTCCTACATGGAGCTTCGAAACCTTGAGCCGCAGAACTTCAAACAGGTGGAAACCGAACGGCGGAAGTATGAAGCCATACTCACCGGTATTTTGGAGGCCGGTTCCAAAGCCGGAGTTTATGCCGTCGAAGACGCGAAGGTCACGACGCGGGCGATCATCGCCATGCTGACCGCCATCCCGTCCTGGTATCGGGATAATGGCGCACTGAGCCGCCAGCAAATTGAAGACCTTTATTCCACGATGGTGCGCAAGTCCGTCGCACCAGGCCTGCCTTACGAACCCCGGGAGAACGGATGACATGAGCATCCTTAAGTCGAGCCTGTCGCCGCGCAGTGAGCAATTTGCCGCCAACAAAGCCGCCCACGAAGCCGCCATGTCGGAGATCCGTGCTGCAGCGCAATTAGCCCTTGACGGCGGCGGCAAGGCAGCACGGGATCGGCATGTGTCCCGCGGCAAGATTCTCCCTCGTGAGCGTGTTTCCCGGCTGCTCGATCCAGGTTCGCCTTTCCTCGAAGTTGGGATGCTTGCCGCGCACGACATGTATGAGAGCGCTGCGCCGTCTGCAGGAATGATTGCCGGAATTGGCCGGGTAGAAGGCCAAGACGTCATGATCTTGGCCAATGACGCAACAGTGAAAGGTGGAACCTACTATCCACTGTCGGTAAAAAAACATCTGCGCGCGCAGGAAATCGCCGAACAGAATAATCTGCCCTGCATCTATCTTGTCGACAGCGGCGGCGCGAACCTGCCAAACCAGGATGAAGTTTTTCCGGACCGTGATCACTTCGGCCGGATCTTTTTCAATCAGGCGAACATGTCGGCCAAAGGCATTGCCCAGATCGCAGTGGTGATGGGCTCCTGCACAGCGGGCGGCGCCTATGTTCCGGCCATGTCTGACGAAACTATCATCGTCAAAAACCAAGGAACAATCTTTCTGGCTGGACCGCCACTTGTCAAAGCCGCCACCGGTGAAGAAGTAACGGCGGAAGACCTCGGCGGCGGCGATGTGCACACGCGCCTTTCCGGCGTTGCTGATCATCTTGCAAGCGATGATGCGCATGCACTTGCGCTCGCGCGCCGTACCATCGCCAGTCTCAACAGAACGAAACACAGCCAATTGGCTGTGCAGACACCAGAAGAGCCGCTGTATGATCCGGATGAAATCCTGGGAGTGATACCTGCCGATCTGAAAACGCCCTACGACATTCGCGAGGTGATTGCCCGGATCGTCGACGGGTCCCGCTTTGAAGAATTTAAGGCACGCTACGGCACCACGCTGGTTTGTGGTTTTGCACATATCCACGGGATGCCGGTCGGAATCATCGCGAACAATGGCGTTCTTTTTTCAGAAAGCGCTATCAAAGGCGCGCATTTTGTCGCGCTTTGTTCCCAGCGCAAAGTGCCTCTGGTGTTTTTGCAGAACATAACCGGCTTCATGGTGGGCCGGAAATATGAGAGTGGCGGCATTGCGAAAGACGGTGCCAAACTTGTCACAGCAGTTGCTACGACATCGGTTCCCAAGATCACCATGCTGGTCGGCGGATCCTTTGGCGCCGGCAACTACGGCATGTGCGGCCGGGCCTATTCGCCGCGGTTCCTGTGGACCTGGCCAAACTCCCGCATTTCCGTAATGGGTGGTGAGCAGGCCGCGGGCGTTTTGGCAACGGTTCGCCGCGATGGGATCGAACGCAAGGGCGGCACTTGGTCTGCGGACGAGGAAGCCGCCTTCAGGCAACCGATCGTCGACCAGTTTGAGGAGCAGGGGCACCCGCTTTATGCCAGCGCCCGGCTTTGGGACGACGGTATCATCGACCCACGCAAATCCCGTGACATTCTGGGGCTCTCCCTGTCAGCTGCCCTGAATGCCCCGATTGAAGACACGCGCTTTGGCCTGTTCCGGATGTGAGGAGTAGAACATGTTCAAAAAGATCCTCATCGCCAATCGCGGCGAAATCGCCTGCCGGGTCATGGAAACCGCGCAAAAGCTTGGCATAAGGACGGTGGCAATCTATTCCGACGCGGATGCTGGCGCGAAGCATGTTGCCATGGCTGACGAAGCTTTTCGCGTCGGCCCTTCCCCCGTATCGGAAAGCTATCTGAAAACCGATCGAATTATCGAGGCCTGTAAAATCAGTGGGGCCGAAGCTGTTCATCCGGGCTATGGATTTCTATCCGAAAACCCGGAGTTTGTTGAAGCGCTGGAAAAGGCTGGCATTGCGTTCATTGGCCCGAGCGCAAACTCAATCCGAGCGATGGGTTTGAAGGATGCCGCGAAGGCCTTGATGGAAAAAGCTGGTGTCCCTGTTGTCCCCGGCTATCACGGAGACAATCAAGACCCGGCATTTTTGAAAGAACAGGCCGCTGCCATCGGTTATCCGGTCCTGATCAAGGCCCGCGCCGGCGGCGGCGGCAAAGGCATGAGACGCGTGGATGCCGCCGAGGACTTTGACGACGCCCTGCAAGGCGCTCAACGTGAGGGCGAAGCCAGCTTCGGCGACGGCCGTGTGTTGATTGAAAAATACCTCACAAAACCACGGCACATCGAAATCCAGGTTTTCGGCGACACTCATGGCAATGCCGTTCACCTGTTCGAGCGCGATTGCTCGCTCCAACGCCGGCATCAGAAAGTTATTGAAGAAGCGCCTGCGCCAGGCATGCCGGAAGCCATGCGCCAGACCATGGGCGAGGCCGCAGTCAAGGCCGCAAAAGCAATCGATTACTCCGGCGCCGGAACCATCGAGTTCATAGCGGACGTTTCAGAAGGGCTCCGTGCCGACCGTTTCTATTTGATGGAAATGAACACCCGCCTTCAGGTGGAACACCCTGTCACCGAACTCATCACAGGTGTGGATCTTGTTGCGTGGCAGCTGCTCGTCGCGGCGGGTAAGCCGCTTCCAAAAACCCAGGCGGACCTTTCATTCAATGGCTGGGCATTTGAAGCCCGTCTTTACGCGGAGGATGTGCCGAAGGGATTCCTGCCGGCCATAGGCACGCTTTCGCATCTGCACCTGCCGGAAGACACCGCACGCGTCGACAGCGGAGTACGTCCGGGCGACAGTATCAGCCCGTATTATGATCCGATGATCGCGAAAATCATCGTTCATGGACCAACCCGTGAGGCGGCCCTTGGAAAGCTGCTGGCCAGTCTCGAGAAGACCGAGGTTGCCGGTTGCGTCACCAATGCCGGCTTCCTGGCAGCCCTGTGCCGGCATACTGGGTTTTCGAATGGCGATGTCGATACGGGTCTAATCGACCGTGACCTCGACAACCTGGTTGCCGAACCCGAACTTCCCGAAGATGGCATTGCGCTGGCAGCCATTACGGCGCTTGGCCTAACCGAAGAAGCTAACGGAAATGATCCTTTCGAAACGTTGAAGGGCTGGCGGATCTGGAGTGCCTCACGGCAATTTGCTTATTTGGAGATCGATGAGGAGCGCTTGGACATCGAAGTCCATGTACGCGGCAAGAACCACTTCGATGTTCATCTTCGAAGCGGACAGGCTCGCTATAACATCATCAGCATGGATGGTGCGCGCATCGTGTATGAACGAGACGGCCACCGGGCCTCAGGAGCCGTCGTTCTGTCTCAAAATACCGTCACCGTCTTTACCGGTGGTCATGCTTTTGAAATTGGCCTCCCGGACCGGCTTAGTTCTGATGATGACGCAGCTGGCGCCGGGGATCAGCTGATTGCCCCGATGCCTGGTCTAGTAAAGGTCCTGAACGGGGAACCGGGAAAGAACGTTTCGAAAGGCGATGTGCTTGTCGTTCTGGAAGCCATGAAAATGGAACACACCCTGCGGGCGCCGCGCGATGGTGTCATTGGAGAGACGCTTGTAAAGGCTGGCGAGCAAGTAACGGATGGCACCGTGCTGTTGACTCTTGCGGAGGAAGGCGATGCGGCTGCCTGAGGCTTCGACATATGACGAGCTCCAGCAACGGTTCGACTGGCAGATACCGGAACGTTTTAATATCGGCGTGGCAATCTGCGACGACTGGGCAAAGAAAGCACCGGATCGCGAAGCACTGATTTACGCCGAACAGGACGGTCCGGCCACAGTCTACACCTATGGTGACTTGCAGCGTTTATCGAACCAGCTTGCAAATCTTCTGCAAAGCCGGGGGGTTCAGCCCGGCGACCGGATTGGGGTTCTGCTGCCTCAGCGGCCGGAAACAGCCTTTGCCCATATCGCCGCCTTGAAGCTCGGGGCGATCACAATTCCGCTTTTCACGCTATTCGGCGACGAAGCCCTTGCTTATCGGCTCAAGGATTCGGGCACCAAAGCTGTGATCACTGACAATAGCGGCGCTGAAAAACTACGCCGGATCAGAAGCGAGCTGCCGCACCTCACCTCCGTCTTTACAGTAGAGGGTGATACGGCCGGCGCCGAAGATCTGATGACATGCCTTTTCGGTCACGAATCTGTCTTTGAGCCTTTCGACAGCGGGCCGGATGATCCCGCCCTAATCATCTACACATCCGGAACCACAGGTCAGCCCAAGGGGGCTCTTCATGGCCACCGGGTGCTGCTTGGCCATCTGCCTGGAGTGGAGATGAGCCACGACTTCCTTGGCCAGCCGGGCGACAAAATCTGGACCCCTGCAGACTGGGCCTGGATTGGCGGATTGCTCGATGTGTTGATGCCGGCACTTTATCTCGGGGTCCCGGTTGTTGCCTGCCGGTTTAAGAAGTTTACAGCGGATGCGGCCTTCAAATTGCTGCATGATTACAAAATCCGGAACACGTTTCTCCCACCAACAGCACTCAAGATGATGCGCCAGACCGACGCGTCTACAGACAGCTGGCAGCTGAATTTAAGGTCCGTTGCCTCTGGAGGTGAAACTCTTGGTGCCGAGCTGATTGAATGGGGCCAAAAAGTATTCGGTGTCACCATCAACGAGTTTTACGGTCAAACTGAATGCAACATGATCGTCTCCAGTTGCGCGGCAATCATGCCGCCCCGGCCGGGGATTATGGGCCGGTCGGTGCCCGGCCATACCGTGGCAATTGTAGATGATAGCGGAACCCTTCTGCCCAACGGGGCCTTTGGCAACATTGCCGTGAAAAGCCCGGACCCGGTTATGTTCCTGAGTTATTGGAACAATCCGGAGGCAACTGCCAAAAAGTTTGCTGGCGATTGGCTGTTGACCGGGGACACCGGGGTTCTGTCCAAGGACGGCTGGATCCGCTTCGTTGGCCGGGACGACGACGTCATTACCTCTTCCGGATACCGCATCGGGCCCGGCGAAATCGAAGACTGCCTTCTCAAACATCCCGCTGTTGCCATGGCCGGTGTTGTCGGCAAGCCGGACTCTCAGCGTACCGAAATCGTTAAGGCATTTATTGTGTTGAAAACGGGCTTTGAACCAAGTGATGCGCTGGCCAATGAGATCGCGGAGTTCGTCAAAACCCGTCTGGCAGCACATGAGTATCCACGCGAAGTGGCTTTTGTAGACTCGCTGCCAATGACCACGACGGGCAAAGTAATCCGCAAGGAGTTGCGAGCCCAGGCCGCCGCAGAAAGGAAAGACGGCTAAATGTCCGAATTTGTGACCATATTCGAGATGGGGCCAAGAGATGGGCTGCAGAACGAGACGAATTTTGTTCCGACAGGACAGAAGATCGAATTGGTGGACCGGTTGTCGGGATGCGGCTTCCGAAAAATTGAAGTCACAAGTTTCGTGAGCCCCAAATGGGTTCCGCAAATGGCCGACGCGCAGGAAGTCATGGAAGGCATTTACCGCCATCCCGCAGTCACTTATTCGGTGCTAACACCCAACGTTAAAGGGTACGGCGCTGCGGTTCGCGTCTCTGCTGATGAGGTCGCAATTTTTGGGTCCGCCTCCGAAGGGTTTTCTCGTAAGAACATCAACTGCTCTGTTGCGGAAAGCATTGAACGCTTCAAGCCACTGATCGAAAAAGCGCAAAAGGATGCCATCCCGGTGCGTGGATATGTCTCCTGTGTAACTGATTGCCCGTATGATGGCGCTACTTCACCGGCCAAGGTCGCTGAAGTGGCAAAAACACTTTTTGATCTTGGCTGCTACGAGATTTCGCTTGGTGACACGATTGGCGCCGGAACCCCCGAGACGATTGGCAAGATGCTGGATACTGTGTTGGGTGATCTGCCGGCAGAAAAGCTGGCCGGCCATTTTCATGACACGAAGGGCCGTGCGCTGGAAAACATTGAGATCAGCCTCGACAAGGGCCTACGGACGTTTGACAGCGCCGTAGGTGGTCTTGGCGGATGTCCTTATGCCCCAGGCGCAAAAGGTAACGTGGCAACCGAAGCCGTGGCGGCTTTGCTTTCAGACAAGGGATTTGAAACGGGGCTCGACATGGACAAGCTGAAAGATGCTGCCGCCTTTGCACGGTCATTGAGGGGAGCAAGCGCATGACGTTCGAAACCATTCACCTGGCTGTAGACAAGCGCGGTGTTGCGGCCCTGACCCTCAACCGTCCGGACAAACACAATGCTATGTCAGCCCAGATGATTGAAGAGCTCACCGCCGCAGCTTCATTCCTCGCCGAGGATGCATCCGTACGAGTTGTGATCCTCACCGGCAGTGGAAAGAGCTTTTGTGCAGGTGGCGATCTTGGCTGGATGCGCGAACAATTTGTTGCGGATCGGGCGACACGGATGCACGAGGCCCGCAAGCTTGCCATGATGCTAAAAACGCTTAACGAGCTGCCGAAACCCCTCATCGGCAAGGTTCAAGGCCAGGCATTTGGCGGCGGGGTTGGATTGTTGAGTGTCTGCGACACCGTCGTAGCCGTCGATACCGCCAAATTTGGCCTGACGGAGGTTCGCCTCGGGCTGATCCCCGCGACGATCAGCCCCTATGTTCTAGCCAGAATGGGCGAAGGCAAGGCTCGACGCGTTTTCATGTCCGCTCGTGTTTTTGATGCGGCAGAAGCTCGGAACCTTGATCTTGTCGCGCGCGTGGTTCGCGCCGAAGAACTGGATGGTGCCGTAGAGGCAGAAACAGAACCGTATTTCGCAGCATCACCAGCGGCCGTTGCTGCCTCAAAACGCCTGGCCCGGTCGCTTGGTCCGCAGATCTCAAACGAAGTTATTGACAGCACGATTGAGCAGCTTGCCAACGCTTGGGAAACTGCGGACGCTAAGGAAGGTGTGTCCGCGTTTTTCGAAAAAAGAACGCCTGCTTGGACTGAGAGTGCCAATGCAAGCCAACAGGTAACTTAGTGCCTCCGGGCGTGCTCAATAAGGGCTGCAATGCGGGCGACCTGCTGCTGTTCGATCTGGGGCGTATCTTCTTCATCCGCGCCATACATCCGCTCACGCATTTTTCGAATTTTCTTGCGCTGGCGCTCGCTGATACCCTTGGGCAACTCCACGCCCGCCCGGTCCATGCCGACGAGAATCCGCTGCAGATCAGGGATCAGCTCGGATGAAATCGTGAATTGTGATCCGTCTTTGCGAGTGAATACCAACGTTTTGGTCTGATTTGCGGGCCCAAGAAGTGCCACATTGGACCGCTGCGCCAGACCGAGAAGCCCCAAAAACCGTCCAAACCCTCCTTTGGCGACCCAATGCTTAACTTTCACATCTGCAAGGTCGACGTAGCGGACGCGGGTTTTGAGACCCAACAAAGCAAACTCGAAACCGTTTCCAAAAAAGCGAACCCATGAAGTTTCCTGACGAATGGCAATTAGGAAGATCATCAAGGACGCGCATGCAGGTACCAGCAAGAGCAGAAAGAACCAACCCATGGGCCCGTTTGCATTGGCCATGCCAAGCACCACAATGGAGAATAGCGGAACACACAAAAGAAAGCCGCCTATATCGGTCACGACTGTCGGCGGTGATGGTTCGGGCTTGATCGCGCCGCTTGGCAGGCTCGGCCTTGGCAAGGCCGCGTAGATCCCTGCACCGGCGACAAGGCAGAGCAGCCCACTGATCGGCGCCATGAAGCTGGCCATCCCGATCACACTCAAGACGCCAAGAAATGCCGGCAGAATGCGCCGGACAACTTCAATTTTTGCCGATTTGCCAAGGAGCATGTTTTCGCAGCCGGTCTTCGTGATTCGAACCGAGAAACCACTTCACCCTTATTGGAATCATTTCGCAGGGACAGGTCAAGCGGAAGGCGCGGTCATACTGTTACTAACCGTTTCAAAAGATGCTTGTGCGAAGCTGATGGCCAGCCCGCTCAAGCTGTGAGAGGGCGGACTACACGCCATTGGATGCGTCCCAAATGACCTGCGGCGCTTAGGACGCCTTGCGCTCCCGTTCGAAAAAGCTGAACAAGTCGCGCACTTTGCCGAAATTTGGGTCATCGAGCCCAAGCAGCTTGTGCATGACCGTATCAATGTCCTGTGCCGTGAACGGCTTTTTCAAAAATCCGGTGATGCCGATAAATGCAGCTGACCGCTCCAGGTAGGTCGTGTCGTTTGTTGACATCATGTAGATCGAAATCTTGCTGGACTGATCTCGGATGGCACCGGCTAGTTCCAAACCGTCGACATCCGGCATATGGAAATCGGTCAGTACGATGCGGAACTTTCCAGTCGATACCATTTTTAAAGCTGCAGCAGCACTGTCTGCCTCTGAGATATCGAAATTAAACCGGCTGTTTTCAAGGATCTTTCGGGTCAGTTTCCGCATGGTCGTGGAATCGTCCACGATGAGGATCGGATATCCCTCAGTCATGGTTATGTAAGATGAAACGATCCCGGCAACGTCTTCTTGATGAAACGGCTTCTTCAGAAAGTGATAGGCGCCGAACTCGGTGAAAATCGCGCGGGCCTTTTCGTTCATGTCGCTGGACATTGCGATTGCCAAGCAGCCATTCGACTTGGTCTCTTTCATCGCAGAAATGACTTCGGGTCCGGACAGGCCAGGCATGTTGATATCAATGAAAGCGATATCGATCTGCTTCTTGTGAAGCACATCCAGGGCTTGCTGGCCGTCGGGTACGACATCGATTTCAAAATACCGCTTCGACTGATGCGTTTTGATGCCGGCGCGGACCACATCCCGCGCGATCGCACTGTCATCAGCGATCAAGACCCGGATCATTTTATGCAACATTGGCGCATTTCCCCTGGCGCGTCCTAAACACGCGTCCCCCTATCCCGGCTACGTCTTCAGCTACTATTGCCGTGTTTCTTACAATGAAATGTTTTAAGTAAGTCTTCACATAGCAGAGGAACACCGCTTCGTCTTTACAAGTGAGAACAACGGCCTTTTAATATGCGGCACATGCGCTGCATACTTTCTCCGCAATTACGGAAGTTTTTTGGGGGCAGTGGGGTGAAAGCTTGTCGTCATAGGTCTACCCGCTGACAAGCGGCAATGCCTTGAAGGGCGGGGCGAAAATGGCTGAAAAGCGAAACGCTCAAGCTTAAATGGTGCCGCTGATAGGACTCGAACCTACGACCCCATCATTACGAATGACGTGCTCTACCAACTGAGCTACAGCGGCTTCCCGCCCAAAAGTCGGGCGCATTTGGGTGCTCAGCACCCGGAATGGACGGCTAATTACCGGACAGGCGCGTTCGATGCAAGCGTATTTCTGATCCGTGATAGCCTGCCCCGTCAGCCCGCCACCAAGATTTCGTTCAATGTTTGGCTGAAGGGACGTGAAACGGCAGGTTGGCCGCCGCTTCAATTGAAAAATTTAGACTGCGTTTTTTTGGAATCGTCTTCGTCATCGGCCGGTCCCGGATCATCAGGCATCCGGTTAAACGGAAATTCGATTGGTTTGTCGAGATCGGTTTCCTCTGCGGTAGACGCTGCTTTTCCTTGTCCGTTTTTACCGGTGTCCTGGGTGTTTTGTTGTCCGGTCGAGGTCTCAGGCCCCGCACCGGACGGCTCCTCGGGCGCGCTCGTTTCACCAGCTGAAGGTGTTGTGTTTCGACCGCGTTCAACCGGCGCCGCGCCTACCAATTGTTCAGAAGCATCAGGCGTCACCTTGTCTTTCAAGGACCCCGCTGCCGCGGCGCTCTGTTCCGGTTCGGAAGTTTCGCCTTCTGGAACGTCAACGGTTTTTTCAGGGCTCGCCCCCTTTGGCGTTTCAGCACCTGTAGCAGCATCCGCGTGCGTGTCCGGCAACTTCGCCGGCGCTGGCGCATGATGGATATCGTCCGTCGTCCCCTCGTAACCGCCTGGTTTCGTGTGAGGCCCAGCTGCCACCGCCGGGTCGTCCTTGCCGGTCTGCGCAGCCTTTTCCGCAGATGTATCAGCTGCCTCGGGCGGGCGCGGATTGATTTCTTTCATATGAACCTTTGGCGCCGGCTCTTCGCCGGAAGTGTTCGGTGCATCTGCAGTTTGATCCGCGGCGCCATCGCCTGCCCCTGCTGGCAAAACCGGCGCTTCGAACAGGCTGTCTTCGATCATTTGACCATCTTCTTGACCGGGCAACTGATTGGGCGTGGTCCATTCAAACACATCAAGTTGGCCAGTCACCGGCGAAACCGCCCGCCACTCGGAGGACACGATGCCATCGGCAACCCAGGCTTTGTCAAGCGGCGCACGGACAGCACGCGCCAACCAATCACGCATACGACCCACATCTCCATGCTCGGCTTCTTCAAGCTCAGCCATCAGCAGGAAAGCTCCGCGGGTCGGGTCACTTTGAAGGACTTTCTTGAGCTGTTCACGCGCCTCCGTAAATTCGCGGGCCTCCATCGCCGCCCGCGCAACTGCCAAAGCACCAACCGAGGTGTTTGCCCGCTGAGCGGCAAGCGACTTCACCCGCTTCAGGCGGTCGACGGCGGAATCCCCGGTCCGGACATGAGCATAAGCGTCAGCCAAATCGGGATGCGGCGCGAGGCGCCATGTCGTCTCGACAACTTTAGAAGCTTTACGCACATCGCCACGCCGCGTCGCAAGCCTTGAGGTGATAACCGCAGCAGGAACCAAATCCTGCGCCAGGCCATGCGCCTCCTTGGCGAGCGAGAAAGACCGTTCAGGCTCCTGATCCTCCAGCTTTTCAGCGAGGGCCGTTAAAATCACTGCACGCTGGCGCCGGTAGGTTTTCTTATCGAGTAGCTTTGCGCTGTAATTGCGCTCGAGAGTCGTGAGTGCCTGGTCCCAGTGGCTGGCAATCGCCTGGTAGCCCAGAACGGCTTTTCCGGCCCATTCCAGACCCGGCTGGGTCTTGGCAGCTTCTTCAGCATAGTGGCGCGCGGCAACCGGTTCGTTCTGTTGTTCGGCTTCAATAAACAGCCCATGGAGGCCGAGCGCGCGCGTTTCAGGCTCGTCCAGCATGCTCTCAAACAATGCCCGGGCCTCATCATTTCGTCCGGCAAGCTGAGCGGTCTGAGCGAGGAGCAGTTTCGCCGCAGGCTCACCTTTGAGAAGCTTTTCAGCGTCAAGCCCGTAGCGGCGGGCAAGTTTCGCGTTTCCGGTGCCCAGAGCAATGAGCCCATGAGACAGCGCCTCGTACCCTTTGTCTCGCCGGCGGCGCCGAAAGAAGCGCGTAGCGATCTTGGGAGACCGTAGAATGGCGGAAATCAACCAGAC
This sequence comes from Roseibium hamelinense, assembly GCF_007830545.1. Classification (GTDB taxonomy): domain Bacteria; phylum Pseudomonadota; class Alphaproteobacteria; order Rhizobiales; family Stappiaceae; genus Roseibium; species Roseibium hamelinense. The sequence continues at coordinate 53,038 of NZ_VLLF01000013.1, forward strand.
CGCCAGGAGAAAGACGAACAGCAAAATGCCGGCCACGATTGCGACGACCACGGGCGGCTGTTCCCACACATAGCCCTGCCAACTCACCGAAATTACGCCAGGCAGGTCCGCCATCCATGCAAAGCCCAAGGCAAGCAGGAACAAAAGGGCAAAGAACAAAAGGACGCGGATCATTTCCTACGCTCCGTCACAATCTTCCGGCACGAGGCCGTTTTTCCATGCGATCCAGCACCCATAACGATGCCGGAACTGGTTCAGCTGTCCTTGCGTGCAAGCTCGGACAAGACTTCCTGCGAGGCCTTTTCGGTCAGCCCATCGACTTCAACCCGCGCCTTCGCCCGGGCCGCCCAGTCACTCCCCGCAGCTTGTGCGGCAGCAGGCAATTCCTGATAGGCGGTGAGCGCTGCACTCAGGTTTCCATTTGAGACCGCGTTCTCCATGCGCCGCAAGGTTGCAGCAGGTCCGGAGCCATCCGCATCGCCCGGGCCGCGCACGGAAACAATCGATTTTGCGCTGGCAAGAAAACTGTCGAGCAGATCACCGGACTGCTCTGGCTGGGCAAATGTTCCAAACATCTTCCGCGCCACTCCCGGGAACTCGGCGATCAACACCGAAACCGGCGCAATCCCGTTTTCCGCATGAGCCTCCAGCGCTGCAAGATCCGTATCAGCCGGCAAGCCGGCCTTCACGGCTGCCAATTCCGTCTGATAGGGCCGACCGGAATCGACAGCGGATTTCAAAGCCGACACGGAAAGCGCCCGGGCTGCCACTTCTCGAGCAGTGGCATCGCCCATCGTGCTTTCAACGGTCGCTATACGCGCGGACATGGCGGCAAGCTCGCTCTTGATTTCAGCGAGAGACGCTGACTGCGTTTGCGCCATTGTTTGAATATCGGACGATAGGCTGGCGAGAGTATCGCTTGCACGAGCCTGGCTGTCGGCCAACGTTTTCAACGAGGTGTCGGAGGTTGCCACTGCCGTTTGCGCTGCCTTTGCGGTGGCCTCGGCATTCTCGACCTTGCTCTGTAGCGCATTCATATCATTTTGCAGGGACGTGACCGACTGCTGCGCTGACGATGCCGTTTCGGTCGCCGCGTTAAGGTTTGTCTCAATCCCGGCCACCTTGCTTTCCAAACCGGCAAGTGCATCAGCTGAAACAGCGGCCCCACCGCCTGATGCCGCACCGCCCTCTGCACCCAGCTGGCTTGCAACGTCATCAATACGGGTTGTCAGCGACGCGACATCACTTTTCAGCGCTTCAAGTGCAGAGCTGGTATCTGCCGCCCCGGAACTGTCGCTGCCGGAAACTGCATTGGCAACAGTTCCCTCAAGGCCACTTAAGCGGGTTTCAAGTTCCGCAACACGCTGCTGGGCTGCCTGCGCGACACCGTTTTGCGACAGGTCCGCAATCTGCTGTTCAAGGTTCGCAATTTTCGTCTCTGCGCTTTGAAGAAGCGCACTTGTCTCTTCGCTCGCGCCAGCCGGCAGCTTCAAGACACCCGCCGCGTGCAAACCGTAGGCCGCTGACACGACGACGACCCCGCCAAAGACCGCAGCCCCCAACATACCCGCAAAACCGGATCCAGATTTTTCCGGAGAAGCCGGCGGCGTAAAGGACTTGGACCCACTGCGGCTCTGAGATGACGAGCTGGAAGCCGCTGCCGGTTTTCCAGCGTCCTTGTCAATTGCCGAAGCCGTCTTTGAGGATGATGCTGATGTATTCACAGTCGCGGAAGCCGCACCCCCGCCACCGACGGGTTTCGCCGTTGTCCCGGATGAGCCGGAGGGTTTCGCCGTATCGCTTGTGGAAGAGGCGGTTTTCTTGGCGTCTTCGCCAGTTTTTCCAGAAGTAGCCGCGCCGCTCTTCGCGGACCCGGAGGCGGTAGCGGTTTCCGGTTTGCTGCCCGAAGCAGTGGACTTCACATCCTTGTTAGCGGATTTTTGATCCGTATTGGACGCTGCGGATGAATCACCAGCCGCGCCCTGTTTTGCCGCAACTTTCTCAGGTTTCAAGTCGATGGTGACCGGTCGTTTGCCGGAGCCCGATGCAGCAGCTGAAGACGTAGCTGATGACGCACTGGAGGATGGTTTTGTATCTTTTGCAGTCTCGCCCTTGGCGCCACCTCCGGAACCGGCTGATTTTGAAGTCTCGGCTCCTGAAGATGTTGACGATTTTCCGGAAGGGTCTTTATCCGATGCCATCTTGTCTCCTCCTGGCCCATGCCGGGCTGTCTAACCTACTATACACGCCCGACAGGCAAGTGATACCGCAACCGCGCAAGTCTTTTTTCGCATCGCAAGAAATGGACTCGCTGCTTCGGGTTAACAGTCCGCTAACGCTAAAGCGAGCATTGCTTGCTCGTTCGGCTTTGCGGGAAATTTAAGGCAGCCCGCACCTCGTAGGTCCCCGGCCGCATTTTCGGACATGGCAATGACAGTCTGGTTTTTCAAACAGCATCCCAAACCCGCCGCTTCCAATAACTCTTTAAAGAATAAACCGGTTCTGCGTGAATAGATCAACACGGCCGTATAGTGTCCGTCGCGCAAACGAATTTGAACATCCCGTGGCAACGCAGGCGCTCTTTCCATTGCATAGATCTGAACCGTCCGGCACGTCACACCGCGCTTTGCAAGCATGCCCTCAAGATCGCCGGCGCGGTCACGCGCGCAGGGATAAAGCACATCGCCATTGATCGATTGAGACACAATCAAATCTGCCAACGCCACAACATTGCTGCCGGCGGTATAGACGGTTGAAACCCCCGCAATCCGCAAAGCCTCGGCGGTGCTGTTGCCGACAGCAAACGCAGGCAGACCACATAGCTGATTGAACTCCGGGTGCCTGGCCAGCAACGCAACGACCCGACGGCTGGTCACTGCCAAAGCTGCAACCCCGTAAAGCTGGAACGAGGTGGGCAGCTGCGATGTTTCCACCAAGAGCGGCGCTTCGTCGGCCTCATGCCCCGCACTGCGAATGTTGTCTGCGGTTTTCGTGCAATCAGGTTGCGGGCGTGTGACGAGAAACCGCATCGATTTGTTCACGAGGCCAAGAAGTTCGGTCCCGCCATCTCCTTGAGCGCTTCGCCCGCGGACCGGCCAAGGCCTTCAGGGTCAGAGACTGGACCACGTGTCTCAATGTCATGAACCATCGACCCGTTCGGCTTCAGGATCGTGCCGCGGAAGCGGATCGTGTCGCCGACCACTTCCGCAAGCCCGCCAATCGGCGTCCGGCAGGAACCATCCAACACCGCAAGGAACGCACGCTCGGTTTCCAGCCGGACATGCGTGTCTTGATCATGAATTTTTTGAAGCATCGCCAAGGTTCTCTCATCTCCAACGCGGCTCTCGATACAGATTGCACCTTGGCCCACGGCGGGCAGAAATTCCGTGGTGTCCAACAAGCTGGTCACAACATCTTCCAAGCCGAGTCGCTTGAGCCCTGCATAGGCGAGCAAGGTCGCATCAACCTGCCCCTCTTCAAGCTTTCGGAGCCGGGTCTGCAAATTGCCACGATACATGACCACATCAATGTCCGGCCGCAGGCGCTTAATCATTGCCTGGCGGCGCAGCGAACTGGAGCCCACAACAGCGCCTTCAGGCAGACCGGCCAGCGTTTTTGCTTTAGGCGAAATGAATGCGTCCCGGACATCTTCCCGCGGCAGGAACGCCGTAAGAGCCAGCCCGTCGGGTAGCACAGTCGGCATATCTTTTGAGGAATGGACCGCAAGATCGATACGACTGTCCAAAAGTGCTTCTTCGATCTCTTTGGTGAATAGGCCTTTGCCCCCAACCTCGGACAGGGGGCGGTCTTGTATTTGGTCGCCGGTTGTTTTGATGACGACGATCTCGAACTGATCTTCCGCCAGGCCGTGGGCCGCCATCAGGCGCGCGCGCGTCTCGTGGGCTTGTGCAAGGGCAAGAGCGCTGCCGCGCGTTCCGATACGCAAAGGAGTTGATTGCAAGAGAACAGATCCCGATGTATGGCCCACCAAGGGCACGCCTAGAAACTACGATTATGCGACCGAGCGAATGCCCGACACTAGATGGCCCAATGCAGCAAACCCAATGACTTCAGTCAATCCGCTTGAACCCACATTGCAAATGACGGTGCTTGGTATTGAAACAAGCTGCGATGAAACGGCTGCGGCTGTGGTGCGCGGACCGGCAGAAAAGCAGATCCTTTCAAATGTCGTGCGGTCGCAAATCGATGATCACACCGCCTTCGGTGGCGTGGTGCCGGAAATCGCAGCCCGCGCGCACATCAAAGTTCTGGACGGGATTATTGCCGAAGCCCTGTCGAGGGCGGACTGCGGTTGGGATGACATTGATGCGGTTGCTGCGACAGCGGGCCCCGGTCTGATCGGCGGCGTGATTGTTGGCTTCATGACCGCCAAGGCTATTGCCATGGCCTCGGGCAAACCTATTATTGCCGTCAACCATCTGGAAGGCCACGCCCTCACCGCCAGACTGACCGACGACCTGCCTTTTCCCTTCCTGCTTCTGCTGGTTTCGGGAGGGCACAGCCAGTTTCTTCTGGTTCGGGGCGTTGGAGATTATGAGCGGCTGGGAACAACCATCGACGACGCCATCGGCGAAGCCTTTGACAAAACCGCCAAACTGCTCGGCCTGCCCTATCCAGGAGGGCCGGCCGTCGAGCACATGGCTCTTGCTGGCGATGCCGGTCGATTCAAATTGCCGCGCCCATTATTGGACCGTCCCGGTCTCGACATGTCCTTCGCAGGCCTAAAGACCGCACTGCGGACCCAAGCCAAAAAGCTCGAACCCATTGATGACCAAACAATCGCGGATTTATGCGCGGGATTTCAAAAGGCTGTTGCAGATGTACTCGCAGCCCGCACCAAAGCCGCCCTTCAGCTTTTCGGCGAACGGCACCCCGATGTGCCGCCAACACTCGTTGTTGCGGGCGGGGTTGCCGCAAATCAGGAAATCCGCACATCGCTCCAGGCTGCAACAGCTGCAGCACAGGCAGATTTCATCGCGCCGCCGATGGCATTGTGCACTGATAACGCTGCCATGATCGCATGGGCGGGGATTGAACGGCTTGTTCTGGGACCTGTTGATGACATGGCGCTGCCCCCAAGACCCCGTTGGCCGCTGGACGCCACAAAAGCAGCCGTTTTAGGTGCTGGAAAAAAAGGCGCCAAGGTTTAAGCCTTTATGACCAATGCTGCAATGCGACGCGCGAGGTGTCTTGAGAACCTGTCGGAAATTGCATTGTACAGCCTTTGCCCCTTGAGACGGGCCTGTTAGGACTTCACCGAGGCAGCCCGTGGGATTCGTTTCTATGAACGTCTATTTTAAGGCCTATGTTTACTTGACCTGCAAGGACCGGCTGCTCGTGTTTGAAGAGCCCGACAATCCCGAAATCGGCCTTCAGGTACCAGGCGGGACTGTCGATCCGGGCGAAAGTTTTTTGCAAGGCGCACGACGCGAATTCAGCGAAGAAACCGGTTTGAAGCTCGACACGGCATTCGAGCATTTTGCGGATCAGGTGCTTCCGTTCGGTCTCCAAGACGACAATACGAGTCCGATTACCACGCTACAACGGCCAATCACGGGAAAACACGTTCGTAAACACTTCCATGCAGTTGTTTCCGAGCCACCGGCAGAAGAATGGGAGCATTTCGAGATGACGCCAAGCGTCGGCGGCGAACCGATCCGGTTCAGGCTGTTCTGGCTTGCCCTTGACGACCCCAGAGCGAGTGATCCTTCCGCTTTCTTTGCAGCCTTTGGAGCCCCGATTGCCCAACTCCGGCAGAAAATGAAGGAGAGACGCTGATGCAGAGGATCCAATCTGTCGGTGTGATTGGTGGCGGCGCTTGGGGAACCGCCCTTGCCCTGACAGCCGCACGTGCCGGGCGAAAAGCGATTTTGTGGGCACGGGATGCAAATACCGTTTCTGATATTAGGGCCCGTCAGCAAAATCCTCGTTATCTGCATGGGATTACCTTTGATGAGGAAATCGAAGCGACCACTGTCCTGACGGATCTTGTTTCGGTCGATGCGGTGCTGTTGGTCACCCCGGCGCAAACAACACGCCCTATGCTGCAGGAACTTTCCAGGCTTGGCGCTTTTAAGATGCCGCTATTGCTTTGTGCGAAAGGTTTTGAACGCCAAACCGGCAAACTGTTGTCTCAAATCGTCTCGGAGGAACTGCCCGGCACACCGGCGGGTGTTCTGTCGGGCCCGTCATTTGCCGAGGATGTTGCTAAAGGGCTCCCGACAGCCGTTACGATTGCGATCGACTCCCAGGAGCTGGGCCACGCCCTTTGCTTGGCGCTGGCTGCACCGGCATTCCGGCCCTACGCATCGACCGATGTGGTGGGCACGCAAATCGGCGGCGCTTTGAAAAATGTTCTGGCCATTGCCTGCGGAGCTGTTGCCGGCCGCAAACTAGGCGCAAGTGCACAAGCTGCCCTGACCGCCAGAGGATTTGCGGAATTGACCCGATTGGGCGTTGCGATGGATGCCAAACCGGAAACACTCACCGGTCTGTCCGGTCTCGGGGACTTGGTACTGACCTGCTCATCAACCCAATCACGCAACTTCAGCTTTGGTAAAAAGCTTGGAGAAGGGCACAAGGCGGCCGACCTCCTGCTCCAGAGTGACAAACTTGCGGAAGGCGCGTTTTCTGCGCGAGTGGCGCTGGATATCGGCAGACGGCACAAAGTGGACCTGCCGATCTGCGAAACAGTCTCCCGGATGATTGACGGAGACCTGGACGTGGACGAAGCGCTGACGGCCCTGATGTCCCGCCCGTTGAAACCAGAGGCAAGTTCTTGAGCTCGAATGCCATTGAGTTCTGTTTGAAGGGCACATAGTTTCACCGCTGACATTTTCTCGCGAGGATTGGGCGACAATGCTTTATGCACTCATCTGCACCGACAAACCGGGCGCGCATCAAGTCAGGCTGGACAACCGTCCGGCACACATCGATTTCCTGAAAGGCCTTGGCGACAGCCTGAAAGCCGCGGGACCGTTTCTGGACGATGACGGCAATATGACTGGTTCGCTGGTCATTGTAGAGGCGTCCAACCGCGACGAGATCCTCGCGTTTTCACAGGAAGATCCGTATGCTAAGGCTGGCCTGTTCGAAAGCGTAGAAATTCGTCCTTGGAACTGGGCGGTAAAGAACCCGGAGGCGTCGTAAGTGCAATACTGGCTGATCAAATCCGAGCCCGACAAATGGTCATGGGACCAGCAAAAGGCTAAGGGCGACGAGGGCGAACAGTGGGACGGCATTCGAAACTACCAGGCCCGCAACAACATGCGGAAAATGGAGATCGGCGACCGGGCATTCTTTTACCATTCAAATATCGGTAAGGAAGTTGTCGGCATCGTCGAGGTGTGCAGTGAAATCCACCCGGACACGACGACAGACGATCCGCGCTGGGAGTGCGTGGATTTCAAAGCCGTCTGCGATATGCCCAAGCCCGTGACCTTGGCGGATGTGAAAGCTGAACCGCAGCTGTCGAACATGTCACTTGTCACCTCAATGCGCCTTTCAGTGCAGCCCGTCACCGAAGAAGAATGGAAAATCGTGTGTGAAATGGGCGACCTAAAGGAAGAGGTGTGACAGCCGACGGCACAACTCCTGAGCCTGCCGGAAATTCGGGCCGGATATCCGACCCGGCCGCCTTCATCAGATCTGAGACAAAAATCAAAACCGTTCCGCACGCGGAGGAGATTCGGCTGCACCTTGCCGACGAGGCCATGTCTTTATGGCTCAAGACGGAGGACGAGCTTGGCGAACTCGGTCTGCCTCCGCCCTTTTGGGCTTTTGCCTGGGCGGGAGGACAGGGTCTTGCGCGGTATATTCTTGATCACCCGGCATCCGTAATTGGCAAATCTGTTATGGATTTTGCCAGCGGATCCGGACTGGTCGGCATTGCGGCCATGATGGCGGGCGCTCGCAGCTGCATTTGCGCAGATATTGATCCATTCGCGGAGATTGCCGGCCGCCTGAATGCCGATCTAAACCAGGTAACCTTGATCCACACGCGCACAGACGTTTTGGACGGGCCACCGCCAAATGTGGACCTGGTGTTTTCAGGCGATGTTTTCTACGACAAACCAATGGCGGAGCGTGTGCTCGCTTTTCTCGACCGGGCAAGATGCAACGGTTCGGACGTCTTGATCGGCGACCCTGGGCGCAGCTACCTCCCTAAGAACCGGCTGCAAGAACTGGCCAGTTACTCAGTACCCATTGTTGGCGCACTGGAAGACAGCGAGATCAAAAAGACCAGCATTTTTCGCCTGCAGCCGCGCCAATAGAAAAACCAGGCGATCAACCCAGACAAGACACCAGAAGACGCAAGAGATCAGGGGAAACCCTACGTAAATCATGGATTGTGTGTTGCTCTTGACACCAAAGCCTGACGATACTGGTGCGCAAGTGAGCGTGGTTCGTTTTCGGCCCTCAAGCGACCAATGTGCCAAGGGAGGTGCAGTCTGTCCCGGGAACTCAAGTCAGCCGTATCGTCTCTGAACAGTCTCACCATTGTCGGGCTTGCCGTTTTGGCGATCGCCTCCGGTATTTACACCTATATTGGTGTCCGCGGCTTGCTGAACGGCTCGAATTTCCTGGTATCCAGTGCGGCTATTGCCTATTCCGTAGCAGTTTCCATCGGCATCTATATGTTTTGGAGCTATATGCTCCGCATCCTTCCTTTGCTGACCACCACCCGAGCGAAATTTCAGATGTGCATTGCCATGGGGATCGGTTGCGTCGCAATCGTTGCGATCTCTTCATGGCTGAACGCAGCAGCCCTCGCAGGATCCGCTGCTGTCGAACAGAACCTGGCCGAAACGGTTGAAGATTATCAGGAATCCCTGAAATCCGCCTATGAAAACGCGCTTGCCGTTCAAGGCATACTTCCGGATCTGGAACGGGCCGCCGACAACTTTGAACAAATCGCCGCCAGAGAGCTTAACCTGGGCGCCTTGACCGGCCGGGCCGGTTCGGGAACAGTTGCCCAGTTGCTTTCTCAAACGGCACAAAACCTAAGGATACTCGAAGAGCAGGTCATCAACTCGCGGAGCGACGTCGAACTGCTGTACGAGGAAGGCACCCGCGACCTAACGATTATGCGCGAATTGGTGTCGTCGCCCGGAGAGGTTGATGCCCGCGCAGTAGAGTTCGCACAAGCCGCCTCCAGCGTTTCGGGTATCGTCGCCCAACTGAACCAGAACTCTCTGGCCCCCGCCGTGAAGCGTGCGGCAGAAAACCTGAACCGTGGCTTCGTGATTCCGGTAGCAACCGGTCAAAGCGCAGCAATGCGGGATCTGCAACGCCAGGCCGTGACCTCCATCAAACAGAGCCTTGCGGAGCAATCGGAAATCCTGGTCAAAGCCGCCGACACCGTTTTGGCACAAGAGGCGGTGCAGACCCCGCGCTACGTTCCTTTGTCACCTGCAGAGGCCGTCCTAAAATACTGGTCGAGCTTCATTCCCTCCTGGGCCGGCGCTATTTCGATCGATCTTCTCCCACTGGTAATTGTCCTGTGCCACACCATCGTTTACTCCGCGATCCGCCGGCATGAAGACCCCTTGCCAATCGAGGAGACGATAACGCTGCAGGACATGGAAACGACCCTTGGCGCGATCGCCCGCATCCAAAAACAGGCGAATGCAAGCACAGCGACGCCAGACGGCCGGCGCATGGCTGCAGTCGAAAAAACAATTGCAACGGCCCGCCAAAGCAGCTCTGTCAGCGATATTAAGGATCCCTTGGAAGCCCTGACTGTTGCTCCTCCGGAAAAACCGGCGGCCCCATTCATGGCACCCTTGCGCTACATTGTTCCGCGCAAAAAGAAAAACACGGGCCCAACCCGCAAACATTGAATACCCCTTCAATTTTCGCGGTTTTCGGACTTCCTCCTTCGAAAAACAGCAGCATGTTGCGGATCGACCTTGAGCAATCGGTACCGATGCCCGATACAGGATAGTGTTGTGCTTCGTACCCAAGGAGACCCGCATGCCCATCGTCAATCGCCTGGCTGAATTTGCAGAGGAAGTAACGGCCTGGCGTCACGATTTCCATGAAAACCCCGAAACCCTTTATGATACAGTACGCACGAGCGCCCGTGTCGCTGAGCTGCTTGAGAGCTTCGGGGTCGACGAAGTAACCACGGGCATCGGCAAAACTGGCGTGGTTGGAGTGATCAAGGGCCGCAATGGCGGCGCCGGCAAAAGCGTTGGCCTGCGCGCGGACATGGACGCGCTGCCAATTGAGGAAGCGACAGGCAAACCCTACGCCTCCAAGATCCCCGGCAAAATGCATGCGTGTGGCCATGACGGTCATACAGCAATGCTGCTCGGTGCTGCGAAATATCTCGCCGAAACCCGCAACTTCGACGGGACCGTGATTGTGATTTTCCAACCAGCCGAAGAAGGCGGAGCCGGCGCGAAAGCTATGATCGACGACGGCCTGATGACCCGCTGGCATATGGATGAAGTCTACGGCATGCACAACTACCCCGGTCTGCCGGTCGGCGAGTTTGCCATCCGCAAGGGCGGCATCATGGCCGCAACAGACACATTTGAAGTTACGATATCCGGACGGGGTGGCCATGCGGCAAAGCCGAACGAAACGATCGACCCGATCGTCGCTGGCAGCCATATCGTCAGCGCCCTCCAAACCATCGCCAGCCGGAACGCCAATCCGCTTCATGCGGTTGTCGTGTCTGTCACTGTTTTCCAAGCCGGCAGCGCCTATAACGTGATCCCGCAAACCGCAACGCTACGCGGGACGATCCGAACGCTCGACAATGACGTGCGCGCACTCGCGGAGAAGCGTTTCAAGTCAATTACGGCCACCATAGCGGAAAGCTTTGGAGCAACCGCCACCATAGAATTTCAGCGCGGGTATCCGGTCACGGCAAATCATGACGCACAGACCGATTTTGCCACAACGGTTGCCCGCAGCATCGCAGGCCATGACAAGGTCGAGACCAACATCCACCCAATGATGGGTGGCGAGGATTTTTCCTATATGCTTTTAGAGCGTCCAGGCGCATTCATTTTCGCTGGCAATGGCGACAGTGCCGGGCTGCACCATCCCGAATATGACTTTAATGACGATCTGATCCCGGTCGGATGCTCCTATTGGGTCAAGCTGGTGGAGACGGCGCTTCCGGCCTCCGCCTGATACACCAGGATTTAAATACGCCGGCTCATCCGGGCGTATTCATCAAAACCAGAGGCCGAGGCCATGCTCCCGTTTGCAGCCAGCCGCGTATCGATGATGGCGTCCTATCTCTTCCTCGGCGCGCTTGTCGGCATTTTGCTTATCCATCCGCTGAATCTGACGGTGGTTTGGTTCGAATTGGCGCGGTTTTCGGAAACAGCTCCGAGCTTTATGGAGTTCATGCAGGCCAGGCTTTGGTTTATGGTATTGCCGCGCCACATGGACGTTGCGCTTGCCTATGCCGTCATCGGCGCGCTCGTCGGCGCGGCCTTTGGTGTCTTCACCCGCAACTATGTCACGACGGCAAAGGCATACCAGTCGCTAAGGGAAGAACAGACCGCCCTTATTCCGGACATCATCAAGCGCGGGGAGAGCTCGAAGGTCGAGTTCAAATCGTCGCTGCGATGGGATGTCAATGAAAACAGGGTAAACCGGGGTCTTGAGAAAGTTATCGCAAAGACAGTGGCCGGCTTTTTCAACGGAGAAGGAGGCTATCTGGTCATCGGTGTGGATGACAACGGTCAAGTCCTGGGCCTTGCCAAGGATCTGACGACCCTCAAACAGCCAAATGTCGATGCCTTTAAGAGGTCGGTCAATGATGTCGTGACAAAGTTTCTAGGCGGCGACCTGTGCCCTTACATTCACACCGTTTTTGCCAAAATCGGCGAAGACGACGTCGCAATGGTTATCGTGCGGCCCGCCCCGCGCGCGGTATACATGGAAGAAGGCAAATCCTCGACGTTCTATGTAAGAAGCGGCAATTCCACCCGGCAGCTCGACGTCCGCGAAGCCCTTAATTACGCAAGCAAACGCTGGTAATGTGGCGGCCTTGGAAACAGTTTGGCCAAGTTTCCAGTCGGCGCTTCCCTCGGGGAATAGTTGAACCGGCGTCCGGGTCCAATTGAAGTCTTCGCAACAGCATTGCGCTTGTCATCCCCAGCCTGAGCCTTTAACCCGATGCATACTGTTCAAGACATGCGGGATGGAACGTCTATGGCTTCTCATAATCTTCTGCTTCTTCCAGGTGATGGCATCGGTCCGGAAATCATGGAAGAGGTCAAAAAGGTCATTTCCTGGTTCAATGCCAATGGCGGTACGGATTTCACGACCGAAGAAGGGCTTGTTGGCGGCTCGGCATATGACGCGCACGGCCAATCCATTTCCGAAGAAGACATGGCCAAGGCAATGTCAGCGGATGCCGTCATTTTCGGCGCAGTTGGCGGCCCCAAATGGGACGACGTTCCCTATGACGTTCGTCCCGAAGCCGGTCTGCTGCGCCTGCGAAAAGACATGGAACTGTTCGCCAACCTGCGTCCGGCGATCTGTTATCCGGCGCTCGCAGACGCCTCTTCATTGAAGAAGGACGTGATTGAAGGGCTGGATATCCTGATCGTCCGTGAACTGACCGGCGGTGTTTATTTCGGCGAGCCGAAAGAAATCACTGATCTCGGCAATGGACAAAAGCGTGGCGTCGATACCCAAGTGTATGACACCTATGAAATCGAGCGCATTTCCAAGGTGGCGTTCGAACTCGCCCGCACACGGAACAACAAGGTGTGTTCCATGGAAAAACGGAACGTCATGAAGTCCGGCGTTCTGTGGAACGAAGTCGTCACTCAGACCCACAAGAACGGCTTTGAAGACGTCACGCTTGAGCACATGCTGGCCGATGCCGGCGGTATGCAACTGGTGCGCTGGCCGAAACAATTCGACGTTATCGTAACAGACAACCTGTTCGGCGACATGCTGTCCGATGTGGCCGCCATGCTGACCGGCTCGCTCGGCATGCTGCCGTCTGCCTCGCTGGGCGCGCCGGACGCGAAGACCGGCAAACGCAAAGCGCTTTATGAACCGGTACATGGCTCGGCCCCTGACATCGCCGGAACAGGTGCAGCGAACCCGATCGCGATGATCGCAAGCTTTGGCATGGCCTTGCGGTATTCGTTTGAAATGGTTGAGGCGGCTGACCTGCTGGACAAGGCCATTGCCAACACACTGGATAAAGGCTTGCGCACGAAAGACATCGCAGCCGGTGGCGAAACAACTGTCAATACAACCGAGATGGGCGAAGCAATCATTGCCGAACTGGATGCTTTGAGCGCGTGATTGGACTAATTTTCATCCGGCCGCTGGCGGGTATCCGCCGGCGGCCGGTTTTATTTAGGTTTGGGGATCAACAAGACGATGGAAGACAAGATCGGCCCCTTTCTGGGCAATTGGATTTTGGATCCGGACGAGAGCGAATTCGAACAAGGCGATCCACCGAAAAGCGCGACCTTGAAAATCGAAGACAACTTCGGCATGGCCGTGTTCACGATGAACCAGGTCGGTGCAGATGGCGAAGTGACCAATGACCGGTTCGAAGCGGTACCGGACGGACCGGAGGTGAAACTCGGAAAAAGCGGGCTCGTGGATGCCATGCGGCTGGTGTTCCAGGGCGACCGGAACCTGGTTTCTGAGGCCAGACGCGGCGGGTTGACAATCATGAAGGCTGACCGCGAGCTGTCTGAAGACGGCAGCACCCTGACAGTGACGCAAACGGTCCATTTGGTGGACGTTGCAAGCTTTGAAAACGTGTCCGTTTATCGCCGGGCTCAGTGATGGTCCAGTTTATCTCCGCAATAGCGCTTGTTGTCCCGTGCTACGAGGCTGCGAAGTCCTTTTACGTAGATAAGCTGGGCTTTGTTCTGATCGAGGATACGGTACTGTCTGATACCAAACGCTGGGTCATCGTCGCCCCCAACGAAACCGCGCAGACGCGCCTTCTTCTGGCGAAGGCTGATGCCGAGGCGCAACTGTCTGCTATTGGCAATCAAACAGGCGGGCGTGTTTTTTTGTTTTTGGAAACACATGATTTTGAAGCTGACATGCGGAAAATGACAGCTGCAGGTGTGAAGTTTCTGGAAAATCCCAGACATGAGAACTACGGAAAAGTCGTCGTGTTTGAAGATCCATTTGTCAACAAATGGGACCTCATCCAAAAACACAAATAGCCCCTATTTTTACTAAGTAAATTTTATCAAACATTAAATATTATATTGATAAATACTACTTGATACAGATTTATTTCTGCATATTATTTATGCAAAACACGTTTAGATTTAATATTTGATTCATTGCACCCAAGCACCCTTTGCATATTGTGTGGAGGCCTGCATGTGGAACTCAATCTCTGTCAAATTCAAAATACCGGCCGCAATTTTATGTGGCGCAATGCTGGTCGGGATCGGGATCGGTATCAGCAGCTACTTCACAGCAGCGCGGGAAATCCACCTCCTTACAGAGCACAGACTGCAAGCTGTCGCTGAAAATCGCCGCTTTGAACTGGAAGACTATCTAGAGGCCATCAAGACCGACCTGAAACTGGTCAGCGAACTACCGTTCACCGCGGATGCTCTCACAGCCTTTAAGGTCGCATGGATGGATATTTCTGGCGACAAGACAAGCGCCCTCAAAAAAGCGTACATCTCCAATAATCCGCACCCGCTTGGCGAAAAACACCTTCTTGACAGCGCAAACGACAATCCAGCCTATGATATCGTGCATCAGACCTTCCATCCCTGGTTCCGGGAGCTGCTGATTGATCGCGGCTACTACGACATCTTCCTGTTCAATAAGGAAGGAGACCTCGTCTACACGGTCTTCAAGGAGGAGGATTTTGCAACCAACTTCATGCCTGGGGGCCCATGGGCTGAAACCGATCTTGGAAATGCGTTCCGGGCTGCACTGAACGGGCCTGACAACGAGGTTCATTTCTACGACTTCGCCCCCTATCAGCCAAGCTATGGAGCACCAGCCAGTTTCATTTCGCGGCCCGTTGTTGCCGGCGGCGAAAAAATTGGGGTGCTTGTTTTTCAAATGCCGATTGACAAGATCAACGAGCTAATGGACCGCACGACCGGGCTTGGAGAAACTGGCGAGACTTTGATCGTCGGGCCGGATGGCTTTTTGCGCAACAATTCGCGGTTCACTGAAGAGAACGATATCCTCACCCGCCGGCTTGCGGTCGAAACCGGGCCAACGGTTACCTGGCATACCAACACTTGGCGCGGCATGAACATGCTAGCCATGACAGCGGACCTGAACCTGTTCGGCACGCGCTGGAACGTTGTTGCGCTTCAAGCTGAAACTGAAGCCATGGCCGCGCTGGCAAAGATGAAAGTTTGGATGTTCGGAGCAGCAGCTGTCTTGCTGATTCTTGCGCTCTCGACAGGGATGTTGCTTGCCCGTTCGATCACCCGGCCACTTGGTACCATCATTGAAAATATACGCCACCTTGTGGCCGGACGGCTCGATGTGCAGCTGCCGGACACCGCCCGGCGCGATGAGCTTGGCGAAATGGAACGAGCGCTCATAAAATTCCAGGAAAATGCCGTCTACTGCGAAAAAATGGAGGCTGAAAGCGCGGCACGCGCCGATAGGGAAGTACGCCGTCGCGCAGACATGGAAGCTGTTGTGCAGCAATTCCAGCAACGTATTCACGCAATTCAGCAAGACCTGACCGGTCAAACCGGTGTCATGTCGCAAACCGCCAAGTCAATCGTCACCTTAGCGCAGAACGCCACAGAAGCGGCGGACGGTGCCTTGTCTGCCACAAAAGCATCTGATGACGGTGTTCAAGCTTCCGCAACAGCGGCAGAAGAGTTGCGCATTTCGGTCAACGAAATCAACCAACACACCGGCAAGGCTCTCAAAATCACGCAGTCCGCAGCCGATGTTGCCCGGAAAACCGACCACGACGTTAGCGAACTTTCTGCTGCTGCAGAAAAAATCGGCGAGGTGATCAGCATGATTCGAGACATCGCGGAAAAAACCAACCTGCTTGCCTTGAATGCGACGATAGAAGCTGCCCGGGCGGGAGAGGCAGGCCGCGGTTTTGCTGTTGTGGCCGCCGAGGTCAAGGACCTGTCGACGCAGACTGCGCGGGCTACAGACGAGATTTCAGCCCAAGTCACCGGTGTGCAGCATTCCACTGAAACCGCCGTGGCCGCGATCCGCGCCATTGGCGACAGCATGCAGGACGTTCAGGACGTGACCACCGCGATCGCTTCCGCCGTTGAACAGCAAGGCGCAGCCACCGGCGAAATTAGCCAGTCCATGTCAGTGGCTGCCAGAGGCAGCGCAACCGCTTCGGAAAACGTCTCAAACCTGACAACGGCGATTGGTCAGGCGCAGGATGATTCAACACGCGTGGCAAAAACGGCCAACGCGCTTTCGAAGGTTAGTGCCGATCTGGATGGAGCCGTTGAGGCATTTTTGGCAGCGCCGGTCTGGCAAAGCCGTCCGAAGGCGCATTCCAAAACATAAAAAAACCCGGCGGAGAAACCGCCGGGTCCGATTTTGAGGCGTGCCGCAGAACTTAGTTCAGGCGGGTCGCAGGACCCAAGTTGATCAGCTGGGTTTCGCCCGGCGCGTCGTCGACACCGTCGTTGTCGGTGATCAGGATCAGATGGCCGTCCGCGGTGATCGCCAGGCCTTCAGGCTTGTCGAGGATCCAGCCCTTTGCCGCTGCCATGTGCGGCAGGATATCCATCGCCATGCGCTTTTGAAGAACCGGCAGGTCTTCGCCATAAGCAGCCGGTGTTACGCCATCCATGGATACAACGGTGATCTGCTTGATCGCCGCATCTTCACCACCCTTGTTGTCACGCTCCAGGATGGCGAACCGGCCATCGCCGAGAGACACGATTTCCGACAGGCCGACCCAGCCGCCAGCCGGGCTGGCCGGTGCATCGAGCGGATAGTGGACAAAGCCCCAGGTCTCGTCAGCCGGATTGTAGAGCGCCAGCTTCACGAAGCCCTTCGGATCGTCCTTCCACTCGCGCTGAACGGCAACGGCCACCATCGGCTCACCGTTCATTTCGAACTCGGTGACACCTTCAAAGGAGAAACGCTCGGCCTGGGCGACGAGCTCGTCCGGAAGCGTGATTTCCGTCTCAACCGCACCATCCGTGCCGACCTTCAGAAGCAGGTGGCCGCGCTCATTGTCCGGATGGCCTTCGGACGCCAGCCAGAACCCGCCATCAGATGCGACGGCGATACCTTCAAGGTCAAGACGCTCCTGGCCTGCACCGGTCACGGTGACATAGGAGGTGATGGTGGCAGGTGAAGTGGAAATGTCGATCGTGTAGATCCGCGCTTCGTCGTAGAAACTGTCGCTCACCGCATAGAGGGTGTTGGTATTGTTTGGGTCAGCGGCGAGGCCCGACAGAGCGCCCCAGCCGATCGGCGCACTCTTTTCCGGATCCATCGCCGAGACGATGGACGGATAGGCCGGCGCATCGGCGCCGAACTGATAAAGACCCACATGGGCCCGCACACCGTCTTCGTCGACTTCGTTGGCAACCAAAAACAGATCGCGCTGCGGAATGGTCAAAAGACCTTCCGGGCCGACATGGGTCGGCAGCAGCTGGACAAACTCCGGCTCACCGCCGGTGTCACGATAGACAGTGACGAAGTTGCCGCGCTCCGAGTTGACGAAAATCATTGTTTCGCCGCCAAACTCACCAACTGCAACGCCTTCGGGCTCGGTGCCTTTCTTGGACGCCCGCTTGGCCGGGTAATGACCGTGCGACATGCCGATATGTTCCATCTGGTCGCCACTGTCGAACAACACTTCGCCGGTCTTGCTCCAGATGGTGAAGCCACGGGATCCGCCTTCATAATCGCCTTCGTTGGCGGTCACGAAGCGGTCATTGTCGATCCAGGCCACCGCGTCCGGTTCACGCGGAACGTCCGCGATCGAACCGGAAGCGTCGCTCATCCGCGCTTTCGTCACCGGGATGTTGTCAACGCTCACGGCACCGGCGGAGAAATGCGCGGTGACCTCACCGGTCGCCAGATCGACCACGGCAAGGTGGTTGTTCTCCTGCATCGCGACAACAGCTTCGTTGTTGCCGTTGATGGACACAAACTCCGGCTCCGGGTCGGACCCGGCAACTTCGGCAAGGCCGGTCAGGTCCACGATGCGGACGCTGTCGCAGTTGGTGACCTGGCCTTCGCCATCCAGATCGAAAACGGCAAGGTGACCGGCCGGCATTTGCGGGATCACGCCGTCGTTTAGATCTTCGTCGCGCTCGTTTTCGATCGCAACGGCAACAAAACGCCCGTCCTCGGAAATAGCAACCGCATCCGGTTGGCCTTGCGCGTCACAGCTCGCGGTGACTTCCAGCGTTTCTGGATCGATGACGGCGAGATGGCCGGAGGCGTTGATGAAGTCTTCGCTGGTGTTCACACCGGCATAGGCGGCATGCGCACCGAAGGCAACGGAGGTTGGCTCACCGCCCAGATCCGCGCGGCCGATCGGCTGGATGTTGACCGGGTTGGTCGCATTGACGAAGACAATAGCTTCACCAGGGCTGTCGGTGAAGGCCAGCGTGCGGCCGTCCTTGGAAGCGGCAATAATCTCAGCCACCGTTTCGGTCGACAGGTCAGCACCTTCCGGGAGCGTCTTGTAGACCGGGTAGGAGTTGATCCGCTCGAAGAAAGACGCTGCGTTTGCGGCCGCGCCTCCCATGCCGAGCGCAACGGCCAGGCTGACGCCGACCATGAGCTTTTTGCGCAAGCTTCTCATGCTAAATCCCCGTTAATCTCGATAAAATTCACGATTTCGCTGCGGAACGCTAGGGCTGTGCGATGGAGGTTCGGTGACAGTTGTTTGAAGTTTTCATGAAACTTTGCCGGGTAATTTTCCAGACATTCCAAATCTGAATTGCATCATCTGCCGGACGCCTTTCATCCCTCAAGGGTCCTGCACGCCCGGCCATTGTCCCGCATGGCTGTTTTTCGGCTTGTTGTTGGACGCGAAGACTGTTCCTGTGGGGGGCTCGCAATCAATAAGCAGGTGAGGACGCGGTTTTGATAAATCCATGGCGTGGCAATGGCCTTCCCAAATCCGCACTCCTTGCCGAGGGCGGCATTGCAACAGATGGCGCCGGTCCCCGCTCTCTGTTTCAAGCTTGTCCGAAGGCGGCAGCGACACCGCTTGAAAGCCGGCCGGACCTCGCCGCTGAGCTGTGCATCGGCGCTCTCTACCTCAAAGACGAACGTGGCCGTATGGGGCTTGGCAGTTTCAAGGCCCTTGGTGCCGCCTATGCCATCGCCAAAGAAGCGGACCGGCTGGTTCAAAGCGGCACCGCACGCAGTCATGAAAATGCGCTGAGCGGACGAACCTATGTATGCGCCAGCGCTGGCAATCACGGCCTGTCGCTCGCTGCGGGAGCCCCTCTATTCGGGGCAAAGGCCGCCGTTTTCATAGCTGACACGGTTCCCGAGGCCTTTGCGGAGCGCTTGCGGGCCAAGGGGGCGGCAGTTGTCCGCTCGGGCTCCACCTATGAAGAAAGCATGGCCGAAGCCGGACGACAGGCCGCAGAAAACGGCTGGGAACTTCTGCCCGACAGCACATGGCCCGGCATGACCCGGCCCGGCCATGATGTGATGGAAGGCTATCTGATCATGGGCGATGAAGTTGTAGGTCAGGTTCCCCAAGCACCGACGCATGTTTTCCTGCAGGCCGGTGTTGGTGGGCTTGCTGCCGCCTGCGCGGCCAGTGCCCGCGCCGCTTGGGGTGATGACGTGTGCATCATCATTGTCGAGCCCAAAGCCGCACCCGCCTTGCTTGACAGCATCAAGGCGGGAGAACCCGTCATCGCGCCGGGCCCGGTGTCCAATATGGGGCGGCTGGACTGCAAGGAGCCCTCGCATTTGGCGCTAAAGTATCTGGCCAAGGAGGCGGACGGGTTTGTGACCATCTCCGATACCGAGGCACGGGAAACCGCGGATTGGCTGGGCGGAAAGGATCTGGCGACAACACCCTCCGGGGCAGCAGGGGTTGCAGCCTTAAGGCATGGCGGCGCGCAGCTCTCGGGGTTCGGTTTGACCCCGCAATCGCGGGTCCTGTGTTACCTTTCCGAAGGGCCAGAGGATGTCTGAGCCCGACTTTCCCGAAAGCGAGTTCGCAGACCGGCTCGAGAGAGCCCAAAGGCTGATGGCCGGCGACAATCTGGATGCCCTGCTCCTGACAACAGAACCGGAAATCAGATATTTCTCCGGGTTCAGAACGCTCTTTTGGCAAAGTCCGACGCGACCGTGGTTCCTGATCGTGCCCTCGAGCGGAAAACCGATTGCGGTGATCCCCGAAATCGGCGCGGCTCTGATGGCCCGGACCTGGATCGAGGATATCCGCACGTTTGCCTCACCCGCCCCCCAAAACGAAGCCCTGCCGATACTCGCCGGCCTCCTGAAAACAAAGGCCCGCATCGGCCTGCCCATGAGCGGAGAAAGCCAGCTTCGCTTGCCGCTCAATGATTTTCAGGAGCTGACACACAGCCTTGCGGGGTGCGAGCTTGCCGATGCCGCGCCGTTGATCCAGACGCTTCGCCATATCAAGTCAGAACGTGAGATCGCGCTGATCCGGCAGATCTGTTTGATCGCCTGCGATGCGTTCGACGCGGTGCCCCAACAGATCCATGCCGGGATGACGCTGAAAGATGCCTTCCGGGCCTTCCGGATCGACCTGCTGCGGCGGGGTGCCGATGACGTGCCCTATCTTGTCGGCGGCGCCGGGCCGGACGGCTACGGAGACATCATTTCTCCGCCGGACGGGACGCATCTGGCCACAGGCGATGTGTTCATGATGGACACAGGCGCGACCCTGAACGGGTATTTCTGCGACTTCGACCGCAATTTCAGTGTCGGCCCCGCTTCGGAAATCGCGGCAAGAGCCCATGCAACACTTGTCAGGGCCACGCAAGCCGCATTCGAGACGGCGCGGCCCGGACGCACATTCGCCGATCTGTTTCAAACAATGGCAAAGGTGCTTCAAGACGAAGGCGGTCAGGTCGGACGGATGGGGCACGGGCTCGGCATGCAACTCACCGAGACACCCTCGATAGCGCCCTTCGACACCACCGTTCTGGAGGCCGGCATGGTCCTGACACTCGAGCCGGGGCTCACCACGACCGAGGGCCGCATGATGGTGCACGAGGAAAACATCGTAATCCGGGAGGACGGGGCCGAGTTTCTCACCCGCCCCACCGGGCCAGAGCTGCCTATGATCGGCTTATAGACGAGAGGAAGCGGCCACGTTGATGCAGTCCTACATCAGACCCACCCCAAGGCCCGGATCACGGGAAGCTCGGTCAAGACAGCGGTTGTCGAGCTTGCCGCCGCCCCTGAAATCGAGGCCGTGTTCACGCCTTGCACCAACCTCCGCACGTTCAGCATCATTGAGGCGTGCGAGGCAGCCCTCGGCCAGCCGGTGATCAGCAGCAATTCGGCACTCGCCTGGCATTTGCTGACTTTGGCCGGCCTGTCGACAAGAGAAGCCGGGCCAGGCCGGTTGTTTGCAGCTCAAGCGGCCGGTTCGGCCATAGTTGCCTTGCCGATGTCGTCGAGCTTTTTCTGCAAGGACAGCTTGTCGAGCGACTTGATTGGCAAGTTAACGAAAATCGAGATCCTGTTGTTCAGCATCCGGAACGCGTCGCTGTAAGCGAGTTCACGTTCGGCCTTGTTGCCTTCGGCGGCAGCCGGGTCGGCAACTCCCCAATGTGCGGACATCGGCTGACCGGGCCAAACCGGGCAACTCTCTTTTGCGGCCTGGTCGCATACGGTGAAAACGAAATCCATTTCCGGAGCATCCGGGCCTGAGAATTCGTCCCAGCTTTTCGACCGAAGGTCGTCGGTTTTGTAGTTCATGCGCGCCAGCAACTCGAGCGTCTCTGGCCGGACTTCGCCCGTGGGGAAAGAACCGGCCGAATATGCCTTGAACCACCCTTGACCTTCCCGATTCATGATGGCTTCAGCCATGATGGAACGCGCAGAGTTTCCTGTGCACAGGAAAAGAACATTGTAGATTGATCCGGACATGCGCTTCACTCCCAACTCTCATTGTCTCAAAGCATGTGCCCGCCGCATTCAAATATGACGGGGTTTGGCCTGCTGCGGCAGAGGGACTCTTGTCACTTCCAATGGCCCAACCCTTATTTCAATATATCAAGAATTATCGAAATATATAGTGTTTTGTTTGGCTCCTCTGCGGGAGATGCTTCATCGCCCCCGCAAAATCCATTCACCGGTCCGATTGGCGGCGGTTCCGCATCAAAACGGTTGACAAGTGCCCATTGACGGGCAAGAACACGCCGTCTCGAATTCAACGTGATTGCGAAGCAGTATGAAGCGGTTGACCGCTGACATTTTGACCTTGATGAGCCAGGCCGTTTCCGACGTGACATTCTCACGTGGGGCAGCCCGCGCCGTGCGGTCGACTGCAACCAAACGCACAACCACGACCACAAAGACCACCGCTTAACGGTGCCGCTCGTCCCGCACTCCCCGGGGATGGGGGGTGCCGAAAGGCCGATTGCGCGGGCAACGGCGGAGCGGGGAGACGGACGAGGAATTTCAAATGGGTTACAAGATCGCAATTGCAGGCGCGACCGGAAATGTCGGCCGTGAAATGCTGGACATTCTCGCCGAGCGCGGTTTTCCGGCGGACGAAGTCGTCGCGCTGGCATCCCGCCGCTCGCAAGGCACCGAGGTTTCCTTCGGCGACAAGACGCTGAAGGTCCAGACCATGGAGAACTATGACTTCTCCGACACGGACATCTGCCTGATGTCCGCAGGCGGCGACATTTCGAAGGAATGGTCTCCGCGGATCGGCGCCAAGGGCTGCGTTGTCATCGACAACTCGTCCGCATGGCGCTACGACTCCGAAGTGCCGCTGATCGTTCCGGAAGTGAATGCCGACGCCATCACCGGCTTTACCAAGAAGAACATCATCGCCAATCCGAACTGCTCTACAGCGCAGCTGGTTGTCGCGCTGAAGCCGCTACACGATCATGCGAAGATCAAACGCATTGTCGTGTCCACCTACCAGTCGGTGTCTGGCGGCGGCAAGGAAGCGATGGAAGAGCTGTTCAACCAGACCCGCGCCGTTTTCGTGAACGATCCGATCGAGCCGGAAAAATTCACCAAACGGATCGCCTTCAACGTGATCCCGCACATCGATAGCTTCATGGAAGACGGTTACACCAAGGAAGAATGGAAGGTGCTGGCCGAAACCAAGAAGATGCTGGACCCGGCGATCAAGGTGACATGCACGGCCGTGCGCGTTCCGGTCTTCATCGGCCACTCAGAAAGCGTCAACATCGAGTTTGAAAACGAGATTACGGCTGAAGAAGCCCGCAACATCCTGCGCGAAGCACCGGGCTGCCTCGTCATCGACAAGCAGGAAGACGGCGGCTACATCACGCCCTACGAATCTGCCGGTGAAGATGCGACTTACATCAGCCGCATCCGCGAAGACGCGACGGTTGAGAATGGCCTCAACATGTGGGTGGTCTCCGACAACCTGCGCAAGGGCGCGGCCCTCAACACGGTGCAGATCGCTGAGGTTCTGGTGAACCGCGGTCTGATCACCCCGAAAAAGGCAGCAGCCTAAGAACTATCCAAGCGGGCGCCATCCGGCGCCCGTTTTTCGTTTCCCCTCCCGGTCCTTCTGGCATGTTCATTTATGAAGCTGCGGCCATCGGTGCGGCATCCCTGTGGGCCATTGCCGGGCTGATATCGGCCGGTCCATCCCAGCATCTTGGCGCCATCGCCTTCAACCGGACCCGCATGGGTCTGGTGTTCCTGATGCTGGCCGGCTACGTGGCGCTGACAAGTGGTTGGGGATCGATCAGCCCGGATCACTATATGCCGCTGGTTCTGTCCGGCTTTATCGGCATCTTTCTCGGCGATACGGCGCTGTTTCTGACCCTCAACCGCATGGGCCCGCGCCGGACGGCAATGCTGTTTTCGCTCAATGCCCCGATGTCGGTCATCCTGGGCTGGCTGTTTCTGTCGGAAACGCTAACGACGGCACAGATATTCGGGATTGCCCTCACCTTCTCCGGCGTTTTGCTCGCCATCCGCTTCGGCAAGCGCCCCTCTCAGCTGCATCAGTGGGAAAGCATCCGCGGCCCGCTCTGGGCCGGTGTCTTGCTCGGGCTGGGCGCAGCGCTCTCGCAATCCATCGGCTCCTTGATTGCCCGGCCCGTGATGGAGACCGGCGCCGATCCGGTGGCAGCCTCCAGCATCCGTGTCGGGGTCGCAGCGCTCGGGCTCCTCCTCTTGACCCAATTGCCCTTTGCCTGGGTCAAGTCGGCCGGAAAACTGACCGCCGGAACATTGGCGCTCATTGCCTTGTCCGGACTGATCGGCATGGGGATCGGCATGACGCTGATCCTGTTCGCGCTGACCGGCGGCGAAGTCGGCATCATCGCGACGCTTTCGGCAACGACCCCCGCTCTCATGCTGCCGCTGCTGTGGTGGCGCACGAAGGAGATCCCGGCCCTCGGCGCTTGGGCGGGCGCTGCACTGGTGGTCGTGGGCAGTGCGCTGCTGTTTATGAACTAAGCGCCAGTCTCATTCGCATGCGCGCATGGTTTTACCGTTATAGGTCAGCCACTTGCCAGTGTCTGTATCTTCAAACAGCAAGATTTCAGGGGCGTCGGGAACCTCGGCAATCGACGGGATGACCGCAACAACAAAGCCATTCGGTGGCAGGGTTCGGCCAAAATAGCTGAAGGATGACATCGCCGGAGCCTCAACCGTGTCAATGTTGACCCGCAGATCCATGAATTCATTGTCTTCCGTCGGCGGCCCAGCATATTCGACGGTGACTTTTTCAGGCAGACCATCTCCGTCAGAACAGTAGCTGCCACCCTCGATCCCTTGCGCAAACACCACCTGCGCGCTGGCCAGAAACCAAAAACCGAACAGCAGCGTGAAACAAACTGGGCTCGTGTTCATGCCCATCTCCTTTGAAACCGGCCCAACTCCGGAGATGCACCGGCGCCTATTCCGCCAGTTCCAGATCCGGCATAAATGGCAAGTCCGTCACCCCGATATCAATGCCCGCCTGTGTCAAAAGCGTCGAAATCTGGCCCCGATGGTGCGTTTGATGATTGAACATGTGGATCACCAAAAGCCATTTTGGGCGGACCTTGGTGACACCGCGCGTGTTCGTCCATTCCAGGTCTTGGGCCAGCCACTCCGGCGTCAGCGTATCGGCGAAGGCAATAATATCACCGGCGATTGCCAAATGAGCAGATTTAAGAGCCTCGAAATCAGCATAAAGATCAACGCCCATGCCCTTGATCTCATATGGATGTCCCGTAAACCGGCTCATCCATGCGCGATCCGCAAACAAAATATGGTTGAGGGTCGAGTGGACAGACTTGAAGAATGCGCCCTGATCCCGCTTCCGCTCCTCGTCGGTCATTTGGCCTGAGGCAGCATATAGTTTTTCGGTCATCCAAAGATTGTAGACGGCCATCCGCCTGCAAAGGTTCGGATCGGCACACATGCGAAGCACCCTATTCTGCGGCCACGACTGGCAGCGGCTGCTGCGTTTCCGTTCCGGCTTGCGCGAAACGCAGCGTGTCCGGATCCATGGTACGCAGCTCGCCGGACCCGATGTCGAACCAGGCGCCATGCAAATCAAGGTTCCCGGCCTCGACGGCGTCGCGGACAAACGGGAAGGTCAGGAGGTTCTTCAAGGATTGCCGCACACCGGCATATTCCATAGCCAATTGCGGATCGTCGATCCGGTCAACTGGCATGCAGGCCATGGCAATCGCTGCAGGCTCCAGCAGCTTGATCCAGCGGCCTATGAAATTGCCGTCCAGCGTGTCCCGGTTGACGGTTTCCCGGAAGGCACAAATGCCGCCGCATTTTGCGTGACCTAAAACAACAATGTGCTTCACGTGAAGAGCGGTCACGGCATATTCGATGGCCGCGCTTGTGCCGTGCTGACCGTCGGTCGCCTCGAAAGGCGGAACGAGATTGGCAACGTTGCGCACCACAAACAATTCGCCCGGTCCGACATTGAACACCCCTTCCGGGGTTACCCGGCTATCGCAGCAGGATATGACCATGACCTCTGGCTGCTGGCCGTAAATGGCCAGATGCTCATGCGTTTGACGATAGCGCACGAACCCTTTTTCCAGGTACCGGCCATAGCCGGCCAGCAAATTCGGCGGAAACGTCAATTGGCCTCTCCAGACTTTGGAATGCGCATCCGTTGCACATTAAAAGATCTGGCAGAAACCGCCTAGATAAGGTCAATTACCTAGATACCTCCGGAGCAATCCGCCTAAAATCGCTCAGCACGCAGAACCTCGCAGTCGCTCACGGATACGACGCCGATGTGGCGTTTGACCACTTTGAACGCTGCTTCCAGCAATTCATCCAGCCGTTCCTCGCGGATGATGCAGATCACGGCGACCATACCACCGGCTCTCGAAATCTGACCTTCCCGGCTCCAGCGGCCGGATCGCCCACTGCCGCCCAGGACCGGCAGGACTGTGAAGCCTGTTACACCGGCCCCTTCAAGCGCAGAGGTCAAACGTTCCTCCATCGGGGCTTCAATGATGATCTCGACCCGTTTCGCCGTGTTGGTGTCCATATCGGGTTATCCTCCCAGTGCGGTTGCGAGCGATAAATACAGCGGAATACCGATCGTCAAATTGAACGGAAAGGTCACGCCGAGGGACATTGTCAGATAAATTGAAGGATTCGCCTCCGGCAGGGCCACACGCATGGCCGCCGGAACCGCGATATAAGACGCTGAGGCGGACAGGGTCATCAACAACACGGCGCCCCCGATCGACAGCCCAATCGTCAAGGCGGCGGCCAGGCCAAACAAACTCCCGATGACCGGCATCAAGACCCCAAACCCGATCAATCCCGGTGTCAGCACCTTGCTGCTGGAGCGCAAGCCACGCCCTGCCACAAGTCCCATATCGAGCAAAAACAGGCAAAGGACGCCTTTGAAAGGCGAGACAATAAAGCTCTCGATTTCGGCAAGCCCCTCCTTGCCGGTAATCAGGCCGATCAGGAACGACCCGACCAGCAGAACGATTGAGCCGTTCAGCAGGATTTCTCTCAACAGGCCGTCGCTGTCTTCCCCGCTTCCGCTGCTTCTGTTGCCGCCCCGGCTGGCGAGCCAGAGCGCGGACAGAATCGCCGGTGCTTCCATGGCAGCCGCCACTGCCACCATATAGCCCTCACTGGCCATGCCCTGGCTTTGAAGCACGGAAGTCGCCGCAACAAATGTGACGATCGAAATCGAGCCGTAGTGCCCGGCAACGGCTGCAGCATCGGTCTGGTTCAGCCGGGTCATCACCTTCAACAACGCAAATGCGATGAGCGGCAGGGCAAAGGACAGAACAACACCGGCGGCAAGCGTCAGCAGCAGGGTCTGGTCGATACCGTGATCGCTTACGCTTACACCGCCCTTGTAGCCGATCGCAAAAAGCAGGTAGATCGACAGAGCCTTGGCGGCGGCCTCCGGTACGGTCAGATCGGATTTCAGAAAGGAAGCCAGAAGCCCGAGGGCGAAGAAAAGAATGATTGGCGACAAAAGATTGTCGGCTGCAAGTCCGATGATCGTTTCGAGCACGCGCAATACCTTTCTAAATCGCGGTTCGCGATTTCTGCACACAGGATCGCAAAATACGAAAAAATGCGTAAGTTTCGCTGGTATATGCGCGCCCTTATTGGCGTTCAAGCACAAAGGCGCATCTGTTGCGCATTCTAGGCATCCAGAACCGTCGCCCGCACCTTGGAAACGCGCGGATGCCTGTTCTGAGTGCCACAGGCTGGTTTACGTGGCCACATTCACTTCGTGCTGTTCAATTTCGCCGCGATGATCTTCATAGGCATGGCGCACGGCTTCTGCGCTTTGCTTTTCAGGGGGCTCGGTACGGGGCAGCGCGCTCACCGGCTTGCTGGCCGTTTTTGCCGCGTGCTGTGCTGCGGCCGTGTAAGCGGCCACACCGTCGAGGCGGTGATCTTCCTGATGATGATCGTCAATCAGGACCGCCGGCGTCTCTGTGTCAGATCCGGTCTGGTCTTCGGGGCGCTGCGCCTTTGACTCTTTACCACGCTCTTCATCCGGTTCCCGTTCCTGCCTTTGGCGATCGGGCGGATATTCGGTCGCATGCGCCACGACTTGGGCCGCTACGGGCCGTTCAATCGTCGATGGCATGATGGCCTCCTGGCCTATTCTAGCATGAAGCCTCCTTCTGGAGGATCGCTTTCATAAAATCACAAGGATTGGTTAACAATTAATTACGTTGCGGAATGCAGTGCGCAGGCTTGCACTCGGCTTATATTGCGGCCGGTATTCAGGTTCAGCCCGGACCTCGGGTTTCAAATGCCTTCGGCGGATGACTAATCGACCACACGGAACCGCACACCTTCAGAACTGATGTACCGATTGTTTCCCAGCCGCTGAAAACTAACGCAGCTGGTCCCTTTGGCTGGACCGCGTGGAAATGTTGAACATATCTGGTTGCCTCGTGCACGCCAGGTCCCATCCACTGAACCAAGCAGCGCGCGCGCCGAAACAACGCCGCTGGGTTTGTAGCGCATCGTCACCTGCATCCCGAATTTGTAAGTGACGATGGTTCTGTTCAGCATTTCTGCCTGTATTTCCTGGGCAGTCAAAGTGCTCGCAATCGCCGGCATTGGAGCCAATGCACCGGTCAGAAACATGGCTCCGGCCAAGGCAAGGGGCGCTGTCACGTTCATGATGCCTCTCCTCCCAAACGAAGATTTCCCGCAGCGGCCGGTCTACGCCCGCACACAAAGAACAAATAGCGCCCGCATATGGCTGTTCAACGCAACGGACGCATTTGTCAGGTTCTGAACTGCATCGTCATCAGATCTTTGTGTCCATCGGGCTTAGCTCTGCACCAAACAGGCCGATTTGATCATCCGCCGGAGCCACTGATGGGCGGGATCCTTGGTAAAGCGTTGATGCCAGATCTGCGAGACCGAGAAGTGCGGCATACCGAGTTCTTTCGGTGGCGCGACGAGTTCGAGATCCTCGGTCATGACTTGAGCGGCAAGCATTTCCGGCACTGTGATGATTAGGTCGGTAGGGGCGATCACGGCGCTGATTGTCATGAAATGCGCGACCCGGAGGGCGATTGTCCGTTTCAATCCGTGTTCGTTCAAAATGTCGTCGATCCGGCCACCGCCTTTCCCGGTAATGCTCAACAAGGCATGTGTGGCGCCGGCGTAGTCCTCAAGGCTCAGGGTCTTTGCCGCAAGCGGGTGCCCCTTGCGCATGAGGCACACCTGCCGGTCCTGAAAAAGCGCCTGACTGGCGACGTTTTCCAGCACCGGCCCGTCATTCACAACACCGAAGCCGAGGGAGATATGCCCCTCGCACATCTGTTGGACACCACTCGCGGACAGGTTCTCGATATCGATCTGGACCCCCGGTGCCAGATTCACCAGCTGGCCTAAAACGGGCGGCAGCAAGGTCTGCGCCAGATAGTCTGGGGCCATAATGCGAAAGTGATCCTGTGCCTTTGCCGGATCAAACACCTTGGGCGTAAACACGCTCGAGACCTGGGCAAGCGCTTCACGGACCGGAGCACGAAGGGCCTCCGCGCGCGGCGTCAGAACCATGCCGCGGCCGGAGCGGACCAAAAGCGGATCCTT
The DNA here is from genome assembly GCF_007830545.1 of Roseibium hamelinense. GTDB lineage: Bacteria > Pseudomonadota > Alphaproteobacteria > Rhizobiales > Stappiaceae > Roseibium > Roseibium hamelinense. Next base: position 82,744 of record NZ_VLLF01000013.1, read on the forward strand.
GAGCGCATGCTGCAGCCGGTTGAGGGCGCGGCTCATCGCCGGCTGCGACAGGTTCACCAAAACCGCCGCCTTGCTGACGCTCTCCGTTTCCAGAAGAGCGTCCAGCGCCTTCAGGAGATTCAAGTCGACGTTTTTTACATTCGTTTGATGCATATATAAAATATAAAACATGCATTGGATGAATGCAAAGGGGTTCCTTAGGTTTCAGGCATCGAACTGACCCAAACCAAAGGAGACTACATCATGTTCGTTATTTCAGGTGCTACCGGAAACACCGGTTCCGTTGTTGCTCAAACCCTGCTCGATCAGGGACAAGCTGTCCGGGTGATCGTGCGCACCGCCGAAAAGGGCGAGGCCTGGAAAGCAAAGGGCGCGGAGGTTGCCGTTGCAGATCTGCTCGACACCGCCGCCATGACCAAGGCGCTTGACGGCGCAAGCGGTGCCTACTTCCTGCTGCCGCCGGATCTTGCCGATGAGGATTTCCTAGGCCTCAGCCGCAAACGCGCAGAAGCGATCGTGGATGCGGCCAAGGCGGCCCGGCTGCCGCATGCAGCAATTCTGTCATCGGTCGGCGCCCAACATGCCGACAAGGTCGGCCCGATCGCGACAATCGCGTATCTTGAGAAACTGTTCACCGAAGCCTCCATTCCGCTCACGGCCATTCGGCCCGGCTATTTCCTGGAAAACATACAGGACGTCATGCCCGCGGTTCTGCATGAAGACATTTTTCCCAGCATGATCCTGCCGCTCGACTTCAAGGTCGACATGGTGGCTACCCAGGACATCGGCCGTGCAATTGCCGACGCACTTGCCAATCCACCATCGGTCCCGCACCGGGTAATCGAACTGAAAGGCGCGGCACAGTACTCGGCCGAAGACGTTGCGGCCGCCCTGTCCAAATCGCTCAATCGTACGATCACGGCGGTTCCGGTGCCACAGGAAGCCTGGGTCGATGTCTTGAAGGAAAATGGCCTGTCGCAGCAATCGGCGGAGAGCATTTCGGAGATGAATGCGAACATCGCAAATGGCCGGATCGCCTTTCTCGACGATAATGCCCGCAAAGGCTCCATTGATCTTCAAACCTTTGTCGACAAGCTCGTGGCTTGAACCGTTCACTGCGCAAGCAGCCAGCACGAAAAGCGCCGCGAGGGTTTCCTCCGGCGTTTTGTTTGGAAATCCCCTGCAAGATACAGGAGTGGCGGGACGCGTCAGGCCCCTGCCTGCGCATCTTGAGACAAATAGTGTTTCTTCGGCATGGCCTGACGGCCCCGCCCGGGCTGTTTTGTGTGACAGGACAGCCGAACTCCGAACCAGGACAGGATAACCACGACGCCGAATTGACCGGCACCCGAGGCCGCACAGCACACCCGGAATGGATAGACTGCTCAGGTACAGCTGTTTGCCCTGAGGCCTGTCACCGGACCCCGGACGGATTGCGTTACCATCCCCCCGTGAGCCCACGCCCGGCCCGCTCCCCCGTAAAGGACGGTCCCCCACGGAGCCCTTTGAGCAGGCGGGGCAAGTATAGGGGCAGGGCGAAGGGGCGTGGACAAGTTTTCTGTTTGTCAGGAGGGGG
>NZ_VLLF01000014.1 GCF_007830545.1 Roseibium hamelinense
TGCCGCCAGCGTTCGTTCTGAGCCAGGATCAAACTCTCAGGTTTAACTTAAAAGTCCAATCACAGGCTGCTTTAATCAATCGCTATAAAGCACTCAAACAATCGCATCTCTGCGACCGTGAATTAACAAGAGCTCAACTAACTCAAGGCCCTAAAACCCCAAGCCAATCGGCTTCCTTGTTTGAAAGATCAGCGTACCTGCGTAACTCTTAAAACATCCCAGGATAAATACCCCAGAACCGCAAGAGCAACGCCGTCCACGCTTCCCTTCCTTCAATACCAAATTGTCAAAGAACAGGGACAAAATCCCTAGGACACAACCCTCAACCTTAAGCGAAAACCAACCACTCGCCGAACCGTTCGATCCGGCCAAAATGACCAATTTTCTGGAATTAAGAGCGCAAAACCCTGTCGCCAGCGACGTTGCCGCCGTCGATGAGCCGGGTTATAGGACCACAAACCAAATGCGTCAACTAACTTTTTTCAAAAAATGAAATTCGAGGCTGCGCAAACAAGTCAGCCTGTGTATAACTTGGCTGAAATTGATATTATTTCAATTATATCAGATACTTATTTCAGACTATTTTTCATCCCTCTCACATGCCGTTTGGCGTGTACGTGCCGTTAGTGTGCTCAGATACAACTCTAGGAGTTTATCGTTCAGCCAGGGGAGGCAATTAGTCAATATTGTAACGGATTGTAAATCTATTGGGCCTTCCCGATTTGTGGCTCTACAGGTGCGGGACAACACATCACGTTCTGTCCGATACTGAGAAAGGATACGCACAATGACCCCGGTACTACGCCCCTCCAACGCTCGCGGACGTACCGATTTCGGCTGGCTCAGCAGCAAGCACACCTTCTCCTTCGGGAGCTACTTTTGTCAAAGCTGATTAGAGGCGCGACATGCGCAGCCCGATAGAAATGCGACAGTCAGACAGCGCCACTTGGCTAAGCGATCAGCCCCCGATCCGACCGGCTGGGCCGGGTTGCACGTAAGGTGAGGGGGCGGGTGACGGTCACAAATTGTCTTTAATGCGGGCAGCTGCGAATGCACCAATGTCGATTTTGGGAGATTGATAAGGGTCGTATATTGAGCCGAATTCGCTGTTGGCTTACACCAGCGCGGTGATCTCGTTTGAATGACCCTATTTCCGGAAAGAAACACGAAAAATGATAGCTTACGTCATAGTTGGTGTAGATGATGTCGCGCGCGCAAAGGAATTTTATTCGACGTTTCTGCCAGCGCTTGGTTACGAACTGGAGGAGGGGCCTGAGGGACTAAGTTATACACTGCCGGTACAACCGGGTCAGTCTCCCGTGATGCCTGACTTCTACGTCAAACCTCCCTTCGATGGGCGCCCGGCCACAACGGCCAACGGTTCTATGGTTGCATTTGAGGCGCGCAATCAAAAGCAGGTTCGTGATCTTCACGCCGCCGCGCTTGTGGCGGGCGGTTCCGATGAGGGGCAGCCGGGCTTTCGTGCTTCTTACGGACCTCAGTTCTATGTTGGCTACCTTCGCGATCCTCAAGGTAACAAGATCGCATTGTTCTCCAGTAATCCGAACGAACCAGGGCGCGACGGATAACGCCGCTTCCAGTGGAGGCAAAAGCCTTCACCACATCGCGAAAGATCGGTACCACCGTTATTCCGCCGCATCCATTCGTTCGAGCGCTTTCTTCCTCCGAGCGTTCACTTTCGGATCATTCATGAAATCCGTCCTTCGCCCAGGCTTGCGGCCGCGCTTCTGATAGCCGTTGCTCACGCTGCCGTCCGGGATGCCGAACATGTGGTCTTTTAAGCACAAACTGTTTCTTAAATCGGTCTGAATACCCGCCGATATTAGATCCGAGATAGAAACTTGTCGGAATGGGTGCGCTTCTGCGGAGAAAAAGGTTTGGCGGTGTCTTTAAATGTTTACTGCCACGCAGCCTCCAGAACCGAACCCGTGGGCAGACAGAAATGCACTTATTCGATTATGCTCTGACAGTAAGCCCGTGCATCCTGAACAGAACCAGACGTCGTTTGGACCTCAATCCGTAAAATTTTGCCATCTGCCTTGGTAAGTATCGCGAGGTCGCAGGATTTTTCCGGCGCTTCTAGACCCTTCACAAAATCAGTCTTGCGATTGTTGGAAGACCAGTAATAGACGAGTTCTTTTGGATCGTTTTGGGTTACCGTGATTGGGTCGGTTCCCGGCGGAACCGGTTCGAAGCCGATGACTTGAGCAGGCGGTCCGTATTTTAAAAAGAAATCTGATGAGGGCTGACCCACATACACGCTTTCGAGTCGCGGATTTTGCGAACCGCCCACACATGCAGACACTACAAAGCTGCAAACCAACGCTGGTCCAAATCGCATGTTGCGCCGGCTCCTGTGACGACATATTTCGTCGCACGATGACATGGCGCCCACTGAGGGTCCATAGCAATGCAAAAATGCTTCGGGTTGTCCACGAACAGATTAGTTGATCTGCAGTTCGAGGGCTGGGTGCAATCTTTGCAGATTTTTCAGGGATTTTGATTGCCATGGGATCGTCTTCGACCCCAGTACCTCAATACCGATATCCGGCTGCTTGCGGACTTCAATAGTAAATTTCGCAAGGAGGTTGATGCCAGAACTGTTCAAGAACTCCAGCCCTGTTAGGTCCAGGCAAATGGTTTCAGGCTTTGAGGCTAAAACATCATTCATCAACGACAAAATCGGAGCGTAGGCCTCCGTGCCCGAGAGACGCATGGTGCCCTCGTAGTGGATTTTTGCTCCTTCAACCCAGACCCTGTAGTCGTTGGTGCTAATTTCCATGTTCATCCCGTCCTCAGGAGTTTTTGCCTTTAGGAAAGCGCTAGAGCGGCAATCGTATTCAAGCGTACATGTCCATTTACATGTTCATCTTCAAATTGCCAGCCCAACTCGGCGCCATAATCGTTCATGAGTGTCAAAAGCCCGAGGCCCGACCCGCCGGACTCAGGGTCAAGCGCGTTGGCCTCAATCCGCTCAAGCAAGAGTTCTCCCGGATCCTTTTTTAGCATTACGTTCAAATGCTTTTGAAAACTGTCGGTGGTTTCACGCGAAATGACATTCGCAATCCCGGCCTCAAACCGCCCGTTCTCCAGAGAGCAGATAACTTCGATGTTGCCGGTTTCGCGGAACTTGACCGCATTTTCAAGAATTTCGTTGAGCAAATAACCGATGCTATGACGCGCATCCACGGCATCTACCCCTGCTCCACATGCACGAGAAAAGTACTCTCCCAAAAAATCAGAGGTCGTCCCGCAATGATGCCAGCTTATATCCAGCTTATCTGCAACCAGGACTATTCTGTAATTTTTTGCGCTTGCGCTATTCTCAAGGTGGGCACTCCCCAAATGCTCCGCCATAACCTACCTATGCTTTAGTACAACAAGAGTAATATCATCATACATCTTATGTGACCCTATATGATCTTTAACCTCTTGTATAATTGCTTCCGCAATTTCTTTCGCATTTTTTCCGCGATTGGACTGAGCACAGGCTGCCATTCGGTCGAAACCAAATTGTTCACCGGCCGCGTTGTCCGCCTCTGTGATGCCATCAGTATGCAGAACAAGGACGTCACTGGGGTCAAAAGGGATATCCAAACTCGCCACAAACGGCGAAATATCAAGTTCCAGTCCTACCGGGAATCCCAAGTCCAACGTATCGATACGTTCAATGTCGCCATTTGCCCTGATTACCAAGACCTCTTCATGCTGTCCGGAAATTGTGATTTTGTCATCCGCATAATCAACAAAGGCCAGCGTCAGATGCTTGTCGGAGTCTGTCCTCGCAATGTTTTTGTACATTGTCCTGTTTACGACCGACAGGAAGTTCGCAGGATCATAATCGCCCTTCTCCTGGAGTGCGCGGGCGATGGACTGTACCATCAGCATCAAAACTCCGCTCTCCAAGCCGTGACCGGTCACATCCCCAATACCGATCTTTACCCGGCCATCATTTTGTAAAACATCATAATAATCGCCACCGACTTCATCGGCCGGCTCCATATACGCCGCAATCTCGATTTGCGGGATATTCTCAAGTTCAGTGGATTTCGGCAGCACCATTTCCTGGATACGCTTTGCGACATCCAGCTCTGCACCAAGTCTCAGATTTTCAGTTTGAAGACGCTTGTTGAGTGCCACAATTTCTTTGTTCGCGGATTCCAGCTTCGCAGTCCGTTCCTCGACGAGGTTTTCCAAATTTTCAGTGTAGTGGCTGATCTCTTCAGCCATTCTATTGAAAGCTTGCCCAACAGCTCCAACTTCATCCTTGCTCGGAATGGAAACTCGGACACTATAATCTTTGTTCTGGAGTGCATTTGCTGCGCCAGCTAGTTGGCTCAAGCCGGCGGTGATGCGGCCCGAAATCGCGTAAACCGCAATAAATACAATAACCAAGCTAATTAAAAGCGCGGCCACTTGCCACTGGACAATGTTGCTTGTGGCTGCGGTGATTTCTCGCTGAACCTCATCCAGTGTTTGATACATTTCTTGCCGCGACACGAGAAAGCCAAGGGTCAAGCTTTCCGCAACGATCGAAGAACCGTTCCAAAGGTTGGCCGGATCAAGCCGTTTTAAGACGACAATGAAGTCTTCAGGCCCATCACCCTGGTCAATTGAAATTGTGTCGATGACAGTGTTGTTATCGGTCGGCAGCAAGAGATTGGAGATCGCCGGGAAGCGGCTTTGATTTAAGAAACGGTTCATTCCGGTCACCCCCTGACCGGCGGCGTCCACTGAAATGAGCCCCAAAGTTGCGGCCCCGGCCTCACTGATCGCAATTACATTTCCAGCTGAGCTTGTTAGAAATCCAAAACCTGTATCCGCAATCTGGACGTTCTCAACGAGGTTGGAAAACTGGTCAAGAGTGACGTCTACAGCCGTCATACCAGCAACATCAGTCCGGTCTTGTGTCCATAGTGGCTGGAAAAAACTTACGATTAATGCGCCAGTGATCGCGTCAACATATGGTTCTGTAGCAACGATATTTCGATCAACTGGCCTTGTGCTCGGATCTGCAAGCCAGCTTTGCCAACCTTCATAGACGCCGGGAAAAAAGAAGTCCCAGAAATTATCTTCATTGTGGCCGGGGTAGAGCTTGTCAAAGGTTTGGGCCTGCGTCGTGTAGGGCGTTGTTCGCATGATTGGCGTGTCTTTAGGGCCAACATAATACATTTGCAGCTTGTTCGAGCCCGAGGACATCAAAGCTGGAGCAACAAGATTGAAGGAAGAACTGTTGACGACCTGCTCTTCGGCAGCGGGCAGCATATTGCCTTCGTCATCCAGCAAATACCCCCAGACACTCACCACCGAGGGGCCTTCCAAATTCTGCGCCCAACCACCTTGTGCATCGAACGTAATGTCACGATCGCCAAGATCCGGATCGCTTTCAATGGCCTCACCGACCCGTGTTTCAGTTTCCGGGTGATCTATAAGGGCCTGCATCGAACTTCCCAACGCTTCGACTTCCGAATAGGTCTGGTCGAGCAATAGATTGGTGCGCAATGCTGTTGTATCGATATACGTGTTCAGATATTCGCGTGTGGCCTCGGTGAGGCCTTGGCTGACCGTCTCGGTCGCATCTCGGGACAAGCGCTGAACGTTCCAAATTGCCACACCGCCGGCAAGCATGATGTCGAAGAGAACGGCAGCCCCAACAACAAGCATGAACTTCGCCCGGAAACTATGCCGGGAAAACCGTGTAATTGAGTCAGATCGGTTTTCTTCTGGCTGCGCAGACGCTGGAAGCGTTTCAGTCATTTTGGTTTCCGTCCTGATGCTGCCCAAATGGGCCAGCCCGCGTATCCCTTTGGATGAAGAGCCGCAAAGATATGATCCTGAAAGCCTTGACGAAGTTCGGCAATCTGCTCTGGGGTATCTCCTCTGCGCACCGCCATCTGCCCAGCATAAACGTTTTCCCAAGACTGAATGATGTCGGCGAAATCCTGCGGGTCACCGTCGAGATTTGTTACCATGAAGCTCTCCATCAGGATGTCTTCAAAACCCGCATCCATCATGTACCGTCGACTTTTTGGGCCAAGCTCGATGTCCATATTAAAATGGTTCCAAAGCCGCGCCACTTCGTCGTAGGTCTTCTGGATTGAAGCGCCTCTTGGTTCCCCAAGGCAATGAGAGTTTTTTTCGTTGGTGATATAAACGCGACCGCCGGGCTTGCAGATGCGATAAAGCTCTTTAAGGATGAGTTCGGGTTTGTCAAAGACCTGGAGCGAGTGGCGGCAAGTCACGAAATCGAACTGATCGCTTTCGAGCAACATGTCAGATGCATCGCCAAAAACGTAGTCTATTCCTTTGATGCCAAATTCACTCGCAACTTGGCGCGCATATGCAAGGCTAGACTTTGAATGATCAAGGGCAACCACTCGACCGGGATTGTACTCCTTTTGGATCAAGACGGCGAAGTCACCGATGCCGCAGCAGATGTCGGCCACCAGCATGTCTTCGCGCAAACCATGCTTTGCCAACAACGCTTTTTCGTGGTGCCAAGTTAGATTGGTCTGCGTGCGCAGAATGGGAATAAAGCCGCCATCTTCCAGAAAGCTCTGCCCGGGGTAAAACTCGCTGTCATATTCGTTGACTGTGATTTTCGGAGTGTGCTCCTGCAACGTAGAAAACTTGTGTGTTGCCCAGCCCACAACGCTGGACGTGGTCACGTGAATGCTTAGGTCCGAACGGCCGCTTACGGTATCGATGAGCTTTCGCGCTATCGCCCGAAATGCAACATTGTTCATTCGCACAAGGCGCCGAACGTTAAAGTAAAGGCGGCCCTTTGCTTTTTGCGCAGCGGCCTCGAGCGCCTGAAGACAAGACGCCAACTCATCCGGCCGCTGCGGCCGCAGCGCTCCTTGAACAAGGAACTCTTGGTTGTTTTCATTGAACTGCCAGGTGAAGGAACGTAACTGAGTTGCGATCATGATTTGGTTGCCGTTTCTTCAAGCTGAAATTCTGCGACGATGCAAACACGCTGGTTTTGCTTGTCTTCGCGCAACTGGAGTGCTGCCCCGTAGTTTAAAACGAGCTCCAAAAGCCCGAGCGCGGGATCAATGGCGTCGGATTGGAATAGAATATTCAGATATGCTTCATTGGCGTTAGGGGCTGCAGTACGCTCGATGGCCGCCGCATAAAAATCTGCAACCGCGTCATTGGCAGGAATGCTCAACTCCACCCGATCGAGATTTCCGTTACGGAAGAACTTGCAGACAAGGCTTCCATTTTCGCCGTGAACACGGAATGCGGTTTCAAAAAGCTCATTGACGGCCGACGAATACAAATTCGCAAATAGCAATGAGTCGGTCCTATCCGTACTCACCATTTTCGAGACATACGTGGACATTAGGTCGCAGTTTCCCCAATCACTTGAGAATTCGGCGACATCCACATCCATCTCAAGCATAAAAGGAAGGCCGTTCGACATAGACGGCGTATCAGCATGCACTTGCATCAATCGACCCTTTGCCAGGATATTAAACACTGGACAAGCAAGCGGGTCCCATCAATTCGGGTAATCACTTTATCAAGCCCCCTAGTGCCAACGCGTTTGCGATTTCTGCTCGAACCAGCAATTCATCGCTAATTCACATATTTAACAGTAGGGTGTCATGGAATAGCAATCCCATGCAATTTTTTATGCGCGTAGTCAAAAACATTCACATGAAATTCTCAGTTCCCCTACGTTTCCAAAGAGGCTATCCCAGCCAAAACTAACAAAGGCTTAGAAGTCGCAGAAAAAAGCATGGCAGACGAGAGAAAAGGCGAAACCCCCGAGCCGGTGGAAGCTGAAGGAACAGCCCTCGCGCAACGGCAGGAATTGGAGGCCGAGCTCGCCCACTTGCGCGCGGAGTTTGCAGATCTGCAGTTGCTTTATGAAGCAACGATAGAGCATGGCGAAGCTGTTGAGGACCAATTGGCAGAGAGTAATATTCTGCTCAAGCAAGTTCAAACGCGGTTGGAGGCCGAGCTCCGGGACGCCAGCCGGTACGTCATGTCGATCCTGCCGGACACCAGGCAGGCCGATCCCACGGCCGAATGGCTTCTCGTGCCATCGACCGAACTTGGCGGGGATTCGTTAGGCTATCACGACATCGATGAGGATCATTTCGCCTTTTATCTTATAGATGTATGTGGACACGGCGTTGGCGCTGCCCTGTTGTCGGTATCGATCATTAATGTTTTGCGCGCAAATGCCTTGCCACATACTAATTTTACCGACCCGTCGGATGTCTTGTTTCACCTTAACAACGCGTTCCCGATGGAACGTCAGAACAACATGTTTTTCACAATCTGGTATGGCGTCTACCAGCGATCGACCCGTCGGCTATCCTACGCCTCCGGCGGGCATCCAGCAGCAATACGGATCCGGCGAAGCATCGACGGCACTAACACGTACGACCTTCTCGGCACATCGGAAGGCATGGTGATCGGTGGAATTCAAAACATGGAATTCGAGCAGAGCAGCACGATTTTAGAATCGGGTGATAGGCTGCTGGTTTTGAGCGATGGGACATTCGAGATCGATATCCCGGCTGGAGGGGTCCTATCGATAGAGCAGCTTGCCGAGCATGCGAAAAACACAAATGGCAACACCGCAAGTGTAATTTATGAGTGGCTGAAAAACCTTTCGGGGGTATCGACGCTGCCGGATGATTATACAATGGTGGAACTCACGTTCTAAAAACTCAAAACCATCGCTGTGGACTTAGCCGCTCATATCCGTTTTGCTTCTCGAAACAACGATTTGAGTGAAATTGGTACCATTGTGATGGTGGCTGGAGACTGTTTCGGAAAGTTGGTGCACCAGAAACAAGCCCAATCCTCCAACGCGCCGGTCTTCGGTACTTTGCCCTTCGAAGTCGGTAGCAGTAGACGCAGCCGTGTCAAACGGTATGCCGTGATCGGTTAGACATATCTCTATTTTGTCACCGGTCAGACTAAGACGCAAAATAATCTGGTCCGGACTTCCCGTAGGGTATCCATAGGATACTGTATTGGCGAACAGTTCTTCGACTACAACAGAGACAGTCCTGCGGGCATCGTCTGCTAGACCCGCGCGCAACGCAAAGGCGTCAATAAAATCATACAGCTGATTAAGGCTGCTGACTTCATTCAACACTTCGACTTGTTCCGCTTTTAAATGCATATCGCCAGTCCGGCTTTGGATCTCAATCCTTGACGTGGAATACTGAACCGTTACGCATCTTGGTTTTTGTTGGCAGCCCCTATGGCCGCCGACTTTGTTTTCGTGACTTCTACGATTTTAAGAAAGCCCGAAATCCTGAGGACTTCCATAACTGAGTCGTTTGGCGAAAACATAATGAGCTTTCGCCCCGAAGGCGAAAGTTGTTTTGCAACGATGAGGATTGATCGCAATCCAAAACTGGTCACGTAGTCGACACTTGACATATCCACCAAAAGATCGCCATCGGCTGCGTTTGCAACGCCGTTTAGGTGGTCCTCGAAGGCCTTTGCGGATAACGTTTCCAACCTTCCAACCGGACAGACGATTGTCACACCTTCTTCTTCAACGTCGGAAATGGTCAGTTGCGCGCTGTCAGCCATTGCCCTGATAGTCTCCCAGGCTTTTCAGAAACGAGATCTCGTCTGGAAAAGATATATTCCGTCAATTCGATAACTTTGATGTCAATCGCATGCCGATGTAAAGAAATTACTGACGCTGAAAACAACCGGGGCCGGAACACTGGCAGGTGAACGGACGCTCGCTTTGCTCACGGAGGGCAACTATGGCCAACGATATTCAAGTGCTCGATCTTGGTGACGAACGTGCCGGAGTTGGCCTTATGGACCTGCCAGATGGCGCAGAACCGGAAGAATTCCGCGACAGCGACCTTTTTGAGGAACTGGAAGCTGAGTTTCGCAAACTGGAGATTGATGGCCCTGCTGCGGTCAAATGGAACACGCTTAATCCCAAAACCATCGACGTTCTGGCCACCAGATCTAAAGACTTGGTTCTTGCGACCCGTCTTGCCTACGGTTTATTTCTTGAAGAAGGCTATGGCGGGCTGGCTGTGTCGATCATTATCTTACGCGACATGGCAAAAACGCATTGGGAGACGATGATCCCTCCGGCACGGCGTGAGCGCGGAAGAGCCGGCGCATACGACTGGTTCGCTGAAAAAATATCGCTCTTGGTCGAAACAACGCCTCCGTCTGGACCCGAATTGGTCAAGGCACTGATTTGCCATGATGCGCTGGTTGAACTCGACGAAACACTTGAAGCCAAATTTACAAAATCGTCGGCCGCGCTTGGCCCGCTAATAAGGGCTCTCAGGCCTTACGCTAAAGAAGCTCGCACAAACTTGGAAGCAGAAGCTGCTAAGGCGGCCGAACCTGAAACTGCAGAAACCAGTCCAGCGCCTGCAAGCCCTGAAATCTCCAAGGCAACAGATCAGCTAACGGGTGAGAAGCCGACTCCGACGGATACGCCGAAACCGCCACAGGCACCTGCTCCGCAGCCCATCCCAAACGCCGCTCAGCCGCCGGTGATTTCGACCGACGGGCCTCCAAGTGAAGCCTTGCAGGCATTGATGATTGCTGCAACGAAAACGGCAACTGCACTGCGCCAGCAAAACCCCGCAGATCCAACAGCCTATCAGTGTGCGAGGTTCGCTTTGTGGGGCCGCGTCAGCGAGCTTCCACCCAACCAGTCAGGAAAAACCAGCCTGCCGCCTCCTCAAAAAAGCAAACTCCAAGAGCTTGCCGCCCTGCAGAGCGCCGGCAACTACCAGAGTTTGATCTCTGCGGCAGAATCGGCCTTTGTATCGTCTCCATTCTGGCTTGACGCACAGTATATGCTCCATGAGTCCATGTCAGCTGCGGGAGATAAATTCGATGCAGCCCGTCGAATGGTGGCTGGCGAGTTGGCAGGATTTGTTCAGCGCTTTCCCGATCTTGCGACTCTATCGTTTAGCGACGGGACCCCCTTTGCAGATGCCGCGACCAGAGACTGGCTCAGCGGCTTTTCCGCTGGCTCTGGGTCCGCGCAAACCGCAGAACAAAATGAGCTTGATGGCGTAGTTTCAAAAGCGACAGGACTGGTACAAGGCGGGAAGGCTGTAGACGGACTGCATCTTCTTCAGAGCTATGCCCGTGGCTGCCCTTCAGAAAGAGACTGGTTCAAAGCGCAAATAAAGCTTGCAGATATTTGCCTACGATTTGAAATCCTGGCCCCGCTGTATGCTCAGCTGGCAAGCCTTCGGTCTATAGCTGTTTCCCGCGACCTCAAACGTTGGGAACCAGACTTAATCGTCCCCTTGTACAAACTATCGTGGCAAGCTCTAGTGCACAAAAATGCCCGTCAATACATTGCCGATGCTGAAGCCGTTTCTGTTAAGGCAGAAGTAATGGAAACACTTTCCGTCCTTGATATTTCTGCTGCGGCAGCGCTAACTGGAAAAAAATGATTCCTGATAGCACTGACCTGACGTTTAGGTCATCAAAAAAAATGCTTGTTAGTAAAAGGAATTACAAGAATTGGGGTTATTGCTAGCCCATTGACCTATGCGGACCAAGCCCGCCCTGAATTGGTTTAGTCGGCGCTTATAAACATGCGAGGAGTATCCATGGCTAAAGAATCTTCTGTTGCCCCCAAAGAGCGGGTAAATATCAAATATAAACCTGCGACCGGTGACGCTAAGGAAGAAGTGGAACTCCCGCTGAAAATGGTTGTACTTGGCGACTACACACTTCGCCCGGACGATACACCTGTCGAGGATCGCGAACTCATCAACATTAACAAAGACAACTTCAATGATGTGATGAAAAGCCAGAACCTTTCTCTTGACGTTGCAACTGACAACAAGCTGGTGGACACCCCAGAGGGAGAAGAAGCTGACAAACTAACTGTGTCGATGAAGTTCGACAGCCTGTCTGACTTTTCACCGGAAGCGGTGGTCCGGCAAAGCCCTGAGCTCAACCAACTTCTGGAACTGCGCGAGGCGCTCGTTGCACTCAAGGGCCCACTCGGCAACGTACCGGCTTTCAGGAAAGCCATTCAAAATGTTCTCGGCGACGACCAAGCTCGGGAAAAGCTTCTCGCTGAGTTGACCACAGCAACCGAGAAGTCGGACGACTAATCCGACGAGGACCTTTGGAATATCGCGGCTGCCAACGCAGCTAGATGACATTCTGTCGAAACCCAGAGAACGAGAGTTTTTCTAATGGCCGACACTGAAGCACAACAAGCGGGCGCTCAGACCGAAGAGCTTGACGCCTCCCTACTGGACCAAATCCTTCAAGAGACGAGACTTGCGCCAACCGACGACGGTTATGACGTCGCAAAAAAAGGCGTTGCGGCGTTCATTTCGGAATTGCTCAAGCCGAAATCGGGCGAAACGCAGGTCAATAGCGCCGCCATCGATATGATGATCACTGAGATCGACAGCAAGCTCAGTCAGCAGGTCGATCAGGTGCTGCATAACGAAGACTTCAAAAAACTCGAATCTGCTTGGCGCAGCCTGAAATTTCTGGTGGACCGGACGGACTTCCGTCAAAATATCAAGCTGGAGATGATGAGCGTCTCCAAAGACGAGTTGCTCGAAGATTTCGAAGACAGCCCGGAAGTAGTCAAATCTGGCCTTTATAAGCATATTTATACTGCTGAGTATGGCCAGTTTGGTGGTCAGCCAGTCGGAGCAGTGGTTACCAACTACGATTTTGGCCCAGGCTCTCAAGACATTAAGCTAGCGCAGTATTGTGCAAGTGTTGGCGCCATGTCTCATGCGCCATTCATTGCAGCTGCCGCGCCTGCAATGTTCGGCGTAGATAGCTTCGAGGAAATTCCAAACCTGAAGGATATGGAATCTATCTTTGAGGGCCCCAAATATGCAAAGTGGAACTCATTCCGCGAATCGGAAGATTCACGTTACTTTGCGCTAGCGATGCCGCGCTTCATGCTGCGGACGCCTTACGGTCCTGAAACGACACCTGTTAAGGCGTTCAACTACGAAGAAGAAGCGAACGGCAAGACAGAAAACTATCTCTGGGGCAATGCATCTTTCGCTCTCGCTTCAAAATTGAGCGACAGTTTTGCAAAATATCGTTGGTGCCCCAACATCATCGGACCGCAGTCGGGTGGCGCAGTCGAAGACTTGCCGCTTCATACATTTGAAGCCATGGGCCAGCTGCAAAGCAAAATCCCGACGGAAGTTCTTGTGTCCGACCGCAAGGAGTACGAACTTGCGGAGCAAGGCTTCATTTCCCTCACGATGCGCAAAGGTTCGGACAACGCGGCCTTCTTCTCCGCAAACTCAGTTCAAAAACCAAAGAACTTCGGCAACACCCCTGAAGGCAAAGATGCCGAACTCAACTACAAGCTTGGCACTCAGCTTCCATACATGATGATCATCAACCGATTGGCACACTATATCAAAGTGCTTCAACGCGAGAACATCGGAAGCTGGAAGAACCGGGGTGAGCTTGAGTCCGAGCTAAACAATTGGATCCGACAATACGTGTCTGATCAGGACAACCCCTCCGCAGATGTTCGCTCGCGCCGCCCCTTGCGTAAGGCATCTATCACTGTTTCGGATGTCGAGGGAGAACCAGGCTGGTACAGCGTTGGCATGGCTGTTCAGCCGCACTTCAAATACATGGGCGCGGACTTCACCCTTTCTTTGAAAGGCAAACTCGACAAGGCATAATCGGATTTCTTGCCTTACGAATTGTAACGGGTTGCCGCGAAAGCGGCAGCCTGTTTGCGGAGGAACCTCGAATGCCAATGAGCCTTTTTCAGAGGCTGGAAGAAGACGTTAAGATTGACGATTTCACGTCGCCCGACCAGGCTCAAGGCGTCCTTCTCGATAGCATTCTTCGCGACTTGAGCGTTCTTTTAAACAGCATGGCCGGTTGCTGTGAAATTCGTCCAGAGTATGGGCTCACTGATTTCAACGCGGTGTTTCAAAGCCACCGTGATACCGCTGTCGAATTGTGCCGCGACATCGAAACACAAATCGAAATGTTTGAGCCACGCTTGAAGAACCCTAAAGCGCGGATCGTTGACGATCCTGACCGGCCACTTGAATTTGTTTTTAATGTCGAAGCTCAACTCGACTATGCAGGCAAGACCATGCGTGTCAGGATCGATTCCGTGCTGGATAGCAACGGCAAAATCCGCATTAGCGCGTAGTCTAACAGGAGATTCAACCGAATATGTCGGTGAATTCGTACTACCGGGATGAGCTGAATTACCTTCGGGAGATGGGTGCTGTCTTTGCTCGGGCAAATCCCCGTCTGGCAAAATATCTTGCCAATGACCCCATGGACCCGGATGTCGAAAGACTACTCGAGGGGTTCGCGTTCCTGGTTGGGCGGCTGCGCCAGCGCCTCGATGCTGAAATGCCCGAAGTGGCCCAAAGTCTACTGAAACTTATCTGGCCACACTACCTGAGGCCGATCGCGCCGATAACGACACTCAAATTTAAGCATGCTCCTGGCGTCAGCGAGTTAGCAATCCGTGTGCCGAAAGGAACACGTGTTCAGACCGCGCCGCTCGACGGTCAGGCCCTGCCTTTCAGCACAAGTTTCGATCTCACGGTCCTACCTTTCGAGGTAAAAGACATCAAATTCGAAAACCGCAAAGAAAGCGCCGAACTCGACATCAGCTTCACTAAATCGGCTGGTATTGGCTTGCAGGCCCTAGAGTCGGCGCCGCTCACACTATACCTCGGCGGGCAAGGGGACGGGACAACATCCCGCCAGCTTTTCCTTGCACTTTTAGAGCGCGTGCAATCAGTGCAATTGGTTCCGAATGGGCAAGACCCGATCCCCGCTCAGATTCGAATTGATCCCCTAGGTTTTCTGCCGGAAGAAGCAACGCTCCCCTATCCCCCGGGGGCGTTCGAAGGGTTCCGTGTCATGCAAGAGTACTTCGCATGCCCCGAAAAATTTATGCATATTCAGATCCGCGGGCTGAATAAATATGCCTCGGTGCAGGCTGACGGCTTTCGGCTGGTTTTCAAGTTTACCCAGGGCTTCTCCGATTTAACACGGGTCATGCCCTATCAAATCCAGACAAACGCAACACCAGCCATCAATCTATTCGAAGCCGAAGGCCAAGCATTGCTTGTAGAGCATTCGCGGACCGAATACCCAGTCCGTCCGATTGGCGGCGCCGAGAAACGCAGCGCACACGAGGTACTTTCTGCAACCGGTTGGGTGCAGGGCTCCAACAAACGGATAGACTACAAGCGGTTTGAATCGTTTACCCATGACGTGGAAAACGAAAACGCACTTTATTTTCGGACAAGCGTGAGGCCATCTGTCGTGGGGACAGGTGTCGATCACTACATTTCTTTTGTCACAAAAATGAACAAGGCCGGTTTGCCGGCAACGGAAACCATATCCCTTAATCTCCTATGCTCGAATGGCGAACATGCCACTCGCTTTGGCGTCGGTTCCGTCAATCAGCCGACTTCAGACACACCGGCAAAACTGGTGTTTTCAAACATCACACGTATACAGCCAGAAGTTCCACCACCATTAAATGATCGAACGCTCTGGACCTTGATTGCAAACCTGTCACGGAATTACGCATCACTGATCGACGTAGATGCCTTGCGTACTGTCATTGGCGCTTATGATTTTCGTGCTTTTGTTGACAAACAAGCCGCTCTCCAACGGGATCAACTATTGCAGAGTTTTCAGAGCTTCGAGCGTCAAGGCGTCGATATTTTTAGAAAAGGTCGACCGGTGCGCGCCTACGAGCTTTCGTTACGGCTATCAGAGAGCGCAATGGGTGGCGAAGCCGAAATGTATTTGTTTGGGTGCGTTTTGGATCGCTTTTTGAAGTCTTATGCGAGCATAAACAGCCTGCATCGTTTGTCTTTAACCGGTACGGACTCCAATACTGTTTTAACCTGGTCTCCAAAAGCGGGGAGCGCCGCTGAGATATGATGGACGCCGCCAGCACAGACCTAGTTGAGCAACAGTCTCAATCGACCGCGCTGGCTGAGCATCTCGGTCAAAGCCAGTTTTTTCAAATGGTGCATTTGATCGGTGTTTTACATTCCGATTTGAGCCGCATGGGGCCAGGGGAAGATCCCTCATCCGAACCCATCCGTTTCAGATCAACCCGGTCCTTGAGCTTTGGGCCGAGCGACGTTTCGCAAATCAACTACAATGCCGCAGAAAACCGCTTTGATATCAGGGTGAATTTCATGGGGCTTTATGGCCCCGCATCGCCCATGCCGCCTTACGTTACCGAGAGGATCATTGAACGGGATGAAACACCTTCTTCTCTTGAAGACCTTCTCGACCTGTTCAATCACCGTCTGATAACGCTCCTGTTTCAAATTTGGCAAAAGTCGCGCCACCATATCCGCTATCAATCACACGGTCTTGACGAGACTTCGAAGTGCATTCTTGCACTTTGCGGCTTTCCGATTGAAGACCGGACACAGATCGGATCTGTAGATAGATCGGCGCTACTTCCACATGTCGGGCTGATTTCACTTTATTCCAGTTCGGCAGCCGCTGTATCGTCAGTTCTGACAAGATTTTTTCAAGTCCGGTGCGAAATCGTGGAATATGTGTCCAGAAAGGTTCAACTCGGCGTTGGCGCACGCATGGCACTCGGCATACAAAATACCCGCCTTGGAGAAGACGTCGTGATTGGCGAGACTGTTCAAGACGATTTGGGGAAATTCATGGTTCGACTGGGACCGGCCGAATTCGATCATTTGCGCCCGTTCCTTCCGGGTGGAGAGCGCCACCCAGAAATAGGAGAGCTCCTGTCGATGGTTGTCAGTGACCCACTCGATTGGGATATCGAGTTCAATATAGAGCCAGAAACCATTGAGCCTGCTGTGGTGGGAACAACGCGGCTTGGAGTTTCAACTTGGTTGAGCAATGGAGTCGCAGAGCTGGTCGAAAACTCTATCTGCATCGCACCAGGGATTGATGTTGCGAAAGAAATGCGAGAGGTGGCCGGGTGAGTGCCGAACTTACACTTACTTGCGCAGCGCTCGGCAGCCATCATGTTTTCGGCACAAATGGCGGCACGCTTGGTCGATCGAAAAAGTGTGATTGGGTTCTCCCTGATGAGTCTCGTATTCTATCCTCGCTACACGCGAGGATTATATGCCAAAACGGCAAATTCCTTTTGATTGACGAAAGCACTAATGGGACGTTCATAGCCGGTCAGAGTGACCCCATCGGCCGGGGGCGCGCTGTCGTTGTGGAGTCTGGAACAACATTCGTTGCCGGAACATACGAGCTCCTAGCAAGTGTTACGCTGAGCGGAATCGGAGGTGCTGACCCGATTGCCGCACTGGGAGACAGCAGTGTAGGCTCCAACTCACGAGACTTTGCACAGCATAGCGTCGGCAGTCACACCGCACTCAAACAATACCCGGCCAGCGGACCGGTTCAAATGCCCCCACAACAGGGCACGGGACCAGAGGCACAACTCCTAACACAGCGCACGTCGTACGATGTCCCGACACGGAACAAACCCTCTTTAGACCCACTTGATTATCTTGGAGGAGCCCCCGCTCGGGCTTCCGAACCCTCACAACAACCGGTGAACACCTTCGTTGCACCGCAAATTCCATCTGAACCAACGCCGCTCCAACCGCACCTTCAACAAGCGGCCCAGCCGCGAGAGAGTGCCCCAGTACAGGGTAGCGGCCCGATTCCAGCACACTTCGATGGCGGACTGCTGCCGAACACCAACCCATCACAAACCCAACCGACACAATCTGCTGACGTGCAGCAAGCGCCTGCTGCACCACAAACAGAAAGTGGCTCGGCTCCGCAAAACGCCGACATCATTCCTGAGGACTTCCTTGCCTCATTGACAGGAAGCAATCCACCGGCGCAACCAACTGCGGCCTCAGTCACCGCACCAGCATTGCGACAACAATCAACGCCCGCTCCTAAAGCGCAACCAAACGCCGACGCTGCCCGCGCCAAACAGAGCCATCCAAACGAGGACCGGCACCAGTCAAGACAATTGCCGCCAGTCCAACCTGCGCACAATGCCGCCTTACAATCAACAACGGTCACTCCGGCCTCCGCGCCCCTGCCCATGGGTATTCCACCTTTGCCGGAACGTGGAAGTGCCGGTGGTCTTTCTCATGTGGAAGCACTCAAAGCAAGGCGAGAAAAACGGGAAGCCGCTCTTGATGCAAAGGCTCGCGGTTCTGCCCCGTCTTTGTCGCAGAATACGTTCGGAAAGGCCGCATCTACCCAACCAAATGCTGCGCGACCGCCGGCACAGAGCACGCAAGCAAAAAGCGCGGCGCAAATTCACGGATCAGTGCGGACCCAAGACATAAACCCGGCGTTGTCAGAGGGTGTATTGCTGCAAGCTCTTTTAAACGGTCTTGGTTTTCCAGATGCCAAAATCGAACCGGAGAACGCAGAACGGCTCATGTTGGACACCGGCAAAATGGTTCGGGAAATGTCGTCTGGCATGATCGCTTTGCTTGCCGCCCGTAAAATCATGAAGTCTGAGTTTCGAATGGATGAAACGCGTATCGAACCAAAAGAAAATAACGCGTTCAAACATTTCAAGGTGGCAGAACTTGCTCTGGATGAAATGCTGCTAAGACGCTCCGAAGGTTACCTGCCGCCAGATCAGGCCTCCCGAGCCGCGTTTCAAGACCT
This sequence comes from Roseibium hamelinense, assembly GCF_007830545.1. Taxonomy (GTDB): domain Bacteria; phylum Pseudomonadota; class Alphaproteobacteria; order Rhizobiales; family Stappiaceae; genus Roseibium; species Roseibium hamelinense. The sequence goes on from NZ_VLLF01000014.1 coordinate 18,658, forward strand.
TCAAGACCAAACCATGGTGACAATCTCGGCCATGCAGAAAGCCATGCGGTTGCTTTTGGAGCGGATATCGCCTGAAAATCTAGCTGGGCATGATGAAAATGATGGCGCGCTGAGGCTGCGCAGTCTGGGCGGGCGGAGAGACAAATGGGATACGGCAAAACAGTCATATGAGCGCATCCGATCAGATTTCGACGCAATCATGCGGCAGGTAATCATTGAAGCCTTCACTCAGGTTCAGGAAGAACTGGCGCGCCAGCGGTCTAAAGATTATTGGGACAAGAGGAAAAAATGAAAATATCCCGGCGGGATCTGTGCCAAGGACTCCTTATTGCACCGGCGTTTGGTATGGCAGCCTGCTCGCGGGTTCCCGAACCCACTCCGGTTACAGTCCAATTATTCGCTGACGATAACGTTAACCCTAACGAAAATGGCGACCCGGCTCCTATTGTCGTACGCGTATATGAGCTGAAAGGCATGACGGCGTTTAACAATGGAGAGTTTTTCGAATTCGCTGACGACGACACAAAACTTCTTGGCGGAGACCTTATCGGCAAACAAGAATACGAGCTTACGCCTGGGGAAAAGAAGGACTACGACAGGAGTATTTCTAGCGAAGCAACCCACATCGGTGTTGTCGCCGCGTTCCGGGACATTCAATCCGCGCAGTGGCGCGATTCAATCGAACTGGAAGCAGAAAAGAAAAACGAATTCGTCATTTATCTAACAAGCCTTGCTGTGCGAATACAAAAACTGCGGCGACGACGGCTCGGGGTGTTTTAGAGACACCTTTTCGTGCGTTTCCCGCAAAATGCGATTGCCGGATAATTTCGGTTCACAGATAGTCGCTAAGGCGACACATTAAACTCTAAACGAATCATTAGGTTGGCAAGCAATGTGTGGGGGAACAGTTTGAACGCGAGCGGAAAGCCGTTGTGGCTTGAAGGCATGTTCCTGCGGCCACAGCATTTGCAGCAACATGACAGATGGATCGAAAGCACCCTCGAATATCGGACGAAAGACCTCGTCCCATATTCTTGGGGCGTTCGAAAACTCAGCTTCGACCTCGAGGCGTTGCAGCAAGGCCAAGTGCGTATTTCAGATCTGGATGTCATCCTGCCGGACGGCACCGTATTCTCTACTGCCCAACAGCACCGCGTCTCGACTGTTCGGGAAATCAAACCCGAGCACCAAGGAAAAAAGCTGTTTCTAGCTGTTGCAATGCAATCAATCGGGTCATTGGAGGTTACTGATAGCGATGTTCCGCGACACAGGTTCTCCCGATCCGTCTCGGAAGTTCAAAACACGGCAGAGGGAGACCGTCCATCCGCCGAGATTGCGGTTGGAACCTTAACAGCCACTCTCGTCATCGAAGGCGAAAGTCTCGACGAAACGACCAATGTTCCGATCGGGGAAATTGAAAGTGTTGATGCCCAGGGGGCTGTGCAACTCGTCGATACCTTTATTCCGCCGGTGCTACACGCCGGAGCCAGTCGCCAGATTGTCTCGCATCTTGAGGAAATCCGCAGCTTGCTGCGTAAAAGAGGCGACATGCTCGCCTCCAATGCGGCGGGGGAAAACAGCAGCTCGCGGGCAGGCTTGCTTGACTTGATGATGCTTGGCGTCTCCAATCGTTATGAAGTACTTTTGGGGCACATGATCTCTTCAGGGCGCCATATGCCCGAGCAGGTATACCGGGATCTAATTTGCCTGATCGGTGAAATTGCGACTTATGGCACAGACAGCCGGCGGCCGCCGGACATCCCGGCCTATAACCACCGGGACCTAAGAGCAACGTTCCAACAACTTGTCGCCATTTTGCGTGACATGCTCAGCTTTGTCGTCGAGCAAAACGCAGTAAGCATCCCGCTGACAAAACGAGATTATGGCGTTTGGCTTGGCGAAACAACGGATCGCATGATCTTCCAGAACCGTGATTTCGTGTTGATTGCATATGCAAACGTGAGCCTTGAAGTTCTTCGGAACCAAATGCCGATCCAGGTCAAGATTGGCCCGGTCGAAAAAATCCGGGAACTGGTCAATCTTCAGCTGCCTGGGATCGGGATATCACCGCTCTCCGTTGCGCCGCGACAAATTCCGTACATCCAAAATGCAGTCTATTTCGCCTTGGATGTGAACAATGAGCTGTGGCCACAATTTCAGACGTCCGCGGCATTTGCCCTTCACATGAGTGGCGATTACCCGGGGTTGGGGCTCGAACTTTGGGCTATTCAAAAAGGGCAATGATCATCCGCAATGACCAATGACGACCTGGATCATCCCACCGTCGCCAGACGGCTCAGCCCACGAGCGAGAACCACGCTCGGCGCGGGCGATCCAGTCGGTTTGGGCGACATTGATGACGAGCCGACCGTTGCGTTTGTTGCCATGCCGGATGCCGGTCAGCGACCCGACCAACAGTTCACCGGTTCGCCGCAGGCACGCCAAGAAACTCTCCAGGAAACAACCGCTCTTCTGCGTCAGCTCGACCCGGTCCCCGAGCGCATCATCGTTCGGGCGGCAGCCCCTCTTCTTCTTCTGATCTCTCAACTTCGCAATTCCATAGAACAGGCTGACGTTCACGCGCTCCGTCAGCAGGTTGTTGCAGAAATTGATCGTTTCGAACAGCTGGCGCAGAAGTCGGGCGTCGAAGCCGGTGACATCATCGCGGCCCGTTATGTCATCTGCTCAACTATAGACGAAACCGTTTTGATGACACCTTGGGGGAGCCGGAGCGAATGGAGTTCTAATAGCTTGCTGAATCAGTTTCACAACGAAACTTGGGGCGGTGAAAAAGTTTTCAGTATTCTCGACCGCATCATGGCGGACCCAGCTAAGAAGTTGCCGCTGCTGTTACTTGTTCAGTCATGCCTAATGCTTGGCTTTGAAGGCCGGTACCGAGTGCTTGAAGGAGGAAGAGATAAACTTGAAGATTTGCGCTTGGACCTTTCGCGCACAATACGCCGATACAGCAAGGTCAAACCAGACCAACCTCTGTCAAAGGTAACAGAAGGCTTCAAGCGCGGAAGTTCCATCAGCTCTTATCCACCAGTCTGGCTAATCGGCCTAGTCTGCTTAGCGATACTGGTTATTGCGCGCGGATACTCTGATTTCATGCTCGAAGGCGAGATCGTCCCTGCACTGAGCGACATCGAGTCGCTTGAGGTCAAATAGGAGGTCTCGAATGCTGCGTACCTATTTCTTAAGCCTCCTACGGCCAGCCAGCCTGCTGATCTTTTTCTTCCTGATCCTGCTGTCCCTCGCCATCTACTTCTTCGGCGGTTCACTATCGCTGTCTGGTGTAGCGCCGCTTCGTTCTGAGCAAGCCCGTATCGCGGTTATCGTCGGGATTTTTGTTCTCTTTTTTCTAATCACCTTCCTCCGGCATTGGCTTGCGCGACGCGCGAATGCCAAGCTCATCAATTCCATGCTCGCCAATGACGAGCTGGTATCGCTTGGACCGGATAAATCAGCCGACGAAGTTGAATTGATCCGGGAGCGCTTTGAAGCTGCGCTCAAAAAGCTGCGTGACAATCCGCTGGACGGAAAGAAGAACCGCAACTTTCTGTTTGAGTTGCCCTGGTACATACTTATTGGCCCCCCGGGAACTGGCAAAACCACTATTCTTCGCAATTCGGGCCTTGAATTTCCTCTGAGCGATGAAGGCCAGGAAGCCATCCAAGGGATTGGAGGAACCCGGAACTGCGATTGGTGGATTTCGAACGAAGCCGTCCTCATCGATACCGCCGGGCGCTATACGACCCAGGATGTAAACCAAGGTATCGATGCCGCGGCATGGAACGGTTTTCTGGATCTGCTGCGTCAATCGCGAAAGCGCCGGCCGGTGAACGGTGTCATCCTTACCGTCAGCATCGCAGATATCGCCCAGTCGGATGAAGCAGAACGGACGCGCCAGGCCGATATTCTGCGTCAGCGCTTAAGAGAGCTTCACCGGTCGTTCGGCATGCGTTTGCCTGTCTATGTAACTTTTTCCAAATGCGACCTGGTTGCGGGCTTCGATGAGTATTTTGACAGCCTTAAGGAAAAAGACCGCGAGCAAGTCTGGGGTGTCACGTTTCCATATGACGAAAAACAAATCACGGTTGGCCCGGCTTTCGAGGCTGGCTTCGTTGATTTGGTTGCCCGGTTAGAAAAACAAATCCCGGATCTGCTGGCAGAAGAGAGAAACAACAGCCGACGTTGCCGAATTTATGGCTTTCCGCACGAGTTTGGCAGCCTAGCGCAAGTCCTCAGGAGCTTTTTGTCCGACGTGTTTCGTGCCAGTCGGTACGAAGCCCAACCTCTGCTGCGCGGGGTTTATTTCACGTCAGGCACACAAGAAGGGACCCCTGTTGATCGACTGCTTGGAGCAATGGGGCGCAACTTCTCGCTTGCGCCTACTCAGCAGTTGCCTCTGAGCGGACAAGGCAAGGCGTTTTTCATCAAGGACCTCTTAAAGAACATTGTTTTTGCTGAACAAAATCTTGTTGGCCGAAACAGTCGTCTGGAACGGCGGTTGGCGGCAATGTATGGCGGCGGCATTGCAGCTGCGGCGGCTGTTGTCATCGGACTGTCTGCCTATTGGCTTGCCGGTCTCGGCCACGCTAATCAAACTGCCGAAAAAGTGGAAGAATATGCACAGCGTGTGGAAGTGCGTCGGAACGACGCCGACCGGAACCGGTCTTTAATCGGAATACTGCCGACACTGAACGCTGCGCGTGATCTTCGAAATGAAATTGAGGAAGAAAATAACTGGCTGACGGCCACTCCAATAAGCATTGAGGCGCAATCGACACTTTATCCCGCTGCAGAAAAGACTTACGATTCCTACTTGACCGGATACCTGCTTCCAGCGGTCACATCCCGACTTGCTGCACAAATACAGCTAGTGTCGAATGCACCCGATAGCAACAGCGGCTTACTGCGGGATCAGCTTGAAACATACCTCATGCTGACGACAGGCGAAAACTATGATGCCAGCAAGGTCCGCACCGCGCTTCGGTCGCAAACAGAAGCAGCCTTTATTTTAAATCCGGAAAACCGCGGCGACATGCAGCAACATATGGATGCGCTGTTGGCGCTGCTTCCGGTGACAACCGCTGCCGACGCACCGATTGTTGATGCAGCACGCACCCGGATCCAACAAGTCCCGCAAGCAACCGACATCTACAATCGAATGGTCCGCGATGCGGCCCAGCGCTATCAGCTTGCACCGATCAACATTGTCCGGACCCTCGGCTCCGGATCACTTTATGTCGATACTGCCGTTGGCGGTGGGCGATCAATTATTCCAGGAATTTATACAAAGAATGGGCTGTATAACTTCTTCCTGACCCGCCTGCCCGAATACATCCGTGCGTCCACCGGTTCCGATTGGGTCATGGGCAGCGAAGGCATGCCAGAGGCAACCTACAACCGAATAGCCAGCCAAATCGTCAAGCTTTACACGGAAGACTACATCTCCAATTGGAGAGAAGGGGTCGCCTATATTCGGGTGGTGGAAATCGGCTCGCTCGGCCGCGCGCAGATCGTTCTACAGGAACTGTCTAGCCCGAGCTCTCCGCTGACCAATGTTCTAAACGTGTTACGCGAAAATACACAACTCCCTCTACCGGGCTCCCAGTCCAATCAGGCGGCGGACGCGGCAGCCAATGCCGCTCCGGCCGCCGCTAGCGGGATCACTGGTGGCCTTGTCGCTTCAGCAAGCGAAGCAGCACAGAAGTCGGCAGTCGAGACGGCATTCGGTAAAGCACCCTGGCCGGGACTCGAAATCGAGGACGCGTTTAGACCCCTCAACAACCTTGTTGATCCCACGAACGGTCAGGCGACGTTGGACAAGGTGCAGCAGCTGTTCGGTGATCTTTATGGAAACGTATCTGGTGTGGTGACCGCCCCGGATCCGAACAGCGCAGCGTTCGATTTTGTAAAAGGGCGGGCCCAATCCCCGCGGAATGATTCCTTTACGACCTTGCGCTCAGAAGCAGCCATTCAGCCTGAACCGGTCAGATCTCTTGTCTTGTCGACCGTTAATCGGACCTGGGAACTGCTGAACCAATCCGCTTATCTTTTCATCAATACCCGCTGGCAAGATGAGGTTTTACCGGTCTGTAACGATATCATGGCGGGCCGATATCCTTTCACGCCGAGCTCGGAAGAAGATGTCAGTCTTCAGGACTTTACCGATCTTCTCGGCCCCGCTGGCGCGATTGATGCCTTCTACAAGGACTATCTTGATCCGTTCATCGTCAAGCGTGGTCGGCAGTTGACCGAAATCCAAACACAAGGCAGCGGCCTTGGTATTGCACAAACTTCGCTTACCCAGCTTTCGCGAGCCCAAACGATAAAGGATGCCTTTTTCGGCAAATCCGGGACAAGCCCGGAAGCGAAATTTACCATTATCCCGACCTTCCTTGATCCGAAGGCGCTGCGGTCAACTTTCAAGATCGATGACGATCAAATCGTCTACCGCCACGGCCCAGAGCGCGCGCAGGATTTCTCATGGCCGAGCCAGCTCGAGGGCAGCACGGCAGAAATCAGCATCACCTTACTCGACAACCAGAAGAACACGCTCGAAAAAACAGGCACTTGGGCGATCTTCCGGGTGTTGTCGGCGTCGGGACTGTCGAGGGTCCTTGGTCGTGACCGGTTTGACTTCTCGATAGAGATGGAAGAGGCGAAGGCAACGTACAGACTGACCGCCTCCAGCGTTGTCAATCCGTTCAATTTGGGGCTTTATACAGAGTTTAGATGCCCGCCTTCTCTATAAACGTGCCGTTGGCCAAAATAACAGCGTCTGAAAAGGGGTTGCGTTTTCACAGCAGGCTAAGAGGGGTCAATTCATGTTAGCTTGCGGATACTTCGGAAAACGGCCGCACGACAGGGACTTTCTCTTTGACGGTCTGCCTGCGCGGGTAACGGATCGTTGGGCCCAAGTGATGGCGAGCTGGATGCACGAGGCAAAAACCCTACAACCGAACACCTGGAAACATACGTTTCTGCAGGGACCGATTTGGCGTTTCGCTCTTGGTCCTGGGCATCTTGATGATCAGGTCTGGATCGGCATACTTGCAGCCTCTGTAGATACTTTTGGCCGCGAGTTTCCATTTGCGGTTTTGATATCCGCAGAGGCTGAAAGCCTTCCACCGGGTCTGACCCGCAGTGTTGATCAGATTATGGATCGGATTGAACGCGACCTTCTGATTTTTCTGGATGGCGGCTTCAACCGAAGAGAGTTTGTTGCCATCTTGGGGGAGGAAGCGAAGGCACTGCGCCAGGGGATTACCGAGAAACCAACAAAGTTCCGGTATGAGCTTCCAAAACCTGTGAGCGATGAGTTTGCTATCGCGCTGACTGTGGCCGCCTTGGAAGCGCAGCCACAGGATTTGAGCGGGGCTGTCTCTTGGCAGCAAGCATCAATGCAGGGCAAGTCTCCGAGCAACTGTTATTGGTGGCATGAGGGGACCGAAACGCGGGCACCCGAACTGTGCGTTTCATTGGGGCTGCCAACTGGAAAGCAGACCGCGGCGTTTTTTTCTGGAGACTGGATGAATTCAGGTTGGAGACCGCGTGATGAACACCCAGGTTTCAGCTAATGTCATGATTCGAACACCGCTAGTCAATTGCCACTCGGTGCAACCACTTGACGGGTAACGCCCTAACATGTCGCCGAAACCAACCGTTCTTGCAGAGGCAATTACCCATCAGGGTTTGCGTCATCATCGAAACGAAGATTCTTATCTGGTTCTTGGAGACAAATGCTTATTTGCTGTCGCTGACGGCATGGGTGGCCACCGGGACGGCCATGTTGCCAGTCAAATGGCCGTTAGCGAGATCGCGAATGTTGGCAGCGTTCTTACAGGACGGGGCGTCGAAGACGTTGCTATGATCGAAGGCGCGCTTCTGCGCGCAAACAAAAGCCTGTTTGACAGCTATCTGGCGGCCCCCGAAAACGATATCTCGGGCACCACTGTCACCTGTTTGTTAATCCAGGACAAATTCGCTACCTGCATATGGGCAGGGGACAGTCGGCTCTATCTCTTGCGCGGCAACCACTTGTTTCTCATCTCGGAAGACCATGCCGATGATGCCGGTCACCTGGTACGTGCAATTGGTGCCGCGGATGCTCTCCAACTTGACTGTAGGACCATTGAACTCAGTACTGGCGATGCATTCGTCTTGTGTACTGATGGGTTGATCAAAGGCGTGAGCGAAACCCAGATTGCCGACACTTTGAAGCAAGGCGGGACAAACACCGCAGACAGGCTGCTTGCAGAGGCGGTGCGAGGCGGGTCCAATGACGACATCACATTTGTGATTGTCTGGATTGGATCGTGACCATGGCACTCAAGATTGATCCACGGGCTTATGGCTTTCACCCAGAAAAGTGCACCGGCCTGCCCGATGGCCCGCCATCTCCCGGCTGGGTTCTGAAGAGCAGGTTTCTTCTTCTAAAAGAGATAGGCTCTGGCGGACAATCTCAAGTCTTCAAGGCAATGGATCTCGTTGCCCGGAAGGCAGGGCTTTCGACAGCAATCGTTGCCATCAAGCTCATGGTTGCAGGCGAAGACGTTGACCCGGATTTTATATCGCTAATGCACCGTGAAGCGCGACGCTTGCGTGATCTTGTGCATCCGAACATCGTTCGGGTTTACGACATGGACCGCACGGGGCCGGTGCACTTTATGGTTATGGAATTTCTCGAAGGCCGGACACTTTCAGCGCTCTTGAGAGAATCACCGGAACGAAAGCTTCCACCCAACCACGTCGAACGGCTCGTTCAGGATATTGGATCGGCGCTTTCGTTTGCCCATGGCAAAGGTATCGTTCACTCGGACCTCAAACCCGGAAATATATTCCTAGAAAGTTCCGGCGCTGTAAAACTGATTGATTTCAACATCGCCTGCCCCATCGCCCGCTCAATCCGTACTTCGGAAGAAGATACTCTTCGCATTTTGATCAGAACAGGCGCTATCACACCAGCCTATGCTTCGCCGCAACGGCTACAAGGCGCTGAACCTTGTGAGGCCGATGATGTTTTCTCCTTCGCGCTCTTAACTTACCTTATGTTAGCCGGCGTTCGTCCGTTTGGTCCCAAAAACGCACTTGAAGCTCTTGAAGCAAATGCTACCCCCGGGCGCATCAACAGTGTGAACGACGCGCAGTGGCGCACAATATGCAGCGGTTTGGCACTCAATGATCATGACAGGACAACAACCGTCAGAGAGTTTGTTGACGGCTTTTCGTCAGCCAACAAACAGTCGCTTGGAAGAGCATGGCTCCCGTCTTGGTTCCGTCCTGTATAAACATCCAACGGCTATATCTGGATCCGGAATCCGACGGCATAAGGGGTGCCATGGGATGAGCGAACCGTGGCATCAATATCAAGCACAGCATCCCCGTCTTCATCCGTAGCCGATGAGACCTCAAATTGAACGCGTCCGCCGAGGCCGTCCGAAACGCCGGCGAAATAACTGCCAAGATCCCGGGCAGAACCATCTGGATCATCCGAGCGCGGTGCCGCAGTTCGAAAGCCAATCTGCAACAACGTATTCAATCGAGCCAATGCCAGGGCGCGATCCAGACTGCCGCGCCCTTCGGCGGCATCGGCGGCGACCTCCTTCAGGATTGGCGCTCCCCGGAAGAACACACTGATGCGATTTGCCTGACCTTCGACGCAAGTAATACCCACCCGCGATAGTCCATCTGATGCATCCGGCGACGGCACGGTCCGGCAAACACTGGCCACTTCCGTCGCCCCTTGCACATGCTCGCACAGCTCCAGCCGATCAAAATCATAGCGAACGCCAGTTGGAAGGCGCGGCCACTGATCTTCGGCTTCGGCCCTCAAGATCGCAATCAACGCCAACCAAGCTGCGGGTGCAAAGAAAGCCGGCATACCGTCCTCTCCCGGCACCACACATCCGTCGTTCCAAAATAGCGCGACGCTGGCGCTCGCAGCAGAACTCCTGAGGCTCTTAAAGGCAGCAAATGCGTCGCCATCCAAAATCTGGTGCGGTGCATCCATACGCGCCAATTCGGTTTCAGAAACTCCGGCAAATGATGGCAGGAGCGTTGCCAGCACACAGCTGGCATGTTCCTGGGCTAAGGATGCAATCGTCTTAAGATTTGCGACATCAGGAGCAACAATCGATTGGCGATTTGCAGCAAGGATAACGTCAAATGCGGAACTTGAGAGTCCGCGTTCTGCCTCCACAAGCGCAGCCTTCAGTTCGTCAGCACTTGCGGTGCGCGACACTTGGCACAAGAAGAGACGCACCTCCGAATCGCGCGGCAAATTTGCAAGGAGCAAACGCAAAGCCAGCCAGTTTTCAAAAACCTGCCCAAATCGATCATCTTTCAGGAAAACACTCGCCTGAAGTGTGAGAGCATCTTCCAAATCAGTCGTTTGCGGCCTGCCTGTTTCCTTGTCAGACCTTTGTTTGGCGCCCTTCCCCAAAGATTCTGAAACAAACGCTCCAACTGCCTGTTTGGCCAAGTCTTGAGATTGATCCGCCGAGGGCGCTGAACGCCCTGTATCGACCATGGAAAATAGTCCGTCCAATCCGTCGTCCGTCTTGTCAGATGCAGGCGATACACCTGCCTGCCTTGGGTCCCTGTCGGTTGAAGAGCGTTTGTGGTGCTGGTTATCGGCAGCTTCTGCAATTGTGCGCAACCGATCAAAACGGCTGTTTCCTTCGATTTGCGCCGCCGAGAACGCTTCACGTGCGTCGGAAACAAACGCCATCTTCTCAAAAAGCGTCCGCGGTCGCAGATCGCGTGGCCGCTCAAGGGCAAAGGTTTCAGCTAAACGCGTCGGAAAGGATCCTAGGGTGTTTTCAGCAATCACCTCAATTTTGGGAGCCAAGAGTAACAGGATTTCGGAAATGTCCATCCCGGAGACTTCGTGGACATCTTTTTTCAATGTCCCAAAGTCACCCGCGATTAAGATACGATAAGCAGGCGGCGGGGCCATTGGCTTTTTGGGAGCCGAGCCGTCACCGAGGCCGACAGAAAATGACTTTATTCCATGGTCGTTTTGTCCATTTTCTTCAGCCATTGCTTCACCTCAAAATATTGACCTTTGTCGGCGTTGCATGAATTTTCAAGAACGCAAGCGTTTCTCGATCCAAAATCACCTGCCCCGCGACCGAATATCCGCCGTCACGCTCCGCAACCTGACCGGACACATCAAATACAATCACCTCTCGGCCTGAACCAGTCTCGACGCCTACCGGTGCAATCGTTAGATCAATCGTTAGCGGATGTCCCGTGCTCATGGTTTCCGTACTTCGGCCCAGCGCACGTGGTCCGTTGGACTGCTCAAGATATACTTGCGGAGTCCGATTACGCAGATAGTCATAAATCGCTGCGCGCAAAGGATCCGGTTCCCGTTTTGGCGGTGTCCACGATGCCATCAGCCTTCATGCTCCGTATGTAAAAAGGAAGTCTTTCCGAGTTTGCCGGAAAAGCTCGATAGCAAAGAGCCAGAGATCTCCTCCATCACATCGCTCCAAGGCGCTGCGCGATCTGTTCCGACAGTTTCGACTGAAGGGTACCAAAGAGAATGATCATCTTCCGCGACCCAATACCAAGGCCGGTTGAAGCGATAGATCAATATGCCGGGCACCCCGGCAGCACCCGCGGCGTGGAGCGCAAGACTGTCTGGACCGACAACAACATCTAAGACACTGATCAAAGCCGCGAGGTCCGACAAGCTCTTGAAATGGCGTCCAGCATCGATGACACCGTCGACACCTTTCAATTGGTGCCTGCTTTCATCCCAGTTAAGAGCGACCCGCGTTCCCTTTCCAAATGGCAGGCTTGGCAGAAGTTGGTCCAGCTTCAAGCCGGTTTCCGAAGCATCCCAGCATAGTCCAACCCACGGTCGCGGAAACTCAGATAGCGCCGTGCGCCATTTTTCAGCCAAATCCGGATTGACCTTTAGATACGGGATGGCCGCGGCAACCTCTCCACGTACGACAGGAGGGAGCGTCAGCACGTGAGAGCATGGAAAAGATATTTTTGAACCAGCAACCGCTGCTTCGGACGGAACATCGTTCGCAAGATATTTTGGGAACCCAAACAGTCCGGCAACCTGCCCGAATGCAGATGGGCCAACAAGTTCGACATCTTCCAGGGCCCGGACTTGTGACAAAAATCGCGCGATCACCATAAACTCAAGGCTGGATAGTGATGGATCTATCACAAACACAGCATCATTCAGAGCGCGCTTGAGAATTTCCGGATTTGAAATCTCTTCGGGCTCGATTCCCAAAAGTCGAGCCAGTAAGGGCGCTTCAATGGTCTGTGCAACCTCATCAACTTGACCGGTGATCAAGAAACAGTCTCTGAGCAATCCACGAAGCTGATTTTGAGCCGTCTTGGGCAGTTTTTCCACATTTTGACGCAAGGGGGCGAGCAACTTGAGCGCTTGAACCGGATGTCCGGCCAGGCGGTAGGCTGCGGCCAGCGCAATCGTGGTCTCAATTCGGCTTTGACTGCGTTTTGCGACCGGAGCAAACTCCCGTAAAGCGGTCACTGCATCATTCCGTTCCGCCATAATCTTGATATAGCAGAGCCAAGCCTGAACCATATCAGGAAACAAAACCGTCGCGCGTTTTGCAAGTTTGACTGCAGATGTCAGTTGACCAAGGGCCGCAGAATTCGCTGCAACGTAAAGCATGTATTCGGGATTGTTTGGCTCAGTCAGATGCGCCTTCTCGAAAAACGATGTCGCCCGTGTGTGATCGCCCAGTTGACTGAGCATTTCCCCAACCAGCGCATTGTATGCAGCCTTTTCTGGAGCAATATACAGCGCTTCTTGAGCGAGGCTCAAAGCCGGACCAAACAATCCAAAACTGGCATAGAGCTTTGCCAGGCCCTGAAGAATTTCGGTATTTTGCGGATTTTTATCTTTTTGGCCAATCAAAAGGGCTTCGGCTTCTTCAAGACGACCTGCCTTGGCCAAGAATTCAGCCTTCAGGAGCGCTGCCTCACTCTGATCTGGATCGAGCGCGAGGGCTTGGTCCACAAGCGTTTCCGCCTCTGCTAGCTGCTCACTTAATATGAGTATTTTTGCTGACAAAGCCAAAAAGCGCGGGTCTTTGGTGGTTCTCGCATTGGCTTGTTTTAAAAGACCTTGAGCCGCTTCAAGATCACCATTGCCCATCTGTATTTCGATGAGCCCGCTAAGTGCCTCCGGATGCCCCGGCGCGACATCCAGAATACCTTCGTACAACAAAGCCGCATTATCATGGCGCCCGGCCTCAGCGTGTTCGCGCGCAGCCTTGAGGCGGTCATCCACCAACAACATCTATTCCACAGCCTCCCAATGCGGCACCAGAACCGCAGACGACCGTTATCGGTCAGCCAACACTTACTCTTTTTGCATCTAGCCGTACATCTTCTGAGGCTGTCACCAAAGAAATTTCACTATTTTGGGTCGCGACGCTATCGATGTTCTCAACCAAAATTCCAGCTTGAAGGCTATCAACTTCTTTGACTGCCGTTGACCGCGTGTCTGTTGTCGTTGTGATTGTCCGTGCTGAGACAATCTTGTCGACGACGGTTTCCAGTGATTTGGAGAAATTCCGGACCAGCTGGCGCCCCGTTTGGGTCAGGGTTTCAGAGATTAAATTGAGATTGCGAGCAGTAAATTTTACTGTTGGCGCGCTTACCTCCAACTCCGAATTCGCTCTCAGATGCACACGATTTGCTTCGGGTACACGAAGATCCGCCGGGGTGTTCGCGTCTCTGGTCAGCACGGACAATATGAACGCACCGTCGTCCCCCCTTGCGACAAGCACCATATCGCCTATTGCCGGCGCTAAAAGACAGCCGGCCGCCTGATCAGCATGGATGGATTCGCCTCCTGGCAGTCCGACCAACGCTTGGGTTTCGGTCACAAGGGCTGTCACATGCGCGGTGCACATGGTCATATCTTGTTGCCGGATTCGCCGACCCGTTGCACCTTGCGCCTCTGGGACGCTCTTGTCCTGTTTTAGCATTTTCTACTCCAGCTGTTGCAACCATCAGATCTGTGCAGTGCTGGCGATCTTGGCCTCCCAGAAAGCGATCAACGACTTAACGCTCTTGCTTTCCGTCTCGACTGCGGACGTTTCTGCTGTAGTCGCACTGGTTTGTACTTCGACAGCGGAGGTGTTGGCTTCCGTTGCATTCGTATCAGTCTTTACGGCAGACACCCAGTTACTCGTTCCATTAGTTGTGAAGTGGCCACCCTTTGTCTCGGTTTTCCATGAACAAACGTCTAGCTTCCAAACCCCGATATCGAACTTAGCACCGTAGAGTGTAATTTTTGAAATCGGCTCGATGTTTAGGATCACCGAAAGGGTGAATACGAATTCGCCGGAAAGCTTGATCGACATGGCACCGCCATAGAAAAACTTGTGGCTAGTGGCGTGCTGCATCGTAGTAGTCTTTTCATAGACCTCTTTGTATTGTTCTGCTTTGTATATGTCGTATTTGTTTGCTTCATAATACTTGCGGGAGACGCTCGTAACCCGGGTGTACTCCTCGCCGTCAACGTCTTTGGTGTACTTCTTTGATGTCGTTGTGATATCGCCACGTTTGCTATTATCGCTGGAGTCACCTGCACAAATGGTGATGTCCTGACTATCGCCCGAGGTGATTGTGACAGTACTGTTTGTGCTCTCGATGTGAATGGCATCATCGGAATTGATGTATAGCTTTTCACCCACACGAACGAGCATCCGGCCGTCGCAGGCCATCAAGATGCCTTTTCCACCTCCAGCGGCATTTTTATAAACCGAATCCCCTGATTCGTCCGCAATGTGCTGCGCCGGATAGTAGCTTGCCTGCGCACTGTTGCTAAAGGCCGATTGCTCGATGTCCGAGTATTCGCCCAGACGCAGGAATGTTCCCAGCCCGCTGTCGTCCGATGTCAGGGTCGAGTCATTCGCTGCCGTTGGCACATAAAAATAGGTGTATGTCGTCTGATAGTGCGTGCCGCTATCTGCATCAACGAGCGCATCTGTTGAACTGTATGCTTCCCAGTCGTCAATCTGGTCAGCCAGTTGATCTAGTGTCGGTGTACTCGCCATATCTCATATCCTCCGATCGGGAGCGGCGCACGCGTCAGGCGGCTCCATCGCTGATTTGCATAACAATTCCTGATGCTGTTCTCGTACGATGCGCCACGTTCCGGTTCGTCGCTGTCACCGGGTTCGTGTGTTCGCCATTCGAAACAGCCCCGACAATCAACGGCCGGTCCGGGTCTCCCTCTTCGAATGCCAGCAGCACTTCGGTCCCAACCAAAAGCGTCGAATGTGATCCGTAACCATCGCCGCCACCATAGGGCTCCATTTTTCGGACATAGTGGCTGGCACGTCCTTTAGACAAACCACTTTCCTCGCACATAACCCGAATGCGATAGTGGCCAGCGGAATCCAGTTCGGCGCGCTTGCCGTCTGTCTCACCGTCGATAAAACCTATCATGTATCCGGTGACGATTGGCTTAGGAGTTGCCAACGCTGGCCGGAAACCTTTGTCAAAAGGCACACAAACAAACTCATTTGAATAGGGTTCGGGTGTCAGATCAGAGGAGCTGAATCCGAGTGGCGTTGTCTCAACACATTTGTGCGTCACTTCGGTGACAATGTAGAGGCCCTCAAAATCCCGTATTGGATGGTTGGACAGCTCGAAAAATACACCGGGGCGCAGGTTTGGGATATTGCTTTCGCCGCGAAATAGAACGCGCTGGCACTCAAGCAGTTCTACACGGCGCTTGGCGATGAACTGTCCTT
Organism: Roseibium hamelinense; assembly: GCF_007830545.1. Classification (GTDB taxonomy): domain Bacteria; phylum Pseudomonadota; class Alphaproteobacteria; order Rhizobiales; family Stappiaceae; genus Roseibium; species Roseibium hamelinense. The sequence goes on from NZ_VLLF01000014.1 coordinate 34,437, forward strand.
CTGCAGGCTTGGCGTAGTTCTCGCCATACCGCGTCACCACACCTTGGCTTTCATAGCTGGCATTTTCGGTGACAGACAACGATACCTTCGGAGTTGCCGGATTATACTCCCGCAAATCGACTGTCCCACTCTGGGTTTCGTATCTGGCATTGAACGACCAAATTCCAAATTCGCCGACGCCGCGTACCTGTTGTTTGCTACGGAACGGCAGCTTATCGCTAATGCTCTGACCGGACAGTTTTTGGAAGTGTTCCTTCCGGTCGCCAAAAACGACTTTCTCCCGGTTACCCGAGTGATCGAAGGAATAAAAAATCCCGAAGCGTTCGCATAGGCGGTTGATAAAGTTTGCGTCGGTTTCACGGTATTGCATGACAAAGTCCAGCATCGGGTAGTCCCCGGCGTTCGGCAGCATGTCATGCTGAATTTGCCGGGCCACTCTACTGGCCGAGGTGTTCGATGACGATTTGTTCGCATCATTCAGTTCACCGGTCAGGATATCGACTACCGTAACATCCTTGTCCGTACCGTAGACCTGATTTTGAGCGCTGTGCCGCAGCATCGCGAGCTCCGGTTCCAGAACAACCCGAAAGCAAAACTCTTGTTTGGGGGTCGGGTCCCGGGTTTCAGCATGCCCAACGACGCCGATGAGTTTCACCTTTTCGTCACCAACTTCGATTTCGAGCGTTGCGGATTTTCCGATCATGTCGTTCAGATTGACCGCATCAGCGGACATCACATCCACCGCGAACTGGTAGTTTCGGTTAAGCGCTTCATGTCCATGGATTGCTTCAACATAGACATCGTCCCGAGATTTGCCAGGCAGCGTCAGATAAAGCTTGTTGTGCGGAACTTTGTTATTCATGGCGACATATACTCCGAGAACAAAGCCTACAGGCTGGGGTTCAGCATGCGAATTTGGGATGGCACGAGTGTCGTGCCGACGGAATTTGGCGATACGCCGTTTTGCAGCGTCGGGTCCAAAAGCGCGCGGGTCGCAGGCATGCACTGCAAAAACAGTTTGGTGGACCCTTTAACGTTTCGGCTGTTTGAGCAAACCATGCCTGACGCAACACCCGGCCCAGGACCACTAACGGTCACCGGCGCGAGGTTCGTCATGTTATGAGCTGGCATGCACATAATTAGAGAACGGAAGCAGGTCGGGATCTCGGTGACGCGGAAACCCATCGAGAACAAGGGGATTGGAACTGGGCCAACAGGCGTCGCCTGCAGATAAATATCCGGAACCGAAAAATCCATGCCGGGGATCGGCCCTTGAGAATTGACTAGTGGCATCACAGCCCCCCATTTCGCGCGGACATATCAGCATCAAGTTCGACCCGTTCCGGCCGGTAGAGTTCCGCAATCGCCCGATCAGTATCGGTGTCAATTGTCGATCCGGATGTGCCGAGCATCACTGTTTTGTCGAGTTTCACGGCATGAAGTTTGGTATTTGAGAAAGTGCTTGCCGAAAGGGATGCCGCAGACAGATCAGCATGAGACATTTCTGCAAGCCGCAGATCACACTGTTCAAACAACACAGCACGGCAATCCGCCTCCTGGAAAACCGCCGAATAGAGCTGCGACCCGTTTAGCTTTGCCCCCGACAAGCTCGCACCAGCAAAGTTTGCCATGGGCAGCGTGCTGCCGCTCAAATCAACGCCATCCAGCTTGCTTTTCGTGAAGCCGGTGGCTTGCCCCGTCAGACCCCGCATAGAAGCGCCTGCAAAATCACACTCGGCAAATACCGACGCACTGACCACCGCACCATCAAGCTTCGTATTCTGGAATACGCCTTTGTGGAACGTGCAGTGCTGCCAGGATTGGTTGGAAAGATCTTTGCCCGATAGGTTAGCGTCTGCGAACAACCCTATGTCGATATGCGCACCTGAGATATCGACACTCCGAAGATCGGCTTCGGTGAGCATGAAGTTCGACAAAACAGAGTTTGCCAACGACATGTTCTCAACCTCACAGGACAGCGCGACTGTGCGGTAGAAGGCAACCTCAGAAAGATCGGATCCCGTGAGATCAACCTTTGCCAATGACGTTTCCGAAATACGGCTACCTTTCAAACTGCCGCCGGATGCATTGCTCGTTACAAATTGCAGCCTTTCGAGCTCTGTATCGTTGAGCTCTAATCCCGGAATTTCGCAACTGACCAGTTGAGCATCCTTGAGTAACGCCCCGCTCAATTTGGCCCCGTCCATTTTACAGGACACGATTTGCGCGCCCCGCAAATCTGTGTTTGTAAAATCACATCCAGTCAAATCGCATTCGATGAAGCGGACTTTGCGTAAATCAAGTCCCGCGAAGCTCAGTCCAGACGCATCCCGCACAAGCATAGGCTGCTCGTGCTGTTGAAACGCGAGCACATCTTCAAGCGTAATCGGTTTTTTCGGGGGCAACTTAGGCATGAGTGGGTTGCTCCAGCATGGTAAGTGCCAAGTTGGCTCCGGTAAAATCGCAGCTCGCCAGCTTGGCCTCCAGAAGATTGGCGGCATAAAGGTTTGCCGAGCGCATGGAACAGCGCCGCAAATCAACGCCTGTGAGAGCTGCCGCAAAAAGATGGGCGCCGAAAAAGTCGCTGTCTGTAAGTACTGATTTTCCAAACAGACTATTTTGAAAATAAGAGAGCCTGAAATCCGTCGCTTCGAGCTTGCACGCATTGAAAAAGCAAGAATTGCATTCAGCTCGCAAGAAACACGACTCTCCCATCCGCGCGGTGTTCCAGGATGATTCTACCGCTTTGACCCCAGTGAAATCAGACTGCGTGAGGTCGCTATCGCCTAAAAATCCGACCGAAACCAAACTGGCGCCGGAAAAAGATGAACCAGCTGCAGAGATTTCAGTAAAGCCGACACGCTCAAGCGAACTCTTGGAAAAGTCCGCTGCGCCCAGCTTGATCGTGACAAACATTGTCCGCTCAATCCGGCAGCCTTTGGCACTAAATCCGTCGGCTGATCCAGAAACAATCTGAATGTCCGATAGATTGCAAGACGTGAACGCAGCCGCGTCAAGTGTACATTCAATGAGTCGGACCTGGGTGAGATCGGCCCCGTCCGCCCTTACCCCACTCAAATCTGACCGGATGATGACGTTGTCGTCCAGAACCGCGCCATCGAGGATGGTATTGCGCAACGTTGCCTGACTGAGATTTGTCTTCACCATCTTTGTATGGGACAGATTGGCCTGATCCAGGCAGGCACCCGAAAAGACGGCACCATTAAGAATGGAACCAGAAAAATCGGCTCCGGTCAGGTCGCAGTTTTCGAAGAACGTATTGGCCAGATTCTGACCACTGAAATCCATGCCGCGCAAGTCTGCGCCGGCCAAGTCAGCTCCCTTGAAATCGTGGCCCTCGTTCCGCTTGGCCTTAACAAAATCACCTACCCGCGCAGGGACACCTTCAGGCAACTCTTCAAGCGGGAAAATCGGCGCTGGCGACTGTTGCCGCGCAACAAGCATACCGTCTTCGATTTGCTCTTCCGCTTCGTCCATTCGCTGCTGCGTGTCCTCTAGCGAGGAACGTGCAATTTCTCCGGGAGACATTCCTTCGTAATCCGGAACTTTCGCCGGTTTGATTTCGCCAACCCGCTGCATGAGGCCAGCAATGACATCGGCCCCTTCCTCTTTCGGGATCAACGGGCTTTCGATCGACCGCAGGGCATCTTCGACCTGCGATACCATTTCCTCATTCCGCGCTTTTTCAGCTTCGGTCGCGTAAGGATTGTCCGGCAACAGATCCGCCCGGGTGAGGCTCGTGATGTCCTGCTTTTTGCTTGGTTCCGCAGGACTGGGGTCAGCTCCGGATGAGGCAATCAGCTCCCGAAGCGTTTCGTCTACCAGATCCGGCGGGCGGACTTCGTCGTTTTCGAGCGCATCTAGCGCCGACAAATCCGTCTCGCCAAGTGCCTTGCGCGCATCGTAGAGCAACGAGCCTTCCGGCTCCCGCAGGACCCTTGCCACGGCCTTGCGGTAATGCTCTTCAACCGCGTCCGCATCAAGGCCGTGGTCGTTTTCAATATCGTCAAATGCAGCCTGCAAGAGCGCATTCAGTTCATCTGTTTTCGAACCTTCAACGCTATCTGGAAGCTGGATCCCCCCTTTTGCAGCTTCCATCTGTTCGGCTACGGAATCGAGCCCATCGATCAACTGAGGTTCAAGTTCGACGTCCGAAAAACGTGCCAGATGCTCATCGTCGACAATCGGTTTTTTCGCGTGCTCCGGCAAAAGACCTGCCGGAGACGCTTCGACAATCGCACGACGTTGAAGTTCAGCCCGCGCCATCTCCCGGTCCCGCTTTTCCAGCAGCGCATCTTCGAGCGTTTTCATGTCGTCCAACAGCTCGGCAAGATCCAGATCGCCCGTTTCAAGTTCTTCTTGAGTTGGCAGGCCTACCAAGGGCAAATCGTCGATGATTTCGGTATTGGGCGGTGGAATCAGATCGGACGGCAACCCTTCGTCCTCAAGGTTCTTTCTGGCTGCCCAATCCTGATTGGCCAGAAACCGGTCCCGTTCCTCTTTTGCCTTTTCAAGCTTCGCCCGCCTTTTCGCGCTTATCTCAGCCGGGTCGCGCTCTGGCATCAACTGATAGTCAGCAAGGGCATATTTGTGCGCGTCTACTTTTGACGTGCGTTTTTGAAATACATCGAAATAGTAAGCAGGCTCCCGTTTTGACTGATCGGCAGCTTCAAGCGCTACCATAATTGTTCCGATATCCTCGGCGAACCGGTCAGTACCACGGACAAGACCCCGAAACGCCAAGGTCGCCTTGTCGACATTTGGAAACAGCGTAACGGTGTCACAACGCATCGTTGTTTCTATAAATTCGTCCTTGACAACATCGTGATAGAAACATCGCGCACGCAACCGGGGCAGCACGCCGCCTGTTTGACCGGTTCCACGCGACATTCCGAACACCGAGAAAGTCTCACCTCCTTCAAAAAACTCGCCAAAGCGCTGCTCCTCGGGAGCCTCGCAATGATAAAGCGGATTGAAATCGGCAGGCTTTAATGGAGAGACGTTCTTCACCCAGTTCTGATCATAAGTTCCAAGGTATCGTAAACGTTGAGCATCATCGGCGGGCAGCGGCCCAAAATGCGCGGGTGGCGGTGTGTCATCGACCGATTTAATCAGGACCCGAGCATCCTCAACGTTCGGCAGAGGCGCATCGTATCCCGCGTCAACCAACTTCCGCGCTCCATGTCCCTTTCCGCGGGCATTTGGACCATATCCTGGCGCGCCGAAGGCTTGAACGTCTCCTATTGGCATCGCACTAAAGGGTATCGGACGCGACATTTGGATGCCCTGATCCGTCAGCCGCCAGAACCGGTCACCGAAAACTGCAAGTGTTTTTTCAAACCCCTGAAAACGAACCGTCACACGCGTCGCCTCGATTGGCTCATCGGCGGCGGGCGACAGTGCGCAACCAGCCACAATCAGTTCCGCTTTCGGTTTTAATTGCCCCTTGTCAAATACTGCGCCGTTGGGCATTTGCTCAGTAACCATAGGCCACAAAGCCTGTTCCGTAAGCAGCCGATTTGGGTCTGAAAAATCGAACAGCGCGTAGGCCGAGACGGTCGTCAGAGCACCCTGTCTTGTGGGCTCTGTTTGGTGTGCAACAGAAAGCCGAGTTGGTTTAATAATGGCTGGCACACAAACCTCCGTCTTTTGCCTGCTCCGCTTTGACAAACCGCATGGGAATAGCAGACTACATATCTACCCTTGCGGCGCGTTGCCACGCAGTTTAGGTGCCGTTCCCGACAATAAGTCCAGCCTAAACGTGGGGGAACTAGGCCGAACGGTCAATTCTCATTTATCTGCACAAAAAACGCATCTCCCCTAAGAATGGGTGGGAAATGGTTTCGCTTTCGCTACAGAAAATCGCCAAAAACGCTTGATCGGGACTGCGGTGGCCAAGCCAAAAAACGAATTGGTTCCTGTAACAGTGCAGTTTTTTGCACGGGCAGGCAGTCATTGTGCAGCTTTCTTCACAGCAAGCTTGTCCGATTGGAACCTAACAAACCCAATCATCTCTTTGTTTTTTCTGAATTTTTGTAATTTCAGGAGACGCGTGTGGAGGCCAGCTTCTATCGCGGATTTTTAAAAACTTGCTACTGAACACTGAAGGTTTACGAAAACTTAATATGCAAGAACCGTCAATGAATGATGCGCTTTATCGTCCCGAATCGTTAACTTGGAGGATCATCGAAAGAATTCTGTCATACCACATACGAATTGTTTCGTTTACGTTTCGGTATTCGACAAGGGTTGGGAGGACAGTCATGGCTCATCGGTTTTTTGGATCCGGATAGATAAATCCTTGATCACCCTGCATCGCAGCGCCCGGAACGGGCATTCAAGTCATTAAACTAAATTTCAAGATTGGACACGCCCGTGCTGGACCTTGATCTTAGACGCCTTATCGGCCGCCTCAACACCTATTCCCGCCGTTCTCTGGAGGCTGCCGCCGGTTTGGCCGTGACCCGCGGGCACTATGAAGTGGCGATCGAACACCTTCTGCATGTATTTGCAGAAGACAGCCAGCATGACATTCAAAGCGCATGCCGCCATTTCGAGGTTGATCCTGCAAGTTTCAAAAAGGAACTTCACGGAGTTCTTGAAGAGATGAAACGGGGAAACCAGGGACGCCCGGTGTTTTCGCCGCTTCTCATCGAGTGGATATCCGATGCGTGGCTCATCAGCTCTGTCGAGTTTGATCTGGACCAAGTTCGTTCAGGCACCCTATTTGCAACGGCCTTTGCGCAGCCGAACAGATACGGTGATGCGCGCTGGCTTGACCTTTTTTCAGGGGTGACACTGGCACAGTTCAAAAAGGACTTCCCCGACATCCTCGCGGAATCAGAGGAGACAACTGCAGGCCTGACGGCTTCTACCAGCGGAGACGACAAGACTGCTTCAGTTGCACCGGGCATGAGCCCGGACAGCGCCCTCGCCCGCTTCTGCACCAATTTCACCCAGTCCGCGCGTGAAGGGAAAATTGATCAGGTTTTCTGTCGGGATCGCGAAATCCAGCAAATGATCGATGTGCTCGGCCGCAGGCGCAAGAACAATCCGATCTGCGTCGGCGAACCCGGGGTCGGAAAGACTGCTGTCGTCGAAGGGCTTGCAGTTAAAATCGCGCAGGGCGATGTCCCGGATATGCTCAAAAATGTTGAGCTAATCGGTCTCGACCTTGGTATGCTGCAAGCGGGTGCCGGCGTAAAAGGCGAATTTGAAAACCGTCTTAAGGGTATCATCGACGAGGTCAAATCCTCTCCGAAGCCGATCATTCTGTTCATTGACGAAGCGCATATGCTCATTGGAGCGGGCGGTTCAGCCGGAGGCGCTGACGCGGCAAACCTTCTGAAGCCTGCTCTGGCGCGCGGTGAATTGCGCACAGTGGCTGCAACCACCTGGAGTGAATACAAAAAGTACTTTGAAAAAGACCCCGCCTTGGAACGGCGCTTCCAGTTGGTGAAATTGGACGAACCGAGCCCGGAACAAGCCATTACGATCATGCGTGGCTTGAGGGGAGCATATGAGAAAAATCACGGCGTATATATTCGCGACAGCGCGGTCGTTGCGGCTGCAAAGTTATCTGCCCGCTACATATCCGGACGTCAGCTTCCTGATAAGGCAGTTGATGTTCTGGATACTGCCTGCGCCCGGGTGAAGCTCTCTCTTTCCTCAAAGCCCTTTATCATTGAACTCAAAGAAAAACGGCTTGGCGAACTCAATCGTGCCCTTGAGTCCCTGAATAGGGACCATCAAGCCGATTTCTCGACTGATGATCTAGAAGTTGCCGAAATTGAAGGTGAAATCAAAGAAGCAGAAGCCGAGATAGCGGAACTCAGCGACCGCTGGCAAAAGGAGCTCGATCTCGTTCATCAGATATTGAAGTTGCGGCATGACCTCGGCCTGACTCTGGAAGGTGACGAACCAGTGGAAGAGGCCCCAGATGGAGAAGGAGGTTCTGATGCTGGTGCTGCTACCGATGCGGACGAGGCGCCAAACAAGGAAGCCGAACAAGGTTGTGATGCTCCACAACCGATCGACACCGACGCGATGAAATCCCACTATTCTCAAATATCAGCAGACTTGAAGGCGGCTCAGGCAGGTGACCCTCTCGTGTCTTTTGAGGTAACCGAGGAAGCGATCGGTCAGGTCATCTCCGATTGGACGGGAGTCCCGCTCGGACGGATGGTCGAAAACGAAGCTGATTCCATTCTGAAGCTCTCGCAAAATCTTCAAGCTCGGGTCATCGGTCAGGACCACGCGATCCAAGCGGTCGACGAAGCGCTGCGCACAGCCAAGGCTGGCGTTCAGAACCCCGATGCGCCAATGGGTGTGTTTCTATTCGTTGGTCCGTCTGGTGTTGGTAAGACAGAACTTGCAACTGCAATTGCGGACCAGCTCTTTGGCGGCGAGCGTTTCCTGATTTCGATTAACATGTCCGAGTTTCAAGAAAAGCACACAGTCTCCAAACTGGTCGGGTCGCCTCCGGGATATGTCGGATATGGTGAAGGCGGCGTTCTAACCGAAGCGGTCCGCCAGCGGCCCTACTCGGTCGTGTTGCTTGATGAAGTTGAAAAAGCCGACCTCGAGGTAATGAACCTGTTTTATCAGGTTTTTGACAAAGGCGTCCTTTCTGATGGTGAGGGCCGCCAAATCGACTTCAAAAACACAATCGTTGTTTTGACCAGCAACCTTGCCACTGATGTTTTGACCGAGATGGGAAGCCTTCCGGACAAACCTGATGCTGACGAGTTGGTTGCAGCTTGCCGCCCGGTTCTAAGCGCGCACTTCAAACCAGCCCTTTTGGCACGCATGCAGATTGTGCCATTTTATCCGCTTATCGGAGAGCCGCTTGAAAAGATCGTCCGCTTGAAACTGAACAAGGTTGGAAAACGGCTTCGGGAGAACCAGAAAATGGAACTCGTCTATTCGGATGCCGTTGTGTCTTCCATTGCAGCACGGTGTACAGAGGTCGAGACCGGCGCACGGAACATTGACCACATTGTCAACCGGACCATTTTGCCGGAGTTGTCGACCGAACTTCTTACTCAGATGGGCGGCGAGGATACCGATTTTACCAAGGCTTCCATCGATGTGGGTGCGCCGGGTCATTTTACCTACACATTGTCCTAGCCATTGTTGCCTGGCAGTCAGCTTGCCTATGGCCATGACTGCCAGGCAATGAATCAAGACGCCATCCGAGGAAAACGATGGGGCATCAATATTTGCTCTCGCGCCTTCCCGGGATTTGAGGGTTTTCTAGATGCTCGACGACCTTTTGGAGCTCACAGAGGCATTGGCCGGAGCAGAAAGGCTGGAGACGGTCTTGGATTTGGTTCTAGATTCCGCATTGAAAATCTCCCGAGCCGAAAGCGGATCTATATATACACTCGATACGCTGGGCCGGCACCTACACCGGACCGCGGCCAAGGGGTTTGCCGGCGGAACGTGTCTGCCAACACAGGACCACATCGATATCTATGGAGCCGACGGGATGCCAAACCTAAGGCTCCCCGCTGCTTTGGTTGTGTCGACCGGGACCCCAATCAATATTGCCGATGTAAACGCAGCCGTTGGCTATGATTTCACCGGACTAAAGGCAGATGACAGGCTAGGTGGCACCGCTACCAAGTCGTTGCTCATCGTTCCAATGACCGTTTTGAAAGACCGGTCAGTGGGTATCTTGCAGCTGATCAACACGCGCAACAGCTCCGGGCAGATAAGTGAGGTGTCAGAGCAAGGACTGAAACAATTACGGGCTCTTACCATTCACGCTGGCATTTGCATTTGGAATACCCGGATATTGGAAGAAAACCGGCGTATGAAGAAGCAATTTGATCAGTATCTTTCTGAACTTCCAAAACAAACAGCATCCTCTCAGACGAGAATTTCCACGCCGCCGCGCAAAAAACCTCAAGGATTAATTGGCGATAGCCCTCCGATCGAAAAAGCCATTAACTTGATCCGGAAAGCAGCGAACTCAGACGTTCCGATTCTGCTGCGAGGTGAAACTGGCACCGGAAAGGAGATGATGGCCGCCTTTATCCACCAGTCGAGTGACCGATCGGACAAACCATTTGTTGTTCAAAATTGCGCAGCTCTTCCTGAAGCACTTTTGGAAAGCGAACTGTTCGGACACGTCAAAGGGGCCTTCACCGGCGCAGGAACGAACAAGCAAGGGCTTGCACACGAAGCTCATCGCGGAACATTGTTCCTCGACGAGATCGGCGACATGCCCTTGGCTCTCCAAGCCAAAGTTTTGAGGCTGCTTCAGGAAGGGGAGGTTCGCAGGGTCGGTGCCACGAAGACCGAGTTTGTTGATGTCCGAATCGTTGGCGCAACAAACGTAAACCTTGAAGAGAAAATCGAACAAGGAGAATTCCGCCGAGATCTGTATTATCGATTGAACGTTTTCCCAATCAATCTTCCCCCTTTGCGCGAACGCCCGTCGGACATTCCAAAACTCATGGACCACTTCCTGAAGCAAGGCGCAGCAAAGGCGAAGACAGCAGTGCCTGTGGTTTCTGCCGAGGCCATCGAGGCGTTAATGTGCTGGAGTTATCCGGGCAACGTCCGCGAGCTCAAAAACATCCTTGATCGTGCTAGGCTTATGGCTGAGGAAGGTTATCCGATTCAAATGGAGCATTTGCCGCCGGAATTGATCGGTCCCGCCGAAGGATCGAGCGGACGGATGCCTCCAACCATTCCTGATGGGGACCTCAAGTCTATCGTCGGCCAATATGAAGCGCTGGTCATAGAGGCAAAAATGCGCGAAGCTAACTGGAACAAGAGCAACGTGGCGCGCAGGCTCAACGTAAGCCGCCGAACGATTATTGAAAAGCTCAACCGCTACAACATCACAAGACCAACGTCTTAGTTCCATGCAAACGTGAAAGCTACGGCGCTGAAATTCTTAGGCATTAAATCAAAGGCTCAAAAAGCCGCGCAAACTTCGGCGGAGATGCCTGATGTTCTTCAGGCGTTTCTTGGTGGCCGTCTGAGCTACGATGATCTGCTTCGTGCATTGAGGGACCACGCAACGAAGTCAGACACTCACGCTTTAGAAAGTCACAAAACGATTCGTGAGGCGGTAGAGCTTGGCAAGTTGCCTCAAGACCTCGGCCAGATCATCATCGGTCAATTACCAAATATTGGAGGGGCGGCTTCCTCATCCGGCGAGCAAACGACAGCACCGTTTTCTGCGGCCGACCAAACTCAAGAGTCGGAGGATGATCTTGACCCTCCGACCATACCCAATGGCGCAACCACCGCCGCGCCAGCGAATGCGTCATCTCCCAATAGGTCTGGACAACAGCTTCTTCCGCCCTTGCCGTATCTCATGAAATCACCGGCAACAGCTGGCGAGGAAATGCGAGAGCGGGTGGACGATGTCGTACTTGGTTCACTTGTTGGCGGTTTTAAAGAGTTTCGGAAGGCGCGCGAAAGTGGTGACACAGGGCAATCAGGCTACCCGGCATCCGAGCAAGTTGACAATTACCTGACAAGTTTTCGCAGCGCGCGCCTTCGGTCTGATGCACGCCGCGCAGCGGCAGGGCAATCAAAAGGCCCTGCGTCGCTGGAGGATCTGGCCGGCTCCAGTGCCGCAACCGCTGGAATAGGGTCGATCCTGCGAGATCGGTTTGTGCTTGACGATGAGATTGGCCGCGGCGGTATGGGGGTCGTCTATTCCGCTGTTGATAGAAGGCGGCTCGAAGCAGGTCACAATGAGCCATATGTTGCTCTCAAGCTGCTCAACGAAGTCCTTCGAACCGACGCCATAGCGCTGCGCTTAATGGAAGCAGAAGCGCGGAAGGCTCAGGCTCTCGCGCATCCGAATATTACCACTGTATTTGATTTTGACAGAGACGGTTCGGAAGCTTTCATTATTATGGAGCTCCTAAAAGGAAAACCCCTCGACAGGTATTTGGCTCAATCGATCGGGCGCGGCCGTCCAATGGAAGACTGCCGAACAATCATAGAAGGCATATGCAGCGGTTTAGCCTATGCCCATAGTCAAGATGTCATCCATTCTGACCTGAAACCCGGAAACGTCTTCATTTCGGGAGACAAGAGTGCCAAATTGCTTGATTTTGGCTTGGCGGCAGCCGCTAAAGCAGCCGAACCGTCGGAGGTCATTCAGGAAGCGCTGACGTCCGCTTATGCAAGCCCTGAAATGCTGGCTGGCGCAGAGCGCGATCCGCGTGACGACATCTTCGCTCTTGGATGCATTGCGTATCAACTGCTTAGTGGAACGCACCCGTTCGGCATGCAACCCGCTCTGGAGGCTGCCAAAAACGGAGTGGCACCGAGACCAATCGATGGTCTAACGGAATCGGCCGCTGAAGCCATCACCGGAGCACTTCAATTCGAGCGCGAAGCCCGGACAAAAACCGCGGCCCTGTTTCAGGATCAGTTTTCGCGACCTTAGCAGCAAATCGGTAGCGCTATTCAATTGCGTCTACAATGCTTTCAATAGCCAAGGTAAATGAGTGATTCGGCTGCAGGGTCCGGATCAGGCCCGTACTTCCTATTTGGATAAGTTCGGTCGTCAACGGAAGAACGGCGACAACCGGCGTTCGGTAATTGGAAAAAATCCTCTGCGAAAGATCTTGGAAGTCAAAGGTGTCGAGCGCTTTGTTTACTACAAGAAACAGCTGCGGGACCTCCAGTTTCCGTGCAAGCTCAAGAGTGACCGCAGTGCCTTGATAGTCTTGAATATCCGGTCGCAGAATGAGCAACAAGGTGTCTGAGATTGCGATTGATAAAAGCGTTTCTTCATTGACCCCGGGATGGGTGTCGATAAGTAAATAATCTAAATCAAGAGAATCACAGAGTTCGATGAAACCGCGATTTAAATCCTCGACATTATACTTTTCTTTTAGTATCCGCGCGATTTCACCGGTCTTGATCGAGGACGGTACGAGAAATAATTGGCCTGCCTCACCGAGGATTTGAGCGCCGTTTCCGTCTACCACCCCAGCTGTTACATCATGTGCTGCTTCAACCATGCGGCAATGGCCCCACAGGAAATTGTTCAGCGTGTTGTGGACCGTGTTCAGATCCATTTTGAAAAGAGTATGAATACCGGGCGACTGAATATCGGTATCTACTATTCCTACTTTATGTCCCCTTAGAGCCAAGGCAGCTGCGATATTGGCTGTAACATTCGATTTACCGGTTCCGCCTCGGTAGGAATGGGTAGAAATAATCTTTGTCACGAATGTCTCGCCACGCTCGATCTAGGTAGATTTAAACCGCGCCCGCAATGACCGTGCCTGGGCCTGAAGGTTCTTAAAGTACTCGGATTCAGCAACTTTCTCGACCTCGGAAGCAGCTTCGTCCTTGTCATACGCAACATCATACTTTTGAAGTTTGGATCGTAAAACCACGTTTTCTTTACGTAGTCTTTGTTCCGCGGCTTCTAGTTTCCGCTTGGTGGCCTGGAGATCGGAAATTAATTGACTCGAATGGAATTCACGGGCCTCTACCTGAACCACCATTCCGGCAAAACTCTCCGCAAGCGCCCGAATATCCTCCGGACTTTCAGTGTCTGTGATGACTTGATAAAGGTCGTCAACGTCATCGAAACGGCCATTCGCGATGGCCTCACAGGTCTTAGCTAAGCTGGTGACTGCGGACTTGGGAGCCATTCATTCCAGACCAATAAGTGAATAGTATCTTAGATGAGTGATACATGACCGATCCCATTGACCCAAGCAAATTCCGCAACCTTTTGATACCCCTTGCTTCAGAGGGAACGGGTCCGATTAGGATTGACCAGTTCCCCTGAAAGTTCCTCGTTTTGAGGTTAGTCTGTTCCCAATTGAAGGAAACAGACGATGAAGCGATCCAGGTTTTCCGAAGAACAGATCATCGGCATTTTGAAAGAACATCAGGCGGGGCATTTCAGCCGCCGAGCTTTGCCGCAAATACGGTGTCAGCGATGCGACCTTTTACAAGTGGCGCTCGAAGTACGGCGGCATGGAGGTGTCCGATGCCAAACGGCTGAAGTCCCTTGAAGAAGAGAACGCAAAACTGAAGAAGCTACTCGCGGGGTCGATGATGGATGTGTCGACGCTCCGCGAGATGCTCGGAAAAAACTTCTAACGCCTGGCTCAAGGAGGACTGCCGTGAGCTGCGCAATCAAGACCAAGGGCTATTCGCAACGCCGCGCCTGTGGGCTGGTTGGCATCGATCCGCGTGTTTACCGCTATCGGTCGACGAGATCCGATGATGCCGGGTTACGTCAGAGGCTGAAGGAATTGGCTTCGGAGAGACGGCGCTTTGGCTATCGCCGGCTGCACATCCTGCTGAAGCGTGAAGGCATCGAGGCCAACTGGAAGAAGGTCTACCGGATCTACCGGGAAGAGCGCCTCACAGTGCGCAAGCGCGGTGGTCGGAAACGAGCCCTGGGAACGCGAGCGCCGATGGCTGTGCCGCAAGCCACCAATCAACGCTGGTCTCTCGACTTCGTCTCTGATGCCCTGATTGACGGACGCCGGTTCCGGATCCTGTGTGTCATTGATGACTTCAGCCGCGAATGCCTGGCAACGGTGGTCGACAACTCGATCTCCGGAGCCCGGGTCGCACGGGAACTGGACGAGATCGCGGAAAGTCGTGGCCGTTACCCCTTGATGATCATCAGCGATAACGGCCCCGAACTCACGTCAAACGCCATGCTCACATGGCAGCAAGATCGAGGCGTGGAATGGCACTACATCGCCCCGGGCAAGCCAATGCAGAATGGCTTCGTTGAAAGCTTCAATGGACGCCTGAGTGTTGATTTTCACCGAGAACTGCCCCGGTATTTCCACCGAGAATTGACCCGCCTTTTGTGTATGGAACGGCAGTTACGCCGTGGTCAAGATTTTGGTTTCCTCCCTTCGTTGTCGGCCTGATTTGCGGTGCTGTTTTTGAAGCGGAAGCTTTCGTTTCCGGTTTCAAGGATATGGCAGTGGTGGGTGAGCCGGTCGAGCAGTGCGGTGGTCATCTTGGCGTCCCCAAAGACTGATGCCCATTCCGAGAAGCTCAGATTGGTGGTGATGATGACGCTGGTGCGCTCGTAGAGCTTGCTCAGAAGATGGAAGA
>NZ_VLLF01000015.1 GCF_007830545.1 Roseibium hamelinense
CCGCGTGTCCTTGAGCCCCACGGTCGCGAATATCCCCGTAGGAAAGTGGGAAATCCCGGAAGGACCCGCGAGTGACTTAGGGTTTCGGGTAGGCTGCGTCGAAGCATTAAACCTGACCCTGACAATGATCCTGACACCTCGACTGCCACCGCGGACTTCCATGCCCCACGGCCGCGAATGATCCCGCAGGCTTCAAACGTCATGTGAAAGGACCCAGACCCTAGACCCGCTCCAATGCTTGTTTCATCTCATCCAGAATAAACATCAGGCCGCCACCTGGTTGGGCGATTTCGGCGTCGGTGGCCTTGTCCATCCGCTCAGCGGTCAACCAATCGACGATGGCCTCTTTTTGCGGTTCCCGCTGGTTCATGATGTCTCCTTCCCAACGCTGTTGGGCCTTATCTCTAACGACGTCATAACGCGTGAGAACCTGCACTGCGCTTGAAGCTGGAGAGATGGATTTCTGATTTCCCCTTTGAGCCTTTTTCGAAAGCCAATCGGGAACTGACGTCTCACTGGGAAGTGTTTTGGCGGATGGAGATCGATCCACTCGGCACGGTTCGATGGGTTTTTTAGATGGGTTCTTTCGATTGGTTTGGGTCTCATTTTTGAGACCCCCAGAGTCGCAGGATTGAGACTTTGAAGGTCTCAAGTCTGAGACCGTCGCAGACGTTTTGGCGGGCCCTTCTCCGCACTTCATGCCAGCATCCCAGTCTTTGACAAACGCCCGAAATTTCGGCCAATTGGGCAGGTAGGCCGTGCGGTGAGATTTGCCTCCATGGCTTTTCTTCTCGATGAGGCCCAACTCATCGAGTTCATTTGTTGCCCGGATCACAGCAGCGCGGCTGATTTTCAAAAGCTTCATGAGCCGGCCGATGCTGGGATCACATTGGCCAGTCTTGCGATTGAAGTGATCTATTATGGCGGCGGCAACACGGCGTGTAGCCGCCGTCAGCTCGGGCATAAGGCACACGGCTTTGAGTGCGAAAAGGATGTCATTTTGCTGGAGAAGGGCCATTCAGACCCCGCAGAACTTGCGCGCCGAACAGTTTGCAAATGCGCTGCTAAGATATTGATATCGTTTGGGCGCAAACGAGCCCGTTTTGCAAAGATATCCAATTAGTTCAACAAACTGGTCCTGCCTACGAATCTGGGGGTCGGAGGTTCGAATCCTCCCCGGTGCGCCATATTTTCCAATAACTTAGCATAATTTCGCTTAGGTGAAAATAGTGCTGTGTAAGCACTGTGTAAGCAGAAATCGCCTGTTCGCGAGTGCCGTTTTGGATTTCTCCCTTTCCTGTTTCAAAAAATAAATGGCCCGTCAGGGCTGTCACTAGCCGTCTTTGATCGGAATTTCAATACCATCCCGGCGGCATTTATGCCGTCAACGCTTGTCATCAGCCGTCATCCGCGGCCACGTTACGGCGAAACATAATGATGAACATGAAGATGACACGGTTTCAAAAACACCGCGTGCCTTTGAGTCCCACGGTCGCGAATTACACCGTAGGACACGAAGTCTCTGAAAGGACCCGCTGGACATCATTTTTCATGGCGCAAGCCAACTACCGTTAACCGGCAGAACCGCCCGTGGATAAAACTTGCATGGATGCTCGCAGGGAATGTGACGAGACCTGCAATGTCTTCTAGGCACCCCAACGTCCCGCCAGAACACAGGACATAAGGGTCCGCGCTGGGTTTTTCATCTACTTAGTGGGCGGCCGTATTGTCCGTTGGTATGTAGCCCGGAACCACGGCGTTTCCATTCACGCTTTATGATCCAATGCCAGGTGGTCGGCGACGTATGCGCCGCGTTCGCCAATCGGGCGATCCTTGCCGACTGTGGTGTCAACGCTCGTCTGGTGTTCCAGCTCGGCATTGAGTTCGGCGCCAAAGATGGCGACCACTGCGGAAAACCAGAACCACAGCAAGAGAACGACGATTGACGACAGCGCGCCGTGAACCTCTTCGTAATTAGCGATTTTCTCGACATAGGTTGTAAAGAGCAAAGAGCCAGCGATCCACATCAGCGCGGCGGCGACAGCGCCAACTGTGACCCAACGCGCTTTTGCCTGCCGGCGCGACGGGGCGAACCGGTAAGTGATCGACAGGCCGGTAATGACCGCAACGATCAGCATCGGCCAGCGTAAGAACCGCGCAATTAACTCACTGCTTCCTGACAGCGGCAACAGCGATAAAGCGACTGGCAGCGCAAGAAACGCAATTACAGCCACCAAACCAATCACCAATGCCGCGATCGTCAGACCAAGCGCCGTGAGGTGGAATTCCCAAAGCGGCCGCTCCTCGTCCTCCCGGTAGGCGACGGTGATTGCCGTCATCATCGCCCGCACAGCGGCCGCCGCCGCCCAGAATGACAGGACCAAGCCAAACACCGCCTTCAACGTCAGAGCGGTCTGCCGTTCATGTTCGTCCAGCACTGTTTCAAGTTGGTTTTTGATGAGCTGGCTGGAACTCTCAGGTAGGATTGTTCCAACCTCGTTTACAAGGTCTTGCACGGCCGCTTGCGGGATCAGGAGGTTGGCAATCGCCGAAAAAGCCGTTAGGGCCGGTGCCAGGGCCAGCAAAAAGAAGAAGGCAACGCCTGCAGAGATCAGAAATACATTGTCAGCTTGAACCTGGGTGAAGGTCCGCCGAAGAATGTCAAACCAGCCTTTCAACGGCATGTCTCGTATCGAGCGCGCGCAGCTTCCGCGCTCTGAGAGGTGGGTTTGATCGCAGTTGTTCATGTGCATAGAACGCTGCCGGAGCGCTTTCGTTCCGCAAAAACAATTCTTGGACCCAGAACCCTGGCTGACCGATTGGCGATGATTTTTATTCACGCGACCAGCACTCTATCGGTCCAAAGCAGTCAGCAAGTTGGAGCGTTTGTTTGCATGTCGACTTGGGGTATCGCTCAACAGGATTTTCGACGGTATATTGAGGAACGGAAACGAAAAACGGGCCGCTTTGCGGCCCGCTCTTTCGCTGGTAATCTTGGTTATCCGTTCAGCGTTACAGCGTCGGGATTTTTCTTGTAGGCGGCGGGTCCAAAAGTCTTGGCGTTCTCAAGCTCAGATTTGGTGAACGGTGCCACGACCAAAAGCGCGCCGTTTTCAGTTTCATACATCTGAAGGCTGTCATAAGACACGGCAACAGGTTTCTCATTGAACCCCAGAAAGCCACCAACGTCGATAACAACAGCTTCAGCCTTGCCGTCTTCGTTCAAAAGCACCTGCGATATCTCACCGATGTTCGCGTCTGCGCTGGAATGAACAGAGGATCCGATCAAGGCTTCAGATGACACCGTGGCGCTCTGGACACGGGTCTTTTCAGCCGTCCATGAGGCAATCGTTTCGTTGAGACGTTTTTTCGCCGGATCAATCGCTTCGGTCCGGACCGTTTCATAGGTCTGTTTTGCGCCCTCGGAAATTTTATCGATCTCGGTCTGGACCGCAGAAACCGTCATCCAGTCCGGAATATAATCCGGGCGTTCAAACCCATCGGCGTTTTCCAGCTCTGCGCGAGTTACATCGCTGACAACGTCAAACTCACCGTCTGATTTTGCAGTGAAAGACAGGCGATCATAGTCGATCGCAACACCTTTTTCGCCGAGACCGAGAAACCCGCCAACTCCAACAATGGCCGCGCGGATCGATCCATCACGGCTTAAGACCAGGTCGTTCACGGTGCCAATTTCAATCGCCTCACCAGTGGAGGTGTTCAAGACCGATTTACCAATCATGTTGGAGGCGAGAAAGCCTGTTGCCGTATCCGGCTTCACTGTCGACACGTCAAATTCATAAATAACGCGGTCGTTTTGAAAATAATTTGAAGTAGTACCGGTGTCCTGAGCCAATGCTGGCGTAGTCAGAACGGCCAGAACAGCTGTAGAGGCAAGAAGGTTTCGGATCATAGTCTTCTCCTTCACGTGTAAAAATCAGGTGGCCATGATTGGCATCTCGTAAACATCATCAGTTGGGAAAGGTTCCAAAAAAATACGCGCCGGTAAGGCGCGTTTTCTAATTAAGCAAGCTGTCCGCTGCCCCGGGGCCCGGCAAGCAGCCAGACAATGAAACCCACCACAGGGAAGATAAGGATGCCCAGGATCCAAAGGATCTTTGCGCCGGTAGAAGCGCCGCTCTGGATAATTTTTATGATCGCATAAATGTTCGCGATCAGGACCAGCAAACCGAGAAGACCATATTCCATGATTGAAACTCCTTGTTCTATCATGTTGGGAACGGTCCGATAGAGGTTTTGGTTCCATTACACCTGTTGTTGGAAAGGAATCTCCGAAGCGGTTTGAGCAAGATGGGAACAAATTTCGAAAGGAGAAATGGAACTGAATTCATTCATGAGCGTTGAAGAACTGTTACTCAAACAGGAGGATACAATGTTTTCTTGGGCACTCATGTTTCTCGTCGTTGCACTTGTTGCAGCAGTACTTGGCTTCGGCGGTATTGCCGGTACTGCGGTATCAATTGCAAAACTGATTTTCTTTGTCGCGATCGCACTATTTATGGTCTCTGCGATCATGCACGTGGTTCGCGGAAGAAGCGCATAAGCAGAAACTGGGCGCCAATGGCGCCCTTTTTTGTGCCATTTATGATCTTCGTGAAACACTCTGACTGATCTGCTGTGCTCGCCAGAGGCTGGTTGCAATCTGGGATCTGTCGGCAGGGCTGTTCAACTCAAGATTTGCATCCCGGGCAATATCATAGAGTTGGCGTTTGATCAGAGCCTTGTGCTCTGGACGGCAGACGATAGCCATTTTCCCAAGTGCTGAAATGAGATGGTCCAGAACCAGTACGTTGGATCTTGCGCATTGGCGCAGCGGGGCCATAGCAGTGTGCAGGATGTCCTTCACGGAAATCAGATCCAGCCACACACGCGGAGCGCCATCCTCATCGCATAAAACGGAACTTGGCGCACCGCGTTGCAAGATACGCGCAAAACTCGCCGACAAGTGGTCGATCGCGCTGATTGCCGTGTAGGAATCATTGATGCCGGGAGACAACGCCTCAGGCCAATTTCTACCAACAAATGAACTGAGAACTGAATATCTCCCTCCGGGGCCCGGGCTTTGGCGAATTGAAACGCCAAAAGAACGGGATCGGTGTCACAGCCGTTCTCCTGACATCTCACCTCGGCGATCGGCATGCCCTCGATCACAAATGCTCCGGGCGTCACAAGCACCTCAATGAACCCATCGTAATGCTTGGCTGTTTCGATCAGATAATCGATGTCAATCGCAGTCACATAACCGCTTCGTTTGCCGTGCACCTTGGTCACCGGTAGGTCCGGGATTTCCTGACGATCTGACAGTTTTTCAGGTGGCTCATGGGCAAGAAGAGCGTCAATGGACTGGCGCAACGACGTTTGAATACGCCCAATCTCGGCATCCACCCGGATGCGGCCCGCCACGTCGTTTACAAAGTAAACCAGCCAGAAAAAGCTCGCCGCCGCCAGGAAAATTGACACGCCAACGGAAAATCGCACTTCTTTCCCGTCCTCGACAACGAATAGTACAAGCAAGGCGTACAAAAAGGTGGCGCCCAGAAGACCGATGGTGATCTGGGTTGTGCGGTTGCTGGCAAAGGTCTCCAGCAAACGGGGAGCAATGTTGCCGGCCGCCAGAGTGAAGACCACCAGGGTCAGCGAATAGACCAAGCTGATGACCGACATCATCGCACCGGCAATTGTCGAAAGAACGCTCCGCGCTCCTTCGACACTCAGTGTATTGTATCGGAGACTATCGAACACTTTGGCAAGCAGCTCGTTATCGTCGATAAACAAGGTGATTGGGGCAAGCACTGCGCCAAGAAGCGCAATGCAGACCGGTATGAAAAGAAACCCTTTGATCAGGCGGTAAAGCGCCTGCTCCTTCGCGTTATTCTGGTAGGCAAGCGCCAATCCGTGTGCTCCTGATGTCAGATTTCTTTTCGGACCTGCGCATGCGCAATCAAAGCAAAGAGCGCTGTTCCACCAACGATGTTACCCAAGAGCGTCGGGATCAGGAAAGCTGCAACATCCAAAACACTGGAATGACCGATCCAGACGGCAAACACCGCCTCCACCGATCCGGCGACCACGTGTGTGAGATCAAGAGCTGCGATCAGCCAGGCCATGAGAAGGATGATGGCGACCTGCGAGTTTTCAGCGCTTGGCAGCAACCAGACCAAGGTTGCGACAATCCACCCGGCCAGTATGCCACGCAGGAACATTTCATGGTGCGGGATTTCCATCATGTGTATGGAAAGAGATCCAACCGCATCATAAACCTGGGGCGGCAGAAAAAAGCCGCTTGCGATCGCGGATCCGAAGACAAAGGTCCCGATCATATTCGCACAGAAAACGATGGCCCACAGGCGGGCGACACAGAGATATGTGTGACGTTTACCTGTGCTGATTGCCGGTAGGACCGCCGTTAGTGTGTTTTCGGTAAAGAGTTGCTGTCTGGCGAGGATAACGATTAGAAATCCAACGCCATACCCGAGATTTTCGACCAAATGGCGCCAAGGAGACTCAGGCAGATAGGCTCGGAACAACGCTTCGCCGAGCACGGAAAACCCGATCGAAAGTCCAGCTGCAATGCCCGACCACCACAGACTTTTCGGTCCGCGGGCGAGCTCTTCTTCGCCTTCTTGGCGGATAATTTCGTAAACAACGACGGCTTTCAAACGAAGACGGTCATCTACCTCGGCAAGATCGTCCGAGGTGAGCCGCGTGCCTTCGTTGCCGAGCCTCTCTTCGGTAATCGGGCTTTTATTGTCTGCCTTTTCGCCGGCAACACGCTCCGGTTGGCGAGCCATAGCTTTCCTCCTGTCCGTAGCGCGAAGCTGAGAGAATTTTTTTGAAGTTAGGGTTGGGCTGAGAGAGCGTTTTGGATCAGTTCGGCAGATTCAGCGACCGCGAGCTCCGAGCGCTCAAAGCTCTCCTGACCGCTCATCAATTCCTCCAACCGAGCACGTGCCCGTGAGACCCGGCTTTTGACTGTGCCTGGCCTCACACCCAAGATGTCGGCCGCTTCTTCATATGAGAAGCCGCTTGCCCCAATCAGAATGAGGGCCTCGCGCTGATCATCGGGCAGGACCTGCAGTGCACTCAGGAAGTCCTTCATCTCCAAATGGCCTGCCTGCTGCGGCTTTGATTCAAGGCTTGCGGCATGTTCGCCATCGGGATCAGCGACCTCACGCTGCATTTTCCGGCCAACCGAATAATACTGGTTGCGCAGGATGGTAATCAGCCAAGCCGTCAGGTTCGTGCCTTCGGTGAATTTGTCTTTATTGGCAATCGCTTTGGCCAGAGTTTCTTGGACGAGGTCGTCTGCGCGGTCCCGGTTGCCACTGATGGAACGGGCAAACGCTCTCAGGCGCGGAATGGTGTCAACCAGGTCCTGTTTGAACTTTGCATTGTTCATCCCTGCGCCTCCCCACCGGAGTTGCCATCAGACTGATCGGCATCATCAAGCGCGGACAGGAGCTCAAGCATGTCATCGGGAACGTCTTCCGAAAGGGCTTCGTCGTAGACCTGTTTCAGCTGATTACCGATCCAGTCTTCCTTGGTCTTTGCGCCCATGTTCGGCCGGATTATACCAGAGCCGGCAATCGCCTGATCCGGTAAGTTTTTGGTTGGCATGGCTAATTCCCGATATTTGCAGCTTCAGTGGCATGTGAATTGTAGCAGAAACGTGTCAGGCAAAAAAAAGTTCCATCTGGCTGGAACTTTTTTTTGCCTAGCGCATTTTCTAGTTAAGGGGACGGTCCACGTCATCTGGATGGCCGCGCAGATGCGGCATTTCATTAAGGAAAAAATGAATGGCCACGAGTCTTTCTCAAGATATTGCACCTTTGCTTCCCTACCTGCGCCGCTATGCTCGCGCGCTCGCGGGAACCCAGCAAAGCGGAGATGCTTATGTTCGCGCATGCTTGCAGGCATTGGTTTCGGATCAAAGCATCATCGATACAGGTGATGGCGTGAAGATTGGCCTCTACAGGCTGTTCCATGTTCTGTGGAATGCGTCCGTCGTTCCGCCTCCAACCACAGATGGCGCGGCATCAATTTTTGAACAGACCGCACAACAGCGGCTTGCCAGCATGGCACCGGAAAGCCGGCAGACCTTGTTATTGACGACACTCGAGGGTTTCTCGGTGCCCGAAGCCGCGCGGATTATTCAGAAAAGCCCGGAAGAGGTCACTGAACTGATCAAAGACGCCGTGGCTGAAATTGATCGTCAAACGACAACAAATGTCCTGATTATTGAGGACGAGCCTTTGATCTCGATGGATCTCACCCAGATCGTTGAGTCGCTAGGCCACACTGTCCAAGGTGTTTCGCGGACCGCAGACGACGCCGTAAAAACAGCGAAGGCCAATACTCCGGGGTTGGTGCTTGCCGATATTCAGCTGGCGGATGGCTCGTCCGGGATTGATGCGGTCAAGGCCATCCTGGGCGAGATGTCAGTCCCGGTTATCTTCATCACATCGTTCCCGGAACGTCTGTTGACCGGAGAGCGGCCGGAGCCGACGTTCCTCATTACCAAGCCGTTTAACCCCAACACCGTGAAAGCGGGCATCAGCCAGGCTCTGTTTTTCAAAGGAACAGATGCGGTTGCAGCATAGGGCGAAGTTTATGGAAGACAAAGGCGGGGAGTGTCCCCGCCTTGTCGAAGGGCTTAGTGCTTGGACATCCATTGGTCGACTTCGCGCTCAGCCTCTTCCCGTGTTTTGCCATACTTCTGCTGAATCAGACCTGCCAATTCGGTTCGACGGCCGTCAACCCGGTCAATCTCGTCATCGGTCAACTTGCCCCACTGAGCTTGAGCCTTCCCTTTAAATTCTTTCCAATTTCCTTCGATTTGATCCCAATTCATCTTTTGAAACTCCTTTTGGTGTCAGACAACTAGAAAACGAATTTCAGCTTGGTTGGTTCCCGAAGAAATCTGCCAACTGCTCCAAAACAGCACATGGCTGCGGCCGGTGTAGATCAAAAAGTTCACAAGCCGGCGCTCCAGAAACATCCGGTGAACAAAACGGAAGCCCGACATGCAGGACATCATCAACTATCTCCTTGGGGCCGCATCCTTCATGCCTCATGGATATTGCCTCTTATGGCGGCCTGACCTGGTCGCACTGCATGCGATTTCCGATGGTCTGATCGCCTTGGCCTATATCGCTATTCCAATGGCGATTTTGACGTTCTTGCGGCAGCGGCCGGATATCACGGGAACGCCGCGCAAAACCGCCTATCTCTTCATTGCGTTTATCTTGGCCTGCGCACTGACACATCTCACCGCTCTGGCAACGCTTTGGGTTCCGGCCTATGGCGCTCAAGGGCTCATCAAAGCGACAACAGCCATCATTTCCGTAGTGACAGCATTTGTGGTGTGGCGTTTGCTGAGACAGTTGATCGACATGCCCTCGGTCAAACTGCTGGAACAAGCAAACGAACTGCTCGCAAAAGAAAACCGCGCGCTCAACACAGCTGTCGGCCGCACAAAAGCTGAGCTTGCCCGAACCAACGAGCTCTTCGAAACGGCACTTACCGGAAGCAATATCTCGGTTTTTTCTCAAGACCGGGACCTCAAGTATACATGGATCCACAATCCGCGTTTCGGGCTTGAGAAATCCGAAATTCTTGGCAAATCAGATGTTGATGTGTTGCCGGATGCAGCTGCCGACCAGGTCGTACCGGTTAAACGCCGGGTCGTCGAAACAGGTGAACCGTCTTCGACCTATATCGGCATCGAGCGGGAAGACACTGAGCCCCTTTACTTCGATCTGATCGTCCACCCAACCTTTGGTGAGGACGGCAAAGTAGACGGCGTGTTGTGCACGGCCGTGGACATGACGGAGAAGAATTTTTACGAGATCCGGCTTGCGTCCATGGCCGCGCAATTGGCGGAAGCGAATAAGCGGTTCGAAACAGCCTTGGATGGCTCAATCATCACCGTGTTCGAGCAGGATCGCGACCTCAAGTATGTTCATATGGTCAATCCACCGAACGGATTGAAAGAAGACGCTTTCATCGGCAAGACCGATGACGAGATCTTCAACGAAGACGATCAGCTCAAACTTATTCCGGTCAAGAAAAAGGTGCTGGAAACCGGAGAAAGTGCTGTTGTTGAAGTTGATATCGCGATGGACGGAGCCGCGAAGTTCTACAATGTCCGCTTCGATCCGGCGCGGGACGCAGAAGGAGCGATAACGAGCGTGATCGGCACAGCCGTCGACCTCACCTACAAGAGGGACAACGAACGCCAGATGCACTTGGTCATGCGGGAGTTGACTCACCGGTCCAAGAATCTGCTTGCCGTCATTCAGGCGATGGCCCGGCAAACTGCCGCAAGATCCGATAATCCCGACGAGTTCGTCGAAGTGTTCTCTGCGCGCCTTCAGGCCATGGCCGCAAGCCACGATCTATTGGTTTCACAGTCCTGGTATGGGGCGGATATTAAAGAATTGATTGTCGCGCATCTTTCTCAATCCATAGATCCGCAAAGCCCGCAAATAATTCTTGAAGGCCCTGGAAAATCCATTACGGCGGATGCCGCTCAAAATCTGGGATTGGCCCTGCACGAACTAACCACAAATGCTGCGAAATACGGAGCCTTGTCCGTGCTGGATGGGAAGCTGAAAGTGACCTGGGCTGAAAATGAGGGTGTGGTCGAACTCAAATGGGAAGAGACTGGCGGCCCGGAAGTTGTGCCCCCAAAGCGGAATGGGTTCGGCCGTATGCTACTGGAACAACTCGTTGGGCCTGCGCTGGATGGGGAAGTTAAAGTCGAGTTTGCCCCGGACGGTGTAAAATGCACCATCACCATCCCTGCCAAACAGCTTGTCAATTGAAGCAACGAGCCGATTATGCTGACGCTAACGGCTTGGACCGACTTACGAACCTACGTCTTCAGCCGCTGAAGCGCGTCCTCGATATCGTGCAGTTTTGTCTGACGGTCTGCGGCGCCTTCAGTCATATTGGGGGATTGCAGGAGTCTGATCCGCCAAGACAAAAGGGCTGATTTCTTTTGAGCTCGGTTTAATCCCGGATCGTTCAGCAGGCCTTCGACAGATCGGAAACCGGCGAAACGTTGGGGAACTGAATTCATAACATCGCACATTTGTTTACAGTTCTAGACCGGGCCTGCCGCCACCCGGAAAAACGGATGGCGGCAGGGTTTTCATTCGTTCTATCTGAACGCACAACTTATTCGGTGATGAGTGCCCTCAGCATCCAAGCGGCCTTTTCGTGGAACGTGATCCGCTCCGTCAAAAGATCTTCAGTGACAACATCGCCGTTGTCGCCGGCGTAAGTCGCCATATCCCGCATCTCCGCGGAGATCGTTTCATGGCTCTCGACAAGGTCGGCAATCATGTCATGGGCGTCTGGCATGCCGCCTGATGGCAATTGGATAGTGAGGTTGAGTTTCCCATCCTGAACGTTTACCGGTGCCCGGTGCCCAAGGGCTCGAATGCGTTCCGCAAGCTCATCGGTGGCCGCAAACATGTCTTCATAATGCTCTTCCGTCAGGTCGTGGATCGACTTGAAGAGCGGGCCGACAACGTTCCAGTGATACAGGTGAGACTTCACCGTCAGCATGTATGACTCCGCCAGCATCACCGACAAGTGTTTGGCAAGTTGGGCGCGTACGTCAGCGGAAACGCCGGTTTTGATGGGTTCGCTTTTCGGTGTTTCAACCTTCAATACATTAGACATTAGATTTCCTTTATAATTTCAGTGTTCTAACCAAGACCGCAGCGGTTCTTTGAGTTAGTAGTTTTCGGGCGACTCAATGGCACCGATTGTCGGGACCACACCTGCGGTCTGAAGAATTCCAAGTCCGGCAAACGTCACAACAGCCAGGAACAGGCATGCGGCAAGTACTTTTACGACCGGCCGCCCGCGTTCACCCTGACGGGCTTCTTCTGCAGTTCGCTTCGTGTGTTCTGTGACCATTTCGATCACCTCCTAAGCGTAAATTTCAAGAACGGGCTCGGGATGTAAATGCAAAGATACGAAAAACGTTCCGGAAAAAATCTGAAGTGTTTTTGAATTCATATGAAAAAATATAGCTAGTTCGCATCGAAAGAAGACGGTATCAGCTGCGAATTACACAACATATACGCTGTATCATTTAATGGAGATACGGAACCAGAAACAACTTCGTGCGTTCTTATATTCAAACGCATGGAGGTTAGATTGACGAAAAACAGTGTGATTGATGATTTGTTAGATGAAATTACTAGTGCAAATCCTGACCAGCCAGAGTTTCTGCAGGCTATAGACGAGATGGCTCAGTCCATCGGTGACTGGTACGGAAAGCAAAAAGACTTTCGAAAATCACGAATTTTTCAGCGGCTCGCGGAACCGGATCGCGTGATTTCGTTTCGCGTTTGTTGGCGCGATGACAAAGGCGTGCTCCAGCATAACAGAGGCTGGCGTGTCCAGTTTTCTCATATTCTCGGCCCCTATAAGGGCGGATTGCGGTTCGCGCCGAGCGTTACGGAAAGTATTCTGAAATTTCTCGGCTACGAGCAGATTTTTAAGAACGCCTTGACCGGTCTGCCAATGGGTGGGGCGAAGGGTGGCTCAAACTTCGATCCTAAAGGAAAAAGCCCGGCCGAAATCGAACGTTTCTGCCAATCCTTCATGACGGAGCTATCACGTCACATCGGCCCGGACATCGATGTGCCGGCGGGCGATATCGGCGTAGGTCAACGGGAAATTAGCCTGCTCTACGGCCACTATCTCCGCCTTTCCAACACATGGCATGGCGCTTTGACTGGGAAAGGCTGCAATTTCGGCGGCAGCGCTGTTCGAACGGAAGCGACCGGCTACGGCTGTGTCTACTTTTGTTGTGAGATGCTGTCCCACAACGATATGGAAATCGAGGGCAAGAGGATAGCCATCAGTGGCTCTGGCAACGTCGCGCTTCATGCTGCGGAAAAGGCCATCGATATGGATGCCACGGTATTGAGTGTGAGCGACTCCGATGCGGTGCTGGAATTCAAGGACGGCCTGACAAAAAAAGATCTCGGCAAGGTCAAAACCCTCAAAGGCAAGGGTGGACGCTTGTCGGATCTGTCTATTGGCAAGTTCCACAAAGGTAAAAAACCTTGGAACCTTGAATGCGACATCGCCATGCCCTGCGCAACACAGAACGAGTTGGACGAAGACGCGGCCAAAACACTCGTAGAGGCCGGCGTTTCAGCTGTCTGCGAAGGTGCCAACATGCCTTTGACTGCAAAAGCTTCGGAGATCTTCCGACGAAAAGGCATCCTCCACGCACCAGGCAAGGCAGCAAACGCGGGTGGTGTCGCAGTCAGTGGTTTGGAGCAGAGCCAAAATGCGATGCGGCAAAGCTGGAGTGCGGAAAAGGTCGACCAGGAGCTTCGGGACATCATGAAAAAAATCCACGGCGAGATCGTTTCTGCAGATGCGGGCAAAAAGCAGCTCAGCTACGTCGACGGAGCCAATTTGGCTGCATTCAAACGTGTCGCACATGCGTTTCATTCATTCGGAAGTTTCTGACCCGGTGCGGCTGTGAAAAGGAGAGTGAAAAATAATGACTGAAAAGCACGAACCGTTCAGCAAGGGAGACCGGGTCGCTTGGAACTGGGGTGAGGGTACGGGTGAGGCCACGGTGGTCGACACGCACACGGAGGACATCTGTCTCAACATCAAGGGCACTGATGTGAAGCGGCGCGCGACCCCTGAAGACCCCGCTTACACGCTGCGACAGGATGATGGCGACAGGGTTCTCAAATCCGGGAGTGAACTGACGCTGATCAAGAAAGGAGATGGAAAATGAGCAGCAAGGATCGCCCGAGCATTAAGGACGAAGAAACCTATGACGCATTGCGGCGTGAGGGCTACGGAAAGTCAAAAGCGGCTCGTATCGCCAACGCACAGGCGAATGAAAACCAATCGCCTTCTGAAAAGGGTGGGTCACAGCCACCCTATGAGGATTGGACCAAGGAAGAGCTCTACGAGCGGGCGAGAGAACTGGAAATCGAAGGCCGATCAGAAATGTTTAAAGACGAATTGATTGGCGCCCTTCGGGACTGATTGATGTTTCCAGTTGAATTTTCCGAAGTGCCGGGAACTTTTGTCTGACCTCCAAGTTTACGGGTTGGACCTATGCGCTCCAGCCCCAATCGAGCAGCACGGAGCTGCTTGAACACAACATTTCCCACCGGCGGTTCGGGGACATTTCCCGGGTTCTCCGGAGCAAATTGGAGGCATTTCATGGCAACTGCCAAAAGCACTTCCACTTCTTCGACCAAAGCTGCAAATGACGCGGTGAATGCCAGTGATATTGAAGCCGACATTCAGCGCATCCGCGAGGACATTGCCGCGCTTGCCGGCTCACTCAAAAATTACGGGTCTGGTAAAAGCCAGGAATACAAATCGCGTGCGACCGCGGCAGGTGAAGATCTAACGCAAATGTCTCAGGACGCGCTCGATGATCTGACCCGTGAATTGAAATCCTATGAGCGGGCCGTGACCGATGAAGTCCGCCGCCACCCCTTGCGGTCCCTGGGAATTGCGGCCGGTGTCGGTTTCCTGATTGCAGCTTTGATCCGCCGTTGATCATGCGGTCGGTCCCCCTCGCCTTCTCGGCGGCATCCCGCGACCTGCGCGGGATGGTGCGCCGGACGAAGCGCAACATCGTTATAATGGCGATTGCTGCCGCGTCTTTTGGCACGGCCTATCTGGCCGGTCTTGCCGCACTTGGCATTTATCTTTCTGAAAAGCTCGGAGCCTTGGGCGCAGCTTTGGTCATCGCCTCGGGAATGATTGGTGTCGGGCTCGGCCTTCTCATTGTTTTAGCGATCTTGAAGAAAATCGATCAGCGGCGCAGCGCGAAACGCCGCGCGTCACAAAGGCTGGCCATAGCAGCAGCAGTTTCAGTCCTCCCACAACTGACCAATCGAAAGAGCATCATCGCCCTTGCCGCATTGGGCGGACTTGCGCTTTTTGCAGCGCGGGGCGGCGGAGATGACGGGACCTGATATGGCACACCACGCTCCACCCAAAGCTCACGTAAGTGTATCAACCTCACCAATAGCGATTGCAGATCCAGCCACGCGTATGTCCCTCGTCACACTTGCGTGTCTGGCTCTTGTGTTTGCGCTGGATGTGGGCAAGGTCATCCTTGCGCCGGTGTGTTTGTCGATCGTGGTCGGTTCCTTGTTCGGACCTGCGGCGGATCGTCTTGGCCGTCTTGGCATACCGTCATGGGTGTCGGCGGCCTTAATGGTGGTTTTGTTTATCTTGCTCATCACGACCGCCGGCGCAGCATTTATGGTACCGTTGTCTGACTGGCTCGATAAACTGCCGTTGATCTGGGCCAAACTGCAAAGCCAGCTCGTTTCCTGGCAGGGGTTGTTTGCCTCCATCAGCAGTCTGCAGGAAGAACTCCGCAATGCGATGGGCCAATCCGGAAACATGCAGGTTAGCGTCGATGAAACGTCGCCGGTGGAGAGCGTTTTCTACTTCGCCCCGACATTCATGGCACAGATAATATTGTTTCTCGCCAGCCTTTATTTCTTCGTCCTGACCCGGCCGCGAGTTTTCCGATCGACTGTCGATTGGTCAACTCCGGCAACAAAACGGTATCGCATGGCAATTGCGTTTCAACGGATCGAAAAGCGGCTCTCGACCTACCTGTTATCCATTACTTGCGTGAATGTCGGTCTGGCAGCCGCCGTTTCAGCGGCTCTTTGGCTAATCGGTGTGCCGTCACCGATCTTGTGGGGCGTTTTGGCAGGTGTGCTTAACTATGTAATTTACATCGGCCCGGCCATCATGGTGCTGATTATGACAGGTGTGGGGCTGTCAATCGGCAACTCAATTCCGGAAATTCTCCTGCCGCCACTGGTTTATCTGCTCCTCAATCTTTTTGAGGCGCAGTTCGTCACGCCAACGGTTCTCGGCCGGACAATGACGCTCAACCCGTTTCTCGTATTCTTGACAATCGCATTTTGGATTTGGCTTTGGGGTCCAATCGGTGGTTTCATTGCCGTTCCAGCCCTTTTGGCAGGGGTAACGCTATATGAAATTTCGAATCATCCGTCTGATTTATAGGCGGGACGTTGCGATAAAAAAAGCCGCCCGGACTTATCCGGGCAGCTGTTTTTATGCGGTATGCACGCAAATCAATCTGAGTTTAGCGCAATCATACCATTTGCAAGCGGCCAGCCGGTACATGTTGTCTGCTGCATGCTGGACACACAGCGGACCGGGCGTTTGTGAACATCGTCGAGGGAAATCTTCAAGTCACCTTTCCCGCTAGAGAACGTGTCTTGCACCTCTGCAACTGCCGTAACTGGCTTTGTATCGACACCCTCGTCCTCATACAGATATTCTGTAGCAGCAAGAGCACTGGTGAATAGAGTTCCCGCAATAATTACAGGTGTACTGAGCGTAGGAACTCGCTTGCGAAAAGTAATCATATCACTACCTCCGCTTAGTAAACGCACAACTTAAGAAAAATTTTCACTCAGATCACTCTGACACGCCATAAGTGGAAAAAAGGTGATTTATCAAGCGCATATAACTTATGTTAATGCGCGATATGAGGCATTGTGCAACGTTGCTGTCTTGGTAGCGGGCGTATGGCGAGCACATGAATGACCGATGAAATGATAGCACCTGACGTAAAGCCGAGCGGTGCAGCGTTGATTGTTGAAGACAATCCAATCATCGCGCTCGACACCCAAATGATGCTGGAAGAAATCGGCTTTGCGCCTGTGGTTGTGTTGAACAAATTGTCTGATGGCTTGGACGCGCTGACAGGCAACCTCTTCAGCTTCGTGATTCTGGACGTGCGTATGGGCGACGAAACGAGCCTAAAATTCGCCCGGCTTTTGATTGAACGTGGGACGCGGTTTGTTTTCGCTAGCGGCTACGGCGATACTGATACTCTGCCGCATGAGTTCAAAAGCCACGCTCTTCTCAGCAAGCCCTATACAAAGGAACAAATTCTGGAGTTGCTGTAGGACAAAGCTGCAAGGGCCACTAAGTTAAATCAACGGCCGAAGTGTTTTGACATCGCGTTCATAGGCAGCGAGATCCTCTAAGCCTTCTCTGTCCAGAATACGGATCCGGTTCTGTTTCCAACTGAAATAGTTTTCGCTTTGTAATGTTCGGATGGTCCGGTTGGTGTGGACCGGTGTAATACCGAGTGCATCTGAAAGGTGTGCCTGCGTAAAGGGTGCATCAAATGACTGGTTCTGAGCGTATCCGACTATTTCTGCACGGTCGTGGAGATGCAGGAGCAAATAGGCGAGCCGTTCTTGAGCGTTGCGGTGACCAACACTCAGAAGGTGGCCGTCAATCAGCTGTTCTTCGCGCGATGCCATCCAGGTCATGGAAAATGCAAGGCCGGGATAATCCTTGAAAACCGACCAGACCTTGTCCTTTTGAAAGACACACAACGTCGTGTCAGTCAGCGCCGTAACCGTGTGTTGCATTTCATTCAAGACCGCGAGCTGCAGCCCAAGAAGATCGCCTGGCAGGGCGAAATTCAAGACTTGGCGCCGACCATCTGCCAGCGATGTGTGCCGGAAGGCCCACCCTTTAAGGAGGGTGTAGATGTGGGGCGTCTTGTTGTCTTCCAAAATGATGGTTGAACCGGCCTCGACCTGAAGTTCGCCCGTTTTAAATTTGGTGACGAAGTCCAGTTCCTTGTCTTCAAACGGCCGGAAAACGTTCTTCTGCCTAAGGGGGCATGCGTGGCACTTTGTTTGAAAATTCATGCTGTCCGTCATTGGTTGGCCTCCGCATCCCGTGGATCGCGCCCCCACATCTTTATGAGTACCTTGACTGGTCATGTGGCGCAGTCGGGATTGCGAATAGATCAGTTAAACACCTGAAGAAACGGTCGGAAAGCATATCCGTTCCAAATTTTTCCGTCAGCAAAGCCCAAAACCTGCTCCATCCGAACCTGACCAAGCCAGGTCTCTTTGGAACCGAATCGATCCTCGCGCGTTAACTTGTCAAATGACGAAAGCGATGATGACAGATATGCGCGAAGACAATGACCATGATGCAGAGGCGGTTTTTGCCGAATTGAATTCAGGCGATCGCCGCGTAGGCGTCGAAATTGAATTCGGTGGGTTGTCTGCCTCAAAAGCGGCAAAAGTGGTTTACGAAATCGTCGGCGGAGATACCGAGGAAGTCGACGCCCATCGTTATAAAATCCACGGCACGTCTCTCGGCACCGTCACAATCGAGCTTGACAGCAAGTATGTCCATACTGGCAAAGACGATACGGACGCCCAGAAAAAGGCGCGCCAAATCGCTGGTGACCTCGGCACATCAATTGTGCCGACCGAACTCATCACCGCGCCCATCTTCCTATCCGATCTCGGGACCGTGGATACGCTTGCACGGGCCCTCGCGGATGCCGGCGCAATGGGTAACGAGCAGCCACACTTGGCTTGCGGATTGCACCTGAACATCGAATGGAAGAGCGAATCCGTCGAAGCCCTATTGAGGGTCCTGCAGGCTTACCTGCTTATGGCCCCGAAGTTGCGCGAAGAAATTGAGCCGGATCCGACCCGAAAGCTTTTGCCGTTCATTGCAAGGTTCCCGTCTTACTATGAGCGGACCGTTCTTGATCCGGCATATCAGCCTGACCTGGAAACATTCATACGCGACTATTGTGCAGCCAACCCCAACAAAAACAGGGAGTTGGATCTCCTGCCGCTTTTGGCGTCGCTAAATGCAGGATGCGTGGAGGAGGCGATTGGCAAAGAGCCGAAGGCCGTCCGTCCGGCATTCCATTACCGGTTACCCGACGCACGCATCGGAGACGCCGCATGGTCCGTTGCCGAGGAATGGAAACGATGGAAGCGTGTCGAAGAGCTGGCAGCCGACCAGCAGGAACTCATGAACCAGTTAGAAAATTGGCGTGCCGACAACGAACAGTCGGAAGGGCTTCTGGGGGCTGCCAAACGATTGATCAACCGGGTGAAGAGCTCATGAAACCACTCATTGGCGTATCAACATCGGCAATCGGCGGCTGGCGGTCCTATCTTGCCATATCTTTCGCGATATGGCGAGCCGGCGGGCAATCTCTGCGGATCACTCCGAAAACCGGGTATTCGATCACTGAGTTGGACGGCGTGATTGCCGGCGGCGGCGATGACATCAGCGCCTCTGTCTATGGTGGGGAATTGCTCCCGAATGTGCGCCTTGATCCGGATCGCGACGCTTTGGAGACAGAGCTCATCCCCGAGGCTGTGAGACTGGAAATCCCGGTGCTTGGAATTTGCCGCGGCGCGCAAATGATCAATGTGAGTCTGGGCGGAACACTGCACACGGATATCTGGGAAGTTTTTGAGACTGCGCCCAAACTCCGCACGGTGCTGCCTCGAAAGGAAATTGGTATTGCCGGAGATGCGTGGCTTTCATCTGTCCTGCAAACGCGGCGGTGCCGGGTCAATGCGCTCCATCATCAGTCCATCCAGAAGACAGGGCGCGGTCTGCGGGTTTCAACCTTGGACGACCACGAGATCGTGCAAGCGATCGAAGCAACATCCGGTAAACCCGTGATCGGTGTCCAATGGCATCCGGAATTGATGCCGTTCTCGAAAACACAACAACGGTTGTTCCAATGGCTCGTTGAGGCCGCAAAAAATCGTAAAGACACCGGCGAACATTTCGAACTCGCGGCCTGACAGGCGCGCTTGATCTGCCGGCAAACCATCTGAACCGAAACAAACACCTGCCTGGACCAGACCCACTCTGTCCAGGCATAAAAGGAGAATTTAATGACCGATAAGGTTGAAATCCTGGAGAAATCCAAAGTCACTCATGATGTTTGGGCACTCACGACAGCCCGCCCTGATGGGTTCTCATTTGAACCCGGCCAGGCGACCGAAGTGCGGATTGACCGTGAAAAGTGGCGGGAAGAACCGCGGCCATTCACCTTCACCTCCTTGCCGGAAGACGACGTTCTGGAATTCACGATCAAGGCGTACCGGGACCATGATGGCGTCACCAACAAGCTCGATGATGTAAAAGTTGGCGAAAAACTTCTGATTGATGATCCATGGGGCGCAATTACCTACAAGGGACCCGGGACATTCATTGCAGGTGGTGCAGGAATTACACCGTTCCTGGCGATCCTCCGGGACCTGAAGCAAAAGGGCCAACTGTCCGGGCATCGGCTGTTGTTCGGCAACAAGACGTCAGATGATATCATCTTGAGGGATGAACTGGATGACATGGCCGGTCTTGAGGTCATTTATGCCCTGAGCGACGAGAGCAAAGACGGCATGCGTGAAGGGCATTTCGACAAGGCCGCGTTGAAGGACATTCTCGGAACCACGGATCAAATGTTTTATGTCTGCGGTCCGCAGAAAATGGTCGAGGCTGTAATCGAAAACTTGAAAGCACTCGGCGTCTCCGCCGACATGATCGTCACGGAAGACTGATGCTTGGTCAGGTATTTGCCGTGGACTTCAGCTGTTACATA
The DNA here is from genome assembly GCF_007830545.1 of Roseibium hamelinense. Classification (GTDB taxonomy): domain Bacteria; phylum Pseudomonadota; class Alphaproteobacteria; order Rhizobiales; family Stappiaceae; genus Roseibium; species Roseibium hamelinense. Next base: position 20,486 of record NZ_VLLF01000015.1, read on the forward strand.
GAAGACAACTTGCCAAACGCGCGCCAAAAAGAGTCTCAAAGAGCAGAAAGCGGTTCAGACCTTCATGTTTTTGCGTGCTGGTAGGCCATTAGAGAACAAAGCTTGTGCTTGGACTTTTAGACGAAAGCGATTGTATCAGACCTGATCCTGAAACACCTCCAGCCACCGCGTGTCTTTGTTTCCTACGGTCTTGAATAACTCCGTAGGACGTCAAATGCTCTGAAAAGACCTGCGCCTGAACTAAGGGCCTCGACTTTACAGATAGCTTTTATATGTGACGCTCGGGTGGACGCGACGTAACGTCAAGATACGACTGCTTTCTAGCCGTTAGTAGTCCGCTTTGCGCGCCCATTGAGGTCGTTGAGCAAGTGAAGTCCAATCCCGAAAGCTGACATTCATTCAGAATGCAGCGAACTCAGAATTCGGGCGGAAAGCGGACGGTTGCTGCATGGAGCATCGATGTCAGCTCCGCGCACGTTTTATCCGATCTGGTAACTAGCACTTGTTTCCCGACACAGTTTGCAAATCCGGCAGTATTGAATAGCTACCGAAAAGCAGCCATCGAGGATGCATAAGAAAGGGCGATTGAGGTTCGATCGTGAATTGGCGGGTGGAGAGACAACAGGGTTTGTTCGCCCCGAGTTCTCTCCTTGTCCCAATTTACGTAGCGTCTGCGGGTATTGTGTCTAATTTGCTTGGTTCAAATGGATTAGGGCTTTGCTGCGGTTTTTCCCGCTTGGTTGCGAATAAGGAGGCGGTATGATCCGGGGACTGGTTTTCGTGCTACTCCTGTCGGCGCTTGCCGCGTGTAGTTCACCGCCTGATCATATTATCGGGGTCGATAATCCCGCAACGCCGGCGGCCATGGTCGATGGCACGACGCTCCAAACAATCTACATCGCAACGACCCGTCAAGAGGCGGATGATCCGACACTGCTCTATTCAGCCGATCGCGAGCCGGTGGGACTGAACTTTGCCAAGGTCGTGGTGTCGATCCCGCCAACACGGGATGTGGGGACTGTGACCCGGCCAAGTTCTCTGCCTCCCGATCCCAAGACCGACTTCGTGCTGCTTGATCCAGTTACCTACTACAATCAGACGACCTTCAAGAGCGCGTTGAACCGGTCCCTGCGCGAGCGGCCTGCAACCGGGCGGGAGATCCTGCTGTTTGTGCACGGGTACAACACCGACCTACCAGAAGCGATTATGCGGACCGCACAGTTTGCCTATGATTCCGGGTTCAAAGGCATCCCGATTGTTTTTGCCTGGCCGTCCAGAGGCCGGACCCTACAGTATGTCTATGATCTCAACAGTGCGCTGCATGCACGGGACGATCTGATTGTGGCAGCTGAGCTGGCGGCCTCGACGCAGGCAAGCGGCCTGAACCTCGTTGCGCATTCCATGGGCAATCTTTTGACCGTCGAAGCGATGCGCCAGGACCAATTGCTGGGCGGTTCCAACAATTCCCGGAAGATCAGATCCATTGTACTCGCGTCACCTGACATCGACGCAGAACTCTTCGCCAAACAACTTCAGCCGTTTCCGAAAGAGGCGCGGAAATTCTATGTTTTAATATCGGCAAACGATAAAGCGCTGGCAGTCTCGCGCCGACTTGCCGGCGGGATAGACCGCGTCGGCGATGAGCGGGCCGATGACTTGGCAAGGCTTGGCGTGACGGTGATCGATCTGACCAAGATCGATGACACATCCAGCCTCAATCACACCAAGTTTGCAGATGCACCGGAGATCGTAAGATTGATCGGCCAACGAATGAATGAGGGCGACTCATTTGTTCAACGGCCAGGCCGTGCGGCCCTGCAAGCGATCCCGGACGCGGTTTCGGTTCTGACTGGACGCGGCCAGTCAGTAATTGCATTTCCATGAATGAATGTCTGGTCAGGAAGTTGACAAGTACAGCACCGAGAGATGCACGCTTCGTAAGTCTATGGCTTTCTAACTCTGTTGCTGATGCGAGGCGGCCCGCGCAAGTGTCTCAGAGGGCAACTCGGAAAACATTGCGCGATAGTAATTCGCGAAACGCCCCACGTCCGAATAACCCCATCGGAGCGCTGTTTCGGTTACCGAACCTGCTCGGCCATCCCGCAAGTCTTCCCGCGCTCGTGTTAACCGCCAATGGCGCAAATACAGACTTGGTGTTACTCCGCAGACCTCTATGAACGCCCGATGCAGGGTACGTCTGGAGATCTGAAGGTGTTCGCAGATGTCATCAATGGTATGGAAATTTTCTGCATGGTCGATCATGAGCTCTTCGGCCTGATCAAAAGCGGCGTGATAGTCGATAGATGTTTCCGCGACTGAACACTCACCCTCAAGGCCAAACGAAATCGCATCAAGGACGGTCTGTTGATTTTCACCGAGAACTGCCCCGGTATTTCCACCGAGAATTGACCCGCCTTTTGTGTATGGAACGGCAGTTACGCCGTGGTCAAGATTTTGGTTTCCTCCCTTCGTTGTCGGCCTGATTTGCGGTGCTGTTTTTGAAGCGGAAGCTTTCGTTTCCGGTTTCAAGGATATGGCAGTGGTGGGTGAGCCGGTCGAGCAGTGCGGTGGTCATCTTGGCGTCCCCAAAGACTGATGCCCATTCCGAGAAGCTCAGATTGGTGGTGATGATGACGCTGGTGCGCTCGTAGAGCTTGCTCAGAAGATGGAAGAGCAGAGCACCGCCGGACGCGCTGAAC
>NZ_VLLF01000016.1 GCF_007830545.1 Roseibium hamelinense
AATGACATCCTTTTCGCACTCAAAGCCGTGTGCCTTATGCCCGAGCTGACGGCGGCTACACGCCGTGTTGCCGCCGCCATAATAGATCACTTCAATCGCAAGACTGGCCAATGTGATCCCAGCATCGGCCGGCTCATGAAGCTTTTGAAAATCAGCCGCGCTGCTGTGATCCGGGCAACAAATGAACTCGATGAGTTGGGCCTCATCGAGAAGAAAAGCCATGGAGGCAAATCTCACCGCACGGCCTACCTGCCCAATTGGCCGAAATTTCGGGCGTTTGTCAAAGACTGGGATGCTGGCATGAAGTGCGGAGAAGGGCCCGCCAAAACGTCTGCGACGGTCTCAGACTTGAGACCTTCAAAGTCTCAATCCTGCGACTCTGGGGGTCTCAAAAATGAGACCCAAACCAATCGAAAGAACCCATCTAAAAAACCCATCGAACCGTGCCGAGTGGATCGATCTCCATCCGCCAAAACACTTCCCAGTGAGACGTCAGTTCCCGATTGGCTTTCGAAAAAGGCTCAAAGGGGAAATCAGAAATCCATCTCTCCAGCTTCAAGCGCAGTGCAGGTTCTCACGCGTTATGACGTCGTTAGAGATAAGGCCCAACAGCGTTGGGAAGGAGACATCATGAACCAGCGGGAACCGCAAAAAGAGGCCATCGTCGATTGGTTGACCGCTGAGCGGATGGACAAGGCCACCGACGCCGAAATCGCCCAACCAGGTGGCGGCCTGATGTTTATTCTGGATGAGATGAAACAAGCATTGGAGCGGGTCTAGGGTCTGGGTCCTTTCACATGACGTTTGAAGCCTGCGGGATCATTCGCGGCCGTGGGGCATGGAAGTCCGCGGTGGCAGTCGAGGTGTCAGGATCATTGTCAGGGTCAGGTTTAATGCTTCGACGCAGCCTACCCGAAACCCTAAGTCACTCGCGGGTCCTTCCGGGATTTCCCACTTTCCTACGGGGATATTCGCGACCGTGGGGCTCAAGGACACGCGGCGTTGTCCGAGCGGGTTAGGATATTCTTTATGTTTAGGTTTCGAAATCACTGCGATCTGAAGACAGCATATCTTGTGTTTGATTAGGACGTATATTGGCCATAATGGAGTTAGGGGTAAGCTGCGCCAGCGTCGTTCAAGTGATTTAGCGCTAGAGCGACATCGACGGCCTTGCAAACATTTTCAGGCACAGCGGTTGGAAACCAGAACTTTGGCAATTGTGGCGGCTGTGACCAGGTGCCCCTGCGGTTGGGTATCAAAAGATACCTCACTTGATTTGGCCGAGAGATCTACTTGCATGAATCCCGAAGAACATACCGGATAAATCTAAGTGTCATCAGGCACGTCCAGTTCCTCGAACAATTCCACCGGGTCATAGGTCAGATGTTTCTGGATCCAGGCTTCTAACGCCGCCAAATCCAGAACAGCGACCTTGCGGTAGGAAACCTTGATGAGCCCCAAGTCGCTCAAGCCACCAAGGACCTTGTTAAGATAAGCGCGCGATACGCCAAGGAACATGGCGATGTCATCTTGGGTGAGGCCTAATTCGACGCAGTTTTTGGTGTTCGAGTTATATGAGCTTTGCTGATGTCGGGCATTTTTTAGCAATAGACGAGCAAGCACCAGTGATTTGGGCAGCGCTCTCAAATCATTAAGCACTTCTACAAGTTGATGAACCCGGTGAACATTGCTGACCAAAAGAGCTTGAACAATCTCCGGATACTTCTTTGAAAACCGCAGGTATTCACTTTGTGAAAGCGTCAGCAATTCTGTGTCGCCAACGGCGACTGCATCATGCGTGCGCGCTGCTTTTGCAAATAGCGTTACTTCGTTGATCTGCTGCCCCGGACCAAGAATTGCCGTCAGTAAGGCCGATCCGTCATCGCCAAACGTCATCATCCGTAAGCCGCCGCTGAGAATGATGGCAAGGTCAAGCGTATTGTGACCCCGGCTTTGAACCAATTGTCCGTCTGAAAAACTAAGACGCCTTCCAGTCGCAAGTAACGCTTCGCGGACATCAGCGTTCAGAACATCAAAAACCCCGGTGGCGTAACTGTTGAAACTCGATGTCATCATAAAATTATGACTGGGTTATCGGTTCTTGTACAGGCAGAAACGGACACGACAGCGCTCCTTTGCAAAAACGGAAAAGTAAAGGATTTTCATACAACTATATGGTTGAAACATGCGTTAGACAGTTTCCCCGACACGCCGCGTCGCCATTTGGAACAACCGGACCTTTTAGCGACCAATGCACTTTAAGGATTTGCACCTCCTCACTTTTTGTCAGCTACGCTCCCGCGCCGATGAACTCCAAGTCGGCATCGATCCAAAAAAATAGTCTTTTAGTGAAAAAGCAGAAAGGAATGTCACCTTGTATACAGTCTGGCCAAAAAGACATGTGTTCATTTGGTGACACGATTTAGAGGGAGGCAAGGCTAAGAGTATCTTTCCGGGTTTAACGTGAAAACTGTGGTCCCATCGCAAAAAAATGAGTTTCACGTCCAGATGTATCCCGGCACTCACTGCTCAGGTCTTATCTACGCGCGAACAATTTAATGAAAGCGTGTTGAGCATGAAGAACACAACAGAACAAGCTGGAGCTTCCAGTAGCACACCCTCGACACTGAAACGCTGGGCCATATCGTGGCTTCTCACTCGAGCGGCAAGTGAGCAGAGAACGGCAAAGCTCAGAAAGAAGCGCGAAGCAAACCGACGTAAAGACGGCCGGCGCCATAATTTGGAGTACTTCCATCAGGTTGACGATGGATACTCGCATTTGACGATCCAAGTCTTGGACCGCATCAAGGCGCAGTACGACGTCGATATTGAGGTCCACATCGTTCCGCCGCTCAGGGACGACAATTATCCCGAACCTGATTTGCTACAGGACATGTCCCGATGGGAGGCGGCTTTGATTGCGCCGGGCTACGGGGTGACATTTCCGGATGCCTCCGCACACCCGCCGGAAAGCTTGCGTGAGTTGGCAACGCGCGTTCTGTGTAATCTTGGACAGAACGACTTTTCAAGCGTTGGCGTTGAAGTCAGCGAGTGTTTGTGGCGCGGGGACGATGCTGGTTTGATGGCGATCGCGGACAAGCATGGCGTTGCCTCAGAGGACGAGGTACGAACCAAGCTCAAAGCAGGTGCGGAGCGTCGAAAGAAGCTGAAACACTATGCTGGAGCTAATTTTTGGTATGAGGGGGAGTGGTATTGGGGGATCAGCCGCCTCTATCATCTTGAGGAAAGGCTCAAATCGCTCGGTGCAGCTCGAAGTCCAAACCTGCCTCTCATCGCCCCCCGCCCCGACATCTGCTCCAAGTTCGGCCCCGGTGCGCAAGACCTGACACTGGAATATTTCGTATCGCTGCGGAGCCCGTATACTGCGGTTTCGTGGGAGCCGACCCTTAATCTGGCAAAAGCATCTGGCGTCAATCTGGTTTTACGGCCGGTGTTGCCCATGGTCATGCGCGGTGTGCCGGCAACGGTGATGAAGGGACTTTATTTCTGGTTTGATTGCGCACGCGAAGCACGGGAATTTGGCGCACGGCAAGACAAATTCTACGACCCGATCGGCAAGCCGATCATTCATGGCTACAGCATCTACAAATGGGCCTCCAAGCATGGTAAGGGATACGACTTTTTTGGGGCCTTTCTAAAAGCTGCTTTCAGTGAAGGCGTAAACACCAACTCGATGTCGGGCCTACAAAAGGTGGTCGCGATAGCTGGGCTTGAATGGGAGCAGGCCAAGGAACATCTGCATGATGATACATGGCAGGAAGAGGCAGAACAAAATCGTGTGGCCATGTATGGGTTTGGTAGTTGGGGCGTTCCAAGCTACCGCCTTCTCGATCCTGACGGCAAAGAGATCCTGGGAGTGTGGGGCCAAGATAGGCTTTGGCTGGTCGCAAAGACGATCGCGGAGCGTAGCTAAGTGGCACGCTTCAAACGCAGTTTTCTCATCGTTGCCGTGCCCGCCTTAGGTGGTGCTCTCTATCTAGCAATGCAAAATGCCGTGATTCGAAATCTCGTTTGGATAATTGGTTACGATCGCGTTCTGGATAGATATGAGCAGATCGATAAAACAAACACGGATGTTTCTGAAACGACGGATTATTATGGCCGAAAAGCAACCCTCGTTTCAGCGTTTTTCGGCCTTGATAATGAGTTGCCGTATTTGTCGGGATTAGTGCTTTGCAAGGGCTCCGGAGGCAAGGATGGCATGCCGGTCGTCTTCAGCCATGAATTGAACCCAGGATCTGTTGAGCCGGGCGACTTTCGGATCACAACAAGCTCTGGCGTTTTAGGCACGATAACTTGCCTCACGATGGCACCGGCCGATGACCCTGGCGAATTGCGCACAGTATTGCTGGTAGGTGAGTTCGGAAGCGGACAAAACCAGCCCGTCAATCTTGAAATCGTCGGCAACATTCTTTCGAACGATGAAAGTCTGAACTTCAAGGGCGCAGAGGTTGCCGTAACGGCCCTCGAAGACGGGCCAAGCATTGTATTCGCAGAACGCGTTCGGCCAGAAGAATGGAATCTGGGAGCGTCAGGGACGCGCTTGCCATGGGGGGGCGGAACAGGCTGCCCGATTGGAACTAGCCAGATTGTGCGTGTGGGCTGGAACGGCGGTATAACGAAGCGAGGTGGCGCGCATGTCAATGATGAAATCCGCGAGCTCTACAAGGTAAAAATCGAGCGACACGACCTGACCAAAGTGCAAATAACACCCTTCTCACTGGCAGATCTGTCTGACGGAGACAACTTTCACAGCCTTTGCCTCGACACGATAAATCCCGCCGTCTCAGTTTCTTTTCCTGCCGGGCATCTTACCGATCCCCGAGATGACGTGAACCCCGCCACCAAAATCGCTGTCCACAGGAAGACTGGCAAAGCCACTACCCAATAAAAAACCAGTGAACCGTTTGCGTGCAGCGAGCAACAGGGAGGACATAACAATGAACGCACCAATTCAAGAACCAGACCCTAATGAGTTTCGGTCGAAAGTACGTCGTTGGCTGGAAGAAAACGTCCCGCCGCCTTCACCGGAACGGCTACCGATCACCCCAATCGAAGTGATGACCTTTGGCCAGCGTGATTACCTGCAAGAGTGGCAGCGAAAATGCTACAAGGCGGGATTGGTTGGGACAGATATCCCAGTTGAATATGGCGGGTACGGCCACAAGGGTCTGCAGTCAATTGCCAATCAGGAAATGAAGCGTGCGAAAGTTCCCTATCTTATAAATATTGTTGGGCTCAGCATGGCCGTGCCGACAATCCTCAGGCACGGAACTGAAGAGCAGAAGCGCAAGTTCATTCCCGGCTGTCTGTCCGGCGAAGAAATTTGGTGTCAAGGCTTCTCAGAGCCGGGGGCGGGCTCAGATCTAGCAAACCAGCGAACCATGGCCAAAAAGGATGGAGACGACTGGATCCTCAACGGCCATAAGGTTTGGACCAGCCTCGGCCACTTTGCGAAATGGATGATTCTCCTTACCCGCACAAGTTCAGAGCATAAGTACGAAGGGCTGACTTACTTCTTGTGCCCCATCGAAGGCCAATCGGGCGTGACGGTTCGGCCTTTGGTCAAGATTACGGGCGAGACCGGGTTTAATGAGGTCCTGTTCGAAGACGCGAGAATTCCAGATGCATATCGTCTAGATGAGGTCGGAAAAGGCTGGACCGTTGCGATGACAACGCTCACCGCAGAGCGTGGCGCCTCTGAGGGCGCCGGAAGCGGGGGCGGCGCAGGCGACATCCTCGGGGCAACTGCAAAACTTGTAGAGTTGGCCCGCAACAGCTGGAGCGGTGATACACTTGCAGCTGATAACCCGGTCACAAGGGATGCGATTGTTCAACGCTCGATCGCAGCAGAAGGGTTGCGCCAAAGTGCGCGGCGGGCCCGTGTTTCGTCTCTTTGCGATCACCCCATGCGCCTACCCCTTCAGCAGAAGCTCGCCGTGACGGAGTTTGACCAGGAAAACGCACGCCTTGGCGTTCAAATCGCTGGTGCGCACTCCACGCTGTACAAGCGTGATAGTCGCGCGCCCAGCGAAGGCCACTGGCCGCTTGCTTACCTGAATTCCTACGGAAACACTATCGCCGCGGGGACAAACGAAATCCAACGTAACATTCTGGGCGAGCGTGTTCTCGGCCTGCCAAAATCCAAGTAGGAGAGCGAAAGTGTCCAGTATTTCAAAAGCGCCTCAGGATTTCGGTTTCGGCGAAGACGAAGTCATGCTGCGGGACGTCGCACACAGATTTTTGGATGCGAGATTGCCGACGGACAAGCTCCGACGCTTGGTCGCAGAACGGCCGGAAACAGTGTATGATGGAGGCGCGACGGCGCCTTGGGACAAAGCCCTTTGGTCGGAGATCGTCGAACTTGGTTGGACCGGTCTGGCCATTGATCAGGAACAAGGCGGAGCGGACATTTCCCTGGTCGGCATCGCAGGAATTGTTGAAGAGGTAGGCCGTTATGCACTGCCCTCTCCCCTTATTCCGACCTTATCAGCCAGCATGATGCTTCGCGCTGCAGGAACTGAGGCTGCAAACCGTATCATGACCCAGATCGCCAGTGAGGGCACTCCCACAGGATTGGCGATTACTAACGCCCGTGGAAGTTGGGAACCGGGTGACGCCCCCTTGACAGCGGTCGCGGATGGAGACGGTCTGATCCTCAGCGGGAGCGCTTATTTTGTTCAGGACGCCTTTAAAGTGGATGTACTTTTGGTAAGCGCGAAGCTCGGTAACAAATTGTTGCTATGCGGTGTGCGGACCGATGCGAAGGGTGTTCACTTAAAGCAGGATCATATCCATGACCTGACACGGGATCAGGCCAGTGTTCATTTCGACGAAGTTCGAATTGAACCTGAGGCTATCATAAGCCGCGATGCCGCTTCGGTCTTTCAGGCCACTTGGCCGCGCCTGATGGTGTTGATTGCAGCAGACCTATGCGGGGCGGCCGAGTGGCTACTCCAGACAACGGTCGAATACGCAAAAGAGCGGGTTCAGTTCGATCGTCCGATCGGCTTTTTTCAAGCAGTCAAGCACCCGCTAGTGAACGCAATGATGAAAATCGATGAAGCGCGTTCGCTAGTATATCACGCCTGTGCGGAGCTGGATGCGGGCTCAGAAAATGCTGTGACTGCGGCTCACATGGCCAAAAGCTCTGCATCGGACGCGGCCGCTTTCATCTCGGACCGATCAATTCAGCTGCATGGCGGCATCGGCTTTACCTGGGAGCATGCGCTGCATATCTACTTTAAACGCAACATGCATAATCAGGCCCTCATGGGAGACGGTGTCTATCACCGCCAGAAACTCGCTGACCTCGTGATTGGCCCCATTTCCGTGATTTAAAAACCAATTCCAGTGCGGCTGAACAAGATCGGCCGCCGGTGAAGGATGTTGTGATGAAAACCAGATTGACAGAACTGCTGGGCATCGAAGTGCCGGTCATTTGTGGCGGTATGATGCGCGTCGGTACGGCCGAATTGGCCGCCGCCGTCTCGAATGCTGGGGCGCTTGGTATTATGACTGCCCTCACTCAGCCAACTCCTGAGTGTCTAAAAGCCGAGATAGAAAAATGCCAGTCGCTTACCGACAAACCTTTCGGCGTCAACATAACCGTTGGTGTGGTGGCGAGCGAAGTGAACTATCAAGACTATGCCAAGGTTATTGTGGAGAGCGGTGTTAAGATCGTCGAGACAGCCGGGCGCAGTCCTGAGCCGTTCATGCCATTCTTTAAGGCAGCAGGCATTAAGGTCATTCATAAGGCGGTGACTGTTCGCCATTCTCTCTCTGCGGAACGGGTAGGCGTCGATGTCGTTAGCATCGACGGATTCGAATGCGCCGGGCATCCGGGCGAACAGGATGTCGGTGGGCTCGTGTTGTTTCCTGCAGCTGCTCAAGCACTTAGCATTCCAGTGGTCGCCTCAGGAGGCATCGCCGATGGGCGCGGACTAGCCGCGGCTCTCGCTTTGGGCTGTGACGGCATAAATATGGGCACCCGATTTCTAGCGACCAAAGAAGCCCCAGTTCATGAGGGCATCAAAGAAAAAATCGTTGAGATGGACGAGAACCAAACCCAGCTAATTTTCCGAAAGTTCCGCAATACGGCGCGGGTCTATCGCAATACTGTAGCCCAAAAAGTTGCTGAGATTGAAGCTGCTGGGGGCGAGTTCAAGGATGTACATTCCTACGTCTCTGGAGCAAATCAGGAAAAGGCTTGGAGTACCGGCGATATCGAAGCCGGCATGGTCACAGCCGGTATGTCCGGAGCCTTTGTTGACGATGTGCCGACCTGCCAAGAGCTAGTGGATCGCATTATCAGGGATGCCAAGACCATCATTAACGAGCGCTTGGCGAAGATTGCCAGCTAAAGATATCAGGAGCGGCCCATGATCGAACTTTACACGGCGCCAACGCCGAACGGTTGGAAGGCTTCCGTCACTCTTGAAGAGTTGTCGCTGCCCTATGAAGCTCATGTCGTGAACATTTTGGAAGGCGATCAAAAAAAACCGGGTTTTCTCGCGATCAACCCCAATGGCCGAATTCCGGCAATTGTCGACCGCAGTGCTGACAACTTCGCAGTATTCGAGTCCGGCGCGATCATGATCTACCTGGCTGAAAAAACCGGTCGCCTACTCCCAAGTGATGCGAAAGGGCGCTCCAAAGTCATTCAATGGCTGATGTTTCAAATGGGCGGCGTTGGTCCGATGATGGGACAGGCAAATGTCTTTTTCCGCTATCTACCGGAAAAAATTCCAACTGCCGTTAGCCGATATCAAAATGAGGGCCGCCGCCTTTTTGAAGTTCTTGACGGCCATTTGGCCGAGAACGAGTGGCTTGCTGGCGACTTTTCCATCGCAGACATCGCAAACTGGTGTTGGGTTCGGACCCACCGATGGTCCGGCATAGAGGTCGATGGGCTCGAACACCTCGGACGCTGGAAAGATGCCATGAAAGCCCGTCCGGCTTGTCAGCGTGGGGTCGACGTGCCGTCCGGCGAGAAAATCGCAATACCAACTGCCGGTGATAAAAAAGCCGAAGAAAATTTCAGCAAAAACGCAGGCAGGATAGTCTTGCGTTGACAGGCACTTTACTAAAGAAAGACTGGAGAACGTTATGTTGGAAGGGACCTCTCAGTTTCGGCTACTTGGGCTTGAGGCTTCTCCGTACACGATGAAGGTGCAGTCATATTTCAAGTTCAAGGACATACCGTTTGAATGGATCACCCGGAGCCTTGCGAATGAAAAATTGTTCCAGAAATACGCCAAAATTCAACTAATACCGTTGGTCTTCTTCCCGTCCGGAGAGACGATGCAAGACTCGACACTGATCATTGAGCGGATTGAACGGGAGACCGGCGGTACATCGATCCATCCCGAAGACAAGACACTGTGGTTTTTGTCCTGCCTATTCGAGGAATTCGGCGATGAATGGTGCAACAAGTTGATGTTCTTCCAGCGTTGGTTCTACGCTGCGGACGCAAAGGCAACGGGCGCCCGGCTGGCGCATGACCGGCTGGAAGGCAAATGGTATCGATCGATCGTGAAGCCGGCCGTCGCACATCTTATGGTCAAGCGCCAGGTGCCGCGCCTTGTCTACTCGGGAGGAAACGACACCAACATCCCGCAGCTCAAGCAATCCTTCGAAAACCTCGTTGCAATACTCGAAATGCACTTCCGGGAGAGACCCTATCTGCTGGGAGGGCGACCTTGCTTCGGAGATTTCGGGCTGTGGTGCAATCTATACGAGGCCTGGACCGATCCGACCGCGAAATCCTATATCGAAAATAACGCGCCGCACCTTGTCCTCTACATTCAGCGTATGCTCACGCCATCCGATCAGGGGCCATTCGAGGCTCTTGATGCATTGGCCCCCACGCTCACGCCGATCCTCAAACAGGAAATGGCTTCACGCTTTCTGCCATGGATGCAGGCCAATCATACGGCCTTTCATTCTGGCCAGGGTGAGACCCGGCTAACCATGAACGGGCAGATCTTCCAGCAGAAAACATTCAAATACCAAGCCAACACCCTGGATGAACTGCGCCGGAAGTTCCAGATGGTCGCGGACGAACCGGCTCTGATCCAACTGCTTGAGCAAACAGACTGCCTATCATTTCTGTCAGCAGATCCGCGGTGACGTGATTACTATTCGGCCAGATTCAGGCTGCATCTACCATGGAAACCATCTGCAATGGCGAAGACGATCCTGATTACCGGAGCCGATACCGGCATCGGCATCGGCAAGGATACTGCAAAAACACTTCTTGCCCTTGGTTATACGGTACACGCGACAACCCATTCGGAGGCTGAAGTTGAAGTCTTGCGCGCTGAACTGGGCGGTGGCGCGCACGTTTTTAAGCTGGACATTACAGGGGTCGAAGATCGCGCGAAGATCGCAGATCTCAACCTAGATGTCCTGATCAACAATGTCGCGCAGAACCTTTCGGGCTCGCTGGCGGACGTTAAGATCGACCGGGTCCGCCGGTTGTTTGAGGTCGACCTTTTTTCAAGTCTTGAGCTGACTCAAATCGCCATCCGCGGCATGATTGCGCGTGGCGGCGGGACAGTGGTCTTCGTCAGCTCCATCACAGGCCACATACCTGAGCCCTTTGTGATGCCTCATTCGATGCCCAAGTTCGCGATTTCGGACGCAGCGGCTGGCCTGCGCGCGGAGATGCAGGAATTGGGCAAGGGCATTCATGGCTCGGTGGTAGAGCCACGCCCATACAATACCAAATTCAACCGAAAATTGGTCGAGAGCCAGTTCAAGATTGCGGCAACGGAAAGGTCGCAGTTTTCGCCCGAGCAAATCGCGGCGCGCAAGAAAGCGATCATCGCAAGACTGCATGGGCTTGAGGTCGGATCTACAGACACAATTGTCCGAAAGACTGTAGGGCGGCGGAGGCGAAGATACCCAAGTTGCGACCTTTGCTGTGCTGGTCGGTCTTCTGCGGATCTTCCGTGTTTGAAGCAGCAATTCCAAAAAAGGAGAAATGGGATGGGAATGGCTTTCCGAATTGCAGCAGGTGTACCGGCGATTGTTTTCATCGTGGTTGGCCTTGCCTGGCTTGTGGCACCAGGTTTCGTGTCAGCTCAGATGCTTATGCCGCTTCTCGCCGGCGATGCGCTGAGCACGCAGATCGGAGATTTGTCGGCGTTCTTCCTAACCTTGGGCGGCTCGATCATGATTGCGCTTGTGACACGGCGCACGGTCTGGCTCTATCCAGCAATCATGCTGCTGGCCTTCGCCGCAACTGGACGTGTCGTTGCATGGTTGGCTCATGGGGCTGGTCTGCCTCCGCAGATGATTGTCGTCGAGATTGTCGTAGTTGGAGTGCTGATCGTTCTGGCGCGCAGGATGGCCGCAGAAAAAACATAAGTTGAATAAGGGGGCGGATTTCACGTCACCTGATCCACAGTGTTCGTCGCAAAGTCCAACCAATCCGCCATGCAATGCGCTTCCTGCTTTCACGTCTTTCATGGTCGCGATGATCTGCGCCTCGCTGGACCGGCAGGGCTTCCTGTTCTGGTCCTCTCCAATACGCCCAGAACAAGATTCAAGCTGGATTAGCTCACTGAGGGCAATGTTACCGACACTGCGGCCGCGAGGCTCTAAGCGTCTCCGTGGCGGTTGACCCGCCGAGGGTCTTTCCGCGCGGCGGGTACCCACAGCGGTCATTGAGACCCGGTTGCGGCAAGATTTCAAAGGCCCTGTTGTTATTCTTGAGCCATTTCGTTACGCCCATGATTCTCACGTTCAACGGTATTCTGACCACTATACTGGTTCGGCCTCCACCGGCCTCCAGAAGACAGACTGTGACTCTAGGTTGCTAGCTCAAGCGATTGGCCAGGACAGAGCTCGCCGATCCGACCCCAACAATCGCGTCATCATACCGCATCGAATCCGTCCCGAAAGGATTGAGCGCGCCAATTTGCGAGCATCCGCGCAGGTGGCGCTACACCGGCGCCTGAGCTTGCTATCAAGACCAAATGCGTTCAGTTTCTGAGAGGTTTGCCGGTTTCCATCATGTAAGCAATGCGCGCTCTGCTGTTGGGTTCGGCTAGCAACGCCAAGAAGGCGCCTTTCTCGAGGTCGAGCACACGCTGTTCGTCGAGCATGTCGATCGGATCTGTATCTCCTCCGGTCAAGACACGCGCGAGTTTTTCACAAATCGTCACATCATATTCGGTCGCAACGCCCATTCTTGCCATTGACTGCGCATGCGAGACCATCAATGATCGCCCGGACGAACCTGCCAAATGGAACACAGGTGGGTCGGCGGGTGTATACGTGCCCACCAGAGCCAGTGCCTTTGCCTTCGCATCGGATAGCAGACGGGCACGGTTCATCGTGATACCGTCGCTCGGACGCAGATAGCACATCTCTTTCGCTTCTTCAGCCGAACTTGATACCTTCGCGGTCGAGATCATTTCAAACGCTTTCATCGTTGCCGGCATCGGTCCCCGAGGCATCGACTTGGACGACGACAGACGGGCCAGCACCTCCTTGCAGCCGCCCCAGCCCGGTATCAGACCGACCCCAACTTCGACGAGGCCCATATAGCACTCGGCATGTGCCTGAATTGCGTTTGCGTGCAGCGCCAGTTCGCATCCGCCGCCTAGTGTCATCCCGGCTGGCGCTGCAACTACAGGGAAACGGCTGTCGCGCATCTTGATCATGATCTGCTGCCCGTAGGAAACCATATCGTCGATCGTTTGACCGCCTTCTAGCGCTGCATTCACCTTGGCAAGATTGGCCCCAACCGAAAAATTTGGTCCATCCGTGTAGATCACAAGCGCCTTGAACGCCCTCTCAACCTCTTGGAGGCTCAACTCGAGCTGCTGGAGAACTTCCTGGTCCAGCGCATTCATATACGTCGTGATCTCGAAACACGCGACACCGTCGCCAAGGTCCCAAAGCGATGCGACATCGTTTTTCAAGACCGGCTTGCTTGCCAGCTTGACATCTTCGAGCAACACCACGCCTTCCGCGCGCGCAAGGTCCTTGAAGGTCCCGTCAGCGTCGAGGACCTTTTGCTTTCCGTCATGGACAGCATAGATCGAGCGCCCTTGTGCCGCCCTGAGGATACCGGGAACATCCCGTCGTTCTTCCTCAAGGCGCTCAATGAAAGCATCAACCCCAATGCGGTCGATCAGCTGGAACGGACCAAAGGTCCAGTTGTATCCAAGCCGCATTGCTTCATCGATTGCTTCAATACTGTCGGCAGCGTCACCAACCAGGTTGGCTGCGTAGGTTAAGGTGTCGAGGACAACGCGACGAAAAAAAATACCGTACTTGCTGTTATCATCGATGAGCAAAAGCGGGTTCGAGAACGCCGCCTTCAGAACAGGGATATCCGGCGTGATCTGGGGCCGGTACTCACCGGTCTGCAGGTCGACGGCCTCTTTCACCTTTCCTGCGGCACGGCTGATTCGGTAAAATCCAGCCTTGGCCTTTCGACCGGTATTGCCGGCGGCAATCATCCGCTCCAGCAGAGGCTGTGGGGTGGATACCGCATGAAATGGATCGTCCTTAGGCAGGGTCCCGGCAAGGCTCTTGGCGACCAAGGGCATCAGATCAAGTCCTACCAGATCCGTCATGCCAAAGATGCCGGTCTTGGGAATGCCGAGCGGCTTGCTCATGAGCGCATCGGCTTCCTCAACCGCCAGGTTGAGCTCGATCGCCGCATTGGTCGCTGTGAGACCCCAGAACACGCCAAGCCGGTTCGCGATGAACCCCGGGCGGTCATTGCATTTGACAACACCCTTGCCAAGGCGAAGGTCGCAGAAGCTCGTTACGGTCTCAGTCGCATCCTGCCGCGTCTTGTCGCTTGTCACCACCTCAAGCAGAGGCATGTAGCGCGGTGGATTGAAGAAATGCGTCACCATAAAGTCGGATGCAAACGTGTCGCCCATACCGGACGTCAGCATCTCTAGCGGGATCGTCGAGGTATTGGAGGAAACGATCGAACCCGGTTTCCGATGCGCGTTGATCTTTTCGTAGATGGTATGCTTGGTATCGAGGCGTTCAGTCACAGCCTCGATAATCCAATCACAGTCATTCAGCATTGCGAGATCATCGTCAATGTTGCCTGGTATGATTTTCCGCACACTCGATTTCTTCATAAATGCAGCAGGTTTCGCCCTCTGCAGCATGGCAAGTGCTTTATTGGCGATAGTATTCCGGTCTTTCGATCCGTCTGGAACAGTATCTAGCAGGACGACAGGCACTCCAGCATTCGCGACATGGGCTGCTATCCCAGCACCCATTACGCCCGCGCCGATGACTGCAACTTTATTGATATCAGACATCATACAGCCTCCAGGACGGTCGCAATACCTTGGCCGCCGCCGATACACTGGCTTGCGAGTGCAAATTGTCCGCCCTGACGTCTCAATAACGAAGCCGCTTTGCCTGTTATCCGAGCTCCGGTTGCTCCCAACGGATGCCCGAGGGCGATGGCGCCGCCGTCAATGTTGACCTTCTCCGGGTCAAGGCCTAAATCACGGATACACGCTAATGCCTGGCTTGCGAAGGCTTCATTCAGCTCAGTTATGTCCATGTCCTTGGCTGCAAGCCCGGCGCGCGCCAAAGCCTTTTGGCTCGCTACGACGGGGCCGATACCCATAATCTCCGGACCGCAGCCGGCAACGGCGATGCTTCTGATTCTGGCCATGACTTGCAGCCCGTTGGCTTTTGCATAGTTCTCCGAGCAGACAAGCGTTGCGGAGGCACCGTCCGTCAAAGGGGAGGAGGTACCAGCTGTGACCGATCCGGAGCGGCTGAAAGCCGGTTTGAGTTCGGCCAAGGCTTCATTAGTTGTTCCAGTACGCAGGCACCCGTCTTCAGAAACTCCATTCACATCGATGATTTCGTCCTTGAATTTTCCGGCCGATTGGGCGGCCGCTGTTTTGGCTTGGCTCTGGACCGCAAAGTCTTCCTGTTCGCCGCGTGGGATTTGCCAGCGGGTGGCCACGTTTTCTGCTGTTTCACCCATGCTCATGTAGGCGCTCGGCATGCGTTCTGCGAAGGCGGCATTTGGCATTGGGTTAAAGCCCATCATAGGCACGCGGGTCATGCTCTCCACGCCTGCGCAGATGAACGCATCGCCAGCACCTGCACAGATCGATCCCGCGGCGATATGAACGGCGCTCATAGATGAGCCGCAATATCGGTTTACCGTCATCCCGCCAACGCTTCGTGGCAGGTCTGCCATCAAGCCGACCATCCGAGCGATGTTGAAGCCCTGTTCACCTTCAGGAAACGCGCATCCCATGATCAAGTCATCGACGTCTGAGGGCTTTACACCGGATTTAGCCACGAGACCTTTTATCACTTGAGTTGCAAGATCGTCTGGTCGAACGCTGGCGAGCGCGCCTTTGCGAGCCAAGGTGAAGGCAGAGCGAGCGTAACCGACGATCACAGCATTTGTCATTGAATGAGTTCCTTGAGACTATCACGGTGAAGCCACCGGCCCCATGTAAACCAGACCGCCGTGATTCCCCATGTGTTTGTGATGGAAACAGTGTTGGTGCGCGCATCCAAAGGAACTGAAGCCACTGGATGCGCGTAACGCTGGCGCACTCGATGATGTGTGCTAGTTGAGGTCAAACCCGATCCGCATGCCAACGGCAAAGAGCGAGTTGTCCTTGAACTCGCCAGCCGGAACAGTCGTTCCGAGTTGGCTGTCCGCATCCCCAACATCCGCATACCGTGCAGCAAGGGTGACTTTGGCCCGCCCGAATTCTTTTGTAGCGCCCACGCTGCCGCTCAGGAAGCCGTCGACCGGGGTAAAGTTTGTCGTTGGGCTGCCGGTATGGTGCTCATACCCGACTTCGCCAAAAATCGACAAATCCTCCGTGATCTTGCGTCCAAGTCCAAGCCTGTAGGTGATCCGGTCGTCTGCAAAAAACGCCAAGGGGCCTCCGGTGACCGATGTGTAGAGCGGCGGGGAAATGTCGAAATCCGACCAGGGCACCCAGCGCACAGACCCGAACAACAGCGTTTTCGGGCTCAATCCCGTTTGGAATTCCAGATTGAGAGACTCAGGGGTGTCAAAGGCCGTGGTCGTGGCAACTGCCGGACCGCCGGCAAAACTCTCCGAGGATGAAAAATCGGTGTTGATAGCCGATCCGTAGGTGAGGGCTATCCTCATGCCGATGTCCGGCTTTTCATAGGCAATACCGGCGAGAAATCCGAACCCGAATGCGGGGTCCACCGTGACATTGTACCCGTTCAAGAACGGGATATTTGCATGGGCATCCGAATATTGAACCTTCGGTCCGCCATAGATGCTGAATCCACCGCCGAAAACACTCATCGTGTCTGGCAAATTGTATTGCAGAACACCCGAAAGAGCGTGCGTTGTAATGCTCGCGTTGGCGTTTGAGGCAAAATAGGTTGATGTTGGGTAGGCGATGTTTGCGCCGTAAGGGTTATCGAAAATGATCGCGTAGGAGAACCGGTCGTTGATGTCGTCTTTAAAGGCGGCATTTATGTTCCAAAAATTCTCGGCAAGATTGCCAGAATTTTGGCCTGGTGTGGGGGAGATGCTGCTCCCGACGCCTGAAACTTCAGGAAACGCGAAGTACCCGCCAATCTGGAAATGCCGACCCTGCTCGAAAAGGACATCCATGGACTGGTCTATGCGTTCGAAACCACCCGCATGTGCCGTCCCGCTCAAGGCGATCGACACTGCGATCGCGGTTTTCAGTCTGTACATTTTTCTCCCCCCATTTTTGACCGGCCGCTGGGCTAGCGGTGCATAGTTCTCCAGAGCCAATCGCCGGAGTTAGTTCAGTATTCTGGAAGTCTTTCAGGCCATCATCGGCCGTTTATAATCGAAACTATTCCACGTCTCGGGGACCAGTAATCCCCTTGAACACTTCCGGAAGGTCCGGCATGTGCGCCCAGCGTTCCGATCCGGCTCACATTCAGGCAACTTCTCGCTCCATCACGACGCCGCCCTTTGTTGGCCTTGAGATTAGTTCCTCGTATCGCTTTTCGAGAAGGTTTCGCCTGATCTTCATGGTTGGTGTCAGAAGGTCATTTTCAATTGTCCAAGGCTCATCGGCCACGACCAGGTGACTGAGCTTTTCATGCGCCTCCAGCTGACCGTTTATCTTGTTCAGCGTATTGGCCAAGCTGTCCCGAAGTGTTTTGTTGTCTACTGTTTCAGTGACATCATCTGCTAACACCACCACGGCGACTGGCTGTGGCAGCCCGTATCCCATGACGCAGATTTGTTCGATATATGGGTTTTCAAGAACGAGGCTCTCGATGGGGACCGGTGCAACATATTTGCCTTTCCCGGTTTTAAATAGCTCTTTGACGCGGCCGGTAATGCGCAGGCAGCCGTCTTTATCAATTTCCCCTTTGTCACCGGTGCAGAGCCAACCGTCTTTAAAGGTCTCGGACGTTTGTTGCGGATCCTTATAATACTCCTTGACCACGCAATCGCCGCTGATCATGAGTTCCCCGTCGCTCGAAATTTTAATTTCAGATCCGTTTGAAGGTTTTCCAAGTGTGCCGATTTTGGCGCGCTTGAAAGGGTATTGAACTGCCACCAGTCCAGAGGTTTCGCTCATACCGAAACCTTCTGTGATGTCGATGCCCAGTGTGCAGAACCACTCTAAGACGGCGGGTGATATTGGAGCAGCTCCAGATCCGCAAATTCGAGCGTTTTCTAATCCCAGTGTTTTTTTGATTTTCTTTTTAACGATAGAATTCAGGATCGGAATTTTTAGGTAAAGGTCTAGCTTTTTCTGCGGCAGCTTCGCCAGAATGCCGCTTTGAAACTTCATCCAAAGACGTGGAACCGAAATGAAAACCGTCGGATTGGCGTTGCGCACGTCGTCGGGAAAGGTTTCTAGGGATTCGACGAAAGAGACGGTGCACCCATGGAAGAGGCCGACATGCTGGACCATGGCCCGTTCGGTGATGTGCGCCAGTGGCAGATATGAAATCAGCCGGTCGTCGCTTGAATAACCAAGCGCCTGCACGGCTTTTGTTGAGCTGTAGCCAATGTTGCGGAAGGTGACGACAATGCCCTTCGGATGGCCGGTGGTTCCAGATGTGTAGAGCAGAGAGAAAGTGTCATCCATGCCCGGCTCATTAACCTTCGCCAGCGGCTCGTGACGGGAGATCAACTCCGTCATCTGATGGTCGCAGGGCAGAGTATCATAGGGCTGTGAAATCGTGATCATACCATCGGGAATTGCCGCTTTTGCTGGCGCTGTGTCATCCAGCTTGCCAAGCACAATTGCCTTGGCTTCGCTGTGTTCTAAGACGTAGCGGATCGTCTCTTCACCGGCTGTAAAGTAAATCGGCGCAGGGACGAGCCCAGCAGCGCCAAGCGCGAAGTCGGTAATGAACCACTCAGCCGTGTTCTTGCCAAGAATGGCAACCACATCGCCCTTTTGAAGGCCCATAGCCAAAAAAGCAGATGCCAACCGTAGAACTTCGTCATGAACCTGAGACCAAGTCTTTTCTTGAACGACACGGTTCACCGGCTGACGCAGATACACTTTGTCAGGTGTTTCGCTCGCCCACTTCTTTAGCATCTCGTAGGGTATCGGATACGATACACCCATATTGCTCCTCCCAGAACAAACCCTGGGCCGCTTTTACGCCCTTAAAAGGGTTAACTTCTTTAAGATAGAGGGCGCTGTTTTGAGTGTCTGAGCACTAGTGAACAATTCGAATTATTTTGCCGTGTTATCGTTAGCCGTAATAATGGACTGGGGGCTGGGCTTTGATTGGGCAATTCGAGCAAATACTATCAGCGATTATAGTTTTTATCATTATGCTTGGTATGGGGGCTTCACTCTCCCCGACTGACTATGTGCGTGCTTTGAAGAAACCCAAAGCGCTTGGTATCGGGCTAGCTTGTCAGTTTGGTGTCATGCCGCTTCTCGGTTATATACTGATAACACTCCTTCCACTCACTGAGGCGATCGCCATAGGCGTATTGATCATGGCGTGCATGCCGGGAGGGACGACCTCCAATATGTTCACCTATTTCGCGAAGGGAAATCTTGCCCTTTCCATCCTCATGACAGTAAGTTCAACCGTTTCTGGCGTCATACTAATACCAATCATTATATCGCTTTATGCAGCATCTCTTGATCTTACGATCCCACGTGAAAACATCGTTATCACGCTCGTTTTGCTCTTGGTTCCAGTAGCTATTGGTACGGCCATTCGGCTAGTAAATGAAACTGCAGCTAGGACGACCGAAACCGTCGGATCAATGCTTGGAATTCTATTTATTGTATTTCTGATTGTTGCTTGGGTGCCGCGAAATTGGAATTTTCTTCAATCCATGTCGATTGCCACCTATTTCGCAGCAGTTGTCTTGGGCTTAGCGGGTATAATAATCGGCTATTTAATTGCTCTAGTTCTGAAATTAAATTCTCGAGATGCTCGCACGGTTGGCTTGGAAACTGGCTTGCAGAATGGGCCTCTAGCTTTCGGAATTATAGCATTTACATTTAGCGGAGAACAACAACAGAGTTACATGGCAGTTCCTGCGCTTTATTCGGTGGTTATATTGCTCGTTGCCTCAACAGCAACTTTCTATTTTCGTCAAATTGACAGTAAATAACTAAAATTAACAAATGCGATGCAAGTATAATGCATGTTTCTTATTTTGCTCATGCCGTGCAGGATTGGACCGAAGCATTCGGCGCGAAAACGACTTACATCGAACCCGGGTCGCCGTTTCAGCGATTCCAAGCAATCGCCGAGGGCAGTGCATGGGAGAACGGATACTGCAATTTTTTGCATTCGAGGTTCCGCGATGAGTTCTTGAACGGTGAAATTTTCTACAGCCTGAACGAGGCGCTAATCCTCATCGAAGACTAGAGGAAACACTACAATGCCACACGGCCCCATAGTGCTCTGGGCTACCGCCCACCGGCTCCGGAAACCATCGGACCGACGGACCAACAGCCGGTCATGCACTTACATACAAACCGGACCATACAAGTGGGGCTAATGAATTTTCGAGGTCGGCCCGGTCGGCGCAAACCGATGGCCTTTGGCCCGTTGCCGCGCATTGTTTGAAATTAAACCTTTGGGGACAAAGTTCATGCAGTTTGACTATGTGATTGTGGGTGGAGGATCCGCAGGCTCCGTTCTGGCAAGCCGGTTGAGCGAGGATCCGCAGGTAAAAGTCTGCCTTTTGGAGGCGGGCGGCGCAGGCAAAAGCATTCTCGTCCGATTGCCCACGGGCATCATCGTCATGGGTCCTGGCAGGCCGGTGAAGATCAACAATTGGGCGTTCGAGACCGTTCCCCAAAAAGGCTTGAATGGACGCCGGGGCTTCCAGCCACGCGGCAAGGCCCTTGGCGGGTCCAGCGCCCTCAACGCCATGCTTTATGTGCGCGGCGACCGGCAAGACTACGACACCTGGGCCGCCGAGGGGTGCCACGGCTGGGATTGGGACAGTGTGCTTCCCTATTTCCGGCGCGCTGAAAACAATGAGCGCGGCGAAGATGCCTATCACGGATCAAGCGGGCCTTTGCACGTCTCGGAACCGCAAGAGCCGCGCCCGATGGCCCATGCTTTCGTTGAGGCGGCCAAGTGCCTGCAGGTCCGCGAAAGGCAGGACTTCAATACAGGTGAGAACGAGGGCTGCGGGCTGTATCAGGTCACGCAGTTCCACGATGAGCGCAACGGCGAGCGGTGCTCGGCCGCCGCAGCTTAT
>NZ_VLLF01000017.1 GCF_007830545.1 Roseibium hamelinense
TGGACGGCGGCATTCTTGTTGTGTCTTCTGCTGACGGCCCGATGCCTCAGACCCGTGAGCACATCCTGCTTGCGCGTCAGGTTGGTGTTCCGGCGCTTGTCGTGTTCATGAACAAGGTTGACCAGGTCGACGACGAAGAGCTTCTCGAGCTTGTCGAAATGGAAATCCGTGAGCTTCTGTCTTCCTACGAGTTCCCGGGCGACGACATTCCGATCGTCAAGGGCTCTGCGCTGGCAGCTGTCGAGAGCCGCGATCCGGCGATTGGCCGTGACGCGATCCGTGAGCTGATGGCAGCGGTTGACGACTACATCCCGACGCCAGAGCGTCCGAAGGATCAGCCGTTCCTGATGCCGATCGAAGACGTGTTCTCGATCTCCGGCCGCGGTACAGTTGTGACCGGCCGTGTTGAGCGTGGCATCATCAAGGTGGGTGAGGAAGTCGAGATCGTCGGCATCCGCGACACCAAGAAGACGACTGTGACCGGCGTTGAAATGTTCCGCAAGCTGCTGGACAGCGGCGAGGCTGGCGACAACATCGGTGCGCTGATCCGCGGTGTTGGCCGTGAAGACGTTGAGCGTGGCCAGGTTCTGTGTAAGCCGGGTTCGGTTACCCCGCACACGAAGTTCAAGGCTGAGGCTTACATCCTCACCAAGGAAGAAGGCGGCCGTCACACGCCGTTCTTCACGAACTACCGTCCGCAGTTCTACTTCCGCACGACGGACGTGACCGGTGTCGTGTCCCTGCCGGAAGGCACGGAAATGGTGATGCCTGGCGACAACGTGTCTGTCGAGGTTGAGCTGATCGTGCCGATCGCCATGGAAGAAGGCCTGCGCTTCGCGATCCGCGAAGGTGGCCGCACCGTCGGCGCCGGCGTCGTCGCATCCATCATCGAATAAGATGATTTTTCCACCGGGCCGCCAGCCGGCCCGGTGAGTTGGTTGCCGGGTCTTGCAAATTCAGGGCAGGGCGACTATCAGGAACAAATTCCGGTCCGTCCGGCATTGTAGGGGTATAGCTCAGTTGGTAGAGCGGCGGTCTCCAAAACCGCAGGTCGCGGGTTCGAACCCTGCTGCCCCTGCCATTTTGTTCTTGATCATTGGCTCCTGAGGGCTTAATTAGGTTTCTCGGGTGAGGCGCGCGGATTGTTCCGCGCGCCCACTCGCATTTAACAGACCGGAATCGGAATGGCGAAGACCAATCCCTTTACATTCATCCAGCAAGTGCGGTCCGAAGTGTCGAAAGTCACTTGGCCGACACGGCGCGAGACCGCAGTAACGACTGTCATGGTGTTTATCATGGTGGTCATTGCAGCGATTTTCTTCTTGCTTGCCGATCAATTGATGAGCTGGGGAATTGGGTTGCTGCTCGGCGTTGGCAGCTAACGCATACGTAGCGGTAACCGGAAAAGCATAAAGAAGAAGCGGAACAAAGGTTTATGGCCAAGCGTTGGTATATTGTGCATGCCTATTCGAATTTCGAAAAAAAGGTCGCCGATTCCATCCGCGAAAAGGCTGAGCAGCAAGGGCTGTCCGACCTTTTTGAAGAAATCCTTGTTCCGATGGAAAAGGTTGTTGAGGTTCGGCGTGGCCGCAAGGTCGATGCCGAGCGGAAGTTTTTTCCAGGTTATGTCCTCGTGAAGATGGACATGACCAATGAGGCGTTTCACCTGATCAAGAACACGCCGAAGGTTACAGGTTTCCTCGGCGCTGATCAAAAGCCGATGCCGATCCCCGAGCGGGAGGCGCTGCAGATCCTGAACCAGGTTCAGGAAGGCGTGGATCGTCCGAAGCCGTCGGTCAGCTTTGAGGTTGGCGAGCAGGTGCGGGTATCGGATGGGCCGTTTGCTTCGTTCTCAGGTCTCGTTGAAGAGGTCGATGACGAGCGGGCGCGTTTGAAGGTGGCTGTGTCTATCTTTGGCCGGGCAACGCCGGTGGAACTGGAATTCGGTCAGGTCGACAAGCTCTGATCGCGGTGCAAACGCACCAAAGCTTGCCGGGCGGGGCGTCCTGCATGGCAAAAGGTAGGTGGAAGGTCAGGGTTCTCTTCGCCGGGATGTCCCAAATGGCCGGACCACCAGCTCCTTTAAAAAGGGCCTCCAGCCGAGGTCTAGAACTGTTGGAGAGAGTAAATGGCGAAGAAAATTCAAGGTTTCCTGAAGCTTCAGGTGCCTGCAGGCTCCGCGACACCGTCCCCGCCCATTGGGCCGGCGCTCGGTCAGCGTGGCTTGAACATCATGGAGTTCTGTAAAGCGTTTAATGCGCAGACGCAGGACGTTGAAAAGGGTGCTCCGTGCCCGACCGTGATCACATATTACTCGGATAAGTCTTTCACGTTTGAAGTGAAGACCGCACCGGTCAGCTTTTTCTTGAAAAAGGCTGCGAAGATCCAAAAAGGCGCAACAGCGCCGGGCAAAGGCACGGTTGCCTCTGTTTCCAAGGCGCAGGTGAAGGAAATCGCCGAAGCCAAGATGAAGGACCTGAACGCGAACGATATCGACGCAGCGATGCTGATGGTCGAGGGTTCTGCCCGGTCCATGGGTCTTGAGGTCACGGAGTAAGATCATGGCGAAGGTTGGAAAACGTATTGGCGCAGCTCGTGAAGGTATCGACCGCAACAAGCTGTACCCGCTGTCCGAAGCGCTGAGCCTGATCAAGGACCGTGCCAAGACTAAGTTCGATGAGACCGTTGAAGTGGCGATCAATCTTGGTGTTGATCCGCGCCACGCCGACCAGATGGTCCGCGGCGTTTGCGTACTGCCGAACGGTACTGGTAAAACTGTCCGTGTCGCGGTGTTTGCTCGCGGCGACAAAGCCGAAGAAGCCAAGGCCGCAGGCGCAGACATTGTCGGCGCGGAAGATCTTGTTGAGCAGGTTCAGTCCGGCAACATCGACTTTGACACCGTCATTGCAACGCCTGACATGATGCCGCTGGTTGGCCGTCTCGGCAAGGTGCTCGGCCCGCGCGGCATGATGCCGAACCCGAAGGTCGGCACTGTGACCCCGGATGTGACCAAGGCTGTCAATGATGCCAAGGGCGGTGCGGTTCAGTTCCGCGTCGAGAAAGCCGGCATCGTGCACGCTGGCGTTGGCAAAGTCTCTTTCAGCGAAGAAGCTCTGACCCAGAACTTCAAGGCGCTGGTTGATGCGGTTCAAAAGGCGAAGCCGACTGGCGCCAAAGGCACCTACATGCGTCGTATCGCCGTTTCCTCGACCATGGGCCCTGGTGTCAAGGTCGATCTGGCGAGTGTCGCCGAATAATCCGGAGTTTCCTCCGGAGCGTAACAAGATTTCGGCCGGTCAAACGGCTGAATAGACCCGGCGGGTAACTGCCGGGTTGCCCTGTCCGAGACTGCAGGTGTCGGGAAACCGGCTTAAGCCAGCAAAGGCCTGCATAGATAGGTGAGGACCCGATCACTTCCGAAAGGAAGAAACGGTTCGAACCAGTGCCTTGCCGCGCGCGCCGCGTGTGTCGAGGGGACAGGACCCTGAGCGTCGTTTGTGGACGTTCCCGGGTTCGGGACCGAACGCGAGCGGCAAAGGCAAACCGGTGGCAGCAATGCCATCAAATGGAGAAGGCAAGTGGAAAGAGCGGAAAAGCACGAGTTCGTGACGTCTCTGAACGAAGAGCTGGGTGGAACCGGCGTCGTTGTCGTCGCGCACTATGCAGGTCTTTCGGTTGCGCAAATGACAGCCCTGCGGGCTCAGATGCGTGAAGCCGGCGGTTCTGTAAAAGTCGCAAAAAACCGCCTTGTGAAACTTGCCCTTCAAGGCACGGAAATGGAGCACATTTCCGATCTCTTCCAGGGACCAACCCTGATCGCCTATTCGGACGATCCGGTTGCTGCCCCGAAAGCGGTCGTGGATTTTGCCAAGGGCAACGACAAACTCGTCGTCCTCGGTGGTGCTCTCGGTTCCACCAACCTGAATGCGGATGGAGTTAAGTCTCTGGCCACGATGCCGTCGCTCGATGAGCTGCGTGCAAAGCTGGTCGGCATGATCCAGACCCCGGCATCCCGCATTGCACAGGTTGTCAACGCGCCGGCCGGGCAGCTCGCCCGCGTCTTCAACGCGTATGCCGAGAAGGACAAGGCCGCATAAGGCGACCAAACACACTGTCTCACAACCAAACAATTGGTTCGAACTTAAGGTACTGAAAAATGGCTGATCTTGAAAAGCTCGTAGAAGAACTGTCCTCGCTGACCGTCATGGAAGCAGCTGAACTGTCCAAGCTTCTGGAAGAGAAGTGGGGCGTTTCCGCCGCTGCTCCTGTTGCAGTTGCTGGTGTTGCTGCTGCTGGTGGCGAAGCTGCTGCTGCTGAAGAGCAGACTGAATTCGACGTTATCCTGGCCTCCGCTGGCGACAAGAAGATCAACGTGATCAAGGAAGTCCGCGCGATTACCGGTCTTGGCCTGAAAGAAGCTAAAGAGCTCGTAGAAGGCGCTCCGAAGGCGGTTAAAGAAGGCGTCGAGAAGGCAGAAGCTGAAGAGCTGAAGAAGAAGCTTGAAGAAGCTGGTGCTTCTGTAGAGCTGAAGTAATAAGGGCTTTGCCCTGTTGGTGGTCCCGGCCTTGGCTGGGACCGCTTTCCTGGCCCCGGCGGGTTTTCCCGTGTCCGGGGCATACGTCCCACTAGGGCATGCCGCTTCCCCGGAGGCGGGTTTTACGTGTCTTAGACCCCAATGTCCGATCAGCCTCCGGCCCGTCATGCCCGGTTGATCATATGGGGGACGGTTAGCCGAAGCGCCCGGGCATGAATGCCCGATTGGAAAAGGGGCGTTTCGGCCAGCCGTTACCCGGCCGATACGAGGAGCGACAATGACCCAAACGTTCAACGGTCGCAAAAAGGTCCGTAAATACTTCGGATCCATCCGCGATGTCGCGGCAATGCCCAATCTCATCGAGGTTCAAAAAGCATCCTACGACCAGTTTCTTCAGGTCGACGAGATGCCGGGCGGTGGCCGCATCAATGAAGGCCTTGAGGCCGTATTCCAGTCCGTGTTCCCAATTTCCGATTTCGCGGGCACATCGCTTCTGGAATTTGTTTCCTACGAATTTGAAGCTCCAAAATATGACGTTGACGAGTGCCGTCAACGGGGTATGACCTTCGCCGCACCGTTGAAGGTGACGCTGCGCCTGATCGTGTTTGATGTCGATGAAGATACCGGCGCGAAGTCCGTGAAGGACATCAAGGAGCAGGATGTCTACATGGGCGACATGCCGTTCATGACCGACAACGGCACCTTCATTGTCAATGGCACAGAGCGCGTAATCGTCTCCCAGATGCACCGCTCACCGGGTGTGTTTTTCGATCACGACAAAGGCAAGACCCATTCCTCCGGCAAGCTTCTGTTTGCCGCGCGCGTCATTCCTTACCGCGGCTCCTGGCTTGACATCGAATTTGACGCAAAGGACATCGTCCACGCGCGTATCGATCGCCGCCGCAAGATCCCGGTAACATCGCTGCTGATGGCTCTCGGGCTCGACGGTGAAGAGGTCCTCAACACCTTTTACAAGCGTGTTGACTACACCCGCCAGAACGACGGTTCCTGGCGCATGCCGTTTGATGCGGACCGCTTGAAAGGCACCAAAGCCTCTTATGACCTGGTTGATGCCGATAGCGGCGACGTCGTGGTTGAAGGCGGCCGCAAGATCACCGCGCGCACCATCAAGCAGTTGTCCGAAAAGGGCGTCACTGCACTGAAGGTGACTGACGAAGATCTCCATGGCCAGTATCTTGCTGAAGACATGGTCGACCCGGCCTCAGGTGAAATTTACGCCGAAGCCGGGGATGAACTGACTGGCAAAGTTCTGGAAGAACTGGTCGAGCGTGGCTATGACGAGTTGCCCATCCTGGACATCGACCACATCACAACCGGACCTTATATCCGCAACACGCTGAATGTCGATAAGAACGAATCCCGAGAGGATGCGCTATTCGATATCTACCGCGTCATGCGTCCGGGTGAGCCGCCCACCATCGACACGGCCGAGGCCATGTTCCAGTCGCTGTTCTTCGACGAGGAGCGCTACGACCTGTCGGCTGTCGGTCGCGTCAAGATGAACATGCGCCTTGACGTGGACGCGGAAGACACTGTGCGTGTTCTGCGCAAGGAAGACATCCTCGAAGTGATCCGCGTGCTGCTCGAACTGCGCGACGGCAAGGGCGAAATCGACGACATCGACAACTTGGGCAACCGCCGTGTTCGCTCTGTCGGTGAGTTGATGGAAAACCAATACCGCGTCGGCCTGTTGCGCATGGAACGTGCGATCAAGGAGCGAATGAGCTCCGTTGAGATCGATACTGTCATGCCGCAGGATCTGATCAATGCGAAGCCTGCTGCTGCTGCTGTTCGCGAATTCTTCGGCTCCTCGCAGCTGTCGCAGTTCATGGACCAGACCAACCCACTGTCGGAAGTCACCCACAAGCGCCGCTTGTCGGCTCTTGGGCCGGGCGGCCTGACCCGTGAGCGTGCGGGCTTTGAGGTTCGCGACGTTCACCCAACGCACTACGGACGTATTTGCCCGATTGAGACCCCGGAAGGTCCGAACATCGGTCTGATCAACTCCCTTGCAACGTTCGCCCGCGTGAACAAGTACGGTTTCATTGAGAGCCCGTACCGCAAAGTGAAGGACGGCGCCGTAACGAACGATGTGGTCTATCTCTCCGCGATGGAAGAGGCCAAGCACTATGTCGCGCAGTCCAACGCTGTGTATGATGACAATGGCCGCTTTACCGAAGAGCTGATCACCTGCCGTCACGCCGGTGAAAACATGATGGTACCTTCCGAGAAGGTCGACCTCATGGACGTGTCGCCGAAGCAGCTTGTTTCGGTCGCCGCCGCGTTGATTCCGTTCCTGGAAAACGACGACGCGAACCGCGCTCTGATGGGCTCGAACATGCAGCGTCAAGCCGTGCCTCTGGTGCGGGCAGAAGCCCCATTTGTCGGAACCGGCATGGAGCCGATCGTGGCACGCGATTCAGGCGCCGCCATCGGGGCTCGCCGGGCAGGTGTCGTTGACCAGGTGGATGCGACCCGTATCGTTATCCGTGCAACCGAAGAACTCGACCCGGGCAAGTCCGGCGTTGATATTTACCGGTTGATGAAGTTCCAGCGTTCCAACCAGAATACCTGCATCAACCAGCGTCCGCTGGTGCGTGTCGGCGACAAGGTCCATAAGGGCGATATCATCGCAGACGGGCCTTCGACGGACCTCGGTGATCTGGCGCTCGGCCGGAACGTACTTGTCGCGTTCATGCCCTGGAATGGCTACAACTTCGAGGATTCGATCCTTCTGTCCGAGCGCATCGTGTCTGACGATGTCTTCACCTCCATCCACCTCGAGGAATTCGAAGTGATGGCGCGTGACACCAAGCTTGGCCCGGAAGAAATCACCCGTGATATTCCGAACGTTTCGGAAGAGGCTCTGAAAAACCTCGATGAAGCCGGCATCGTTTACATAGGTGCCGAGCTGAACCCGGGCGATATCCTTGTCGGCAAGATCACACCGAAGGGCGAAAGCCCGATGACTCCGGAAGAAAAACTTCTGCGTGCCATCTTCGGTGAAAAGGCGTCTGACGTGCGCGACACGTCCTTGCGCTTGCCGCCGGGTGTGTCCGGAACGGTCGTGGAAGTGCGCGTCTTCAACCGCCATGGCGTTGAAAAAGACGAGCGCGCGATGGCCATTGAGCGCGAGGAAATCGAGCGTCTTGCAAAAGACCGTGACGACGAGCAGGCAATTCTTGACCGCAACGTCTACGGCCGCCTGGCCGAGATGCTGATGGACAAGACAGCTGTCGCAGGTCCGAAGGGTTTCAAAAAAGACACGGTTCTGGACGGCGATGTCTTGAACGACTTCCCGCGGTCGCAGTGGTGGCAGTTCGCCACGGACGACGAGAAGTTCATGTCCGAGATCGAAGCTCTGCGCGGTCAGTATGACGACAGCCGCAAGCGTCTCGAGCAGCGGTTTATCGACAAGGTCGAGAAGCTGCAGCGCGGTGACGAATTGCCGCCGGGCGTCATGAAGATGGTCAAGGTCTTCGTTGCGGTGAAACGCAAGCTGCAGCCGGGCGACAAGATGGCCGGCCGTCACGGCAACAAGGGCGTGGTCTCCAAGATCAACCCATGTGAAGACATGCCGTTCCTCGAAGATGGCACGCACGTCGACATCGTTCTCAACCCGCTCGGCGTTCCGTCGCGCATGAACGTTGGTCAGATCCTTGAAACCCATATGGGTTGGGCCTGCCGCGGCATGGGCTTGCGCATCGGTGAAATGTATGACGAGTACCGGAAAAGCGGCGAGATCGAAAACCTGCGCGGCAAGGTCATCGAAGTCTATGGCGACAACGCCAAAGGCGACAATGTCAAGGATTTCGACGATGAGGGCATTGTCCGCCTCGCCGAACAGCTCAAAAAAGGTGTTTCGATCGCCACGCCGGTGTTCGACGGTGCCCGTGAGCCCGATGTCGTCGAGGCGCTGAAAATCGCCGAATTCGATACCAGTGGCCAGTCCGTACTCTATGACGGCCGGACCGGCGAAGAGTTCGACCGCAAGGTGACTGTCGGATACATTTACATGTTGAAGCTGCACCACTTGGTCGATGACAAGATCCACGCCCGTTCGATTGGCCCGTACTCGCTCGTCACCCAGCAGCCGCTTGGTGGTAAAGCGCAGTTTGGCGGTCAGCGCTTCGGGGAAATGGAGGTCTGGGCGCTTGAAGCTTACGGGGCAGCTTACACGCTGCAGGAAATGCTCACTGTGAAGTCGGACGACGTGGCCGGCCGGACCAAGGTCTACGAGGCCATCGTCCGCGGCGACGATACGTTCGAAGCGGGCATCCCGGAAAGCTTTAACGTTCTTGTGAAGGAAATGCGGTCTTTGGGTCTGAATGTCGAGTTGCAGCGCACCGACCAGCCCCAGATCACAGAAGAGCCGACCGCGGACGCGGCGGAGTAACTTCTGAGCATGAAGAAGACCGATATTACACTTGCAATGCTGGTTTACGGGGAGGGCGCCACGGGCGCGCTCCCTCGCCATGCATCGAAGGAGATAGACCATGAATCATGAGGTCATGAACCTGTTCAATCAACAGGCTCCCACACAGACCTTCGACAATATCCGGATTTCCCTCGCGA
The DNA here is from genome assembly GCF_007830545.1 of Roseibium hamelinense. Taxonomy (GTDB): domain Bacteria; phylum Pseudomonadota; class Alphaproteobacteria; order Rhizobiales; family Stappiaceae; genus Roseibium; species Roseibium hamelinense. Next base: position 9,131 of record NZ_VLLF01000017.1, read on the forward strand.
GCCCGGAAAAGATCATGTCTTGGTCTTTCGGCGAAATCAAAAAGCCGGAAACAATCAACTACCGGACGTTCAAGCCGGAACGCGACGGCCTGTTCTGCGCGCGCATCTTTGGCCCGATCAAGGACTATGAGTGTCTTTGCGGCAAATATAAGCGCATGAAATACAAAGGCGTCATTTGTGAGAAGTGTGGCGTTGAAGTTACCTTGTCGCGCGTGCGCCGTGAGCGTATGGGCCACATCGAGCTGGCCGCACCGGTTGCGCATATCTGGTTCCTGAAGTCTCTGCCAAGCCGCATTGGCCTGCTGCTCGACATGACTCTGAAGGATCTGGAACGCGTTCTTTATTTCGAGAACTATGTTGTTCTGGAGCCGGGCCTTACCCCGCTCAAGCAGCATCAGCTTCTGTCTGAAGAAGACTATGTCGCCGCTCAGGACGAGTATGGCGAAGACGCCTTCACGGCCATGATCGGCGCGGAAGCAATCCGCGAGATCCTGATGTCGATGGATCTCGAGCGCGAGTCTGAAAAGCTGCGTCAGGAAATTGCCGAAGCAACCACAGAGCTGAAGCCGAAGAAGCTGGCCAAGCGTTTGAAGGTCATCGAAGCCTTCATGGAATCGGGCAACCGTCCGGAATGGATGATCATGACCGTTGTTCCGGTCATTCCACCGGATCTACGCCCGCTCGTTCCGCTCGATGGTGGCCGGTTTGCGACATCGGATCTGAATGATCTGTACCGCCGCGTGATCAACCGGAACAACCGTCTGCGCCGCCTGATGGAATTGCGTGCTCCGGATATCATCATCCGGAACGAAAAGCGCATGCTTCAGGAATCCGTTGACGCGCTGTTCGACAACGGGCGCCGCGGCCGCGTCATCACCGGCGCCAACAAGCGTCCGCTGAAGTCGCTGTCCGATATGCTGAAAGGCAAGCAGGGCCGCTTCCGTCAAAACCTTCTGGGTAAACGCGTCGACTATTCCGGCCGTTCGGTGATTACCGTGGGTCCGGAACTGAAGCTACACCAGTGTGGTTTGCCGAAGAAGATGGCGCTTGAGCTGTTCAAGCCATTCATTTACTCGCGCCTCGACGCCAAGGGCTTCTCTTCGACCGTCAAGCAGGCGAAGAAGCTGGTTGAAAAAGAACGCCCGGAGGTCTGGGATATCCTGGATGAGGTGATCCGCGAGCACCCGGTTCTCCTGAACCGCGCGCCGACGCTTCACCGTCTTGGCATTCAGGCGTTCGAACCGACCCTGATTGAAGGCAAGGCGATCCAGCTGCACCCGCTCGTTTGTTCCGCGTTCAACGCTGACTTCGACGGTGACCAGATGGCTGTTCACGTTCCGCTGTCGCTCGAAGCACAGCTGGAAGCGCGGACGCTGATGATGTCCACGAACAACATTCTGCACCCGGCTAACGGTGGCCCGATCATTGTGCCGTCGCAGGATATCGTTCTCGGTCTCTACTATCTGTCGATCATGGCGGAAGGTGAGCCGGGCGAAGGGATGGCCTTTGGTGACATTGGTGAGATCCACCATGCGCTTGAGAACAAGGTCATCACCCTGCACTCCAAGATCAAGGGCCGTTACCGGTCGATCGATGCCGACGGCAATCCGACATCGGAAATCATCGAGACGACTCCGGGCCGCATGCTGATCGCAGAGCTTCTGCCCAAGCATCACGAAGTGCCGTTTGATGTTGCCAACAAGCTGATGACCAAGAAGGACATCTCCAAGATGATCGACACGGTTTACCGTGCTTGCGGTCAGAAGGAGACGGTCATCTTCTGTGACCGGATCATGCAGCTCGGCTTCAAGAATGCCTGTAACGCCGGCATTTCGTTTGGTATGGACGACATGGTCATCCCGGACACCAAGACTGATCTTGTGTCCCAGACCTCTGCGCTCGTCACCGAATACGAACAGCAGTATAATGATGGTCTGATCACACAGGGCGAGAAGTACAACAAGGTTGTCGACGCCTGGGCGAAATGTACCGACAAGATTGCTGACGAGATGATGGCCCGCATTAAGGCGGTCCAGATCGATGAGGAGACCGGGCGTCAGAAGCCGATGAACTCGGTTTACATGATGTCTCACTCCGGGGCGCGTGGGTCGCCTCAGCAGATGAAACAGCTGGCGGGTATGCGTGGTCTGATGGCCAAGCCATCCGGCGAGATCATCGAGAACCCGATCATCTCGAACTTTAAAGAGGGTCTCTCGGTTCTCGAGTACTTCAACTCCACACACGGTGCCCGTAAGGGTCTGGCCGACACGGCGTTGAAGACTGCGAACTCCGGTTACCTGACCCGCCGTCTTGTGGACGTTGCGCAGGATTCGATCATCCTTGAACAGGATTGCGGGTCCGAGCGCGGCATTACCGTGGCACCGATCGTCGATGCCGGCAACGTCATCGCCTCTCTGGGTATGCGCGTTCTCGGCCGGACAACCGCCGAAGACGTCTACAATCACCAGACCGGTGAGCTGCTGATCCCGAAAGGGCGCTTGATTGACGAGAAAGATGTTGATGCAATCGAGGCTGCCAAGGTTCAGCAGATCAAGATCCGTTCGGTTCTGACCTGTGAAACCGAGACCGGTGTCTGTGCGACCTGCTACGGCCGTGACCTTGCCCGCGGTACACCCGTGAACATGGGCGAAGCGGTCGGCGTCATCGCCGCGCAGTCGATCGGTGAGCCTGGCACCCAGCTGACCATGCGGACGTTCCACATTGGTGGTACGGCGCAGGTTGTCGATTCATCGTTCATCGAGTCCAACGTCGATGGCACGGTGAAGATCCGCAACCGGTCGGTTCAGCGCGACTCGGATGGCAATCTGATTGCCATGGTCCGCAACATGTCGATCGTCGTCACAGATAGCGACGGCAACGAGCGGGCTGTTCACCGGATCACCTACGGTTCCAAGCTGCATGTCGACGATGGCGATGCCGTCAAGCGTGGGCAACGGATCGCTGAGTGGGATCCGTATACCCGTCCGATGCTGGCTGAAGTCGATGGTGTCGTGGACTTTGAAGACCTTATCGACGGTGCTTCGGTTCAGGAAACCGCCGATGAGGCAACCGGTATCACCAAGCGTGTCGTCATCGACTGGCGGTCATCGCAGCGTGGCGCCGATTTGAAGCCGGCCATCGTAATCAAGGACGCCAAGGGCGCTATCTCGAAGAACCAGCGTGGCTCCGACGCCCGCTTGTTGCTCTCCGTGGATGCGATCCTGTCTGTTCAGCCGGGTAACTCGGTCAAGGCCGGTGACGTTCTTGCGCGTATTCCGCTGGAAAGCGCCAAGACCAAGGACATCACCGGTGGTCTGCCGCGTGTTGCGGAATTGTTCGAGGCTCGCCGTCCGAAGGATCATGCGATCATTGCCGAAATCTCCGGTACGATCCGCTTCGGCCGCGACTATAAGAACAAGCGCCGCATCATCATCGATCCGGCAGAGGACGGGCTGGAGCCAGTCGAATACCTCATCCCGAAGGGCAAGCATTTCCATCTCCAGGAAGGCGATGCCATTGAAAAGGGTGAGTACATCCTCGACGGTAACCCGGCACCGCACGACATTCTGGCCGTTAAGGGCGTTGAGGCACTGGCTGCCTACCTCGTCAACGAGATCCAGGAAGTCTACCGTCTGCAGGGCGTGACCATCAACGACAAGCACATCGAAGTGATTGTCCGTCAGATGCTCCAGAAGATCGAGATCACCGAATCCGGAGATACCGAATTCTTCCCAGGCGAGCAGGTTGACCGGCTTGACTTTGAAGAGGCGAACCAGAAGGCGATTGACGAGGCGCGGGATCCTGCAAAGGGCAACCCGGTTCTCCTCGGCATCACCAAGGCGTCGTTGCAGACACGCTCGTTCTTCTCTGCGGCTTCGTTCCAGGAGACGACACGCGTTCTTACCGATGCGGCGGTCAACGGGAAAACGGACCCGCTGGTCGGTCTCAAGGAAAACGTCATTGTCGGCCGCTTGATCCCGGCCGGAACCGGCGGTGTGATGAAGCGGATCCGCAAAATTGCGAGCCACCGGGACGACCTGATTCAGGAAGCACAGCGCTCGCAGTCTTCGGACAGCGCGGCAGAAGGCCTTCTGGAAGATATGAGCGGTGCAGCCGAATAAACGGTTGTTTGCAGATTGATCAAAAAAGGCCGCCTCCGGGCGGCCTTTATCTTATTCGCAGGAAAAGATGATGAATGACAATGATCAGGATCTCGATCCGACAGTCTATATTGTGATCGGGCGCGTTTGGGAAAATGAAGATGGTGACCCGGATGCGGCGATACCGGTTCATGTGCTTTTGAAGGCGCCTGACGACGATGATGCCGTGCGCAGGACGCTTGAGGCACTATCAAGCCAAGGCTTTGCAGAGGCTGAACTCGATCAGATCGGCGTCATGGATGGAGAGCCTGATGACCCTGTCTACGAAGGGGCCTATCAAGACGCGCTATCGGGAAATGTCGCGGTCGTAACCCGGCGTGACTGAATAAAATCCTATCCTCGTAGAAATGCAGATGTCTTAACGGTATCCACGAAAAATAATTGTGGTAATACTGCAGGAAAATATTTTTAATTGAAGGTCGAATTATTTCTCAAGTGCGAAAATACGATCTAAAACGCACAAGATAAGCTTGAAATTTTACGCGGCGTTAAGTTCAATCCCCGGATTATCTACCTTAGGTTGATGATTTAAAGGGGTGCTCCATGTTCCGCAGTGTTACGGTAGGGGTCCGGCTCGGGCTCCTGATGAGCTTGGTTTTTGTTGCATTGATGGGTGTTCTGGCTGCGGCCGCTTATCAGGACCGGGCACGGTCGTTTGAGGGCCGCCGCATGGGGTTGGAGCACATGATCGAAGGGGTTACGAACACCGTTGCGTCCTATCATGAGCGCAGCCGAGCCGGCGAGTTTTCGGAAGAACGTGCGCAGGAGTTGGCCAAGGAAGCCGTCCGGGGCATGCGTTATGACAATGGGAACTATATCTTCATCAACGATGGTGGGGATGCTGTTATCATGCATCCGGCGCGCCCTGATCTGGAAGGTGTGCCGACAACCGAATTGATCCAACGATTTGGGACAAGCACCTTGCCGGCTCTGGACAGAGCCGCGAGACAGGGAGACGGTGGCTTCCATGACTATGTGTGGCGTCGCCCGAATTCCGATGAGCCGGCCGGAAAGACAGCTTATGTAAAGCTGTACGCGCCCTGGAACTGGGTCATCGGAACCGGCGTCTATGTCGATGACATTGAAAAGGCGTTCCAGCAAAACATGATCCGCCTCGCTGGCGTGGCTGTTGTTCTGGTGCTCGTGTTGGGCGGTCTGTCGTATGTTCTTATCCAGTCTATCACAAGGCCGCTGGCGCGCACCGTCGAGGAGGCACAGGAACTGGCCTCTGGAAACACGGAAGTGTTTTTCTCCGCCGCAGACCGAAAAGACGAAATAGGGACCGTAGCGCGGGCTGTTGCTGCCTTCCGTGATCAAATCGTCGATCAACAGCGGCTGTCGGAAGAGGCGCAGATTGCTGCTGATGTTCAGCGTGACCGACAGAAAACAGTAGAGCGGTTGATTGACGGCTTCCGAAAAACAGTCAGCGGCGTTCTGGGACAAGTGGGAGAAAAGGTCACCTCCATGCGTGATGTCGCCCAGGATTTGTCGAGCCTTGCCGAGGAGGCGTCCGGACGGGCGCGAAGTGCCCGAACCGCCGCCCAGACAGCCAATGGCAACATCGAAACCAGCGCCGCAGCCGCCCAGGAGCTGTCCTATGCAATCCGGGAAATCAGTGGTCAGGTTGTCAAGACGACGGAAGGGGTCGCCAGCGCGACCAAGGCGGCGGAAGTCTCTAACGACAAGGTCGCCAGCTTGTCGAACGCAGCGCTGAAAATCGGTGAAGTGGTGACTCTGATCCAAGCCATTGCCGAACAAACCAACCTGCTTGCACTCAACGCAACCATCGAAGCTGCGCGGGCAGGCGAGGCGGGTAAAGGTTTCGCTGTTGTCGCTGCGGAGGTGAAGGAGCTCGCTACTCAAACCGCCAAGGCAACCGAAGAGATCAGCACTCAGATTGCGGATATCCAGGATTCGACCAAGGAGGCGGTGTCGGCCATCGACGAGATCACCAACCGCATCGAAAATGTGACCGAATACACCACTGCTATTGCAGCTTCGATCACCCAACAGGAAACGGCTACAGAATCGATTGCTGAAAATGTAGCGTCCGCGGTGAAAGGCACGCAGGAAGCAAATACGGAGATGGAACAGGTCGTTCTGTCTTCGGACAAAACGGACACCGGATCCGAAACCGTCCTGCGGGGGGCGGACGATGTTGCCGAGTATGCAGCCCGTCTGGAGAGTGAGGTCGAACAGTTCCTGAAATCCGTTGCGGCAGCTTGAGGCTGATGGAAAACCGGGCTCTGTCCTGCCCGCTGCGGAGGCTATGCAGAATCTCCGCAGCGGGTATGTCGTAAAATGAATCGGGTCTGAAAGGTTTGATTCATAATTGGTCAACCAATCGGATCCCGTACAAATATCAAATGGAAAGCCGTCCGGGCCTCCGACGCAATAAAAATAAAAAAATCTGTCAAAAACATACGGAATATGTGGCGCATCAATGCTCAAGCGCGGATTTGCGGTTTTTTCGACAAAGCGCTTGACGCAAAGGGTGCATGTGAGTAGTTTCCGCGCATCCCGAAGGCAGGCGGTAAGTACGAAGCTGTCCAGCGCGCCAAAAGCGCCGGACCAAACGAACTTAAACGCTGCCGGGTTCATATAGGCGAATACGCGTCGATTGCATGACCGCGAGGTAACTCGTGGTCCTCTGGTTTTTCGCAGCGCCAGCCGCTCTTTCAGGAGCGTGCGGGTGCGATTCTGCATGTCAGGATCTGCGAGGACTGCAGTTGCATACGAATTTTTGGATGGACGAGGTAAAGGGCACAGAATGCCGACCATCAACCAGCTGATCCGCAAGCCGCGGAAAGACCCGCCGAAGCGGAACAAGGTGCCGGCCATGGAGGCCTGCCCGCAAAAACGTGGCGTTTGTACGCGCGTTTACACGACGACGCCGAAAAAGCCGAACTCGGCTTTGCGTAAGGTGGCCAAGATCCGCCTGACGAACGGCTTTGAGGTAATTGGATACATCCCGGGTGAAGGCCACAACCTTCAGGAGCACTCGGTGGTGATGATCCGCGGCGGCCGCGTGAAGGACTTGCCGGGTGTGCGCTACCACATCATCCGTGGTGTGCTCGATACCCAGGGCGTCAAGGATCGCAAGCAGCGCCGTTCGAAGTACGGCGCGAAGCGGCCGAAGTAAGGAGCACATTAGATGTCCCGTCGTCACCGCGCAGAAAAACGCGAAATCAACCCGGATCCAAAGTTCGGGGACATGGTCGTTACCAAGTTCATGAACGCAATCATGTATCACGGTAAGAAGTCGACCGCAGAACGCATCGTTTACGGTGCATTCGATGTTATCGAGAACAAGATCCGCGAAAACCCGATCGAGGTGTTTCATGCGGCTCTGGAAAATGTCATGCCGCAGGTAGAAGTGCGCTCCCGCCGTGTTGGTGGTGCGACCTACCAGGTTCCTGTCGAGGTTCGCTCCGAGCGCCGTCAGGCTCTGGCTATCCGCTGGCTGATCACTGCGGCTCGCAACCGCAACGAAACCACTATGGTTGACCGCCTTTCCGGCGAAATGCTCGACGCAGCAAACAACCGTGGTACCGCAGTTAAGAAGCGCGAAGATACGCACCGCATGGCAGACGCCAACCGGGCATTCTCGCACTATCGCTGGTAATTGTGACTTCGAAGGGCTGACGCTATGGCGCGCACGCATAAAATCGAGGACTACCGTAACTTCGGCATCATGGCGCACATTGATGCGGGTAAGACCACGACGACGGAACGGATCCTTTACTACACCGGTAAGAGCCACAAGATTGGCGAAGTGCATGATGGCGCAGCCACCATGGACTGGATGGAGCAGGAGCAGGAGCGGGGCATTACCATTACCTCCGCTGCAACGACAGCTTTCTGGAAAGAAAAGCGCCTGAACATCATCGACACACCAGGTCACGTGGACTTCACCATTGAAGTTGAGCGGTCCCTGCGTGTTCTCGATGGCGCTGTTGCTCTTCTGGACGCCAACGCCGGTGTTGAGCCGCAGACAGAGACTGTTTGGCGTCAGGCCGACAAGTACGCTGTTCCGCGGATGATCTTCGTCAACAAGATGGACAAGCTCGGTGCCGATTTCGACCGCTGCGTCGAAATGATCGAAAAGCGCCTTGGCTGCACGCCGCTTGTCATGCAGTTGAACGTCGGTGCGGAAAACGAATTCGCCGGTGTCATCGATCTGCTTGAAATGAAGGCGCTTATCTGGCAGTCCGAAAACCTCGGTGCCGCATGGGACGTCGTCGATATTCCTGCTGAGCTGCAGGAAAAGGCTCAGACAGCGCGCGATGCTTTGATCGAAACAGCTGTCGAGATCGACGAAGAAGCGATGGAAGCCTATCTGGAAGGTGAGGAACCTTCCATAGAGAAGCTGAAGCAGCTGATCCGCAAGGGTACGATCAACAACGACTTCGTTCCGGTCTTCTGCGGTTCTGCATTCAAGAACAAAGGCGTTCAGCCGCTTCTTGATGCGGTTGTCGATTATCTACCGAGCCCGGTTGAAGTTAAAGACATCCGTGGCATCGATCCAAAGACCGACGAAGAAATGGTCCGCAAGTCCAGCGACGAAGAGCCGCTCGGCTTGCTCGCGTTCAAGATTGCGAACGATCCATTTGTTGGTTCGCTGACATTCTGCCGCATTTACTCCGGTGTATTGAACAAGGGCGTTTCCCTGCTCAACACCGTCAAGGAAAAGCGTGAGCGTGTTGGCCGCATGATGCAGATGCACTCCAACTCCCGCGAAGACATCGATGTGGCTTATGCTGGTGACATCGTTGCGATCGCGGGCCTTAAGGACACCACGACAGGTGACACATTGTGTGACCCGTTGAAGCCGGTGATTCTGGAGCGCATGGAGTTCCCCGAGCCGGTTATTGAGATCGCGATCGAGCCGAAAACCAAGGCTGACCAGGAAAAGATGGGTCTTGCCCTGAACCGCCTGGCTGCTGAGGATCCGTCCTTCCGCGTGAAGACCGACGAAGAGTCCGGTCAGACGATCATCGCCGGAATGGGTGAATTGCACCTCGACATCCTTGTTGACCGCATGAAGCGTGAGTTCAAGGTTGAGGCGAACATTGGTGCGCCGCAGGTTGCTTACCGCGAAACCATCACCAAGGTTGCTGAAGTGGACTATACCCACAAGAAGCAGTCCGGTGGTTCGGGTCAGTTCGCCCGCGTCAAACTCACGATCGAGCCGGCCGAGCCGAACGAAGGCTACGTGTTCGAGAGCAAGATTGTCGGTGGTTCGGTTCCGAAGGAATACATCCCAGGTGTCACCAAGGGTATCGAAAGCGTTATGTCTTCCGGTCCGCTGGCAGGCTTCCCGATGCTCGACATCAAGGCAACCCTGACCGACGGTGCATACCACGACGTTGACTCTTCGGTTCTTGCCTTTGAAATCGCCGGCCGTGCCGGTTTCCGTGAAGGTATTGCCAAGGCTGGACCTAAGCTCCTGGAGCCGGTCATGAAGGTCGAGGTTGTTACCCCCGAAGACTACATGGGCGATGTTATCGGTGACCTGAACTCCCGCCGCGGTCAGATCGCGGGCACGGAAAACCGGGGCATTGTAACCGTCATTACCGCAATGGTTCCGCTGGCCAACATGTTTGGCTATGTGAATAACTTGCGTTCCATGTCTCAGGGCCGCGCACAATATTCGATGGTGTTCGATCACTACGAGCAGGTGCCGCAGGCTGTCGCCGAAGAGGTTCAGGCGAAATACGCCTGATCCCGACCTCTTGAAGTTTAATAAGAATTAGAGAAACGGAGTAATCCGATGGCGAAAGAAAAATTTGAGCGCAACAAGCCGCACGTCAACATTGGCACGATTGGCCACGTTGACCACGGCAAGACGACGCTGACTGCTGCAATCACGATGACGCTTGCCGAGGCTGGCGGAGCGACTGCGAAGGCCTATGACGAGATCGATGGCGCGCCTGAAGAAAAGGCCCGCGGCATCACCATCTCCACGGCACACGTTGAGTATGAGACGGAAAACCGTCACTACGCTCACGTTGATTGCCCTGGCCACGCCGACTACGTGAAGAACATGATCACCGGCGCAGCGCAGATGGACGGCGGCATTCTTGTTGTGTCTTCTGCTGACGGCCCGATGCCTCAGACCCGTGAGCACATCCTGCTTGCGCGTCAG
>NZ_VLLF01000018.1 GCF_007830545.1 Roseibium hamelinense
GCCGAGGGGTGCCACGGCTGGGATTGGGACAGTGTGCTTCCCTATTTCCGGCGCGCTGAAAACAATGAGCGCGGCGAAGATGCCTATCACGGATCAAGCGGGCCTTTGCACGTCTCGGAACCGCAAGAGCCGCGCCCGATGGCCCATGCTTTCGTTGAGGCGGCCAAGTGCCTGCAGGTCCGCGAAAGGCAGGACTTCAATACAGGTGAGAACGAGGGCTGCGGGCTGTATCAGGTCACGCAGTTCCACGATGAGCGCAACGGCGAGCGGTGCTCGGCCGCCGCAGCTTATCTTTTTCCGGTCATGGACCGGCCGAACCTGACCGTCTTCACCTATGCCGATTGCACTGGCCTGACCTTTGAGGGCGCCCGGGTAACGGGGGTAAAATTCCGTCACAAGGGGCAGGAACAGATAGCCCTGGCCGGCCGCGAGGTGCTGCTTTGTGCCGGCGCGCTCAAAACACCTCAAATCCTGCAGCTGTCCGGAATTGGCGACCCGGAAGACTTGAAGCCCCACGGCCTTGAGGTCCGGCACGCCCTGCCAGGTGTTGGCAAAAACCTGCAAGACCATCTGGATTTTTCATTGGCCTATAAGTCACGCGATACCGACTGCGCCGGTCTCGGTTTTATTGGCGCATTGCGCCTTGTCCGGCATCTCTGGCGATGGCGCAAAAATGGTGTCTCGATGGCCGCCTCCACCTTCGTAGAAAGTGGGGCCTTTTTAAAGACGTCGCCGGACCTGGACCGCCCGGATATCCAATTGCATTTCGCCATCGCAGTGATCGAAAACCACGCACGCACACTCCATTATGGCTATGGATTCAGCTGTCATGTCTGCAAGCTGCGGCCCGACAGCCGTGGCACGGTCACGCTGGCAAGCACCGACCCACTTGCCACACCGGCCATAGACCCTGCCTTCCTCAGTGATCCGCGCGATCTGGAAACAATGATCAAGGGCGCCCGCATCACAAGAGACATCCTGGAGGCCGAACCACTCGCCAAGTATCGCCATCGCGAACTTTTCGGCACCGAAAAGGCCCGCACCGACGCGGATTGGGAAGAGCATATCCGCGCGCGGTCCGATACGATCTATCACCCCGTGGGCACCTGCAAGATGGGCACAGACCCTATGGCCGTTGTGGACCCGGCGCTGCGGGTCTATGGCCTTAAGGGTCTGCGCGTGGTTGATGCCTCCATCATGCCAAATCTCATATCCGGCAACACAAACGCTCCGACCATCATGATCGCCGAAAAAGCCGCTGACATGATCAAGGCCGCGTAACGGCGCGGTGTCTTATCTTGTTCAGCTGGACGGACATGGATGGAGTGCAAAGCCGGTGGCGCAAAACTGCCCCGGCTTTTCGCCCCTTTATGCTAAAAGAACATGCGGCCGGAGATCATCCATTCCCCGCGTTGCTGCTGCTGGGGGCTTTGGTGATGAGGACCCAGCTTGTTCCAGCAAGCACGATTTCGGCGAGCAGATAAAAGACAAAGATCGGCTGCGGCCAACCATCGAGAACCAGGCTCAGCAATCGGCCTAACCCGATGCCGGTGACGAACACGAAGACACTCCACAGCGCGGGGATACGAAGCTCAGCCCGCAGGGCACCGGTCAGCCAGAAGACGATCATGCCGAGGTAAAGGCCCATGACAGCCCGCAAGAGGTGCCGCGTGGGTAAATCGGGGTCACTGAGACCGTAGAGCCAAGGCAGGCTCGTCTCGGGCACCGCGCCATAGGTCAATGCAATCGGCACAAGGCCGATGCCCATTGCCACAAGAAACAGCCTCTGCGCCTGATCAATCGACATCAGCTAAGCCCCTTTTGCAGGTTACACAGGCGGATATTTGCCGAACGGTGAAGTCAGCTTGGTTCATCCTTGGCCTTTTTGCTGCGCACAATGCGAAACCCGATATGCGCGGTGCTGAAATCCATCTCCAGGCTTTCGCGGGCAGCTGCACGGTATCTCCGGCAGTAGTCTTCACTGCACAGATACGAACCGCCCTTGATGGTGAACCGCGGCACGGCGGGTGCTAACGGACTATCAGTCCACTCCCAGACATTGCCGATCATGTCATACGCCCCGGTCAGCCCGGGCTCGAAACAGCCCACAGGAGCGGTTCCGGCAAAGCCATCCCGCCGGGAATTCAACACCGGAAACACACCTGTCCAGATATTGGCGCGGGCGCTGCCATCCGGCGCGCGAACGCCCGATTCTGGGTCCATCGAATCGAACAGCCCCCGGCTGGCGGCATATTCCCATTCCACCTCGGTCGGAATGCGCCCGCCTGCCCAGTCCGCATAGGCGCGGGCATCGTTGAGGGTTACATGCACCACCGGGTGCAGGTCGCGGCCCTCAAGGTCGGATCCCGCACCCTCCGGGGTCCGCCAGGTCGCGGCCCGGTCGAGAGACCACCAGGACAAGAAGACTTCGGGCGTATCGCTTTCGCTGAACTGGGCCGAGCCGCCATTTCGCTCTGCCTCGGTGACATAGCCCGTGTCCGCGACGAAGGCCGCGAACTGGCTGTTGGTCACCTCATGGGCCTGAAGCTGGAAGGGCGAGACAAGGACCTTCCTGGGAGGTCCTTCTTCGGGAAAGACCGGATCGACCCCCATCATGAACCCGCCGCCTGGAATGTCGATGAAGTCTCCAAGGGCCGCCACGTCCAAGGCGCAAGCACGGTCTGCTATCGACGCCGGCACGACATATGGCCAAAGTAAAGAGACGGCGGCAGCGAGCACCCCAGCCGCCACGCCGCCGCCGAGCAGGAGCTTGATCCTAGTTTGCACTTTGCTTGTCCGCGAGCAGTTCAAGAATCCTATGGGACGTCTCGTAGCCGCTGTTTTGGTTCTGGCCGGTCACCAGATTGCCATCGACCACCGTGAGTGTTGCAAAGAAGTCCCGCCATCCGGTCTCAGCTTCAAACACGGCGTTTGTCGCCCGCATCTCGGTTTCGGGATGCTTTGGCGTGATCTCTATACCCAGTTCCGCGATCTGCTTGTCGGTCACGCCCGTGACCCGGCGCCTTTCAATGAGCGGTGACCCGTCGACGGCCTCAGCGTTCACCAAGCCAAGCGCGCCATGGCAGACCGAGCCGAGGATCGCGCCATTGGCATTGGCGCGGGTGACCACCTCGGCCAGCGCCGTGCTTTGCGCCAGATCGTAAGCAGCCCCCCAGCCACCGGCCAGGAAGATGACGTCATAGGCGTCCGGGTCGACCTCGGTGATGGCAAGAGAGTTCTGAAGCATCTGCATGGCCGCAGGATCGTCCTTGAACCGCAAGTCTTCAGGCGTTGCCAGCGGCCAACTCATCGACCACGGCTCGACCGGGATCTCGCCCCCCTTGATCGAGGCGATGTCGACGTCGAGCCCGGCTTCAAGAAAGACGTAATAGGGAACCGTCATTTCCGATCCGAACACCCCGGTCGCCCGGCCCGTCTCCCCCAACGTGCCGTGGCTTGTCGTGACAATCAGGGCCCGATGGCCGGCAAGATCGAACTCCGGGACATCGTAATGCGGGTGGAACCCCATTGCTTTCAGCGCAGGCGGCAGACCGAAATAGACGATGGCGGCCAATACCGCGATAGAACCGATAATATATTTGATCCAGGACATCTTGATGTTCCTTCAAATGAATGATCCGACTGAAGTCGGCCATACAAAAGCTCCGGCCGCCTTGATCACCGTCACGACACTTGATTGTATCGCGGCCTTTCAGTGAACGGCGTATTTCATCGTTGCCAGTCCGATACCGATGCTTCCGGCGAACAAAGCCCCGCCGATCGGCAGCCACCAACTGTGCCTGATCACCCATCCGACCCGGGCACCGACCAAAATCAGGATCGCAACGCAGAACGCCTGGGACAGCAAGGTCGCAGTGTTCATGGTCAGCCACCCGAGCCCGCCTGCGGTGAAGAGTGCCGTTGGCACATTGGCAACGATCAGCGTGGGGTGGCTATGCTGCCAGGCGGCCTGAAAGGCCTTTAGGGTCAACATCCGCTCGCCTGTCTCAATGGCATGCGACAGAAGCGCTGCGAAAGCTCTGGCAAGCGTCACCGCCAGGACCGACCCGAACAGCACCAAAGCCGGCTCGAAAGGAGCCTCGGGCGGGTCGCCCAAGGCCATCAGCAGGCTCAGCACCAATATCGATCCGTAAATCAGGCCGAAAGCCGCTCTTTCCAGCGTCGGCCAAGAAATGCAGGCTGGGTGTGGGATGTTCATCCTAAGGCTCATCCGATGTCCCAGAGTATCCCGACCGGATCAGAGGTTTCGTTGCGTTGCCATCTTTTCCAGAATCCGGTGCGCGGTCTCATAACCGCTGTTCTGGTTCTGACCGGTGATCAGATTGCCGTCGATGGTCGTGTGCGTCGCAAACGGATCCCGGAAGGCGTGCTGGCATTCAAAAATGGCGCCAAGCTTGCGCAATTCCTCTTCCGGGTGCTTGGGCGTGATCGCGATGCCAAACGTGTTGATCTGGTTGTTTGTCACACCGGTCACGCGGCGGCCCTTGACCAGTGGATCGCCATCAAGCCCCTTCGCGCCGCACAGCCCGAGGGCCCCATGACAGACCGAGCCCAGGATCTTGCCGGCCGCATTTGCCCGGGTGACGAAATCCGCCAGCTCGTCGCTCTGCATGAGGTCGTAGGCCGCGCCCCAGCCGCCGGCCATGAAAATCACATCATAGTCATTCGGATCGAGGTCGGCGATGGCTTTGGAGTTCTTCAGATCATGCATGGCCTTCTTGTCGGCCATGAAGCGTTTGTCGTCATCGGACGCCAGCGGCCAGGACCATGACCCTGGCTGGATCGGGATTTCGCCGCCTTTCGGGGAGGCCATATCCACTTCGAGCCCTGCATTGACGAAGGCATAGTAGGGAACCGTGAACTCAGATCCAAAAGCACCTGTCGCCTTGTTGGACGGATCCAGACGGTTGTGATTGGTACAGACCACCAGCGCGCGGCGTCCATTCAGATCGAAATCCGGAATGGTGTAGTGCGGGTGAATACCCAACAGGCGCAGGAAGGCCGGCAGGTAGAGGTACGTGAGAAAGGCCACCACGGCCAGTACGACAAGAGTGATGATGATCCAGGTCATGACGTGTCTCCGGGTCTAGGTTTTAGGGCAATGCCCTTTCCGGGTGCGTTAGAAAATTCAAGGTCAGTGGGCCGCTCGACGCAAGACCATGCGGATGATGCGGACCAGAACATAAAGACCGATTACCAGCACCAGAACGAGACCGGCCGCATATGGCCAATAGGCGCCGATGGAGCGCTCCAGAAGGTTCGCAAAGAGCTGCTTTTCGGCGTAGTCCTCGCGGCCGAGTGCGAACACGCCGGTGTCCTCAGTGTAAGCCGTGTATTCGGCCCGCATATCGGCGAAAAGCTCCGGGTTTTCGCTGGACAAATCCGTGGTTTCGCCTGGATCAACCGACAGGTCGTAAAGCCGCCATGTGAAGTCGCCCCGGGGCAAAGCCGTACGTACAAGCTTCCAGTTGCCGCGGTAAAGGGCCGCATTGCCGCTCACCTCAACGCCGAAACTCTCGCTGTCGTTCCGGGTTTGGTCGGTCTCGCCACTAAGGAACGGCAAAATGGTGCGCCCATAAAGGGCCGCAGCGTCGTAACTGACCCCAGCCGCATCCAGCAAGGTCGGCATCAGATCAGCGACGTGAACAGGGGCGTCCTGAACGCCGGACGTCTCAACCCCGGGACCAGCAATCACCAACGGCACGCGCAGTCCCCCCTCGCTGGAGTAGAACTTGTAGAGGCTGAACGGAGACGCGGAGACCGACGCCCATTCCGGTCCGATGGCCGTCAAACTGCCCGGCAGTCCAAGGTTCTCGGCCGACGTATCATAACCCTCCAAACCGTGGACGGCGTCGAGCAACAGGTTCACAAGCGGGTTGTCGAGCGACGTTACGCCCGATTCCGGGCCGTTGTCCGACGTGACAACAACAATCGTGTTGTCGAGTTTTCCGGCTGCCTCTAGGTGATCGAGAAGCCGTCCGATGTGAAAATCGGCCGCTTCTGTCATGCCGGCATTGACCTGCATCTTCCGCGCTTCGACAGCCTGTTCTTCCGGAGACAGATCGTCCCAGGCGCGGTGATCCGGGTGTGCCGGGGCCAGGGTCGTGGATGCAGGAACCAGACCCAGATCGATGGTCCGCTGCAATCGCTCCTCGCGCATTACATCCCACCCGACGTCAAAGACACCATTATATATGTCGATGAATTCGGCCGGAGCCTGGACGGGAATATGAACGGCCTGCAGCGACAGGAAGCCGAAGAACGGCTGATCCGCATCGCCTTCATCAATGTACCGGATCATCTGGTCGACCAGATTGCGCGAGGAATAAAAATCCTCCGGCAGCCGGACCGGTTCGCCATCCTCGTACCAAGACACCTCCGGGTAGCCTGGCAGATAGTGCGAGTGGTCGTAGTTGCTGCCGCCGGTGGAATCCATCACGTAGGAGCGGTCGAACCCAAAGCGGTCAGGCAGGTTTGCGCCTTTTGCGCCGATGCCCCATTTGCCGCTAACGTAGGTCTGGTATCCCGCCTCTGACAACAGCGTTGCAAGCGTTGCCTGATTGTCTTCCCACACCATGGAATAACCGGGCAGTGCCCGCTGTTCAGGCGTCACCGTTTCCACCAGCGTGCCCATTCCCACCTGATGGTTGTCCATACCCGTCATCAGCATGGCGCGGCTCGGCCCGCAGAAGGGCGATGTATAGTAACGGGAAAACAGTGTACCCGATTGCGCGAGCGCATCGATGTTGGGGGTGCGCGCATCGGCACCATAGGCACTAAAGCCGGTAAACCCCACATCGTCGAACAGCACGACCAAAATGTTCGGGCGGGCGTCTTGAGCCTGCGCCGGAAGTAGCGACAGTGCTGTCATTGCAACCGCGCCAAGCGCGGTCCGGACTGGTCCGATCATGACTGATACCTTTGTTCTTTATGCTCTCAAAACGCTCTCGCGCATCCGATAAACACTATGGCCGTGGAAAAACCGCGATGGTCGTCGCGGGGTTCAAGTCACCGTTCGGGTCGACGAATATCCCGGCCGGAAATGAAACAGAGATGGGCGTGTCGGCGGTGTCGAGACACAAGAGATGATTGTTGTCCCCGTCCCCCAGATCATCCAGCGCCGTCGGGGTGATCTCGCGCGACGATCCATCCGCTGCTTGTACCGTGACCCGGTAGAGATCGCGCTGTGTATCGCCTGCTTCGTCGCCGTTCTCCAGCGTGACGCCGCCGGCCCAGACCACCCGCACGGCCTGCAGAACAGCTTCGGAAGGGCAGTCCGTGCCGTCGGTGCGGCCCATGCCCAGACCCAGGTCCTGGGCTGCCGGATCCGCCACTTCGGCCATCACTAGGCTCGGGCCGGGTGCAAGCGGCGTGACATCGACCTGTGCGCCGCGGTAGTCCATGGTGCCGTCGATCGAGCGCAGATGTCCTGCAATCTCGACCTTCACGGGCGGATCGGTGTCGGCATTGCCGAATTCCCCTACGAGCAGCACTGTCCGCAATTCGCCTCCATCGGTCGCGGGCAAGAGCGTGACGCACTGAATCTCACCCGTCTTGCCGGATGCGGTGGTGACCCGAAAATCGCCCGCCTGCATCGTTGCGTGATCGATCTCGGTGGAAAAAATGACCGGCATCCCATCCTTGCCGGGCGCGCTCCAACAGATCAGGCGGGATAGAAATGGCAAAGCGTTATCGAGCCCGAAAAAAGCCGACAGAAGCTCAGCGGATTGGCCCTCGCTCTGCCGCGGCAAGGCCGTATCCGCCGTAGTGTCGGTCAACTCCGTACTGGTGACATCAGCGAAAGCCGGAGGCGCGCCGAAAACTGCTGCACAGGCCACAACGGCAGTCAGCTTTCCGAAGCTACGGACGCGATTGCGCCAGCTCCATAGGCGTTTGCGCCCCCTGTTCTGCGATGAAATCCCCGTTCTGCCTGACATGACTGCTCCACGCATTTTCTCTCGCGGTTTGGACCGCAAGTCATCTGGCAACTTATAGCGTGGATATGTGGAACTACGGACGCCGTTCGGGATCAGCTACGGCCAAAGAATATTCATTTTCGGCCAGAGGCTTCCCGGACATGTGCCTGGTCCCGAAAAGCTTTTGGTGTAAGGCCCGTCCAGCGCTTGAAGCTGCGGGCGAAGTTCGAAGATGAATCAAAGCAAAGGATGCTCGCGATGCTTTAGATTGGCTGCGCAGTACCCGACAAAAGCTCTGTTCACTTTGATCATTGTCATCTCTGACAACCGTGACAGGATCTCTCAATGAACGGTGTATTTCATCACTTCCAGTACATTCCGAAGCTTCCCGCGAACAGAACGCCACCGATCGGCAGCCACCAACTGTTCCTGATAATCCATCCGAACTGCCCGCAAAGAACGAAGACGCAGGGCAGTTGCGCAACCGTGGCATCTGCCCCACACTGAGCCAAACCGCGCCACCAAGTGTCTTCTGGTGCCGTAGCGTGATCTGGTCAAACGCCCAGAATGCGAAGGACCCGAACCAGCAAGGCAAACGTCCAAGGCGCGACGTAGCGCAGTCTTGGTTTGCTGGCTTCGGCCGCAGCAGTAATCTTCTTTACGATCGTATCGGTTGTACCGACCTCAAGCCAGCTTAGCTTACGGTCAGTGTCGGACTTCATTGCAGCGATCTGCTTGGGCGAGAAGAGCGACCCTTCCTTTTCCATCCACTCGAACCGGCTGTTGGAAAGTCTCTGATTGAACCCGGTGCTGTAGGGGCCGGGCTCAACAACCGAAACATGGATGCCCTTATCGAGCGTCTTCATCTCTTCGCGCAATCCCGCTGCGGCTGCGGAAATCGCAAATTTGGACATCGAGTAAGGCATCAAGAAGGGCTCAGGAATGCGACCTGTTATCGAGCTGATGAAGATTACGGTGCCACCGCCGCGTTCGATCATGCTGCGAATGGCGATCTGGCTAAGTTCCAAGGCAGAGAAGACATTGACTTCGAACAATCGACGCACGCGATCGATTTTGATTTCAGCTAGTGAGCCGGATTCGCTCTGCGCGGCGTTGTTGATCAGCACATCGACCCCAAGCTCAGCGATTTGCAAGCGGTCTTCAGGAATAGTGATATCGAGTTTGATGACCTTTGCGCTTGGTCCAAGATCGGTCTGAAGCGGTGCAACCTGGTCCGCATGGTGCACGGCAGCAATCACTGAATGCCCCCGTCCAACCAAGTGCTTGGCGGTATCCTTACCGATCCCGGTGCCTGCGCCGGTGATCAAAACTCTTTTTTTGGGCATGTCGCCACCACCTTAACTGTTGGGTTGATTAGCTGGACTTAGACTTATGCCCGCGCCCTTCGAACCATCGCGCGGACCCACCGGAAGAAAACGTAGAGAACCGCCAGCGCCGCGATCAAAAATCCGATGACAAGATAGGCGTAATTGGAGAAGATCTTCTTGACTGAGTTCTCAATGAGCTGTTGGCGGGCGCTCTCTCCCGGGCCAAATTCGTACACACCCGCCTGCTCGGCATATTGCGCGTATTCAGCAAGCATGTCTTCAAACAGATCGGGGTGATCTGCGCCAACGTTGTTCGTTTCACCGGGGTCAACCGACAGATCGTATAGGTTCCATTTACCGTCACCAAAGGGCGTCGGTGTCTTGGTAATCTTCCAATTGCCTCGATAGAGAGCCGCGGTTCCACTGACCTCGAACGGCATGGAGTCGTCATCGCCGTAAACGGCGTCGGTTGTGCCCGACAGGATAGGCATCAAACTGCGGCCGTGAAAGATATCGTCCGCGTAGTCCACCCTCGCGGCGTCAAGCAAAGTTGGAGCAATATCAGCGATCTGAGCGCGGGCATTGGCTATACCCAACGGCGAAATCCCCGGGCCAGCAATGACGAACGGCACCCGCATCCCGCCTTCGCCGGCGCTAAACTTGAACAGGTGCAATGGGGCCGCGGATACCGAGGCCCATTCGCTGCCGATGGCGGCAATACTGCCCCGCTGCCCCAGATTGTTATAGTCTGTATTCCAACCTTCAAGCAGCATGAAGGCTTTCTCTATCAGGAGCGTCGGCAATTCGGACGTCTCGCCAAGGGTCGCGGATTCCGGACCATTGTCCGACAAAACCACAACGATTGTATTGTCGAGTGCGCCTTCGGCATCGAGATGATTCAGAAGGCGGCCCAGATGATGATCGGCATTTTCCATCATCCCTGCGTTCACTTGCATCACCCGTGCCCAGTAGGCTTTTTCGTCCTCGCTGAGCGCGTCCCAATCGCGCGCGTTATACGCCCATTCGGCCAACTTGGTGGTTTCAGGCACGAGGTTCATTTCGATGGCACGCTGCAGCCGCTCCTCACGCATCACGTCCCAGCCCCGGTCGAAAACGCCGTTGTACTTGTCGATGTATTCGGTTGAGACCTGAAGCGGGATGTGGATGGCCTGAAAGGACAAATACCCAAAGAACGGCCGGTCTGGATCGCGTTCATCGACGTATTCGATCATCTTGTCGACGATGTTGCGCGACGAATAGAAGTCTTCGGGAAGGGAAACCCGTGCGCCGTCCTCGAACCACTTCATTTCCTTGTAGATGGGCAGATAGGACTTGGTGTTGAAATTGCTGGAACCGGTTGAATCCAGCACCCAAGAGCGATCGAAGCCGAAGCGGTTTGGAAGGTTTTCACCGATGTGGCCGATGCCCCATTTGCCACTGGCAAAGGTCTGGTAACCGCCTTCTTGCAGAAGTGACGCAATGGTATGCTGGGAGTCGGCCCATTTCAGGCTGTAAGCAGGAAGAGCGCGCATTTCGTCGTTCATAACTTCGGCGATGCTGCCCATGCCGATACTGTGATTGTCCTGCCCGGTAAGCAGCATCGCTCGGCTGGGTCCGCACTGAGGCGTCGCATAAAACCGCGTGAACATTGCGCCGTCGCTTGAAAGCTGGTCTATGTTGGGTGTTTGTGTATCGCTGCCATAGGCACCGAAGTCCATAAAGCCTGCATCGTCCAAAACGACAAGCAAGATATTGGGTCGCTCCTGTTGCGCCTGCGCCGGAAGCGCCGTCAATGCTGTCATCGCAAACGCGCAGAGCGTGGTCCAGACTGGTCCGATCATGACTGTTACCTTTGTTTTTGTGCTCTCAGAACGTTCTTGCGCATCCGACAACCACTATGGCCGTGAAAAACCGCTACGGTCGTCGCTGGCGTCGGTCGCGGGAATAAGCGTAACGCACCTGATTTCACCAGTCTTACCGAGCGCTGTGATGTTTCGAAAATCGCAACGCTGCATCGTTGTTTGGTCGATGTCAGTCGAAAAAATGACCGGCAACCCATCCTTTCGCGGAGCGCCCCAGCAGAGAAGCCAGGACAACAGCGGCAAAGCGTTGTCGGGCCCGACGAAAGTTGACAGAAGCGTGCTGGACTGACCATCGCTCTCCCGAAGCAGGGCCATGTCCGCCGGTGAATCGGTCAACTCCGTACTGGTCGCCTCAGTCGAAGCCTGAGACACGCCGAGAATTGCTGCGCAGACGGTGACTAGGATCAGCTTCCCAAAGCCCCGGCCGCGGTTGCGCCGACACAACAAGCCTTTGCCCGTTCCGTCCTCCCATAGTCTGCCCGGGAAAGCTGACATCAAAGCTCCACACACCTTACCTCGTAGTTTGCCCTGCAAACACCGCTTGTGCTTTATAACGTGCATATGTGGAAGTACGGATGCCGTTCGGGATCAGCTACGGCCAAAGAATATTCATTTTCGGCCAGAGGCTTCCCGGACATGTGCCTGGTCCCGAAAAGCTTTTGGTGTAAGGCCCGTCCAGCGCTTGAAGCTGCGGGCGAAATTAGAAGACGACTCAAAGCCAAGGATGCTCGTGATACTTTTAATTGGCTGCGAAGTACCCGACAAAAGCGCCCGTGCACGCTGCTCCCGGGCTTGATCCAAAAGCGTACGAAAGGATGTCCCGCACCGATCCAGCTGCCGGCGCAATCCTCGCTCGGAATATCCGAGTTCTTCCGCGACCTCGGAGATCTGAACTGAAAGACTTTCGGATCCTTCAAGAAGGGCCATGACCTGTGCGACAGGCGTTGTAACCTGCGACACTCCAGCAGCAAATTGCGCACATAGCACCAAAAGCTGCGCGTGATTGATCGGATCAGAACCAGGGAGAGGCTGGGTCAAAAGGTCTTTGGGAAATAAAAGCCGGTTTTCCGATGCCTCGAAACGGACCGCGAAGCCGAGTTTTTGCGCCACATCGCTCCAGCCATCAGGCTGTTTCACTGTGGTTTCGGCCCGGGTCGCAACCTGATCGCTCCGCAACATTGCCTTCAGCAAGCCATTTATGGCGACGAGGGCACTGCTAAATCCAAAATACTCGATTTCTCTAAAAGGAAATTTTGAACGCAGGCGAATTGCCATCTCCCCGGTTTCGGGGCCACAGCACGAATCAACTAGACTGAAGTCAAACGCTGGGAAGGTTAGAAAGAAGAATTGCTCTAGTACTTCAAGCCCGTCTTGGAAGCATGCCGCATTCATCGCGGTATAGGACGGAAGGCCGACATATGCCGGGTCGAATTTAAGCGCGAGATGGGCGCCAAGATGCGGATCGTTTGTGTGGGCGATTGCGTTCAAAAAAAAGCGGCGAAGCGGCTGAAACCCGCATCTAAAATGAGGATCTTCCAGCTGCTTTTCGTTAAGTCCAGTATTTGTCAGCAACGCGCTTGCCGGATACCCATCTTCGCGCAGCGAGCGCAGTACGAAACCCGGATAGTTCATCGGCAGCGCTGGCTCGTCGGGGGTAAACGTTTTCAGCCGCATGCATGATTTCTCCGTCGCAAGGATCGCAATTTTGCCGGCAACGAGTGACTTCTGCAATAAAAAGAAGAACGATCTTGTGTTGGCAAGCTACCTGAACATGCAACAAGACATCCGCCGCCCTCGCTTCGGTTGTTTCATTGGCACTTTCAGCCCCTCTCGTCGCCAAAGCCGCTCAACGCGCTTGTCACTCACACGCCAGCCGGCCTCTCTGAGCAAAGCAGCAATCCGTCGGTAGCCGTAACGGCCATACTGGCGGGTCAGCTCAATCATGTCTGCCACAAGACGTTCTTCGTCAGCGCGCCCTCTGGGCGCCTTCCTCTGGGTGGACCGGTGCTGATCCGGAAAATGACAGGTTCGGCGCTCTGACACGCCGAGATGTTGACGGATATGATTGATGCAGGCGCGACGGCGGCCGGGGCTCAGAAGTTTCCCTTTGCTGGCTCTGACAAGATCAGCGTATCCAAGGTCAGATCAAACACTGCCTTGCGCGTGTCAGAGGCAAGCCGCGGAGCATCCGGGTTGATAACGGCCCCGAGTTCGCTGGTCGGCTTCTCGATCAGTGGGCTTACCTGAACAAGGTGGAGTTAGACTTCTCACGTCCCGGAAAACCAACAGACAATGCCCATATCGAAGCCTTCAACAGTCGTCTCCGACAGGAATGCTTGAACGCTTCATGGTTCCTGTCCATGGATGACGCACGCACACGGATCAATGCTTGGAGGACTGACTACAACAAAACCAGGCCGCATTCTTCACTCGGAAACTTGACCCCGAGCGAATTTGAGGCCCAACTGAACGAAACCCGAAACGTCGCATGAACCGCGGACCAGAAACGGGGTGAACCCCAATCCGCCGTTTTCCTAAACATAACGGGGGACCACTTCAAAGGGGGAGGGGCACAAGCAGGCTGGGATTATCGCTTATTAGCGGTTCAAACAGTCTGAACACACTCAGAGCATCAGACGCTCACCAAACGACTGGCAGTTCCAGCATCCCAACCTAAGCCCCTCTTGAGTGGCAATAAACCACAGCACGGTTCGACCGCTACTGCGCGCAGGCGGAAGCCGTTAAGATGGTCCCGGGTGCAGCGCACAGCGGCCCGCTCGCCGGATTCCATGCCATGCTAGCTCTGGCTTTAGTCCGAAAAGACTTCCTCCGGTCGCTTCAGAATATCAACGTCTCGTGGGCTATCAGGTCTTCAAGCGATACGGTGGTGCCGACAAGGCGGGCGACCTCCACAAAGTCACCTGTTCCGGCTTCATCCACAGACAGGACTGATCCATTGCCGACAGATTCAACCTGAACGCGGTCCTGGAGCATGTCTGTTGCCGCGTCGAACCCCTCGAGAGCCGCTCGAATATCGAGGAGGTCGACCCCTAGGGCGAAATCCCGCACCTCATCCAGGCTGGAAGTAGCCCCGAAGGTCTTGTCGATCGCGAACACAAACGTATCCCGGCCCGAGCCGCCAACCAATCGGTCCGATCCGGCCCCGCCTTCCAGAATATCGTTGCCGCTGCCGCCTTTGAGGACATCGTCGCCGCTGTTGCCGACAAGCACATCATGGCCACCACGTCCCTTCAGAAGATCATTCCCGGAATTTCCGAACAGCTGATCGTTGCCTCGGCCTCCATTCAGCATATCGTTGCCCATGCCTCCGTAGAGCGAATCTGCGCCGTTTCCGCCGTAATGGTCGTCATCGCCGGAAAACCCGTAGAAAAGATCGTCCCCGTCGGTGCCGTCAAAGCGTTCGCCGGTTGGAGCCGCAACCGGATCGTCAAACACAAGCGCGTTAACATCTACCAGACTTTCTGCCCGCTGGTCTATATGGATCATCGCGCCCGTCATTAGGGCATCATCATAGGTGGCGCCGGCATTAGCGTTGTGCCAGCCGATCTTTGCGTCAGCCACAAATTTGACATTCAGGATGCCGGTCTCGACTTCGCGAAAAACGGCTGTCCTGTCGGACGCTGCCAACATGGCGAGCGAAGACACCTCACGGATAGATAGATCGTCATCGCGGGAAAACTCCGCGATTTCGGTGAAGCGAGTCGCGATGTCCAGCCCATGGATTTCATAGGTAACACTTTGACCGTAAGGCATCTCCATGACATGCAGATCGAACGTGTCATTGCTGTTGTTGAGTTCCAGCGTGTAAATCTCGCCGTTCATAAAGAACCCGTGGTGCGCGCGGCCTTGCCCGTCCGTGGTCTGCGTCCAGCCCTTTGTGGCGCCGTTTTCGCGCGTGACCTTGAATTCTGCCTCGTTTGGACCGCTGTCATGAAAGACAAAGTTGCCAAGGCGCGCGTCCGGACTGATCAATGCCCCCCACTCGGCGACCTCGTAGCTGGCTTCAGTGCGGTAAAAGTCGCCCGCATTCTTGAGCGGGATGACATGCGCGCCCGCGAAACCGGTCAGCGACCCGTCAATGTCGATCGCCCCGAAGACCTTATAGGTATGGCCGATCTGGCCGACCTTTCCCAGATCCACTTGGTTCCCAAATCCGGTGTTGACAAAATCCACCCCGTCATAGGCATGCGACAGCATGGGCTCGACCGAGTTGCTCTGGACGATCGCATCGTCATCGCCGTTGAAGTTGTGGAACGTGACATCAATGAGCGCCGAGGGTCCGTCATAGATGTGGTGCCCATCGACGGCAACGGCATCACTGTCGGCATAAAGACCGGAATCGCCTACGATGACCGCGTCCTCCACGGTCTGGTCCTTGCGCAGGCGCGTTCCCCGTTCGGCCTCGACGATCACGGCGCCGTCGACATACATGCCTTGCCCGCGCTGTTCCCAGACGGCGGTGCCGACCCATCCGATCGACACCTCCGAAATGGCGATTTGATCTGTCGTGTTGAAGTCGGTGGTGTCGACGTCCTTCAGCTGGCCCAGCGTTCCCTGAAAGGATGCAAGCGCGTTATTCACGCCCTGAATCAGATTGCCCTTGAAGTTCTCCGGGTCACTGTCGAAGGTCCGCTCCCATTCTGCGCCGTTGCCTTCGACCCCCGAAATCGTGTTGTTCTGTATGATCTGACCTTCGGTCTCGATCCAGATACCGGCGGTTTCCCGTCCGGTACTGCGGACATTGGCGATCACGTTGTTGGTGATCAGGCTATGGCTGCCGCCTTCCTCTAGGAAAATGCCCTGTTCGTTCACCTCGTAGATGACATTGTTGTCGACAGTGGCGTTGTTTGTTGAATGGACGGTGATGCCCTTTTGAAAGGAGTGGTGGATCGAGTTGCTTTCGACAACGAAGCTCCCTGTGTCGCCCAATTCGTGGGCATGCACCGGGTAGCGCCCTAGGATGCCCTGCTGCCCCATAAAGGCCAGTTCCGCCCCGCTGATGTCCAGGTTCGCACCGTCCATGGCCATGATATGGCCACCATAGGTATCGGCCTGGTCGTTGATCGGTTTGTCCGATTCGTAGTCCACGTCGCCTTGAATGGTGACATCGCGCGACAGAAGCATGACCTTCGCGCGGAAGTCCGCGGTCTTGTCGCCGTTCTGATTGGCGTAGGTCTGTACCTCGCCGATGTGATCGAACGCAACCGCGTGATCCAGCGTGATCGTGTCGCCATCGATGGCGACGATAGAGAACTCCTCGGCCTCGTTCAGATCGTAATAGGATGAGGTGATGGCAATGACGTCTCCGACCTCCCAGCCACTGTCCGCTGTATCGATGGTGATGGTGCTGGCGCCCTGGCCACCTGATACCGATGCATCCAGTTTGGTCCAGGACGCCTTGGCAGCGTCATCGGCCTGAATGCTGACCGATGACCCTTCTCCCATCGCCATGATGACGTTGTCGTTCTGGTCACCAATCATGGTTTCGAGACTAGCGGCGTGATGCGTCATCAACGGCTCTCCAGTTGAGACGACGTTTGCGGCAGGCGAGGTAAGATCAAAAGCCTGGCCTTCTTCGGCTGTCAGAGAGATCGTGACCGATCCCTCAAATGCTTGCTCCTCTGAGCCAATCTCAAAGCTGCCACCGTTGTGTGCGAGGATGAAGTCGGTGTTCATCTCATAGGCGGTCGTAGGGCCGTCCTCGAACACCACGTTTCCCTCGATAATCAGCCCTGCTATGGTCACCGGCATACCGCTGGATGCTGCGTCGAAAACAAGGGTGGTCCCGGCCGATACGTGGACAATCGTATCCCCGTCGATTTGACCGTTCATCGCGAGGTACTCAGTCCAGGTGTATGCGGTTTGCATAATTGACCCTCCGATGCCGTATTTGGGAAATCGTACGACCACTACGCGCTCCGAAAATCGGCAAAGCGGAGCTGCCGGATGCTGCCCCAGAGCCTCCTATATTTTAGTGTTTTGTTAGGGTAAAGGTTTAGGAAACTTTGAAGGAATTGTGCGATGCAATAACGGTTGGAGCGGTGCCGGGCTAGACTTTAGTGGTGCACGTTTGTTGGGGCGTGTCGTAGCTAAACCATATTTTATGGCGCTGGCCCTGTCAGTAATTCAGGAGACGGTGTCGACGCCGATATTTTACTTCCTACAGAGAATTATTGCAGGAAACTCAGAATCAAAAACGGGATGAAATCTGGATAATTTTCGATATCGTGAAAGCTGTTTGTTGATTTTCACCGAGAACTGCCCCGGTATTTCCACCGAGAATTGACCCGCCTTTTGTGTATGGAACGGCAGTTACGCCGTGGTCAAGATTTTGGTTTCCTCCCTTCGTTGTCGGCCTGATTTGCGGTGCTGTTTTTGAAGCGGAAGCTTTCGTTTCCGGTTTCAAGGATATGGCAGTGGTGGGTGAGCCGGTCGAGCAGTGCGGTGGTCATCTTGGCGTCCCCAAAGACTGATGCCCATTCCGAGAAGCTCAGATTGGTGGTGATGATGACGCTGGTGCGCTCGTAGAGCTTGCTCAGAAGATGGAAGAGCAGAGCACCGCCGG
>NZ_VLLF01000019.1 GCF_007830545.1 Roseibium hamelinense
GAAGCCCGCCGGAGTTTTTTCGCAAGCTGCTGCGGATCGGGCGCCAACTCCCGGCCCTGGAGCGGCAAACCATCTTCAAGCCGCGCTTTATCAAGCGCGGGCTGAGTCGCCGTACATAATATAATTGTACAGCCATAGGAGTTAGCTAGCTCCTCAAGCATCCGCATCGCAGGTTTCAAGAGCGGCCGCGGCAGTGTTTGTGCCTCGTCCAGGATGATCACGGACCTGGCAATGTTGTGCAGCTTTCGCGCCCGTGATGGCCTGGACGCAAAAAGGCTTTCGAAAAACTGGACATTTGTCGTCACGACCACCGGCGCCGCCCAGTCTTCCATCGCGAGCTTTAGTTTGCCGCGCTGCTGCCGGTTTCCGGTTGTTTCCTCGTCAATCGCGGAATGGTGTTCCAGCACGACATCTTCGCCCAAGACCTTCCTGAAGATGTCGGCCGTTTGGTCAATGATTGATGTGAACGGGATCGCGTAGATTATCCGGCGATGACCATGAATTCGGGCATGATCCAAGGCAAAGCCGAGAGAGGCGAGTGTCTTGCCGCCGCCAGTTGGGACGGTTAGCGTAAAAAGACCGGGAGTATCCCGGGCTTTACCCAGCATGTGATCCAGAATATTGGACCTCAGCTTGTTGAGGTCATTTGATAGATTTCGCTTGTGATCCATGAAGGCGGAAAACCGGTCTGACAAAACAGGCAGGCTTTCCTGAAGACTTGGCCACTCACGATCGTGAAAACGGCTTTCAAGGGCAGCGTAATAGGCCTCCGTATCCTTGAAATCAGCATCTACAAGACACGAGAAAATCATCCGCGTAATTACGGACATGGAGAAGAATGCGCCCTTTTTGCCGATGAAAGACGATAACAGCTCCGGTGATATGCTTCCGAGGGCTACGTCCAGTTCTTCTTTCCACACCGGATCTAATGCAGGCAACTCAGCCGCCAAGCGCCGATCAAGACACGCTGCGGTCTCGTTTTGCCGGTCAGGCAACCCAGCGTGATGTCCAGCAATGCAATAGGCGATCAACTCAGCTGTTACGCGATCCAGATTGTTTTCCGTAAAAATGTCCAGCACTGCAATTGCGCCAGCTGTCGAGTGATCGACCCGGATGTCTTCACCTTCAAGCCGCCTTTGAAAAGGTGGGCTGTACTTTCCCAAATCGTGAAGAAGTCCGGCGAAATACGCCGCGCGATCCAGTCCGCAGTCATGCCCATACTTGGAAGCCAGCTCTCCTACCGCGACCAAGTGAGCATCCAGCTTCTGCCAGTCACTCTTATCCTGTTCTCGGCCCGAATGCGCAAAATTCATTGGTATACCGTCTCGAAACAATATGCTTCCAAAGGGGAGATAAAGCTTTGCTGCAGGTCAAAAATTCACAGTTTTTAGTTGAAGAAATTTATGACGCGAAACGTCCAGCCAGACAACAGTGTTTGGAAGCTAAACTGAATTAGCGGGTCCTTTCAGCTAACTTCATTGTCCTACGGGGACATTCGCGACCGCGGGACATAGACGTCTGCGGTGGCAGTCAAGGTGTCAGGATCATTGTCAGGGTCAGGTTTGTCGAGTTGTAGAACTTCCTCGGCGAACTATCAAAGCTTGCGGTTCCCTTTGAGATTTCTCAGTTTTTTGCGGGCTCGTTTACCGCCGTGGGCCGGGCAAATACACAATATTAATGGGCGCCTAGTGTTGATGTTTATCAATGCCTTCAACACGACGGGATCAACAAAGATATATCGATATGGTTAGATAAAGCTGTCCTTGCCAGAGCGCTCATTGTTAACAGTTCGGTGTATCCAGAAAATTCATCTTCAGGGACAATACACGCGAGTTGAAGTTGCATTTCAGCGGCATAATTTAAGCTGCCCTTAACAAAATCTGACGCAGAGTAATATTCCGAAAAGCCAGTAAACGCAGTGTCATGCGTTGGTATTTTAAGGCTACTTGCTGCTAGGTGTTAGACATATGACCACGCGCCTATGGTTGATCATTCTCTCTTTGATTTCGAACGCTCTAGCGCTTGCCCTGCCACTCGCGCTTATTCAGGTATACGATCGTATACTTGCAAATCAGGCAGTCGGAACTGCCATCGTCATTTTCTCTGCAGTCGCGCTCGCCATCCTGTTAGACGGAATCGTGAAGTACGCAAGGACTGCTACTCTTGGGCGCCTCGCGGCGGAAGCCGAATATCGTCTGTCTTTGAAAACAGCCGAAAAACTGCTGACCATCGACCAAGAAAAGTTGAAGGAATTCCGACCCGGCCGGATTCGGGAGCTTTTTACAGCCATCAACAAGTCAAACGATGTGCTGGTTGGGCAATCCACACTGGCCCTGTTTGATGCCCCTTTTGCGATCAGCTTTTTGATCCTGGTCTGGTTCTTGGGTGGGCCCACGGTTCTTGGTCCACTTTTTGTCTTGATTGTTTTCGGGGCGTTTGCGCTTTTTTGCGCCGCCCGGCAAGCTCGAGCCGGTTTGAACCTGTTTGAGGCCTCGGCGGATCAGGCAAGTTTGATCATGACCCGGCGCGAAGAACTGGATCAGATCATCGAACGCGGACATCTTGGTGAGTTCGCAGGCAACGTGCGCCATCATGAAAAACGGCGCGCCGCTGCGCAAGAAATTGCCGAAAGCAATCTTGCCGCGGCGCTAAACCTCAGCCAAACCGGCGGTCTGGCAACAACGGTGTCGGTACTCGGGATAGGATCCCTGGTTGTTCTTGCCGGAGACATGACCACCGGCGGGCTGGCGGCCTGCCTTATTCTGGGGCAAAGAGGCGTTGCCGGCCTGCTCGGGCTCATCAATGCGCTGGCGCGGCGGCAGGTCTCGGCATCTGCACTGAAATCCATCCAAAGCCTTTTATCTCAAGCGTCGGCGTCGTCTCTGGAAGCTCAAGTTCGACCTACTGACGCAAGTGTTGGATTGCGATTTCAAGTGGGGCAGGAAACCTGTGAAGCCCAACCTGGGCACTGTCTGGTAATCCGCTCCCAATATGCTGGCCAGAGAGACCGGGTCTTTCAAGCGCTTGCACAAGCACTGGAACAAGGCAAAGGGGATCCTCGCAAACAGGTTGCCGCGGTCGAACTCTTTACGAGCGATGGCGTGAGCGTACCTGCACGCGATTGTCATGTGACGGTCTGTGATGCCAACCCAAAAGTGTTCAACGGCACCGTTTTGGAAAACATGACTGCCTTTGATACCGAGGCGACAGATCAAGCCATGTTCTATTCGGAACACATCGGTCTGTCGGAAGCGATTGGGCGTCTGCGAGATGGTGTCGAAACACCGTTATCCCCTGGCCTTGGAATCCCCTTTTCGGACGGACATGCGAAACGTTTAATGCTTGTCCGCGCCTTATCGGGAACGCCGCAAATCTTGCTGCTGAACCGGCCATCACAATACCTGGATGCGGCGGGGACTTCGCAACTGGCCGGCCTTTTGAAAAGTCTGGATGGCAAGACCACTGTGATTGCGTTCGAAGGCGCTGATGCTTTCACATCGCAATTCGAAGAGGTATTCGAGCTGCCGGATTTAGCGGCCGATAGGGAGATCGCAGCATGAACGTCCAATCCGGCCTGACCAGACAAACCGCAGCGCTCGAGACCTCGGCCGTTATTCCATCAAGGCAACCCTCCGACCTTGAAGCTATCCTGTTGAAATCGCTTGCCGGTCTTGGATGGCGGCGGTCCGACGATGTTTTGACGGCCGCCATGCCACACGAGTCTAACGTCCGCACCCTCGATGAAGCAGCCATGGTGCTTGATCTCGTGGATGTCGGCGCCAGCGTTGAAACAAAAATTCCGGCCGCCTGGCGCAGCGGGCTGGATGGCGCTCTTATTGTTCAGGACAAGCACGGGGTTCATGCGCTCATCCGGGAAGACTCCCGCGAAACGGTCGTCTCTTCTTCGAATCTCACACCGGAAAAGACAGCGCACCGCGTCGGCGCTGCCGAAAAACTTCTTTTCATTCACAATCCTGAACACCCCGTGGCGGCGGTGCACGCGGTGTCAATCCGCAACCGGATAAAACGGGGCGTTGGAACGGCGCTCTTTTTGTCTCTTATCATCAACGCCCTTGCATTGTTCATTCCGTTCTTTTCGATGACGATTTTCGATCGGGTGCTCGGCGCACAGGCGTCTCAAAGTCTGGTCCCGCTCTTGACCGGGGCCGGTGTTGTTCTGCTGGCAATCCTCGTCCTGCGCAGCTTCCGGTCCAGACTTCTGGCCGCCGAATATGCGCGTCTCGGGTCAACGGTGAGGCTGATGTCCTTGTCGCGTATCCTGCGTTTGCCACATGCGATGCGGCAGCGGCTGGGGTTTGACCGGCTACAGAACCGCTTGCAGAGTACGGCGCAGAGCGCAGAAGTGTTCGCGTCACAGAATACGGCGGCAATTTTCGATGCTCCCTTTGTCCCGCTCTCCATTTTTGCCATTGCCTTTGTCGGAGGATGGATGGCGGTTGTTCCGGCCGTTTATCTGACCTTGTTTTTTTCGTTGAGCTGGGTGCTCAGCGAAACCCGGCAAAGCCTGGACCCGCAGCTGGAAAACGCCAATGCCAAGCGCGTCGAAGCGCTCACCGAACTGAGTTCGAAAGCGGCCGACATTCAGCACATCGATCACGGGGCCTCGTGGTTTGCGCGCTTTGCCTCGACGGCGCGTCAGGCTGCCTTTGCGAAACACCGTCAGGCAACGCGGAGTGCGGCATTGCAGTCGCTTGCCTATGTGTTGGGCACCGGGGCTGCTCTAACCACTTTGTGCGTCGGTCTGGCCCTTGCGATGCAAGGGGCGATTACGGCTGGCGCCCTCATTGGCACCATGCTTTTGACCTGGCGTGTCACCGGACCCTCTCAGGCATTCTTTCTGGCTTTGCCGCGGCTAAAGGGAATTCGAACGGCGATTTCTGGGCTAGATCAAGCGTTTTCCTGGGGGACCTCTCAAGCCAGGCCGGCCGCATTGGAAAAGCTGGACGTAGGAGCACCAGCCATCAGCGGGAAGGGACTATACTTTAAGTATGATCAAAGTGCGGAGCCCGCGATCACGGGTGTTACATTCGAATGTGCACCAGGCTCGTTGACCATTGTTATAGGACCGAACGGATCCGGCAAATCCACCTTCTTGAAGATGGTCTCTGGGCTACTCCTGCCGCAATCAGGCCGCTTGTCGCTCAATGGCAGGTCCGTGACACAGTACGATCCTGATGACCTTGCCCGGGCCACGTATTATTCGCGTTTGGAGAATCTTGGCGATGGGACTTTGGCTGATCGAGACCCTAAGCCCGCCCTTGCGGAGCACAGCCAAAACAACGAATCGTTTGATCCAACGTGCCGTTTGATTGTGCTGGATGACACAGGCGGTTCAGGGGCAAATGGCGGACGCACCGGGCTGCGTGCGTTGTTGGAACAAGTCAAGGGAACGGCGACCGTTTTTCTGGCCACCCACGATACCTCCCTCGCCGAACTTGCCGACAATGCTTTGGTGCTGGATGAGGGGGCACCGGCCTATTTCGGTCCGGTAACCCCCCCGGGCCAACAGACGATTTCACCGTCCAAGGGGATGAGCTGATGACGCCTTCGAATCTCGATGAAAAATTTGAATTGAACGACGGCAAAGCCGTGAAGCTCACCAACATGGCGGCCGCGGCAATCGGTGTCTGCCTGGTTGCATTCGTCGCCTGGTCGGTCATGACCCCAATTGACGAAGTCGCAAAGGCGCGTGGTGTTGTCGAGCCGATCAGCGAAGTGCAACAGCTTCAGACGGAGCACGGCGGTGCTCTTGCCTCCGTGCTCGTGCGCAAAGGAGACGTTGTCTCCCGCGGGGATACAATCGCGATCTTCGATCACGAAGATGTTCGCTCAGAACTTCGCGAGGCACAAGCAAAAGCGCTTGCTCTTGCCCTTGAGAAGGAGCGGCTGCTTGCTCTGGTTGAAAATCGCGCGCCTGTGTTTGACAGCGTCGCAGGGGAAGCGCTGGCCCCTCTCGACCTTATCGCAGTCAAAACAGGTCAAGAAACTCTGCCTCAAGAAGATATAGAGGCGATCCAGGAGCTAATTGACCGCGAAGTTGCCGCTCTGGAAGCAAGAAAGGCCTTCTTGGAAAATGAACGCGACGTCATAAACCGCCAGGTTGCGGAGAAAAGAGCGGATCTTCAGGCGATCAGCAGTGAGCGGCCAGCGGTTGAGCGGCAGCTCGCAGTGGCCAAGGAGTTGACCACCACACTGCACGGACTGGTTGACCGGGGCCTCGCACCGCGTCCTCGTCTGATCGAGGCGGTCCAGGAAGAAGCCCGGTATGACTACGAGCTCGCAACGCTTTCGGGCCGGAAGGCCGTTATGGAAGCTGAGATTGCTGAATTGCAGGAAGATATGGAGCGTATCGACCTCAATGAGGCCGCTGAAGCCCGGAGCCGGATCGCCGAG
Organism: Roseibium hamelinense; assembly: GCF_007830545.1. Lineage (GTDB taxonomy): Bacteria > Pseudomonadota > Alphaproteobacteria > Rhizobiales > Stappiaceae > Roseibium > Roseibium hamelinense. Next base: position 6,415 of record NZ_VLLF01000019.1, read on the forward strand.
ATCAATGGCGAACGCCGTGTTGTCGACGAGCAGATTGGACGTTTACGCCAGCGTGTCCTGTCAACGGAGCTCAAGAGCCCGGTTGCCGGCTACGTGCAGTCCGTGCCGGACACGGTGGTAGGGCGCGTAATCGAGCCCGGTGGCATGGTCGCTGAAATTGTTCCGAGGGATGTTGGTTTGCGTTTTGCCGCGCAACTCCAGCCGCGCGACGTCGGATTTGTGTCTGTCGGCCAAAAGGTTGTCCTCAAGGTTGATGCCTTTGATTTCAGCCGGTACGGCGCACTGGACGGCTCTGTCATGGAGGTGTCCCCAACCACAATCGTGGACGACCGCGGGGCCGCTTTTTATGAAGTTCTGGTTGAAGTGCCCGTGACTTATTTCCGGGACAATCCGGAGCAGTTTGCACTCCTGCCGGGAATGACGGGCGAGGCGGACATCCTCACCGGCAAGAAAACGGTGTTTGAGTACATTTGGAAACCGGTCTTCACCAATCTGGATCTGGCGCTGAGCGAACGCTAGGAGCTTGAGCAATGAGCGATCAAACAGGCAAGAACCCAAACCGCCTTTCGGACAAGGACGAGCTTCCGGAAGAGGTCAAAAACGCCAAGAAAATTCAGTCCGAAGAAGGATTTGGCTGGACCATCGACGCAGAAGGGCCGGACGCATCGTCAGTCCTCCCGCCTTCCAGCGATAGTGCATATGCTGGTCGCATGGACAAACCTGCGGCATCCGGCGCACAGCCCGGGTCACATGGCGGCTCCCAAGACGTAACAAGACCATCCCAAGCCCCGGTTTCACCGTCTGACCAAGAGGCACCGGCTGCATCACACGGCTTGCAGGCCGGTCAAGATACCCAACCTGCGGCAGGTCCCCGAGTGGGGCTGAACGCGGCGCCAGAACTCCCCCACGCATCGGGTATTTCTCAAGCGGGGGCCCTGTCAGGCATGCCTGGCCAAACAAAGGCTTTTGCGGCGCCACCGTCGTCACACGGATCCGCCCCTGTCCCTGATGCCGGAACCCCGCCGCCTCCGGGGGGTGCGCACACGCCGCCGACCCCGACGGGCACGACACCACCTCCTGGGGGAACACACACGCCGCCGACCCCGACGGGCACCACACCACCTCCGGGGGGTACGAACACGCCACCGACCCCGACAGGCACCACGCCGCTTCCAGGTGGAACCAGCACACCGCCAACCCCGACGGGCACGACAACCACTGCCGCAAAGATTTCAGGGCTGGACACCGATACGGCCACAGAAGACCTGAATGTAGTCGCTGGAAACTTGACAGCTGGCGGACTTCTTACGGTGAAAGACCCGGATGCGGGCCAGGACAAATTCCTGGCTGTCGCAGCCGTGCAGGGGCCGGCGGGATATGGCAGTTTTTCGATAGATGAGAACGGGCGCTGGACGTATACGGCTGACAACAGCCAAGCCGTCATTCAAGCGCTCAAACCGGGCAACAGCCTGATCGATAGATTGACCGTACAAAGCGCGGACGGAACGACCCATGAGCTGCGTGTTATCATTACTGGGTCAAATGACGTTCCAGTTCTCAAAGCAGCGACCGCCTCGGCCACCGAAGATGGCAGCGCGGTCAGCGGCCAGATGTCGGCGGCGGACGTGGACAGCGGCGATACGCAGAGCTTCTCCATCGCGCAGCCGGTCGACGGGTTCTCGCTGAACGCGGACGGGTCGTGGAGCTTCGATCCCACCGACGCGGCCTATCAGCATCTGGCGGCTGGCCAGAGCCTGCCCCTGTCGATCCCGGTGACCGTCACCGACAGCGAAGGGGCAACGGCCCAGTCCAACCTGGTCATCACGGTGACCGGGACGAATGACGCGCCCACGGTCGATCCGGCATCGGTCGACACCGGTCAGGTGACCGAGGATGTCACACGGGCGCCCATCACCGGAACGTTGCAGGGGCTGGACCCCGACACGGGCGACACGGCGACGTGGGCGCTCGAAAGTCCGTCCATGAGCGCCTACGGGCAAATGGCGATCAGCCCG
>NZ_VLLF01000020.1 GCF_007830545.1 Roseibium hamelinense
AGCCTACCCGAAACCCTAAGTCACTCGCGGGTCCTTCCGGGATTTCCCACTTTCCTACGGGGATATTCGCGACCGTGGGGCTCAAGGACACGCGGTGCTGTCCGAGCGGGTTAGGATGTTCTCTATGTTTATGTTTCGAAATCACTGCGATTTGTAGGCAGCATATCCTGTATTTGATTAGCACGTATAGTGGCCATAATGGAGCTAGGGGCAAGCTGCGCCAGTGTCGTTCAAGTGATTTAGCGCTAGAGCGACATCGACGGCCTTGCACGCGTTTTCAGGCACAGCGGTTGGAAACCAGAACTTTGGCAATTGTGGCGGCTGTGACCAGGTGCCCCTGCGGTTGGCTGTCAACGGATACCTCACTTTTTTGGCCGAGAGATTTCTTTGCATCTATCCCGCAGAACATGCCGGATAAATCTAGGTGCCATCAGGCACTTCCTGGGCCTCGAACAGTTCCACCGGGTCATAGGTTAGATGCTCCTGAATCCAGGCTTCCAGAGCCGTCAAATCCAAAACAGCGATCTTGCGGTAAGAGACTTTGATGAGCCCCAAATTGCTTAAGCCGCTGAGAACTTTGTTGAGATAAGCGCGCGATACGCCGAGGAACATGGCGATGTCTTCCTGAGTGAGGTCCAGTTCGACACTGTTGATCGTGCTCTGGCCGCGCTGATGACGGGCGTTTTTCAACAGCACCCGTGCGAGCACGACGGATTTCGGTAGGGCCCTCAAATCATTTAGAGCTTCGACGAGCTGATGAACGCGCTGAACATTGCTGACCAGAAGAGCCTGAATAATCTCCGGATGTTGTGCTGAAAACTGCTGGTATTCATCCTGGGTCAGTGTCAGCAGTTCTGTTTCACCAACTGCGGCCGCATCATGCGTTCGTGCTGCTTTTGCAAAAAGTGTCACGTCGTTGAGCTGTTGCCCCGGGCCCAGAATTGCCGTGAGCAAGGCCGATCCATCGTCGCCAAGCGTCATGATCCGCAGACCGCCTTCAAGTACGATAACAAGATCAAGCGTATTGTGGCCCCGGCTTTGGACCAATTGCCCGTCTGAAAAGATAACCCGCCGTCCAGTTGCGAGCAGCGCCCGACGGACGTCTGCACTCAAAATGTCGAGAACACCGGCCGCGTAGCTGTTAAAACTGGAAACCATCGGAAAAATATGAACGGTTTGCCGAACCTTGTACAGATGAAATCAGAACTGGTGACGCCCCTTTGAAAATGACCGTGGGACGAGGCGCGCGCTTCATTCCGGCCACCATCTTGGGCCTTGGGCGCTTTTTTGCGCAGGACTATCAAGGCCATCGTGCGGATCAAGCTGGGCCGCATTGTGATGGCAGCTATCGCCACTGCGCTTATTTGAGCCGTGTCTGCAAGGCTCCCGCACTTGGCATAATCATTACCGCGGACCTGCTATCCCTACGGAGCCGATAGTTCAGAAAAGCAGTCTCTGACCGCAAATGACATGCGAATGTCACCTTTTGTACAGTCTGCCTCAGCGGACATGTGTTCCTATGTATGTGGCCAATGGGGGGCGACTGCCAATTTCGTTTTGGATGTCTGCCTGAACAAGTCAGAAACATCGAAAAACCTAGATCAGGACGATGTGTATGTCCAAGAATCCTTCGCTCACAGCTTGCTCTTCGCACGTAAAGTGTCGTCGGGGGTGTTGGACATGACGCAAACCACAGAACAAGCAGGAGCTTCCAGCAGCACGCCTTCCGCGCTGAAACGCTGGGCCATCTCCTGGCTTCTCACCCGGGCGGCGAGTGAACAGAGAACGGCAAAGCTCAGAAAGAATCGAGAAGCCAAACGACATAAAGACGGCCGGTGTCATAAGCTGGAGTACTTCCATCAGGTTGACGACGGATACTCCCATTTGACGATCCAGGTACTGGGCCGCATCAAAGCGCAGTATGACGTTGATATCGAAGTCCATATCGTTCCGCCGCTCCGGGACGACAATTATCCCGAGCCTGACCTACTGCAGGACATGTCCCGATGGGATGCTGCTTTGATTGCCCCAGGCTACGGGGTCAGGTTTCCGGATGCTTCCGCACACCCGCCGGACTGCCTTCGCGAACTGGCAACGCGCGTTCTCTGCAATCTGACACCGAACTGTTTTTCACGCGAAGGCGTTGCCGTTAGCGAGTGTTTGTGGCGCGGCGACGATGCTGGTTTGATGGCGATCGCGGACAAGCATGGCGTTGCCTCTGACCGTGAGGTGCAAAACAAGCTCAACGCCGGTGCGGAGCGCCGCAAGAAACTGAAACATTATGGCGGGGCCAATTTCTGGTACGAGGGAGAATGGTATTGGGGGATCAGCCGGCTTTACCATCTGGAGCAAAGGCTGAAGTCGCTCGGCGCTGATCGAAGCCCAAACCAGCCTTTGATTGCCCCCCGTCCAGCCATCTGCTCGCAGTTCGGCCCCGGCGCGAAAGACCTGACACTCGAATATTTCGCATCCCTGCGAAGCCCGTACACGGCGGTTTCGTGGGACCCCACACTAAAATTGGCAAAAGACTCCGGCGTCAACTTGGTTCTGCGGCCAGTGTTGCCCATGGTCATGCGCGGTGTGCCGGCAACGGTGATAAAAGGCCTATATTTTTGGTTCGACTGCGCGCGGGAAGCACGCGCATTGGGAGCGCGGCAGGACAGTTTTTACGACCCCATCGGCAAGCCGATTATTCACGCGTACGGCATATACAAATGGGCGTCCGGGCACGGCAAGGGGTATGACTTTTTCGGTGCTTTCCTTAAAGCCGCATTCTGCGAAGGCATAAACACCAACGCGATGTCTGGTCTAAAAAAGGTGGCCGAAATGGCTGGGCTCGATTGGGCTGAAGCCAAAAAGCATATGAATAATGACACCTGGCAGGAAGAAGCCGAACAAAATCGCTTGGCCATGTATGGATTCGGCAGCTGGGGCGTTCCAAGTTATCGGCTCCTTGGCCCTGACGGAAAAGAGATCTTGGGCGTTTGGGGACAGGATCGGCTTTGGCTGGTCGCACAGAAGATCGCTGAACACAGCTAAGTGACAAGGTTTCTGCCGCAGATGGAGGCCCGCCGGACAATCCGACTGTTCGTTTTGCTGTCAGCCACGTCACGTGGTCCCGTCTTGGAAAGAACGTTGTCGTCACTGCCCCCAAGCCCCCACCTTTTCCTCCCTCAACGGCAACACGGCAAAATATTTCAAATTGTTGACTAGTGCTCAGACACGCAATCCCGACACCCGTAGTCTGTAGCTCCGAAAAATACCAAGGGCATAAAATCCCGCAGGGTGCTGTTCTGGGAGGAAACCTATGGATACGCCGTATCCATTGCCAATAAAGATGCCGAAAGCACTGGCGAGCAACACACTTGACCAAGCGTGTCTGCGGCAGCGCCGGTGGAGCGTAGCGTCCACAAGAAAACAGGGAAAGACGCTGCACCTGTCCCCATCGAAGGCCTGATTTCGGATCAACCCAGCATCGAACAAACCCGCGACATATCCTGCGGGATGGCGCGGCCGGTCAAGGGTGTCATTTTGGAAGAAGACTTCACTGGCAGCTTAGACGCAGGAACCTTGTTCGCAAGACCGTCATATGGCTGCAGAGTGATAGCAAAGAGGTCCGCATCTACCGATATCAGGCAACAACTCCTGCGCGAAAACCAGCCTAAACATGCGGTTTTCCAGTGAAGAGTGCGTCGGCAAACAGACTTTTGAAGGTGCGCTCTATTGCCTCTACGGGAATTTAGGTATCTATCTAATACAATGCTAACAACAGTCGATCTTTGACCGGTAAAGGCTTTGGAGGGCCATGCGCCAATGGCGCTACAGCCGGTCAAAAATGGGGGGAGAAAAAATGTGCAGACTGAAAACCGCGATCGCAGTGTCGATCGCATTGAGCGGGACGGCTCATGCGGGTGGTTTCGAACGCATAGACCAGTCTATGGACGTCCTCTTCGAACAGGGACGATATTTCCAGATTGGCGGGTACTTCGCGTTTCCCGAAGTTTCGGGCGTCGGGAGCAGCATCTCCCCCACACCAGGCCAAAATTCTGGCAATCTTGCGGAGAATTTTTGGAACATAAGCGCCGCCTTTAAAGATGACATCAACGATCAGTTTTCATACGCGATCATCTTCGATCAACCTTACGGCGCAAACATTGCCTACCCAACTTCGACCTATTTTGCCTCCAACGCCAACGCCAGCATTACAACACACGCTCTTTCGGGTGTTCTTCAATACAATCTGCCCGACACCATGCGTGTATTCGGCGGTGGTTTCAGTATTTATGGCGGACCGAAGATCCAATACACGGATGCTCATGCAAACATACCGTTCTTGAACGGATATAATGTCACAGTGGACCCCGCATTCGGCTTCGGGTTTCTCGCTGGTATTGCCTATGAGAAGCCGGAAATCGGCATGAGAATTGCCCTCACCTATGGATCAGCAATCGACACCGATCTTTCAACTTCGGAGAGTTTTGCCGGCGGTCCGGCAGTGGCCACGACCACAGCGCTGGACTCACCGGAATCCCTGCATCTGGAATTCCAAACAGGTTTGAGCCCGAAAACGCTCTTGTTCGGGTCTGTCCGCTGGGTGCCGTGGTCGGATTTCGACATTTCCCCGCCGCTCTACACATCGGTTACCGGCGGCCCCTTGGCCTTTTTTGCAGACGACCGGATCACCTACAGGCTTGGGCTTGGACGCAAGATCACGGAAGATTTGTCGATTTTTGGCGAAGTCGGGTATGAGCACCATACCGGCAGCCCGACAACAAACTTTACCCCGGTCGACGGCTTCCTGAGCGGCAGCGTGGGCGCAACAAAAGAATTCGGACGGGCCAAAGTCACCCTTGCTGCACGGTATGCGGATGTTGGGGATGCGGACAGCCAACTCGGAACGACTGTTCCGGCTGGCGAGTTCAAGGACAA
>NZ_VLLF01000021.1 GCF_007830545.1 Roseibium hamelinense
GGTTTCGGGATCCTGATTTGTCTTTTTTGGCGTTCTGCGTCGGGCGCAGCGCTCCTTGATGGGGCGCGCTGAGGGTCTGACCAATATCCCCGGCCCGAATACACAAAAGGCCGCCCTTTTTGGCGGCCATTTTTGTATTTGGTTGCGGGAGCAGGATTTGAACCTGCGACCTTCAGGTTATGAGCCTGACGAGCTACCGGGCTGCTCCATCCCGCGTTAAGGTGGAGGCTATCGTTGAAGAGGTGTGCTGATGGGTTTGCACACTTTGATTGAAGAGATGCACTCAAGTAGGCGTTAGCCGATCGTGCACTGAAGTGTCCAAATTGCGCTTTGCAGGCCTGGCGGCGACCTACTCTCCCACACCTTAAGATGCAGTACCATTGGCGCTGGGGAGTTTCACGGCCGAGTTCGAGATGGGATCGGGTGGGGGCTCCCCGCTAGAGCCACCAGGCCGGCGAAGGGCAATTTGGATGTAAAACTGGTCTTTTTTTTGATTTTGACTGTTTTCCGTTCAGCCTTGCAAGGAACCTGAGTTCCGAAGCTTTTGCTTCGCAAGGCCAAGCGGCCGCCGGCCGGTCAGGCCGCGTGGTTCGCAGGCCAGGTCCGAAGGACCGATGCGCCCGTGAGAACAAAACATCTTAATCTTTTCAAAGCGCCAAGGGCGCTTTTAAAAGATGAACATTGAGTAATGAGAGCGATCAAGCCAAACGAGCTATTAGTAAAGCTAAGCTTCATGCATTGCTGCACTTCCACACGCTTCCTATCGACGTGGTGGTCTTCCACGGCTCTTCAGGGAGAACTTGTTTTGAGGTGGGTTTCCCGCTTAGATGCTTTCAGCGGTTATCCCTTCCGTACATAGCTACCCTGCAATGCGGCTGGCGCCACAACAGGTCCACCAGAGGTACGTCCATCCCGGTCCTCTCGTACTAGGGACAGATCCTCTCAATTCTCCTACACCCACGGCAGATAGGGACCGAACTGTCTCGCGACGTTCTGAACCCAACTCACGTACCACTTTAATTGGCGAACAGCCAAACCCTTGGGACCTGCTCCAGCCCCAGGATGTGATGAGTCGACATCGAGGTGCCAAACAATGCCGTCGATATGGACTCTTGGGCATCATCAGCCTGTTATCCCCGGCGTACCTTTTATCCGTTGAGCGATGGCCCTTCCACGAGGGACCACCGGATCACTATGGCCGACTTTCGTCTCTGCTCGACTTGTCAGTCTCGCAGTCAGGCAGGCTTATGCCATTGCACTCAACGAGCGATTTCCGACCGCTCTGAGCCCACCTTCGCGCGCCTCCGTTACCATTTGGGAGGCGACCGCCCCAGTCAAACTACCCGCCACACACGGTCCCGGACGTTGTTGCGCCGCGGTTAGATATCCATAAGGACAAGGGTGGTATTTCAAGGGTGACTCCACCTCAGCTGGCGCCAAGGCTTCAACGTCTACCACCTATCCTACACATGTCGTTACGAATACCAGTGTGAAGCTGTAGTAAAGGTGCACGGGGTCTTTCCGTCTGACCGCAGGAACCCCGCATCTTCACGGGGAATTCAATTTCACTGAGTCTATGCTGGAGACAGCGGGGAAGTCGTTACGCCATTCGTGCAGGTCGGAACTTACCCGACAAGGAATTTCGCTACCTTAGGACCGTTATAGTTACGGCCGCCGTTTACTGGGGCTTCAATTCGGTGCTTGCACACCTCCTCTTAACCTTCCAGCACCGGGCAGGCGTCAGACCCTATACGTCGCCTTGCGGCTTCGCAGAGCCCTGTGTTTTTGATAAACAGTCGCCACCCCCTGGTCTGTGCCACCCCTCAATGGTTGCCCATCAAGAGGTCTCCCTTCTCGCGAACTTACGGGAGCATTTTGCCGAGTTCCTTCAGCATAGTTCTCTCAAGCGCCTTGGTATGCTCTACCAGTCCACCTGTGTCGGTTTCGGGTACGGTTTATACGGTGGAGCTATTTCCTGGAACACCTTCGCCGCATCCCCAATCCAATAAGGAGATACGACACACAGCATCCGTCACTACCACCAAGCTGCAGAATATTAACTGCATTCCCATCGACTACGCCTTTCGGCCTCGCCTTAGGGGCCGGCTAACCCTGCGCCGATTAGCGTTGCGCAGGAACCCTTGGACTTTCGGCGAGGGAGTCTCTCACTCCCTTTATCGTTACTCATGTCAGCATTCGCACTTCTGATATCTCCAAGAGCCCTCGCGGGTCTCCCTTCGCAGACTTACAGAACGCTCCGCTACCGCGTGCTTACGCACACCCGCAGTTTCGGTGTATGGCTTGAGCCCCGGTACATTTTCGGCGCGGAACCCCTTATTTAGACCAGTGAGCTGTTACGCTTTCTTTAAATGATGGCTGCTTCTAAGCCAACATCCTGGTTGTTTTGGGAGTTCTACATCCTTTCCCACTTAGCCATAACTTAGGGACCTTAACTGGCGGTCAGGGTTGTTTCCCTCTCCACAATGGACGTTAGCACCCACTGTGTGTCTGCCGGATAGTACTTCTCGGTATTCGGAGTTTGGTTAGGATCAGTAAGGCGGTAAGCCCCCATAGCCCATCCAGTGCTCTACCCCCGAGAGTATTCATCCGACGCTCTACCTAAATAGATTTCGCGGAGAACCAGCTATTTCCGAGTTTGATTGGCCTTTCACCCCTAGCCACAGCTCATCCCCGACTTTTTCAACAGGCGTGGGTTCGGTCCTCCAGTGCGTGTTACCGCACCTTCAACCTGGCCATGGCTAGATCACTCGGTTTCGGGTCTAATCCAACGAACTCATCGCCCTATTCAGACTCGCTTTCGCTACGCCTACACCTACCGGCTTAAGCTTGCTCGTTAAATTAAGTCGCTGACCCATTATACAAAAGGTACGCTGTCACCCTTGCGGGCTCCAACTGTTTGTAGGCATCCGGTTTCAGGAACTGTTTCACTCCCCTCGTCGGGGTACTTTTCACCTTTCCCTCACGGTACTTGTTCGCTATCGGTCGACAAGGAGTACTTAGGCTTGGAGGGTGGTCCCCCCATGTTCAGACAGGATTTCACGTGTCCCGCCCTACTCAAGTCCTCAAATTCTCAACACCTGTACGGGGCTATCACCCACTAAGGCCCGACTTTCCAGACGGTTCCAGTTAGATCACTTGAGGCACTGGCCTGGTCCGCGTTCGCTCGCCACTACTAGCGGAGTCTCGGTTGATGTCCTTTCCTCCGGGTACTTAGATGTTTCAGTTCCCCGGGTTTGCTCCCTTACGGGTACTCCATACGGAGTGGGTTGCCCCATTCAGAAATCCACGGATCAAAGCTTATTCGCAGCTCCCCATGGCTTATCGCAGCGTATCACGTCTTTCATCGCCTCTTGTCGCCAAGGCATCCACCGAATGCCCTTAAGACACTTGATCACTCTCATTATCAATGTTCATCTTTTTGAGAGCCTCGAAGGCTCTTAAAAAGATCATTTATTTGTGCGCTACCGTGCTTCGCACTACTTGAGCGCGGTTAAACACTCAATCAGCACCAAACAAACGGCACAAATACGTTTGCTTCAAACCAAATCCAGCGTGGGCCCCTTTGTAAAACCCAAGCCATCAAAGGTTCAAACACAAACAGATCTTGATAATTAAGACCAGTTTCACGAGACTTCTTTGATCACCATGCGGTCAAGCTGGCACTCCGATTGATTACGGAACCCTATGATCACCACAGCAGGCCAAAACCCACCGCAATCTCACAGAGATCAAAAAAATCTTCTCTTCAACGATGTCAAGAACAGGCGGCAATCCAGACGATCACCGCAAAACGGTTACTTTCTCAAAAACGAGTTTTTGTCTCATGCGCTCACCCCAAGGGGAGCAGCAATCCAGCACTCAAGCAGGCGATAGCCGATAGCGCATCACAAATGCGCTCAAGTAGCGCGAAGCGCGGTAGCACAAAAGAAATGGTGGAGGCAGACGGGATCGAACCGACGACCTCATGCTTGCAAAGCACGCGCTCTCCCAACTGAGCTATGCCCCCC
>NZ_VLLF01000022.1 GCF_007830545.1 Roseibium hamelinense
TGTTGATTTTCACCGAGAACTGACCCGGTGAGGCCCGATTTTTTCACTGAGAACTGACCCATGTTTAAACCCACCCCTGAGTGATTTCGGCGGGGGAATACGGAGTGATAGACATGGCGTTGTTGAGCGTTATCAGACGCTGGCATTTTCGTGATCAGCTTTCGATCCGGGAGATCTCCCGGCGCACCGGATTGTCCCGGAACACAGTGCGCAAGTATTTGCGGGATGATACGGTTGAACCCGTGTTCAAGGTTCCCGAGAGGCCCAGCAAACTTGATGCCTTTGCCGACAAGCTGTCGGCCTGGTTGCGAGCAGAGTCGACCAAATCGCGCAAGCAGAAACGGACGATCAAGCAGTTGCACGCCGATCTGGTGAGCCTGGGCTATGATGGCTCCTATGGCCGGGTGGCCGCCTTCGCGCGAGACTGGAAAGCTGACCGGCAGCGCGAGCAGCAGACCAGCGGCCGCGGAACCTTCGTGCCGCTGGCGTTCGAGCCCGGTGAAGCCTTCCAGTTCGACTGGTCCGAAGACTGGGCGATCATCGGTGGCGAGCGGACCAAGTTGCAGGTCGCCCACTTCAAACTCAGTTACAGCCGGGCCTTCATCGTCCGTGCCTATCTCCTGCAAACCCACGAGATGCTGTTCGACGCCCACAACCATGCCTTCCGGGTTCTGGGCGGCGTTCCCCGACGCGGGATCTATGACAACATGAAGACCGCTGTCGACAAGGTCGGGCGCGGCAAAGACCGCCAGGTCAATGCTCGCTTCTCGGCCCTGGTCAGTCATTATCTCTTCGAAGCCGAGTTCTGTAATCCGGCTTCCGGATGGGAGAAGGGGCAGGTCGAGAAGAATGTACGGGATGCCCGGCACAGACTGTGGCAGCCGATGCCGCGCGTGGCCAGCCTCGAGGAATTGAACGACTGGCTGGAAAACCGCTGCAAAGATCTCTGGCAGACCATCCCACATGGAACGCAACCAGAGACGATCGCAGATATCTGGGCCGAAGAAGTCTCCAAGCTTATGCAGGTCGGCCGTCTCTTCGACGGCTTTGTCGAGTATGCCAAGCGGGTCTCGCCAACCTGCCTGGTTCACTTTGAGCGCAACCGCTACAGCGTGCCGGCATCGTTTGCCAACCGCCCTGTCAGCTTGCGGGTCTATCCGGACAGGATCGCCGTGGTCGCGGAAGGCTTGAGCGTCTGCGAGCATCAGAGGATCATCAACCGGTCTCATGACCGGCCCGGCAGAACGGTTTATGACTGGCGGCATTATCTGGCCGTCATCCAACGCAAACCAGGTGCGCTTCGTAATGGTGCCCCCTTCGCCGAACTGCCGGAAGCCTTCACGTCATTACAACGGCATCTGCTCAAGAAGCCTGGCGGGGACAGGGAAATGGCCGAGATCCTCGCTCTCGTGCTTCATCATGACGAGCGGACTGTCCTGACGGCAGTCGAGACGGCATTGGACGCAGGCGTTCCGACAAAGACGCATGTCCTCAACCTTCTGCACCGGCTGACGGACGGAAAGCCGGTGACCCCTCCGGTCATCCGGGCGCCACAGGCCCTGTCTCTCAGCCAGGAACCGAAGGCCAATGTCGAACGCTATGACGCCCTGCGCAAACTGAAGGAGGCCCGCCATGCGTCATGATCCAGCCAGCGCCGCTGTCGTCATCATGCTCAAGAGCCTCAAAATGCACGGCATGGCTCAAGCTGTCGGCGACCTCACCGAACAGGGTTCTCCCGCCTTCGAGGCTGCCATTCCGATCCTGTCCCAATTGCTCAAGGCAGAGACGGCGGAGCGGGAGGTCAGATCGGTGGCCTATCAGCTCAAGGCCGCACGCTTTCCAGCTTACAGGGACCTGAACGGATTCGACTTTGCCAGCAGCGAAGTCAACGAGGCGCTCGTGCGCCAGCTTCACCGCTGCGAGTTCATCGAGCAGGCTCACAATGCCGTCTTCCTCGGGGGGCCCGGAACCGGGAAGACGCATCTTGCGACCGCCCTCGGCATCCAGGCCATCGAACATCACCGCAAACGTGTCCGCTTCTTCTCCACCGTTGAACTCGTCAATGCACTGGAACAGGAGAAAGCCCAAGGCAAGGCGGGCCAGATCGCCAACCGGCTCGTCCATTCCGATCTCGTGATCCTCGACGAGTTGGGATACCTGCCGTTCAGCGCGTCCGGCGGTGCTCTGCTCTTCCATCTTCTGAGCAAGCTCTACGAGCGCACCAGCGTCATCATCACCACCAATCTGAGCTTCTCGGAATGGGCATCAGTCTTTGGGGACGCCAAGATGACCACCGCACTGCTCGACCGGCTCACCCACCACTGCCATATCCTTGAAACCGGAAACGAAAGCTTCCGCTTCAAAAACAGCACCGCAAATCAGGCCGACAACGAAGGGAGGAAACCAAAATCTTGACCACGGCGTAACTGCCGTTCCATACACAAAAGGCGGGTCAATTCTCGGTGGAAATACCGGGGCAGTTCTCGGTGAAAATCAACA
>NZ_VLLF01000023.1 GCF_007830545.1 Roseibium hamelinense
GACCCGTCCGCGTTCAGCGAGAACCCGTCGACCGGCTGCGCGATGGAGAAGCTCTGCGTATCGCCGCTGTCCACGTCCGCCGCCGACATCTGGCCCGTGGCGAACCGCCCATCTTCCGTTGCCCGAGCGGTTGCCGCCGTCAAAATCGGGGCATCATTTGTGCCTCGTACATTGACCTCCACATGCTGAGTAGCCCTCGATCCGTCGCTGGAGACGGCCTCGATGTCGAATCCCATGACAGTTTGCAGTCCGGCGCTCAGGTGCTGGGCGGCGGCGTTGTCAAGCTTGAAAGACCACTGCCCCGCGGCATCCACGGTGAAGGTGCCATAGGCATTGGTGGTGGTTTGCGGCGTGAACGACACAGTGTCATGCGTGTCGGCGTCATGCGCCTGCAAGGAACCTGTGACCTGCACACTTGTGTCTTCGACAACGTCCCCGATCGCCTGAACGAGTGCTCTTGGCGTGTCGATTACGACCCCGTCTTCGTGCCCTTTGATGGTGACCGTCAAGGGGATACGTGTGCCATCTGACGTCACCAGCACCGCGGTTTCATGCAGGTTCTCACCGGTCTTCAGACCCTGGATATCCGGATTGCCGTTGTCGGCGGCATACCTCCACTTGTCATGGCCGTCGGTGCTGTGTGTCGTCTGGAAGTATCCGTAAGTGCCGTGAGCGATCGTCGAGAAACTTTGAAGCACACCTCCAACCTCGATCCCCACTAAATGGCTTTCACTTGCACCATCAGGATCCCGAACATCGATCGTATTCCAGTAAGTTTCCAACTGCCCGGAGCTTGCCGCCCGGTCTTCCGTGATGCTTCCGGTTGTTGCTCCGGAAACAACCGGCGCATCATTGGTGCCTGTTACTGTAACGACCAGGTTCTCGGTGTCGGTTGCTCCGGCACTGTCGGTGACTATCACCGGGATGGTGACTTGCTGTGTCTGACCGGCCGCGAGATGCTGATAGGCGGCATGGGAGGGATCGAAGGACCACGAGCCATCGGCATGCATCGTGAAGCCGTCGACAGACTGACCGGCCGCATAGGTCTGGCTGTCGCCATGATCGATATCGGTGGCCGACATCTGGCCGGTGACGGTCTTTCCGTCCTCGGTGGCCGAGGCCGTGGCGGCTGTCAGGACAGGCGCGTCATTGGTGCCGTGGATCGTGATCCGGATCCGGTGGGCCGTGCCGTCGGCCGAATGCACCTCGTAGACCGCGTGGCCTTCCTGCCCGGCCGCGAGCGCCTGGACGGCGGGATGGGTGTTGTCGACCTCGTAGCCCCAGTTGCCGACACGGTCGATGTGCAGACTTCCGCCAAACGGGTCCGAGATCGCATGCTCGCCAAAGCGGTTATACTGGAAATGATCCCAAGCTGTGCCGTCCGGATCATGCACGGACAGGCTCCCGCCGACCGCGAGCGGATGCGCCGATGATGGCCAGACATTCCGGTCCTCGGTGACATCCCCGGTGTCGGTGCCGGTGATGACGGCGGCATCCGGTGTTGCACCGAGGGTCAGGGAGGCGCTCTGGGCCACGCTGCCGCCATGACCGTCGGTGACCTGGTAGCTCAGCGTGACCGGGCCGTTGTAGTTCGGGTCCGGCGTGAAGGTGAAGCCGTGCGCGGCATCGCCGGTGATGGTCCCGTGGCTTGCACTCAGTCCCGTCACGGACAGGTGGTCACCCGTATCGATGTCGGTGGCATGGGCCAGAAGCTGCGCTGCCGAGATCGAAACGGCCTTGTC
>NZ_VLLF01000024.1 GCF_007830545.1 Roseibium hamelinense
GAAGAACTATCGGTCAGAACCGAACCAGAAGCGAGTGCATCACCGCTGCCGTTGGTCAGTGTGATGGAACTGTTTCCACCTTCCAGCTGGAAGGAGGCTGCACCACCTTGAGCTTCGTTGAGGTCGGACAAGTTCAAGCCGGTCGACAGTGTCGTGTCGGTGTAGTCCACTGCATCAACCGTCAGCGATGACGTGTTGTCTTCGTTGAAGATCGTTGTCAGTTCGTTACCGGCACCTGCCAGCAGGTTTTTGCCCTTGTAGTCGGAATCTTTCGCCAGATCCTCGATCTGCTCAAGCAGATCGTTGTACTGTGAAGCAAATTGCGCCCGCTCGAACTGGCTTTGCGTTTGCAGCGCCTGATTGGCCTTCGCTTTCGCCGATTCCACCAGGTCAGTGATGCTCTGGATACCTTTGTCAGCCGCCTTGATGGTCTGAAGCGACTGGCCCATGTCTTCGAGCAGGTTGCCCAGATCGTTGGCCCGGCTGTTCAAACCGGAAGCGGTAAAAAAGCTGTTCGGATTGTCGAGGGCCGAATTGACCTTGAGACCCGTTGCCAGCTTGTTCTGAACATCGGAGGTAAGGCGTGCTGTTGACTGGAGTGTAAGCAGGTTCTGCCGGACGGCAGCTGACAGATTGATGTCAGACATCGTTCATCCCTTTCCTGGGTCACAAAATACCGCCACTCATCCTGAGCGGGTTGCAGGAAGGATGTTCTGTTAACCTTAATCAATGGTAAACCGCTTTGAAATTTAGGGTAAACGCAGCGTTAATGACGAGGGCATCCGCTCGAGTTTCCGCACGATTGCGGCCTGTCTCGTCAAAGACGCGTTCCGTAAAATGCTGGAAAAAACTTCAGGGCAGGGGGTTAAAAAGCAAAAAGGCGGGCTTCTGCCCGCCTTTCCGCAATGTTTGGTTCTGTCGCCTTCTGGCTTAGAACAAACGAAGGACGTTCTGGTCCGCCTGCGATGCGAACGACAAGGATGTCGATGCAAGTTGCTGACGTGTCTGAAGCGCCAGAAGGTTTGCACCTTCTTCGTTGGTGTCTGCCAGGGTCAGAAGACCCGAACCTTCCTCAAGAGTGTTGATAAGGCTCCGAGTGAAGTCCTGACGGATTTCAATCGTGGACAGATTGGTACCAAACTCAGATGCTTGAGAACGCAGGTCGCTCAAAGCCGTGTTCAGCTTGCCGATGACATTGTTGATGTCATTGTCGGTCGCAAAACCGGATTCCTGAGCCGCGGTAACGTTCACGCCATCATTGTCAGCTGTGAAGGCTGAGGCTGCGAAGTCTGCGTTGTCGCTGGTCAGGTTCAGTGTCACGTCACTTTCGATGGTGAGCTGGCCGGTACCAGTGTTGAAGCTCGCCGATACACCGCCGAACTCATCAGCAAAGTCTTCGAGGTCGGAGACGGTTGTGGCCGCGCCTACTTCAAGAGACCCGAGTTCGAAGCCGTTGCCATCTTGAAGGGTCAGTGTGTCACCCACCTTGAAGGATCCGGATTCTGACAGGAGCTGTGTTCCTACAGTGAAGGCGTTTGACGTCACGCCGGTCAAGCTGGCAGAAGA